>CAVXBE010000006.1:0-1072925 GCA_963759925.1 uncultured Alphaproteobacteria bacterium
AACTCGGCTTCCGCAATGGCGGCATCAGCGACATCGCCGTACCCAAGCGCATGAAGAAGGTGGCGCAGAGCTTCTATGGCCGCGTGCAGGCTTATGAGGATGCACTGGCCGTTGGCGATCAGGCTGCTTTCGTCGAGGCGCTGCGCCGCAATGCCAGCCCGGGCGGGGGCGCCGAGGCGCTGGCCGCCTACGCCGCCGAGGCGCAGCGCGGGCTCGACACACTCGATTTCGAGGCTTTGCTTGCGAAAGCCGAGCTCTTCCCGGATAGGGATGCATCACAGGGAGGCGCGCATGCCCGATAGCCCGAAACCTCTCCCTCTCAGCCACATCATCCGTGTCGAGGGTATCAAGCCGCGCGGCACGGTCGTGACCGTGACCGCCACCCCTGAGCAATGCGCGCCGATTGCCGCGATGCTGGGGCTCGATGCTGTCGAGCGGCTTGAAGCCCGCTACGAACTGGCGCGCAATGGCGAGCGCGTGAAGCTGGAGGGCATGATCAAAGCCTCGATCCGGCAGATCTGCGTCGTCACGCTCGATGCGTTTCCCGTCGAGATCGCGACCCCGCTCCAGCTCGACTTCGCACCGGAAGTGCCCGAGCCTGCTCCGCGCCGGCGCGGCGATCCCGGCGACGAGACCGAGATCGACATCGAGGTCCGCCTTAATGAGGAAGACCCGCCGGAGCCGATCATCGACGGCGTCATCGACCTCGGCGCGGTGACGCTGGAGTTCCTGGCGCTGGCGCTCGACCCCTATCCGCGCAAGCCCGGTGTCAGCTTCGATGCGCCTGCCGCCGAAGACCAAAGCGCCTCGCCCTTCGCCGCGCTGGCCCGGCTGAAATCATGATCGCGCGTGGCCCGCAGCGCTTGCGGCGGCGGGCCAAGTCGCTATTGTCCGCTCCGCTTAACGCCGCCTTGTGCTGACGCGCCGCCGCACCCGGGATCAACCATCACCCCATGAAACGACCGGTTACAATCGCTCTCGATGCGATGGGCGGGGATCACGGCCCGTCCGTTGTCATCCCCGGCGCTGCGCTGACGCTTGAACGGCGGCCCGATGCCCGCTTCGTCATTTTCGGTGACGAGGCGCAGGTCCTGCCGCTGCTCGACGCTGCACCCCAAGCTGAAGGCGGTCACCGACCTTCCACCACACCGAAGTCTCGGTGAAGATGGATGACAAGCCGAGCCAGGCTTTGCGCTATGGCCGCTACAAATCCTCGATGTGGCGCGCCATCGACGCCACCAAGACCGGCGAAGCCGATGTCACCGTCTCGGCCGGCAATACCGGCGCGCTGATGGCGATGTCGAAGTTCTGCCTCAAGTCGATGCCACAGGTCGACCGCCCGGCGATTGCCGCGCTCTGGCCGACTGTGCGCGGCGAAAGCGTCGTGCTCGATGTCGGCGCCACGATCGGTGCCGATGCCCGCCACCTCGTCGATCTCGCTGTGATGGGCGCCGCCATGGCACGCGTCGTCTTCGACATCGACCGGCCGACTGTCGGGCTGCTCAATGTCGGTGTCGAGGAGATCAAGGGTGTCGAGGCGGTGAAGGAGGCTGGTCGCATCCTGCGCGAAAGCAATCTGCCGCATCTCGACTATCACGGCTTTGTCGAGGGCGATGATCTCGGCAAGGGCACAGTCGATGTCGTCGTCACCGAGGGCTTTACCGGCAATATCGCGCTGAAGACCGCCGAGGGCACCGCCCGCCAGATCGGCTCATATTTGAAGCGCGGCGATGAGCCGCTCGCTGATGGCCAAGATCGGCTATCTCTTCGCCCGCAGCGCTTTTGCGGCGCTGAAGGACAAGATGGACCCGCGCAAGGTCAATGGCGGCGTCTTCCTCGGCATGGAAGGCATTGTCATCAAGAGCCATGGCGGCACCGACGCCATCGGCTTCGCCAGCGCGACGGAACTGGGTTATGAGATGGCGCGCGAAAACCTGATGGCGAAGGTGCGCGAGATGGTGGCCGCGACCAAGCGGCCGGAGGCAGCGGCGCAGCAGGCGGCCGTGGCCGAATAAGGAAGCGCACGCGTGTCCATCCTGCGCTCTATCCTCTGCGGTAGCGGCTCCTATCTGCCGGCGCGCGTCGTCACCAATGCCGAGACTGGCCACCCGCGTCGACACCACCGACGAGTGGATCGTCCAGCGCACCGGCATCCGCGCAGCGCCACGTCGCCGCCGATGACGAGACGACCTCGATGATCGGGCTCGAAGGCGGCGCAGGACGCGCTGGCCGATGCCGGCATCGGCGGCCTCCGAGATCGACCTGATCATCGTCGCCACCGCGACGCCCGACCACACCTTTCCCGCCACCGCGACCCAGATCCAGGCGGCGCTCGGCATCACGCAGGGCGCGGCCTTCGACCTCCAGGCCGTCTGCTCCGGCTTCGTCTTCGCGCTCGCGACCGCCGACAAGTTCATCGCGTCCGGCGCGGCCAAGGCGCGCGCTGGTCATCGGCGCGGAGACCTTCTCGCGCATTCTCGACTGGGAGGACCGCACCACCTGCGTGCTGTTCGGCGACGGCGCCGGCGCGGTCGTGCTGAAGGCGGGCGAGGGGCAGGGCACGCTGGACGATCGCGGCGTCCTCACCACCCATATCCGCTCCGACGGCCGCTACAAGGACAAGCTCTATGTCGATGGCGGCGCCGGGTTCGACCAAGACCGTCGGGCTGCTGCGCATGGAGGGCAAGGAGGTTTTCCGCCATGCCGTCGTCAATCTTGCCGAGACGGTGCGCCATACCTTCGCGGAGACCGGCCTGACCGGCGCCGATATCGACTGGTTCGTGCCGCACCAGGCCAATCGCCGCATCATCGATGCCACGGCCGACAAGCTCGGCATCGGCCATGAGCGGGTCGTCGTCACCGTCGACCGCCACGGCAATACCTCGGCCGCGTCGATCCCGCTGGCCCTGGCCGAGGCGCATAAGGATGGCCGCATCAAGCGCGGCCAACTCGTCCTGATCGAGGCCATGGGCGGCGGCTTCACCTGGGGTTCAGCCCTGATCCGCTGGTAGTACTGAACGCTATATTTTCTTCATTTGTCATGAATTAGAGCAAATTCAGCTGAATTTTCCGCATTTCTGCGGCAAGATTGCAGTTGAGGATTGACCCGGCGGGGCGGGACGCCTAGCGTCCGCCGTCCGTATTGGCGAAGCGCAGAGGGCATGGCCGCTCTGCAAATAACGCCTTGGAGGATGTTGAATGGCGGGGCAAACGGTGACTCGCGCCGATCTGTGCGAGGCGGTCTACCAGAAGATCGGCTTGTCGCGGACGGAGTCGTCGAAACTGGTCGAGGCAGTGCTCGACGAGATCTGCGATGCCGTCGCGCGCGGCGAAAATGTGAAGTTATCCTCATTTGGTTCGTTCGTCGTGCGAGACAAAGGCGAACGAATCGGACGTAATCCGAAAACTGGCGTTGAAGTGCCGATCGAACCGCGTCGCGTGATGGTGTTTAAGCCGTCCAACGTCATGAAAGCCCGCATCAACGGGCAGTCTGGTGAGGACGCAGACGAGTGAGCCTGGAGTTCCACACCGGCGACACAGAGGCCGAATTGGACACCAAGAGCGCAGACGCATTCCGGACGATCAGCGAGGTCGCAGAAGACCTCGACATTCCCCAGCACGTGCTGCGTTTCTGGGAGACCCGCTTTTCCCAGATCAAGCCGCTGAAGCGCGGCGGCGGCCGTCGCTATTATCGCCCTGACGATGTCGCCCTGCTCAAGGGCATTCGCCGCCTGCTTTACGGCGAGGGCTATACGATCAAGGGCCTGCAGCGCATCCTGAAGGAGCAGGGGCCGCGCCATGTCCAGGCGATCGGCCGCGGCGCGCCGGTCGGCCCGCCTCCGCCCGAAGTGAGCGACGGACGGCCGCAGACGAGATCGCCGCACGGCCGCGCCATCCCGAGGGGCTTGACGATATCACCCTGCTGACGGCGGTGCTGGCCGAGCTTGGCGAGTGCCAGCGCGCCTTGCGGGCGGCGATGGCTGAACAAAGCCTGCCCGACGGGGTCTGACGCCCGCCACTCTCAACCCGGCTTGACCGGCCGCCCGCAAGCCGGCCCTGTTGGCGCTTGATTCCATGTGAGGGCGCCATGGCCTGGTTTTATCTGTTCGTCGCCGGCCTGTTCGAGATCGGCTGGGCGATCGGCCTGAAATACACCCAGGGCTTCACCCGGCTGGTGCCGACAGTGCTGACGCTCGCCAGCATGCTGGTCAGCCTCGGCCTGCTGGGGCTGGCGCTGAAATCGCTGCCTGTCGGCACCGCCTATGCGATCTGGACCGGCATCGGCACGGTCGGGACGGCTGTGCTCGGCATCGTCCTGCTGGGCGAACCGGCTCAGGCCCTGAGACTGGCCTGCATCGGTCTCATCGTTGCCGGCATCGTCGGCCTCAAGCTGGTGTCGTGACGCGTCAGCGCGTCCAGCCATCCGGCCAGTAGCCGCCGCGTTCGAGCCCGACGATCAGCAGGATCACCGCCAGCGTCACGGCAAAGGTGATGAGCTTGGCGTTCCATGGCACGCCCCGGCCGATCAGCCAGATCAGCGCGACGCCTATCAGTGCGGGGACCAGCATCTCCATAGCCGGCAGCCTAGCGCAGCGGCCGGGCAGGGGAAATCGGGAAAACATGCGCCGGAACCGTTCGCCATCGCGCTCGTTGATTCCACACGGACAGCAGAGCGCCTCCTGGCGAGCACCTCTGCCTGTCGATCCCCGAGACAGCGCGAAGGAGAGCACGATGGGCTTGTTCACCAAGGACATCAAGACGATGGATGATCTGTTCGTCCATACGCTTCAGGACATCTATTACGCCGAGAACCAGATCCACAAATCCCTGCCGAAGATGATCGAGAAGGCGACCAGCCCCGAGCTGAAGCAGGGCCTGGAGATGCACCGCAATGAGACCGCTGGCCATATCCAGCGTCTGGAGCAGGTGTTCCGCCAGCATGGCGCCGAAGCCAAGGGCGTGACCTGCCCGGCGATCGACGGCATCCTCGAGGAGGCTGACGAGCTGGCCGGTGAAGTCGCCGACAAGCAGGTGCTGGATGCGGCCATCGTCGCCGCCGCACAGGCGGTCGAGCATTATGAGATCACCCGCTACGGCACGCTCGTCGCCTGGGCCAAGCAGCTCGGCCGGCAGGATTGCGCCGCGCTGCTGCAGCAGAACCTGGATGAAGAGTTCGCTGCCGACAGCAAGCTGACCAAGATGGCTGAGTTCGGCATCAACCGCCGCGCGGCCTGAACCATCGTCGCTCCGGGGCGGGCTGTAGGCCCGAGCCCGGAGCGACGCCTTATCTGTTGGAGTTGGCGGCTTCAGACCGGATTGCCGGGGTCGCCCGGTGGAACGCTCGGCGGGCGCTTGCGCCGCCAGCCCTTGGCCCAGAAGCCGCCCAGCATCAGGCCAACCGGCACTGACAGCAGCAGAAGCCACCCGACCGCACCCCAATCGCCGCTCATGCGGAAGCGCCTGCGTCAGGCGCAGCGCCATGGCCACGCTCCCTCGATCAAGGGCTTCAGCTTGGTGATTTCAGCGGCGAGATAATCCATGAACAGCCTGACGCGCGGCGCGTGCCGAAGTTCCGGATGCGTCAGCAGCCAGAGGTCGGCCGCGAAATTCTGTTCAGGCGGCGCCAGCCGGACAAGCCCCGGCCGCCTGTCGGCGATGAAGCAGGGCAGGAAGCCGATGCCGATGCCGGCTTCGACCGCTTCGGCTCAGACCCAGCACCGTGTTGACGCGATAGACGATCCGCTCCGGCGGCACATGCTCCAGCACCTCCCGCACGGCTCGGAATACGCTGAACTGCTCGCCCAGCGACACCCAGCGCAGCGGCCAGAAATCGGCCATCTCCCGCGCCTCCGCGACGGGGAATTCCGCAGCCGAGCCGTACAGCGCCCAGGCGATCCGGGCCGCGCGCCGCCCGACCAGCGTCTCCGGCGGCTTGTCGGTCGCCCGGATGGCGACATCGGCGTCGCGTTTCGAGAGGTTGAGCGCCTGGTTTCCGAGCAGCAGATCCAGCCGGATGTCGGGGCAGGTCTTGAGGAAGCCGGCGAAGATCGGCGTCAGCAGATCGACCAGCAGCGTGTCGTTGGTGGTGACGCGCAGATCGCCCGCCGGCTTGATCTCCTGGCCCGCGAGCTTCAGGGCGAAGGCCGAGATGTCGTTGTCGACCCGCTCGGCCAGCGCCGCCATTTCCTCGCCGGCAGGCGTGGCGACATAGCCGCTGCGGTGCCGCTCGAACAATTTGAGCCCGAGCCCGGCCTCGATCTGGCCAAGCCGGCGGAACACGGTGGAGTGGTTGAGGCCGAGGCGCACAGCGGCTCCCGGCAGCGAACGCGCATCGATGATCGCCTTGATCAGCCGGAAATCATCCCAGGCCAGGCGTTTGGGATCGGGCTTGGCGGCTATGGCTTTCGCGCGGTTCATCCCGGCATCCTCTGACAGCACAGCGCCGCCAGCAAGGCCTCAGCCTCGATGGCGGCGCTGCGGACCTGGGCTCGGCGTTCAGGCGGCGACAGGCTGGGCGCTCCAACCGGCGCGGCTGCTGCGCAGCGCCAGCGCGCCGTCGCCGATCAGCCCATGGGCCAGCGCCGTCAGCGCCAGGAAGGCCGGATATTCCCAGCCGCCATTCGCGGCGGTGAAGACCCAGCCATTGGGGGCGTGGACCACGAGCGCGCCGAGCAGGACCGGCAGCAGCGCCAGCGAGACGAAGCGGCCGTAGAAGCCGAGCAGGATGGCCAGACCGCCAGCAAGCTCGGCCAGAATGATCGGCCAGGCGAGGAAGCCGGGCAGGCCGACCTGAGCCGAGGAAGCCGGCAAAGCCGGCGGGGGTGAAGATCGCGATCTTGAGATAGGCGTGAGCGATGAACATCAGGCCGAGCGCGACGCGCAGGCCGAGGGCGCCATAGGGGGCGAGGCGGGTATCGATCATGGGAGTGCTCCGACTGGAAACGGGACCGATCTGGTCTCGGCAGCCAAGATGCGTCTCAAGACAAACGCAATGCCAGTTGTGTCTCAGCAGCAATGACATTGCATCAGCGCAATCAATCAAGCCTTTCATTCGGGCGGCACGATGCCATCTTCGGTGCCAGCAGACGGCCCGATGGAGTGGCCGCAACGGAGGCACGATCATGCAGATCAACGGCATTCACCACGTCACCGCCATCGCCGGCCCGGCCCGCCGCAACCTCGACTTCTACACCCGCACGCTCGGGCTGCGGCTGGTCAAGAAGACCGTCAATTTCGACGATCCCGGCACCTATCATCTCTATTATGGCGATGGCGATGGCGCGCCGGGCACGATCCTGACCTTCTTCCCCTGGGAGCATGCGGCGCCCGGCCGGCTCGGCGTCGGCGAGACGCAGGAGACGGTGTTCCGCGTGCCCGAGCAGCGCGATCGGCTACTGGACGCATCGGCTTGTCGAGCACGGCGTCGCCCATGAGCAGCCGCGCAAGCGCTTCGGCGAGACCGTGCTGTCCTTCCGCGATCCGGACGGCATGCGGCTGGCGCTGGTCGGCCTGCCGGGCATCGAGCCGACGAGCCGGCCTGGGCGGGCGGCGAGGTTCCGGCCGAGCATGCCATCCGCGGCTTCCACGGCGTCAGCCTGCTGCTCGACGATGCCGGCGCCGACCGGCGCGATCCTGACCGACGTCTTCGGCTTCGCGGAGACGGGCGCGAGGAGACGGTGATCCGCTATCAGGCGGGTGACGGCACGGCGGTGGGCAGCATCGTCGATCTGCGCGTTGCCGGCGGCTTCCTGCCGGCGCGGCAGGGCGCCGGCTCGGTCCATCACGTCGCGTTCCGCGCGGCCGATGATGCCGCGCAGGAGCGCGATGGTGCGCCGGCTGGCCGAGGACCACGGCCATGCGCACCACGGAGCAGAGGGACCGCAACTATTTCCGCTCGGTCTACTTCCGCGAGCCCGGCGGCGTGCTGTTCGAGATCGCGACCGATGTGCCGGGCTTCGCCGTCGACGAACCCGCTGAGAGCCTGGGCCAGGCGCTGAAGCTGCCGCAGGGGCTGGAGCCGCAGCGCGCCCGGATCGAGGCCGTGCTGCCGGCTTTGGCCTGACCGCTACGCCCCGACAAACCCCTGCCTGGCTGCAGCCGGGCAGGGGCCTTTCATTGAGGAGATTGCCATGAACACCGTCACTGAGGCCGCCACCTTCATCCATGTCTTCGAGCCCGGCGCCGACGACTGGCGCGCCGCTGCTGCTGCTGCACGGCACCGGCGGCGACGAGCGCGATCTGCTGCCGCTCGGCCGCATGGTCGCGCCGGGCGCGAGCCTGCTGTCGCCGCGCGGACAGGTGCTGGAGGGCCGATGCCGCGCTTCTTCCGCCGGCTGGCGGAGGGCGTCTTCGACGAGGCCGATCTGGTCGGCGCGCACCCATGAGCTCGCCGATTTCGTCGACGGAGACGCGAAGCCGGCACGGCCTGGCGGCGCCGGTCGCGCTCGGCTTCTCCAACGGCGCCAACATCGCCGCAGCCTGCTGCTGCTGCGGCCGGAGGTCTTGGCCGGCGCGGCCTTGCTGCGCGCCATGTCGCCTTTCGCCAAGCCGCCAAAGGTCGATCTGACGGCTAAGCCGGTGCTGATTGTTGTCGGGCGCGATGGACCCGATCATCCCGGCCGATAATGCCGCGCGGCTGGTGAGCACGCTGAGCGATGCCGGAGCCAAGGTCGAGCACAGCATCCTGCCCACCGGGCATGGCCTGTCGCAGGCCGACTGTCACTGGCGAGGGACTGGTACGCCCGCCGGTAAAATAGAATCGCCGCCCCCTTCTGCGGAAGAGGGCGGCGGCCGATCATATTCGAAATGTTCAGGAGGCTGCGGAAGCCTTGGTCTTTGTTGGCTTCGCCTTGGGCGCCGGGGCCGGTTCGGCGGCCTGCTTGGCCAGCCTTTGGGCCTTCAGCCCCTCGATCTTCTTGCGCGCTGCCGCTTCCTCGGCTGCGATCCGGCCGCTCGATTTCTGCTTTTCGCGCGGAGCCTCCTGCACGCTGTGAACGTCGTGCCAGGCCCTTGGCCCGCGATCTTCACCAGCCATAGCCATTCTCCCCCGAAAGGCGCGTTATGCGCAAAATTGAGCTTAGACCGGTTTGACGGCAGTTGCGAGACATCATCCCGCGCGCCGCCCGGCTCAGTCGAGCAAGGTGGAGGCGAGCGCCATCCCGATGGCCAGCACGGCCAATGCCCGGACCAGGACGCCCCATTGCCGCGAGCCGGCTTCCAGCGGATGACGCAACAACCCACGCATGCTCAACCCCCCAAACCCCGGACGATGGTGGAGCGGTTCCGTTGCCTCGACAAGCACCGGGACGCAGGGGCTGTGGACAACGCCGGACCGACTGCAATGGCTTGAATGGATTCTGAGCCGGCGACATGGTGGCAAGGCCGGCCGCAGCACCGGCGCTGATCAGGACGGGCGGTATGTGCAATCTCTACAGCTTCACGCGCAGCGTCGATGCCATGCGCCAGCTCTTCCGGCAGCCTTTCGATGCGCCGGCGACCAATCTGCCGCCATTGCCGGGCATCTTTCCCGATTACGAAGCACCGATCATCCGCAACCAGGGCGATGGCAACCCGGCCTTGGCGATGAGCCGCTGGGGCATGCCGAGTTCGCGCAAGGCGATCTACGAGGCCGCTGCCAAACGCGCGGACAAGCTGCGGGCCAAGGGCAAGCCGGTCGATTTCGAGGCGCTGCTGGCGATGGAGCCCGATAGCGGTACCACCAACATCCGCAACACCGCCAGCGCCCATTGGCGGCCCTGGCTCGGTGTCCAGAACCGCTGCCTCGTGCCCTTCACCAGCTTCAGCGAATTCAACCGCGAGGCCGGCGGCGATATCTGGTTCGCCCGCGATGACAGCCGCCCGGTCGCCTTCTTCGCCGGCATCTGGACGCCGCAATGGACCAGCGTCCGCAAGATCAGCAAGGGCATGGAGACGCTGGATCTGTTCGCGTTCCTGACGACGGAGCCCAATGCCGAGGTCGGCGCTGTTCATCCCAAGGCGATGCCGGTGATCCTGACCGAGCCGGACGCCTGCGAGCTTTGGATGAATGCGCCCTGGGAGGAGGCGCGCGCGCTGCAGAGACCTTTGCCGGACGGGGCGCTGGTCATCGTTGCGCGCGGCGGGAAAGCCGATCCAGCGGCGGCATGAGCCAAACGGAAAAACGCCCGCCTCCGAAGAGGCGGGCGTCTGTCAGTTCAGATCGCGAGCATCACTCGATGATCTGGACGATCTTGCGGGTGCGGGGCTCGACCAGAACCGTCTGGTCGTTGACGACCGTGTAGCGGTACTGGGTCTTGCCGTACTTGGCCGGGACTTCGCGAACCGTCACGGTCTCGGGAAGGGTCGCGCCGACCACGACTTCCTTCTCATAGCGCACCGACGGCACATGCTGCTCCGTCACATAGGTGCGGAAAGCCGGACGCTGGTCGGCAGCAATGCCGCCCACGATCGCGCCAGCGGCTGCACCACCAACGGCACCAGCGGCTGCGCCAACCGGCCCGCCGACGATGGCACCACCCACGGCGCCGGTCGCTGCGCCGGAAGCTGCGCCACCGGCTGCGCCGGACTGGGCCTGGGCGGCGAAGGGAAGGACGGCGAGGGTCGCTACGATGGCAATCTGCTTCAGCATGGTAATGCTCCTGTCAGTGGGTGAACGTGCAGTGAGTGGACGTGACTGAACAACACAAGGCCTCGGCGATGGTTTCATGAATGCCCATTCATCAAAGCTATTAGCCAATACTGCTGCCAGCGAAGCCGCAGCGTCGGTCGGCACGGTTTATGCTTTGGGTTCAGCGGGCGCGCAGGTTGCGCAACTTTGGCGCGAGGAGCGGTTGCTGGCTAGGAGAGCGGTGCGCACAAGCTTAGATCGCGAGGTCTAGACGACAGCTTGAGCAAGTTTGGCCAGAGCTGCCAATGCTGAAGAGCCCGTGAGGCGGACAAGTATGAGCATGCAGGTGGCCCACCGGCCGGCCGCTGCTGTGGGCAGCCGAGCCTTCAACTATGGCAAGCCCGGTGCAACGGTTAACTAATTGTAAATGACCTAGTTTACTGTCTTAAATGATTAGTTCATTTATGTGCCGCTGCACGCGTTGAGATGTGGGGGAGGGTGACATGGACGACTGTGCAATTGCTATCGTCGATGATCACCCCTTGATGGCCGAGGGGATAGCTTCCCTTCTCAGCCGCAGGGGCGGCTTCCGACTTGTCGCGACCGGCAAAGTGGCCGAGGACGTCTGCGACATAGCCGAACGGCATAGGCCGGATGTACTAGTCGTAGACTTGAATATGCCCGGCGACATCTTCGTCGCCACGACACGCGCGCTGGCCGCGCAGCCCGGACTGAAGATCGTGGTCTTCACGGCCTCGACCAGCACCGAACATGCGGTGAAGGCGCTTGATGCGGGGGCCAGCGCCTATGTGCTGAAGGGCAGCGCCTCGGAAGAGCTGTTCGACGCGATCGCGGCCGCCCGGCGCGGCGAGGTTCACATCACTCCGGTCTTTGCAGCCAAGGTCATCGGCGCCCTGCAGACCAAGGCGCTGGAGAAGCGGGCGGCTGACAAGATCCGGCTGAGCGCGCGCGAGGACCAGATCGTGCGGCTCCTGCTCTGCGGCAAGCAGAACCGCGAGATCGCACGGACGCTCTCGCTCAGCGAGAAGACCGTGAAGAGCTACATGACCAATCTGATGCAGAAGCTGAATGTGCGGAATCGGCTGGAGGTGGTGATCGCCGCCCAGAAGATCACCGCGCGCTCCGGCCCGGAATGGCCGGCCTGACGCTGGCATCGCTGGGCGCGTGAGACCTGCCGCGCTCAGCCGGTGAGGGGGATGGTCACGTCAACGCGGGTGCCGCCATCCGGCAGATGATTGATTGAGACCGTGCCGCCAAGCGCGCTGACCCGGCTCTCCAGCCCGCGCAGTCCAAGCTTGTGCTGGGGGCCCGAAGGCGCTGAGCGGCTGATCTGCTTGCCCGCCGCATTGCTGACGCTCAGCATGATCGCGCCCTCGGCATAAGCCGCCGATACCGCCTGGCCGACGCCGCCGGCATGCTTGTAGGCGTTGGTCAAAGCCTCCTGCACGACGCGGTAGAGGCAGATGCGCACCGCGTCGGGCGCCTCGGCCGGGATGGGCCCGATCAGCCGCGCCACGCCGGTCCCCGTGCTCTCCTCATGCCGGCGGATCGCGAGATCCAGCGTGTCTGTGAGCGACAAATCCTGGGTTTCCGGCAGGACCAGCCCGGCCGACAGGTTGCGCAGATCGGCCAGCGCGAGCTGGATCAGCTTCTCGAAATCGTCCCGCAGCGAAGCACCCGTCTCTGACGCCTGCGGCTGCCAGGCCAGCGCATCCTGCTGCGGCATTTTCAGCATCAGCAGGCTGAGCAGCTGAATCGGCCCGTCATGCAGATCGGCCCCGACGCTCGCCAGATAGGTCTCGTTGAGCAGCGACGCATCGAGTCTGGCGCGTTCCACGGCGCGGCGCCGCGTATTATCGCGCCTCGCCATGGAAGAGGCGCGCTCGATGTTGCGTTCCAGATGGGTCCGCTGTTCCGCCACCACACGGCTCGCCCGCTTCATGGTGAAGTAGATCATCACCATCAGCAGAGAGGCCACCGCGGCGACGATCAGCCAGGTCGAGTATTTCGCGCGGTCGACCTCCGCATGCAGGAAGCTGCTGAACTCGTAGAACTCGCCGATGGCGATGACCTTGCGCGCGTCCTTGGCGAAGATTGGCGCGTAAATCTCGACCAGGCGGCTGTCTTCCGGATGATCGGCGGCGTGATGCACGTGATCGTCATCATCGCTCATCTCGATCAGCGTTTCGCCGTTCTTGACCCGCTGGAGGTAGTCCGCCTTCAGCGTCCCGTGCAGCTGTGAGAGCGGGGTGGTGTAGAGCAGCTTGCCCTCGAGGTTCCAGATCCGGATCGCCGCGACGCGCCGGCTCAGGCTGCGGTTCGCCAGCAACTCCGAAATGGCCGCTGCGGATTCGGGCGGCAGGGGCTTTGTGAGATCGACCCCCTGCACATGGGGGGACAGGAACGTCTCGAGATAGACGGCGGCGGCCTCCGCCATGCTCTGGACCCAGCTGGAGCGGATCCGCCGCTCCACCCAGAAGCCGAGCAAGGCCATCGACAGGAAGACCGCAACGGCAGCCATGACGAGGAACTGGCGCTCCAACGTCAGGTGACGCCAGCGCAACCATCTAAAGCGGGTACCTGATCCCGACGAAGGTCTGTAGTGCCCGCCGACGGACGTTGGCTGTTCGCCGCCATCCTTTGGTTCTGAATTTTGCACGACTTTCAAACCTGCCGGCAAGTTCTGGGATCGCACACCATCATCATCATGATCGCCCGTAAATGCTGAGTTAACGGAGACGTTGACTGAATTTTCGAGCGGCAATCTAGAACAGCCACTCAGAGAGTTCCAGTTGTACGGAGCTCATCTGAACGAAATTCGACTTTGATCTGCGGAAGCGCTCTTCCGTGGAATGCGAATATTTGTGCATTGCAGAAGGATTAGCACGATGGCCTTCACGCTCAATCAAGCCGATCTGGTTTTCGTTCTGACGCAGATCAAGATCGCCGAGGCGAACGCCAACGGCATCCCGCTGATGAATATCCTGCTCGATGCGCAGGGTCAGGTGATCGCTGACCCCAATGCTGTCGATGAGAACGGACAGCGCTACTATGATGTCATCACCAACGGCTACGCGCCGCTGAACCCGTTGCAGCCACGCGCCGTGCCCGATGCACAGACGCCCTTTGGCCTGCGCACGGTCGATGGTACCTATAACAACCTGATCCCGGGGCAGGAGACCTGGGGCGCCGCCGGCCAACCCATGCCGCGCCTGTTCGACGATTTCGGCTATCTCAACGACCCCGACGGCGACAGCATCGCCTTCGGTCCCGGAATGACCGCGAGCCAAGGCAATTATACCCCCGGAACCTCAGCCGGCCCCTTGTTGACGGCCGGCTCGGTCGTCGATGCCGATCCGAGGATGATCTCGAACCTGATCGTCGATATGAGCGTCAACAACCCGGCCGCTCTGGTCGCTGCGTTGACCTTCGCTGGTTCTGAGGATCCGCTGGCCGATGTCGCGGCGCTCTTGGCAGCGCGCGTCACGCCGCAGCAGGCGGCAGCGGCCGTCCTTGCTGCCCAGAACGCCGTAGCCACTGCGAACACCGAACTGACCTCTGCCATCACCGCTTACACCACGCTCGTGCAGGCAAACGCTTCGGCCCCTGAACTGACCAGCGCCATCGACGCGATCCAGCTTGCCGCCGCTTCCCTCACCACGTCGGAAAAGGCGCTGGCCGACGCCACTACGGTGGCAGCCAATCCGATGGCCGCGTTCATGGCCAAGGCCGCGGAACTCGGCCTCGAATTCGACCGCACCGGCTCGCTCATCATCCCCAACGTCGCCCCTGACGAGGGCCTGTCCAAGCCGTTCAACTCCTGGATGACGTTCTTCGGCCAGTTCTTCGATCACGGCCTCGACCTGATCACCAAGGGCGATGCGGGCAAGATCTACATCCCGCTGCAGCCGGACGATCCGCTCTATGTCCCCGGCGGCAACACCAACTTCATGGTGCTGACGCGCTCGACCACCTTCCTCAATGAGGACGGCCAGCCCACCCAGCGCAACGTCACCACCCCCTTCGTCGACCAGAACCAGACCTACACCTCGCACGCCTCGCACCAGGTCTTCCTGCGCGAGTACAAGATGGTCGACGGCAAGCCGGTCGCGACCGGCAAGCTGCTTGATGGCACGGTCAATGGTCAGAAGAACGGTCTGCCGACCTGGGCCGACGTCAAGGCGCAGGCGCTGAATGCTCGGCATCGAACTGACCGACCGCGATGTCGGCACGTGCCGCTGCTGCGCACCGACGCCTATGGCAAGTTCATCCCGGACGCCAACGGCTTCGCGCAGATCATTACGAATATTGGCGCCGACGGCATTCCCAACACGGGCGACGACATTGTCGTCTCCCAGACGAGCAATGGCGGCGTGCCGGTCAATTCCTGGCAGGTCAATGCCGTCCGCACTGCCAACGCCTTCCTCGACGACATCGCGCACAATGCCGCGCCCGTTGTGATCGACGGCGTTCTGCAGGCCGATACGTGATTCAGCCATCGGCAATACGCGGCACAGTCGATACCGCGCGGCAACGCGCTGCAATACGACAACGAGCTGCTCGACCGGCACTTCATCACCGGCGACGGCCGCGGCAACGAGAACATCGGCCTTACCGCCGTCCACCACATCTTCCATTCCGAGCACAACCGGCAGGTCGATGCCCACAAGCTGACCATCCTGCGCAGCGGCGATCTCGCCTTCGTCAATGAATGGCTGACGACCGACATCACCGCCTCAGCCCTTGCCGCCTTCAACGCCGGCTTTGAGCGGCTGTCGACAAGGCCGCCTATCTCGCGACGAACAGCCTCTACAATGGCGATGGCTGGGACGGCGAGCGGCTGTTCCAGGCCGGGCGCTTCGCCACCGAAATGCAGTACCAGCACCTCGTCTTCGAGGAGTTCGCCCGCAAGATCCAGCCGCTGATCGACCCCTTCGTGTTCAACTCCGTCACCGACATCAACCCGGCGATCTTCGCCGAGTTCGCCAACTCAGTCTATCGCTTCGGCCACTCGATGCTGACCGAGAACGATGCCGCGCATCTTCCTTGATGCGAACGGCCAAGTCAGTGGGACAGACGATAATCGGGCTGATCGACTCCTTCCTGAACCCGCTGGCCGTTCGACAAGAACCAGACCGGCGACACCATCACCGCCGAGCAGGCTGCCGGCGCCATCGTGCGCGGCATGACCATCGAGCGCGGCAACGAGATCGACGAGTTCGTCACCGGCGCGCTGCGCAACAATCTCCTCGGCCTGCCGCTCGATCTGGCCGCGATCAACATCGCCCGCGGCCGCGACACCGGCATGCCGACGCTCAACGAGGCGCGCGCAGCAGCTCTATGCCGCCACAGGCTCGACCTTCCTGACGCCCTATACGAGCTGGGTCGAATTCGCGGCCAACCTGAAGAACCCGATGTCGGTCGTGAATTTCATCGCCGCCTACGGCACGCATTCTTCGATCACCGCTGACGACCACGGTCGAAGGCAAGCGCGACGGCGGCCATGGCGCTGGTCTTCGGCCGGGAAGCGTGGCGCCCGGCGGACCGGCTCGCCTTCCTCAACAGCACGGGCGCCTGGCACCGGCACGAGACACCGGCCTCAACAGCATCGATCTCTGGATCGGCGGCCTGGCCGAGAAGAAGATGCCCTTCGGCGGCATGCTCGGCTCGACCTTCAACGCCGTCTTCGAAGCGCAGATGGAGAACCTGCAGGACGGCGACCGCTTCTATTACCTGACCCGCACCCAGGGTCAGAACTTCCTGACCGAGCTGGAGCAGAACTCCTTCGCCAAGATGATCATGGCGAACACCGACATCTCCCAGCCGGGCCCTGACGGCATCCGCGGCACGGATGACGACATCGTCGCCCGCCACATCGGCGTCGATTCCTTCGCCGACTACGACTATGTGCTCGAGGTCAACGTGGCCAACCAGGTCGACTACAACGGCGCGACGCCGGGCGACGATCCCGACTCGGCAACGATCCGGTGCTGGAGGCGCTGGGCCTGGCAAGGTCCTGCGCGACGATCCCGGCACGCGCAGCCGTCGGAGACCAACTACCTGCGCTTCACCGGCGGCGAGCACGTCGTCGTCGGCGGCACCAGCGGCAACGACACCATCATCACCGACTTCGGCGACGACGGGATCTGGGGCGACGCTGGCGACGACCGGATCGAATCCGGCGCGGGCGTCGATCTCGTCAATGGCGGCGCCGGCAACGACATCATCACCGATAGCGGCGACACCGGCGACTTCCTCAAGGGCGATGAAGGCGACGACGTCATCGCCAATTCCAACGGCATCGACATCCTGATGGGCGGCACGCGGCAAGGACGTGATCTTCGTCGGCGTCGACGACACCGAGGTCTTCGGCGGCGAAGGCGACGACTTCATCGCTCGGCGGCGACGGCGTCGACTTCCTGCTCGGCAACGAGGGCGACGACTGGATCGAGGCCGGCGGCGGCTTCGACACCACGGCCGGCGACAATTCGGAGCTGTTCTTCAACTCCACGATCATCGGCCACGACGTGATGTTCGCCGGCGTCGGACGAGCACGATTTCGACGCCGAATCCGGCGACGACATCATGGTCCAGGGCGAAAGCGTCATGCGCAACGAGGGCATGTTCGGCTTCGACTGGGCGATCTACAAGGGCAACGACCGCGACGCCGATGCCGACATGCGCATCCCGATCTTCACCACCGAGCGGCCGACATCCTGCGCAACCGCTTCGACAAGGTCGAGGCGCTGTCGGGCTGGGAACACGACGACAAGCTCTATGGCGACGATCGCGGGGATGCCGGGCTGGTCGGCGATGGTGGCGGCGGCCCGGTGCTGGCTGGCGCGGAAAACACGATGGTCGGCCATGAGCTGACACAGGCCGGCGTCGACCGCATCAATGGCCTGCGGGCCCTGCTGGGCGATTGGGTTGCGCCCGTCGCGGCCTCGCTCACCGCAGAGCAACGCGAAGCCATCATTGCCTTCGACGATGGCAACATCCTGCTTGGTGGTGGCGGCAGCGACATCATCACAGGTCGCGGCGGCAACGACGTCATCGACGGCGATTCCTGGCTGAACGTCCGCATCAGCATCCGCGAGGAGGGCCAGACCCAGGAGATCGCCACGATCGACAGCCTGCGGCATGTCTTTGCCGCCGATGCTCCGGTGCCCGAGGCCTGGCGCGGAAAGTCGCTGTTCGAGCTGATGATCGACCGGGTCATCGTCCCCAAGCAGCTCAATATCGTCCGCGAGATCGTCAAGGATGACGGTGTGGGCGACATCGACATCGCCGTGTTCAACGACATGGTGGAGAATTACAGCTTCACCCGTGGGGCCGATGGCTCCTACCTCGTCACCCATAACGGCTTCGACCCGGACAACACCCCGGTCGGCGTCTTCTCCGATGGCCAGGACAAGCTCTGGAACATCGAAAGGCTGCGCTTCTGGGACGGTGCGAACGGAATCCAGGAGTTCGCTATCGAAGAACTCTTCAACGTTCCGGCTACCGGCGTACCGGTGATCAGCGACCAGACCCCGACCGAAGGCCAGGCGCTGACTGTCGACACCAGCAGCATTCAGGACGCCAATGGCGGTATCGTCGGCGGCTTCGCCTATCAGTGGCAAACCTCGGCGAACGGCACCACCTGGACCAATGTCCCGGCGCTGCTCGGCGGCAACAATGCCAGCTTCACCCCAACCGACCTTCCACTGACGGCTTTTGGTCCTCAGGCAGGGTTGCAGCTGCGCGTCGTCGTCAGCTTCACCGATGGTCGGGGCAATCCCGAAAGCGTCATCTCCCTGCCCACCCTGCCGGTGGGAGTGAATTGGGACGGGCTCCCCGCCACGAACAATGTGTTCAATGGAACTGCCGGGAACGACATCGCAGACGGCGTCAGCCCGTTCCTGGGGTTCATCAACGGCAACGACACGCTCAACGGCAATGCCGGTGACGACATCCTGAACGGCGATGGCGGCAATGACACGCTGAATGGCGGCGCCGGCAACGACACCCTGATTGGCGGTGCCGGGACCGACGTGGCGGTCTTCGCCGGAACGGTCGGCAATTTCGCGATCGGCTCGAACGGCACCAACATCATCGTCAGCGACATCATTGGCAATGAAGGGGTCGACACCATCAGCGGCGTCGAAACCCTGCGTTTCGCCGGGGTGAACTATGCCGTCGTCAACGGCACCGCCGGCAACGATGTCAACGTCAACGGCGCCACCGGAGCCAATGGCAGCCAGGCGGTATTCGGCTTTGCCGGCAATGACTCGCTGAATGGCGGCGCAGGCAACGACATCCTGGTGGGCGGCGTCGGCAACGACACGATCAATGGCGGGCTCGGTAATGACCGGATCTTCTGGTCGGCCGGCGATGGCCGGGAGCTGGTCGATGGCGGCGGCGATATCGACACCATGACGATCACCGGCAATGCTGAGGCCGAGACCTTCCGCATCTATGCGATGACCGGTGGCCAGAATGCCGGCCTTGCGGCATCGCTCAACACCACCTTCGCAGCCACCACCCAGATTGTGGTGACCCGCAGCACCACGGTGGGCAACGTCACCACTACAGTCGTCATCGCCGAGCTCAACAATATCGACGAGATCGTCGTCAACACCTCCAATGTCTCCAGCCCTGGCGGCATCAATGGCGGCATCAGCAATGGTGACGTGATCCAGGTTATCGGCGACTTCACGGCGACCGATCTCGATCTCAACACGATCACGATCAACGGCACGGCCGGCAACGACATCGTCGATATCAACGGGCTGGACTCGGCGCATCGCATCGTCTTCCGCAGCAATGGCGGCAATGACACGATCGTCGGCACGCTGCGGGCGCAGGATCGTATCGAGCTGCCCTTCGGCTCCGATCCGGCGAGTTATACCCCCACCCAGAACGGCAACGGCACCACCACCCTCTCGAACGGGACCCATTCGGTCACCTTCGTCGGTGCGGTGCCGGAGCTGAAGGTCAGCCAGCCCACGGGCTTTGCTCTCACTGCGAACGATATCGCCGGTCTGAAGGCGATCATTGCCGGGGGACCGTCGGGGGATGGCGAGTTCGAGGCCGTGCTGGGCGTGCGCGAGCTTAGCGGCTACGGCAATAACGAGGCCGATCCGACGTGCGGCGCGGCCGACGAGCCGTTCATCCGGCTCACCGAGGCTCGCTACGGCGAATACGATCCGGCGACGAACAACAACGAGCCATCAACCCGATCTTCGACGGGCTCGACGCGCGCGCCATCAGCAACATCCTCGGCGCCCAGGAAGCTGACCTGCCCAAGGCGGCCAAGGACGCCAACATCTTCTTCATGGCCTTCGGCCAGTATTTCGACCACGGCCTCGACTTCCTGCCCAAGAGCGCGGCCAACGGCACCATCGAGATCGGCGGCCCGGGCTCGGGACGCGCGCCAGGCACCGACAACCCGGCCGACCTCACCCGCGGCGCGGTGTATGCGATCGACGCGAACGGGGTGCCCCAGCACCTCAACAAGACCTCGCCCTATCGTCGACCAGAACCAGGCCTATGGCTCGAACGACGCTGGTCGGCCAGTTCCTGCGGGAGAGCGACGGCAGCGGCGGCGTCGGCGCGCAGCTCCTGGCGGGCGGGCCCGATCCGTCGAGCCCCGGCTTCAACCTGCTGCCGACCCTGCGCGAGCTGATCCAGCACCATTGGGCCAATGACACGAGTCTTCACCGACGCACCTGCCGGGCGGCCCGACCAGCTTCCGGGCCTACTTTCGCCTGGGCTCGGTCGGACGACGACCGGCGCTCTTCAACGCAGCGCCGATGCGTAGCCGGACGCCTTCGCCTCGAACTTCATGGGCAGCGGCCACGCGCTGCTGCTCGACACCAACCCCTTCATCAACCTGCTCGACCACTTCGTCGCCGGCGACGGCCGCGCCAACGAGAACGTCTCGCTGACCGCGATCCACACGATCTGGGCCCGCAACCACAACTTCCACGTCGAAAACCTGCTGGAATGCCGGTTTCGAGGGACGCCGGAGGAGGTCTTCCAGGCGGCCAAGATGATCAACGAGGCGGAGTACCAGCGCGTCGTCTTCACCGAGTTCGCCGACAAGCTGCTCGGCGGCATGCGGGGCGACGGGCAGCCACGGCTTCGCGGGCTACAACCCGACGTCGACGCCGGCATCTCCCACGAGTTCGCCTCCGCGGTCTACCGCTTCGGCCATTCGCTGATCGGCGAGACCCTGACCGTCATCGACGCCGACGGCCAGCCGCGGCAGGTCGCGCTCTTCGACGCCTTCCTGAACCCGACCAACGGCCGAGCGGCCTTCACCCTGCCGCTCGCGCAGCTCACCGCGGCTATGTCCCGCAGCCCGGCTACGCGCAGCTCGGTGTCAACGCGATCCTGGCGGGTACGCGTCAGCCAGCAGGCGGAGGAGGTCGACTTCAACATCGTCGATGCCGTCCGCAACGATCTGGTCCGCATCAACGCCGACCTCTTCGCCTTCAACGTCGCCCGCGGCCGCGATGTCGGCCTCGGCACGCTGAACCAGGTCCGGGCCGACCTCAAGGCCTCGACCGATCCCTACATCCGGGAGGCGCGTCGGCTTACGCCGGCAATCTCGATCCCTACAGCTCCTGGGAGGATTTCCAGGCGCGCAACGGCCTGAGCGATGCGGTCATCGCGCAGTTCAAGCAGGCCTATCCGGACCTGGTGCTGGCGGCGCAGGACATCGCCGCCTTCCTGGCGGTCAATCCCGACATCGCAGCTGGTCGAACGGCAACATCGTGAAGGGCATCGACCGGGTCGACCTCTGGGTCGGCGGCCTGGCCGAGAAGCACATCAAGGGCGGCATGGTCGGCCAGACCTTCTGGGTCGTGCTGCACGAGCAGTTCGACCGCCTGCAGGAGGGCGACCGCTTCTACTACATCGATCGGTTCGACAACTTCGACTTCTACGAGAACATCATCGACGGCCAGAGCTTCTCCGACATCATCGCCCGCAACACCGGCCTCACCGGCCTGCCGGAGCACATCTTCGAAGTCTCCGACGAGGATACCGGCGCCGGGGTCGGCACGGGTGAGGATGACGGACGACGAGGATGGTGACCGGCGTCGGCGTCGGCAATGGCGACGATGACGAGGACGAGGATGACGACACCACCGGCTCGGGCGATGATGGCGCCGGCGATGAGGATGACGAGGATTGCGGCTGTGACGGGGATGGCGACGGGGAGGGGACGGGTACGCCTGTTCCTCCGCCCGCCACCGGCACGGGCAGCCTGCGGACGGGCACCGCATCGGCCGATGTCCTGGTCGGCACGGCCTTGGCCGACAACATCGTGGCCTTTGCCGGCGATGATGTGCTGATCGGCGATGCCGGGGACGATGTCCTGTCGGCTGGCGACGGCAACGACTTCGTCGATGCTGGCGAGGGCCGCGACGTGATCTTCGCCGGCGCCGGTGACGATCAGGTCTTTGCCGGAGCGGGCAACGACATGGTCTATGGCGAGGCCGGTGCGGACCGCATCTTCGGCGGGGCCGGCAACGACCTCATCGACGCCGGAGCGGGCGACGACACGGTCGTGGCCGGGGCGGGCGACGACCTGATCATCGGCTCGCAAGGTGACGGCAACGACGTCTATTTCGGCGACGAGATGGACGGCGGCACCGGCATCGACACGCTCGACATGTCGGCGATCACGGCCAACCTCACGGTCGATCTCGGCAATGGTCTCGGCGGCCGCGGCTCGGCCGTCAGCAGCCAGAGCGGCACCGACACGCTCTGGGGCATCGAGAACGTCGTCACCGGCTCGGGCAACGACATCATCACGGCCAGCAATGCGGTGAACGTGATGGAGGGTGGGGCCGGCGCCGACACCTTCCGCTTCCTCAGCAAGGAGGCGGCGAATGGCGACACGATCCTGGACTTCCAGCCTGGCGACAAGATCGACCTCAGCGGCATCGACGCCAATACGGGTGTGGCGGGCAACCAGGCCTTCACGCTGCTGGCGAGCGGCCAGGCCTTCTCCACCGCGGCGCAGCTGACCGTGACCTACGAGACCCGCGCTGACGGCGACTACACCGTGGTGTCGGGCAATGTCGGAGGCACGACCGAGGCCGACTTCAAGATCAACATGAAGGGCAGCCACACGCTGACCGCGGCCAACTTCACGCTCTGAGCGCGAGGTCCAGGGAGAGGCCGGTCCAGGAGCCGGCCTCTCCTCCACCGCCTTCATCCGGGTTCGACCAGCAGCGGTTCGTCAGATGTCCCAGTCAAAAAGCCTCGCCTCGTCCAAAAGCCTCGCCTCGGCCCGCAAGCGCGACGCGGCCCGGCTGACCGAAGGCTTCCGCAGCGTCTTCATCTTCCTGTTTTCGATCTCGGGCATCATCAACGTGCTGGCGCTGACCGGCTCGTTCTACATGCTGCAGGTCTATGACCGGGCGCTGACCAGCGGCAGCATCCAGACGCTGGTCGCGCTCTCGATCCTGGCCATCGGGCTTTACCTGTTCCAGGGCTGTTTCGACGTCATCCGCTCGCAGGTGCTGGTCCGCGTCGGCGCAAGGCTCGACAAGGCCATCGCGCCGATCGCCCACCGCGTCGCCATCGACATGCCGCGCTTCGGCTTTTCCAGTTCCGAGGCGCTGGAGCGCGGGCGCGATGTCGACACGGTGCGCGGCTTTCTCGGCAGCCAGGGCCCCGGCGCCCTGTTCGACCTGCCCTGGATCCCGCTCTTCCTCGCCTTCGTCTACTTCCTGCATCCCTGGCTGGGCGCGCTGACGCTCGGCGGGGCGGTGGTGCTGACCTTCCTGACCATTGCCAGCGAGCTGATGACGCGCGGCCTGCAGGGCACAACCCGGCAGGCGGCGATCACCCGCAACACCATCGCCGATTCCAATGCCCGCAATGCCGAGGTGCTGAAGGCGATGGGCTTTGCCGATCGCGCCGTCGAGCGTTTTACGGTCGCCAATCGCGAGCACCTGATCCTGCAGACGAAGAGTAACGACCTCGGCGGCACGTTCGCTGCGGTGTCGCGGGTGCTGCGCATGGTGCTGCAATCGGCGACTTTGGGGCTTGGCGCCTATCTCACCATCAAGGGCGAACTCTCGGCCGGTGCGATCATCGCAGCCTCGATCGCCTCCTCGCGGGCGCTGGCCCCGGTCGACCAGGCCATCGGCAACTGGAAGTCGTTCGTGGCGGCGCGCATGGCCTTCGCCCGGCTGAAGGACACGGTGGTGGCGCTGAGCAAGGCGGTCGAGCCGATGCCGCTGCCCGCGCCGTTCAAATACCTCAAGATCGACAAGCTCACCGTCTCGGCCCCGGGCTCGGGCCAGGTGCTGCTGACCGATGTCTCCTTCGAGCTCGTCGCCGGCAAGGCGGTCGGCATCATCGGCCCCAGCGGCGGCGGCAAGACCACGCTGGTGCGGGCCCTGACCGGGATCTGGCCGGCCTTGCGCGGCTCGGTGCGGCTCGACGGGGCCGAGCTGTCGCAATGGCCCGATGCCAGCATCGGCGCCCATATCGGCTATCTCCCGCAGGAGGTCTCGCTGCTCGACGCGACCGTCGAGGACAATATCGCCCGGCTGCGCGACGAGCCCGATCCGGCCGGAGTGGTGGCTGCAGCCCAGGCGGCGGGGATCCACGAGATGATCGTGCGGCTGCCCGACGGCTACCAGACCCAGCTCGGCCCGCAGGGCACGGCGCTGTCCGCCGGCCAGCGCCAGCGCATCGGCCTCGCCCGGGCGCTCTACGGCAACCCCTTCCTGATCGTGATGGACGAGCCCAACGCCAATCTCGACGGCGAGGGCGAGGCGGCGCTGACCAAGGCGATCGAGGCGGTCAAGGCGCGCGGCGGCATCGCCATCGTCGTCGCCCATCGCCCCAGCGCGCTGGCGGCAGTGGATTATGTCGGCGTGGTCCAGGCCGGCAAGCTCTCGGCCTTCGGGCCGAAGGAGGAAATCCTTCCGCAGGCCAAGCCGGTTGCACCGCAGCCCGCCGCGTCGCAGCCGACCGAGCCGCGCATGCCGCCGGCTCTCGATGCGGCTGCACTCCACAATCTCCAGAACAGGGCGAGGGTGTCGGCATGATCGCGGTCAAGGCGCTTCGCTCCGAACAGAGCCGGCCGCTTTCGGCCGAGGAGATCTACCGCCAGCCGGAGCCGGAAGCCGCGCGCTCCCGCTTGCCTGCGGTGCTGGCCTTGGCCGTCACGGCCATCGCGCTCTACATCAAGAGCCTGTTTCCGAGCCAAGCCACGACGGTTCCCACCGACGCCAAGCCCGAGCCGGAGCCCCAGGATGCGCCGGTGACGGCGCGCAATCAGGGTGAGCCCGAGGCCGATCAGGAGGCTGCACCCGAGGACCAGACCGGCTCGCTCGGCAACAAGCCTGCCCCTGCCGATCCCGGCCTGTCGCGGGCCATCGGTTCCGGCAG
The DNA here is from genome assembly GCA_963759925.1 of uncultured Alphaproteobacteria bacterium. Classification (GTDB taxonomy): domain Bacteria; phylum Pseudomonadota; class Alphaproteobacteria; order Rhizobiales; family Beijerinckiaceae; genus Allobosea. The sequence continues at coordinate 25,031 of CAVXBE010000006.1, forward strand.
CCCGTTCCAGGCCGTGCCGGGGCTGGGCGATTTTCTCGGGATCGATTCTCCCGCCATCGACTACGACCAGCTGCCGCTGCCGCGCTTCCGGGCGGCGGAGTTCGAGCAGGGCGTCGGCCGCCAGAGCAATGATAATGGCTCCGTCATCGCCTTTGGCTCCGGCGGCGGCGGGGGCGGCTCCGGCAGCAGCAGCCTGACCGGCGTGGCCGAGCAGCTGGCGCGGATTGAGAACCCGCTCGCCAACCTGCCGGCCATCACCGCTCCGTTCAATCCCGTCATCGTGCTCCCACCTGTCGCCGAGGAGGACGAGGAGGAGCCGGGCGATACGGAGGGTGGCCCCGGCGGCGAGACCCCGGTCGACCCCCGGCAAAACCGCGCGCCGCGCCTGTCAGGCCCGGTCTATCTGCATGACCTCACCGGCTGCCAGACCCTGCTGCTGACGCTGGCTGCGCTGCTCGCCGGTGCCAGCGACGCCGATGCCGATATGCTGACGGTCACCAACCTGCGAGCCAGCGGTGGCACCCTGACCAAGGTCGCGGATGGCTGGCTGTTCACCCCCACCCAGGGCCAGTTCGGACCGGTGACGTTGTCCTATGATGTCAGCGACGGCACCGTCTCCGTGCCGCAGACGGCGCAGTTCACAGTGGTCGAGTTTACGGAGATTACTGGAACAGCGGCCGCCGACATGCTGCTTGGCACCGAATGCCGGGACGTGATCGACAGCGGGGACGGGGATGACAGGATCGACGCGCGCGGCGGCGCCGACCTGATCCGCGCTGGTTCGGGCAACGACATCATCGTGGCCGGCGCAGGCGACGACGTGATCTACGCCGGAGCCGGCCATGACCTCGTCTTCGGCGGCGCCGGCAACGACACCATTTATGGCGGCGCAGGCAATGACCGGCTCTTCGGTGATGAGGGTGACGACGTCATCTTTGGCGAAGAGGGCGATGACCTGCTCGTCGGCGGGGCCGGGAACGACACGCTCGACGGAGGCGACGGCGACGACACCCTGCATGGTGGCGAGGGCAACGATATCCTGCTCGGCGGAGCCGGCAACGATACGCTGCATGGCGAGGCCGGCAACGACATCCTCGATGGCGGCGACGGTGCCGACCTGATCAAGGCGGGCGAGGGCGATGACATTGCCTTTGGCGGTGCCGGCGCGGACATCATCCATGGCGAGGCTGGCAACGACACGCTGCGTGGCGGCGAAGGCGATGACTGCCTGATTGGCGGCGCCGGCAATGACATCCTGCAGGGCGAGGCCGGCAACGATACGCTCAAGGGCGGCAGCGGCAATGACGTGCTCGATGGCGGGGCCGGTAGCGACCATGTCCGCGCCGGTTCCGGTGATGACCATGTCATCGCCAGCACCGATGCGACGGCCGATTTTTACGATGGCGGCTCTGGCAGCGATACGCTGGATTTCTCCGGGACACGCGCCGGAGTGACCGTCGACCTGAAAAAAGGCAAAGCCTCCGGTGTCGAGACCGGCGAGGACACGTTCCGCAGCTTTGAGGCGGTGATCGGCGGGGAGGGCGACGACTGCTTCCTCATCGGCGAGGCCGCTGTGACCCTCACCGGTGGCAAGGGCAACGACATCTTCCGCTTCCTGTTCGAGCGCAAGGACGCCGACGAGGCGGATCGAGCAGCCCGACGATTCGGAGGCCGATGACGATAGTCCTGCCGCTCACGCCGACAGCGAAACCGATCCTGATGAGGATGATGGTCGCCCAGGCTGCGAGCCAGGACAGCGATGAGCGCACGGACGCCGCTGATCTACGAGATCCTCGACCTCGAAGTCGGCGATCGCATCGTCGTCAAGCAGTACAGCCTGCGCAAGAGCGACGATGACGATGACGACGACGATGACGACGATCAGGACTTCGACGGCTTCGCCCGGATCTATGGCGAGGATGCCGGGGAGAGCCGGCCCTTCCGCTTCCGCATCGAAAAGATCGACGACAAGGACCACACCTTCATCGACGTCTACACCGAGCTCGATGGCGTGAAGGATTTCTCGATCGAGATCTACGGCAACCACAAGCTCTATTACTGCTGAGCCTGCGCCGCACCGGAGTGCATTGTCATGAACGCGCATAATTTCGACAGGTCGGCTTTCGTCCAGGCCGAGAAACAAGCCGAGAAGCAGGCCAAGCGCGAGGAGGCGCGCTCCAGCTTCCGGCTCGGGCGGCATGTCTTTGCCGGCTCGGCACTGGCGCTGGTCCTGATTGTCGGCTGCGGCGGCTGGGCCGCGACGGCCCATCTCAACGGCGCCATCATCGCGCAGGGCACCGTGAAGGTGGACCAGAACCTCAAGGAGGTGCAGCATCGCGATGGCGGCATCATCCAGTCCATCGCCGTGCGCCAGGGCGACAGCGTTCGTGCCGGGCAGGTGCTGTTCCATCTCGACGATGTCCAGACCCGGGCCGAGCTCTCGATCATCCGCTCCCAGCTCGCCGAGCATCTCGGCCGCCGCGCCCGCCTCGTCGCCGAGCGCGACAATCTGCCGGGCGTGACCTATCCCGCCCAGCTCGCGGGGCTGTCGGAGGACGCCACGCAGATCATGGCCGGCGAGACCCGGCTGTTTGAGGGCAACAAGGCCAATCGTGACAGCCGCAAGGAGCAGCTTGAGATCGGCATCGTCCAGTCGGGCGAGGAGGTGAAGGGGCTGGAGGCGCGCAAGGTCGCCAAATCCGAAGAGCTTCGCCTGGTCGAACTCGAGCGCAACAAATATCTCGGCCTGTTCGAGAAGGGCTATATCGACGGCACCAAGGTCTTCAACATCAACCGCGAATGGGCGCGGCTGCTCGGCGAGCGCGGCGAGATCGAAGCGACGCTCGCCCGCGCCAAGCTGCGCATCAGCGACAGCCGGCTGCAGATCATCGCCATCGACGAAACCGCCCGCACCGAGGCCCAGCGCGAATTGCGGCAGGTCGAAGCCAAGCTCTCCGAACTTGGCGATCGCCGCGTCTCCACCGAGGACAGGCTCTCGCGTAGCGAAATCCGCGCGCCCATCGACGGCACCGTCAACGAACTCTCGGTCTTCACTGTCGGCGGCGTCATCACACCGGCCGCAAGGCTCGCCACCATCGTCCCCCAGGACGCCAGACTCACCGTCGAAATCCGCATCGCTCCCGCCGATATCGACCAGATCAGGCCAGGCCAGCCGGCGCGGATGCGCTTTTCCGCCTTCAACCGCAACACCACGCCGGAATTTGCCGGCAAGGTCGTCCACGTCTCACCCGCCACGACCCGTGACCCCGGAACCGGCGCCACCTACTACATCGGCGACGTCCAGCTCGATGCCGACATCTCCGTGCTGGGAGACCGCAAGCTCGTGCCGGGGATGCCCGTCGAAGTCTTCGTCTCGACCGAAGAGCGAACCGCGCTGTCCTACCTCGCCAAGCCCTTCACCGACCACGCCAGCCGCATCTTCAGGGAGCGGTGAGAGCGAAGCGAGCCTGAGCCAGGTGGCCTAAAGGGCACGGGCAGGGCAGGCGGAAGATGAGATCAGCAAATTTGCTGGGTGGGATTCGCCGATCAAGAGGAGCAAGATGGGCGCAAATTCCGAATAAGCGATTTTTCATGTTGAATTTACGGCTCTCGAAATGTTCGAAATCGAACCAACAAATTCCCAATTTATCGCGAAATAGGCAGAGTAATACTGAAATTGAGGGACAGTTAACAAATTTATGCTGACCTAGCGTTAGGTAAAACGTGAGGTCGCACAGTGAAAAAACTTACCAGGTCAGTTTCGGCGAAGCTGGTTTTTGCCACGGGCGCAGCGATCGCTGCCATCCTTGTCGTGTATACAGGCGTGAACGCCTGGCGGGAGAAGCAGCAAACCGAGGAGGCGGTTTTGACGCTTGCGACCGAGAAGGCCGCCGTGGTCGCCCGCCGCGTCGCGGTCGACATCACCCAGGCCACATCGGCGGGAACGGCTCTGGCCGGCGTCCTCTCCGGCTATCTCGCGGAGGGCGGGCGCAATCGCACCGACATCATCGCGCTGACCAAGACGGTCGCGCCGCTCTACCCGAATGTCTTCGGCGCCTGGATGTGCGCCCTGGTGGGCGAGCCAGCAGCCAACAAGCTGGCCGGGACGGAAGCCACCAACGATCAGGGCCTGTTCACGCCCTACTGGACGAAAAAGGCCGATGGCACGGTCGAGCTGTCGACATGGACGCTCAAGCCCGAGGAAGAATATTACGCCACCCCGACCAAGACCGGGAAATCGGTGATTACCTCGCCCTATACCTTCAACAGGGATACGCTGCTGACCACCGTCTCGGTCCCCGTGAAGGTGGGCGGCAAGGTCGTGGCTCTTTCGGGCGTCGACATCAAGCTCAACGACCTCACCAATGCGCTGACGGCCCTGGTCCCGTTCGAAGGGGGCCGCGTCATGCTGCTGGCCAATAACGGCAACTGGGTCGCCAATTCCGATAAGACCCTGCTGATGACGAAATACGCCCAGACGGGCGCTGATCTGGTCAACCAGGCTCTGTCCGATGGCAAGATGAAGGTCATCCGCGGACTGCCCGATGGGGCGGTGCGCCTGGTCTATCCCTTCACGGCCGCGGGGATGAACACCACCTGGGCCGCCGTTCTCGACGTTCCCGGCGTCTATTTCACCGATCCGGTTTGGGCACGGATCCAGACGACGCTCATCGGCGGGCTGGTTATCCTGCTGGTCGCGCTCGTGGTCATCCAGCTGGCCTGCCGCGGCCTGATCGGCAAGCCCCTGTCGCATCTGCTGGCGGGCGTCACCCAGATGAGCAAGGGCAACTATGCCCAGAGCCTGCAAGGGGCGGAGCGCGGCGACGAACTCGGCACATTGGCCGGTGCGCTCGACAAGTTCCGCAGCGAGCTTGCCAATGGCGAGGCTGTCAAAGCCCAGCAGGCGCAATTGCAGCAGCAGCAGGCGCAGCTGCAGGAGCGGGTCGAAAGCGACCGCCAGCACCAGACCGAGATCGACAACGCCAAGGCCGAGGATCTGCGCCGCTTCGTGCAGCTCGTCCAGACCGGCTTCGACTCGCTCGCTGCCGGCGATCTGACGGTCCGCATGAAGGAGAGCGTCGCGCCGGAATTCGAGACCATCCGCCAGAACTTCAACAGCTCCGTCTCGTCGCTCGAGGACGCCATTCGCGGCGTCATCGTGGCCGTGACCACCATCCGCTCCGGGCTCGGCGAAATTTCCACCGCCTCGCACGATCTGGCGATGCGCACCGAGCAGCAGGCGGCCTCGCTGGAGGAAACGGCCTCGGCGCTGAGCGAGGTCACCCGCGGCGTCAATGGCACGGCTGAGGGCGCCAATGTCGCTCAGGAGACGGTCATCGTCGCCCGGGCCAATGCGGAGAAGGGTGGCGAGATCGTCTCCCGCGCCATCGTTGCCATGACCGAGATCCAGAGCTCGTCCACGAAGATCAGCAACATCATCTCGGTGATCGACGAGATCGCCTTCCAGACCAACCTCCTGGCCCTGAACGCCAGCGTCGAGGCTGCGCGAGCAGGCGACTCGGGCAAGGGCTTCGCGGTCGTCGCCCAGGAAGTGCGCCAGCTGGCCCAACGCTCGGCCGATGCTGCCAAGGAAATCAAGGAGTTGATCTCCGCTTCCTCGGCGCAGGTCGAAACGGGCGTGAAGCTGGTCTCGGAATCCGGCACCTCGCTCGGCGAGATCGTCAGCCAGGTGACAGCGATGTCCTCGACAGTCAGCGAGATCGCCACAAGCGCCCGCCGGCAGGCTTCGAGCCTGCGGGAGGTCTCGGCCGCCGCAGACGAGATGGACAGCGTGACACAGCAGAACGCCGCGATGGTCGAACAGACGACGGCTGCCGCGCAGAGCCTGTCGGAGCAGACTGACACCCTCGCGGAGATGATCACGCGCTTCCGCACCAACCCGCCCACATCGGCAGCCGCAACGGCACCGGTCCCGGCACCGATCCAGCTGCGCCAGCGCTACGCCATGGCAAGCTGAACAAGAAAACCAACGGCCCGAGCCGGCGCGACAGGGATGTCGTCGCCGGCCGGGCACGGCCGGCGCGACCCCACGCGCCGGCCCGCACTGCGCAAACCGTGGAGATCGCGCAAAGCGCATTGCATCCTGCGAAGAGCGACTCTATAAGCCGACCCGTCGGAGCGTAGCGCAGCCCGGTTAGCGCACTTGTCTGGGGGACAAGGGGTCGGAGGTTCGAATCCTCTCGCTCCGACCATTTCTTCAACGATATCCATGAGTATCTGACAGCCTCTCCTGCGGAGGCTGTTCGTGTGTCTGGAACTGTACCGCTCCTGGTCATCTCAGCTCGCCAATGAAACATTTCGCTGCAGTTACTGCAGTATCACCTTGGCATGTGAGAACGTTCTGATCGGCTGGTGGCGAACGCAGCGATCCGCGCCACATCGCCTGCTCGCCTCCTAAAACCACCCCCTATACCAGTTCGATTAACTCTCGAATTCAGAAGTCGTTGCTGTTGCTGCCTGTTTTGAACATGGTCGTTCTGGATTTGCAGGAGAGTGATCATGGCGTTGGCGTCTGCCGTTCTGGAGCAAGGCGGCCGGGTTTCTCCCGCCAGCAGCGCGCGATCGATCGAGGGCTTTATTCGCGGCCTGTCCCCGGATTGGCATTCGCAATGGGCCTGGGACCATTACGAGCCGACGATCCTGGCGCTGGCGCGGCAGTTCAACCTGCGCCGCGTCTGCGAGATCGGCGGCGGCCGCGACCCGCTGTTCACGGCGCAGGAAGCGGAGCGCCACGGCATCGACCTGATCGTCAACGACATCGACGCCGGTGAACTCGCGCTCACCCCCGCCGGTCTGCGCACCGCCCGCTTCGACATTGCCGGCGACCTCTCGGAGCCCGATGCGGTGCGTGGCGGCTATGATCTGATGGTCTCGCGCATGGTCTTCGAGCATGTGCACGATGTCGAGCAGGCCTGGACCAATATCCACGCGCTGCTGGCGCCCGGTGGCGTCGCGCTCGCCTTCTTCCCGACCCTGTGGGCGCCAGTCTTCGCGCTGAACCACATCCTGCCTGAGAGCGCCTCGCGCGCCATCGTCCACACGCTGTTCCCGGCGCGCCGCGATGGCGGCGGGGACCCGAAATTCCCGGCGCATTACGATTGGTGTCGCGGCAGCCGCGGCAGGCTCGCGCCGATGCTGGAGCGGGCCGGCTTTGCCGATGTCCATGTCCAGCCCTTCTGGGGCCATGGCTATTTCAAGAAGATGCCGGGCCTGCGCCAGCTCGACCACGCCTTCAATGCCGGCGCGGCCAGGATCGGCTGGGATTTCGTCACGACCTACGCCTATGTCGTGGTCCGCAAGGCCGGCGGCTGAGGCTCAGCCCGGCCCATCGTCGCGGCGCGGGCGGGGAGGCGGCAGCGCCGCCAGACCCCAGATCAGGCCCAGCAGCAGGTAGACATGGCGCCAGTGGTCGGTATCGATCTGGATGCCCTGGACGATGGTCACGAACAGGATCGACCATAGCGCCACCGCATGCGTCTGCCACGGCGTGCGCTGGAAGGTCAGCCGCCAGCCGACATAGCAAGTCGCCCCCATCAGAGCGATCCAGGCGAAGCCGCCGAGCCAGCCATAGGATGCGAAGGCGTTGATGTAGACATTGTGCGGGTCCTCCACGAAGTGGAAGCGGAAGCGCAACGGCCCAAACCCGTTCGGCAGGTCGAGCAGCAGCGGGATCGAGCGCAGCTGGTTGCCGAAACGCCCGGTCTCGCCGACATCATAGGTCTGCGACAGGCTGGCGCGCACCTCGAAGACGCTGCGGATCTCCTCGAACGACAGCGCGATCAGCAAGGCCACTGCGAGCAGCACGAAGGCGACGAGCGTCAGCATCACGATCCGCGCCCGGCGAGACGCGCTGGGCGCGGTCAGGAAGGTCAGCAGCACCATCAACGCTGCCGAGGCGACGAAATTGCCCCAGGCGCCGCGCGAGAAGGTGAGGAGCAGCGCCACCAGCGGCACGCTCATCATCAGGAAACCCTTGAACAGGCCGATGCGGGCGAGCAGCACATGCTGCAGGATGAAGACCAGCGGCACGACCAGGAAGGGCCCCAGCACGTTGGGGTCCTTGAAGGTGCCTGACGCGCGGCCATACAGGGTGAAGACGCTGCCCAGTCCCGCCACGTCGAAATAGCCGAGGATGGCGGCAATGCTGGCGCACCAGGCGGCGACGAAGCTGCCGCGGATCAGCGTATCGATCCGCGCCACGGCGTCTTCCGCCATGATCGCCGCCAGGAAAATCGCGGTGATCATCAGATAGACCGAGACGGCGGAAAAGCGGATCGAGGGCGGCTCGTCCATCCACGGGATCAGCGAGATCGCCCCGCCGATATTATAGAGCAGCAGCAGCAGCGCCATCGGCAGCAGCTTTTGCGACAGGCGCAGCCCCGTCAGCGCAAAGACGAAGACGGCAAGCAGGAAGACCAGCTCATAAGGCGAGGGCTCGATCAGCGCGAAGCCGGAAGAGGCGCCCAGCAGCCAGAGCGTGCCGCGCTTCAGCCCGGCATAGGACACCAGCAGCCGGCGATTGGCCGGAGCTGCAGCCCGCTCTCCCCTATGGGCGAGCGCGCTCAATAGGCGTTCTCATTCTGGCTGACGAGCGAGAACGGGGTCTTGATCAGGATGTAGAGGTCGAGCAGCACCGACCAGTTCTCGATGTAATAGAGATCATGCTCGACGCGGCGCTGGATCTTTTCGTCGGTGTCGGTCTCGCCGCGCCAGCCATTGACCTGCGCCCAGCCGGTGATGCCCGGCTTGACCTTGTGGCGGGCGAAATAGCCATCCACCACCTGCTCATAGGCGCGGTCCTGCGCCTTGGCGTGGATCGCATGCGGGCGCGGGCCGACGAGGGAGAGGTCGCCCTTCAGCACCACATTCATCAGCTGCGGCAGCTCGTCGAGCGAGGTCTTGCGGATGAAGCGGCCGACGCGGGTGACACGCGGATCGTTCTTCGTCACCTGCCTGGCCGCGGCATGGTCGGTCATCTCGTGATAGAGCGAGCGGAACTTGAAGACCTCGATCAGCTCGTTGTTGAAGCCGTAGCGCTTCTGGCGAAACAGCACGGGCCCGCGCGAATCCAGCTTGATCGCCAGCGCGGTCAGCAGCATCAGCGGCGCCAGAAAGAGCAAGGCGAGCGTACCGACGACCTTGTCGAAGACGTATTTGACGACGACGTCCCAATCGGCAATCGGCCGGTCGAAGACATCGAGCACCGGCACGGCGCCGATATAGGAATAGGAACGCGGCCGGAACCGCAGCTTCGACATATGCGCCGAGAGGCGAATGTCGATCGGCAGCACCCAGAGCTTGCGCAGCATCGCCAGCAGCCGCGCCTCGGCCGAGATCGGCAGGGTGAAGATGACGAGGTCGAGCTTGGTGCGGCGGGCAAATTCGACGAGATCGTCGATGGTGCCGAGCTTGGGATAACCGGCCACCAGATCGGGCGAGCGATCATCGTTGCGGTCATCGAACACGCCGCAGACCCGCAGGCCGGTATCGCGCTGCGCCTCGAGCGCGCGGATCAGAGCCTCACCCGCCTCGCCGCCGCCGACAATCGCCGCGCGCCGCTCCAGCCGTCCCATGCGGGTCAGGCCGACAACGGCGAGATGCACCATCAGCCGCTCGCCCAGCAGCGCGGCCAGGCCACCGGCATAGAAGCCGGCCAGCCAGACGCGCGAGACCTGCTCGCCGATCTTGAGAAAGAAGAATGCCGCCAAGGCCAGCATGAACAGCGTGGTCCAGCCCGCCGACAGCCTGACCGCCATCGCCACAATGTTGCGCAGCGCGCCGAGATGGTAGAGCCGCAGCATCTGGAAGCTGACGAGCGCACCGAAAGCCAGCAACGGGATGGTCAGCTGGTAGGCCAGCCGGTTCTCGACTTCACCTCGAAGGTAGAATGCATAGACGATGCTGCCGACCCCGAGGATGGCCAACACATCGAGCAGGCGGACCAGCCCCTCGATCATCACCGGCGACAGGGTGGGCTTGACCGGCATCGCGGCGATGCGCTCGGCCAGCGGGTGAAAGATGCGGCGTGGCCCCGCTTCGCGCTGGCCGAGCATCTCCCCGGTCGCGGCAGTAGCGGCATCGACCTTCATCAGGTCGCGGACATCGAACGCACCCATACGCAAAACCCTCAGACCGGCTGCAGGGCGCAAGACCCCAGCAGACTTGAGGTTGGCTTAGCGCAGAATGCTCTCGGAACCTTTAATCCAGCGCGCCGCAATCTCCCACTCTGGCGGCTCGAAAACGGCAGTCGGAACCGCCCCGGAAAATCCTGGATTTAGCGCAGTATCCCAGTGGCTTGCCGGGTGTTTTTGATGAGCGTTTGTGTAGTGCGGGACATGACCAAACGTTCGTTCAGGTTGACAAACGGCGCCCTGACGCTCATATTGGGGGTCATGAGTGTATGAGAAGCCCATCTTCTGGACATGTTGTGACGGCGGTTTTCGCGGCCGTACCAGTATCATGTTCATTGGCTTCTGCGGGCTGGTTCAGCCGCCTTTTCTGCTCATCTTACTTTCCTCATCTCTGAATTTGCCGGGTTCGCAGCGCGCTTTTGCGGTCGCGCTTTCGCACCTCGCCTGTGTGACACATGTCTTTCCACTGGTTGATTCTTCTCGCGGCGATCGCCGTCGAGATCCTCGCAACGACCGCCCTGAAGTCGGCGGTCTCGGCGCCGGTTCTGCTGGCGCTGCTTCCCCTCCTGCTGATCGGGCTGTCCTTCGCCCTGCTCAGCGTCGCGCTACGGGTTATCCCGATGGCTGTGGCCTATGCGGTCTGGGAGGGGCTGGGCATCGCCGGCATCGCCCTGATCGGGCATCTCCTGTTTGGTGAGCATCTGACGCCGACGCGATTGCTGGCGCTTGGTGCCATCATCGCCGGCATCATCCTGCTCGAGCGCGGCGTCGGCAGCGAGCCTGCGCCAGCGCAGGCGATGGGGAGCGCGCGATGACACCCGCTCTCGCCATGGGCGTCGCTCCAATGGGATGGCTTGCTTTGGCCGTGGTCATGGAAGTCTGCGGCACCTGCCTGCTCAAGCTCTCCGACGGCATGAAGCGCCGGGCGGCGGGAGCGCTGGGCATCCTGCTGGTCATCGGCGCCTTTGCCGCACTGGCGCAGGCCATTCAGGGCATGGACCTTTCGGTCGCCTATGCGGTCTGGGGTGGGGCAGGGCTCGTGATCACCGCGGTGCTCGGAGCGCTCGCCTTTGGCCAGCGCATCAGGCCGAGCGGTTGGGCCGGCATTAGTCTGGTGATTGCCGGTGTGGCGGCGCTGAAGCTGCTGTAAGCCCTGGCTCAGCCGGCGCTGCTCGCCTCACCTCTGCGGCGGGCCAAAGCTGACCGGTAGGCCGCCAGAACCCCATCGGTCATCGTGTCCAGCCTGAATTTCTGCTGCACATGAGCGGCAAGCTCCGCCGCCTGGCGCTGCCTGTCCTCGCTTGGCGTCGCCAGCATGGCCGCAATCGCCTTGGCCAGCAGCCGGGCATCATTGGGCGCGATCAGGCGGTCGCGATGGTCGGGCCCGTAGATTTCGCCGATCCCCCCGACATCGGTCGAGATCAGCGGTTGGGCTGCGGCTGCGGCTTCCAGAATGACATAGGGCAGCGATTCCGCCCGCGAGGGGATCACCATGATCCGACCCTCCGCCAGCGCCTCGCGAATCGGGGCCGGACCGCGAAAACTGCATTGCCCGGCGACATCATGGCTCACGGTGAGCTGCCGCAACAGCGCCTCATCCGGTCCCGATCCGACGATCAGCAGGCGCGGCGTCTGGCCGTGCTGCTTGAGCAGCGCCAGGGCCTCGATCAGCGTATCGACGCCTTTCGCCTGCCGCAGCTCCCCAAGATAGACGAGGTCGGCGGCTGTCTCGTTATGGACGATGGGCGCGAATTCCGCTTCCGAAATCCCGTTCAGGATGATCCGGAAGTCCGTCTTCGGCTGATGCCCGACATGAGCCTCGAAGCGCCCGGCTATGTACTGGCTTTCGAACAGGAACATGTCCGTCGCGCCTTCGAGCAGCCGCTCGATCGTCATGTAGAGCCGGTGCTGCGCCGTGCCGGGCTTGTAGTTGAAGCTGCCGCCATGAGGCGTATAGGCCGTCGCATAGCGGCGGGTAGGCGTCAGCAGCGCCGGCAGCCGCGCATAGACCCCGCCCTTCGAGCCATGGCCGTGGACGATGTCGGGCTGCAGCTGCTTGCGGCGGGCCATCAGGGCGAGCTGCGCCCGCGCATCGGTGAAGCTGGGATAGCGCGACATCGGCACCCGGGTGATGCCGAGCGTCAGCAGCGGCCCGAGTTCGGCGAAGACTTCCGTCGCGCGGCTGCCGCCCGTGGTGGAATCGCAGACGATCCCGACATCGTGCCCGCGCTCGACCTGCCCGCGGGCCAGATCCAGGACATGGCGGAACAGCCCGCCCAGCGGGGCCCGGAAGACATGCAGGATGCGGAGCGGCGTGCCGCTGGCCGGTTGGGTCATGGCCGCGTCTCCGGCCGGATCAGAACCAGCGTTCCTTGATGACGATCGTATCGCCCGGCTGCACCGGATAGGTGATCGGAACGGAAGCGGTGACCAGCTGCCCGTCGACCGAGCGTGTGATCTCGGCATAGTTGCGCTGGCCGCGCGGCGTGAAGCCGCCTGCAATCGCGACGGCCGTCTGCACCGTCATGCCGTTGACATAGGGAAACTGGCCCGAGCTTGTGACCTCGCCCAGCACGAAGAACGGGCGATAGGTGTCGACTTCGACCGAGACCTTCGGCTCGCGCAGATAGCCGGCGCGCAGGCGCTGCTCGATCGCCCGCTCCAGCTCCTGCGTGGTGCGGCCCTTGGCGTCGATCCGGTCGATCAGCGGCATCGAGATCCGGCCCGCGCCATCGACCGCATAGATGTTGGAGAGATTATCCTGTCCGAAGACGATGACCCGCAGCCTGTCGCCGCTGGCGAGCCGGTAGGGCCCGGTCGGCTGGGCGACGGCATAGTCGGCTTCGACCTGACGCGGCACGCAGGCGCTTGTCGCCAGGGCCACGGCCAGCACAACGGAGGTGAGGCGAGGACTCGTCACGAGCGGGCTTCCACACTGAACATGCCGGCAGGATTAGGATGATAGGGTTAATAAAACCTGAGCGTACTGTTCTTACATTTTAACGCGACACTAACCTTGATCGGTTTTTATGGGCCTGCGCTTCCTGGGCGTGGTGTGTATTGCGTGAATGGACCCAAGATGACCGGTCAGTCCGACAGCTTGAGACGCGACGATGACAATCGTTCCGACACGATTGATCTCGGCGCGCTCTGGGAGGCTATCAAGCAGCGCAAGGCGTGGGTGATCACCCCGACGCTGGCGGTGCTGGGCCTGAGCTTCGTCGCAGTCAATGTGGTCACGCCGCGCTACACGGCCGAATCGCGCATCCTGCTGGAAAATCGCGAGAGCTTTTATACGCGGCCCGGGCAGGCGGATGGCGCCGGCTCCGGTTCGCAATTCGACAGCGAAGGCGTGGCGAGCCAGGTCCAGCTGGTGATGTCGCGGGATCTGGCGCGCGAGGCGATCAAGCGCATCGGCCTCGTCGGCAATGCCGAGTTCGATTCGGGTGCTGGTGCGCTCAACGCCTTGAAGAAGGTCGGCGTGCTCGTCGGCATTGGCGGCCACCCCGCCGATCGTTCGCCGGAAGAGCGGGTGCTCGAGACCTATTACGAACGCCTGCTGGTCTATCCCGTCGCCCGCTCGCGCATCCTGGCGGTCGAGTTCACGTCGCAAAATCCCGCCTTGGCCGCCAAGGCCGCCAACATCATCGCCGCGACCTATCTGGAAGCCCAGGAAGCCGCCAAGCAGGACACGGCGCGCAGCGCCTCGTCCTGGCTGTCGAGCACCATCGAGCCGCTGCGCCGCCGCGTCGCCGAGGCTGAGGCCAAGGTCGAGGATTTCCGCTCGCGCAACGGTCTGCTGGTCGGGTCGAACAACACCACGATCACCTCGCAGCAGCTCGGCGACCTCTCCACGCAATTGTCGGCGGCGCGCAGCCAGCAGGCCGAGGCGCAGGCCAAGGCAGGGCTGATCCGCGACGCGATCAAGCAGGGCCGCACCTTCGAGATCCCCGATGTCGCCAATAACGAACTCGTCCGCCGGCTGATCGAGCAGCGCATCACGCTGCGCGCCCAGATCGCGCTGGAATCGCGCAATCTTCTCTCCGAGCATCCCCGCATCAAGGAGCTCACCGCGCAGCTTTCCGATCTCGAGGGCCAGCTGCGCGCCGCAGCCGAGCGCACCGTCCGCACGCTCGAAAATGAGGCGCGGATCGCGGGGCAGCGGGTCGAAAGCTTCACCGCTGCGCTCGACGGGCAGAAGAAGAACGTCTCGACCGCCAATGACAGCGAAGTCCAGCTGCGCGCGCTGGAGCGCGAGGCGAGGACGCTGCGCGACCAGCTCGAGCAATACATGCTGCGCTATCGCGAGGCTGTGGCGCGCGACACCCAGAATGCGACGCCGGCCGATGCCCGCATCATCTCCCGCGCCATCGAGCCGGGCGAGCCGTCCTTCCCCAAGAAGATCCCGGTGATGGTGGTGGCGACGCTTGCGACCTTCCTCGTCTCGCTGGCGACACTGGTCTCGCGCGAGCTGCTTCGCGGCCAGCCTCATCAGCCTGCCGGCCCGATGCCCGATGTCGTTCCGCGCCGCGCTGGCTTGATGGACGAGCCGCGGCAGGAGCCGCCGGATCTCGATCCGCGCCGCGAGCGTGTTGCCGCCTTGCTGACCCATACCGGGCGCCTCGGCCAGATCATCGTGGCGAGCGAGGATGCCGGCCAGGCGCTGGCCGATCTCGCCGACCGCTCCCTGCCGGCGCCGCGCGGCATGGCTCCGCTTGCGCTGCTGGTCGATGCCGGAGGCTTTGGCGCCACGACCGCCCGGCAATGGGCCGAGCTCGTTTCCCAGCGCTGCCGCTGCATCATCCTCGATCTCGCACGTGACGATGATGGCGAGAGCCCCGGTTTCTCCGAGCTTCTGGCCGGTGAAGCGCTGTTTTCCGACATCATCACCCGGGAGGAGGGCTCGCGCCTCCACGCCATCGGCCCCGGCCATGCCGGCCGCGAGGCGGTTCTGGCAGCGCCCGATCTTGTGGCGGTGGCGCTCGATGCGCTGTGCGAGACCTATGACTGGGTCTTCGTCGCAGCCGCCTCGACCGACGAATCCGCCGTGCTGGCGCCACTTGCGCAGCAGGCGCAATCGGTCCTGATCATGGCCGGCCATGGCGGAAACGGCCATGCCGTCGAAGCCGGCTACCGCATCGCCGAACTCAGCGACGCGCCCGTGACCCTCGTGGTCGACCCCGATTTGAGCGACGCCGCCTCCGAGATGGAAGGCGAGCCGGAAGTCGAACCGGCCTGATCGTAAAGCGCCGCCATGATCCTTTCCCTGCGCAAGCGGGGGGAGGGAGTAGCGTCGCGCGCACGGGTTCATCGCTGGCCACGCCCTTGCAACAGCTCCGCCCTGATCCCCTTCCCCCCGCTTGCGGCGGGGAAGGGCTAGGGATGGGGGGGCGGAAAGCCAGTGCTCTGTCCTCCAGCGCCAAAGCCGAGCGGCGCTGCCCCCCACCCCAACCCTCCCCACCGCAAGCGGGGGGAGGGAGCCGCTCCCGTCGCTCAGCGCTTGCGCCGCAACAGTCCTAAAATCTGAAGGGCGAAAGCGAGCGCGCGCGGCGAGGCCTTGATGCGCCGCTTCAAGGCGCGCTTGGCCTGGCTGAAAGCCGCAAAGGCGCGGCCCTTTGGCGTCAGCGGCAGGAAGCTGTCGACCAGCAGGTCGCTCGCGTCGCAGATCGTCGTCTTGTAGCGGGCTTCGCCAACCCCGAGGTCGAAGGTCGTGACCCCGTCGGCGCATTTCAGCCGGATCAGGTCGATCAGCAGGATTTCGCCAGGACTGCTCTTGGCGATCTCGCTGCCCATGGCGAAGGCCGTCGCCATCCCCGAAAAGCGCTGTCCCTGCACCGCGCCGACATAGGTCGCCACGGGCTCGCCCTGCACCTCCAAAGCATAAAGCTCGATCGGTGCCGGCATATCCCCGCAGGCCGTCGCGCCGCGGCGGAGAAAGTCACGGATGGCTGGATCGGCAAAGGGGTCCGGCAGCCCCATCTCCGCGAAGCGGCGCGCCTTCTGCACCAGAAACGCGCCCAGAATGCGCTCGACCTCCTGAGCACCCCGGGCCTTGACCACCTCTGACGGGCCGAAGCTCTGGAAGCGGTTGCGCTTGTTCTTCAGCTTCTTGTGGGCGTGGCTGCTCATCGCCCGCCGCAGCGAACCGTCGGCATCGCCCGGCGTCAGCGAGAGCTTATAGGAACGGCTCGGGCTCGGTCCCGCCGCAAGCGCGGCCAGCGGGTTGGCGATGCCGTTCCAGTCCACAGGCTGGTTGACGAAGATGAAGGCGTCGAGCCCGCCGATCTGCGCAGCGCAAGCTCGCAGCAGCGCCAGCGCCGCCTTTGCATCGAGCCCGGCGGCAAAGTCCCGGTCGAACACGCCCATATGATAATTGGCATGCTTGCCACCAATGAATTCGGCAAAGCGGATGCCGTTTCGGCGGGTGATGGTGAAAGGCAGGATCGCCAGCAACGCGCCATGCAAGCCGCGCACCGTGACCACACGCAGCGTCAGTGCATGGGCAATCCCGGCCGTCTCGGCAAAGGCGCGGATCCAGCCCTGGCTCTGATAGGGCGTGACGATGGCCCGCTCTTCCAGCGCCCGCCATTCGGCCTCTAGCGCGGCGAGGTCGCTCGCAATCGCGAGGCTGCTCCAAAGCGGCGCAGCGTCCGCAAGCGTGGCAGCGCCCGATGGCGCTCCAGCCCGGCTCGCGCTGTCTGCGATGGCTTGCATGCTGAAATCCTGGAAACGATCCTCGGCGTCTTAACCCGGCATTGTGAACGGATCGGTCAATCTCGCCCCGGCCGGCGCTGAGATCGGCAAATAGCGTTAGCAGGTCGTTGGCGAGCCCATCATGAACTGGCGGCATCAGCTTTTCACGGCCGGCTTCAAGGCGATCGCGCTGACCGGAGCCGACGCTTGGGGCAAGGGGCTGGCGCAGGGCAAGGGCGTCATCCTGACCCTGCACCATGTCCGCAAAGCCCGCAGCGACGGCTTCCAGCCCAATGCCCTGCTGGAGATCACGCCGCAGTTTCTCGATCAGGTGCTCGGCTTCATCCGGAGCGAGGGCTACGACATCATCCCGCTCGATCAGGTACCGGCGCGGCTCGCGGATCGGGATTGCGACCGCTTCTTCGTCGCCTTGACCTTCGACGATGGCTATCGCGATACGCTGGACCAGGCCTGGCCCGTGCTGGCCAAGCATCAGGCGCCCTGGACCCTGTTCGTGACGCCAGGCTTCGCCGATCGCACGGCCCGGCTCTGGTGGCTTGAGCTGGAGGAGGCGATCCGCGCCTTGCCGGCGATTGCGCTGACCCTGCCTGACGGGCCTTTCGAGGCGCCATCCGCGACCGACGCCGAGAAGCAGCAGGCCTTTGCCCGGCTCTACTGGCGTCTCCGCAAAGGGCCGGAAGCGTTTCTGCTGTCAGCGATTTCCGAACTCGCCACCAAGGCCAGGGTCGATCCCGTCGCGCTGGTGGAGCGGGAATGCCTGCCCTGGGAGATCTTGCGTTCGCTTGCGGGCGCGCCGGGCGTCACCATCGCCGCCCACACCCTCAGCCATCCGATGCTCGCCAAGCATCCCGAAGCGGTTGCCCGCGAGGAGATCGTCGCCAGCCGGGCGCGGCTCGAGCAGGATCTCGGCCTGCGCATCGCCCATTTCGCTTATCCGGTCGGCGATCCCGGCTCGGCCGGGCCGCGCGAGTTCCGTCTGGCCCGGGAAGCCGGCTTCGCCACCGCCGTGACCACCCGGCCGGGGCAGCTCTTCGCCGAGCACGCGGCGCATCTTCATGCCCTGCCGCGTGTCTCGCTCAATGGCCACCACCAGTCCATTTCGGCCGTGCGCACGCTGCTCTCGGGCCTGCCTTTCCTGCTCTGGAACCGCTTCAAGCGGCTGAATGTAAGATAGGCTTCGCTGCCTAAAGCCCAAAGATCGTGCCAGTCCGGCAATTGCGGACACGATCAACCCTGATGCCGTCCCAATGATAGTCGTAATGATCGCCCTGCAGGGGGATCGGCACGAGATCAGGCCAGAACAGCGCTGCGCAGACTCCGCCAGGGCAGCGCACGCTGTCATAAACCAGCCCGTTTGACCCTAATCCCGCAGCGCGCGGGCCAGTGCCTGCGGCTCGGTGTAGTCGGTCGGGTGGTGCAGCGCGGCAATGCCGCGCCCGTCATGGAGTGCAAGGTCCAGCCGGTTGATCAGGACGCGGAACTGCGAGGTCCAGCCGGGCTGCTGGCCCGCATTGCGCATGAACACGCCGTGGTGATGCGCCACTTCCCGGATGGCGACCTCTTCGCTGTCGCCCGCGCTGTAGACGCCATAGCTGCCATCGCTGAAGCGGCCCGGCCGGTCGCGGCTGCAATGGACGAAGGGCGCCATGACCAGGCTGGCTCCCGACCCGGTCACGCGACGTTCCGGCGGCACCAGATCAAGGCGCCCGAGATGCTCCCAGATCCGCGGATTGGTCTTGGCTTCGGCTGAAGCCAGCGCCTCCCAATCGCTGGGGTCGGCAATGTCCTCGAACAGGTCGATCGGCGGAAAGACCGACCGGATGATGCGATAGGCCTTGGGCCAGCTTATGTGCCGGAGAGGGAGGTCTTGCCTCACCAGCCGCCGCGCTCCGCATCGAGATAGCTGCGGATGCGTGCCAGCGAGAAGATATCGCCCTGCGCCATGATCTCGATCGGCGAACGCTGGCCAAAGGCGGCGTTGGGCGCTGAAATCCAGGCATAGCCGCGCGCGGTATCGCTGAAGATCAGGCGCAGCGCCTTGTGGATGCCCATCAGCAGGGAGAGGCGCGTGGCGAGGTCGCGGTCGATCCGCCCAAGCTCGCCGGCTTTCCAGCGTGCATAGCTGCGGGCCGGCAGCCCGCCCAGAAGCTCGCGCGCCACCGCATCCGATAGCTGCCATTTGCTGAACAGGCGCAGGACCGCTCGCGCCATGGCGGCAGCTTCGGTCTCGCTGATCGCCGCCTGATCGGGCGAGGACGCCGTCTGCGTCAGTTCCTGCAGCATCTCAGCCTCCGTACACTTGGCATAATATGGTGCCAGAGGTGCCAAATGGCAAGTCGCGCCCTAGCTGTCCTTGCGCTCCATCCAGCGGATCAGGGGCAGGAGCGGCAGCACCCAGGCGAGGCCAAGGACGACATAGGCGATGGTCTGCACAAGCTTCGACGTCTCGGTGATCCGCCCTTGAGCCAGCGCCATCGCGACGAGAGCGTAGACGCAGACGAAGACCAGGATCACCACGGTCCCGATCAGCTTGCGGTGGCTTTGTTTCATGGCGTGCTCTCCGTCCGGAGCCGATGGTGCGGCAATGCGGGCGTTGTCGGGCCCCGGCGCTGGCACTATCTGTCACCCGCGTCGGCGCTTGTGAAGCGCCAGCGCTGCGACGGAAAGCCCCGCAACCATGACGATCGCCCTCGACCGGACCTTTGCAAGCCCCGCTTTCAGCCATGCCGGCATCCGCCGCTGGCTCTGGGCCGTTGCGGCGCTGGTCTTCGTCATGGTGGTGGTCGGCGGCGCGACGCGGCTGACCGGCTCCGGCCTCTCGATCACCGAATGGCGTCCCGTGACCGGCGCATTGCCGCCGCTATCCGACGCGGCCTGGGCGCTGCGAATTCGATAAGTACCGCGCCAGCCCGCAATATCAGCTGCTCAACGCCGGAATGGCGCTGTCGGAATTCAAGTTCATCTACTGGTGGGAATGGGGCCATCGCCAGCTCGGCCGCTTCATCGGCCTGGTCTACCTCCTCGGCTTCCTCATCGTCGCCGCGCGCCGCCTGCTGCCCTGGCGGCAAACGCTGATCCTGTTCGGCATGGGCCTGCTGCTCGGCCTGCAGGGCGCGATCGGCTGGATCATGGTCGCCTCCGGCCTGCAGCCCGGCATGGTCGCGGTGGCGCCGGTCAAGCTGACGCTGCATCTCTGCTTCGCAGGCCTGTTCTTCTGCTCCGTCATCGCTTTCGCTGTGTGGCTGACGCCGCCGCGGCGCGTCGAGCAGGCAAGGGCAGGGGGCTTCGCCTGGCTCCTGCTCGTGCTGATCTTCGCGCAGATCGCGCTGGGTGGATTGGTGGCGGGCTCCCGCGCCGGTTTCACCTTCAACACCTGGCCGCTGATGGATGGTGCCTTGGTGCCCTCAGTCGGGACCTTGTTGGCGCAGAGCCCGGTCTGGGAGAATTTCGTCGATAATGTCGCGCTGGTTCAGTTCAACCACCGCATCGGCGCCTATCTCCTGCTGGCGCTGGCGCTTTGGCATGCGGTCAGCCTGCGCCGGATGGCGGCAGGGACGGGCGAGGCCAAACGGGCCACCGCTCTGGCCGGCATCACCCTGGCGCAGGCGAGCCTCGGCATCGTGACGCTGCTGCTCGTCGTGCCGCTCTGGGCCGGGCTGGCGCATCAGGCGCTCGCCTTCGCCCTGCTCGCCATGGCGGTGATCCACGCCATGCGCGGCACCGGCAGCAGCTTCAGCGCGCGCCCGATCCGGTAAAACGACAGAATCGGCTGCTGTCACAGCGCAGTGCGGCTGGAGCCGCGCTGGAACCATGCTAGATCAGGCGCGTCTCTTCCTCCGGTACCCGCCATGCGCGTCCTGCTCACCCTGATCGCCTTTGGCATGATCGCCATCCCGGCCCTGCTCGCTTTGTCGCGCGGGCAGCACGGGCCGATGCGCCGCATCCTCAACGCGCTGGTGATCTTTCTGGCTCCGGCCTTCGCTCTGGGGATGATCCATGGCGTTCCGGAGCTGGATGGCCGCGCGCTGCAAAATCCGGTGCTGTGGACGAGCTTGCGGCTGGGCCTCTCCGCGCTCGCGCTGATCCTGCCCTGGGTCCTCTATGTCTGGCTCGTCGGGCGCCGCTGAGCCGCCATTCTCCTCATTCAAGGCTTTCCCGATGATCGACCATGCCTTCACCGGCGATATTCGCGGCGCGGCACAGGATCCGACCTATGCCGGCGCGCTGTCCTTCATGCGCCGTCGCTACAGCAAGGAGGTGGCTGGCTGCGATCTCGCCATCTGGGGCGTGCCCTTCGATCTGGCGGTCTCGAACCGGCCCGGCACCCGCTTTGGACCGCAGGCCCTGCGCCGTGTCAGCGCGATTTTCGACGGTGACGCCCAATTTCCCTCCCGCATCGACCCGTTCGAGATGCTCGCAGCCGTCGATTACGGCGATTGCCCGCTGCCGCGGAGCGATTTGCAGGGCTGCGCCAAGTCGATCGAGGATCACGCCGCCGCCATTATCGCGACCGGTGCGCATCTGGTGACGCTGGGGGGCGATCACTTCATCACCCTGCCGCTGCTGCGCGCCCATGTCGCCCGTCACGGCAAGCTCGCCTTGGTGCAGTTCGACGCGCATCAGGACACCTGGGATGACGGCGTCGGCGCCATCAGCCACGGCACCTTCGTGCTGGAGGCGGTGCGCGAGGACCTGATCGATGTCGAGCGTTCGATCCAGATCGGTATCCGCACCGTGGCGCCGCGCGATTGCGGTATCGCCGTCATCGATGCTTACGCCGCCCAGGAACGCGGCGTCGCCGGCATCATCGCGGCCATCAAGGCGCGGGTCGGGGAGGGGCCGGCCTATCTCACCTTCGACATCGATGCGATCGACCCCGGCCATGCTCCCGGCACGGGCACGCCCGTCGCAGGCGGCTTTGCCACGGAGGCGGCGCTGCGCATGGTCTGGGGCATCCGCGATCTCGACTGGCGCGGCATGGACGTGGTCGAGGTATCCCCGCCCTATGATCACGCCGATGCCACCGCAATCGCCGGAGCCGCCGTCGCCCAGCACTATATTCAGGGATTGGCGCTGAAGAAGCTGGCGCAGCAGGCGGGGTGACAGGCACCCTGCCTTGCGCGCTTCAGCGAAGCGATTGACAGCGCCCGCGCCCTCCACCATATCGATGGCATGATGACGAACTTCATCCGACGTCGCCCTGTCACGGCCGCCCCTGCGCGACCGCGATGACGCTCGGCTGAAGCCGGACC
This sequence comes from uncultured Alphaproteobacteria bacterium, assembly GCA_963759925.1. Lineage (GTDB taxonomy): Bacteria > Pseudomonadota > Alphaproteobacteria > Rhizobiales > Beijerinckiaceae > Allobosea. The sequence goes on from CAVXBE010000006.1 coordinate 47,148, forward strand.
GTCCGCGACCGCGCCCAGAGCGCGGTTTTTTTATGCCTTGAGCCGACAAAGCACAGCACCCTCGGGGGGCCATGATGAGCCAGACGCAGAAAACCATCTTCATCGACGGCGAGGCCGGCACCACGGGCCTCGGCATCCGCGACCGCCTGGCGGCATTGCCGGAGATCGCGCTGCGCAGCATCGATCCCGACAAGCGCAAGGATCCTGCGGCGCGCAAGGAGATGATGGCGAGCGTCGATCTCGTCGTGCTTTGCCTGCCCGACGATGCGGCGCGGGAATCGGTGGCGCTGGCCGATGAGCTCGGTTCTGCCTCCCCCAAGATCGTCGATGCCTCGACCGCGCATCGCGTCGCGCCCGGCTGGGTCTATGGCTTTGCCGAGCTGGCGCCGGGCCATGCGCAGGCGATCGCGAACGCCACACGCGTCTCCAACCCCGGCTGCTATCCGACCGGCGCGATTGCGCTGTTGCGGCCACTGGTCGATGCCGGGCTGCTGGCGCAGGACCAGCCGCTCACCATCAACGCGGTGTCCGGCTATTCCGGCGGCGGCAAGAGCATGATCGAGGATCACGAGGCTGATCGCGCACCGGCCTTCGAGCTTTACGGGCTCGGCCTCAAGCACAAGCACCTGCCGGAGCTGCAGGCCTATGCGAAGCTGACGCGGCGGCCGATCTTCGTGCCGTCGGTCGGCAATTTCCGGCAGGGCATGCTGGTCAGCGTCCCGCTGCATCTCGACACGCTGCCGGGCAAGCCGAAGCTGGCCGATCTCGAGGCGGCGCTCAAGGATCGCTATGCCGGCTCGACCTTCGTCTCCGTGCTGCCCGCCGAGGCCAGCGGCAAGATCGAGCCGGAGGCGCTGAACGACAGCAACAAGCTCGAATTGCGGGTCTTCGGCAATGAGGAGCTGCGGCAGGCGGTGCTGGTCGCGCGGCTCGACAATCTCGGCAAGGGAGCCTCCGGCGCAGCGGTCCAGAACATCCGCCTGATGCTGGGGCTGGACAAGGCCTGAGAGCACTCGTCTCTGCTGGAGACGATAAAATGACGCTCCCGGCTCCTGCGAGCCGGGAGCGTTTTCATAGGGTTCAGCCCCTGAACGGCACGAAGTTCTGCTTCTGCGTGCCCAGCCCTTCGATGCCGAGCGCCACGACCTCGCCGCCCTTCAGGAAGCGCGGCGGCTTGAAGCCGAGGCCGACGCCGGGAGGCGTGCCGGTGGTGATGACGTCGCCCGGCATCGAGCCGCATGAACTGGCTGATATAGTGGACGAGATAGGCGGCGCCGAAGATCATCGTCTTGGTCGAGCCGTTCTGGACGCGCTCGCCATCGACTTCGAGCCACATGCCGAGGTTCTGCACGTCGGCGATCTCGTCGTGCGTGACCAGCCAGGGGCCGAGCGGCCCGAAGGTCGGGCAGCCCTTGCCCTTGGCCCATTGGCCGCCGCGCTCGGTCTGGAATTCGCGCTCCGACACGTCGTTGCAGACGCAGAAGCCGGCGATCGCCGCCATGCGCCTTGTCTTCGGGGATGTAGGAGCCGCCATCGCCGATGACGATCGCGAGCTCGACCTCCCAGTCGGTCTTCACCGAGCTCTTCGGGATCATGACGTCGTCATTGGGGCCGACGATGCAGTTCGGCGCCTTGTTGAACAGGATCGGCTCCTTCGGGATCTCGGCGCCGGTCTCGGCCGCATGGTCGGCGAAGTTCAGCCCGACCGCGATGAAGTTGCGGACATCGCCGACGCAGGCGCCGATGCGCGGCGAGCCCTGCACCAGCGGCAGCGCTCTGCGGGTCGGCAGCCTTGATTTTAGCCAGCGAGGCCGAGGTCAAGCTCTTGCCCGCGAGATCGGGAACGAGGCCCGAGATGTCGCGCATGCCGCCCTGAGCATCGAGGATGGCGGGCTTTTCTTGGCCCAACGGGCCATAACGGAGCAGTTTCACGTGTTTCCCCCTTTTAAATCGGTTAGGATTGGGTGGGCAGCACCTGAGCGGATGGCGTGCGCGCTGACAAGTCCGTTCCCGCGCATGGCTTCGCTGCATCAGCGACTGCCTCAAAATGTTGCGGTAATGCCACGCTGATTACCAAATCATGGCTGCGCGTCGAGCAGCTAGGTTGGCGTCACAAATCCGCAACCGGGCAAAATCCGCGATAGTTCGCATGTAAACCATCGCTTCTGGATTCGGTTGTCGGAAATCCGCTCGAAAACTGTCCGTTTTGGCGCGAAAATGCCCCTCTGACCCTCTCGGTGCTCTGGTCCTTCTCAATTTCGACACCTCTGAGGCGGGATTGCGGCGAATCCGACTGCGCGTCATGGTGGTCAAACACCGGGGCGTTCGCGACTCCGGGCCGTCATGTAAGGGATGGAATACCGATGAAGCGCTATCTGAGCCTCGCCGTTGCGGCGACCGTTTCGACCGCCGCACTTCTGGCTGCCGGCGCCGCCTCTGCCAGCTCCTTCGCGATCCGCAGCGGCCAGAGCGCCGAGGGTCTCGGCATGGCCTATGCCGGCGCCGCCGCGGGCGGTATCGGCCTCGGCTCGATGGCCTGGAACCCGGCCACCATCACCATGTTCCCCGGCCGCAACAGCCAGTGGAACTTCACCTACCTCAAGGCCTACGGCGATTATCAGCCGACCGCCGTCACCCGCTTCGGCTCGCCGGTCGGCCCGTCGACCACCGCTCTGGGTGGCAGCCCGCTCGGCACCGGCGACATCGGTGGCGATGGCGCCTTCATCCCGGCCTCCTACTCCGCCTGGCAGCTGACCGACCGGTTCTGGATCGGCGTCACCACCGGCGCGCCCTACGGCCTGCGCTCCAAGGCCGAGAACACCTATAATGCCGGGCAGGTCTATGGCCGCTCCGCCAAGGTGCGCTCGATCAACGTCTCCCCGACCGCCGGCTATCAGGTCAATGACTGGCTCGCCATCGGTGCCGCCTTCCAGGTCCAGTACCTCAAGGCCAACCTGAAGAACGCCACCGGCATCGGCCCGACCGCTCCCAACCAGATCCTCGATGGTGACACCGATCGATTACGGCTTCCGCTTCGGCGCCACCCTGACCCCGATGAAGGGCACCAGCATCGGTCTCGTCCTATCGCTCGTCGATCCGGCAGACGCTGGAAGGCACGCTGTCGACCCCGGCCGGCGTCCTGCCGATCAAGGCCAACCTCAACCTGCCTGACTCCGTGGTCTTCGGCCTGTCGCAGGAAATCAACGATCGCTGGCAGGCGCATGTCGGTGTCGAGTGGACGAACTGGAGCCGCTTCCGCCGCATCCCGATCGTCAGCGAGCTCACCGGCGCCCCGGTCACCAGCCTGAACTTCGTCTATGACGACAGCTGGTACTTCTCGGGCGGCCTCGAATACAAGTATTCGGATGCGCTGACCCTGCGCGCCGGTGCCGCTTACGAGCTCTCGGCCGTCAACGACACCAACCGCACCATCTTCATCTCCGACAATGACCGCCTCTGGCTCTCGGCCGGCGCGAGCTATCAGGTCAGCGACAAGCTGAAGCTCGATCTCGGCTACACCTACATCCACGTGACCAAGGCCACGGTGAACTACACCGGCGCCCATCCGCAGCAGGGCCCGATCTTCTATCAGGCCGAGGCCAAGCCCTACATCCACATCGTCTCGGCTGGCCTGACCTATCGTTGGGATGACCCGGCCCGCCCGATCCCGGCGCAGCAGCCGCTGGTCGTCAAGTACTGAGCCCAGGCCTACGCCTCCCAAGACTGAAAGCCGGCCTCAGGGCCGGCTTTTTTCGTTTCGCTGCCGGCGTTCTGCTGACGGAGTGGCCACGCTTGAACGCTGCGGCGCGGCGGTATGAAGAAAAGGCGTGGGTGGTCGCCACAAGGGCGACCATGACGCGGAGGAGGGGGCGGAGGGAGCGGGCGTTAGCGGCGGCAGCGATAGCCGGAGCGGTATGGAAGGTCGCGGTGTGTTCGGCCGCTGCCTTCAGGCCCTGACCCTGACATAGCTTCCGGGCGCGTCCTCCAGCGCCGGCAGCTTGCCTTCGCCCGGCACGCGCGCCTTGACCCGCTTGGGCGCCTGTTTCTCCAGCCAGGCGAACCAGTGCGGCCACCAAGACCCCGGATGCTCGCTCGCGCGGGTGATCCAGTCCTCATAGCGGCCTTCAGGCTTGCCGCCGGTCCAGTACTGGTACTTCGTCTTGGCCGGAGGGTTGACCACGCCGGCGATGTGGCCCGAGCCGGCGACGACATAATCCACCGGTCCGCCAAAGCATTGCGAGCCGACGAAGACGGATTTGGCCGGCGCGATATGGTCTTCCCGGGCAGCAAGATTATAGACCGGGATCGTGACCTTGCTCAGATCCAGCGTCTTGCCCGCGAGCTTCATTTCGCCCTTGGCGAGCTTGTTCTCCAGATAGCAGTTGCGCAGGTAGAAGGAGTGGTTCGCGGCCGGCATGCGCGTCGAATCCGCATTCCAGTAGAGCAGGTCGAACGCTGTCGGCGCCTTGCCCTTGAGATAGTTGTTCACGGCATAGGACCAGATCAGGTCATTGGGCCTCAGCATGTTGAAGGCGCCGGCCATGCGCGATCCCTCGAGATAGCCGCGCTGCGCCATCTGCTCCTCGACCGTGCGGATCTGCTCCTCATCGACGAAGACCGAGAGCTCGCCCGCATTCGAGAAATCGACCTGCGTCGTGAAGAAGGTCGCGCTCTCGATCCGCTTGTCCTTCACCGCTGCCATATAGGCGAGGGTGACGCCGAGCAGCGTGCCGCCGACGCAATAGCCGATCGCTGGTGACACGCTTCTCGCCGGTCGCCTGCTCGATCGCGTCCAGCGCGGCAAAAATGCCCTCGCGCATATAGCTCTCGAAATCCTTGGCGGCGTGGCGCTCATCGGGATTGACCCAGGAGATGCAGAACACCGTCAGGCCCTGGGCCACGCACCAGCGGATGAAGCTCTTCTCGGCGTTGAGGTCGAGGATATAGAATTTGTTGATCCAGGGCGGCACGATCAGAAGCGGGCGCTTCAGCACCGTCTCCGTGCTCGGCGCGTACTGGATCAGCTCCATCACATCGTTGCGGAAGACCACCTTGCCCGGCGTCGTCGCGATGTTGACGCCGACCTCAAACGCGCGCGAATCCGATTGCCGGATCTTCAGCTCGCCATGGCCAGCCTCGATATCCTCGGCCAGCATCTGCATGCCGCGCACAAGATTATCGCCGTTCTGCGCCAGCGTTTCGCGCAGCAGCTCCGGATTGGTCGCGACGAAATTGGAGGGCGAGAGCGCGCCGGTGATCTGCTTGATGTAGAAGCGCGCCTTTTCGCGGGTATGCGGGTCGAGGTCCTCGGCCTGCTCGACCATGGTCTCGGCCCAGCGCGAACCCAGCAGATAAGCCTGCTTGACGAAGTCGAAGACGGGGTTGGCCGACCACTCCGGATCCTTGAAACGCGCGTCGCGCTGGTCCGGCGCCGCCACCGGCTCGGTCTCCTCGCCGCCGACCCGCTTCAGCGTGGCGCTCCACAGGCTGAGGAAGTCGCTGGTCAGCGAACTCTGCGCCTCGATGATCTTGCGCGGGTCGCTCACCCATTTCTCGGCGACACGACCTAACGTCTTCACCATCTCGCTGGCTTCTTCGGCCTTGCCTGTACTGGCCTCGCCGCGTTCGATTGGCTTCAGATAGGCAGCGGTGACCTTGCCATACTCCTCCACCAGCCGGCCCATATTATGCGCGAACTGGTCAAAACTTGGAGTTGGGGTCCCCGTAGCGTGGCCATGCGCGCCGGAACGGTCCTTGGGCGTGTCGTCGGCGGCCCGGCTCATATAGTGTCTCCCCTGCTTGATTCCCGGGCGCCTTGGGACACCCCATTTTTGGTCCCATTAAGGACTTACCGAATGTGGGTTACAATCGAAATTGCACAAGGCGCTGAACGGGCCATACCCTGTTCGCCCCGTACCGCACCGATCCGCCAAATCCCCGTTTTCGCGGCCATTGCGATGGCAGGCTTGCTCGCCTCCTGCACGGCTGATGGCTCGCTGCACGGCGCTGCGGAAGCAACCGGCTTGGCGACCACGCCGCAGGAGGCAAAGCCCTTCGTGCAGGAGACGCGGCCGGCCAGGATCGGCTACGTCCCGGTGCAATCGACCGCCAGCCGCGCGGCGGTCCGCATGGAGCCTTCCCAGTTCGAGGCGATCGAGGCCGAACTCGAGGCGAAGCGGCTATCAAATGAAGCGGCCGGTGCGCAGGCGCGGGCGCTGGGGACCAAGCTGCCCCCTCCGGCTCCTGCCGACGCCCTGCGCAGCAACTGACGGCGCTGTCGCCCGCTCCCAAGGCTCCGCCACCGCCTGTGTCAAAATCGCCGCGCTTGCGCGATTCTTGCGCGGCAAGGGCTGCCCTGACCGAAGATGCGGTGCTAAGCACGTCCGACGCAAAAATCTGAACGCCGGCTGTCGAGGCCGGCGGGGAAACCGGTTATGGACTTTCATCGCATCAAGCGGCTGCCGCCTTACGTTTTCGAGCAGGTCAACAAGATCAAGGCCGCCGAACGGGCCAAGGGCGTCGACATCGTCGATCTCGGCATGGGCAATCCGGACCTGCCGGCGCCGCGCCATGTCATCGAAAAGCTGGTCGAGACCGCCGGGAAGCCGCGCACCGACCGCTACTCCGCCTCCAAGGGCATTGGTGGCCTGCGCCGCGCCCAGGCCGGCTATTACGAGCGCCGCTTCGGGGTGAAGCTGAACCCCGATACGCAGGTCGTGGCGACCCTGGGCTCGAAGGAAGGCTTCGCCAATATGGCGCAGGCGATCACCGGGCCCGGCGACGTCGTGCTGGTGCCCAATCCGAGCTATCCGATCCATGCCTTCGGCTTTCTGATGGCGGGCGGCGTCATCCGCTCGGTGCCTGCCGAGCCGACCCCGGCTTTCTTCCCGGCGCTCGAGCGGGCGATGATCCATTCGGTGCCGAAGCCGATCGCGCTCGTCACCTGCTATCCCGCCAACCCCACCGCCTATACCGCCTCGCTGGATTTCTATCGGGACCTCGTCGCTTTCGCGAAAAAGCATGAGCTGATCCTGCTGTCGGACCTCGCCTATGCCGAGGTCTATTTCGACGAGAACGATCCGCCGCCTTCCATGCTGCAGGTGCCCGGTGCCATGGATGTGACGGTTGAGTTCACCTCCATGTCCAAGACCTTCTCGATGGCGGGCTGGCGCATGGGTTTCGCGGTTGGCAATGAGCGCCTGCTGGCGGCGCTGGCCCGGGTGAAGTCCTATCTCGACTACGGCGCCTACACGCCGATCCAGGTCGCAGCGGCGGCGGCGCTGAACGGCCCCGATGATTGCATTCGCGAGATGCGCGAGACCTATCGCAAGCGCCGGGACGCGCTGGTCGAGAGCTTCGGCAAGGCGGGCTGGGATTTCCCGGCCCCCGCCGCCTCGATGTTCGCCTGGGTGCCGATCCCCGAGAAATTCCGCCATCTCGGCTCGCTCGAATTCTCCAAGCTGCTGATCGAGAAGGCGGAGGTCGCGGTGGCTCCCGGCATCGGCTTCGGCGAGCATGGCGATGACTATGTTCGAATCGCCATCGTCGAAAATGAGCAGCGCATCCGCCAAGCGGCGCGCAATGTCGGCCGTTTCCTGAAATCGGCGGACCAGACGCTGCACAACATCATCCAGATGCCGAAGGCGGGGTAGGGCGCTCGGCCAGGTGGTCATCTGCGTCAGCGCCGCGCTGGACGGCGGCGCCGAAAACATGGAACTGCAGCGGTGACATCTCCGTCCGCGCGAGGCAACAGAGCCACCATGTTCAGCAAAGGCCGCCTGCTTGGCATCGGTTTCGCGCTGTTCGCGCTGGTCTGTCTCGTCTTCACCTGGGACTATTCGCGCGGACGCACCACGGAGACGCAGTCGCCTTTGGTCCTCGACGTGCTCGCCGCCACCAAGGCGCGCGAATGCGGCCGGGACGCAACCGACATCGTCGCGCGCTATCTGCCCGAGGGCACCGAGCAGGCCGAGGCGGAGCGCATCCTGGCTGGCGTCACCATCGACCCGCCCAAGCCCTGGTTCTGGTCGCCTCAGATCGAGACCTCGACGACCTGGACCGGCCCGACGCTGGAAGCGCTGCGCACGATCAAGGTCACGGCCTTCGGCAATAACCTGCTGCGCATGCATCTGACCTTCGCCGAGGGCAAGCTGCGCAAGCTCGCAGCGGAAGTGGTCTGCCGCTTCGATTGAGGCGCGCCGACGCTGCGCGAGACGCGGTTTAAGCGGCTCGAAGACGGGGATGAGGCCGCCGCGCCGTTGACTCGCGCGCGCCCTCATGCGACCCCGCGCCCATGACCAACGCTCCCGCTGCAGCCGCCCAGACGCCCCTCCGTATCGGCATTGCCGGCCTCGGCACCGTCGGCGCCTCGGTGCTGCGCATCCTGCACCGGCAGGAAAACGCGCTCGCCGCCCGCTGCGGCCGCGCCATCCGCGTCACCGCCGTCTCCGCCCGTGACCGCAACCGCGACCGTGGCATCGATCTCACGGGGCTGAGCTGGTTCGACGATCCGGTGGCGCTGGCGCAATCGCCGGATGTCGACTGCCTGGTCGAGCTGATCGGCGGTTCGGATGGGCCGGCCAAGGACGCGGTGGAGGCGGCGCTGGCTGCCGGCAAGCCCGTCGTCACCGCCAACAAGGCGCTGCTCGCCAAGCATGGCGTGGCTCTGGCCGAGCTGGCGGAAGCCCATGGCGCGGCGCTCGCCTTCGAGGCGTCCTCGGCCGGTGGCATCCCCATCGTCAAGACGCTGCGCGAGGCGCTGGCCGGCAACACCGTCACCCGCATCCACGGCATTCTCAACGGCACCTGCAACTACATCCTCTCGCGCATGGAGCTGGAGGGGCTGACCTTCGAGGCCTGCCTGAAGGACGCCCAGCGGCTCGGCTATGCCGAGGCCGATCCGACCTTCGACGTCGAGGGTTTCGACACCGCCCACAAGCTCGCCATCCTGACCAGCCTCGCCTTCGGTACGAAGATCGACGCCGAAGCGATTCATGTCGAAGGCATTTCGGCGATCACGCCGCTCGACCTGAAGATGGCCGATGAGCTCGGCTACCGGATCAAGCTGCTCGGCGTCGCCGAGCGCACCAAGACCGGGATCGAGCAGCGCGTGCACCCGACCATGGTGCCGAAATCCTCGGCCATCGCCCAGGTCATGGGCGTCACCAATGCCGTGACCGTCGACGGCCGATGCGGTGCGCGAGATCACGCTGGTGGGTCCCGGCGCCGGTGGCGACCCGACCGCCTCGGCCGTCGTCGCCGACATCGCCGATGTCGCGCGCGGCACCGCCGGGCTGCCGTTCGGCCTGCCGGTGTCGCGCCTGGAAGAGCCGCGTCGCGCGCCGATGCAGCGCCATGAGGGCGGCTATTACATCCGCCTCGCCGTCGCCGACCGCCCTGGTGCAGCCGCCGCGATCGCGACCCGCATGGCTGAAGCCGATATTTCGCTGGAGAGCATCGTCCAGCGCCGCTCGGAAGCGGCTGTCGCGCGCGACCCCTCCGGCCGCTCCGGCGCACCGGTCCCGGTCGTGCTGATCACCTATGCCACCAGCGAAGGCGCGATCCGCGCGGCGCTGGAAAAGGTCTCTGCCGACGGCCATGTCGCCGAACCGCCGCAAGTCATCCGCATTGAACGGGAGTAGGGATGGCGCGTGCCGGACGGGCCTGTCGCCGTGCCGCATCATGAATTCGCCAATCGCTATTCGCCACTCGCTATAGGGAGCCTCCATGTCCGACGATCTTCGCATTTCGTCTTCCCAGATCATCGAGCGCTATCTCTCGATGGAACTGGTCCGCGTCACCGAGCGCGCCGCCGTTTCCGCTGCCCGGCTGCGCGGCCATGGCAATGAGAAGGCGGCCGACCAGGCCGCCGTCGACGCCATGCGCCGCGAGCTGAACCGGCTGCCGATCGACGGCGAGATCGTGATCGGCGAGGGCGAGCGCGACGAGGCGCCGATGCTGTTCATCGGCGAGAAGGTCGGCAACGCGTCAGGGCCCGAAGGTGCATATCGCGGTCGATCCGCTCGAGGGCACCACGCTGTGCGCCAAGGACATGCCCGATTCCATCGCCGTGATGGCGATGGCGGAAGCCGGCAAGCTGCTCAACGCGCCTGACGTCTACATGGACAAGATCGCGATCGGCCCGGGCTACGCCAAGGGCGTCGTCGATCTCGACGCGTCGGCGACCGACAACATCCACGCGCTTGCCAAGGCCAAGGGCGTCAAGCCGAGCGAGATCTCGACCCTGATCATGGACCGCCCGCGCCATGCCAAGCTGATCGAGGAGGTCCGCAAGACCGGCTGCTCGATCCGCCTGATCACCGATGGCGACGTCGCCGGCGTGATCTATCTGCACCGAGCCGCACAAGACCGGCATCGACCTCTATCTCGGCATCGGCGGCGCGCCGGAAGGCGTGCTGGCGGCGGCCGCGCTGCGTTGCGTCGGCGGGCAGATGCAGGGCCGGCTGATCCTCGACACCGAGGAGAAGCGCGCCCGCGCGCTGACCATGGGCATCACCGATCCCAACAAGAAGTACAGCATGGAAGAGATGGCCTCGGGCGACACCATCGTCTGCGCCACCGGCGTCACCGATGGCGGCATGCTCAAGGGCGTGAAGTTCGGCCGCAACGTCATCGAGACCGAAACCATCGTCTACCGCTCGATCACCGGCACCGTCCGCCGCATCCACGGCGAACACCGCGATTTCAGCAAGTTCAAGCTCGACTGAGCGAACACCGTCATTGCGAGGAGCGCTAGCGACGAAGCAACCCAGGGGTCGCATCGCGCACTGGGTTGCTTCGCTCACGCTCGCAATGACGGCCCTCGAGCGATTCAGTTCTTCGCGAGGCCCGAGATCCTTCAGCACGGCATTGCCGTTCTCGGTGAAGGTCTTGGCATAGGCCGCGAACTCGCCCGGCTTGTCCCAGACCGGCGTAATGCCGCGCTGGCTCATGCCATTGCGGACATCCTCGCGCTTCATCGTGCGCTCGGCGGCCTCGAACAGGATCTGGCGACGGTCGGCGGGCACGCCCTTGGGTGCGGCCAGCGCGAACCAGTTCTGATAGGTCCAGTTGAGACCGGCCTCCTTGGCGCTGGGCACATCCGGGAAGTTCGGATGGCGCTCCTCGGTCATCAGCAGGATGGTGCGCACCCGCCCGGCATCGAGCATCGCCTTGGCCTCGATCGGCGAGCCGGTGAAGACGCTGATGCCGCCGGCCGCAAGATCCTGAAGCGCCGGCGCTCCGCCATTGCTCGGCACCCAGCGCACGGCATCAGCCTCGATCCCGGCCGCCTTCAGCAGCCCGCCCGAGGCAATATGCCAGGAACCACCGACACCGGTGCCTGACGCCATGAACGTGCCCTTCGGGCTGTCCTTCACCGCTTTTAGGAAGTCGGAGATCGTCTTATGCGGGCTGTCGGCCTTGACGGTGACACCGGCCGGGATCAGCGACACCCGTGAAAACAGGTCGAAATTCTCCGGCGTGATATCGCCGAGCCCCAGCGTCTTGAAGAATGACACTTCAGGGCTGACGCCACCAATCGTGTAGCCATCAGGGGTGGCATTGGCGATGGCACTATGCCCGGTCAGCCCGCCGCCGCCTGTGCGATTGACGACATTGACTGGCACTTTCAGCTCGTTTTCGAGGCCGCTGGCGAAGATACGCATCACCGCATCCATGCCGCCGCCGGCAGCCCAGGGCACGAGCAATTGCACCGGCCGATCCGGAAACGCCCAGGCCGGCGCAGCCAAAGCCAGCGTCGCCGCCAGCGCGAGAGCAGTCTTGGCAAAACTCTTCATCGTTCCTCCAGAGGGTTCGCCGCTCTCCGGCGGCTTGCATGCAATGCGGTGACGAGGCCGACGAAAGCCGACCCGTGAGCGGGAGGATGGTATGCAATATCCTGTATGCAGGCAATTGGGGGAATGCGGGTGGGGTGGTTGCTCACCACCCACCCCCGTCATGGTCGCCCTTGTGGCGACCACCCACGCCTTGCGCGCGAGCAAAGAAGGGCGACAGCAGCCGCTCAAGACGTGGATGGTCGGGACAAGCCCCATCATGACGGGTGAGTGGGGATCAATTCACCACCTACCCCCCGTCATGGCCGCCCCTGTGGCGACCACCCACGCCTTTCGCGGGAACAACAAAGCGCGACATCAGCCGCTCAAGACGTGGATGGTCGGGACAAGCCCGACCATGACGGGTGAGCTGGGATCAACTCACCACCCACCCCCGTCATGGTCGCCCTTGTGGCGACCACCCACGTCTTGCGCGGGAACGACCAAGCGCGACGGCAACCGCCCGCACACCCATTCAATCCACTTGACCCTGCCCTAACGTCATCTCATCGTGTCACGATGAAGCGCAAAGGCGGCTGGGTTTACATCATGACCAACCGGCCCAATGGCACACTCTATCTTGGCGTGACCAGCAATCTCAGCCGCCGGGTTTATGAGCACCGTGAAGGGCTCATCGTTGGCTTCACGCGCAAATACGGGCTGAAGCGACTCGTCTGGTAAGAATGGCATGACGAAATCGCAAACGCGATCCAACTCGAGACCTCGATGAACGCGCTGGTACCGCGCCTACAAGACCCGCACGATCATGATCCGGAACCCGGAGTGGAACGATCTTTACCAGGAGCTGGCGTAAGGCCGCGCCTTAGGCGCTACCCGCTACTCCGCCGCCTGCCTCGCCACCGTCTTCGCCCTTCTTGATCGGCCGTCGCTCCAGCACCTCGCGCAGGAACCGCGCCGTGTGGCCCTTGCCGATGCGCACGACGTCTTCAGGCGTGCCTTGCGCGACCACGACGCCGCCGCCATCGCCGCCTTCGGGGCCCATGTCGATCACCCAGTCGGCCGTCTTGATGACTTCGAGATTGTGCTCGATCACCACGACCGAGTTGCCCTGGTCGACCAGCTCGTGCAGCACTTCCATCAGCTTGGCGACGTCGTGGAAATGCAGGCCCGTGGTCGGCTCGTCGAGGATGTAGAGCGTGCGGCCGGTCGCGCGCTTTGACAGCTCCTTGGAGAGCTTGACGCGCTGCGCCTCGCCGCCCGACAGCGTCGTCGCCTGCTGGCCGACCTTGACGTAGTCGAGCCCGACGCGCTGCAGCGTCTCCATCTTGTCGCGGATCGAGGGCACCGCCTTGAACAGGGTCTTCGCCTCCTCGACCGTCATGTCGAGCACGTCGGCGATGGACTTGCTCGCGGTATTTCACCTCCAGCGTCTCGCGGTCGTAGCGCTTGCCCTTGCAGACGTCGCAGGTGACGTAGACGTCCGGCAGGAAGTGCATCTCGATCTTGATGACGCCGTCGCCCTGGCAGGCCTCGCAGCGGCCGCCCTTGACGTTGAAGGAGAAGCGACCCGGCTGGTAGCCGCGCGCCTTGGCCTCCGGCAGGCCGGCGAACCATTCGCGGATCGGCGTGAAGGCGCCGGTATAGGTCGCCGGGTTGGAGCGCGGCGTGCGGCCGATCGGCGACTGGTCGATGTCGATGACCTTGTCGAGATGCTCCAGCCCCTCGATCCGGTCATGCGGGGCGGGATGCTCGATCGAGCCGTTCAGCTTGCGCGCCACCGCCTTGTAGAGCGTGTCGATGACCAGCGTCGACTTGCCGCCGCCGGAGACGCCGGTGATGCAGGTGAAGAGCCCGAGCGGGATCTCGACATCGACGTTTTTCAGATTGTTGCCGCGCGCGCCCGACGATCTTCAGCGCGCGGCCCTTCTGCGCCTTGCGGCGCTTCTCCGGCACCGGCGACGCTCATGGCGCCGGTGAGATACTGGCCGGTGAGCGAATTCGGATCGTCCAGGATCTCCTGCGGCGTGCCCTTGGCGACGATCTCGCCCGCCATGGATGCCGGCGCCGGGGCCGACATCGACGACATAATCGGCGGTGAGGATGGCGTCCTCGTCATGCTCGACCACGATCACGGTGTTGCCGAGGTCGCGCAGGCGCCGCAGCGTGCCCAGCAGCCGCTCATTGTCGCGCTGGTGCAGGCCGATCGACGGCTCGTCCAGCACATAGAGCACGCCGGTCAGGCCGGAGCCGATCTGCGAGGCCAGGCGGATGCGCTGGCTTTCGCCGCCCGACAAGCGTGCCCGAGGCGCGCGCCAGCGTCAGATATTCGAGCCCGACATCGAGCAGGAAGGTCAGCCGGTCGCGGATTTCCTTGAGGATGCGCGGGGCGATCTCGTTCTGCTTCTGCGACAGGCGCGAGGGCAGGGCGCTGAACCAGGCCAGCGCGTCCTTGACCGAAAGCCGCGAGACCTCGCCGATATGCTGGCCGTCGATCTTCACCGCCAGCGCCTCGGGCTTCAGCCGGAAACCGTTGCAGGCCTTGCACGGCGTCTCCGACATGAAGCGGCCGATCTCCTCGCGCGCCCAGTCGACTCTCGGTCTCCTTCCAGCGCCGCTCCATATTGGTGATGACGCCCTCGAACGGCTTGCGCACCTCATAGGCGCGCAGGCCGTCATCGTAGGCAAAGCGCACCGCATCGGTGCCGGTGCCGAACAGGATGGCGTCGCGCCCCTGCTGCGGCAGCTCCGACCAGGGCTTGGTCATGGCGAAGCCGAAATGCTTGGCCAGCGCCTCCAGCGTCTGGCCGTAATAGGGCGAGGTCGACTTGGCCCAGGGCGCGATCGCGCCCTTCTTCAGCGAGAGCGAGCTGTCGGGCACGATCATGTCGGGATCGATCCGCATCTCGTGGCCGAGCCCGTCGCAGGCCGGGCAGGCGCCGAACGGGTTGTTGAACGAGAACAGCCGCGGCTCGATCTCGGGGATGGTGAAGCCGGAGACGGGGCAGGCGAATTTGGCGGAGAAGGTGATCGCGCCTTGCGTCGCCGTTCTCCTCCTTCTCATCGGCATATTCGAAGACGGCGATGCCATCGGCCAGTTCGAGCGCCTGCTCCAGCGAATCCGCCAGCCGCGCGCCGAGATCGGGCCGGATCACGATGCGGTCCACCACCACGTCGATGTCGTGCTTGAACTTCTTGTCGAGCAGCGGGGCGTCGGCGATCTCGAAGAACTCGCCATTGACCTTGACGCGCTGGAAGCCGCGCTTCTGCCACTCCGCCATTTCCTTGCGGAACTCGCCCTTGCGGCCGCGCACCACCGGCGCCAGCAGATAGCCGCGCGTCTTCTCCGGCAGCTCCGCCAGCCGGTCGACCATCTGCTGCACGGTCTGGCTCTCGATCGGCAGGCCGGTGGCGGGCGAATAGGGAATGCCGGCGCGCGCCCAGAGCAGGCGCATGTAGTCGTGGATCTCGGTGACGGTGCCGACCGTCGAGCGCGGGTTCTTCGAGGTCGTCTTCTGCTCGATCGAGATCGCCGGCGACAGCCCGTCGATCTGGTCGACATCGGGCTTCTGCATCATCTCGAGGAACTGGCGGGCATAGGCCGAGAGCGACTCGACATAGCGGCGCTGGCCCTCGGCATAGATCGTGTCGAAAGCGAGCGAGGATTTGCCGGAGCCCGACAGCCCCGTGAACACCACGAGCTTGTCGCGCGGAATCGCGAGGTCGACATTCTTCAGATTGTGCTCGCGCGCGCCGCGCACCGAGATCACCCGGGCGTTGGGATCGGCGACGCGGTTGCGGTCGAACATATCCTCCAGCGCAGCGGCCTGGGCGGCGAGCGAGTTCTTCGCCGCCACGCCCGATTTGCCTGCAGCTGGCGCGGCTTTCGCGCCGCGAGAGGGTGTCTCCGACAGGTCGGTCTTGTCGACCGATGAGGTCTTGCGGGCCATGGGGGCTTCCGGTTCGGGATAAGGCGTAGAGATAGGGCAAAAGCTGCGCCATACCAGCCCGGCAGTCGGAAGGCGGGCATGTTTATCACGCGGTGCGCGGGCGGGCAGGGCTTTGGCTGTGATCTATGGGGCCGCCCTGCTGACAGGGTCTGGCAGGAGCGGCTGCGGCACAAAATGTCGCAGGACCGGAACCGGCTGCTGCTCCGGGCATTGTTCGGTTGGAACAGCATAAACCAGAGTCAGAGTGACATGTCGCCGCGTATCCTCATCGTCGAAGACGAAGCCCTCGTCGCCCTCGAGATCGAAGCGATCCTCGAGGATCTGGGGCTGTCGGCCGTGGGCATCGCGCCGGACCGGCGCACGGCTCTGGATCTGGTGCGTGAAAAGCCTGATGTCGCGCTGGTCGACCTGCATCTGCGCGATGGCCTGACCGGCCCCGAGCTTGGTCGCGAACTGGCGGAGCAGGGCGTTTCGGTGGTCTTCGTCACGGCCAATCCGCGGCTGGTCGCCCAGGGTGTACCGGGCGCCTATGGCGTCATCGAGAAGCCGACGGAAGAGCGTCTGATCGCCGGCGCCATCTCCTATGCGATGCAGCGCCGCGGCGGGCTGAACGCCACCCCTCCCGCTAACCTGATCGCTTTCTGATCTGGTTTGCCGCTGAGCGAAGGCCGCAGCCTGTCGCTCGTACCCTTATCGGCTCGGCGTCGTCGCTGACGCTCCTCAATGGCCCTATCCCCACCAGCCCTCGTCCTGAGGAGCTGCGCAGCAGCGTCTCGAAGGACGGTCGCACGGGCTCGGGAGCCTCGCACGACCATCCTTCGAGACGGCTCCTGCGGGGCCTCCTCAGGATGAGGGCTGAGGGGGTGGGGACGGGGAAGACCGATCCTCACCGGCTGTAGCGCAGCGTCGCCTTGCCGCCGAGGCTGCGGCTGGCCGTCTTGGCGCCCCTCAATGACCCTATCCCCACCAGCCCTCGTCCTGAGGAGCTGCGCAGCAGCGTCTCGAAGGACGCTCGCACAGGCTCGGGAGCCTGCTGCGACCATCCTTCGAGACGGTCGCTCCGCGACCTCCTCAGGATGAGGGCTCACGGGGGTAGGGACGGGGAATACCGATCCTCACCAGCTGTAGCGCAGCGTCGCCTTGCCGCCGAGGCTGCGGCTGTTGTTGGCGAATTCGCCCTCAAAGGCGGTGGCCAGCGTCAGCGCTTTGCTGAGCTTCAGTTCGGCTGCGGCGCTGGTGCGTACCGCGTTGCGGTCGGGGGAAGCGCCCTTCACCAGGAAGCTGGCGCCCGGCAGGGTCTGGAAGGTCGCGGTGGCGCTGGCCTTGGTGTTGCTGTTGGCGATCCAGGCGGCACCGGCGCGCAAGGTCAGGTCCAACCCCGCAATGGTGAGCTGGCGGTCAACCCTTACACCTAGTTCGCTGCGCAGACGGGTGGTGTCCTTGCCGGCGAAAGAGAGCGCGAAGGTGCCGGGACCGGTCACCGCCGTCTCGCGATAGCCCGGCAGCGAGAGCAGGCTGAGCTGGGCGGCGGCGTAGGGCGTAATGCCGAAGCCTGCGAGGCTGAGCCTGTGCCCCGCCTCGATCCGGCCCGCATAGCTGTTGGCGTTGAAGCGACCCTGGAGATGATCGCTGGCCGAGAGCGTGCGGTCGGTGGTGACATCCTGCCAGCCGTAAGCGGCGGAGGCCGAGAGGTAGCTCGCCCCAAGCTGTTGGCGCAGGAACAGCCCGGCCTGGAACAGGTCCGAGGAGCCCGAGCCCAGCCCGAAGCTGTTGAAGCTGGTCGCACCGCCGCCGAGCGCAAAGCCCAGCGTCGTGTTCGCCGCCAGCCGGTAATCGGCACCCACCGCCGCACCATAGATGCGGTTGGTGGCCGCTGCCGTGCCGGCGACAGCACCGGCGCCATTGAACTGCACCCCGCCAAAGCCGCTGCCCCAGACGCTCCAGCGCCAGAGATCGGGATCGGGCGTGATCGTGACAGTGCGGGCCGGCCGGTCCGTCTTGCCGGATTTTGCCGAGGAATAGGAGGCAAAGCCCGCCGGACCCGCAGCCAGCGAAATCCCGCGCTCGCCGGGAACGCCATCGGTCAGCGCGCCCATGAACTGGGTGATCGCGGCCGAGGCATTGGTCTGCACCGCCGTCACCGGCTCACCCGCCACCTGGCTCAACCCCTGCGGCGTCAACCCGCCAAAGATCATCGGGATGCCGCCATGGCTGTTGAAGTAGGCGGTCAGCGCATTGGCGGCGCTGGTCTGGTTCGGGTTCAGGCCGCGATTGGGCGAGGTGATGGCGGCACAGTGCGGTCCTGCCTCGGAGTTGACTGACCCTTGCCGGCGGATTTCGGTCGGGAGAGCGACCGGCTTGGACCGGAGTGTAGTCCAGCGTGTAGTTTCAAGAAAGACGTCGTTTGATTTGTAGCGCAGCCTGGATTTGAAGTTCTTGGGAAGGTTGGTGTCACCATGGAGCCAAGGTGCCAGAGATATCGATCCATCTGCTGTGAGAATGGTATGCTGCTTCTTCACGTATGATCCGGCTGGAAGTCGCTGAAACCTTCGCGCCCCCCAGCGTTGCGGTGGTATAGGTGAAAAGACAATGTCGGCGCCCGGGGTGATACATCGACCGAATAGGTCGAGTCGGCGTCAAAAGAGAGTTCCCGAAACCACCAACTTTCCAATAGGATAGCCTGGCGCCAGTGTGCCGCCCTTTACGAATACACTGCTGATTGACCAGTGCCGCCAAGTATAGCGCCAGTTTCGACATTAACATGTCGAGTTTGCGAGGGTTCCATCAACGTGTAAGTGGCCCTCCTTGACCTGCATCTCCCGTCGCCGACGTTGTTCCCGTCAGGGTCCAGGTCGAGGAATCGATTTCTCGAGGCTGTAAAGCCGATAAATCGGTGCCAATGCTGGCTAACGTCGAAAGTCCGGCATTCTGGTGCCGCCGAAGACGAGGATGTGCCGCTCGTCCCGACCCCGGTGGTCGCGACCACGCCATTGATGATGAAGCCGCTCTGCAGTTCGAGGCGGTTTTCGTGCCGGATGTGAAGTCGATGGCGGAGCCCGTATGGTCATTTCCCGACGCGACCAGACGAGAGGTCCTTCAGGAGTGATATTGAGGCTGCCGCCCCTGATGCCCTCGCCACTGCGCCGTTGGCACCGCCGCTTTTGCCGCCCTTCACGCTTGCATCGCCGGAGATGGTGATATTGACGATGTCCGCTCCGTTACCGGTCACGTCGATGCCGGCGCCGCCATCGCCGTCGGACTCCACCCGTACTGCCCTTCGCTCCGCCATCGCCGCCGACGATGGTCTGCCGTCTCAATCGTCAGGTCGCGCGCTCCTGAGGCATCGAAGTAAAGCCCTGTACCGCCATTGCCGCCGCTGCCGGTCGTGGTGCCGCCATTGCCGCCATCGCCGCCGGTGAGCGAGTTCGAGATCGTGATCGGTGCCGTTCCGGGCGAAATCACCGCGCCAAAGCCGCCACCGCCGCCGCCACCGGTTACGGCGCCATCGCCGCCATTTCCGCCTCTTAGGTCTCTGTTGGCGCCGTGTCTCCGACATAGCCATGGGCGCCACCGCCGCCGCCGGCGCTTGACGTTTCGGACTCCGGCTGGGCGGTCCGCACCATTGGCTCCCGCAGTGCCACCACCTGCGCCGCCCTCACTCCCGCCGCCAGCGCCACCTTTCGTGCCCGCGCCGCCGCCGGAGACGTTGGACCCAGTCACTCCGAGGCCACTGGCATTAGCAGCGCCGCCAGCGTTGTTGCTGCCATCCTTTCCGCCATCACCATCGCCCGCCAGAACCGGCAGCGCGACGACGAGCAAAAGGGCGAGGACGCCGCCCGTGAGGGCGGTGGTGCGATGCAAGGATGAGGTGGCCATGGCGATCCCGGTGACGACGGTCATACGAATAATGACGTTAGGTCATCATGAGGGCGTGAGGCTGTCCAGAGTCGCTCGGGCTTTTAATTCAGACGTGACGTAAATGCCTCACGATCATGTACGGTCTATACTGAAATAGGACGAAGTATTGCAGGATTTGGCGGTGAATTTCGCCTCGTGTCTTGGCTCTTGCCTGACGTTGCGTCCGGCTTTTTGTTGAGCTGGACATCGATCGGCGAATCAGTCGTCGCTGCCGGGAAGGCTGGGGGGCAACGGGGCTGGCCCCTGCTCATAAAACCGCGAGACTACAAGCCCTTAGCCCCGGGGAGCGACGAAGTCGCGAGATGGTCCAGCGGACGCCGGATCCTTAGCCTCCTTCGAGACCGCCATTCCCGACGGAATGGCTCCTCAGCATGAGGGCTGAGGATCGCTCAAAAGGTTCCTCAAGGGCCTTCGCGCGAGAGGCGGCTGCAGGCGATGGCGATGTCGACTTTCAGCCCGTCGGGCAGCCATTGCTTGCTCAGCTCGCCGCCAAGCTGCTGGACCACGCTGATTTCCGCCAGGCGGCTGCCGAAGCCGACGCGCGCCGGTTCTCCGGGCACGGTTGGCCCCCCTGTCTCGGCCCAGCTGATCCGCAACAGATCGGCCGCTTTATCGACGCTCAGCACGAGCGCCACCCGCCCGTCACCGGTCGAGAGCGCGCCGTATTTCGTCGCATTGGTAGCCAGCTCGTGAAAGAGCAGGGCGAGCGGCGTCGCGCCGCGATCATCGACCCGGCAATCCGTCACCGCTGAGCGTCATGCGGCCTTCCGACCAGGCGGGGTAGGGGCTGAACAGCTCCGACAGCATGCCCTGCACGGTGGTCGCGCCCAGCACCGGCCGGGATTCATCGCTATGGGGCCGCACGAATTCATGCGCGCGCCCCAGCGCCGCCACCCGGTCCCGCAACTGCGCGGCAAAGGCCTTGGCTTCGGGAAACTGCCGCGCCGACAGCGCGATCAGCCCGGAGACGACCGCGAAGATGTTCTTGATGCGATGGCTGAGCTCGCGGCTGAGCAGGGTCGTTCAGCTCGGCGGTGCGCTTGGCCTCGTGGATATCGGTGCAGGTGCCGATCCAGCGGATGATGGTGCCGCTTTCGTCGCGCACCGGCAGCGCCCGCCCCAGCGTCCAGCGATACTCGCCGGAATGATGCCGCAGCCGATATTCGATCTCATAGGGCTCGCCCGTCTCGAGGCTTTCGCGCCAGCGCGCCCAGGCCAGGTCCTGATCCTCGGGATGGAACATGCCGTTCCAGGCCGTCGCCATCGGTCGAGCCGGCCGGCACGCCGGTAAACTCGTACCAGCGGGCATTGTAGTAATCGTGGAAGCCATCCGGCAGCGTCGACCAGACCATTTGCGGCATCGCATCGGTCAGGGTCTCGAATTTCGCCTCGGTGGCAGACAGCGCCTGTTCGAGCGGAAGGTTGGGATCTCGTCTCAGTAGCACGCAGTCGTTTCCGTGGGATGATCGACCCGGGGTGGTGGCAGAAACCCGGTTTGTCTGGAATGTCTTATGACATGTCTTGCGTCAGTGGCATTGTCATGGCGAGAGCGGGGGGCTGTTATCGGTCCCGCGCAAGAAGTTTCACCGTTGTCAGGAATAGCGGCCCGCTGTCATCGCGCACGGTGATGGCGAGTTCCTCCTGGCGCGAGGCCATGTCCTTGTCCTTGAGCATGTCGGGCAGGGCGGCCAGCGCCGCGCGCAGCGCCGCCTCGCTATCCTCGAGATCCAGCCCGTCCTCATCATGAGCGGCGGGCTGATCGCCGGTGTCGAAGTAATATCGCGCCATACCCACACAAGCCGCGCCGCACGATCCGGTTCCCTCGCATGACGCGCGGTGAGGGCTATTTCTGGTTGTAAGCCATGCGAGGCCGGAGCATCAGCCTTGATAGCCGAACAGGCGCGGCACAAAGAGCACCGTGTCGGGGAAGACGATCATGATCAGGATCGCCGCGATCAGGGCGCCGATGAACGGCCAGACCTCTCGGATGATGTCCCGCAGCGGAATGCCGGTGGTGGCGTTGATCACGAACAGCAGGATCCCGTAGGGCGGCGTGATCAGCCCGATCATGCAGTTCACCACCGCGACCACGCCGAAATGCACCAGATCGATGCCGAGCGCTTTGCAGGCGGGGACGAACAGCGGAATGATCACCAGGATGATCGTGGAGGCGTCGAGCAGGCAGCCCAGGACCAGGAACAGCACGTTGACCGCCAGCAGGAAGGACAGCGGCGCAGATGTCGAGGCCGTCCAGCATGGCGGCGATGGTGGCCGGGATGTTCTCGCTGGCGACGATGTAGTTGAAGATCAGCGCCCAGCCGATGACCAGCCCGACCGAGGCCGAGGACCGCGCGCTCTCCGACATCACCTGGTAGACATTGCTGAAGGTCAGGGCCCGGTAGAAGAAGGCCGACAGCAGGAAGGCGTAGAGCGCCGCGACCGCCGCCGCTTCGGTCGGCGTGGTCGCGCCGCCATAGATGCCGTAGAGCAGGATCACCGGCATCAGCAGCGCCGGAAAGGCGCGTACCGTAATGGCCGGCAGCTCGCGCAGCGGCACCGGCTCTTCCAGCGGCGTCCGTGGCGCCGGGCGAGATAGGCGTTCATCGCCATCAGCACCGCGCCCATCAGCAAGCCCGGGCAGGATGCCGCCGAGAAAGAGGTAGCCGATCGAGGTGTCGGAGACCAGCGCGTAGAGCACCATCGGGATCGACGGCGGGATGATCGGCCCGATGGTCGCCGAGGCCGCGGTGATGGCCGCGGCATAGCCGGGCGTGTAGCGGCCATCCTTGGTCATCATGTCGATGATGACCTTGCCGATGCCGGCCGCATCCGCCACGGCCGAGCCCGACATGCCGGAGAAGATCATCGAGGCGATGATGTTGACGTGGCCCAGCCCGCCCCGAAGCCGCCCGACCAGCGCCACGCAGAAGGTCAGCAGCCGCTCGCGAGATCGTGCCGGCATTCATGATGTTGGCGGCGACGATGAAGAGCGGCACCGCCAGAATGACGAAGCTGTCGTAGAGGCCCTGGATGATCTGCTCGGCGGCGAGCCCGAGATCCTGCCCCTTGACGGCGAGATAGACGATGGCCGCAACGATCATCGAGAGCGCGATCGGCGCCCCCAGGATGAACAGGATGGCAAGGCAGGCGAGGCAGGCGAGAAAGGCGATGGTCACGGGCGCGGCGCCCCTTCAAGGGTCTCGGGGTCGGCCCCGCGCGCCAGGCGCCAGGCCCGCAAGCCGTAGCGCAGGACCAGCGCCGCAGCGAAGATGCCATAGATGCTGAACACGATGTCGAGCCGGATCAGCAGCATGGAGCTGCTCTTGATCTTGTAGAAGCTGATATAGTCCAGCGTCGCAGGCAGGGCGGCCAGAAGCCCGCCTGAAATCGCCAGCGCAGAGACGATCGCGAATTTCCGCCGCAACGGCGCGCCGACCGCGAGGTACAGCACATCGAAACGGACATGGTCGCGCTCGTCGCAGCACGAAGGCGCCGCCCCAGAACACGAGCCACAGCCAGAGCGTCAGGCAGGCTTCCGGCGTCCAGCCCAAAGGCGCGTTGAACACGTAGCGCGCTGCGATCTGGACGATGAAGAGCACGAACATCGCGGCGATCATGGCCGCCGCGACGTTCTCGGCCCGGTCTCTGAGAAACTGCAGAGCCCTTTGCATGGCGGGATCCGCCTCCTGATGCGATCAGCGGACGGCGTTGATCTTGTCGACCAGGCCTGCCGGCCAATCCTTGGCGAACTTCGAGGCGAGGTAATCCGCCTGCACCTTCTTGCGGAAGGCCTCGACATCCGGCTCGTAGACCTTGAGGCCCTTCTCCTTGAAGAAGGCGACCAGCTCGTCCTCGAGCTTCAGCTGACGCTGGCGCCCGAGTTCGGAGGCGTCCTCGGCTGCCTTCTGCAGGGTCGCCTGCTGCGCCGGGGTCAGCTTGTCCCAGACCTTCTTGGAGATGGCGAGGTAGTTCTGGTCGACGAGATGGCTCGTCAGCACGATCTGCTTGGTGACCTCGTAGAACTTGGAGTCCCGGTCGGTCGGCAGCGGGTTATCCTGCCCGTCGATCGCGCCGGTCTGCAGCGCGGTGTAGATCTCGGTGAAGGCGACCGGCAGCGGATTGGCGCCGAGTGCCTGACCGAGGAAGAGCCAGGCTTCCGTGCCGGGCATGCGCAGCTTCACGCCGGCGAGATCGGCAGGGGTCTTGATCTCCTTCTCGATGCGCAGATTGACCTGCCGGCGCCCGAGATACATCACCGACAGCAGCTTCACGCCGAGCTTGTCCTCGGTCAGCTTCTTCAGATCGGCCATCAGCGGGTCGGAGAACACCTTCTTCTGATGGTCGGCATCGCGCAGCAGATAGCCGGCGGTGAAGATCGACCAGCCCGGGATCAGCGTCGCCAGCTCCTGCGGCGAGGTGATCGACATGTCGAGATTGCCGCGCGCGATGGCTTCGAGCTCGGTGCCCTGCTTGAACAGCGTGGCGTTCCAGTGCGGCTCGAAGGTGGCGAATTCCTTGATCGCCGGGCCGAAAGCTTCGGTCAGGGCGATGGCGCGCTGGTCGGTCGGGGTCGCAGGGGCCGACAGCCGCAGCGTCACGCCCTGGGCCTGGGCGGTGGAAATGGCGGAGATGCCGAGGCCGAGAGCCAGGCCACAAGCGGCCGTGGCGCGAAGCATGGCGCGCCGTGTCATCTTGGTCATCATGGGTGTTCCCTCTCTTCGCTTCGCTCGTGGCGCGGTTGGCCCGCTGCCTGTTCTGGTCGTGTGGCGGCTCTGTCGTATCGCTGCCTGGCCTGTGGCCGGTCGCGCCCGCGCCGGCCCGGTTCCCGTGCCTGCGTGATCGCCACGGACATTGGCGCAAGAAACCGGGCGAAAGCAAGCGGAGTGACGGCCAAAGCTGCGGAAAACATTGGCATATCCGCGGCCGGTTTGATCCTGGCCAATGCAGTGCCGCACAAAGCCGCCCAGACTCGGCGGAGGAGCTGCGCAAATCAGCCGCGCCCGCGCTCGAGGAGGTGAGAACGATGACGGACACCCAGCCCGCCGCCCCGCCGGAAGCCTTGCGCCGGCCCGACCCGCAGATCGCCCGGCTGGCCGTCTCCGATGTCGTCGAGGCCTTTGCCGCCGGCTTGCGTGATTTCCAGGCCGCACCGCTGTTTGGTCTGTTCTTCGGCGGGATTTATGCGCTGGGCGGGCTCTTCATCCTGATGTCGGTGACGCGGCTCGGCATGCCCTATCTCGCCTATCCGCTGGCGGCGGGCTTCGTGCTGATCGGCCCGTTCGTCGCGGTCGGGCTTTATGAGGTGTCGCGCCGGCGCGAGCAGGGTGAGCGCCTGCGCTGGGGAGGGGTTCTGGGCGTGGTGCTGGCGCAGGGCAAGCGCGAGCTGAGCTGGATGGCCTTCGTCACGCTCTTCGTGATGATGATCTGGCTTTATCAGGTCCGGCTGCTGCTGGCGCTCTTCCTCGGCTTCCAGTCCTTCTCCAGCTTCGGCGGCTTCCTCAACGTGCTCGCCACCACACCAGAAGGGCTGATGTTCCTCGCGGTCGGCAATGTCGTGGGCGCGGTGCTGGCGGTCGTGCTGTTCTCGCTGACCGTGGTGTCCTTTCCCCTGCTGCTCGATCGGGAGGTGGATTTCATCACCGCCATGATCACCAGCGTGCGCGCCGTCGTGCTCAACCCCGTGCCGATGCTGGGCTTCGCCGCCGCCATCGTCGCCCTGTCGCTGGTGGCGATGCTCCCGGCCTTTCTCGGGCTGATCCTGATCATGCCCGTTCTCGGCCACGCCACCTGGCATCTGTACCGGCGCGTCGTGCTGCCAGCGGAGCCGGTTTCCTTCCTGACGGAAACGGTCAGCCTGCCGTGAATGCTGGCCCAGCGAAATTGTGAGGCGGCCAAGCTGCTGGCTGCTGCCACAATGGCGTATCGATGCGAGGCTGGAGGCGGGATCATTCCGCAGCGTCCGGCGTTGGGCAGGGCAGCGCCAGCGGGCGCAGGCGTCAAGGGAGGCGGGGATGCGTGATATCGGCAGGATTGCGGGCCGGAAGGCTCTAGCGGGTTTGGTGCTGGCAGGAGCGATGGCCCTGTTTGCAGCGCCCTCGACGGCCTGCGAGTTGAATCGGTCTCTGAAGATCGCCGGGCTCGACTATGATTCTGCTGCGTTTCACGCCGCCGTCGCCACGGCCATCGTCGAGCGCGGCTATGGCTGCAAGGTCGAGCGTGTGCCGGGCGCCATCGCGCCGCTGGTCAACGGCTTGGCGCGCGGCGATGTCGATATCGTCATGGAAATCTGGATGGCCAACCCGGTCGAGGCCTGGAGCAAGGCAGCCGAAGCCGGTAAAGTAACGCCGCTCGGCACCACCTTCCCGGACGCCACCGAGGGCTGGTATGTGCCGCACTATCTGGTCGAGGGGCCCGATGCCAAGGCGCCGGAGCTGAAATCCGTCACCGACCTCAAGCGCTACAAGGCGCTGTTCACCGATCCGGAGGAGCCGTCTAAGGGCCGCTTCTATAATTGCGTTGCCGGCTGGGTCTGCGAAGGCATCAACACCAAAAAGCTCGCCGCCTATGGGCTGGAGGATGATTTCACCAACACGCGCGGCGGCTCGGGCGAGGCGACTGTGGCCGTGATCGAGGCCGCGCTGAAGCGCAAGCGCCCGGTGCTGTTCTATTACTGGAGCCCGAGTTGGCTGGTTGGCGCCTATGATCTGGTCAAGCTGGAGGAGCCGGCCTTCGACAAGGCGGTCTGGGACCAGCTGAAGACGACGGACCGGCCGACGAAGGCCACCGCCTACCCGGTCAGCCAGGTGGTGATCGGTGCCAATGCCGAGTTCCCCAAGCAGGCGCCGGATCTGACGCAGTTCTTCCGCCAATACGGCATGAGAAGCGCGCTGACCTCGCAGATGCTGGCGCAGGCGCGCGAAAAGGGCATTGCGCCCGAGCAGCAGGCGCTGGTCTTCCTGAAGAGCCAGCCTGATGCCTGGAAGGGCTGGGTGCCGGCCGAGATCGCCGCCAAGGTCACAGCCGGACTGTGACGTCGACGCTCCTGCCCGATCTCGGCAAGGCGCTGCAGGGCGCGGTCAACCGTGCCGTCGACGCCGTCGTCATCGGGCTGGGCGAGGATCTCGACGGCCTGGCGCAGGGTCTGACGGCGCCGGTCCGCTGGGTCGAAAGCCTGCTGCAGCAGCTGTCGCCGGAAGTCGCCGTGCTCCTGGTCTTTGCGCTGGGCTGGTGGGCGCGCCGCCATCTCGGCTTCGCCGTGGCCATGGCAGCTCTGGTCGCAGGATTGGGGCTGCTCGGCGTCTGGGCTGCTGCAATGCAGACGCTGGCGCTGATCCTGGTCGCCGTGCTGTTCATCGTCGGGCTTGGCCTGCCGCTTGGTGTCGCAGCCGCTAAACTGCCGCGCTTGTCGCGTCTGCTGACGCCGCTTTACGACCTGATGCAGACCATTCCGAGCTTCGTCTATCTCATTCCGGTGGCGATGATTTTAGGCCTCGGCCGGGCGCCGGCTCTGGTCGCGACGCTGATCTACGCGCTGCCGCCCTTCGCCCGGCTGACGGAGCTTGGCCTGCGCGAGATCGACCATGGCGCCGTCGAAGCCGCCCGTGCGCTGGGCCTGACGCGCCGCCAGACCCTGCTGCTGATCGAGCTGCCGCTGGCCCGTCCCGCGATCCTGCAGGGGCTGAACCAGTCGATCATGATGGCGCTCGCCATGGTCGTCGTCGCTTCGATGATTGGCGCCAAGGGGCTGGGTGAAACCGTGCTGCTCGGCCTGCAGCGGGCCGATCCCGGCCTCGGCTTCGTCGGTGGGCTCGCCATCGTGCTGCTGGCCGTGCTGCTCGACCGGATGACCCAGGCGCTGCTGACGGGGCAGGGCAGGCGCCGCGACAAAGGCGCAGGCTGACGAATCAGCAGGGGACAACTTCCGATTCAGCGCTTGAACAAAGAGTGAACATCGTTGATAGTGCGCCCTCGGGCCGGTAGGGTCCGGCTCCGGTCACGAACCTCGGCCGGGTCTCAGTGCGCAGGAAATGGAGCCTCTCATGGCTGGTAGCGTCAACAAGGTAATTCTGGTCGGCAATCTCGGTCGCGATCCCGAGGTTCGGCGTCTCGGCAGCGGCGAGCCTGTCGTCAATCTGCGCATCGCCACCTCCGAAACCTGGCGCGACAAGCAGTCGGGCGAGAAGAAGGAGCGCACCGAGTGGCACTCCGTGGTGATCTTCAACGAGAACCTCGCCAAGGTGGCCGAGCAGTATCTGCGCAAGGGCTCCAAGATCTACATTGAGGGCCAGCTCCAGACCCGCAAATGGCAGGATCAGTCGGGCGTCGAGAAGTACACGACCGAGATCGTGCTGCAGCGTTTCCGCGGCGAGCTGACCATCCTCGACAGCCGCCAGCAGGGCGGCGGCGACGAATATGGCGAGAGCGGCGGCGCGATGGAGGATCGTTCCGGCGGCGGTGGCGGCTCCTTTGGACGGTCGGGCCCGATGGGCGGCGGCGGCGGTGGTGGTGGCGCCTCGCGCCAGCCGGCCATGTCCAGCGGCGGCGGTCGCTCGACCTCGACGCATCTCGACGACGACATCCCGTTCTAACGGGCCCGGGGGAGGGGGTCGCTCTGCGACCTCCTCATCTTGGAGCGCTTGAGGCCATCCGCCGCCAAGCAACACCACCGCCAGGCGGCAGTGCCATGCGCCGGCCAAGCCCCCTCCATGCCGGCATCGCCTTGTTCCGGTCGGCCTTCCCGGCGAAACTCGCGGGATGAACGCGCAAACTCCCGATCTCTCCGCCCTGTCCCTCTGGCTCGCAACGGAAAGCCCGACCACCCATCCAGCCGGCGTCAACGCCATGATGGATCTGGTCGCCAGCGAAGTTGCGGCGCTGCCCATCACCACCGAGCGCGTGCCGGGGCGCGATGGCCTGGGCGACAGCCTGCTCCTGCGGGCCGGGCCCAATAATGGCAGCCGCGGTGTCGCCGTGATGTCGCATCTCGATACGGTGCATCCGGTCGGGACGGCGGCGAAGGATCTCCCCGTGCGGGTCGAGGGCGACAAGCTCTACGGCCCCGGCGTCTACGACATGAAGGGCGGCGCCTGGTTGGCGCTTCAGGCCTTCAAGCAGGTTGCGGTGGCAGGCTCCTCAAAGCGGCCGATCAGTTTCCTGTTCACCCCCGACGAGGAAATCGGCTCGCCCACGACCCGTAGCCTGATCGAGGAAATCGGACGGCAATCGATCGCCGTGCTGATTACCGAGCCGGCGCGCGAGGGTGGCAAGATCGTCACGGCGCGCAAGGGTGTCGGGCGCTTCGATGTCCGGCTCGAAGGTCGTCCCGCGCATTCCGGCGCCCGCCACGCCGATGGTCGCAGCGCGATCCGCGAGGCCGCGCATCAGATCCTGGCGATCGAGGCCATGACCGACTACGCCCGCGGCATCACCACCTCGGTCGCCTTGATCGGCGGCGGCACGGCCGCCAACGTCATTCCGCAGCATGCCTGGTTCAGCATCGACATCCGCGTCGCAACGGCAGCCGATGGCGTCGCGATGGAGCAGCGGATTTATGGGCTGCAGGCGCATGATCCCGATGTGAAGCTCACCATCACCGGCGGCATGAACCGCCCGCCCTATGAGAAGACCGCCGAGGTGGCGCAGTTGTTCGAGGTGGCGCGCGGCGTCGCCGCCGGCATCGGTATCGATTTGCAGGATTGTCCGATGACGGGCGGCGGCTCCGACGGCAATTTCACTGCCGCGCTCGGCATCCCGACGCTGGACGGCCTGGGCATAGACGGCGCCGGCGCCCACACCCTGCAGGAACACGCACTGATCTCGTCGATCACGCCCCGCCAGGCGCTGATGAAGGGCCTGCTCGAAGCGCTTTGAAGCTCACTGGTCGCTGAGAACGCCTCGCCGTCATTCCGGGGCGGGCCGAAGGCACGAGCCCGGAACCCATGAACGGGACAGGTCCAGATCAGGCGCCCGCTTTGCCATGAAAGTGTTCATGGGTTCCGGGCCCTTCGCTCAGCGAAGTCCCGGAATGACGGCAGGGAAAGAATCGCGCCGCTCCTTAACCAGTCTCGGCTGCGCGGAGCCATCTTCTTTGCGAGGGGAGAAAGGGGAGCCTCCTTCGTCATGGTCGTCCTTGTGGCGACCATCCACGTCTTGGCTGGCCGAGGGGAGGCTAAAGACGTGGGTGCTCGGGACAAGCCCGAGCATGACGGTAGCGGGAACCGCGACGCCTCTTCCCTTCTCCCCTTGCGGGAGAAGGTGGCCCGGAGGGTCGGATGAGGGGTGTCCGTGAGCTAACCGGCTGGCGTCGTATTCAGCGGAAAACTCGCGCTAGCCCCCTCATCCGTCTCGGCTCCGCGCTGCCACCTTCTCCCGCCAGGGGAGAAGGGGGAGCCCTACCCACCCGCGTTCAAGGCGTCTGTGCTCCGAACCCGCGACAGAGCCGGAGCACCCGCAGCCTTACACCCCGCTCTCGTCCGTCGCCGGGCCGGCCTCGCCCTCTTCGCCCTCGCCATCGTCGCTGACGCATTCGACCGAGACCACCTTCTCGCCATCGGCCGTGTCGAAGACGGTGACGCCTTGTGTCGAGCGACCGGCGATGCGGATGCGGTTGCCTGCTCCGGCATCGACCGGGACACGGATGACCTGCCCGCCATTGGTCACGAGCATGATCTGGTCGGTCTCGCTCACCGGGAAGGAGGCGACGAGCTTGCCGTTGCGCTCATTGACCACCATGGCGACGATGCCCTTGCCGCCGCGACCGGTCACCCGGTACTCGAAGGAGGAGCTGCGCTTGCCGTAGCCCTTTTCCGACACGGTCAGGATGAACTGCTCGGCTGCATCCATCTGCGCATAGCGCTCGAGGCCGAGCTCGATATCGCTCGCGGCCTCCTCGGCATCGACCGGCGCGGCTGCCTCGGTGACATCCTCGCCTTCGCCATTGAACGCCTTGCGGGCGGCGGCGGAGCGCTTGAGATAGGCGGCGCGCTCATCGGGCGTGGCATCGAGATGGTGCAGGATCGCCAGCGAGATGACCGTGTCGCCCTGGCCGAGATTGATGCCGCGCACGCCGGTGGAATCGCGGCCCTTGAAGACGCGCACTTCCGGAACCGGGAAGCGGATGCACTGGCCCGCCGCCGTCGTCAGCAGCACATCGTCGTTCTCGGAGCAGATCTGGACATCGACGATGCTGTCGCCTTCGTCGAGCTTCATCGCGATCTTGCCGTTGCGATTGACGTTTACGAAATCCGACAGCTTGTTGCGCCGGACATTGCCGCTCGCTGTCGCGAACATCACGTCGAGACGGTCCCAATCCTCCTCGTTCTCCGGCAGCGGCATCACCGTGGTGATGCGCTCCTGCGGATCGAGCGGCAGCATGTTGTTGAGGAATTTGCCGCGCGCATTCGGCGCCGCCAGCGGCAGCCGCCAGACCTTCTCCTTGTAGGCCTGGCCCAGCGAGGAGAAGAAGATGATCGGCGTATGCGTGTTGGCGACGAAGAGCCGGGTGACGAAATCCTCGTCGCGCGTCGCCATGCCGGAGCGACCCTTGCCGCCGCGCTTCTGCGCCCGGTAGGTCGAGAGCGGCACGCGCTTGATGTAGCCGGCATGGGAAACCGTGACGACCATGTCCTCGCGGGCGATCAGATCCTCATCGTCGAGATCGGAACCCCAATCCTGGATTTCGGTGCGGCGCGGCGTCGCGAAAGCCGCCTTCACCTCCGCAAGCTCGGTCTTGATGATGCCCTGGATGCGCTGGCGCGACCGCAGGATGTCGAGGTAATCCGCGATCTCCTTGGCGAGCTTCTCCAGCTCGTCGCCGATCTCGTCACGGCCCAGAGCCGTCAGGCGAGCCAGGCGCAGTTCGAGGATCGCCTTGGCCTGCGCATCCGAGAGACGGTAGGTGCCATCGGCATTGATCGGGTGGCGCGGATCATCGACCAGCGCGATCAGCGGCGCGATATCATCGGCCGGCCAATCGCGATCCATCAACGCCGCATGGGCGATGGCCGGGGTCGGCGCGGTGCGGATCAGGCGGATCACCTCGTCGATATTGGCGACGGCGGTGGCGAGGCCGCAGAGCACATGGGCGCGCTCGCGAGCCTTGTTGAGCAGATAGCGCGTACGCCGCGAAACCACTTCCTCGCGGAATTCGACGAAGGCGACGATGAAGTCGCGCAGGTTCAGCACTTCGGGCCGGCCGCCGGTCAGCGCCACCATGTTGCAGCCAAAGGAGGTCTGCAGCTGGGTGAAGCGGTAGAGCTGGTTCAGCACCACATCCGACAGCGCATCGCGCTTCAGCTCGATGACGACGCGGACGCCCTCGCGGCTGGATTCGTCGCGCAGGTCGGAAATGCCCTCGATGCGCTTCTCGCGCACCATATCGGCGATCTTCTCGACCATCGACGCCTTGTTCACCTGATAGGGAACCTCGGTGACGATGATCGCCTCACGCTCCTTGCGCAGCTCCTCGATATGCGTCTTCGAACGCATCACGATCGAGCCGCGGCCGGTATGATAGGCGGCATGGATGCCGCTGCGGCCCATGATCATCGCGCCGGTCGGGAAATCCGGCCCCGGCACATGCTCGATCAGCTCGTCGATGGTGATCTCAGGATTGTCGATCAGCGCGATGCAGGCATCGATGACCTCGCCGAGATTATGCGGCGGGATATTGGTCGCCATGCCGACCGCGATGCCGCCGGCGCCATTGACCAGCAGATTGGGGAAGCGCGCCGGCAGAACCGTCGGCTCATGCTCCTTGCCGTCATAGTTCGGCTGAAAGGCGACGGTGTCGAGATCGAGATCTTCCAGCAGCGACATCGCCGCCTTGTCGAGCCGGGCTTCCGTATAACGATCGGCCGCCGGGGAATCGCCGTCCATCGAGCCGAAATTGCCCTGGCCGTCGATCAGCGGCAGGCGCAGCGAGAAATCCTGCGCCATGCGCACCAGCGCGTCATAAACCGCGAGATTGCCGTGCGGATGGTACTTACCCATCGTGTCGCCGACGATACGGGCGCATTTGGTATAGGGCCGGTCCGGCGTGTTCTTGTTCTCGTGCATCGAGAACAGGATGCGGCGATGCACCGGCTTCAGCCCGTCGCGCACATCCGGCAGAGCGCGGCTCACGATCACGCTCATGGCGTAATCGAGATAGCTCTTCTTCATCTCGTCGGTGATCGAGATCGGCTTGATGTCGCCGCCGAAATGCGGCTCGTCAGGGCGCTTGCTGTCGTCGTCTTCGCTCAAGGGATGATGTCCCGTTTTGTCAGTGATTTCAGGCTTCTGGCTACCCGATTCCGGCCGTTTAAGCCAGCGGCGACGAAGCCTTTTCGGTGGAAAATAAGATCAAGCGAAATCAGTGGCTTATGGGCAGTTCAGGAAACAGCTTGTGATCCGCTCCACATTCCCGCCTCGATTGGGCGCCGCAGCTGGCTGCGGGCGCGTGAAGCAGGACCAAGGCTTCACCCGCCAGCCCTCATTCTGATGTGGCCCGCTGGCCGTCTCGAAGGATGGTCGGTGGAGGGTCCCGAACCTGCTGGGGGATCCTTCGAGACAACCGCTTCTCTGAGATGAGGGCCGAGGCGGGCGAGAGGCGCTCCGGCCAGGATTCGGACGATGTTTCGACAGGCCTGCTCTTCCGGCGCGAGCCCAGCCATGCTTACTGCAGGGCATGACGCTGGATTACCTGACCTCCGCGCTCGTCACCTTGCTGGTGACGCTCGACCCGCCCGGCCTGGCGCCGATCTTCCTGTCGCTGACGCGCGGCATGGCCGATCATCGAGCGGCGGCAGGTCGCGGTGCGCGCCTGCATCATCGCCTTCTGCATCATGGCGTTCTTCGCGCTGGCGGGGGATGTGGTGCTGAAGGCGCTCGGCGTCTCGCTGCCGGCCTTCCGCATCGCCGGCGGGCTGCTGCTGTTCTGGATCTCCTTCGAGATGGTGTTCGAGCGCCGCAACGAGCGCAAGGCGCAGACGGCCGAGATCGCGATCACCCAGGACCACATCCGCAACGTCGCGGCCTTCCCGCTGGCGATCCCGCTGATGGCGGGGCCGGGCGCGCTGACGGCGATGATGCTGCTGGCCGGCCGCGCCGAGGGAAGCTGGCTGCTGCTCGGCTCGCTGGCCGCCATCAGCGCGCTGGTGATCCTGTCCTGCCTGGCGGTGTTCCTGCTGGCGACGCCGATCGCCCGGCTGCTCGGGGTCACCGGCAATGTCGTGCTGACACGGCTGCTCGGTGTGATCCTGGCGGCGCTTGCGGTGCAATTCGTCATCGACGGGGTGAGGGCGGTGATCCGGGCGGGCTAGCCGGGACTCTCACCCGCCATCGTCAGGATCGGCTGTCGCGAGCTGGGCAAGCGCCCTCGACAGCCCCCATGGATCGTTGCGCGCTCTGGGGCGTTGCCGCTCTGACGCCACCCGGCGCCTGCAAACCGCGCGCTTCCATGACCCTCGATTTCGCCAATCTCAGCCTCACCGCGCACCAGCTGCTGGCCGTGGTCAATGGCGCCTTGTCCGACCGCTGGCTGCTGCTCCAGATCGGCGCCATTATCGCCGGGTTTCCGCTGGCGCTCTGGCTGGCGGCGCTGCTGGAGCCACGGCTGGAGCAGGCGGCGCGGCGGATCAAGGGCAATCCGGATCTGCTGCGCGTCATCATCGCCTTCATGCGCCGCACGCGCTGGCTGCTCTACGCGCTGTGGCTCTATGGCTTCGAACTGGGGATGGTGCTGTCCTCCGGGCCTTATGAGGCGCAGTTGCTGGCCGCTGCCAGCATGCTCGCCATCGCCTGGTTCTTCATTTCCGCGCTGACCCGGATCATCCGCTCGGTCACCATCGCCCGTGTCGTCGCGATTGCCGGCTGGGCTTATGTCGCGCTGACCGTAGTGGGTCTCGACCAGCCGGTTCTGGCCTCCTTCGACCGCGCCGCGATCACGCTGGGCGCCGTCAGGATCTCGCTCCTGCTGGTGATCAAATTGCTGGTGGCGCTGATCAGCCTGATCTGGTTCGCCGTCCTGATGGGCAGCGTGCTGGCGCACTGGGTCCAGCGTTCGCAGGACCTGTCGCCCTCGTTCAAGGTGCTGATCGTCAAGCTGATCAAGATCGCGCTGATCATCATCGCCGGTGCCACGGCACTGGCCGCCACCGGCATCGACCTCACGGCGATCACGGTGTTTTCGGGCGCCGTCGGCGTCGGTATCGGCTTTGGCCTGCAAAAGGTGGTGTCGAATTTCGTCTCAGGGATCATCATCCTGCTCGACAAGTCGATCAAGCCTGGCGACACCATCTCGCTTGGCGATACCTTCGGCTCGATCCGCGATTTGCGCTCGCGTTTCGTCTCGGTGATCACGCGCGATGGCCGCGAATACCTGATCCCGAACGAGCAGCTGATCACCAATCAGGTGGTGAACTGGTCGTTTTCCAGCGAATATGTCCGCATCGATATCGAGTTCGGCACCTCCTACGACAGCGACCCGCATGAGGTCAGCCGCATTGCGATCGAGACGGCCAAACAGGTGCCTCGGGTCAGCAACCATACCGCGCCGGTCTGCTGGCTGACCGGGTTTGGCGCCTCTTCGCTCGATTTCAAGCTGCGTTTCTGGATCGCCGACCCCAGCAACGGCCTCACCAATGTCCGCGGCCAGATCCTGCTCGGGCTCTGGGACGCCTTCAAGCAAGCCGGCATCGGCATCCCGTTCCCCCACCGCGAGATCATCATGCGGACACCGGTGGAACTGAAGCAGGCTGAGCCGTAGTTGTTGCGGGAGGAGGTGCGGTTCCGACGGCTGGGGTTCACCGCGACGCCTCTTTCCTTCTCCCCTTGCGGGAGAAGGGGGAGGCTCCGCCGTCATGGTCGCCCTTGTGGCGACCATCCACGTCTTCGCTAGGCGCGGGCGGAGCTCAAGACGTGGGTGCTCGGGACAAGCCCGAGCATGACGGCTGTGGAGAACCGCGACATCTCGGCCCTTCTCCCGCCGGGGGAGAAGGGGGAGCCCGAGCCCTGAGCGCGAGGAGCTACCGCCCAAAACCCGCCTCACTTCGCCAGGAACTCGCGGATCGCGCCTTCTGCCTGCTTCATCGAGATCACCCCGTCGAGATGGCCGCGGGAGCCCTGGATAGTGATTTGCGTCAGGCTGCCGCTGCTCTTCTTCAGCCCATCGGCCGTGCGGGCGATCATGTCGGGGGTGAAGACCAGATCTTCCGGCTGGCTGATCAGCAACACCGGCATCGTCATCTTCGCGACGCCCTCAGCCAAGGACTTGCCGCCGGCTGCAAAGAGCTGGTTGGCCTTGACGAGATAGAGGAAATGGTTGGCGTCGGAGACTTTGGCGCGGGTCTCGCCGGCATTGTCGAGCACGCTCTGGACCTGGAACCTCGCCAGCAGCGACTGGGCCGGGTCCTCGCCCTCCTTGGCGGGGCGGCGGCCGAAGGTGCCATTGGTCCATTTGCCGTGATTGGCCTGCAGCGTCACGACAGTCAGCGCCTTGGCCAGCCCGGCATTGGGCGGGGTCTTGCCGTAGTAATCGCCCTTGTTCCAGTTGGGATCGACCAGGATCGGCGCCGCCCAGACATCGAGCCAGGCAATCAGCTGCGCATCGGCCTCGGCCGCGCCGATCACCGGCATCGCCTTCGCCACCATGTCGGGATAGCTCGCCGCCCATTCATAGGTCTGCAGCGCGCCCATGGACGGGCCGGCGACCAGCGCGAGCTTCCTGATGCCGAGGCTCTCGACCAGCGCCTTCTGCACCTCGACGAAATCGCGCACCGTCACCACCGGGAAATCCAGCGCGTAAGGCTTGCCGGTATCGGGATTGATGCTGGCGGGGCCCGTGGTCGTGGTCTTGGGGTCGCCAGTGTTGAGGTTCACCAGCGTGTCGGACGCGACGACGAAATACTTGTCGGTGTCGATCGCCTTGCCCGGCCCGATGATCGCGTCCCAATAGCCCGGCGCGGCGTCCTTCGGCGTCATATTTGCCCGCGGCATGCGAGTTGCCGGAGAAGAAATGGCAGATCAGGATCGCGTTGGATTTGTCGGCATTGAGGGTGCCATAGCTCTCCCAGCCGACCTTGACCGCTTTCAGCGTTCGGCCTGATTGGGTGGTGAAGCTCGGCAGCTCGAACACCTTCTTTTCGACGATCAGATCCTGCGCCTGCACAATACCGCCCATCACAATTTGAAGGGCACAGACCGCGCCCGCCAGCCACGTTTTCATGCCGAATCCCTCCCGGTTTGGCCGTCGAGCGGCCTTTGACCGGCATCAGAGCCGAAATGCAGGGGGAAGAAAAGCGGGATTTGCTGGGGGCCTTCAGCGGCCTCAGCGCAGGCCTTCGACAGGCGTCGCGCCGGCGCCATTGGCGCGTGGCGGGCCGGGGCGCTCGAGTTCGAGCACCGGCGCATCGAGCGGTCCGCGCAAGGTGAAGGGCAGCCGCGTCGTGCCCGTCAGCGGGGCGAGCAGCATGCCCATCTCGATTTCGCGTCGAGCGAGCGAGGCCTGGCCGGCCAGCGACAGCCGGTAGCTTGGCCCGCTCATCACGCCCTCGGTGACGACGGCCTCGCCATTGGCGATGTTGAGCGTCACCTGCGCGGTTTCAAAGCCGGTCTTGCCCTGCCGCCATTCATTCTGAGCCAGGGCGGGCGCCCGGTCGGCCCGGCGCAGCAATTCGGCGAAGGCAAAGCCCGCCAGCTCACCCTGCCGCACCGCCAGCGAAACCTTGCCGTTCAGCGTCGCCATGATCTCCTCGGCGGTCGAGCCCGTGCCCTCCAGCGCCCATTGCCCCGCAGCCACGCCGCTGAGCTTTGGCAAGCCGGGCAGGGCGGCAGCCGCCTGGCCCAGCGCCAGCTTGTCGAAATTGCCCTGCAGCTTCAGTTCGATGCCGCCGGGCGCAGCGACCGCGAGCGCACGGCCCTTGCCGCTGCCGCCATAGGCCCCCGCCCGCAGCAAACCGGCCTCGAACCGGCCCTTCTTGACCAGCAGATACAGCGCGGCGTCGCTGAGGCGGGCGCCATTGAACCGGGCTGCCTCCACCGAAATCCTGAGATCGACATCATGGCCGGTCCAGTCGGAGAAGTTCAGCGGGTCGCGCTCATTGGCGGCGGTCACCGGCGCAGCCTGTAGCCGCGACAGCAGGGCGCCGAGATCGAGCGATGTTCCGGCCAGCGTGCCCGATAGCGCCAGCCGCTCACTGGCATCGGAAAGCTTGATCGCGCCGATCAGGGTCTCGCCGCCGATCGACACCGTCACCGTGCTGAGCGAGGCCTCATTGCTCTTGATCTGCGCATCCGCCTTCAGCGACATCTCGCCGATGGCCGATGCGAGGCGCGGGCGCTCGCCAAACCAGGCCAGCAACTCCTGGAAGGAGCGGGTGGAGAGCGACAGGTCACCCTGGATCACCGCCTCGTTCAGCGCCGCGCGCTGGCCGGAAAACTGCAGGTTCATCAGCGGCGATGTCGCCGACAGCATCAGCTTTCCGGCGCTGCCGCCGAGCGGCCACAGCACGCTGATCGCGTTGGAAACGCCTCTCCAGTTCACCGTCCCCGAGATTTCGAGCGGGTCTTCGCGGTCCCGCTCGCCGATCACGAGGTTGACGTCGCGCAGGATGGTCTGGATGACGCCATTGGCCCGCATGAACACGGCGCCGCCATTGATGACGATGCGCGCATTGCCGTCCATGGCCGCCAAGGCCGCCACGGGCGGAGCGAGCCAATCGGCAAAGCCGCCGGATGGCGCATTCACCGCCACATCGATTTGCGGCCCAACCAGATCGATCCTGTCGAAACCGAAGCGCCCGAGCAGCAGCGGCAGCAGCTGGACGGTGGCGCGCAGCCGCAAGGCCGTGCCCGCCAACGCGCTGCCATCATGGTTGAACTCGACATTGGACAGGCTGATCCGCGGCAGCGGCAGCAGCGCGATTTCCGCCCGCTCATGACGCGTCACCACCAGGCCGGTGCGCGAAGCAATCGCGGCGATGACGTTCCCCTCGATGCGCGCGACCGCAATGCTCCAGGACTGCAGGCCCAGGAGCAGAACGGCGATGGCGAGGCAATAGCCCAGTATCGAGGCGCGTCGTGTCATGAGCCCTTGCGCGGTCGTGGAAACGGCTCTGGCCGGCTCCCAGGCGCCGACGGGTTTAGGATGCCGCCGCCCCCTTGTCGAGCTTGGCCGGATTTGGTGGCTGCTTGGTGCGATTCGTCCAGTTATTTCACTGGCAGCGGCCTAAAAGGCGAGTTCAGTCGCGGCCGCCGCTGGCCCGCGCCAGCACCAGAACCGGGTAGAGCCCGGCCAGCACGATCAGCAGCGCCGCCAGCGCGCCATCCTCGAACGAGCCGCGCGAGGCATGGCCGTAAACGATGGTCGCCAGCGTCTCGACATTGAGCGGCCGCAGCAGCAGCGTCGCGGGCAGCTCCTTCAGGCAATCGACGAAGACCAGCAGGCCTGCCGCGGCGATGGCCGGCCGGACCATCGGCCAATGGATCCGCCGCAGCAGCTCGGGCGCGCCGGCGCCGAGCATGCGGGCGGCATCGTCGATGCGGTTCGACACCCGGGCATAGCCGCTCTGGACACCGGTGACGGCAATCGACAGGAAGCGGGCGGTATAGGCGATGACCAGCGCCGCGCCCGAGCCGATCAGGATCAGGCCGGTCGCGACGCCAAACCAGGCGCGCGCCGCATCGGCCACGAGATTGTCGAGCGCTGCCAGAGGCGCCAGCACTCCCAACGCCAGCACCGTACCGGGCACGGCATATCCCAGCGAGGCGATGCGGGCGAGCACACCGAGCCAGCGCTCGCGCCCGAGCCGCAGTGCCACGACAATCGCCAGCCCCAAGCCGACGACTGTCACCGTCGCCGCCAGCGCCAGCAGCAGAGCATTGGCGAGCTGCCGCAGCAGGGCTCCGTCGATCTGCGCCAGCAGGTCGCGCATCCAGACCTGCGCGGCGAGGAAGCCGATCGGCAGGATCGCGCCAAACAGAACCGGCAGCGCGCAGATCAGCGCCGCCAGCGCCGCCTGCCGGCCTTGCAGCCGCAGCCGGCCCGTTGCGCGCGGCTGGCGCACCGGCAGGGCAAAGCGCCGGTGGCCGCGCAACCGTGCCTCCAGCAGGATCAGTCCGACCACCAGCAGCAGCATCACGCAGGCGATCTGCGCCGCGCCGGCGAGCGAGTTGCGATTGAGCCAGGTGGTGTAGATCGACAGGGTCAGCGATTGCACGCCGAGATATTCGCTGGCGCCGATATCGTTCAGCGTCTCCAGCAAGGCCAGCGTCAGCCCCGCCGCCAGCGCCGGCCGCGCCATCGGCAAGGCGATGCGCCAGAAGCGCGTGCGCGAACTGGCGCCCAGAGTGCGGGCGGCTTCCATGATCGTCGCGCCCTGCACGCCAAACAGCGCGCGC
Organism: uncultured Alphaproteobacteria bacterium; assembly: GCA_963759925.1. Lineage (GTDB taxonomy): Bacteria > Pseudomonadota > Alphaproteobacteria > Rhizobiales > Beijerinckiaceae > Allobosea. The sequence goes on from CAVXBE010000006.1 coordinate 87,184, forward strand.
ACGCTGAGATAGACATAAGGGTACAGCACCAGCGACAGGATCATCACCGCGCCCGGCAGGTTGCGCGGGTCGGGGAACCAGTAGTCGCGTAGCGAGCGCCAGCCGGTCAGGCCGCGCAGCGCGCTTTGCAGCGGGCCCTGGAAGCCCATGAATTCAACGTAGATATAGGCGGTGATGTAGGTCGGGACCGCCAGCGGCAGCACCAGCAGCCATTCCAGCGCGCGCCGGCCCGGGAAACTCGTATTGCGTCACCAGCCAGGCGGTCGAGACGCCGATGATGCCGCAGACGCAGCCGACTCCGAGCAGCAGCAGCGCCGTGTTGCCCAGCGCCCGCGGGATGACGTTGGCCGCCAGATGCGGCCAGATCGACGCAGCCTGCGGCGAGAGCGCGAGCAGGGCCAGCGCGATGATCGGCATTGCGACCAGCCCGGCGCCGATCACGGCGGCATAGGCAAAACGCGTCGACGGCCGCCACAGGCGTGGCGGCCGTCGCAAGGCATCTTGTGAAGACGCCGCCAGGGTCAATTGTCGAAGCCGACCTTGTCGACGAGATCAGCCGCCGCCTTGCGGTTCTTGGCGATGTCGGACAGCGGGATCCGGTCCGGGGTGATCGAGCCGAGCAGCTTCACGGCGGCGCTTTCCTTGACGTCCGGGTTGACCGGGAATTCGAAGTTGCCATCCGCATAAAGCGTCTGGGCCTTCTCGCTCAACATATATTCGATCAGCTTGACCGCATTGTCCTTGTTGGGCGCATGCTTGGCGATGGCAGCAGCCGAGACGTTCACATGCGTGCCGCCATCCTTGAAGCTGCTCTTCAGCGGCTGGATGGCGTCATACCAGCCCTTCTGCTCGTTCTTCGCCTGGCTCATCAGGCCGATATAGTAGGTGTTGATCAGGCCGATATCGCACTGGCCGGACTGGATGTCGCGCGCCACTTCACGGTCGCCGCCGCCGGGCTTGCGGGCGGTGTTGGCCTTGACGCCCTTCAGGAAGGCCTCGGTCTTCTCGGCGCCGTAATGGGCGAGATAGGCGGCAATGAAGGCGTTGTTATAGGGGTGCTGGCCCGCGCGGATGCAGAGCTTGCCCTTCCACTTGGGGTCGGCCAGATCTTCGTAATTGATGGCGTCCTGCTTCACCCGCTCCTTGGAGACGATGACGACGCGGGCGCGCTGGGTGAGGGTGACCCAGCTATTGTCGCTGCCGCGCAGCTGCTGCGGCACGATCTTGTCGACGATGGCGGATTTGACAGGCTGCGTCACACCGGCAGCCGCGGCGGCTTCCATCTGGCCGACATCGACCATCAGCATCACATCGGCGGGGCTGTTGGTGCCCTCGGCCTTGATGCGCTCCTCGAGACCGTCCTTCAGAAACACGGCGTTGACCTTGACGCCGGTGTCCTTGGTGAAGGCTTCAAGCACGGGGTTGAGCAGGCCCGGTTCGCGGGTGGTGTAGAGATTGACGCTCTGGGCAAAGGCCGGGGCGGCCATCAGCGAGGTCGTCAGCGCCAGCGCGCACAGGCGGGTCACGGGGGTCATGCTTGGCTCCTTCACAAGCGCGAGCCCTCGAAGGGCTTCGCATGGAGGGCAGCGGTAGTCCCGGTGATCGGGGCAGTCAACAAAAAACGCCGTGAATTCAACGCGTTAGAGCTATTCTAAATTGCAGCCAGATTAGGCGAATTCTAAATTGGAGGGTCCCGATACCCGCCGGCCGCAAAGCGTTGTCAGAGCTTGTTCTGCGAGAGCGGAATGATCCTGACCGGCCCCTTGGCAACCGGCCCCAGCGAACCGCGCAGCGGCAGCGCGTCCGTGGCGACGGCGTCATCCTGAAGGCTCGCCTCACGCAGCAGCATCTTCCGGCGCAGGGTGCGCGCTTCGGCCTCGCGGCGCGACTGCCCGGTCCGGTCGTCGATCTCCTGGCGTTGGCTCTTGCTCAGTTCGCTCGTCATCCGGAAATCGCGGAAGTCGGCGGCGCTATAGGGCCAGTGCGAGCTGCCGACGAAGGTCTTGACCTTGCCGTTGAGCACCACACTGTCGCCGGCACGCAAAGTAAAATCGCGCAGCAGGGACACGCGGCGCTCGCCCTCCTGAACAATGGCGGGGCGGCAGGCGGCGTCGGTCGCCTTCTCGTGCCCGAAGGCGACGGGCAGGCTGCTGTAACGCTTGCCCTCGAGCGTCTGCGCATCGTCGATCGACTCCGCACCGGCCGCGACCTTGAAGACCTGGACAGGCACACCCGGGTTCATCGCGCGGCACAGCACCTCATGAGCCTTCATGTCGCTGTTGCTGTGGATCAGCCCGATCGGCGCGTGGAAGCCGTCACACAGCCGGACGCAGATGCTGCGCGCCGAGGAGGAGGCGACGAGGGTGGTGGTGGGCTTGCGGTTGGCCGGCTTGGCCCTGTGGACCTTGGCAGCGCCCGCATCGCGCGGTTGGAACGGGTTGAGGCCGATCGGCGGATGGGCAATGCGGCCATCGCCGCGGGTCTGGAACAGCGGCGGCAGCGACAGGCTATAGCGGCTGGGCGCATAGGCCGTGGCAGCGGGCGCGGAAGCGTATTGCGAGGTAGCGCGGCGATTGGCGGCTTCCTGCTGGTGGAAGGCGCGCACACCAGCGTCGTCACCCGCCTGAACCATCGACACCGCGAGGATCGCACCGCCAGCGCCAAGCGCCAGTCCGACACCGGCCATGGCAACGAGGCGTGAGGCCCGGGACGGACCCGCCGCCATGCTTGAAGCGAAGCCTGGCTCAGCCTGTACCGGCCGCCGGTCCAGGCGCAATTCGTCATTACGGACACGCAACATGCGTCTACTCCACCCACGCCTGCTTCAATTGTCCGCCGCAGTGTTCGTATAGTTTACCTTTTGTTAGGATTCAATCAGGAGACGAGGCTGCAAACACAAAAACGGCGCAATGCTTAACGCACCGCGCCGCTTCATCGGAACTAGTCCGATTGGGTTTAGACGATCGTTACAACCACCAGAATCCACATCACCAGCAGCGCCAGGACACCCAGGCCGAAGACGCTGGCGCGCAGGCGCAGATCATTGGAGCCGGTGTGGATCAACGTATGCACAATTCGCGTGGCCACGAAGGCCCAGGCCAGGATCGTCATCAGGAAGCCGGTGGCGCCGACCTCCATCGCGATCATGATCAGCGCGAAGAACAGGACCGGCGTTTCGAACTGGTTGGCGAAGTTGGCTGCCGCCAGCCGCGCATCCTGCGGGTAGCGCTCGGTGGAGACGGCGACATCGGCCATCCGCACCTCCTTGCCGACCAGCGCCCGGCGCCTGCGCATGAAGGTGATGCCGAGCACGATGAAGGTCCAGAAGATCTGCGCCAGGGCAGGGTAAATCAGCTTCAGCGTCATCGCAGATCCTTTGGCGGGCAGGGGAGGCGGTTCAGGAGCGCGTCGGGTAGTTCGGGCTCTCGCGCATGATCGTCACGTCATGGACATGGCTTTCGCGCAGGCCCGCGCTGGTGATGCGGATGAAGCGCGCCTTGCTCTGATAATCCTGCAAGGTCGCGCCCGCCGACATAGCCCATGGCCGCGCGCAGGCCGCCGGCGAGCTGGTGCAGGACGTTCGAGACCGGCCCCTTGTAGGCGACCTGGCCCTCGACGCCTTCCGGCACGAGCTTCAGCGCGTCCTTGATGTCCTGCTGGAAGTAGCGATCGGCCGAGCCGCGTGCCATGGCGCCGACCGAGCCCATGCCGCGATAGGATTTGTAGGAGCGGCCCTGGTAGAGGAAGGTCTCGCCCGGCGTCTCGTCGGTGCCGGCCAGAAGCGAGCCGACCATGGCGCAGGACGCGCCCGCCGCCAGCGCCTTGGCGAGGTCGCCGGAATACTTGATGCCGCCATCGGCGATCACCGGGATGCCGGCTTTCGCGGCTGCCGCAGCCGCCTCGATGCACTGCGGTGAGCTGCGGCACGCCGACACCGGCGACGATCCGCGTGGTGCAGATCGAGCCCGGCCCGATGCCGACCTTGATCGCATCCGCGCCGGCATCGATCAGCGCCTGCGCGCCGCTCGCGCGTCGCGACGTTGCCGGCGATGACCTGCACGGCGTTGGAGAGCTTCTTCACCCGCGTCACCGCCTCCAGCACCATGGCGGAATGGCCGTGGGCGGTGTCGACGACGATGATGTCGCAGCCCGCGTCGATCAGCAGCTCCGACCGCTCGAAGCCGAGATCGCCGGTGGTGGTGGCGGCCGCGACCAGCAGGCGGCCCTGCTCATCCTTGGCGGCATGGGGGTGGGCGACCTGCTTCTCGATGTCCTTGACGGTGATCAGGCCGATGCAGCGGTAGTGGTCGTCGACCACCAGCAGCTTCTCGATGCGGAACTGGTGCAGCAGGCGGCGCGCCTCATCCTGGCTGACGCCCTCGCGCACCGTGATCAGCCGGTCCTTGGTCATCAGCTCGGAGACCGGCTGGCTCGGGATTGGCGGCGAAGCGCACATCGCGATTGGTCAGGATGCCGACGAGCTTGCCCTTGTGGCCCTGCGGCCCGCGCTCGACCACCGGAATGCCGGAGATCGAGTTGTGCTTCATGATCGCCAGCGCGTCGGCCAGCGTCTCGTCCGGGAAGATGGTGATCGGGTTGGCATCATCCCCGATTCGAATTTCTTGACGAGCCGGACCTGCTCGGCCTGCTGGTCGGCTTCGAGGTTGCGATGGATGACGCCGAGGCCGCCGGCCTGCGCCATGGCGATCGCCATGCGGGCTTCGGTCACCGTATCCATGGCAGAGGCGATGATCGGCAGGTTCAGCGCGATGGTTTTGCGTCAGCTGCGTCCGAATATCGACCTCGTGATGGCAGCACATCGGACGGGCCCGGCTCGAGCAGCACGTCGTCGAAGGTCAGGCCATCGCGGATCAGGCCGTTTGTGTCGAATGCCATCGTCAACTCCGGGGCCGGTAAGCGGCCAGTTCGAAAGCGGGCGGAACGAGCCCGTGATCGGGTTGACGAGGCCCGTTATCATGCGTGTGACATCCCCGCTAGAGGCCGGGGCAGATTTCTTTGTGCAGCGCGATAGGAGAGCGTCTTCGCGCTGTCGTTTCCGTGATGTCTCTGGCCATGTCCGGCAAGCAACCCGGACCCTGTCTCCACAGCCTGCGCCCGGGCTCGCCTTCCCAGCCGCACAGGACTAAGTGCCCAAGACCGAACCGAAACGCTTCCGCCGAGACCCACAGCCCTTGCAACGCGCCAAGCTCCTGCCCCTGATCGTTGCCTGCGCGCTGTTCATGGAGAACACCGATTCGACGGTGATCGCGACCTCGCTGCCGGTGATCGCGGCAATCCTGGGCGAGGATCCGATCGCGCTGAAGCTGGCGCTGACCTCCTATCTCGTCAGCCTCGCCGTCTTCATCCCGGTCTCGGGCTGGATGGCCGACCGCTATCGGCGCGCGCACCATCTTCCGCGCCGCGCTGGGCGTCTTCATGCTGGGCTCGGTCTGCTGCGCGCTGTCGAGTTCGCTCGGCGCGCTTCGTCGGCGCGCGCTTCCTGCAGGGCATGGGCGGCGCGATGATGGTGCCGGTCGGCCGGCTGGTGATCCTGCGCAGCGTCCCGAAATCCGAGCTCGTCAGTGCGCTCGCCTATCTCACCGTGCCGGCGCTGGTCGGCCCGGTGGTCGGACCGCCGCTCGGCGGCTTCATCACCACCTATTTCGACTGGCGCTGGATCTTCTTCATCAACATCCCGATCGGGTTGGTCGGGATCGTCCTGGCGACGCTATTCTTCGAGGATATCCGCGAGGAGGATGTCGCGCCGCTCGACGTGCGCGGCTTCCTGCTTTCCGCCTTCGGCTTCGCCAGCCTGATGCTGGGGCTTGCAACGGGCGGTCGCCATCTCGTGCCGCTCGCCATCTCCTACAGCGCGGTGGCCGCCGGGGTGCTGGCGCTCGTCGCCTACTGGTTCCACGCCAGGCGCACGGCCCACCCCGTCCTCGACCTGACCCTGCTGCGCATCCCGACCTACCGGATCGGCGTCGTCGGCGGCTCGATCTTTCGCATCGGCATCGGCGCCGTGCCCTTCCTGCTGCCGCTGATGCTGCAACTCGGCTTCGGCATGAACGCGCTGCAATCGGGGCTGGTGACCTTCGCCTCGGCAGCGGGTGCGTTGATCATGAAGACGCTGGCGCGTCGCATCCTGGCGGCGTTCGGCTTCCGGCGCGTGCTGGCGTTCAATGCCATCATCGGCTCCGTCCTGCTCGCGCTGTCGGGCTTCTTCACCCCGACGACGCCGTACTGGCTGATGCTGGGCATCCTGCTGATCGGCGGCTGCTTCCGCTCGCTGCAATTCACCGGCATCAACGCCCTGAGCTATTCAGACGTCGGCAAGCGCGAAATGTCGGGCGCCACCAGCCTGTCGAGCGTGGCGCAGCAGCTGTCGCTCAGCCTCGGCGTCACCATCGGCGCCTTCGCTCTGGAGGCCGCCAATCTGTACAATGGCGGCAAGGCGCTGGGGGCAGGGGATTTCTGGCCGGCTTTCCTGCTGGTCGGGCTGATCTCGGCCTCATCGGTGTTCGTGATGGCAAGGCTGGCGCCCGATGCTGGAGCGGAAGTCTCCGGCCACGGCCAGCCCAGCCCCGCCGCCGCGACAGCCGAGGCGATCGCAGACCAGAAGCCGCCGGGGTGATGGCTCGCGAGTGGTCACTCTGCGCCAGCTGATAAGGCTCGTGTCGCTTGGCTGTCATAACGCGATGCGTTATGGTCGCATGATCCTTGGTTTTAGTGACAGCGAGGCTGAGCGGATTTGGACGGGATTTCGGTCGCGTCGTCTGCCCGCTGACATTCAAAACAAGGCGCTGATGAAGCTGCGTTTGCTCAATCAGGCGATTTGTATCGAGGATCTGCAGGCCCCTCCCGGCAATCGGCTGGAAAAGCTTCGGGGCGACCGCAGCGGTCAATATTCAATCAGGATCAACCAGCAATGGCGGATCTGTTTCACATGGGTCGAAGGAGGTGCCGATGAAGTCGAGATCGTCGACGACCACTGACGAACTCCTTGCCAACCCGCATGCCGGGTTGATCCTGCTCGAAGAGTTTCTGCGGCCTCTGGAACTCAGCCAGACCAAATTGGCTAAAGCGATCGGTGTCCCGCCTCGTCGGATCAACGAGATCGTGCTGGGCAAGCGCGCTGTCACAGCCGATACCGACCTGCGTCTCGCTCGCTATTTCGGCTTGTCCGAAGGGTTCTTTCTCGGGCTGCAGACCGATTTTGACCTGATGGAAGCGCGGCGCGGGCTGGAGCCCGTACTGGCCAAGATCGTGCCCCGCGCCGCCTGAACCTCTCAGCCCTCGGCCTCGCCCGTGTCCGCCTCGGGCTTGCGTCGATAGCCTGTCGCCAGCACGTAGAGCTCCGAGGAATCCGGCCGGCTCGCGGCGGGTTTGACGTTGCGCACGGTGACGAAATCGCGCTTCAGCTCGGCCAGCAGCGCTGCGCTCTCGCCGCCCTGGAACAGCTTGGCCAGGAAAAACCCGCCTGGCGCCAGAATGGTATGGGCAAACTCCAGGGCAGCCTCGGCCAGCCCGATGATCTTGAGATGGTCGGTCTTCTTGTGCCCGGTCGTGTTGGCGGCCATGTCGGACATCACGCCATCGGCCCGCCCGCCAAGCCGCTGCGTCAGCAGAGCCGGGGCGGCCTCGTCCATGAAATCCATCTCGATCAGATCGACGCCGGTGATTGGATCGACCGGCAGCAAATCGATGCCGACGATGCGGCCCTTGCCCTGCTCCAGCCCGATGCGCTTGGCGGCAATCTGGCACCAGCCTCCGGGCGCACAGCCCAGATCGATCAGCTTCTGGCCCGATTTCAGGAATTTGTAGCGGTCGTCCATCTCCTCGAGCTTGAACGCCGCGCGCGAGCGGTGGCCGAGCTCGCGGGCCCGCTTGACATAGGGGTCGTTGAGCTGGCGCTCGAGCCAGAGCTGCGAGGAATGCTTGAGCTTTCCCGCCTTCTTGACCTTGACCCGAAGGTCCCGGGCTCCGGCGACTTTCGATTTGCCGCCTGATTTGCCGACGCTCATGCCTGGTCCATTCCTGCTCGGCTCACGCCATTCTCGCTCGGCTCACGCCGGTCTGCGCCGCCACCAGGCCCGATCCTCATGCATCATGCGGAGCAGGATGCCTTCGCGCAGCCCGCGATCGGCAATCCGCACCCGGTCGCTGGGGAATGCCCGGCGGATTGCCTCGAAGATGGCGCAGCCCGCCAGCACGAGATCGGCCCGTTCCCGCCCGATGCAGGCATTGGCCGCCCGTGCGGCATAGTCCATATCGATCAGCCGGTCGATGACCGTGCAGATATCCTCCTGCCGCATCCACAAGCCGTCGACCACGCGCCGGTCATAGCGCGGCAGATCGAGATGGATGCCGGCGACGGTCGTGACCGTGCCCGATGTGCCCAAAAGGTGGAAGTTGCGGGCGGCGCGGGCACCGGCGGCCTTGCGCACGAAGGGTTCCAGTGCCTGCGTGCAATCCTCGACCATCCGCTCGAACAGCTCGCGCCCGACCTCGAAGCCGCCATAGCGCTCCGCCACGGTGACCACCCCGATCGGCAGCGACGCCCATTCCTTGATCCGGGCGGCCGGGTCGCGCGCCTCGCTGCGGCCGCCCATCCAGATGATCTCGGTCGAGCCGCCGCCAATGTCGAAGACGATCACGCCCTCCGCCGCCGGGTCGGCCAGGGCTGCGCAGCCCGAGACCGCCAGCGCGGCTTCGGTGCGCTGGTCGACGATCTCCAGCTCCAGCTCGGCCTCGCGCCCGACACGGCGGACAAAATCCAGCCCGTTGGTGGCCGCGCGGCAGGCTTCCGTCGTCACCAGCCGGGCCCGTGTCACGCCGCGCTGGACCATCTTGCCCTGGCAGATCTTCAAGGCCTCGACGGCCCGGTCCATCGCCGCCTCGTTCAGGCGCCCGCTGGCGGCGAGCCCTTCGCCGAGCCGCACGATCCGCGAAAACGCATCGACCACGCGAAACCCGTGCTGCGCCGGCCGCGCGATCAGCAGGCGGCAATTATTGGTGCCGAGATCGAGCGCTGCATAGGTGGCGGCGGCAGGGCGGGGCGGATAGGACCGCTCCACATAAGCCGGCTGTTGCCGGGCGATATGGGTCAGCGACAGGCCGGCGAGGGGGATCGTGCCAGATGAAGCGGCCTCGCCGCCATGGCTCCCTGTGGGCACCGCATGTGCGACGCCGCTGTCCTGCCGATCCTCGACGGCCACCGCGTCCATCCTCTCGGCAGCCGCAGGCCCGTAAGCTCCCGCGGCAAGGCCGGACGACATGTCCGGCTGCCAGTTCGGTTGCAAGCGTAACAACAGCTTGACGCCGGTGCCAAGCAGAACCTTTGGCGGCAACCCTCGGTCACCTCGCCTTGCCCTGCAGGCGGCGGATCGGCCAGTCTGCCGGCAGGGCCGCAACCAGTCGGCCAATCAGGGCCAGGAACCACGCCATCATGACCGGGAAACGCTTCATTCTCGCCATCGACCAGGGCACGACCTCGTCGCGCGCTATCATCTTCGACGCAGGGCTGAAGCCGGTCGCCACGGCCCAGCAGGAGTATCAACAGCATTTTCCGGCCTCCGGCTGGGTCGAGCATGAGCCCGAGGACATCTGGAACAGCGTGTTGGCCACCTGCCGCGCGGCGCTCGCCAAGGCCGGGCTGGAGGCGGACGCCATCGCTGCCATCGGCATCACCAACCAGCGCGAGACCACGCTGGTCTGGGACCGCCGTACCGGCCGCGCCATCCACCGCGCCATCGTCTGGCAGGATCGCCGCACCGCTCCGCTCTGCGCCGATCTCGTCGCGGCCGGGCATGAAGCTGTGGTCGCCGACCGCACCGGCTTGCGCATCGATCCCTATTTCTCCGGCACCAAGATCGCCTGGCTGCTCGACAATGTGCCCGGCGCCCGCCGCCGCGCCGAGGCCGGCGAACTCGCATTCGGCACAGTCGACAGCTTCCTGCTCTGGCGGCTGACCGGGGGTGCCGTGCATGCGACCGACGCCACCAATGCCGCCCGCACCATGCTCTTCGACATCAAGCGCGGTATCTGGGACAAGGAGCTGCTGGCGCTGCTCGACATTCCCGCCGCGATCCTGCCCGAGGTGCGCGACTGCGCCTGCCATTTCGGCGACACCACGCCCGATCTCTTCGGCCAGCCGATCGCGATTCGCGGCATGGCGGGCGACCAGCAGGCGGCGACGATCGGCCAGGCCTGCTTTGCCCCCGGCATGGTCAAATCGACCTATGGCACCGGCTGCTTCGCCCTGCTCAACACCGGCGCCACGCCGGTCGCCTCGAAGAACCGGCTGCTCAGCACCATCGCCTACCAGCTCGAACGGCGAGCGGACCTACGCTCTGGAAGGCTCGATCTTCATCGCCGGGGCGGCCGTGCAATGGCTGCGCGACGGGCTCGGCCTGATCGAGCATGCCAGCGAAACCGGCCCGCTGGCCGAAGCGGCGGACCCGGCGCAGGATGTCTATCTCGTGCCTGCCTTTGTCGGGCTGGGCGCGCCGCATTGGGATGCCAAGGCGCGCGGCGCGCTCTACGGCCTGACCCGCAACACCGGCCCCCGCGAATTCGCCCGGGCGGCGCTGGAAAGCGTCTGCTACCAGACGCTGGACCTGATCGAGGCGATGCAGGCGGATTGGCCCGGCGCCGAGCGCAGCCGCGCAATCTTGCGGGTCGATGGCGGCATGGTCGCTTCCGACTGGACGATGCAACGCCTGGCCGACATTCTCGGCCTGCCGATCGACCGGCCTTCCGTGCTGGAAACGACGGCGCTGGGCGCCGCCTATCTCGCCGGTCTCGATGCCGGCCTGCTGCCGGAGCCCGACCGCTTCGCCGATCTCTGGCGCCTGGAGCGCCGCTTCAGCCCGGCGATGGGCGAGGTCGAGCGCAGCCGAAAGGTCGCCGGCTGGCGCGACAGCGTCCGCCGGACGTTGAGCGAGACGTGAGCGGGAGGGCTTGGGGCCGGAGCGCGGAGCAGGAGGGCGAGGAGACGGGCGGAGAGCAGTAGACGGGCTTAGAAACGGGCAGGAGCAGGGGGCTGGATCGCGTTGGCGCGGTACGCAGGAAAACTTGGCGCGTTGCTGCCCCTGAAGTGGAGCAGGGCACGCTGTGGTCCTGATAACGCGGCGCGGCGTGCGGGATAGATTGCCTCTTTTCTGCTTAGACGTGGAGCAGGGCAGGGCTATTCCAATGACGCGAAGCGGCCGATCTGGCGGCGGGGTGGGGAATGTCGTCAAAGTTTCATCGTCGCTGCATTCGGCACTTGCCATCTCCGCCCGCTTTGATTAGACCGCGCCACACCAACGCCAGCGCAACACGCCGCGCCAAGCGCCGTTGGGGGATCGTCTAACGGTAGGACCCCAGACTCTGACTCTGGTTGTCTAGGTTCGAATCCTAGTCCCCCAGCCACTTCGTTGGCTGCCCGCGAAAATGACAGCAACCCTGCGCCTATGGATGAAGCCTGCTCCGGCTCCAGGGCGGCGGACCCAGCCTCAACAGCTCCCCACCGACCACGGCGGCTGAGGCTGGTTCAGGGATCCAGCCCAAAGCCCACGGCAGCCTTGCACCGTTCGATCTCGGAGACGCTCCAGACCTCACGGCTCGCTGCTGCAGGGCGGTGACGCAGCCACCGGCGCCCGCCCGGCGCGCCGCGGCGCGTATGACTTTGTCTGCGTGTCCCAAACCAGCGCCAGCTCTGCCTCATCGTACAGATCGCGCTGGCGCCGGTGTGGATCACATCAGCAGGTTGGGCAAGAACAGGACGATCGCCGGGAAGAAGGCCAGCAATGCCACCACCGTCAGGATCGCGACGATGAAGGGCAGGGATTCCACGACATACTCCTCGATCGGCGTGTCGAGGATCGAGCACACCGTGTACATCGCCACCCCGACCGGCGGGGTCATCGAGCCCAGCGTGACGATCGACATCATCAGGATGCCGAAATGCACGGGGTCGACGCCGAGCTTCTGAATGATCGGCACGAAGATCGGCGTCAGCAGCAGCACCAGCACCGTGCTTTCGATGAAGCATCCGGCGATCAGCAGGAAGATCAGGATCAGGAAGACGATCGCGATCGGATTCTGGCTCAGCCCCAGCATCCATTCCGCCACTTCCTGCGGCGCCTGCTCGAAGATCATGGCATAGCCCACCATGCCCGAGAGCAGGATGATCAGCATGATCACGCCGATATCGAGCACGCCTTCGCCGAGCGCTTCCATGAAGCCCTCGAAAGTCAGCTCCTGGTGCAGGAAGACCCCGACGACCACGGCATAGACCACCGCGAAGGCGCCGACCTCGGAGGGCGTGAAGATGCCGCCGCGGATTGCGACAAGCAGCGCAACCGGGAAGAGCAGCGCCCATTTGGCATCGACAACGGCCCGCCATACTGCCCTGGCTGTCGGCAGTTCCTGCGAGGCGGCATGGTAGCCGCGCTTGCGCGCCGATCAGCCAGACCACCGTCATCAGCGCCGCCATCATCATCAGCCCGGGAATGACGCCGGCCAGGAACAGCCGGCCGATCGAGACATTGCCGACGAAGCCATAGAGGATGAGGCCGAGGCTCGGCGGAATGGTCGCCGTGATCAGCGAGCCGACGGCGATGGCCGCGGCAGGTGAAGCCCTTGGAGTAGCCACGCCGGATCATGTCGGGCCCGAGGATGCGCGCTTCCATCGCCGCATCCGCGACGGCCGAGCCGGAGACGCCGCCCATCAGCGTCGAGAGCACGATGCAGACCTGCGCCAGGCCGCCCGCCATCCACGAGACCAGCACATTGGAGCAGGCGACAGCCGGTCGGTGATGCCGGTCTCGTTCATCATGTGCCCGGCCAGCACGAAGAACGGCACCGCCAGCAGCGGGAAGCTCTGCGAGGCGGTGGCGATCTGCTGCACGCCGATCGACAAGCGGCATGGAGCTCGATGAAGACGAAGAAGCTGAAGCCGGACGATGCCGATGGCGAAGGCGACGGGCATGCCGAGGAACATCAGGACGAAGAAGAGACCCCAGAGCGTGAGCATGTCGCTTATCCCAGCTGGCTCTCGGAGCGATCGAGGCTCCGTTCTGCGTAGAAGACGAGCTGGCGCTTGCGGATGGCGCTGACCAGATTGCCTGCGATGGTCACGGCCAGAAGGCGGCGCCGACGGGCACGGCGGCCGTGACCCAGGCGTAGGAGATGCCGCTGTCGCCATAGACGCGCTGCCAGTTCAGCATGGTCAGCCGATAGCCGGAGACGACCAGCGCGATCAGAAACGCCAGCGCCAGCAGCGCCAGGGCAATCTCGACCAGCCAGCGCGGGGTGCGCGGCAGTTCCGAATGAAATAATCGACGCCGATATGGGTCTTCAGCCGCATCGCGCGGTTGGCGCCAGGAAGCACAGCCAGATGAACATCAGCTGCGCCACGTCGACCGACCAGATCAGCGGATGGCCGACCGAGCGCACGACCGCTGCTGCAAAGACGAGGAGTACGATGCAGGCCAGCAGCAGCTTGGCGAGCAGGAACTCGAGTGAGATCAGGGCGTGCGTCATGGCGACCTCGGCCGGGGATAGCGGGCGGACGAAACGAGCGTCAGGGAAGGTGCGAGAACCCCCGCGCGACGCAGCAGGCGTCGGCGGGGGGAACAGCTGGAGCAGTGGCTGGGGCTATTTCAGCAGCTTCAGCACTTCGTCGCGCAGCTCGCCGTAGCCGAGCTTGTCATAGACGCCCTGGGTGGCATCGTTGAAAGGCTTCTTGTCGACTTCCGTGACCGTCATGCCGTTCTTCTTCATCGTCTCCTCGAAGCCGACGAGCGACGTCCTCGGTCAGCTTGGAGGCGAAGTCGCCCGCCGCCAGCGATTCCTCCCGCAGGATGGTCTGCAGCTCCGGCGGGCAGCTTGTCGAACCAGGCGGCGCTGGTGACGATGCCGGTGATCAGGTTGATATGGCTGGTCTTGGTCAGATGCTTCGTGACCTCGTAGAGCTTGGAGCCGACCTGGCAGGGTGCTGCGCCTCGACAGCGTCGATCACCTTCTGCTGCAGCGCCGGATAGACCTCGCCCCAGCCCATCGGCGTCGGCGTCGCGCCCATGGCGCGGATCGTCTCCATCCACACCGGCGCGCCGGGCGTGCGCATGCGCACGCCGGCGAGATCGGCCGGCACCGTCACCGGCTTGTTGGTCGACAGGTGGCGCTCGCCCTGCCACCAGTTGAAGGACAGGACCTGGTGGCCCGATGTCGTGCGCAGCTTGGCCACCCAGTCCTCGAACAGCGGCGAGGTGACGACCTTGCGTACGCCCTCGAAGCCATCGGCGAGATAGGGGGCGCCGAGCACGCCGAACTCCTTGACGAAGACGGCCAGGCGGCCGCCATCGACGATCACAGCGACATTGGCGCCGGCGCGGGCCTGCTCCAGCACGTCCTCATCCTTACCGAGCTGAGAGCCAGGGAAAATCCGGATGGTCGAGCTGATTCTTGGAGCGCTCGGCGACCTTGTCGCGCATCCGTTCCAGGCCCTTGTAGATCGGGTCGTCGCGGGTCAGCGCGGTGTTGATGTTGAGCTGTTGCTGGGCCTGGGCAGTGGCGGGCAGGGCGAATGCCGCCGCGGCGATCACGGCTGCACTAAGGCTGAGCGCGCACAGGCTGCGCCTGGTCGAAGTGAACATCTGCTATCCCTCCCGGAAGTGCCGCAGCGCCTCGATGACACATTGATGTATGGCACCATACCGGTATGATACCCTTGGGTTTTGGGAACGCAAGATTAATGATGAGCTTTAGTGCCTTGAGAATCGCAGAGCCGATCGTGCCGCAAATCATCCAGCGGCTGCGCCAGGCGATCATCGAGATGCAGCTGAAGCCGGGCGAGGCCTTGTCCGAAAAGGAGGTGGCGCTGCGCTACGGCGTCAGCCGCCAGCCGGTGCGGGAAGCCTTCATCAAGCTGGCCGAGGCAGGGTTGCTGCAAGTCTTGCCGAGCCGCGGCACCTATGTCGTGAAGATCTCTGTGCGCGAAGTCCTGAACGCCCGTTTTGTGCGAGAGGCTATCGAATGCGCGATCGTGCGCAGCGCAGCGGGGCTGATCACCGACGCTGGGCTGGCGGTGCTGGACCGCAATCTCATTGAGCAGAAAGCCGCAGCCCAAGCCGGGGACTCGCACGGGTTCTATGCTCTGGACGAAGCGTTTCATCGCGCGATCGCCGACTGTGTCGAGTGCGATTATGCGATGCGGGTGGTCGAAAGCGCCCGCGCCCAGACCGACCGCGTGCGCTATCTCAGCCTGCCCGAGGCCTCGCCGCTCTCGATGCTCATCAGCCAGCATGAGGCGATCGTGGCAGCGCTGCGTGCCCATGACAGCGATCTGGCGGAAGTGGCGATGCGCCGGCACCTTCGCGAAATCCTGAGCGCGCTGCCGCGCCTGGCTGCCCGCTTCCCCGATATGTTCGATGCCGCCCAGATGCCGGCCCATGCGCAGGAGCTGATTGCGACCTAGCCTCAAGCACGGAGCTACGGCGTTGCCGGTCGGGACAGTGGCGAGAGATCGGGAGAAGCGCTGCCAGAACTCCGGCCTAAAGGCGGCTTGAGCTCTTCTGCTGCAGCGGCTCACCGTCGATCCGACTTAATGCCCTTCAATCTCAAACTCTTGCCGTGAACGCTTGGCGTGAGGCGAGCTCTCGGCCGGCATGGCTGAGCCCGTGCACCGCTCCCATTTGGAACAACTTGCCCTAGCGCCAGTTCACCGCTTGCTGGGGCAACCAAAGGGACGGAACAATGGACAGGCGATCCTTTATCGTAGCTCTTTTCGGTGGCACGGCTGCGGCGAGCGTTCTCGGCGCGGCAACGTCACAGGCCGCTGCCCTGATCGAGCCGACCACGGCTGCTCCTGCCGAGGTGGCAGCCAAGACCCTCGATGATGTCGATGCGGAGTATGCGCGTCATATGACCTGGGCCGGCCATGGCCGCAGGCGCCGCCGCCGCGGTTCCATGATGCGCGGCAGGCCGATGCGGCGCAGGAATTATATGCGCACGCGGCGCTCCCGCCCGATGAAGCAGGGCGACTGACCCTCGATGTGCCTCGGCAATGGCCGGGGCACGTTTTGACTCTGGGTGTCTGCGGTACTGACCGGTCCGGCTCCCACGCTGTGACAGCTAGCGCAGCTTGGCGATGCCGATACCGTCGAGCTTGGCGCGGTCCTTGATCGATTCTTCGCTGCGCGTCATGGCTTTCGAGATGGCCTTCAGCGCCATGCCCTTCTTGGCCAGCAGCTTCAGCTTCTCGAGCTCCTCATAGGTCCATGGCTGGCGATGGCGTTCGAATCGCTCGGTCACACGCGGCTCCTGTTGCGGCGGGGCATCGCCCACTTGGGCAGCCACTCTAGCAGATTTCCTCGCGGACCCGCCACACAAGGCGCCCTCGACCTCCCATTCATACAGCTGAACCCCGGTTTTTCGCTGGCAGGAGCGCCGCAGACGCACTATGCGCCTTGGCAGAGCGGCGCTAGCGTGGCGCTCCTGGTTTCACGGCCCGCGCAGACGGGTACGCCATAAGCGATGGGGAGGTTGATCATGACTTTGAAGCTTGCTCGCAAGGGCCTGGTGCTGGCGCTCGCGCTCGGCTGTTCGGTCGGTTTCGTGGTTGCGCAGACGCCGGGCAGCGTCAAACTCGGGCTCGTCGCCGAGCTGTCGGGCGCCGGTGCGCCGTCCGGCACCAATTGGCGCGATGGTGCCAAGCTCGCCGTTAGCGAGGTCAATGCCGCAGGCGGCATCCTCGGCAAGAAGGTTGAACTGCCCGAATTCGATACGCAGACCGATCCGCAGGTTTCGCGCGCGCTGGTCCAGAAGGCGATCGATGACGGCGTCGTCGCGATCATCGGCACGGTCTATTCCGGCTCGACCATGGTCAACATGCTGGTCGCCAAGCAAAACAGCGTCCCGCAATTCGTTGGGTCGGAAGCGCCGGCCATCGTCGAGAAGGGCAATCCCTTCGTCTACCGGACCTCGTCGGGCGCCCAGAAGGGCGTGCCGGCGCTGACGCCCTATTTCGTCGATACGCTGAAGGCGAAGAAGGTCGGTGTTGCCTGGGTCAACAATGAATTCGGCAAGGGCGGCCGTACCGTCTTCCTGGCCGAGATGAAGAAGGCCGGCATCGAAGTGATTGCCGATGTCGCCTCGGAGCAGGCGCAGACGGATTATGCCGCCGACGTCGCGAAGCTGAAGAGCGCCAATCCCGACGCCGTCTTCGTTTATATGAACCAGGAAGAGTCCGCCCGCTTCCTGATCGAGGCCCGCAAGCAGTCGCTGCCAATGCCGCTGGTCGGCGAGGTCACGCTGACCGAAGCCAAGGTGATCGAGCTCGCCGGCCCGGCCGCCAATGGCGCGGTCGCCCATGTCGGCGTCACCGCGACCGCAACGCAGATCCCCGGCATTGCCGACTTCGCCAAGTCGTTCGAGGAGATGTTCAAGCGCAAGCCGACCCATGATGCGATCAAGGGTTATGTCGGCGTCTGGGCGACGAAATACGTGATGGACATGGTCGGCAAGGTCGATGGCGAGGCCTTCTCCAAGAAGATGCGCGGCCTGTGCCTGAAGGTTGCGGAGCATCCCAAGATGCTGCTCGACACCTGCTGGGATGATCGCGGGGAAATGTCGCGGCCGAGCTTCATGGTGCAGGTCAAAGACGGTTCTCCGGTCGTGATCAGCACCGTCCCGGCCAATTGAGGCCGGCCTTCCGGCCGCGGCTTTTCAGGCCGCGGCCCGCTCCCGGGACCCTTCTCGCTTCATGTCACAGTTCCTGCAGGTGCTGCTATCCGGCCTCGCCACCGGCGCGGTCTATGCGCTCGTGGCGATCGGCTTCACGCTTGTCTGGCAGGCGGCACAGACGGTGAATTTCGCCCAGGGCGAATTCGTCATGGTGCCTGCCTTTTTCGTGCTGGTCGGGATGAAGTTCATGGGGCTGCCCTTCGCGGGCGCGCTCCTGTTCGGGTTTGCCGTGTCTCTGGTCCTGCTCGGGCTGCTCTTCAAGAAGCTGATCGTCGAGCCGACGCTGCCGCATGGCGGCATCACCCTGATCATCGCCACCATGGCGCTCGGCATCCTGCTGAAGGAGAGCGTCAAGGAGTTCTACGGCGCCGAGGCCCAGCCTTTCCCGACCTTGGTGCCGACGACACCGATGGAGCTGTTCGGCGCGGTCGTGTCGCTGCGCGATCTCTCGAACCTCGCCATCTCGCTGGGCGTGGTCGTGCTCCTGACCCTGTTCCTCAACAAGACCCGTACCGGCCGCTGCATGCAGGCCACGGCGCAGAACCCGGCCGTGGCGGAAATCCTCGGCGTCGATGTCAGGCGCATGGTGCTCTACACCTTCCTGATCAATGCGGCGCTGGCGACCCTGGCTTCCTTCCTGATCACGCCGGTCTATCTCGCCAAATTCTCCAATGGCGAGACGCTGGGGCTGGTCGCCTTCATCGCCGCCATCGTCGGCGGCTTCAACCAGATCCGCGGCGCGCTGGTCGGCGGCTTGCTGATCGGCGTGCTGGATAATCTCACCGCCACCTACATCTCGGCGCAGTACCGGGCCGCCGTGCCGCTCGTCCTGCTGATCGCGATCATCCTGTTGCGGCCGCAGGGGCTGCTGGGGACGTCCGAGGGGAGGGCGGTATGACGCGCCTGTTCTCCTCAGGGACCGGCCGGCTGCTGGGCATCGCGTTGCTGCTTGCCATCGCCGTGCTGCTGCCGCTCGGGCAAAAGAACTACCTGATCTATGTGCTGACCTCCTGGCTGGTGTTCTCGATCGCCGCCATGGGGCTCAACCTGACGCTCGGCTATGCCGGCCAGATTTCGCTGGCGCAGGCCTCGTTCATGGCGATCGGCGCCTATGTGACGGCGCTGCTGACGCTGGCGGGCTGGCATTGGCTGGCCGCGTTGCCGCTCGGCCTGCTGCTCTGCTTCGTCATCGGGCTGGTGCTCGGCTATCCCGCCCTGCGGGTGAAGGGGCACTTCCTCGCCTTCGTCACGCTCGCCTTCAACACCCTGGTGTTTCTGGTGCTGCGCAACGAGGAATGGCTGACGGGGGGCACCTACGGGCTGTCGGGCATGCCGCGGCCGTCATTCGGCGCCTTCTCGACCGACAAGCACCTGCAATTCTATTATTTCACGCTGGCCGTCACGGTGCTCGCAGCGCTGCTGTTCTGGGGCATCGTGCGCTCGCCCTGGGGCCGCGCCTTCAGGGCCCTGCGCGAAAACCCGATCCGGGCCGAGAGCCTCGGCGTCGACACCAGGCGCTTTACGCTGCTCGCCTTCGCCATCGGCTCCGTCTATGGCGGGCTTGCCGGCGCGCTGATCACGCCGCTGGTGCAGTTCATCGAGCCGGGCCATTCGGGCTCGGCCATTCGCTGCGCATCCTGCTGATGGTGGTGGTCGGCGGCGCCGGCTACTTCTTCGGCCCCTTCATCGGCGCCGCCGTCGTCATCCTGCTGCCCGAATTGCTGCGCTTCACCGAAGGCTATTATCTGATCATCTATGCGGCGCTGGTGATCGTCATGCTCGCCTTCATGCCGTCGGGGCTGATCGGCATCGGTGGCCGGCTGCGCGAGAAATTCTGGCCTCAGCCGCGGCCCCGCGCCGATCTGGCCGAAGGGGCCAAGCTCAAATGAGCAGCCCTGTTTTGTCGGTGCGCGGCATCGAGAAGAGCTTCGGCGGCATCCGTGCCGTGCGCGGCGTCTCCTTCGACGTGCAGGAAGGCGAGATCCTGGGCCTGATCGGCCCGAACGGCTCGGGCAAGTCCACCCTGTTCAACTGCATCCTGGGCCAGCTCCAGCCCGATGCCGGCACCGTGCTGGTGCAGGATCGCGACGTCACGGGCCTGCGCGCCTCGCAGCTGAACCGGCTCGGCGTCGGCCGGACCTTCCAGCACCTGTCGGTCTTTCCGAAGATGACCGTGCGCGACAACATCATCCTCGCGGGGCAGGAGCATCGCGGCACCATGCTGTCGCGGCTGCTGGGACCGGGCGATGCCGGGCTCTCGGAGGCGGCCGACCGGATGATCGGCTTCTTCCGGCTGAGCCATCTGCGGGACGAGCTGGCCGGCGCCCTGTCCTACGGCCAGCAGAAGCTGGTGGATGCGGCGATGGCGTTCATGGCGGGGCCGAGCCTCGTGCTGCTCGACGAGCCGGCGGGCGGCGTCAACCTGACCATGCTGGCCGATTTCAAGGAGCGGCTCGTCAGCCTACAATGCGCGAACACAGGCACGACCTTCGTCGTGATCGAGCACAACATGGAATTCGTGATGAGCCTGTGCACCCGCATCATCGTGCTGGCCGAAGGGGCGGTGATCGCCGAGGGCACGCCGGACGCGATCCGCGCCAACCCGCTCGTCATCGAAGCCTATCTCGGAGGCTGAGCATGCTGGAACTGCGGGACGTCCATGGCGGCTATGGCAAGATCACCATCCTGAACGGTGTCACCTTCGCCATTCCGCCGGCCTCGATCACCACCGTGATCGGCCCCAACGGCGCCGGCAAATCGACGGTGTTCAAGGCGATCTTCGGCCTGCTGCAGATCCAGTCCGGCCAGATCCTGCTCGAGGGCGCGCGACGTCACCGCGCCAATCCCCGCGCCAGATGATCGGCCACGGCGTCACCTACGTGCCGCAGGGCCGCAACATCGTGCCGCAGCTCTCGGTCTACCATAACCTCGAGCTCGGCGGCGATCACGCTGGCGGACCAGTCCAGGCTGCGCGACCGGATCGAGCAGGTCATGGACCAGTTCCCGATGCTGCGCGAATGCCGCAACCAGCAAGGCCATCGAGCTCTCCGGCGGCCAGCAGAAGCAGCTCGAAGTCGCGCGCGCGCTTGCTGCTCGATCCCAAGCTGATCCTGATCGACGAGCCCTCGATCGGCCTGTCGCCCAAGCTGGTGCAGGAGGTGTTCCGCACCCTGATCCGGCTGCGCGACCGAGGGCGTCACGATCCTGATGGTCGAGCAGAACGCCAAGGCGGCGCTCGCCATGTCCGATTACGGCCTCGTGCTCGAACTGGGCCAGACGCGCATGCATGACCGCGCCGCGACGCTGTTGGAAGACCCGCGCGTCGGCCAGCTCTTCCTCGGCGGTCATGCGGCGTCGGTCGCACCGGCCGTAGCCTCTCCCCATGCGGATTGACGCGCTCGACGCCCCCGCCAACAGGCTGGGCGAGTGCCCCTTGTGGTGCTGGCGCAGCCAGCGCCTGTGGTGGGTCGATGTGCTGGCCGGCGAACTCTGGAGCCATGATCCGCAAACGGGCGCCTGCCAGCGTCACCCGGTCAAGGCGCGTCGCCTCGGCGCCATCGCCTTGCGTGCCGCAGGCGGGCTGATCCTCGCCTGCGATGACGGGCTTTACGCCTATGATCCTGAGAGCGGCAGCCAGGATTTCCTGATCGATCCCGAGCCCAACCGGGCCGGCCACCGCAAGAATGATGGCCGTGTCGATTCCAGCGGGGCGTTCTGGATCGGGACGTTGCGCGAGGCCGACTACGCCCCCGTCGGCTCGCTCTATCGTGTCAGCGAGGGGCCGATAGCCGAGCGGAAGCTGACGGAACTGGCGATCCCGAATTCACTGGCCTTCGACCCTGAGCGGCAGCGGCTGTACATCGCCGATACCCGCGCCTACACCATCTGGGCCTGCCGGCTGGATGCTGAAGCCGGTGATCTCGGCGAGCGCAGCGTTTTCGCCCGCACGACAGCGCCAGCCCGCCCCGATGGCAGCTGCGTCGACGCAGAGGGCCATCTCTGGAATGCGGAATATGCCGGCGGCAGCGTCGTCCGTTACGCCCCCGACGGCAGCATCGTGCAGCGCATCGCCCTGCCTGTCAGCCACCCCACCTGCTGCTGCTTCGGCGGCGAGCGGCTGGACCGGCTCTACATCACCTCGGCGAGCGAACCACTATCGGCCGAAGAACGAGCAGCCGAGCCGCTGGCCGGCCGCGTGCTGGTGATCGCGCTGGATGGAAATGGGCGCGCCGAATTCGAAGCTGCCTTCTAGAGGCAGGAGCTTAGCGGCGCGAGACGAGCGCTAGGCCCGCGATGCCTAGATTTGGCTGAGAGTGGCGAAGCGCCCCTCTGTCATTGCGAGGAGCGATAGCGACGAAGCAACCCAGGGGGACGTAGAGCGCTACGCCACTGGGTTGCTTCGCTACGCTCGCAATGACGGGTGGAGGGTCTAGAACTCCTCCCAGCCCGTATCACCAGCGCGGCTGTTGGCGATCTTCTTGGCCGGGGCACGAGCGGGCGTGAACGCAGTTTCGGCCATCACACGGAGGCGCTCGGGCTCTGAAGCCGTGATTTTGCTGAGGGTGGCGAAGCGCCCTTCCGTCATTGCGAGGAGCGATAGCGACGAAGCAACCCAGGGGGACGTAGAGTGCTACGCCACTGGGTTGCTTCGCTACGCTCGCAATGACGGGTGGAGGGTTTAGAACTCCTCCCAGCCCGCATCACCGGCGCGGCTGTTGGCGACCTTCTTGGCGGGGGCGCGAGCGGGCGTGAAGGCGGTCTCAGCCATAGCGCGCAGGCGCTCGGGCTCGGAAGCCGGGATTTGGCTGAGGCTGGCGAAGCGCCCTTCCGTCATTGCGAGGAGCGATAGCGACGAAGCAACCCAGGGGGACGTAGAGTGCTACGCCACTGGGTTGCTTCGCTACGCTCGCAATGACGGGTGGAGGGTCTAGAACTCTTCCCAGCCCGCATCACCGGCGCGGCTGTTGGCAACCTTCTTGGCGGGTGCGCGGGCCGGCGTGAAGGCGGTCTCAGCCATCGCACGCAGGCGCTCAGGCTCGGAGGCTGGCTTGCGCGGGGCGGGTGCCCGCATCGGAGCCAGGACAGCGCTGTCCTGCCCGGTCTTGAACGCCGCCACCAGATCGTTGAGCTGGCCGATTTTGCCTGATAGCGAACCGGCCGACGCGGCGCTCTGTTCGGCCAAGGCTGCATTCTGCTGGGTCATCTCATCGAGATGCGCCACGGCCTGGCTCATCTCGTCGATGCCATTCGCCTGCTCGCCCGAAGCCGAGGAGATATCGGCAATGGTCGCCGCAACCTTCTGCGAGGCAGCAAGGATACGTTCCAGCGACTCACCCGCCTGCCGCACCAGCTTCACACCCTGGCCGACCTCGACATTGGATGACGAGATCAGCGCGGAGATATCCTTGGCCGCTTCACCGGAGCGCTGGGCCAAGGTCCGCACCTCCGATGCTACGACCGCAAAGCCCTTGCCAGCATCGCCAGCCCGCGCCGCCTCCACCGCCGCATTCAGCGCCAGCAAATTGGTCTGGAAGGCGATGTCATCGATCACCCGGATAATATCGGAAATCTTTTTCGAAGCGCTCTCGATCCGCGCCATCGCATCGACTGCCTGACCGGCAATCGCTCCGCCAGCGACGCCGCCTGCTTCGCCTCGTCGGCAATGGCAGCCGCTTCACGCGAAGCCTGCGCCGATGCTTTCACCGAAGCAGCCAACTCTTCCGTGGTTGCAGCCGTCTCTTCCAGCGAGGAGGCCTGCTCTTCCGTGCGCTTGCTCAGGTCGTCGGCGCCCATGTTGATCTCACGAGCCGCGAGGCCGACATCGGCGGAGGTCAGCTGGATGGTCCGCACGGTCTGCGACAGGCGATCCACCGTCTCATTGATCGCGCCCTTCAGATCGGCGAAGCGGCCGCGATAGGCCGTATTGATCCGCTGGGTCAGGTCGCCTTCGGCCACAGCCTGTAGCGACTGGGCGAACTCGGTCGTGGCGGAATCTACGACCGCGTTGATTTCATTGATACCTGCCACAAGCTTCTGCATCTGCGGGTCGGCATCGGTGATCTGCAGCCTTGCCGAGAAATCGCCCGCCGCAGCAGCGGCAACGACATCGCCGACATCCGAAACAATCGAGGCCATGGAATTGGCGGCCTGCAGGCGGCGTTGCGCCGATTTGCGCTCTTCAGCCTCGAGAGCGCGAACCCTTTCGGCATTCTCCTGGAACACCAGCAGGGCATTGGCGATGTCGCCGATCTCGTCGCGCCGACCGACGCCGGAAATCGCGGTTTTCTCGACGCCCCGCGCCAGATCGGTCATATCAGCCACGACGGCCGCGATTGGCTTGGTGATCCCGCGCGCCATGAAAATCGTCGCGATCAGCGAGCCCAGCGTCGCGGCCAGCGCGATGGCGACGAGCAGGCGGAACTGGCGGGTCTGGTTCTCCGCGACAGCCTCGGCGCCCTTCACGAGAGCCTGACCGGCCGCATCCTCGACCGACTTCAGCAAATCGATCCGAACGGTGGATTTGGCGAACCAATCCGAGGCCGAAACCTGGCGCAGATCGGCGCCGAACGGTGCGCCCGACGCCACCTGCCTCAGCGCATCGGCCGCGCGCGCCGCATCGGAAGCGAGAACGCCGGTCAGCTTCTGGGCGAGTTCCGGGCGGGCGAGGGTGAGGAACTGGTCGAACAGGGTGGTCTGGGCCGTGGTGAGCGCCAGGAAGCCGCGATAGAGCTCGGCGTCGAACCAGCCGGCCGCAAAGCCATTGGATGCGAGGGCGCGTTCCCGACCGGCGCGTTCCTTGGCCTCGGCAATCGCGACCAGCGCGCGGGCATCGTCGACAATGCGCGGGTCGGCCTTCAGCTTTGCAATGTGTTGCAGCAGAGCCGTGATCTTGACGATCGGGGCCGTGTAAATCGTCGCCATCTCGCCCACCGGCAGGCTCAATCCGTCAATCCGGCTGCGCGCCGCCTTGGCCTCGCTGAGCGACGCCAAAATCTGCTGCTTTTCCTGCGTCAGCGGCGCCGCTTCCTCGATCTTGACGAGCACGTTGAAGGCCCGGTCGAGTTCGGCCAAAGCCTTGTCGGTGAGATCACGCTGCTGCTGCAACTCGCTGCGGAACTGGCTGCCCTTCGCGCCGAGCATCAGCGCCGAGGAACCGCGCTCCCGCTGCAACTCATGCACGGCGGCGGTGAAATAAGGCGCGACCTGCGCCACCTCCGCAACCGCCTCGGCACGGTCGGCGTCGCGATAGGTCGACCAAATGCTGGTCGAGAAGCTCGCGATCATCAGCAGGATCGGCAGGGCGACAACGAAAACCAGCTTGGTCGATATGCGAAACTGGGACAACCGGACGGGCCAGATGGTCGAAATCACGAGTTGCTCTCCAGGAAGGGGACGATACCGTACAAAAACATGGGACTAAAACTTTTACAGATGCTTACCTAAGAGATGTTCCAAGACAATTTCTCGATTGACCAAGGGTTCTAATATCGAGAAGCTGCGTCATGCCGTCCTATTAGACACCTTTCACATCCGAAGTTCATTGATTTGGAACAAGCCGGACAGCCGCTGAATCGCGGCCGGCACGCTCGCCCCCGCCCGCCGCAGCGCCGCACCCGTAAGCCCTTGACCTTCCAGTATGGGAAGCTGCATTGGAGGGCTGCTTTCCGCCTGGGAATCGACGGAACCGACGTGAAAATGCGCGAGCTTCTGGCTAGGGCCTTCAGGGCCACCGGACTTCCGGCGACCGCATGCAAAGCGGCAGCGCTGGTGTTCGTGCTGGCTCTGGGCTGGGCGATGCCGGCGCAGGCTCACAAGGGCCATGAACCCCGCTCGACAGCCGTCGCCGCTACCGCAAAGACGCCCGAACGGCTTAACGCCAGGCAAGAGGCCGCATCGGTTGCGATGCCGGTCTGCGCGCCGGAGCCGGCAGAAACGCTGCAGGGCTGGGCGACATCGCGGCCGCCTCTCAGCGTCGCCGACCCGACCTGCTGCGGCACCATGTGCACTGTCGCGCTTCTGGGGCACAGCGCTCCGAGCTTGCCGGTGCCGAGCGCGCGCCGCTTCAAACCTGGACTACCTCCGCAGACCCACGCCCGGATGGACGCTCCTGGCCCGCATGCCAGGCCACCACGAACTGACGCCATCGCCTGAGCGTCGGCCGGCTCTTCAGCCGCGCCGCCGGATGATCACGCCGGTTCGAATGGGTTTCTCAGATGTTTTCGCTGGTTTGCGGCCTCGTGCGCCGCGTCATGGCGCCATGTGCGCTTGCTGTCCTGTGCAATACGGCGCCGCTCGCGGCTCATGAGGGGCATGATCACGGGGCCAAAGCCGCGCCCGTCGTCAGCACCACCTCGCCGCGCCTCGCGCTACACTCCGATGCCTATGAGCTGGTCGGGGTCTTGCGCGGCAATCGGCTGACCCTGTTCCTTGATCGCTATGCCAGCAACGAGCCCGTGACCGACGCTGCAGTCGCCGTCACGATCGGCACAGGAGGCGAGGTCGCAGCCGAAGTGGCGGCCGACGGGACCTACACGTGGTCGAGTCCGATCTCTTACGGGGCGGGGCCTCTGGAACTGGTGGTCGCCATCACCCATGCCAGCGGCGATGATTTGCTGATCGGCACGCTGGAGCGGCCCATGGCGACGTCCCCCTCAGTCGCCGGGCCGGTCCCGGCCGCGTTGCAGGGGCAGAACCTGTCGATCGCCGGAAGGCAAGTGCCGGTGCTCTATCTGGCAACCGGGGCTGCGCTGGCCTTTGGCCTGCTCTTCGGTGCAGGCCTGCGCGGGAGCGGACGCGCCGCTTCCGCCATCGCGCTGATCGCGCTGGTCGCGCTCGCCAGCCCCGATGCCGCCCGCGCCCATGAAGGCCATGATCATGGCGAGGCGGCCAAGACGCTGATGCCTGCCGGCGACACGCCGCGCCGGCTCGCCGACGGCTCCGTTTTCGCCCCGAAGCCGACGCAGAGGCTGCTCGATATCCGAACCCAGGTGACAAAGCCGGAAGAGGCCCGCCGAACCGTAGCCTGGACCGGCCGGGTGATTGCCGACCCCAACCGGTCCGGCCAGGTCCAGAGCATCACCGGCGGCCGCATCGTCGCGCCTGAGAGCGGGCTGCCGAGGCTGGGCCAGCAGGTGCGACGCGGCGACATTCTCGCCTCCGTCGAACAGGCCGTGCCGCAGGCCGATCGCACCACCATCGCCGAGCGCGTCGGCGAGATCGAGCAGCAGATCGCCATGGTCGAGGCGAAGCTGAAGCGCTCGCGCGGACTGGCCGAGCGCGCCATCGCACCGCAAAGCCAGGTCATCGATGCGGAGATCGAGCTAGCCGGGCTGATGCGGCGCCGCGAAATCGTCGGGCGCATCCGGATCGAGCCGGAAGTGCTGCGCGCGCCGCTCGATGGCGTGGTCTCCGCGGTCCGGGTCGTGGCCGGGCAGGTCGTGGGTTCGCAGGACATCGTGTTCCAGATCGTCGATCCCGGTGGGCTCTGGGTCGAGGCTCTGGCCTATGCCGATGCGGAGCTTTCGCAGCTCGGCAGCGCCTCGGCGCTGCTGCCCAATGGCCAGCCTCTCGCCTTGTCCTTTCGCGGCTTCGGCCGGGCGCTGCAACAGCAGGCAACGCTGGTGCAATTCGCCATCGACAATGAAGCGGGCCCTGTCGCCGTCGGCCAGCCGGTGCGTGTGACGGCGCAGAGCGGCGCCAGTGTCAGCGGCATTATCGTGCCCCGCGATGCTGTCGTACGCGGTGGCAATGGCGAGGCGCTGGTCTGGCGCCACACCGATCCCGAGCGCTTCGAGGCGAGGGCGGTTCGCACCGAGCCTTTCGACGCGACGCGGCTGGTGATCCGGGCCGGCATCGCGGCAGGCGAGCGCATCGTGGTGCGTGGCGCCGAACACCTCAACCAGATCCGCTGAGGCCGGGCCGATGTTCAACCTCCTCGTCTCAGCCAGCCTGCGCAACCGCCTGTTCGTGATCGCGGCGGCGCTGGTTCTGGTCGCCTATGGCAGCTTCGTGCTGCCGCGCATCCCGGTCGATGTCTTCCCCGATCTCAACCGCCCGACCGTGACCCTGATGACCGAGGCGGAGGGGCTGGCTCCGCAGGAGGTCGAGCAACTCGTCACCTATCCGCTGGAAACGGCGATGAACGGCATGCCCGGTGTGCTGAGGGTGCGCTCGGTCTCCGGTGTCGGCCTGTCCATCGCCTATATCGAGTTCGACTGGGGCACCGACATCTACCGCTCGCGCCAGCTGGTGGCCGAGCGGCTGTCGCTGGTGCGCGAGCAATTGCCGCGTGGCGTCAATCCGCAGATGGGCCCGGTCTCCTCGATCATGGGCGAGATCATGCTGGTGGCGGTGACGGCGGACCAGGCGTCGCCGATGGAGGTCCGCGAGATCGCGGATTTCACCATCCGGCCGCAGCTCCTGACCATCGCCGGCGTGTCGCAGGTCATCCCGATCGGCGGCGAGGTGCGGCAATACCGGATCACGCCCGATATCGCCGCGCTGCAGGCGCTCGACGTCACCCATGAGCAGATCGAGACGGCGGTCACGCGCTTTGGCACCAATACCGGCGGCGGGTTCGTCGACCAGCAGGGCCGGGAATATCTCATCCGCAATCTCGGCCTGACCCAGCGGCTGGAGGATCTGCGCAACACCGTCATCGCCCAGCGCCAGGGCCAGCCGATCCTGCTGCATCAGGTCGCTCGCGTGGAGTTCGCCGCCCGCGTCAAGCGCGGCGATGCCGGCTACCAGGGCAAGCCGGCCGTGATTATCGGCATTCAGAAGCAGCCGGAGGCCGACACCGTCGAGCTGACCGGCCGCATCGAGGCGGCGCTGGCCGAAATCCAGAAGACGCTGCCCAAGGGGATCTCCGCCACCAACGTCCAGTTCCGCCAGGCGAGCTTCATCGAGACCTCCATCGCCAATGTCGAGCGCGTGCTGCTGGAGGCGGCGGCCGTCGTCGCGGTCATCCTGCTGCTCTTCCTGATGAATATCCGGGCGACGCTGATCTCGCTGACCGCGATCCCGGTCTCGATCCTGACCACGGTCCTGGTGTTCCACGCCTTCGGCCTGACCATCAACACCATGACGCTGGGCGGGCTCGCCATCGCGATCGGCGAACTCGTCGACGATGCGGTCGTGGATGTCGAGAACATCCTGCGGCGGCTGAAGCAGAACCGCGACAGCCCAGCCCCCGGCCTGTGCTGGCGGTCATCGCGGCCGCCTCGCAGGAGGTGCGCTCCGGCATCGTCTACGCCACCGCGATCATCATCCTCGTCTTCATTCCGCTCTTTGCGCTGTCGGGGATCGAAGGGCGGCTCTTCGCGCCTCTCGGGGTCGCCTATATCGTCTCGATCCTGGCTTCGCTGATCGTCTCGATCACGCTCACCCCGGTCATGGCCTATTACCTGCTGTCGCGCGCCGGCAGCGGTCATCAGCGCGACTCGTTCGTGGTCCGGCATCTCAAGCGCGGCAATGCGGCGCTGCTGCGCTGGGCGTTCGAGACCCGCACGGCGCTGATCGCGCTGGTCGGCATCGGCGTGGCGCTGGCCGTCTATGGCGCGACGCTGCTGCCGAGAACCTTCCTGCCGCCCTTCAACGAGGGCACGCTGGTGGTCTCCCTGCAGTATAATCCCGGCATCTCGCTGGCCGAGAGCCATCGCCTCGGGCTGATCGCCGAACAGCTCGCCCTCAAGGTGCCGGAGGTGAAGTCGATCGGCCGCCGCACCGGGCGCGCCGAACTCGACGAGCACGCCGAGGGCGTCCACTCCTCCGAAGTCGATATCGATCTGCATCGCTCGGACCGCTCCAAGGAGGAGATCTATGCCGATATCCGCGCGGCCCTGAGTGTGCTGCCGGTGTCCATCAATATCGGCCAGCCGATCAGCCACAGGCTCGACCATATGCTGTCGGGCGTGCGCGCCCAGATCGCGCTCAAGCTCTATGGCGACGACCTCGACACC
Source organism: uncultured Alphaproteobacteria bacterium (assembly GCA_963759925.1). Classification (GTDB taxonomy): domain Bacteria; phylum Pseudomonadota; class Alphaproteobacteria; order Rhizobiales; family Beijerinckiaceae; genus Allobosea. The sequence goes on from CAVXBE010000006.1 coordinate 116,874, forward strand.
ATCCGCAGCCTGGCCGAGACGCTGCGCGAGCGGCTGGCCACGGTCCCCGGCCTAGTCGATCTGCAGACCGAGCGGCAGGTGCGCATTCCGCAGCTGCGCATCGATGTCGATCATGAGAAGGCCGCGCTCTACGGGCTGACGCCGGCGGGCGTGACGCAGGCACTGGAGACGTTGTCGAATGGCCGGACAGTCTCGCAGATCGTCGACGGCAACCGGCGCTATGACGTGGTGCTGCGGCTCTCGGACCAGAACCGCTCCACCACAGGGCTGGAGGACCTGTTGATCGCGACGCCGGGCGGTCACATCCCCTTGCGCCTCATCGCCACCGTGTCGGAGACCAACGGCCCCAACCAGATCCAGCGCGAGAACGGGCAGCGGCGCATCGCCGTCTACGGCAACAGCGATGGCCAGCGCGACATGGCTGCGGTGATCGCCGATATCCGCCGCATCGTTGCGCAGACGCCGTTGCCGCAGGGCTACGCAACCCGGCTCGAGGGCACCTTCCAGGCGCAGGAGGAGGCGACCCTGCGCATCGGCCTGCTCAGTCTGGTGTCTCTGGCGCTGATCTTCGTCGTGCTCTTCACCCGTTACCAGTCGGCCATTCTGGCGCTGATCATCATGGGCAACATCCCGCTGGCGCTGATCGGCAGCGTCGTCGCACTGCACCTTGCCGGCCAGCCGCTCTCGGTCGCGTCGATGGTGGGGTTTATTACGCTCGCCGGCATCTCGGCGCGCAACGGCATCCTCAAGGTCTCGCACTACATCAACCTCGTTCTCTACGAGGGCGAGCGCTTTGGCCGCGACCTGATCATCCGCGGCAGTCTGGAGCGGCTGACCCCGGTGCTGATGACGGCGCTCTCGGCCGGGCTGGCGCTGATCCCGCTGCTCTATGGTGCCGATGAGCCGGGGCGGGAGATCCTGCATCCGGTCGCGGTGACGATCTTTGGCGGCCTGATTTCGGCGACGCTGATCGACACCGTGTTGACGCCCATCCTGTTCCTGACCTTCGGCGCCAAACCGCTCGAACGCATCGTCGCCAGCCGCAGCGGCGCCGGCACGGGCACCCTGTCCCCCAATGAAGCCTTCTGAACGAAAAGGAATCCACCATGCTGAAACTGCTGATTGCTGTCGCGGCCATCGCCTCCGTCACGGGTGCTTCGGCCCATGAAATGGCGAAGGGTCCCAATGGCGGCCCGATGGTCGATGTCGCCGGCCACCATGTCGAGATGGTCGCCAAGGGTGGCGAAATCGTCCTCTACCTCACCGATGCCGCGGACAAGCCGCTCTCCTCGGCGGGCACCAAATCCGCCCGCGCCATCGTCCAGGATGCCGGCAAGACCGCGACGGTGGCGCTGTCAGCCGCCCCGCCCAACAAGCTGGTCGGCACGCTGGCCCAGCCGCTCGGGGTGGGTGCGCGTATCGTGGTCTCGGCGACGCTGGCGGATGGTCACGCGCTGCAGGCCCGCTTCACCGGACCCTGAGCCGCCGCGCTCAGCGCGCCACGACCCGGTCGGCGAACTGCGTCGCCAGATCGTCGAAATGCACGGCGGAGGCATCGACGCCGGCTGCGGCCTGGGCCACGGCGCGGCCATGCTCCATGGCGCGCGCAGTATCGGCCGCCACGCCATCCACGGCGCGCGACGCGGCCTCGGCTTCGCGGACAGCGCGCGACAGCGAGGCGACGATCGCGTCGATGGTTCTGGCCTGGGAATCTGCGGCCACGACGATGCCGTCCGTGGCGTTGAAGATCGCGTCGGTCGACTGGCGGATATTGGAGACGGCCTCTGTCGAGACCTCATTGGCCAGCCGTACCTCCTCGATCTGCCGCGAGATGTCCTGCGTTGCCGCTTGTGTGCGGGAGGCGAGGCTTTTGACCTCATTGGCCACCACGGCAAAGCCGCGCCCGGCCGAACCCGCCCGCGCCGCCTCGATTGTCGCGTTCAGGGCGAGCAGGTTGGTCTGGCGCGCGATCTCGTCGATCAGGCTGGCGACATGGCCGATATTCCGCACCGCGGAGGTCAGGCGAAGCTTGGTCTGGATCGAGGCATCGACCTCATTGGCAGCACCATGGACGAGCTGGCGCGTCCGGTCCGTCTCGCGCCGGATGCGCAGAATGGAATCGGTCAGCGCCTCGGAGGCCTGCTCGACCGAGCGGATATCGCTGGCGCTGAGCTCGACTGCGGCGGTCACGCCGGCAAGCTTGGCCTGCGAAGCCTCGGAAATCGCCAGCAGATGCCCGGCCGAATCCTTCAGATGGGCCACAGAGCGAACGACAGAGTGCAGCACTGCGCCATTGGCGCGCCGGAAGGCGGCAGCCTGCTGCTCGGCTTCCTCGCGCCGCGCGGTTTCCACGAGAGCTTCGGCCTCGGCGCGCGCCCCGAGCCGCCGGACCTTCGCCCTGTCGGCGACGGCTTTCCTGAACATGTTGGCCATGGAATGCACCGAAAAGACCAGCACCGCGCCATAGATGATCTGGAACAGGAGGTTGGGCAGCGCCTCCTCCAGAGGCGTAAAGGGCAGCTGGCAAATCCGGCCCAGCACGATCATGGCGCCAAACAGGATCGCGGCTGACGGCATGCAGGCCATGGTGAACATGCCGCCGCAGGTCATGGCAGCCAGCATGGTGGCGATGGCGACTTCGAGATTGGGCGCGGCTGCCGGGTTCAGCACCAGCGCCATGATCGCCCAGGGCGCAGCCACGATGATGGAGTCGGAGAGCACCCGGCTGACGAAGTAGGGGGAGGGTGGCTTGCTCCACTCCCGCGCGCGCATCGCCCTCATCTGCCTGATGCCGACGAGGCAGGTCAGCACCACCAGCGTCGCCCACGCCACCGGGAACCACATCCAGCCATTGATCATCGCGATCGCGGCGGTGGTGACGGCGGTCAGGATACTGGAGATCAGGATGGCCGGGAGAATTTGCGCAAGCATCGTTGCCTGCGCCAGGCGCAGCTCGGCGGCAGCCTCCGGCTCAAGCTCAGCCAGGCCGAGCCTTGCGTTGACCCACCGGTCAAAGTGGAGGAGGAGGTTCGAAACCATCGGCCGGGTCCGGGGTCTTTCTCGCCGACACGGAGTTCGCCCGGCCTCGAATACCTTTGCCGGCAACTCTTAATCTGCACTTAAGCTACAGAAAGATTGGCGAAATCACGGCTGATTAAGCCCGGCGCGGGATCAGATCTCCGGCCCGCCCGGCTATGTCCGCATCGCCCCGTTCGGTCCTGATCAGGTGCAGATAGCTGCCGTCGAACTGGCCCAGCCGCTGCAGCCCATGCGGATCGAGTACCGTCAGCCGGTGTTGCTTCAACTCGATCAACCCCTCGATACGCAGATGCTGCAGGGTGCGGTTGATGTGGACCGTGCTGAGCCCGGTGGCTTCGGCCAATTCGTCCTGCGTCATCGGGAACGGGAAGCAATCGGCAGGCGCCAGCCCAACCAGCCGATAGCGGATCAGGATCTCGCAAATGACATGGGCGACGCGCTGCAAGGCATCGCGGCTGCCATGATTGACGATCCACTCCCGGAGCACGGCCGAATCCGTCATCGTGCTCCACCACAAGGCCCTGGTCAGCGTCGAGAACTCGCTGAGAAGGCTCTCGATCACGGTCGCGGGGATGACCACGCAGGTGGTCTCGGTCAGCGCCCTCAGATCATGATCCATCCGGGCCAGCACAAAAACCTCAAGGTCGCACAGATCGCCCGGCACGAGCAGGGCCATGATCTTGCGGCTGCCATCGGCCAGCGTCTTGGAGCGCGCGGCAATGCCCTTCAGCACGAGATGGATATGCTGAACCTGCTCGCCCTCGGCCAGAATAGCCTGGCCGCGCACATAGATCTTCCGGGGATAGTGCAGCAGCTCGTCGAGGCGCTGCCGTTCGGCGGGGCTGAACCGGCAGAACTGCTCGAGCTTCATCGTCAGCACGTTATGCATCGGGCGCTTTCGCAACAGGTGCTGGGCTTGCGCACCGGCTCGGTTCGAGGCTCGCCCGGCGAAGCGCGGGCGAGAAGCGGCCGTTAGTATAGGCTGTGCGGCTGAGTTCAGTCGCCGTCACCAAGCGATAGCACGGTTTGGCGGGCAGCGTTGCGATCGTACGGCGCTGGGGACGATTCTCGTTGCCGGCTGATCCGGGACTCGACCGCTGGCGCGCGAGCTTTCATGGTAACGGACCATCGCCGTCAGGGATCGCCAGCATGCCTCATCTCGCCGCCTCGCCCGAGACCTGCCATTGGGGCTATTTCGACGCCACCGTGCCGCCGGTCCTGCGCATCCGCAGTGGCGAGACCGTCACCATCGACACGGTCAGCGGCAGTGCCGAGGTCCTGCCGCCGGCAGGGTTCCACATCCCCCCGGAACTGCTGGCCATTCATGCCGCGCAGCAGGGCATCCCGTTCGGTCCCCATATCCTCACCGGCCCGGTTCATGTCGAGGGTGCACAGCCCGGCGATGTGCTGGAGGTCGATATCGAAGCTGTCGAGCTGAGGCAGGATTGGGGCTTCAACTTCAGCCGCCCGCTGGCCGGCACACTGCCTGACGATTTCCCCAACTACCACCTGATGACGATCCCGCTCGATCGGGAGCGCAATGTCGGCACCATGCCCTGGGGGCTGGAACTGCCCTTGAAGCCGTTTTTCGGGGTGATGGGCGTGGCTCCGCCGCCGAGCTGGCGGCGCTGCACCTCGATCATCCCGCGCGCCTTTGGCGGCAACATCGACAATAAGGAGTTGGTCGCGGGCACCAAGCTGTTCCTCCCCGTCTTCGCGGAGGGAGCGCTGTTTTCCTGCGGCGATGGCCATGGCCTGCAGGGCGATGGCGAGGTCAATGTCACCGCTATCGAGACCGCTCTCTCAGGCCGCTTCCGGCTGACCGTCCGCAAGGACCTGTCATTCACCTATCCACGCGCCGAGACGCCGACGCATCTGATGACCTTCGGCATGGATCCCGATCTCGATCGCTGTGCCGAGATCGCGCTGCGGGACATGATCGCCCTGATCGTCGAGCGGATCGGCATCACGCGCGAGCAGGCCTATGCGCTGTGCAGCATCACCGCCGATCTGCGCATCACCCAGACGGTGAACCAGCACAAGGGCGTCCACTGCATGCTGGCCAAATCGCTGCTCTGATCAGTTGATCGCCCGCAGCCTGGAGGTTTCGCGCGGGGCTTCGGAGACAAGCTGAAGCGCCCGCCTTGCGCGGTTGATCAAGGCCGCCTGCTGAAGGGCCGCATCGGCATCGGGAATATCCCCGATCAGCCGCAAGGCCTCGATGGCGATGGCCGCAGCCCGCGCGGCCTGGGCGGCGCTGGCGGCCGCAGCCAGGGAGGGCTGCTCCTCGGCCAGGCGCGCCACGCCATCCGCCTGCTGGAGGATCGTCCGCAGGGCGCTGGCGGTGACGCTGAGGCGTTTGAAGTCGTTCATTGGCTCTCCCCATGAGCGAAATTTTGCCGGGATGTCCAAGCGTTACCTTGATATCGATCAAGAACGGAGCGATTTTCTGTTACAGTACGCTATGATCATCGGCATTGACGGAGGCATTCAGTAAAACTGAAGTGCCAGCCCCATCCGTGGCGTACCGCGAACGCCCTGCGTCAACGGGCTCATGCAGGACGGAACTTTCCCGCCTCATCGGCTGTTGTGTCTGGCCGAACGCAAACACGGACATGGTTGGCTCCCAAGGCCAGGCGGGCGGCGTGTAGCACCATCCCCGCCGGAGCCAACTGAATGCGCAGGCCGATCATCTCCTCATCCTCGCGCGATGGGCTCGTCCTGCCGGCTGGCCCGAGCTTCGGCGCGCTGGGCGTGGCAGCCCTGATCATCACCGGCCTCTATGTCGGGCGCGAGGTCTTCATTCCCGTTGCGCTGGCGATCCTTTTGAGCTTCGTCCTGGCGCCGCTGGTGCGCGGCTTGCGCAAGCTGCGCTTTCCGCGCTCGCTTGCGGTCATCCTGGTCGTGCTGGTCGCCTTTGCCACCCTGTCCGCACTGGCCGTGCTGATGGCGACGCAGGTTGCGCAGCTCGCCGGCGAATTGCCGCGCTACCAGATGACGATGCGCGAGAAGGTCTCCTCCCTGCGCGGCTCCACGGTCGGTGGCGGAGCGCTGTCGCGCGCCTCGGAGATGCTGCAGGACCTCGGCAAGGAACTCGACCGTCCGACCAGCCCGACAGAGCTGACCCAGCCGCCGCCGGGCGAGCCGGGTACGGAAGCCAAGCCCATCCCCGTCGAGGTGAAGACGCCGGAGCCGACATCGCTGCAGATGCTTGGCTCCTTCATCAAGCCGCTGGTCCACCCGCTGACGACGACCTTCATCGTCCTCGTCTTCGTCATCTTCATCCTGCTGCAGCGCGAGGATCTGCGAAATCGCTTCATCCGCCTCGCCGGCACCTATGATCTGCAAAAAACCACCGCTGCGCTCGATGATGCGGCAGCAAGGCTGAGCCGGCTGTTCGTCAGCCAACTGCTGCTGAATTTCGGCTTTGGGCTGTGCATCGGCATCGGGCTCTGGCTGATCGGTGTACCCAATCCGGCCCTCTGGGGTATCCTGACCGGCATCATGCGTTTCGTGCCCTATGTCGGCGCGATCATCTCCGCTGCCTTTCCGCTGGCACTGGCGGCGGCTGTCGATCCCGGCTGGAGCATGCTGTTCTGGACAGGCCTGTTGTTCGTGGTGGCCGAGCCACTGGCGGCGCATGTGCTTGAGCCGCTGGTCTATGGCCGCTCGACCGGGTTGTCTCCGGTCGCGGTCGTCGCCTCCGCCACCTTCTGGACCTGGCTCTGGGGGCCCATCGGCCTGGTGCTGGCCATGCCGCTGACGATCTGCCTCGTCGTGCTCGGCCGCCATGTCGAAAAGCTTGAGTTTCTCGACGTGCTGTTGGGCGACAGGCCGGCGCTCTCCCCGCCCGAAATCTTCTATCAGCGCGTTTTGTCAGGCGACCCCGCCGAGACCGCCGACAAGGCCGAGGAGGTTCTGAAGGAACGCTCGCTCTCGGCTTACTACGACGATGTCGCGCTGGAAGGCCTGCGTTTGGCCAAGGCTGACCTTGTCCGTGGCGTTCTCGACGAGGAGCGGGTTGCCCGTATTCTCGAGACGGTGCGCGAGGTCGTCGAGGATCTGTCGGAGCATGATGACCGCGCTCCCAAGCCCGGCGAGCTGACCACCGACGCTGAAGCCGCCGATGCCGTCGAATCCACGGACGACAGCGAAAGCGCCGCTGACCTGCCGGTGCTGGGGACCGAGGAGCTGAATCCGGCCTTCCGGGGCGAAGGCAGCGTCGTTTGCATCGCCGGTCAGGGCCCGCTGGATGAGGCCGCCGCGCTCATGCTGGCGCAGCTTCTGGACAAGCATGGCATCCGCAGCGCGGTCGAGCCGCCCGATGCGTTGTCGCGACCCAACGTGGTCGATCTGCAGGCGCGGAAATACGAGCTGGTCTGCCTTTGCTATATCGATGCCGAGAGCCCCGCTCATATGCGCTATAATCTGCGGCGGCTGCGGCGACGTCTGCCGGGCGCGAGCCTGATGCTGGCTTGCCTGAGCATGCCGGCCGGCGCCACCAGCTCCATCCTCGGCGAGGGGACGCGTGCCGATCTGGTAGCGGGCAGCCTGCGCGAGGCCGTGAAGCTGGCGATCGAAACCGCGAAATTGGCGCCGGTGGATGGTGCGGCTGCGCTTCAAGAGCCCGAAATCGCAGCCAATATCGCCTGAGGTCAGCCGGCGATGACGCCCTTGCGCAGCAGGAAGCAGCCATAGGGGCGGGGGTCGCCCACCTGCACCACGGCGAATGCGGCCCGCGCCGCATCGTAAAAAGCGAAGCGCTCGATGCCGACCAGCGGTACGGGCGCGCCGGCCGCGCGGTTCAGCTCCTCCTGCACCTCCATCTGCACGAGCGGGATCTGCGCCGGCTTATCGACCGTCAGCATGCGCCGCGCCGGCTCCGGCTCGAAATCATCGATCGGCAGCACGGAGAGGATTGCGCGCGCGGCGCGTTGCATGGTCAGCCCCGGCAGCCGCACCAGCCTGCCGCTGGTGGTGGCGCGGGCAATTCTCTCGGCAGGGTGGTTGGCATCGACCAGAGCGAGATCGTCGCCATGGCCCATGGCCGCCAGCAGCCAGAGCAGATCGGCGGAGAGGACAGGGTCGAGGCCCTTCAGCATGGCAGTCTCCTCAGGCGCGGCCGCGCTGGGCCAGATAAACCCGGTGGGCGGTGCCACCCATGATCGCGGCCTTTGCCGCCTTGTCCAGCGGGGCGAGCAACGCCTCGACCGTCTCGACCCAGCGCCCATAGCTGGCGCGCAGGGTCAGGACCGGCCAATCGCTGCCCCAGATCATCCGCTCCGGCCCAAAGCAGGCCAGGATAGGGTCGTAGACGGGTTGGAGGGTCGCGATCTCCCAATCGGCGCCCGCTTCCGTCACCAGTCCCGACAGTTTGCAGCAGACGGCCGGATGCGATGCCAGCGCCGCCATGCCGTGCCGCCACTGATGCAAGTCGCCGCCGACCAGATCCGGCTTGGCGGCATGATCGATGACGCATGCCAGATCCGGGCTCCGCTCCAGTCGCTGCAGCATCGGCGCGATATGTTGTGGCCGCAGCAGCGCGTCGAAAACCAGCCCGTGCTCGGTCAGCGCCTTGAAGGCTGGATCGAGCTCGGGCCGCGCCAGCCACAGCGGATCGGGGATATCATGGACCATCGGGCGCAGCCCCACGAGCAGCGGCTCGCGAGCCAGGGTTGCGATGCGTTCGGGCGCATCCGGCGCCTCGAAATCACACCAGCCAACGACGCCTGCAACGAAATCCGTCTGTCGCGCCAGTTCCAGCAGATACTGCGTCTCCGCTTCGGTTGGCGCCGCCTGCACCAGAATGGTCTTGTCGATGCGATGGGCGGCGAGCAGGGGCGCCAGATCATCGGGCCCGAAATCGCGAAAGATCGGCCCGAGAGCCGGAGTCAGCCAGCCATAGTCGCCACGCGACAGGCTCCAGAGATGCTGATGCGCGTCGATCCGCATGGCTTCAGGCCGGCACCGGGACATCGGCGCCGAGCAGGCCCTCGGCCTTCAGCTCAGCCCACAGCGCGGCAGGCACGGGCGTCGATAGTTCGGCGATCTGGTCGGTGACCTCATCGGGCGAGACCGCGCCCATCACCAGGCTGGAGACAGCCGGGTGGCCCAGCGGGAAATGCAGGGCGGCCCGCCGCAACGGCACGCCATGGCGCTGGCAGACGGCCTCGATCGCCGCGACCCGCGCCAGAATATCGGCCGGCGCATCGGCATAATTATACTTCGCACCCGCGACCGCGCCGGTTGCCAGAATGCCGGAATTGAACACCCCACCCAGCATCAGCCCAATGCCTTTCTCCAGCGCCAGCGGCATGAACCGGGCCAGCGCCGGCTGCTCGAGCAGGGAGTAGCGCCCGGCCAGCAGCATGGTGTCAAAATCGCCAGCGCGGGCAAAGCGTTCGCACATCTCGGCCTCGTTGACTCCGATGCCGATGGCCTTCACCGTTCCCGCCGCCCGCAGCCGGTCAAGCGCGCGGTAAGCGCCCTCCATCGCCTCCGCAAAGCGTCCTTCGATCTGATCGGCCCCCTGCGTCCAGACATCGACATCATGGATCAGCACGATATCGAAATGGTCGACGCCCAGCCGCAGTGCCGATTGTTCGAGCGAGCGCATCGCGCCATCATACGAATAATCGAAGCGCAAGCCGTGCGGCAGCCCGCCACGATAGCCCGAGCCGCTGCCACGCCCCGCAAAAGGCTCCGCCACGCGGCCGACCTTGGTGCAGAGCACCACCGATTCCGGCCTGGCCCGCCGCAGCGCGGCGCCGATACGATGCTCGGAGAGGCCATGGCCATAGAGCGGCGAGGTATCGATCAGCGTGACGCCACCTCTCAAGGCAGCCTCCACCGTCGCCACAGCCTGCGCCTCATCCAGATGCGCGTAGAGATCGCCGAGTGGCGCGCCGCCAAAACCCAGTGTCGAGACCAGCAGGTCGCTGCGGCCCAGCTTGCGGGTCGAGATCGCAGGGGAGGTCGGTGAGATCGGCATGAACCAAGGCCAAGGCTTGAGCTGGGAGCGCAGTATGTGCATCCCAACATGTTAGCTTGCAACCGCAAAAATTCCTGCCTACTCTGACGCTCCTCAGGCCGTCGCGCCCGCAGCTTTGCTGGCGCCCGGCTCGCCATCGCCGCCTTGACCCCCTTCTCCGCGAAAGCCCCGTTTCAATGGCCCTCGATCCCAACCGTTTCGGCCTCTCCTGCGCCATCACCACCCCGATGCGGGAGGGCGGCGCGGTCGACCTGCCGCGCCTCGTCCACCATGCCCGGCATGTGCTGGCCAATGGCTGCGACAGCATCACGCTGTTTGGCACCACGGGCGAGGGGGCGGCACTGGGTCCGCAGGCGCGCATCGCCATGCTGGGCGCCGTCATCGGCGCGGGGATCGATCCGAGCCGCCAGGTCTATGCCGGCGTCGCCGCCGCTTCGCTGCATGAGGCGGTGGAGCAGGCGCGCCACGCTCTCGATGCGGGAGCCAAGGGGCTGCTGATCGCACCGCCCTTCTATTTCAAGGGCGTCAGCGATGACGGCCTGTTCCAGTGGTTCTCGCAGCTCTTCGAGACTGTCGGGCCGGCCATGCGCAATGTCATCCTCTACCACATCCCCTCCGTGACGGCGGTTTCGATCAGCAACGCCCTGGTCCAGCGCCTCAAGACGGCGTTTCCGGGCGTCATCACCGGCATCAAGGATTCGTCGGGCGACTATGCCAGCACCGAATCCTTCCTGAAGGCGCATGGCGAATTGGCCATCCTCGTCGGCGACGAGCGCCAGCTAGCCCGCGCCGTCCGCGCCGGAGCCCAGGGCTCGATCTGCGGCGTCGCCAACCTCGTGCCGCATCTGCTGCGGCCGCTGGTCTATGAAGGCGCCGAGAACCCGGTGGTGAACGCGCTGGTGGACGAGATCGTCAGCCATCCGGTGATGGCGGCCGTGAAGGCGCTGGTCGGCCACATCTACAATGATGACGGCTATGGCGCGATGCGCGCCCCGCTCCAGGCGCTCGACCAGGCGTCGCGGGCTCGGCTCTTCGCCGCCTTCGACCGCATCACCCTGGCCAAGGCTGCCTGAGGAGCGAAAACGCGATGAACGGCGAGGAGCTTGAGCGCGAAGGCGAGCCGCTGAAACTGCGGGAGCGGGCCTATGCCAGCTTCACGGAGAAGCTGCTGGCGCGCGACATCAAGCCCGGCCAGTTCGTCACGCAGCGCGAGCTGGTCGCGATGACCGGCATGCCGCTTGGCGCCATCCGCGAGCTGATCCCGCGGCTGGAGGCGGAGGGGCTGATCAAGACCGTGCCGCAGCGGGGCATGCAGGTCGCCCATGTCGATCTCAACCTGATCCGCAACGCCTTCCAGTTCCGGCTGTTTCTGGAAAAGGAAGCGACGGCGCTGTTCACCCTGAACGCCACCGACGCCGCAATCGCCGAACAGCGCGAGCGGCATGAGGCGATCATCAGGCGGGCGGAGGCGGGGGGCGATCCCGACCTGATCGAGGATGCCGAGGATGTCGACCGGTTGATGCATGAGGCGATCATCGACCACCTCGACAACGACATCGTCTCCAAGGCGTTCCGGGTGACCTGGCTGAAGATCCGCCTGATCCGGCAGTATGAAACCCGGATCCAGAACCACATCCTGCTGCCGGTGATGCAGGACCACATGACCATCATCGCGGCGATTGAAAGCCGCGATCCGCAGGCTGCTGCCGAAGCGATGAGCGTCCATATCGGCAACGCCCGCAATCGCGCCATGAGCTACTGAACGACAAGTCCGACGGCCTGAATCGAAAACTGAGCCAATCAGCGCAAGCGATTCAGGAAACAAAGCAAACGAGCCGGAGAACCGGCCGTATCCAGGGAGGTTTCGGCGCCGCAGTCTTGTCTCCGATCGCACGCGATGCGCCGCCCGGCGCGCCGCGCGGCCGGGGGGCTGAAGGTGTCGGACGCAGAGCGAGGGACGAGGGACATGACCATCATCAGCAAACGCGACTTTCTCGCCGGCTCGGCAGCCGCCGCGGCGATCTTCATGCCAGCCGTGCTGCGCGCGCAGGCGACGGTGCTGCGCTGGGGCGAGATGCTGCCAGCCACCCATCCGCAGGTGCAGATGGTCGATCGCATCGCCAGCGAGGTGAAGGAGAAGACGGGCGGGCGCATCGACATCCAGTCCTTCCCGGCCGGCCAGCTCGGCTCCGGCAAGGACATGATGGAAGCGGTGGCCTCCGGCGCGCTGACCATGACGACCGATGGCGCCGCGGCGCTTGGCTCCTTCCTGCCGCAGCTTTCGGTGATCGAGGCGCCTTATCTCTGGCGTGACGCGGCCCATATGGCCAAGGTCGCCAAGGCGCCGATCTTTACTCAGATGAATGCCGATCTGGAGAAGAAGCGCGGCATGCGCATGGTCGCCGTCACCTATTACGGCAAGCGCCACCTCACCACCGGCTCCAAGCCGGTCAAATCCGTCGGCGACATCGCCGGGCTCAAGCTGCGCGTGCCGCCGGTCGACACCTTCCGCGCCATGGTCGAGGCCTGGGGCGCCAAGGCGACGCCGGTCAATTTCAACGAGCTTTATCTGGCGCTGAGCCAGGGCGCGGTCGACGGGCAGGAGAACCCGCTGCCGACCATCCACAGCGCCAAGCTGCAGCGAGGTGCAAAAGCACCTGATCCTCACCGGGCACATCATCACGCCCCGCCTGGTCATCGTGAACAGCGACTTCTGGAAGGGCCTGAAGGACGCTGATCGCAGCATGCTCGAAGCCGCCATCGCCAACGGCGCTGCCTGGCAGGACGACGAGCTCGGCAAGCAGGAGGGCACGCTGGTCGGCGACGCTGAAGGCGGCCGGCATGACGCGTGATCGAGCCGGATCTCGAACTGCTTCCGCAAGCCGGTGCTCGACAGCTTGCCGAAGCAGTTCGAGAGCCAAATGGGGCAAGGGCACCTGGGACGCGCTGGCGGCGCTCTAGCCCCGGCCAAAGCGCCCGTTCCGTCCTGGTCGGGCTGGTCCCGGCCATCCGCTTCCCTCTGGCGAGATCCGTCTCCCCAAGACGTCATGCTCCCCCAAAAGGGAGCATGACGCCGCGGAGCCGGAGCTCTCGCCATCCACGCCGAGTGCCGCGCGTCATGACATCCCTTCTCCAGCTCAGCGACCGTCTGGTGCGCTGGACCGCCGTGGTGCTGCTGCTCGCGCTGCTGGCAACCGTGGTGCTCGGCGTCATCTCGCGCCAGCTCAACGCGCCCTTGGCCTGGACCGACGAGCTGGCGCAGTACCTGCTGGTCTGGGCCGGCTTCATCGGCTGGATCATCGCGGCGCGCCGGCGCTCGCATATCCGCATCACCATCTTCGCCGACAGGCTGCCGAAGCTGGCCGGGCAGGGGCTGGAGATCGCGACGCAGCTCGCGATCATCCTCTTCGCCCTGGTGCTGGTGCGCTATTCCTATGCGCTGATCGAACGCAACTGGGACGTGGAATCGATCGCGCTCCCGGTCTCCTCGGCAGCGCTCTACATCGTCATGCCGCTGGCGGGGCTCGCCTTGATCCTCCAGGCGCTCGCCGAAATCGTCGCGGTTATGGCGGGCCGGGTCACCAAGGCCGACCCTGCAGAGGCGATGCCGCTATGAGCACGCTGATGCTGCAGATCCTGCCCGTCTGGTTCGCCGCGCTGCTGCTCGGCGTGCCGCTCTTCGTCTCCATGGGCCTGGCGGCCATCGCCTTTGCCTGTTTCGGCGGGTTCCCGCTGGGGATCGTGCCGCAGAAGATTGCGCAGTCCGCCAACTCCTTTCCGCTCCTCGCCGCGCCGCTGTTCATCCTGATGGGCAACATCATGAACTCGGCCGGCATCACCGACCGCATCTTCGCCTTCGCCACCGCCTGTGTCGGCTGGCTGCGCGGCGGGCTCTGCCACGCCAACATCCTCGCCAGCGTGATCTTCGCCGGCATGTCCGGCTCGGCCGTGGCCGATGCCGGCGGCGTCGGCACGCTCGAGATCAAGGCGATGAAGGACGAGGGCTACGACGCCGAGACGGCGGCGGCCATCACCGCGGCTTCCGCCACCATCGGGCCGATCATCCCGCCCTCGCTGCCGATGGTGATCTACGGCGTCTCGGCCGATGTCTCGATCGGCGGGCTGTTCCTGGCCGGCGTCATCCCGGGCCTGCTGATGGCGGGCGCGCTGATGGTGATGGTCACCGTCGTCGCGCGCCGCCGCGATCTGCCGCGCCATCCGTTTCCCGGCGCAGCGCAGCTTTGGGTCGCCTACCGGCGACGCGCATTGGGCGCTGATGACGCCGGTGATCCTGTTCGGCGGCATGATGGCCGGCATCTTCACGCCGACCGAGGCCGCCGCGGTCGCCACCGCCTATGCGCTGGTGCTCGGGCTCTTCGTCTACCGCAGCTTCGACGCTGAACGATCTGCCGGAGCTGGTCGTCGAGACGGTGGAGACCACCGGCGTCGTGCTGGCGCTGGTGATGACGGCCGGCGGCGCTGGGCTGGTGCCTGTCGATCTCGCGCATGCCGCAGACGGTCGGGCCGCTGATCGTCGAGCTCGTCAGGCAGCCCGCTGGTCTTCCTGCTGATCGTCAACCTGCTGCTGCTCGTCGTCGGCTGCTTCATGGAAGCGCTGGCGGCGATGCTGATCCTGATCCCGATCCTGGCGCCGGCCGCGGCCCAGTTCGGCATCGATCCGATCCAGTTCGGCCTGATCTTCGTGCTCAACCTGATGATCGGCACGATCACGCCGCCGGTCGGCGTCGTGCTGTTCGTGACCTCGAAGATCGCCAACATCAGCTTCGAGGCGATGTCGCGGGCCATCCTGCCCTGGCTGCTGCCGCTGCTGGCCGTGCTGGTGGCGATCACGCTCTGGCCGCCGCTGACCACCTGGCTCCCCAATCTGGTGATGGGGAAATAGACCGGCCTCAGCCCGCCCGTGCCGCCAGCATGCGGTCGACGAAACCGTCCAGCGCGGTCTTGTCGATCCAGCGCAGCACCGCGACGAGCTCCTGTGCCGGGTCGATCCAGATCACGTTGACGCCTGCGCCGAGCGCGAAGACGGCGGTCTCGGGCACATGCGGGCGGGCCTGCGGCCCACGGTTCAACCACCAGAGATAGCCGTAATTCGGCAAGGTCGGGGAGGGCGTCATCATCGCGGTGATCCACTCGGCCGGGATCAGCTGGCGGCCGCCCCAGTTGCCGCCATTGGCGATCAGCAGGCCGAGCCGGGCGTGATCGCGGGCGCTGATGAAGATGCCGCCACCCCAATGGCAGCCGCCCGGCACCGATTGCATCCGCTGCCCGTCGATCTCGACCCAGGAGGTGCTGTAGCCGTGCCATTCCCAGCTGTCGGAGGCGCCGATCGGGTCCATGATGCGCTCGCGCAGCACCTCGGGCAGCGGGCTTCCGGAACAGCCGGAGCAGGCAATAGGCCAGCAGGTTCACCCTGACGTCATTGTACTCGTAAAAGCTGCCGGGCGTACGCAGGGCGCGCTTCTGGCCCTTGCGGCTGTTATCGGCGCCGGGGCCGATCTGGCGGTTATGATCGACCTGATCGGACTTGCCGAATAGCTCGCCCTCCCACTCGCTCGACTGCTGAAGCAGATGGCGCCAGGTGATCTCTGCGTTATGGGCGCTCTCGAAGCACGGGCCGTCGATGCGCTGGCCGACCGGCTCGTCGACATCACCGATCAGCCCGTCTGCGACGGCAAGCCCGGCGAGGATGGCGATATAGCTCTTGGCGACCGAGAAGGTCATGTCGACGCGGTCGATGTCGCCCCATTGCGAGACGATGCGGCCGCCCTTCAGGATCATGCCCGGCCGGGCCGCCGCGCTCCTTCACCGGGCCGGAGATGTCGCTCCACGGGCCGCTCTCGTTCCACTCGACGAGCCCGACATAGCGGCCATCGGGATAATACAAGCTGCGGGGCCAGCTGCTCTCCTGGGCGATGGCGAAATCGACGGCCTCCTGCAGCGCCTGCGGCCGAAAGCCGGCCTTATCAGGGGCGAGACCTGCCCATTCGCCGGTGCCGGCGGGCGGAAGGTACATGCTTGTCGAATGCGCCACGGTCTCATCCTTCGCGAGGGTCGATCAGCTTGCATACAGCGCCAACATCGGCCGAGCCATGGCGCTGTGGCTGGCCCGGCATGCGACAGCTTTCGCTTATGCCGGATAGAGCGAAGCGGTATTGGCAGCGCTCGGCAGGGCTGTGCATCCTCCCACCAGCAACGGCCAGCTGGCCCCGGCGCGCCCTTGCCAAGACATTGACGGCGTCAAGGCCGCGCCTTGTCCCCAGGAGGAAATGCCATGTCCCGCGATTCCAGCACACGTCATGATCATTCGCTTCTGCCGCCAACCAGCCGGCGCGGCTTCCTGACTGCCGCAGCGGGCCTTGCGGCCGGCGCTGCCCTTCCGGCCGCAACTCCCGCGCTGGCCAAGGCGCCGCTCTCGCGCACGCAGCCCGGCTATTTCTACCGCTTCATGCTCGGCAATGCCGAGGTGACGGTCGTCTCCGACGGCCCGTTGCCGCTGGGCGATCCCGGCGACAGCTTCCTCGGCGTCGCCAAGGACAAGGTCTACGGCATGCTCGAGACCAATTTCCTGCCCAAGACCAATGTCGTGCTGGAGCAGAACATCCCGATCATCAATTTTGGTGACCGGCTGGTGATGTTCGACACCGGCATGGGCTTTTCGAAAGCCTTCGGCCCGACCACCGGGCGGCTGATGAAGAGCATGGAGGAGGCTGGCATCAAGCCTGGCGATATCGACGCCATCGTCTGCAGCCACGCCCATATCGACCATATCGGTGGCATCTGCACTGCCGATGGTAAGCCGCTTTTCCCCAACGCCCAGGTCTATATCAGCCAGGCCGATTTCGACTTCTGGACGGATGAGAGCAAGATGGGCGGGCCGCTCAAGGCTTTCGTCGCCCATGCCCGCGCCAATCTGCTGCCGGTCCGCGACAAGATCGTCTTCTTCAAGGACCAGCAGGAGTTCCTGCCCGGCATCCAGGCCATTGCCGCACCGGGCCACACCATCGGCCACCACATCTTCAACGTCACGGCCGACGGCAAGAGCTTCGCCTTCCTCGGCGATCTCACCCACCATGCCGTGCTGCTGACCGAAAACCCGCGCCTCGAATTCGCCTATGACAGCGACCCGAAGCAGGCGGTGCAGTCGCGCGTCCGGCTTTTGACCTCGCTGGCGGAAAACAAGACGCCGGTGATGTCCTATCACTTCGCCTGGCCGGGCTTTGGCAATCTCGCCAAGGCGGGCGACGGCTTCCGCTATTATCCGGCGCCGATGGAACTGGTGAAGGTCTGACCGGCCTGACTTGAATGGAGTGCGGCGGCCGGCGCGAGCTGGCCGCCGCACTGCATTTTGGGCCGCTTCAGGCCACGCTCACCATCTGGTTTGTTGCCGCCGCCTGCTTCACGGCCTCGATCACGGCGAGCGTGCGGGCGGCATCGGCTGCGCTGGTGATCGGCGTCTCAGTTCCCCGGATGACAGCGGCGAAATGGCGGATCTGTTCGGCCAGCGGCTCCTGAGCGGCAATGATGCATTGCTCCATCTGCAAGGGCTGCCACCAGCCCGGCGTCACGCCCTGATAGCGCCAAAGCTCCATTTTCGGCATGGAGAGCGAGGCTTCGCTGCCAGCCAGCAGGTAGCAATGCCCGTCGCGCTGCGGATAGGCCTTGTTCTCGCCCGAACTCAACTCCCAGCTCCAGGGCGTTGGCGTCACATCGGAAATCGTTGCCGTGCCCAGCGCGCCATTCGCGAAGCGGAAGGTCAGCGCCGCCGTATCCTCGACCGCAAAGCCGCGCGTTGCATTGGAGCTCATCGCCTGTACCGCGTCGATCTCGCCGCAGATGAAGCGGAGATTGTCGATGTCGTGGATCAGATTGATCAGCACCGGCCCGCCACCGGGCTCGCGCCGCCAGGCGACATCGAAATAGTCGTCGGGCTTGCGGATCAGGAACAGCGACGTCACGGCCACAAGCCGGCCGAGTGCACCCTCCTGCACCAACCGCCGCGCTTCCTTGACAATGGGGTTGTGGCGGCGATGATGGCCGCCGAGGACAGCAACGCCCGTGCGCTCCTGCGCTGCGACCAGCTGCCTAGCGGCGCTCAGACTATCCGCCAGCGGCTTCTCGACCAGAACCGGCACGCCCGCCTCAAGGCAGGCCACGGCGTGGGGGACGTGCAAGGCGTTGGGCGTCGCGATGATCGCGCCATCGGGCCGCATCGCGGCCAGCATCGACGCCGGGTCAGGGAACCAAGGCAGGCCGCGCTCGCTCGCCAATGCCTTGGCGGCCTCGGTCGGGTCGACAATCGCCGCGCAGGTGCAGTCGGCGGCGGCATCGAGCCGCTCCAGATGGACCTTGCCGATCAGCCCGGCCCCCACCAATGCAATCTTCAGCGCGCCCATTCCCGAAAACTCCGATTCAAGCCGCGCTTTCAATCGGTTCAGGTAGAAGCTGCGTCAACAGCCAATCCGGCATGCGGGGCCGGCGACAAGGCTCACTTGCGCCGGGCGGCGGCGGCCTTGCCCTTCGCCGCCATGGCTGTCCCGGCCAGATCGGCCAGGATCGGGCAATCGGGCCTGCTGTCGCCATGGCAGGTCTGGGCGAGATGGCGCAGCGTTCCCGCCATGGCCTGCAGCTCCGCGATCTTGGCTTCGAGGTCGGCGACATGGTTGAGGGCGAAGCGCTTCACATCGCCACTCGCCCGGCTCTTGTCGCGCCACAGCGCCAGCAATTCGCGGGTCTCGTCGATGGAGAAGCCGAGATTACGGGCGCGCTTGATGAAGCGCAGCGTGTGGACCTCGTCGGTGGAATAGATCCGGTAGCCCGCCTCGCTGCGCAGCGGCGCTCCGATCAAGCCGATGCTTTCGTAATAGCGGATCATCTTGGCGCTGACGCCCGATGAGGTCGCGGCCTCTCCGATGTTCATGACTCAGCTCCTCCCAGCCTGTTGCCTGCCGAACCGACGCAGCCGGAGCGCGTTGGTGAGCACGCTCACGCTCGACAGCGCCATGGCAAGACCCGCGACCATCGGCGATAACAGCACGCCGAAAGCCGGATAAAGCGCGCCCGCCGCCACAGGAATCAGCAGGACGTTGTAGCCAAAGGCCCAGGCGAGGTTCTGCTGGATGTTTGCAATCGTCGCCCGCGACAGGGCGATGGCGCGCGGCACGCCATTCAGATCCCCCGACATCAGCACCACATCGGCGCTCTCGATGGCGATATCCGTGCCGGTGCCGATGGCGAGCCCGATATCGGCCTGCGCCAGGGCCGGCGCGTCGTTGATTCCGTCACCAACGAAAGCGACGCGCTCGCCGCCGGCCTGAAGCTGCTTGATTACATCGGCCTTGCCGGTGGGCAGCACCTCGGCCACCACCTCTTCAATGCCGAGCCCCTTGGCGATGGCCTGCGCGGTGCGTTGATTGTCGCCGGTGATCATCACCACCCGCAGCCCCTGCGCCTGCAAAGCCGCAATCGCCTCCGGCGTCGTCTCCTTCACCGGGTCGGCAACGGCGATGATCGCGGCCAGCGCTCCATCGACGGCGACATAGAGCGGTGTCTTGCCGGCATCGCCCATCGAAGCCGCCTGCGGGCCGAATGCTGCGAGCGAGAGGCCGGCGCGGCGCATCATCCGGTCGGCGCCGACCATGACGGCACGGCCCGCCACCTCCGCCTGCACCCCGTAGCCCGGATCGGCGCTGAAGCCGGTAATCGGCGCGAGGATAAGCCCCCTGGCCTGCGCGGCAGCGACGATCGCCTTCGCGACCGGATGCTCCGAGCGGCTTTCGACCGATGCCACGAGGCGCAAGACCTCCTGCTCATCATAGCCGCCGAGCACAGTGAGATCGGTCAGCTCCGGGCTGCCCTTGGTCAGGGTGCCTGTCTTGTCGAGCGCGATGACATCGGCATCGCGCAGCGATTGCAGCGCCTGCCCCTGGCGGAACAGGATTCCGAGTTCCGCCGCCCGGCCGGTCCCGACCATGATCGAGGTCGGCGTTGCCAGACCCATCGCACAGGGACAGGCAATGATCAGCACAGCAACGGCATTGACCAGCGCGAAGGACAAGGCCGGGGAGGGGCCAAAGATCAGCCAGGCGAGGAAGGTGACGAGCGCGAGCGCCATCACCGCCGGGACGAACCACATCGTCACCTTGTCGACCATCGCCTGAATCGGCAGCTTCGAGCCTTGCGCTGCCTCGACCGTGCGCACGATCTGCGCCAGCACCGTATCAGCGCCGACCTTCAGCGCCTTGAACTGGAAGGCGCCCGATCCGTTAACCGTGGCGCCGGTCACCAGCGCACCCGGTGTTTTCAGGACTGGCGCCGGCTCTCCGGTGAGCATGGATTCATCGACATAGGACTGGCCATCGACCACCTCGCCATCGACAGGCACAGCCTCGCCCGGACGCACCAGCACGATGTCGCCGGGCTGGACCTGTTCGATAGCGACATCGGTTTCCACCCCGTCGCGCAGGATGCGGGCCGATTTCGCCTGCAGCGACATCAGCCGCCGGATCGCCTCGCTGGTGCGGCCCTTGGCGCGGGCCTCGAACCAGCGCCCCATCAAAATCAGCGTGATGATGACCGCGCCCGCCTCGAAATAGGTGTAGTCGGTGCCGGCGGGCAAAATGCCGGGAGCAAAGCTCGCGACAGTCGAATACAGATAGGCCGCACCGGCGCCCAGCATCACCAGGCTGTTCATGTCGGGAGCGCCGCGCAGCAGCGCCGGCCAGCCCTTTTGCAGAAAGCGCAGGCCCGGCCCGAACTGCACCAGGCTCGCCAGCGCAAAAGACAGAAGCTTGATGTTGAAGGACCCGATTGTCTCCGCCAGCCAATGATGCAGCGGATCGAACAGATGCGAGCCCATCTCGAAGATCAGCAGCGGAGCGGTCGCGATGGCCGACAGGATGACCGCGCGCCGCAGCCCGTCCTGTTCCTCCGCCCGCGCCTGCTGCTCGCGATCATCCCTGCGCGCCTCGCCGGAGACCGCTTCAGCCTCGTAGCCGGCCTTGCCGACTGCGGCGATCAGCCGGTCCAGCGGCCGTCCGCCGCCCAGCACCGTGACCTGCGCCCGCTGCGTCGCCAGATTGACCTGAGCCTCGACCACCCCCGGCACCGCCAGCAGCGCCGCCTCGACGCGGCCGACGCAGGACGCGCAACTCATGCCAGTGATCGCCAGCTCGATCCTGCTGGTCGCCGGCTCGTAGCCCGCCTGGCGGATGGCAGCAGCGACCGCCGAAGCCTGGACCGGGCCAGAGCCGAGCGTCACCCGGGCATGCTCGGTGGCGAGGTTGACCGAAACGGCCGCGACGCCGGGCACCGCAGCCACGGCCCGTTCGACGCGGCCGACGCAGGAGGCGCAGCTCATGCCGGAAACGGCGATATCGAGCTCAGCCGCCGGAGCAGAAGCGCGCGGCGCGCTGGCTGTCGGTGCGATGCTGAGCGTTGACATGAGGGATCTCCAACCTGATGCCGACCCATATGGTCCTTCCCATCATGGGAAGGTCAAGGGGCAGGGGCGAGGGAGTTTCCGACCCGTGGTTTGCTCCGCTGCGCAGGCGATGTCATCGCCCTTGACCTTCCCACCATGGTAGGGTTCAGGCTATGCTCAACCCTGAGGAGAACAGCCATGTCCGAAGCGAGCACATTGACCTTCCGCGTTCCCGATATGAATTGCGGCCATTGCGCCGGCGCCATCACGAAGGCCGTCGAAAGCGGTGCGCCCGGTGCCAAGGTGACGGCCGATCCCGCCTCGAAACTCGTCCAGGTTCAAGGCGCAGCCAATGCCGACGCAGTCCGGGATCTGATCAAGGCGGCGGGCTATACCCCGGGCGAGGCCTGAGGCAGGTCGTCAATCGCGGCCTCTTCCAGCGCCCGCAAATGCAGGCCTGCGGCTGCCGCGATCCGCGCCTCGATGGCGCGGTAATGCGCCACCACCTCGCGCCCCAGCGGGGTGAGGGCGGCGCCGCCACCCTTGGCGCCACCGCTCGCCGCCTCGACCAGCGGCTGGCGGAACATGCTGTTGAGGCTGTCGATCAGCAGCCAGGCGCGGCGATAGGACATGTCCATCGCCCGGCCTGCCGCCGAAATCGAGCCGCTGGCCTCGATCGCTTCGAGCAGATCGATCTTGCCGGGACCGAGCCGCCCCGCCGGGTGAATGTCGATCCGCAGGCTCAGCCGCGTCCGCGGTTTTGGCGTGTCGCGTTGCGCCATCGCATCGGCCATCTCCTGGGCTCCCTTGCCGCTCATGGCGCCTCGACCGAGACGGATTTGATGATGGCATGCACGCCGAGACCGGGAACAAGTCCCAATTCGGCGACGGACTTGGCAGTCAGCCGGCATAGAAGCGGCGCGCCGTCGCAATCCAGCCGCAGGGTGACAGCGCCCCGCCCGTCGCCTTCGCCAATCTCGGCAACCGTTCCAGGCAGCAGGTTCAGCGCGCTCAGCCCCTGCGGCCGGGTGAGGCTCAGCATTACGTCCCGCGCCAGGATACGCACCCGCAGCCGCGCCCCTTGCGGCTTGGGAGCCGCAAGCACCTGGAGCAGGCCCGCTTGCGTGCGCAGCATCGTCAGGCTGAACGCCGCATCATGAGAGACGACCTCGCCCTCAAGCACCGAGCCGGCCTCGCGCAGGCCCGATAGCCCGGCGACATCGAGCCGGGTCATCACCTCCGGACCCGGCCCCGCAACAACGACCCGGCCTTCCTGCATCACCGCCAGCGTCGTCGCCAGCCGCGAAACCTCCGCGACGGAATGCGAGACATAGACGATGGGGATGTGCAACTCGTCCCGCAGCCGCTCGATATGCGGCAGGATCTCCGCCTTGCGCGGCTCATCCAGCGAGGCAAGCGGCTCATCCATCAGCAGCAATCGCGGCTTGGCGAGCAGCGCGCGGCCAATGGCGACACGCTGCCTCTCGCCGCCGGAAAGCCCGGATGGCCGCCTTGCCAGCAAATGGCCGATGCCCAGCAGATCCAGCACCGCCTCCAACTGGGTCGTGACCGGAGCGAGGCGGGGCGCGAACCAGCGCCCGAACAGCAGGTTCTGGCGCACGGTCAGATGCGGAAACAGCCGCGCTTCCTGAAAGACATAGCCGATGCGGCGGCGATGGCTCGGCAAATCGATGCCGGCTTGCGTGTCGAGCAGCACCTGTCCGTCGACCACCACCCGTCCATGCTCGGGGCGGATCAGCCCGCCGATGATATTGACCAGCGTCGTCTTCCCCGAACCCGACGGGCCAAACAGGGCAGTCAGCCCGCCATCGGAGCTGAAATCGGCCGATAGGGCAAAGCTGGGGAAGCGATGCCGAACGCTTACCTGCAGCGTCGGGCTCATGCCGCGACGCGCCTCGCCACACGCCGCGCCATCGCCTCCGAGACGAGCAAGGCCGCAACCGACAGCGCAATCGAGATCAGCGTCAGCCGCATCGCCCCGGCTTCACCGCCCGGCACCTGCGTGAAGGTGTAGATCGCCGAGGGCAGGGTCTGGGTTTCGCCAGGGATATTCGAAACGAAGGTGATGGTGGCGCCAAATTCGCCCATGGCCTTGGCGAAGCACAGGATCATGCCCGCGAGAATGCCGGGCAGGCAGAGCGGCAGCGTCACCACCAGAAACACCTGGAACGGGCTCGCGCCGAGCGTGCCGGCCGCCTCCTCCAGCTTGCGGTCGACCGCCTCGATCGACAGGCGGATGGCGCGCACCAGCAAGGGGAAGCCCATGATCGCGCTGGCCAGCACCGCCCCGGTCCAGCGGAACGACAGCACCAGCCCAAACCAGCTCTCGAGCCAGGCGCCGACCGGCCCCTTCCGGCCGAAGGTGAGCAGCAGCAGATAGCCGGTGACGACCGGCGGCAGGATCAGCGGCAGATGCACGGCTGCATCGAGCAGCGACTTGCCCCAGAAGCGGCCGCGGGCCAGCAGCCAGGCGATGGCAATGCCGAAGGGCAGGCTGAGGACCATCGCCGTGCTCGCGACGAGCAGGCTCAGCCGCACGGCGGTCCATTCATCGGGGGAGAGCCAGCCGCTCACGAAGCGTTCGCAGGCACGGCCAGCATGGTGAAGCCCTGCGCGGTGAAGGCGCTTTTCGCCTGTGGCGAGCTGAGAAAGCGCAGGAAGGGCAGGGCGTCGGCGTGGCCGGAGCCCTTGATTGCTGCGGCGGGATAGATGATCGGCGGATGTGTCTCGGCTGGAAAGCGCGCCAGCACCGTCACGCCCGGCTCGGCGGCTGCATCGGTGGCATAGACAATGCCGAGCGGCGCTTCGCCGCGCGCGACCAGCAGCAAGGCGGCCCGGACATTCTCGGCCTGCGCCAGCCGGTCCTTGACCTTGTCCCAGGCCCCGAGCGCCTCCAGCGCCGCCTTGCCGTATTTGCCGGCGGGCACCGCATCGATATTGGCCATGGCAAGCCGCCCCGCGCCGAGCACGCCGGTGAGATCAACGCCTTGATCGAGGCTGAGCTTCACTTGGGAACCCTGCGGCGCGATCAGCACGATCGTATTGCCAAGCAGGTTCAGCCGGGTCTCCTTGCGGATCAGCCCCTTGCCGTCGAGATAATCCATCCAGTCGAGATCGGCGGAGACAAACAGATCGGCCGGTGCGCCCTGCTCAATCTGGCGGGCGAGGCTGCTGCTGCCGGCATAGGAGATGCGCGGTAGCGGGCTTCCCGGTCTCCCGCGACCAGCGCGCCGCCGCCTCGTCCAGCCCGTTTTTAAGGCTCGCTGCAGCGAAAATGACGAGGTCTTTCGACTGGGCCAGAGACGGCGTGGCAAGCAGCGGCAGGCAGGTGGCGAACGCCAGAACCAGCCGTCGTGACATCAGCCTCATCACCCGCTCCATCGCCGCCCGTTGTTCCCAAAGGGATATAGCGGTCGATCCGCGTTGTCGAGCCTCAGGGTTTCGGACCTGAGCTCCCGTCCCGTTCAAATGAGAGCGTCATTCCGGGGCGGGCTGAAGGCCCGAGCCTGGAACCCATGCACACCCCTGGGTGAGCAGGTAGAGCAGATGACTGCCCATTCGAGGTCATGGGTTCCGGGTCCGTCGCTGATGCGACGTCCCGGAATGACGAGGTGTCAGCTGTTGTCAGGCGGGTGCAGCACGGCGCTTGGGCGCGAAAAGCTGCGGCGCCCGTTCTTGAAGCCCATCACCGGCTCGGCCAGGGCCGCCAGCGCCATCTCGGCTGTCGGCGCCTCCAGCACGATGAGGTCGGCAGGGTTACCGATCGCGATGCCATAGTCCCGGATATTCATCAGCTTGGCCGGCTGCGTCGTGACCAGTGATATACAGCGCGCGAAATCCTCCGGCCCGAGTTGCGCCGCGTTGGCGTAGAGATTGGCCATGCGCAGCAGCGAGGCATCGCCGAAGGGCGTGAACGGGTTCAGCACATTATTGGTGGCGATGGAGCAGGTGACGCCGCTCTCCATCAGCCGATGTGCGGGAGCAAGTCCGCGCGGCACGGCGTGGCTCGCATCGCGCCCCATCAAATAGAGGTCGGTCGCCGGCAGCACGGTCAAGGCCACGCCAGCCTCATTCAGCATCCCGGCGACACGGGCGAGAGCGTCGGGCGGCAGCATCGACAGTTTCGTGACATGGCCGATGGCGACGCGGCCCTGATAGCCATGCGCGATACTCTGGCGGCAGACCTCGTCGAGATGCATCCAGCTGGGATCGAGGTCGAAATCGAGGTGGAAATCCAGATCCACCGCGAAGCGCTGCGCGAGGTCGAACAGGATCGCGATCTGGCGGTTGGGATCGCTATCGGTATAGGGGCAGCCGCCGAGCAGATCCGCGCCTTGCTCCAGCGCCTGAACCAGCAAGGCCTCGGTGCCGGGATCGTTCGTCAGCCCCTCCTGCGGAAAGACGCAGATCGAGAGGTCGATGCCCCAGGCATAATCGCGCTTCAGTGCCTTCACCGCCTCGAAACTGCGCAGGCCGACGCGCGGGTCGAGCTCGACATGGGTGCGCATGCGCGTCGTACCCTTGGCGATGGCGCTGTCGAGCACCTGCGCGCCGCGGGCATAGACATCCTCGACGGTGAAGTCCCGCTTCATCGCCGAGACGGCCGCGATGGCCTGTTTCAGCCCGCCCCGGATATGGCTGCAGCGGCCGAGCAGGCAGGCCTTGTCGAGATGGATATGGCTGTCGACAAAGCCCGGCAGCACCGTTTTGCCGCCCAGCATCACCTCAGGCGCCTCGCCTGCAAGATGGGGTTCGATAGCGACAAAGCGCCCGGAGCTGACCCCGAGATCAAGCGGCTGCGCCTGCCCGGGCAGCTGCGCCTGGCGGAAGATCAGGTCGAGAGGGGTGGAGCGGGGCATGGGTGGCGTTTACGACGTGGCAGGGGAGGATTGCGGCGTGGGGTCGTCAAGGCCGCAGGCCAGATCGGTCTTGGAAAAGTCATTGCCTATGAACAGCAGCGGACAGTGGCAGGCCTTTGCCGCAGCATAGGCCATGCAATCGGCCAGATTGAGTTGAGCCGGATGTCCGCGCCCTTTGCCATAGTTTGAAAACGCGGAGACAGCGGTCCGCGACATGGCATCGGTGATCGGAACAACTTCGATATCGGCTTCGGCCAAAATCGCATCGAACGCCGCCTGAGCATCCTGAACCGAAACCTTCAGTTTGGAGGCTGTGCGCATCACCGTTTCCAGCCGCACAAGCCCACTTGTGTAGCGTTTGGGCGAACTCTCAAGGGCAACAGCGAGGCGGGGAGCGTCCGGCTCATTGGTCAGCAGCGCGACGAAGGCGGATGAATCGACAAACATCAGTGCCCCCAAAGCGCGTCGCGCTCGGCTTTGGTGAGGTCGCGGCCGCCGGTTTCGCCTTTGGTAGCGAGAGAGGTGGCAATCGCCGCGATCCGGTCGGCGAGCGCCGTCTGCGTCCGCTCCGCAGCCAAGGCGTCTTCGAGCGCGGAAATGATCGCCTGGGTCATGTTGGCGCCCCTGCGGCTGGCGAGTTCCCGCGCCAGCTCACGCACCCGTGGATCGCGAATGGAAAGAGAAGACATGGCCCGTCCATACATTCAATGGAAAACCGTACATACCATGGCTGGGCGGCTTCCGGAAGACCGATGCGCCATCCTGACATGACTCGCCTTCCGCAGAGTCTCTCTATAAAAGAACAAAGACAGAACATTCACGTTGGAGCCTTCATGATAGCCACTGCCCGCACCCTGGCCGATCTGCGCCGCAGCCTTGCCGAGGCAGGGCTGCGCACGGCGCCGGTGGCCAAGGGGCGGGTCAGTTTTGGCGTTGCGGGGCTCGATGAGGTGCTGGGCGGCGGGTTGGTCCGGGCTGCGCTGCATGAGGTTTATGCCCCGGGCACGGCCGATCTCGCGGCAGCAACCGGCTTTGCCGTCGGCCTGGCTTTGCGGGCGGCGGGGCAGCGACCGATTCTGTGGGTGCGGCAGGATTATCTGGATTCCGAAACCGGCGCGCTGCATCCGCCCGGCCTGTCGGAACTCGGTCTCGATCCCGGCCGCGTGCTGCTGGTGCGGGCACGCGATGCGGAGGGCGTCTTGCGCGCCGGGGCGGAAGCCGCGCGCTGCGGCGCGCTGGGTGCGGCGCTGATCGAGCCCTGGGGCGATCCCCGCCTGTTCGATCTTACAGCGACGCGCCGGCTTTCGCTGGCGGCCGAGGGATCAGGCGTCGCGACCTTGCTGCTGCGCGCCAGCGCCTCGCAATCGCCCAGCGCAGCCCGGACCCGCTGGCTGGTGGGGCCCCTGCCGTCGCGCGCGCTGGAGGCGAATGCGCCGGGCGACCCGGCTTTCAAGATCAGGCTGCTGCGCCATCGCGGCGGCCTCAGTGAGTGTGAGTGGCGTGTGGAGTGGAGCCGTGACCGACAATGTTTTGCAGAAGGATCCGGGTTTCCGGAAAGACCCGTTTTGCCCGAAAAACCTGTCAGAACCTGGCCCAGCCCCGATGTCGCGCCGCTATCTCGCCCTCTGGTTCCCCTTCCTGCCAACGGACAGGCTGCGGCGGAGAAACGGGTCCCCGCCGCAGGGCGGGCTAAGGCGTTTTCAAGCGAAGCGGGCGCCGGTCTGCGTGAAGACGACGCGTCGGGGCATCCGCTTCCCCTTGTCCTCATCGAGACCCAGCGCGGCGCATTGCGGATCACTGCCTGTGACCGGCAGGCGCTGGATCAGGGCCTCGCACCGGGCCTCACTCTGGCCGATGCGCGCGCCCGGATTCCCGGCCTGATCTCGGTCGAGGCCGATCCGGAGGCCGACCAGCGCCAGATCGAGCGGCTGGCCGCCTTTTGCGATCGGTTCACGCCGCTGGTGGCGCTCGATCCGCCCCATGGGCTGATGCTGGACGTCACCGGCTGCGCCCATCTCTTCGGGGGTGAGGCGGCCCTGCTCGCCCTGATCGGTAAGCGGCTGGAGGCGGGCGGCCTCGCTTATCGCGCCAGCATTGCCGGCACGCCCGAAGCCGCTCATGCGCTCGCCCATTTCACCAAGGGCGGCATCGTGCCGCCGGGCCGGGATGAGGCTGCCACGCGGAATTTGCCGCTGGCGGCGCTGCGCCTGCCGGCTGAAACGGCGCTCGCGCTCTCCCGCGCCGGGCTCAAGACCCTGGCCGATCTGGCGGAGCGGCCGAGCGCTGCCTTGTCGGCGCGTTTTGGCGAGGGGCTAGCAGCCCGGCTGCGGCGCACGCTGGGCCGGGAGGATATCCGCATCACGCCGCTGCGCCCGCCACCCGATTGCGTGGTGGAACGCCATTTCGCCGAACCGATCCTCGCCATGGACAGTCTTGATGCAGTGGTCGTGCGGCTGGTGGAAGAGGCGGCGCGCGTGCTGGAGCAGCGCGGCGAGGGCGGGCGCGCCTTCGAGATTCAGCTTCTTCCGCAGCGATGGCGCCGTGCGCCGCATCCGGGTCGAGACCGGCCGGCCCTCGCGCGATGCCACAGCCGTGCTGCGGCTTTACCGCGAGCGGCTGGAGACGCTGGCCGATCCGCTCGATCCCGGCTTCGGTTTCGACGCGGTGCGCCTGGCTGTCCCGCGTCTGCGAGCCGCTGAACCCGGCACCAGTCCCAGCTCGATGGCCGGGCCGTCGAGGAGGAGGCGGTGGCCGATCTGGTCGACCGTCTGGTCGCCCGTTTCGGGCGCGACCGGGTGCTGCGCTTCATTGGCGCAGGAAGCCATGACCCCCGCCGCGAGGCGCGGATGATCCCCGCCACCCTGCCGGCCGGCGGCGGTCGCAATGGCCGGCGCCGCAGCCCGACGACCCGCCGACGCGCCCGCTGCAGCTCTTCGACCCGCCGCAGCCCATCGAGACCCTGGCCGAGGTGCCGGACGGGCCGCCCCTGCGCTTTCGCTGGCGGCGCGTGCTGCACGAGATCGCCCGCGCGGAAGGGCCGGAGCGGATCGCGCCGGAATGGTGGCGTGACGGCCCAGCCGAGCCGGCGCGCGACTATTACCGCGTCGAGGATGCGCAGGGACGCCGGTTCTGGCTGTTCCGCGCCGGCTTCTACGAGACCGATGCCGCGCCGCCGCGCTGGTACCTGCACGGGCTCTTCTGCATGAGCTTTTACGCAGAAGCTGTTGCCGCAACGAATTTCTCCTTCCTGCGCGGCGCCTCGCCCGGCCCTGACATGGTGCTGACGGCGCTGCTGCTCGGCCATGCCGGGATCGGCCTTGCCGACCGCAACACAGTGGCCGGCGTGGTCAGGGCCTATGGCGCGTTGAAGGAGCTGCGCGAGGATGGGCTGCCCGCGCCCGAAAAGCTTCGTGACGGCTCGGGAGCCCGGCGAGCATGTCTGGATCGAGCATGAGCGCGTGAGGGATGGCAGCCTTACCGAGGATGAGGCCCTGCAGGCGCATATCAAGGCGCGGGCGCAGGATTTCCGCCTGATTACCGGCAGCCGCCTCGTCTTTGCCGATGGCACGCCTGACATCGTCGTCTATCCCGCCAACCGCGCAGGCTGGGGACGGCTCTGCCGGCTGCTCAGCCGGGGCAATCTCCGGGCGCAGAAGGGCGATTGCATCCTGCATCTCGCCGATCTCATCGCCGACACCCGCGACCTTCTGCTGATCGTCATGCCCGACAGGCGGCTGGAGCCGCTGCCGACGCTGCTCGACACGCTGGCCCAGGCGGCGCCGGGCGCCGTCTGGCTCGGCGCCTGCATGCATCGCAAGGGGGATGACCGGCGCAGGCTTGCAAGGCTGAAGGCGCTGGCCGCCGCCAGCCGCACCCCCCTCATCGCCAGCAATGATGCGCTTTACGATGCTCCGGCTCAGCGCGATCTGCAGGATGTGCTGAGCTGCATCCGCGAGGGCGTGACGATCGAGCGGGCCGGCCGCCTGCTGGAGGCCAATGCCGAGCGCCACCTCAAGCCGCCCCACGAAATGGCACAGGCTGTTTCGCGACACGCCCGAGGCCATCGCCGAGATCGCGCATCTGCTGGCGCGCGTCGAATTCGATCTCGGCCAGCTGCGCTATGAATATCCCGACGAGCCGATCCCGCCGGGCTGGACGCCGCAGGGCTGGCTGGAGGAGCTGGTGCGCCGCCGCGCGCCGATGCGCTATCCCGATGGCGTGCCGAGCAAGGTGCAAAAGCAGCTCGATGCCAAGGAACTCGATCCTGATCGAAAAGCTCGATTACGCCCGCTATTTCCTGACCATCCACGATATCGTCGATTTCGCCGAAAGCCAGCGGCATTCTCTGCCAGGGCCGCGGCTCGGCCGCCAATTCCGCCGTCTGCTACGTGCTCGGCATCACGGCGGTCGATCCGGCCGAGAACGACCTGCTGTTCGCCCGCTTCATCTCGGAGGAACGCGCGCGAGCCGCCCGATATCGACGTCGATTTCGAGCATGAGCGGCGCGAGGAGGTGATCCAGTACATCTATGAGCGCTATGGCCGCGAGCGCGCCGGCATCGCCGCCACCGTGATCCGCTATCGCCCGCGCAGCGCCATCCGCGATGTCGGCAAGGCGCTGGGGCTGACCGAGGATGTCACCGCGCGGCTGGCCGGGACGCAATGGGGCAGCTGGGGCAGCGAGATCGCCGAGACCCATGTCCGCCAGGCCGGGCTCGACCCGATCAATCCGGTGATCGCGCGGGCTGTCGGCTTCGCCATCCGGCTGCTCGGCTTTCCGCGCCATCTTTCGCAGCATGTCGGCGGCTTCGTGCTGGCGCGCGGGCCGGCTCGACGAGATCGTGCCGATCGGCAATGCCGCGATGGAGGAGCGCACCTTCATCGAATGGGACAAGGACGATATCGACGCGCTCGGCCTGATGAAGGTCGATGTGCTGGCGCTCGGCATGCTCACCTGCATCCGCAAGGCCTTCGACCTGCTGCTGCGAGCATCGACGGCATCGATTGGGGCCTGGCCGACATCCCGCGCGATGATCGCCGCGATCTACGACATGCTCTGTCGAGGCCGATTCGCTCGGCGTCTTCCAGGTCGAAAGCCGGGCGCAGATGAACATGCTGCCGCGCCTCAAGCCGCGGGAATTCTACGATCTCGTCATCCAGGTCGCGATCGTCCGGCCCGGCCCGATCCAGGGCGACATGGTGCATCCCTATCTGCGCCGCCGGGCCGGGCTGGAGGAGGTGAGCTTTCCCTCGCCCGCGCCGCCGCATGATCCGCGACGAACTGTACGATGTGCTTGCGGCAGCACCTCGGCGTGCCGCTCTTTCAGGAACAGGCGATGAAGCTCGCCATGGTCGCCGCCAAGTTCAGCGACCGCGAGGCCAATGGCCTGCGCCGTGCCATGGCGACCTTCCGCAATGTCGGCACCATCGGCAATTTCGAGGCGAAGATGGTCGAGCGCATGGTGGCGCGCGGCTATGAGCGCGAATTCGCCGCAGCGCTGCTTCGAGCAGATCAAGGGCTTCGGCAGCTATGGCTTCCCCGAAAGCCACGCCGCCTCCTTCGCCAAGCTGGTCTATATCTCCTCCTGGCTGAAGATGCCACCACCCGGCGATCTTCGCCTGCGCCTTGCTGAACTCCCAGCCCATGGGCTTCTACGCGCCCGGCCCAGATCGTCCGCGAAGCGCAGGAAATCGGCGCGTGCGAGGGCGGCCGATCGATGTGAATGCCAGCGCCTGGGACAATCGCTTCGAAGCCGAGGCAGTCGGCATCGGACAGTCGGCAGTCGGGTCGCCTACGACTGCCGACTGCCGAATGCCCACTGCCCGCATTCCCTTGCGCCTCGGCTTCCGCCAGATCGACGGCTTCCACGAGGATGGGGCCGAGCGCATCGAGGCGCGCGCGGCACGGGCTTGCGCTCGATGTCGAGGATCTCGATGCGCCGGCGCGGCTGCCCGCCCGCGCCATGCGGCTGCTCGCCGATGCCGATGCGTTCCGCTCGATGCGGGCTCGACCGGCGCGAGGCGCTCTGGGCCGTGCGCCGCCTGCCCGATGACGAGGCCTGCCGCTCTTTGCCGCCGCCCAGGCGCAGGAGCTGGGGCAGGAGCCGGATATGGCGCTGCCGGTCATGCCGCTGGCCGAGCATGTGGTGGCGGATTACCAGACCCTCCGGCTCTCGCTGAAGGGCCACCCCATGGGCATTCTGCGCCCGCTCTTCCAGCGCGAGCGCATCCTGAGCTGCGCCGAGACCGAGCGGAAGCCCGATGCGGCCTATGTCCGCACGGCCGGCGTCGTGCTGGTGCGCCAGCGTCCCGGCAATGGCAAGGCGATCTTCATCACGCTCGAGGATGAGACCGGCATCGTCAATGTCGTGCTCTGGGCCAGCCTGTTCGAGCGCTTTCGCCGCGAGGTGATGGGCGCGCGGCTGCTGCTGATCGAGGGCAGGGTGCAGCGCAGCCCCGAAGGCGTGACGCATCTGATGGCGCAAAAGATCGCCGATCGCACCGGGGACCTGCACCGGCTTTCGGAGACCCATCGCGCCACCATCACCCTGACACGCGCCGATGAGTTCCTGCATCCGCAGGTGCAGCGCGGCGGGCATCCCAGGGATGTGCGGATCCTGCCGAAATCCCGCGATTTTCAATAGGCCGGCGCCATCCTTTTCAGTCGGGCGGCGCAAGCCCGGCATGCCGCCCTACGCAAAGCGCCCGTTCCCAACCGCGCGGCTGCAGGCTATCAGCAGGACGACCGAAGCGGCGCATCAGCGCCCGCGCGAAGGGATGGACATCGCCTCATGGAACTCGGACTTCACAACAAGCGCGCCCTCGTCCTCGGAGCCAGCCGCGGCCTCGGCGCGGCCATCGCCCGCACGCTCGCCAGCGAAGGCGCCACCGTCATCGCCGCAGCCCGCAACACCGCGGCCATCGCCGAATGGGCGAATGAGTGCCCGGCCGAGGTCAAGGCCCGCATCACCGCCGAAAGCCTCGATCTCGGCGATTTCGGCTCGGTCGAAGCCTTGCTGGCCAAGCTCGAAGGCCAGGGCGGCGTCGACATCCTGATCGGCAATTCCGGCGGCCCGCCGCCTTCCGAGGCGCGCGAGGCCAAGCGCGACGACTGGCTCAAGCATTTCGAGGCGATGGCGGCCAACCTCTTCCACGTCGCGCAGGCGCTGCTGCCGGGCATGACCGAGCGCGGTTTCGGCCGCATCATCACCATCACCTCCTCGGGCGTCGAGCAGCCGATCCCGCGTCTGGCGCTGTCGAACGGCATTCGCTCGGCGGTGGTGGGCTGGTCCAAGACCCTGGCGTCCGAGGTCGCGTCCAAGGGCGTCACCGTCAACATCGTCATGCCCGGCCGCATCCACACCGAGCGGGTCAACCAGCTCGACAAGGCCGCCGCCGATCGCACCGGCACCACGGCCGAGGAAGCCGCAAAAGCCTCGCGCGCGACGATTCCGGCCGGCCGCTATGGCACGCCGCAGGAATTCGCCGATGTCGTCACCTTCCTCGCCAGCGAGCGCGCAAGCTATGTGACGGGCGCCAAAATCCGCATCGACGGCGGCGCAACCCGCAGCATCTGACGGCGCATCACGCGCTCCCTGCAATGGCGGGGAGCGCTTCAGACACCACCTCCAGCCCTCAATCCTGAGGAGCTGGGCAGCGTCTCGAAGGATAAGAGCGGAGGGTGAGGGTTCGGCTTCCCACGTCATTGCGAGCGCAGCGAAGATTCCACGGGGTGAAAGCGCTCACCCGGACCCCCTAGGTTGCCGCGTCGCTGACGCTCCTCGCAAGGACGGTGAGGGCGTCAGACACCCCCCCAGCCCTCATCTTGAGGAGCTGCGCAGCAGCGTCTCGAAGGATGGTCCAGCGCGCGCGGGAGCCGTCACTGCCAGAAGCCGCTGACAGCTCGCTCACCCGCTTCGCAGCCTGCCAGCAGCTCTTCCTATCCCGCCACCACCGCCGTCGCCTCGATCTCGACCATCGCCTCAGGCTCGACCAGCGCCACCACCTGCACCACCGCCATGGCGGGAAAATGCCGGCCCATCACTTCGCGGTAGACCGGCCCGAGTTCCTTGAGGCAGCCGCGATAGGCGTCGATATCGGTGACGTACCAGGTCAGCCGCACGATATCCTCGATCGCGCCCGCCGCCAGCCTCGACCACCGCCTTGATGTTCAGCAGGGTCTGCCGCAACTG
The DNA here is from genome assembly GCA_963759925.1 of uncultured Alphaproteobacteria bacterium. Lineage (GTDB taxonomy): Bacteria > Pseudomonadota > Alphaproteobacteria > Rhizobiales > Beijerinckiaceae > Allobosea. The sequence goes on from CAVXBE010000006.1 coordinate 151,415, forward strand.
CGGCATGAAGCCCTTGCGCGAAGATGCCCGCCTCGTCCCAGCCGACCAGACCGCCCGTGACCAGCACGCGCCCTTGCGCGACCATGCCATTGGCGTAGCCGCGCGGGGTCGGCCAGCCTTCGGGGAGGATGGCGCGGGAAAGGGCAGTGTCAGACATCGGCATCGCCTCCGTTTCGGCCGTTCCAGCTCGTGATCAAACATCGCCGCGCGCCATCTGGCGCAGGGCGAAGCGTTGCAGCTTGCCGGTCGGTGTCTTCGGCAGGGCCGTGACGATCTCGATGGCGCGGGGATATTTATAGGGCGCGATACCGGCCTTCACATGCTCCTGCAAGGCCTTGACCAGCTCCGGGCCCGGCGGCGTGCCTTCGCGCAGCACGACATAGGCCTTGACGATCTGCCCGCGCTCCGGATCGGGCGCGCCGACGACGCCGCATTCGGCCACCGCCTGATGGGTCAGCAGGCAGACCTCGACCTCCGGCCCGGCGATATTGTAGCCGGCGGAGACGATCATGTCGTCATTGCGGGCCTGATACCAGAAATAGCCGTCGGCATCGCGCAGATAGGTGTCGCCGGTGACGTTCCAGCCATCCAGCACATAATTCGCCTGGCGCGGATCGGCGAGGTAGCGGCAGCCGGTCGGCCCGCGCACCGCCAGCCGTCCGGGCGTGCCGTCGGGAAGCTCGCGCCCGGCTTCGTCGATGATCCTCGCCTCATAGCCCGGCACCGGCAGCCCGGTCGCGCCGGGCCGGATCGCCTCGCGCGGGGCGCCGATGAAGATATGCAGCATTTCGGTCGCGCCGATGCCGTCCATCAGCATCAGCCCGGTCCTGGCCTGCCAGGCCTCGAAGGTCGGCTTCGGCAAGGCTTCGCCGGCCGAGACGCAGATGCGCAGGCTGGAGAGATCGCGGCCCTCCAGCTTGTCGAGCATGGCGCGATAGGCGGTCGGCGCAGTGAAGCAGACGCTGGCCTTGTAGCGTTCGATCGCGTCGATCAGATCGGGCGGGCCGGCCTTGTCCGGCAGCACCATCGTGGCGCCGATCCGCATCGGGAACAGCACCAGCCCGCCAAGGCCGAAGGTGAAGGCCAGCGGCGGCGAGCCGATGAAGCGGTCATCGGGCGAGGCTTTCAGCACCCGCGCGCCATAGGCATCGCAGATCGCCAGCAGGTCGCGGTGGAAATGCATCGTGCCCTTGGGCTCGCCGGTGGTGCCGGAGGTGAAGCCGATCAGGCAGACATCGTCACTGGCGGTGTCGGCCGGCGCGAACTGCTCATAGCCCGGCTGCTGCATCAGCCGCTCAAGGCTGTCGGCGCCGCCATCGCCCCAGCTGACGATGCGCGGCGAGCGCCGGCGCCTGCACTTGTGCCGCCTCGAGATCGGCCAGCAGCCTGTGGTCGCAGAGCGCCAGCGCGATCTGCGCCTTGCGGATCGGATAGACGAGTTCGACCGCCCGCAGCATCGGCATGGTCGCGACCGCGATGCCGCCGGCCTTGAGCACGGCAAGATAGGCAGCGACCATCATCGGCGTGTTGGCGGCGCGCAGCAGCACGCGGTTGCCCGGTTGCAGGCCCGAGATCGCGCGTCAGCACATTGGCGATGCGGTTGACCTGCTCGGCCAGCGCCGGCATAGCTCCATTCCAGCCCCGGCGCGATGATCGCGGTCCGGCTGCCGCGCCCTTCCGCGACATGGCGATCGAGCAGCTCGGTGACGCAGTTCAGCCGGTCGGGATAGGACAGGCCGGCCTCGGCGAGGCGCAGATCCGGCCAGCTCTCCTGCGGCGGCAGGTTTTCGCGGGCGAAGCTGTCGACATGGCCCGAAGGCAGCAGGGCAACCGGCATTGTCAGCCTCCCACGCGGCTCGCCTGCGCCTTCAGCAGGTCGCGGGCGATGACGATCTTCTGAACCTCGGTCGCGCCTTCATAGATCCGCAGCGCCCGGATTTCGCGATAAAGCTCTTCCACCTTGACGCCCTTGGTGACGCCGAGCCCGCCATGGATCTGCACCGCCCGGTCGATGACGCGCTGGGCGTTTTCGGTCGCGACCATTTTGGCCAGCGCAGCCTCGCGGGTGACGCGGGCGGCGCCGCGATCCTTGGTCCAGGCGGCGCGATAGACCAGAAGGGCTGCGGCATCGACCTCGGCCGCGCTGTCGGCGATGGCCGCTTGCGAGAGCTGCAGATCGCCGAGCGTGCCGCCAAACAGCTTGCGCCGGTCGGCATGGGCGATGGTCTCGTACAGGCCGCGGCGCGCAAAGCCGAGCGCTGCCGCTCCCACCGTCGAGCGGAAGATGTCGAGCGTCGCCATCGCGACCTTGAAGCCCTCGCCGGGAGCGCCGATGCGGTTCTCCAACGGAATGCGGCAGCCATCGAAACGCAGGGTCGCGAGCGGGTGGGGGGCGATCACCTCGATCCGCTCGGTGATGTCCAGGCCAGGCGTTCCCGCTTCGACAAGATAGGCCGACAGGCCGCGCGCGCCCGGCGCCTCGCCGCTGCGGGCGAAGACGACGTAATGATCGGCGATGCCGCCATTCGAGATCCAGCTCTTCTCGCCGTCGATCCGGATATGCGCATTGCCGTCTGGAATAGCCGTCGTCGCCATCGCCGCGACATCGGAGCCGGCTTCCTTCTCCGAGAGCGCGAAGGCGGCGATACGGCTGCCTTCGCAGATTCCGGGCAGGATCTTCGCCTTCATCTCCGCCGAGCCGGCCAGGCTGATGGCGCCGGTCCCCAGCCCCTGCATGGCGAAGGCGAAATCGGCAAGGCCGTCGCGGGCCGCCAGAATCTCGCGGGCGAGGCAGAGCGTGCGGACATCGAGCGAGGCGGAGAGCCCGCCATAGGCCTCCGGCACCACCGCCCGCAGGAAGCCGCCCGCGCCCAGCGCCGCCACCCGCGCGCGGCAGGCGGCGTCGACATCGTCATGCGGCAGGTTGGGGAGCGTGGCATCGGCCCAGGCCGAGAGCTGCGCGGCGAAATGCCGGTGCTGCGGCTCGAAGAAGGGCCAGTCGAGCGTATCGCCGAGAATGCCGTCCAGCATGTCAGTTGCCCTCGAAGACCGGCTTCTGCTTCGCCGCGAAGGCGTGATAGGCGCGGGCGAAATCCTCGGTCTGCATGCACAGCGCCTGCGCCACCGCCTCGGCCTCGATCGCGCTCTCGACCGACATCGCCCATTCCATTTCGAGCATGCGCTTGGTCATGGCGTTGGCGAAGGTCGGGCCATCGCCCAGCTCCGCGGCCAGCGTCTGGGCCTCCGCCAGCAGAGCGTCGGGCTCGACCAGCCGGTTGAGGAAGCCCCAGCGCTCCGCCTCTTCGCCGCGCAGCACGCGGCCGGTGTAAAGCAGCTCGGCGGCGCGGCCCTGGCCGATGATGCGCGGCAGCATCGCGCAGGCGCCCATATCGCAGCCGGCGAGGCCGACGCGGTTGAACAGGAAGGCGATCTTGCTCTGGGCCGTGCCGAGCCGGATATCGGAAGCCATCGCCATGATCGCGCCGGCGCCGGCGCAGATTCCGTCGATCGCGGCAATGACCGGCTGCGGGCAGGCGCGCATCGCCTTGACCAGCTCGCCGGTCATCCGCGTGAACTTCAGCAGCTCACGCGTCTCCATCGCCACCAGCGGGCCGATGATCTCGAAGACATCGCCGCCCGAGCTGAAATTGCCGCCCGCGCCGGTGACGACAATCGCCTTCACCGCCTCTTCCTTCTGGGCCGCCAGGAAGAAATCGGTGAGCTCGCGATAGCTCTCGAAGGTCAGCGGGTTCTTCTTTTCCGGCCGGTTCAGCGTCACGGTCGCGACCTTGCCGGCGACGGCGAGCTGGAAATGCTGCGGCGTGAAGCCGGCCAGCGGCAGGGTGGTGGCATTGGCCAGGCTCATCAGATCTCTCCCTTGCCCGCGGCCGTGCGCTGGGCGATGGCGCTATGCAGCGAGGCCTTGGTGCGGCCCAGCAGCCGGAACAGCTGCGTCGTCTCCACCGCATCCAGCCCGGCGAACAGCTCGGCAATCCAGGCCTCGTGGCGCTCGGCCATGCCCTTGAATAGCTTGCGCCCCTGCGCGGTCAGCGTCAGCACCTGCACGCGCCGGTCCTGCAATGCGGCGCGCTTGTCGACCAGCCCATCGGCGAGCAGGCCGGCGACGACAGCGGTGACATTGCCGTTCGACACCATCAGCCGCTGCGAGACTTCGCCGACCGTCAGGCCGGTGGTGGATTTCTCCAGCTGCGCCATCAGGTCGAAGCGGGGCAGGGTGGTCTTGAACTCCTCGCGCAGCCGGTTGCGGATCTCGGTCTCGATCAGCGTCGAGCAGGTCAGCATCCGCAGCCAGAGCCGCAGCTCGTCCTTATGGTCGCCGGGGCGCTCGCTGGCCTTGGTCTCGCGGTCGAGCACCAGGTCGGGGAGGGGTTTCCATCGCCGTCAGAACTCCCCGCCATTGATCATCAGCGACTGGCCGGTGACGGCGCCTGAGCTGCTCGGCGCAGAGATAGAGCACGGCGGCGGCGATCTCGTCGGGCGCGATCAGCCGTCCTTGCGGATTGGCCTTGACCAGTTGCGCCAGCGCCTCGTCACGCGACAGGCCGGTCTTGGAGGTGATGGCGTCGAGGCTGCCCGCGACCATGTCGGTGTCGGTATAGCCGGGGCAGATCGCATTGACGGTGACGCCGCTGCGCGCCGTCTCCAGCGCCAGCGAGCGCACCAGACCGATCACCGCATGCTTGGCCGCGACATAGGCCGAGACATAGGGGTAGCCGCGATGGCCGGCGGTCGAGGCGATGGCGATCAGCCGGCCGCTGCGGCGCGCCAGCATGCCCGGCAGCGCCGCATGGAAGGCGTTGACCGTGCCGATCAGATTGATCTCGCTCATGCGGCGAAAGCGCTCGGCATCGCTGCTGCTGAAGCGTGCCGGTTTCGACCGCCGCCGGCATTGGCGATGACGATGTCGATGGGCGATGCGGCAGCCAGTTCGGTGCAGGCCTGAGCCATGGCGCGCCTCATCGCGGACGTCGCAGGCCCGCCAGTCATCGGCAGCCCCGTCCATGACGGCCTGCTGCAGGACAGCTTCATCGCGCCCCAGGATGCTGACCCGCGCGCCTTGCGCCTTCAGCGCCGCCGCGACGGCGCAGGCCGATGCCGCGGCCGCCGCCCGTCACCACAGCATGCCGCCCCGCCAGAAGCGTGCTGCCTGCGTGTGAAATCTGGCTTGCCACTGACATCCGGCCCCTCCCGATGCCGCCAATATATTTTAGGTCTAAAGTATTTGGCAAGGCCGATATGACGCACGGCTCTCCGCAGCAGAAGCGCGGTATCGGACCGCATCGCATTGCAAAATCCACGAAAAAATCGACTCGCTCAGGATGGCTTCATTCCGCGGCAATCCGCCACTTGAGATAAAACTATTTCAGACCTAAAATAATTTCTCAGAGGCTGGCGGAGGGGTATCATGCGCATCGCGATCGTAGGCGGCGGGCCCGCCGGGCTCTATTTCGCGCTCCTGATGAAGCGCGACTGGCCCGCTCTCGAGTCACGGTGTTCGAGCGCAACCAGCCCGACGACACCTTCGGCTTCGGCGTCGTCTTTTCCGACCAGACGCTCGACACCTTCAAGGCCGCCGACGAGACGAGCTACGCGGCGATCCGCGACAATTTCGCATATTGGGACGATATCGAGATCCATTTCAAGGACAGCGTCCACCGCGTCTCCGGCAACGGCTTTTGCGGCTGCTCGCGCCGCTCGCTGCTGATGCTGGTGCAGGAGCGGGCCCGCGAACTCGGCGTCGAGCCTGCGCTTCGGCGAGGAGGCGCCCGATGTCGAGCAGCTGAAGCGCGGATTACGACCTCGTCGTCGGCGCCGACGGCATCAACAGCCGCATCCGCGAAGGCTGGCGCGACCGCTTCCAGCCCGAGACCGACCTGCGCCCCAACAAGTTCACCTGGATGGGCTCGACCCGGCCCTTCGACGCCTTCACCTTCTTCTTCCAGCGAGACGCGAGCACGGCGTCTTCATCGCGCATTGCTATCAGTACGAGAAGGGCCGCTCGACCTGGGTGCTGGAGACCGACCCCGAGACTTTCGAGCGCGCCGGGCTGGGCGCGATGGACGAGGCGCAGTCGGCCGCTTACCTCGAAGAGGTTTTTGCCGAGGAGCTGCAGGGCCACAGGCTCATCACCAACCGCTCGCTCTGGCGCAATTTCCCGATGATCCGCTGCCGCCATTGGGTGGTCGAGAACGTCGTGCTGCTGGGCGACGCCAAGTCGACGGCGCATTTCTCCATCGGCTCCGGCACCAAGCTGGCGATGGAGGATGCGATCGCGCTGCATCGCGGCCTTCCACCAGGCGCGACTGGACGTCGCCGGCGGCGCTCGCGCATTTCGAGACCACGCGGCGCGAGGAGGTCGAGAAGACCCAGCACGCCGCCGATGTGTCGCTGGTCTGGTTCGAGCAGCTGCGAGCGCTTCTGGGACTTCGATCCGCTGCGCTTCGCCTTCGGGCTGATGACCCGCTCCAAGGCGATCACCTATGATAATCTGGCGCTGCGGGCGCCGGAGTTCGTCGCCTCTGTCGATGCTCTGGTGGCCGATGAGCTGGGCCCGCTGGCCCGCCGCCGCAAGGATGGCTCGCCCGTGCCGCCGGCCTTCCAGCCCTTTCAGATGCGGGAGATGATGGTCGAGAACCGGTTGGTGCTGTCGCCCATGTGCCAGTACTCGGCTGAGGATGGCGTGCCCGGCGACTGGCACCTGATGCATTATGGCTCGCGCGCCATCGGTGGGCCGGGGCTGATCTTCACCGAGATGACCTGCGTTGCCGCCGATGGCCGGATCACGCCGGGCTGTGCCGGGCTCTATACCGACGAGCAGGAGGCGGCCTGGGCGCGCATCACCGCCTTCGTCCATGCCAATTCAGCGGCCAAGATCTGCCTGCAGCTTGGCCATGCCGGCCGCAAGGGCGCCTCGAAGCTGATGTGGGACGGCATGGACCGGCCGCTGGAGCAGGGCGCCTGGCCGATCATCTCGGCTTCGCCCTTGCCCTATTATCCTGAGAGCCAGGTGCCGCGCGCCATGGATCGCGCCGATATGGACCGGGTCCGCGACGAGTTCGTTGCGGCTGCCGAGCGCGGCGAGCGCGCCGGCTTCGACATGCTGGAGCTGCACTGCGCCCATGGCTACCTGCTGGCGAGCTTCCTCTCGCCGCTGACCAACCAGCGCAGCGATGCCTATGGCGGCTCGGTCGAGAACCGGCTGCGCTATCCGCTCGAGGTCTTCGAGGCGCTGCGCGCGGTCTGGCCGCGCGAGAAGCCGATGTCGGTGCGCATCTCGGCGACGGACTGGAAGGCCGGCGGCGTCACGCCGGACGATATGGTGGCGATCTCCAGCGCCTTCGCCCAGGCCGGCTGCGATCTCGTCGATGTCTCGACCGGGCAGACGGTGCGCGATGGTCGCCCGCTCTATGGCCGCATGTTCCAGACGCCATTCTCCGACCAGATCCGCAATGAGGCGGATGTCGCGACCATGTGCGTCGGCAACATCACCAGCGCCGATCAGGCCAACACCATCGTCGCGGCGGGCCGCGCCGATCTGGTCGCGCTCGGCCGTCCGCATCTCGCCGATCCGTCTTTCGTGCTGCGCTCGGCCGCTTGGTATGGCGTCGACCTGTTCCAGCCGGTCCAGTACCAGCCCGGCAAGGACCAGCTGATGCGCAACACTCCGCGCGAGCGGCAGGATTTCGAGACGCTGAAACAGAAGGCCAAGCCGAGCCGGCACGCCGTCGCCAGCTGACCCAGCCGGAACCTTCCGCCCCGGCTGGCGGTTTCCCGGGCATTACAGCCCGGATGTCCTTGCGCGTTGCAGGCATCCACAGAGGAGATGGCGATGTTCGGATCTGTTTCGCGGACGGTTCTCAGTGTTCTGGCCCTGTCGATCAGCGCATCGTCACTTCCAGCCCAGGAAGCGTTGAAGGACCCCGTGCCGCACACGCAGTCGCCCCCGTCGGGCGGCCCGCAGCCGGCCACTGGCGGTACCAATGCCTCGGGCCTCGGCCCCAAGACCACGGACACCGACCAGATCGACAAGGGTCAGAACATGATCCTGCCCTCGGCCGGCAGTTCGGGAGAGTCGCGCGCGCCGACCATGGTCTTCGACTGCAACAAGAATCCGCAGGATTGCACCAAGCCGCTCAACCAGGGCGACAAGAGCTCGGCCCCGGAAGTGTCTTCGCCGCCCGCCACCAGCAAGCCCTGACGATCAGGGCTGAGCCTCGGCGGTTCAGCGGCGAGCTTGCACGCTTGCAATAATGCCCTTGATTGAGAGGCTCTGTTCCTTGCGGGCAGAGCCTCTATCTCTTCCGCCAGACGCAGGGCTCAGGCCTGCCAGCAGCAAGAGGCAATCGATGACACTCACCGGCATCCACCATGTCACCGCGATTTCGGCCGATGCGCCGGGCAATCGCCGCTTTTACGTCGAGACCATGGGCATGCGCATGGTCAAGAAGACAGTGAACCAGGACGACACCTCGGCCTATCACCTGTTCTACGCCGATGGCGCGGGCTCCCCCGGCACCGACCTGACATTCTTTGACTGGCCCGCAGCGCCCGCCAAGCGCGGCACCCACTCCATCGCCCGGACCTCGCTGCGTGTCGCCAACGAGGCCTCGCTGGCGTGGTGGCAGCAGCGCCTCGCCCAAGCTGGAATCACCGCCTCGCCGATCCGGCAGATCAATGGCCGCGCTGCCCTCGATTTCGAGGATCCCGAGGGCCAGCGCCTGACGCTGGTCGCCGACGACGGTGAGATCCCGTTCGTGGTCTGGGAGAAGAGCCCGGTCCCCGCTGAGCATCAGATCCGTGGCCTCGGCCCCGTCACCATTTCGGTGCCGAAGCTCGACCGCACGGAGGTGGTGCTGACCCAGCTGCTGGGTCTGGTGCGGGAGGGCAGCTATCGTGACGCGGCCCATGCCGATGGCGAGATCCATGTCTTCCGGATCGGTGATGGCGGCCCGGCAGCCGAACTCCATGTCGCGGTGGAGCCCAACGCGCCGCAGGCGCGGGAAGGGGCGGGCGGGGTGCATCATCTGGCGCTGCGCACGCCGACCTTCGCCGATTACGATCTCTGGGCGGAAAAGCTGCGCGCGGCCGGCTACCCCAATAGCGGCAAGATCGACCGGTTCTATTTCCGCTCGCTCTATCTGCGCGAGCCGAACGGCATCTTGATCGAGATCGCGACCGACGAGCCCGGCTTCTCCGCCGACGAGCCGGCCGAGACGATGGGCGAGAAGCTGGCGCTGCCGCCCTTCCTCGAGCCCCGCCGCGCCCAGATCGAAGCGGGGCTGAAGCCGCTCTGACCGATGCCCGTCGAGCCGTCTCGAAGGTGTCTCCAGCGTGAACTGGACCATCCTTCGAGACGCCGCTCGCGCGGCTCCTCAGGATGAGGGCTCGGAGTGGATCGAGGTCAAATCCCGGCGCGGCCGCGAAAACATGCTCTCCTTGTACCCCCCACAGCCCTCATCCTGAGGAGGCCCGCAGGGCCGTCTCGAAGGATGGTCCAGGAGGTGCCGCAGCTGCCCGCCCGGCGCAGCCATCGAGACGCCGCTGAAGCAATCCCTGAGGGCTTGGCGCTACCTCACCGAAAACCCCAGATGCGCCCGCACGCGGTTCTTGACATGCACCGCATCGCGCGGTGGCAGCGAGCGTGGCGGGTTTTGCGGCTCGACCTTGATGACGTAGAGCCGTGGGCCCTCGCTCTCGGCGCGAAGCTCATCCGCCAGAGCCTCGACCTCCGCCATCGTCCAAAGCGTCCGCGCCTCGGCAAAGCCTGCGGCCTCGGCAATGCGCGCGAGATCGATGCCGAGCCCGGTATGGCTCGCCTGCATCCCGGTTTCGCCGAAATGCTGGTTGTCGATCACCACGATGACAAGGTTGCGTGGCTTCGAAATCGCGATGGTGGCGAGGCCACCAAGCCCCATCAGCGCCTCGCCATCGCCAGTCAGGGCCATCACGGTCTTGCGTGGCTGGGCTTGCGCCAGACCGAGCGCGACCAGAGCCGCCCCGCCCATGGCACCCCAGAGATAGTAGTTGTCGTCGCGATCACCCGCGGCATGGAGATCGTAGCTGGGGGAGCCAAGGCCGGTTACGACGAGCGTGTCCTGCCGCTTGGCGAGCAGGGTGGAGACCGCATCGCGGCGCGCCAGACTGGCTTTCTGTGGAGATCCGGTCATCGCGCTCACCACTTCTTCTTGCCGAGCAGGCGCTGGCCGATCAGCACCGCAACCTGCTGGTCGCCCTCATAGGCAAAGGCGGCTGCGGCCGAGACGGTCTCGACCAGATCCTCGGCCGTCTCCGCCCGGAAAACGCGCAGGCCAATCGCCTCGAGGCTCGGCTGCGTCGCCTTGCTCATCGGCACCTGCCACGGGTTGAACTCGGCCCATTCGCCGCGCATCGTCACCAGCATCAGCAGCGGAAAGCGCCCCTGCACCGGCAGCGACAGCATGTTGATGCAATTGCCGACACCGCTCGACTGCATCAGCAGCACCGAGCGCATCCCGCCGAGCCAGGCGCCAGCGGCAATCGCGATGCCTTCCTCTTCGGTGGTGAGGACGTTGGTGATGACCTCGGCATCACCATGGAACAGCTTGATGAGCTGGCTATGGCCGGCATCGGGCACATAGGCCATGTGCCGGACATCCGCCGCCTTCAGCACATCATAGAGCTGTCGCGGCCAGTTCTCGCTCGCCTGGTTATCGGTCTTCTGCGCCTGTGCTGATTGCACCAAACCCCTCCTGATTTTTTTGAGCCGCGCCTCCACCCGCCTCATCTCGACCCCCAGAGGGCTGAAGCTGAAGCCGGCACGGGCAGCGCTGGATGATGGAGGAGCGGGCGCTAGACAGCACCCGCTCCTGAAGCCTGTCAGCTCTTCAGCCGGGGCTTGGGAATGCCGGCCGCGTGGCAATGGGCGTCGACCATCGCCGAGAAATCCTTGCCGCCGAAACCGGCCGCGCGCGCGGCGCTGAAGGCTTCGCGCGCCGCCGCCACCATCGGCATCGGCACCTTGGCGGCGTTGGCCGCCTCGACGATCAGGCTGAGGTCCTTGTGGGCGAGATCGATGGTGAAGCCGGGCTCGATATCCCCCGCCAGCACCTTGGCCGGCCAGGCGATCTTGAGCTGACCATTGATTGCCGTGGTGCCGTAGATCACCTCAAGCGTCTTCTCGATGTCGAGGCCAAAACGCTGCGACAGCGACAGCGCCTCGGCGTTCATCTGGCAGGAGGCGACCGCCAGCAGATTGTTGACCAGCTTGGTGCGCATCCCGGCGCCGACCGGCCCGCAATGATAGACCGTGGTGCCCATGGCCTCGAGCAGGGGCTTCACCCGCGCGAAATCCTCGTCGCTGCCGCCGACCATGAACAGGGATTCGCCGCGATCGGCATGGGAGGCGAGGCGGCCCACCGGCGCGTCGACATAGCGGATGCCCTTGGCGGCGGCCTGCTTCGCCAGCGCGTCGGTCAACAGCGGATCGACCGTGCTCATATCCATGATCAGGCTGCCGGGCTTGGCGTTTTCGAGAATGCCGGCTGCGCCCGCCACAACCTCCTGCACCACGGCCGAGTTCGGCAGCATGGTGACGATGATGTCCGACTGGCTCGCCACATCCGCCACCGATTCGCCGGCGCGGGCCTGCAGCGATTCCAGCTCCTTCACCGCCTCGGTATTGATGTCGTGCACCACGAGCCGGAAGCCCTTGCGGCACATATTCGAGGCCATCGGCCTGCCCATGCGGCCAAGGCCGACGAAACCAACCATCTCCATACGTCTACTCCCCATGCTTCTTGTGCTGTCGAACAGCAGAGCACAGTGGAGCATGGATGCAGGGCGTCCTCCAGCCCGCTGGGTGCATGCACCCGCCGCTTAATTGATGGATGCCATCTTGAGCTCGACCCGTTCAAGAAACGCCTCGCGTTGGGCCTGGCTGGCGGTATCGATCTTGTGCAGCGCGACCCAGAGCTTGCGGCAGCGCGGATGGCACAGCACGCCGATCCCGGTCAGCAACACGCGCCGTCCTGGCGCGAACATCACCAGCTCCCACCACCACCAGGGCGCGCCGAGCGTCGAGACCGCGGCGATCAGGCGGATATTGGTGAGCACGCGGCCGATCGGCTTGTTGCCGGAGGGCATGCCGAAGGTCGCATGCGGCACCCAGACCCGGTCGAGCCAGCCCTTGAGGATCGCAGGCTGGCCATACCACCAGGTCGGATAGACGAAGACGAGGCCATCGCACCAGCGCAGCGCGTCGAGATGCGCCTCCACACCCTGCTCATTGGCCCCGGCATTATGATAGCGCCGCCGCTGCTCGGCACTCAGCACGGGATCAAAACCCTCGGCATAGAGGTCGATCAGGCGGACCTCATGTCCGGCGCGCGCCAGTCCGGCCAAGGCCCGCTGCCGCACCGCCTGATGGAAGCTGTCCTCGAGCGGGTGGCAGGCAACGACGAGGATCTTCACGGCGCTGCGCTCGCTCAGCCCTTGGCCGCAGCTTTGGGCTTGGCATCTGCCTTGGGCTTGGCGGCCGCCTTGGGCTTTGTCGCAGCCTTTGGCTTGGCGGCAGCAGGCTTGGCTGCAGCAGTTTTACCCGCAGCGGTTTTACCGGCGGCCTTGGCTTTCGCTGGAGCCTTGGCCTTGCCGCCGCCTTTGACGCCGCTGCTTTCGGCCTTGGCGTTGACGAGCTCCACCGCCTGTTCGAGCGTGATCGCGTCCTGCGCCAGCGATTTCGGCAGCGTTGCGTTGACCTTGCCCCAATTGACATAGGGGCCGTATTTGCCGGCGCGCACCACGAGCTGGCCACCGGCGGGATGTTCGCCAAGCTCGCGGCCGGGCACGGCCGCGCCGCCGCCGAAGCGCCGGCCGCCGCCACCGCTCTCCTTGGCGACGATCAGGTCGATGGCGCGGTTGCCGCCGAGCGCCAGGATGTCGTCATCCTTGTCGATATTGGCGTAGGTCTTGCCGTGCTGGACGTAAGGCCCGTAGCGCCCGATGCCGACCAGGATCGGCTCGCCGCTTTCGGGATGCCGCGCCACCTCGCGGGGCAGGGAGAGCAGCGCCAGCGCCTTTTCAAGCTCGACATCGCCCGGCGCTCATGCCCTTGGGCAGGCTGGAGCGCTTCGGCTTTTCGCCCTCGCCGAGCTGGACATAGGGGCCGAAGCGCCCGTCCCGCAGCGTGACCTCCTGCTCGGTGACCGGGTCCTTGCCGAGAATGCGCACGCCGGGCGCGCCCTGGCCGCCCTCGGCCGTCGCCTCGCCATCGGCAGCGGAGACGGTGAGGGGCCGGGTGTAGCGGCATTCCGGATAGTTCGAGCAGCCGACGAAGGCGCCGAACTTGCCGAGCTTGAGCGAGAGCGTGCCCGTGCCGCAGACCTGGCAGGAGCGTGGATCGCCGCCATCCTCGCGCGCCGGGAAGACATGGGCGCCGAGCACGCCGTTCAGCGCCTCCAGCACCTCGGTGACGCGCAGATCCTTGGTCTCGCCGATCGGCGCGGGTGAACTCTTCCCAGAACTCGCGCAGCACCGCCTTCCAGTCGATCTCGGCGTTGGAGACCCGGTCGAGCTTTTCCTCGAGGTTCGCGGTGAAGTCGAACTCGACATAGCGCTTGAAGAAGCTTTCCAGGAAGGCGGTGACCAGCATGCCCTTATCCTCGGGCACGAGGCGCTTCTTCTCGATGCGGACATATTCGCGGTCGCGCAGCGTCGAGAGCGTCGCGGCATAGGTCGAAGGCCGGCCGATGCCGAGCTCTTCCATGCGCTTGACCAGGCTCGCCTCGGAATAGCGCGGCGGCGGCTCGGTGAAGTGCTGGTCGGCGGCGATGGCGCGCTTCTCCAGCGCGTCGCCCGACTTCATCGGCGGCAGCTTCTTGCTGTCCTCGTCCTCCTCGTCGTCGCGGCCTTCCTGATAGAGCTTCAGGAAGCCATCGAAGAGCACGACCTGCCCGCTGGCGCGCAGCTCGAGGTTTCGCCCGGCGACCGTGGCGCGCGATATCGACGCTGGTGCGCTCCATCTCCGCCGATTCCATCTGGCTGGCGATGGTCCGGGTCCAGATCAGCTCATAGAGCTTGGCCTGTTCCGGCTCGAGATGGCGCGCCACCATGGCCGGCAGCCGCGCCAGATCGGTCGGGCGGATGGCCTCATGCGCTTCCTGCGCATTCTTGGCCTTGACCGTGTATTTGCGCGGCGCATTCGGGACATAGCGGTCGCCGAATTCCTTGCCGATCACGCTACGGGCCGCAGCGATGGCGCTGGGGTCCATGTCGACGCCGTCGGTTCGCATATAGGTGATCAGGCCGACGGTCTCGCCGCCGATATCGACACCTTCATAAAGCCGCTGCGCCACCTGCATTGCCCGCGCCGGAGCCATGCCGAGCTTGCGCGAGGCCTCCTGCTGCAATGTCGAGGTCTGGAAGGGCGGGTGCGGATGGCGCTTGACCGGCTTGGCCTCGACATTCGACACGGCGAACGCGGCCGTCTCCAGCGCCGCCTTGAAGGCCTTGGCCTCCTCACCGGTGCCGATGTCCAGCCGCGCGATCTTCTTGCCGTCGGCCCCGACCAGCCGGGCTTCGAACTCGGCGCCCTTGCCGGTCGCCAGCGTCGCCACCAGCGACCAGTACTCCCGGGCGCGGAAGGCCTCGATCTCACGCTCGCGGTCGCAGACGATGCGCAGCGCGACCGATTGGACACGGCCGGCGGAGCGGGCGCCAGGCAGCTTGCGCCACAGCACCGGCGAGAGCGTGAAGCCGACGAGATAGTCGAGCGCCCGGCGCGCGAGATAGGCATCGACCAGCGCCTGATCGACCTGGCGCGGATTGGCCAGCGCCTTTTGCACCGCATCCTTGGTGACGGCGTTGAAGGTGACACGCTCGACCGGAATGCCCTTCAGCGCGCGCTTCTGGTTCAGCGCCTCCAGCACGTGCCAGGAAATCGCCTCGCCCTCGCGGTCGGGGTCGGTTGCGAGGATCAGCTTGTCGGCACCCTTCAGCGCCTTGACGATCTCGGCCACCTGCTTGGCGCCGCGCCCCTCGATCTCCCAGAGCATCTTGAAATCGTCTTCGGGATCGACCGAGCCATCCTTGGCCGGCAGATCGCGAATATGCCCGAAGGAGGCGACGACTTCATAGTCGGAGCCGAGGTACTTGTTGATCGTCTTGGCCTTGGCCGGCGACTCGACGACGAGGAGTTTCATGGGGCGATCGTTCTCAAATGGACAGTGCAGTCGCTGGCACGAGCGTGCCGGCAGACGCAAATCTCGGTGCGGGTGATAGCGGTTCGGGCAGGGGCGTGAAAGTGGGTAAGGCCGCCGCGCTTGTCAAACTCCAACCCTGTTGCGCCAATGTCGACGCGAGGTCAGGTGTTGTGCTATCAGTGCTAGCGTTCGACGGGAGTGGATCATGCCTCGCAGTCTTCATGTTCGTAACCTCGACGACGACCTTGTCCTTCGGCTGAAGCGCCGGGCGGCGGAGAACCAGCGTTCCGTGGAGGCGGAGCATCGCGCCATCTTGGCCGCAGCGCTCGAACCGGAGCCCGGTGAATCGTTCCTGGAGCTGGCGGCAAAGGTGCGGGACTATACCTCCAGCCATCCCCAGACGCCGACGGAGGAGGTGCTGCGACTCTCCCGTGCGGATGCGCGGTGATGCGCTGTGTGATTGATACCAGCATCGTCGTGAAATGGTTTGTCGAGGAGGGGGACTCGGCGGCCGCCCTGGCACTACCCGTTCATTACCGTCTGCTTGCGCCGGAGCTGCTGATCCCCGAATTCGCCAACGTGCTCGCCACGAAGCAACGGCTCGGCGACCTCGATGAGGAGCGCGTCAGGATCAGCGCCCTTGCACTCAGCCAGTCGGCAATCGACCTGAGGGTGATGACGCCTCTGATGCCTGAGGCACTTCGGCTGGCGGCGACGCTGCATCATCCGGCTTATGACTGCTTTTACCTGGCCTTGGCGCTCAGCGAAGGCTGTCCCCTCGTTACCGCCGACAAGCGCTTCATTAAGGCTGTCGAACAGCGCGGTTCGGAGGCGCAGCAATCCAGGCTGCTTCCGCTGGCAAAAGCTGTGCCCGCACGATGACCGCGCTTGCGCCGCGCCCGAGTCGCGCCTAAACACCCTGCTTCAAATGACATCGCCAGCGCCGCTTTATCCGCACCGCCATCTCCTCGGGATCGAGGGGTTGTCCCATTTGGATATTGAGGGACTGCTGGACCGGGCCGACGATTATGTTGCCCTCTCGCGGCAGGTCGAGAAAAAGACCGCCACCCTGCGCGGCCGCACCCAGATCAACCTGTTTTTCGAGCCCTCGACCCGCACCCAGGCCTCGTTCGAGCTCGCGGGCAAGAGGCTAGGCGCGGATGTCATGAACATGTCCGTCGCCTCGTCCTCGGTGAAGAAGGGCGAGACGCTGATCGACACCGCCGCGACCCTGAACGCGATGCGGCCCGACATCCTGGTGGTGCGCCATCAATCGGCGGGCGCGGTCAATCTGCTGGCGCGCAAGGTCGGCTGCTCCGTCGTCAATGCCGGCGACGGCGCCCATGAGCATCCGACACAGGCGCTGCTCGATGCCCTGACGATCCGCCGCAACAAGGGCAGGATCATGGGGCTGACGGTCGCGATCTGCGGCGACATCCTGCATTCGCGCGTCGCCCGCTCCAACATCATCCTGCTCAATGCGCTGGGCGCCAAGGTCCGGCTGATCGCGCCCTCGACGCTTCTGCCCGCCGGCATCGACCGCATGGGCGTCCAGGTCTTCACCGACATGAAGAAAGGCCTGGAAGGCGCTGACATCGTGATGATGCTGCGCCTCCAGCTCGAGCGCATGCACGGCGCCTTCGTGCCCTCGCCGAAGGAGTATTTCCGCTATTTCGGCCTCGACCGCGAGAAGCTCGCTCTCGCCGCGCCCGATGCGCTGGTGATGCATCCCGGCCCGATGAATCGCGGCGTCGAGATCTCCTCCGAGGTTGCCGACGGCGCGCAATCGCTGATCCGCGAACAGGTCGAGATGGGCGTTGCGGTCCGCATGGCCGTGCTCGATGCGCTCGCCCAGCACCTGCCCAATGTCTGACGGACCCATGAGCCCCGACGCAACAACCATGGCTGATCATCGCGACTTCGCGATCGTCAATGCCCGCCTGGTCGATCCCGCATCCGGGCGCGAGGAGCGGGGCGCGGTGCTGGTCCGCGACGGCGTGATCGCCGATGTCGCCTGGGGCAGGGTGCGCCCTGCGACCGCCGAAGGGCTGACGGTCGCATCGATGCCGGCGGCCTGGTCCTCGCTCCCGGCCTGGTCGATCTGCGCGCCTTCCTCGGCGAGCCCGGCGCGGAATTCCGCGAAACGCTCGGCTCCGGCTCGCAGGCCGCGGCGGCCGGTGGCGTCACCACGGTCGTCTGCCGGCCCGACACCGACCCGCCGATCGACGATCCCGCCATCATCGATTTCCTGAAGCGCCGGGCGCGCGACAAGGCGATCGTCAACGTGCTGCCCTGCGCTGCGCTGAGCAAGGGCATGCTGGGCAAGGAGATCACCGAGTTCGGCCTGCTGCTCGAGGCCGGCGCGGTGGCGTTCAGCGATGGCGCCAAAGCGCTCCGCAACCCGCAGGTGATGCGCCGCGCGATGATCTATGCCCGCGATTTCGACGCGCTGATCATGAACCATGTCGAGGACCCCGATCTGCGCGGCTCCGGCGTGATGAACGAGGGCGAATTCGCCAGCCGCAAGGGCCTGCCCGGCATTCCGCAGGAGGCCGAGACGGTGATGCTGGAGCGCGACATCCGGCTCGCCCGCGCCACCGGCGCCCGCTACCACGCCGCGATGATCTCCTGCGCGGAATCGGTCGAACTCGATCCGCCGCGCCAAGGCGGACGGGCTGCGCGTCACCTGCGGCGTCTCGATCAACAGCCTGACGCTGAACGAGAACGATGTCGGCGACTACCGCACCTTCTGCAAGGTCTCGCCGCCGCTGCGCCATGAGGATGAGCGGCTGGCTATGGTCGCGGCTCTGGCCGAAGGCGTGATCGACGTCGTCGTCTCCGATCACGATCCCCAGGATGTCGAGACCAAGCGCCAGCCCTTCGCCGATGCTGCCGATGGCGCTCTCGGCATCGAGACCTTGCTGTCGGCGGCGCTGCGCCTGGTCCATGCGGGGCAGATCGACATTGCCGGTCCTGCTGGCGGCGCTGACCAGCCGCCCGGCCGCGTTGCTCGGCCTCGGCTGCGGCCGGCTCGCAGCGGGCGCGCCGGCCGATCTGATCCTGCTCGATCCCGATGCGCCCTATCGTCGTCGACAAGCGCAAGCTGAAATCCCGCGCCAAGAACTCGCCCTTCGACGAGGCCCGGCTGGAGGGCATCGTGCGCACGACAATCGTCGCGGGCCGGGTGGTCTATGAGAGCGCGGCCAGTCTAGGCTGGCCGCGCTGACGCTAGGGAAGGCGCTGCATGCCGGACATGATGAGCTGGGCCTGTCGGGATCGATCGCCGCGGCGGCCCTGGCCATCGGCTACCTCCTGGGCTCGATTCCCTTCGGCATCATCCTGACCAGGATTGCCGGCGGCCCCGACCTGCGCAGCATCGGCTCGGGCAATATCGGCGCGACCAATGTGCTGCGCACCGGCAACAAGAAGCTCGCGGCGATGACGCTGCTCGGCGACATGCTGAAGGGCACGGTCGCCGTCATCCTCTGCTATCATCTGCTCGGCGGCAAAGGCGCGGCTGTGCTGGCCGGTATTCGGCGCCTTCATCGGCCACATCTTCCCCGTCTGGCTGAAGTTCAAGGGCGGCAAGGGCGTTGCGACCTATCTCGGCGTGCTGATCGGCCTGAAATTCTCCGATCGCGCGTCGTCTTCGCGGCGATCTGGCTCAGCACCGCCTATCTCTCGCGCTATTCCTCGCTCTCGGCGCTGCTCGCCAGCCTGCTGACGCCGTTGCTGCTCTGGTTCTGGGCGGGCGAAAAGCAGATGCCGCGCTCGCCATGGCGCTGCTGACCCTGCTGCTCTTCATCATGCACCGGACTAATATTGCGCGGCTGCTCAGCGGCACCGAGGGCAAGATCGGCCAGAAGGGCTGAGGCTGCATGGCTGGCATCGCTCTCACCGATCGCCAGCGCCTCGATTGGTTGCGGCTGATCCGCAGCGAAAGCATCGGTCCGCGCACTTTCCGCTCGTTGATGAACCGCTTCGGCGGCGCGTCTGCGGCCATGGCCGCCTTGCCGGATCTCGCCCGCCAGAGCGGCCGCAGCCTGCGCCTTTGCAGCGAGGCGGAGGCCGAGCGCGAATGGCTGGCGCTGCAGCGGCTCGGCGGACGTTTTCTCGCGCATGGGGGAACCGGGTTATCCGGGCCGCTCTGCAGGCGATCGATCGACGCCCCGCCGCTGATCTGCCGTGCTCGGGCAGGCGGATGTGCTGGCAAGGCCGTGCGGTCGCGCTGGTCGGATCCCGCAACGCCTCGGCCGCCGGCTTGAAGTTCGCCGCCAGGCTGGCGCGCGAGCTGGGCGAGGCGGGCTTTGCCGTCGTCTCCGGGCTGGCGCGCGGCATCGATACCGCTGCGCATGAGGCCAGCCTCGACAGCGGCACCATCGCGGTTCTGGCCGGCGGGCTCGAACGAGATCTATCCGCCGCAGAACCTGCCGCTGCTTCGAGCGGCTGCTGGAGCAGGGTGCAGCGACTCAGCGAGATGCCGCTCGGCTGGGTGCCCGCGTGGCCGCGATTTCCCGCGCCGCAACCGCCTCGTGTCTCGGGTCTGTCGCTCGGTACGGTCGTCGTCGAGGCGGCCCGCAAATCCGGCTCGCTGATCACCGCGCGCTTTGCCAACGAGCAGGGCCGGCTGGTCTTCGCCGTGCCCGGCTCGCCGCTCGATCCGCGCGCCGAAGGCGGCAACCATCTGATCCGCGAAGGCGCGACGCTCTGCGCTGACGCCAGCCCATATCATCGAGGCGCTGACGCCGCTCATCGGCGCCGACCCGGCCACAGCGCATCGCGATGCGCAGCTCTGGGACGGTGCGGCGGGCGAGGAGGAGCCGCTCTGGGACGAGCTCGACCTGCCCGATATCGCCCCGGCGCCAAAGGCGCTCGCACCCGGTTTTGAGCGGCCGGAACTTAGCCCGAGCGCCTTGCAGCGCACCTCCGAAGAGGGATCAGCCCAGGAGCTTCTGGACCTGATCGGCGCCGCCCCGTCCTCGCTCGACGATCTCGTCAGGGCCAGTGCCCGCTCGGCTCGCGATGTCAGCCGCGCTTTGGTCGAGCTGGAATTGACCGGCTCGATCCTGCGTCATCCCGGCGGGTCGATCAGCCGGCGCGCTCTAGGCGGTCTCGCCGCTGCAGAAGCGCACCGGGCGCATGCTCCGTGACCAGCGGAGGCCTCGATGCGGCACCATTTCCAGAAAATACGCCAGCGATTCGAGCCCGGCGATCCCCCGCCATTGCGCGCAGTCTCTGAAGCGATGCGATTTCGAATATAGCAGGCGACAGCAGAGTTCGTACTGCCTCGGGACTGAGCCCGCTGATCGAACGCCGGCGACCAGTGCTCAGCGCAGTCACTTCCGGGACCATCTTCCAGTGTCGAAGAGGGACTGACTTGAGCAGGCGTCGTTTCGTTGCCGGGCATCGTCATCTCTCGGCTGGGCACAGCTGCGCTCCATCTACGAGCACGCTGCAGGAAACACAACCTATAGGAGTATAGCGAAGGATTTGGCAATCGCTTGTTTCGATATTCCTCACAGTCAGTTCAGCATCAGGACCATGAGCGGCAGTGTGACCAGCGCCAGCAGGGTCTGCATCGTGGTGATCTCCGCCATCAGGGGGGCGTCGCCGCCGAGATCGCGCGCCAGGAAATAGGCGGCCGTCGCCGTCGGCACGGCGGCGGCGACCACCGTCATCGTCAGGGCCGGCGCCGGTGACGCCGAACTGGCGGGCGAGCGTCCAGGCCAGCAGCGGCATCACGACGAGCTTCAGCGCGATCGCCAGCCCATGGCGGGAGGCGTGGCCTGGCGAGACGATGCAGATCCAGCCCCGCGCCGACCACCAGCAGGCCCGACGCCGAGCGCCGCCCGGCCCATGATGTCGACATAGGTGGTGAGCGGCAGCGCGGCATCATCCACTGCAGCTGGTTGAGGACCAGCCCAAGCGCCGAGGACCAGATGAACGGGTTGAGCAGCGATCGAGCGGAGCGTCGCGCCCGCGCTCATCCGCTGGCCCGAGGCGTAGCGAGCCAGCACCAGCACGCACATGATGTTGAGCAGCGGGATCATCGCAGCGACGCGATCGCCATCAGCGTCGCGCCTTCGCGGCCATTCAGCCCGGCCGCCAGCGCCAGCGCGACAAAGGTGTTCCAGCGCACCGAGCCCTGGAAGATCGAGGTGAAGGCCGGGCCATCGATGCCGATCCGCAGCAGCAGCGGCCTCGCAGCGCAGCAGCAGGCCGGCGACGATCAGGATCGAGAGGACGAGGCTCATCCCCATCGCCAGCACGGGCAGCTTGCCGAGATCGGCCGTCGCCAGCGTGTAGACCACCACGGCGGGAAACAGCACCTGATAGGTCAGCCGCTCCACACCCATCCAATGGGCGGGCGAAAGCACGCCACGCGCCTTCAACCCCCATCCGGTTGCGATGACGAGGAAAACGGCAATCAGGCTGTCGATCATCGCAGGTCACGTCGTTGGGTCGCCGGCCGGGCACGCGCGTTCAGAACGGCGCAAGCGGTTCCGGCGGCGGTTGTTCGGGAAGGTCCCTGGGATCCTCTCTCATGGCGCTGCCGCCGGACAAGCGCTCGGGTGCACACCGCCCTGCGCCCGCCGCAATGCCGCCATGATTGGTTCAGCGCCCCATTCAACCGCACCGCGTTCATGATGCGGGGCATAAGGGTTCCAGACTTCGGGAGGGTTCTATGTCCAAAGGCACGATGAAGCCCACGACACCACCTTGTTGCCGTGCGCGCCATGCGGCAGGTCTTGCCATCGCGCAGTGTCTCGCCTCGTTACCGGCGGGCGCGCAGCAACTGCCACAGGCCCAGAGCCAGCGGCTCGACGCTGCCGGCGCGAGCTATGCCTACTATCGGGACCGCGGCTGGAGCGGCAATCGCGGCGCGATCATCGCCGGAGCTGTCGGGCTCGGGGTGCTCGGTGCGGCGATTGCAGCCAGCCGCCCGGCCTATGGCTACGGTTATGCCGAGCCGGCCTATGCCGAACCCGTCTATGCCGAGCCGGAGCCCTATGGCTACGGATATGGCTATGGCCACGCTCCGGTCTACGAGGCTCCCGTCTATGAGGCTCCTGTCGTCGTCTATCCGCGGCGGCGCGGCCCCTATGCCGACACCTATCGCGGCGCGCCGGACCCGGCTCGCGGCGGGCGGTGAGGGCGCTACGGCAGCGCGAGCAACGAGGCACCCTGCACAAGTGATAGAGCCGAGCCTGCACGTATAGATGTCGCAGGCTCGGTCTCTTCGTTTCGTGCTCGGGTTGAGATACGCAGATTAGAATTGATTCTGCCGTGCAGGCTGCGGTGTGTCTCAAAGGGGAGGCGTGAAGAATGAAGCGGAAACTTTGGCTGGTTGGTGCGGTCGGTCTGGCCGCGACCATGCTCGGAGCGGCCAGCGCCTCCGCCCAGTATTACGATGACGGCTATCGTCGCGGCTATGACCGTGGCTACGAGCGTAGCTATGAAGGCCCGCCGCGCGGCGGCTATGACCGGGGCGGGTATGACCGGGGCGGTTACGATCGCGGCGGCTACGACCGTGGCGGCTCTGATCGCGGCTATGACCGGCGCAATGACGATCGCGGCAGGGCCTATGCCCAGCCCCAGCAGCGTCGGTCCAGCGACCCGATGGAAGGCATGTCGCTCGACGAGCGCAAGCAGGCGATCAAGAACCACCGCGAAGCGCAGAAGAAGGCGATCAAGCGCGGCTACGTCATCCCGTAAGGGCTGCGCTGTCAGTCCGGCCGGGCCATCAGGCCCGGTCAGGCAGGCTGGTCAGGCCCGGTCTTCCGGGTCTCTCTCGGCCTGGTCGTCATGCTGCGGCTCCATCCGCATCAGCCGGTCCAGCGCGCCCTGCAGGATATAGGCTGCGGCCATCTTGTCGACGACGGCTGCACGCTTGGCGCGCGAGGCGTCGGCGAAAAGCAGCGTCCGCGTGACGGCGAGCGTCGACATCCGCTCATCCCAGAAGGCGATCGGCAACGGCGTCAGTGGCACGAGATTGCGGACGAAGGCGCGGGTCGACTGGACGCGCGGCCCCTCGCTGCCATCCATGTTCAGCGGCAGGCCGATCACCAGCCCCGCGACCTGGTGATGGGCGGCAATCTTCAGCAATTGCGCGGCATCGAGCCCGAATTTCACGCGCCTGATGGTTTCCAGCGGCGTCGCGATCTGGCGTTCGACATCCGAGAGCGCAAGCCCAATCGTCTTGGTGCCGAGATCGAGCCCGAGCAGCCTGGCGTGGTCAGGCAGGGTGAGGAAAGCTTCGAGCGGCACGACATTGCTGGACATGCCGCAGCAGGTAGCATGCGCCGCCGCCCGGAGCGAGCGGCGCATGCCTCAATCGATCAGCTCAGGGCGAGCGGCTCAGCCCTGTGGCTTGATGCCGGCGGCCGCCAGCGACTTCGCCCATTTATCGACCTCTTCGGCGAAGAGCTTGGCGTGCGCCTCGCGCGTCCACTCCGCTTCCGGGAAGGTGCTGGTGCCGAAGGATTTGAAGCGCTCCTTGACCGCCGGCTGCTTCATGCGCATCGCGCAAGCGCCGCGTTGACCTTGTCGAGCACCGCGGTCGGGGTCCCCTTCGGCGCGTACAGCCCATGCCAGATCGTCATGTCGAGCTTGGCGCCGGCCTCGTTCATCGTCGGCGTATCGGGCAGCACGTCGAGTCGTTCGGTCGAGGTGACGGCATAGGCGCGGATCTTCTGACCCTGGATCTGCGGGATCGCCGATGTCGACTGGTCGCAGAGAATGTCGATCTGGCCGCCGACGAGATCGTTCATCGCCGGACCCGTGCCGCGATAGGCGACCTGGGTGAACTTAGCCCCGAGCTGCTGCGACATCAGCACGGCGCAGAGATGCGAGTTCGAGCCGACGCCGGCATGCGCGATCGTCAGCTTCTCGGCGTTTTCCTTGATGTAGGGGAAGAACGCCTTGGCATCACTGCGGCGGCAGGGCAAGCTTGCCGGCGATCACCATCGGGCCGGTATTGATCAGCCCGATCGGGGCGAAAGCCGTCTTGCGTGTTATAGCCGAGATTGCCGTAGAGCGCCGGCGCCGCCGCCAGCGCGAGGTGGTGGATCAGCAGCGTGTGGCCGTCCGGCTCGGACGCGGCGAGCCGCTTGGCGCCGGCCGTGCCGCCGGCGCCGGCGACGTTCTCGATCAGGATCGGCTGGCCGAGCGTCTTGCTCATCTGCTCGCCGAGCAGGCGGGCGATGACGTCGCTCGGGCCGCCCGCCGCATAGGGGACGATCAGCGTGATCGGCTTGGTCGGATAGGCCTGCGCCAGAGCGGGCGTTGCAAGTCCCAGCGCCATCAGCCCGGCGAGGGCAGCCCGTTTGGTGATGCTCATGCGTATTTCCTCCGTCAGTATGTGAATGCCGCTCTGCGTCGGCTTCTGGTGGGTGAGGGCGGTCATCCGCGCATCAGCGCAGGTCGGACAGGTAATGCGCCTCCTGGGTCAGACACAGGCTGGTGCGCAGCTCGACCGGCGAACCGTCGAGCGAGAGGGCGATACGGTCGATCGCCAGGGCAGGCGTGCCCGGCGCGACGCCGAGATGCCCGGCCTCGTCGGCCGCAAGCGCAACCGCTTTCAGCCGCTCCCGGGCATGGGCGATGGTGATGCCGTAGCGGGTCGCGAACAGGCTGTAGAGGTTATTGGGGACGGGCCCGTCCTCCAGCCCCGGAAACACCCGCGCCGGCAGCACCAGCGTCTCCAGCATCAGCGGCGACCCTCCCAGCGAGCGAATGCGCTGGATGCGCAGGACACGCTCGCCAGCCGGGAGTTCGAGCGCGTTTTGCTCGCGCTCATCGGCCGTGCCGTCCCCGATCGCGATGACGTGGCTGTCGGGGAAGCGCGGGATCGCCGTCATCGGGCACCAGCTTGAAGAACTGGAACAGGATGCGCCGCTCGTCATGCTCGGCGACGAAGGTGCCGCGCCCCTGCCGGCGGACCAGCAGGTTCTCGGCCGCCAGCTCATCCAGCGCCTTGCGCACCGTGCCCTGGCTTACGCCGATCTCGCTCGCCAGCTGGCCTTCGCTCGGCAGCGCCGTGCCGGGCGACCACACGCCTTCGACGAGCCGGCGCACAAAGATCGCCTTCACCTGCCGGTAGAGCGGGCGAAAGCCAAGAGCCTCGGCACCGGCGGCCTGTTCGGGCCGCGTTGCAAATTCGAGCTTGTGCTCAGTCATGTGTCTTATATAAGACTGTTCGCAAGGTCGGTCGAGTCCCGATTTTCTCGTCCGCCGGACAGAAGATTGCTGAGAGGAGACACCCATGAGCAAGCCCCATCTCCTGGTGCATGAAAAGAAGGACACCGTCGGCGTCGTCGTCGTCGAGGGTCTGAAGGCCGGCACCGACATGCTGGCGTCGTGACGCACGACAATTCCGATTTCCGCCTGACCGCCAAGATGGACATTCCGATCGGCCACAAGGTCGCGCTCAAGGACATCAAGAAGGGCGAGACGGTCTGGAAGTATGGCCAGGATATCGGCCAGGCCAAGGCCGATGTGAAGCAGGGCGAGCACCTGCACGTCCACAACGCCAAGACCAAGCGCTGGTGAGCACCAGGCGCTGGATGAGCCTTCCGTCGCCGAGGCGGTTTTAGCAGATCATCCGGGCTCCCGCAGAGGTCGAGCCCACTTCCTGAAAGGACATGACCCATGTCGATCGTCGCAAATTTCGATCTCGTGAAGGGCAAGCTCGGCCGCATCAAGGGCCGCAAGATCGAGGCGCCCGAGTTCAAGGCCCCGATGGTGAAGCGCCCGACCGGCCGCAGCCTCGATGCCTTCTATCGGCTGGCGCCGCGAGAATGGCCGCGTCGGCGTGCGCAACCATGTGCTGCTGCTGCCGCTGGACGATCTCTCCAACGCCGCCTGCGAAGCCGTCGCCAACAACATCAAGGGCACGCTGGCGATCCCGCACGCCTATGGCCGCCTGCAGTTCGGCGAAGACCTCGACCTGCATTTCCGGACCCTGATCGGCACCGGCGCCAATCCCAACGTCGCCGCCGTCGTCGTCATCGGCATCGAGGATGGCTGGACCAAGCGGGTCGTCGACGGCATCGCCGCGACCGGCAAGCCGGTCGTGGGCTTCGGCATCGAGGGCCATGGCGACATCGCCACCATCGCCAAGGCCTCCTATGTCGCCAAGGAATTCGTGCAATGGGCGACCGAGCTGCAGCGCGAGAAGTGCGGCATCGAGGAGCTCTGGGTCTCGACGAAATGCGGCGAATCCGACACCACCACCGGCCTGTCGTCCTGCCCGACCGTCGGCAACATGTATGACAAGTGGATCCCGCGCGGCGTCTATGGCGTCTTCGGCGAGACCTCCGAGATCACCGGCGCCGAACATCTCTGCAAGGAGCGCGCGGCGACACCGGAGGTCGGCGAGCGCTGGTACAAGATGTGGAAGGCCTATCAGGACGATGTGATCGAGGCGCACAAGACCGACGACCTCTCGGATTCGCAGCCGACCAAGGGCAACATCGCCGGCGGCCTGACCACGATCGAGGAAAAGGCGCTCGGCAATCTCGAGAAGATCGGCCGCGAGTGCAAATATATCGACATCCTGCAGCCGGCCGAGACGCCGACCAAGGGCCCGGGCCTCTACTACATGGACACCTCCTCGGCTGCGGCCGAATGCGTGACGCTGATGGCGGCGGGCGGCTATGTCGTGCACACCTTCCCGACCGGGCAGGGCAACGTCATCGGCAATCCGATCGTTCCGGTGATCAAGATCACCGGCAATCCCAAGACGATGCGCACCATGCCGGAGCATATCGACGTCGACGTGTCCGGCATCCTGCGCCGTGACATGACGATCCCGCAGGCCGGTGACGCGCTGATCCAGACCATCGTGCGCACCGCCAATGGCCGCCTGACTGCGGCTGAAGCCCTGGGCCATCGCGAATTCTCGATGACCAAGCTCTACCGCTCGGCCTGATATACCGTTACGCCATCGGCGCGTGGCGGCTCGCCACGCGCCTGAGGGCCCGGAACGGCAGTGCCGCGCCGGTGCCCAAGCTTCGGAGCGCCGTCGTGTCCACCGCCAATCCCGCCCGCCTGGGTGTCGTCCGTCCGCTTGTCGACGGTGTCGCGCTGTCCGTGATCGTTGCGGTCGCTGCTGCGATCACAGAACCCCTGCTCAAGGCGGCAGGTGGCGGGCGCTTCGGCATCCCGGCTGTGGTGATCGCGCTGATCTTCGGCATGCTGCTGCACCCGCTGGCCAATGTGCCGCGCTTCCAGCCCGGCATGATCTTCTGCGTCAAGAAAATGCTGCGCTGGGCGATTGCGCTGCTCGGCCTGCGTGTCGCGCTGGGCGACATTATCGCGCTGGGCCTGACCACGGCGCTGATCGTCATCGTCTCGATGGTCGCGACAGTGACCTCCGGCTTTGTGCTGGCGCGCTGGCTTGGCCGCGAGACCGGCATGGGCGCGCTCGGCGGCGTCGCCACGGCCGTCTGCGGTGCCTCGGCTGCGCTGGCGACGGCGACCGTCGTGCCCGATTACCGCACCAAGGCGGCCGATGTCGCCTTCACCGTCATCGCCATGAACGCGCTATCGACGCTCGCCATGCTCGGCTATCCGCTGCTGTGCGTCTGGCTCGGCCTGTCGCAGGAACAGACCGGCGTGATGCTGGGCGCGACCATCCATGATGTCGCGCAGGTCGTCGGGGCAGGGCAGGCGGTCTCGGTCGAGGCGGCCAATGCAGCGATCATCGTCAAGCTCTTCCGCGTCTTTCTGCTGCTGCCGGCTGTGCTGATCGTCGGCTGGTGGCTGGTGCGGGACAGCTCGGATGCGGCCGTCGCCGACAAGGCGAAGGTGCCCGTGCCGGTCTTCGCCATCATGTTCCTCGTGCTGTGCCTGGTGAACAGCCTGCTCTCGACACTGCCGGCTCTGGCTGGCACCTATGGTCCGATCCGCGACCTTCTTCTGGAGGTTTCGCGATGGGGCCTGCTCGTCGCCATTGCGGCGCTGGGTCTCGGCACATCCATCGGCGCCATGGCCAAGCTCGGCTGGCGGCATATGCTGCTGGTCACCGGCACGAGCCTCGTCATCCTGGTCGTCGTCACCGGCAGCCTGCTCGCTTTGGGCTGACCGCAAACTCATCTGGAGCAAGCCTGCGTCATGGCCGACATCGTCATCACCGAATTCATGGATGAGGCTGCGGTGGCGGCGCTTCAGGCCCGCTTCAGCGTGCATCATGATCCCGAGCTGTTCGCCAAGCCCGACGAGCTGGCGCAGCTCCTCGCCCAGGCTCCGGCGCTGATCGTGCGCAACCAGACGCAGGTTCGCGGCGCCGTGCTGGAGGCGGCGAAGGCGTTGAAAGTCGTCGGCCGTCTCGGTGTCGGCCTCGACAATATCGACATGGAGGCTTGCGCCGCCCGTGACATCAAGGTCTTCCCGGCCACCGGCGCCAACAGCCTCTCGGTGGTGGAATATGTGATCTGCAGCGCCATGGTGCTGCTGCGCGGCGCCTATTTCGCCAATGCCGCCATGCTGGCCGGGGAGTTCCCCAAGACCAAGCTGATCGGCCGGGAGATTGCCGGCAAGACGCTGGGCCTGATCGGCTTCGGCGCGATTGCCCGCGACACCGCCCATCATGCCCGGGCGCTCGGCATGAGCGTCATCGCCTACGATCCCTATGTCGCAGCCGACGACAAGGCCTGGCATGCGACGGAGCGGCTGGAGCTGGATGGCGTGCTGGCCAATGCCGATGTCATCAGCATCCACCTGCCGCTGACCCCGGAGACCAAGGGGCTGATCGGCAAGGAGGCCTTCGCCAGGATGAAGCACGACGCCGTGCTGGTGAACGCTGCCCGTGGCGGCGTGATGGATGAGGAGGCGCTGGTCGCGGCGTTGAAGGCCGGCAAGCTCGGCGGCGCGGCCATCGATGTCTTCGCCGAGGAGCCCCTGCGCGGAGCGGCCAAGCTGTTCGCGGATACGCCCAACCTGATCCTGACGCCGCATATCGCCGGCAATACGGTCGAATCCAATGGTCGCGTCTCCGGCCTCGTCGCCGAGCGGGTCATCGCGGCTCTGGAGGGCCGGGCATGACGCGCGTCTCGTTCGAGCATGCGGAAGCGCGGCTGACGGAGCTGTTCTCGGTCGCCGGAGCCTCGCCCGCCAACGCCGCCTCGGTCGCCTGGGCGCTGGTGATGGCCGAAG
This sequence comes from uncultured Alphaproteobacteria bacterium, assembly GCA_963759925.1. Taxonomy (GTDB): domain Bacteria; phylum Pseudomonadota; class Alphaproteobacteria; order Rhizobiales; family Beijerinckiaceae; genus Allobosea. Next base: position 180,766 of record CAVXBE010000006.1, read on the forward strand.
CCGACGGGCTGAAAGGGCATGGGCTGTCGCGGGTGCCGACCTATCTCGCCAGCCTGAAAGCCGGCAAGATCGACGGGCAGGTGGTGCCGAAAGCCTCCCGCCCCAAGCCCGGCGTTCTCGCCATCGATGCCGGCCATGGCTTCGCCTATCCCGCCATCGACCTCGCCATCGCCGAGCTGCCGGAGTTGGTGCGGGAGCAGGGCGTCATGGCTGCCCCCATCCGCCGCTCCAGCCATTGCGGCGCGGCGGGACTGCATGTCGAGCGGCTGGCGGAGCAGGGCCTCGTGGCCATGCTCTTCGCCAATACGCCGGGTGCGATCGCGCCTTGGGGCGGCTCTAAGCCGGTGTTCGGAACCAACCCGATCGCCTTCGCCGCGCCCTTGGCCGGGCGCGAGCCTGTGGTCATCGACATGGCCCTGTCGAAAGTCGCGCGCGGGCCCATCGTGGCTGCCAGGCAGAAGGGCGAGAGCATTCCCGAAGGCTGGGCGCTGGATGTCGATGGCAAGCCGACAACCGATGCCGCCGCGGCCTTGGCCGGGACCATGGTGCCTCTGGGAGATGCCAAGGGCGCGACTCTGGCGATGATGGTGGAAATCCTCTCGGCGGCCCTGGTCGGCGCGCATTTCGGCTTCCAGGCCTCGTCCTTCATCGATGACAAGGGCGGCCCTCCCGATACCGGGCAGCTGATCCTGGCGATCGACCCCAATGCGATGGGCGGCAACTGGTTCGACGAGCGCATGCGCGTCCTCGCCCACGCCATCGAGGAGCAGGAAGGCACCCGCCTGCCGGGCGTCCGCCGCCTGACTCTGCGTGCCAAGGCCCGCGCCGAAGGCATTGATATGCCAGACGAACTGCTGGCTGGGTAGGTTTGGCAGCCCTCATCCTGAGGAGGCCCGGAAGGGCCGTCTCGAAGGATGCTCCAGAAGGCGCCGGCCGAGCGATCTGGACCATCCTTCGAGACGCTGCGTTCCGCAGCTCCTCAGGATGAGGGCTCGACAAATGATCTCAGCCTAGTCAAACAAACCCGAACGCGTCGACATCCACCAGTCCCCGGTCGGTGATCTTGAGGTGCGGGATCACCGGCAGGGTCAGGAACGCGACCTGCAGGAAGGGTTCTGCCAGCACCACGCCGAGGCCCTTGGCCGCCGCGCGAAGATCCTCCAGCCCGTGGCGAACACTCTCGAACGGCTGGTCGCTCATCAGCCCGGCGACGGGCAGCGCCAGTTCCGCCACCACCTCGCCGGCATCGGCCACGGCAAAGCCACCGCCAATCTCGATCAGCCGGTTGGCGGCAGCGGCCATCGACGCCTCATCGACCCCGACGACGCAGAGATTATGGCTGTCATGGCCGACTGACGAGGCGATCGCGCCATGCTTCATGCCGAAGCCATGGACAAAGCCGCTGGCGCTGCCGCCATGCCGGCCATGCCGCTCGATAACGCTGACCCGCACCGCATCCTGCGCGAGATCGGGCAGGGCGATGCCATCTGCGGAGGGCAGGCTCATCGCCAGCCGCTCGGTGATGATCCGGCCTGGCACGACCCCGATGACGGGGGTCTGGCCGTCGCGCGCCCTTGCCTGAAAATCCTCTGGCACAAGCCGCCGGCTGCGAACGCTGCCGAGCCCGACAGGCGCGACCGGCTCGCGATCGGCAAACAGCCCGTCGCCGACGAGGCGCCCGGCGCAGAACACCTGCTTCACCGAGCAGGCGTTGAGATCCTCCACCAGCACGATATCGGCGCGCTTGCCGGGGCCGATGAAGCCGCGATCGGCAAGCCCAAACAGCCGCGCCGCCGAATGGCTGGCGATGCGGTAGGTCGCCAGCGGGTCGGCACCCTCGGCGATGGCGGTGCGGATCATGAAGTCGAGATGGCCCTCCTCGCCAATATCCAGCGGGTTGCGGTCATCCGTGCAGAAGGCGAGGAAAGGCGAGGCGTCGCGGGAGATCAGCGGGATCAGCTGCGTGCAGGTCCTTCGAGACCGAGCCCTCCCGGATCAGGATGGCCATGCCCTTCGTCAGCTTTTCGCGCGCCTCATCGGCCGTCGTCGTCTCATGATCGGTGCGGATGCCGGCGGCGAGATAGCCGTTCAGGTCGAGCCCGCGCAGCAGCGGCGCATGCCCGTCGATATGGCGTTCCGAAAACGCCTCGAGCTTGGCGAGACAGCCGGGATCGCGATGCAGCACGCCGGGGAAGTTCATGAACTCGGCCAGGCCGATCACCTTGGGATGGTGCATCAGCGCCACCAGATCGGCAGCCTCCAGCGCCGCGCCGGCCGTTTCCAGATGCGTCGCCGGCACGCAGCTCGACAATTGCACGCGCAGATCCATCCGCATCGCCTCGGCGCAGCGCAGGAAATAGGCGATGCCCTCCACCCCCAGCACATTGGCGATCTCATGCGGATCGCAGATCGCGGTGGTGACGCCATGGGGCAGCACGCAACGCTCGAATTCGAGCGGCGTCACCAGCGAGGATTCGACATGCAGATGCGTGTCGATGAAACCCGGCACCGCGATCAGCCCGCGCGCATCATGCTCGCTGACGCCCTGATAGCGGCCATGGGTGCCGATGATCACGTCGCCGCAGATGGCGATGTCGCTCTCGACCAGCGCGCCTGTCATGAGATCGAGCAGCTTTGCCCCGCGGATCACCAGATCGGCCGGCTCCTCGCCGCGTCCCTGGGCGATACGGCGGGCGAGGGTGGCGGCGTCGATCATCGGGAGCATCCTGTCGCAGGGCATAAAAAACTGGCACGGGGCCAAGGCGGTTGTCGACCGGTGCCGCGTCAAGGCTTCGGCGCCCCGCTGCAGCGGCCTGCCTTTCCGCCGCGCATGGGTTATAGCCAACCCTGCTTTGCTTGTTCAGTTCGGAGATCACCGATGAAACTTACCTGGTTCGGCCATTCCGCCTTCCGCATCGACCTCGCTGATGCGTCCCTGCTGATCGATCCGTTCTTCACCGGCAATCCGGCATTCGAGGGCGATATCGCCAAGGCCTCCGAAGGCGTCAGCCATATCGTCATCACCCATGGCCATGGCGACCATATCGGCGATACCCTCGCCATTGCCGAGGCGACCGGCGCGACTGTCGTCACCAATTACGACCTCTGCATGTATCTCGCCGGTAAGGGCCTGAAATCCTTCGAGCCGATGAACACCGGCGGCACGGTCGATTGCGGCGCCTTCAGCGTCAGCCTGGTGCGGGCCGATCATTCGGCCGGCCTGGTCGAGGCCGGGGTCGAGCTTTCCGCTCGGCAATGCCAACGGCGCGATCATCAAGGCCAAGGGCGAAAAGACGCTCTGGCACATGGGCGACACCGACATCTTCTCCGACATGGACCTGATCAGCGAGATCCATGGCGTCGATATCTGCATCTGCCCGATCGGCGATCGCTTCACCATGGGCGGCAAGGTCGCGGCGCTGGCGATGACCCGCTTCGTCAAGCCGCAGATCGCGATTCCCTGCCATTACGGCTCGTTCCCGATGGTCGATGCCAGAATGCCGATGCTTTCGTGGCCGGGCTGGCATGGCAGCGCGGTCAAGGCGCTGGTGCCGAGGAAGGGCGAGGCCACCAGCCTCTGACGCATCCCGGGCGAAGGCCGGCTCGCGGGCGATCCTTGCGAGCGGCCGATCCTCGCGCTTATAGCCCTGACAGCCATTGGCGCCCCGCGCCGCATCGATTCAGGAGTCCGCCATGTCGGTCGATCTCGCCACCGTGAAGCGCGTCGCGCATCTCGCGCGCATCGCCGTCCCGGAGGCCGAGCTGCCTAAGCTGCAAGGCGAGCTCAACGCCATCCTCGGCTTCGTCGAACAGTTGGACGAGGTCGATGTCGACTGGCGTCGAGCCGATGACCTCGGTGACGCCGATGGCGATGAAGCAGCGCGAGGATGTCGTCAGCGATGGCGAGATTGCCGCCAGGATCGTCGCCAACGCGCCGGCATCCGAGGACAATTATTTCATGGTGCCGAAGGTGATCGAATAGACCGAGCGCTTCATCTCCCAGACCGATCCGCTGACAGGTCACTCGATCTCGGAATACGCCCGTGACCGATCTCACCCGCCTGACCCTGACCGAAGCCCGCGACGGCCTGAAGGCCAAGAGCTTTTCCGCCACCGAGACTCACCAAGGCGCACATCGCCGCGGTCGAGAAGGCGCGCGCGCTCAACGCCTATGTGCTGGAAACGCCGGAGCATGCGCTGGAGCAGGCTGCCGCGTCCGATGCGAAGCTTGCAAAGGGCGAGGCCGGCCCGCTCGAAGGCCTGCCGCTCGGCATCAAGGATCTGTTCGCGACCAGAGGGCGTGCGCACCACCGCCTGCTCGAACATCCTCGGCAATTTCGTGCCGCCCTATGAGTCCACCGTCTCGAGCCAGCTCTGGCGCGATGGCGCCGTGATGCTCGGCAAGCTGAACAATGACGAATTCGCCATGGGCTCGTCGAACGAGACCAGCGCCTTCGGCAATGTCGTCGAATCCCTGGCGCCGCAAGGCGGAGCCCAGCGCCGCTGGTGCCCGGCGGCTCGTCGGGCGGCTCGGCCTCGGCCGTCGCGGCCGCATCTGTGCCTGGCGGCGACCGCGACCGACACCGGCGGCTCGATCCGCCAGCCCGCCGCCTTCACCGGCACGGTCGGCATCAAGCCGACCTATGGCCGCTGCTCGCGCTGGGGCATCGTCGCCTTCGCCTCCTCGCTGGATCAGGCCGGCCCGATCGGCAAGAGCGTGCGCGACTGCGCCGTGATGCTGCGCTCCATGGCCGGGCATGACCCGAAGGACACCACCTCCGTCGACCAGCCGGTGCCCGATTACGAGAAGGCCGTCGGCCGCTCGGTCAAGGGCATGAAGATCGGCATTCCGCGGGAATACCGCCTCGACGGGATGCAACGCCGAGATCGACGCGCTCTGGCAGAAGGGCATCGACTGGCTGAAGGCTGCCGGTGCCGAGATCGTCGAGATTTCGCTGCCCCATACCAAATATGCGCTGCCGGCCTATTACATCGTCGCGCCGGCCGAGGCCTCCTCCAACCTCGCCCGCTATGACGGCGTTCGCTACGGCCTGCGCGAGCAGGGGCGCGACATCGTCGAGATGTATGAGAAGACCCGCGCCGCCGGCTTCGGCGCCGAGGTCAAGCGCCGCATCATGATCGGCACCTATGTGCTCTCCGCCGGCTATTACGACGCCTATTACCTGCGCGCCCAGAAGGTCCGCACCCTGATCAAGCGCGATTTCGACGAGGCCTATGCGGCTGGTATCGACGCGGTCCTGACCCCCGCGACGCCTTCGGCCGCCTTCGGCATCGGCGAAAAGGGCTCGGCCGATCCGGTGGAGATGTATCTCAACGACATCTTCACGGTGACGGTGAACATGGCGGGCCTGCCCGGCATCGCCGTGCCCGCCGGGCTGGACGCCCAGGGCCTGCCGCTCGGCCTCCAGCTGATCGGCCGCCCCTTCGACGAGGATACGCTGTTCTCGCTCGGCCAGGTCATCGAGGAAGCCGCAGGCCGCTTCCCGGTGACCGAGCGCTGGTGGGGGTGAGGGAAGACCTCGCGCGTTATCGGAAGCGTCAAGGAAGATACCCAGGGGCGTAGCGGTCTACGTCTCCCTGGGCTGCTCTCGCTCTTGCGCCTCGCCTCAAAATGCCAGTTTCAATGTCCGGCAGCTGTCGGCGCTACCGTCTCCGTGCGCGGTTTCTCGCTCCGGCCGAGGCGACCGAGCCAGCGCACCACGACGTAGAACACCGGCGTGAACAGCAGGCCGAACAGCGTCACGCCGATCATGCCTGAGAACACCGCGACACCCAGCGCCTGGCGCATCTCGGCGCCGGCGCCGGTGGCGATCGCCAGCGGCAGCACGCCCAGAATGAAGGCGAGCGAGGTCATCAGGATCGGCCGCAGGCGCGTCCGGGCGGCGGCCACGGCGGCTTCGCGCGGCGTCATGCCCTCATCCTCGGCCTGCCTGGCGAACTCGACGATCAGGATCGCGTTCTTGGCCGCAAGGCCGACCAGCACCACGAGACCGATATCGACCAGCACGTTGCGGTCGAGCCCCTGATGGTTCACGCCGATCATCGCGGCGAGAATGCACATCGGCACGATCAGGATCACCGCCAGCGGCAGCAGCCAGCTCTCGTACAGGGCCGCCAGCAGCAGGAAGACGAAGACCACGGCCAGGCCGAAGGCGATGATCGCGGTATTGCCCGCGAGCTTCTCCTGCAGCGCGATCTCGGTCCATTCGAAGCCGAAGCCCGGACGGCAGGCGCTCGGCTGCGATCTTCTCCACCGCCGCGATGCCCTGGCCGGTGGAGTAGCCGCGCGCCATCGAGAGCTGCACCTCGGCCGCCGGATAGAGGTTGTAGCGCGGCACGCGATAGGCGCCGGTCGTGTCGGCGAAGGTCGCGACCGAGCCGATCGGCACCATGTCGCCATCGGCGTTGCGCGTCTTCAGGTCGGCGACGTCGCGCAGGTCGAGGCGGTAGGGATTGTCGGCCTGCGCCGTCACGCGATAGGTGCGGCCCGAGGATGTTGAAGTCGTTGACATAGGCCGAGCCCATATAGACCGACAGCGTCTCGAACACGCGGCTGATCGGCACGCCGAGCATCTCGGCCTTGGTGCGGTCGATATCGGCGAAGATCTGCGGCGTCTTGGTCGAGAACAGCGTGAAGGGCTGCTGGATGCCCGGCGTCTGGCCTGCCGACCCGGCGACGGCCCAGGTCGCGCCCTCGAGCGCCGGCAGGCCGCGGCCGCTGCGATCCTGCACATAGCCCTTGAGGCCGCCGCCGGTGCCGATGCCCGGCACGGCCGGCGGCTCGATCACCAGCGCGAAGGCCTCGCTGATCGTGAACATCTCGCGGCGCAGATCGGCCAGGATGCCTTGCGTCGTCAGCCCGGCCTTCTGCGCGCTCGCTGAACGGCTTCAGCGTCACGAAGATGACGCCGGTATTGGGCGCAATGGTGAAGGTCGCGCCGTCGAGACCGGCGAAGCCGACCGCATGGGCGACGCCGGGGCGCGACAGCATGATGTCGGTCGCGCTTGCCGCACCACCTCGTCGGTGCGCGGCAGCGAGGAGCCCGGCGGCAGCTGCAGGACGGCGATGAAGTAGCCGCGGTCGAGCTGCGGCACGAGGCCGGTCGGCGTCGCGGCCAGGCGCTGGCCGGTGACGGCGATCAGAGCCGGCATAGACCAGCAGCAGCAGCACGCGCGAAGCGGATCAGGCGCGAGGTCGACCGCGCCATAGCCGCGCGACAGCCAGTCGAAGCCCGCGTTGAAGTCGTGGAAGAACCAGCGGATCGGCGCGCCGAGCGCGGCGAAGAAGCCCGTTCGGCTCCTCATGGCTGTGCGGCTTCAGCAGGATCGCCGACATGCGCCGGCGACAGCGTCAGCGAGACGAAGGCACGAGATCGCCGTCGAGGCCGCGATGGTCATGGCGAACTGCTGGTAGAACGTGCCCTGCAGGCCGGTGATGAAGGCGGTCGGGATGAACACGGCGCAGAGCACGAGCGCGATCGCGATCAGCGCGCCGCCGACCTCGTCCATCGTCTTGTGCGCGGCTTCCTTGGCGGTCATGCCCTGGGCGAGATAGCGCTCGACGTTCTCGACCACGACGATCGCGTCGTCGACGACGATGCCGATCGCCAGCACCAGCGCCAACAGCGACAGCGTGTTGAAGGAGATGCCGACCGCGCTCATCACCAGGAAGGTGCCGATCAGCGAAACCGGGATCGCGAGGATCGGGATGATCGCGGCGCGCCAGGTCTGCAGGAACAGGATCACGACGATCACGACGAGCGAGCACCGCCTCGAACAGCGTCTGTCACCACGGCGCCGACGGATTCTGGATGAACTCGGTCGGGTTGTAGACGATCCGTATGCTCGACGCCCGAGCGGGAAGTCGCTTCGACAGCGCGTCCATCGTCGCCATCAGCGCGTCGGAGGTGGCCAGCGCGTTCGAGCCCGGGCGCTGGAAGATGCCGATGCGCGACGGCGTTCTTGTTGTCGAGATAGGCGTTGGCAGTGTAGTCCTGCGCGCCGAGCTCGACGCGGGCGACGTCGCGCACCGCGGATCGTGCCGCCATCGGCTCGGCGCGCACGACGATGTTCTCGAACTCGTCGATGGCGGTCAGGCGGCCCAGCGTGTTGACCGAGAGCTGGAAGGCGCCCGTGCGACGTGCGCCGGCGGCTGGTTGATCGCGCCCGCCGCGACCTGCAGGTTGGCGGCCCGCATCGCCGCGACGACATCGCCGCGCCGTCAGGTTGCGCGCGGCGACCTTGGCCGGATCGAGCCAGACGCGCATCGAGTAGTCGCGCGCGCCGAAGACCTGCACGTTGCCGACGCCGTCGACGCGGGTCAGCACGTCCTTCACGTACAGCGTCGCGTAGTTGGAGATGTATTGCTGGTCGCGCGTGCCGTCGGGCGACATCATGTGGACGACCATCATCAGGTCGGGCGAGGCCTTGCGCACCGCGAGGCCGAGCGCGCGCACGTCCTGCGGCAGGCGCGGCTCGGCCGCCGACACGCGGTTCTGCACCAGCACCTGCGCCTGGTCGATGTTGGTGCCGGGCTTGAACACGACGTTGATCGTCACGCCGCCCGTCGCCGGTCGACTGCGAGATGATGTAGAGCATGTCGTCGACGCCGTTGACCTCCTGCTCGATCGGCGTGGCGACGGTCTGCGGCGATGACCTCGGCCGAGGCGCCCGGATAGGTCGCGGTGATCGTGACGGTCGGCGGCGCGATCTCGGGATACTCGGCGATCGGCAGGCTGCGCTGGGCGATGGCGCCGGCGATCGTGAGGAGGATCGACAGCACGGTCGCGAAGATCGGCCGGTCGATGAAGAAATGCGCGAAGCGGAACATGTCGTGTCCTGGCCTGGCGGCGAAAGCGGACGGGACGGCGCCGGAAGCGCGCTGTCGGCGCAGCAGGCTTGAGCGGCTCGGCGCGTCGGCTTGATCTCGCCCGGCTGCGGCGTGACCTTGCGCGCCCGGCCGCACCATCGGGTTGGCGAGCCCGCCGATGACGACCTTGTCCTCGGGCTGTCAGGCCCTTGGTGATGACGCGCAGGCCGTCGCTGATCGGGCCGAGCGTGACGGGCTTGGGCACGCACCTTGTTGTCGGCCCCGACCGTCAGCACGATCTTGCTGGCCTGATCGGAGACGATGGCCGCGTCGGGAACCAGCAGCGCGTCGATTTCGCCGGCGAAGACGCGCATGCGCCCGAAGATGCCGGGCGTCAGGAACTGGTCCTTGTTGTCGAACGACGGCGCGGCCGCGGATCGTGCCCGAGCGGGCGTTCAGGGCGTTGTCGACGAAGTCGATCTTGCCGCGACGCTTCCACTCGTTCTCGTCGGCGAGGCGGACCTCGCGCCGGCGTGCCGTTCTCCCGGCTGCGCCGTGCCAGTCGCGCGGGTCAGGCGCCGGGAATAGCGCAGGATAGTCGGCCTCCGAGGCGTCGAAGACGAAATGGATCGGATCGGCCGCGACGATGGTGGTCAGCAGCGTCGCGCCCGACTGGCCGCCCGGCGATCAGGTTGCCGGGATCGACGCGGCGGTTCGAGATGCGGCCGGCGAGCGGCGCGCGCACCTCGCGTCCATTCGAGATTGAGCTCGGCGCGTCTTGAGATTGGCCTCGGCGCGCCTGCTGGGTGCCAGCGCGCTGTTCAGGTTGGCGCGGCGCTGGTCGACGTCGCGCGCCGTGATGGTGCGGTTCTGGGTCAGGCCCTCGGCGCGCTCGACCTCGTTCTGGGCGAGCTCGACCTGCGCCTTGGCGCGCGCAACGTCGGCCGCGGGCGACGTCGACCGCGAGCTTGTAGGGCCGCTGGTCGATGGTGAAGAGCAGATCGCCCTTCTGCACCAGCTCGCCGTCCTGGAAATGCAGCGAGTCGATGAAGCCGGAGACGCGAGCGCGCACCTCGACCTGTTCGCTCGCCTCGAAGCGGCCGGTATACTCGTCCCAGTTGGTCACGCGCTTGGCCAGCGGAGCCGAGACCTGGACCGGCGGCGCCGGCGGTGCCCCTGTGCGCATGCGCCATCTGGGCGCCGAACAGGAAAGCGCCCGAGGCGGCTGCGAGGGCAAAGCCCGCTGCGCGGCGGTGTGTCATAGGATAACTCCGGAGCCTGGCGCCGCATTGAATCCCGAGGGTAAGCGGCATGAAACCGTACAAAGAGCGCGAAGTGACGATTGTCAAGATCCATCACTCGACAGCGGAAGCATTAGCCGTCCAGATAGCGCAATAGCTGCCGAAAGGTGACAGGATGGCAACAGGCGCTTGCCCGCCGCCTCGCGAGGTCGTAACCGGAGACAGAACCGATTAGACCGAATGCCCGGCTTTGTCTGTCCGCCCCGGACCGGGAGCCGCCTGCGTCGCTAAGCCGGAAGCTCACATGAACGCGCATGTCCGCCCCGCCGACCCCAAGAAGCTGATCAAGGGCGCGACCGGCGACTGGGAAATCGTCATCGGCATGGAAGTCCATGCGCAGGTGACCTCCGAAAGCAAGCTGTTCTCCGGCGCCTCGACCGAGTTCGGCAGCCGCCCAACGCCAATGTCAGCTTCGTCGATGCGGCGATGCCCGGCATGCTGCCGGTGATCAACGAGGAATGCGTGCGGCAGGCGGTGCGCACCGGGCTCGGGCTCAAGGCGCAGATCAACAAGCGCTCGGTCTTCGACCGCAAGAACTACTTCTATCCCGATCTGCCGCAGGGCTACCAGATCAGCCAGTTCAAGGACCCGATCGTCGGCGAGGGCGAGGTCGTGCGTCGATCTGCGCCGACCGAGCAGATCGACGATCGGCATCGAGCGGCTGCATCTGGAGCAGGATGCCGGCAAGTCGATCCACGACCAGCACCCGACCATGAGCTTCGTCGATCTCAACCGCTCGGGCGTGGCGCTGATGGAGATCGTCTCCAAGCCCGACCTGCGCTCGTCCGAGGAGGCGAAGGCCTATCTGGCGAAGCTGCGCACCATCCTGCGCTATCTCGGCACCTGCGACGGCAACATGGAGCAGGGCAACCTGCGCGCCGACGTCAACGTCTCCGTCCGCAAGCCCGGGCGAGCGAGCTCGGCACGCGCTGCGAGATCAAGAACGTCAACTCGATCCGCTTCATCGGCCAGGCGATCGATGTCGAGGCGCGCCGCCAGATCGACATTCTCGAAGATGGCGGCAAGATCGACCAGGAAACCCGGCTCTACGATCCCGGCAAGGGCGAGACGCGCTCGATGCGCTCCAAGGAAGAGGCGCATGACTATCGCTATTTCCCCGATCCCGACCTGCTGCCGCTCGAATTCGACGACGCCTTCGTCGCCGGGCTGAAGCAGCGCGCTGCCGGAGCTGCCGGACGACAAGAAGGCCCGCTTCATCGCCGAATATGGCCTGTCGCCCTATGACGCGATGGTGCTGTCGCTCGAGCGCGAGCAGGCGGATTATTTCGAGGCCGTGGCCAAGGGGCCGCGGACGGCAAGGCTGCCGCCAACTGGGTGATCAACGAGCTCTTCGGCCGGCTGCAACAAGGAAGGCCGCGACGATCGCGACCTCACCGGTCTCCGCCGCGCAGATCGGCGGGATCGTCGATCTGATCGGCGAAGGCGTCATCTCCGGCCGCATCGCCAAGGATCTGTTCGAGATCATCTGGACCGAGGGTGGCGACCCGCGCGACATCGTCGAGAGCGCGCGGCATGAAGCAGGTCACCGACACCGGCGCGATCGAGAAGGTGGTCGACGAGATCATCGCCGCCAATCCCGACAAGGTCGAGCAGGTCAAGGCCAAGCCGACCATGCTCGGCTGGTTCGTCGGCCAGGCGATGAAGGCCTCCGGCGGCAAGGCCAATCCGCAGGCGCTGAACGAGATCCTGAAGGCGAAGCTGGGGATCGAGTGAGCACTGGCGGGCCTCATCATCAGGGATGCCGAGGCCGCCGATCTTCCGGCGGTCCGGGCCCTGTTGGTCGAGACCTGGCACGCGACCTATGACGGCATCTATGGCTGGCAGCGTGTCGCCGAGATCACCAATGCCTGGCATTCCCTCGAGAATCTGCAGGCCCAGCTCGAGCGCGGCGATATTTTTATGGTCGCGCTGCTCGGCGAGGAGATCGATCGCGACCTCCTCAGCCAGACTCGAACGTGACCGCGCCGCCCTGCTGACCCGGCTTTACGTGCTGCCGGCGCGCCAGGGCGTCGGCATCGGCCGCACCCTGCTTCAGGTGACGCTTGCGTGCTTTCCGCATGCTCCTGTGGCGCGGCTCGAGGTCGAGAGCCAGAACGAGCCGGCGATCGCCTTCTACGAGCGGATGGGCTTTGTCCTGCAACGGCAGGCCCGCTTCGACGGCCGCGACGACACGCCCAACACGCTGCTGATGGCCAAGCGCCTGTTCGCGGAGTGAGGCAGGCCCATTCCAAAGCCGGCAGGAGCCGAAACCATGACGAAGACGGTCGATGATAGCGAGATCACCCTCAGGACGGCGCGGCGGGAGGATGTCCAGCGCATCGCCAGCCTGATCCTGATGGGCTCGGCGACCCAGTCACTGACCCCGGAAGAGGTCGCGGCCGAAGTGGCGCTGCCGGATTATCATCGGGCCTTCGACGACATCGAGGCCAGCCCGGAAAGCACGCTGTTCGTCGCGGAGCATCGGGGCGAGGTTGTCGGCACCTACCAGGTCACGCTCATTCCCGGCATTGCCGCGCGCGGACGCAAGCGCGCCAAGTTCGAGAGCGTGCATGTGGCGCCGGAGTGCCGTGGCATGGGCATCGGCAAGATCATGATCCGCCACGCCCTTTCCTTTGCCGGCGAGCACGGTGCAGAACTGGTCGAGCTGAGCTCGAACAAATCCCGCACCGATGCCCATCGGTTCTATCGCAATCTCGGGTTCGACCAGAGCCATGAGGGCTTCAAGATCGTGATCCCGGCCGGCGGCTGAGTTCAGCCGCGCGTCCTCAGCGGCCCTGTGCCGCCAGGCGCTTGCGGCACTCGCCGGAGTACTTGATCCAGTTGTAGCCCTGCGCGGTCAGCTTGGCCTTGTTGGCGCGCCATTCGGCGCCGCAGGTGCGCAGGCGCTCGTCGTTCTTCAGCTGGGCTTCGGAACGGGCGCGCTTGGGCTTGGCCGCATCGGCCGTCGGGGCGATGACCTTGCCCGGAGCGGTCACGGGCGCAGCCGGCGCTGTCGTAGCGCTGGGGGCAGGCCGCTGCAGCGGATTGGCGGTGGTCTGGGCTGCTGCCGGCAGGGCGAGACCGAGCAGGCAGGCGGTGATCAACAGGGTAGGGCGCATGGGACGATCCTCATCGCGGCCGTCGCGGTCACAGCGAACCCGCATTGCACGGCCAGCGCACCACTCTCTGCCCTGTCGCGGCCGATTGACAAGAGGTGGAGGCTTTAATCGAACCCACTTTGCAGCATTCGGGACCGCGCTCTGCACCCGTGCAAGCAGGTCTGCCTGGGAAGCGAAAAGCCCGGACAATCAACGATGGCGCCCTGCTCACGACATCGAGAGGCTGCGCGCCACGCAGAACGGTGCTCTTCCGGCGCGGCCTGAGCCGGCCTACATCTGCGCGACCTTGCAACCGCGACAGGATCTGCATCATGACCACCAGCCAGACCAAGCCGATCGATCTCTATTACTGGCCCACGCCGAACGGCTGGAAGATCAGCGATCATGCTCGAGGAATGCGGGCTGCCCTACACCGTCCACCCCGTGAACATCGGCAAGGGCGACCAGTTCAAGCCGGAATTCCTGGCGATCTCGCCCAACAACCGCATGCCGGCGATCGTCGATCCCGAGGGGCCGGACGGCGAGCCGATCTCGGTCTTCGAATCCGGCGCGATCCTGCAATATCTCGGCCGCAAGACCGGCAAGTTCTATCCGCAGGACGAGCGCGGCCGCGTCGAGGTCGACGAGTGGCTGTTCTGGCAGATGGGCGGTTTCGGCCCGATGCTCGGCCAGACCCATCATTTCCGCCTCTACGCGCCCGAGAAGGTCCCCTATGCCATCGACCGCTACACCAACGAGGCCAACCGCCTCTATGGCGTGCTGAACCGCGCCTCGGCGGGCCGCGACTATATCTGCGGCGACTATTCGATCGCCGACATGGCCTGCATCGGCTGGGCCAGGGGCTGGGAGAAGCAGGGCCAGGACATCAAGCAGTTCCCGCATGTCGAGGCGCTGGCTCGACGCGCATGCTGGCCCGCCCGGCCGTCGCAGCGCGGCCTCGCGGTTGCGGCCGAACTGCGCAATCCCGCCGGCATCCGCACGCCCGAGGAGCATGCGGTGCTCTTCGGCCAGAAGGCGCGCTGAGCACGGCTGTCGTATCAGCGCCGGGCAGTCGGCGGCGACACCCGCGCGGCTGCCGGGACGACTGCATCGCTGTCAGTTGGCCCGCGCCCACTTCACCGAGCGGCAGATCAGCCCGCCCAGCACGCAGCCCGAGGTGGTCAGCGTGTCGCCAGACAGCGTCATCGTGCCGGAATAGGTCTTGCCGTCTTCCGGGTTGAAGGCGCTGCCGCTCCATTTGCCGGCGCCCGCCGGCTTCATGTCGTAGAAGATCCGCTGGCCGACCTTGGCGGCGCCGGTCGGCTCCTTCAGCCAGGCCAGCGTGCCGCACATGGCCTCGCCGCATCTGGCGAAGCGCACGCGCGAGGCGCCGGTATCGCGCAGCCAGGCGCCGCTGACATCCTGCGCCAGCAGCAGGCGCAGCCCATGCCAGCACGGCCGCAGCGCTGGCGATGACGAATGATGCATGATTCGTAGCCGCATGCAGTATCCTCCCTGTTCGACCAGCTATGCTGCATGGTTCAGATATGAACTGTAGCTGAGGCCGCAGGCCTGTCCAAGCTGCAATCTCTGCGCGTCAGAAGGCGCCCTCGCGCGGCAAGGTGAATCCTCCGTCAATGCGATCTTGACAATGCCGCCGACAGACCTTTGTAAAACAAGCGTTTTTCGCGCCGGAAGGATGAACGAGTCGTTGCATTTAACGGCTCGATTACATATCGTTGAGGTCCGATTCATCGCGAATTTTTAGCGTGGCATTTAAGGGCTGGGCGCAATTCTCGTCCTCACAAGCCGGGGCCTTGGACGGGTGGCCGGCGCAAAAAGACGAAAGGGTGGTTGTCATGGCACGCATGGAAATGAGCGCGATCCCGGCTTCGCTGGTGATCCCGACCGAAGCCTCCGCCGAGGCCTATTACGAGCTGGGCCTGATGTATGCGGCCGGCCGCAGTCAGCCGGTCGATCTGGTCGCGGCGCAGAAATGGTTCAACGTCGCGCAGGCCCGCGGCTGCGGCCGCGCTGCCGCGCATCGCCAGGAACTGGCGCTGGAGATGACCCGCGACGAGATCGCCAAGGCGCTGCGCGAGGCCCGCGGCTTCCTGACCCGCCACTGAGCGGGCCACTTCGGGCGAAGACCGTCGGCGCGAGCCTTGTGGGGCCGGGAGGTGGCCGCTATAAGCGCGCCGCATCCCCGAGACATGTCCCCAAGGAATCGATCGATGGCTGTCCAGCGTACCTTCTCCATCCTCAAGCCCGACGCGACCCGGCGCAACCTCACCGGCGCGGTCAACGCCGTCATCGAGAAGGCCGGCCTGCGCATCGTCGCGCAGAAGCGCATCCAGATGACCAAGGCCCAGGCCGAGACCTTCTACGCCGTCCACAAGGAGCGGCCCTTCTTCGGCGAGCTCGTCGAGTTCATGACCTCCGGCCCCGTCGTCGTGCAGGTGCTGGAAGGCGAGAACGCCATCGCCGAGCTATCGCGAGGTGATGGGCGCCACCAACCCGGCCAACGCCGCCGAGGGCACCATCCGCAAGCTCTTCGCCGAGTCGGTCGGCGAGAACACCGTCCATGGCTCGGATGCGCCGGAGACCGCCGCGATCGAGATCGCGCAGTTCTTCGCCGGCAACGAGATCGTCGGCTGATTTCACTGTCCTGCGTGACAGAGGAAGGGCGGGTCGCACCAGCGGCCCGCCCTTTTTCATGTCGTCAGTTGCCGCGCAAGCAGCAGATCCCGGTTCAGAACCCGAGATCGAACGAGTAGCTCGGCGGAGACGCCGAGGGTGATGGAATCGCGCGAGCCGAAGGTCTTGACGATCGGGGTGCGGACTGCGTCGCCGATCAGGTGCTTGTACTCGATATAGGCCGTGGTCGAGAGACCGCTCGGTCCAGTTATAGGTCGCCTGCGCCAGGGCGCCGACCGAGTGCACGCCGGAATTATAGCGCTGCAGCAGGCCGCCGGTGCCGATGCCGGCGAGCGGACCGAAATAGGTGCGCAGGTAATCGGCGCTGACCAGCGTCATGCGCGGCCCGGCGCCGATCTCCCAGGCGCTGCCGATGCGGGTGAAGGCGTCGAGCTTGACCTCGGCGACCATCGCATCATGGGCGATGAAGCCGCGGCGCAGATCGACGCGGCCGCGCAGCCAGGAGGTCGGGTAGAACTCGACGAAACCACCGGCTTCGAAGCCGAACTTGGTATTGCCGCACCAGCATCAGGGCCGGGTTGGTGCTGGCCTGGCGCTCCCAGAGCAGGTTGCCGGAGAAGCCGACACGCCAGCCCTGGCCGGAGAAGAAGCCGATCGAGAGCCCGTCATCCTCGGAGGACCACCAGGTGCTCTTGATGCCGCGACCCAGCGAGATGATCGGCCGCGGGCGGAAGATGTAATCGTCCGAACCGGCATAATCGGGCTGGTATCGCAGCCCGGCGCCGAGTTTCAAATTCCAGTTCTGGGCCGATTGAGGCGAGGTGAGGGTGCTGTAGTCGCTGGATTGCGCGGCAGCGCGCTCAATCGGCGACAGCAGAAGACAGGCCAAAAGCCCGGTGACGAACGCAACGCAACGCATCGATACAACTCCAGCGCAACAGCGCCTTCCGATCAGGAATATCATTCAATCTGACCTGTTAGTGTTAATTGCGGGTTGATGCCCGCCGGAAACCTGCTGCAGCACCTCTGAAAGGCTCGATTGCAGCGGGTCCCTTTGGGATTCGTGTCGCAGGCAGCCTAGTCGGGTCGGCTCTGACGCGGAACCGCATTCCCAATCACGGTTGCGTCGGCTACCACTCGGGCATGACAGAACTGCCACGCATCGCTCATCGCCCCTCGGTCTGCCCGCATGACTGCCCTTCCGCCTGTTCGCTGGAAGTCGAGGTCATCGATGGGCGCAGCATCGGCCGTGTCCGCGGCTCGAAACGCCAGAGCTACACCGATGGTGTGATCTGCGCGAAGGTGGCGCGCTATTCGGAGCGCATCAACCACCCCGACCGGGTGCTGTACCCCCTGCGTCGCAGCGGGCCGAAGGGCTCCGGCCAGTTCACCCGCATCAGCTGGGACGAGGCGCTGGACGAGATCGCTAAGCGCTTCCTCGCCATCGAGGCGGAGTTCGGCGCCGAGGCGGTCTGGCCGTATTATTATGCCGGCACCATGGGGCTGGTGATGCGCGATGGCATCAACCGCCTGCGCCACGCCAAGCGCTATTCCGGACAGTATTCGACGATCTGCACCACCATGGCCTGGACCGGCTTCATCGCCGGCACAGGCCGCCTCGCCGGGCCCGATCCGCGCGAGATGGCGAAGTCCGATTGCGTGGTGATCTGGGGCACGAACGCCGTGCACACCCAGGTCAATGTGATGAACCACGCCATCAAGGCGCGGAAGACCCGCGGCGCCAAGATCGTCGCGATCGACATCTATCGCAACGCGACGCTCGACCAGGCCGATCTCGGACTGGTGCTGCGGCCCGGCACCGATGCCGCGCTGGCTTGCGGCGTGATGCATATCCTGTTTCGCGATGGCTATGCCGACCGCGACTACCTCGCCAGCCACACCGATGCGCCGGCCGAGCTCGAGGCGCATCTGCAGACGCGGACGCCGGAATGGGCCGCTGCCATCACCGGGCTCAGCGTGGCGGAGATCGAGGCTTTTGCGAAGCTTGTCGGCACCAACAAGCGCAGCTTCTTCCGGCTCGGCTATGGCTTTGCCCGCCAGCGCAATGGCGCGGTCTCGATGCATGCCGCGCTTTGCGTGCCGACTGTCACCGGCGCCTGGCAGCATGAGGGCGGCGGCGCCTTCCACAGCAACAGCGGCATCTACAAATGGCGCAAGAGCCTGATCGAGGGGCTCGATGTGATGGACCGCTCGGTCCGCCAGCTCGACCAGTCGCAGATCGGCCGTGTCCTCACCGGGGATGCCGAGGCGCTGCGCCAGAAGCGGCCCGGTCAAGGCGCTCTTCATCCAGAACACCAATCCGGTCTCGGTTGCGCCGGAGCAGGAGCTGGTGAAGCGCGGTTTTGCCCGCGACGACCTCTACACCGTCGTCCACGAGCAGTTCATGACCGAGACGGCCAAGATGGCCGATATCGTGCTGCCCGCGACGCAGTTCATGGAGCATGACGATATCTATCAGGGCGGCGGCCACCAGCACATCATGTGGGGTGGCAAGCTGGTCGATGCGCCGGGCGAATGCTGGTCCAACCATGAGGTGATCTGCGCCTTGGCGCAGCGCCTCGGTGCCAGCCATCGCGGCTTTGGCATGACCTCGCGGGAGATCGTCGACTGGACGCTGCGGGAGAGCGGGCGCGGCACGCTGGACGAGCTGATCGCCACTGATTTCACGGATATACAGCCGGATTTTCGCACGGCACATTACCTCGACGGCTTCGGTTATCGCGACCGCAAGTTCCGCTTCAAGCCGGATTGGCCCGAGGTGCCCAACGCCAATGACGGCGCGGTTGGCCCCTGGCAGCAGATGCCAAGCCTGCCCGATTACTGGAACGTGCTCGAGAGCGCCGACGAGGCCCATCCCTTCCGGCTCGCGACCAGCCCGGCTCGCAGCTTCCTCAACTCCACCTTCACCGAGACGCCGGGCTCGCTGAAGAAGGAGGGCCGCCCGACGCTGATGCTGCATCCGGTCGATGCGGCGGGTCTTGGCATTGCGGATGGCGACGAGGTCGAGATCGGCAATACCCGCGGCAGCGTCTTCCTGCATGCCGTGCTGTTCGACGGCGTCGTCAGGGGCGTCGCCATCGCCGAATCGATCTGGCCCAACAGCGCCCACCGCCACGGACGCGGCATCAACACCATCACCGGCGCCGACGCTGTCGCCCCGTTTGGCGGCGCAGCCTTCCACGACAACAAGATCTGGGTACGGCCTGCGGGGCCTCATGGCGGCGAGCCGCGCGCTGAAGCAAGCTAGCGGGACGGCGGGCGCTTCACGCTGGGGGCCTCGCCGCGCTTGCCATGACGGTTCCCTCAGCCCTCATCCTGAGGAGGTCGCGCAGCGGCCGTCTCGAAGGATGCTCCAGGAGGCTCTCGAGTCCGCTGGACCATCCTTCGAGACGCTGCTGCGCAGCTCCTCAGGATGAGGGCTGGTGGAGAGAGTGAGGGGCGGTTCGTCATCGGCAGCAGCGTAGCGACGAGGCAAACTAGGGAACCCGGTGGGCGCTTCACGCTGGGGAGCCTTGCCGCACTTGCCATGACGGTTCTCTCAGCCCTCATCCTGAGGATGTCGCGCAGCGGCCGTCTCGAAGGATGCTCCAGGAGGCTTTGAGTCCGCTGGACCATCCTTCGAGACGCTGCTGCGCAGCTCCTCAGGATGAGGGCTGGTGGAGGGAGTGAGGCGCAGTTCGTCATCGCCAGCAGCGTACCGACGAAGCAACGGCGGCGGAGCCCGCAGAGCGCCTCACCCTAGGTTGCTCCCTGCGCTCGCCCTGCTCTTTCTGCCTTCTGCTACGCTTGACCTTTGCAAGCTGCTATGGACCATCGCACCACGCGGATGGGCTGCCCCTGAGGGCGGAGCCTGCGGAACCAAGGGACTGTTTCGAGATGATGATTCGGCGAGTGGGTCTGGCTGTTCTGGCCGGCGGATTGGCGATGCTTTCGGTGGCGGCCCAGGCGGCGAGCAGCCCGGCCCCCCTGCCGCCGCCCGATCCGACCGCCAAGAACCTCAGCGTCTATCGCATCCAGCTGCGCGCCTTTGATGCCTGCCTGGTGACGCAATCGCGCCTGATGGGCACGACCCGCGAAGCCGTTCATTCCGCTTGCAGCTGCTACGCCAAGGGCACCGTCAATGCGATGACGAAGGACGAGCTGCAGAACTTCCGCGACACCGGCTATTTCGATGACAGTACCCGCGCCAAGGCGCTCGGCTTCCTCGACAGCTGCAAGCTGAAGCGCCCGCTCTGACCCGGCCAGCGTTCACGCAGCGGGTTGTTTTCCCCGTTTGTTCGTGACATGTTCCCTGACGGGGCTGCGACAATCTGTTCCAGCTCCGGAGCGGTCTATTGGCCGCTTCCGGCCGCAGCTCCTTCAGGACGGGACATTACGCGATGCAACGCGCCGAACGTTTGCTCGATCTGATCCAGAGCCTGCGCCGCCGGCGCCGCCCTGTCACGGCTGACACACTGGCGGCCGAACTCAACGTCTCCGTGCGCACGGTCTACCGCGATATCGGCGCCCTGACGCGTCAGGGTGTGCCGGTGCGCGGAGAGGCCGGTATCGGCTACATCCTCGACGCCGGTTTCGACATGCCGCCGCTGATGCTGTCGCCCGATGAGATCGAGGCGGTTCTGGTTGGCATGCGCTGGCTTGCCGAGCGGGCCGACCCGGTTCTGGCCCGTGCGGCGGAGGATGTGGTGAGCAAGGTGGCAGCCGTGCTGCCGGCGCATCTCAAGCCGATCCTGCTCGACGGTTCCCTGTTTGCGCCGGTCTACGGTGCCGAAAAGCCGGTCGATCAGGTCGATGTCGCGGCCGTGCGCGCGGCGATCCGCCAGGGGCGCAAGCTGCAGGTGCGGTACCGCGACGAGGCCGGGCGCGAATCGGAGCGGATGATCTGGCCGATCGGCATGACCTTCTTCGACCGGGTCCGAATCGTCATCGCCTGGTGCGAACTGCGCGAGGCCTTCCGCCATTTCCGCACCGACCGGCTGACCGGGCTTGTGGTGCGGGAGGAACGCTACCCCGCCCGCCGCGCCGATCTGTTCCGGCGCTGGCAAGCCGAGGAGGCGGAAGCCCAGCGCGACAGGGAAGCCTGCGAGAAAAGCCGCAGCGAGGCGGGCCAGGCTCAGCGCTCGACCACGGCCCCGTCGACCAGTGCCACGCGGCCGGAAGCGAGCTGCGCCAGCGCCTGAGGATAAAGCACATGCTCCTGCTCCAGCACCCGCTGGGCGAGAGCATCCTCATCGTCCCCCGGCAGGACCGGGACGCGGGCCTGGGCGATCACCGGACCCGCATCGAGTTCGGGCACGACAAAATGCACGCTGCAGCCATGTTCGGTGACCCCGGCCTCGAGCGCCTGGCGATGCGTATGCGTGCCCTTGAACAGCGGCAGCAGGGATGGGTGGATATTGATCATCCGTCCCTCCCAGCGCCGCACGAACCATGGCGTCATGATCCGCATGAAACCGGCCAGCGCGATCAGCTCGATCTGGTTGACGCGCAACACCTCGTCCATCGCCCGCTCGAACGCCTCGCGGTCGCCCTGATAGGCCCTGTGGTCGATCACGGCGGTCGCGATGCCAAAGCCGCGCGCCCGCTCGATCCCGCCTGCATCGGGCCGGTTCGACAGCACGAGCGCGATCTCGGCCGGGTGGCCCGGCGCCTGCGCCGCCTGCACCAGCGACACCATGTTGGAGCCGCGCCCCGAGATCAGGATCGCCGTGCGCTTGCGGGTTTGGGCCTGGCTCACAGGGCGAGCTTGCCGCGATAGGAGACGGGCTCGGCGCCGGCTTCCAGCGCCACGACCTCGCCAAGGCGCACAGGCGCTTCGCCGGCGGCGCGCAGGGCGGTCTCGACCTCAGCGGCCTTGTCCGGCCTCGGCCGCGACGATCATGCCGATGCCGCAATTGAAGGTGCGCAGCATCTCGCGCTCGACCACGCCGCCTGTTTTCGCCAGCCAGCCGAACACCGGCAGCACCGGAATGGCCGACAGATCGAGCGATACGCCGAGCCCCTCCGGCAGGACGCGCGGAATATTGTCGGGGAAGCCGCCGCCGGTGATATGGGCCAGCGCCTTGATGCCGTCGGTCGCCTTGAGCGCCTGCGAGCAGAGGCTTCACGTAAATGCGCGTCGGGGTCAGCAGCGCCTCGGCCAGGCTCTGGCCGGAGGCGAAGGGGGCGGGCGCATCCCAGCTCAGCCCGCTCAAGCCCACGATCCGCCGAACCAGCGAATAGCCGTTGGAGTGCACGCCGGAGGAGGGCAGGCCGAAGACCACGTCTCCGGGGGTTAGATCGGCGCGCGGCAGCAGCGCTCCGCGCTCCGCCGCTCCCACCGCGAAACCCGGCGAGATCATAATCCTTCTCGGCATACATCCCCGGCATTTCCGCGGTCTCGCCACCGATCAGCGCGCAGCCGGCCTGGCGGCAGCCATCGGCGATGCCGCGGACGATCTCGACGCCGACCTGCGGGTCGAGCTTGCCGGTGGCGTAGTAGTCGAGGAAGAGCAGCGGCTCGGCGCCCTGGACGATCAGGTCGTTGACGCACATGGCGACGAGGTCGATGCCGATGGTGGCATGCAGGCCGCTCTCGATCGCGATCTTGACCTTGGTGCCGACGCCGTCATTGGCCGCGACCAGGATCGGATCGCAGAAGCCGGCCGCCTTCAGGTCGAACAAGCCGCCGAAGCCGCCGATCTCGGCATCGGCGCCGGGGCGCCGCGTCGCGCGCACCAGCGGCTTGATGGCGTCAACCATGGCGTTGCCGGCGTCGATATCGACGCCCGCTTGCGCATAGGTCAGTCCGTTTGCGCCGGGCTTGGTCATGTCTCGCGCCTCGCTTGAGTTCGCGCGAGCGATAGGCAAGCGCGCCGTGGCTGGCAAGCGGGGAAGGCGCCTAGAAGCTTGCCGATCCACCGATTCAGGGGCTAGCGTCGTGGCCTGTCGCCCGGGATGATGCGTGATGACCCTGCCCAACCTGATCACCATCGGCCGGCTGGTCCTGGTCCCGGTGCTGATCGTGATGATCGTCAACGAGCGCTGGCAGGGCGCCTTCATCCTGTTCCTCATCGCCGGCATCTCGGACGCGGTCGACGGCTTCCTCGCCAAGCGTCTTCGGCATGGCGAGCGAACTCGGCGCCTATCTCGATCCGATCGCCGACAAGGCGCTGATCGTCTCGATCTACATCACGCTGGCGGTGGTCGGCATCATCCCGTCCTGGATCGTCATCCTCGTCGTCTCGCGCGACATCATGATCGTCTCGGCCGTGATCCTGTCCTGGGTCATGCTGCGAGCCAGTGCCGATCGCGCCGATGATCATCAGCAAGCTCAACACCGCCGCGCAGATCGGCTTTGCCGCGCTGGTCCTTGGCAGCAAGGGCTTCGGCCTCGATCCCGGCATCGCCTTGCAGATCGGGCAGGGTGTGGTGGCGCTGTTGACGCTGGGTTCGATGACAGCCTATCTCGCCTTCTGGTTGCGGCACATGGCCGGCTGAGCCATACGCTCGAAGCGTCCGACGGGCGCCCGACGACCAAGCCTTGGAAGACGCAAGCCTTGGAAGACGCAAGCCTTGGAAGACGCAAGCCGCATCCCCATAATTGGCCTCCCGGCACGTCCGAGCATGAGAGACCCTGAACGATGACCTTGCAGCGGCAGATCGGCTTCTGGCTGATGTCTCTCGTCATGCTCGTGCTGCTGCTGGTGCTGCTGCGCGACGTGCTGCTGCCTTTCATCGCCGCGCTGGCGCTGGCCTATCTGCTCGATCCGCTGGCCGACAGGCTGGAGCGGATGGGCATGAGCCGGCTGGCCGCGACGCTGGTGATCCTCGTGGTCTTCCTGCTGTTTTTCGTGCTGGCCCTGGTGCTGCTGGTGCCGCTGCTCGGCCAGCAGCTGGCCGGCCTTGTCCAGAAACTGCCGACCGATGCGGCCAGGCTGCAGAGCCTGATCCTGGAGCGCGGCGGGCCCTGGCTGGAGCGTCTGGGCGGAGCGGAGCTCGCCAAGGATGCGCAGAGCTCGCTCGGCAACATCGTCGGCGAAGCGACGAAATGGGTCGGCAGCGTGCTGCAGGGGCTCTGGACCGGCGGCACTGCGATCATCGGCCTGTTCTCGCTGCTCGTCCTGACCCCCGTCATCGCCTTCTACCTGCTGGTCGATTGGGACCGCATGGTCGCCACTGTCGATGGCTGGCTGCCGCTTGACCACCGCGAGACCATTCGCGGCCTGCTCTACGAGATGGACCGCTCGATTGCCGGCTTCCTGCGCGGCCAGGCCCTGGTCTGCCTGCTGCTCGGCCTGTTCTACGCGGTGGGGCTGAGCCTGCTCGGGGTCAATTTCGGCGCTCTGATCGGCATCATCTCGCGGCTTTCTCTCCTTCATCCCCTATGTCGGCTCGCTGACCGGGCTTGTGCTGTCGGTCGGCGTCGCCACCGTGCAGTTCTGGCCGGACTGGACCATGCCGCTGGCGACGCTCGCCGTCTTCGCCGCCGGGCAGTTTCTCGAGGGCAATATCTTCCAGCCGAAATTCGTCGGCGACTCCATCGGCGTCCATCCGGTCTGGCTGATGTTTGCGCTGCTCGCCTTCGGCACCCTGTTTGGCTTCGTCGGCCTGCTGCTGGCGGTGCCGCTGGCGGCTGTCATCGGCGTGCTCTGCCGCTTTGCGCTCCGGCAATATCTCGCCAGCAACATCTACCATGGCGGCAGCGCGGCTAGGGCCGCCGAAGCTGCGGCCAAGATCCGCGCCGAGGGCTGAGTGGTCGCATCCTGTCGAGTGGGGAGCGGCCAATGACCGAGGGGCCGCGCAAGCCGCGTCAGCTGGCGTTCGACCTGCCGGTCGACAGCCGCCACGGCGTCGAGGATTTCCTGGTCGGCCCGTCCAACGAGGCCGCTTACGCGCTGGTCGAAGCCTGGCCCGCCTGGCCTGAGGCGTGGCTGCGCCTGATCGGACCGGAGGGCGCCGGCAAGACCCATCTCGCTGCGATCTGGGCCAAGACGGCCCATGCCTGGACGGTGCAGGCGCAGGAGGTGACGCAGGACAATGTCCCGCATCTGGTGTCGCAGGGAGCGCTGGTCGTCGAGGATTGCGACAGCGGGCGGCTCGATGAGCCGGCCCTGTTCCACCTGATGAACGCGGTGAAGGCCAAGCGCGGCTCGCTGCTGCTGACGGCCCGGAGCGCGCCCGATCAATGGCGCCTGAGCGTGCCGGATCTGCTGTCGCGGCTGCGGCTGGCACCGCATGCGGTGATCGAGCCGCCTGATGATGCGCTGCTGCGCGCCGTGCTGGTCAAGCTGTTCATCGACCGCCAGCTCATTGTCGATACCGGCATCATCGAGATGCTGGCCCAGCGAATGGAGCGGTCCTTTGCCGGCGCCCGCGCGCTGGTCGATGCGCTCGACCGGTTATCGCTGGAGCGCGGCCGCCGCGTCACCCGCGCCTTGGCCGGAGAGGCGTTGGCGGCGCTGTTTCCGGACGCGCCCTGACGGATAAGCGTCCGGGGCATCGCTCTCGCGTCGCCCCGGAATGCCTCTCATCCCTGCCGCGCTGGCGTCGTCACCAGCCGCGCATGCATCGCCTCGATCAGCAGCTCATGCGCACGCGCCGCGATGGCATCGAGCGAGGGCGTCTTCACGAACATCGCAGCGGCGCGCTCCTGCAACTCCTCGCGGCTCGGCAGGCTGAACTGCGCCCAGGCATCATGGGCCTGCTGCTGCATCTCGGCGAAGCGATCCCCCGCGCGGTGCTGCAAATCGGCCAGCGCATCGCGGAGGTCGGCCAGGGTCATGCTCGGCAGATGCAGGCTCGCCAGGGACGGCGTGGCCGCATAGGCCTCCTGGAAGGCGGCAACGGCGCGCTCGACCGGGACGGAAGCCGCCAGCCGCTCCGCCGACCGCTCGATCACCCGCGGCGGCAGCGCCTGCGACCGCTCGATCACCGCCGGTGGCGGCGCCCGCAAATCCCAGAACACACCGATCTTCGAGAGGCCGAGGATGATGTAGTAGGTCGGGTCCCACTGCCACCAGCGGAAGCCCTGGCGCACGCTGTACTGATAGGCGTGGTGGTTGTTGTGCCAGCCTTCGCCCATGGTGATGATCGCAAGCCACCAGTTGTTCCGGCTCTCGTCTCCGGTCACATAATGCTTGTCGCCATGCACATGGGCGAGCGAGTTGATGCAGAAGGTGGCGTGGTAGACCGCGACTGTCGACCAGAAGAAGCCGACCACCAGCCCCGACCAGCCATCGATCGCAAAGCAGATCAGCGCCAGCAGGATCGCGGGCGCGATCTCGAAGCGGTGCAGCAGCTTCAGCTCCGGAAACTTCGTCAGGTCCTGGATGGTGCTGGCGTCGAAGCGGTCATGCCGGCGGGCGAAGATCCAGCCCATATGCGAGTAGAAGAAGGAGCTGTGCACCGGCGAGTGCACATCCTCCTCCGTATCGGCGTAGCGGTGGTGGTGGCGGTGCTTGGACGCCCACCACAGCACGCTCTTCTGCGCGGTCGACTGCGCCAGAAGCGCCAGCACGAACTGCATGAAGCGGCTGGTCTTGTAGGTCCGGTGCGAGAAATAGCGGTGATAGGCGCCTGTCACCGCGAACATGCGCAGCCAGTACAGGCCAATGGCGAGCCAGGCCGAAGTCCAGCTGATGCCGCTCCAGATCACGCCGAAACAGGCGATGTGGGCCAGAACGAACGGGATGGCGGAGGGATAGACGATGTCGCCTTCGTCATGGCCGGCGGACGGGTCGGCAGAGACGTGTGGGGCAGGGGCGTGGTCGGTCAAGTAAGCCTCGATGATGGGGCAGGGGTGGTGGCGCGGGAACGCGCCTGGAACCAGGATCACGCGCCCGCGACGAGTCGTTGATGTCGTATGTTGGCAGCAAAGCAGGTCGTCAATGCGGCGCGCAAGTGGCGTCACGCCGCATCATCCTGCCCCTCCATCTGCAGGGACAGGTGAAAAACGCACTCGTCCGTCATCGAACTGTCACGCTAAGATGGCTCAAGCCAAGCGAGGGAGGCCATGGTGGCCGGATCCAGTGACGTGACGAGGATAAAACCGATGGATGCGGACTCCGCTGCGGTCGAGACGATCGCCCCGCCGCCAGCCGTCGATACGATCCCGCTGCGTGAGTCGCCCCGGCGCTTCATCAACCGGGAAATCTCGTGGCTGCAGTTCAACCGCCGGGTGATGGAGGAGGCCTCCAACCGCAACCACCCCTTGCTGGAGCAGCTGCGCTTCCTCTCGATCTCCGCTGCCAATCTCGATGAATTCTTCATGGTCCGGGTCTCGGGCCTGCGCGAACAGCACAAGGCCGGCGTCGTCACCCGTAGCCAGGACGGCCTCACCGCCGCCGAGCAGCTCGAGGCGCTGCGCGAGGCCGTCACCGCGCTGACCGACGACCAGCAGGCGCGCTGGGTCGAGCTCAAGCGCGACCTGCACGACAACAAGATCGACCTGATCGAGCCCAAGGCGATCGGCAAGCAGGATCGCCTCTGGCTCGAGGATTATTTCCTGCATTACGTCTTCCCGGTGCTGACCCCGCTGGCGATCGACCCGGCTCACCCTTTCCCCTTCATCCCCAATCTCGGCTTCACCTTGGCGCTGGCGCTGGAGCGGGTCTCGGACGGGCGCCAGCTCGACGCGCTGATCCGCGTGCCGATCAAGATGGACCGCTTCATCGAGCTGCCCGATCTGGCGCGCGAGGGGGTCCACCGCTTCATCACGCTTGAGGACGCGGTCTCGCTGTTCATCGGCAAGCTGTTCCCCGGCTACGCCGTCAAGGGCACCGGCTCCTTCCGCGTCATCCGCGACTCCGATCTCGATATCGAGGAGGAGGCGGAGGATCTGGTGCGCGTCTTCGAGACCATGCTGAAGCAGCGCCGCCGCGGCGTCGTGATCAGGCTCGAAGTCTCGACCGATATGCCGGCCCATCTGCGCCGGCTGATCGTGCGCGAGCTCAAGGTCGATGCCGATGAGATCGTCTCGGTCGGTGGCATGATCGGCCTGAACGAGCTCTCCCAGCTCGTCAGCGTCGACCGGCCCGACCTGAAGTTCAAACCCTATAATGCCCGCTTCCCGGAGCGAATCCGCGAGCATGGCGGCGATTGCTTTGCCGCGATCCGCCAGAAGGACCTGATCGTCCACCACCCCTATGAGAGCTTCGACGTCGTCGTGCAGTTCCTGCAGCAGGCGGCGCGTGACCCCAATGTGGTGGCGATCAAGCAGACGCTTTACCGCACCTCGGCGAACTCGCCGATCGTGCATGCGCTCGCCGAGGCCGCCGAGGCGGGCAAATCCGTGACTGCGCTGGTCGAACTGAAGGCCCGCTTCGACGAAGAGGCCAATATCCGCTGGGCCAAGGATCTCGAGCGCGCCGGCGTTCAGGTGGTCTACGGCTTCATCGAGCTGAAGACCCACGCCAAGCTGTCGCTGGTGGTGCGCCGCGAGGCCGGGCAGCTCGTCAGCTACTGCCATATCGCCACCGGCAACTATCATCCGATCACGGCGCGCATCTATACCGACGTGTCGTTCTTCACGGCTGATCCGGTGATGTCGCAGGATGTCGCGCGCGTCTTCAACTTCATCACCGGCTATGCCGAGCCGGCCGAGCTGGAGAAGATGTCGGTCTCGCCTGTCGGGCTGAAGCAGCGCCTGCTCGTCCGACATCGCCGAGGAAATCGCCCATGTGAAAGCCGGCCGGAAGGGCGCGATCTGGGGCAAGTGCAACTCGCTGGTCGACCCCGTCATCATCGACGCGCTGTATGATGCGAGCCAGGCCGGGGTCGAGGTCGATTTCATCGTGCGCGGCATTTGCTGCCTGCGCCCCGGCGTGCCCGGCCTGTCCGAGAACATCCGGGTCAAGTCGATCGTCGGTCGCTTCCTCGAACACACCCGCGTCTATGCCTTCGGTGGCGGGCATGGGCTGCCGTCCTCCAAGGCCAAGCTGTACATCTCCTCGGCCGATCTGATGCCGCGCAACCTTGACCGAAGGGTCGAGGCGTTGACACCGATCCTGAACCCGACCGTGCACCAGCAATTGCTCGAACAGATCATCCTCGCGAACTTTCTCGACAATGAGCAGAGCTGGACGATCTTGCCGGATGGTGGTTCACGACGCATTGTCCCGGCCGCGGGCGAAGAGTCGTTCAACGCCCATAAGTATTTCATGACCAACCCGAGTTTGTCTGGACGTGGCAAATCACTCTCGAATTCCAGCCCTCGCAGTCTCTCCCGGCGTTCAGGCAAGTCGGGCTGACAGCGGCGGCTCCGTGATCGTCCAGGGCCGGTTGAGCCTCGGCGAAACCATCGCGATCATCGATATCGGCTCCAATTCGGTCCGCCTCGTCGTCTATGAGATGCTGGCCCGCGCCCCGGCGCAGGTTTTCAACGAAAAAGAGATGGCGGGCCTCGGCCGCCATGTCGCGACGACGGGGCGGCTGTCCGAGGATGCGATGCGCCGCGCGCTGGAAGCGCTGCAGCGTTTCCGCATCCTCTGCGAGGCGATGCAGGTCGGCACCCTCAGGGTCATCGCCACGGCGGCGGCCCGCGATGCCGCCAATGGTCCGGAATTCCTGGCGCAGGCGGAAAAAGCCATCGGCCAGCCGATCGAGCTGATCTCGGGCGATCGCGAGGCCTATCTCTCGGGCTTCGGCGTGATATCGGGTTTTGCCGAGCCGCATGGCGTTGCGGGCGATCTGGGCGGTGGCTCACTCGAACTCGCGCCCATCGATGGCAGCACGGTCGGCGAGGGCGTCAGCATGCCGATTGGCGGCCTGGCCCTGATGGACCGCTCCAAGGGCTCGCTGCGCGCAGCCGAGAAGATCGTGCGCGAGCAGCTCGCCAACCTGCCCCAGATCGCGGCGATGCGGGGCAAGGATTTCTTCGCCGTCGGCGGCACCTGGCGCGCTTTGGCGACGCTGCACCAGCACCAGTCCGGCTATCCGCTCAGCGTCATGCACGGCTATACCGTGCCGGCAGCCGATGTCGCCGATTTCGCCCGGCTGGTGGAGCGCGCCGATGCTTCGGTGCTCGGCGCGATCGAGACCGTCTCGTCCGCGCGCCGGCCGCTGCTCTCCTATGGCGCGGTGGTGCTGGACCAGATTATCAAGCGCGGCCGGCCCCGCGCCATCGTCATCTCCGCCAGCGGCGTCCGCGAGGGGCTGCTGCACGAAATGCTGCCCGAGAGCGAGCGCCGGGTCGATCCGCTGCTGCGCGGCGCGCATGATTACAACCAGCTGCGGGCCCGCGATCCGCGCCATGCGCTCGATCTGATCGCCTGGGTCGATGGGCTGGTGGCGAGCGTCGGCCTGCCCGAGGAGCCGGGCAGCCGGCGCATGCAGGAGGTCGCCTGCCTGCTGTCCGATATCGGCTGGCGCGCCCATCCCGATTATCGTGGCGAGCAGAGCTTGAACGTCATTGCCCATGCGGCCTTCAGCGGCGTCGATCACCCCGGCCGCGCTTTCCTGGCGCTGACGGTGTTCCATCGCTATGCGGGCCCCAAGAGCGCAAGCCTCACCGCCGAGGGTCTGCGCCGCCTGCTGACCCCGCGCCAGCTGGAGCGGGTGCAATTGCTGGCCGGGACGTTCCGTGTCGCTTATCTGCTCTCGGCGGGCATGTCCGGCATCCTGCCGCGCACCACGCTCGCCTGCAGCGGCAATCGGCTGGTGCTCACCCTGTCGCGCGAGCTCAACGCCCTCTCCAGCGACCGCGTCTCCGGGCGGCTGAAGCAATTGGCCAAGCTGCTCGGCCGCGAGCACGAGATCCGCCTGGGCTAGAGGCACCTGAGGCCCTGGTTCATCCGTCATTGCGAGCGCAGCGAAGCAACCCAGCCCGCAGCGCGCCACGCCCCCTGGGTTGCTTCGTCGCTGACGCTCCTCGCAATGACGGCGCAGCGCAGGACGAGGCGCTCGATCGCGCACCGAGACAGTCGCTTCCCGGTTCCCTCCCGCGCATTCACGGGCTAGAGCATCACCGCAACTTCATCCCGATGGCGTGGCCCGACACCGATGTACGATATCAAATGGATTCGCGAGAACGCCGCAGCGTTCGATGCCGGCCTGGCACGGCGGGGATTGGCGCCGCTTTCGGAGGCGCTGCTGGCGCAGGATGATCGGCGCCGGGCCGCGATCTCGGGCGCGCAGGCCGCGCAGGAGCGTCGCAACGCCCTGTCGAAGGACATCGGCAAGGCGATGGGCGCCAAGGATGTCGCGCTCGCCGACCGACTGAAGGCGGAAGTCGCGGCGCTGAAGGACAGCCAGCCGGCGCTGGAGGCAGAGGAGAAAGCGGCCAAGGAGGCGCTGGACACCGAGCTGGCCGCCATCCCGAACCTGCCGCTGGCGGATGTGCCCGATGGGGCTGACGAACACGGCAATGTCGAATATCGCCGGCACGGCACCATGCCCGAAGCCAGCGGTGGCCGGCTGTTCGGCATGAACGGCCCCAAGGAGCATTACGAGCTGGGCGAAGCACTCGGCCAGATGGATTTCGAGGCCGCCGCCAAACTCTCGGGCTCGCGCTTTGTCGTGCTGCAATCGGGCGTGGCCCGGCTGAGCCGCGCCATCGGACAGTTCTTCCTCGACGTCCACACCGAAGAGCATGGCTACACCGAGGTGATGCCGCCGCTGATGGTGCGCGACGAGGCAATGTTCGGCACGGCGCAATTGCCGAAGTTCAGGGACGATCAGTTCCGGGCCGGCGCCGATCATTGGCTCATCCCCACCGCGGAAGTGCCGCTGACCAACCTCGTGCGCGAGAGCATCCTCTCGGAAGAGGAACTGCCGCGCCGCTATACCGCGCTCACCCCGTGCTTCCGGGCCGAGGCCGGCTCGGCAGGGCGCGATACGCGCGGCATGCTGCGCCAGCATCAGTTCGAGAAGGTCGAGCTGGTCTCGATCACCACGCCGGAGACATCGCTGGAGGAGCATGAGCGCATGCTCACCTGCGCCGAGAACGTGCTGAAGAAGCTCGATCTGCATTATCGCGTGATGACGCTTTGCACCGGCGATATGGGTTTCGCCTCGCAGAAGACCTATGACATCGAGGTCTGGCTGCCCGGTCAGAAGACCTATCGCGAAATCTCCTCCTGCTCGGTCTGCGGCGATTTCCAGGCCCGGCGGATGAATGCGCGCTACAAGACGAAGGACGGCAAGGGTCCGTTCTTCCTGCATACGCTCAACGGCTCGGGCACGGCGGTCGGCCGCGCCCTGATCGCAGTGATGGAAAACTACCAGAACCCCGACGGGTCGATCACGGTGCCCGACGTGCTGGTGCCTTACATGCGCGGCGCCACGCGCATCGAAAAGGCCTGAGCGCGGATTTCGATAGCCTCCCTCCTTGCGTCGAAAGTGTCCTGAGCCATGCGCATTCTCGTGACTAATGATGACGGCATCCATGCCGAGGGGCTGGCCGTGCTGGAGGATATCGCCCGCCAGCTGTCAGACGAGGTCTGGGTCGTTGCGCCGGAGACGGATCAGTCCGGCGTGGCGCATTCGCTGTCGCTTTCCAACCCGCTGCGCCTGCGCCAGATCGGCGAACGCCGCTACGCCGTCGCCGGCACGCCGACCGATTGCGTGATCATGGCGGCGCGCTCGATCATGGTCGATGCCAGGCCCGATCTCGTGCTGTCGGGCGTCAATCGCGGCCAGAACGTCGCTGAGGACGTGACCTATTCCGGCACCATCGCCGCGGCAATGGAAGGCACGCTGCTGGGCATTCCCTCGATCGCGATCAGCCAGGCCTACGGGCCGCAGGGGCGCGACAAGATCGAATGGGACTGCGCCCGCCACCATGCGCCCGGCATCATCCGGCGCCTGCTGGAAGAGGGCATCCCCAAGGAAATCCTGTTTAACCTCAACTTCCCCAATGTGCCGCCGTCCGAGGTCGTCGGCGTGGCGGTGACGGCGCAGGGCCGCCGCGACCAGGAGCTGATGCGGCTGGAGCCGCGGCAGGACGGGCGCGGCAACCCGTATTTCTGGATCGCCTTTCAGCGCAGCAAGAGCGAGCCGGCCAACGGCACCGATCTGCGGGCGCTGGCGGACAAGAAGATTTCGCTGACGCCGATCGAGCTCGATCTGACGCATGAGCCGACCCTGACCCGCTTCGCCCAGCTCTTCGCGTAGGACGGCGACAGCTTTGGTCCGTCATTGCAAGCGCCGCGAAGCAACCCGGCCTTATGGGGCTCCATCGCCTCCTGGGTTGCTTCGCGGCGCTCGCAATGACAGGCAGGCCTTGGTCTAAGTCGAACTGGCCTCGGCAAGCGCGGGCCAACCAGCCGGTGGAGACAGCATGACCGAGGAAGCGGCTTCCAGCGCGGGCGAACGCACCGTCGCCTTCCTGCTGTCGCTGCGCGCCCAGGGCGTACGCGATCTCGTCGTGCTGCGCGCCATGGAACGGGTCTCGCGCGAGCGCTTCGCACCCAGCCGCTTTGCCGATCTGGCGCGGCAGGATGTCTCCGTGCCCTTGCCCTGCGGCCAGACCATGACGGCGCCCCACACGGTGGCCGCGATGCTGGGCGCGCTCGACATGCAGCCCTCGGTACGCGTGCTCGAAATCGGTACCGGCTCGGGCTATGTCGCGGCGCTGCTGGCGGCGATGGGCGGGGAGGTGGTCTCGCTGGAGCGCTACCGGACCTTGGCGCTGGCTGCGCATGAGCGAATCGCCGGAAGCGGGCAGGAGCAGCGCGTCGATCTGCGCCATGCCGACGGCTTCCAGCCTGACCGGACCCTGGGCCGGTTCGACCGCATCCTGGTCAATGGCGTGGCGCAATCCATTCCCGAAGCGCTGCTCGCGCGGCTGTCTCCCGGCGGGCGGCTTGTGGGTGCGCTGCGGGTCGAGGGCGCGGCGCGGCGGGTGGTGGTGACGCGGCTGCCCGATGGCGGTGTCGACCATGCTCTGGGCCCGGCCTTGCGCCTGCCGCCCCTGGCGCCCGGACTGGCGCGCGCGCTCTGACACCGCGCCTTCAGTTTTGCAAAAAATGAACAGCGAGGCACGGGGCGAAACGCTTTCGTAACCTGAACGGGGCTTTAATGCCTTCATCAAGTTGCGTTGTTCGCGAGTGCCCCATCCATGCGTAGCAAAGTCGGATCGTGCCAGCCCAGCGTCGTCCTGCGAGTGTCGACGATCTGCCTGCTAGCGCTGGGCGTCAGCGGTTGCTCATCGGACACGATGCGCTTCACCGAGGCTCCTTTTGCCAATCCTTTCAAGACGGCTCAGGCGCCGGCGGTGCGTGACCCGGCGACGACGGGCTCCATCAACCGCGCCCCGCCGCCTCAGTCGAGCGGGCCTTATGCGGCTCCTGCCACGACCGCCTCGGTGCGCTCCCAGCCCTTGCCGCCGCCGCAATCGGCCGTCGCCCTGCGCAGCGCTCCTGTGGCTGCGGTCGCCGGTTCCGCCAATGGCTGGTCGGCCCAGGGTGGAACGCCCATCGTGATCGCCGAGGGCGAGACGCTGGACATGATCTCCTCGCGCTATGGCGTGCCCCGCGCCGCGCTGATTTCGGCCAATGGCCTGTCCAGCCCGGATGTCGCGCCGGGTTCGCGGCTGACCATCCCGGTCTATAATGCAGGCGGTTCCACCGCACCGGCCCCGGTTCGCACCGCCCAGGCGGCGCCGATCCAGAGCGATGCGCGGCCCGAGCCCGTGCGCCGTGCCGCCGCTGTGCCGGCCCCGCAGGTTTCGCAGGTTGCGCCGCCCCGCCAGGCTGCACCGTCGCTGGATGCAACCAGCCGCGCCAAGGCCGCCGCTCAGGCCAAGGTCCAGTCAGCTGCCGAGGCCAAGGCGCAAGCCGCTGAAGAGGCGAAGGCCAAGGCTGCCGCCGATGCCGTGGCGATGCGCGAGGCTCGCGCCAAGTTCGCCGCCGAAGCCAAGGCCAAGGCCGAGGCCAAAAAGACGGCTGCGGCCAAGGCGGCTCCGGCCGCTGCTCCTGCCGCCCCTGTGGTTGCGGAAGCGAAGCGCCCGGCGGCTCAGCCCGTTGCCCAGCCGAAAGCGGCGCCCACCGTCGTCGCCAGCGCTCCGGCCGCGCCTGTCACCGTTGCGCCGAAGGCTCAGCCGGCTCCGGTCGAAGAGCCCAAGACCACCGCCAGCCTGCCCAAGGCGCCGGCTCAGGAAGACGCGTCGGAGCGCGCCGATTTCCGCTGGCCGGCCCGTGGCCGCGTCATCTCCGGCTTCAGCGGCAAGGGCGGCAATGAAGGCATCAACATCGCGGTTCCCGAAGGCACGCCGATCAAGGCCGCCGAGGGTGGCACCGTCGCCTATGCCGGCAACGAGCTGAAGGGCTACGGCAATCTCGTCCTGATCCGCCATCCCAACGGCTATGTCTCGGCCTATGCCCACAATGGCGAGCTGAAGGTGAAGCGCGGCGATGCCGTGAAGCGCGGCCAGGTCGTGGCGAATTCCGGCCAGAGCGGCAATGTCTCCTCGCCGCAGCTGCACTTCGAGCTGCGCAAGGGCGCCTCGCCGGTCGATCCCACGCCTTACCTGAACAACTGATCCGAGATTCGATCGGTACCCGCGAGACCCCACCGATCGGAACAAGGCGGGGCGGTCCCAGGAAAGGCCGCCCCGTTCCAATATCTGGCGCCCGGGGCGCTAGAGCGTTTTCAAGCGAAATGGGTACCGGTTCGCGTGAAGAAAACGCGACAAGTCAATTGACTAGAGCAATTTGACGATCCGGTTGGATCGAAAATTGGCCTCAGCCTTCCAGCCGCTTGCCCAGCCGCCCGGCGAGGTCCTGGATATACTGCCAGGCGGTCCGGCCCGAGCGTGACCCGCGTGTCGTCGCCCATTCCAGCGCCTCATGGCGCAACGTCTCCGGCGCGATCTCCAGCTGGAAATGCCGGACATAGCCTTCGATCATCTCGAGATATTCGTCCTGGCTGCATTTGTGGAAGCCGAGCCAGAGGCCGAACCGGTCGGACAGCGAGACCTTTTCCTCGACAGCTTCGCCAGGGTTGATCGCCGTCGAGCGCTCATTCTCCATCATCTCGCGCGGCAGCAAATGGCGGCGGTTCGAGGTGGCATAGAACACCACATTCTCCGGACGGCCCTCGACGCCGCCATCCAGCGCCGCCTTCAGCGACTTGTAGGAGGTGTCCTGCCCGTCGAAGGAAAGATCGTCGCAGAAGACGATGGCGCGATGTCGGTCCGGCCGCAGCAGCCCCATCAGCGCCGGCAGGGATTCGATATCCTCGCGGTGGATTTCGATCAGCTTGAGCGGCAGCGCCTCGCCCGACAGCCGGCGATTGGTGTCGGCATGGATCGACTTGACCAGCGAGGATTTGCCCATGCCGCGTGCGCCCCAGAGCAGCACATTGTTGGCCGGCAGGCCGCGCGCAAAGCGCTCCGTATTCTCCGCCAGCGTATCGCGCACCCGGTCGACGCCGCGCAGCAATGACAGGGCGACGCGGTTGACGCGCGGCACCGGGCTGAGCTCATGGCCGGCCGGCTGCCAGACGAAGGCGTCCGCCGAGGTCATGTCGGCCGCTTTGCGCTCCGGCGGGGCAAGCCGCTCCAGGGCGGCGGCGATGCGGAGCAGGGTTTCGAGCTTCAGATCGGGTGATGCAGCGTTCATCTCAGCCATGGCCATTGCGCGAAGGTCGCCAAGCTCATAGGTGATGGCGCGCTGGTGGTCCATCATCGGCGCCCGCAATTGATTTACCGGCGTCGCTGGCTATAGTCCGCGCGAATTTCCGGCCTGAACCGAATTTGGCCGCCGCCAGGCGGCAGGGGGCGCTACAACGCCGCCGCGACCGAGGAGCTATTTCGTGATCACCCCTGCCTTTGCTCAAGCCGCCGGCGGCGGCACCAACGACATCCTGATGTCGCTCGTGCCCTTCGTGCTGATTTTCGTGATCATGTGGTTCCTGATCATTCGTCCGCAGCAGAAGCGGGTGAAGTCGCATCAGGAGATGATCAAGAACGTCCGCCGTGGCGACACTGTCATCACCGCTGGCGGCATCGTCGCCAAAGTCTCAAAGGTGATCGACGATGGCGAGATCGAGGCCGAGATCGCCGACGGCGTTCGCGTCCGCCTCGTCAAGGGCATGATCACCGATGTCCGCTCCAAGACCGAGCCGGTCAAGGCCGAGATCGTCAAGAGCTGACGCCACCAAGAGCTGACGCCGCCAGAGCGAACGCCACTACGAGCTAACGAAGCTGCGGCCCCGCTCGGGGCCGAGCTGCGACAACAAGGCTTACCACGCAGATGCTCCGTTTCCAGACCCGCAAGGTCGTCCTCGTCCTGCTCGTGCTGCTCTTCGGCTGTGGCTTTGCCCTGCCGAACCTGTTCTCGCCGGAAACGCGAAAGGCGATCGAAACCGGCGCCCCGTCTTGGATCCCGCGCATTCTGCTGCCGATCCACGCCGTGGTGCTCGGGCTCGATCTGCAGGGCGGCTCGCATGTGCTGCTCGAGATCGACCGGGCGGAGCTGGTGCGCAGCCAGGTGCTGCAGCTGCGTGACGATGTCCGTCGCATCCTGCGCGAGGAGCGGGTCAGCATCCAGGGTGGTATCGGCACCACGCCGCGCGGCGTGCAGCTGCGCGTCAGTGAGGCCGCAGAGCGCGCCAAGCTGCTGCCGAAGCTGCGCGAACTGGCGCAGCCTGTCGGCACGCTCGGTGCCTTCGGCGCGTCCGGGAACAACACGCTCGACATCGTCGAGCAGCCTGATGGGCTGATCCAGGTTTCGGTCACCGAGGGCGGCGCTAATGAGCGGGTGCGCCGCGCTGTCGAGCAGGCGATGGAGGTGCTGCGGCGCCGCGTCGACGCGCTCGGCACCACTGAGCCGAACATCCAGCGCCAGGGCCTCGACCGCATTCTGGTGCAGGTGCCGGGCCTGCAGGATCCGCAGCGGCTGAAGGACATTCTCGGCCAGACCGCGAAGCTGCAGTTCCGCATGGTCGCGGACGGGCAGGGCGGCGATGTCGACATGCTGCCCTCGCAGGATGCCGGCGGATCGCTGGTTCCGGTCGAGCGCCGCGTCATCGTCGAGGGTGAAGACCTGATCGACGCCCAGCCGGCCTTCGATTCGCGCACCTCGCAGCCGATCGTGAACTTCCGCTTCAACATTCGCGGCGCCCAGCGCTTCGGCCAGGCGACGACCGAAAATCTCGGGCGGCCGCTCGCCATCGTGCTCGACAACAAGGTGATCTCCTCGCCCGTGATCCAGTCGCCGATTACCGGCGGCTCAGGTCAGATCTCGGGCAATTTCACGGTCGAATCGGTCAACAACCTCGCCATCCTGCTCCGCGCCGGCGCACTGCCCGCGAAGATGACGATTGTCGAGGAGCGCACGGTGGGGCCGGGGCTCGGCGCCGACTCGATCCACGCCGGCAAGATGGCGACGCTGATCGCGACCGTGCTGGTGATCCTCTACATGATCGGCACCTATGGCGTGTTCGGCCTGATCGCCAGCATCGCGCTGCTGGTCCATGTCTGCCTGATCTTCGGGCTGATGTCGGTGCTGGGCGCGACGATGACTCTGCCGGGCATTGCCGGCATCGTCCTGACGATCGGGACGGCGGTCGACTCCAACGTGCTGATCTATGAGCGCATGCGCGAAGAATCGCATCAGGGGCGCTCGCTCGTTTCGGCACTCGAGGCTGGCTTCCAGCGCGCCTTCGCGACCATCATCGACTCCAACGTCACCATGCTGATCGCGGCGCTGGCGCTGTTTGCGCTGGGCTCGGGCCCGGTGCGCGGCTTTGCCGTCGTCTTCATCCTCGGCATCCTCACGACGGTCATCACCGCCGTGACGCTGACTCGGATGCTGATCGCGCTGTGGTATCGCTGGGCGAAGCCCAAGGCCCTTCCGTTCTGACGCTGCCACTTCCAGGAGAATAGCGCATGCGTCTGCTTCGCATCGTCCCCGACAACACCAATTTCAAGATCGTCCGCTTCCGGCGGTTCAGCTACCCGTTCTCGGCGGCCTACTCGCTGCTGACGCTGTTCCTCTTCCTGACGGTCGGGCTGAATTTCGGCATCGACTTCCGCGGCGGTACCCTGATCGAGATGCAGGCCAAGAGCGGCCGGCCCGAGATCGCCCAGGTTCGCCAGACCGCCACCTCGCTGGGCTTCGGTGAGGTCGAGGTTCAGGAATTCGGCAATGCCGGCGAAATCTCGATGCGCTTCGCCCTTCAGCCGGGTGGCGAGGCAGCGCAGCAGGGCGTCGTCGTCAAGGCGCGCGAGGCCTTCCTGCCGAATTACGATTTCCGCCGGGTCGAGACAGTCGGTCCGCGTGTGTCTGGCGAACTGGTTCAGGCCGGTACTCTGGGCGTCGTACTCGCGATTCTCGGCGTGCTGATCTACCTCTGGTTCCGGTTCGAGATGCAGCTGGCGATCGGCGCCATTCTCGGCACCTTGCACGACATCGTGCTGACGGTCGGCTTCTTCCTGATCACGCAACTTGAGTTCAACCTGACCTCGATTGCGGCCATCCTCACCATCGTCGGTTACTCACTGAACGAGACGGTGGTGGTGTTCGACCGGACGCGCGAGCTGCTGCGCCGCTACAAGACCATGCCGATCCCCGATCTGCTCGATCTGTCGGTCAACACGACGCTGTCGCGCACCGCCATCACCTCGACCACAACGGTGCTGGCGCTGGTGGCGCTGGTTGTGTTCGGCGGTACGGCCATCGAGGACTTCGCGATGGTCATGCTGTTTGGCGTGGTGATCTGCACCTATTCCGCCATGTTCGTCTCGACGCCCGTGCTGCTCTATCTCGATGTGCGCGCCGGCCGTCTCGACCAGGGTGAGGATGAGGTCAAGGGCAAGGCCAAGGCAAGCGCCTGAGAGATCGCGCCTGAGGGGCCGCACCTGCGGCCCTCCCGAAGCTGAGGACACTGCCATGCCGGTCTTCGACGGGTTCGTCCCCGGTCGCTATCCCATCGACAGCTTCGGGGCCGGCGGCTTTCGCTTCGCCGATATGAGCCATCGCGGCTCGATCCTGGTGACGCCCGCGGGTGTCCGGATCTGGCCGGTGGCGAGCTTCACCGAGATCACCCTTGAAAGCCTCCAGCCCGTCATCGACGAGGCGGAGGGGATCGAGTTCCTGCTGATTGGCACGGGCGCCGACATTGCCTTCATCCCGCAGGCCTGGCGCGACAGTCTCAAAGCCGTCGGCATCACCATCGAGGGCATGGCGACGGGGGCCGCGGCGCGGACCTACAACGTGCTCGTGGCCGAAGATCGCCGTGTTGCGGCGGCTCTGATCGCGGTCTGACGAGAGCGTTTTCAAGCGACGTAGATAGCGGTTCGCGCGAAGAAAACGCGACACACCGCTCAACGAGATCATCGAACGATCCCGTTGGGATCGAGAGATCATTAGGTCGCAGCAACCCGCCCACGCGAATGCCAAGGAGGGCATAGCCAGCCGGGTATCGCTTGGCCTAGACTGGCCTGCATCCCTGGCTGATCCAAATCGGCCGCCGAGATTATCGATGCCCGAGACCACGCAAACCGATGACCGCCCCGATGCCGCGCCGGCAGCGCTGCCCGAGGCCTATGCCCATTGTGCGGCGCTGGTGCGCGAGCATGATCACGACCGCTATATCGCCACCCTCTACGCCCCGGAATCGCAGCGCCCGGCGCTGTTTGCGCTCTACGCCTTCAGCCATGAGATCGCCCGCATCCGGGCCGTGGTCAGCGAGCCGCTGCCGGGCGAGGTGCGGATGCAGTGGTGGCGCGATCTGCTGGAGGGGCAGGCTCGCGGCGAAGCCCAGTCCCACCCGGTCGCCGCGGCGCTGCTCGATACGGTCGCGCGCTATCGCCTGCCCATCGCCCCGCTGACAGGGCTGATCGAGGCGCGGATCTTCGATGTCTATGACGATCCCATGCCGTCGCTGCGCGATCTCGAAGGCTATGCCGGCGAAACCTCGAGCGCGCTGATCCGGCTGGCCTCGCTGGTCCTGGCCAATGGCAGCGATCCCGGCGGCGCGGCCGCTTGCGGCCATGCCGGCGTCGCCTATGCCCTGTGCGGCCTGATGCGCGCCTTCCCCTGGCATGCGGCTGCGGGGCAGGTCTATCTGCCCGGCGATCTGCTCAGCCGCAACGGCGTGATCCGCGACGATATCGTGCGCGGGCGCGGCGGGCCGGGCGTGCTCTACACGCTGAAAGAGCTGAGGGAGATCGCGCGCGACCACCTCAAGCGGCTGCGGGACATGCGCCAGACGGTGCCCAGCAGCGCCGCCCCGGCCTTCCTGCCGGTCGCGCTGGTCGAGCCCTATCTGCGCCGGATGGAGCGCAGCGGCTACGACCCCTACCGCACAATCATCACCCTGCCGGCCTGGCAGCGGCAATGGACGATCTGGCGCGCCGCGCGCCGGGCTGTATAGCGCATTTGCGAGGCGCCGACGCCGGGTCGTTCTTCCCCTTCCATGCTCAGCCCTCATCCTGAGGAGCGCCGCAGGCGCGTCTCGAAGGATGGTCCAGAGGCTCCTGTGCGCGCTGGAGCATCCTTCGCGACGCCGCTGGCGCGGCT
Organism: uncultured Alphaproteobacteria bacterium; assembly: GCA_963759925.1. Taxonomy (GTDB): domain Bacteria; phylum Pseudomonadota; class Alphaproteobacteria; order Rhizobiales; family Beijerinckiaceae; genus Allobosea. Next base: position 222,119 of record CAVXBE010000006.1, read on the forward strand.
CCTCAGGATGAGGGTTGAGGGTGGTGGAGGGCCGCGTGGTTCAGAGCGCTACTCCGCCGCCTGCGCTGCGCCATCGCCGACCCAGGCGTCCATCTCGAGCTTGGCCCGCGCTGTCAGCGCGTGCTTGCGCGCCACACTCTTGGCCGGACCCTTCAGCTTCTTGCCGTCGGACCCATGCGTCGCCTGCCCCTCAATGTGAGGGAACAGCCCGAAATTGATGTTCATCGGCTGGAAGGAGCGCGGCCCTTCATCGATGGTGACGATGTGGCCGCCGGTGATGTGGTTGACCAGTGCGCCCAGCGCCGTGGTGGCCGGCGGCAGCGCAAGCGGCGAACCCAGCCGCTCGGCCGCGGCCATGCGCCCGGCGAGGAGGCCAATGGCGGCGCTTTCGACATAGCCCTCGCAGCCGGTGATCTGCCCGGCAAAGCGCAGGCGTGGCTCGGCCTTCAAGCGGAGCCGCTCGTCTAGGAGCTTTGGGGAGTTGAGATAGGTGTTGCGGTGGATGCCGCCGAGCCGCGCGAATTCGGCATTCTGCAGCCCGGGAATCATCCGGAAGATCGCAGCCTGCTCGCCATATTTCAGCTTGGTCTGGAAGCCCGTCATATTGAACAGGGTGCCCAGCGCATTGTCCTGGCGCAGCTGCACCACCGCATAGGCCTTCACCGTCGGGTTGTGCTTGTTGGTGAGCCCGACGGGCTTCATTGGCCCCCAGCGCAGGGTCTCGCGCCCACGCTCGGCCATGACCTCGATCGGCAGGCAGCCATCGAAATAGGGCGTGCCCTCCCACTCCTTGAACTCGGTCTTTTCGGCCGCGAGCAGGGCGTCGATGAAAGCCTCGTATTGATCGCGGTCGAGTGGGCAGTTGATGTAGTCGGCGCCTGTGCCGCCGGGGCCAGCCTTGTCGTAGCGCGACTGGAACCAGGCCTGGTCCATGTCGATCGAATCGAAATGCACGATCGGCGCGATGGCATCGAAGAAGGCCAGCGCGTCCTCACCCGTCAGCGACTGGATGCCCTGCGCCAGGGCCGGCGACGTCAGCGGGCCGGTGGCGATGATGACATTGTCCCAGTCCGCCGGGGGCAGCCCTGCAATCTCGGTGCGGTCGATGGTGATCAGCGGATGCGCTTCAAGCGCCTCGGTCACCCCTTGGGAGAATGCCGTCGCGATCGACCGCCAGCGCGCCGCCGGCCGGGACCTGATGCTGGTCGCCCTTGGCCATGATGATCGAGCCGAGCCGGCGCATCTCCCAATGCAGCTGGCCGACAGCATTGCTCAGCGAATCATCGGAGCGGAACGAGTTGGAGCAGACGAGTTCGGCAAGGCCTTCGGTCTTGTGCGCTTCGGTGCCGCGCACCGGGCGCATCTCGTGCAGGATGACGGGCACGCCAGCCTCGGCGATCTGCCAGGCGGCTTCGGAACCGGCGAGGCCGCCGCCAATGATGTGAACGGGTTTTGTCATGGCATGCGATGTGTCCGCAGCCCGTGCCGAGGTCAAGGGGCGGCGGCGCCAACGCGAGCCCAAAACGCAAAATGCCCGCCTTGCGGCGGGCATTCGCTCTTCGACCAGGTCCGAGGGGAGGACACGAACCCGGGAGAAACGGTTGGTCCGGCTTGAGGCCGTTCAGATCGCGGCGTGGGTGCGCGCGACGAAGGGGATTTCCGAGCGCGACAGGCCGAGATCGTCGAGCTCACGGTCGGTGAGGCGCGAAAGCTCGCGAACGGTCTCGCGATAACGGAAATAGCTGCGGATCTTGGCGGCAATCATGGTGAGGAACATGGTGATTTTCCTAGTCTTTGCAGGGGTTAGACCCCGACAGCGATGAATTCGTTGTGCAGTGCATATAAGTCAGGCTCGCTGCCTCTCACAGAGGCCGCCGATCAGTTCCGTTATGCAGGCAGAGCATGACGAATTAAGAAATCCGTCACTTATTCGGCGTCGCCTGTCCCTGGCGCTGGCCCGAGGGGCCGTGAACGGGCGCAAAATATGCCTAGATATTAGGCGATTGTCGCTCGACGCTCAGCCGGACCCAGCAGCAATGCCTGCTTGATAGGGCATGTTGCAGTCGCTCACGTATTGCGTGACGAGCAGGCGTGCGAACAGGTCGCTGCCAAAGCGACGCAGCTGTTGACCTCAGCCGCGTCATCGGCGACCGGTGAGGCCATGCCGACATCGCCGCATCGCCTGTTCCTGGGTGTCTCCCAATCCGCTCTCGGCCGCCCCTGGCGCGACCGGCTCGATGCCGGCGGGCTCGGGCCGTGCGGAGGCGCTGGCGCAGCGCGAGGGCGTGCCCGATATCCTGGCGCGCATCCTCGCCGGTCGCGGGGTCGAGCCGGAGGAGGCCGAGGGCTTCCTGACGCCGAAACTGCGCGATCTGCTGCCCGACCCGCTGCTGCTGACCGGCATGGCCGCCGCCGCCTCCCGTCTGGCCGATGCGGCCATGCGCGGCGAGGCTGTGGCGATCTTCGGCGATTACGATGTCGACGGCGCCTGTTCCGCCGCCTTGCTCGCCAGCTTCCTGATCCAGGCCGGCGCCAGGCCGCGCATCCACATCCCCGACAGGCTGATCGAGGGCTATGGCCCCAATAGCGAAGCCATCCGCATGCTGGCGGGCGAGGGGGCGAGCCTGCTCGTCACCGTCGATTGCGGAACCACCAGCCATGAGCCGCTGGCGGAGGCCCGCCGGCTCGGGATGCAGGTCGTGGTGCTGGACCACCATCAGGCCCCCGAGCAGCTCCCGGAGGTCGAGGCGCTGGTCAATCCCAACCGGCAGGACGATCTCACCGGGCTCGGCCATCTCTGCGCGGCGGGCGTCGTCTTCCTGACGCTGGTCGCAACGCGCGGCGAGCTGCGCCGGCGCGGCTTCTGGACCGGGCCGCGCGGAGCCCGATCTGCTGGCGGCGCTCGATCTCGTCGCGCTGGCGACGGTCGCCGATGTCGTGCCGCTGCACGGGCTCAACCGCGCCTTCGTCCGCCAGGGCCTCGCCATTCTGCGCGGGCGCACCCGACCGGGACTGGCGGCGCTGATGGATTGCGCCGGGCTCGATGGCCCGGTCCAGCCCTGGCATCTCGGCTTCCTGCTCGGCCCGCGCATCAATGCCGGCGGCCGCATCGGCGATGCCGCTTTGGGCGCGCGGCTGCTGCTGACCGAGGACGAGATCGAGGCGCGCACCATCGCGGCCGAACTCAACCGCCTCAATCAGGAGCGCCAGGAGATCGAGCGCCAGGCGGTTCTCGAGGCGACCGCGGAGGCGGAGCACGCCCTGATGCGCCAGCCGGAGCAGCCGGTGCTGCTGGCGGCCTCCGCAGACTGGCATCCCGGCATCGTCGGCCTCGTCGCTGCAAGGCTGAAGGAGCGCTTCCGGCGACCCGCCTTTGCCCTGGCGATGAACCCTGCGGGCGGGGCGACGGGCTCGGGCCGTTCGATCCAGGGCGTCGATCTCGGCCGCGCCGTGCGCGCCGCGGTCGAGGCGGGGCTGGCGGTCAAGGGCGGCGGCCATGCCATGGCGGCCGGCATCACCCTGGCGGCCGGCCAGTCCGATGCCTTCCACAGCTACATCATGGAGCATCTGGCGGCGCAGGTCGCGGCTGCCGAGGAGGCAGAGGCGCTGATGGTCGATGCCGCGCTCAGCGCCGGCGGCTGCACGCCAAAGCTTCTGGCGGAGATCGACCGGGCCGGACCCTTCGGCTCGGGCAGCCCCGAGCCGGTCTTCGTCTTGCCGGCGCACCGGCTGACCGACGCGATCGAGATCGGCAGCGGTGGCCATGTCAGGGTCAAGCTGCGCAGCGGCGATGGCGCGACGGTGGGCGGCATCGCCTTCCGCTGCGCGCAGGAGCCGCTGGGGCGGGCGCTGCTGGCCGCGCGCGGGGAGCCGGTGCATCTGGCCGCCACCCTGACGCTCAACCGCTGGGGCGGGCAGGAAAAGGCCGAACTGCGCGTGCTCGACCTCGCAAAGCCGCTCTGAGTTGGCTGGGCGCTGGCGCACGGGCTGGGGCGGGGGCAGTCCAGCAGGCGGACGCTGGTGGCGTGAAACACCTGATGCGGCAAAATAGCTGAGACACTGACCCATCTGCCGCTTGCGAAGCGCCGAGCCTGCCACTATACGTCGGGCCGCTTCGCAGGGGCACGCCCCGGCAGGAAGCCTGCGACCTTCGTCTATCGGTTAGGACACCAGCCTTTCACGCTGGGGAGACGGGTTCGACTCCCGTAGGTCGCGCCACTTTGTGGCAGCAAAAATTCGCAGTGATTTAATCGCTTGGTGAGGACGTTGTGCGGGTGGACCCACTACGGTCCCTAGGGTGCATCCCACTTCCGCCAGCTGTTTTTGCACCGAGTTAGCCGCGCGGTCTCACCAATGTGGGGAGCCCGCGGGCAGCTCTATTCTCGCCCGACTACGGAAGAACCTTGAACGCGGTGGCATCGTCGAGGGCGACGGGCGGCGTTCAAGCTCGCCGACGCGCGGGTCTTTAGTTACGCAGTCTCGGTACATTCAACCTCAGCTGCGGCGATTTAGGCCACATCTCCGATGAGGCTGCAGGCGCCTTTGAGACAAGTTCTCGCGGCCCGGCAACGTCCGACACGTGTCGGGAACCGACCTCTGCCGGGATTATCGGCAGGTAATGAACACGCTCGCCTTCTTAGCCCGCTCTGCAAGATCGGCAGGGTCGAGCTTCTCCCCAGGCGTAGCGGCGTCATATGTAATCTGGTTCGCGTCGAGGAAACTCGTCGCGACGGACGCCTTCACGGCGAAGTTGACGTTTTGGGGCAGGTCGCCCTGTGCAGCCGCCATCCTGATCGCGTCGAGCTTCGCTGTAACCACGCCCACGACATTGCCAGAGCTATCCACCAGTGGCCCGCCCGAGTTCCCTGCCTGGACCGGTGCGGAGACTTGAAGGTACCGACTGTCATCCTTGAGCCCTGCTAGAGCAGTTACATTGCCAAGTGTGAAGTTACCGGTTGTCGCCAGGAGATCGCTGTGAGGGAAGCCGAAGGCGGCGATGCCCTCTCCAAGTCGGATGCTCGGCCGGATCGAGAGTGAGCGCTCTACGGGGCCAGCGACCTTTAGCACCGCAAGATCGTTCGCCGCGTCCCTCGCAAGCATTTGGGCGATCACCGCAATCGATCCGTCTGACCTAGCCGTGATTGTACTGCAGTCTGTCACAACATGTGCGTTGGTCAGGATATGGCCCGCTTTGGAGACGAAAAAGCCAGACCCGGTCGAGAACCGGACCTTTGTAGGCTCCTGTGCCGTTGGCGCAGGAGGCGGGGCAGCCGGTCGCTGCTGGCTGGCCACCTCCGGCTCGGTAGGTCTTTCCCAAGGGTAGCCTCCCCTTTGCGTCGTCGGAAAAGGAGCCCCTGTCATTGTAGCCCAGAGCGATCCCGAGATGACCGTCACCAAGCGCTTGCCATAGACCGGTGCGTCATCATCAGACCACGACATGTCAAAACCTAGGATGCCGTCGCCATCGGTGTGATAGCGGACGTATCGGCTATAGCGCCCCTGGTTGCCGGTGATGACGAAGAAGTCGCTTCTCAAGACTTTGAAATTGATTGTGTCGCCGCTCGCGACCATCTCGCGCAGGGTCGCCTCGTAGGTCGCTCTTACAGTGGCTGCCGGGATCGCGTTGAATTTCAGCCGGAACCGATTTCGGGGCTCCCTGAAGTCGACGCCGAGCTCCGTCCGGGTGGCCTGGAGGTCGAGACCGATCGGCACCCACAGCTGCCGCCCGCGGGTCGGATGTGGCACCCATCGCATGCGCCATCCGGATAGTACCGAAGAGGCTGATGCGAGCATCTGGTCAATTTGCGGCTTTGTCATCACGCCCGTTGGCTCTTCGCCACGAGACCTTTGGAGTTCCTGAACAGCACCATAGAGCCGTCGAGAATACGTGACGTTCGGGACGGCCGGCCAGTGACCGGCGCTAGTCAGGAAGAGCTGTAGCCACAGCCGAGTGTCGGTCTGGAGGGCGTTGAACGCCTCTTGGGCCGGTCTGAAGTTAGGGTCATAACTCCTTTGCTGGGGCGCTGGCTGGCATCACCACCAGACCCAGCGCAACCAGCGCTGCCGCTCGCATCAGCATCAACACAACCCCCAATACCCGCAGCGTCGAGAGGCCATGGTGGCGGGCACATTGTCAACGCGCGATCGAAGACAAGGTTAGCTACCGTTGCGGCCAATCATCAACAGGGTCGCTGACAAGAATTCGGCGTCCCGATCCTATAGCCGAAGACACCTCAGTATCGATAAGAGATGATCGTCTGGTGAGCCGGAAAGGATGCGGGCTGGCTTCACTCTATGAACGAACGCAGTAGGGAGTTATCGCAATTTACCCGTCATTGTCTCACAGGCTGTCCCGCCTTCAGGCGGAACAGACGGGCCCCCACCCCACCTCAAGACGGCACCGTCAGCGCTTGCGGCGCCGCTTGTTTGATCCGCGTCTTCAGCCAGTCGCGCAGGCGCTCGTTGTTGCGGTCGATGCGCTCGACCAGATCCTGCATCTCATTGTCCCGCAGGCCCTTGGCCGCCTGGTCCAGCACGATCAGCGACATGCTGGTTTCCTGCGCCAGGAGCCAGCAATCATGGAGGTCGCGCACCAGTCCAAGGCCGGTTCGCTTCAGCTGCGGCGCCACCGCCTCTCTTAGCCGGTCAGGCTCGCTCTCCCGGGCCTCGCCATACCGCGCGATGATCTTGCGCAGGCTGTCGAGTTCATCGCGCGACCATTGCGCGAACATCTGGCACTCCGTGAGGATGTCCGGCTCCTTGCTGTGAGCGTCGGCCACGGCCTCGAGCGCCTCGGCCAGCGCCTGCTCGCTGCCCTCCATCAGCCCGAGATACTCCCGGACATGCCGGCGCGGCGGGCTCAGCCTATCGGCTGCGGCCTCATAGACGTGGCGGGCCGCTGCCATCAGGCCCGAGCGCTGGTCAGGCGACGGCTCGCTGGTGGCCGGTTCCTCGATCCGCTGCAGGCGCACGGCGGCGTATTTGTAGTGGGGCTGCTTGCTGACCGCGTCCCACTCGAAGAGGGTCAGCTCATTGGCCGCCCGCACCCGCTCCGGATCGTCCCAATAGCCGTAATGGAACGGCACGAAGAGCTGGCCCTGGCCGATGTCGCCGATCTCGGCCTTCACCTCGATCTGCCCGCGCCGCGATTCAATCCGCACCCAGTCGCCCTCGGCTGATGCCGAGGGAGGCTGCATCCTCGCGGCTGATCTGCACCCGTCCTTCCGGCGCTGCATCGTGCAAGCTCGCGAGCGCCCGGTCTTGGTCCGGGTATGGAAGTGGTAGACGACGCGGCCGGTCGTCAGCCACATCGGATACGCCTCGTCGGGCTCTTCATGCGGGGGCATGTAGTCGGCGGGCTTCAGGAACGCCTTTCCGCGTGGGTCCAAGCCGCGGTAGGTCTCCGGCGTGATCGCTGCGCCGGTGACGAGATCGTGCCCGTAGCTCTCGCAGACCTCATAGCCGGTGGGAAACTGGTGGTCCGTGTAGATGCGCGGGCTGCCCTCCGGATGCGCCTCGTTGCAGGGCCAGGGAATGCCCGAGCCGCCGGTGAGCTTGGCATAGCTCAGGCCGGTATAGTCGCAGGGCCGCCCGCGCGTGCAGGCTTTCCAGGCCTCGAATGCGCTTTCCGGGTCGGTCCACTTGATTAGGGGCTCGCCATCCTTGTCGCGGAAATCCATGCGGCTGGCATAGTCGAGGAAGATCTCGAGGTCGGTGCGCGCTTCGCCCGGCGGCTCCACGGCCTTGTGGCTGATATGGACGGTGCGGTCGACATTGGTGAAGGTCCCGGTCTTCTCGCCCCAAAGCGCGGCCGGCAGGACCACATCGGCGAGCTCGGTGGTCTCAGTTGGAAAAGCATCCTGCACCACCACGAACAGGTCGGGGTTGCTCAAAATGCTGCGGATGCGGTCGAGGTTCGGCAGTGAGACGGCCGGGTTTGTGGCCTGGATCCAGAGCATCCGGATCGACAGCATCTCGGCATAGCGGAAGATCTGGAGAGCATGGGTTGGCGGCGCCCAATGCGGGATCGTGCCCATGTCGACGTTCCAGAGGTCGGCGAGCTCCTGGATATGCGCCTCGTTATCCCAGTTGCGGAAGCCCGGAAGATCGCCATCGGCGCCGCATTCGCGGGTGTTCTGGGCCGTGGGCTGGCCGTTCATCTGCAGAATGCCGCAGCCGGGCTTGCCGACCATGCCGCGGATCAGGTTGAGGTTGTTGACCTGCACCGCCGCGGCCGTGGCCTGCATCGACTGATAGACGCCCTGCAGCACGGTAGAGACAAGCGTCGGCGCCTCGCTGAGGATCGTGCCGGCCTGGCGCAGCACCTCCGCCGGCACCCCGGCGATACGCTCGACCTCCTCGGGCGTGTAGCGGGAGACCGTCTGCCGCAACCCTTCAAAGCCGACCGTATGATCCGCCACGAAGCTCGTGGTCGACGGCCCCCGCCTCGATGATGAGATGGATGAGCCCGTTGAGCACGGCGACATTGGTGCCGGGGCGGGGGGCGAGATGCAGCGCGCCGTGCCTCACCGTCGCCGTCTCGCGCGGATCGATGCAGATCACCTTCGGCGGCCTCGGGCCCGCGAGGCGGTCGAGGATGCGCATATGCAGCACCGTGTCGGTCTCGGCGATGTTGTGGCCGACATGCAGGATGCAGTCGGTGACATCGAGGTCGAGATAGGTGCCGGGCTGTCCGTCCGAGCCGAAGGTCTCCTTCAGCGCCGCCGCCGCTGTCGCGGTGCAGAGCCTTGTGTTGCCGTCCATATGGGGGGTGCCGAGGCCGGCTTTGCCGATCACGCCAAGGGTATAATACTCCTCCAGCATCAGCTGGCCGGAGGTGTAGAAGCCGATGGAGGAGCCGGTATAGCGCTCGACCAGCTCCTTGGATTTGGCGATGATCAGCGTCATCGCCTCGTCCCAGCTCGCCTCGACCAGCTTGCCGCGCCGACGGATCAGGGGATGGGTGAGGCGGTCCTTGCTGTTATTGGCGCGCCAGCCATGCAGCCCCTTCGGGCCCGAGCCGGCCGCGATTGGCGACATCGACCGCCCGTCCGCGCACACCGACAATCCGGTTGTCCTTGACGCCGATGTCGAGGCCACAGCCATTCGAGCACAGCACGCAGGCCGACTGCACCCAGCGCTCCGGCTCCTCGGCCAGCGCCTCATCGACGCGCTCCGGCCACTGGCCCTCACCGACATAGCCACATCGCTCGCCCCAGATCTCGCGGATGCTGTCACGCGATTGCCGCAGGACGTTGTCGGGAGCGAAATGATAGGGGCGGGCCATGTTTTACCTCCAGGACGATCGGGCCGGGGGAGGGTTGAGGTCTCAGTTCAACATTTTGTGATCGCGCAGGTTCCGCCCGGGCGCTGGACGCCATGCATGCCCGGGGCGCGGGAGGAGCGGGGTCAGTCGGGGCGTCAATAGCGGAAGGCGCGGGCCAGCTGGTCTTCAATCGGCTTGGCGAGATAGGCGAAGGCGGTACGCGTCCCGGCCTGGATGAACGCTTCCGCCGGCATGCCCGGCACCAGGAGCCTGCCGCCCAGGCGCTCGATCTCCCGGCGCTCCAGCTGGATGCGGATCTTGTAGAAGGTCGTCCCGGTGGGCTGGTCGGTCGAGAGATCGGCTGCGACCTGCACCAGGCGCCCGGTCAGCGTCGGCGTCGTGGCGGTGTCAAAGGCGGTCAACCGGACCGCGACCTCCTGTCCCTCCTGAACGCGGTCGATCATCGTCGGGTCGACCCGCGCCTCGATCACCAGCCCGTCGCTTTCAGGCACGATCAGCATGATCTGCTCGCCGGCTCCAATGACGCCGCCAACCGTGTGGACCGTGCTCTGGTGCACGATCCCGGCTTGAGGCGCACGCATCTCGGTGCGGGCGAGCTGATCGGTCGCCGCAATCCGCCGCTCCGACAGATCGCCGATCTTGCCCTCGACATCGCGGATCTCCTCGGAGACGGCGCGGCGCGTGTCCTGCGATACTTGCAAGATCTGCAGTTCCGTCTCCGCGATCCGCCCGCCAATCCGCGCCAGATCGGCTGTCAGGCTGCCCTCCTCGCCGCCAAGCCGCGCTGCCTCGCGCTTCAATGCCGCCAGCCGCGACAGCGAGACGAGTTTCTGGTCGAACAGCGTTTGCACGCCGCGCAGCTCGTCCCGGATCAGCTCCGCCTGCTCGCGCTTGGCGCCGGACTGTGCGGTGACGCCTTCGATCTCGCGACGCAATTGCTCGATGCGCTCGCGCAATTGCGAGACCTGGCTGGCCTGCGCGTCCCGCCTGGCGCGGAAGACCGTCTGCTCGGTCGCCAGCGCTTCCCCGCTCGCAGCCGTTGCGGGGGCGATCGCCTCAGGCGGCGGCGCAAAGCCGTCCTGCCCGCTGCGCTCCGCCTCCAGCCGCGCCTTGCGGATGGACAGCCTGGCGAGCTCATTCTCGATCAGCGCCAGCGTCGCGCGCGCATTGGTATCGTCGAGGCGGACCAGCACCTTGCCGCCCTCCACATGATCGCCATCGCGCGCATGGATTGCGGCCACCACCCCACCTGTCGGATGCTGGATCCGGCGCAGATTGCTCTCGGGCACAACGCGGCCCCAGGCAATCACCGCGCTTGAGAGCGGAGCTGTCGCAGCCCAGAGCCCGACCGTGCCGCAGAGCACGATCAGGGTCGCGACGCCGCCCAGCGCCATCCGGCGGATCTGACGCAGCGGGTCGGCGAGAGGCGAGGCCGGAAGCTTTGTGAGGTGCGGCAATCTAATTGCGGGCATCGACGACTTTCGGCCGGGCAGGGGCGCTGGAGAGTGACGCCGGCGTCACGGCGAGGCTGGCGCGTAGCACCTCATCCTTGGGCCCAATCGCCTGAACCGCGCCGCCGGACAGAACCATGACCTGATCGATCCCAACCAGAGCCGAGGGACGGTGGGCGATGAGGATGACGATGCCGCCGCGCTGCCGGATGCTGCCGACGGCCTGGGCCAGGGCATTGTCGCCCTCCGCATCGAGATTGGCGTTCGGCTCGTCGAGCACCACCAGAAACGGGTCGCCATACAGCGCGCGCGCCAGGGCGATGCGCTGGCGCTGACCACCCGACAGCAGCCCGCCGGCTTCCCCGATCGGGGTCTCGAAACCCTGGGGGAGGGAGAGGATCATCTGGTAGGCGCCCGCAGCCTTGGCCGCCGCAATCACCGCCGCTTCCGACATCTCCGGATCGAGGCGGGCGATGTTCTCGGCGATCGTTCCATCGAACAGCTGCACATCCTGCGGCAGATAGCCGATCGCAGCGCCGCGCTGTTCAGCCGTCCATTGGTCGAGCGTCGCCCCATCAAGGCGCAACGCGCCGCGCGCCGCAGGCCAGACGCCGGTGATCACCCGCGCCAGCGTCGACTTGCCCGACGCCGAAGGCCCAATCACCGCCAGCCCTTGCCCGGCCCGGAGCGAGAGGCTGACATCGCGCAGAATGGGCGAAGTGCCGCCGGGCGCATAGGCCACGACATGCTTCAGGGTTAGCTCCGTCACCGGGCGGTCGGGCGTAATGGCGGGTTCATGCTCGGGGACATCCAGAGCCTGTCCCAGCCGGGCCCACGCCTGCCGCGCCGCGATGAAAGGCCGCCAATGCGCGATGGCGAGCTCGACCGGGGCCAGCGCGCGGCTACCGAGAATGGAAGCGGCGATGGTGACGCCGACTGTCGCCTGGTCGTTGACATACAGAAAGGCGCCGACCCCCAACAGGGCCGATTGCAGCACGAAGCGCACCACCCGCGAGAGGCTGCCCAGGCCGCTGCCGATCTCGGCGGCGGCAAGGCCGTGGGCAATGTACTGATCATTCAACCGGGAGAAGGCCGTGACCACGCGGCTCTGCATGCCGAGCGCCGCCACGACCTCGCCATTGCGCCGGGCGGATTCGACCAGGGCCATCCGCCTTGCGCCGATGCGGGACGAATCCGCGCTGGGACGACGGGTCAGAATTTCCGTCAGCAGGGCCATAACCGCAAGGATGGCGGCACCCGCGACCAGCGTCCAGCCGAGATAGGGATGCAGCAGGAAGCACAGCGCGCCGTAGAGCGGTATCCACGGCAGATCGAAAAAGGTCGTAGGGCCGGGGCCGGACAGGAAACTCCTGACGATGTCGAGATCGCGCAAGAGCTGGACACCAGGCTGCTTGCCCTCCGGCGAGATGCGCAGGATCGCCATCACGGCCGGTGTCGCCAAGGCGCGGTCGAAGGCGATGCCGATGCGGGCGAGAAGCCGCGTGCGGAGCCAGTCGAAGGCACCAAGCAGGACATAAAAAGCAAGTGCCAGGACGGAAAGCGAAATGAGCGTTGGGAGGCTGCGGGAGGGCAGAACCCGGTCATAGACCTGCAGCATATAGAGCGAGCCGGTCAGCATCAGGATGTTGACGGCGGCTGAAAACAGCGCGACGGCCACGAATCCCGCGCTGCAGGACGCCAGGGCAGCCCTCATCACCCGCACCTTGCCGCCACGCATCGCCATTACTCTACGGAACTGTCGTGGTGGACTAGGGCGGCTTTGCTGCAGATTTATGACAGGGCCCGTAAGGGGCTGCGGTGAGTGCCTCCAGCGTTCGCGCCATGAAGCAGGGGTTTATGCCTACTTTTCCTGTCGGCGGGCCGGGGGAAACGCTGGTGCAGGAGCTTCCCGGCGGGTTTTCGCACGGCGTTGCCGGCACCAATTTCGGAACAAAACCCGGTGCCGAGTGGTTGACTCCATAACACATAAAGGAGATCCCGATGAACAAGACATTGATCGCCATCGCATCGTCGACGTTTATTCTGTCGGCTTCCGCCGCTTTCGCGCAGACCAATGTGGGCCCAAATGCCCCGAATACTTCTGCTGTGACCGATCCGGCTAGGCCCGATCGTATGAAGGCGGGCGGCAAGTCTAACGCGGCGACCACCGGCACTGTCACCACCGGCAATCGCGCTGGCGCAAACGCGGCCATCGATGATCCGGCCCGTCCCGATCGTATGAAGGCCGGCGGCAAGTCGGATGCGGCGGTCAGGGGTACGGCCACGACGGGCAACCGCGCGGGCGCCAACTCGGTGATCAACGACCCGGCGAGCCCCGACAAGCAGAGCACCAAGAAGATGAACTGACCGCACTGCGGGTCGGTCCTAACGGATAGAGTTTCAGGAACGGCCCCTTTCGAGGGGCCGTTTTTGCAAGGGCTCTCCCTCAAGGATCAGGGGCTCAAGCCAGGGAGATGATCATGGACTGGAGCGGCATGCTTTTCGAGGGCTGGGAAGGCATCGTGCGGACCCTGCTGGTCGGCACGATGGCTTACGTCCTGCTCGTCCTGGTGCTGCGCCTATCCGGCAAGCGCACCCTGGCCAAGCTCAACGCCTTCGACCTCGTCGTCACCGTGGCGCTGGGCTCGACGCTGTCAGCGATCCTGCTTCAGGAATCCGTGGCCCTGGCGGAAGGGGCGACGGCTCTCGGCTTGCTCGTGCTGGCGCAATTTGGCGTCACCTTCGCCTCTGTCCGGTCGAAGCGCTTTGCCAGCTTCGTCCGTTCCGAGCCGACCCTTCTGGCGCGGGATGGCGCTTTCTGCCGGCACGCGATGGTCCGCGAGCGAATCACTGAGGAGGAGGCGGACTCAGCGATCCGGGCGAGCGGGGCGCGCGGCGTCGAATCCGTGGACAGCATGATCCTCGAAAGCGACGGCACCATCAGCGTGCAGTTGAAGGATCGTGCGTAAGCTGCGCTGTCGCCGCGACAGAGGCTGCCGCGCCCGCAATTGCGCTGATTTCATAGGGGAGCTTCAGAGCCGCTTCCGAGCGCGCTTGCGCGATGCGCGACAGACGCTGCGCCGCTCGCCGGATCTCCGGGTCATCCAGCTTTGCCAGACTGGCCAGCGCCTTCTGCAACCTCAGCCCGACTTCGACCATCCCGGCGCCATCGCGCGCCACAGGCATGAAGACGTCGTCGAGCATCTCTCCGACATTGATGGTGTCGATATACAAGCTGTCATGCTGCGGCTGCTCCGCCGCATCCCGACACGAGACGGCGTCAGAGAGGATCCTGACCACGCGCCCGAGCACGTCAATCGCGGTGCCGGGATCATTGATGCCCGGCGACAGCGCCCGCGATGCCACCTCCGCCAGAACGATCAGGCCGAAGCGCGGATCCTGCCGGAACGAACGGTCGGAGCCGACCAAGAAGGCCGAGCGTACCGCCTTGATATCATCCTCATCGGTCTTCCAGCTGGCGTAGCAGAGCGGCTCGCCGGCCGAGACGAAGGCGCCCGGGCGTTGCGCGACATAGAGGCTCCCTTCGTTTGCGGACGCAAGCTCAGCCAGCATGGCAATATCGACATGCTGCACATAGCCTACCGGCACACAACCGATCGCCACGGCATCCTGCGGCGGTTCCTGCCAGGGCCGTCCACCCAGATGCGGGCTGGCGAACTGCGCCACCACGGTGTCCCGCGCCGCATTCTCGACCTTGCTCAGCACCTCGCTCAGCCGGCCCAGCCGCGAGATATAGTCGATCCAGCGGAAGAAGGTGATGACGACCGTGATCACCACGCAAATGGTCACGCCGAACAGGATGAGCCGGCCGCTCGAGCCATAGAGCCCGGCCCTCAGCGCGATAATCCCGACAAGGCTGTAGATAAAGGCGCCGATGAAGGTCGCGATGGCGTTTTGCGCAGTGCGGTCCTCGGTCAGGAGCTGCGCGGCCCGTGGCGTCGCCGTGTTGGTCGTCGCGTCGAAGGCAGACACCATGGTGGAGAGCGAAAAGGTCGCTACGGCCAGCATGCTGGTGGCGATGATGCGCAGGATGTCCTCGACCGCATCGGCACCCATTTCCGCGGAGATGTAGTCCGGGATGAAAGGCGCCAGCCAAATCGCCGCCAGCGCTGTGGTGACAGCGAGCACGCCGTAAAGCACCGCCCAGAACCACAGCCTTCCCGTAATCTGCGCGACAACCCAATCAAACCGGCTGATCACTGCGCCTGCCTCCGATGTTCGATGACCTGCGGAGGGTCGGGATGCGGAGGTCTGACAGTCAAAGCGCCCCCAGGACCAGTCTCCCTCAACGCAAGGAGGGCTGTTTGGCGACCAACGCCCGGCTGTCGATTAGGTTCATGCCGGCAAACGCTGCGGCAAAGGCGGCGTCATCAGCGCGGCTATTTGGCACGACCGTTTGGGGAGCCTTTCCGGCGCTGATGGGTTGTTTCCGTATCGCTCTGTTTCTGGAGCTCAACGAGGAGGCGATCATGGCCGCAGGTCAATCAAGCGGAACCGGCGCTCTAACCGAGCTGAACGATGAGGATGTCCGCAAGAACGACATCCTCAGCAACCGTGACAAGGCGCAGCGCCCCCCGACACAGGGCCTCGATGGCCGGGGCGTCCAGGTTGACGAATACAAGGACACGCCCAGCAACAGGCGGCCCAAGCCCGAAGGGGAGGAGGATCAGCGATGAACGCGAACCCCAACCAGAACCAGCCCGGCAGCAACGACGCCGACCGCGAGACAGTGGTGACGCAGGACCATGATGTCAGCCGCGAGGTGATCAGGCCGGACCCGATAACCGAGGCCGACAAGGTGCCAGGCAAGGAGACCAACCGGCCGGGCTTCGATCTCGGCGGCGCCAAGGGCGACCAGGAGGCGGGCACGGGCTTGGGCCTTGGCACCGATGCCAGGGAAGGCGGCGCCGCGCAGAGGCTCCCGCGGAACGGAAGCTGACGAAACCAGCGGCAGGGCAGGCTGCGAGGATCGCGGCCCTGCCCGTGCCGCCAATCGAGGAGGCTTGGCCGTGGACCAACCCATCAATATCAGCTCGGAGGAGGACCTCGCAGCCGCCTATGAGCGCGTCGAGGCGCTCAAGCGCGCGCAGGGATGGAGCGCCGAGGATGCCGAGTACCGCGCGCTGCTCGACGCGGTTCTGGCGTGGCGTCTGCGACGTCCCACCACCCAGCATGTGGAGACGGATGGAGAGCACGCGCTCGCTCCCTCTGGCAGCGAAACAGCGTGAGCAAGTCTGCGACCGGCCTTACGGCCTGCAGCCCATGAGACGATGATGGACGCTGCCATCTGGATGGAATTCGACCTGATTTTGCGCCTTGTCGCCGGCATGGCGGCGGGTGTCGTGGTCGGCTGGGAGCGCACGATCAAACAGAAGAGCGCCGGCATCCGCACCTTCGGGCTGGTCGGGCTGGGGACTGCGACCGCTGCCGCGATCTTCACCGATCCCGGAGAAGCCGATGCCGCCAGCCGCGTGGTTCAGGGTGTGCTAACGGGGATCGGCTTTCTGGGCGCCGGCGTCATTACCCTGACCAAGACGGAGCGCACGCCCCGCGGCCTGACTACGGCTGCCGCGATTTGGGTGACTGCGGCGCTGGGCTGTGCCGCCGGACGCGGCGATTGGGCAATCCTGCTGACCGCAACAGGCCTGGCTCTGGTGCTGCTCGTCATCGACCATTCGGTCGAGCGCTGGGCGGGCCGCAGCGTCGAAGACGCCAAGGCCCGGAATAGCGCCGATGAGCTGTTGTAGCGGCTAGCGCTGGGCGACGACATCCGCGTAGTCGGGATGGCGACGCGCCCAATCGGCAATGAACGAGCAGGCCGGCACGATCTTGCGGCCGGTTTGGTGGGCATTGTCGAACAGGCCACGCGCCAGCCGCGAGCCGATGCCCTGGCCGTTGAAGCGGGCCGGCACCTCGGTATGCGTCACCACCAGCCTGTCGCCATCGCGCCGGAAATTCGCGAAGGCGATCCCGCCATCGAAGGCCAGCTCGAACCGGTTATGCTCCGGCCGCTCTACCACTGTCGCCGTCTCAGTCGCTGTCATCGTCCTTGTCCTTCGCCACGTCCATCGGGTCCGCCGCCGCCATTCTGCAGGTGGCGCGGGTATGGGTCTCGATGGCAGACAAAGCGGCATCGAGCCCCGAATATGGCCCATGTTTCATGGCCTGCATGGTCTCTGCGACGCGGGCGCCCGGAATGATCCGGAAATCATCGGGCGCAATCTCCGTCACCGTCCCCATCTCCCGGCCGAGCAGATCGATCAGGGTCCAGCCCGAAGGGCCGCTGGGCTTTACGATGATGTCCACAACAAGCTCTCCTCGCGCCCATTGCGCCGCCAACCCTTAACCTATCGCTCCGCCCGCTGCCATCGTGAGCCTGTCAGCCCCCGTTCAGCCCCCTTCGAAGCTGAAGACGAGCGCCCCCATCGGCGGCAGCACCAGTTCGAGCGAAGCCTCGCCGCCATGGCTGTCATGCGCATGCACGCCGCCGCCATTGCCGACGCCCGAACCGCCGTAATGAGCGGAATCGGTGTTCAGCACCTCGCGCCAGAAGCCGCGATGCGGCACGCCGATGCGGTAGCCATGGCGCGGAACCGGCGTCATGTTGGCGACCACCAGTACAGGCGCACGACCCTCGCGCGAGCGCAGGAAGGCGAAGACGCTGTTTGCGGAATCGTCCTGGATCAGCCAGCGGAAATCGCCCGGCGCGCTGTCGGTCTCGTGCAGGGCGGGGTAGTTCAGATAGACCCGGTTGAGATCGCCGATCAGGGCCTGGACGCCGGCATGGCGCGGGTTCTTCAGCAGCTCCCAATCGATCTCGCCATCATGGTTCCATTCCCGCTCCTGGGCGATCTCGCCGCCCATGAACAGCAGCTTCTTGCCCGGATGGGTCCACATGAAGGCGAAGTAGCTGCGCAAGCCGGCGAATTTCGACCAGCTATCGCCCGGCATCTTGTTGAGCAGCGAGCCTTTGCCATGCACCACCTCGTCATGCGAGAGCGGCAGCATGAAATGCTCCGAGAAGGCGTAGTGCAGGCCGAACGTCATCTCGTGATGGTGGTGGCGCCGGTAGAGCGGATCGCGCTCCATGTACTGCAGCGTGTCGTGCATCCAGCCCATGTTCCACTTGAAATCGAAGCCGAGCCCGCCCTCGGGCACGCTGCGGGTCACGCCCGGCCAGGCGGTCGATTCCTCGGCGATCATGATCGCGCCCGGCTGGCGCTCCCGCACCAGCTGGTTGAGCTGCTGCAGGAAGGCGACGGCCTCGAGGTTCTCACGGCCGCCATGGATATTCGGCCGCCACTCGCCGGCATTGCGGCTGTAGTCGCGGTAGAGCATCGAGGCGACGGCATCGACCCGCAGCCCGTCGACGTGGAAATGCTCCAGCCAATGCAGGGCGCTGGCGATCAGGAAACCCATCACCTCCCGCCGGCCGAAATTGTAGATCAGCGTGTTCCAGTCCTTGTGGAACCCCTCGGTCGGGTCCTCATGCTCGTAGAGCGCGGTGCCGTCGAAGCGGGCGAGGCCATAGGCGTCGGACGGGAAATGCGCCGGGACCCAGTCGACGATGACGCCGACATCCTGCTGGTGGCAGGCATCGACGAAGAGCGCGAAGTCTTCGGGCTCGCCGAAGCGATGCGTCGGGGCGAAGAGGCCCAGCGGCTGGTAGCCCCATGAGCCGGTGAAGGGATGCTCGGCGACAGGCAGCAGCTCGATATGGGTAAAGCCCAGCGACTTGACGTAAGGCACCAGCCGGTCGGCGAGGCCGCGCCAATCCAGCGACGCGCCATCCTCGCCTCGGACCCACGAGCCGGCATGGACTTCATAGATCGAGATCGGCGCCGTCGGGCTCTGCCGCTCGCGCCGCGTCGCCATCCAGTTCTCGTCGCCCCACTGATGCGAGGCAGCACGCGGCACGATCGAAGCCGTGCCGGGCGGCAGCTCGGCCGCGCGGCCGACCGGATCGCCCTTTTGCGGCAGCAGGTGGCCATCGCGGTCGACCAGCTCGTATTTGTAGAGTTCGCCGCTGCCGAGGCGCGGCACGAACAGCTCCCAGACGCCGCTATCGCCGCGTCGGCGCATGACATGGCGGCGGCCATCCCAGCTGTTGAAGGCGCCGATCACCGAGACCCGGCGGGCATTGGGCGCCCAGACGGCGAAGCGCACGCCGCGCACACCCTCGACCTCGACCAGATTGGCGCCGAGCGCGTAGGGCAGGCGCAGATGCCGGCCTTCCGAAATCAGATGCAGGTCGAGGTCGCCCAGCAGCGGGCCGAAACTGTAGGGGTCTTCGGTGACCTGCTCGCCGCCCGGCCAGGAGATCGCCAGCTGGTACGGCCCCTTGCCGATCTCGCCGACGAACAGGCCCGACGGCGCCGATGGCGACAGCGCTCGATCGCCACCATCCTGGCGCACGGTCACAGCCTGCGCACCGGGCAGGTAGACACGGATGAAACGGCCCTGCGGACCCTGATGCGGTCCCAGCACGGCGAAGGGATCGCCGAGCTGGCCCGTTTCCAGTGCGCTCGCAACATGCGGCTCCAGCGCGGGAATATGCTCGCTCTTGCCGTCGGTCATGGGCGTTCCTCATTCAGCAGACGGTCGGTCAACTCGGCCAGCCCGCGCAGGGGCACGCCGAGCCAGTCCGGCCTGTTGCCGACCTCATAGGTGACTTCATAGGCGGCTTTTTCGATCATGAAGAGCGAAAGAAGCGCCTCGTTTGTGGCAGCGTCCTGCGACGAGGCATCGCCATCGCCGAGAGCGCTGTGATAGGCGGCGAGCAGGGCCTGCGGCATACGGGCCCGGAACGCCTCGGCCAGCCGGTCATAGCGGCCATCCTGCAGCGCCGTCGCCCCCAGCCCGCGCGCTGCTGCCAGCGCATAGTCGAGCGAGCGGAGAATACCGGCCACATCGCGCCAGCCGCTATCCTTGGCCCGGCGCTCCGCCAGAGGCTGGGCCGGCTCACCCTCGAAGTCGATGATCATGACATCGCCGCTCGCGACCAGAGTCTGGCCGAGATGGAAATCGCCATGCACCCGGTGCAGCAGGCTGCCCTTGCCGGTGCGGCACAGCTCTTCAACCCGCTGAAGCAGCTTCTTGCGCTGCGACAGGACCGCGTCGGCCTGCTCCTGCTCGGCTGCCGGCATCGCGTCGCGTTGCCGTTCCAGCGCTTCGAGCGCGGCCTTCACCCGGTCGCCGATCCGCCGCGACCAGCGCTCGACCTGCGCTTTCTCGGCCGATTCAGGCGCGAACGCCGGGTCGTCGCTGGGCTGTGCCAGGATCTGGTGCATTTCTGCGAGGCGCTGGCCCAGCGTGGTGACGAAGCTCTCATAGATCGACAGCAGATCCTCGAGATCGACATCCTCGCGGGTCATCTCGTCCAGCGTGCGGCCGAGATAGGACAGGGTCCACTCCCAGGCATCGCCTTCACCGGGAATGAAGGCCTGGACGACAGCGAGAACCTCTTCTTCGCCCTGCTCCGGCACATGCACGATCTCGCCCAGCAAGGGCGGTGCATTGCGGAAGCCGCGCTCGGTCAGCGTCCGCGTCATCTCGGCTTCCGGATGCTGGCCCGGCGCAACGCGGCGGAACAGCTTCAGCATCACCTTGTGGTCGATGATCACAGAGGAGTTGGATTGCTCCGCCGACAGCCAGCGCACGGGCGCGTCCGCTGCAACCTCGACGGCTTCGATCGCCGCGGTCGGCCGGAACGAGACATGGCCGGAGGTGCTGTTGATCTGGCCGCCCTTGCGAAGCTGCGCCAGAAGTTCATGCACGAAGGCGGGCAGGGCGAAGGCATCGGTCAGGAAGCCGGTGCGGCGCCCGCGCCGGACCCGCGCCAATGCCAGCTGCTGCGGCAGGGCGGCGGTGAGCGCATCGTCCCACCCAATGCCGAGCGGCAGAAGGTAGCGCCCGGTGCCGCCGCCATGCACGGCATCGACCAGAACCAGCGCCATTTCGCGGTCACTGCCGAGCCTTGCCGAAACCGCCACCCGCGCGCTTTCGAGCTTCTGGTCCTTGCCGCCAAACCAGCGGCGCTTGGCCAGATAAGGCGGCAGGATGCTGGTTTCGAATTCGCGACGGTATTGCGGCGTGATCATCTCGTCGGGGCCGCCGCGCAGCACGAAGGTTGTGTAATCCGGCATCGGCTCCGGGGTCTGCGCATGCCAGGAGGGCGAGGTCGTCCCCTCCGCCAGCTGGAACCAGTAGAAGCCATAGGGCGGCAGCGTCAGCAGATAGGTCAGCTGGCCGATCGGCCGGAAAGACCGCATTGCCGAGCATCTCGATCGGGAGGCGGCCGGCGATATTCCGAAAGATCGAGCTCGACGGCCTGTGCCGAGCGCGAGAGATTGGCGACGCACAGGATGGTCTCGCCTTCATATTCGCGCAGATAGGCGAAGGACCTTGCGGTTCTGCGGATAGAGGAAGCGCAAGGTGCCGCGCCCGAAGGCCTGATGCTGCCTTGCGCACCGCGAGCATGCGGCGCGTCCAGTTCAGCAGCGAGTGCGGGTCGCGCGTCTGCGCCTCGACATTCACGGCCTCGAAGCCGTAGAGCGGGTCCATGATCGGCGGCAGCACGAGGCTGGCCGGATCGGCGCGCGAGAAGCCGCCATTGCGGTCCGGCGACCATTGCATCGGCGTGCGCACGCCGTCGCGGTCGCCCAGATAGATGTTGTCGCCCATGCCGATCTCGTCGCCGTAATAGATCACGGGCGTGCCGGGCATCGACAGCAGCAGGCTGTTCATCAGCTCGATGCGGCGGCGGTCGCGCTCCAGCAGCGGCGCCAGCCGGCGGCGGATGCCGAGATTGATCCGGGCGCGCCTGTCCGAGGCATAGAAGTCTCCAGAGATAGTCGCGCTCGCTGTCGGTCACCATTTCGAGCGTCAGCTCGTCATGGTTGCGCAGGAAGATCGCCCACTGGCAGTTGTCCGGAATTTCCGGCGTCTGGCGCATGATGTCGGTGATCGGGAAGCGATCTTCCTGCGCGATCGCCATGTACATGCGCGGCATCAGCGGGAAGTGGAAGGCCATGTGGCATTCGTCGCCCTCGCCGAAATAGTCCTGCGTGTCCTCCGGCCACATGGTTGGCTTCGGCCAGCAGCATGCGGTCGCGGATAGGCTGCATCGAGCTCGGCGCGGATCTGCTTCAGGATCGTCATGCGTCTCGGGCAGGTTCTCGTTGTTGGTGCCCTCCCGCTCGATCAGATAGGGCACGGCATCGAGCCGCAGCCCGTCGACGCCGATGTCGAGCCAGAACCGCATGACCCCCAGCACCGCCTTCAGCACCGCCGGGTTGTCGAAGTTCAGATCCGGCTGGTGGGAGTAGAAGCGGTGCCAGAAATAGGCGCCGGCCACCGGATCCCAGGTCCAGTTCGAGCGCTCGGTATCGAGGAAGATGATGCGCGTGCCGGAATAGAGCTGGTCGTTGTCGGACCAGACATAGAAGTTCGCGGTGCGGCGAGCCGGGCTTGGCGCAGCCGCGCGCGCTGGAACCATGGGTGCTGGTCGGAGGTGTGGTTGATCACCAGCTCGGTGATGACGCGCATGCCGCGCTCATGCGCCGCCGCGATGAAGCGCTTGACGTCGGCCAGCGTCCCGTAATCGGGATGCACGCCGCGTATACTCGGCAGATGTCGTAGCCGTCGTCGCGGCGCGGCGACGGATAGAACGGCAGCAGCCAGATCGTGTTGACGCCGAGCTCGACGATGTAGTCGAGCTTCGCGATCAGCCCCGCGAAGTCGCCGATGCCGTCATTGTTGGCATCGAAGAACGACTTCACATGCAGCTGGTAGATGATCGCGTCCTTGTACCAGAGCGGATCGGCGCGCGGTGGACGTCCTGTACCGTGCTTGCGATGCGTTCATAGGCTGGCGCTTCCGGTCGGCGGCAATGCGCCAGATCGCGAAGGGCGGTGTCGGCGGGATCGAGGCGGATCGTGCTGGTACTTGCCGTGCCAGTCGAAGCGGTCGCCGCGCATCAGATCCTCGACCGCGACCGTGCCGTGATCCGGCAGCCCAAACTCCCAGAGCGGCACTTCGAACGGCGCTCCTGGGCGTTGTGCGGATCGAGATTGACGGCAACCAGAATGATCTCTCCCGACCCCGGCGCGCGCTTGCCGAAGAACAGGATGTTGTCGTTCGAGGCGTTGTAGAAGCTCACGCCGAGATGGCTCTGCAGCGCCGGTTTCGCGCCGGATGCGGTTGAGCGCGTGATCTCGGCGACGATGTTGCCCGGCGCCTGCCAGTCGCGCGGCGGATCTCGTATTTCTCGCTGTCGAGATACTCCTCCTTGCCCGGCAGCGCGGCGGCTTCGCAGAGCTCGAAGCCGGTATAGACGCCCCAGAGGCCGGACAGGGTCGCGGCCAGCGCCGCACGGATCAGAAAGCCCGGACGCCCGGAGTTCTGCAGGAAGAACGGGTTGATGTCCGGCGTGTTGACGAAGAAATGCGGCCGGAACAAGTCGCGCGCCGGTGCCTCGTTGCAGCTCGGTCAGATACTCCGTCAGCTCCGCCTTGGTGTTGCGCCAGGTGAAGTAGGTGTAGGACTGCGAGAACCCGACCTTGCCGAGCCGGTACATCATCTTCGGCCGGGTGAAGGCCTCGGCCAGGAAGAGCACGTCGGGATCGCGCGAGCGGATATCGGCGATCATCCACTCCCAGAACGGGAACGGCTTGGTGTGCGGATTGTCGACGCGGAAGATCCGCACGCCCTGGTCGACCCAGAACAGCACGACGTCGCGCAACGCCAGCCACAGATCGGGAATGGCGCCCGGGCCATAGAAGTCGACATTGACGATGTCCTGATACTTCTTCGGCGGGTTTTCGGCGTAGCGGATCGAGCCGTCCGGGCGCCACTGGAACCAGTCCGGGTGCTGCTTCAGCCACGGATGGTCGGGCGAGCACTGGATGGCGAAGTCGAGCGCGATCTCGAGCCCATGCTCGGCCGCCTGGCGCACAAGCGTACGGAAATCCTCGAGCGTGCCGAGTTCCGGATGCAGCGCGTCATGGCCGCCCTCTGCCGAACCGATGGCATAGGGGCTGCCGGGATCGTCGGGCGCGGGCGTCAGCGTGTTGTTGCGGCCCTTGCGGTTGGTCTGGCCGATCGGGTGGATCGGCGGGAAATACAGGACGTCGAAACCCATCTCGCGGATCGCCGGCAGGCGGCCGATGACGTCGTGCAAGGTGCCGTGCCGAGACGGATCATCGGTGATCGAGCGCGGAAACAGCTCGTACCAGCTCGAAAACGCCGCAGCCTCGCGATCGGCCTCGATCGGATAGACAGCGTCGGCGCCCGTCGCATGCGGCTTGGGATCGGAGCGCTCCATCGCCTGCAGGAGTTCATCGGAGAGCAGCAGTTCCGCCGCCTCATGGCCCGACTGCCCCTCGAGCCGATCGCGGTAACGGGCGATCAGCGTGCGGTCGTCTCCGGCAGCGCTGGCCGCGAAGCGCTCCAGCATCAGCCGCCCCTCGGCGAGTTCGAGCGCGACGTCGAGCCCGGCATCGCGCTTCTTGATTAGGTCGCGGCGATAGGTCTGGAACTCCGCCCACCAGGCTTCGACCGCGAAGAGGTGAAGGCCGGGCCGCAGCAGCGGAAACGCGCCGCTCCAACGGTCATTGACCAGAAGCTGCATCGGCGCGCGCGACCATTCCGTTTCATCCACGGCCCGCCACAGCAGATCGGCGCGCAGGACATCGTGACCGTCGCTGAAAATATCAGCCTCGACCGTGACGCTTTCGCCGACGGAGCGCTTGACCGCGAAGCGCCCGCCTTCAAGCGCAGGCGTGACGGCCTCGATCGCCAGCCTCTCAGCCACCAGCACCTCCGCATCATCGGGCTGCGGCGGGGCCGCGCCGACGATGGGGCGCGGCGCTGTGAGGGGAATGGCAACTCCGGCAGCGGGCTGGATCACCGCGTCGAATTCTGCCGCGGGACATTGCCCGGCGCGCGCGGCGAGGAGGGCGATATCCGGGCGGGTGACATTGACCGGATCGCGGTTGAGGATGACCAGATGGCTCGTGCCGCCACGCGACTGGCGCAGGATGACCGGCTGCTCGCCTTCAAGTTCGAGCGCGCGCAAGGAGCGGCCGGCATGGCAGGTTAGGCTGCCGACCATCTCGTTAGCGGCGGCGATAGCCCGCGAACTGTCGCTCCCGTGGCTGCGCGCGTCGGCGAAATCCTCGGCCGTGGCCTGCGCGAACGGCGCCTCCATGCCGAACTCGAAGCCCATCGGCATCAGCCAGCCATCGGCCAGCAGGGTCGCTGCGCCCAAAGCCATCTCGCGCAGGCGCGACGGGCTGATCCCGACCGGCCCGGCACTGCGCGCAGCAAATGGGTCGACGGGGAAGCCGATCACGCCGCCACGCTCGGCGATGGCGTTATACTCATCGATCAGCCAGGCGCCGCGCCCATCCCACCAGGCAACGGAGGAGGGCAGGAAGTCGAACAGTTCGGCTGCCGCCAGCGCCTGGTCGCGCGCAGCGCCCGGCATCCAGGCAAGAGCTGTGAAGAGGGGATCGGTATCGCGCGCACCAGCGAGCAGATCACGCCAGAACGACAGCGGAACCGCCGCCGCATCATGGCAGCGCAAGCCAGTGATCCCAAGCGCCTGCCAGCGCCGCAGCTGATCCTGCCAGAATGCCAGATGGTCGGCGCCGGCCCGCTCAAAATCCGCCTGCAGCACGGGCGTACGATGCAGGTTGCGCGGGTCGACACCCTGCGTCTGCGGGCGCAGCCAGCGTCCCAATTGCGCGCGCGCCAACTCGCCATCGCCAGAGGCTTTGGCGGGGGCGAAATCCATCCAGAAAGCGAGGCCATGGCTGCGGCACTGCACGGCCAGATCGGCGAGCGCTGCAGATGTTTCATGGCTGCCGATACGCGACAGGTCGTCGGTGAGGAAAAGGTCGCTGCCGGTGGCAAATGGCCAGGCCAGGAGGATCTGGCTGAACCCCATCTGCGCGGCGCGGGCGACATGCTCCGCCCAGGCCTCGACCCCGCCGCCAATTCGTGGATGGAGATAATAGATACGAGGGGCGCTTTTGCTGCGCTCCGCACAGGAGCCGGCCCTTGCCTCTCCCGAAAGTCCAGCCTCAGCCATCGCCACGTCCGCACCGCTCCTTGCCGCCACCTGAAGGGAACGGGTAGCGGCGGGATGGGTTCCAACGCAGGTTGCACTGCACAAGGCTAGCGCGCGGCCTTATGCCTTCAGAAGCTCCAGCGTCCTCGGGTCAGGCTGGCCATTGCAATGGACCGTCAGGGCCTGCCGGAACAGGCTCGGCTCATCCCCAGCCGCAGCGGCAAAAAGCGTCATGCTGGACCGGAATTTCAGATCGTCCGGCGAGCCCAGCATCTGGCGCAGGCTCCGCTGCGGATACTGCAACAGCGCCTGGGTGCAGGTCAGGAGCCGCGGGCCAAGCAGCGGATGGGCGAGATAAGCCCTGGCTTCGTCCAGACCCGACAGCCCGTAATGCTGCGCCATGGCGGAATGGCCAAGCCCGCGCAACTGCGGAAAGATAAACCACATCCAGTGGCTGCGCTTGTCCCCGGCCTGCAACTCGGCCAGCGCGGTCGGATAAGTCCCGGCCTGGGCCTCGACGAAGCGCGAGAGGTCAAATGCATCGCTCATCCCTAGAGCTTGGGAATGCAGTGCCGCTCCTGCAAGGCCGCCCTTCAGCTTTGGCCAGCCGGCACGAGCGACTTCTGCAGTGGCAGCGCCAGCGTCGCGAGCCAGCACAGCGCGAGCATCAGGCCGGACCCGATCAGGCAGGCTGACAACCCTCCCGCCTGATAGAGAAGGCCCGAGAGCAGCGTACCGACGAAGCGACCGAGCGCATTGGCGGCGTAATAGAACCCGACATCCTCCGCCGATTTCTCCGAGCCGGCATAGGCGAGGATGAGGTAGGAGTGCAGAGAGGAATTGATCGCGAAGGCAAAGCCGAACAGGCTCAGGCCTGCCACCAGGACGAGGTCGGCCCGCAGCGCCGGTACCACCGCCAGCACGGCCGCCAGCACGAATGGCACCAGCGCCAGAGCGAGCGACCAGAGACGCGCAGCCGGTACTTCCGCCGACAGCCCGTCGCGGCTGCGGGTGACCAGAGCCGGCGCCAGCCCCTGCACCAGCCCGTACCCGACCGTCCACAGCGCCAGAAAGCTGCCGACCATGGCGAAGCTCCAGCCGGAGGCGGAGAGGAAGACGGGCACGCCGACGACGAACCAGATGTCGCGGGCGCCAAACAGCGCCACCCGCGCCAGCGCCAGATGATTGATCGGCGCGCTTTTGGCGAAGAGTTCAGCCGCGCTGCGACTGGCCTTGGCCTTGCCAAAGCGGGCGGGCAGGGCGCTGACAACACCGATCAGGACCAGGCCCAGCATCGCCGCCATCGCCCAGAGTGCGCCGCGAAAGTCCAGCCCTTCCAGCAGCACGCCCCCGACAAAAAAGCCGATGCCCTTCATGGCGTTCTTCGAGCCGGTGAACCAGGCGACCCAGCGAAACAGCCGGTCTTCGGCTCCTTCGCTGCGGGCGGCGGCTTCGGCTGTCTTGATCGCGGCCTTGGAGGCCGTCTTCGTCAGATCCTTGGCAACGCCACACACCGCCTGCGCCAGCATCACCCAGGCGACGGAGGCCAGCGCGGTCCAGCCGGGTAAGAGCAGGGAGAGCAGCAGAAAGCCGACGATCTGCGTCGTCAGCCCGACCGCCAGCATCCGCGTGATGCCATAACGAGCGGCAAGCCAGCCGCCGATCAGATTGGCGGCAATGCCCGCCGCCTCATAGAGCAGGAAGAGGAAGGCGAGGGTAAAGGGCGAGTAGCCGAGCCGGAAAAAGTGCAGCAGCACGAGCATGCGCAGGGCGCCGTCCGTCAGGGTGAAACCCCAATAGGCGGCGGTGACGATGGCGTAATGCCGGGCTGCTGCGGTCACCGCTCAAAGCCCCGCTTGCTCGAGATGGCAGGCGAGATCGACCATGCGGCAGGCATAACCCATCTCATTATCGTACCAGGCATAGACCTTGAGCATCGTGCCGTCGGTGACGAGCGTCGACAGCCCATCCACCACGGCCGAGCGCGTATCGCCGCGATAATCGACCGAGACCAAAGGCCTCGGCTCGAAGCCGAGGATCCCCGCCAGAGCCCCTTTGGCGGCATGTTCGAACATGGCGTTGACCTCGGCAGCGCTGGTAGTCCGCTCCAGCTCGAAGACGCAGTCGGTGAGCGAGGCATTGAGCACCGGCGCGCGCACCGCATGGCCGTCGAGCTTGCCCTTCAACTCCGGATAAATCAGCCCGATCGCCGTGGCGCTGCCTGTCGTCGTCGGCTGCAGCGACAGCATCGCCGAGCGCGCCCGGCGTAAATCCTGATGCGGTGCATCGACCACGACATTGGTGTTGGTCGGGTCATGGATCGTCGTGATCTGCCCGTGGCGTATCCGCAGCGCCTCATGCACCACCTTCACAAGCGGAGCGAGGCAGTTTGTGGTACAGGAGGCGGCTGTTACGATCCGGTGCTGGTCGGGCTGGTAAAGCGCTTCGTTGACGCCGATCACGACATTCAGCACCGAGGCGTCTTTGACCGGAGCCGCGACAATGACCCGTTTCACACCGCGTTGCAGATACGCTTCGAGGGCGGCGCGCGTCAGGAACTTGCCCGTGCATTCCAGCACGACATCGACCCCGAGATCGCCCCAGGGCACGTCACCGGGCTGGGCATGGCTCGTGAAGCCGATGCGGCGGTCGTCGATGGCGATCGCGCTGTCACCCTCGGCCTCGATCGCTGCGCGCCAGCGTCCCTGCATGCTGTCGAAGGCCAGCAGATGCGCAATCGCAGCCGCGCCGCCCTTGACCTCGTTGCAATGGACGATGTCGAGCCGGTTCGCCCTGCGCGGATCATCTGCCGGTCGCTCGGCCGCGCCCAAGGCAGCCCTGAGCGCCAGACGCCCAATCCGCCCCATTCCGTTGATGCCGACGCGCATGCCCGTTCCCCCAGCCCGCGCGTCTGCTTGCACCGTCTCCTCATATCATGTCAATATGTCGGCATATAATGACATATTAGCTTTAGCGCAAAGGCCGGGTTCATGACTGCGCAGCCACTTCCGCCGGCTCTCGCTTCAAGCGACGCTGTTGCGCTGCTCGCCGCGCTGGCCCAGCCGACCCGCCTCGACATCTTCCGACTGCTGATGCGCTACCGGCCGCATGGGTTGGCCGCTGGAGATATCGGCCGGCTGCTCGCTGTCGCGCACAACACGCTGTCGGCGCATCTTGCCGCGCTGGAGCAGGTCGGCCTGCTGGCATCGCGCCGCGAGGGGCGCCACATCATTTTCGCTGCCCAGGCCGGCCGTGCCGATGCGTTGCTGGGCTTTCTGTCGGAGGCCTGCTGCACGCAAGCAAGCCCGCGCTCACACCGTCCCTCCGCCATTCCCGCCCGCCGCGATTTTGCAGCGAGCGACGACCCTTTGCGCGTGCTGGTCGTCTGCACCGGCAATTCAGCGCGCTCCCTCATGGCCGAAGCCGTGCTTAACCGGGAAGGGATGGGGCGTATCCGCGCTTTTTCCTGCGGCAGCCGGCCCAAGGATGCCCCCCATCCGCAGGCGATCAGCCTGCTGGCCGAGCTCGGCTATGACACCTCGGCGATGCGCTCGAAATCCTGGGATATATTTTTGGGGGCGGAGGCACCGCAGCTCGATCTCGTGATCACCGTCTGCGACGATGCCGATGGCGACCACTGCCCCGTGTTTCCCGGCGCCCCGCTGCGGGTGCATTGGGGGCTGGACGATCCAGCCGCCGAGACCGGGCCGCATGCGGCCCAGCGCGCTGCTTTCCTGCAGAGTTACCGGCACCTGGCGGCGCGCGTCTCCGCTTTCGTCAACCTGCCCTTCGAGTCGATGGGGCTCGACCAGCTCCAGCCGGTACTGGCCGCTATCGGCCGCATGGACGGCGCCACCGAAAAAACCTTGTGGCAGGCAGCCTGACCTCTCAGCCCGGCTCCTTCTGGTCCCGCACCACCATCAGCGCCAACAGCGCCAGCAGGCCGAGGCCGCTGGTCAGCCAGATCGCGTTGACGCCGTAGCGATCGAGCGCGAAGCCGAAGATCAGCGGCGCCGCCGCCTGCATCACCCGGCCCGGACCGCTGATCAGCCCCTGTGTCAGCCCATAGCCCACCGGCCCGAACAGGGCGAGCGGCAGCGTGCCCTTGGCGATGGTCAGCACCCCATTCCCCGCGCCATGCAGGAAAGCGAAGCCATAGGCGCCGGGCGCGCCCAACCATAGCAGCAGGGCGGCTCCCAGCGGATGGGTAAGCGTCGCCAGCCGAGTCGAGACCAGCGGGTGGAAGCGCCTGAGCAGGGTGAATTCCAGCAGGCGCGCCGCCACCTGTGCCGGGCCGATCAGCGCCCCGGCGGTGACCGCCATCGCAGTGGTGGCGCCGGCCGCTTCGAGCAGCCTCGGCAGATGCGCTGCCATGGCCGTGCTGGTGAACCAGGTCACGGCGAAGACGAAGGCCAGCAGCATCATCGTGAGCCGTGTCCGGCCGGCCATGCGCGGCTTTGGTGTCGATGAGCTGACGGTTGCCGGCGGCACCGCCTGCTGGCCGGAGGGCAGCCACAGATTGAGCGGCAGCGCCAGGCATAGCTGCAGCGCGGCCCAACCGAAACAGGCCACGCGCCAGCCATAGCGCGCTTCAAGCAAGGCGGTGAGGGGCCAGCCGACCGTGCTGGCAAAACCGGCGATCAGGGTGATGCCGGTGATGGAGGAGCGGGCGTCGCGGCCATAGATGCAGGCCAGGGTGGAGAAGGCCGCCTCATAAAGCCCGATCCCCATGCCGACCCCGATGATCAGCCAGCCGAGCCACATCAGGATCGGCCCCTGCGCCAGCCCCATGCAGGCCAGCCCCGAGGCGAAGATCAGATTGGAAGAGATCAGGATACCGCGCCCGCCATGGCGGTCGATCATCAGCCCGGCCCAGGGGCCAACCAGCGCCGAGACCACCATCGCCGCAGAGAAGGCGGCGAAGATCATGACGGGCCCGATACCGAGTGATTCCGCCATCGGCGTCGCCAGCACAGCCGGAAGATAATAGGTCGAAGCCCAGGATACGGTCTGCGCCGTGCCCAGGGCGAAGACGACCCCCGTCCTCGAGCGGCCGGTCGCGTCCATCAGCGCTCAGATCGGCCTGGCAGCACGGACCTCACCACGGCGCAGGGCCTTCCATGGTCGAGACATGGGCGGAGATGACTTTCCAGCCAAGCTCCGGGAAGCGCACGAACATCTGCGTCTGCCGGCCGACCACATCGCGGCCGCGAACCTTGAACTCGAGGTTCACCGTGGCGATGTCGCGTCCCAAAGTGAGGATCTCGAGCCGCAGCCGCTTTTCCTTGATACCGGGACCGGGCGGCCGCGCGACACGATGGGCATGGATCTCCGAGAAGCCATAGCCATTCTCATGCAGCGCATAGCGGATGGTGTGGGGGCTGTCCCAGAAGGTCGCGTCCAGCACATCGACAGTCTTGTCAATCAGCGCCTGCTCATAGCGCTCGAACAGCGCCGTGATCTCTGCAACCACCTCCGGCAGATTGGGTGTCAGATCGGTCACGTGGCGTCCTCCATGGCCAGAGCGGTGGCGATCAGGCTGGCATCCTCGCCGCGCCCG
Organism: uncultured Alphaproteobacteria bacterium; assembly: GCA_963759925.1. Taxonomy (GTDB): domain Bacteria; phylum Pseudomonadota; class Alphaproteobacteria; order Rhizobiales; family Beijerinckiaceae; genus Allobosea. The sequence goes on from CAVXBE010000006.1 coordinate 253,510, forward strand.
GCAATCAGGGAGAGCCCGACGGGGGCGCCGTCGACGGTCGCGCCGGGCAGGTTGATCTGCGGGCAGCCGGTCAGGCCTCCCTGGGCGCAGAGGCAGGAAATCCGGTCGCGCAGCGGCTGCAGAACGGGCAGGGGCAGGCCGCGCAATGGCGCCGGGAAGGGCGTTGTCGGCAGGCACAGGATAGTGCCGCGCGGCAGCAGGTAGCGCAGCCGCGCTTGCGCTTCGAGCCGCATCATCGCCGCCCAATTGCGCTCGTTGGCCGGCATCTGCGCCCCCACCAGCAGAGCGGCAGCGACGCTGAAGGCGAGGCGCGGATTGCTGCTTTCGAGCCAGGGCTGGAAGGTCTGCCAGGCCTCGACCGGCTGCAAGCTGCGCTGCGCCCGTGCCCAGGCCGACAGGCCCTGCGGCGCCATGATCTCCTCTCGGGCGGCACCGATCAGCTTCGTCAGCCGCTCGACCATCGGCTGCAGCGCCTGCGCCACCTCCCTATCAGCAAAACCAAATGCGTCCGTGGCGATCAGCAGCCGTGTCGGCAGGGCGCCGGGCTCTTCACCGAGCATCACTGTGCTGACCCGTGCGAAAGTTTCGGCATCGCGAGCGAACCAGCCAGTCGTGTCCGAGCTGGGCGCCTGGGGCAGCATGCCCTCGACGCTGACGCGGCCATGGGTCGGCCGGATGCCATAGAGGCCGCAGAAGCTTGATGGCACTCGCACTGAACCGCCTGTGTCGGTGCCCAGCGCCGTATCGCACAGCCCCGCCGCGACAGCCGCCGCCGAACCGGAGGAGGAGCCGCCCGGCACGCGGTCAGGGGCGGCCGAATTGATCGGCGTGCCGTCGAACGGGTTCTCGCCGAGGATTCCAAGCGAGACCTCGTCGGTGATGGTCTTGCCGATGAGCTCGGCCCCGGCGTCGAGCAGGGTCTGAACCGCAAAGCCATGGCGGTCCGGCACCGGATTATACCGCGCAAAATCATGATTGCCGCCGCCGGTCGGTACGCCGGCCACGTCGAACAGATCCTTGGCGGCGAAGCTCAGCCCGCTCAAGGGGCCGCCGGCCTTGCCCGCCACCCGCACCCTTGGGCCGGGGACGAAGGCGTTGACGCTGTCGCTCTGCTCCTCCCGCAAAGCCGTCTCCTGGCCGTCCCCTGTCGCCGCTGGCATCTTGCACGCTCCCCTTGCACCAGCGGGAGCCTAGCATGGCGGCCGCGCCGGCAAAGCCGGGGCCTCCCGCTGCAACGCGCGCCAAGCATGCCGAAGTCGATCACGCAGCTGTGTAAAGACGAGATGACGCCGCATCACAGCCGTGAGATGCGATGCCGGAAGCGTGTACTGCGCATGTGGGAGTGCTGCCGTAAAGTCAGAGGGATCACCAGCCGGATTTTGCCGGTGGTCTGCAGAATTTCGCGTGCCGGTTCGGCATGCCAGCCTTTCGGGGGGACTGACAATGACAATGGCCGTGGCAAGGACGACTGAGGCGAGGCTGGCGGCGCCGACGCTGCGCACAGCCCTGAACCTGTTTGCCGGCGGGCTCGCCGGATTGCTGGTCTGGGAGATCTGGGCGCGATTCCTGACACCGGCCGTGCTGGGCTATCCGCTGGAACCGGCTGGCCTGATCGACGCCATCGCGCAGCACCGGCTCGGCCTGTCGGTCCCCTACCTGCTGCGTGAGACGCTACATTACGCTGTCGGGATCATCGGCTACCCCGTCGCTTATTTCGTGATCTCGCGCTTCGTCCCCCGCTGGCCTCTGGTGCTGGACGGCATCGTCTTCCTGACCTTCAGCGCCGGGATTGTCGGGCTGATCCGTGCCGGCAGTTTCGCGCCGATCCACTTCATCTTCTGGACCGCAGCAATCGGGTTGATCGCCACGCGCTGGATCAACCGCGACAGCCGCCTCGCCGATGCGATCAGCTGGGGCAACTTCACCTGGTTCAACGCGCTCGGGCTGATGGCGCCGATCGGCGGGCTGTCATTCTATCTGCTCGGGGAGGGCGGCGATCTCTCCTATATGAGCTTCGTCGGCCATGTGATCTACGGAGCCATCGCAGTCTGGCTGTTCGAGCGGCTCGAAGTGCAGCGCTCTGGCCGCTGATCTGGCGGCACGAGCCTTGCGTTCGTGCTGACAGCCAATCGGAGGGGGATTCGCGCATGCTCGGCCTGTCACGACGCCACAGCCATTTCGTCTTCGGCGTCCTGCAATCGGGGCTGACCTCGGCCATCGCCGCTGGCATTGCCAGCGTGCCGGTGGCGCAGCCGGGCGCGCTCCTTGCCTATTGGCTGCGCGCCTGGTTGGTTGCCTGGGTGGTCATGCTCCCGGTGGTCGTCTTCGCAGCGCCCTTCATCCGCCGGCTGGCCGAGTGGATGACGCAGGAGTGAGTGTGCTCCTGCAGGGCCCAATGCAGCGGCGCTCTCAGCTGAACATGTCGGCGGTGATCCCGGCATACCAGCCGAGGTTCTCCTCCTGATTGGCCTTGCGGAGAGCCTCGCTCTCGCCGGGCTGTGAGATGAAGCTGTCCGTCGCGCTGATCTTGCCGTCGCGGGGCTCATAGCGCCCGCCAACCTTGATCGCGTCGTCGGTGTCGACCATGCTCCAGCAGGTGTTGATGTAGCGCGCCGGGAAGGCGCGGCTGTCGGTCAGCTCATGCCGGATCACCATGGCCGCGACCTTGGCCTGGCTATTGGCCGAAAAAGCCGATTTCGGCATGTCTCCCGCGATGCAGGCGTCGCCCAACACAAAGATCGTGGGGTCGACGCTGGATTTCATCGTCTCCGCCTCGATGCTGCAATAGCCGCCGGCCGGGGCCAGGCCCGCTAGGCGAGCGATTTCGCCCGCCATCTGGGCGGGGATGACATTGACGAAGGCGCAGTCCTTATAGGTCTCGAACCCGGTGACGACTGTGTTGGTCGCGGGATCGACGGATGTAATGCCGTCATGGATCTTGGGGCCCAGCCACTCGATCATGCCGCCATAGCGCTTCTCCCAATCCGCCTGGAACGCCGCCTGTTTCGAGAACGCGTCCTTGGCGTCCAGGATGATGATCCGCACGTCGCGCCGGCCGGAGGTCTGGAGCACGTGCGCAAACATCGAAGCGCGCTCATAGGGGCCGGGCGGGCAGCGATAGGGGTTGGGCGGGGCGATCATCACGATGACGCCGCCATTGGGAACGGCATCGAGGCGCTGCTTGATCAGCTGCGTCTGGCGGCCCGGCTTCCAGCCATGCGGCATCCGCTCTTCTGCATCCTTCGACCAGCCAGGCACCGAATCGTATTTCAGGTCGATGCCGGGGGAGACGACCAGCCGGTCATAGGGCAGGCGGTCACCGCTGGAGAGCACGACCCCCCGGCGGTCGCGGTCGATCGCAGTCGCTCGGGCTCGCGCCAGCATAATGCCGTGGTTGCTGGCCAGGGCGTCATAGCGATGCACGAGCTCCTCATAGCTCTTGAACCCGCCAATATAGAGATTGGAGTGGAAGCAGCTCTGGTAGCTCTGCTGTTCCTCGACCAGCGTAACGGCGATGGCGCCCTGGCTGTCCCTCGCGAGATAACGCGCGGCCGTGGCGCCACCCGCGCCACCGCCGATGACGACGACGCGCGGCTTCGCCTGCCCCAGAACCGCAGGCGCACCCAGCGCGAGGGTCGCCCCGGCAGCAAAACCGGTCGTGAGGAGATTGCGGCGATCGATCGACATCTGTCTCTCCTGCACTTTGGTCTTGCGCGCGCTGCTCACGGTGAGGGCCGCAGCCCGGCATAATAGGTCGCCAGCGCGGCAACCTCCTCGGACGACAGACGCCCCGCAATGGTCTGCATCAGCTGGTTTTCGCGCTGGCGGCTGGCATAGGCGGCCATCGCGGCAAGGAATTGCGCTTCAGGCAGGCCAATGATGGCCGGTATGCCGCCTTGCTGCCGGCCGCTGGCCTGGTGGCAGCTTGCGCATTCCGCGGAGAGGTATTCGCCCAGAGCCCGGTCGCCGGCCGCGTCGGCCGATTGGGCGAGCGCGCCCATCGCGGCAAAGCACAGCACAAGGCGTATGGCGGAAGGCGGCATCGATCACCCTTCGAGCGTTTTCAAGCGAAGTGGCTACCGGTTCGCGACAAGACAACGCGACACATCAAAAACGCTCCTGCGAGCGGGCATGGCATCAGAGATAGCGGCCTTGCCGCGCATTTTCACCTCGCCCTTCCAGTTTGTGATCGGCAGGCCTTTCGTGGGGGACAGGTTTTTGGCAAAGCGCTTGCAGGGCTGAACGGCGCAGACGACAAGGAAGACGGCGACCCCGTCAGATCGGAACCCGATGAGCCCGACCGTTCCAAAGACACTTGAAGCGACACTGCGCGACGGTGAGGATCGCTCGGTCGAGCTCGACATGCTGATGGGCAAGGCGCGCAAGGCCAGCGATTTCCTGAAAGCGCTCTCGCATGAAAACCGCCTGCTGCTGCTTTGCCTGCTGGCGGAGCGTGAGCGCACGGTGTCCGAGCTGGAAGCCATCCTCTCGCTGCGCCAGCCCATGGTCTCCCAGCAATTGGCGAGGCTGCGGCTCGACCAGCTGGTCGCGACCCGGCGGGAAGGCAAGGCGATCTATTACAGCCTGGCCAATGAGGACGTGCGCCGGATGATCACGGTGATCTATGACATCTTCTGCGGGCCGACTGACGCGACCGCCGGTGGCTGATCCCGATCGGCAAGTTGGTCTGGCCGCTATGACGCCTTGCGCGGGCGGCCGCGCCCGAACCAGCGCCTGACCTTTCCAGCGTAAAGCCGCCAGGCTTCGCCAAACAGCGCCTCGAGATGGGCTTCCTCGCGCTTGATCGCCAGAGGCTGCACCAGAGCCGCCGCGACCAGCCCGGTCAGAATCAGCCAGCCATTGCTGAAGGCGATCCCGGCGCCCAGCATCATCAGCGTGTTGCCGAGATAAATCGGGTTGCGGCTGATCGCGAAGGGGCCCGATGTCACCAGCGCCGTCGCGGCGCGGTGCGGCAGGATATTGGCGCGGGCACGCGCCATGGTCAGCATGGCGCTGGCATCGAAGCCTGCACCGACCAGCAACAAGAACCAGCCGAAGCCATGCAGCGCCGCGCTCAGCTCCGGCCCATGGCCCGGATCGGGCAGCGGCAGCAGATAAGTCCCGGCCAGGGCAATCGCGATGGCCGCGCCATAAAGCATCGGCGGCCAGGGCAGGGTGTTTGGTGGGCCGCTGGCGGGATCGGCCTTGGCCTCGTCGGCAAGCTGCGTCTCGGCCATCTCACCCCCGCCCACCGATCGGACCCGCTCGACCATAGCCGCACCGCCGTTGCCGCGATAGCATGCGCGCATCAGCCCGGGAAAACGCACGATTCTGCAAAGATTTCGATGGCCGCGCGGATCTTCTGGGCGAAGCCCAAGGCCAGCGCTGAACGGCCTCTCCCGGCGGGCCACACCACGCCGATATCGAAACGGATTTGCGGCTCGAATGGCCGCACCGCGATGCCGCGCCCGCGATATTCCTGGGCCGTGAAGGGGTCGACGATGCTGACCCCCGCGCCGGCCGCAACCAGCGAGCAGGCGATCATCGACAAGGGCGTCTCGATCCGGGTTTCCCGCGCGATCCGGGCGGTCGAGAAGATCGCGTCGATGCGGTAGCGCAACTGCGTCGTCTGCTCGAGCGAGACGAAGGGCTCGCCGACGAAATCCTCCGGCACCAGCTCGCCTTGCGCCGCCAGCCTGTGGCCTTCCGGCAGCACGGCGACAGCCGCCACCGCAGGCAGAAGCTCGACCTCGACGCTGGGAAAATCGAGCGGAAGCTGCGCAAAGCCGAGGTCGCAAAAGCCCGACGCCACCCAGTCCGCAACCTGCGACGAGATGCTGCCATAAAGCGCGAGCTCCAGCCCCGGCTTCTCCTTCAGATATGCCCCGGCCAGATGCGGCAGGAAGCCGACATTGAAGGCCGGCAGGGCGGCGATCCGCAGGCTACCCGACAGCCCGTCGCGCAAGTCGCGCGCCGCGCTCTGGATCCGCTCCAGCCCGACGAATTGCCGCTCGACCTCGCGGTATAAGCGAAAGCGCCTCATTGGTGGGCACGAGCCGTGTTCCGCGGCGTTCGAACAGGGTCAGCCCCAGCGCATATTGCAGATCCTGCACCAGCCGCGTCACGGCGGGCTGCGTGATATTCAGCGCGCGAGCGGCTGCAGTGACGCCGCCGGTGACGATCACGGTGCGGAAAGCCTCGATCTGGCGCGGATTGAGCATGTCGGACACCTCATCGGGCAGAACATAACATTTCGGTATGGCTTGCACCGAATCATTCGATTTGACCAGTTCCAGATCTGTCGCAGAACGCTGACGGCATCACTCGCAAAAGAGGAGGGGTCTATGAAGCTTGCCTGGGTAGGATTGCTGCTGACCACCACGGCGCTCAGCGCCACCGGTGCCGCCATGGCGCAGCAGAAGACGATGTATGTCGCCGGCTATGGCGGCTCCTACGAGCAGACGATGCGCAAGGAGGTCATCCCGGCCTTCGAGAAGCAGGCCAACGTCAAGATCGAGTATGTCGCCGGCAACTCGACCGACACCCTCGCCAAGCTGCAGGCGCAGAAGGGCAACCAGCAGATCGATGTCGCGATCGTCGATGACGGCCCGGCCTATCAGGCGGTGGCGCTCGGCTTCTGCGGCACACTGACCGACGGCGCCGATCTACAAGGACGTGGCGCCGGTGATGACGCTTCAAGTCCAACAAGGGCGTCGGGCTTGGTCTCGTCGCGCACCGGGCTGTTCTACAACACGAAGGTCTTCGACGAGAACAAATGGCCGGCGCCGACCTCCTGGAACGATCTGAAGTCCAAGACCTATGGCAAGAAGATCGTCATCCCGCCGATCAACAACACCTACGGCCTGCACGCCCTGATCGCGATGGCGCAGCTCGGCGGCGGCGGCGAAGGCAATATCGAGCCCGGCTTCAAGGCCTTCAAGGATGAGATCAACCCCAACATCCTCGCCTATGAGCCGTCTCCGGCGAAGATGACCGAGCTCTTCCAGAACGGCCAGGCCGTGCTCGGCGTCTGGGGCTCGGGCCGCGTCAAGGCTTTCGCCGATACCGGCTTCCCGGTCGAGTTCGTCTATCCGAAGGAAGGCGGCTTCGCGCTCGGCGTCGCCGCCTGCCCGATCGAGGGCTCCAAGAATGCGGCGGAGGCCAATGCCTTCATCCAGTTCATGCTCTCGCCGGAGATCCAGAAGGTGATGGCGACGGGCGCCGGCTTCGGCCCCGCCAACACGACCGTCAAACTCTCTGCCGATGAGCAGAAGGGCCTGCCCTATGGCGAGGAGGTGAAGTCGCTCAAGGCCGTCGATTGGGACGTCGTCAACGCGAAGCGCGAGGAGTGGACCAAGCGCTGGAATCGCGAGGTCGAGCGCTAGTCCGCTCGGTCGCTCGCAGTCGAGGTCATCACCCATGTCACATCTCGTCCTCGATGGCCTGACCAAGCGCTTCGGCGGCTTCACCGCCGTTGACGCCATCGAACCTCTCGGTCGAGCGGGGGGAGTTCGTCTCCCTGCTCGGCCCCTCCGGCTGCGGCAAGACCACGACGCTGCAGATGATTGCGGGCTTCGTCCCGGTCGATAGCGGCGCGATCCGGCTCGATGGTAGCGATCTCGGCTCTGTCGCGCCCAACAAGCGCGGGCTCGGCATCGTCTTCCAGAGCTATGCGCTGTTTCCGCATATGACGGTGGCCGAGAACATCGCCTTCGGGCTCGAAATGCGTGACGTCTCTAGGGCCGAGCGCGACAAGCGGACGCCAGTCCGCGATGGAGCTTGTCGGGCTGAAGGGCTTTGCCGACCGTTATCCGCGCCGCATGTCCGGCGGGCAGCAGCAGCGTGTTGCGCTGGCCCGCGCGCTGGTGATCAAGCCGGCGCTGCTGCTGCTCGACGAGCCGCTCTCCAATCTCGACGCCAAGCTGCGCGAGGAGATGCAGGGCGAACTGCGCCAGATCCAGCGCTCCGTCGGCACCACCACCATTCTCGTCACCCATGACCAGCATGAGGCGATGGCGCTGTCCGACCGCATCGTGCTGATGAACCAGGGTCGCATCGAGCAGATCGGCGCGCCCGATACGGTCTATGACCGGCCCGCCAGCGCCTTCGTCGCCAGCTTCCTCGGCAAGACCAATGTGCTGCGCGGCGAATCGTGATGGGAAGGGCAGCGGTCTGGATCGGCGACCTCGTGCTGTCGCTGCCGCATGCGCAGTCCGGCGCTGTGCAGCTGGCGGTCCGGCCCGAGCGGCTGGGGCTCGCCGAGCAGGGCTTGAGCGCGCGCATCACCAGCCGCGTCTTCCAGGGCACGCACTGGCTGCTCGGCGCCGACAGCGCCGCCGGGGCGGTGATGCTGATGCGCGCCAATGACGGCGCTGCCGGTGCCGAAAGAGGGCGAGGCGGTGCATCTGCGCTTCTCGGCTGCCGATGCCGCGATCCTGCCGGCAGGGGCTGCAGCATGAGCGCTCGCCTCCTCGGAGAAAACAGCACCCTTCCTGCTGACCGGCCCGGCGCTGCTGGTGTTTCTCGGGCTGGTGATCATCCCGCTCGGCATGACCGTGCTGCTCTCCTTCTACGATTGGGGCCAGTACAAGGGCATCGTTCCTGAGTTCACGCTGAAGAACTGGATCGAGGTCTTCACCGATTCCTACTTCTTCGAAATCTTCATGCGGACCTTCCGCATCGCCGTGCTGGTCACGCTGGCGACGATGCTGATCGGCGTGCCCGAAGCCTACATCCTCAACCGGATGTCGCCGGCCTGGCGCAGCGGCTTCCTGCTGGTGGTGATCGGGCCGCTTCTGGTCTCGGTCGTGGCCCGCACACTGGGCTGGGCGCTGCTGCTCGGCTCCACCGGCGTCGTCAATCAGGGGCTGATGAGCTCGGGCGTCATCGCCCAGCCGCTGCCGTTCATGTTCACCGAGACCGGCGTCGTCATCGCACTGGTGCATGTGCTGATGCCCTTCATGATCCTCGCCGTCTGGGCCTCGCTCCAGCGGCTCGACCCGCAGATCGAGAATGCCGCGCTGTCGCTCGGCGCCAGCACGCCTGACCATCTGGCGGCGGGTGATCCTGCCGCAGATCGTGCCGGGCATCCTGTCGGGCGTCGATCATCGTCTTCTCGCTAGCGGCAAGCGCCTTCGCTTCGCCCGCGATCATCGGCGGGCGCCGGCTGAAGGTGGCGGCGACGCTGGCCTATGACGAGTTCCTGAACACGCTGAACTGGCCGCTGGGCGCCGCCGTGGCGAGCCTGCTGCTGATCGCGCTGGTGCTCATCACCGTCGGCTCGAACCGGCTGATCGAACGCCGCTACGCGCAGGTGTTCGAATGAGGGACCAGGCCAACCCACCAGCCCTCATCCTGAGGAGCCGCGAAGCAGGCGTCTCAAAGGATGCTCCAGGAGGCTCCGGAGATATCTGGACCATCCTTCGAGACGCGCCTGTTAGCGCTCCTCAGGATAACGGCTTCGGCAAGCCTCATCGAAGGAGCCCTTCCATGAGACGCAATGGTCCCGCCGCGCTGCTTTTTCATGCGCTCTTCGTCATCTTCATGCTGGCGCCTCTGCTGATCGTCTGCATCGTCGCCTTCACGCCCGAAGGCTATCTTTCGCTGCCGACGCGAGGCCCAAGCCTGCGCTGGTTCCGGGCGATCCTCGACTATCCCGAATTCGTCCGCGCCTTCTGGGATTCGCTGCTGCTCGCCTCGCTGTCGTCGACCGTCGCGATCCTGCTCGCCGTGCCGGCCGCACTGGCCATCGCGCGCTATCGCTTCCCCGGCCGCGAGGCGATGACGACGCTGTTCATGTCGCCGCTGATGGTGCCGCATGTCGTGCTCGGCATCGCCTTCCTGCGCTTCTTCACCCAGATCGGCATTTCCGGCACCTTCACCGGGCTGGTGCTCAGCCACATCATCGTGGTCATCCCCTTCGCGCTGCGCCTCGTGCTGGCGGCCTCCTACGGCATCGACCGCGCGCATCGAGCATGCCGCCATCTCGCTCGGCGCCAACACGGCGACGGTGTTTCGCCGGGTGACGCTGCCGCTGATCCTGCCCGGCGTGGTCTCGGGCTGGCTGCTGGCTGCGATCAACTCCTTCGACGAGGTGACGATGACCGTCTTCATCGCCTCGCCCGCGACGGTGACGCTGCCGGTGCGGATGTTTCTCTACATTCAGGACAACATCGATCCCCTCATCGCGGCGGTCTCCGCCTGCCTGATTGCCATGACCGCGCTGCTGCTGCTGGCGCTGGACCGGCTCTTTGGGCTCGACCGCCTGTTCGTCGGTTCCGGAAAGGGCTGAGAGGCCGTGGCTGCGCAATCATCATCGATCCTGACATCGTCGTCATCGGCGGCGGTGTCGTCGGCGGCGCCATCGCGCTCGGCCTCGCCCGCAACGGCGCCCGCGTCACCATTCTCGACGAGGGCGATGTCGCCTTCCGAGCCTCGCGCGGCAATTTCGCGCTGGTCTGGGTCCAGTCCAAAGGGCTCGGCATGCCCGATTATGCGATGTGGTCGCGCCGGTCGGCCGAGCAATGGCACGTGCTGGCCGATGTGCTGCAGCGAAGAGGCCGGGCTCGACGTCGCCCACAGCCAGCCCGGCGGCTTCATGCTGTGCCTGTCGGAAGACGAGCTGGACCAGCGCCGGCAGGCCATGCTCCGGCTGCACAACCAGACCTCGCTGGCGGATTTCCCCTATGAGATCCTCGACCACGCCGAGACGAAGCGGCGCCTGCCCGATATCGGCAAGGATGTCGTCGGCTCGATCTACAGCCCGCTCGACGGCCATGTGAATTCGCTGAAGCTGTTCCGCGCCCTGCGCGAGGCGACCGAGCGGCGCGGCGTCGACTACCGGCCCAACTGCACGGTCGACAGCATCACGGCTCGCGATGGCGGCTTCCTGCTCAGCGGCAGCCTTGGGCGAGATCGCCGCCGGAAAGGTCGTGCTCGCAGCCGGGCTCGGCAATGCCAGGCTCGCACCGATGGTCGGGCTCGATGCGCCGGTGAAGCCGAGCAAGGGCCAGATCATCGTCACCGAGAAGACCGCGCCCTTCCTGCACAACCCGATGGTCACCATCCGCCAGACCGACGAGGGCGGCGTGATGATCGGCGACAGCCAGGAGGATCGCGGCTTCGACACCATCGTCGGCCAGCCGATCCTGTCGGTGATGGCCGAGCGCGCGGTGAAGATGTTTCCCGCGGCTCGCCGGGCTGAACGTCGTGCGGAGCTGGTCGGCGCTGCGGGTGATGAGCCCCGACGGCTTCCCGATCTACGACCAGTCGCTGAGCCATCCCGGCGCCTTCGTGGTCACCTGCCATTCCGGCGTGACGCTGGCCGCCAATCACGCGCTGACCCTGGCGCCCGCCATCCTGGCCGGGGCGCTGCCGCAATCGCTCGATGCTTTTTCCGCGCGGAGGTTTCATGTTCCGGCCCATCTCTGACGTCAGAAGCGGCGCCAGCCTCAGCTTCACCTTCGACGGCCGCGCCATGACCGGCCGGTCGGGCGATACGGTCGCAGCGGCGCTGCTCGCCAACGGCGTGCAGGCCTGCCGGCAGACACCGGTCTCGGGCGCGCCGCGCGGGCCCTATTGCATGATGGGCGTCTGCTTCGAATGCCTCGTGGTCATCGACGGCGTCGGCAATCGCCAGGGCTGCCTCGTGCCGCTGCGCGAGGGCATGCGCATCGAGACCCAGGCCGGGCGGCGCCAGCCCGAGGAGATGGCGGCATGATCACCGCAACAGATGTCGCCGCTCTGGCCGAGCGCTACGACCTCGTCGTCGTCGGCGCCGGCCCGGCCGGCCTTGCTGCCGCCGCGCGCGCCGCCGAATCACGGCCTCTCCGTGCTGCTGGCCGACGAGAACCCGGCGCCGGGCGGGCAGATCTACCGCGCCGTGAGCACGAGCGCCGGTCTCGAAGCGCGAGGTGCTCGGCGCCGATTACTGGAAGGGCGGGGCGCTGGTCTCGCGGCTGGAGCAGAGCAAGGCCGCCTATGCGCCGTCCTGCACCGTCTGGTCCGTGGCGCCCGATGAGGCGCGGCGAGGTCGAGCTCGGCCTGTCGCTGGACGGCAAGGCCCGGCTGATCGGCGCCGGACAGGTCATTCTGGCAACCGGCGCGCAGGAGCGGCCTTTCCCCATTCCGGGCTGGACGTTGCCCGGCGTGATGACGGCGGGTGCGGCGCAGATCGCGCTGAAGAGTTCCGGGCTGGTCCCGAGCGGCCGCATCGTCCTCGCCGGCTGCGGGCCGCTGCTTTATCTGCTGGCCGGCCAGCTGGCGGCTGCGGGCGCCAACATCGTCGCGGTGCTGCGACACCACCCCGCGCCGCAACTGGCTTGCCGCCATCGCCGCCTTTCCGGACTTCCTGCGCTCGCCCTATCTGGCGAAGGGGCTGAAGCTGATGGCGCAGGCCCGCGCACGGCTGCGCGTTCCGCAATGGCGTCACCGGCCTCTCCGTCGCAGGCGACGAGCATGTCACCGGTGTCCGCCTGACGCGGGGAGGGGCGGCGGAGACGATCGCCTGCGATGCGCTGCTGCTGCATCAGGGCGTCATTCCCGGCGTCAACCTCTCCAACGCCGTCGGCTGCGCCCATCAGTTCGACAGCGAGCAGCATTGCTGGACGCCGAAGGTCGATGACTGGTTCGCCTCCTCCGTTCCCGGCATCGCCATCGCCGGCGATGGCGCCGGCATCGGCGGCGCGGAAAGCGCGGCTCTGCGCGGTGATCTCGCGGCTTTGGGCGTGGCGCATCGGCTGGGCCGGATCAGCCTAGCCGAGCGCGACCGCACAGGCCGCACCGATCAGGGCCGAGCTGACCCGCAGCCTGCGCGGCCGGCGCTTCCTCGACCTGCTCTACAAGCCGGCACCGCAGTTTCTGGCGCCGCCGGCCGACGAGACCATCGTCTGCCGCTGCGAGGAGGTCACGGCCGGGCAGATCCGGGACACGGCGAGCCGCCTCGGCGTCACCGGTCCCAACCAGATGAAGGCGTTCCTGCGCTGCGGCATGGGCCCCTGCCAGGGCCGTCTCTGCGGGCCGACCGTGGTCGAGCTGATCGCGCGAGGCGCAGAACATGCCCGTCCGGAGGTCGGCTATTACCGCCTGCGACCGCCGGTGAAGCCGATCACGCTGGGCGAGCTTGCCGCCCTGCCGCAGACCGACGCCGCCATCAAAGCGGTGGTGCGGTGACGCCTGCTGCCGGCAGTGCCGATGTCATCATCATCGGCGGCGGCATCCATGGCTGCTCGACGGCGCTGCACTGCGCCATGCGCGGCCTGTCGGTCATCCTGCTGGAGAAGGACCATGCCGGTCGCCACGCCTCCGGCGTCAATGCCGGCGGAGTGCGCCAGCTCGCCCGCCATGTCGCCGAAATCCCGCTCTCCAACACCTCGATGGCGCTGTGGCATGCCATCACTGACCTCGTCGATGATGATTGCGGCTTCACCAGCGATGGCCAGGTTCTCGTCGCGGAGGATGAAGCGGATCTCGCCGGCTGCAAGGCCCGGGTCGACGATCTGACTCTGCGCGGCTTCCATCATGAAGAGATGATCGACGCCACGGAATTGCGGCGGCTCGTCCCGGCCGTGGCCGAGACCTGTCCGGGCGGCGTCGTCTCTCGGCGCGACGGCGCAGCGATCCCCCTGCGGGCGACGCAGGCCTTCAAGCGCAAGGCGCAAAGCCTCGGCGCTGATGTCCGCGAGGGTGTGCGGGTGACGCGGGTTGCGCGCGATGGCGGCAACTGGCGGATCGAGACGACGGGGGGTGCGTTTCTGGCGCCACGTATCGTCAATGCCGCCGGCGCCTGGGCGGATCGCATTGCGGCGGATCTGGACGAGCCTGTGCCGCTGGAGGTCATCGCCCCGATGCTGATGATCACGGCGCCGATGCCGGCCTTCATCAAGCCGGTGGTGATCCTGCGCGGGCGCAAGCTCTCCTTCAAGCAGTTCGCCAATGGCACCGTGCTGATCGGCGGCGGCTATCTCGGCCGCGCCATCCGCGACGAGAACCGCACGGTGCTGGACTGGGCCAAGCTCGCCACCAACGCGAAAACCGTCTGGGACCTGTTCCCGATCATGCGCGGCGCGCCGATCCTGCGCGCCTGGGCGGGCATCGAGGCGCGCATGCCCGATGATCTCCCGGTCTTCGGCCCAAGCGCCCGGCATGAGGGTGTCTATCACCAGTTCGGCTTCTCCGCCCATGGCTTCCAGCTCGGACCGGGCGCCGGCGCTGTCATGGCCGAGATCATCGCCACCGGCCACAGCAATGTGCCGGTCGATGGGCTCGGCATCGCCCGTTTCACCCAAACCTCAACCAGCAGGACATAGACATGACCATCAAGCGTTCTATCCGGACCCCCATCCAGAACCGCGTCGTCGAGGCCAATGGCATGGTCTTCGTCGGCGGCTGCATTGCCGATGACACGACACAGGGCATGGGCCCGCAGACCCAGAACATCCTGACCAAGATCGAAAGCTATCTTGGCGAGGTCGGGCTCGACCGCAAGGCGATCGTCGCCTCCAGCATCTTCGTCACCGACCTCTCCGCCAAGAAGGAGATGGATGCGGTCTGGACCAGCTTCTTCGGCGACGACATGCCGACGCGCGCCACCGTCGGCGTCGCCGATCTCGGCGGCGGCGCAATGATCGAGATCGTCGTCACCGCCGTCAGGGGCTGATCGCGAGCTGACAGGGCAGGGCGGGCGTCGGGCCCGCCCTTCCAAGCCTAACCCAGCGTGCGGGCCAACACCCGGCTCATGCGCTCGGCAAACGCCTTGGCGTCACCAGGCCGTTCGCCGTCGAGGATGCGGGCCTCGTCGAGCAGGAGATGGGCGACATCGTCGCGCAGCGCCTCGTCCTGCAGCGCAGCCAGCCGCCCGATCAGAGCATGCTGCGGGTTGATCTCCAGGATCGGCTTGGCGGCGGTATCGAGCCGGCCGGCCGCAGCCAGCAGCTTCTCGAACTGGCGGTCAGGCCCGCGATCGGCCGCGACAAGGCAGACCGCGCTGTCGGTCAGGCGGTCGGAGGCGCGGACGTCGGCGACCTCGTCGCCGAGCGCGGTCTTGAGCGCCTCGATGAAGCGCGGTGACTTCCGCCGTCGCCTCCGCTTTGTTGTCCGTCGCGCCATCGAGCAGCGGGATCAGCCCGAGATCGGCGCTGCCCTGCGTCACCGATTTGAACGGCTTGCCCTCGATGGTCGGGCGCGCTCGACACCCAGAAGCTGTCGACCGGGTCGGTCAGCAGCAGCACCTCGATGCCGCGCGCGCGAAAGCCTTCGAGCTGCGGTGAGGCCTTGAGCCGCTCGGCGTCGTCGCCGGCGATGTAGTAGATCGCGGTCTGGTTTTCCTTCAGCGCGCCGACATAGTCCTTCAGGCTGCGCAGCCCGTCGCCGGACGCCGTAGTGGTGAAGCGGGCCAGCCCGAGCAACTGCTCGCGCCGCTCGTAATCCTCGTAGAGCCCTTCCTTGATCACCGGCGCCGAAATGCGTCCCAGATCTTGGCGAAGGCCTCGGCGTCGTTCTCGGCGAGCTTGTCCAGATCGCACAGCATGCGGTTGGTCACGCCCTTCTTGATCGCGGCGAGCAGCGGGCTGTCCTGGATCATCTCGCGCGAAACGTTGAGCGGCAGGTCGGCGGAATCGACGAGGCCGCGCACGAAGCGCAGATAGCGCGGCAGGAGCTCGGCCTCGTCGGTGATGAAGACGCGCTTGACATAGAGCTTCATCCGCCCCTTGCGGTCGGCATCGAACAGGTCGAAGGGCTTGCCGCCGGGCACGAAGGCCAGCGCCGTGTATTCGTGGCGGCCCTCGGCGCGGAAATGCACGGTGGCGCCGGCTCGTCGAATTGGCGCGGCAACGCTGCGATAGAAGTCGGTGTATTCCTCCGGCTTGATCTCGCTCTTGGGCCTGGTCCAGAGCGCCGCGCCGTCGGCGAGCGCAGCCGGCTCGGCGCCGGGCTTCTCGATCGAGGCGATCGGCACCGGCACGTGGCCGGACTGCGCCTTGACGATGCGCTCGAGCGTCCAGCGCTCGGCGTAGGTCTTGGCGTCCTCGAGCAGGTGCAGGATGACGCGGGTGCCGCGCGCCGGCGCCTCGTCCAGCGGAGCGGGGGCGACCGTGAACTCGCCCTTGCCGTCGGAGGACCAGCGCCAGGCTTCGTCGGTGCCGGCGCGGCGGGTGACCACGCTCGACCTGGTCGGCGACCATGAAGGCCGAATAGAAGCCGACGCCGAACTGGCCGATCAGCTGGACGCCCTCCTTGCCCTTCGCCGCCTCGACCTGCTCCATGAAGGCCCGCGTGCCCGAGCGCGCGATGGTGCCGAGCGCCTCGACCATCTCGTCGCGGCTCATGCCGATGCCGTTGTCCTCGATAGTGAGCATGCCTGCCTCGGGATCGGCGGCGATGCTGATCGTCAGCCTGCGGGTCGTCGCCCAGCAGCTCCGGCTTGGCGATCGCCTCGTAGCGCAGCTTCTCGCAGGCGTCGGCGGCGTTGGAGATCAGCTCGCGCAGGAACACGTCCTGGTCCGAATAGACCGAGTGCACCATCAGGTGCAGCAGGCGGGACACGTCGGCTTCGAAGGCGCGGTTCTCGGTGGTGGCTGAGGTCGTGGCTGAAGTCATGGCGGGTTCTCGGAAAGAGGCGATCCAGGCGGCGATTTGGACGTGGCGGCTGCTTTTTTCAAGAGCCGGAGCCCATGGTGGTGGCCGATCCATCGGGCGCCATGCAACCAGACTCCATGCCGGCCGCGTTGCTTCGTGCCGCGCTCGCTGACGGCGAAGGCAATTGGGGCGGCAGCAAAAAGTCTTGCCCACGCGGCGGCCGATGCAGAACAAATCTATTGCTGATCCCAGCCGCTGAAGGAGACAGTTCTTATTTCCGCAACGGTATTGCCTATTCCAGAGAAAATCCTTTTCTTCCCTTCAGTTCGCAGTCGTTCCCGCCTGTCGTCAGAAGGATCAACGCCATGGATCGCCGCCAGTTTCTGCTCGCCGGCTCATCGCTCCTCGCCGCCGGATCGCTGGCAGGCGCCGCCAGGGCGCAGGCCGAGGCCCCGGTCCGGATCGGCTACATCCCGACGATCGGCGGTGCGCCGATTTTCGTGGCGCAGGGCGAGGGCTGGCTGAAGCAGGCCGGCCTTGCCGCAAGCTTCACGGTGTTTGAATCCGGCCCGCACATGATCCAGGCTCTCGCCTCCGGCACGATCGACCTCTATGTCGCCGGCATTGCCCCGCTGGCTGTCGCACGCTCCAAAGGCGTTGATGTCAGGGTGGTGTCGGCCATGGCCCTCGGGGAGAATGTCTTCGTAGCCGCCCCGGCACTGGCGAAATTCTTCACCGACGGCACGCCGCATGCGGCAGCCTTCAAGGCTTACAGGGCCGCCACCGGCAAGCCGGCCCGGCTGGCCACGCAGCCGGCCGGGTCGGTCCCCAACACCACCCTGCAATACTGGCTTTGGGAAGTCGCCAAGGCCGAGCGCGCCGATGTCGAGATCGTGCCGATGGGGATCGATGCGACCCAGCAGGCGGTTCTCGCTTCGGCTGTCGAGGGGGCGACGGTGCGCGAGCCGGCGCTCACCATCATCCAGACCCGTAATCCGCAGATTAAGCTGATTGCCGGTGGCGAGACCTTGTTCCCCGGCCAGCCCGGCACCGTCGTTGCGGCATCGGGCGCCTTCCTGGGCCGAAACTCTGAGGCTACGCAGAAACTGGTTGCGAGCCTGATCAAGGCTGTGGATCTGATCAAGACCGATCCCGGCCGCGCCGCGCAGCATGTTGGGGCAGCGCTCGGCAAGGGCATTGTCGATCCCGCCCTGATCAAGCAGGCGCTGGTCTCGCCCGCGAGCCAGTTCCGGACTGATCCCCGTCTCTTCATCGAGCCGACGCGCGCCATGCAGGCCTATCAGGTCAAGCTCGGTTCGCTCGACAAGGAGCTGCCGCTCGAGGGCCTGTTCGAGGTGCAATATTATGAGCGCGCCGTGAAGCAGGGGGCATGATGAGCCGCCTGCGGGCTCCGGCCCTCGCGTTTCTGGGACTGGTCGTCTTCCTGCTGCTCTGGGAGGCGATGCCCTTCTTCGGGCTGGTTAATCCTGCCTTCCTGCCCGGACCGAGCGCGCTGCCGCAGGCCTTCTGGCGCGAGGTCAGCTCCGGCGCCTGGCTGTCGGCCATTGCGGGCTCGCTCCAGCACTACTTCACCGGCCTGATCCTCGGTTCGGCTCTCGGCTGCGCGGCGGGCGTTGCGGTCGGCATGTCCCGCACGGCCGAGGAGATGACAGCCTGGGTGGTGCGGGTGCTGCGCCCGATCCCCGGCCTCGCCTGGGTGCCCTTCGCGATCATCTGGTTTGGCGTGAGCCCGACCGCCGCCGTCTTCATCATCGCCATCGGCGTGTTTTGGATCGTGTTCTTCGCAGCTCAGGGCGCGGTGCGCGGTGTGGAGCGGGAGCTCATCGAGGTCGCCGATGCCTTCGGCTTTTCTTCCCCCTGGCAACGCCTCACCAAGATCCTGCTGCCAGCGGCCCTGCCGGGCATCCTGGTTGGCGTGCGCACGGCGCTGGGCCAGGCCTGGATGGCGGTTGTGGCGGCCGAAATCTTCGGCGTCGCCGGTGTGGGACAGCGCATGATGCAGGCCTCTAGCCTGCTCGCGACCGATCTCGTCGTCGTCTACATGCTGACCATGGCCGCGCTCTACGGCACGCTCGATACCGGCTTCGTGGCTTTGCAGACATGGGTGCTGCGATGGAAAGCGTGATCGATATCCGGGCGCTCTCGCTCATTTTCACCCGGGATGGCGAGCAGACGGAGGTTCTGAGCCAGCTCGATCTCTCGGTCGGTCGCGGCGAGTTCCTGGCCATTGTCGGCCCCTCCGGCGTCGGCAAATCCACGCTTCTCCGCGTCATCGCCGGTCTGGCCAAGCCAAGCGCAGGCGAGGTGAAGGTGGCGCCCGCCAGCAGTGGCCGTCGCCCGGCTGCGCTGGTCTTCCAGGATTCGCGTCTGCTGCCCTGGCGCCGGGTGATCGACAATGTCGGCTTCGGCCTCGAAGGCCTGCTGCCGCGCCAGCAGCGGCTTGCGCGGGCCCAGGCCACGCTCGACCTCGTCGGTTTAGGTCAGCTGGCGCAGCGCTGGCCACACCAGCTCTCGGGCGGGCAGCGCCAGCGGGTTTCGCTGGCTCGCGCGCTGGCAGTCGAGCCCGATATTCTGCTGATGGACGAGCCGTTCTCGGCGCTGGACGCGCTGACGCGGGAAACCCTGCAGGACGAGCTGGTCCGCATCTGGCAGCGAACCGGCAAGACCATCCTGTTCGTCACCCATGATATCGACGAGGCCGCCTATCTTGCCGACAGGGTGGTGGTGCTGAGCGGCGCGCCGGGCCGGATCATCGCCGAGCACAGGCTGGATAACGACAGGCCCCGGCGTCGCGGCACACAGAGCGAGGCGGCGATCGTACGGGCCGTCCGCCATGGTCTCGGCGCGGAACTGGTGATCGACGGAGCCGCCATCTGACTGCGCCCGATCGGGCCGGTCGTAGGCTCCATGACAGCCTGTCATAATGTACGCTAACGGGCAGAAACTCGGCCCGTCGCTCCGACCCGCCGAATTCATCAATGATTTCAATGGATACAGCGAGGCGTGGGCAATAACATTCAGATCGGGTTGCGTAAAATCGGGGAAATATGTCACTCCACTGTCATAGAAGAGGTGTTTGGAAGGCGCGCTAGAAGCTGCGATCCAGAGAGGACATCTCATGCGCAAAATCATTCTCGTCGCTGCCGCGACCTTCGGGCTGGCGGGCTTTGCCCAGGCGGCCGACATCACCGGCGCCGGCGCCACCTTCCCCTTCCCGATCTACGCCAAATGGGCCGAGGCCTATAAGAAGGACACCGGGATCGGCCTGAACTACCAGTCGATCGGCTCGGGCGGCGGTATCCGCCAGATCAAGTCGAAGACCGTCGATTTCGGCGCTTCCGACATGCCGCTGAAGGGCGAGGATCTCGAGAAGGAGGGGCTGCTGCAGTTCCCGGCCGTGATGGGCGCTCTCGTTCCCGCCATTAACATTGCCGGCATCGAAGCCCGCCAGCTCAAATTCACCGGTCCGATCCTGTCCGCGATCTATCAGGGCGAGATCAAGAAGTGGAACGACCCAAAGCTGACCGCGCTCAACCCCGATCTGAAGCTCCCCGACGCCAACATCACGGTCGTCTATCGCTCGGACGGATCGGGCACCACCTTCGTCTGGACCGACTATCTCTCCCGCGTCTCGCCGGAGTGGAAGACCAAGATCGGCGCCAACACCTCGGTGCAGTTCCCGGTCGGCGTGGGCGGCAAGGGCAATGAAGGCGTCTCCGCTTCGGTGAAGCAGATCGCCAACTCGATCGGTTATGTCGAATACGCCTATGCCAAGCAGAACAAGCTGGCCTATGGCCTGATCCAGAACCGCGAGGGCAAGTTCCCGATGCCGGACGACAAGTCGTTCCAGGCTGCCGCTGCCAATGCCAATTGGAACGAGGCTCCCGGCTTCGGCATCATCATCAACAACCAGCCCGGCACTGAGGCCTGGCCGATCACTTCGGCCACCTTCATCCTGATGCACAAGAAGGCCGAGAAGCCCGAGCAGTCCAAGGCTGCGCTGGCCTTCTTCGACTGGGCCTTCAAGAACGGCGACAAGCTGGCTACGGACCTCGAATACGTGCCGATGCCCGCCAATGTGAAGGACCAGATCCGCGCCAGCTGGAAGGGCATCGTCGATGCCTCGAGCAAGCCGATCTTCTGAACCCTGAGATAAACTGAAGGCGGGGGCGCAAAGCCCCCGCCTTTGCCTCGCCTTCTGACCGAAATTCGACGTGACCGGAGTACCACGGATGGCTGCCGTGACCGACCCAATGGCTGTGCCGAGCGCACCCGTCATTCGCAAGACACCCAAAGGTACTTTCGACATCGTCTTCCGTAATGCGAGCTTCGGCTCCGCCTTGCTGGTGCTGTTCCTGCTGGCCGGGATCATGGCCTCGATGATCATCGGCGGCTGGCCTGCCTTCCGCGAAATGGGCCTCGGCTTCGTCACCTCGAGCGTCTGGGATACGCAGAACGACCAGTACGGCGCCTGGCCTGCCATTGTCGGCACCCTGACCACCGCCTTCCTGGCGTTGCTGATCGGTGTGCCGCTGTCGCTGGGGATCGCCGTCTTCCTGACGCAGCTCGCTCCGCCCTGGTTCAAGCAGCCGGTCTCGACAGCCATCGAACTGCTCGCCGCCGTGCCCTCGATCATTTATGGCATGTGGGGCCTGTTCGTCTTCGTGCCGCTCTTTGCCGCCTATGTGCAGCAGCCGGTCTCGCATCTCGTCGAGGGCATGCCGATTGTCGGCACCATCCTCTACGCCGCCTCGCCCTCGGGCCTGGGCATTCTCTCGGCCGGCATCATCCTGGCCTTCATGATCATCCCGTTCATCGCCTCGATTGTCCGCGACATGCTGGACCAGATCCCCTCCGTGCTGCGTGAGAGCGCCTATGGCATCGGCGCCACCACCTGGGAGGTGGTGCGCCATGTGCTGGTGCCGCAAGCCGGTGTGTCGATCATCGGCGCCTGCATGCTCGGGCTCGGCCGCGCGCTGGGCGAGACGATGGCGGTGACCTTCGTCGTCGGCAATGCCAACCGCCTCTCGGCCTCGATCATGGATCCCGGCTCGACCATCGCCTCGCGCATCGCCAATGAGTTCAACGAGGCGCATCGGGCTTCAGCTGAACGCGCTGATCGCGCTCGGCTGCATCCTGTTCTTCGTCACCTTCGTCGTTCTCGTCATCGCGCGCATCCTCGTCTCGCGCGTCAAAGCTTTCTGAGGGCTCCGTTCATGACCCTGACGACACCCTCCACCGTGCGCACCCTGCCGCCGACCCAATGGGGCCGCGTCCGGCAGTCGCGCCGCACCGCCGACAAGGCGATGAAGCTGATCGCCACCGGCTTCACCCTGATCGCCATCTCGGTCCTGTTCTGGATCCTCGGCATGCTGCTGGTGAAGGGGATCAGCGGCCTGTCCGTCGCGACCTTCACCCAGACCCTTCCCGGCCCGGGCTCGGAAGGCGGCGGCCTGGCCAACGCCATCGTCGGCTCGGTCGTGCTGACCTTCCTCGGCATCGCGGTCGCCACGCCGATCGGCGTTCTGGCCGGCACCTATCTCGCCGAATACGGCAAGTCGTCGAAGCTGGCGGGCCTGATCCGCTTCATCAACGACATCCTGCTATCGGCCCCGTCGATCCTGATCGGCCTGTTCGTCTACGTCATCCTGGTCGAGCCGCTCGGCGGCTATTCCGGCTGGGCCGGCGGCGTCGCGCTCGGCATCATCGCCATCCCCGTGATCGTGCGCACCACGGAAGACATGCTGCGGCTGGTGCCGGGCCCCTTGCGCGAGGCAGGGGCCGCTTTGGGCGCGCCGCCCTCCGTCGTCATCACCTCGATCACCTGGCGCGCCGCGAAGGCCGGCATGGTCACCGGCATCCTGCTCGCCTTGGCCCGCATTGCCGGCGAGACCGCGCCGCTGATCTTCACGGCCCTGAACAACTCGTTCTGGTTCTCGCCGACGCTTCTGGGCGGCGTCTCCAACCTGCCGGTGACGATCTACCAGTTCGCCTCCGCGCCCTATGACAACTGGCAGCAGCTGGCATGGGCCGGCTCGCTGATCATCACCATGTCGATCCTGCTGCTATCGCTCATCGCCCGCCGCATCGTGCGCGGCGGCAAGTGACACGCAGCACCTGAAACCGTCGCGTCAGATCCGAAGGAACGCTTCGATGCTCTCTACCCTGGAACTCAGCCCGCAGGCTCTCGACGCGGATGCGCCCATCCGGATCGCGGTCAAGAACCTCGATTTCTACTACGGCCAGCACAAGGCGCTGAAGGACATCAATCTCGATTTCCGCGACCGCCATGTCACAGCGCTGATCGGCCCGTCCGGCTGCGGCAAGTCGACCCTTCTGCGCATCTTCAACCGCATCTATTCGCTTTATCCGGAGCAGCGCGCCACGGGCGAGATCATGCTCGACGGGCGCAACATCATCGGCAACGATGTCGATGTGAACGAGCTGCGCTCGCGCATCGGCATGGTCTTCCAGAAGCCGACGCCCTTCCCGATGTCGATCTACGACAATGTCGCCTTCGGCATCCGGCTCTACGAGAAGCCGCCGAAATCCGAGCTCGACGACCGTGTCGAGGGTGCGCTGCGCCGCTCGGCGCTGTGGGATGAGGTCAAGGACAAGCTGCGGACCTCCGGCATGGGCCTCTCCGGCGGCCAGCAGCAGCGTCTCTGCATCGCCCGCACCATCGCCCAGAAGCCCGAGGTCATCCTGTTCGACGAGCCGACCTCGGCGCTCGATCCGATCTCGACCGGCAAGATCGAGGATCTGCTGGAGCAGCTGAAGACCGATTTCACGATCGTCATCGTCACCCACAACATGCAGCAGGCGGCGCGCATCTCGCAGTACACCGCCTTCATGTATCTCGGTGAGGTCATCGAATTCGCGCCGACCAACACGATTTTCATGAACCCGCACAAGAAGCAGACGCAGGATTACGTCACCGGCCGCTTCGGCTGAAGCCCGGCGTCGACCTCCTATCCTGGCTTGCAAAGGACTTCGCAGATGACCGAACATATTGTCCGATCCTATGATGCCGAGCTGGAGGCGCTGCGCCGCAGCCTCGCCGAAATGGGCGGCATGTCCGAGCGCATGCTCGGCGATTCGACCGTTGCGCTGGTGCGCCGCGACACGGCCCTGGCGCAGAAGGTGATCGCGGCCGACCAGCGGCTCGACAATTTGCAGCGCGATGTCGAGGAGAGGGCGGTTCTGACCATCGCCCGTCGCCAGCCGCTCGCCAATGATCTGCGCGAGCTGATCTCGGCAATCCGGATCGCGGCCGATATCGAGCGCGTCGGCGATCTCGCCAAGAACATCGCCAAGCGCGCAGTGGCCATTTCCGGCCAGTTCCAGCCGCCGCATCGCGCCGTCGTCGGGCTGGAGCATATGAGCCGGCTGGTCCAGGCCCAGCTCAAGGATGTGCTCGACGCTTATGCGGCCAGCAATGAGCAGAAGGCCATGGAGGTCTGGCGCCGCGACGACGAGATCGACGCGCTCTACACCTCGCTCTTCCGCGAGCTGCTGACCTATATGATGGAAGATCCGCGCAACATCACCTTCTGCACGCATCTCCTGTTCTGCGCCAAGAATGTCGAGCGCATCGGCGACCACACCACCAATATCGCGGAAACGATCCATTACCTCGTCACCGGCGAGACGCTGGATGCCAGCCGCCCCAAGCTCGACACCACCAACATCGTGATGGACGCGGTCACCGGCCAATAAAACGCTGGCGCGATCCCTGGAGCCTTCTGCATGGCCGCACGTATCCTGATCGTCGAGGACGAAGAGCCGCTGACCCTGTTGCTGCGCTACAACCTCGAAGCTGAGGGCTTCGAGGTCGATAGCGTCGCACGAGGGGACGATGCCGAGCTCCATCTGCGCGACAACACTCCCGATCTCGTCCTGCTGGACTGGATGCTGCCTGGCCTCTCAGGCATCGAGCTGTGCCGCCGCCTGCGCGCCCGGCGCGACACCGAGCGCGTGCCGATCATCATGTTGACGGCGCGGGGCGAGGAGACGGAGCGGGTCCGCGGCCTTGCCACCGGTGCCGACGACTATGTCGTGAAGCCCTTCTCGCTGCCCGAGCTGATCGCCCGCATCCAGGCGCTGCTACGCCGCGCCAAGCCCGGCCATGTCGTCGGCATTCTCGCGGCCGGCGATCTCGAACTCGACCGGACGACGCGGCGGGTGCGCCGCGGCGGCGCCGAGATCCATCTCGGCCCGACCGAATTCCGCCTTCTCGAATTCCTGATGCAGGCGCCGGGCCGGGTCTATTCCCGCTCGCAGCTGCTCGACGCCGTCTGGGGCCGCGACGTCTATATCGACGAGCGGACGGTCGATGTGCATGTCGGGCGCCTGCGCAAGGCGATCACGCCGGAGAACACGGAAGATCCGATCCGCACCGTCCGGGGCGCCGGCTACTCCTTCGACGAAAACTTCGCTGCCGCACCCGTCCGCGGCTCCGCAGCCTGATAGGTTGATCCGGAGTCCCGCGAGCAGGTGAAGGCGTCCGAAGCACGCCCTCATCGCGAGGGAAACAACCGGCCGATTGTAGCCGACGACGATCGTTGCCTTGCTAGCGCTTGCGATGGTGGCGCCGCCCCACAAGCCCTCATCCAGAGGAGGCCGCGTAGCGGCCGTCTCGATGGATGGACAGAGAGGCTCCTGAACCACCTCTCCATCCTCCTCCTAGCTGCCCATCCCCCGGCGCCAAACAGTCGTGACCAAAGAAAAAGCCTGCGGTGCCGAGGCGCCGCAGGCTTTTTCACATCACATAATACCGCTCAGCGACGGCCGATCGGCACGTAATCGCGCTGCGGGGCGCCGGTGTAGAGCTGGCGCGGACGGCCGATGCGCTGGGACGGATCCTCGATCATCTCCTTCCACTGCGCGATCCAGCCGACGGTGCGGGCCAGGGCAAACAGCGCGGTGAACATCGAGGTCGGGAAGCCCATCGCCTTCAGGGTGATGCCCGAATAGAAATCGATGTTCGGATACAGCTTCTTCTCGATGAAGTAGCTGTCGGACAGCGCGATGCGCTCCAGCTCGATCGCCACGTCGAGCAGCGGATCGTCCTTGATGCCGAGCTCGTTCAGCACCTCATGCGTGGTCTTCTGCATGATCTTGGCGCGCGGATCGTAGTTCTTGTAGACGCGATGGCCAAAGCCCATCAGGCGGAACGGATCGTTCTTGTCCTTCGCCTTGGCGATGTATTTCGGAATGTTCTCGACCGTGCCGATCTCCTGCAGCATCTGCAGCGCCGCCTCATTGGCGCCGCCATGGGCGGGCCCCCAGAGGCAGGCAGTGCCGGCCGCGATGCAGGCGAAGGGGTTGGCGCCCGACGATCCCGGCCAGACGCACCGTCGAGGTCGAGGCGTTCTGCTCGTGATCGGCGTGGAGGATGAAGATCCGGTCCAGCGCCCGCGAGAGCACCGGGTTGACCTTGTACTCCTCGGCCGGGCACCGCAAAGCACATCCGCAGGAAGTTGGAGGAGTAGTCGAGCGAGTTCAGCGGATACACGAAGGGCTGGCCGATCGTGTACTTGTAGGCCATCGCCGCCAGGGTCGGCATCTTCGCGATCAGCCGCATCGACGCGACCATGCGCTGGTGCGGGTCCGAGATATCGGTCGAGTCGTGATAGAAGGCCGACATGGCGCCGATCGAGCCGACCATGACCGCCATCGGATGCGCATCGCGGCGGAAGCCCTGGAAGAAGCGGGCCATCTGCTCGTGCACCATGGTGTGGCGCGTCACGCGATAGTCGAAATCGGCCTTCTGGCTCGCCGTCGGCAGCTCGCCGTAAAGCAGGAGATGGCAGGTCTCGAGGAAGTCGCCATGCTCGGCCAGCTGCTCGATCGGGTAGCCGCGATAGAGCAGCACGCCCTCGTCACCATCGATATAGGTGATCTGCGACTCGCAGCTCGCCGTCGAGGTGAAGCCGGGGTCGTAGGTGAACATCCCGGTTTGCGCATAGAGCTTCGCGATGTCGATGACTGAAGGGCCGAGAGACCCCTTCTTGATCGCCAAATCGAGGGTTTTTCCATCGACGTTGAGCTGGCTGTTGCTTCCGGTCATCGATACCGATCCTTTCAGGCTCGCTGCTGTTCAGCCACCGGGCGGCTCAGGGGCCGGTTCATCCGGTCCTGCTCGCCGCCTTACCCGATCGTCTCGAACCTGAAGACGACGACGGCATGACAGAACGGAGGATTCGGGAACGGCCGGGTCGAGAAGTCCCATGCGGCTGATAATCAAGCATATAATCATGCCCTCCACGCTGGTGCGTGGAAGGAGCACTGCGGCGTCACTAGACCATTTGCCGAGGTGGTTCAACACAGCCGAAAGGCGGTGAGGACAATCTCGGCATTCAGAATTTCAGGCCTGGTCCGCGAGCCGTGCAAGGGTCTCGTCGCGCCCCAGCACAGCCATCACATCGAACAGCCCCGGAGACATGGCGCGCCCTGTCAAAGCCGCCCGCAGCGGCTGCGCCGCCTGGCCGAGCTTCAGCCCGTTGGCATCGGCAAAACCGCGCACGGCAGCCTCCAGACCCTCCACCGTCCAGTCGTTCACGGCAGCCAAGGCCTCAGCCAGAGCCGGCAGCCGCGCCTTGGCCGCGCCGTCGAGCAGGGCGGCGGCCTTGGCATCGAGCTGCAGCGGGCGCTGGGCATAGAGATAATAGGCGCTGTCCAGCAGCTCGACCAAGGTCTTGGCCCGGTCCTTCAGGCCCGGCATCGCCGCCAGGAAGCGCTGCTCCAGCTCCGGCGAGAGCGGCACCGGCGCGCCACGCTGCGGCCCGATCTCGGGCAGGATGGTCTTCAGCGCCGCCAGCAGATCGGCATCGGAGGATTGGCGCATATAGAGGCCGTTCAGGCTCTCCAGCTTGGCATAGTCGAAGCGCGCGGCCGACCGGCCGATCGAGGAGAGATTGAACAGCGCGATCATCTCGTCCTGCGAGAAGATCTCCTGGTCGCCATGGCTCCAGCCGAGCCGCAGCAGGTAATTGCGCAGCGCCACCGGCAGATAGCCCATGGAGCGATAGGCATCGACCCCGAGCGCACCATGGCGCTTCGACAGCTTGGCGCCATCGGGCCCATGGATCAGCGGGATATGCGACATGCTCGGCACCTGCCAGCCCATCGCCTGATAGATCTGGGTCTGGCGGGCTGCATTGGTCAGGTGGTCGTCGCCGCGAATGACATGGGTGACGCCCATATCATGATCGTCGACCACGACCGCGAGCATGTAGGTCGGGTTGCCGTCCGAGCGCAGCAGCACGAGGTCGTCGAGATTCTCGTTTTGCCAGACGACCCGGCCCTGCACCTGATCCTCGACCACCGTCTCGCCGGTCTGCGGCGCGCGCAGCCGGATGACCGGCTTGACGCCTTCGGGCGCCGTGGCCGGGTCGCGGTCGCGCCAGCGCCCATCATAACGCATCGGGCGGCCTTCGGCCTTGGCTTTCTCCCGCATCTCGTCGAGTTCGGCGGGGGTCGCATAGCAGCGATAAGCGTTGCCCGAGGCCAGCATCTGCTCGGCAACCTCGCGATGGCGAGCGGCGCGGGCGAACTGGTAGACGGTGTCGCCATCCCAATCGAGGCCGAGCCAGCTCAGCCCATCCAGGATCGCGGCGATAGCCGGCTCAGTCGAGCGTTCGCGGTCGGTATCCTCGATCCGCAGCAGCATCTTGCCGCCATGGCGGCGCGCATAAAGCCAGTTGAACAGGGCCGTGCGCGCCCCGCCAATATGCAGGAAGCCGGTGGGCGAGGGGGCAAAGCGCGTGACGACCGCGTCGCTCATGGACAGAAAAACTCCAACTCAGGTCGCAAGGCGAAGCGGCCCGGGGCAAGATTCGGTGGCAGAGCGGACCTCGCATGACATCCGCCGCGCGCGCCCTGTAACATGGCGGCGCTGCCGGCGTTAAGCCGCAATCGTCGCGGCGGGAGGGGGGCCTTCTGATGCAGCCTGCCGCGCCTCGTCCGGCCCGCCGGAAGGCCGCCCTGGCCGCTGTCCTGCCGGCAGGCGGCTCCGCCATGGCCAGCCGGCTGCCCCATCTCGCCGCGCTCAGGCTGGAAGCCTGGCGCCAAAGCCTGGCGCGGGCGCTGGCGACGGAGGTCGAGCGGCGCCGCCTGTTCCTCTGGCTGCCTTTGGCCATGGGCGTCGGCATCCTGCTCTATTTCGCTGCCGACCGCGAGCCGATGCTCTGGGCGCCACTGATGGGTTGTGGCCTCGCCTCGCTTGCCGCCTTGGTGCTGAGAGGCCGGCCGGGCCTGTGCTTCGCCTGCATCGGCATCGCCGCCAGCGCAGCCGGCTTTGCCGCCGCAACATGGCGGACGGCGCAGATCGCGGCGCCGATGCTGGAGCGACCGCGGATCGGGCGTCTCGCCGGCTTCATCGAATCGGTCGAGGCGCGCGATGTCGGCGCGAGGCTGGTGATCCGGGTCACGGATATGCCCGGCTTGCCCAGCGACCGGCAGCCGCGCCGCGTGCGGGTCAATACGCGCAGCGCCGAGGCTGTGCCGGGGCAGCATGTCACGGTGCTGGCGCGGCTGCTGCCGCCGCCCGGCCCGGCGCGTCCCGGTGGCTATGATTTCGGCCGCGACGCCTTCTTCAAGGGGATCGGCGCCGTCGGCAGCATTCCAGGAAAGCTGATCGCGACACCCGATCCGCCACCCATGCCCGCCGATCTCGCCATGCTGGCGGCGATCGACCAGGCCCGCAACGCCCTGACCGAACGCATCGCCAAGGCCGGCGGCGGGCAGGCGGGCGCGATGACGGCGGCGCTGGTCACCGGCAAGCGCGGGCTGATCACCGAGGCGACCAATAACGACCTGCGCGCCGCCGGCATTTACCACATCGTCTCGATATCCGGGCTGCATATGGTGCTCGCAGCCGGCACCATCTTCTGGCTGGTGCGCGCGCTCCTGGCGCTGTCGCGGACGCTCGCCCTGCGCTGGCCGATCAAGAAGATCGCCTCGGTCGCGGCCATGGCCGGCGCGACGGCCTATTGCTTCTTCTCCGGCGCCGAAGTTGCCACCATGCGCTCGCTGATCATGACGCTGGTCATCCTCGGCGCGACCCTGGTCGACCGGCCGGCGCTCAGCATGCGCAATCTCGCTCTGGCGGCGATCATCGTGTTGCTGCGCGAGCCTGACGCGCTGCTCGGTCCGAGCTTCCAGATGTCGTTTGGCGCCGTCGCAGCGCTGATCGCCTTCGCCGAGCGCTGGGAAGAACGGCGCGTCTCGCGCCCGCCCGACACGCTGCCCTGGCCGCTCGGCGCGCTTTGGTCCTCGGTCCTGGGCGTGGTGGTAACGACGCTGCTCGCCACGGCCGCGACCGCCCCTTTCGGCGCCTATCCACTTCCAGAGCTTCAACCCGTTCGGACTGCTCGGCAATGCGCTCGCCTTGCCGTTCATTTCGCTCGTCGTCATGCCGGCTTCGGTGTTTGGCGTGCTGGCTTATCCATTCGGCCTGGACTGGCCGGCTTGGGCACTGGTTGGCCTCGCCTCCGAGATGGTGCTGCGTCTGGCGCACTGGGTCGCCAGCTTCGACCACGCCACGGTGGGGATGGCGGCTTTCGGCCCGCTGACGCTTGGCCTGTTTGCCCTGTCGCTGCTCTGGGTGACGCTCTGGACCACCTGGCTGCGCTGGCTCGCCATCCTGCCGCTGGTCATCGGTGTCGCGACCGCCACCAAGCCGGATCGGCCCGATATTCTGGTCGAGCGGGACGGCACCGGCATGGCCGTCCGCGGCAGCGCGGGCCGGCTGATCGCCGCCGGCAAGCCCAGCAATTTCGTGTTGCAGCAATGGCTGACGGCCGATGGCGACGGCCGGGCGCCAACCGACCCGTCTCTGCGCGACGGTGCCCAATGCGATGCCGGCGGCTGCGTCGTGAAGGCGCGTGACGGCCGTGCCATCGCCTTCGCCAGCCACCGGATCGCGCTGATCGAGGATTGCCGGCGCGCCGATCTGGTGGTGACGCCGATCCCCTGGACCGGGATCTGCAAGGCCAAGCTGATCGACCGGATCGCGCTCGGACGCGACGGAGCGACCGCCATGCGGCTTCGCGGCGGCGGCTGGGACCGCACCATCGCCGAGCGGCCCGATGCCCAGCGCCCCTGGATGCGGCGGCCGCCGGAACGGCCAAAGCCGGAGCCACAACCTGCCGCGCAGGCCGACCCGCCCGAGGCGGCCGATCTGCGCTGAAGCGCCTGGCCTGCGTCCTGTCGCAAGCAGTGGCCTGGCAAGCGGGGTCATGATCCGATGGCCCCGCAAAACACGCTCAGTATTTGCGCATCAGATTGACGAGGCGGCCCTGGATCTTGACCCGGTCAGGTCCCAGCACCCGCGTCTCATAGGCCGGATTGGCGGCCTCGAGCGCGATCGATGAACCGCGCCGACGCAGACGCTTCAGCGTCGCCTCCTCATCGTCGATCAGCGCGACGATGATGTCCCCGGTATTGGCGGTGTCCTGACGGCGGATGACGACCGTGTCGCCATCGAGAATCCCGGCCTCCACCATCGAATCGCCGCGGACCTCCAGCGCGAAATGCTCGCCCGAGCCGAGCATGTCGGCCGGCATTGCGACGCTGTGACTGCGGCTCTGGATGGCGGAGATCGGCGTGCCCGCAGCAATCCGGCCCATGACCGGGATGCTGATCGAACCCTGCACATCCTCGTCAGGTGCCGGTGCGGCCGGCTTTGCCTTGGCAGACAACCCGCCCTGCACCACGGAGGGGCTGAAGCGGCCGCGCGCTGCCGGCGCATTGCCGACACCATCAGGCAGCTTGATCACCTCCAGCGCGCGGGCCCGGTTGGGCAGGCGGCGGATGAAGCCACGTTCCTCGAGCGCCATGATCAGGCGATGAATGCCCGACTTCGAGCGCAGGTCCAGCGCGTCCTTCATTTCGTCGAAGGAGGGTGGGACGCCGCTCTCGCGCAGGCGCTCATGGATGAAGCGAAGCAGTTCGAACTGTTTGCGTGTCAGCATGGTCCCCGCCGGATTCGAAACAAATCACGAACACCATACATGTTCCCGCTGTGTTCCGCAAGGCGACGTTGCGCAAGGGCTGCGATTTACCCTCTCCGGGCGAGCAACCCGCTCGAATTGAGAGTTTGCGGGTGCCGCAGTGGCCAATTCTATAGTGGCCGCACAGGCAAGGGCGGACGTCCAGCCGATCAAACCGGCACTAGCGCAGGCGAATCATCCGGCAAGGCTGGCCAAGCTTAGCCGGCTCCGCATGCGGCGGCCTAACGCAGAGCGCTTTAGCCTGCGCCAGCAGCCCCAGCATCGAGGAATCCTGCTTCTCGAAAGGCGTCACGACCCAGCCGTCCCCGGTCAGCACAAGATCAGAGCGGAGATAATCCTCCCGCTCATCATTAGCCGGCATGTCTTTGCCGAGGATGGCGGGTTCGCTGCGGTCGCGCTGCGGCTCCGGCATGCCGAGCAGGCTTTCGATTAGGGGAACGAGGAAGAGGTGCCCGCAGACGATCGACGAGACGGGGTTTCCCGGCAGGCCGAGCGCGATCATGCGTCCCAGCCGCCCGGTCATCATCGGCTTGCCGGGCCGCATCGCGATCTTCCAGAAGCCGAGCGCCATGCCCTTGGCTGTCAGCGCATCCTGGACAAGATCATGCGCGCCGACCGAGGCGCCGCCGAGCGTGACCAGCACATCGGCGTCTGCAGCGATGGCCTGTTCGATGCGCGCCGCGAGGTCCGGGTGGTTGTCGCGGGCGATCCCGAGATCGAGCACCTCCCCACCCGCCGCAAGCACGATGGCGGCGAGGGAATAGCTGTTGGAGGCAACGATCTGGTCAGGTCCAACCGGCTCGCCCGGCAGCACCAGCTCATCCCCTGTCGCGAGGATCGCGACCAGCGGCTTGCGCCGGACGGATAGCTGCGGGTGGCCGGCAGCAGCGGCAAGGCCCAAGGCGGCGCTGTCGAGCCTGCGGCCAGCAGGCAACAGTGCGTCGCCTTGGCTGAAATCAAGCCCGGCGCGACGCACGAAGCGCCCCGCGACGACGCCTTCGCGCACCGTGATGACAGGCCCGCCGACTCCCTCGGCGTTCTCCTGGATCAGGATCGAATCGGCGCCTTCGGGCAGCGGCGCGCCTGTAAAAATGCGAACCGCCTCTCCCGCGTCGACCCGGCCCGCAAACGCCCGGCCCGCCGCCGATTCGCCAACCACCTGCAATTGCTTTGCCGGCTGCGCATCTTCCGCCCGCACGGCGTAGCCGTCCATGGCGGAGTTGGCGAAGGGCGGCTGCGTCCGCAGGGCGGGAACCGTCTGTGCCAGCACGCGTCCGGCGCATCGGGCCAGCGGCAGCGTCTCCGCTGGCGTCAGCCCCGGCACACTGGCGAGCAGCGCTTCAAGCGCGACCGTAACCGGCGTCAGGCTCATCAGGCGGTATCCGCCTCATAGACCCCGGATTTGCCGCCGGATTTGTGGATCAGCCTGATGCCCTCGATCCGCATGCCGCGGTCGACTGCCTTGACCATGTCGTAGACGGTCAGGCACGCCACGCCGACAGCGGTCAGCGCCTCCATCTCAACTCCGGTCTGGCCCTTCATCTTGACCTCGGCCGTGACCCGCACGCCGGGCAGCGCCTCGTCGATGGTCAACTCCACCGCGATCTTGCTGATCAGCAGGGGGTGGCAGAGCGGGATCAGCTCATGTGTCCGCTTGGCGGCCATGATGCCGGCCAGCCGCGCTGTTCCCAGAACATCGCCCTTCTTGGCGTCGCCATCACGCACGATCGCCAGCGTCTCCGGGCGCATGACCACAAGCCCTTCGGCGATGGCGATGCGGCCGGTCTCGGCCTTGTCGCCGACATCGACCATATGCGCCTGGCCCTTGGCGTCGAGATGGCTGAGGCCGCTCATGCCGCCTGCTCCGCATCCTGGGGCGCGAGCAGCGCGCGTGTCGCAGCCGCGACATCGGACTGGCGCATCAGGCTTTCGCCGACCAGATAGGTCTGGACACGGACCTGGCGCAGGCGCGCGATATCGGCAGGGGAGAAGATCCCGCTTTCGCCGACGATGATCCGGTCCGCAGGGATCCGCGGCGCCAGGCGCTCCGTCACGGCGAGGTCGACGGCGAAGCTGCGCAGGTCGCGATTGTTGATGCCGATCAGCCGGCTGGACAACGTCAGCGCGCGGTCGAGTTCGGCCTCATCATGGACTTCCACCAGAACATCCATGCCAAGCCCGTTGGCGGTCTGCTCCAGAGCCTTGGCCGTGGCATCGTCGATGCCGGCCATGATGATCAGGATGCAGTCTGCGCCCCAGGCGCGGGCCTCATGCACCTGATAGACATCATAGAGAAAATCCTTGCGCAGCGCCGGCAGGCCGGAGGCCTCGCGCGCCTGCTGCAGGAACTCCGGCCGGCCCTGAAACGAAGGCTCGTCCGTCAACACCGATAGGCAGGCCGCGCCACCTTCTGCATAGGCACGGGCCAGCGCGGGAGGATCGAAATCCGCGCGGATCAGCCCCTTCGATGGGCTGGCCTTCTTGATCTCGGCGATCAGCGCCGGCTTGCCGGCGGCATGCCTGGCTGTCAGCGCAGCCGCAAAACCGCGCGGCGGCGGGGCCGCGGCGGCGCGGCGCTCGATCTCCGCCTGCGGCACGGCCTGCTTGGCAGCCTGGATCTCCAGCCGCTTGTAAGCCTCGATCCGCGCGAGAATATCGCTCATCACAGCCTCATGCGTTGGAGCTGGCCGTCAGCCGGGCCAGCACACCCGCGGCCTTGCCGCTATCGACGGCCGCAAAAGCCTGGGCCAGCCCGTCCGACAGTGTCGGCGCCTTGCCGGCCACCAGCAGGGCGGCAGCGGCGTTGAAGGCGGCGATGTCGCGGAAGGCGGTCTTCTCGCCCCGCAGCACGGCTTCCAGCGCTTCAGCGTTTTGTGCCGGCTCGCCGCCGCGCAGATCCTCAGGCTTGGCCCGCGCCAGCCCGACATCGTCAGGGCTGATGCTGAAGCTCTCGATCTTGCCATGGTCGAGCGAGACGACACGGGTGGGGCCGGTCGTGGTGATCTCGTCCAGCCCGTCGGACCCATGCACGGCCCAGATCCGGGTCGAGCCCAGCGACGACAGCACCTTGACCATCGGCTCCAGCCAGGTCTCGGAAAAGGCGCCGACCAGTTGGCGGGTGACACCGGCCGGGTTGGAAAGCGGCCCGAGCAGGTTGAAAATGGTGCGGGTGCCGAGTTCGGTCCGCACCGGCGCGACATGGCGCATCGAGGCATGATGCGTCGGCGCGAACATGAAGCCGACGCCGGCCTCGGTGATGCAGCGGCTCGTCGCCGCCGGATCGAGCCCGACCTTGACGCCGAGCGCCATCAGCACATCGGCGGCGCCGGAGCGGGAGGAGGCGGCGCGGTTGCCGTGCTTGGCCACCGGCACGCCGCAGGCGGCGGTGATGATCGCGGCCAGTGTCGAGACATTGTAGGAGCCGGAGGAATCACCGCCCGTGCCGACAATGTCGATGGCATCAGCCGGCGCCGTGACGCGCAGCATCTTGCCGCGCATCGCGCCGACCGCTCCGGCGATCTCCTCGGTGGTTTCGCCGCGCACCCGCAGCGCCATCAAGAAAGCGGCTGCTTGCGCGTTGGTGACGCCACCGGAGAGGATCGTGTCGAAAGCGTCGCGCGCCTCGTCCCGCGACAGCGAAGCGCCGGTCGCGACCTTGGCGATGAAGGGTTTGAAATCGTCCATGGGAACTCTGTCGGATCAGGCTGGCAGGGTCAGGCTCGTATCGGGATCAGGCTTGTGTCCGGTGCAGGCTTTGGCCCTGGCCGGCAGTCGCAACCGGGAGCCGCCATCGCTCAGCCATGCCGAGGAAATTGCGCAGGATCGTCGTCCCATGCTCGGAGGCGATGCTCTCGGGGTGAAACTGCACGCCGTGGACCGGCAGCGTCCGATGCGACAGCGCCATGATCTGGCCGTCCTGCGTCTCAGCCTCGATGGTCAGCTCATCGGGCAGCGTCTCGCGGGCAACGATCAGCGAATGGTAGCGCGTCGCCTGCAGCGGCCCGTTGACGCCGTGAAACAGCCCGCGCGCCTTGTGGTCGATGGTCGAAACCTTGCCATGCATCGGCAGCGGCGCGCGCACGACATCGCCGCCAAAGGCCTGGCCGATGGTCTGCAGGCCGAGGCAGACGCCGAAAATCGGCTTCTCACCCGCGCCCTCGCGGACCAGATCGAGGCAAATCCCGGCCTCGTTGGGGGTACAGGGGCCCGGTGACAGCACCAGCGCATCATGTCCGCCGCCCAGCGCGTCCTGAACGGTCACGGCATCATTGCGCACGACATCGACCTCCGCGCCCAGCCCACCGATGAGGTGGACGAGGTTCCAGGTGAAGCTGTCGTAATTGTCGATCAGCAGGATGCGCATGGTCTCAGCCGTGTTTTCGGGCAAGAGGTCATGCACGGTCGGGGGCAGGGTGGTCAAGTTTGGCTAAGGCGCCAGCTGCATCGCCTAGGCTCCCGCGCCTCACCGGCCATCCTTCGAGACGCCGCTACGCGGCATCGCGCGCCGCTCTCCGGCCCTACTGCCCCCGGCCGCTGCGGGCGGCGAAGCGGATCGCCTCTTCCGCTGCCTTGAACAGCGCCTTGGCCTTGTTGACGCATTCCATCTGCTCGGAGGCGGGGTTGGAATCGTAGACGATTCCAGCGCCGGCCTGGACATGCATGCGGCCGTCCTTGACCACCGCCGTGCGCAGGACGATGCAGGTGTCCATCTCGCCATTGGAACCGAAATAGCCGATGCAGCCGCCATAGGCGCCGCGCGCATCATGCTCGAGCTCGTCGATGATCTCCATCGCCCGGACTTTCGGCGCGCCCGAGACGGTGCCGGCCGGAAAGCCGGCCGAGAGCGCAGCCAGCGCGTCATGGCGCGGGTCGATCTCGCCTTCGACATTCGAGACGATGTGCATCACCTGGCTGTAGCGCTCGATGAAGAAGGAATCGGTGACCTTGACCGAGCCGATCCTGGTGACTCGGCCGACATCGTTGCGGCCCAGATCGAGCAGCATCAGGTGCTCGGCCCGCTCTTTTGGGTCGGCCAGCAGCTCGGTCGCCAGCGCCTCGTCCTCTGCCGGTGTGGCACCGCGACGGCGCGTGCCGGCAATCGGGCGGATGGTGACGGTATCGTCGCGCAGCCGCACCAGGATCTCGGGGCTGGAGCAGACGATCTGGAAGTCCTGGAAGTCGAGATAGCACAGGAACGGCGCCGGATTGACGCGCCGCAGCGCCCGGTACAGTGCGAAGGAGGGCAGGGCGAAGGGCGCCTCGAACCGCTGCGACAGCACCACCTGGAAGATGTCGCCCGCGCGGATGTAATCCTGCGCCGTCGCCACCATCGCGTGGAATTCATCCTCGGAGGTGTTGGAGACGATGGCTGGCTCGGGCAGGGCGGCGATATCGATCGCAGCTTCCGCGGGCAGCTTGCCCTCCAGCGCCAGGACCACCGAATCCAGTCTTTCCTGCGCGCGCTCGAAGGCGGCGCGGGCCTGGACCCCCGGCAGCGGCCGGACAGGCGTGACGAGGTGGATCTCGTCCTTGATGGAATCGAAGACCACCATCAGCGTCGGCCGGATCAGGATGGCGTCGGGCACGCCGGTGCCGCTCTGCTTGGGCTCCGGCAGCCGTTCCATCAGCCGGACCATGTCGTAGCCGAGATAGCCGAAAACGCCCGACGCCATCGGCGGCAAAGTGTCCGGCGCATCGGGAATGGCGCTTTCGGCCAGCAGCGCCCTTAAGCTCTCGAAAGCCGGGCGCGGATCGGGCTGGAAGCTGTCGCCCAATGCCGTGCGGCAAAGCGAGGCGGCGCCATGGTGGCAGCGCCAGATCAGATCGGGCTCGAGCCCGATCATCGAATAGCGCCCGCGGACGGCGCCGCCCTCGACCAATTCCAGCAAAAAGGCCGGCCCGGCGGTGGCGTGGCGCAGCTTCAGGAAGGCCGCCACCGGCGTCTCGCAATCGCCCACCAGCACCCGGGTGAGCAACTGCACGGACCCCGCCTCGTAGGCTGCGGAGAAGCCGGCGAGATCGGTCCCGGCTTCCATCTCAGTTCTGCGCGCCGCCAGTGGCATTGCGGAAGGCGGTCTCGTTGATGGTGACGCCGAGATCGGTCTGCCGCTTCGCGACGTACTGGGCCATGATGTCTTCGCTCACGCTGCTGCCGAGCGCCTTGGCGAAGTTGTCGGCCTCCTGCGTGGTGCGGACATAAGGCGGGACCACGGCCGAATCGACCTTGAACAGGATGCGCTCAGGCCCGGTGCCGGCCGCTGCGCCGGCCTTGCCGACGCGCGTTCCGAAAACCAGGCTGACGACATTGGCCGGCAACTCCGGACGCTGGTCCTGACGGCCGAGATCGGCAGCCTTTTCAACCGTCAGCCCGGCATCGGCCGCAACCGCGTCGAAGGCATCCCCCTTGTCCAGCCGCGCTACGAGCTCGCGGGTCTTTGCCGCGAGCTTGGAAGCGATCTCATCGCCACGCCATTGCGGCTCGACCAGGGCCTTGACCTCATCGAAAGACTGGTCACGCGCCGGGTCGATCTTGGTGACGTCGTACCAGACATAGCCGGTGTCGCGCGGCAGGCGCAGCGCCTCGTTGTCGACGCCGATATCGCTGCGGAAGATCGCCTGCGCCGTCGCGTCGCCACCGGGCAGCGGTTGCTCGGCCGTGCCGTCTGGCTTGCGCAGCGCCGAATCGAGCGGCCCGACGGTGCGCAGCTGCAGTTTGAACTCGCGGGCGATGTCGGCCAGCGGCTTGGCCGAGGCGCGCTGATCCTCGATCTTGTCGTGCAGCTCGGCGATCTGGCCGGCGGCGCGGCTGGTCGCGATTTCGTTGCGCAGCTCGGCCGCAACCTCGTCATAGGGGCGCACACGCTCGGGCGTGATGGCGGTCACCCGCAACAGCGCGGCACCGAAGGCACCCGCCACCGGGGCGCTGACGACACCCTGCTGCAGGGCAAAGGCGGCATCGCGCACGGCCGGGTCGAAGACCTGCGGCCGCGTGAAGGTGCCGAGCGTCAGGTCGCTATCGGCAACATTGCGGGAGGTCGCGATCGCCTCGAAGGTCTCGCCGGCTTCGATGCGGGCGCGCGCGGCCTGGGCTTCCTCGACAGAGGGGAAGACAATCTGCTGGATGGTGCGCGTCTCGGGCGAACCGAAGCGCTGGACCTTGACCTGCTCATAGCGGGCGCGGATCTCGTCCTCTGTGACCTTGGAGGGGTCGGCAAGGCTTTCCGCCGAGAGAGCGAGCAGGTTGGCGGTGCGGTATTCCGGGGCGCGGAAGCTCGATTTGCGCTCCTCGTAATAGGTCTTGAGCTGCGCCTCGGTCGGCGCCGCGATCTCGCCGGCGGCGCTGGCGGGCACGCGGGCAAAGGTGACGGAGCGCTTCTCGTTGCGCAGCCGGTTGCCGATCTGCTGCAGCGCGACCGGGGCCGCGACGGAGCCGACCACCATCTCCGCGATCTTCTGGCGCAGGATGGTGTTGCGCTGCTCGCGAACATAGCTCTGCTCGGTATAGCCATTCGAGCGCAGCAGCTCGTTGAAGCGGGCGGCCGAGAACTGGCCGTTGCTGTCCCGGAAGGTCGGGTCTTCAAAGATCAGATTGCGGATCGTGTCGTCCGAGACGGCCAGGCGCATCTCGCTCGCCGTCTGGTCGAGCACCGCTTCGGTCACCAGGCGCGACAGCACCTGGCGGTCGAGGCCGAGCAGGCGCGCCATGTCGGGCGTGATCGGCCGGCGCTGCTGCCGGGTCAGCTGCTGAACCTCGTTCTGGTAGGCCGTGCGCAGCTGCTCGATGCCGATCTCGGTCTTGCCGACGAGCGCGACGGAGTTGCGGCCATAGCCTCGGAAGATGTCGCCAATGCCCCAGATCGCAAAGGAGATGATCAGGAAGCCGAACAGCACGAAGATGAGGAGCTTGCCGAAAAAGCTCTGACCCGCCTTGCGGATGCCTGTCATCATCATCGTATCGGTCTTCCCTGCTTTTTGGGCGCGTGGCGTCGTCCTGCCACGGCTTTGGTCGGCGCTGCTTATAGGAACCGGCGGCGCAAGCCGCAATCTCCGCGATGGCGCTCCGATGCCGGGCAGATAGCCGTTTCCGCTGATAATTGCGATGCCCCGTCAGCGTTGCTAAAGCCCATGATCATCAATTTGGAGTGTGGCGATGGCGCGCAGCATCAGGCCTCTGGTGGCCGGCAACTGGAAGATGAACGGGCTGAAGAGCGAAATCGCAATCGCTGAAGCCGTCGCCAAAGGTTACGACGCCGCCTTGAAGCAGGCTGTCGATCTCGCGATTTGCCCGCCCGCCACCCTGCTCGCCTCGCTGGCCACAAGCCTTGCAGGCTCCGGCATCGCGACCGGCGGCTCAGGATTGCAGCACGCAGCCGAGCGGCGCCTTCACCGGAGAAATCTCGGCCGCGATGCTGGCCGATGCCGGTGGCCATTACGCGATTGTCGGCCATTCAGAGCGCCGGACGCTGCACGGCGAGAGCGATGCGACGGTCAAGGCCAAGGCCGAGGCCGCAACCAAGGCCGGGCTGGTGCCGATCGTCTGCGTCGGCGAAACAAGGGCCGAGCGCGAGGCCGGCAACGCTGTCGCAGTGGTGTGCGGGCAGATCAGCGGCTCGGTGCCGCAAGGCGCAGATCCGGCCCGGCTCGTCGTCGCCTATGAGCCTGTCTGGGCGATCGGCACAGGCCTGACCCCGACGGCGGGCGATGTCGCTGAAATGCATGCGGCGCTGCGGGCGGAACTGGGCCGGTTGCTCGGCAATGAGGCGGCCGCCAAGGTCCGCTTGCTCTATGGCGGCTCGGTCAAGCCCGGCAATGCGGCGGAACTGATGAATGTCGATCATGTCGATGGCGCGCTGGTCGGCGGGGCGAGCCTCGTCGCGCAAGACTTCCTCGCCATCGCCCGGGCCTGCGCCTGATCCTGCAAGCCCGGACAAAAGCGGAAATCGCGGGTGGTGCTGGCGCCAAACGCGTGTTATGTGCCGCCCGCAATGGCCAGCCGCGACGCGGAGAGGCCAGCCCCATCAGAGCGGGAGCGACCGGGGGTTCCCTTGGCTTTGTCCCGCTCGATACCCATTTGCTGAGTCCATGCAGAACGTTCTCATCGTTATTCACCTGATTATCGTGGTCGCGCTCGTCGGCGTGGTGCTGTTGCAGCGCTCCGAAGGCGGCGGCCTTGGCATGGGCTCGGGCGGAGGTGGAGCCGGCGGCTTCATGACCGGCCGCGGCCAGGCCAATGCCCTGACCCGCACCACGGCGATCCTGGCCGGCGCGTTCTTCCTGACCTCGATCATCCTGGCGGTGATGGCGACGCAGGGGCGCGTCAAGCGCTCGATCATCGACGGCGCTCCGGGCACCAGCGCGCCCGCCGTGCCGGGCGGGCCGAGCGCCCCCAATGCCGGTGGCGTTCTCGACCAGCTGCGCCAGATGCAGGGGCCCAGCGGCGCGCAGCCGCCGACGCCTCCGGCGCCCGCGCCGCAGCAGTGAAGACAGGGCAGGGGCCGGGTGACCGGCCCTTCTCTTTTGTGTGGGGCCGCGCTGGCTCCGACGCGGCTGTGGACAAGCGTGCAGGGCGTAGCCGCTCTGCACTGTCGTGCTTCGCGAATCGAATCCCTGGCGTTAAAGGTGATCTCCCATGACGCGGTATGTTTTCATCACCGGCGGCGTGGTGTCCTCGCTCGGCAAAGGCCTGGCGGCGGCGGCTCTCGCAGCCCTCCTGCAGGCGCGTGGCCACACGGTCCGTCTGCGCAAGCTCGACCCCTACCTCAATGTCGATCCGGGCACGATGAGCCCGTATCAGCATGGCGAGGTCTTCGTCACCGATGACGGAGCCGAGACCGATCTCGACCTCGGCCATTACGAGCGATTCACCGGCCGGCCCTGCAACAAGGGCGACAACATCACCACCGGCCGGATCTACATGGACATCCTGACCAAGGAGCGCCGTGGCGACTATCTCGGCGCGACTATCCAGGTCGTGCCGCATGTCACCAACGCCATCAAGGAGTTCATCCTGACCGGCAATGAGGGCTACGATTTCACCCTCGTCGAGATCGGCGGCACCGTCGGCGATATCGAAAGCCTGCCCTTCCTCGAAGCCATCCGCCAGACCAACCAGCAATTGCCGCGCGGCCAGTGCATCTTCGTGCATCTGACGCTGCTGCCCTATATTCCGACCGCCGGCGAGCTGAAGACCAAGCCGACCCAGCATTCGGTAGCGGAGCTGCGCTCCATCGGCATCCAGCCCGACATCCTGCTCTGCCGCACCGATCGCGAAATCCCGCGCGAGGAGCGCCGCAAGCTGGCGCTGTTCTGCAATGTGCGCGAGACGGCAGTGATCGAGGCGCGCGATGTCGCCTCGATCTACGACGTGCCGCTCTCCTACCACGCCGAGGGCCTCGACAATGAGGTGCTCGCGGCGTTTGGCATGGATGCCGAGGGCGAGCCCGACATCTCGAACTGGCGTCGCATTTCCGAGCGGGTGAAGAACCCCGAGGGCGAGGTCACCATCGCCATCGTCGGCAAATATACCGGGATGAAGGACGCCTATAAGTCCCTGATCGAGGCGCTGATGCATGGCGGCATCGCCAATCGCGTCAAGGTCAACCTCGACTGGATCGAGTCCGAGGTGTTCGAGAAGGAAGATCCGGCGCCGTTCCTCGACCATGTCCACGGCATTCTGGTGCCGGGTGGCTTCGGCCATCGCGGCGCCGAGGGCAAGATCAAGGCGGCGACCTTCGCCAGGCAGCGCAAGGTGCCGTATTTCGGCATCTGCTTCGGCATGCAGATGGCGGTGATCGAGGCCGCCCGCTCGCTCGCCGGCATCGAGAACGCCAACTCCACCGAATTCGGCCCGACCGACGAACCGCTGGTCGGCCTGATGACCGAGTGGATGCGCGGCAATGAGCTGGAGGAGCGCGCCGCGGGCGGCAATCTCGGCGGCACGATGCGGCTTGGCGCCTATGCCTCGACGCTGGCGCCGGGCTCGAAGATTGCCCAGATCTACGGCACGACCGAGATCTCCGAGCGCCATCGCCACCGCTATGAGGTGAATATGGGCTATCGCGAGAAGCTCGAAGCGAAGGGCCTGTCCTTCTGCGGCCTCTCGCCGGATGGTTTGCTGCCGGAAACGGTGGAGTATCCGGACCATCCCTGGTTCATCGGCGTGCAATACCACCCCGAACTGAAATCGCGCCCCTTCGAGCCGCACCCGCTATTCGCGAGCTTCATCGAGGCCGCGATGGTCCAGAGCCGGCTGGTCTGAGGGCCGGCCCGGGGTCGCCTGAGCTCTTTTCGCAAAACGCACAAGGCGTGGGTGGTCGGGACAAGCCCGACCATGACGGGGCGGGTGGGCTGCGTAAAGCAAGGCCTTACGCTTCCTCCTCTTGAGCCATTGGCGGCGGGTTGAGGCGTAAGGCTCCGTCGCTGATCTGGTCGAGAATGTCGGAGGTTAGCGCGTCGCGCTGCCGGGCACGGGCCGGCGGTGGCAAGGGTTCGTCCGCCAGATGCATTAACAGCGCCGTCAGTAGCGCCTTCACCGGCTCAGGCAGCCCCGCCGAACCACAGAGCTCGACACTGCCCTCGACCTGCAGGCGCTTGCCCGCCACGGCGGTCAAGCTCACCGGTCGTTCCGACAGCACGATCAGGCCCGGTGCGCCAGACATCGCCGCTTCGCGCGCCTCCTGCTCGCTGCCATAGCCTTCGGCCAGGACGGTCACGAGGGCAGGGAGGTGGACGGCATAGGCATCGGCAGGCACGGTGGCGGTTTCCTCATCAACTCCTGACGGCTACGCGGCCCGCACCCCTGCGGATGCAGTCGCCGCGATAACGCCATGACCCGGCGCTCTGCTGCTGATAGTCTTTGAGCCCGACTCTCCCGCCAGCGAGGCTGCGATGATCCCCTCCGATACCGCCACGATGCCGGCTCCGCGCGGGCTCGATCATCTCGTCATCGGCGTCAGCGATCTCGATGCGGCTGGCGCATTCTATGAGCGGATGGGCTTCAAGGTCGGCGCCCGCAACCGCCACCCCTGGGGCACCGAAAACCGCATCGTGCAGTTTCCCGGCTCGTTCCTCGAGCTGATCACGGTGGGGGATGCCGGCGCGATCCCGCCCGCCGCGCCGGGCCGCTTTTCCTTCGGCGCCTTCGTCAGCGAGGCTCTGGAGCGGGGCGAGGGCCTTGCCATGCTGGTCCTCGAAAGCCGCGACGCAAAGGCCGACAAGCTCGCATTCAAAGCGGCCGGCATCGGCGATTTCGAGCCGTTCTTCTTCGAGCGCCAGGCGAAGCGCCCCACGGGCGAAGAGGTGCGCGTGGCGTTTTCGCTGGCCTTTGCCGATAACCCCGCGGCGCCGGAATGCGGCTTCTTCGTCTGCGAGCAGCATGAGCCGCAGAATTTCTGGAATCCGGCCTTCCAGCTCCATCCCAATGGCGCCACGAGCCTGAGCGCAGCGGTGATGGTGGCCGATGAGCCGGCAAGCCACCGCGCCTTCCTCGACGGCTTCACCGGCGGGGCCGAGGTGCTGGAGGGCAATGCCGATCTGGTGTGGACGCTGCCGCGCGGCCGCATCGACGTGCTCGATCCCGAGGCTGCAGCCGCGATCTACCATGTCGAGCCGCAACCGACGCCAACGCATTTCCTCGGCTTCTGCGTCACCGTGCCGGCGCTCGATCCTGTGGCGGAGCGGCTCGAAGCCCAGCAGATCCCCTTCGTGATGGGTGAGGACCGGCTGGTGGTTTTGCCTGATGCAGCGATGGGCTGCGCCATCGCCTTTGAGCTCGCCTGAGCCTTTGCGCCTCTTTTTCGACGACAGGATCACCACACCATGATGGCGCAGGCGCTGATCAAGCTCCCGGATTTCGTGCTGTTCTTCTCAGGCTCGCTCGTGCTCGTCGGGCTCTATCTGCTCGTCTACACGGTGGCGACATCGCATAACGAGTTTGGTCTGATCAGGCAGAACAATGTCGCCGCCGCGCTGTCGCTGGGGCTCAGCCTCACCGGTTTCGCGCTGCCTCTATCGAGCGCGGTGGTGCATTCGACCAGCATCGCCGACCTCGCCATCTGGGGGCTGGT
Organism: uncultured Alphaproteobacteria bacterium; assembly: GCA_963759925.1. Lineage (GTDB taxonomy): Bacteria > Pseudomonadota > Alphaproteobacteria > Rhizobiales > Beijerinckiaceae > Allobosea. The sequence continues at coordinate 298,187 of CAVXBE010000006.1, forward strand.
GGCGATCGTGGTGCAGCTGATCGTTTACATGCTGGTGCGGCTGGTCCTGCCCAATCTGTCGGCGCGCATCGCTGCGGGCGAACTGGCAGCGGCGCTGTTTCTGGGCGCCGCCTCGCTTGCAGCGGGCGTGATCAACGCCGCAGCGATGAGCTTCTGAGGCCCGCCAGCCGGGTTTTCGACGCCGCGGGGCCGCGTCAAACGGCAGCGCGTTCTGCCGGCAGATGCGCCAGCAGCCCGACTAGCGCCCGGTCATGCAGCACCACCATGCGCTCCTTCGGCTTCAGCCAGGAGACGGCATCCTCGATCGTCTCGGCATCGACGAGCTTGGCCTGGGCGACAGCGCGCTCGGCCTCGATCTCCCCGCGCCGGCGCGGCTGCGCCTGCGGCAGCATCTGCTCATGAGCCTGCCGCAGCGCGGGATCGGCATGCAGAGCCTGCAGCCCATCAGCATCGTCGAAGCCTGCCTGGGCGAACTCGGCCTGCAGCGCATTGGCGCGTGTCGCCACGGCCGGCGGCTCGCCCTCCTCCGGCGTCAGCAGGAGCTTGCGGCGCTTGAGCCAGAGCCCGAGCGCGAGCTGCCCGGAAGCCCAGGATAGCGGGATGGCCAGCACGAGGCCGACGATCGTCGGCGACATCCAGGCGAAAAGCGATGTCGCGATCATGAAGGCGGAGATGCCGGTGATCAGCGCCGAGCGCGGTGTGGATGCGGTGGCGGCGGATGATGTCCTTGAGCGGGATCGAGCCGTCGTCGCGCCGCTGCGGATTCCAGCCCGTGTCGCGCCCAAGCAGGATCTGGAACACCGAGCCGGACTGGATCAGCATCATGATCGGCGCAAAGAAGGCCGAAAACAGGATCTCGAGCAGGGCCGAAAGCACCAGCCGGATCGCGCCGCCGCCGGCGCGCCGCAGCTTCGACGTTCACCAGCGTCAGGATCAGCCCGAAGAACTTCGGCGCGAGCAGGATCGCCATCGTCACAGCGAACAGGTTCAGCGCGCGCTCGGGGTCGAAGCGCGGCCAGATCGGAAACAGCGTGAACTCCTGCGTGAAATATTCCGGCCGGGCGTAATTCACCTGCAGCACGATCATGATGCCGACGACGCAGCTGCATCAGCCAGAAGGGCGAGGCGAGATAGCCCATGATGCCGGTGGCGAAATGCTGGCGCGTCGACCAGACGAAGCCCTTGGCGCCGATGATGCGGGAATGCTGCAGGTTGCCCTGGCACCAGCGCCGGTCGCGCACCGAGATGTCGATCAGCGAGGGCGGGCTTTCCTCATAGGAGCCGGTCAGGTCCGGCAGCATGTAGACGGACCAGCCGGCGCGGCGGATCAGCGCCGCCTCGACGAAATCATGGCTCAGCACATGCCCGCCGAAGGGCGGCTTGCCCTTGAGATCGGGCAGGCCGCAATGCTCGGCAAAGGCCTTGGTGCGGATGATCGCGTTGTGGCCCCAGTAATTGCCGTCGCGGCCCGACCACATGGCCAGGCCGGTGGCGATGACCGGGCCATAGACCCGCGCCGCGAATTGCTGCAGCCGGGCGAAGAAGGTGTTGCGGTTGATGATCAGCGGCAGCGACTGGATGATGCCGGCATCGGGATCGGCCTCCATCGCCGCGGCCAGCCGGACGATGCAGGTCGCCGGTCATCAGGCTGTCGGCGTCGAGCACCAGCATGTGCTCGTAATGCCCGCCCCAGCGCGTCACGAAGTCGGCGATGTTGCCGGCCTTGCGGTGGTGGTTCTTCGGGCCGGTGCCGATAAAAGACGCGGCGCTCCGGGCCGAGCCGCTCGCGCAGGGCGAGGAAGGCGCGCTCTTCCGCGATCCAGACATCGGGATTGGTGGTGTCGGAGAGGATGAAATAGTCGAAATGCGCGCCCGAGCCCGGTCGCCTCGACCGATTCCCGGATCGCCTTCAGCGCCGCGAAAGTGCGGGCGGTCGATTCGTTGTAGATCGGCATCACCACGGCGGTGCGGTGCTGCAGAGCTTTCGACCGCGCTCGGTCGGCGTGCGGCTGAACAGCAGGCCGAAGAAGCCGAGCAAGCGCGCTGGTGAAGGCGAGCGCGATCCACGAGAAATTCACGGTGAACAGCGACAAGCAACGCGTATTGCAGCGAGGTCGTGCGGCTGACCGAGACGACGTTATACATCTCCCACGCGCCATAGGCGGTCAGCGCCATGCCGCCGCCGAAGACGAACAGCCGCTTCAGCCAGGGCGTGGTCCAGTGCTCGGGCCGCGCGGGCTTGCGGCGCTCCGAAGGGTTCCAGCCGCCGGAACGACTGCACCGGCATCGGCAGCGGGCTCTCCGGCGGCGTTGCCGGCTCCTGGCGCAGCGGATCGCGCAGCCGCTCAGGCTGCGAGGCGTGCTCCGGCGCGTCCGGGTTCACCACGTCCATCGATCCAGCCAGGTTTCCGAGACGGGCTGTCCGCCCGCCTGCAGCACGAGCCGCAGTTCGCTCAGCGATTTCCGTGCCCGGATCGACCTCGAAGCCGACACGCATCAGCTTGCGCTCCGGATAGGGCCAGAGCCGGACATTATGGATGGTGCCCTGGTGTCGTCGAGACGGCGGCGCGGATGGCCGCGATCAGAGCCGGGTCGCCCAGCCTGTCGCCGTTGAAGTCGATCAGGAAGCGCCGCCGCCGCTGCTGCGAGCCGCGGCCCTGCCGTGTGCGGGTGGCTGATCGCCAGGGCGGGCTTGTCCGGCGGCTGCCAGCACCAGGCCTGCCGATAGGCGATCGAAGTTTCGCTCCCGGCCGCCAGCGCCAGGCGCGGCCGCCAATAGGCGATGATGTTGTCGTTGAGGTCGGAATCGCTGGGGATCTCGATCAGCTGCACCGAGCCGGCGCCCCAATCCCCCAGCGGCTCGGTCCAGATGCTCGGCCGAAGCTCGAAGCGCTGGTCATCGTCCTGAAAGGCGGTCGCATCGCGCTCGCGCTGGACCATGCCGAAGCCGCGCGGGTTTTCGTCCATGAAGGACGAGACCTGCAGCGTCGCGGGATTGCTGACGGGGCGATAGATCCACTCGCCGCCTCCGGTCAGCATCTGGACGCCCGGACACCTCATGCACCGCCGGGCGCAGATCGTCGAAGCCGCGCCGGCTCTGCGGACCGGACATGAACGTGCCCATGGTGCAGCCAAAGCCGATATGGTCGAGCACCTGCCGCGCAAACAGCGTCATCTCGACGTCGATCAGCGTGATGTCGCCGGGGCGCAGCGTCATTCTGACGGCGCCGGTCAGGCTCTCGGAATCGAGCAGAGCGTGGATCACGAGCGCACCGGAGGCAGCGCTAGGCCGCTCGATCCAGAAGGCGCGGAAGAACGGGATTTCCTCGCCCCGGGTTTCGCCGGGCCGCAGGATCAGGGCGCGCGCGACGGAGCCGAAATTCTGGCCCCGCGCCAGCGAACGGAAGAAGGTCGCGCCCTGGAAGACCGCCACCTCGAAAGGCCGCTCCAGCCCGGCTGCGATGCGCATGCCCGAGAACTGCAGGTCGAGATTGGCAGGCGGCGGCGTGACACGGCCGTAATCGAACTTGCTGCGATCGAAGGCGACGCGCCGGACGATGCCCTCCTCGACCGTGAACAAGCCCACCGGCCGCGAGAAGACATAGCCCCGGTGCAAGGGCTCGACCGTGAAGCCGCGATTTTCTCCAGCCCAGAGCAGGCTGCCGGGTACGGCCCTGATGCCGGAATACTGCTCGAAGGTCAGATTGTTATAGCCGTCGGGCAAGTCGGTCGCCACCACCGGGACAAGCGGCTTGCGCGCCAGAATGCGCGCGGTCTCGACCACCAGCGCGGGATCGAAGGGCTGGCCCTCGGCGACGACGGATTGCACGACCGCAGCCCAGTTGCTCTGGGCCAGGGCGGGAGCCGTCGGCATCAGCGCAGCAGCAGCGATGCCGCACGCGGCGCCTTCGATGAAACTGTCGACGAGTCAGGGATGGAGACATCATATCCAACGCAATCGGGCGACGCCCGCGCCCTTCCGCGCTTCTAGAGCATTTTCCCGGCTGCTGAAAAGCGCCGATCCGTTAAAAATCAAGAAGATCGCCAGTATCGTCAAATCTCCGTTCCTGCCGTTGCGGCCGAGGGGATCGCGGCTTCAGGCAGTCGCGACCCGACTTTGGCATTTGAGGCCGAGATCGGTTATCCACGCGGCCGCATCGCTGCCTTGCACGTCCCGGCTACTCCGCCGGAAGGGTGCCTGGCACGATCGGACAAGACGGCACAGGACCTGATAATCATGACCGAAATAAAGCCCGCCCGCTCCTGCCTTGCGATCATCCTCGCAGCCGGCGAGGGCACGCGCATGAAGTCGCGGGCTGCCGAAAGTGCTGCATCGAGGTCGGCGGCCGCTCGATGCTCGCCCATGTGCTGCACGCTGTCGGGGCCGCCGGCGCCGATGCGGTCGCGGTCGTGGTCGGCCCGGACCGCGCCGGATGTCGCGGCGAGGTCGACGGCCGTGCTTGCCGGGCGCCGACGTCGTGGTCCAGCGCGAGCGGCGCGGCACGGCCCATGCCGTGCTGGCGGCGCGTGCCGCCATCGAGCGCGGCTTCGACGACGTGCTCGTCGCCTTCGCCGATACGCCGCTGGTGCGCGACCGAGACCTTCGCCGCACTGCGCGCAGGCGCTGGCCGAGGGCGCGGCCGTCGCGGCGCTCGGTTTCGAGGCGCGCGATCCGACCGGCTATGGCCGCTTCGTGGTCGCGGGACGGCGTGCTGGAAGCGATCGTCGAGCATAAGGACGCCAGCGAGGCGCAGCGCGCGATCACCCTGTGCAATGCCGGGCTGATGGCGCTCGACGGCCGGCACGCGCTGGCGCATCCTGGACGCGATCGGCAACGGCAATGCCCAGGGCGAGTTTTATTTGACCGACGCCGTCGGGCGTCGCGCGCAGCCGCAGGCCTGGACGCGATCGCGCTGCAGGCGCCGGAGGCGGAGGTCGAGGGCGTCAACGATCGCGTCCAGCTCGCCGCGGCCGAGGCCGAGTTCCAGGCGCGCAAGCGCCGCGAGGTGATGGCCGGCGGCGCTACGCTGATCGCGCCCGAAACCGTCTTCTTCAGCCACGATACGCAGATCGGCCGCGATGTCGCTGATCGAGCCCCATGTCGTCTTCGGGCCCGGCGTGAAGGTCGCCGATGGCGCGGTGATCCACGCCTTCTCGCATCTCGAAGGCGCGGAGGTCGGCGCAGGGCGCCAATGTCGGGCCCTACGCCCGGCTGCGGCCGGGCGCGAAGCTCGCGCGCAAGCGCCAAGGTCGGCAATTTCGTGGAGATCAAGGCCGCCGAGATCGGCGAGGGCGCCAAGGTCAGCCACCTCACCTATATCGGCGACGCCAGCATCGGGGCCGAGGCGAATATCGGCGCCGGCACCATCACCTGCAATTATGACGGCTTCTTCAAATACCGGACCGTGATCGGCGCCGGTGCCTTCATCGGCTCCAACTCCTCGCTGGTCGCGCCCGTCAGCATCGGCGATGGCGCCTATGTCGGCTCCGGTTCGGTGGTCACGCAGGATGTGCCTGACAACGCGCTGGCGGTCGCGCGCGGGCGGCAGGTCGCAGCGCGACGGCTGGGCGACGCAGTTCCGCGACAAGGCCCGCGCCCGCAAGGCGGCTCAAGCGAAAGCCAAGTCAGCGGGCTGAACCGGCCGCGTATGAGCGCGAAGCTGCGTTCATAGTCATTCATTCAGAGTGATTAGGCATTTTTGACTGCGGCGCTTATGCGGTGGTCCGTCGGAAATGACGTAAGAGGTTTGGCATGTGCGGCATCGTCGGGATCCTGGGCAAGGAAGCAGTGGCCCCGCAGGTGGTCGAAGCGCTGCGGCGGCTCGAATATCGCGGCTATGATTCCGCCGGCGTCGCCACGCTGGAGAAGGGGCTGCTGACGCGGCGCCGGGCCGAGGGCAAGCTCAAGAACCTGGAGATCCGGCTGTCGAACGAGCCGCTCGAAGGTCTGGTCGGCATCGGCCACACCCGCTGGGCGACGCATGGCAAGCCCACCGAGACCAACGCCCACCCCCACGCCACCGAGAAGCTCGCTGTCGTCCATAACGGCATCATCGAGAACTTCCGCGAGCTGCGTGGCGAGTTGCAGGCGCAGGGCTACGTCTTCGCCACCGAGACCGACACCGAGATCGTCGCCCACCTCGTCACCCGCGAGCTCGATCGCGGCTGCACGCCCGTCGAGGCGGTTGCCAAGTCCCTGCCGCTGCTGCGCGGCGCCTTCGCGCTCGCCTTCCTGTTCCAGGGCGAGGAGGATCTGCTGATCGGCGCCCGCAAGGGCTCGCCGCTGGCCGTCGGCATCGGCGATGGCGAGATGTATCTCGGCTCCGATGCGCTCGCGCTGGCGCCCTTCACCAACCTCATCGCCTATCTCGAAGAGGGCGATTGGGTGGTGCTGAACCGCAAGGGCGCGACCTTCTATGACAAGACCAACGCCGTGGTGGAGCGCCGCGCGCAGCGCGTCGCCGCCGGCGCGCTCCTGGTCGAGAAGGGCAACCACCGCCACTTCATGGTCAAGGAAATCTATGAGCAGCCGGAGGTGGTCGGCCACACGCTGACGCAGTATCTCGACATGGTCGAGGGCAAGGTCCGGCTGCCCTTCGGCGAGAGCATCGACTGGGCGAGCCTGTCGCGCCTGTCGATCTCGGCCTGCGGCACCGCCTATTATGCCGGGCTGATCGCGAAATACTGGTTCGAGAAGCTGGCGCGGCTGCCGGTCGAGATCGATGTCGCCTCCGAGTTCCGCTATCGCGAGGCGCCGCTGCCCGAGGACGGGCTCGCCCTGTTCGTCTCGCAATCGGGCGAGACCGCCGACACGCTGGCCTGCCTGCGCTACGCCAAGCAGGAAGCGCAGACCATCCTCTCCGTCGTCAACGTGCCGACCTCGACCATCGCCCGCGAGAGCGATGCCGTCGCGCCGACACTGGCCGGGCCGGAAATCGGCGTCGCCTCGACCAAGGCCTTCACCTGCCAGCTGACGACGCTGGCCTGCCTGGCGCTGGCCGCCGCGCGGGGCCGGGGCACGATTTCCGCTGAGGAGGAAGCGCAGTTCGTCCAGAACCTGATCGCGCTGCCGGGCCTGATGGCCAAGGCGCTGGAGCTCGAGCCGCAGATCGAATTGCTCGCGCGCGAACTCTCCAAGGCCCGCGACGTGCTCTATCTCGGCCGTGGCACCAGTTTCCCGCTGGCTCTCGAAGGCGCGTTGAAGCTCAAGGAAATCAGCTACATCCACGCCGAAGGTTATCCGGCGGGCGAGCTGAAGCATGGCCCGATCGCGCTGATCGACGAGGCGATGCCGGTAATCGTGATCGCGCCCCATGACGCGCTGTTCGAGAAGACCGCCTCCAACATGCAGGAAGTCGCGGCGCGGGGCGGGCGGATCATCCTGATCACCGATGAGAAGGGCGCGGCCGAATGCGGCATCGAGCCTGAGGCGCTGATCGTGATGCCGGATATGGACCCGGTCTTTGCGCCCATCGTCTACGCGCTGCCGATCCAGATGATCGCCTATCAGACGGCGGTTTTCATGGGCAAGGACGTCGACCAGCCGCGCAATCTGGCGAAATCCGTCACGGTGGAATGAGCCCTCAGGCCGGCCCCTCGGGCCGGCTTGCGACATAGGCGCCGGCAGCGAGCAGCCCGGCGCCGGTGACCCAGAGCGCGATCGGCGGTGCATCCGTCACTGCCACCAGCGCAAAGCTCGCCAGCATCGATCCGCAGGCCACGAACTTCGTGTTGCGGCTGATGGCGCCGGTATCGCGCCAGCGGCGGACATGCGGGCCCGAGCCGGGGATGATCGAGCAGCCAGATCTCGAAGCGCGGCGAGGATTGCGAAAAGCACCAGGCTGCAAGGATCAGGAACACCGTGCCCGGCATCAGCGGCAGGATGATCCCGATCACACCGAGCGCTGTGAAAAAGAAGCCGGCAGCGAGAAGGAGGGGGCGGCGCCAGCGTCGCATCGGGCGCTCCGGTAGCCGCGAGCAGAGGCAGTGCTGCGGCAGGTCTGGATGAGACTGTCTAATGAGTCGATGTCGATCTTATTTTGGTTCATATTGCGCTGCAATGCGGGCGTGAGAGGCAGGCGACCCGCCGGCCCAGCGTCTCTGGACGAACCATGACACCGACACCGCCTGATCCCCGCCTGATCCTCGAAACGGGCCTGCTCAAGCCGTCCTTCGGCACCCGGATCAGGCGCTATTTCCTGACCGGGCTGGTGCTGGCCGCGCCGCTGGCGATCACCGGCTCCGTCACCTGGTGGTTCGTCAATCTGATCGACGGCTTCGTCAAGCCGCTGATCCCCAGCGCCTATTCGCCCGATTCCTATCTGCCGTTTCCGATCCCGGGTCTCGGCATCATCATCGGCCTGCTCGGCCTGACCCTGCTCGGCTTTCTCGCGGCGAACCTGGTCGGCCGCACCCTCATCGATGCGGGCGAGGCGATCCTCAACCGGATGCCGGTGGTGCGGGGCCTCTACAAGGCGATCAAGCAGGTTTTTGAGACCATCTTTTCACAGTCCGGCACCTCGTTTCGCAAGGTCGGGATGGTGCAGTTCCCGCAGCCCGGCATGTGGTCGATCGTCTTCATCGCCCAGGAAGCGGCGCCCGAGATCGCGGGTGTGCTGCCCAGCGGCGCCGAGCAGATCGGCGTCTTCCTGCCCTGCACGCCGAACCCGACGACAGGCTTCTTCTTCTATCTGCCGCGCAGCGAAATCGTCGAACTGGCGATCTCCATCGAGGACGGCGCCAAGCTGATCATGTCGGCCGGCCTGATCCAGCCGGGGCAGATGGCCGCGAAGGCCGTCGCAGCTCCTGTGCGGAGCGAAGCCGAGCCATCGTAGCCTAGGGATTTGCATGGGCTGAATCGATTTAAGGCCGGGACTTCAGGGCCGTGCGCGCATAGGTTTCCAGCACCGCATTCATCCGGGTCTGGTAGCCTTTGCCCGTTGCCTTGTAAGCGTCCAGCACCGATTGCTTCACCCGGAGCGTTACTGGCTTTGTCAGGTCCGGGCTCACGAGCCGGGCCTCGCTCCAGAATTCTTCGCCCAACTCGGGAATATCCGAGTAGTCGATGTCTGCCTCAGGCTGCTCGGCGACGGCCGCGAGTTCTGCCTTCCTAGCGGATTGCCTGCTCATACCGGCTCCTTTCTGCGCGATTGGCGCGTCGGGCAGAGATTAGTCTTGTCGTCCCTGCGCGATCGGTATGGACAACCGTCAGGCAAACGATGCCCGCCGCCATTCCAATCGAAACCTCGCGTAGCTCGCCATAATCCATCCGCCGATCAGTGGCGGTCAGAACGGGACCTTCGAAGATCAGGCACGCCTGTTCAAAACTGATGCCATGCTTGGCCAAATTGGCAGCTGACTTCGCAGGGTCCCACTCGAACATCAATCTGTCTTTGTTAATACAATTTGCGTGTACAATCAACCCGCCCGTAGCAGCCGCACCGCGACGTCGCGCTCGAACAGATAGAGCAGGGTGCGCACGGCCTGGCCGCGTGGGGTTTCAAGCTGGGGATCGCGCTCGATCAGGAGCCGCGCATCGTCGCGCGCCGCGGCCAGCAAATCGCCATCCGTCTCCGGCCTCGCGACCCGCCAATCGGGCGAGCCGGACTGTTTGGTGCCCAAAACCTCGCCCTCGCCACGCAGGCGCAGATCCTCCTCCGCGATGCGGAAACCGTCCTCGGTCTCGCGCATGATGCCCAGCCGCGCTTCCGCCACCGGGCCAAGCGGCCCCTTGTACAACAGCAGGCAGGTCGAGGCGGCGGAACCGCGCCCGATCCGCCCGCGCAGCTGGTGGAGCTGGGCGAGGCCGAAGCGCTCGGCATGCTCAATCACCATCACGCTGGCATTGGGCACGTCGACGCCCACCTCGATGACGGTGGTGGCAATCAGGATGCGGGTGCGGCCGGCGACGAAATCGGCCATGGCCTGCATCCTTGTCGCGCCCCGGCATCTGGCCATGCAGCAGCCCGACCTTGTCGCCGAACAGCTGCTGCAAGGCCTCGAAACGCTCCTGCGCCGCGGCAACATCGAGCGTGTCGGATTCCTGCACCAGCGGGCAGACCCAGTAGACCTGCGCGCCGCCCTCGATGGCACGGCCGACCCCGGCCACCACCTCCTCATAGCGGTCGAGCGAGATCACCTTGGTGGCGATCGGCTTTCGCCCGGCGGGCTTCTCGGCCAGCACCGAGACATCCATGTCGCCGAACCAGGTCAGCGCAGAGCGTGCGCGGGATCGGCGTCGCCGTCATCACCAGCACATCGACCGCCTCGCCCTTGGAACCCAGCAGCAAGCGCTGATGCACGCCGAAGCGATGCTGCTCGTCGACGATGGCCAGCGCGAGATCGCGGAAGGCCACGCCCTCCTGGAACAGCGCGTGCGTGCCGACGGCAATGTCGATGCTCGCCATCGGCCAGCCCTTCGAGCACCTGCCTGCGGCCCGGCGCCTTTTTCGCGCCCGGTCAGCAGAGCGAGCTTGAGGCCGGCTTTCGCAGCCAGAGGCGCGAGCCGCTCGGCGTGCTGGCGGGCCAGAATTTCGGTCGGCGCCATCAGCACCGATTGCCGCCGCGCCTCGGCCGCGGCGGCCATCGCCATCAGCGCCACCACGGTCTTGCCGGAGCCGACATCGCCCTGCAGCAGGCGCAGCATGCGCTCGGGCTTTGCCATGTCGTCATGGATATCGGCGATGGCCTGGCGTCTGGCCGTCGGTCAGGGTGAAGGGCAGGGCGGCCTGCGATGCGCGCGACGGACCTTGCCATCGCCGGAGGTGGCGCGGCCGGCCGCTTTCTTCTGCTGGCGGCGCACCAGCGCGAGCGCGATCTGGCTTGCCAGCAGCTCGTCATAGGCGACGCGACGGCGCATGACGGTATCGCCCTCGACTGCCTTGAGATCGGCCGGCTGGTGCAGCGCCTGCATCGCCTCGCGAAAGGCCGGGAAACTGCTCTTGTCGAGGAAGGCCGGATCCTGCCACTCCGCCAGCTCGGGGCATTTCTCCGCTGCGGCGGCAACGATGCGGGTCATCACCCGCGGGCCGATGCCTTCGGTCAGCCCGTAGACCGGCTCGAAGCCCGGCAGGGTAGCCGCGAGCTTGGGGTCGAGCAGACGGTCGGGATGCACCATCTGGCGCATGCCCTCCCACAGCTCGATCTTGCCCGAGATGATGCGGTAGGCGCCAATCGGCATGGTCTGGAGCAGATGCCTGACATCGGCATGGAAGAAGACCAGCGTAACATCCCCGCTCTCATCCTCGACCAGAATGCGGTAGGGCGCCTTGCCCTTGCCGGGCGGCGGCGGCCGGTGCTCGGTCACCCGCGCGGCGAAGGTCGCGACATCGCCGATCGGTGCATCGGCGATGCTGGGGCTCGGCCGCCGGTCGATGGCGCCGGTCGGCAGATGGAACAGCAGGTCGATGACCCGCGCGCCGCGCAGCTCGTCGCCCAGGAACTTGTCGAGCACCTTGCCGAGTTTCGGCCCGACGCCGGTAAGGGTCGTCGCCGGGGCAAACAGCGGATCGAGCGAAGTCGGTCGCAAGCGGGGCTCTCAAGCCTGTGTCAGGAGTGCGAGAAATTGCGGCCGCCCGCCGCTGACTTCGACGAGGGCCGACGCTATATAGCCCGCAACGGCAGGCTCCGCGACGGGGCCGGCCCTCTCGCCATGGCCCTGTCCCGAGGTTTTCATGTCAGGCTCGACCCGCACCAGTGCCGATCTCGATCCGCGGCGCCGCAAAATCCTGTTTCGCTCCTGGCATCGCGGCATGCGCGAGAATGACCTGATCATGGGCCGTTTCGCCGATGCCGAGATCGGAACGATGAACGACGCTGAACTGGATGAGTTCGAGCGGCTGATCGAGGTGCTGGATCGCGACCTCCTGAGCTGGATCACCGGTGAGGCCGAGGTGCCGGAAAATTACGACAGCCCGATCTTTCGTCGGCTGAAAGCGTTCCACCATCACGGCAAGCCTATTCACGTGTGAGCGCCTCGGCCTCCCCAACCCGATAACCCTCATCCTGAGGAGCGCCGCAGGCGCGTCCCGAAGGATGTTTCAGTGCCCTCTGTTCAATCCTTCGGGACGCGCTTTCGCGGCTCCTCAGGATGAGGGCTCGCTAAACAGAGCCGTCAAAGACAGACCATGAGCATTCCGCCTCCCGCCCAGATCGCCAAGCTGCAGAGCGACCGCATCCTCGATGCGCTCAACCGCGGCGACAAGCCGACGCTTGCCAGCGTGCCCGATGGCTTCGATGCCGTGCTTCTCGCCGATCTGACGCGGGCGCGCGCCAAGAAGGCTGAGGGCGCGGCGATGCTCGTCTTCGTCGCGCGCGATGCGCCAGCGTCTGCAGGTGCTGGAGAACGCACTGCAATTCGTCGCTCCCGACCTGGAGATGTCTCGTTCCCGGGCTGGGACTGCCAGCCCTATGACCGGGTCTCGCCGGCGCCGAGTCATCGTCGCGCACCGGATGACCACGCTGTCGCGGCTGGCCAAGACCAAATCCGGCGACAAGCCGCGTCTGCTGCTGACCACCGTCAATGCCGCGCTGCAGCGCGTGCCGGCCTTCTCGAAGGTCGCTTCGGAGAGCTTTTCGGCCGCGCCGGGCAATGTCGTCGATACCGAGCAGCTGGCGCGCTGGCTCGACATGAACGGCTATCTGCGCACCTCGACAGTGCGCGAGACCGGCGAGTTCGCGGTGCGCGGCGGCATCGTCGATCTGTATCCCGCCGGGCATGCCGGCGCCGATCCGGCTCGATTTCTTCGGCGACACGCTGGAATCGATCCGCACCTTCGATCCGGAGACGCAGCGCACCACCGGGCAGATGCGCGGGCTCGATCTCGTGCCGATGTCGGAAGCCCAGATGACCAGCGAGAGCATCAAGCGCTTTCGCCAGAGCTATATCGCCACCTTCGGCACGCCGGGCCGCGACGACACGCTTTATGAGGCGGTCAGCGAAGGCCGCCGCCCGGCCGGGCTGGAGCATTGGCTGCCCTTGCTGGCCGAGCGGCTGGATACGCTGTTCACCTATCTGCCGGATGTGCCGCTGGTGCTCGATGCGCAGGTCGAGGACGCGGTCGGCGAGCGCATCAGCCTGATCAAGGACTATTACGACGCCCGCAAGGCGGCGCTGGACCAGCCGGGCGCCGGCGGCGCGCCCTACAAGCCTTTGCCGCCGGACGCGCTTTATCTGTCGCCCAAGGATTGGCGCGGTATCGTCGATCAGTCCGGCGTCGCGGCGCTGACGCCGTTTCAGCTGCCCGATAGCGAGGGCAAGCTGGTCATCGATCTCGGCGCCCGGCAGGGCCGCAACTTCGCAGCCGAGCGCGCCGATAATGCCAGCAGCGTCTTCGATGCCGCTGTCGCCCATGTGAAGGCGCTGCAGGCCGATGGCCGCCGCGTCATCCTCGCCTCCTGGTCGGAGGGCTCGCGCGAGCGGCTGGCGCATGTGCTGGCCGATCATGGGCTGAAGACGGTGCAGACCACCGGCTCGCTGCGCGCCGCCTTCGACCTCAAGCCGGGCATCACCGCGCTCGCCGTCTGGGGTTTCGAGAGCGGGTTCGAGGCCGGCAAGCTCGCCGTCATCGGCGAGCAGGACATCCTCGGCGACAGGCTGGTGCGCCCGCGCAAGAAGACGCGCCGGCCGCAGGATTTCATCGCGGAGCTCTCATCGCTTTCGCCGGGCGATCTCGTCGTCCATGTCGATCACGGCATTGGCCGCTTCATCGGCCTGCAGTCGATCACGGCTGCGGGGGCGCCGCATGACTGCCTCGAGATCCATTACGCCGGCGATGCCAAGCTCTTCCTGCCGGTCGAGAACATCGAGCTTCTGTCGCGCTATGGCTCGGAGGATACCGAGGTCGCGCTCGATCGGCTCGGCGGTGGCGGCTGGCAGGCGCGCAAGGCCAAGCTGAAGCAGCGCATCCGCGAGATGGCGAGCAAGCTGATCGCCATCGCCGCCCAGCGCACCATGCGGGAAGCGCCGCGCCTGATCCCGCAGGAGGGGCTGTATGACGAGTTCTGCGCCCGTTTCCCCTTCGAGGAGACCGAGGACCAGCAGAACACCATCGATGCGGTGCTCGACGACATGGCGGCTGGCCGGCCGATGGACCGGCTGGTCTGCGGCGATGTCGGCTTCGGCAAGACCGAGGTCGCCCTGCGCGCAGCCTTTGCCTGCGCCCTCAACGGCAAGCAGGTCGCGGTCGTGGTGCCCACCACGCTGCTCGCCCGCCAGCATTACCGCAATTTCGCCGAGCGCTTCAAAGGCCTGCCGGTCCAGGTCGGCCAGGCCTCGCGCTTTGTCCCGGCTGCCAGAACTCAAGGCGGTCAAGCAGGGCATCAAGGACGGCACGATGGATATCGTCGTCGGCACCCATGCCCTGCTCGGCAAGGCTGATCGAGTTCAAGGATCTCGGCCTCGTCATCGTCGATGAGGAGCAGCATTTCGGCGTGACGCATAAGGAGCGGCTGAAGGAGTTCCGCGCCGAGGTGCATATGCTGACGCTGTCGGCGACGCCGATCCCGCGCACGCTGCAGCTGGCGATGACCGGCGTGCGCGAGCTGTCGATCATCGCGACGCCGCCGGTCGATCGTCTGGCCGTGCGCACCTTCGTGACGCCGTTCGATCCGCTGATCGTGCGCGAGGCGCTGCTGCGCGAGCGTTATCGCGGCGGGCGCAGCTTCTATGTCGTGCCGCGCATCGAGGACATCGCCGAGGTGAAGGACTTCCTCGACAAGCAGGTGCCGGAGGCCAAGGTCGGCATCGCCCATGGCCAGATGGCGGCCGGGCAGCTCGAGGACGTGATGACGGCCTTCTATGATGGCCAGTACGACGTGCTGCTCTCGACCACCATCGTCGAATCCGGCCTGGATATCCCGACCGCCAACACGCTGATCGTCCACCGCGCCGACATGTTCGGACTGGCGCAGCTTTACCAGCTGCGCGGCCGCGTCGGCCGCTCCAAGGTGCGCGCCTATGCGCTCTTCACCATGCCGGCCAACCGCAAGCTGACGGAGCAGGCCGAGCGCCGGCTGAAGGTGCTGCAGTCGCTGGATACGCTGGGGGCGGGCTTCCAGCTCGCCAGCCACGACCTCGACATTCGTGGTGCCGGCAATCTGCTGGGCGACGAACAATCGGGCCACATCAAGGAAGTCGGCTACGAGCTTTATCAGCAGATGCTGGAAGAGGCCGTGGCGCAGCTGAAGGCCGGCGTCGACATCGATCTCTGAGAGCCAGTGGTCGCCGACGATCCAGATCGGCGCGCCGGTGATGATCCCCGAGCATTACATCGCCGACCTCACGCTCCGGCTGACGCTCTACAAGCGGCTGTCGACATTGACTGATGATGGCGACATCCAGTCCTTCGGCGCCGAGCTGGTCGACCGTTTCGGCCCGCTGCCGGAAGAGGTTCAGCAGTTGCTGGAGATCGTGACGATCAAGGCACTCTGCCGCCGCGCCAATGTCGAGAAGGTCGAGGCCGGGCCGAAGGGCATCATCGTCTCATTCCGCGACAATGAGTTCGCGAACCCCGAGGGGCTGGTCGGCTATGTCGCCAAGCAAGGCACGCTGGCCAAGGTCCGCCCCGATATGCGGGTCGTCTTCATCGACGATTTCGAGACGGCTGAGGACCGGTTGAAGGGGACACGGCGGCTGCTCACCGACCTCGCCCGCATTGCTGAGCGAAAAAAGGCGGGCTGAGCGAGAGCCGCATCAGGGCAACAGTCTCAGGCCGAGGATCGCGCGAACGCGGCTTCAGGCCTGAGGTTCCCGATAAATCGGTTTAATCCACAGCTTTACTGGAAACGCGCTTTTGCGCTGCAACAGAGATGACATGATGAGCGGGAGGGAAGACAGCGAATCAACCGTCCTTAAGGCTCAAAGCCAATGGTCAAAATCCTGCTGCTGATTTCGTATCTGATGTCGACCGGCGACGTGCTTTACGATCTGCGCGAGCTGAAGGTGGATGACCTCACCTCCTGCCGGTCCTATGCCAAAGACTTGGCCAAGCAGCAGCTTCCCGATGATGTCCGGGACATGCATGTGCAGTGTCTGGGAGCCGAGCTGAAGCCGCTGCGCGGGGCGCGCCCGGCCTGATCCGCTCAGGGCGCGGGTGTTGCGGGCATGAACACCGCCCGCGATTCCGCACTGATCAGCGGCGCCTGTGGCGTCTTGGTGCAAAGCGCGGCTAGTTCGGTGGGGGCCGCCGCGATCCGGGCGAGATCGATTTCCGGCCGCTGCGCACCACCCGCGAAATAGCCGGCCAGCCAGAGCGAGAGCTGGCTGCGGTCGGTTTCGCTCATGCCGGAAAAGTCGGCGCAGGTCGCCGCCAGCAGGTTGAGCTGCTGCGCCCTTGCCGGGGTCGAGAGGCCGGCAGTGGCCATGGCCAGGATCAGGATGCAACGTGACAGGGCCGCCATGCTCTCTCTCCTTGAGCCGACGGCGCCGGAACAGGCCGCGTCGAATCGGCGGCAGTGTGTCCCGGCTTGCCGCCGGCTGCCAGCAATTTGCTCAGGATCGGCCGCTAAACCGCGCTCCTGTCCGGCAGCCCCCGAAAAACCCAGCCGGGCGAGGCTCATCTGCGCCTGAATCAACCCCGTTAAGCGATTGTGCGGCGCGGCGAACTCTTGCTTCATTCCAATGCAAGGGATAATCGACTGACCAGCGCGCCGACGCCCGGCCGCGGGAAGAGGGGAAAGACCTCATGCAATCCCTCCAGGTGCCGTCCCTGCTGAATGACTACCTGCCGCTGGCGATCTTCATCGGCGTGTCAGGCTTCATCGGCCTGGCGCTGCTGGTCGCGCCCTTCCTGATTGCCTATTCAAAGCCAGACCCGGAGAAGCTCTCCGCCTATGAGTGCGGCTTCAACGCTTTCGACGATGCGCGTATGAAGTTCGATGTGCGCTTCTATCTGGTGGCCATCCTGTTCATCATCTTCGATCTGGAAGTCGCGTTCCTGTTCCCCTGGGCGGTCGCTTTCGGTGCCCTCGGCTGGTACGGCTTCTGCTCGATGATGATCTTTCTCGGCGTGTTGACCGTCGGTTTCGTCTATGAGTGGCGCAAGGGTGCGCTCGAATGGGACTAATCGTCCCATCCCGCAGCGCGTATTGAATTCCTATCTCCAGGGAATTGGTTCACAAGGGTTCGATAATGGCAGTCACAGCGATCGATCGCGGCAATCCGCTCGTCGCACCTGCGCCGAAAGGCCTGCTCGGGCCTGACGGGCAAGCGCTCGGCTCGCGCGATCCATTCTTTCTGGAAATGAACAACGAGCTGGCCGACAAGGGCTTTCTCGTGACGGCCACGGACGACCTGATCAACTGGGCCCGCACGGGCTCGCTGATGTGGATGACCTTTGGCCTGGCCTGCTGCGCTGTCGAGATGATGCAGCTCTCGATGCCGCGCTATGATGTCGAGCGCTTTGGTTTTGCGCCGCGCGCCAGCCCACGCCAGTCGGACGTGATGATCGTGGCCGGCACGCTGACCAACAAGATGGCTCCGGCTCTGCGCAAGGTCTACGACCAGATGCCTGAGCCGCGCTATGTCATCTCCATGGGCTCCTGCGCCAATGGCGGCGGCTATTACCACTACAGCTACTCTGTGGTGCGCGGCTGCGACCGGATCGTCCCGATCGACATCTACGTGCCGGGCTGCCCGCCCACGGCCGAAGCGCTGCTGTATGGCGTGCTGCTGCTGCAGAAGAAGATCCGCCGGACCGGCACGATCGAGCGATAAGAAACGGTCCCGGAGGGCCGTCGAGGTCGTTCCGGGTCCGATTGAAGCAAGGCGCCGGTAGCCCCGGCTGCAACTGTGTTCAGGGGTTCCGGGCCTGCGCCTGTGGCGTGCCCCGGAATGACGTGGTGATCAACGATGAGCGAAGCGCTCGTAGCCCTCGGCGAAGAGATCATGGCGGCGCTGCCGGGCGCCGTGACGGAGGCGGTCGTCGCTTTCGGCGAACTGACGGTGCTGGCTGAGGCTGCTTCAGTGGTCACGGTGCTGCGGACGCTCCACGACGATCCGCGCTTCCGCTTCGTCAATTTCACCGACATTGCCGGGGCCGACTATCCCGGCCGCGCCAAGCGCTTCGATGTCGTCTACCACCTGCTCTCGCCGCGCCATAACCGCCGGATCCGGGTCAAGGTCCAGACGGATGAGGCGACGCCCGTTCCGTCCGTGATCGACGTCTTCCCGGCGGCGAATTGGTATGAGCGCGAGGCCTATGATTTCTACGGCATCCTGTTCTCGGCCCACCCGGACCTGCGCCGCATCCTCACCGATTACGGTTTCGAGGGCTATCCGCTGCGCAAGGACTTCCCGCTGACCGGCTATGTCGAGGTCCGCTATGACGACGAGCAGAAGCGAGTGGTCTACGAGCCGGTCAGGCTGAACCAGGAATTCCGCAACTTCGATTTCCTCTCGCCCTGGGAAGGCACGGATTATGTGCTGCCGGGTGATGAAAAAGCGAAAGCGTAAGCGGGGCGAATGGCGAATGGCGAGTGGCGAATAGATAAGGGGAGCGTGTTACGGCGTGGTTGAGACGATCAGGTCTTACCGGGATCTGCGAATTTGGCAGGACGCCATGTCGCTTTCGGTGACTTGTTATCAGCTGACGCGTTCGTTTCCGAAAGATGAGATGTACGGCATGACCTCACAGATACGCCGATCGGCCACTTCGATCGCCGCGAATATCGCGGAGGGTCACGGCCGTGAAAATACGGGTTCGTTCATTCAGTTCCTGCGCATCGCGCAAGGGTCGCTGAAAGAACTGGAAACGCACCTGATCCTGAGCGAACGCGTTGGATTGGCTGCTTCGGCTGCGATTACCGAGGTGGTCGGCGCGTGCGAATCCCTGGGTCGTCAGCTGCGGGCGCTTCTTCGGTCGCTGCAGCGCAAAGTCGCGGACGGCTGATATGACCACTCGCCACTCGCCATTCGCCATTCGCTTTCCGGTATTCTCATGACCGAACACAACATCCGCAATTTCAGCATCAATTTCGGGCCTCAGCATCCGGCGGCGCATGGCGTGCTGCGGCTTGTGCTGGAGCTTGATGGCGAGATCGTCGAGCGCGTCGATCCGCATATCGGGCTGCTGCATCGCGGCACCGAGAAGCTGATCGAGGCCAAGACCTATCTTCAGGCGCTGCCTTATTTCGATCGCCTCGACTATGTCGCGCCGATGAACCAGGAGCATGCCTGGTGCATGGCGGTCGAGAAGCTGATGGGCGTGACCGTGCCGCGCCGCGGCCAGCTGATCCGGGTGCTGTATTCCGAGATCAGCCGCATCCTGTCGCATCTGCTCAACGTCACCACGCAGGCGATGGACGTCGGCGCGCTGACGCCGCCGCTCTGGGGCTTCGAGGAGCGCGAGAAGCTGATGGTGTTTTATGAGCGCGCCTCGGGCTCGCGCATGCACGCCGCCTATTTCCGGCCCGGCGGCGTCCATCAGGACCTGCCGACCTCGTTGATCCACGATATCGCCGAATGGTGCGAGCCGTTCCTGCGCGTCTGTGACGATCTCGAGGGGCTTTTGACCGACAACCGCATCTTCAAGCAGCGCAATGTCGATATTGGCGTGGTCGATCTCGACACCTGCTGGAAGTGGGGCTTCTCCGGCGTCATGGTGCGCGGCTCGGGCGCGCCCTGGGATCTGCGCAAGTCGCAGCCCTATGAGTGCTATGAGGAGATGGAATTCGACATCCCGATCGGCAAGAACGGCGATTGCTACGACCGTTACTGCATCCGCATGGAAGAGATGCGCCAGTCGGTCCGGATCATGAAGCAGTGCTGCGAAAAGCTGCTGGGCCCTGATGGCGGCGGGCCGATTTCGGCACTCGACGGCAAGATGGTTCCGCCCAAGCGCGGCGAGATGAAGCGTTCGATGGAAGCGCTGATCCATCACTTCAAGCTTTACACCGAAGGCTTCAAGGTTCCCGAGGGCGAGGTCTATGCCGCCGTCGAAGCGCCCAAGGGCGAATTCGGCGTCTATCTGGTCTCGGACGGCACCAACAAGCCCTACCGCTGCAAGGTCAAGGCGCCGGGCTTCGCCCATCTCCAGGCCATGGATTTCATGTGCCGCAAGCACATGCTGGCCGACGTCTCGGCGATCCTGGGCTCCCTCGATATCGTGTTCGGGGAGGTCGATCGGTGATGCTTTTGCGCGAATGGCGAGTGGCGAATGGCGAATGGGCTGTGATAGCCCAGCCGTACTTGGCCGCATTGGCGCCGTTCAAGCCCCGCTCAGCGCCCCTTTCACGTCGCCATTCGCCACTCGCCCTTCGCCATTCGCCTCAGGTATCCTGAATGTCCGTCCGTCGCCTCGCCCCCGATCACGTCCAGCCCGCCTCCTTCGCGTTCGATGCCGCGAATGAGAACTGGGCCGACCAGCAGATCGCGAAATATCCGCCAGGACGCCAGGCCTCGGCTGTGATCCCGTTGCTGTGGAAGGCGCAGGAACAGCATCATGGCTGGGTGCCGCGCGCCGCCATCGAGGCGGTGGCCCGCAAGCTCGATATGGCGCCGATGCGCGTCATGGAGATCGCCACCTTCTACACCATGTTCAACCTGCAGCCGGTGGGCGAACATTTCGTCCAGCTCTGCGGCACCACGCCCTGCGCCTTGCGCGGCGCCGAAGCGCTGAAGAAGGTCTGCGAGGACGTGATCGGCCCGCAATCGACCGTCTCGGCGGACGGCAAGCTGTCCTGGCTCGAGGTCGAGTGCCTCGGCGCCTGCTGCAATGCGCCGATGGCGCAGATCAACTTCGATTATTACGAGGATCTGACGCCGGATAACTTCAAGGCGCTGCTCGAGGATCTCCGGCATGGCCGCCCGGTCAAGACCGGCTCGCAGATCGGCCGCTCCGGCTCGGAGCCTGAAGGCGGCGGGGAGACGCTGAAGGATCCCGCGCTGTTCGATGGCACGGTGGTCGGCGCCGGTGACTGGCAGACCCGCGTCACCGAGCAGCGCAAGGCCGCCGCCGAAGCCGCCGCCGCCAAGGCCGCCGCCGAGGCTGCAGCCAAGGCCGAGGCTGAAGCCAGCCGCCGGCGAGGCTGCGAAGCCCGCCGGCGAGGCAGTGGCAAAGCCCGCTGGCGAAGCCAGCAAGCCCTCCGAGACGGCAAAGACCGACGCGACCCCGGCCGCCGCCACTCAGCCGGCGACCGACACGGCTACGGCCGGTCGCCCGAAACCATCCGAGCCCGGCCAGCCGAGCAGCGCAGCCCATGACACGCCCTCGGCGGGTGGCAAGGTCGATGCGGGCGCGGCTGAGACGGGCAAGCCCCATGCAAGCAGGTCGCCCACCGGCGGCAGCGACAAGCCGGTTAAGTGAGGCAGGACTGACATGCTCGCAGATCGCGATCGTATCTTCACCAATCTCTACGGCCGGCATGATCTGTCGCTGAAGGGCGCCATGGCGCGCGGCGCCTGGGACGGCACCAAGTTCCTGCTGGAGCAGGGCCGCGACTGGATCATCGACGAGATGAAGAAGTCCGGCCTGCGCGGCCGTGGCGGCGCCGGTTTCCCGACCGGGCTGAAATGGTCGTTCATGCCGAAGGTCAGCGATGGCCGGCCGAGCTATCTCGTCGTCAATGCCGACGAGTCGGAGCCGGGCACCTGCAAGGACCGCGAGATCATGCGCCATGATCCGCATACGCTGGTCGAGGGCTGCCTGATCGCCTCCTTCGCCATGGGCGCCAACGCAGCCTACATCTACATCCGCGGCGAATATATCCGCGAGCGCGAGGCGCTGCAGCGGGCGGTCGACGAGGCCTATGAGGCCAATCTGATCGGCCAGAACAACAAGCACGGCTATCCCTTCGATCTCTACGTCCATCACGGCGCCGGCGCCTATATCTGCGGCGAGGAGACGGCGCTGCTCGAAAGCCTCGAGGGCAAGAAGGGCATGCCGCGGCTGAAGCCGCCGTTCCCGGCCAATGTCGGGCCTCTATGGCTGCCCGACGACGGTCAACAACGTCGAATCCATCGCTGTCGCGCCGACCATCCTGCGCCGTGGCGCGAGCTGGTTCTCGTCGCTCGGCAATCCCAACAATGTCGGCACCAAGCTGTTTTGCGTCTCGGGCCATGTGAACAAGCCCTGCAACGTCGAAGAGGTGATGGGCATCCCCTTCCGCGAGCTGATCGATCGCCATTGCGGCGGCGTGCGCGGCGGCTGGGACAATCTGATGGCGGTGATCCCCGGCGGCTCCTCGGTGCGCATGGTTCCGGCTGAGCAGATCATCGACACGCCGATGGATTTCGATTCGCTCTCCAAGCTGAAATCGGGCCTCGGCACGGCCGCCGTCATCGTCATGGACAAGTCGACCGACATCGTCCGGGCGATCGCGCGCATCAGCTATTTCTACAAGCATGAGAGCTGCGGCCAGTGCACGCCCGTGCCGCGAGGGCACGGGCTGGATGTGGCGCGTGATGACCCGCATGGCCGAAGGCCGCGCCCAGAAGCGCGAGATCGACATGCTGCTCGACGTCACCAAGCAGATCGAAGGCCACACCATCTGCGCGCTGGGCGACGCTGCCGCCTGGCCGATCCAGGGGCTGATCGCGCATTTCCGTCACGAGATCGAAAAGCGCATCGACGATTATTCCGCCAACCCGCACTCCGAGCCGGTGCGTCTGATGGCGGCGGAGTGAGACCATGACCAAACTTCTCATCGACGGCATCGAGGTCGACGTTCCCGCCGACTACACCTGCTCCAGGCCTGCGAGGCCGCGGGCGCCGAGGTGCCGCGCTTCTGCTTCCATGAGCGGCTGTCGATCGCCGGCAATTGCCGCATGTGCCTCGTCGAGGTGAAGGGCGGCCCGCCGAAGCCGCAGGCCTCCTGCGCCATCGGCGTGCGCGATCTGCCGTCCCGGCCCGAATGGCGAGCCGCCGGTGGTGCTGACCAAGTCGCCGATGGTGAAGAAGGCGCGCGAGGGGGTGATGGAGTTTCTGCTGATCAACCACCCGCTGGATTGCCCGATCTGCGACCAGGGCGGCGAGTGCGACCTGCAGGACCAGGCGATGGCCTATGGCGTCGACACCTCGCGCTATTCCGAGAACAAGCGCGCCGTCGAGGACAAGTATATCGGCCCGCTGGTGAAGACCGTCGATGACCCGCTGCATCCAGTGCACGCGCTGCGTCCGCTTCACCACGGAAGTCGCGGGCGGGCAGGATCTCGGCGCCATCGGTCGTGGCGAGGATATGGAGATCACCACCTATCTCGAGCAGGCGATGACGTCGGAGCTGCAGGGCAACGTCGTCGATCTCTGCCCGGTCGGCGCGCTGACCTCCAAGCCTTACCAGAACAAGGCGCGGCCCTGGGAGCTGTCCAAGACCCAGTCCATCGACGTGATGGATGCGGTCGGCTCGGCGATCCGCGTCGATGCGCGTGGGCGCGAAGTCATGCGCATCCTGCCGCGCATCAACGAGGCGGTGAACGAGGAGTGGATCTCCGACAAGACCCGCCACGTCGTCGATGGCCTGCGGACCCAGCGGCTCGACCGTCCCTATATCCGCGAGAATGGCAGCCTGCGTCCGGCGAGCTGGGCCGAGGCCTTCGCGCCGATCGCCGCCAAGGTGAAGGCCGCCGGCCCCGAGCGGATCGGCGCCATCGCCGGCGACCTCGCCTCGGTCGAGGAAATGTATCGCGCTGCAGCAGCTGATGGCTGCGCTCGGCAGCGCCAACATCGATTGCCGCCAGGATGGCAGCCGCGCTGCATCCCGCGGCATGGCCGCGCCTCCTACCTGTTCAATGTCGGCATCGCCGGGATCGAGGAGGCCGATGCGCTGCTGATCATCGGCTCCAATCCGCGCAAGGAAGCGCCGATCCTGAACGCCCGCATCCGCAAGCGCTGGCTGCGCGGCGGCTTCAAGGTGCAGGTCATCGGCGAGCAGCCGGACCTGACCTATCGCCTATGATTATCTGGGCGCAGGCGTCGAGACGCTGACCGAGCTCGATCAAGAACGCCAAGGCGCGATGTGCGCCAACGGCCGCTGGTGCTGGTGGGGCAGGGCGCTCTGGCCCGCACTGACGGCGAAGCCGTTCTCTCGCTTGCGGCCAAGGCCGCCAAGGCGCTGGGCTCCGGCACCGAGGGCTGGAACGGCTTCGGCGTGCTCCACACCGCCGCAGCGCGCGTCGGCGGGCTCGATCTCGGCTTCGTGCCGGGCGAGGGCGGGCTGGATGCGCCGGGATGATCGCGCCCGGCGCGCTCGACCTGCTCTTCCTGCTCGGCGCCGACGAGATCGAGGTCGCCGGCCGGTGCCTTCGTCGTCTATCAGGGCACGCATGGCGACCGCGGCGCGCATCGCGCCGACGTCATCCTGCCCGGCGCGGCCTACACCGAGAAGTCCGGCACCTATCGTCAACACCGAAGGCCGGGTGCAGATGACCGAGCGCGCCACCTTCGCGCCGGGCGATGCGCGCGAGGACTGGGCGATCCTGCGTGCGCTGTCGGCGGCGCTGGGCCAGACCCTGCCCTTCGACACGCTGGCTGGCCTGCGCAAGGCGCTTTATGCGGCGCATCCGCATTTCGCCGCGCTCGACGCCGTCGCAGCCGGCCGATGCCTCGGGCCTTGCCGCGCTCGCCGATCTCGGCGGCAAGACCGACAAGGCGAGCTTCGCCTCGCCGATCGACTGACTTCTATCAGACCAACCCGATCGCGCGGGCCTCCGCGGTCATGGCCGAATGCTCGGCGCTGGCCTCGGGCCGGCAGCGGCAGGCGGCGGAGTAAGGCCATGAACTGGGATATCGTCCTCTCCCTCCTGATCATGCTGGGCAAGAGCTTCGCTGCTCATCGCCTGCCTGCTCGTCTTCATCGCCTATATCCTGCTCGCCGACCGCAAGATCTGGGCGGCGGTGCAGTTGCGGCGCGGGCCCAACGTCGTCGGTCCCTTCGGCCTGTTCCAGACCTTCGCGGACCTGCTGAAATTCGTCCTTCAAGGAGCCGATCATCCCGATCGGGCGCGAACAAGGGCGTGTTCCTGCTGGCGCCGCTGGTGACCTGCCTGCTGGCGCTCTCGGCCTGGGCGGTGATCCCGGTGGCGGAAGGCTGGGCGATCGCCGACATCAATGTCGGCATCCTCTACATCTTCGCCATCTCCTCGCTCGGCGTCTACGGCGTGATCATGGCCGGCTGGGCCTCGAACTCGAAGTATCCGTTCCTGGGCGCGCTGCGCTCGGCGGCGCAGATGGTGTCCTACGAAGTCTCGATCGGCTTCGTCATCATCACCGTGCTGCTCTGCGTCGGCTCGCTGAACCTCTCGGCGACATCGTCGAGGCGCAGAACACCCGGGCTCGGCCTGTTCGGCTGGTACTGGCTGCCGCTGTTCCCGATGTTCGTGATCTTCTTCATCTCGGCGCTGGCCGAGACGAACCGCCCGCCCTTCGACCTGCCTGGAGGCGGAATCGGAACTGGTGGCGGGCTATATGGTCGAATACTCCTCGACCCCGTATCTGCTGTTCATGCTCGGCGAATACGTGGCGATCATGACCATGTGCGCGCTGACGACCATCCTGTTCCTGGGTGGCTGGCTGCCGCCGGTCGCCGATCGCGCCCTTCACCTGGCTGCCGGGCGTGTTCTGGTTCGTGCTGCAAGATGTGCGCTGGTCTTCTTCATGTTCGCCATGGTGAAGGCCTTCGTGCCGCGCTACCGCTACGACCAGCTGATGCGGCTGGGCTGGAAGGTGTTCCTGCCGCTGTCGCTGGTCATCGGTCGTGGTCGTCGCCTTCGTGCTGCAGCTCACCGGCTGGGGGCCGGTGCCGCTGATGGCGGGCCTGCTCGGAGCCCTGATCGGCTTCGCGCTCGGCCTGCTGGAATACCGTGTGATCTCCGGCGTCGTCGTGACGGCGCTGCGCCGGACGGATCGTTCGCAGAGCGATGAGGAGCGGGCCGATTATGCTCGCCGCATCCGCATCCTGCAGGCGCGTCCTGCTGCTCATGACGGTCGGTGCCATGCCGGTCGTCGGATTTTTTGTCGGCCGGGCTCTGTTCGGCTGAGACGATGAACAAGAGGATTGCCCTGCGATGACACTCGCGCAAGCCGCCAAGAGCCTGCTCCTCAAGGAGTTCGTCTCGGCCTTCGCCCTGTCGATGCGCTATTTCTTCAAGCCGAAGGCGACGATCAACTATCCCTTCGAGAAGAATCCGCAGATCGCCGCGCTTCCGCGGCGAGCATGCGTTGCGCCGCTATCCCAATGGCGAGGAACGCTGCATCGCCTGCAAGCTGTGCGAGGCGATCTGCCCGGCGCAGGCCATCACCATCGAGGCCGGCCCGCGCCGCAATGACGGCACGCGCCGCACCACGCGCTACGACATCGACATGATGAAATGCATCTATTGCGGCTTCTGCCAGGAAGCCTGCCCGGTCGATGCCATCGTCGAGGGGCCGAACTTCGAATTCGCCACCGAAACCCGCGAGGAGCTGTTCTTCGACAAGGAGCGGCTGCTGGAGAACGGAGCGCGGTGGGAGCGCGAAATCGCGCGCAACATCGCGATGGACGCGCCGTATCGCTGAGGCGGCGAATTGCGAATGGCGAATGGCGAGCAGAACGCCAGCATTCGCCACTCGCAACTCGCCACTCGCCCGCTTATAGACGCACCCAACTGCTTCCGGCGCAGAGTCGGACGCATTTCAACGAGGGCCACCCGCAAGGGTGGAAGGGCTGACCGAGATGAACGCCGCAGCGGCCTTCTTCTATCTGTTCTCGAGCGTCACCATCGCCTCGGCGTTCATGGTGGTCGCATCGCGCAACCCCGTGCATTCGGTGCTGTTCCTGATCCTGGCCTTCGTCAATGCGGCCGGGCTGTTCCTGCTGCTCGGGGCCGAGTTCCTGGCGATGATGCTGATCGTCGTCTATGTCGGCGCGGTCGCGGTGCTGTTCCTCTTCGTGGTGATGATGCTCGACGTCGATTTCGCCGAGTTCCGCCAGGGCTTCCTGCAATATCTGCCGATCGGCGCGCTGATCGGCCTGATCTTCGCGGTCGAGCTGCTGGTCGTGGTCGGCGCCTGGGTGATCGACCCGCAGATCGTTCGCGCGCCCGTCGCGCCGATCCCCGGTGGGCTCAGCAACACAGCGGCGCTGGGGCAGGTGCTCTACACGCAGTATGTCTATTACTTCCAGGCGGCCGGGCTCGTGCTGCTGGTCGCGATGATCGGCGCCATCGTGCTGACACTGCGCGACCGGCCGGGCGTCAAGCGCCAGGACATCACCGAGCAGAACGCCCGCACCAAGCAAACTGCGATGGAGGTCCGCAAGGTCGCCTCGCATGCCGGCATTCCGGAGGAGACGGTCTGATGATCGGTTTCGGCCATTATCTCGCGGTCGCCGCGATCCTGTTCACGCTCGGCGTGCTCGGCATCTTCATCAACCGCAAGAACGTCATCGTCATCCTGATGTCGGTCGAGCTGATCCTGCTCTCGGTCAACATCAACTTCGTCGCCTTCTCCAGCTTCCTCAATGACATCGTCGGCCAGGTCTTCGCGCTGCTCGTGCTGACTGTCGCGGCGGCGGAAGCGGCCATCGGGCTCGCCATTCTCGTCGTCTACTTCCGCAACCGCGGCACGATCGCGGTGGAAGACATCAACATGATGAAAGGCTGAGGCGCCACAGCGCCCGGATCCG
Source organism: uncultured Alphaproteobacteria bacterium (assembly GCA_963759925.1). Classification (GTDB taxonomy): domain Bacteria; phylum Pseudomonadota; class Alphaproteobacteria; order Rhizobiales; family Beijerinckiaceae; genus Allobosea. Next base: position 325,781 of record CAVXBE010000006.1, read on the forward strand.
GCCCATGTATCACGCGATCGTCTTCCTCCCCCTGATCGGCTTCCTGATCGCCGGCCTGTTCGGCCGCCTGATCGGCGCGCGCGCGATCGGAAATCGTCACAACCTCGCTGCTGATCGTCTCGCGCGGTCCTGTCCTGGATCGCCTTCTTCAATGTCGGCTTCGGCGCAGGCACGACCCGCGTCCAGGTCGCGACACTGGATGGCCTCGGGCGATCTGCGGGTCGACTGGGCGTTCCGCATCGACACGCTGACGGTGGTGATGCTGGTCGTGGTCAACACGGTCTCCTCGCTCGTGCACCTCTATTCCATCGGCTACATGCACGAGGATCCGCACCGGCCGCGCTTCTTCGCCTATCTCTCGCTGTTCACCTTCGCCATGCTGATGCTGGTGACGTCGGACAACCTCGTCCAGATGTTCTTCGGCTGGGAGGGCGTCGGCCTCGCCTCCTATCTGCTGATCGGCTTCTGGTACCAGAAGCCCTCGGCCAATGCGGCGGCGATGAAGGCGTTCATCGTCAACCGCGTCGGCGATTTCGGCTTCGCGCTCGGCATCTTCCTGGTCTTCGTGCTGTTCGGCTCGGTCGGCTTCGACGGCATCTTCCCGCGCGTCGGCGGATCTCGCGACGCAGAGCTTCCGCTTCCTCGGCCATGACTGGAACGCGCATGACCCTGGCCTGCCTGCTGCTGTTCATGGGCGCCATGGGCAAGTCGGCGCAGTTCCTGCTGCACACCTGGCTGCCGGACGCGATGGAGGGCCCGACCCCGGTCTCCGCGCTGATCCATGCCGCGACCATGGTGACCGCCGGCGTCTTCATGGTGGCGCGGCTGTCGCCGATCTTCGAATACGCGCCCGATCGCGCTGACCGTCGTCGTCGTCATCGGCGCGACCACGGCCTTCTTCGCCGCGACCGTCGGCCTGGTGCAGAACGACATCAAGCGCGTCATCGCCTATTCGACCTGCTCGCAGCTCGGCTACATGTTCGTGGCGCTGGGCGTCGGCGCCTATTCGGCCGGCATCTTCCACCTCTTCACCCACGCCTTCTTCAAGGCGCTGCTGTTCCTCGGCGCCGGCTCGGTCATCCATGCGATGCATCACGAGCAGGACATGCGGAACATGGGCGGGCTTGCGCAAGCACATCCCCTTGACGGCGGCGGCCGATGACGATCGGCACGCTGGCGCTGACCGGCTTCCCGCTCTTCGCCGGCTACTTCTCCAAGGATGCGATCATCGAGAGCGCCTATGCCTCGGTGGCGCATACCGGCTTTGCCGGCTCCTACGCCTTCGTGCTGCTGGTCGTCGCCGCCTGCATGACCTCGTTCTACTCCTGGCGCCTGTACTTCATGACCTTCGAGGGCAAGCCGCGCTGGGCTGGCCATGGCCATGGCCATGACGACCATGCCCATGCCGCGCATGCTCATGGCGATTCAGCCGTGACCGGCCACCCGGACCATGATCCGCCGGCGCATGAGGATGGGCCGGCGCCCATAGCATGATCACGGCCATCACGAGCTAAGCCGCATGAGAGCCCGCTGGTGATGCTGGTCCCGCTTGCGGTGCTGTCGCTCGGCGCGGTCGCTGCGGGCTTCGCCTTCAAGGAGGCCTTCATCGGCCACGACTACGAGGGCTTCTGGAAGTCGGCGCTTGTTCACCGGCAAGGACAACCACATCCTGCACGAGATGCACGAGGTGCCCGGCTGGGTCGTGGCCTCGCCCTTCATCGCGATGCTGCTCGGCTTCGCTGATCGCGCTGTACTTCTACGTGCTGCGCCCCGATCTGCCCGGCGCGGCTCGCCGCCGCCAATCCGGCGCTCTACAAGTTCCTGCTGAACAAGTGGTACTTCGACGAGCTCTACGACTTCCTGTTCGTGCGCCCGGCGATGTGGCTCGGCCGCTTCCTCTGGAAGAAGGGCGACGGCATGGTCATCGACGGCCTGGGCCCCGATGGCGTCTCGGCCCGCGTCGTCGATGTCACCAACCGGGTGGTCCGGCTGCAGACCGGCTATCTCTATCACTATGCCTTCGCCATGCTCGATCGGCGTCGCGGCCCTGGTGACCTGGTATCTGCTGGCGCGCGGGTGAGATGATGTTCGGCTTCGGTATCCTCACCGGCCTGCTCGTCCTGCCGCTGGTCGGCGCGGCCTTCATCCTGTCGCAGCGCGGCGACGCAGGCTTCGGTCGACTCCAACGCCCGCTATGCGGCGCTGGCGACGACGATCGCCACCTTCGTGCTGGCGCTCGTCGCCTGGAGCCGCTTCGATGCGGCCAATCCCGGCTTCCAGATGGTCGAGACCCATGGCTGGGTTTCGGACGCTATCAAGTTCAAGCTCGGCGTCGACGGCTTCTCCTTCCCCTTCATCGTGCTGACGGCCTTCCTGATGCCGTTCTGCATCCTGGCGTCCTGGACGTCGGTGACGAAGCGGGTGCGGGAATACATGGTCGCCTTCCTGATCCTGGAGACGCTGATGATCGGCGTCTTCGCGGCGCTCGACCTCGTGCTGTTCTACCTGTTCTTCGAGGCCGGCCTGATCCCGATGTTCCTGATCATCGGCATCTGGGGCGGCAAGCGCCGCGTCTACGCCTCCTACAAGTTCTTCCTCTACACGCTGCTCGGCTCGGTGCTGATGCTGCTGGCGCTGATGGCGATGTACTGGAATGCCGGCACCACCGACATCCCGACGCTGCTGGCGCACAAGTTCCCGGCGGGGATGCAGACCTGGCTGTGGCTCGCCTTCTTCGCCTCCTTCGCGGTGAAGATGCCGATGTGGCCGGTCCATACCTGGCTGCCTGACGCGCATGTCGAGGCGCCGACGGCGGGCTCGGTCATTCTGGCGGCGATCCTGCTGAAGATGGGCGGCTACGGCTTCATCCGCTTCTCGATCCCGATGTTCCCCGAGGCGTCGCAGTATTTCGCGCCCTTCGTCTTCGCGCTCTCGGTCATCGCCATCGTCTACACCTCGCTGGTGGCGCTGATGCAGGAGGACATCAAGAAGCTGATCGCCTACTCCTCGGTGGCGCATATGGGCTTCGTCACCATGGGCCTGTTCACCCTGACGCCGCAGGGCATCCAGGGCGCGATGTTCCAGATGGTCAGCCACGGGCTGGTCTCCGGCGCGCTCTTCCTCTGCGTCGGCGTGGTCTACGACCGCATGCACACCCGCGAGATCGCCGCCTATGGCGGGCTGGTCAACCGGATGCCGGTCTATGCCGTGATCTTCATGGTCTTCACCATGGCCAATGTCGGCCTGCCCGGCACGGCTGGCTTCGTCGGCGAATTCCTGACGCTGATGGGCGCCTTCCGCGCCAATCCCTGGGTCGCCTTCATCGCCACCTTCGGCGTCATCCTCTCGGCCGCCTACGCGCTCTGGCTCTATCGCCGCGTGATGTTCGGCGAGCTGGTCAAGCCCGAGCTCAAGGGCATCGCCGATCTCGACCGCCGCGAAATGGCGATCCTGATCCCGCTCGTCCTGCTGACGATCTGGTACGGCGTTCGCCCCGGCACGATCCTCGACGCCTTCGCCGCACCGACCGAAGCGCTCATCAAGAATTATCAGGCTGCCCTCACCGCCGCGAAAACGGCGATGATGGTGGTCAACTAAGGTCGCTGCCTCATGACCGTACCCGCTCTCGGCCCGGCCCTGCCGGAAATCATCCTCGCGCTCGGCGCCATCGCCATGGTGCTCATCGGCGCGATCCGCGGCGAGCGCTCGACGCGCCTGCTCGAAGGCGCGGCGCTGGCGCTGTTTGCCGTCGCGCTGGTGCTGGTCCTCTCCGGCGATGGCCGGCTGCTGACCTTCAACGACGGCTTCGTCGCCGACGGTTTCGCGCCGCTTCATGAAGGTGCTGACGCTGATCGGCGCCGCCGCCGCCATCCTGCTCTCGTCCGACACGCTGCGGCGCGACGGCACGATGCGCTTCGAATTCCCCATCCTCGTCGTGCTCGCCACCATCGGCATGATGATGATGATCTCGGCCAATGACCTGATCAGCCTCTATGTCGGGCTCGAACTGCAGTCGCTGGCGCTCTATGTCGTCGCCGCCTTCGACCGCGACAACGCCAAATCGACGGAAGCCGGCCTGAAGTACTTCGTGCTCGGCGCGCTGTCCTCGGGCATGCTGCTTTACGGCTCGTCGCTGGTCTACGGCTTCACCGGCACGGTGAACTATGCCGGCATCGCCGCCGCAGTTGCTGGCGGCAAGGTCGGGCTCGGGCTGATCTTCGGCATCGTCTTCATCGCGGCCGGCATCGCCTTCAAGATCTCGGCCGTGCCGTTCCATATGTGGACGCCCGACGTCTATGAGGGCGCGCCGACGCCGGTCGCTGCCTTCTTCGCCGCCGCTCCGAAAATGGCGGCGATGGCGATGATGATCCGCATCTTCGTCGTCGGCCTTTCCCGGCGCGCTGCATGAATGGCAGCAGATCATCGATCTTCATCTCGATCGCCTCGATGGCGCTCGGTGCCTTCGCGGCGATCGGCCAGACCAACATCAAGCGGCTGCTGGCCTATTCCTCCATCGCCAATATGGGCTACGCGCTGGTCGGCCTCGCGGCCGGCACCGCGTCCGGCGTGCAGGGCGTCATGGTCTATATGGCGATCTATCTCGCCACGACGCTCGGCGCCTTCGCCTGCGTGCTGATGATGCGGCGCGACGGCAAGGCGGTCGAGGATATCGGCGAGCTCGCCGGTCTCTCGCGCACCAATCCCTGGATGGCGTTCGCGCTGTCGATGATGATGTTCTCGCTCGCCGGCATCCCGCCTCTGGCCGGGTTCTGGGCGAAGTTCTACGTCTTCCTCGCGGCTATCGATGCCAAGCTCTACACGCTGGCCGTGGTCGGCGTGGTGACCAGCGTCGTCGGCGCCTATTACTATCTGCGACTGGTCAAGATCATCTATTTCGACGAGGCCAAGCCGGCTTTCGAGCAGGGCGATATGGGCACGCGCGCGGTGCTGCTGGTCTCGGCGCTGTTCGTGCTGGTGCTGTCGCTGGTCCCGGCGCCGCTGTTCAACTCGGCCGCAGCAGCCGCCAAGTCGCTGTTCTGATGCATCCCGGCGCCACATCGGGAGCCTGCCACGCAGGATCCCGGTGGCTGCTGCCGGGTCAGGGCTGAGCGGCATGCTGGCCGATAACGCCCGCGCCGCCGGCTATCGCCTGATCATCCGCGATGCCGTCGATTCCACCATGGATGAGGCGCGCCGGGCGCTGGAGCAGGGCGAGCCGGGAAATCTCTGGATCGTCGCGCGCAGCCAGAATGCCGGCCGCGGCCGCCATGGCCGGCACTGGGGTTCGCCTCCCGGCAATCTCTATTCGAGCCTCTTGCTCGTCGCCCCCTGCGAGCCCGCTTTGGCGCCCCAGCTCGAGCTTCGTCGCTGGCCTCGCTCTGCATGATGCCGCGGCCCAGATCACCGGGCTCTCGCCGCCCAGGCTCGCCCTGAAATGGCCCAACGATCTGCTGATCGACCGCGCCAAATGCTCCGGGCTGCTGCTCGAAGGGCTGTCGCGGGCAGGGGTGTTCAGCGTCATCATCGGGCTTGGCATCAACATCGCCTCCTGCGCCCAAGGGACGCCCTATCCGGCGAGCTATCTGCAGGCGCATGCCCCGACCGCGACGATCGAGGCGGCGCTGGAGGCACTGAGCGGTGCCATGCTGAAGCGGCTGGAGGATTGGCAGAAGCCGGGCGGCTTCACCACGACCCGCAACGCCTGGCTGGAGCGCGCCGCCTTCCTCGGCGAGAACATCACCATCCGCCCGCCGGAGGGCGCTGTCAGCGGCGTGTTCGAGGGGGTCGATGGCAGTGGCCGGCTGCTGCTGCGCACCGAAGGCGGCCTACGCAGTTTTGACGCTGGTGACCTGTTCTTCGCGCAAACTGGCTAGGCCGAAGGCGTTTGCGACCTGCGCCACCTTCGCACTATGGAGCCCTGCCTGCTGACGTGATAGGGCTCGCCCCAATCCCCGCGCCTCAGGCGCCACTCCAAGCTCGACAGGATCCGCAGTGCCTCGCTCCCAGGACCAACTCGTTTTCGTTCCACTCGGCGGCCTTGGCGAGATCGGCATGAACGCCGCCCTCTACGGCTTCGGTCCGGAGGGGCGGCGCAAGTGGATCCTGGTCGATTGCGGCCTGTCCTTCGCGGGCGCCGATGTGCCGGGCGTCGATATCGTGCTGCCCGATCTGCGCTACATCATCGAGGAGCGCGCCAACCTGCTGGGCATCGTCATCACCCATGCCCATGAGGACCATATCGGAGCGCTGGCGGCTCTGTGGCCGTCCCTGCGCGCCCCGGTCTATTGCACGCGCTTTGCCGCCGGGCTGCTCGGTACGCGCCGCCTTTCCGAGCCGGGCGCTCCCAAGGTGCCGATGAACATCGTCGCCGCAGGGCGGGCGGGTGACGCTCGGGCCCTTCGAGATCGAGTTCGTGCCGGTGGCGCATTCGATCCCCGAATCGAATGCGCTGGCGATCCGCACGCCGGTCGGCCTCGTCGTGCATAGCGGCGACTGGAAGATCGACCCGACCCCGGGCGTCGGCATGCCGACCGACGAGAAGCGCCTGCGCGAGCTCGGCGAAGAGGGCGTGCTCGCGCTGATCTGCAATTCGACCAACGTCATGCGCGACGGCACCAGCCCCAGCGAAGCCGATGTCGCAGCTAAGCTGAGCGAGCTCGTCCAGAGCGCTCCCGGCCGCGTCGCCGTTACCACCTTCGCGTCGAATGTGGCGCGCCTGCGCGCTGTCGCGGAAGCGGCCATGGCCAATCAGCGCGAGGTGGTCGTTGTCGGCCGCGCCATGGACCGGGTCATCGATGTCGCCCGCGAATGCGGCTATCTCGACGGCATCCCGGCTTTCCGCTCCGCCGACACCTATGGCTATCTGCCGCGCGACAAGGTCGTGGCGCTGCTGACGGGAAGCCAGGGCGAGCCACGCGCCGCGCTCTCGCGCATCGCCTCCGACGATCATCCCGAGATTGCGCTGTCGCCCGGCGACCGTGTCATCTTCTCGTCGCGCACCATTCCGGGCAACGAAAAGGCGGTCGGCAACATCCTGAACGCGCTCGCCCGCGACAATATCGAGATCATCACCGACCGGACGCATCTGGTCCATGTCTCCGGCCATCCGCGGCGCGAGGAGATGGCAAGGCTCTATTCATGGCTGAAGCCGCAGATCGCCATCCCCGCCCATGGCGAGGATCTGCATCTCAGCGAGCATGAGAAGTTCGCGCGCGGCCTTGGCGTGAAGCAGGTGGTCCGCCCCGGCAATGGCGACATCGTGCAGATCGCGGCGGAAGGCGCCCGCAAGATCGACGAGGCGCCGCATGGCCGGCTCTATCAGGACGGCAACCTGCTGGTGAACGCGCTGGACAAGACGATCCAGGAGCGTCGCAAGCTCTCCTTCGCCGGGATGATTTCCGTCGCCGTCGCCATCGACGAGAAGGGTGGCCTCGCCGGCGATCCGGAGATCGCGGTGCTCGGTCTGCCGCCTCGCACACGCGATGGCTCCGATTTCGACGAATATGTCGCCGAAGCCGTGACCGAGCTTCTGGACAACATCCCCAAGGCCCGCAGGCGCGATCCTGAAGCCCTGCGCAACGCACTGGAGCGCGGCCTGCGCAGCGCCGTCAATGAGGAGTGGGGCAAGAAGCCGCTGGTGCATGCGCTGGTGATTGAGGTTTAGTCGCTGGCGAGGGGCGAGTGGCGAATGGTAAGGGTGCGACGCGCGTCGCACCCGCAGCTTTTATCGAGGAGTTTCCATGATCGGTCGCCTCAACCACGTCGCCATCGCGGTCAAGGATCTGACTGCCTCGACGGCTCTCTATCGGGACACGCTGGGGGCGCGGGTGTCGCAGCCGCTGCCGCAGCCTGAGCATGGCGTGACCGTGGTGTTCGTCGAGCTGCCCAACACCAAGATCGAGCTGCTGGAGCCGATGGGCGCCAACTCGCCCATCGCCAAATTCCTCGAGCGCAATCCCGATGGCGGCATCCACCACATCTGCTACGAGGTCGACGACATACTGGCGGCGCGCGACCGGCTGAAGACGGAAGGCGCGCGGGTCTTGGGAAGCGGCGAGCCCCGCATCGGCGCGCATGGCAAGCCGGTCCTGTTCCTGCACCCCAAGGATTTCTGCGGAACGCTGGTCGAGCTCGAACAGGCATGAGCGAGATCGCCTTCTTCGGCCAGCCGGAGCCGGGCTCGCCCCGGCCGTTCAGCGCCGCGACACGCGCCGGTGGGCTGATCTTCGTCTCAGGCCATTCGGCGCCGCATGATCCGGCGCGCGGCGTGTTCCGCGGTGATAGCCCGGCCGATGAAGTCCGGAACTCGCTCGCCCATATCGCCCGCATCCTGGAAGAGGCTGGCAGCAGCCTCGACCGGGTCGTTCAGGCGACAATGCTGATCACCGATCCCGCCGATTACGCGGCCTGCAATGCTGAGTATGTGAAGCACTTCCCGAAGGGTCTGCCAGCCCGGTACACCGCCCGCTTTGGCGTGCCGACCGAGGCCCGCGTCGCCTTTTCCTGCATCGCCCTGGCCGGAGATGGCGCATGACCATCGTTGGCGGGATGGCGCTTTATTTCGTGATCTGGTGGACGGTGCTGTTCGCCGTACTGCCCTTCGGCGTCCGCAGCCAGTCCGAGGATGGCGGCGTCATCGACGGTACGGAGCCCGGCGCTCCGGTCCTGCCGGGATTGCTCCGCAAGGCCCTGATCACCTCCGCCATCGCCGCAGTCGTCTTCCTCGGCGTCTGGTATGTCTGGGCCACCTACGATCTCTGAAGTGCTTCATCACAGCGAGGCGATATAGGCACGCCAGCCGCCATGGGCCGTGACATCCTGCGCGCCATCGATGGCGATGGCCTCGCAGAGGAAGCCCTTGACCATCGGCCCGTCGGCGAGCGCCAGCGTACCGATCCCGAGCGGTGAGGGGATGCCGGCGACGAAGCGGCCAAAGCCTTCCGGCGGCATCGCCCAGACCTCGACCGCGATCGGCGCACCGCCTCCCGCTTTCACCCGCACAAGCCCCGGCCGCTTCGGCGGACCGCCCGGCAGGGCATAGAGCCTGTAGTCGCCGGTCGTCGTCCCCGCGCGCAGGAAGGTCGCGCCCAGCGATGTCAGCTCGTGGTTCAGGGGCATGCCGGAGAGATGGGCGCCGACGACGGCGATCTCGATGAAGCCGGGCTTCGCGCGCGGCAATGCCGGCACCGCGGCCGGCAGGGCCTCGCCGGTTGCGCCCAATGTCAGGCCTGCAGCTTCGTGGAGCGCACTGCCAATCCCCGCCAGCAGCGCGTCCTGACCCGCTCCGCGCGATCAGCGTGACGCCCGCCGCGGTGCCATCAGGCGCAAGGCTGGCCGGGACTGCCAGCGCACAGAGATCGAGCAGATTGACGAAATTGGTGTAGCGGCCGAGCAGCGAATTCTTGCCGATCGGGTCGGCGGCCATCTCCTCAAGCGTCACCGGGCGCGGCGCCGTCGGCACCATCATCAGATCGACCGTCGCGAACATCGCGCGCGCCGCCAGCGCCAGCTCCGCCACGCGATAGCGGGCAGCAAAGGTTTCGGCAGCGTTCTGCAAGGGCCTGCTGGCGATGACCTCGCGGATGACCGGCAGGATCGCCTCCGGGTCCCGGCCTAGCAGGTCCTGGATCGCGAGATAGCGCTCAGCCACCCAGGGCCCGTCATAAAGCAGCTTCGCCGTCTCATAGAGGGGAGCCATATCGAGCTGGACGAGGCTGGCGCCCAATGCCTCTGCGCGCGCCACCGCTTCGGTGAAGCTGGCTTGCGCCGCCGCATCGCCATCGAAGTCGAGATCGGCCGGGCGGGGCACACCGATCCGCAGCTTCGGAGGGACAGCACCGGGCTGCCCCGGGCGGATCGGCCTGGAAAACGCATCGCTGGGGTCGGTACCGGCGATCACCTCCAGCACCGCCCAGGCATCCTCCACCGTCATAGCGAAGACCGAGACGCAATCGAGCGTCCGGCAGGCGGGGACGACGCCGGTTGTCGGCACCAGCCCGAGCGTTGGCTTGAGGCCGACGAGATTTTGCAGCCCGGCCGGGACCCGGCCCGAGCCTGCCGTGTCGGTTCCGAGCGCAACAGGCACGATGCCGGCCGCCACCGCGCTGGCCGAGCCAGAGCTCGATCCGCCCGGCACCAGAGCCCTGTTCAGGGCGTTACGCGGAACGCCATAGGGCGAGCGCGTGCCGTTCAGCCCGGTGGCGAACTGGTCGAGATTGGTCTTGCCGATGATCAGCGCGCCTTCCGCCCTCAGCCGCGCCACCACTGTCGCGTCAGTGGCGGGGCGATAGGCAAAGCCGGGGCAGGCGGCTGTCGTCGGCAGGCCCGCCACGTCGATATTATCCTTCACGGCGACAGGGATGCCCCAGAGCCTGCGGCCTTGCGGTCCCTGCTCCTGCAGCGTCACAGCCTCGGCCAGTACCTCCGCCTCGGGGCGCAGGGTGATGAAGATGGCGTCGTCACCCTGCTGGCGATAGCGCGCATAGCACTCCGCGACTGTCTGCTCAGGTGTGCTTGTGCCGTCGAGATGGGCGCGGAGGAGGCTGGTCAGGGTCGGCACGGTTCATCTCGCAGCAGGAGCACAGGCGCCCGAAAGGCGCTGGGGCAATGCATGCAAGCTTTATGCAATCTGTCGCCGCTTGCGCCGGAACGACGGAGCGCGACAGCAGCCGAGACGTGGGTGGTCGGGACAAGGGCGACCATGACGGGTGAGTTGGGGTGTACTTACCACCCACCCCCGTCATGGTCGCCCTTGTGGCGACCACCCACGCCTTGCGCGCGAGCGACGGAGCGCGACGGCAACCGCTCAAGACGTGCCCTTGGTCGGCCCCCGCAGGCACGACCCTTGCTAAGCACCTTGCGGGCAGAGGCGGGGGTGCGCGTGCAACGAATTCAGGTCCAGGCGGAGCCAGAGCCGATGGCGGTCGATTTCGGCCGCTCGGCTCTGCTCATCATCGACATGCAGCGCGACTTTCTGGAGCCGGACGGCTTTGGCGCGGCGCTTGGCAATGATGTCTCGCTGCTGGCCCGGGCGGTCGAGCCCTGCCGCGCGATCCTGCACGGAGCCCGCGCGGCGGGCGTGCCGGTGCTGCATACGCGCGAGGGGCACCGGCCTGATCTCTCCGACGCGCCCAGGGCCAAGGTCGAGCGCGGCCCGCCGGAGAAGCGCATCGGCGCGGTCGGCCCGATGGGGCGCATCCTGATCCGCGGCGAGGCGGGGCACGCCATCATTCCAGCCTTGCTGCCGCTGCCCTCCGAACCCGTCATCGACAAGCCCGGCAAGGGCGCCTTTTACCAGACCGATCTCGAGCTGATGCTGCGCACCCTCGACATCGAAACCCTGATCGTGGCGGGGGTGACGACGGAAGTCTGTGTTCACAGCACGGTGCGGGAGGCCAATGACCGGGGCTTCCGCTGCCTCGTCCTCGGCGACGCCTGCGCCTCCTACAAACCCGGCATTTCACGAGGTGGCATTGCGCATGATCGCCGCGCAGGGCGGCATCTTCGGCTGGGTCACCGATACGGACAGCGTCCTTACCGCCCTCGCGCAATGGACCCAGCCGGCCATGAAGGAGGCGCAGACACGATGAGCGACACAAAACCGGTCTTCAACGCCGCACTGCATCTGGACGCGATGGCAGCAACGATGGGGCTGACGATCACGCCGGACCAGCGTCCGGGCGTCCTCCAGTATCTGAACGTGGCGCGTGCCATGGCCGATGTCGTGGCCAAGGCCCCGCTTGCCGCAGATGCGTTCGATCTTGCGCCCGTATTCCGCCCGGGCACTGTCGGCGAGGAGCAGGGCGATGCTTGATCCCTTCACGCCGGCCCATCGCATCGCCAGCGCTGTGCGCGACGGCGCCATCACTGCCGAGGCTGTGACCCAAGCCTGGCTCGCGCGGATCGAGCGCTTGAACCCGCAGCTCAACGCTTTCACCGATGTGACCGCCGAGAGGGCGCTGGCTCAGGCCCGATCCATCGATCGTGCACGCAAGCAAGGCGCTGCGCTCGGCCCGCTGGCCGGTGTGCCCTTCGCGGTGAAGAACCTCTTCGATATTGCCGGCCTGCCGACCCGCGCCGGCTCGAAGATCAATCGCGAGCGAGCGCCCGTCGCTGATGATGCGGTGCTGGTGGAGCGCTTGCAGGCGGCGGGCGCGGTTCTGCTCGGTGGCCTCAACATGGGCGAATATGCCTATGATTTCACCGGCGAAAACGCCCATGACGGCGCCTGCCGCAATCCCCATGATCTCTCGCGCATGGCCGGCGGTTCCAGCTCGGGCTCGGGATCGGCCACGGCCGCGGGGTTGGCGCCCCTGTCGCTGGGCTCTGATACCAATGGCTCGATCCGGGTCCCCGCTTCCTTCTGCGGCGTGTTCGGACTGAAGCCGACCTATGGCAGGCTGCCGCGCACGCGCAGCTTCCCGTTTTGTGAATCGCTCGATCATCTCGGCCCCTTTGCGCGCGATGTCACGGACCTCGCCTTGGCCTACGATCTGATGCAGGGCGCCGATCAAGACGACCCCGCTTGTGCACAGCGCCCGGTGCAGCCTGTCCTGCCCGAGCTGCCCAAGGGTTTGGCGGGCCTGCGCATCGCTACTGCGGGTGGCTATTTCGATGCCGGGGACATGAAGGAGGCGGGTGCCGCCGTGCAAACGGTCGCTGCGGCTCTCAGTGCCACGCAAAGGGTCGAGCTGGCCGGCGCCGAGATTGCGCGCGCCGCAGCCTTCCTGATCACCAACAGCGAGAGCGCGACCTTCCATCTCGGCCGGCTGCGCAGCCGCGCCAATGATTTCGATCCGGAGACGCGCGACCGGTTTCTGGCAGGCACCATGCTGCCGGCCGCCTGGGTGATGCAGGCGCAGGCGGCGCGGCGCTGGTTTCATGACGCGGTGATGGCGCTGTTTCGCAATGTCGACCTGATCATTGCGCCAGCGACTCCCTGCACAGCCCCTGAGATCGGCCAGAAACTCCTGCGGCTGCGCGGGGTGGATGTGCCGCTGCGCCCCAATCTCGGCCTCTTCACCCAGCCGATCTCGGCTATCGGCCTGCCCGTGGCCTGCGTCCCGGTCTTCACCGAGGCGCTGCCCATGGGGGTGCAGCTGATCGCCCCGCCCTGGCGCGAGGATATCTGCTTGCGGGCGGCCGCCTTCCTGGCAGCGGAAGGTGTCTGCGTGGCGCAGCCGCCGCGCGGGCTGGCGGCCTAGTGGCCGGAGCCGGCGGGGAGGGCGCCGGGCTTGTCATGCGTCGCCAGACGCTCGACCATCGTCGCCGTGGCTGCGTTCATGCCGATGATCTCGACCGGGATGTCGTGGTGCCGGAATTTCAGCACCACGCGATCCAGCGCATTCACCGCCGTAATATCCCAGAAATGCGCGGCCTGAAGATCGATCACCACGGAATGCAGATCGTCCTCGCGGAAATCGAAGGCCGCGTGGAACGCCTCGGCCGTGGCGAAGAAGATCTGCCCGGTGACCCGGTAGGTGCGCGATGCCAGCTCATTGCGGCTCGATTCGACGCTGAAGAAGCGCGTGACTTTGTGGGCGAAGAACAGCCCGCTCAGCACCACGCCAAACAGCACCCCCTTGGCGAGGTCATGCGTCCAGACCACCACCGCCACGGTTCCCAGCATCACGAAGCTCGAGCTCTTGGGGTGGGTCAGCAGCGTGCGCAGCGAGCGCCACTGGAAGGTGTTGATCGAGACCATGATCATCACGGCGACCAGCGCCGCCATCGGGATCTGAGCGACATATGGGCCGAGCACGACGATCAGGAAGAGCAGCAGGCTCCCGGCCCATAGCGTCGAGAGCCGGCCCCGGCCGCCCGAGGAGACGTTGATCACGGATTGGCCGATCATCGCGCAGCCGGCCATGCCGCCGAAGCAGCCGGAGGTGATATTGGCCAGACCCTGGCCGGCGCATTCGCGGTTCTTGTCAGAGGTGGTGTCGGTCATCTCGTCGAGGATCGCCGCCGTCATCAGGCTCTCGAGCAGCCCGACCATCGCCAGCGTCAGCGCATAGGGCAGGATGATCCGCAGCGTTTCCAGATTGAACGGCACCTGGGGCAAAGCGAAGAACGGCAGCTCGCTCGGCAGCGCGCCCATATCGCCGACCGTGCGGATGCCGAAGCCGAAATACATCGAAAGCGCCGTCATCAGCACGATCGTCACCAGCGGCGAGGGGATCGCCTTTGTCAGATAGGGCAGGCCGTAGATGATGATCAGCCCGGCCGCCGTCATCAGATAGACGGTTGTCCCCATGCCGATCAGCTCGGGCATCTGCGCCATGAAGATCAGGATCGCCAGCGCGTTGACGAAGCCGGTCACCACCGAGCGCGAGACAAAGCGCATCAGGTCGCCGAGCCGCAGCAGGCTCGCCACGATCTGGAACAGGCCGGTGAGGATGGTCGCCGCGAAGAGATAGCCGATGCCATGCTCCTTCACGAGGGTGATCATCAGCAGCGCCATCGCGCCTGTCGCAGCCGAGATCATGGCCGGGCGGCCACCGGCAAAGGCCGAGACGACGGCGATGCAGAAGGAGGCGTAGAGCCCGACCTTGGGATCGACGCCGGCAATGATCGAAAAGGCGATGGCTTCAGGGATCAGTGCGAGCGCGACGACGGTGCCGGCCAGCAGCTCGCGCGTGACATTGGGAGCCCACTCGTTCCGCAGACGGGTTACGGACGTGGCAGGTTTGGACGTGGCGGGTTTGGACATGCAATGGCTTTCGGTTCCGGCGCTTCGGCAGCCGGATCATGACAAGGCGCGCCGCCTTACGGCAGCGTCGGGCGGCTCGGGCGAGCAGCCGCTATGGCGGGCTCAGCCGCCGGCGCAGGGCATGGAAAACCACATTCACCGCTGCTGCATAGCAAATTGATGCTGCACTGCAACCAGGCGGGGCATCATGGCAGGCATGCAGGGCAGAGTGCAGCGTCCAGAAGGGCGCTGTCAGTGCGCCCCGGCATGATCGGAGCGGCGCTCCGGAACCGGCGTATGCTCGGCGAGATGCGCGACCGCCGCCGCGACGCCGCCGGCGCCGTGGGGCACGTTCAGCGCCTGCAGCGCCATCTCGACAGCGCTGAGGCTGCCCAGCACCATCGGCACGTTGGTGTGGCCCATATGAGCAATGCGGAAGGCCTTGCCGGAGAGGTCGCCAATGCCGGAGCCGAGCGTCACCCCGCAGGCGGAGCGGGTATAGTCGGAGATCGCCTCCGGCTCATAACCCTGGACGAGGATCGGTGTGACGGAGCAGGCGCGCTGCGCGGGGTCTGGGATATTGCAGGACAGGACCTGCCCCTCCGCCCATTTCGCCACGGCGGCGTGGGTCGCGCCGGCCAGCAAACGATGGCGCTGCCAGACCGCCTCGAGCCCCTCTTCGAGGATCATGTCGAGCGCGGCGCGCAGACCAAACATCAGATGCTCCGGCGGCGTACCGCAATGGCGCATGTAGTGCTGAGGCCCGCTGCGGGCGGTCCAGTCCCAGTAGAGCGTGCGCATCGTCGCGTTCTGATGCGCCTTCCACGCCTTCTCATTGGCGGCGACGAAGGCGAGGCCAGGAGAGGTCATCATCCCCTTCTGCGAAGCCGACATCGCGACGTCGACGCCCCAGGCGTCCATCTCGAAATTCATGCAACCCAACGAGGCGACGCCGTCGATCATGTACAGGGCAGGGTGTGCGGCGGCATCGATCGCCTTGCGTACGGCCTGGACATCGTTGACCACGCCGGAGGCGGTATCGATCTGCACCATCAGCACGGCCTTGATCTCGTGCCTGGTGTCACGGCGCAGCCGCTCCTCGACCGCCGCCGGATCGACGCTGCCGCGCCAGGAACCTTCCAGCACCTCGACTTGAGCGCCCATGAACCCAGCCATCTCGCCCCAACCAATGGCGAAGCGGCCGCTGGCGAGAACCAGAATGCGATCGCCCCGCGAGAGCACGTTGGAGACGGCCGCCTCCCAGCCGCCATGCCCGTTGGCGGCGTAAAGGAAGGTCTTGCCGGATGTTTTGAAGATCGAGGCGAGATCGCTGAGGATGCTGTCCGTCAGCGTCACGATGGTGCGCGTGTTAAGATCCTCCGCCGGGCGCATCATCGCCTGCAGAACGCGATCGGGGATGTTGGTCGGGCCTGGTGTAGCCAGCAAGGCCCGGCCGTTCGCGACGCTCATAGACCGCTCCTGTCGCGCCAGAACGCCGCAAGTCGCGGGGTTGGCGCCTCGTTTTGTGAAACCGCATCGCGCTTGGCGACCTCAGCCACTCGTAGCGGGTGCGGATGATATTCTGTCTCACGACAAGCCCTGCGGCAGCCCATTCAAATCCGTCATGAAATGGCGGATCAGGAGTGGCAGACCACCTCGCCGCACTCGTCCAGCGCGCCGACGATCCGGTCGAGCGCTTTAGGCCCGGGATAGCCCAGCAGCCCGGCCCCGCCCGCGACAAAAGAGGGCGTCGCGGCCAGGCCGAGATTGGCAGCGAGATTGCGCTGCGCCGACACCATTTTGCCGACCCGGTCACTATCGGCGAGCGCTTCGATCTCCGCCCGCTTCACGCCCAGGCTTTCAGCAAGCGTCAAGGCTCGCAGCCCGTCCGCGCGGCCCGGCATGGCAAAGAGGCGACGATGGAAATCATAGGCCGGGGCAGGGCCGTTCAGGATGAGCAAGGCCGCCTCGACCCGGGCCGCCTGCACCGAACCCGGCGACAGGATCGCGTTGTTCACCAGCCCGACCCGCAGCTCGGGCCGCGCCGCGATCAGCCGGTCCATATCGGCCGCCGCCACACGGCAATAGGGGCAGTTGTAGTCGTAGAACTCATAGAGCGTGACGGCCTTGCTGCTCGACCCGGCCCAGAGGACGCCCGGTAGCGCCTCGATCTCGCTGGTGAGTTCGACCGGCAGGCGAAGATTGGCCACGGGCTTCCCGTCATCGCCGGAAATGTCGAACCAGCCATCGCCCTGCGCCAGGACGCCCTTAGGCGAAAGCGAGAGCGCTGCGAGGCCAAGCGCGGCGCCGCGCAGCAGGGCGCGGCGGGTCATTGCAGTCATGTCTGAAGTCCGGACAGGGTGAGGGCGTTGCGGGGTCGGAGAGGTTCAACAGTCCGATCATGTCTTTTCAAAGAGAGGCCAACCGCGCCGCCCGTGCGCAATCGCCCAGCGGGCCTTGTCCTGCAGCGGCTGCATAGGCAGTTGACACTGTTGCAGGGCTCAGTGCAGCATCGCGATAAGGGATACAAAAGAAAACTATACATAAACAAAGGGATGAGGCGCTTCGATGGTCGGTGACGACATCATTCTGTCGACCTCTGGTTTGACCAAGGAGTTTCGGTGGCTTCACGGCGGTCAATGGCGTGGATCTGCAGGTTAAGCGCGGCACTATTCATGCGCTGATCGGCCCGAACGGTGCGGGCAAGACGACCTGCTTCAATCTGCTGACAAAGTTTCTCTGCTCCGACGCGCGGCGCGATCGTCTATAATGGCCGCGACATCACCGCGCCAGAAGCCGGCGGAAATCGCCCGGCTCGGGCTGGTGCGCTCATTCCAGATTTCGGCGGTGTTCCCGCAACTGACGGTGCTGGCCAATGTCCGGATCGCGCTGCAGCGCAAGCGCGGCGATTCCTTCGATTTCTGGCGCTCGGAAGACGTGCTGAAGCCGCTGGATGAGGAGGCGATGCGCCTGCTCGAAGCGGTTGGCCTCGCCTCGTTCGCGGCCTTGCCGGCGGTCGAGCTCTCCTATGGCCGCAAGCGCGCGCTGGAGATCGCGACGACGCTGGCGCTCGATCCCGAGATGATGCTGCTCGACGAGCCGATGGCCGGAATGGGCCGCGAGGATGTCGAGCGGATCGAGGCGCTGATCCGCAAGGTCGCCGCCAACCGCACCATCCTGATGGTCGAGCACAATCTTTCGGTGGTGGCTTCGCTGTCGGACCGGATCACGGTGCTGGCGCGCGGCCAGGTGCTGGCCGAGGGCGACTACGCCACCGTCTCCAAGGATCCGCGCGTCGTGGAAGCCTATATCGGATCGGGAGGTGGTCATGCTCACTGAGACCAGCAGCCCCGTCTCTGCCCATCAGGCTGCTGCGCCAGCTGTCGCGCCGCTTCTGAAGCTGCGTGGGCTCGAAGCCTGGTACGGCGAATCGCATGTGCTGCACGGCATCGATCTGGACGTCGCGCCGGGCGAGGTGGTGACCCTGCTCGGCCGCAACGGCGCCGGCAAGACCACGACGCTGAAATCGATCATGGGCGTGATGGGCAAGCGCCGCGGCTCGGTGACCTTCGACGGCCACGAGACGATCCGGATGCCATCACGGGCGATCGCCAGGCTGGGCATCGGCTACGTCCCGGAGGAGCGCGGCATCTATTCCAGCCTCAACGTCGAGGAAAACCTGATGCTGCCGCCGCAGGTGCGGCCGGGCGGATTGTCGCTGGACCAGATCTTCACGCTGTTCCCCAACATCAAGGAGCGGCTGAAGAGCCAGGGCACCAAGCTCTCCGGCGGCGAGCAGCAGATGCTGGCGATCGGCGCGCATCCTGCGCACCGGCGCCAATCTGCTGCTGCTCGACGAGCCGACGGAGGGGCTGGCCCCGGTGATCATCGAGCAGATCGGCCGCACCATCGCGCGGCTGAAGCAGGAGGGCTTCACCATCGTCCTGGTCGAGCAGAATTTCCGCTTCGCCGCGACGGTGGCCGACCGGCACTATGTCGTCGAGCAGGGCAGGGTGATCGACATGATCCCCAACAGCCGAACTCGACGCCAACATCGACAAGCTGCACGGCTATCTCGGGGTCTAGCGTGCGAGACCTCCAACCAGAACACCAAGTCGAAAATCGACATCATCTCACGGGAGAGAAACCATGAAATTCAAGACGCTTCTCGCGACGACCGCCTTCGCGGCGCTGCATGCCGGCGCCGGCGCTGGCGCAGCAGATCACCGATCAAGATCGGCGTCCTGAACGACCGCTCCGGCCTCTACGCCGACCTGACCGGCGAAGGCTCGGTCGTCGCCGCGCGGCATGGCGGTCGAGGATTTCAAGGCGGCCGACAAGGGCATCAAGGTCGAGATCGTCTCGGCCGACCACCAGAACAAGCCCGATGTCGGCTCCAACATCGCGCGGCAATGGTACGATCAGGACGGCGTCGACGTGATCGCTCGACGTGCCGACCTCCTCGGTCGCGCTCGCGGTCAACCAGATCACCAAGGACAAGAACAAGGTCTTCCTGAATTCGGGCGCGGCCACCTCCGACCTCACCGGCAAGGCCTGCTCGCCCAACACCGTGCACTGGACCTACGACACCTATGCGCTCGCCAATGGCACCGGCGGCGCGATGGTGAAGGCCGGCGGCGATAGCTGGTTCTTCCTCACCGCCGACTACGCCTTCGGCCATGCGCTCGAGCGCGATACCTCGGCGGTCGTCGTCAAGAACGGCGGCAAGGTGCTGGGCTCGGTGCGGACCCCGTTCCCGGGCACGGACTTCTCCTCCTTCCTGCTGCAGGCCCAGGCCTCCAAGGCCAAGGTCATCGGCCTCGCCAATGCCGGCGGCGACACCATCAACTCGATCAAGCAGGCGGGCGAGTTCGGCATCACCGCAGGGCGGCCAGAAGCTCGCCGGGCTGCTGGTCTTCGTCACCGACGTCCATGCGCTCGGCCTGCAGACGGCGCAGGGGCTGGTGCTGACCGAATCCTTCTACTGGGATCGCGACGAGGGCACCCGCGCCTGGTCGCAGCGCTTCGCCAAGGCCCATAACGGCAACATGCCGACCATGGTGCAGGCCGGCGTCTACGGCGCCGTGCTGCATTACCTGAAGGCTGTCGCGGAGCTGAAGTCGAAGGAGCCGGCAGCCGTGATGGCCAAGATGAAGGAAATGCCGACCGACGATCCGCTGTTCGGCAAGGGCACGATCCGCGAGGACGGCCGCAAGATGCACGCCGATGTACCTCTTCGAGGTGAAGAAGCCGGCGGAGTCCAAGGGCCAGTGGGACTACTACAAGCAGGTCGCCGTGCTCCCGGCCGATCAGGCTTTCCGGCCGCTCTCCGAGAGCGAGTGCCCGCTGGTCAAGAAGTGAGGACCAGAGCGTCGACACCTGGCGCTACGCGTTGCGCCCTTCGCTCGCCGCGAGGCGGCGCATCCCGCCACCCGGTTTGAGCTGAGAAACAGATGTTCGAGCTGCTCGGAATTCCGCCGCAAGCCCTGTTCGGGCAGGTTCTGCTCGGGCTGATCAACGGCTCGTTCTACGCCATTCTCAGCCTCGGGCTGGCGGTGATCTTCGGGCTGCTCAACATCATCAACTTCACCCATGGCGCCCAGTACATGATGGGCGCCTTCGTCGCCTGGATGTGCCTGAACTATCTCGGCATCAACTACTGGGCGGCCTTGCTGCTGGCGCCGGTCATCGTCGGCGCGACCGGCGTCGCCATCGAGCGGCTGCTGATCAAGCGCATCGCCCATGTCGACCATCTCTACGGCCTGCTGCTGACCTTCGGGCTGGCGCTGATCATCCAGGGCCTGTTCCGCAATCGGCTATGGCTCGTCGGGCCTGCCCTACCAGATCCCGGCCGAGCTGAGCGGCGGCCAGAATCTCGGCTTCATGTTCCTGCCGAACTACCGCGCCTGGGTGGTCGGTGGCCTCGCTGGTCGTCTGCCTCGCCACCTGGTTCCTGATCGAGAAGACCAGGCTTGGCGCCTATCTCCGGGCCGCAACCGAAAACCCGACGCTGACCCAGGCCTTCGGCATCAACGTGCCGCTGATGGTCACGCTGACCTATGGCTTTGGCGTCGCGCTCGCGGCCTTTGCCGGCGTGCTGGCCGCGCCGATCTATTCGGTCAATCCGAACATGGGCGCGGATCTCATCATCGTCGTCTTCGCTGTCGTGGTGATCGGCGGCATGGGCTCGATCCTGGGCTCGATCATCACCGGCTTTGGCCTCGGCCTCGTCGAGGGGCTGACCAAGGTGTTCTACCCCGAGGCATCGGCCACGGTGATCTTCATCATCATGGTGCTGGTTCTGCTGGTGAAGCCGCACGGCCTGTTCGGGCGGGCGGCCTGATGCGCCGCGTGGCTGCGTCCGTCCTAGGACTGTCCCGCCGCACCGGTTGGAGGATTTGAAATGGCTGATCTATCCGTCGAGGCGCCCGCCGGTGGGCTGGCGCTGGAAGAGACCAACCGCAGCACCGAGCGCCTGCACAAGGCGATCCTGATCGGCATTGCGCTCAGCCTGCTGGTCGCGCCCTTCGTGGTCTACCCGGTCTTCGTGATGAAGGTGCTGTGCTTCGCGCTCTTCGCGCTCGCCTTCAACCTGCTGCTTGGCTATGGCGGCCTGCTCTCCTTCGGCCACGCCGCCTATTTCGGCATGGCGAGCTATGTCTGCGCCTATTCCGCCAAGGTCTGGGGGCTCGATCCGGCCGTTGCGATCCTAGCGGGGACGCTCGTGGCGGCCGTGCTCGGCCTGGCTTTCGGCGCGCTGGCCATCCGCCGGCAGGGCATCTACTTCGCCATGATCACGCTGGCGTTGGCGCAGATGGTGTTCTTCTTCTCGCTGCAGACGCCGAAATTCACCGGCGGCGAGGACGGCATCCAGGCCGTGCCGCGCGGCAAGCTGCTGGGGCTGCTCGATCTCGCCGATGACCGCGCCCTGTATTTCGTCGTCGCCGCCATCTTCATGGGCGGGCTGCTGCTGATCTACCGCATCATCCACTCGCCCTTCGGCCAGGTCTGCAAGGCGATCCGGGACAACGAGCCGCGCGCCATCTCGCTCGGCTACCGCGCCAACCAGTACAAGCTCGCCGTCTTCGTGCTCTCGGCGGCGCTGGCGGGCCTGGCGGGAGCGACCAAGGCCATCGTCTTCCAGCTGGCCTCGCTGACCGACGTGCACTGGTCGATGTCGGGCGAGGTCGTGCTCATGACCCTGGTCGGCGGGCTCGGGACCGTGTTCGGACCGATCGTCGGCGCGCTGGTGATCGTCTCGATGCAGAACTACCTCGCCGGCCTCGGCTCCTGGGTTCTGGTGGTGCAGGGCGTGATCTTCGTGGTCTGCGTGCTGCTGTTCCGCGAAGGCATCGTCGGCGTCATCGCCAAGCGCATCGGCAAGGGGCTCTGAACTGCCTCGGCAATTGATCAGGCGCAATGTCGCCGGCAGCGTCGCACTGCATGCTGCTCTGGCGTGGACGAGAGTGATCCGCGCCGGGAGACTGCTCCCGCTCCCGCTATGAGGTCGCGATGCCGGGGATTGACGCAAATTGGCTTTACAGCGGGCGCCTGGGCCTGGCTGCAGCATCGCTGGCGGTGATGGGGCTGGCGGCGGTCTGCGCCGTCCCCGCTGCCGCCATGCCCGCCGATGCGCAAAGGCCGGAGAACCGCGCCAGCGCCCGCATCGGCGAAGGCGTAGCCAAGCAGTATTGCAGCGCCTGCCACGCGACGGGCAAGACCGGCGCGAGCCCAAACCCGCGTGCGCCACGCTTCCCCCTGATCGCCGAGCGCTATCCCGCCGGCAACCCGGCACCAGTCTTGATCGACGGCACCGTCATCCGCCATCCGGGCATGCCCGAGTTCCGCCTTCTGGAACATGAGACCGACGGGCTTGTTGCCTATATCCGCCGTATCTCCCGACGCTGGGCACCGTCCCGGCCCTGACCCCCCGGCACAAATCCGGTCGAACGCTGCGCCGGGATCGATGGAGGCCATGATGCGAAAGGGCTTGCACGCCGTATTGCTGACGCTGGCGCTGGGCACTGGACTACCAGCACTGGCACAGGAGCCGGGTGATCCGCGCGAGGGGCAGCGATTGGCAGCCCAGCTCTGTTCGCCCTGCCACCGGATCGAGCCGAGCGCGCGCGATGAGCGGAGAATACCTCCGGATCTGGCGGCGATTGCGGCCATGGCGTCGACCACGGGCACCGGGCTGCGCGTCTTTCTGCAGACGCCACATGGCAACATGCCACGCTACCAGCTGAGACCTGCCGAAATGGACGATGTCGTCGCCTTTATTCTCAGGCTGCGCGGCTCCTGAGGCTCCGAAAGCGGGGGCCGCAGCCACACGCTGGCATTGCTGACCTAGCAGGACTTGCAATTTCCGGGACGTGGTCTATGTCCTTCCGGGCATGGAGCAATGGCGCTCGCTCCTGCCAAAAATTCGGTGATTTGCGCGCCTAGTGTCGCCTGGTTTCATGTTGATGCCGCATGCTCAGCTTCGCCTCGTAAGGTTTGCGCCGGCCAGGCAGCGTTTTCTTCTCCTCTTGCGATTGTCTTGTTGCGATGGAGGGCGGTATGAACCGACATCGCAGCTTCCCGGACCTATCAAGTCATGACGAGCCGCCGCCTTTTCGTCTCCGGCCTGATCGCTGCCCCCACATTGTTGCGGATGAGCCCGGCCAAGGCCGCTGCCCGGCGGGTGACGGTGGCCTCCCTGCTCGGCGAGGACAAGCCTGAGACATTGGTCTGGCGGTATATGGCCGGCCTTCTGGAGCACAGTGCGCCGGGCCGGTTTGATCTGCGCATCGTCGCAAATGCGGCCCTCGGCGGGGAAAAGGAAGTCGCGGAAGGGATGCGGCTCGGCTCGGTGCAGGCGACCCTCTCCACCACTTCCTCTCTCTCAAGCTGGGTGCCTGCGGGACAGATCCTCGACCTGCCCTTCCTGTTCCGGGACCGTGCGCATCTGCGGCGGGTGCTGGACGGCACGCTGGGCGACGAACTGCGCGCGCTCTACGCGGCGCAGGGCTTCGTCGTGCTCGGCTTCATCAATTACGGCGCGCGGCATCTGCTCACCAAGGAGCCGGTGACGCGCCCCGCCGGCATCGCTGGCAAGCGCATCAGGGTGATCCAGAGCCCGCTCCATACCCAGCTCTGGGCCGGCTTTGGCGCCTATCCGACACCGATCCCGATCCCTGAAACCTACAACGCCCTGAAATCCGGCGTCGTCGACGCCATGGACCTGACCAAATCCGCCTATGTCGGCTTCAGGCTGCACGAGGTTGTGCCCTGCCTGACCGAAACCGGGCACATCTGGGCCTCCGGCGTCATCGCAGTAGCGGGGACCTTCTGGCAGAGCCTGTCTCCGGAGGATCGTGCGGCGCTCGCAGCAGCAGCCGAACAGGGCGCGCGCCATTTCGATGAGCTGATCATTCGGGACGAAAGCGCTTCGATGGCGCGAGCCTTGGGCGAGGGCGCCCGTACCTACCAGCCGGAAAACCGGGTGGAATGGGAGGCCGGAGCGCGCAAGGTCTGGGCGTCGCTGGCGCCTCAGCTTGGCGGGCTCGACAAGATCGAAACCGTCGCCAGCAGCTGACCACGCTCCGCAAAAGGGTCTGACCATGCCTTTGTCGCTCGATCACATCGTGATCGCAGTCACCGATCTCGAAGCCGCCATGCGCGACTATGAGGCGCTGGGTTTCACCGTCCTGCCGGGTGGCGAGCATCCGCGCGGCTCGCGCAATGCGCTGATCATCTTCGAGGATGGCAGCTATCTCGAGATCATCACCTTCGGCCGGCCCGTTCCCGATTTTCGCTGGTGGCAGGTGCTGAGCCATTGCGGCAGCGGCTTGGTCGATTACGCGCTGTTGCCCGAGGTGTTCGACGATGCCTTGTGGAGTGCACGGGCGAGGGGGCTGAGCATCGACGGACCGATCGATGGTGCGCGGCTGCGGCTGGACGGAGTGCAGTTGGTCTGGAAGACGGCGCGCGCGCCGGAGCCGGATGTGCCCTTCCTGTGCGGCGACGTCACCGCGCGCGAGCTACGCGTCCCGATGGGCGAGGCCTGCAAGCACCGCAATGGCGTGGTCGGCGTGGCGGGTGTGACGGCTGCCGTCCACGACCTCGGCAGCTCGGCCGCACGCTACCGCGCCCTGCTGGGACAGGCGCCCATCTCGTCGGGCGGCGCGCCGGGCCTCGGCGTGCGGATGACGCAGTTCAAGCTCGGCGAGCAGATGCTTTCGCTGGTCGAGCCGCAGCCCGGTTCGGGCGATGAGCTGGCCCAGCACCTGAACCATCGCGGCCAGGGCATCTTCGCCGTCTCGTTCTACGGGCCGGTGGAGCAGATGCTGGATCGCGGCCTCGCGCATGGCGCAAGGCTTGAGATCGTCCGCACCCTGTAAGGCTTCTCAAGCGAACTGGATACCGGTTCGCGGGATCCAGGCGGCACAAGCGGCGCAGCCTAGCCGCCGCCGAGCCGGCTTGCCTAGCTGCATTCGCTGCTGGGGGCTGCGCAAAAATCGGCCTTGGCCCTGTCGGGGCGACGTGGTTACCTCCGGCTCCCTTGGCTGTCCGGATGATCCCATGTCGCCACGCATCGCCTTCGGCGGCTTCCTCCACGAAACCAACACCTTCGCCCCCAGCAAGGCTGGGATGGAGCACTTCCGGCAGGGCGGCGGCTGGCCTTCGCTGTCCTTCGGCGAGGCGGTTTTTGCTGCGATCCACAACGTCAATGTCGGCGCCTCCGGCTTCGTCGAAGCCGCTCGCGAGCGCGGCTGGACCCTGATCCCGACGCTCTGGGCGGCCGCCACCCCCTCGGCCCATGTTACTGCCGAGGCTTTCGAGACGATCACGGGCGAGCTGGTGGAGCGGATCCGGGCGGCACTGCCCTGCGACGCCGTCTATCTCGACCTCCACGGCGCCATGGTCAGCGAGGAATTCGACGATGGCGAAGGCGAGGTGCTGGCGCGGGTGCGCGCGGCGATCGGCCCCGACATCCCGCTCGTCGCCAGCCTCGACCTGCATGGCAACGTTACAGCCCGCATGGTCGAGATGGCCGACGCGCTGATCGCCTACCGCACCTATCCCCATGTCGACATGGCCGAGACCGGCGCGCGCAGCGCGAGCTATCTCGCCACCCTGCTGGGTAGCGGCGCCCGCCATGCCAAGGCCTTCCGGCAGATCCCCTTCCTGATCCCGATCGCCTGGCAGGCAACAGCGATGGAGCCTTGCCGCACGATCTACCGCGAGCTGGCGGCGCTGGAAGGCGAGGCGGTGCCGACCCTGTCGTTCCTGCCCGGTTTCCCGGCCGCCGATTTCCCCGATTGCGGCGCCACAATCGTCGCCTATGGCCGCACCCAGGCTGATGCCGACCGCGCCGCCGATGCTGTGGCGCAGCGCGTGATTGCCAGCGAAAGCGCCTTCAACGGCAAGGTCTATGAGCCGGAGGAGGGTGTGCGCGAGGCGATGCGGCTTGCCAGCACCGCAACCAAGCCGGTCGTCATCGCCGACACGCAGGACAATCCCGGCGCTGGCGGCGATTCCGATACGATGGGCATGGTGCGGGCGCTGATGGTCTGCGGGGCGCAGCGCGCCGCCATCGGCCTGATCGTCGATCCAGCGGCTGCCGCCCAGGCTCATCAGGCCGGGGAGGGCGCGACGATCACCGTGTCGCTCGGCGCCAAATCAGCCATCCCCGGCGATGCGCCGGTTACCGCAGCCTTCGTTGTCGAGCGGCTGTCGGACGGCAAGTTCATCGCCGATGGCCCGTTCTATGGCGGGTCGCGGATGAACCTCGGGCCTTGCGCCTGCCTGCGCATCGATGGCGTGCGCATCGTCGTCGCCTCGCGCAAGGCGCAGATGGCTGACCAGGCAATGTACCGTCAGGTCGGCATCGAGCCGCGCGAGCAGGCGATCCTGGTCAATAAGAGCTCGGTGCATTTCCGCGCCGATTTCGAGCCAATCGCGCAGACCATCCTGGTCTGCGCGGCGCCGGGCCCGATGCCGGTCAGCCCTGCCTCGCTGCCCTGGCGCAACCTCCGCAAAGGGTTGCGGATCGCGCCGCAAGGTCCCGCTTTCGGCTGAGACAGCCGCGCCAATAGGAGTGCCCGCCCGTGCCGACCTTGCCGCAGATCGAAGCTTTCAAGGACGAGCTGGTCGCCATCCGCCGCGATCTTCACGCCCATCCCGAGATCGGTTTCGAGGAGGTCCGCACCTCCGGCATCGTCGCGGAGAAGCTGGCGTCCTGGGGCATCGAGGTGCATCGCGGCATGGGCCGCACCGGCGTCGTCGGGATGCTGCAGGGCACGGGCGGGCCGGGCAAGCGCATCGGCCTGCGCGCCGATATGGACGCGCTGCCGATCGAGGAGATCACTAACCTCGCCTACAGCTCGAAAATCCCGGGGCGCATGCATGCCTGCGGTCATGACGGCCACACCACCATGCTGCTCGGCGCCGCGCGCTATCTCGCCGAGAACCGCGGCTTTTCCGGCACGGTGATCTTCATCTTCCAGCCGGCGGAGGAGGGGCTTGGCGGCGCCCGCGCCATGATCGCCGAAGGGCTGTTCGAGCACTTCCCCTGCGACGAGGTCTACGGCCTGCATAACGCGCCCAACCTCGAGCATGGCCAGATCTCGGTCTTCCCCGGACCGGCCATGGCGGGCGCCGATTTCTTCGACATCAAGATCACCGGCCGGGGCAGCCACGGCGCGATGCCGCATATGGGGCGCGATCCCGTGATGGTTGCTGTCGCCCTGGCCTCGGCGCTGCAGACGATCATCAGCCGCAATGCCGATCCACGCGAGGCAGCAGTGCTGTCGATCACGCAGATCCATGCCGGCACCGCCTATAACGTCATCCCCGAAGAGGCTCATCTCGCCGGCACCATCCGGACCTTCTCGCCGGAGATCGCCCAGCTGGTGCGCGACCGCATGCGCGAGATCTCGGCCGGCATGGCGCTGAGCTTCGGCTGCCAGATCGATGTCGAAATCCGCGACATTTTCAACGTGCTGGTCAACCATGCTGAGCCGACGGCCTATGCGGCCAATGTCGCCCGCGAGATCGTCGGCGATGCCAATGTGCTGACCGAGCCGCGCCAGATCATGGGCAGCGAGGATTTCGCGGACATGCTGCTCGAGGTGCCGGGCGCCTATTGCTGGGTCGGCCATGCCGGCTCCGTGCCGGTCCACAACCCCGCCTACGTACTGGATGAGGGCATCTTGCCGATCGGCGCGAGCCTGCTCGCTCGCATCGCCGAAACCCGCCTCGCAGCCTGATCGGACCCCGCCATGAGCTATCTGGACCTGCCCCTCGACACGGACACGCTGCTCGACGGGTTGCGGCCCTGGATCGAATGCGAGAGCCCGACCTTCGATGTCGCCGCCGTCAACCGGATGATGGATCTGGTTGCGGCCGAGCTGAAAGCGGCCGGCGCGGCCGTGACTCGTTTTCCGGGGCCGCCCGGCCTTGGCGACTGCGTGCGCGGGGACTTCCCGCATCCGCGTCGCGGCGAGCCGGGCATCCTGATCATGTCGCATCTCGACACGGTGCACCCGGTCGGGACGCTGGCTTCCCTGCCGTTCCGCCGTGACGGGGCGCGCTGCTACGGTCCGGGCATCGTCGACATGAAGGGCGGCGCCTATATCGCGCTGCAGGCGATCATCGCGCTGGCGAAGGCCGGGATCGAAACGCCGCTGCCGGTCAGCGTACTCTACACGATCGACGAGGAGATCGGCAGCCCCGGCACGCGCGAGCTGATCCTGCAGCAGGCGAGGCGCGACCGTTACATCCTGGTGCCGGAGCCGGGCCGGCCGGACAATGGCGTGGTGACGGGCCGCTACGCCATCGCCCGCTTCAACCTGTTGGCCGAGGGCCGGCCAAGCCATGCCGGTGCCACCCTCAAGGACGGCCGCTCGGCGATCAATCTGATGGCGCGGCAGCTGCTCGAAATCGAGGCGATGACGGATGCCGATTGCACCTTCAGCGTCGGCGTCATCGAGGGCGGGCGCTGGGTGAACTGCGTGCCGACGACATGCCGGGCGGAGGCGCTGAGCATGGCCAAGCGGCAGGCCGATCTCGACCGTGGCGTGGAGCGCATGCTGGCGCTCTCCGGAGAGCGACCCGACGGCACGCGCTTCACCGTGACGCGCGGCGTGACCCGCCCGGTCTGGGAGCCCGATACAGGCACGCTGAAGCTCTACGATCTGGCGGCGGAGCTCGCAGGCGAGATCGGCTTCCAACTTAGCCACGCGTCTGCGGGCGGCGGCTCCGACGCCAATTTCACCGGCGCAGCCGGCATCCCGTCGC
This sequence comes from uncultured Alphaproteobacteria bacterium, assembly GCA_963759925.1. Taxonomy (GTDB): domain Bacteria; phylum Pseudomonadota; class Alphaproteobacteria; order Rhizobiales; family Beijerinckiaceae; genus Allobosea. The sequence continues at coordinate 354,753 of CAVXBE010000006.1, forward strand.
TGGACGGGCTCGGCCTGCTCGGGGCGGGCTACCACACCCTGACGAGCATATCCAGGTGGAGAGCGTAGTCCCGCGCTGTCGCCTGATGGCGGGAATGCTGAGCCGGCTCAGCTGAAAACCGGGCTGCACCGGCGGCCACTTCGGACGAGACCTGCCGCGTTGACAGGCAACTGCGTCTTGAACCAGCATGCCGTACGCAATGGCACACAGTCTGCATGACCGCAGGCAGAGATGCGCAAGCACAACAGGGGAGCGAGTTTCATGACGTTTCAGTGGAAGACCGTCACCGCAGCCATGGCCCTGCTGGCCAGCACCTCGCTCGCCCAGGCGCAGACGACGCTGAAGGTCGTCATGCATTCGGACCTGAAGATCCTCGATCCGATCTGGACCACGGCCTACATCATCCGCAACCACGGCTACATGATCTACGACACGCTGTTCGCCATGGACGAGAAGGGCGAGATCAAGCCGCAGATGGTCGAGAAGTCACGAGATCGCGCCGACAAGCTGACCTACACCTTCACGCTGCGCGACGGCCTGCTCTGGCACGACGGCAAGCCGGTCACCGCCGAGGACTGCATCGCCTCGATCAAGCGCTGGGGCGCGCAAGCGACGCCGCTCGGCCAGAAGCTGATGACCTTCGTCGACAGCGATGACGGCCGACGATGCCAAGACCTTCACGATCAAGCTGAAGGCGCCGACCGGCCTGCTGCATCTTCGGCCTCGGCAAGCCCTCGTCGAACGTGCCGTTCATGATGCCCAAGCGCGTCGCCGACACCGATCCGAACACGCAGATCTCCGAGTTCATCGGCTCCGGCCCGTTCGTCTTCAAGCGGACGAGTGGAAGCCGGGCGACAAGATCGTCTACGTCAAGTTCGACAAGTACAAGCCGCGCGCCGAGCCGCCGTCCGGCCTCGCCGGCGGCAAGGTCGTCAAGGTCGACCGCGTCGAGTGGCTCGCCGATCTCCGACCAGCAGCAGGCGGTGAACGCGCTGCTCGGCGGGCGAGATCGACATGATCGAGCAGCCGGCCATCGACCTGATCCCGCTGCTGAAGGACGACAAGAACATCAAGCTGATCGACCTACAACCCGCTCGGCCTGCAGTACACCTTCCGCCTCAACCACCTGCACAAGCCGTTCGACAATCCGAAGATCCGCCAGGCGCTGTCGTACGCCTTCAACCAGAAGGATTTCCTCGACGCGACGATCGGCAATCCCGACTACTACAAGGTCTGCAAGGCGATGTTCGTCTGCGGCACGCCGCTCGCCACCGACAAGGGCATGGACGGGCTGCTCGAGTCCAACTTCGAGAAGGCGAAGGAGCTGCTGAAGGAGGCCGGCTACGACGGCACGCCGATCGTGCTGCTGCACTCGACCGACCTGCAGGTCGCTGACCAACCTCGCGCCGGTCGCCAAGTCGCTGCTGGAGAAGGGCGGCTTCAAGGTCGACATGCAGTCGATGGACTGGCAGACGGTGGTCGCCCGCCGCGCCAAGAAGGACCCGGCCGACGCGGGCGGCTGGAACGCGATCCTCACCGCCTGGGTCTCGGCCGACATCCTCAACCCGGTGATGACCGGCTTCCTCAACGCGAGCTGCGACAAGGCGGCCGTTCGGCTGGCCCTGCGACGCCGAGATCGAGAAGCTGCGCGACGACTTCGCCCGCGAGACCGATCCGGCCAAGCAGAAGGCGATCGCCGAGGCCGTGCAGATGCGCGCGCGCGAGGTCGTCACCCACATCCATCTCGGCCAGTACTACGTGCCGATCGCGACGCGCAAGAACGTCAGCGGCATCCTGACGGCGCCGGCCCCGGTGTTCTGGAACATCGAGAAGAAGTAAGTCGAGCGCTGCGAGCGGCAGGATCGCCGCCGCGTCGGTTCGAGGTCGAGCCGCATGCATGTTCGGCTACCTGCTGCGGCGCCTGCTCGCCACGATCCCGGTGATGCTGGTCGTCGCGGTGCTTCGTCTTCCTGATGCTGCGGCTGACGCCGGGCGATCCGGCCGCGATCATCGCCGGCGACAACGCCAACGACGCGAGCAGATCGCGCTGATCCGCAAGCGGCTCGGCCTCGACCAGCCGATCGTCACGCAGTTCGTGCATCTGGGTCGGCAACGTGCTGCGCGGCAATCTCGGCGAGATGCTTCTTCTTCAAGAAGACCGTCGCCGAGCTGATCGCCGAGCGGATCGAGCCGACGCTGTCGCTCGCGCTCGCTCACCATCCTCATCGCGGTCTCGGTCGCGGTGCCGCTCGGCGTGCTCGCCGCCTACCGGCACGGCACCTGGATCGACCGCGTCGTGATGGGCTTCTCGGTGCTCGGCTTCTCGGTGCCGGTCTTCGTGATCGGCTACCTGCTGATCTACGTGTTCGCGATCAAGCTCAACTGGCTGCCGGTGCAGGGCTATCAGCGCATCCGCGACGGCTTCGGCGGCTTCCTCGCAGCGGCTGATCCTGCCGTCGGTGACGCTGTCGGTGATCTACATCGCGCTGATCGCGCGCATGACCCGCGCCAGCGTGCTCGAGGTGCTGGGCGAGGACTACATCCGCACCGCGCGCGCCAAGGGCCAGGTCGAGCGCAAGGTGCTGTTCCGCCACGCGCTGCAGAACGCCGCCGTGCCGATCGTCACCGTGATCGGCATCGGCGTCGCGCTGCTGATCGGCGGCGTGGTCGTGACCGAGAGCGTGTTCACGCATCCCCGGCCTCGGCCGGCTGACGGTCGATGCGGTGCTGGCGCGCGACTATCCGACCATCCAGGCCGTCATCCTGCTGTTCTCGTTCGTCTACGTCGTGATCAACCTGCCGTCGACATCGCCTACACGCTGTTCGACCCGAGGATCCGCTATTGAGCGCCGAGCCCGCGCCTGATCGTCGCACCCGCGCCCGACCGGCCGCGCCCGGCGCCAAGCCTTGCCGCGCGCCTCGCTGCGCAATCCCGGCGTGCTGATCGGCGGCGCGTGATCCTGCTGATCATGGTCGCTGATCGGGCTGCTCGCGCCGCTGCTCGGCACCATCGACCCGACGCGCGATCAACCCGGCCGCCCGCAACAGGTGCCCGGCGTCGAGCGCACCATCCGCGCCGACGACGGCACGCTCGAGACGCTTCGCCTACCGCATGGGCACCGACAGCGCTCGGCCGCGACGTCTACAGCCGCGTGATCTACGGCGCGCGCGTCTCGCTGCTCGATCGGCGTCGTCGGTCGCGGTCATCGCGATCGCCATCGGCCTCGTTCATCGGGCTCGCTCGCCGGCTACGTCCGCTGGCTCGACGGCGTCGTCATGCGGATCATGGACGGGCTGATGGCGATCCCGGCGATCCTGCTCGCCATCGCGCTGGTGTCGCTGTTCCGCGCCGGCCTCGTCGACCGTGATCGTCGCGATCACCGTGCCGGAAATCCCGCGCGTGGTCCGGCTGGTGCGCTCGATCGTGCTGTCGGTGCGCGAGGAGCCCTACGTCGAGGCCGCGATCATGCGCCGGCACGCCGACGCCGAAGCTGCTGTGTCCGCCACATCCTGCCGAACACGATCGCGCCGCTGATCGTGCAGGGCACCTTCATCTGCGCCTCCGCCATCCTGGTCGAGGCGATCCTGTCCTTCCTCGGCATCGGCATGCCGCCGGAGACGCCGACCTGGGGCAACATCATGGCCGAAGGGCCGCAGCCTGTTCCGCATCTTCCCGCACAACATCCTCTATCCCGGGCATCTTCCTCGCGCTGACCGTGCTCGCCGTCAACATGCTCGGCGACGGCCTGCGCGACACGCTCGATCCCAAGATGGCGAAGCGGGTGATGACGGCTGAGCCAGCCCGTCCTCGAAGTCCACGGCCTCACCGTCGCCTGCCCGGCGGCGCGCGACCGCGCGCACGCGGTCGAGGACGTCGTCTTCACCGTCGCGCCGGGCGAGATCGTCTGCGTGGTCGGCGAATCCGGCTCGGGCAAGTCGGTCACCGCGCTTCTCGGTCATGGGCCTGCTGCCGAAGGCCGCTGAAGCCGGTCGGGCGGCGCGATCCTGCTCGAGGGCGAGGACGTGCTCGACGCAACGCCGGCAGCGAGCTGCGCGCGCTGCGCGGCACCCGCATGGCGATGATCTTCCAGGAGCCGATGACGGCGCTGAACCCGGTGATGACGCGTCGGCGACCAGATCGACGAGGTGCTGCGACATCCACACCGAGCTCGGCCCGGACGAGCGGCGCGCCAAGCGTGCATCGACATGATGGAGCGGTGCAGCTGCCCGACCCCGAGCGCGATCGACGCCTCCTATCCGCACCAGCTCTCCGGCGGCCAGCGCCAGCGCATCATGATCGCGACGGCGCTGGTGCTCGATCCCGCGCTGCTGATCGCCGACGAGCCGACGACCGCGCTCGACGTCACCACGCAGGCGCAGATCCTGAAGCTGATCAGGGAGCTGCAGGCGCGGCGCGGCACCGGCGTGCTGTTCATCACGCATGATTTCGGCGTCGTCGCCGAGATCGCCGACCGCGTCGTCGTGATGCAGCAGGGCCGCGTCGTCGAGCAGGGCCCGGCCGAGCGAGGTGCTGCGCCGGCCGCGCGCACCCCTACACCACGCATGCTGATCGCGCGCGGTGCCGAGCCTCAAGCCGCCGGTCAGCGCGGCCCGATCGACCGGCGCCGGTCGCGCTGGAGACGATCGGGCTCGACAAGACCTACGGCGGCGCGCGGCCTGTTCCGGAAGCGCCGCGAGCGTGCAGGCCGCCAAGCGACGTCGACCTGCAAGGTCCGCCGCGGCGAGACGCTCGGCATCGTCGGCGAATCCGGCTCGGGCAAGTCCACGGTCGCGCGCTGCATCGCCCGCCTGATCGAGCCGACCGCGGGCGCGATCCTGGTCGACGGACGTCGACATCGCGACGCTGCGCGAGCGGCAGCTGCGGCCGCTACCGCCGGCGCGATCCAGATCGTCTTCCAGGACCCGTACCGCTCGCTCAATCCGCGCCGCACGGTCGGCGACTCGATCATCGAGGGGCCGATGAACTTCGGCCTGTCAGCCGCGCCGAGGCGCTGGAGCGCGCGCGCGAGCTGATGGGCCTCGTCGGCCTCGCAGCCGGACGCGCTCGACCGCTACCCGCACCAGTTCTCCGGCGGCCAGCGCCAGCGCATCTGCATCGCGCGCGCGCTCGCCATGGAGCCCGAACTGCTGATCGCCGACGAGGCGGTCTCGGCGCTCGACGTCTCGGTGCAGGAGCAGGTGCTGGAGCTGCTCGACGGACGTGCAGGCGCGGTTCGACCTCGCGATCCTGTTCATCACCCACGACCTGCGCGTCGCGGCGCAGATCTGCGACCGCATCGTGGTGATGGAGAAGGGCGTCGTCGTCGAGCAGGGGCCGACCGGCAGGTGTTCGCGGCGCCCGAACACGCCTACACGCGCGCGCTGTTCGACGCCGCGCCGGGCAAGAGTTTCGGGCTCTAGGGCGCGCCAGCCACGGCCCGGTCACCACCCTCCAGACAAAGAAAAAGGGCCACGTCGAAACGTGGCCCGAAGTCTAGGGAGGAAACGCCCAAGGAGGGCGGCTCAGCATCTCTGCTGCGCTGCACAAAGAGATAATCCTGCACCGCGCATTGCACAAGATCGAAAGGGTAGCATTGCTGTCCTTTTTTTCATCTTGCTGCTCAAACATGCGCCGCATGCGCGTTCCCGACGGTTTTCGCGCGTGAACTGGCCCGGTTCGGCGGATTCCGCCCGGATACAAGCCCCGCGCGACCTGCTATCAAACCAGAATGTTGCGCGATTTCTTCTCGTATTACCGGCCGCATCGGGCGCTGTTCCTGCTCGATTTCGGCTGCGCCGTCCTGTCGGGCCTGCTGGAGCTCGGCTTTCCGCTGGCGGTGAAGGCTTTCGTCGATCTGCTGCTGCCGCGGGGCGACTGGCCGCTGATCATGCTCGCCGGCTTCGGCCTGCTCGTCGTCTACGTCGTCAACACCGGGCTGATGGCGATCGTCACCTATTGGGGCCACGTGCTCGGCATCAACATCGAGACGGAGATGCGCCGACGCGCCTTCGACCACCTGCAGAAGCTGTCCTTCCGCTTCTACGACGAGCAGAAGACCGGCCATCTCGTGGCGCGCGTCACCAAGGATCTCGAGGAGATCGGCGAGGTCGCCCATCACGGGCCCGAAGACCTGTTCATCGCGATCATGACCTTCCTCGGCGCCTTCGCGCTGATGCTGATGGTGCATGTCGAACTGGCGCTGCTGACGGCGCTGATCGTGCCGCTCGCCGGCTTCGTCGTGGCGCGCTATGGCGGCGCGCATGACCCGCAACTGGCAGCGCTCAGTTCGGCCGGGTCGGCGCCTTCAATGCCCGGCTGGAGGAGAATATCGGCGGCATCCGCGTGGTGCAGGCCTTCGCCAACGAGGACCACGAGCGAGCGCTGTTCGCCGGCGACAACGCAGCCGCTACCGCGACACCAAGCTCGACGCCTACCGCATCATGGCGGCGAGCCAGGCGCTGAACTATCTGGGCATGCGGCTGGTCCAGCTCGTGGTGATGCTGGCCGGCACCTGGTTCGTCGTGCAGGGCAGCCTCAGCATGGCGGCTTCGTCGGCTTCCTGCTGCTGGTCGGCGTGTTCTACCGGCCGCTCGACAAGATCGCGAGCGTGCATCGAGACCTATCCGAAGGGGATCGCCGGCTTCCGGCGCTATCAGGAGCTGCTCGCGACGGAGCCCGACATCGCCGACCGGCCGGGCGCCGTCGACGCCGCGGAGCGCTCGCAGGCGACATCCGGCTTCGAGGACGTGAGCTTCGGCTATGCGCCCGGGCGCCCGGTGCTGAGCGGGCGTCGACCTGACCATCGCGGCCGGCGAAACCGTTGCCTTCGTCGGTCCGTCCGGTGCCGGCAAGACGACGCTTCTGTCGCTTGCTGCCGCGCTTCTACGAGGTCGATGCCGGGCGGATCACCATCGACGGCATCGATATCCGCGACATGACGCTCGCCGGACTGCGCCGCCAGATCGGCATCGTCCAGCAGGATGTCTTCCTCTTCGCCGGCACCATCCGCGAGAACATCGCCTATGGCCGGCTCGATGCGAGCGAGGCCGAGATCGTCGAGGCCGCGCGCCGGGCGCGGCTCGACGCGATGATCGCCGACCTGCCCGGCCGGGCTCGACACCATCGTCGGCGAGCGCGGCGTCAAGCTGTCAGGCGGCCAGAAGCAGCGACTGGCGATCGCGCGCATCTTCCTGAAGAACCCGCCGATCCTGATCCTCGACGAGGCGACCTCGGCGCTCGACACCGAGACCGAGGCTGCGATCCAGGCGTCGCTCGCCGAGCTGGCGGTGGGCCGGACCACGCTGGTCATCGCCCATCGCCTCGCCACCATCCGCCATGCCGACCGCATCGTCGTGGTGACGGAGCGCGGCATCGCCGAGCAGGGCCGGCATGACGAACTGGTCAGGGCAGGGGGCGCTTATCAGGCACTGCACGAGGCGCAGATGGCGCCTCTGCAGGCGGTGCTTGGGGCAGCCGAATGAGGCGCCGGCCTGCCTCCGACAAGCCCTCCGAAAGCGGCTTGCCATTGCGCAGGAGCTGGCGTTTTTTAAGCGTTGACTTCGGATTTGGGGCTCTTCAAATTCGTAAGTACACAAACGAATTTGCTGGCCGGCCATGCCGGACGCGAAGAGGGTGTGTCAACGAGACCGGGGCGCCAAGCCACCGGTCCTAATCGGGGAATAGCGATGACGATCGACCGTCGGAGTCTTCTAGCCGGTGCCGCCGCGAGCGCCACGGTAATCGCCGCACCGTCACTGGTCCGCGCCCAGGGCGCAGGACCGATCAAGATCGGCGAGATCAACAGCTATACGGCGCAGCCGGCCTTCCTGAAGCCCTATCGCCAGGGCTGGGAACTGGCGCTCGAGCAGGTCAACGCCGCCGGCGGCGCATTCGGCCGCAAGATCGAGACCGTGTTTCGCGACGATGGCGGCAAGCCGGAGGATGCGGTGCGCCATGCCGGCGATCTGATCAACGCCGAGAAGGTCGACCTCCTGTCCGGCGGCTTCCTCTCCAATGTCGGCCTGGCGATCGCCGATTTCGCCGCCCAGAACAAGCGGCTCTACGTCGCCTCCGAGCCGCTGTCGGATGCCCTGGTCTGGGCCAAGGGCAACCGCTACACCTTCCGCCTGCGGCCCTCGACCTACATGCAGGCCGCGATGCTGGTCGAGGAAGCCGCCAAGCTCCCGGCCAAGAAATGGGCCATGGTGGCGCCGAACTACGAATACGGCCAGTCGGCGGTGCGCTGGTTCAAGGAGCTGCTGAAGAAGGCCAAGCCCGACGTCGAGTTCGTCGCCGAGCAGTTCCCGGCGCTGGGCCGCATCGATGCCGGCGCCACCGTGCAGGCGCTGGAGGCGTCGAAGCCGGACGCGATCTTCAACGTCACCTTCGGCGCCGACCTCTCGAACTTCGTCCGCCAGGGCAATACGCGCGGCCTGTTCGAGGGCCGGGCGGTGGCCTCGATGCTGACCGGCGAGCCGGAATATCTCGATCCGCTGGGCGCCGAGACGCCGGTCGGCTGGATCGTCACCGGCTATCCCCATGCCGACATCAAGACGCCCGAACACATCAAATTCCGCGACGCCTACAGGCAAGAAGTTCAACGACTATCCGCGCCTCGGCTCGGTCGTCGGCTTCGATACGATGAACTCGATCGCCGCGGCTCTGGCCAAGGCCGGCTACGACCGACAACGAGAAGCTGGTCGATGCCATGAAGGGGCTGAAATTCCCCTCCGCCTTCGGCTCGGCCGAGTACCGCGCCGTCGACCATCAGTCGACGCTTGGCGCCTATGTCGGCAAGACCGCGGTCAAGGACGGCAAGGGCGTGATGGTCGATTGGAGCTATCGCGACGGCGCCAAATACCTGCCCTCCGACGATGTCGTGAAGACGCTGCGCCCGGCGGGCTGACCGCTCGGCGACGCCCGGCGCTCACGACGGGCGGACATCCCCCGACTCCTGCCTCTCCCCATCGGGGAGGGGCCCCGTCGCGCAGCCATTGCGTGACGCAAGCCAGGTGTGCGCTGCTTCATGTTCGACCTCATCCTTACGCAGACACTGAACGGGCTGGCTTCCGCCTCCTCGCTGTTTCTGGTGGCGTCCGGCCTGTCGATCATCTTCGGCGTCACCCGCATCGTGAACTTCGCGCATGGCTCGCTCTACATGCTGGGCGCCTATCTCGCCTGGACGCTGGTCAGCCAGTTCGGCGCCGCCAGCCCGCTCGGCTTCTGGGGTGGCGTGCTGCTGGCGGCGCTCCTGGTCGGGCTGATCGGGATCGCCATCGAGCTGCTGATCCTGCGCCGGATCTACCAGGCGCCGGAGCTGTTCCAGCTGCTGGCAACCTTCGGCGTCGTCCTGATGCTGCAGGATCTGACGCTGGCGATCTGGGGTGCGGAGGACAAGCTCGGGCCGCGCGCGCCGGGCTTCAAAAGCTTCGTGATCATCGTCGGCAACCGCTTCCCGACTTATGAGCTGTTCCTGATCGCGGTCGGGCCGATCGTGCTGCTGCTGCTGTGGTTCCTGTTCCAGAAGACGCGCTGGGGTACGCTGGTGCGGGCGGCGACGCAGGACCGTGAGATGGTCGGCGCGCTCGGGCGTCAACCAGCGCCTGCTCTTCACCTCGGTCTTCGCCTTCGGCTCGATCCTGGCCGGGCTCGGCGGCGCGCTCCAGCTCCCGCGCGAGGCGGTCAACCTCCACATGGACCTCTCGATGATCTCCGAGGCCTTCGTGGTCGTCGTCGTCGGCGGCCTGGGCAGCGTCACCGGAGCCTATCTCGCGGCCGTGCTGATCGGCATCCTTCACGCCTTCGGCATCCTGATCTTCCCGAAGATCACGCTGGTTCTGGTCTTCCTCGTCATGGCGGTGGTGCTGGTGGTCAAGCCCTATGGGCTGATGGGTAAGGCGCCCGTCGGCCATGCCCGCGGCCATGGCCCGGCCGAGCCGCTGCTGCTGCCTGCCGATGGCCTCGACCAAGCTTGCGGGGGCGATCGGGCTGGCGCTGCTGGCGCTGGCGCCGCTTGTCGCGCCCGATTACATCCTGCTGACGCTGACGGAACTGCTGATCTTCGCGCTCTTTGCGGCGTCGCTGCATTTCATGATGGGGCCGGGCGGCATGGCCTCCTTCGGACACGCCGCCTATTTCGGCCTCGGCGCCTATGGCGCGGCGCTGGCGGTGAAATGGCTGGGCGCCTCGATGGAGCCGGCGCTGCTGTTTGCACCCTTCCTGGCCGGGCTGGCCGGGGTCGTCTTCGGCTGGTTCTGCGTCAGGCTGTCGGGCGTTTATCTCGCCATGCTGACGCTCGCCTTCGCCCAGATCGCCTGGGCGACGGCCTTCCAGTGGGTCGAACTCACGGGCGGCGACAATGGCATTCTCGGCGTCTGGCCCTCCGCCTGGGCGGTGCCGAAAACGGCGTATTACTACCTCACGCTGCTCATCTGCGCGGCTTGGCGGTGCTGGCGCTGCGCCACACCATCTTCTCGCCCCTGGGCTATTCGCTGCGCGCCGCCCGCGACAACCCGCTGCGCACGGAGTCGATCGGCATCGATGTGATGCGGGTCCAGTGGATCGCCTTCACCGTCGCGGCCTTTGCCGCCGGCATTGCGGGCGCGCTCTTCGCCTTCTTCAAGGGCTCGGTCTTCCCGACCTATATGGCGATCCCGCGCTCGGTCGACGCCTTGCTGATGGTGCTGCTCGGCGGTGTGCAGACCGTGTCGGGGCCGATCATCGGTGCCTTCGCCTTTGCCGGGCTGAGCGAGCAGCTGATGAAGGCGACGATGTATTGGCGCTTCGGTCTCGGTCTGTCGATCGTGCTGCTGGTGATCCTCTTCCCGCGCGGTCTCGTCGGCGCCTCGCTATTGGGTCTGGAGCGCTGGCGCCGACGCCGTCCCGACGCGCCTCTCGCGACGGAGGCTGCCCGATGAGCGCCGCGAACCTTTCTCCTGCGCAACAGCCCATTCTCGTGGTCGATGGCATCGCCAAATCCTTCGGCGGCGTGCAGGCGGTCGACGGCGTCTCCTTCTCGGTTCAGGCCGGGACGATGCTGGCCCTGATCGGCCCCAATGGTGCGGGCAAAACCACGTGCTTCAATATGCTCAACGGCCAGCTTCGCCCGGACAAGGGACAGGTCCTGCTGGCAGGCCAACCGATCACCGGGCTGAAGCCGCGGCATGTCTGGCGCAAGGGCGTCGGCCGCACCTTCCAGATCACCGCGACCTTCACCTCGATGACGGTGCGAGAAAATGTCCAGATGGCTTTGATCTCGCACGCCAAAGCCGGCTTCAGCCCCTTCGGCCGCGCCCGTGACCGCTTCCGCGACGAGGCCGATGCGCTGCTCGCCCAGGTCGGCATGCGCGAACAGGCAGAGCGGGCCTGTGGCGTGCTGGCCTATGGCGATCTCAAGCGCGTCGAGCTGGCGATTGCGCTGGCCAACCAGCCCAAGCTCCTGCTGATGGACGAGCCGACAGCCGGCATGGCGCCGCGCGAGCGCATCGACCTGATGGCGCTGACGGCGGAGATCGCGGCAGCGAAGGGTATTGCGGTGCTGTTTACCGAGCATGACATGGACGTGGTTTTCACCCATTCCGACAGCGTCATCGTGCTCGACCGTGGCCGGCTCATCGCCCATGGCACGGCCGAGGAGGTGCGGCGCGATCCCAATGTCCGCGCCGTCTATCTCGGCTCCGGCGCCACATCGGGTGGGCATTGAGATGGCTTCCATGCTCGAGATCGACGGGCTCGACGCCTATTACGGCCGCGCCCACATCCTGCAGGGCGTCGAGCTTCGCCATGGAGCGCGGGCAGGTTCTGGCGCTGATGGGGCGCAACGGCGCCGGCAAATCCACCACCATGAAGGCGATCATGGGTCTGGTGCCGCCAGCCGGCGGGAGTATCCGGTTCGAGGGCCAGGCAGTCGCAGGGACGCGAGCCCTTCGAGATTGCCCGGCTCGGCATCGGCTATGTGCCGGAGGATCGCCGGGTGTTCTCCGAGCTGAGCGTCATGGAGAATCTGTCGGTGGCGCAACGTCCCGCCCGGACCGATGCGCCGCATTGGACGCCGGAGCGGCTGTTTTCGCTGTTCCCCAATCTTGGCCGGATGCGGGACCGGCCCGGCGGCGCCATGTCGGGTGGGGAGCAGCAGATGCTGACCATCGCCCGCACGCTGATGGGCAATCCCAAGCTCGTGCTGCTGGACGAGCCTTCGGAAGGGCTGGCTCCGGTCATCGTCGAGGAGATGGCCAAGACCATCCTGGCGCTGAAGGCGGAAGGGCTGACCGTGCTGATCTCCGAGCAGAACCTGCATTTTGCCGGTAATGTCGCTGATCGCGCCGCGATCATCGAAAAGGGCATGATCCGCTTCACCGGGACGATGGACGAACTCAAGGCAAACGAGGCGGTGAGGACGCAATACCTCTCCGTCTGACCGCCCTGGCTAGGCGTCCGACAAGCCGGGCGCCAGCACCAGTCCCGTCGCCTCGTCATTGACGGCCCGCCATTCGCCAGCCAGCGCCAGCAGCGCCGCCTCGATCAGCCCGTCGCGTCGCAGCCGGTCGGCCATCAGCAGGCCTCGCTCCAGCGCCAGAGCGATGGTCTGCGTTCGCAGCGGCCCCACAGCCACGGTCACCGGCAAATCGCCGAGATCGCTGTCGGGGTCGAGCGAGCGGGCCGGGCGCCGCTCGATTGCCGCATCCTCGGCGGTGACAGCATTGGCGATGATGCTGGCGGCTGCATCCGCTTCGGCCGCGCTGCGGGCCAGCACAGTCACGGCATCGGCAATTCCCCGCGAAAAAGACCGCCCCTGCCAGCCGCTGGTCGCCACGCCCCTGATGGCGCTGGTCCCGGCCAGACGCAAAAAGCCCTCCGGCCGCGCCCGCTGCAGCGAGGGCACGATGCCGATATCGAGATGGGCGTGACGGGAGAGATGCAGGGCGATGTCGCCGCCATTATTGACATAGGCCCGCTCGAGCCCCGGCACAGCCATCACCATCGCTTCCAGCACCGTATCGGCGACCGAGCCGGCAACGGCTGCCATCGGCGTGATGTATTGGCTGCGGAAGGGCCAGCAGGCACGCGCCATCCGCCGTGCCGTATCGCCGCGCAGCGAGGGCGGTTGGTGCGCGAGCGGCTGGCGCAGCAGGCGCAACTCCGAGACCAGGCTGGACAACAGCCCGGTGAAGCGCGCTTCGGCCGCCGCATAGGCCTCGCTCACCTGCGCCTTGCTGCCGAAGGCGGCGATCACGAGATCGCTCGGCCCCTCCTGCAGATGCAGGCGGCCATCCGAGAGCAGCGCGCGCGAGTGAGCGGTCATGCCGCGGTGATGACGCGCTCCCGGTGGAAACGCAACGTCAACCTGCAGCGCGTCTCAGAGGCCACGGGTTTTCAGATGCTCCCGCTTCGATCCGCGCCTGCCCGCCATAATCCCGCAACACCTGCGCAATCGGGACGATCTCATCGGCATGGCCGCCCGCGGCCAGATAAAGCTCGCGCGGCAGGATGAACTCGATCGGCGCGACGATGGCCGGTGTCGGCACATAGCCGAAGGCGTTCCTGGGCATGCGCAGCACGTCCACCATCACCGTGATGCCGCCGCCCGGCCAGACATAGACCGGCGCGCCGCCCATGGTGACGCGGGTCTGGCCGGATTGGACGGAGCGGGTGAGCAGCACCGGGTTCTCGGTGACACCAGCGCGCAGACTGCCGCCGGCACCGGCCATGAAGGTGACCGTACAGAGCGAAGGCTCGCAATTTTCGCCGATGCGCTCGACCACCTGCCGCACCGGCGCCGGCATCTCCGCCTCGACCGGGACCAGGTTCTCGTCCAGCACGCAGTAGAACGAATCCTCGCCCGTGGTCGACGTCATCAGCAGGCGCAGGCCTGGCCAGGCCAAGGCCGGGTCGATCTTCTGAATGATCGAGAGCGGCTCGGTGATATCGGTCCCGCCCCAGCCCAGCCCCGGTTCCGCGACCTGGAAATAGCGGCCCGGCGTCGATTTGCGGCCCCGGACCCGGATGCCGGCCGGGCGCATATCGAGGACGCGGCCGGCCTGATGCTCGGTCAGCACGCCGGTGATGTGGTCATCGACCACGATCACCTCATCGACATGGTCCCGCCATTGCTGGGCGAAGATGCCGATGGTGGCCGAGCCGCAGCCAACCCGCATCCGCTGCTCCGGCTTGCCATCAACGATCGGAGCCTGTCCGGCCTGGACAATGACACAATGGCCGCCATCGATGGTGAGCTCCACGGCCTCGCCATTGGAGAGCTTCATCATCGCTTCGCAGGTGGCGTTGCCTTCCTTCTTGGAGCCGCCGGTGAGGTGGCGCACCCCGCCGATAGACAGCATCTGGGAGCCATATTCCGCAGTCGTGACATGGCCGATCTGCTCGCCATTGGCGCGCACGGCAGCCGTCTCCGGGCCGAGATGGCGGTCCGTGTCGATCTTCACCTTGACGCCGCAATAGGAGAAGATCCCCTCGGTCACGACGGTCACGGTATCGACGCCCTCATGCTCCGACGAGACGATGAAGGGCGCGGGCTTGTAATCGGGATAGGTTGTGCCGGAGCCGATGCCGGTGACGAAGACCCGGTCGGCCCCGATCAGAGAGCCGTCCCAGTCCTGTGCCGGATCGCTGAACGGCACGAGCTGCTGCCCATCCTCCACCGCCTGCGCCAACAGCACGACCGGATCGGTGCGGACCAGCAGCCCATTCTCATTCGCATAACGCGAGCAGGCACCGGAGCGGCCGGGCCTGATGCGGCAGAGCACCGGGCAGGCGTCGCAGCGGATGATGCCTTCGCTGCCCTCGGCCGCGCCGAATTTGCGCGAGCGTTCGGCCGAGCGCCGACAGGCTGCCATCTTCCCTGACACTGTCGTCGTGGCGGGCACTTGCAGCCGCAACCTCAAGCGATGGCTCAACGAGGATCGCCGCGCTTGCCTGAGACCCGGTGGACGATGTCTGCCCGGCTTCGCGCTCCCGCATCAACTCCCAGAGCCTGTGCGGCAGTACCGGCACCTGGCGCGGGACCACGCCCGTGGCATGGCGGATCGCCCCCAAAATGGCTGGCGCTGTCGGCACCAGAGCCGGCTCGCCAATGCCCTTGGCGCCGGACGGGCCGAGCGGCTCCGGATCCTCGACCAGGATGATGTCGATCGGCGGCACGTCGCCTGCGGTCGGGATCAGGTAGTCATGCAGGTTCTCGGTGCGGCCCGGCAGGTACTCCTCCATCAGCGCCAGCCCGATGCCCTGGGCGATGCCGCCATGGATCTGCCCTTCGAGCAGCATGGGGTTGATCGCGCGGCCGACATCATGGGCGGCGACGATCCGGTTGAGCTTGATCGTGCCGAGATCGAGATCGACATCGAGCGAGGCGATCTGCGCCGCAAAGCCATAGGTGGCATAGGGCACGCCCTGGCCCATGGCATCGAGCGGCACGGTCGGCGGATCGAACGAGCCGATGCCCTCCAGGACGATGCCGTTCTCCGGAGCGGCCAAAGCGGCGAGATCGATCTGGGTCGAGACGCCCTTGTCGGTGACCGACAGCGTTGTGCCCGCCAAGGCCAGCTTCGCGTCGGGACCGGCATTGGTCAGCCGCAGGATCTCGGCCCGCAGCGCCTGGCCCGCAGCTTCCGCGGCGCGGCCGGAGACGAATGTCTGGCGCGAGGCCGAGGTCTTGCCGGCGTCGAAGGTCTTGTCGGTGTCGCCCAGCACCAGATTGAACTGCTGCACCGGCAGGCCGAGCGCGTCGGCGACGATCTGCGTCAGCACCGTCGTCGAGCCTTGGCCGATATCGACGGCGCCATTCCAGAAGGTCAGGCTGCCATCCTGCGCCAGCGTCACCCGCATGGTCGAGGGGTTCGACATGCCGGTATTGCCGATGCCGTACCACATGCAGCCAATGCCGACGCCGCGCCGCTGCCGGCCTTCGCGCGCATTGAAAGCCGCAGCATCGGCGAGCAGCGCCTGCCAGTGCGGCCGCAGCTTTTCCAAACACTCCGCCAGACCCGCGCTGGCTTCCAGACGCTGGCCGCTCGGCGTCGTGTCTCCGGCGCGGATGGCGTTGATCAGCCGGAATTCCAGCCGGTCGATCCCCGCTGCCTCGGCCAGATCGTCGAACAATGTTTCCTGCGCAATCGCGGCCTGCGGCACGCCGAACCCGCGGAAAGCGCCCGAGGGCGGGCCATTCGTGTAGATCGCCCGCGAAAGGTTGCGGACATGGGGAACATTGTAAGGACCCGTGGCGTGGACCGGAACACGGCCGGCCACAGTCGGCCCCCAGGAAGCATAGGCGCCGGTGTCGAAATCCCCGTCCATCGCATAGGCGACAAGCCGACCATCCGCGTCGCAGGCGGCCTTTGCTGAAATCGCCGAAGGATGCCGCTTGGTCGAGGACATCATCGATTCCGGGCGGCTGAAGACACAGCGCACAGGCCGGTCCAGAACCCAGGCTGCAACCGCCAGCATCGGCTGGAGCGAGACGTCGAGCTTGCCACCGAAAGCCGCCGCCACAGGCCGAGGGCAGGATGCGGACGCTTTCGAGCGGCAGGCCGAGCACGCGCGCGACCTCGTCGCGGTCCATATAGGGAGCCTGGGTGCAGGCGAAGATCTCGATGCTGTCGCCGCTGCGCTTCGCGTAGCCGGCTTCCGGCTCGATATAGGCATGCTCGACGAAGCCGGTGCGGAAGGCGCCGGAGGCGACATGCGCCGCCTCTGCAAATCCGGCCTCGACATCGCCGCGCTCGACCCGGCCGCGGGTCAGCACATTATCGGCGGCAAAATCATGCAGCGCATAGGCGTTTTCGGCGGTCGCAGCCTCGACTCCTGTCAGAGCGGGCAGGGGCTCCCAGCTGATCGGAAACTCCGCCATGCTGACGGCCTCGACCGCTTCGCGCTCGCCGACGATCGCCAGCACGCATTCGCCGCGATACCGGGTTTCGCCGACGGAAAACACCGGCTGGTCCTTCAGATGCGGATAGATGCCGAAGGAGTTCTCGCCGGGGACATCCGCTGCCGTGAAGATCCGCACCAGTCCGGGATGGCGCGCCACAAAACCATCGAGATCGCCAAGGGTGAAGCGGGCGCGAGGGTGCGGACAGCGCAGCGCCCGCAGCCAGAGCGCGTCATCGGGCGCCCTGTCGGCGCCATAGAGCTCGGTGCCGCAGATCTTCGGTTCGCCATCGAGGCGCGACAGACGGGTGCCGATGGAGGGCGCGGGTTCGGCGGGGGCTACCGGCCCGGCATCCAGAAACAGATGCGTGGCCCGGATCGCCTCGACGATCTTGAGGTAGCCGGTGCAGCGGCACAGCACGCCGCCCAGCGCATCGAGCGTCTCCGCCTCGCTCGGCTGCGGCTGACGGCTCAGCAGATCATAGCCGGCCATCAGCATGCCGGGCGTGCAGATGCCGCATTGGGCGGCGCCATGCGCATGGAAAGCCCGCTGCATCGCCGCGCCCAGCCGGTCCTGCGCCAGACCTTCGACCGTCGTGACGGCCTGCCCGGCCACCTGCCCGACAGGGATGAGGCAGGCGCAAGCCTGTTCGCCATCGACCAGCACCGTACAGGCGCCGCAATCGCCGGCGTCGCAGCCGCTCTTGGTCCCGGTCGCACCGAGGCTGAAGCGCAGCACGTCGCTCAGCCGGGTATCGGCGCTGTCGGAGACGCTGACGCTCCGGCCGTTCAGGGCGAAGGCGATGTCCTCGCTCGGGGAGGAAGTCGCTGAGACGGTTCGATCATGCAGGTTCACGCGGCGATCTCCAGCGGTGAAGTCAGCAGTTGGGCCAAGGCGCGCCGCACCAGCGTCAAGGCGGCATCCGAACGATAGGCGGCGCTGGCGCGAACATCGGCAATGGGTGCCAGCGCCGCGAGATCGGCTGCGCTGATGCTCTCCACGAGGCCTGCGTCAGCCTGCGCCCCCAGCAGCCTGGCTTCGAGGTCACGCAGCCGCAGCGGCGCGCTCGAACAGGCGCCGACGGCGAGGCTGAGAGCCTCGATCCGGCCCTGCGCGTCGACGGCGAGATTGGCCGCGACCGACACGATGGAGATGACGAGGTAGGCGCGGGCGCCGAGCTTCAGGAAGGTCGAGCGCATCGCCTCGGGCTGGGCTTTGATGTGGATCGCCGCCAGGATTTCATCGGGAGCCAGGGCGGTGCGGCGATTGCCGAGGATGAACTGCTCCAGCGGCAGGCGGCGGGAGCCCGCCAGGCTCAACAGCTCAACTTCGGCATCGAGCGCCAGCAGCGGCGGCACGCCATCGGCAGCCGGAGAGGCATTGCAGAGATTGCCGCCGATCGTTGCGCGGTTCTGTATCTGGGCGCCGCCGACCTGGCGGCAGGCCTGCTTCAGCGCCGTGAAGGCGGGCGGCAGTCCCGAGTCCGCAATCGTGCTCCAGCGGGTCAGCGCGCCGATCCGCACGCGATCTCCCTCGACACGGATGCCGGTCAGATCGGGCAGGGCAGTGAGATCGAGCACGTCTTGCGCCTGCGTCTCGAACCAGACGGCGCGGTGCGTGCGCACCGGGTAGACGTCAGTGCCTCCGGCCATGATCGCCAAAGCGGGTCCGGGCGAGGCGGCGCGGAGCGCCAAGGCTTCCGGCAGGGTCTGCGGGCGGTGATAAAGCGGCATGGTCGCGCGTCCCCCTCTGATGATATCGGCGGTGTCAGCCCAGTTCCGGCGCCAAGGTGACTGTCAGCCCGTCCAGCGCATCCGACATCAGGATCTGGCAGGACAACCGGGAGTTCGGCCTGACGTCGAAGGCATCGTCCAGCCGCTCGATCTCTTCGTCCAGCGGCGGGTGCAGTTTCGAGAGCCAGTTCTGGTCGACATAGACATGGCAGGTGGCGCAGGCGCAGGCGCCGCCGCACTCGGCCTTGATCGGCAGGCCCCAGTCGCGGATCACCTCCATCAGGCGCCAGCCCTCCAGCGCCTCGAGCTCGCGTTCCTGACCGTCGCGATCGACAACCCGCACGATCATCACGCGACGCCGAGCTTCTTCTGCAGCGAGGAGGATGAGGTGGTGTACTGGAAGGTCAGGCGCTTCTCTGGGTAGACGTAGCGGTGGATCTTCTGGGCGGCGAGGGCGGCCTCGTGGAAGCCCGAGAGGATCAGCTTCAGCTTGCCGGCATAGGTGTTGATGTCGCCGATGGCGAAGATGCCCGGTGTCGAGGTTTCGAACTTCTCGGTGTCGGCCGGGATCAGGTTCTCGTTGAGGTTCAGCCCCCATTCGGCGATCGGCCCGAGCTTCATGGTCAGCCCGAAGAAGGGCAGCAGGGTGTTGCAGGGGATCTCGAACGCCTGCCCGTCGCTGTCGCGGCAGAGTGCGGCTTCGAGCGTGGTGCCGTCGCCCTTCAGCCCGGTGACCTGGCCGATGCGCAGATCCATCGCGCCCTGTGAAACCAGCGCCCGCATCTGCTCGACCGAGTGCGGCGCGGCGCGGAACTCGTCGCGGCGATGCATCAGCGTGACGCGGCGCGCGATGGGCTGCAGGTTCAACGTCCAGTCGAGGGCGGAGTCGCCGCCGCCGACGATCAGGATGTCGCGGTCGCGGAAGCTCTCCATCTTGCGCACGGCATAATAGACGCTCGTGCCCTCATAGCTCTCAATGCCGGGGATCGGCGGCTTCTTGGGCAGGAAGGAGCCACCGCCGGCCGCCACCACCACGCATTTGGTCTCGAACACCGTGCCGGCATCGGTGGTCAGGCGGAAGCGCGGCGCCTCCGCCGTGCCCAGCGAGACCACGCTCTCGATCATCTGGTTGAGGTGGAAGGTCGGGCTGAAGGGCTTGATCTGCTCCATCAGATTATCGACCAGCCCCTGGCCGGTGATGATCGGGAAGCCCGGAATGTCGTAGATCGGCTTTTCCGGATAAAGCTCGGCGCATTGCCCGCCGACCTTGGGCAGGATGTCGACCAGATGCGCCCGGATGTCGAGCAGACCGAGCTCGAACACCGCAAACAACCCGCACGGACCCGCGCCCACAATCACCACATCGGTCTGGATGGTGTTGTCGTTGGTCATGGCCGCTCCGTCCCGCTCGCCGCCAGCCGACCCATCGTGCTGGCAGGGTCAAATCCCTCGCTGTTTATTGTTAGTATACAAACAAAATAGCGCAAGCGGATTTTGAAAGCAGCGCCTGCTCAATCGAGGCGCGCCAGCAGCGCCAGAAGACGCTCGGCTTCCTCGCGCGAGAGCGGAGCGAGGGTGGCTGCCGTGATCGCCTTGGCCTTCTCGATCAGCGCCGGAATCGCCTCCAGCCCCTTGGCACTGAGGCGCACGCGCACGCGGCGCTGGTCGTCGGGATCGGGCAGGCGCTCGACCAGCCCCCGCTCCTCCAGCCGGGCGATCACGCCCTTGATCGTGGCCGGGTCCATCGCCGTCATCCGGCCCAGCAGATTCTGCGAAATCTCTTCGCCACCAGCGAGTTTCGACATGGCGGCGAACTGTGTCGGGGTCGGGCCATCATCGCCCATGATGCGCTGGAAGATCGCGATATGGCGCTGCTGGGCCCGGCGCATCAGGAAGCCGACCTGCTCGTCGAGCGTATAGCTCGGCAGCGCACCACCCGCCGCCTTGCGCTGGCGCGAAACCGGTTTCGCTCCCTGCTCGACCACCCCGTCCTCGCCGCTCGCGCTCATCGTCTCGACTGCCCTCGCGCCGCGCGCCGCCCCAGGCGAGACGCGCCGATATCATGGCCCCTTGCCAGCGCTGAAAACGCTGGTCATGATTGTTATTACACATTCAATCGGCGCGTGTCTCAACCTTCGGTTTGGGAAGCGCCTTCGGCGGAGATGACGATGGCTCATGATGTCGTGGCAGGCCCGGCCAAGGGGAAGCTGGTCATCCGCAATCTCGGCCTCATCCTCTCCGGGGATCTGCAGAGGCCGCTGCTCGATGGCGATACCATCATCGTCGTCAACGGGCGCATCGAAGCGATCGGCCGCGCGGCGGATCTCGACCTCTCCGGTGCCGATACGGAGATCGACGCCAAGGGCTCCTGCATCTCGCCCGGCCTGATCGATTCCCATTGCCATCCGGTCTTCGGCGACTGGACACCGCGTCAAAACCAGCTCGGCTGGATCGAGATGGGCGTGAATGGCGGCGTCACCACGCTCGTCTCCGCCGGCGAGGTGCATCTGCCCGGTCGTCCGAAGGATGCGATCGGCGTCAAGGCGCTGGCGATCACGGCGCAGCGCTGCTTCCAGAACTTCCGCCCGGCGGGAGCCAAGGTCATTGCCGGCGCGCCGGTCCCGGAGCTGGATTTCGGCCGCGAGGTCTATGCCGAGATCAAGGCCTCCGGAATCCGCCACATCGGTGAGATCGGGCTTGGCACAGTCGCCAAGGGTCCCGATGCCAAGCGTGTCACAGACTGGTGCCGTGAGCTCGGGCTGGAGAGCATCATGCACACGGGCGGGCCATCCATTGCCGGCTCGCATTTCGTCAATCGCGACGATGTGCTGGAAGCCCAGCCCGATGTCGTCAGCCACATCAATGGCGGGCCGACCTCGATCGCCCATGCCCATATCCGCGAGCTTTGCGAGAAGGCGAAGGGCGCGCTCGAGGTCGTGCATAACGGCAATGAGCGCTCGGCTCTCGTCGCGCTCGAAGCGGCGCAGGAGGCCGGCCGTCTGCCGGACCTGCTAATCGGCACCGACGCGCCGGCCGGTTCCGGCGTGCAGCCCAATGGCGTGCTGCGGATGATCACGCTGCTGTCCAGCCTGGGTGGCCTCAAGGCCGAGGAGGCTTTCTGCCTCGCCACCGGCAACATCGCCCGCAAGCGCAACCTCGATGCGGGGCTGATCAAGGCCGGCATGCCCGCCGATTTCGTCTTCCTCGACAAGCCGCAGCATTCCTCCGGCAAGGACCTGCTGGAGGCGGTTTCGCTGGGTGATATCCCCGGCATCGGCATGGTAATGATCGACGGCATCGTCCGCACCGGCCGCTCGCGCTCGACCCCGCCATCCCATACCGCTCCCGTCGTCGTCGGGCATTGAGGAGAGCGAGCGATGAGCGATCTGATCGAAATCCGCCGCATCCAGACCAGCGTGGAAGAGATATTCCACGAATTCGGCCCGGTCCCGGGCCGCATCGAGCGTATCGCCTCGGTCTGCGCTGTCCTCACCAACCCCTATGCCGGCCGCTATGAGCCTGACATCCTCCCGATGATGGAGGCGCTGAAGCCGGCGGGGCTGGAAATGGCGACGCGTTGCCTCAACGCGCTAGGCGGCGACCCCGCCATCGTCGAAGGCTATGGCAAGGGTGCGGTTGTCGGCTCGGCGGGCGAGCTGGAACATGGCGCGCTTTGGCATGTGCCCGGCGGCTATGCGATGCGCGAGATCCTCGGCAACGCCAAGGCCATCGTGCCCTCGACCAAGAAGGTCGCCGGCCCCGGTGCGCGCATCGACATTCCCGTCACCCATATCAATGCGGCTTACGTCCGCAGCCATTTCGGCGCTGTCGAGGTCGGTGTCCCCGGTTCGCCGCAGGCCGACGAGATGGTGCTGATCCTGGTGATGACCACGGGCGCGCGCATCCACGAGCGCGTCGGCGGGCTGCGCGCTGACCAGATCAGCGTCTGGGACGGGCAGCGATGATGCGCGCTGCGTGCCGCTCCGCCTTTTTCCGCCATTCGCCTTCACGCCCTGCCGCACGAGCCGGAGCCCTGCCATGAGCGCCAACATCCGCAAGATCCTGACGCAAGTCGATGAAACGCTTGTCGAATCCGGACAGTCAGTCTCGCCGCCGACGCGCCGCGCCGTGGCTGTTGCTGTCATCGCCAACCCTTTTGCCGGGCACTATCAGCAGGATCTCTCCGAGCTGACCGAGATCGGCGTCGAGCTCGGCGACCTCTTGACCAAGCGCTGCCTTGCCGCGCTCGGCATCGCCCCGGACCAGGCGGAAAGCTTCGGCAAGGCCGCCATCGTCGGCGAGGGCGGCGAGTTGGAGCATGCTGCTGCCATCCTGCACCCGAAGCTCGGCACCCCTGTGCGCGCCGCGCTCGGCAAGGGCCCGGCTCTGATCCCCTCCGCCAAGAAGCGCGGCGGGCTCGGCACGCCCATCGACGTGCCGCTCGGCCACAAGGACGCCGCCTATGTGCGCTCGCATTTCGATGCGGTGGAGGTGCGGGTGACCGATGCGCCGCGCGCTGGCGAAATCCTGGTCGCGATCGCAGTGACCAATTCAGGCCGGCCGCTGCCGCGGATCGGCGGGCTGACCAAGCATGAGATCAAGGGTGAAGACGGGCTTCGCTAAGAAATAAGCGGCTCATCCCGGCGCGGAGCCGGGATGAGCGGAATCGATCAGCCGCCGAGCGACATGGTCAGCGGCGGCATCACCTCTGCCGGCAGCGGCGAGACATAGCCTTCCTTGCCGATCCGCGCCTTGTGATCGGCCTTGGCAGCCTCCATCAGCGCAGGATCGCTGAGCACGGCAGCGCCGGTCGCGGCCATCGCCTTGGCGACATGCACCATCGCCTTGTGCGCCGCGGGCTGCTTGCCCTGCGACACCACCTGCCAGGTATGGAAGGGCGTGCCGATCGCGACCGTCGGCGCATGGGCCTGCACGGTCGGCACGGCCCAGGAGACGTCGCCGACATCGGTCGAGCCGATGGCCGGATTGCGCTTGGCATCGAGCGGCACCAGAAAATCCGCCAGCGGCGCGCCGGTATCGGGCATGCCGATCGTCCGCCAGATCGAGGCGATCTCCTGCGGCGACAGGGTCTTGCGGATCTCCTCGGCGAAGGCCTTGTCGGCCTCGTCGAAATGCGGCGGGCCAAGCTCCTCCATGATGCCGTGCAGGGCCTGTTCCAGCGGCTCATTGGCGACCAGATCGGACACGGCGCTGACGATGCGCATCTCCATCTTGGTCTCGGTCATCAGCGCCGCGCCCTCGGCGATCTTGCGCACGCGCTGCACCAGTTCCAGCATCCCGCGCAGGTCGCGGGCCCGGATCGAGTAGCGCACGCGGGCATGGGCCTGCACGACATTGGGGGCGATGCCGCCGGTGTCGAGCAGCGCGTAATGCACGCGCGCATCGCTCGGCATATGCTCGCGCATATAGTTGACGCCGACATTCATCAGCTCCACCGCGTCGAGCGCGCTGCGGCCAAGATGCGGCGAGGCGGCGGCATGGGCGGCGCGGCCGGTGAAGACAAAATCGGCACGGGTATTGGCCAGCGCAAGCGCCGGCGCGACCTCCCAGAAGCTGGAGGGGTGCCAGGTGATGGCGACATCGGCGTCGGAGAACGCGCCTTCGCGGACCATGAAGGCCTTGGCGGCGCCGCCCTCTTCGGCCGGGCAGCCATAATAGCGGACGCGACCGGGAATCTTGTTCTCGGCAAGCCAGTTCTTCATCGCCACCGCAGCCAGCAGGGCGGCAGAGCCCAGCAAATTGTGGCCGCAGCCATGGCCGTGGCCGCCGGTCTCGATCTCGCGATGCTCCGCCACGCCAGCCTCCTGGCTGAGGCCGGGCAGGGCGTCATATTCACCGAGGAATGCAATGACAGGGCCGCCTTCACCAGCCTCGCCCATCACAGCGGTGGGGATCCCGGCGAGCGTCTCGGTGACGCGAAAGCCCTGATGCTTCAGCTCGGCGACATGCTCGGCGCAGGAGCGGGCCTCGGTGTAGCAGACCTCGGGCATGCCCCAGACCCTGTCGCTAAGCGCGATCAGACGGTCCTTGCTTGCATCGACGTGGCGCCAGAGATCATTTCGATTGTCCATAGTCAGTCCGCCTTGGTTGCAGGCGGGCATATGACCAATCACGCCAGCCCGCGTCCAGTTGCGTGGCGCATGGCGGCCGCGCCTTGCGCGTCTCGGACGGTATCGAGCTTGCGACGGAGCCTTCTGGAGTATCCTTCGAGACGGCCCTGGCGAGCCTCCTCAGGATGAGGGCTGGTGGTTGAATTTGGCTGTGGAGCTGGATTGACCTGGCCGAACAAGGGTCGAGTTCAGCCCTGTAAGCCCTCATCGTGAGGAGCTGCGCAGCAGCGTCTCGAAGGATGCTCCAGCTTGCGCAGGAGCCTCCAGCGCATCCTCCGAGACGGCCTTGGCTGGCGTATTCGGGAGAAGGGCTCGTTTTGGTGCAGCGTTGCCGCACCACCGCTCACTCGTGCGGGTGCTTATGCGTCGGGTCGACCCAGAACACTGTCTCCGGCGGCTCGATCGGGTCCACATCGGTGATGTTGACCACCACCGCCTCATTGTCGGATCGCACCAGCACGCATTCCAGAACCTCTTCCGGATTGGCGTTGATCTCCTGATGCGGCACGTAGGGCGGCACATAGATGAAGTCGCCAGGCCCGGCCTCGGCGACGAACTCGAGGCGCTCGCCCCAGCGCAGCCGCGCCTTGCCACACACGACATAGATCACGCTTTCCAGCGCGCCATGATGATGCACGCCAGTCTTGGCGTTGGGCTGGATCGAGACCGTGCCGGCCCAGATCTTCTGCGCGCCGACGCGGGCATGGTTGATCGCAGCCTGCCGGAACATGCCTGGCGTCTGGGCTGTGTTGGAGTCGAGCTTGTCGCCGGTGATGACGCGCACGCCATCATGCTTCCAGCGCGGCTCATGATCATGCGGATGGTCGTGATGATGGTCGTGAGTGTGGTCGCCGCTCATGGATCTCAGCCTTTCTTGGCCGGGCCGGTGCCCAGGGGCCGGTCGCTGGTGCCCCAATCCGCCCAGGAGCCATCGTAAAGCGCGCGCGCCGGCTTGCCGATCGTCTCCAGCGCAGCCGAGAGGATCGCTGCCGAGACGCCCGAGCCGCAGCTGGTAATCAGTGGCTTGTCGAGATCGACGCCGGCCTCGCTGAAGGCGGCCTTGATCGCCTCGGGCGCCTTGAGCGCGCCCTTCTCCATGATGGCGGGGAAGGGCAGGTTGAGCGATCCGGGGATATGACCGGAGCGGACACCGGCGCGAGGCTCCGGCGCCTCGCCACGAAAGCGATCGGCAGGACGGGCATCGACCACCTGGATCTGCCCACTGGCGATGGCCCGGGTGACGTCGTCGCCGTCGACGATCGCGGAATGGTCGAGCCGTGCGGTGAAGCTGCGTGCGGCGCGGGCGCGCGGCGGGCCCTCCTCAATGGCGCGGCCTTCCGCCTGCCATTTCGGAAATCCGCCTTCGAGGATGACGACATCCTTGGCGCCGAAGGTCTTGAAGGTCCAGCGCACCCGCGGCGCCGAGAACAGGCCGAGCCCGTCATAGACAACGATGCGCATGCCGTCGCCGATGCCCATCGCGCCGACTGCAGCCGCAAACTGTTCCGGGCGCGGCAGCATATGCGGCAGCGTCGACTGCGTATCCTTCACCGTGTCGATGTCGAACCGCACCGCGCCGGGAATGCGACGCTCGGCATACTCTGCATGAGGGTCCTTGTTGTGCACCGGCAGATACCATGAGCCGTCGACGACAATCACGTCAGGCGCATTCAGCCGCTCGGCCAGCCACTCGGTCGTGACGAAGACATCATCGTAAGCCATTGATCGAATTCCTCCCTTGGCCGCTCTGCGGCGGCTGCCCTGTCAGGCGAGCGCGATCCGGACGCGCCGGTTCTGCTTGCCTTTCTTCTCGATATCGGTGACCGCGACAAGGCCGATCTCTTTGGTGTTGCGGACATGGGTGCCGCCACAGGGCTGCAGGTCGATGTCGCCGATGGCAACCAGCCGGACACGGCCGGAGCCGCGCGGCGGCTTCACCGACATGGTCTTGACCAGGCCCGGATTGGCATCGAGCTCCTCATCCGTGATCCAGCGCTCCGTGACATCCGCATGGCGGGCGATCAGCGCGTTCAGCTTCTCGTTGATCTCGGCCTTGTCGAGCCCGCCCTCGGGAATGTCGAAGTCCAGCCGCCCCTCACCATCCCCGATCGAACCGCCGGTGACGGGATAGGCCAGCACGACACTGAGCAGGTGAAGCGCCGTATGGATGCGCATCCGCTTCAGCCGCTTCTCCCAATCCAGCACGAGTTCGACCTCATCCCCCACGGAAGGCAGCGCCTGACCCTCTGCCGGAACATGCAGGACGCGGCTCTTATCCTCGGGGTCGTAGATCGTCGTGGCGATCACGATCTCCTTGCCGTCGCTGCTGCGCAGAATGCCGCTGTCGCCAGGCTGGCCGCCGCCTGTGGCGTAGAAGACCGTCTGGTCGAGAATGATCGCGCCACGCTCCGTCACAGCCTCGACACGGGCGGGGGTCCGCGCCAGATAAGCATCCTGTCGGAAGAGCAACTCGGTCGGCATCGGCATGTCTCACATCGGCTATGGGCGAGAAGGATTGCACGGATCTTCGGCGGTGCGCCACTGTCGCCCCAGCCGGCGGCGACGTTTTGCCCGCTTGGGCGCAAGCTGACTTGCAGCTAGATAATTCTCGCGCAGAATTGATCCGATTCAGGGTAGGCGCCGTAGAACTGACAAGGTGGGCTTACAGCCGGCCCGGTTGATAACGAGGACAGATCGTCTTGATCCTGAACCAAGCTGATTCTCCGCAGGCAAAACCGCTCGATACGCTGCTGGCGAGCTATGCGGCTGGCGGCCTGAACGCGCCGCTTCATGCGCTTGTCGGCTCCCATCTCGCGCTCTCCGGTCAGAACCGCGGTTTTGTCGCGGCGCTCGAGGAGCTGGCGAGCCGGGGTATCGCAGAGGCGCCGCCGCGCCCGCTGGTGACGCGGGACGCGATGCTGGCCCGCATCTTCAGCGCGGAAGCGCCCGTGTCAGCTCAGCCCGCGCTTGTTGCCGACCCGATCTTCCCGCTGCCGCTGCAGCGTTTCGTTGGCCGGGCGGCGCAGGATGTGCCGTGGCGTTTCAAGCTGCCGGGCATCAAGGAGTACAAGATCGCCGAGACCGAGGCCGGCGAGGCCGTGCTATATTGGGTCAAGGCCGGCCGTCGCTTGCCTTCGCATACCCACGAGGGCGATGAGGTGACATTGCTGCTGAAGGGCGGCTTTACCGATCCGCTCGGCCATTATCGCCGGGGTGACATCGCGATTGCCGATGCCGAGGTCGACCATACGCCCGTCGCCGATATGGACGAGGATTGCCTCTGCTTCGCTGTCACCGATGCGCCGCTCCAGCTGACGGGCCCGGTGATGCGGTTGCTGCGCAAGGTGTTCCATCACTGATCGGCTCCGCCGCGCGCTCTCCGCCGGGGAGTGGGGGCTGTGAAGACGCTCGTCCTGATCCTTGGCGACCAGCTCAGCCGTGATCTCGCTGCGCTGGATGGTTTCGACCCCACCAGCGATGTCGTCCTGATGGTCGAGGTGGCGGCCGAGACGACCTATGTCCGGCACCACAAGCAGAAGATCGCCTTCATCCTCTCCGCGATGCGGCACTTTGCCGAAGCCTTGCGGCAGGAAGGGCTGCGCGTCGATTACGTCAAGCTCGACGACCCCGAAAACAGCGGCAGCTTCACCGGCGAGCTTCAGCGCGCGGTTCAGCGCCATGCGCCCGACCGGGTGGTGGTGACCGAGCCCGGTGAATGGCGGGTCCGCCGGATGATGGATGCGTGGTCGCAGGAATTGGGCCTGCCGGTCACGATCCGGGAGGATGACCGCTTCCTGTGCTCGCGCGGCGAATTCCGTGCCTGGGCCGAGGGCCGGAAATCCTACCGGATGGAGTTCTTCTATCGCGAGATGCGGCGTCGCACCGGCTTGCTGATGGAAGGCGACGAGCCAGCCGGCGAGCGCTGGAACTTCGACTCGGAGAACCGCAAGCGGCTGCCCGCGGGCCTTCGTCCTCCGGAACGGTCGCGCTTCCCTCCCGATGCGATCACGCGGAGGTGCTCGGCATGGTGGCCGAGCGCTTCGCGGGGCATTTCGGCGATCTTGAGCCGTTCAACTGGGCGGTGACGCGGGATGGCGCGCTGGCGGCGCTCGACCAGTTCATCAGCGACGCCCTGCCGCGTTTCGGCGACTATCAGGATGCGATGGCGCAGGGCGAACCCTTCCTGTTTCATGCGCTGATTTCGCCCTATCTCAACGCCGGCCTGCTTTCGCCGCGCGAGGTCTGCGTTGCGGCCGAGCAGGCCTGGCGCGCGGGCAAGGCGCCCCTCAATGCGACCGAGGGCTTCATCCGCCAGATCCTGGGCTGGCGCGAATATGTCCGCGGCATCTACTGGCTGGAAATGCCGGCCTATGCTGATACCAACAAGCTCAACGCGCAGCGGCCGCTGCCCTGGTTCTATTGGTCGGGCGAGACCGAGATGAACTGCCTGGCCTGCACCATCGACGACACCAGGCGCCACGCCTATGCCCACCACATCCAGCGGCTGATGGTGACCGGCAACTTCGCCCTGCTGGCGGGGATCAGGCCGGCCGAGATCGAGGAATGGTATCTCGCCGTCTATGCCGATGCCTATGAGTGGGTGGAACTGCCAAACGTCCACGGCATGGTGATGTTCGCCGATGGCGGGCTGCTGGCTTCGAAACCCTACGCAGCGTCCGGAGCCTATATCGACCGGATGTCGAATTACTGCTCAGGCTTGCGTCTACGATCCGGCGATCAAGTCGGGCGAGGGTGCATGTCCGTTCAATCTGCTTTACTGGCATTTTCTCGACGAGAACCGCTCGGCGCTCGAGCGTAACCCGCGCATGGCGATGCCTTACCGGACGCTCGACCGGATGGCCGAGCCGAAGCGGGCCACGATCCTGCGCGAGGCCCGGGCTTTTCTTGAGCAGATGGATCAGGGCGTTCCGGTTCAGCGGGCGCAGCCCGATCTGTTCGGCTAAGGCTTGAACCGGAAGGGATGACCCGCATGGCCTTGCCACGCATGACGCCACAGGATGGCGTCGCCTGGATCACCGGCGCAAGCTCGGGCATCGGCGAAGCTGTGGCGCTGGAACTCGCGCGGCGCGGCTGGACTGTCGCGATCACGGCGCGCCGGCTCGAACAGCTCGAAGATCTCGCCCGCCGTGCCGAGGGCCTGCCCGGCCGGCTGGTCGCGCATGCCGGGGATGTCACCGATTCCGCTTCGATGAATGCCGTGGTCGATGCTGTCGAGCAGGTGCATGGCCCGATCGCGCTCGCCTTCTTCAATGCCGGTATCGCGCCCTATGTCCGGGCTGGCGCGCTCGACATCGCAGCTTTCGAGCAGGCCTTTGCGGTCAACACGCTGGGGGCGGCGAGGGGGATCGCAGCCGTGCTGGAGCGGATGAAGACGCGAAAGCGCGGCCAGATTGCCGTCAACGCCTCGACCGCCGGCTATGGCGGCCTGCCCAAGGCGGCCGCCTATGGCGCCTCGAAAGCAGCTGCGATCCATCTCTGCGAAGCGCTGAAATTCGACTGCGACAAGCTTGGCATCCGCCTGCAACTGGTCAATCCGGGCTTCATCGACACGCCCCTGACCCGCAAGAACGACTTCCCGATGCCGTTCCTGATGTCGATGGACGAGGCGGCGCGCCGTACGGTGGACGGGTTCGAGCGCGGCGGCTTCGAGATCGTCTTTCCCCGCCGCCTCGCCTGGATCATCAAGGCGGTGAACCTCTTGCCCTATCCCGCCTATTTCTGGCTCGTCGCCAAAGCCACGGGCTGGGACAAGCGCGAGGATTAGGCCCACGCCTCTCAGAGACCGTTTGAGCTATCGTCAGCCCTCATCCTGAGGAGCCATTCCGTCGGAATGGCGTCTCGAAGGATACTCCAGAAGACTCAGGCTTCCGCTGGACCATCCTTCGAGACGCTGCTGCGCAGCTCCCCAAGGATAAGGGCTCGCATCCTCAAACGGATTTTCAGGATAGGTCAGGCTGCGGATGCCCCTTGGCGATCTCGGCTTCGACCTCGCGCATCGCGGCCTGATCGAGCGGGAAATTCCAAACCAGGGCAATGGCTGCAAGCTTCAGCAGCACGGGCAGTCCGGCATAGAGCAGCCCGAGCATCAGCAAGCCACTTTCCGTCTTGATGCCGGCCGCTGGATCGAACCCCGCCGCGCTCAGCAGCGGGAAAGACAGCCCCACGGCACCGGCAAAGGCGAGCTTCGTCGCCAGCGCCCAGAGGCCGAGATAGAGGCCGGCGCGCTCATTGCCCGTCGCGGCGGTGTCGATGTCGATGACATCGGCCTGGATCGAGGCCGGCAGCACGACATCGGCGCCAAGAGCCAACCCCGTCAGGACGCAGACGATACCGAAGGCGAAAACATCGCCCTCGCGCAGCAGGACTGCGCCACCGAAACACACCACGGCGAGCAGCATGCCCCAGCTCCAGGCCCGGTGCTTGGAGGTGCGTCCCGCCAGCCAGAACCAGAACGGCACGCCGAGCACGCCGCACAGAAAATACAGCACCAGCAGCGGGCCCGCCGCATCGCGCTGGCCAAGCCGCTCCGCCACGAAAAACAGGAAGAGCGTCGCCGGCAGGCCATTGGCGAAGCTGTTGATGAAGAACGCCGCCAGCAGCCGGCGGAAAGGCCGGTTGCCGGTGATCGCCGACAGGCCCTGGCGCCACCCCAGAGCGACCCTGGCTGCGCTCCCTCGGCTCCGGCGTCACCATGACGGCGATGCCGGCAAAGAGCGGCAGGCCGATGCCGATCAGCACCGCCAGCGCCAGCAAGCCGTCGCGACTGCTGCCGCCCTTGAGCTGCAGCAGCGCGGGGATCAGCAGCGCCAGCAGCGTCCCGATCACGGTCCCGCTCTCGCGAAACGCAGCAACGCGGGTGCGCCCGGCATAGGAGCGGGAGAGTTCCGCGCCCCATGCTCCATAAGGCACCTGCGCAGCGGTCCAGGCGAGAGATAACAGCCCCGCCCAGAGCAGGAGGTAGCCGGCGCTGGCCTGTGGCGGTGGTGCGAGCACGAACCAGGCGGAGAGCGCGACGAAGGGCGCCGATGCGGCGAGCCAGAGCCTGCGCCGGCCAAAGCGCGGGCGAAACCGGTCCGCAGCCCAACCGGCAAGGGGGTCGCTGACCGCGTCGAGCAGGCGCACGATCAACAGCACAAAACCCACGGTCGCGATCGGCAGCCCGATCTCGGTAGCGTAGAATTCCGGGACCATGACATAGAAAGGCAGGCTCAGCGCTGCCAGCGGCACGGCCGGCAGCGCATAGGCGAGCAGGGTCTGGCGGGAGGGTTCGTTCACGCGCTCTTCGTGAACACCATCTGGCGCACATCGATGTTGCCGGAGCGGAAGCCCGCCTCGCAATAGGCGAGGTAATATTCCCACATCCGCCGGAAGCGCTCGTCGAAGCCGAGCGGCTTCAATTGCGGCCAGGCCGCCCGGAAGCGGTCGCGCCAGCTCGCCAGCGTCGTGGCGTAGTCGAGGCCGAAGATCAGCTCATGCGCCAGCGGCACGCCGAACTTGTCACCCAGCTTGCGCATGATGGTCGGCGTCGGCAGCATCCCGCCCGGGAAGATGTAGGCGCGGATGAAATCGAGCTCGCGGCGGTAGACCTTGAAGCTCTCGTCGCGGATCGTGATCACCTGCAGGCCGGCCGTGCCGCCCGGCCGCAGCCGGTCGCGCAGCTGCTCGAAATAGACCGGCCAGAAGGCCTCGCCCACCGCCTCGAACATCTCGATCGAGGCGATGCGGTCATAGGTCCCGGTCTCGTCGCGATAGTCCTGCAGCTTGAAGGTCACGCGGTCCTGCAGCCCGGCATCCTGGATGCGCTTCTGGGCGAAGTCGAACTGCTCCTGGCTGATCGTCAGCCCGGTGACGCGGCAGCCGATCTCGCGCGCTGCATATTCGGCGAAGCCGCCCCAGCCGCAGCCGATTTCCAGCACATGGTCATCGGGACCGATACCGGTCTGCTCGGCGAGCGCCCGGTATTTCCGCGTCTGCGCCGCCGCGAGATCATTGTCTCCCGGCGCGAAGATGCCGGAGGAATAGGTCATCGTCCGATCGAGCCAGGCGCCATAGAAGCGATTGCCGAGATCGTAATGCGCATGGATGTTCTTGCGCGCCTGGGCCTTGGTGTTGCGGCGGCGAAAGTGCTGGAACAGCTGCCAGAGCCGGACCAGCGGCTTGCCCGGCAGCAGGGTCTGGATCACCGGATAGTTCGCCGCGAACAGCTCGAGGAAGCGGGCGAGGTCGGGCGTATCCCACTCGCGGCGGAGATAGGCCTCGGCAAAGCCGAGATCGCCGCCGCCGGACAGGCGCGAGGCAAAGCTGAAATCATGGATGATCAGCTGCGCGTCGGGTCCTGGCTCGCTGCCCTGGAACAGCAGATTGCGCCCATCGGGCAGTGTCACGGTCAGCGCGCCCAGCCGAATGCGGGCGGCGAGCTTCAGCGCCTGGCGCGTCGCGAAAGACAGGCCTTTGGTGACCTCCGCGACATTGGCGAGGTCCACGACCAGAGTCGTCGTTGGGCATATCATGGGGCATTGCGGTCACAGCATTCATCGGTTCGTCACCCCGGTCAGGCCTTCGATTGCGGCCCACTGGCGGCCAGGGTCTCCCTCATAGCTGGCGGGAGCGGGCGCGACGGGCCGGCTGCGCAATCCCACGCCCTTGAGCCAGAGCTTGAGCGCTTCCCAATGGATCCCGGCGACCACTTTGAGCGTCATCAGCGGCATGGCGAGGCAGGCGCGCAGCAGGTTCGGCGTCGTCAGCGCCTGCCGCGTCCCGGCGAAGCTCGCGGCCAGAATCGGGCCTTCGCCATCGGTTTCGAGTATGCGCACCTTCACCGTCTCCCCCGGCGGCAGCACCCTGAAATGATAGCGCATCGGCATGTCGAGGAAAGGGGAAACGTAGAACAGCTTGTCCCGCACCTGCCTGAGACCAGCCTCCGTCAGCTCACCCGGCGAGACGGGCGCGACATAGCTGTGCATCTCGCCGAAGGTGTTGCGGACCTCGTAGATCAGCGCCTGCAATTCCTCCGTCGCGATCATAGCAAAAATAGATCGAGATCGGGTTGAAGACGAAGCCGAGGATGCGGGGATAGCAGAGCAGCAGGATGCGCCCGCCCTCAAGATCGAGCCCGGTCGGCGCAAGCAGACGCTCGACATGGTCGCGCAGCGGCGCCTTGCCATCGCCATGGTCGCTTTCGCGGAAACTGGCGAGGCTGAGACCCTTGCCGATCCGGAACAGCAGGCTGGCGCGCCCGGCTTCGGCCAGGCGATCGATATCGATCAGCAGGTTGAAGACCCGGTACTGGAAGCGGTGCGCTTTCGGCTTCATCCGGGCATGCATCACCTGCCCCGGAAGCAGCGAGACGGCGGCCGCGGGCGGCGGAAACAAGGGTGTTGCTGCGAACCCGGTCATTCTGCAGCCTCGGCGAGGACCGGCGCGGCTGGCCGCCACGGCACATGCGCACCCAGCGCTTCCGCCGCGGTCAGTCCCGCTTTCAGGCCATCCTCATGGAAACCATAGCCCGTCCAGGCGCCGGTGAACCAGATGCGATTGCGCCCTTGAATGCTTGGCAGCCGTGCCTGCGCCGCCAGGGCTGGCCGGTCATATTGCGGATGGCTGTAATTGAAGCGGCCGAAGGTGAGGTCGGGGCGCGGCGGCTGCGGCGGGTTGAGCGTCACGAAGACCGGCTTGGCCTTGTCGATGCCCTGCAGCGCATTCATCCAGTAGGTCAGGGTCAGCTCCGCCTCGGGATCGTCGCTCGCCAGCACATTCCATGCGGACCACGCGGCCTTGCGCCGCGGCATCAGGGCGGGGTCGCGGTGCAGCCAGACGTCATTGGGCCGGTACCGGATATCGCCCAGCACCTGCCGCTCGAGCGCGGACGCGTCCGACAGCAAGGCGAGAGCCTGGTCGGAATGCGTGGCCATGATGACCTGGTCGAAGCGCTCGACCGTGCCGGTCTCGTCACGCACGCTGACGCCATCGGCATCGCGGCTGATCGCGGTGACGGCGACGCCGGCGCGGATGCGGTCCTTGAAGGGTGCCGTCAGCGTCTCGACATAGCGGCGGCTGCCGCCGGTCACGGTGCGCCAGCTCGGGCGGTCCCAATGCAGCAGGCGGTGATTGTCGAAGAAGGCGATGAAGCTTGCCGCCGGGAAGCCGAGCAGCCGGGCAGGCGGCATCGACCAGATCGCCGCACCCATCGGCGCCAGATAGGAATCGCGGAAGACCGAGGAGTAGCGGCCCGCTTCCAGATACTCGCCGATCGTCATGCCGCCGAGCCGGTTGGCGCGATAATCGGCGATAGCGTTCTTGTTGAAGCGGAACATCTCCCGGATCATTTTGTAGTGAGTCAGGGAGACGATGTTGCGCCGGCGGGCAAACAGCCCGTCGAGCATCGCTTCGCCCCGGCCGGCCCATTCGCGTTTGCCGCCCTGCGCGGAGACGGCGAAACCCATGTCCGACAGCTGGGTCTGCACACCGAGATGCGCGAACAGCGCCGTGAGATTGGGGTAGTTCAGCTCGTTGTAGACGATGAAGCCGGTGTCGACCGGGATCGTCGTCCCGTCATAGTCGATGTCGACGGTCGCCGAATGACCGCCGAGCCGCTGGTCTTTCTCATAGACGACGATCTCGTGCGGGGAGCCGGTCGAGAGGGCCCAGGCGGCCGAGTTGCCGGCAATGCCGGACCCGATGATAGCGATGCGCATGCGTGTTATAGTCCTCAGGAAGCCCTGTTCCGTGTGTGGTGTACGCGGCGAAACTCAAACTGGTTTCAACGATGCGAGGGCTGCCAATGCACGCTCCCGTCCCGCATCCAGCGCCACCAGCGGCTTGGGGTAATCCTGCACGCAAGCCTGCCGTCTTTCGCTGGCCGAGGCCGTCCAGGGCTCATGGATCAGATCATTGTCGAGCCCGGCGATTTCCGGCACCCAGCGCCGGACATAGACGCCCGTCGGGATCGAACTTCTCGCCCTGCAGTGACCGGGTTGAAGATGCGGAAATAGGGCGCGGCGTCGGCGCCGGAGCCCGCGACCCACTGCCAGCTCGCGGCATTGTTGGCCGGATCGGCGTCGACCAGCGTGTCCCAGAACCAGGCTTCGCCGTCGCGCCAGTCGATCAGCAGGTGCTTGATCAGGAACGAGGCGACGATCATCCGCACGCGGTTGTGCATCCAGCCCGTGGTCCAGAGCTCGCGCATGCCGGCATCGACGATCGGGTAGCCGGTCTGCCCGCGCTGCCAGGCCGCCAGCGCAGGCTGGTCCGCCTTCCAGGGAAAAGCGTCGAAGCGCCGGTTGAAGTTCTGCCGTGCGAGATCGGGATTGTAGAAGAGCAGGTGATAGGAGAATTCGCGCCAGCCGAGCTCCGAGAGAAACTTGTCGGCATCCGAGGCACCCGCCGTGATGGCCCCGGATTCGCGGGCCGACTGCGTGGCGTGCCAGATCTGGCGCGGGCCGATCTCGCCGAAGCGCAGATGCGGCGACAGGCGCGAGGTCGAGACATAGTCGGGACGATTGCGTCCCTCGCCATAGCCGTCGAGCGCGCCATCCAGAAAATCCGCCAGCCGGGTCTTCGCGCCCTCTTCGCCAGGCGTCCACTCCGCCCGCATCCCGCCGGCCCAATCCGGCGTCTTCGGCTCGAGCGCCAGATCCTCGACAGTCAGCGCCTGCTGCTGGAAAGCTGCGGGAAGCGTCGCATTGGGCAGTTTCTTCGGGGCGGGCAGCGGCGCATCCGGCTCGCCTCTCGCTCGTGCCGCCCGCCAATAGGGTGTGAACACCTTCATCGGCTCGCCAACCTTGCTGGTGACTTGCCAAGGCTCGTTCAGCAAGGCGGCGTTGCAGCTCTTCACCGTGCAGCCGGCGGCCGTCAGCGTCGCCTTCAACTCGGTGTCGAGCGCGATTTCGGCGGCATCGTAGCGCCGGTTCCAGGTCACCGTGCCGATGCCCGCCGCGTTGACCAGGGCTGGGATGATCGCGGCAGGGTCACCCTTCAGCAGCACCAGCGAGCCGCCGCGTTCTGCGATACTGCCAGAGAGCGCGCGCAGCGACTGGGCCAGCCACCAGCGTGAGGCGGCGCCGAGCGGGCGCCGGGCGGTGCCGTCGTCGAGGATGTAGAGGAGGATCGTCGGACCCGCCTCGACCGCGGCTGAAAGGGCGGGGTTGTCGGCCAGGCGCAGATCGTCGCGGAACCAGTGCAAAGCAGGAGCTGTCATGCCGCCTAGCTAGGGCGAGGACTGTGCGAAGGCCAGCCATCCCTTTGGCATCGGCCATGGGATTCCTCGCAGCGAAGACACGGCCGATGGAACGTATCGGCGTCAGCTCCGTTCGCGACTCCGTTGCGTTGTGGAGTTGCGGCTATGTGTGCGCGTCGCGTTTTGCGTTCGGGGCCAGGGACGGATGTCGTCCGCAGCAAGCGGACACGCCCGCCCGGGCAGGTCGATCTTTTTGCCGATCCGATGCCGGACAGGATCGAACCCTGCCTCGCGCTTCTGAGTGCTACACCTCCCACCGGTGCAGACTGGGCCTTTGAAGTGAAATGGGATGGCTACCGCCTCGCGATCCACAAGCGGCTGGATGAGGTGCGGATCATCACGCGCGGTGGCCATGACTGGACACACCGTTTTCCCACCATCGCCGCCGCAGCGAGGGAACTGCCCGCGGCGACCTTCATCATCGACGGTGAGGCGGTGGTGCTCGATGAGCGAGGCGCGTCCGATTTCAATGCGCTCCAGCGTGCGCTCGGAGGGCGTGGCGGCAAGCGGGACGCCGCATCCGCAATCCTCTACGCGTTCGACATCCTCTATCTGAACGGTCACGACCTGCAGCGCATGACCCTCGATGAGCGCCGCCATATCCTCGATGGGGTGCTGGAGCTGGAGGATGCGGCCGGGATCAGGCTGAGCCAGGAGCTGAGCGGTGACGGGGCAGCGTTTCTGAGCCAGGCCTGCCGGATCGGGCTGGAAGGGATCATCGCCAAGCGGCGGGACGCGCCCTACCGTCCCGGTCGGGGCGGGGACTGGCTCAAGATCAAGTGCATCCAAACCGAGACATTTCTCATCCTGGGCTATGAGCCTTCGGCCGCGGCACTCGGGGGGATCGGCGGGCTCCTGCTAGCGGCACAGGGTCATTACGGGCTGGCTTATGTCGGCAGTGTCGGAACCGGTTTCACCCATGCCAGCGCGACCGAACTGCGCCTGCGCCTGGACAAGGTCCGCGCCGACAAGCCGGCAGCGAAGATTGCGCGCAAGGGCGTGGTCTGGGTCAAGCCGAAGCTGACGGCGGAAATCGCCTTCCGGGGCTGGACGGGCGACGGCAAGCTGCGTCACGCGTCGTATAAGGGTCTGCGCGAAAAAGCCGACAGCGCCGAAATCTACCGCCTCGACTGAAGCCCTGACACGTCTGTCTGCCGCTTCAGCCACTGCATTCGGTCAGGTCACCGTTGACGGTGGAATGGGTGACGCATCGGGGCTTGGGAACGCAGCCGCCGATCGTCAGCACGAGCAGACAGAGCAGGATTTGCTTGCTCAGAAGCTTACACGCCGTCACCCGAAGGCGGCCGAGGGCACAATCTGACTGCCACGCTCCGGCAACCAGCGAAGACCTGTCGGAACAGAGACGCCATCGCGCGAAGCGGAGGCTTTGAACTCCCACACAGCCATGAGCGCGACAGCAAGATCGGCAAGACTGACGGGCTTCTGAATAAAAGCTTCGCCGTCCTCTCTGCTCAGAGTGCGATCGAACGGGCAGCCCGAAAGGTAAAGAATGGCAGGCCGGGAAGCCGCCGATAGGCTTGAGATGATCTCGGTGCCGAGCTGCTTGCCCAAGTGAAAATCGACCAGCGCAATATCAGGACGCTGCGCTTCGGCAATCTCGACTGCCTCCGGAACAGTGCCGACCGCACCAAGGACTTCGAAGCCTACTTGGCCGAGGTACTCCGCAAATAGCTCCCTCAGCATTTCACTGTCGTCGACGATCAGCACTTTCAGCATGGTCCAGGCCGTCCCTTACAGAATCGAAGAGCAACCCCTGCCTGAACAGATACTAAGGTGCTCTACTTCTTGAGGGCAAGTCTTGTTCATGCAAAGTTATTTGCGCAGGAGCCGGACAACCAAGGCTCAGGGCAGAGAGCTTGAGGCAAGCGAGGGCGCGGTCCCCCATCACGGAGACCGCGCCCAGTTTCAACACGCGCAAGTGCACGGATCGGGACGGCTCGTGAGGCTCAGCGGCGATACGCCCCCTGCCGCTCCAGCATCCAGCCGGGATACTCCGCCGGCAGCCGCGTCACGGCGTCGAGCGCGGCAAGATCGTCGGCATCGAGCGTGATTGCGGTGGCGCCGATATTATCCGCCAGCTGCTCGACACGCTTGGCGCCGACGATCACGCTGGTGACGACGGGCTGATGCAGCAGCCAGGCCAGCGCGATCCGGGCGACGGTGCAGTTCTTCGCCTCCGCAATCCTGCGCATCTCGACCAGCGCAGCCGAACCGCGTGTCCGGTCGACCGGCGGAAAATCGAAGGTCGCGCGCCGGCCGTCCTCGGCCTGCCCCTCGCCATCGTATTTGCCCGAGAGGTAGCCGCCCGCCAGCGGGCTCCACACCATCAGGCCGATCTTCTCCGATGTGAGCATCGGCACGATGTCGCGCTCAAGATCGCGCCCGACCAACGTGTAGTAGGCCTGCAGCGAAAGGATCGGCGCCAGCCGCCGTGCCTCGACGATGCCAACGGCCTTCACCACCTGCCACGCCGCCCAGTTCGACAGGCCGAGGTAGCGGACATGGCCGTGCTGGACGAGCGTATTGAGCGCCTCCAACGTCTCCTCGATCGGCGTCGCGCCGTCGAAGCCATGGATCTGGTAGAGGTCGATATGGTCGAGGCCGAGCCGCCGCAGGCTTTGCTTGCACTGGCTGAGGATGTGCCCGCGCGAGGCGCCGCGTGCGTTGGGGCCGTCACCCATCGGCCCCAAGACTTTGGTGGCAATGACCACGTCATCACGAGGGACACCGAGATTCTTGAGGGACTGGCCGAGGATCTCTTCGGATCGACCGCCGGCATAGACATTGGCTGTGTCGATGAAGTTGATCCCGGCATCGAGTGCAGCTTTGACGAGCGCATCGGCCTGTTGCTGGTCGAGTCGTCCAATCTGGCCCCAAATTCCCTCTTCACCGCCGAAGGTCATGGTGCCGAGGCAGAGTTCGGACACGAACAGGCCGCTTTGGCCGAGCTGGCGTAGACGCATGGGTCATTCTCCTGATGTACGGATGCCCGAAACTTAGCTGACGGGGACGCCTTCAGGCCTCCTCCGATCCTCTCATCCTCTTGCCTGATCCTCTCAGGATTGGGGCGGGAGCCTGTGCACCGACCCTGCCATCCTGCTAGACTTGCACGATGAGCACGACGCTTTCGAACCTTGCTGACCTCGTCGACCGGCAGTTCCTGGTCTATGGCCGTGAAACCCCGCTCGACGGATTGCTGCTGACACGGGCGCAGGCGCCCAGCGGTCAGATCGGCTCTGTCTATTGGCCGTCCTTTTGCGTCGTTCTTCAGGGCGACAAAACGACGATGCTGGGCGACAACCATTACCGCTATGCCGCCGGGCAGGGGCTTCTCGCCTCGGTGGACGTGCCGGTGACGGCGAGGATAACGCAAGCGAGCGTCGACAAGCCCTATCTCGCCCTGAGCCTGGTAATCGATCCGGCGATGGTCGCGGCGCTGCTTCCCGCTTGTGGCGAGATGGCTGACCAGCCCTTCGAACCGCTGCGGGTCGTTTCGCTCGACCCCAACCTGCTGGACCCTCTGGCGCGGCTGCTTTCACTCCTCGACAGCCCACGCGACCTCGCCGTGCTCGCGCCGATCATCCGGCAGGAGATCACCTGGCGCCTGCTCAGCGGGCCGCTGGCGCCGACGCTTCGGCAGGTCGGTACCCTTGATGGCCGCGCAGCCCGCATCGGCCGCGTCACCGCCTTCATCCGTGAGCATTATGCGCAACCTCTGCGCGTCGCCGACCTTGCCGCTTTGGCCCATATGAGCGCCCCGAGTCTCCACCGGCACTTCAAGGCCGTGACGACCATGAGCCCGGTGCAGTTCCAGAAGGAGGTGCGGCTTCAGGAAGGGCGCCGCCGCCTGATCGGCGCCGCAGACGTGGCCCAGGTGGGCTACGCCATCGGCTATGAAAGCGCCTCGCAGTTCAGCCGCGACTATCGCCGGCTGTTCGGCGTGCCACCGGGGCAGGACGGCAGGCGGATGCGCACTGTCTTCGCGCCGGCGTCCGAACCCTAGTTCCGCGTCTCAGTCGCCGCTCAGCTCAAAGCCCGCTTCCGCAGCGCCTCCTCGACGGCACTGGCGGAGGAGCCGACCTGACGGACGATATCTTCGAGCTGCGATTTCGAGACGCCCAGCTTGTCGGTCCAGTAACGCACCTCATAATCCTCGCTGAGATTGATGCGCGAGCGATCCTGCGGACCGCGTTTCGTCTTGTCGTCTGCCATGTTCGATCTCCGGTTTGCGACAGACGAATCTCCATCAGCAGCATTTGGTTCCCAACAGCGTGGTCTCACAGCGGAGGATGGCTGCCGGATCCAATCGGGAAGGGCGCCGGAACCGGGTCCAGAGCAGGCGGTTGTCCCCCTCGAGAGCGAACAGCTTTTCGCGCGGTCCTGACGATCGCCGAAGCAACAAAATTGGGAGACTGACATGGCGAACTCAAACGGCCTGCCGTCGATGACGGCGCTTCTGGGGCTCCTGGCTGTCGCGGGGTTTCAGAACCGTGACAAGCTCGGGGAGTGGTTTGGCGGGCTTCAGCAGGGTCGCTCCCCACAGGGCGCTCCTGCCGGCGTCGACAACATCCTGAACGGAGCCCAGCCGCATGCGGCTGGCGGTATCGGCGGCATGCTGGGTAGCGGCATTCAGGAGCTGATCGAGCGCTTCAAGCAGGTCAATCGCGGCGATGCGGCCGATTCCTGGGTGCGTAGCGGGCCGAACCAGCCGATCGAGGACCGTGATCTCGAGCAGGCCATCGGACCCGATGTGATGGACCGGCTGGTTTCGCAGACGGGCCTCAGCCGCGAGGAACTGGTCAAGCGGCTGTCGACGCAACTGCCCGACGCCGTCGACCGCTATACGCCCGATGGCCGCCTGCCGGCCTGAATCTCGGCGCGGATGATCGTGAGCTGACGAATGAGAAGCCCTGTCATCGCGACAGGGCTTTTTCGTTACGCCGCTGTCGGCGCCTCGGTCCGTCGCGATGAACAACACCGGTTCTGGCACGTTGTCGCGCCATGCAACATTCGTCGGCAGCTTCATCATGGTGGCAGACCTGTGTGATCTACCAGATCTATCCGCGCTCCTTTCAGGACACGAATGCGGACGGAATCGGTGATCTCGAAGGCATCCGGCTTCGGCTTGAATATCTCAAGACCCTCGGCATCGACGCCATCTGGATCTCGCCCGTCTACCCGTCCCCGATGGCGGATTTTGGCTATGACGTCGCCGATTTCTGCGACATCCACCCAATCTTCGGCACGCTGCAGGACTTCGACAGGCTGATAGCGGCAGCCCATGAACTGGGCTTGCGCGTCATCCTCGATTTTGTGCCGAACCACACCTCCGACCAGCACCGCTGGTTTCAGGCCAGCCGCTCGTCCCGCACCGATCCCAAACGCAACTGGTACATCTGGCGCGACCCGAAGCCGGATGGGTCTCCACCCAACAACTGGATCTCCAATTTCGGCGGTCCGGCCTGGACCCTCGACGAGCGGACAGGCCAGTTTTACCTGCACTCGTTCCTGCGCGAGCAGCCCGACCTCAACTGGCGCAATCCTGACGTCAGAGCCGCGATGATGAACGTCCTGAGGTTCTGGCTCGACCGCGGCGTCGATGGTTTTCGTGTCGACGTGATCTGGCTGTTGCTGAAGGACGAGCTGCTCCGGGACAACCCGGCCAATCCAGCCTATGCACCCAACCAGCCCGAGATCGGCCGCTTCCTGCAGACCTATAGCGGCGACCAGCCTGACGTTCATGAGGTCATCGCCGAAATGCGGCGTACCATCGACGCCTATGGCGACCGCGTCTTCATCGGGGAAATCTATCTGCCGATCGAGCGGCTGGTGACCTATTACGGAGAGGGCCTCGACGGCGTCCATCTGCCGTTCAATTTCCAGCTC
This sequence comes from uncultured Alphaproteobacteria bacterium, assembly GCA_963759925.1. Taxonomy (GTDB): domain Bacteria; phylum Pseudomonadota; class Alphaproteobacteria; order Rhizobiales; family Beijerinckiaceae; genus Allobosea. Next base: position 397,660 of record CAVXBE010000006.1, read on the forward strand.
ATCCATGCCGCCTGGAAGGCCAGCACGATTGCGACGCTGGTGCGCGACTATGAGGCGGCCCTGCCGCCCGGCGGGTGGCCAAACTGGGTGCTCGGCAATCACGACCAGCCACGCATCGCGGCGCGGATCGGCTCCGCGCAAGCCCGCAACGCGGCCCTGCTGCTGCTGACCCTGCGCGGCACCCCCACCCTCTATTATGGGGACGAACTGGGCATCGGCCGCGTCGAGATACCGCCCGACGCCGTGCACGACCCCTGGGAGAAGAACGAGCCCGGCCTCGGCTTCGGAAGAGACCCGTACCGGACGCCCTTCCAGTGGACGAGCGGAGACCCATGCAGGGTTTTCGACAACGAACGCCATGGCTGCCGCTGGAAGCGGATTACCAGCTGCGAAACGCCGAAGTTGAGAGTGCCGACCCGCACTCGATGCTGAGCTTGCACCGCAACCTGCTCGGCCTGCGCAGGGCTTCGGCAGCTCTGAGTGCCGGCGCCATCGAAGCCTTGTCCAGCGAAGGCGACGTCCTGAGCTATGAGCGCCGGCTCGGCGACGAGCACTGGCGCATCGTCATCAACTTCAGCGCAGAGCCGCAAGCCTTCTCCATCAGCGCAATGGCCGCTGGCGCCGAGATCATGCTGTCGACGGTGGCGGTGCCGGCTTCAGGCCGGGAGAAGCGCCAGCTCCTGCCCAATGAGGGCTTGCTCATCAGGCTATCGGGGCCCGCCGCCCCGGCGCGATCGACATCGTCCTCCGAGGGAGAACAACAACCGTGATCGATGACCTCTGGTACAAGAACGCCGTGATCTATTGCCTCAACGTCGGCACCTTCATGGACGCCGATGGCGATGGCATGGGCGACTTCCGCGGGCTGATCCGCCGGCTCGACTATCTGCACGGGCTAGGCGTCGATGCGATCTGGCTCTCACCCTTCCAGCCATCGCCCTTCCGCGACGATGGCTATGATATCGTCGATTATTACGGCGTCGATCCGCGCTTCGGCACGCTGGGCGATTTCGTGCAGTTCACCCATAGCGCCAAGAGCCGTGGCATCCGCGTGTTGATCGACCTCGTCATCAACCACACCTCCACAGCGCATCCCTGGTTCCAGGAAGCCCGCAGCGACCCCAACTCGCGCTACCGGGATTATTATGTCTGGTCGAAGAAGAAGCCGAAGAATGCCAATAAGGGCATGGTTTTCCCCGGCGTGCAGGACTCGACCTGGACCTGGGACGACAAGGCCGGCGCCTATTACTTCCACCGCTTCTACGATTTCCAGGCTGACCTCAACACATCCAATCCCGAGGTGCAGGCCGAAATCCTGCGGATCATGGGCTTCTGGATCCAGCTCGGCGTGGCCGGATTTCGGATGGACGCAGTGCCTTTCATCATCGGCACCAAAGGTCCCGACGTCACCATGCCGGAGGAGCAGTTCGATATGCTCCGGACCTTCCGCGAGTTCATCCAGTGGCGGCGCGGCGATGCTGTCATGCTGGCCGAGGCGAACATCCTGCCGGAGGACGATCTCGAATATTTCGGCCGTGACGGCGACAGGTCGCACATGATGTTCAACTTCCAGGTCAACCAGAACCTCTTCTATGGCCTAGCCTCCGCCGATAAGGCGCCTCTTGAAACCGCGCTGAAGGCGACGAAGCCCCGTCCGGTCAGCGGGCAGTGGGCACAGTTTCTGCGCAACCATGACGAGCTGGATCTCGGACGGCTGACCGACGAGCAGCGCCAGCGTGTCTTCGCTGCGTTCGGGCCGGAAGAGAACATGCAGCTCTATGGCCGCGGCATCCGCCGCCGCCTCGCGCCCATGCTGACGGGCGAGCGTCGCAAGATCGAGCTGGCCTATTCCCTGATGTTCTCGCTGCCAGGGACGCCGGTGATCCGCTATGGCGACGAGATCGGCATGGGGGACGATCTCTCGCTGCCGGAGCGAAATTGCTGTCGTACGCCGATGCAATGGTCGGACGAGCCCGAGGGCGGGTTCACCAAGGGCAAGCCGCACGCTCCGGTGATCTCCGGCGGCCCCTGGGGCTTCCAGACCGTCAATGTCGCCTCGCAGCGGCGCGACCCGGATTCGCTGCTCAACTGGACCGAGCGGATGATCCGCGCGCGCAAGGAAGCGCCGGAAATCGGCTGGGGCGACTATGCGATCCTCGATACTGGCGACGCAGCCGTGCTCGCCATCCGCTACGACTGGCGCGGCAACTCCATGCTGATGATCCACAATCTCGACGCGGCCCCGCGCGAAGTGCTGCTGAAGCCCGATGCCCCGGACGGGCAGGGCGACCGCCTGATCGACATCCTCGGCGACCACCACAGCGAAGCGGAGGAGGGCGGTCATCACCGGCTCGTGCTCGAAGGCTATGGCTACCGCTGGTACCGGGTCGGAGGCCTGGATTACCTGCTGCGACGCCGCGACGTTTAGTTCGGCCGGGAGCGCCTAGCGAGGTTCGGATTCGCGAAACGCCTGGCGAGTCGGACCGTGCGGCGCGGCATCTGGTGAGAGCAAACCGCCTACAAACCGGCTGAAACAAAAGGGCCCGGGCGTTTTGCGCCCAGGCCCTTGAAATTGTTGGCTCCCGGAGCAGGATTCGAACCTGCGACCAATCGATTAACAGTCGATTGCTCTACCGCTGAGCTATCCGGGATCGGTGGCCGCGTATACCCAGCGCGCCGGGTTGGCGCAACCCCTTTCCGGCATTGCTGAGCCAGGAAAATGTGCGACCGCACAATCTTAGCCGATCTGGTCGGTCCGATGCCGGATTGTGTTGCAGCCGGGCGCAGCTTGTGGTTATACGCCGTCTACGGGTTCACGGCAGCGTGAGCGCGCGGAAGGCCTCGTGGCGGAGTGGTTACGCAGAGGACTGCAAATCCTTGCACCCCGGTTCGATTCCGGGCGAGGCCTCCAATCTCCCTGACATTGCTGATGGTTGGCTCCTGGGCATGATCCGCCCGAGAGGCTGTCTTGCGTGGAACGACGCGCAGGGCCGTGGCCTCTGCGCCTTGTGATTTCGCGCCATGCGCGAGCGCTGCGGCCTACGCATAGTCTTGCCTTTTGCCGCCGCCTCCAACAAAAGCTGCTGGTGGTCGCGAGGCGGCGCTGCATGGACCGGCGCGCCTGGGACGGAGAGAGTACTCATGGACAGTTTCGCCGCGCTGCGCCGCATGATGGTCGATTGCCAGCTGCGCACCTATGACGTCACCGATCGTGCCGTTCTGGCTGCCGCCGACACGGTTCCGCGCGAGGCTTTCCTGCCCGCCGAGCTGTCTCACCTGGCTTATCTCGACCGGGCTGTTGCGATTCCCGGCACCGGCCGGGAGCTGATGGCGCCGATGGTCGTGGCGCGGATGATCCAGTTCCTCGAGCTGCAGCCGGGCGAAACCGTGATGGAATATGGCGGCGGCACCGGCTATGGCGCGGCGCTCATGGCGGCGATGGGCATGGACGCGACCTTGGTCGAGCCCGACGATGCGGCTCGCTCGCTCGCCGGCGCAGCTCTGTCAGCCTCCGGCGCGTCCGTCACTGTGAGCGGCACGGCTCCGGCGTCCGGCCAGTTCGATGCCGTTCTCGTTTCCGGCGCCTGCGAAATGCAGCCGGAAACGCTGTTTGGCCTGCTCAAGGATGAGGGCCGGCTGATCGTCGTCGAAGGCGTCGGCCGCGCGGCCAAGGTTCGGCTCTACCAGAAGTCCGGGAAGACCGTTGCCGCGCGCACGGTGTTTGACGCTGCTGCGCCGGTTTTGGCGGAGTTCAGAAAAGTTCCAAGCTTCGTATTTTAAGGTGGAAGTGTCGCATTTTTGCGGCACTGCCGCAAAGAAGCGGTGTTGAGCGGGCAGGCGGCTTTCCTGGCCGGCCCTTGCCCGGTATGAATTCGGGTGAGATTCGTAAGCCGAGGCTAGGGCGATGCCTGGGCGTGACATGTCGTTCGCGCAAGAGGCGTCCAAGTGAAGCAGATGATAACCGGCAAGATTTCGAAGAGCCTGGCAGGGGGAGTGGCGCTGGTCGCGCTGGCTTTCGCCGTGTCGGCTACGGGCGCTGCCGCTCAGACGATGGAAGCGGCCCTGGCCCGCGCCTATTCCGCCAACCCACGCTTAATGCCCAGCGCGCTGCGGTGCGGGTGACCAACGAAAACGTGCCGCAGGCGCTGTCGGGCTACCGCCCGCGCATCACCGCCTCGGCCGATATCGGCGCCAGCATCACCGAAGCCGACACCCCCGCCAATGCGACGGCGGCGCGGCGGCACAACCAGACCTTGTCCCGGCTCAACCCGCGTGGTGCCGGCGTCCAGATCGACCAGAACCTCTTTGACAGCGGCAAGACACGCAGTTCGGTCGAGCCAGGCGGAATCGCAGGTGCTCGGCGCCCGCGCCACCTTGCGCAACACCGAGCAGAACGTGCTGCTCGACGCCGCGACCTCCTATATGAACGTGCTGCGGGACACCGCGATCCTCAACCTCAACCGCAACAACGTCGAGGTGCTGGAGGAGCAGCTGCGCCAGACGCGGGACCGATTTCAGGTCGGCGAAGTGACACGGACCGACGTGGCGCAGGCCGAAGCCCGCCTGTCGCAGTCGCAGTCCCAGGCGATCCTGGCCGAGTCCAATCTGAAGACCTCGATCGCGCGCTTCCGCCAGAATGTCGGTGCCGAGCCCAAGAGCCTCGCGCCCGGTCGGCCGGTCGAAAACCTGCTGCCGAAGAGCCTGCCGGCTGCCCTGCAGACGGCGTCTGACCGGCCATCCCGCCATCCTGGCCTCGCTGCACGGCGTCGATGCGGCCGAGCTGCAGGTCAAGGTGATCGAGGCCGATCTCTATCCGGTCATCGGCGTTCGCGGCGCTGTCCAGCAGCGCTATGACAGCACGGCCTTCGGCGACAACCGCACCAGCGCCAGCCTCGTCGGCACGCTGACGATCCCGATCTATGAGGGCGGCCAGGTCTATTCCCGCACCCGCCAGGCCAAGGAAACCGCCGGCCAGCGGCGGATCGAGGTCGACACCCAGCGCGACACCGTCCGCGCGGCCGTCGTCTCGGCCTGGGGTTCGCTCGAGGCGGCGAAGGCGCAGATCAACGCCGCCCAGGCGCAGGTCCAGGCAGCCGAGACCGCTTTGTCGGGCGTGCGCGAGGAGGCCAAGGTCGGCCAGCGCACCACGCTCGACGTGCTCAACGCCCAGCAGGAACTGGTCAGCGCGCGGTCGACGCTGGTCACGGCCCAGCGCGACCGGGTCGTGGCGTCCTATGCCGTGCTCTCGGCGACGGGGCGGCTCTCGGCCGACATCCTGAAGCTGCGCACCGAGATCTACGATGCCCGCCGGCATTACGATCAGGTCAAGGGCCTGGCTCTGGGGCACGCAGACCCCCGACGGACGCTGACATCATGACGGGGCAGGGCCATCCGCTCTGCCCCGCCATGCAGCAATGCGCAGGCGCAATCCCAGCCCGGCTCCGGCGACATTCCGGCAACACCCCCGAATTCTCCTGTGGGCCGCGCGGCTCCTCGCCTTGTGCGCTTCGGCATGAATGGAATACTCGCCTTTGGCGTTCCGGTGATTCTCCGAAGCGCAGTGTCGAGTAATCCGGACCCCAGATGAGCGCGCAGCCGAAGCCAAACGAACCGTCCATGGAGGAGATTCTCGCCTCTATCAGGCGGATCATCTCGGATGACGACAAGCCGGCGGAACCGCCAGCGCCGGCGCAGGACGACGATCTGCGCTCCCTGCTGGCAGGGGCTGCGCGATCCAGCCTTCACCGAGCCGCGCCGGTCGAGGATCGAGGAAGACGTTCTCGATCTCGGGGCCGAAGCCGAGGCCTTGCCGGTCATCGAGGCTGAGCCAGAGCCTGCGGCTGAGCTGCATGACATCGAGTTTCTGGACGCGGAAGCGAGCGAGCCTGCAGCGCCGCCGCCACCGCCTGCTCCGGAGCCGATCATCCCGGCCTGCGGTACCCGCCACCGCAAAGCGAGCTTCCGCAGCAGCCCTTCGACATGGCGCAGCTGCTCTCCGACCAGACGAGCCACGCCGTCACCAACGCCTTTGGCCAGCTCGCTCACACCGTTCTCACCAACAATGCGAGGACGCTCGAGGATCTGGTCAAGGACATGCTGAAGCCGATGCTCAAGACCTGGCTCGACGATAATCTGCCGACCATGGTCGAGCGGCTGGTTCGCGCCGAAATCGAGCGCGTCGCGCGCGGCGGCCGAAACTAGATCGCCGCGCGACCGGCCCTCGCGGACCAGTCCCACGGCGATAGCAAGCTGATCACAGCGCGGCGAGCCGCGCCTTCCGTCAGCTCAGGCTCAGTCGCGACGGTTCGAGCGGGTCTGGCCGCCGACATTGCTGCCCTCGAAGGCGCCGGCTTCGCGCAGCTTCTTGAAGGCGAAGCCGGCGATAGCCAGCGCCGCGGTCGGCGCGCCGAGGCGCGAGACGAGCATGGCCAGGCCAACGGCCACGGGCCGCGGGTAGCGCCCGGAGGCGGCTTCGGTTGCGAGCCAGGCGCCAAGTGCGTGGACGATCAGGTTCATCGGTTCTTCCTTTCTGTTAAAAGCGGTTCGCTTACAGCGAGACTTTGCGGTTGGTGCCGAGGTCCGGCTGCCCGCCGGTCACAGCGGCGACAGCCATCTTGACGCTGGTGACGATCTTGCCGGGGCTGTCCCAGAATTCGGCCATGGACGGACGCACGCGCAGCACGCGGATCGACGGGTCATCCTTGCTGTCCCAGAAGGCCTTCGCCGCTGGCGTCCAGAGTTCCTCGACCTTGGCGCGGTCATCGAGAACATTGGCGGTTCCGGTGACCGAGACATAGCGGTAGCCGCCATTATCGGCGAAGGTCAGGCAGACATTGTCGTTGATCGCGACCTCGTCATCCTTGTGATTGCGGGCGTCGGTGAGGAAATAGATCGCGTCCTCATCCCGCGACGGATGGGCGCTCATCGGCCGGGCCCGCAATTCGTCGCCCGAGCCGTCATGCGTCACCAGCATGCACAGGCCGATATCCTCGATCAGCGTCCAGACTCGGTCCTGATCAGTATGGTGGGTCATCATCTATCCTCCGCTTTCGGGTTCTAGAACGAGCGGATGCTGCGCGTGTTCCCTGCGGAAGCGTCAGCGGTGCCGCGCACCTCCCCGGCGACAGGGAGATTGACGGGCGGGCCCTGCTTGGGCTCTTAAGACGAACGACCTTTTGGCCCGCGATCATGCGGCCGGGGCAGGCACCCCGGCCCTTTTTGCGTTCGAGCGAAGCGATGATGGACAAGACATTCGAGCCTGCAGCCGTCGAGGCGCGCATCAGCACGGCGTGGGAAAAGGCCGAGGCCTTCAAGGCGGGGCGCGGCGCTGCGCCGGGCGCCGAGCCCTATTGCATCGTCATCCCGCCGCCCAACGTCACCGGCTCGCTGCATATGGGCCACGCGCTCAACAACACGCTGCAGGACGTGCTCTGCCGGTTCGAGCGCATGCGCGGCAAGGATGTGCTGTGGCAGCCGGGCACCGACCATGCCGGCATCGCCACGCAGATGGTGGTGGAGCGCAAGCTTGCCGCCGAGAACCAGCACCGACCGCCGGACGATGGGCCGCGAGGCGTTCCTTGAGGAAGTCTGGCGCTGGAAGGAAGAATCGGGCGGCACGATCGTCAACCAGCTGAAGCGCCTCGGCGCCTCCTGCGACTGGTCGCGCGAGCGCTTCACCATGGACGAGGGCCTGTGCCAGGCCGTGCTCAAGGTCTTCGTCGCCCTGCACAAGCAGGGGCTGATCTACCGCGCCAAGCGGCTGGTGAACTGGGACCCGAAGTTCCAGACCGCGATCTCGGATCTCGAGGTGGTGCAGGTCGAGAAGACCGGCTCGTTCAAATGGGAGCGCGGCGGCGGAGGAGCCGTTCGAGGCCGCCAAGCTCGACAAGGCCCTGAACAAGGATCCCGGGCGGGCACCTCTACTACTTCAACTATCCGCTCGAGGGCGTGGCCTACGACGCCGACGACGCCTCGACCTACATCACGGTCGCGACGACGCGGCCCGAGACGATGCTGGGCGATACCGGCGTCGCGGTGCATCCCGAGAACGAGGCGCTGGGCCACCTGATCGGCCGCAATGTCGTGCTGCCGCTGGTCGGCCGCGTGATCCCGATCGTCGCCGACGACTATGCCGATCCCGAGAAGGGCACCGGCGCGGTCAAGATCACGCCGGCGCACGATTTCAACGATTTCGAGGTCGGCAAGCGGCACAAGCTCGACGATCATCAACATGCTCGACGGCGAGGCGCGCATCCTGCTCGCCGGCAACGAGGATTTCCTGACCGGTGCAACGCCGGAGCCGGAGACGCTCGCGCTGCACGGGCTCGACCGCTTCGCGGCGCGCAAGCGCGTCGTCGCGATGATGGCGGAGCGCGGCTTGCTCGCGAAGGTCGAGCCGCACGCCCACACCGTGCCGCATGGCGACCGCTCGGACGTCGTCATCGAGCCCTGGCTGACCGACCAGTGGTATGTCGACGTCAAGCCGCTGGCGCAGCCGCGCGCTGCAGGCCGTCGCGCGACGGCCGCACCAGGTTCATGCCGGAGAACTGGGAGAAGATCTACTTCGACTGGCTCGAGAACATCGAGCCCTGGTGCGTCTCGCGCCAGCTCTGGTGGGGCCACCAGATCCCGGCCTGGTACGGGCCGGACGGCGAGTCTTCGTCGCCGAGATCGGAGGCCGCCGCCCAGGCGCTGGCGCTCGGCGCATTACGGCGGCGCGGTCGCGCTGACGCGCGACGAGGACGTGCTCGACACCTGGTTCTCCTCGGCGCTCTGGCCGTTCTCGACGCTGGGCTGGCCGGAGGAGACGCCGGAGCTCGAGCGCTACTACCCGACGGCGACGCTCGTCACCGGCCTTCGACATCATCTTCTTCTGGGTCGCCCGGATGATGATGATGGGCCTCCACTTCATGGACGAGGTGCCGTTCCAGCGACGTCTACATCCACGCCATCGTTCGCGACGAGAAGGGCGCGAAGATGTCGAAGTCGAAGGGCAACGTCATCGATCCGCTGGAGCTCGATCGACAAGTACGGCGCCGATGCGCTGCGCTTCACGCTGGCCGCCATGGCGGCGCAGGGGCGCGACATCAAGCTCTCGCACCGCGCGCGTCGAGGGCTACCGCAACTTCGCGACCAAGATCTGGAACGCGGCGCGCTTCGCCGAGATGAACGGCTGCGCCCGCGTCGGCGGGCTTCGATCCCGGCCAGCCGTCAAGCAGCCGCTCAACCGCTGGATCCTCGAGCGAAGCGGCGCCGCGCCGCCGACGAGATCGCGGCCGGCATCCCGAGCTTACCGCTTCAACGAGGCGGCGGGCGCCGCCTATCGCTTCGTCTGGAACCAGTTCTGCGACTGGTATCTGGAACTCGCCAAGCCGGTGCTGCAGGGCGAGGGCGTCGATGCCGGCGAGAAGGCCGAGACGCAGGCGACGGTCGCCCATGTCCTCGACCTGATCTGCCAGCTGCTGCACCCGTTCATGCCCTTCCTCACCGAGGAGCTTTGGGCGCAGAAGGCAGGCGTCGGCGCGGCGCGCCAGCCAATGGCCGATGTCGATCCTGGTCTGCCTGACGCGGTGGCCGGAACTCGGCGGCGCTCAAGGACGAGGCGGCGGAGGCCGAGATCGGCTTGGTCGTCGATCTCATCTCCGATATCCGCTCGGTCCGCTCCGAGGTGAATGTGCCGGCGGCGACGCAGGCTCCGCTGGTGCTGGTCAATGCCTCGGCGGCGACGCGGGCCACCATCGAGACCTGGCGGCCGATGATCGAGCGCCTGGCGCGGATCTCGACGGGATCGCCTTCGCGGATGTCGCGCCGGGCGCAGTCGGCGCAGATCATCGTGCGCGGCGAGGTCGCGGCCTTGCCGCTGGCCGGCATCATCGACCTCGAGGCCGAGCGGGCGCGCCTGACCAAGGAAATCGGCGAAGCTCGACCAGGACATCGCCAACGATCGACGCGCAAGCTCGGCAATGCCGATTTCATGGCGCGCGCGCCGGAGGAGATCGTCGAGGAAAATCGCGAGCGCCGGGCGGCAGCAGAGACGCGCAAGGCCCGGATTGCGGAGGCGCTGGCGCGTCTCGCGTAAAGATAAAAAGGGCTGGGCCTGACGGCGCTGTTCTCACCGGCGCCACAGGCCCGCCGCGAAATTGACCTTCCCGTAAGAGAGCTCTTTCTTTCTTGTCAGGAGACGCTTAGATGCGCGCGGGGCGCAATGCAGCCATGCAGCTGCGGCCCGCGCATCGATCAGTCGCCGAGATCCAGAACGGGTTCACCTTTCGCCATGTTGAAGCGCGCTTATGACGGGCTGCGTCGCCTATGCCTCCCACCCTGCCGCCCCCTGGCTCCTGTTCTTCCTGACCTTCGTGGAAAGCTCGGTCAGCCCGCTGCCGCCGCTGCCCTCTGCTGCTGCCGATGTGCATCGCCCGGCCGGATCGCGCCTGGTTTTATGCCGGCATCTGCTCGCTCGGCGCCGTGCTCGGCGGCTATCTCGGCTATGCCATCGGCGCGCTGCTGTACGATTCCGTCGGCTCCTGGCTGATCGGCATCTACGGCCTGCAGGACAAGGCCGCCCATCTGATCGCCACCTCGCAGGATTACTGGTTCTGGGTGCTGGTGACCAAGGGGCTGACGCCGATCCCGTTCAAGATCGTCACGATCATGTCCGGCTTCCTGCATTTCGACATCTGGAAGTTCACCATCGGCATGGTGGTGTCGCGCGTCACCTTCTTCGTCATGATCGCGGTGGCGCTGCGCTTCTATGGCGACGACATCCGCATCTTCATCGAGAAGCATCTGCCGATGACGGCGCTCGCGCTGGTCGTGGTCGATCGTCGGCGGCTTCTTCGTCCTGCCGGTCGTGCTGTAGGCACTCGAAGCTCGCGCTCATCCCCGCATCTGTGGCTGGCCCGCAACAGTGCTGTCGCATTCTGTCATGTTGGCCGTTGGGCGATGGAACCGCCGCGATCCCGCCACAAAGAGGCATCAGCTGAGGTAAGCGATAAATGACTGAGATCTTGAGGATTTAAGATCCAGTCGGAGCGGCCTTGAAAGCCTTTTCGGCTAGCTTGGCCGGTGTCGGGGGACGTTGCGTCCGCCTCGCGCCGCGTGGCACATCTGCCTCGCGCTGGAACGAGCGCAGGGTGGACAAGGACAAGAACGATGGACGCGCGCGTTTTCGACAAATCGAAGCTGCCGAGCCGGCACGTCAGCGTCGGTCCCGCGCGCGCGCCGCACCGCTCCTATTATTACGCCATGGGCATGACCGCGCGGCAGATCGCGCAGCCCTTCGTCGGCGTTGCCTCCTGCTGGAACGAGGCCGCGCCCTGCAACATCTCGCTGATGCGCCAGGCCCAGGCCGTCAAGAAGGGCGTCGCCTCGGCCAACGGCACGCCGCGCGAATTCTGCACGATCACCGTCACCGACGGCATCGCCATGGGCCATCAGGGCATGAAGTCCTCGCTCGCCTCGCGCGAGTGCATCGCCGATTCCGTCGAGCTGACCATGCGCGGCCATTGCTATGATGCGCTGGTCGGCCTCGCCGGCTGCGACAAGTCGCTGCCGGGCATGATGATGGCGATGGTGCGCCTCAACGTGCCGTCGATCTTCATCTATGGCGGCTCGATCCTGCCCGGCACCTTCAAGGGCAAGCCGGTCACGGTGCAGGACGTGTTCGAGGCGGTCGGCAAGCATTCCGTCGGCGCCATGTCGGATGAGGATCTGCAGGAGCTGGAGGAGGCGGCCTGCCCGTCCGTCAGGCTCCTGCGGCGCCCAGTTCACCGCCAACACCATGGCCACCGTCGCCGAGGCGATCGGCCTGGCGCTGCCCTATAGCTGCGGCGCGCCGGCGCCCTACGACATGCGCGACACCTTCTGCTACACCGCCGGCGAGATGGTGATGGAGCTGATCGCCCGGAACATCCGTCCGCGCGACATCGTCACCCGCAAGGCGCTCGAGAACGCCGCGACCGTGGTGGCCGCGTCCGGCGGCTCGACCAACGCCGCGCTGCACCTGCCGGCGATCGCGCATGAATGCGGCATCGACTTCGACCTCTTCGCCGTCGCCGAGATCTTCAAGAAGACGCCCTATATCGCCGACCTGAAGCCCGGCGGAAAATACGTCGCCAAGGACATGTTCGAAGTCGGCGGCATTCCGCTGCTGATGAAGACGCTGCTCGACCAGGGCTATCTGCATGGCGACTGCATGACCGTCACCGGCCGCACCATTGCCGAGAACATGGCCTCGGTGAAATGGAACGACCAGCAGGATGTCGTTCGCGCCGCCGACAAGCCGCTGTCGCCGAATGGTGGCGTCGTCGGTCTGGAAGGCAATCTCGCTCCCGAAGGCGCGATCGTGAAGATCGCCGGCATGACGACCGAGCAGCTGACCTTCACCGGCCCCGCCCGCTGCTTCGATTGCGAGGAAGACGCCTTCGAGGCCGTCACCAACCGGCGCTATGAGAATCGGCGATGTCATCGTCATCCGCTATGAGGGCCCCAAGGGCGGCCCGGGCATGCGCGAGATGCTGTCGACCACCGCAGCGCTTTATGGCCAGGGCATGGGCGACAAGGTCGCGCTCATCACCGATGGGCGCTTCTCGGGCGCAACCCGCGGTTTCTGCGTCGGCCATGTCGGCCCGGAAGCGGCTGTCGGCGGGCCGATCGCGCTGATCCGCGACGGCGATATCATCGAGCTCGACGCCATCACAGGAAAGCTCGCTTGCCGCCTTTCTGACGCCGAACTTGCGGAGCGTCGTAAGGCTTGGGAGCCGCGCAAGACCGACTACACCTCAGGCGCGCTGTGGAAATACGCCCAGACCGTTGGCTCGGCCAAGGGTGGGGCTGTGACGCACCCGGGTGGAGCGGCCGAGATTCATTGTTATGCGGATATCTGACACCCTTCTTGCAGTCGCGTTTGTGATCCTGGGCAGCCATCAGGCCGCCTGGGCGCAGACGGCTGGAGAAGGCCATCCGGTGCCGCCGCTGCCGATTCCCGGCGTGGCGCTGCCGGAGCCGGATGTCGAACTCGCTGCTCCCGCTCCCGGTGCGCGGGTCATTGCGCCGGCGCCTCAAGGCCCCGCCGCGCATATGGCGCTGCCGCTGGCACCGTTCACCAATACGCGTGACGCTATCCGCGCCTGGATGCGGGACTCGACCGCAGGCAATCATCGCGGGGCCGTCCGGGCGCTCGAATATGCGGCAGCCCAGGGCCATCTGACCGCTCAGTTCAAGCTCGGCAAAATGTATGCCGGCGGGGAGGGCGTTCCCGCCAATGATCTGAAGGCCTTCGAGTACTTCTCGAAGATCGCGGACGAAAATGCCGATGTGATTCCCAGCACGGCCGATGGACGGATCGTCGGCAGCGCCTTCGTCGCTCTTGGCAGCTACTTCGTCGATGGCATCAAGGGCACCTATGTCCGGCCCAACCCGGAACGCGCCTTCGACATGTTCCACTACGCCGCCACCTATTTCGGCGACCCTGAGGGCCAGTACAATCTCGCCCGGCTCTATCTGAAGGGCGAGGGCGCGACACGCGATCCGCGGATGGCGGCGCGCTGGATGAAGCTTGCCGCCGAGAAGGGCCATGCGCCTGCCCGTGCCGTGTTCGGCGACATGCTGATCAGGGGCGGCGAGGGCGTTCCGCGCCATCCGGTGATCGGGCTGATGTGGCTGTCGCTGGCGCGCGACGGTGCCGATCCGGCGCGCGATGGCTGGATCATCGAGCGCTATGACGCGGCTTTTTCCGCCGCCACACCGGCGGACCGCACGGCTGCGCTGTCGCTGGCCGAGCGGCAGGGCGCTGCGGTGGGACGGACCGCCTCCAGCCGCTGACGGCAGCTCGCCTGCATCCGGTTCGCCTCCTCCCGCGTAGCCTGTGGGATCAGCAGCTGGAGCCCGCCAATGCGCCTCGTCCCCAACGCCCTCATCCTTGCTTGCCTGGCCCTGCTGGGCTCGTCGGCCACTGCTCTGGCTGAGGAGCGCTTTGAGACCTGGGCGCCACTCACCGATCCGTTCCCGAGCACGGGCGGCGGCGGCATCATGATCCATGATTACGATCCCGTGGTCACGGCCGGGACCTGCACCACGCGCTTCCGCGCCATCGAGCCCAACGGCACCACCTACCGCAACAGCATCGTGTTCGAGGCTACCGAGGTCCAGGGCGGCGTTCTCTGCAGCAAGGGCCGCTGGCGCTCGGAGGACGGAACCGCGACCGGCACCACGCCGTTCCGCGTGTTCATCAAGGACGGCGTGAAGCGCGGCAGCGCCGACTGACCGTCGGCGAAACTCCGGTGCATCCGACGCGCGCGAAGCCTCGTAGACAGGCTATCCAGAACACAGGAGCCAACCCATGCTGAACATCAAATCGATCGGCGCTGCTGGCCTGCTCCTCGCGCTGGCCGGCGCAGCCTATGCAAACACGCCGCTGCAGGGCGACGGGATCCGCCAGATGGTCTCGGGCAAGCGGATCTACCTCGCCGCACCGGTCGGTGGCGAATTCCCGCTTTACTACCGGGCTGACGGACAGGTCGATGGATCGGGCGAGGCGGTCGGGCTCGGCCGCTTCCTCAAGCCCAAGGACAAGGGTCGCTGGTGGGTGAAGGGCGACTCGCTCTGCCAGAAGTGGGAGACCTGGTATGAGGGGCGCACGATCTGCTTCACCCTCACCGATCTCGGTGGCAATCGCCTGCGCTGGGTCCAGGACAATGGCGACACCGGCGTGGCCAGGATCGGTCGCTGAGCCTGTGGTGGCCAAACCACACCGCGTTGAAATCCGTTCAAAACAAGGCGCGGGTTGACATCTGCCGCATTTCCGACACCTTGTGCCCGCCCAAGAAGGGGGCGAGGCTGAGGCGTAGCCGGAGTGATCCGATGCGTTAACGGCCGCTTAATCGAATTGCTCGTTAATCGGATCGGTCAGGTCCCGCTTGTCGCGCCCATGACAGGTGGATATCGGTCCGAAGCGCAGAAGGCGGAATGACGGCATGACGCGAGGCACAACCTCCCCGGCTCCGGACACGCAGCTCAGCGCGAACGGCCATTCCGATGTGCACTCAAGCATGACAACGCGGATCCTGAAGGTAGGTTGCATTGCGCTGACGGGCCTGTTCCTGGCCAATTGCGCCAACGATCAGGTCGCCCGGCGCAAGTCCAAGGAGATCGGCGCGTTTCCGGAATCGAAATATGGCCCGGCCAGCCGCGCGTGTCATTGCCGAGGGACAGGAAGTGCCGAAGGGCGGCGGGCGCCAGCTCATCGGCAAGACCTATTCGGTCGCCGGCAAGCGCTACACCCCCTATGAGAAGCCCGCTGGCTACACCGCGGTCGGCACCGCATCCTGGTACGGCGAAGCCTTCCACGGCCGTCGCACCGCCAATGGCGAGATCTATGATCGCCACGGCATCAGCGCCGCGCACCCGACCATGCCGCTGCCGGCTTATGCCCGCGTCACCAATGTGCTGAACGGGCGCTCCATCATCGTGCGCGTCAATGATCGCGGGCCCTATCATGGCGGCCGCGTCATGGACGTTTCGCAGAAGACCGCCGAGGCGCTGGCCTTCCGCCATCTCGGCACGGCGCGCATCAAGCTCGAATATCTCGGCCAGGCCTCGCTTGCCGGCTCCGATGACCGGCTCCTGCTGGCGACCCTGCGGACCGATGGCCAGCCGGCCTCGATCCCCGGCACCAGCGCGCCGACCATGGTCGCCAGCAACGCTCCAGTCGCCGCCTCGCGCGTCACCAATCCCGATCTCGACGACGATGCGCCGGCCGCGGCCCCGGCCCCGGTCCAGCCCGTCGCTGCCAGCCCCGTGCGGGCCTATGCCCCGGCGCCGGTCATCGCCCCGCAGGCTCCCGTCGCCGCTACGCTGGTCTCCAGCGTTCCGGCCGGTGGCGTGCCGATGCGCGCCGCCCTGCCGCCGAGCCGCCCCTTCGATCTCGACACCATCGCCAATGCCGGCTCGCCCGTGCTGTTGCGCACCGGCCTCCCGGCGGCACGGCCCGTCCCGCGCGGCAATGGCAGCGTCGCCAGCCTGTTTGCGGCTCCCGAGCAGCACCCGACGGCGCGCTTCGCCCGCAACCACCCGCTCGCCAGCAGCGTCGTCCCGCAGACATTGCAGCCGCTGTCTCGCAATTGACGTGAAGCGGGCTTGACCGCCCGCCGGCCTCTGCCTCACATCGGGGTATGAAGCTTTTCAAGCCAGCCCTACGCCGGACCGGTGCGCTGATGCGCCTGCTCGCAGCCTCGCTCGCGCTGCTTGCTTTCGGCGCGCTCACGGCTGCCAAGGCCCAGAACTTCCAGTCGCAGGCGCCCTACGCCATCCTGTTGGACTGGGAAAGCGGCACCGTTCTCTATGAGAAGGCTGCCGATGAGCTGATGGCGCCCGCGAGCCTCGCCAAGATCGCCACGGCGCTGGTGGCTTTCGAGGAGATCGCGCAGGGGCGCCTGAGCCTCGACAGCGAGATCAGCATCTCCGAGAACGCCTGGCGCAAGGGCGGAGGCGTCTCCGGCGGCTCGACCATGTTCGCCCAGCTCAACAGCCGGGTGAAGCTCTCGGACATTCTGCATGGGCCTCATCGTCCAATCCGGCAACGATGCCGCGATCGCATTGGCTGAAGCGATCGCTGGCGACGAAGCCACTTTCGCCAAGATGATGACGCGAGCGCGTCCGGGCGCTGGGCCTGACCAAATCGATCTTTCGCAATGCCACCGGCATGGCTGACCCGGAGCAGCAGGTGACGGCCCGCGAACTGGCGCTGCTGGCCGAGCCACATCATCAAGACCTATCCCGAGCTCTACAAGATCTTTGGCCAGCGCGAATTCACCTGGAACAAGATCCGCCAGCAGAACCGCAACCCGCTGCTCGGCATGGATATCGGCGCCGATGGCCTGAAGACCGGCAATATCGACGAATCCGGCTTTGGTCTGGTCGGCTCGGCGGTGCAGAACGGCCAGCGGCTGATCGTCGTGGTCAACGGCCTGAAGACCGTGCGCGACCGGGCCTCCGAGGCGCGCAAGCTGCTGGAATGGGGCTTTCGCGCATTCGAGCCGCGCACAGATCTTCGCAGGCCGGCGAGATCGTCGGCGAGGCGAGCGTCTTCGGGGGCGAAAAGGGCAGGGTCGCCGCTCAAGGCGAAGGGCTGCAGTCAGCCTGCTCCTGCCGCGCGGCAGCAGCGACCGACTGACCGCCCGCATCGTCTATCGCGGCCCGCTGATGGCGCCGGTCCAGGAGGGCACCGAGGTGGCGCGGCTGCAGGTCACGCGCGGCGACGCTCAAGACGCTCGACATGCCGCTCTATGCGGCCGAGACTGTGCCAGCCAGGGCCCGCTGCAGAGCCGGGCGCTCGACGCGTTGCTGGAAGCTGCGACGGGCTGGGTCCGCAAGGCGCTCAAGCGGAAGCTGAGCGGTCCGTGCGCAAGACGCCGGTTCATCACGCTCGAAGGCGGCGAGGGCGCCGGCAAGTCGACGCTTGCGCGCAAGCTGGCGCAACGCGTCGAGGCCTTGGGCCTGACTGTCGAGCTGACGCGTGAGCCGGGCGGCTCGCACCGGGCCGAGGCGATTCGCGAAGACCATCCTGTCCGGCGCGATCAAGCCGCACGGCCCTTTCGCCGAAGCGCTGATGTTTTCGGCCGCGCGGATCGACCACATCGACAGCCGCATCCGCCCGGCGCTGGCGCAAGCGGCGAGCTGGGTGATCTGCGACCGGTTCCTCGATTCGACGCGCGTCTATCAGGGTGTGCTCCGGCGCGATCGACGCGGCAGTGCTGGCGGAGCTGGAAGCGCGTGACGGTCGACGGGCTGATGCCCGACCTCACCCTCATCCTCGATCTCGACCCGGAGATCGGGCTCGCCACGCGCCGCGCAGCCGCCGTGCGCCGGGCGAGAGCAGCGATCGCTTCGAGAGCGAGACGCTCGCCTTCCACCGCAGGCTGCGCGAGGGCTTCCTCGCCATCGCCGGAGCGCGAGCCGGCACGCTGCGTCGTGCTCGACGCGACACGCGCGCCCGACGCCCTCGCCGATGCCGCATGGGCGGCGATTAGCGAGCGCCTGCTCCAGCCGGCGGAGGCCTGATGCTGCAAACCAGCTGACGAGCCCGATCGCCTGCCGAGCGCGCCGCATCCGCGCGAGACCCTGGCTCTGGTCGGGCATCAGGCGCAGGAGCAGGCCTTCCTCGATGGCTTGCGCTCCGGCCGCATGCATCACGCCTGGCTGCTCGGCGGCCCGGAGGGCATCGGCAAGGCGAGCTTCGCCTATCGCGCCGCCCGCTTCATGCTGGCAGCGGGAGAGCCGACCGAACGGGCCGAGCGGGCTGTCAGACCTTGCCATGCCGGAAGAGGATCCCGCCACCCGCCGCATCATGGCGCAGTCGCATCCTGATCTGCATGTGCTGCGCCGTGTGCCGAAGGCCGACGGCAAGGGCTGGCACCAGCAACATCCCGATCGACTGCGGTGCGCCGCGTGCTCGATCGCTTCGGCTCCAGCGCGGCCGAAGGCGGCTGGCGCATCTGCATCGTCGATAGCGCCGAGGATATGGAGCGGGCCTCGGCCAACGCCTTGCTGAAGCTGCTGGAGGAGCCGCCGCCGCGCTGCGCTGTTCCTGATCGTCGCTCATGCGCCGGGCCGGATGCTGCCGACGATCCGCTCGCGCTGCCGGCTGCTGGGCTTCGAGGCGCTGTCGCAGGAGCATGTCGCGCAGGCCGGCAGGGCTGGCGCTGGAGCGCATGGGCGGCCCGTTCGACGCCTCGGCGCTCGGCCGCGCCGCCAGCCTCGCCGATGGCTCGGTGCGGCGCGCCCTGACCTATGTCGATCCCGAGACGCTGGCGCTGGTCGAGGCCGTGCGGGCGCGGCTCGATGCCTTGCCCGGCATCGACGTCACCGCGCTGCTGGCGCTGGCCGAGGATGTCGCCGGCAAGGCCGGCGAGAGCGACTTCGCGATCATGATCGACACGGTCCAGAGCTGGCTCGGCGAGCATCTCCATGCCCATGCCGCAGCGGGCGCCGGCGCGCCTTGCGCCGCTGGCGGAGGTATGGGAAAAGCTTGCGCGCGCGGCCCGCGAGGTCGAAACCTATAATCTCGACCGCCGGCCGCTCGTCCTGTCGATGTTTCATGATCTGTCGGATGCGGTTCGCCGGTCGCGCGCAGCGTGAAGCGAACCCTCCGGACAGCCATGGCCACGGCCCCGAAATTCTATCTGACCACCGCGATCCATTACACCAACGGCCCGCCGCATATCGGCCACGCCTATGAGATGGTGGCGTCGGACGCGATCGCGCGCTTCAAGCGTCTCGACGGCTACGACGTCTTCGCCATGACCGGCACCGACGAGCACGGCCAGAAGGTGCAGCGCACGGCCGCGCCAGAACGGCCTGTCGCCGAAGGACTTCGTCGACGGCATCGCCGCGCGCTTCCAGGAGATGGAGCAGCGGCTGGACTGCTCCTTCGACCGCTTCATCCGCACCACCGACGCCGACCATCTGCCTTCGACGCAGGAGCTCTGGCGGCGGATGGAGGCCAATGGCGACATCTATCTCGCCAAATATGCCGGCTGGTACTCGGTTCGCGACGAGGCCTTCTATGGCGAGGACGAGACGACGCTGCTGCCGGACGGCACGCGGCTGGGCGGGCAGGGCACGCCGGTCGAATGGGTCGAGGAGGAGAGCTATTTCTTCAAGCCTGAAGGCCTATCAGGACCGGCTGCTCGCGCTTACGAGGACGGTGCCGGATTTCATCTCGCCCCGACACGCGGCGCAACGAGATCGTCAGCTTCGTCAAAGGCGGGCTGGAGGACCTCTCGATCAGCCGCACCACCTTCGACTGGGGCTTGCCGGTGCCGGGCGATCCCAAGCATGTGATGTATGTCTGGGTCGATGCGCTCAACAATTACCTCACCGGCACCGGCTTTCCCGATCCGGCCGATCCGCGCGCGCATTACTGGCCGGCCGACGTCCACATCATCGGCAAGGACATCGTCCGCTTCCACGCGGTCTACTGGCCGGCCTTCCTGATGTCGGCAGGCTTGCCCTGCCCAAGCGCGTCTTCGGCCACGGCTTCCTGCTCAACAAGGGCGAGAAGATGTCGAAATCGCTCGGCAATGTCGTCGATCCCTTCGGTCTGGCGCGATGCCTATGGCGTCGATCAGCTGCGCTATTTCTTCCTGCGCGAGGTCTCCTTCGGCCAGGACGGCAATTACAGCCACGACGCGATCGTCGGGCGCATCAACGCCGATCTCGCCAACGATCTCGGCAATCTGGCGCAGCGCTCGCTGTCGATGATCGCCAAGAACTGCGAGGGCAGGGTGCCGCGCGCGCGGCACGCTGACCGAGGGCGACGAGGCGATGCTGGCGCTGGCCGACGGCGCGCTCGGCAAGGCGCGCGCAGCGATGCAGGATTTCGCGCTGCATGTGCTGCTGGCGGAGATCTGGGCCGTGGTCGCCGAGGCCAACCGCTATTTCGCAGCCAACGAGCCCTGGCGCCTGAGCAAGACCGATCCGGCCCGGCGCGATACGGTGCTCTACGTCACGGCCGAGGTGCTGCGCCAGGTCGCGATCCTGGTCGCAGCCGGTGATGCCGCGCGTCCATGGCAAAGCTGCTCGATCTGCTCGGCGTCCCCGCCGAGGCGCGCGACTTTGCGGCGCTGGGCGAGGGCGGTCGCCTGGTCGCGCGGCACGTCGCTGCCGGCGCCGAGCGGCGATCTTCCCGCGCTATGTCGAGCCCGAAGGCGGCGAGGCTGCCTGATGCTGATCGATACCCATTGCCATCTCGACTTTCCCGACTTCGCCGAGGAACTCGCCGCCTATGTGGCGCGCGCCGAGGCTGCCGGCGTCGGGCGGATGGTGACGATCTCGACCCGCGTCGCGCGCTTTCCCGCCTATGCCGCGATTGCCGAGCGCTTCGCCTCGGTCTGGTGCAGCGTCGGCACGCATCCCCATGGCGCGCATGAGGAACTGGACGTGACGGCGGAGGAGCTCGTGGCGCTGTCGCAGCATCCGCGCTGCGTCGCTATCGGCGAGGCCGGGCTCGATTACCACTACGACAAGAGCCCGCGCGAGGCGCAGGCGCAGGGCCTGCGCACCCATATCGCCGCCGCGCGCATGACCCAGCTGCCGCTCGTCATCCATGCCCGCCAGGCCGATGACGACATGATCGCGATCCTGCGCGAGGAGATGGGGAAGGGCGCCTTCCCCGCCATCCTGCACTGCTTCACCGCTGGCGAGGCGCTGGCGCTGGCCGGCGTCGAAATGGGGCTCTACGTCTCTTTTTCCGGCATTCTGACCTTC
Source organism: uncultured Alphaproteobacteria bacterium (assembly GCA_963759925.1). Classification (GTDB taxonomy): domain Bacteria; phylum Pseudomonadota; class Alphaproteobacteria; order Rhizobiales; family Beijerinckiaceae; genus Allobosea. The sequence continues at coordinate 418,924 of CAVXBE010000006.1, forward strand.
AAGACCTCGGAAGAGCTGCGCCGCATCGCCCGGACTGGTGCCGCGCGAGCGCCTGCTGGTCGAGACGGATGCGCCTTATCTTGCGCCCGTGCCGTTCAGAGGCAAGCGCAACGAACCCTCCTACGTTGTTGAGACGGCAAAGGTTCTTGGCTGAGACGATCGGCGTCGGTTTCGAGGAAATGGCCCGGATCACCACCGAGAATGCACGGCGCTGCTACTGGAAGATGGACCACGCCGCGCCGGTCGCGCAGGTCGCCTGAGAGGCGTCTCTCAATGCGCCTGACGGTCACGATCCTCGGCTGCGGCTCATCGGGCGGCGTGCCGCGCCCCGGCGCCGGCTGGGGCGCCTGCGACCCCGCAAATCCGCGCAACCGCCGCAGGCGCTGCTCGATCCTGGTCGAAGCCGCGGGACGGCACGGGCAAGACCAGCCTGATCGTCGACACCTCGCCGGATCTGCGCGAGCAGCTTCTAGACGCCGATGTGCGCCGGCTGGATGCGGTGCTGCTACACCCATGACCATGCCGACCATACCCATGGCATCGACGATCTGCGGGCGCTCGTTCTGCACATGCGGCGCAAGCTGCCGGTCCATGCCGATAGCAGGACGATGGAGTCGCTGCGCAGCCGTTTCGGCTATGTCTTCGAGACGCCGCCCGGCAGCACCTATCCGCCGATCCTCGACCTGCCGCCATTTGCGGGCCGGCGACGCCGCTGGCGATCGAGGGCGATGGGCCGGCCGATCGAGGCGCTGCCGTTCGAGGTCGAGCATGGGCCGGGCTATGACGCGCTCGGCTTCCGCTTCGGCGATTTCGCTTATCTGCCCGATGTCAGCCTGCTCCCGCCCGGCGCGCGAGACGCTGGCTGGCCTCGACCTGCTGATCCTCGACTGTCTGCGCGAGACGCCGCATCCCACGCATTTCCACGTGGCCGAAGCCTTCGCGACGATTGAGGAGCTGGCGCCCCGCCGCGCCATCCTGACCAATCTGCACTCCGACCTCGACTACGATGCGCTGAAAGCGCGCGTGCCCAAGGGGGTCGATGTCGCCTTCGACGGCATGGTGATCGAGACGTGATGGCGGGCAGGGGGCTTGGGTACCGACGGCCCGCCCCCGCCCGCACGCTCCAGGGTTTCAGTCAGTATTCTGCTGGTGCCAGGTCTCGATCTGCGCCAGCACCGTCTCGAGGTCGGAGACGTCGACATAGCGTCGGCCGAGATCGCGCAGATTGTCCCGGTGCGGCTGTTCCTCGATATCGCCGACGCAATCCTCCGGCACGATCGTGCGGTAGCGATAGCTGAAGCTGTCGATCGAACTCGCGCGGATGCAGCCGCTGGTGTTGCAGCCGGTGACGATCACCGTGTCGACCCGTTCCTTGGTGAAATAGTCGCTGACGCCGGTGTTGAAGAAGATCGACGGACCCTTCTTGCAGACAACGAGATCATAGGCCGGGTCATAGATCCGCGGGTCGAGCGCGATGCTCGGATGGCTCGTGCAGGAAGGTCTCGCGCACGGCGGTGATCTTCCAGTAGGGCATCTCGCGCTCGTTCATGTAGGCGGTGTTGCAGCTCGCGACCGGGATGTTATAGCGCCGCGCCACTTCCAGCAGCCTGGCCGTATTCTCGACAGCGCGCATCACCAGCGGCGCCCCGCCGAGCGGGTATTTGGGGTCGGTGAAGCCTGTCTGGAAATCGACCACGACAATGCCGGGCTTCTTGCCGAAGCCGACGGGGATCTCGCCATAGCTGCGATTGGCATAATCATCAGACATCGGACCGCTCCAGTGTTTGAGAACTGAAGCCGAGTGTTGCCGAAATAAAAAAGCATGCAAGCTTGTTTTTTTAGCCGCAGCTTCTAAGCTCAAGACCATGGGAGCGGAGCCGCAGATGGACGAGGAGCCCGGCTTACGGCGCAAGCAATTGCGCAGCGTAGCAACTCGTGAACGGCTGATCCAGGCAGCGCTCGACGAGATCTTCGAGGCTCGGCTACCACGCCGCGACGACCCAGGGCATCGCCCAGCGGGCCAGCGTTTCGCGCGGCGCCTTGCTGCACCATTTCCCCAACCGGGCCGACATCATCATCGCCACCATGGAAGCCTTGCTCGAGGACGGCACGCGCCGGATCAAGGCGGTGACGAACGAGTTGCAAAGCGGCAGCGCCACGCTGGAAGATTTTGTCGAGTTCCTATGGCGGCTGTTTTCCGGACGCTTCTTCTATCTCTCGCTGGAGATGATCACGAAGTCGCGCAACGACGCCGAGCTGCGTGTGCGGATGATCCCGGTGGTGCGGCGCTTCCACGAGGCGCTGGACGAGATCTGGACGCAGTTCTGCGTCCGGCTCCGGCCGCGCACCGCATCAGGCGCGCGTCATCCTGAACCTCACGGTCTGCCTGATGCGAGGCATGGGCGTGCAGACCGTGCTGCGGCCGGAGCCCGGCTATTACCGCGATATGGTGGAGGCCTGGAAAGCGCTGCTGCCGCATCTCATCAGCGGGGCGCCAGGAGAGATCATGTTCGCGGCCAAAAGCTCAGAGGCTGTGTGAGGCTATGGCGCCAAACTGCTGATGTCTCGGCCGTTGTGGCGCGCAGCGCTGGGGGCGTTGCGATCCTGCCTCCCGGCTGGCCCGGCATCAGTGATGGTTCCATAATATGTCTTATGCGAATCATCTCTGAGCTTTGGCTGGGGTCGATGCCACGGGTCTGGTCTCACTCCCCTGAGGCGCGGCGGTAAGCGTAGTAGCGTCCCGGCGCCACACCGTCGGGCAAGGCTGTCGGGATCAACAGCCTGTGCTCCAGAGCCGAGCCGCTGACGACCAGCGCATCGTCTGCAGCCAGAGCCGCGACATGACCCGGCAGCCACGCCAGAGCGATGGCGTCCCGCTCCGGCTGACCGGTCGTCGCATCGACATGCAGCATCACGGCGCGTGCGGCCATGGCGCGCGGCAAAGGCCGGCAGCGTCTGCTCCATGTCGCCGAGCACCAGCCACTCATCCGCCGGCATCGAGCGCGGATTGGCCTTGGCCTGCCTGTCGAAGGCATAGATCGCCCGCCCCGGCAGAATGTCGCGCAAGATGGTCGAAGGTCCGGCCATTGCCGAGGCCGAGTTCCAGCACCAGCCCCTCGCGGCCCTCGATGGCCTTAGCGGCCCAGTTCAGCACGGTGCGCTGGGCTTCGAGACGGCGGATGAAACTGTCGAGGCGGCTCATATGATGCTGATCTAGCCTCGCGCTCGCCATGTCAATCGGTGGCTGCCCGGATATAGAGCGATCGTCACAATCGTCGCAGCATCAGCAACATGGCAGCCTTGTGAAGCGCTCTCTCTTGCCAAAGCCTGCTGCCACTGTCCTAATTGCGGCGATAGACGAGGCGCTCTGCCGCTTCGTCTTCGCTACGGCCAAGAAGAGCCTGTTTTCATCACAATGGGAGGGTGTTTATGTCGAGCCTGTCACGTCGTTCCTTGCTATTGGTTGCCGCGGCAAGCGCTGCCGTTCTCAGCGCTGCTCCTGTCTTCGCGCAGACCTGGCCGACCCGGCCGATCACCTGGATCGTGCCCTTTCCTGCCGGTGGCGGCACTGACGCCTTTGCCCGGCCTCTGGCAGCGCAGCTGGAGCAGCAGCTCAACCAGCGCATCATTCTTGAAAACCGCGCCGGTGCGGGTGGGACTGTGGGTGCATCGGCGGCGTCAAAAGCCACGCCCGATGGCTACACCTTCTTCGTCGGAGCTGCGCATCACACCATCGCGCCGGCGCTCTACCCGAAGCTGGACTACAACATCGAGAAGGATTTCATCCCGATCGCCGTCATCGCCCAGCCGCCGCAGGTCATCGTCGCGCATCCTGACAAGGTGCAGGCGAAGACGCTGAAGGAACTGATCGATTTCGCCATCAAGAATCCCGACAAGCTGAACTACGCCTCGGCCGGCAACGGCACGACCCACCATCTCGCCGGTGAGCTGTTCAAGCTCTCCAGCAAGTCGAGCCTGACCCATGTTCCCTATCGCGGCGCGGGACCGGCGATGCAGGACCTCCTGGCCGGCCAGGTCGATGTGATGTTCGATGGGCTCGGCACCTCCGCGCCCCAGATCCAGGGCGGTCGTCTGCGCGGCCTGGCCGTCGCGGCAGCAGAGCGCTCGCCTGCCATTCCGGACGTGCCGACGGCGAAGGAGGCTGGGCTTGAGGGCTTTGAAGTCTCGACCTGGTACGCGCTCTGGGCTCCCAAGGGCACGCCACCAGAGCTGGTGACGCGGATGCGGACGGAAGTCGCCAAGGCGCTGCAGACACCGATGATCGACGCAGCCTGGAAGAAGAGCGGCTCCCCGATCCCGACCCTGTCTGGCGAGGCGTTCGGCCAGTTCGTCACCGCCGAAGTCGCGCGCTGGGGCAAGGTCGCCAGCGAGGCAAAGGTCAAGCTCGACTGAGACCCGCTAGCCGTCTTCGTGGTCCTCGCCCTCGCCCGTGCCGTCGATGACGGCGCGGGCGATTTGCATGGAAAAGCCTGCTCGGGCCAAGGCGGCCAGATCCTTCTGGCGGTTCAGCAGCCGGTCCTTGCGGCTCCACGGGCCGAGCCGCTTGCGCTGGGCCGATTTGCGCGCGGCCGCCAGCTCTTCCTCTTCGGTGGCAGCGCTGTGCTCGGCGATCAGCTCGCGGTCGACGCCCTTGGCGCCCAGCTTGGCCGCGACAGCCCGCGACGACTGCCCGCGCCGGCGCAGGCTCGCGGCCCGGGCTTCGGCGAAACGGTTGTCGTCGACAAGGCCCGACGAGACGCAGCGCGCCACCACCTCGTCCAGCAGCCCGTCGAACGCGGCAGGCTCGCCACCATGATAGCGACAACTCATCACCACCTTGCGCTGGAGCACACGGCGCAGCTGCGCCGCAGGAGCCGCATAACGTTCGAGGTAATGCATCGCCGCCCGCTGCAGATAGTCAGGCGTGATCCGGCGCGGCAGCTTGCGCGCGCGGCCGGGTGACGGCGCCTCCCTGCCCTGCACCGCTAATCCTCTGCCGGACGTGCGCCGCGCAAGCCCTTGTCGCGGCTGCGTTTCGCCTTGGATTCGAGCCGGCGCTGCTGCGAACCATAGGTCGGCTTGGTCGGGCGACGCGGCTTGGGCCGCTCGGCCGACTCGCGCAGGATGCCCAGCAGTCGCTCCAGCGCATCGGCGCGGTTGCGCTCCTGATCGCGGAAGCGCTGGGCGACGATCACGATGACACCGTCCTTCGTCAGCCGCTGCCCCGCGACGCGCGGCAGCTTCTCGCGCACATGGTCGGGCAAGGCCGCAGCCGCCGCATTGAACCGCAGTTGGACGGCGGAGGAGACCTTGTTGACGTTCTGGCCGCCGGGGCCCGAAGCGCGCACGAAAACCTCCTCAATGAGGCTTTCGTCGATGGCGATGGACGGCGTCACTTGAATCATGGGAGGACGCTATCCCACTTGCCGGAGAAAAGCAGCGTGCAGCCTTCCCGCGACATCCTCCGCCTGCTCGAAATCATGGCCGCCCTGCGCACACCGGGCACGGGCTGCCCCTGGGATCTGGATCAGGATTTCGCCTCGATCGCGCCCTACACCGTCGAGGAGGCCTATGAGGTCGCCGATGCGATTGCGCGCGGCGACAAACTTGATCTCAAGGACGAGCTCGGCGACCTGCTGCTGCAGGTGGTCTACCACGCGCAGCTGGCGCAGGAGGAAGGCTGCCTTCAGCTTCGCAGACGTGGTCGAGGGCATCACTGCCAAGATGATCCGCCGGCATCCGCATGTCTTCGGCACAGCGCGCGATCTGACGCCATTGCAGGTCAAGGCGCTCTGGCACAGCATCAAGGTGCAGGAAAAAGCGGACAAGGCCGCGCAGCGAACCAAGGCGGGCCTGCCGGAGAAGCAGGAGGAGAAGGGCGTGCTGGCGGGAGTGCCGAGCGCCCTGCCCGCCCTGACCCGGGCCTGGAAGCTGCAGGCCAAGGCCTCGACCGTCGGCTTCGACTGGCAGAACGCCAGGCTCGTCCTGGACAAGATCCGCGAAGAGACGGCCGAGATCGAAGAGGCGCTGGCCACAGGCGAAAAGGCTGCGATCCGCGAGGAGATCGGCGATCTCCTGTTCGTCGTCGCCAATCTCGCGCGCCATGTCGATGCCGACCCGGAAGGCTGCCTGCACGAGGCCAACGCCAAGTTCGAGCGGCGCTTCAAGGGAATCGAGAAGGCGCTGGAGGCTGAAGGGCGCGCCCCGTCCGAGGCCGGCCTGGAAGAGCTGGAGGCTCTCTGGCAGGCGGTCAAGCGTGAGGAGAAGAGCGCCGACAAGCTCTAGTCTGGCTAAGCCCGGCCTGACGCAGTGTCAGCCTTGCCCAGGTCGGCGACACTGCCCCGAAACGCCGCCGGCTTTAACCAACTCCTGTCCACAGGCTTGTTCCCGGCAGCATTTGCAACGCCTCGCCAGCGACTTATCCTGACTGCCTACCAGTCTGGGGGTCTAAGCTTCACATGAAAATCTGTCTTGTCGGCCTGGCGGCTCTTGCAGTCGCCGGATGTGCTTCGCGCTCTGAAAATATCGCTGCGGCCTATGTCTCCCCGCTGACCTATGGCCCCTATTCCTGCGCCCAGCTCAGCGTCGAGGCCACCCGCGTCAGCTCCCGGGCGATTGCGCTGTCGGGAGCGCAGGATTCGAAGGCCACGGGAGACGCAGTCGCCACCGGCGTTGCGATCGTGATCTTTTGGCCCGCCGCCTTCTTCATCAAGGGCGATGGCGCCACCGGCGCCGAACTCGCGCGTCTGAAAGGCGAGATGGAGGCGATCGAGCAGGTCTCGGTGCAGAAGAAGTGCGGCATCGAATTCAGGCGCACCGCCGCCTGATCCTGCGCCGACCGTTTTGTGACGAGGCAAGGCGAGGCAGTGTTTCCACGCCTCGCCTTTTTCGCAAAGTCGGCAGTGCTTCGGCAGCCTGCGACCTTACAAGGCCTGCAACGCCGCCTGCGGGAAGCGCACACCAAAGGCCCCTTCCCGCTCCGGCGGCAGCCGGACCAGCAGGTCGAGGGCGCCGTCCTCGGCGTCTTCGCGCTGAAGGATCTCGCCATTGGCGTGGAGCCAGGCGAGCGACTGGCCGTCGCCGGGGTCGAGTTTGAGGCGATAGACCGGCCGGCTGCGGGCAATCCGGCTCTCGATGGCGTCGGTCAGCCGCGGGATGCCATCTCCGGTCAGCGCCGAGACCAGCACCGGGCGCGAAGCGTCCGGCTTCAGCGCAGCGAGGCCGAGCTGTCGCTCGCGCTCCGGGCCGTCCAGCAGGTCCGACTTGTTCCAGACCTCGACGACCCTGTGCCCGTCATCGGGATCGATGCCGAGGTCGCGCAGGATAGCCTGCACATCGGCGGCCTGGGCCTGCGTGTCCTCATGCGACGACGTCGCGGACATGCAGCAGCACATCCGCCTCGATCACGTCCTCCAGCGTGGCGCGGAAGGCGGCGACCAGCTGCGTCGGCAGGTCGGAGATGAAGCCGACCGTGTCCGACAGCATGATCCGCGCGCCATGCGGCAGCTTGATTGCGCGCGCAGTCGGGTCGAGCGTGGCGAACAGCATGTCCTGCGCCAGCACCTCGGCCGAGGTCAGGCGGTTGAACAGCGTCGACTTGCCGGCATTGGTGTAGCCCACCAGCGCCACGACCGGATACGGCACCCGCTTGCGGCTGGCGCGATGCAGCGAACGCGTGCGCTTGACGCTGTCGAGATCGCGCTCGATCTTCGACATGCGCTCCTGAATGATCCGCCGGTCGGCCTCGATCTGGGTTTCACCCGGTCCGCCAAGGAAGCCGAAGCCGCCGCGCTGGCGTTCAAGATGGGTCCAGGACCGCACCAGACGGCTCTTCTGGTAGTTCAGATGCGCAAGCTCGACCTGCAGCGCGCCTTCGCGCGTGCGGGCGCGCCGGCCAAAGATCTCGAGGATCAGGCCGGTGCGGTCGATGACCTTGCAGCCAAAGGCCTTTTCCAGATTGCGCTGCTGCACCGGTGACAGCGCGCAATCCATCACGACGAGGCCGATCTCCTCGATCTTGATCCGCTCCGCCAGCTCCTCGACCTTGCCCTTGCCGAGATAGGTCGCGGGCCGCAACGCGGTCAGCATCACCTGGATCGGCTCGACGACGGTCAGGTCGATCGCGGCAGCCAGGCCGACAGCCTCATCCAGCCGCGCCGCGAAGGAGCGCTGGTTGGTATCGGCTGCTGCGGCCGGGCTGCGGCGCTGGACATAGGGGCCGACGACATAGGCGCGGGTATTGGCCGCGATGTCGCGCTCGATCTCGTCCAGCGGCTTGGCTGCCGGTGTCTCGCCGCCCCCGGCTCTTGCCGGTCATCAGCGTCAGGCCTTGTCCTGTTCCTCAGGCTCGAACAGCTGCACGGGATGGCCCGGCATGATCGTCGAGATCGCGTGCTTGTAGACCAGCTGGGAATGCCCGTCGCGGCGCAGCAGCACGCAGAAATTGTCGAACCAGGTGACCACGCCCTGCAGCTTGACGCCGTTGACGAGGAAGATCGTCAGCGGGATCTTCTGCTTCCGGACGTGATTGAGGAACGTGTCCTGTAGGTTTTGAGCCCGCTCTGCGGCCATGGTTAGCCCCTGTTGTTGGGACCGCTTATCGGGCTTCTGCCCGCGGTCCAATTCGCCCCGTATGACGCACCGCAAAAGCGGGCGCAGTCGGAGCACCGACACTCCACATTAAATCGTGGTGTTGCGACACAAAGCAAGGCCGATACCACCCCGGCAATGCCCGCAACCCCGCGTATTGTGCAGGCGCACATGCGCGCACAGCTTGACGGTTCAGCCGACCCCAAGCGATTTCAGTTTGCGGTGCAGCGCGGAGCGCTCCATGCCGATGAACTCCGCAGTGCGCGAGATGTTGCCGGAGAAGCGGGCGATCTGCGCCATCAGATACTCCCGCTCGAAAATCTCGCGGGCATCGCGCAGCGGCAGGCTCATCAGACGCTCGCCGCCAGACCCAGACGGGGTGGTCGGCACCATCGCCCCGACCTCGGCCGGCAGCATGTCGATGGTGATCTCGGCGGTCGGATCGCCATGGGTGAGGATCATCAGCCGTTCGACATTGTTGCGGAGTTCGCGAACATTGCCCGGCCATTCATGCGACTGCAGCACCGCCATGGCGTCCGAGCCGATCCGGCGCTTGGGCAGGCCGGTCGCCACCGAAATCTGGTCCATGAAGAACTCGATCAGTTCCGGCACATCCTCCCGCCGCTCCGACAGCGCCGGTACGCGGATCGGCACGACGCTCAGCCGATGGTAGAGATCCTCGCGGAAATGGCCTTCGGCGATCAGCCGCGCCAGATCGCGGCTGCTCGACGAGATGATGCGGACATCGACATGGACCCGCGTCGCGCCGCCGACGCGCTGGAAGTTCTGGTCGACCAGCACGCGCAGGATGCGGTTTTGCGTCTCGCGCGGCATGTCGCCGATCTCGTCGATATAGAGCGAGCCGCCATGCGCCTCTTCGAGCGCGCCGACGCGGCGCGAACGCCCCTCCCCGCCCTCGATGCCAAACAGCTCCTCTTCCATCGTCTCAGGGCGTGATGGTGGCGGCATTGATGACGATGAACGGCGCCGAGGAGCGGCTGGAGGCCTCATGCAGGGTGCGGGCGGCAAGCTCCTTGCCGCAGCCGGGCTCGCCGGTGATCAGGATGCGCGCATTGGTCGGCGCCACGCGCTCGATAGTCTGGCGCAGCTGGTTGACCGTGGTCGAGCGACCGACGATCCGGCTGGCCTGCACCGAGCGCGTCTTCAGCTCGCGCACCTCCCGCCTCAGCCGCGACGCCTCGAGCGCCCGCTCGGCCACAAGCACCAGCCGGTCGGCCTTGAACGGCTTCTCGATGAAGTCATAGGCGCCGCTCTTGATCGCCGAGACGGCGGTCTCGATGTTGCCATGGCCGGAGATCATCACCACCGCCAGGTCGGGGTGGCTCTCCTTGATCAGCTCCAGCACCTGCAGCCCGTCGAGACGGCTGCCCTGCAGCCAGATGTCGAGGAAGACGAGATTGGGGCGGCGCGCCGCGATGGCGGCCAGCGCCTCGTCGGCCGAGCCGGCCTTGCGGGTGCGATAGCCCTCATCCTCCAGCAGGCCGGCCACCAGTTCGCGGATATCGGCCTCGTCGTCCACGACCAGAATATCGGCGCTCATACGTTCATCCCATCCTGCTTGTTCTGATTGTCGCGGCTCTGGGTGCGCGCTTCGCCGCTCCGCTCAGCCGCAGCCGTGTCCACGGCGTCTTCAGGTCCGTCTTCAGGGAACCAGAGCCGGACGCGGGCACCTCGTCCGCCCCTGTCGGCATCGGGCCGGTCGAGGAGGTCGATGCCGCCGCCATGGTCTTCGAGGATCTTGCCAACAATCGCGAGGCCAAGACCGGTCCCGCCCTCGCGCGTCGTCATATAGGGCTCCAGCAGCTTCTGGCGCTGGTCGGCCGGCAGGCCTTTGCCATTGTCGATGACGTCGATGACGATGCGGCCATTGTCGCGCCGCTCGAACACCACATCGATCTGTCCCGCCCCACGCTGGTCCATCGGAATGGCCGCAATGGCTTCCGTCGCGTTCTTGATGACGTTCGTCAGCGCCTGCGACATCAGCCGCCGGTCGAACTGCGCCCGCACCGGCTTGTCCGGCAGGTTCTCGGTGATCGTCAGCTCGGGATTGCCGACCCGCATCAGGAAGATGATCTGCCGCACCGTCTCGACGATATCCTCGCGCTCGAGCGAAGGCTTCGGCATGCGGGCGAAGGAGGAGAATTCGTCGACCATGCGCCGGATATCCTCGACCTGCCGCACGATGGTGTCGGTGCACTGGTCGAAGATCTCCTTGTCGTCGACGATCACCCGGCCGAATTTTCGGCGGATGCGCTCGGCCGAGAGCTGGATCGGCGTCAGCGGGTTCTTGATCTCATGCGCGATGCGGCGCGCGACATCGGCCCAGGCCGCGGTGCGCTGGGCGGAGACGAGATCGGTGATGTCGTCGAGCGTCACGACGAGGCCGGCGCCCGCCCCCTCGCCTTCCCGCACAGCCCGGACATTGACCATGCGGTCCTGCCCGTCGCGGGTGATCGGCGATCTGGCCGGAGCTTTGGCGCTGACGCCCATGCAGGGCTTCGGCCACGAAGACGGCAATCTCGGGCGCGACTTCCGCGATCGGCTCGCCCAGGATGCGGCCGCCGGCGCCCAGCAGCAGCTCGGCCGAGCGGTTGATGATGGTGATATGCCCGTCGCCATCGAGGCTGAGCACGCCGGACGATACGCCAGACAGCACAGTCTCGGTGAAGCGCCGTCGTCGGTCGATGACCTCGCTGGCCGTGACCAGCCCGTCGCGCTGGCGGCGCAGCTCCGCCGTCATCTTGTTGAAGGTCTCGCCGAGATGCGCGAGGTCGCCCTCTGAGCGTCTGATCGGCACCTGAACGTAGAAATTCCCGCTCGAAACCTGATCGGTCGCGTGGATCATCCGCCGGATCGGCGCCACGAGCCCATTGGCGAAGCTCAGGCCAAGCCAGATCGCCGAGAGCAGCAGGATCACCGCGATCAGCGCGTACATCGAGGCAAAGGCGATCTGGACGCCCTTGCGGCGCGCATCGATGGCGAGATACTCCACCGCCGCGCCGCGCGCGACCGAGGGGAACTCCACCGCCAGCGGATCGACCTCCCGGGCGATATGGAGATAGCCGTTCTCATAGGCCGGCAGCTTGACCAGCGCCCCGAAGATCCGGCCGGTTTCCGGCACGATGCAGATCGGCTCGGGCGCCGATTGGGCGTCGCTCGAAGGCGGCCTCATCGGGCTTCGGCGCATCGCGCAGCACGTCGATATTGGCGCGCACCAGCACCGTGTCCGGCGGGCTCATGATCGCAGCCACCGGGACGCCGAGCGCCGTGGCGCGAACGGTCATGAAGTTCTCGAACCATTTGCGGTCGACATCGAAAGCCGGCTTGGCGCGCGTCAGATCATCGGCCAGAAGCCGGATTTCGCGGCCCAGCGATTTGCACTGCCCCGCCGCATAGGCATCCGCGACCTCGACGGATTTGAAGATCGCGTCGCGCATCCGGTCGGAGAACCACGGCTCCAGCCCGCGCTCGATCGTCACCGTCGCGATCACGGCGACCAGGATCGCCGGCAGCGTCGCGATGATGCTGAACAGGCCGACGATGCGGACATGCAGGCCGGCGGCGGCAGCGCCGGCCCGCCTGGCCCGGATCAGCACCGAGGTTTCCAGCGCGACGATGATCAGCAGCAGCAGGATGAGCAGCGCGTTGAGGACGAAGACGCCGACGACGACCTCATGCACCGGCGCAATCGGCGTGACGCCCGACAGCACCAGGAAGGTAACGAGCGCCGAGACCAGGGCGAAGGTGACGACCGTGGCGCCGACCCAGCCCGAAACGCGCCGCGGCGTCTCATCGCCGCGCGGCAGGATCCGACCATCGGTGGCATTGGTCATCACAGTCGAAGGCCACTCCTCGGGCAACTCCGGGACTCGGAGCCGCTACGCGCGCCACTGATGCGCCGCCGCAACGGTGTTGTCAAAATATGACATGCCTAAGGCAGCCTCGACCGGGCAGCCGGATGAGCTGTTGGTCGTCCGGCGAACCCGAAGAGAAGTCTTCAGCGCGGCGAGCGTACGACCTGCATATCGAGCTCGCGGATTTTCTTGCGCAGGGTGTTGCGGTTCAGCCCGAGCAGCTCGGCCGCGCGGATCTGGTTGCCCCGCGTCGCGGCCAGCGCAGCAGCGATCAGCGGCGGCTCGACCTCGCGCAGGATGCGATGATACAGGCCGGGCGGCGGGATGTTGTCGCCAAAGCCGACGAAATACTGGCCGAGATGCCGCTCGACAGAGCCCGACAAGGTCTCCGAGCGCTCGGGCGCGGAGGTGCCTGAGAAGCTCGACGGGGCCGAGGCCGGCTGCAGCTCCGCCTCGACGATCGGCGCGGTGATCGTCTCCTGCGGGTAGAGCGCGGCGAGACGGCGCACCAGGTTCTCCAGCTCGCGGACATTGCCCGGCCAGCGATAGCGCCGCATCACGTCCATCGCCTCGGAATCGACCTGCTTGCGCGGCAGCCCTTCCTTCTCGACGAGCTGGAAGAAGTGGCGGACGAGATCGGGGATGTCCTCGACGCGCTCGCGCAAGGGCGGCAGGCGGATCGGCACGACGTTCAGCCGGAAGAACAGATCCTCGCGGAACAGCCCCTGCGCGATCGAGATGCGCAGATCCTTGTTGGTCGCGGCGACGATGCGGACATTGGTCTTGATCGGCGTGCGGCCGCCGACGGTGGTGTATTCGCCCTGCTGCAGCACGCGCAGCAGCCGCGTCTGCGCCTCCATCGGCATGTCGCCGATCTCGTCGAGGAACAGCGTGCCGCCCTCGGCCTGCTCGAAGCGGCCCGACGAGCGGGTCAGCGCGCCGGTGAAGGCGCCCTTCTCGTGGCCGAACAGTTCGGATTCGATCAGGTCCTTGGGGATCGCCGCCATGTTGATCGCGACGAAGGGACCGTTCTTGCGCTTGCCGTAATCGTGCAGCGCTCGCGCGACCAGCTCCTTGCCGGTGCCGGATTCGCCGTTGATCATCACCGTCAGGTCGATCGGCATCAGCCGCGCCAGCGCGCGGTAGACGTCCTGCATCGCCGGCGAGCGGCCGATCAGCGGGATATCGTCGGGCTCATGCGGCATTGGTGCGGGCGCTGTCGCCGCGCGGCCGCGACAGGGCCCGGCCGACGATGGCGACCAGTTCCTTCAGGTCGAAGGGCTTGGGCAGATACTCGTAGGCGCCGCGCTCCGACGCCTTGATCGCGGTCATGAAGGTGTTCTGCGCGCTCATCACGATGATCGGCAGATCGGGCCTGACCCGCTTGATCCGCGGCAGCAGGTCGAACGCATTGCCATCGGGCATCACCACATCGGTGATGATCAGATCGCCGAGCCCCTGCGCCGCCCAGGTCCATAGCGTCGCCGCCTGGCCGGTGGTGCGCACTTCATATCCCGCCCGGGCCAGAGCCTGGTTGAGCACGGTCCGGATCGCCGCATCATCATCCGCGACAAGAATGTTTCCGCTCGGCATTCACACTGTCCTGTAGGCCTTACGCCGCCGAGCCATCAGCACGCGGCTGATGGAGCGGCAGCAGAATTCGAAAGGTGGTCCGGCGAGAAACGGATTCGCACTCGACGATTCCGCCATGATCGCCAATCACCTTGGCGACGAGTGCAAGACCAAGGCCACTTCCCTGGGCCTTGGTGGTGACGAACGGGTCGAACAGGTGCGGCAGCAGATCGGCGGGCACGCCGGCGCCATTATCGCGGATGCCGATCTCCAGCGGCAGCGCGATGCGGCCCGGGCGAGCCGGCGGTCTGCATACGGATGCCGGGGCGATAGGCGGTGGTCAGCGTGATCTCGCCATCGATGGCGGATTCGCCTATGGCTTCCGAGGCATTCTTGACCAGATTGAGCAGGACCTGGACCAGCTGGTCGCGATTTCCGGCCACCGGCGGCAGCGACGGGTCGTAGATCTCGTTGAAGCGGATATGACGCGCAAAGCCCGACTGCGCCAGGCGTTTGACGTGGTCCAGCACATCGTGGACGTTGACCGCATCGCGCTCGGCCGGGCGTTCATCGCCAAACAGCTCCACCCGCTCGACTAGCTTCACGATCCGGTCGGTTTCGTCGCAGATCAGCTGTGTCAGCAGCCGGTCCGCATCGGGCACCGAACCTTCGAGCAGCTGGGCAGCGCCGCGAATTCCCGAAAGCGGGTTCTTGATCTCATGGGCGAGCATCGCGCCCAGCGCCGTAATCGACCGTGCAGCGCCGCGATGGGTCAGCTGCCTGTCCATTTTTTCAGCAATTGTCCGTTCTTGAAGCATAAGCACGACGGCATCGCCCTGGCTCGGCAGCGGAGATGCAAAAACATCCACCACGCGCTCACCGGCAAGGCGGGGCGAGCCGAGGTCCAGCCGGTACTCGGTGACGCTCGCGCCACGGCGCTGAACCTCCTCGACCAGCGCCAAGACCGGCGAGGCGAAGGAGAAGATATCGTCGATGCGCTGGCGCTTGAGCACCACCGCGCTCGACTGGAACATGTCTTCGGCGGCGGCATTGGCGTAGAGCAGGCTGCGATTATCGCCCACCACCAGCACCGGCATGGGCAGCACGTTCAGGGCCTGCACCTCCAGCGAATCGAGCAGGTAATCGCCCCTGCCCTCGCCTTCGAAAAACGCCATTGCCATACGCAGTACCCTCGAACTCAGGCCGCAACCTGGTTGCGACAATCGGAAAACAGCGCGTCCAGCGCAGCAAAGACAGGCTGCGGCTGGTCGGAGGTCAGGAGCGCGCGGCGCAGCTCGGCATCTGGCGCCGCGCCACTGGCCACCGCATCATCGGCATAGGCAGCCAGATGCTTGCGCGCATGGCGCACACCATGATCGGTGCCCATCAGGCTCAGCAGCCCGTCATAATGCTCACGCGCAACCGCCAGCTTCTCGGCGAGAGACGGCGCCACGGGCTTTCGCCCCGCCAGCTCCGCGCCAATCGCGCCCACAAGCCAGGGACGGCCCAGAGCGGCACGCCCGATCATCACGCAATCCGCCCCCGATTGCTCCAGGCAGCTCCGGGCATCGTCCGTGGTGTGGATGTCGCCATTGGCCACCAGCGGAAACGAGCCCTGCTCGCGCACGGCGCGGATCGCCCGCCAATCCGCCTGGCCCTTGTAGAATTGCTGGCGCGTGCGGCCATGGACCGTGATCATCGCGGCGCCGGCATCGACAGCGCGACGGGCGAGCTCCGGCGCATTCAACGATGCCGCATCCCAGCCCAGCCGCATCTTCACCGTCACCGGGATCGAGACCGCTTTAACGGCCGCATGGACCAGCGAAAGCGCGATGGTCGAGATCGCGCATCAGCGCAGACCCGGCCCAGCCGCCCGTCACCTTCTTGGCCGGGCAGCCCATGTTGATGTCGACGATCGCGGCGCCATTCGCCTCGGCCAGCCGCGCCGCCTCGCCTAGCCAGTGCGGATCGCACCCGGCGAGCTGCACCACATGCGGCGAAATCCCCGCACCCTCGGCGCGGATACGGGCCTCTTCGCTTCCCCGGACAAACTCGTCGGAGGCGACCATTTCCGAGATGACGAGCCCGGCGCCAAAGCGCGCCGCGATCCGGCGCATGACGATATCGGTCACGCCCGACATCGGAGCGAGGAAGGCGCAGGAGCCGAAGGCCGTCAGCGGCTGCGCCACAGCGCCTGAGTTTGAGGCAATTTCCATGCTGCATATTTATTGGACAATGCTGCAGTTGCGCAAGCGATCATTACGTCATGCGGCGCTGCGGCATGAGCCACCCTTGTCGTGGATCAGGAGACGGGTGCGTTGCTCGCGGAAGCGGCAGCTTGGCGGGACTGTGTTGTGGGCCTATCAAGGCGGCATCGCAGGATCAGAAGCCTTGTCCGACAGCTCTATTCCCTCCGCTCCGCCGGTTGCCTGCATCATTGTTGCTGCAGGGCGCGGGCTGCGCGCAGGCGGCGAAATTCCGAAGCAGTACCGGGATCTGGGCGGGCGCGCGGTTCTGGCGCGCACGCTGGCGCGCTGTTCTCGCCGAGCCTGACATCGCCGTGGTGGTCGTCGTGATCGGGGCTGACGATGCCGAGGCGTATGCGCAGGCGATCACCGGTCTCCCCACACGAGCGTCTGGCGCCGCCCGTGATCGGCGGGGAGACGCGCCAGGATTCGGTGCGGGCTGGGCTGCGAGCGACTGCAGCAGGACGGGTTCGAGGGCAATGTGCTGGTCCATGACGCCGCCCGGCCCTTCGTTCACCAGCGCCCTGATCCGCAGGGCCATCACGGCAGTGGCGCAATCGGCCGGCGCGGTCCCGGCCCTGCCCGTCACCGATACGATCAAGCGCACCGATGGCCAGGGCCGCGTTGTCGAGACGCCGCGTCGCGAGACCCTGATCAGCGTGCAGACGCCTCAGGCCTTCTCGTTCCAGGCGCTGCTATCGGCTCATGCCGCTGCGGCGGCGGCCAACCAGCAGGGCTTCACCGATGATGCCGCCTTGCTCGAATGGGCAGGCCATCCCGTCTCGATCTTCCCCGGCGACCCGGCCAATGTGAAGCTGACCCACCCTCAGGATTTCGCCGTGCAGCCAGCCGCCATGCCCAACCTGCTGGTCCGCGTCGCCAGCGGCTATGATGTCCACGCCTTCGCGCCGGGCGACCATATCTGGCTCGGCGGTGTCCGCATTGCCCATGACCGCGGCGTGCTCGCTCATTCCGATGGCGATGTCGCCCTGCATGCCTTGACCGATGCCCTGCTCGGCGCCCTCTCCGAAGGGCGATATCGGCACGCATTTTCCGCCCAGCGATGCCCGCTGGAAGGGCGCAGCCTCGGCGCAATTCCTGAGCTTTGCTGCCGAGCGTGTGCGGCAGCGCGGCGGCCGAATCGATTTTCTCGACCTGACAATTGTCTGCGAAGCCCCGCGCATCGGCCCGCACCGGGATGCAATCCGCAGCCGGATCGCGGAGATTACCGGGATCAGGCCTGATCAGGTCGCGATCAAGGCGACGACCTCGGAGATGATGGGGTTTACCGGTCGCCGCGAGGGGCTTGCTGCTCTCGCCACAGCGACGCTGCGCCTGCCGGAGCCGGAGTGAAGCCGATGTTCGACGCAGAGATCACCGCGCTTGCCACCGCCGTCCTTGTGGCGTGCCGCACCCGTCAACTGACGGTGGCGACGGTCGAATCCTGCACCGGCGGTCTGGTGAGCGGCGCGCTGACAGCGATCGCCGGCTCGTCCGACGTCGTCAATGGCGGGCTGGTCACCTATTCTAACGCGGCCAAGACAGCGCTGGCGGGCGTGGATCAGACGCTTCTCGTGCAGCATGGCGCCGTCAGCGAGCCGGTTGCGCGCGCCATGGCCGAAGGCGGGCGCCTGCGTCTCTCGGCGTCACTGGCGGTTTCGATCACCGGCGTAGCCGGTCCCGGTGGCGGCAGCGTCGAGAAGCCCGTCGGCCTGGTGCATTTCGCCTGTGCCGGCGCCGGGCCGACGCAGCACAGGGAGATGCGCTATGGCGCGCTCTCGCGAGACGAAATCCGCAAGCGCTCGGTGATCACGGCGCTGGAGATGCTGCTGGAGGCGGCGCAGCGCTAGCTCTGGCCCGTCAGACCCGCTGCGTCCCGTAGACCTGATCGGCCCGGCGCTCGAAAGCCTCGGCGAATTTGCGGAAGGCCTTGTCGAACATCGCGCCCATCAGCAGGCCAAGCATCCGGCTGGCGAATTCGTACGAGATGAAAAAGCCGATCTCGCAGCCGTTCTCGTCCGGCTTGAACGACCAGCGATTCTCCAGATAGCGGAACGGCCCGTCGACATATTCGACCAGAATCTTGAGATTCTCCGGATCGAGCGTCACCCGGCTGGTGAAGGTTTCGCGGATCGCCTTGTAGCCCACCGACATGTCGGCCAGCAGCACTTCGCCGCCACCATCACGCGGGGTCCGGCGGCGCACCACCAGCCCCTCGCAGAGCGGCAGGAACTCCGGGTATTTCTCGACATCGGCGACAAGCGCAAACATCTGCTCGGGCGAATGCCGCACCCGCCTGGTGCTGTTGAACATCGGCATGGGAGGATCCGCTCAGCCGCGCTTGGCGGCGCGTGCAGCGCGCAACCGGGCGAAATCCTCGCCGGCGTGATGCGACGAGCGCGTCAGCGGCGTCGAGGACACCATCAGGAAGCCCTTCACATAGGCGATGGCCTCGAAGCCCTTGAACTCCTCGGGCGTCACGAAGCGGATCACCGCATGGTGCTTGCGGGAGGGGGCGAGATACTGGCCGATGGTGATGAAATCGACATCCGCCGAGCGCAGATCGTCCATCAGCTGCAGAACCTCGTTCCGCTCCTCGCCAAGGCCGACCATGATGCCGGATTTGGTGAAGATGCTGGGATCGAGCTCCTTCACCCGCTGCAGCAGCCGCAGCGAATGGAAATAGCGCGCACCGGGCCGGACCTTCAGATATTTGCCGGGCACCGTCTCCAGATTGTGGTTGAACACGTCAGGCCGCGCCGCGACCACCACCTCGAGCGCGCCAGGCTTGCGCAGGAAGTCCGGCGTCAGGATTTCGATCGTGGTGCCCGGCGAGGCAGCCCGGATCGCCCGGATCACCTGGGCGAAATGCTCGGCGCCACCATCATCGAGGTCATCGCGATCGACCGAGGTGATGACGACATGTTCGAGACCGAGCTTCGCCACGGCCTCCGCGACCTTGCGCGGCTCCTCATGGTCCAGCGGCTGCGGCACACCGGTCTTCACATTGCAGAAGGCGCAGGCCCGCGTGCAGGTGTCGCCCATGATCATGAAGGTGGCGTGCTTCTTTTCCCAGCACTCGCCGATATTGGGGCAGCCCGCCTCCTCGCAGACCGTGACAAGCTTGTTCTGCTTCACGATCTTCTGGGTCTCGGCCCATTTGGGCGAACCCGGAGCCTTGACCCTGATCCAGTCGGGCTTGCGGAGGATCGGATTTTCCGGCCGCTTCTGCTTCTCCGGATGGCGCGGCGCGCGCCTCGGGAGCGTCAGCCCCCGGGTTGCCGATATTCGGCCGCGGATCGCGGTTCAGCAGATCAAGAACGAGGGCCATAGCAGCGTCCCATGCGTGGCTTGCGCAGCCAGCGCCGCGCACCAGCCCTAGCTAATGCGCAAGACGCATGAGGGCAACCGGCGCTGACGCCGCGTCCGCATCAAGCGGCAAGGGATCAGCGGCGCGCAGCGCGCCAGATCGCGATGACGACCACGGCGCCGGCAATGGCCGCGATCATGGTGCCGATGAAGCCGCGAATGGGAATGTTCAGCAATTCCGCCACGCGGGTTCCGAGGAACGAGCCGGCGATGCCGACAAGGAGGTTGGTGAACAGCCCGTGGCGCGACGAGGTGATGCGCTCGGCGATCCAGCCGGCGATCAGGCCGATGACCAGCGTCGCGAAAAAACCATAGCCCGGTGCCGCCATTGCAGCGTTGATCGAGTTCATCGTGCCAATCCTCCAGCCAGGACGCTCCTGTAGCAGACCCCTGTTGCAAGCGATAGATAACGTAACGGAAAATCAGGCAATAAACCGCGCCAGCAGTACCACGAGAATCGCGCCGATGACCGCCATGGCGGCCTCGTCGAGAAAGCGGTGGCCGGTCTGCACCCGCCACCCGGTCAGCCGCACCAGCCCCTGCCCGACCAGCAGGCCGAGCACGCCCACGACAGCATGGCGCAGGATGCCGCCTCCGCCGACAATCAGGCTGGCGACGAAGCCGGTCGCGGTGCCCAGCGCAATAGTAGGCGCGAGCTTGCGCCAGTCGAGCGCGGGAGCCCGTTGCGGCGGCAGGATCTCGATCCGCTCGGCGGGGATCGTATCGACAGAGTTCGTATCAGCCTGCTGCATCGACGGTTTGCGCGGCGCACGTTTGCGCGGCGGCGGCTTTTGCGGGTCTGTATCAGGCATGCTCATGCGCGAGCATATGCTCACGCCACCGCCGAAATTCCAGCCGCAAACCGGTCCGATCAGGCGTTCAATGCCTTGCCATAGGCGTCGAGCACGCTTTCCTTCATCATCTCCGACAGGGTCGGATGTGGGAAGATGGTGTGCATCAGCTCTTCCTCGGTGGTTTCGAGGTTCATCGCCACCACAAAGCCCTGGATCAGCTCGGTCACTTCAGCGCCGACCATGTGGGCGCCCAGCAGCTTGCCGGTCTTGGCGTCGAAGATCGTCTTGACCAGCCCGGAATCCTCGCCCAGCGCCACCGCCTTGCCATTGGCGACAAAGGGGAAACGCCCGACCTTCAGGCTGTAGCCGGCGGCCTTGGCCTTGTCCTCGGTGAGGCCGACGCTGGCGATCTGCGGATGGCAATAGGTGCAGCCGGGGATCATCAGCTTGTCCATCGGGTGCGGGTGCAGCCCCTTGATGGCTTCGACGCAGATCACACCCTCATGCTCGGCCTTGTGAGCGAGCATCGGCGGCCCGGCGACGTCGCCGATCGCATAGATGCCCTTCACATTGGTCCGGCAGAGGCCGTCGATCGCGATGAAGCCGCGATCGGTCTTCACGCCGACGGCCTCCAGCCCGATATTCTCGATATTGGCGACGACGCCGACGGCCGAAATCATGCGCTCGGCGGTGATCGTCTGCTTGCCGCCCTTCTCGTCCTCGATATGGGCGGTGACCGAATCCGCCGACTTCTCGACCTTGGTCACCTTGGCGCTGGTCAGGATCTTGATGCCCTGCTTCTCGAAGGCCTTGCGGGCGAAGGCGCCGATCTCGGCATCCTCGATCGGCAGGACCTGCTGCATCACCTCGACGACGGTGACCTCGACGCCCATGGTCCGGTAGAACGAGGCGAATTCGATGCCGATGGCGCCGGAGCCCATCACCAGCAGCGACTTCGGCATCTTCTGCGGGACCATCGCCTCGAAATAGGTCCAGATCAGCTTGCCATCGGGCTCGAGACCCGGAAGTCCGCGCGGCCGCGCACCGGTCGCGATGATGATGTGGTCGGCTGTATAGGTGCCCTCGCCCTTGGCGTTCTTCGGCGGCGGCACCTGCGGCTGCACCGGCGGCTTCTTCGTCGGCACGACCGAGATGGAGCCGGGCTTGGTGATGGTCGCCTCGCCCCAGATCACATCGACCTTGTTCTTCTTCATCAGGAACTGGACGCCGTTGTTCATCCGCGCCGCAATACCGCGCGAGCGCTTCACGACGGCATCGAGATCGGCCTTGAACGTGCCTTCCAGCACAAGCCCGTAATCCTTGGCGTGCTGGCCGTAATGCATGATCTCGGCCGAGCGCAGCAGCGCCTTGGTCGGGATGCAGCCCCAGTTGGAGCAGATGCCGGCGAGGTGCTCGCGCTCGACGATCGCGGTCTTGAAGCCGAGCTGCGCCGCGCGGATGGCCGCGACATAGCCGCCCGGGCCGGAGCCGATGATGATGATGTCGTAATCAGCCATGGATCACCTGAACGCGTCCCCTGCCGCATGTGGGGAGGGGATTGGAGTGGGGGGCGAGCGACTGGGTGCTCCGCATTGCAGTTCGCGGATTAGACCAGCATCGCCATCGGCTTCTCGATATAGCCCTTGAAGGCTGCCAGCAGTTCCGCGCCCAGCGCACCGTCGACCGCGCGGTGGTCGGTCGAGAGCGTGACCGACATCACGGTGGCGACCGCCAGCGCGCCGCCCTTGACCACGGCCCGCTGCTCGCCGGCGCCGACCGCCAGGATCGTCGCATGCGGCGGGTTCACCACCGCGGCGAAATCCTTGACGCCGAACATGCCGAGGTTGGAGACGGCCGTGGTGCCGCCCTGATACTCCTCCGGCTTCAGCTTGCGGCCCTTGGCGCGCGCCGGCCAGATCCTTCATCTCGTTGGAGATCTGCGACAAGCGTCTTGTGGCAGGCATCGCGGATGATCGGCGTGATCAGCCCGCCCGGAATCGAGACCGCGACACCGACATCGGCATGCTTGTGCTTCAGCATGGCGTTCTCGGTCCAGCTGACATTGGCATCGGGCACAGCGCGCAGAGCCAGCGCCAGCGCCTTGATCACCATGTCGTTGACCGAGAGCTTGTAGGCCGGCTTGCCATCCTTTTCCGGAGCGGCGGCATTGAGTTCGGCCCGCAGCTTCAGCAGCGCGTCGAGCTCGCAATCCACCGTGACATAGAAATGCGGGATGGTCTGCTTCGCCTCGGTCAGGCGGCGCGCGATCGTCTTGCGCATGCCGTCATGCGGGATCTCCTCGAAGGAGCCAGCCGGGAAGAGCTTGCGGACCATGTCGTCGGGCATGCCCGTCGGCAGCGCCGCGGCGGGCTTGGCTGCAGCCGGTGCGGGAGCAGCGGGCGCTGCGGCAGGAGCAGCCTTGGCGCCGCCGCCGGCCTTGGCCGCCTCGATATCCTTCTCGACGATGCGGCCATGCGGGCCCGAGCCCTTGACCTGCGCGAGATCGAGCCCGGCCTCCTTGGCCAGCCGCCGCGCCAGCGGCGAAGCGAAGGGCCGCTCGCCGGACGCAGCTGCCTGCGGCGCAGGCGGCCGGTGATGCGGCGAGCTTGCGCTGCAGGCGCAGCAGCAGGCTTCGCCGGCTTCGGCCTTGGGCGCCTCAGCCTTCGGCGAGCCTCAGCCTTGGCCGCCTTCGGCCTTGGCCGGCGCTGCACGGCGCTTCGCATCCTCGCCCTCGCCGCGATCACGCCGATGATCTCGTTGACCGCGACATCGGCGGTGCCTTCGGGCACGACGATCTTGGCCAGGATGCCCTCGTCGACAGCCTCGACCTCCATGGTCGCCTTGTCGGTCTCGATCTCGGCGATGATGTCGCCGGACTTGATCGTGTCGCCTTCCTTCTTCAGCCATTTGGCGAGATTGCCCTTCTCCATGGTCGGAGAGAGCGCGGGCATCAGGATGTTGGTGGCCATCGATCAACCCTCTCAGCGATAGCAGACGGCCTTGGCCGCCTGGATGACTTCGCCGACATTCGGCAGGGCGAGCTTTTCGAGGTTGGCGGCATAGGGCATCGGCACGTCCTTGCCGGTGACGCGGGCGACCGGCGCGTCGAGATAGTCGAACGCCGCCTCCATGATCTTCATGCCGATCTCGGCGGTGACGCCGGACTGCGGGAAGCCCTCCTCGACCGCGACGCAGCGATGCGTCTTCTGCACCGAGGCGATGACCGTCTCGATGTCCATCGGCCGGATCGTCCGCAGGTCGATGACCTCGGCCTCGATCCCTTCCTTGGCCAGCGCTTCCGCCGCGGCCAGCGAATAGGTCATGCCGATGCCGAAGGAGACGATGGTGACGTCCTTGCCGGGGCGCACCACCTTGGCCTTGCCGATCGGCACCAGGAAATCGTCGCCCTTCGGCACCTCGAAGGAGCGGCCGTACAAGATCTCGTTTTCGAGGAAGATGATCGGGTTGGGGTCGCGGATGGCGCTCTTCAGCAGGCCCTTCGCGTCGGAGGCGCTGTAGGGCATCACCACCTTCAGGCCGGGCACGTTCGAGTACCAGGCGGCGTAATCATGGCTGTGCTGGGCGCCGACGCGGGCCGCCGCGCCGTTGGGGCCACGGAACACGATCGGGCAGCCCATCTGGCCGCCGGACATGTAGAGCGTCTTGGCCGCCGAATTGATGATCTGGTCGATCGCCTGCATGGCGAAGTTGAAGGTCATGAACTCGACGATCGGCTTCAGGCCGGTCAGCGCCGCGCCGACGCCGATGCCGGCAAAGCCATGCTCGGTGATCGGCGTGTCGATGACGCGCTTGGGGCCGAATTCCTGCAGCAGCCCCTGCGTGACCTTGTAGGCGCCCTGATATTCGGCGACCTCCTCGCCCATCACGAAGACATCGCCGTCGCGGCGCATCTCCTCGGCCATCGCGTCGCGCAGGGCCTCGCGGACCGTCATCGTCACCAGCTCGGCGCCGGCCGGGAACTCGGAGGATGCGTCATAGCTCTTGGGCGTAGCGGGCGGGTTTGCCACGGCCGATTCAGCCTTCGGCGGCGCGGCGACGGCCGGGGCCTCGCCGGTTGCGGCGGGCGGCGCCGATTCCGCGACCTTCGGATCGCTCGCCGGCTTGGAACCGCCCGACGATGCGGCGGCGTTGGCGTCCTCGCCCTCGGCCGCAATGATGCCGATCGGTGTATTCACCGCGACGTTCTCGGTGCCGTCGGCGATCAGGATCTTGGCCAGGATGCCCTCATCGACCGCCTCGACTTCCATGGTCGCCTTGTCGGTCTCGATCTCGGCGATGATGTCGCCGGCCTTGACCGTGTCGCCTTCGGCTTTCAGCCATTTGGCGAGCTTGCCTTGCTCCATGGTCGGAGACAGCGCAGGCATGAGAATGTCGATCGGCATGAACGCACCCGGATTTGATCTTGGAATGGGAGGCTTGCTGGAAGCGGAGCGGCAGGACGGGCCCGAAGGCCGTCAGCCCTGCGCCGGCTCCAGCAGGATGTCGGTGAAGAGCTCGGACACATCCGGCTCCGGGTCATGCGTCGCGAATTCGGCCGCGTCGTTGACGATCTCGCGGACCTTGGCGTCGATCGCCTTCAGCTCGTCCTCGCCGAGCTTGAAGTCGC
This sequence comes from uncultured Alphaproteobacteria bacterium, assembly GCA_963759925.1. GTDB lineage: Bacteria > Pseudomonadota > Alphaproteobacteria > Rhizobiales > Beijerinckiaceae > Allobosea. The sequence goes on from CAVXBE010000006.1 coordinate 443,996, forward strand.
GGGTGAGGCGCGCCCTCACCTGCTCGATCGGATCATGCTCCTCGCGCATCCGCTGGACCTCGTCCTTGGAGCGGTACTTGGCCGGATCCGACATCGAGTGCCCGCGATAGCGGTAGGTCTGCATCTCCAGAATGTAGGGACCCTTGCCCGACCGGGCATGCTCGATGGCGCGGGCGCCGGCAGCGCGCACGGCCCGCACATCCATGCCATCGACCTGCTCGCCGGGAATGCCGAAGGACAGGCCGCGCTTCGAGAAATCGGTCTGCGCCGAGGCGCGGCTGACCGAGGTGCCCATGGCGTAGCGGTTGTTCTCGATCACGAACACGACCGGCAGCTTCCAGAGCTGGGCCATGTTGAAGCTCTCATAGACCTGGCCCTGATTGGCTGCGCCATCGCCGAAATAGGCCATGGAGACGCGGCCATCCTCGCGATACCAATTAGCGAAGCCGAGGCCGGCGCCGAGCGAGACCTGCGCGCCGACGATGCCATGGCCGCCATAGAAGTTCTTCTCGCGGGAGAACATGTGCATCGAGCCGCCCTTGCCGCGGGAATAGCCGCCGCGCCGCCCGGTCAGCTCGGCCATCACGCCGCGCGATTCCATGCCGCAGGCCAGCATATGGCCGTGGTCGCGATAGCCGGTGATGACCTGATCGCCCTCTTTCGAGGCCATCTGCATGCCGATGACGACCGCTTCCTGGCCGATATAGAGGTGGCAGAAGCCGCCGATCAGGCCCATGCCATACATCTGGCCCGCCTTCTCCTCGAAGCGGCGGATCAGCAGCATCTCGCGATAGGCGTGGAGCTCTTCATCCTTGCTGAAGCCCGGCATGTTGCTCAGGGCCGGCGCCGCTTTATCGGCCCTGGCCGATCCGGACTTCGCCACGGTTTTTCCGGGAACGGGGGTTTTCGTCTTGCGCGCGGCAACGGCCATCGGCGGTCCTCCAGAGAACTTCGCCTTTGGTTGTAGAGGATCGCAAAAGCATTGGCGAGTGAGCCATCTCGCAATGCAGCATTATTTAACCGGCTGATAAATATCGACTTTTTGAGATTAACTGGATTCGAGTTAATCGATCTATTCGGGACTATTCACATGCCTCAGCGGCCCATGATCACGACGTCGTTCTTGTGAACGCGGCCGAGATTGGCGCGGGCATTTTCTTCCAGCATGTCGCGATCCATCGAATCATCGCGCACCAGAGCGAGCCGGTGTTCCCAGAGGCCGCGCTCGGCGGTCAGTGTCGCCAGCTCCTTGTGAAGCTCGCGAATGTCTTCCTTCAGCGTATCGCGCGCCGCGATGCCACGCGCACCATGCTGGGCATGGAACATGAAATAGCTGACCGCCGCGCCCGACACGAGGTAGAGCGCGAGAGTAATGAGGAGAGAGCGGACGCCGCGGCGAATGACCATGTCCGGGAGGCTAAGGCGATGTGGTTTCCGAGCCGTTAACGTCGCGGCCGGATGACCCTCATCGTCTCGCTGCTCTGCCGGGCCTGCGCCTGCCGCAATGGCCTGCCAGATCCGCCTCGATGCGCCGGGCTGTCGGCAGGCGGTAATGCACGGCGTCCCAGAAATTCTCGTCCGGCCGGGTCAGCGGCGATGGCATGGCATAGTCGACGACAGTGACGCCATGCCGCCCGGCAATCGCAGCGATCTCGGCCTTGCAGGCAGCAAACTTCTGCCAGCCGACCGTCCCCAGGCGCGGATACTGGCCGGCATGGATCGGCGGCAGAACCAGCATGCCGCGCGTGCCCTGCGCAAAACCGTTCAGCGCCTGATCGAGCCAGCCCAGCGCCGGGAATGTCCAGCCTGCCCGCAGCCCATCGGGAACCGGCTCGGTCTGCGGCAGCGCCGAGGTATCGGCCGGCACCCCGCCATGGGAGGCATAGATGTGGGCGCGGGCCCGGGCGACATCGTAGAGCGCTTCAGCCGGGGTGAAGACCTCATAGCCATCGCCGCGAATCCGCTCCGGCATCAGCCCGAGCCGATGCCCCAGCAGGCGCGTCGCGATCTCGAGCGTGGTCAGGTTGAACTGCCGCGCGAAGTCGAGGAGCGAAGGCTCGTCGTAGAGCCAGGGCGGGAAAGGCCGTGGCGTCAGCCGTTTCGCCGGGGCGGTCGCATCGGCATCGCACCAGAAGGTGTCGATACCCCAGATGAAGGAAGCGGGCGCGCGCACCTGCCTCTGGAACAGCCCCACCATCTGGAGCTGTTCCCAGGGCGTCGCGGCATTCATGCCGAGATTGACGAAGCGCCCGCCAAGGCCCCGCGAGAGCGCCTGCGGATCGAGAAGGCGCAGCGTCGAGGTGCCGAACACCGCCGAATCGAAAGCGCCCGAGCGCACCAGCTGCGGGTACATGAAGCGCTGGTTGATATCCATGATCGGCCGCGCCCGCTCGCCCGAGCGGACACGGAGCCCGAACGGGTCGAGGATGGCGATGGCGCCGAGCAATAGCAGGGCCAGCGCCGCCCCGCTCGCCAGGAAAAGCCGCGTCCAGCGCCGCCAGCTCTGGGGCGCCTGCATCTCTGCTGAGGGAGCGGCTGGTGTCATGGCGCGCTTCTGCCACAGGCTCGGGAGACGAACAATGTTGACCGGCCCGCGGCACCTGCCTATGTGAGCGCACCAGTGAGGGCGGGTAGCTCAGTGGTAGAGCACGTGACTTTTAATCATGTGGTCGAGGGTTCGATCCCCTCCCCGCTCACCACTCGTTCCCCTGGACTGCCGAAGAGCTGAGCCGCCTGCGCGAGCAGCACGAGGCCTTCCGGCATGGCATCGCCGCTCCGCCGGTTCTCACCTGCTCACGGCGGGTTGCTGTCGTCGACGATACGGCCTTCCTCCATCGTCAGGATGCGGTCGGCGAGGTCCATGATCTTGCTGTCATGCGTCACCATCAGCGTCGTCACCCCGCGCGCCCGTCCCAGCTCCTTGAGCAGGCTGACGACATTCAGGGCGCTGTCCTTGTCGAGCGCGGCGGTAGGCTCGTCGGCGAAGATGATGTCGGGATTGCCGACCAGCGAGCGGGCAATCGCGACGCGCTGCTTCTGGCCGCCCGAGAGATTGCCCGGCAGGTAGTCGAGGCGGTCGGCCAGCCCCAGAACGGACAGGATGTGTTCGGCCGCCGGGCGCCAATGCCGGATCGCACTCGGGCCATGAACCTCGAGCCCCATCCGCACATTTTGCATGGCGGTCAGGCTCTCGTGCAGGTTATGCGCCTGGAAGATGAAGCCGAGCCGGCGACGGCAGCGCACGAGCAGCTCCTCCGAGGCGCCGGCAAGCTGCGTGCCCAACAGATCGACGTGACCCTGCTGGACACGGCGCAGGCAGCCGAGCACCGTCAGCAGCGTCGTCTTTCCGGAGCCGGAGGCGCCGAGCAGGATCGTCAGCTTGCCGCGCTCGATGCTGAGGTCGATGTCGAACAGCGCCTGCTTGCGCGCCTCGCCTTCGCCGAACCAGTGGCTGAGGCCCAGTGCCGCAATCGCCGTTCCCTGTGCGAGCCGGTCCATGGCAGCGCTCAGAACAGATCGGCCGGATTGGCGCGGGCGAGCTTTCGCGTCGCGATCGCGCCCGACAAGGCGCACATCGCAATCGTGCCGACGAGGACGAGCGAAGCGCGGCCAGCCGTCATCGCCAGCGGCAGTCCTGTCACCTGGGCGATGACGAGGTAGAGCGCGCTGGCGATGGCGATGCCGGGGATAAAGCCGAACACAGCGAGGATCGCAGCCTCCTCAAACACGATCGAGAGGAAGAAGCGCTGCGGATAGCCAATCGCCTTGAACGTCGCATACTCCTTGATGTGATCGGCAACATCGGTGGACAGTACCTGATAGACGATGATGACGCCGACCAGGATGCCGATCACCACGCCGAAGCCGAAGATCAGGCCGACAGGCTTCTGCGTTGTCTGGAAGCGCTGGTCCCGTGCGACCGTCTCGTCGATTGTGCGGACGGCGGAATCGTAATCGGGCAGCACCTGCCGCAGCTCCGCCAGGACCTTGTTGTGATCGGCGCCGGGCTCCAGCCTGAGCAGGATGAGATTGGGGGCGCCCGATACCCGCTGCGGAAACAGCTTCAGGAAAGTCTGGTCCGAGACGATCAGGTAGCCATCGGCGGAAAAGCCGCCGCCGATTGCGAAGGTTCCGACGACACTCAGCGTCCGGCCTTTGGCCTCGAAGCTGTAGGGTGCGCCGGCTGTGATGCTTTCGAGCAGCCCCGGCGGCGCATTCCGGGTGCGCGCGTCGATCAGCGCCAGATCGGAATTGGCGATGTCACCAAGGCGGGCTTCGATCGCAGCACCGCGAAAGGGTCGCCCGGCGGGATCGACGCCGAAGGTATCGAGCGAACGCTGCGTGCCATCGGGCTGCTTCCAGTCGATGCGGCCATAATAGAGCGGCGTCGCCTGCGCGACCCCCTCGATCGCGAGCGCCTCGAACATGCGCTGGCGCGGCACCGGCGAGCCGTCGGCCAGCGTGTTCATGTCCGAGGCCATGATCAGGATATCGGCGTTGAGCTGATCGTAAGGTAGGCGGATCGAGCCGATGAGCGCGCCCATAAACCCAAGCTGCATCAGGACCAGAATATTGGCGAAAGCGACGCCTGCCACCGCCGCGGCCAGCCGCGCCCGGTTATGCGCCAGCTGCAGCCAGCCGATGGGCAGGCGGCCGAGCAGCCGTTCGAGCAGAGCCGTCACGGCTGCTCCCCGGTGGCGATCCGCGCTGTCACCTGCAAATTGATGAAGCGCGCAGCGATGGCAGTCGATGGTGCGTGGAGGGATGCCCAGACCTTGACGATTCGCGCATCGGTATGGGCTGCCGGAGCTGCATCCACCAGGACCTGCCGCCCGACTTCGAGGCCGATGCGAGTGACCTGGCCGGTCAGAGCCTGCGGCAGAGCTTCAGCCGTCACCACGACGCTCTGGCCGAGCGCGATCTGGCCAATCCGCGACTGGTAGATTTCGATCTCGACCTTCATGCGGTCGAGCGCGCCGAGGTTCATCATGCCGCCGGCTGATGGGCGCTCGCCGGGGCGGTTGGCGATCGAGAGCACCGTTGCGGCGACGGGCGTGCGGACATAGGCCTTGTCCAGCTCCGCCTCCGCGCGGGCAAGCTCGGCCTCAGCAGCATCGAGACTGCGCTGGGCGACCACCACATCGGCCTGACGCTCAATGGCGCCGTCGCCATAGCGGGAGAGCGTGGCGCGCAGCCTTTCGACCTCGCTATTGGTCTCGTTGCGCGCGGCGCGTCGCTGCTCATAAGTCTGGTCCGCCGCAAAGCCGCGCTGGCGCAGCTCTTCGGTCCGTTGGAATTCACGGGCGGCGTTTTGAGCGGCACTTTCGGCGCGAGCCAAGGCCGCCTGCGCCTCCTCGCGGGCCGCGAGCGTGGCCGCTCTCGTCTGCGCCAGCATGGCCTGGCGTGAGGCGATGGCGGCGCGCGCAGCCTCGATTGCGGCCTTGAGCTGGCGTTCATTGTCGAGCACCGCCAGTACCGCGCCAGCCTCGACAATGTCCCCCTCCTTGACGAGCAGCCGCGCAATGCGGGCATCGCTCGCGCCGAAGGGTGCGGAGATGGTGACCACCTCGCCTTCCGGCAGCAGCCTCCCGAGACCGACGACGGAGCGCCGGACCGGGCCGCTGCTCGCTGGTTGTGACGCAGGCTTGGCCGGTACCGCGATCGGTTTGGAGGTGCCACCGCCCGGTTCCAGCCCAAGGGTCGCCATCGCCCAGCGCAGCCCCGGCGGCTGGAAGTACAGGCCGATCAGGCCTCCCGCCATGACGAAGGGCACGGCCAGCGGCAGGAAGCGCAGCAGCTTCAGGCGCCTCAGCCAGATGGAGGTTTCGGCAGGGTGTGGCCCGCCGCGCGTCACCACCTCTAGCGGCAGCCGTGACCGTTCACCCACTGTGGCCAGCGCGGTGGCCTCAGTGGTGGGCGGTTGCTTGCTGCTGCTTGGCTGTTCCATCGTCGGCTCGACAGCTTCGTATCGACAATCCAGAGCGGTTAATGACCAGGAAGTCAATGACCGGGTAGTCAGCATTTCTGATGGCGCGGTTGATGCCGAGGCGCTACAACTCCCCGATGAACACTACCGACCCTCCGCCGAAAGCTGCGCGCGTCCGTCGCAAGGATGCAAGGCCTAACGAGCTGATTGAAGCTGGCCTTGCCGAATTTGCCGCTCGTGGCTTCGCCGCCACTCGCCTCGACGATGTCGCCAAACGGGCTGGGGTGGTGAAGGGCACGATCTATCGCTACTTCGCGGATAAGGAGGCACTGTTTCTGGCAGCCGTTCAATCACGCGCCACGCCGGTGCTGGGCGGGCTGGAAACCGCCGTCGACGCTTTCAACGGCACGACCAGCGAGCTGCTGCGCCTCATCCTGCACACAGTCTATGCCCGCCTGGTCGAGTCCGATCTGCGCGTCCTGATGCGCGTGATCATCGCTGAGGGCGTCAATTTCCCCGAGCTTGCAGCGCTGTACCACCGGGAGATGATCACCAAGGGCAAGGCGGTTCTGGCGACGGTCGTGCAGCGCGGCATTGCGCGCGGCGAGGTCCGGCCGAATGCAGCGGCCGATCTGCCGATCATCATCATGGCCCCCGCCATCATGGCTGCGGTCTGGAAGATGACCTTTGATCCGCTCGATCCGGTGTCCACCGAGCGGTTCCTTGCAGCGCATCTGGCCCTGCTCGAGGAGGGGTTGATGATGCCACGCCCCGCCTCCCCGAACCAGACGACGCCAGCGCCTGCTGACTAGCGCCTTTAAGTGGCTCGCAGAAAGGCCGTGACATCGTCGAGCACCGGGGACTGCCAGGAGAGAACCCGGGAGAGCGCCGTGACGATGCCGACATGGCCAAGCCCCGGATAGAGCTTCAGAGAGACGGAACGGGCCCCGCTTCGCTTGAGCGCCGCAGCAAGCCGCTCGCTGTTTCGCGGCAGCACGGTCGTATCGTCCGATCCGGTGCCGAGGAAAATCGGCGGGGCATCGCCGCGCACGAAATTAATCGGCTGGGTCCGGGCCAGATCCTTCACCTGTCCGAAAGCGGCCTGCGTCGCCTCGATATCCAGGGGCAGGAAGTCATAGGGCCCGGCCAGGCCAACAGTGGCGCGGATTTCGCTCGTGCGCATGCCGACAGCGGCCAGATAGCGCTTGTCCAGCGACAGCATCATCGCATTATAGGCGCCTGCCGAGTGACCCACGAGGTGGAGTTTCTGGGCTGAGCCACCGAAGCGGGCGATGTTACCCCGCACATAGCGCAGCGCTTTCGCGCCATCCTCGATGAACACCGGGAAGCGCGCCTCGGGCACCAGACGATAATCCGCAATGACCGTGACGAAGCCGCTGGCGGACAGCGCGTTGCCGACGAAGGAGTAGGTTTCCTTCGAGCCGCTCGCCCATGAGCCGCCATAGATGAAGAACACGACAGGCTTCTGCGCATCGCCACCCTCGGGCGGGACATAAATGTCCATCCGCTGTCGGGGATGCGGGCCATAGGCCACATCCCGTGCGCCTTCGCTGAAGCCACCCGGGCGCAAGGCGGCGCAGGCGGGCAAGGCAAGCCCGGCGAGAAGCGGCAGGAATGCGCGGCGTGCAATCTTGATTGTCATGGTGACGATACGCGCCGCAGGCGTCGGCAGTTCCGTTTGGGCCGCAGGCCTCGGCACCATGCGGCCCATCACGCGTTAGAGCAGCACGGCGAGACCGGGCGGACGGCTCCGAACAATCGAGGATGACATGCTGGGAGGAGCGATTCCGGTCTCTGTGCAGGCGGGCTTTTGGGGACTGGTCGGCGGCTCGGCTCTTCTGCTCGGGGCAGCCATTGCGCATTTTGCCTCCCTGCCGCAGCGGGTGATTGCCGCGGTCATGGCCGCCGGCTCCGGCATCCTGATCTCGGCCGTGGCGTTCGATCTGATGGACGAGGCCTATGCCAAGGGCGGTTTCGATTCGACCTCGATCGGATTCTTGGGCGGCGCAGCCGTCTACACCGTGGCCAACATCTACATCTCGCGCCGAGGCGCCAAGCACCGCAAGCGCTCGGGCAGCGTTCCCGAACAAAGCCAGCGACATGCGGCCGAAGGTGGCGGCTTGTCGATCGCAGTCGGCGCGCTGCTGGATGGCATTCCGGAATCGGTGGTCGTCGGCGTCAGCCTGCTGAGCGGCTCAGGCGTCAGCCTTGTGACGGTGGCTGCGGTCTTCCTGTCCAACGTGCCGGAGGGGCTGTCCAGCGCCGCTGGCATGCGCAAGGCGGGGCGCTCGACGGCTTACATCTTCGGTGTCTGGGGAGGGATCGCGCTGCTTTCAGGCGCCGCCGCCCTGTTCGGCAATCTGGCGCTCGCCGGTGCCAATCCGGAGCTGATCGCCGGGACGACCGCTGTCGCAGCCGGAGCGATCCTGGCGATGCTGGTCGACACGATGATCCCGGAAGCGTTCGAGACAGCGCATGAATATGCCGGGCTGATCACAGTGGCCGGCTTTCTCTGCGCCTTCGTGATGTCCAAGCTTGGCGGCTAAACGGATCAGGCGGTCTGCGTGATCCTCTCGGCCCAGCTCGCAACTGCCTTGGACATTGTCTCAAGATGATCGGCCGCCGAAAAGCCGGAGACGCTTTTGCGCGGCTTCAGATCATGGTCGCCATCCTCGAGCCACAGCAGATCAATGGCGGGCGAAAGCTGATACGCCGCCACCTCCTCGCGGGTGCCGAACAGATCGCGCGTGCCCTGGACGATGAACGTCGGCGTTTTCAGCGCGATCAGATGCTGGGTTCGCAGCTGTTGCGGCTTGGCGGGCGGGTGGAACGGGTAGCCCAGACACAGGAGCCCATGACAGCTTCCCTCCTCGAACAGTGTGTCGGCGACCATGCTGGCCACGCGACCGCCCATCGATTTGCCGCCGATGATCAGCGGCCCCTCGGCAGCCAGAGCGTCGACGGCAGCAAGATAGGCCGGATTCAGCGTCTCGGCTCTCGGCGGCGGCTTGCGCCCATCGCCGGTACGCCTTGCAGCCATATAGTCGAACTCGAACCGCGCCACCCGCAGGCCTGCGCCGGCCAAAGCCGCCGCTATCGCCGTGAGGCCGGCGGAGTCCATCGGCGCTCCCGCGCCATGCGCCAGCAGGAGCGTGACAGCAGCGTCCTCGGGGCCGTCGAACAGGAAGCTCATCATGTCCCCTCTGGACTCGACACTGCTCGGTTAGCGACACGGATTCTAACGCAGCAAGCCATCGGCAGCGAAGGCATCCCAACCGTCAAGCGCTGACCCGGCCTCGTCGTGCCCCTCATCACCGGCTCCGCCAGCCTTGCCGGCTTGCGCTTTCGCGGCACGCGCCAGCGCTGCCTTGCCGGCCGCGCGCCGCCGGTTTTCGGCCGCCGCTTGCGCATCCTCCTCGCGCCAGACGGACCGGGAGATCTCCATCGAGGATATCCTCGATATGGCGCGGCTCGAAGACGTGGAAGGTCACTGCCTTGGCGCGGCCGCGCAGCTTCACGGTGCGTGTTCCCGCGCTTTTGAGCCGCCCGTCCTTGAGCCATTTTTGCCGCTCGCGCGGGGAAATCGAGAGAATGTCCTCGGCTTCGCTCGGCAGGATCGGCAACGCCTCGATCCCCTCAAGCGTTTTCGCGATTGTCGCGGAAACCGCCGCGAACTGATCCTGCTCGGCTTCGGGCAGGGTCAGCACGATCTGGCCCGTGGTCGCAACGACGCTTTTTCGCAGCGTCCATGGCAGGCGCCGTCGCACCTCCCGCTCGATCCCCTTCAGCCGCACAGAAGAGCCCAGCGTCGCCGCGCCGGGCAAAGGCCATTGGGCAGTCAGGGCCGGTGAGCTTTCAACGGGTGTCTTGGTTGGCATCGCGCCTGTGCAATTCGGCAGAGCAGATGGAGAAACCATAGCCCACTGCGCGTGTTCCGATCAGAGCCTCAAAGCAACTGCGCCTGCGCCGGCTGCTCACGGGCAACATCAGGCATTTCGCCACGGCGTGCGAGCTCGGTCTCGGCGCTGAAGCGCAGATCGACATCGCGGTCCATGGCGAGCTGCCTGAGCGCGGCAACCGTCAGCTGGTCCCAACCCTTGCCCCGGTCAGGCCCCGAGGGCACGCGCGGCAGAAGCCCCGGCTCCCGGCTCCAGGCCAGAAGCTGAGCGACCGAGGCCTCGTTCAGCATGTCGCGCAGATGGTGCGCGGTGACATAGGCGTCCGGCATGGCGCGATGGGCCGGCAGGCCGATCTCATGCACGAGCCCTTCGGGCATGCGCTGATAGCGCAGCATCTGGTTGGAGAAGCGCGGCAGATGCGGCCAAAGCCGCAGCGCGCATTTCCAGGTGCAGATCCAGTCGGCGCCGCCGCTCAGCCGCGGCGTGCAGTAGCGCTGTTCGAAGGCGGCGCGATGGGCGGCAAGAGCCGCAACCCCGCCCTCCGGGCGCAGGACCGGCGGAGCGACATCCCTCCAGAACGGTGCGCCGGCGACATCCGCATCCAGGATGTGGTGGATCGCCATGGTCTCGGGCAGAGATGGGCCGACCCGGATTGACGAAAACAGCACCGCGCTCCTCGATCCACGCGCCACGATCCGTCGGCCCCAAGCACAACATCCTGCCAGCCGATCTCGCAGACATCGTCGGCGCCGTTGCCGCCGGTCTCCAGATCGATGACGCGGATGCGGGTGCTTGCCATGCCCAAAAGACTGGCCATGCCCAAGAGATCAGCATCGCGCGCGACCGGGACAAGTCAGCAGCGACGCTCTGTCACGTTTCTGTTCGCGGCGGCTGGCCTGGGCTGCCGGCAAAATCATACGCGCCTGCAGGCTCCCACGGACCCCCACGGTAGCGCCACAGCAACAAGCCGGTCGCGAGTGCCTCGAATGGCGTAAAGGAGGCTGAGAGTGTCTCGAACAGCGCTTTGGCAGCGGTGGCCGGGACCTTGTTCTGGATCGTCACATGCGGGTTGAACTTCGCCGCATCCTGTCTCGTCAGCTGTGCCGACCAGGCCGATGCGATCTCGGCCCGCAGCGACTGCAACTGCGGGCTCTGGATTGAATAGGCGGTACCCTGGCCAAGAAAGCGGAGAGACGTGACCAGCACCCGGAACGGAGCATGCCGCGAAACCAGCGACGCGAGCCCTGCAGCAACCTCTTCATGCCTGTCGCCCGGCAGATGATGAAACAGCGTGAGATGGGCCGGGATGAGATTCCGAGCTGGCGGGAAGTGCAGCCGTCGCTCAGCGTCGAACCGCAAAAAGCTCGCCTCGTCGAAGCGCAGCGTCAGGATCAGCGGGGCGTCATCCATCCATTCCTGTCCCTGCGTCCCAATCATGCCAACCGCTTACGCCGGACCTCGCCTCACCTTTCGGCAGCGCCTCCTGCGAAAACCGCCAAACTCCCGCGCCGGCATGAAACAAAATGCTCCCTCGCCCGTTCTTTGGGCAAGCCGCATCTGAGCGGTTCACCTAGAGGAGAGACGAACATGATGAAGCGTCGCATCGCATTCACGACCGTCGGCTGCGCCATGCTGGCCGCCACCGCCATGGCCCAGACGACTGCGCCGAGCACGACGGCTCCCGCCACCAACGCTCCTGCCGCCACGGCTCCTGCCGCGACCGCTCCGGCCGCTGGCCAGGCCACCCTCGCCACCCAGAACCAGGCGATGCAGGGTCATTGGCGCGCTTCGAAGCTGATGGGCGTCGACATCTACGGCCCGAACAATGAGAAGGTCGGTGACGTCACCGAGGTTCTCGTCGACAAGTCCGGCAAGATCACCGCCGTGACCATCGGCGTCGGCGGCTTCCTCGGCATCGGCGCCAAGGATGTGGCTGTGAAGTTCGACGAAGTGACCTGGAGCATGGAGCCGATGGCTTCGACCGCTTCCGGCACCACCGCCTCGGGCACGAACGCCACGACCAACACCGCTGCCACGGGTACGGCCGGCACTGCCGCGCCGCGCACCACCGGCACCGCTGGTACCGGCATGGCGACCAACAACAACGCTGCGGTCAACAACAATGCCGCCGCTAACAACGCCGATCGGATGCACCAGATGTATCCCGATCACGGCAAGATCAACATGACCAAGGATCAGCTCAAGGCCGCCCCGGCCGTGACCTATTCCAACTCGTAATCTGGTCTAATTGATAAACGGCCCGCCTTCTTCGGAAGGCGGGCTTTTTCACGCCTCGACCTCGCCGTCGCAGTCACGGCTCAAGCGGCCGAGCGCCTCCGGCAGATCATCCGCGATCAGGCCACGCCCCAGCGCCTCCCCCGCCCTGCCATGCAGCCAAGACCGCCGCGCAGGCTGCGGCAAAGGCCGGCATGCCCTGGGCCAGCAATCCCGCTATCGCTCCGCCCAGGACATCGCCTGACCCTGCCGTTGCCAGTGCCGGGCAGCCGCTGCTGTTGATCGCGGCCAGACCATCGGGTGCGGCGATGACGGTGTCGGCCCCTTTGAGCACAATGACGGCGCCGGTCGCCATCGCCGCGCGGCGCGCCCGTTCGAGCTTCGAAGGTGCGTCGATGATTGCGGCGTCGCCCCCGAACAGCCGGCTGAACTCACCCTCATGCGGCGTCAGCACCCGCTCTGCACCGGGTCGCTTGCCGAGCGCGGCCAGCCGCTGCGGGTTGCGCGCCAGCAAAGTCAGCGCGTCGGCATCAACAACCAGAGGCACATTCTGGCGCAGGACCACCCGCAAAGCTGCATCCAGCGACATCGTCCAACCCCAGCGCAGGCCCGGCAAGCAGCGCGCCGAGGCGCGGATCCGATAGTAGCGACACGAGAGCCGGCTCATCATCCACCGGTCGTTGCATCAGCGCGTCCGGCCCACGCGCCGCATGGGCGGCCAACGCGTCGGGGCGGCAGGCGATCGTGACCAGACCGGCGCCGATCCGCAGCGCAGCGTGCCCGGCCAGGCGCGGTGCACCCACACCAGCCAGGCCACCGGCCAGAATCATCACCGCCCCGCGCCGATATTTATGCGTCTCGGGTTCAAGCTTCGGCCAATGAGCCTGCCACAGCGCCGGGGCGTTCTCGAAGGTCTGTGGTAGTATCGCGCCTGAGCCGAACACCTGCTCGGCCGCGATTCCGATATCGGCAAGCGTCACCAGTCCGCATAGCGCGCGCCCGGGATAAAGCAGATGGCCGGGCTTTCGCCGGAAGAAGGTGACGGTCTCGGTCGCGCGGATAGCCGCCCCATCGGCCCGGCCGCTATCGCCGGAGAGGCCGCTTGGCACATCGACCGCGATCACCGGCCGCCCGCTGGCGTTCACGGCCTCGACCATGGCGGCAGCCTCGCCCTCAAGCGGTCGACTCAGGCCAGCTCCAAACAGCGCATCGACAACGAAATCATGCGCGCCCGGATCGATCGAGCTCAGCGGCAGCGCATCACCAGCCCAACCTGCCGCAGCCCTGGCCGCGTCGCCCGCCAGCCGTGACCTGTCACCGAGCAGCCCGAGCGTGACGCGGCAACCGCGCTCCTTCAGCAGCCTCGCGGCGACGAAGCCGTCACCGCCATTATTGCCGGGCCCGCAGAGCACTGCGACGCCCTGCCCTGCCCGAGCCCGACGGCTGACCGCGTCGGCCACGGCCCGGCCGGCGCGCGCCATCAATGTCTCGCCGCTGGTTCCCGCAGCAATCGTCAGCCTGTCCGCCTCGGCCATGTCCGCGACGGTGAGGAGGGCCAGGTCGAGGTTCAGTGGATCGCTCACGCGCTGATCATCCGGCACCGAACCTGTTGGTGCAAGGGCCGCCTCCGGAACCTCATCGCTAAGTGATTAGGCAATTGCCTATTTTATGTGCTGTTTTCTGCCTCACCATCAGGCTGTTCTGTGACCTGTTGCACATGGCGGGGTGCAAGCGCCGATGCTATGAGCTTGAGCAGGCGGGCTGCGGGCTCGGCATCGCGCGCGAGGCACGCTGTAAAGGCGGGCTGGGCGCAGGCGAGCAGCGCCCTCCGGGGCCGGATTTGTTGTCCGGCTAGTTACAGTTCAAGGAGCGGGTCGGCGCATGAAGAAGATCGAGGCGATCATCAAGCCGTTCAAGCTGGACGAGGTGAAGGAGGCTCTGCAGGAAGTGGGTCTGCAGGGGATCACCGTGCTCGAGGCCAAGGGCTTCGGACGCCAGAAGGGCCATACCGAACTTTACCGCGGCGCCGAATATGTCGTCGACTTCCTGCCGAAGGTGAAAATCGAGATCGTGCTGGCCGACGAGATGGTCGATGGCGCGATCGAGGCCATCAAAAAGGCCGCCCAGACCGGCCGCATCGGCGATGGCAAGATTTTTGTATCATCGGTGGAAGGGGCGATCCGCATCCGCACCGGCGAAACCGGTTCGGACGCCATCTGAGGGCGTCAACCCGAACATCACAGGTCCCGCGTTTCGGCTCCAAGCATAGCCGCGGCGCGTAACAACACGAACGACTGCTTGCGAGAGGAATGCAGAGATGAACACCGCCAAGGACGTCCTCAAGGCGATCAAGGACAACGACGTCAAGTATGTCGACTTCCGCTTCACCGACCCGCGCGGCAAGTGGCAGCATGTGACCTTCGACATCAGCATGATCGACGAGGACATCTTCGCTGAAGGCACGATGTTCGACGGTTCGTCGATCGCCGGCTGGAAGGCGATCAACGAGTCCGACATGCTGCTGATGCCGGATCCGACGACGGCGGTCATGGACCCCTTCTTCTCGGCCGCGACCATGTCGATCACCTGCGACGTGCTCGAGCCCGGCACCGGCGAGCCCTATAACCGCGATCCGCGTAGCATCGCCCGCAAGGCCGAGGCTTATCTCAAGTCGACCGGTATCGGCGACACCATCTATGTCGGCCCCGAGGCCGAGTTCTTCGTCTTCGACGACGTCAAGATCGCTGCCGACCCGTACAACACCGGCTTCAAGCTGGACAATGTCGAGCTGCCCATCAACGGCATGACCGACTATGAGGGCGGCAATCTCGGCCACCGCATCGCCACCAAGGGCGGCTACTTCCCCGTCCCGCCGCAGGATTCGGCGCAGGACATGCGCGGCGAGATGCTGGCGGCCATGGCTGCCATGGGCGTCAAGGTCGAGAAGCACCACCACGAAGTCGCCTCGGCGCAGCACGAACTCGGCATGAAGTTCGATACGCTGACCCACATGGCCGACCAGATGCAGATCTATAAGTACGCGATCCACAATGTCGCGCACAGCTACGGCAAGTCGGCCACCTTCATGCCGAAGCCGATCTATGGCGATAACGGCTCGGGCATGCACGTCCATCAGTCGATCTGGAAGGCTGGCAAGCCGATCATGGCCGGCAACAAGTATGCCGACCTGTCGCAGGAGTGCCTCTGGTACATTGGCGGCATCATCAAGCACGCCAAGTCCCTGAACGCCTTCACCAACCCGTCGACCAACTCCTACAAGCGCCTCGTCCCCGGCTATGAAGCTCCGGTTCTGCTCGCCTATTCGGCGCGCAACCGCTCGGCTTCCTGCCGTATTCCGTGGACGACCTCGCCCAAGGCCAAGCGCGTCGAAGTGCGTTTCCCGGATCCGATGGCGAACCCCTACCTCGCCTTCGCCGCCATGCTGATGGCTGGCCTCGACGGCATCGTGAACAAGATCGATCCCGGCCCGGCGATGGACAAGGACCTCTACGACCTGCCGCCCAAGGAGCTGAAGAAGATCCCGACGGTTTGCGGCTCGCTGCGCGAGGCCCTGGATTCGCTGAAGAAGGACAACGCCTATCTCAAGGCTGGCGGCGTCTTCAACGACGACTTCATCGAGAGCTATATCGAGCTGAAGATGCAGGATGTGGCGCGTTTCGAAATGACGCCGCACCCGGTCGAGTTCGCGATGTACTACTCCTACTGAGACAGGCGCGCGGCGGGCTGCAAAGCCGCCGCGACCGGCTCACCACCGCTTGCGCGGTCGATCTTCGACAGCCGGGGCGTTCGCGCCCCGGTTTTTTATTGGCCTTAACCCGGAGGCGGTAAGCGAAGGCGTTGCGGCTGCGGGATCGCCAGGGCCGACCGAGACGACGGGGATTGGAATGAGCGCGCTTTTTCGACTGAGGGACCTCGCCATCAAGGCGCTGGTGCGCAGCCAGTGGGCCTCGCTCCGCAGCAACTCGCCGCGCCTCGCTGTCGTCCCGCACGAGCATGTCGGGCTCGCGGTCCTGACCAACGGCCTCTATGAGCGCGAAGAGCTGGCGTGCCTGACGCGAATGATCGCCACTGAGGGGCTCGGCTCCGGCGCCTGCCTCGATATCGGCGCCAATGTCGGCAACCACGCCGTCGTTTGGGCCAGGCATTTCGAGCAGGTCGTCTGCTTTGAACCCAATCCCTATATGGGCGCCGTCCTGCGCGCCAACCTCACGCTGAACAACTGCCGAAATGTCGAGGTGTGCGATGTCGGTCTCGGGCTGGCGGATGGCGAGCTGCCCTTCTCCTTCCACGAAGCCGGCAATGACGGCACCGGCACCTTCGCCATTGGCAGCGGCGACCATACCCTGCCCGTGCGCCAGGGCGATGCGCTGGTCGAGCAGCTGGATACGCTGAAAGACCGGGCGATCAGCTTCATCAAATGCGACGTCGAAGGCTTTGAGGACACGGTGTTTCGCGGCCTGCAGAAGACGCTGGCGCAGCACCGGCCGGTCGTGGTCTTCGAGAGCAATTCGGCTGATCTCGGCGCGCGGGCCTGGGAGGTGCTGCGCGGCTGCGGCTACGAGCATCTCCACGAATTGCGCCACAACGCGTCGGATGCCTCGCCGCTTTTGCGGGAGATGACGCGCCTGTTCCAGGGCCATCGCTGCGAGATCGTCGCGATCAATCGGCCGCCCGCTGCTGCAGCGAACCTGATCGCTGCGCCGCGCCGGCTGGCCTGAGGTCTAGGCCGCGAGGGCCAGCTGCTGGCCGAAAGCGTCGAGCAGGCGGGAAACATGGCGCTCCAGCGTCAGCGGCTGGCGCCAGGCCGCTTCATAGGCAGCGTGGCCCAGCTCGCCGGCCAGCCGGTCGTCGCGAAGCGCGGCAAGGCTGTCCGCCAGCGCTGAGCGGTCGGCGGCGGGAATGACGAAGCCGGTACGGCCATGCTCGACCTGCCCCGCAGCGCCCATTGTGCTGGTGACGATCGGCGGCACGCCTTGCGCCATCGCCTCCATCGCCGTGAGCGGCCCCGTCTCATACCAAAGCGAGGGAGCAACCAGGCAACGCGCCGCGCGCAGCTCCCGCACCACCTCGGCGCCCGACACCCAGCCGGCCAAGACCGCTTCCGGGTTCAGCCGAACGATCTCTGCTTCGATTCCGGCATCGCCCTGCCCCACCAGGCGAAGCGGCATGCCGGCCTCGCGCGCGGCCTCGGCCAGCAGCAATACGCCCTTCTCCTGCGTGAACCGGCCAAGAAACAAAGCGTGGCGGTTGGTTGCGACATCGGCCGGCGCAGCCTTGTCCGCCTCCATCATGTTCTCGATCACGACATGGCGGGACTGGCGCGGCAGAAACCCTTCAGCGAATTCTTTCGCGAACGAGCTGACATGGATGAAGAGCGGCTCCTTCAGCAGCCGCAGCGCCTCGTCCGAGCGCCATTGCCTGGCGACGCGCACCAGCTTGTGGACATAGCTCTCGCGGTCGCAGTTGGCGCTCATGCAGGCGCCCGACATGGGGCGCCGGGTACAGGGCCGGCCAGCCCTGAAATCGAAATAGCCGCCGGTGGGGCAAAACGAGAAATAGTCATGCAGGGTGATCGCCACCGGCAGGCCGCTCTGGGCTGCTGCAGCGATGGCGGCGGGGCTGAAGGCTTTCGTCCATTGATGGAGGTGGACAAGCGTCTCGTTGCGCGGTTGCAGCGCCAGCAGCCGGGTCAGAAACGCGTGAGCATCGGTATTCCAGATGCCCCGGCGCGCGGCCGCGACCTTGCCGGCGATCTGCCAGACTTCCTGTCCGCAAAAGCGCTCGACCGTAATCAGCGGGTGGTTCAGGCGCTCGGAAACAGGATCGATGGCGCAGGCGAAGACAATCTCGACACCGGCCTCGGCCAGACCACGCGCGCTCTCGATGGCGACCTTGGCCGCGCCGCCATTCACGGCCCCGAAATCGCTGATGATGACGACGCGCATGGAAAACCTCCGCCGCCCTCACTAGACGACAAAGGTTGATTTTCCGGTGCAGCCTGCAGGAGCCGCACCGGCTTCAGCAGGTTATGATGGGCTGGTCAGTGCAGCGCCAGCGCGGCCAGGCCGATCAGCGCCAGCGCGGAGGCGGCGATCCAGAGCCAGCGTCCGGACCCGCTCAACGGGAGGCTCGGCAACTCCTCATGGCCGAAGGACTTACCGGCGAGGCGCTGGGCGCGCTCAAGCCGGGCGATACGCACACCTGTTACTGAACCGACGGCCATCACACTTTCCCCCCTGAAGCTCAGCCTAGCATCCCGCAACCGGAACGCCAGAACCAAAGCCGATCCCAGCATCGGCTCGGCTCACTTAACGCGGACTGAACGAGCCGGTTCCGTATGGTGGCTTCAATCGGTGGCGCCATTGCCGCAGCTGTGCAAAAGCCGTTTTGTCCCCCGGCATTTGCGCCTATGAAGGCCGGCACGGCTACGCCTGCGAGGCGCGGCCGGATTATCATCATGTGTTGCGAATCAGGGAGCCTGCCCGAGCATGGCGGATAGCGGCGATCTTTTTGCGGAGAATGCCCCGGTGGCCCCGATCCGGCCAAAGGTGGAACCGCGCGCTGCGCCGCTGCAGACCGAGCGGCCATCGGGCACGCCGCGTAACGGCACGCTCTCGGAAGCGAGCTACGACGCCTCCGCCATCGAGGTGCTGGAGGGGTTGGAGCCGGTGCGGCGCCGCCCCGGCATGTATATCGGCGGGACCGATGAGCGCGCGCTGCACCACCTCTTCGCCGAGGTCATCGACAACGCCATGGACGAGGCCGTGGCCGGCCATGCCAGCTTCATCGATGTCGAGGTGCTGGAGGATGGCTCGATTGCGGTGACCGATAATGGTCGCGGCATTCCGATCGATCCGCACCCGAAATTCCCGGGCAAGTCGGCGCTCGAGGTCATCATGACCACGCTGCATGCCGGCGGCAAATTCGATTCCAAGGCCTATGAGACCTCCGGCGGCCTGCACGGCGTCGGCGTCTCCGTCGTCAACGCCCTGTCCGACCGGCTCGAGGTCGAGGTGGCGCGGGGCAAGACGCTGTATCGTCAGGTGTTCTCGCGCGGCCTGCCACAAGGCCCGCTGGAGACGGTCGGCGCTGTCGCCAACCGCCGCGGCACCCGTGTGCGTTTCCACCCCGACGCCCAGATCTTCGGCGAGGCGGCACAGTTCGTGCCGGCGCGGCTGTTCCGCATGGCGCGGTCGAAGGCCTATCTCTTCGGCGGTGTCGAGATCCGCTGGCACTGCGCGCCTTCGCTGCTGAAGCCGGAGGGCGATGTCGCGGCCGATGCGGTCTTCAAGTTTCCGGGCGGCCTGCGCGATTACCTGGCCCGCGAGATCGAGGGCAAGGATCTGGTCGCCGAGCCGATCTTTGCCGGAAAGATCACCCGCGACGGCAGCCATGGCTCGCTGGAATGGGCGATCGCCTGGCTCGCCACCGGCGAGGACGGCTTCTCCTCCTCCTATTGCAACACCATCCCGACCCCCGAGGGCGGCACCCATGAGCAGGGTCTGCGCATCGCGCTGCTGCGCGGTCTGCGCGACCATGCCGAGCGCATCGGCCAGAGCAAGCGTATGGCGCAAGTCACCTCTGATGATGTGATGGCGACCTGCGCGGCGATGCTGTCGGTGTTCATCCGCGAGCCGGAATTCCAGGGCCAGACCAAGGACAAGCTGGCGACGCTGGAAGCAGCGCGCATCGTCGAAAATGCGGTGCGAGATGCTTTCGACCATTGGCTCGCCGCTGCGCCCCAGCAGGCCCTGCGGCTGCTCGACTGGTCGGTCGATCGCGCCGAGGAGCGCTTGCGCCGCCGGCTCGAAAAGGAAGTCTCGCGCAAGACCGCGACGCGCAAGCTGCGCCTGCCGGGCAAGCTCGCCGATTGCAGCAATGCCGGCGCCAAGGGCTCCGAGCTCTTCATCGTCGAGGGCGATTCGGCGGGTGGCTCGGCCAAGCAGGCGCGCAACCGCGCCACCCAGGCGATCCTGCCGCTGCGCGGCAAAATCCTGAACGTCGCCAATGCGACGCGCGACAAGCTCAACCAGAACCAGCAGCTCGCCGACCTGATTCTGGCGCTGGGATGCGGCATCGGCAGCCAGTTCCGCGAGGACGATCTGCGCTACGAGAAGGTCATCGTGATGACCGACGCCGACGTCGACGGCGCGCATATCGCGTCGCTGCTCGTCACCTTCTTCTGGCGGCAGATGCCGCGCCTGATCGAGAAGGGCCATCTCTATCTGGCGGTGCCGCCGCTCTACCGGCTGCAGCAGGGCGGCAAGAGCGTCTATGCCCGCAACGACGCCCATAAGGACGAGCTGATCGCCTCGGTCTTCAAGGGCAAGAAGCCGGAGATCAGCCGCTTCAAGGGCCTTGGCGAAATGATGCCGGCCCAGCTCAAGGAAACCACCATGGACCCGGCCAAGCGGATCCTGCTGAAGGTGATGGTCGAGCATGAAGCGCGCGACGAAACCTCGGATACGGTCGAGCGGCTGATGGGCAACAAGCCCGAGGCGCGCTTCATCTTCATCCAGGAACGCGCGGCCTTTGCGGGCGAGTTGATCGATCTCTGAATCCGCAGAGCTTTCCGCAAGCCTTCGCTAACCATCTTTTTACGGCTCTGGACTGATACTGCCGCAAGGGTCGCGTTGACCTCTTGTACGCGGAGAGTCCGATGCGGCTGATCGACAGGTTCTACAGGGACGAGCGCGGCAGCTTTGCCGCCGACGTCGCCAAGGCTGCGGCCGCTATCGCGTTCCTCTCCGTGATTGCCGCGAACTTCGTTTCGCACCAGACGGCGAACCTCGACACGGTGCGGATGACGCAGCTCGCCTCCGCAGCCTCGCAGGGCAAGGCCGTCGATCCGATGACGACCGGCTCTCTGCTGAGGCGCGCGACCGATGCGCGCCTCGACCCTTGCGTGGTTCAGCGCTGACGCTCAGGCGAGCCAGCGGGTCAGTTCCCGCGTCACAGCCTCCGGCGCCTCGAGCGTCGACAGATGCCCGCAATCAGGGATCATCACCAGATGTGCGGATGGGCCGATGCCGGCCTGGATTTCCTGTGCCTCGGCAACGGGCGTGATCAGATCGTCCTCGCCGACCAGCACCAGCGTCGGAACCGCAATCGCGCTGAGCCCTGGCCTGCGAATCGGGTCGCCCCATGATCGCGCGCTGCTGACGCACGAAACCATCCGCACCCACCTCCTCCCCCATCTGCCGGACTCGCAGCCGCAGGCTGTCATCGGTCAGGCGCGAGGGCGCGACGAGCCGCTGCCAGAGCAGCGTGGTGACATTGTCGAAGGCCCCCTTCTCCGCCAGCGCGATCATCTGCTCGCGCGGCACATTACTCTCAGGCGTCGCAGGCTTGGCGCTGGTGTCGAGCAGAGCCAGCCGCGTCACCCGCTCCGGGGCCTGCCGCATCACCTCGAAGGCGATATAGCCGCCCATCGACAGGCCACACAGGGCAAAGCGCGGCGGAGCCGCTGCGAGAAGCCGCGCAACGATGGCGGCAAGGCTGTCGTCGCTCCGGTTGTCGGCGACGAGAATCGTCCTCCCCGTGGCCAGGGCCGGCCATTGCGGAGCGTAGAGATCGGCCGTGCAGTTCAGGCCGGGAATCAGGACAAGCGGTTCAAGCATGGTGAGTAAGGGTCCATCCTGTTCTAGTTTATTGACTTAGCCGCGCTTTTTCTGCATTGGACGGAGGTCCGAAGGCGCGCTGGAAAGAGATGTCGCGCCACCGTCGCGGTTGATCAGGTCATCCCGCCACGCGTAACCGACCCTGAAGAAGCGCATCACTCTATGTCATTTGCCGAACTCGGCCTCAGCGATAAGGTTCTCACCGCGGTCACGACCGCAGGTTACACCACGCCGACCCCGATCCAGGCCCAGGCTATTCCTCATGTCCTCGCCCGCCGCGATGTTCTCGGTATTGCCCAGACCGGCACCGGCAAAACCGCCGCCTTCACCCTGCCGATGCTGACCATCCTGGAAAACGGCCGTGCCCGCGCCAGAATGCCGCGCACCCTGATCCTGGAGCCGACCCGCGAACTGGCCGCTCAGGTCGAGGAGAACTTCTCCCGCTACGGCGTGAACCAGAAGCTCTCTGTCGCGCTGCTGATCGGTGGCGTCTCCTTCGGCGATCAGGACGCCAAGATTACCCGCGGCGTCGATGTGCTGATCGCGACGCCCGGCCGCCTGCTCGACCATGTCGAGCGCGGCAAGCTCCTGCTGACCGGCGTCGAGCTCCTCGTCATCGACGAAGCCGACCGCATGCTCGACATGGGCTTCATTCCCGACATCGAGCGGGTCTGCAAACTGGTGCCTTTCACCCGCCAGACGCTGTTCTTCACGGCAACGATGCCGCCGGAAATCACGCGCATCAGCGAGCAGTTCCTGCATAATCCGGTGCGCATCGAGGCCTCGCGCCCGGCCACTGCGGCAGCGACGATCACCCAGCGGCTGATCGCCACCAACAGTCAGGATTTCGAGAAGCGCGAGACGCTGCGCGGGCTGATCAAGCAGGCAAAGGAGCTGCAGAACGCGATCGTGTTCTGCAACCGCAAGCGCGATGTCGCGACGCTGCACAAATCGCTGGTGAAGCACGGCTTCCCGGCCGTGGCGCTGCATGGCGACATGGACCAGTACGCCCGCATGGCGGCGCTGGAATCCTTCCGCACCGGCGAATTCCCGATCCTCGTCGCCAGCGATGTCGCGGCCCGCGGGCTCGATATCCCGGCCGTCAGCCATGTCTTCAATTTCGACGTGCCGACCCATGCCGAGGATTACGTCCACCGCATCGGCCGCACCGGCCGCGCAGGACGTGAGGGCGCTGCTTTCACCATCGTCACAAAACATGACGAAAAGCTGCTCTCGGCCATCGAGAAACTGATCGGCAAGCCGATCCCGTGGGAAGGGCCCGGACTGGGCGAATTGCCGCCGGGCGCGCCGCGAGAAGAGCGCAGCGGCAGCCGGCGTGGCGACGACCGCAGGCCCGCGCGTGGCGGCGGCCGTGGCCGGCCCGAGCGTGGCGGACGCCCCGAAGAGGAGCGTGCTCCGCGCCCGATCAAGATCGAGATGACCGCAGATGCCGAGCCGGCTCCACGCCGCCGCAATGGTGGACAGGACGCGCCGATCAAGACCAAGATCCGCGGCGAGGCCCCAGTCCCGCGCGAGGCTGCCCCGCGCGAGGCTGCCATTCGTGAGCCTGAAGCCCGTGACGGCGCCGGCCGCAACGCCTCGCCGAAAGCTCCGGTTCGGCCGTCGACACCGCGGCCCGAGCCGCGTTCCGAACCCCGGCGCCGTGACGATGACGAGGGACCGAAGGTCAAGGGGCTGGGTGACCATGTCCCCGCATTCCTGATGCGCCCCGTCAAAATCGGATAATCTTCCAGCATCAACTTGAAATTAACCCGTTAAGGACGATCCTCTGCGTCGACGCTGCGGAACGCAGCGGCTGACGAAGCGGCGAACGCCACCGTACTCCGGACAGGATGTCCCGATTCGCAGTTGTTGCAGGGTCGCCACGGCCGATCGTGGCGGCTCCTTCTTCGAGCGGGTGGTGCATGAGCGAGACAACGCAGGTTTCGAACCCCTCTTGCGACGTTGCCGACCGAGTCGTTGCAGCGATGCGCCAGCACGGGTCGCCTGGCTATCCCCGGGCGTTCGAGGTCTGGTACGCGCATCTCAGCGGCGAAATGCCGGCCGTCAGCATGGCGATGAACGCGATCATCGCCAGCAGCGACGGCATTGTCGGCATCGCCGATATCGACAATCTCTATGAGCGCTTCATCGGCACCGAGCGGCTCGCCCGCCAGGCCGAGCGCACCAGCCTGCAGGTTCTTGGCGAAATCGACGGGTTGATGGCGCTGGTCGACAAGGCGCTGGATTCGAGCGAGCGCTATCACGGCCGCCTCGCCGCGATGTCGGAGGACGTTCCGCCAGCCGCCGACCGCCAGAAGCTGCGCGAATGGGTCGAGGCGCTGGTCATGTCGACCCGCGAAGAGGTGACGCGCAAAACCCAGCTCGAGAGTCAGCTGCGTGATTCCTCCAGCGAAATCCGCAATCTGCGCGAGGCGCTGGAAACCACCCGCGCCGAGGCCTTGACCGACCCTCTGACCGGCCTGGCCAACCGCCGTCATTTCGAAGAGATGCTGCAGAAATCGATCGACCAGGCGACATTGCGGCGCGAGCCTTTCGCGCTGGTGATGGCCGATATCGACTTCTTCAAGAAGTTCAACGACGCCCATGGCCATCTCACCGGCGACCAGGTTCTGCGCCTCGTGGCCCGGACCATGAAGGACAAGTTCAAGGACAAGGCGATCATCACCCGCTTCGGCGGCGAGGAATTCGCGATCATCCTGCCGGAATCGGATGTGGTGGCTGGCAAGTTTGGCGCGGAGACGGTGCGTCAGGCGCTGCTGACCCGCGAGCTGATCAAGCGCTCCACCAATGAGAACCTCGGGCGGATCACCATCTCGCTCGGCGTCGCCGGCTATCGGCGTGGCGATACGGCGTCTTCCCTGGTTGAGCGGGCGGATCAGGCGCTGATGCAGGCCAAGCGCGA
Organism: uncultured Alphaproteobacteria bacterium; assembly: GCA_963759925.1. Taxonomy (GTDB): domain Bacteria; phylum Pseudomonadota; class Alphaproteobacteria; order Rhizobiales; family Beijerinckiaceae; genus Allobosea. The sequence continues at coordinate 468,644 of CAVXBE010000006.1, forward strand.
AGGGCGCAACCGCACCGTCACGGAAGAAGTGCTGGACTCCGCGCTCGGCCGCGTCGCCTGACCTGACTTCAGGCGAGCGCCGCCCGCGGCTTGATCTCGACCGATTCGCCGCACCCGCAGGCCGAAACCTGGTTCGGGTTGTTGAAGACGAAGGTCGATGAGAACTTGTCGGTCTTGAAGTCGAGCTCGGTGCCGAGCAGGAACAGCACCGCCTTGGCATCGACGATCACCGTCGCGTCCTTTTCGGTCACGACCTCGTCCCCGCGATTCGCCTCGCGGGCGACCTCGAACGTATACTCCATGCCGGCGCAGCCGCCTTTCTTGACGCCGACGCGCAGGCCGAGCGCGGGCGGCTGGGCCGCTTCCGTCGTCGACTGCGCCATGATCTCGCGGATGCGTGTCGCTGCCGCATCGGTCAGCGAGACGACCTTCAGTCCGGGTATCGAAAACATCCTCGTCCTTCCCCACTCGGGTTCAAGGCCCGATGAAGCAGGATTGCGTGCCTAACATAGTAGGCCCCAAGGGAAACGTCGAGGTGAGGCAGCCGCAATCGCCGCCATCCTGACGCCTGCGCTTTGCATGCACGGCCGCTTCGGGCACTCTGCCGGCCTGCCTGTTCCTCCAGCCTACGGCCACGCCCATGACCTATCGCCTCCACCGCGCCCAATCCCTGCAGGCGCTCGTCCATGAGATGATCGTCAAGGCCGGCTGGACAGAGGCTGAAGCGCGCGAGACGGCGCACCACCTCGTCCTGGCCAATCTCAGCGGCCATGACAGCCATGGCGTCGGCATGCTGCCGCTCTATTTCCAGTCGCTGCTCGACGGCAATCTGAAGCCGCAATCGCAGCCCAAGCCGCGGCTGGAGACGGCGCCGTTCCTGATCGTCGACGCCAATGTCTCGCTCGGCCAGCCGGCGGCGCGCAATGCGGTCGAGCAGGCCTGCGCCATGGCGAAGAGCGGCGGCGTCGCCATCCTCAACCTGCTCGACGCGCATCATATCGGGCGCATCGGCCATTATGCCGAGGTCGCGGCGGAAGCCGGCCTGCTCTCGATGTTCTGGGTGAATGTCGCCGGCCGCCCACCCATCGTCGCGCCCTTCGCCGCCAAGGAAGCCCGTTTCGGCACCAACCCGCACGCGATCGGCATTCCCGTGCCCGGCAATGATCCGATCATCCTGGACTTCGCCACCAGCCGGATGGCCCATGGCAAGGCGCGTGTGGCTCTCAACAAGGGCGAGGCGGTACCTGAGGGCTACATCATCGACGGCGAGGGCAGGCCAACCACCGAGCCGCGCCACGTCTTCCTGCACGGTATCCATGGCGACGAGACGCTCGGCGCCCTGCTGCCCTTCGGCGACCATAAGGGCGCCGGGCTCTCGCTGATCGCGGAACTGCTGTCGGCCGGGCTGATGGGTGCGGCGCGGATCGACCAGAAGCCGGCGAAAAGCTGGATCATCAACTCGCTCTTCGCCGTGATCATCGACCCCGCGCGGCTTGAGCCGGACGCGGCGCTGCGACAGGAGCGGATCGAGAGCTATCTCGCCTTTGTGCGGGCCGCCAAGCCGCAGGACGAGGCCAATCCGGTGCTGGCGCCCGGCGACAAGGAGCGGGCCGTGCGGCTCGCCCGGGGACGCGACGGGATCCCGCTCGATGACGAAACCTGGTCCCAGATCGTCACCGCCGCAGGCCGCTACGGGATCGACGCCGAAGCGTTCTAAAGACTACGTGGTCTAGGAAGCTTGAGCAGGACCGTCGTAGCGCTCAGAGCAACGCCTCGCCCCGGAAGACAGGCACACAATCGCCGCCGACGCTGGCGCGGATGCCGTCCGGCGTGCGGCGGGCGGTGAGGTTTAGCAGGCTCGGCCGCCCCATTTCGACGCCCTGGGTCAGGGTGAAGCTGCCGGTCTCGCCACCATCCAGCGAGAGGAGCAGCGCAGCGAGCGTTGCACTGGCGCTGCCGGTCGCGGGATCCTCCCAGGTGCCACCGATCGGCGCGAACATGCGGGCGCGGATCTCGGTCTGGCTCTCGCGGGCGTAGAGGAATAGCGAGAACCGGCCCTCCAGCCCAGCGGTCGCTTTCAGCGTCGCCCTGAACTGGCTGAGATCGGGTGTCGCGCTGGAGAGAGCGTCCGGGCGCACCTGCGCCAGCACGAAATAGACGCCGACCGAGGCCCGGACCGGCTTGTGCGCATCGATCAGAATGTCCTCGGGGTTCAGTCCGGCGCAGGCCGCAATCGCCTCGGGCGGCAGCTCCACCCCCGTCGTCAGCGGCTGCGGCGCGTCGATGACGGCCCCTCTGACCTCGCCACCCGGCTCGGCCTTGACCTTGACCGTGACCAGTCCCGCCATCTCCTCGAAGCGGAGGACGCCGTCCTCGTCGCGGCCATGGCGCGCCAGCACATAGGCCGTCCCGACATTGGGATGACCAGCGAATGGCATCTCATGGCTGCGGGTAAAGATCCGGACGCGGGCGGTATTGGCGGGGTCCGAAGGCGGCAGGACGAAGGTCGTCTCGCTATAGTTCATCTCCGCCGCGAGCGACTGCATCTCCGCATCGCTCAGGCCCCGCGCATCGGTGAACACGGCAAGCTGATTGCCGCCGAAGCGGGTCTGGGTGAAGACGTCGACAGTCTCATAGGCGAATTTGCGCATGGCTCGGCTCCGGGGCGCCCCCCGGCGCCTCAAGCCCCATCCATGGCGCGTCCGCGCGCCGACGAATAATCAAGCGTGGTGATGAGAGGCATCAGCGATCGCAGGCCAAGGGCCGGCAATCACCACATGTCGAGCGCGACGCGGGCCTCGTCCGACATGCGCGACTGGTCCCAGGGCGGATCGAAGGTCATGTTGACCGACACGGCCGCGACGCCGGGGACGGCGCCGACAGCGTTTTCGACCCAGCCCGGCATCTCGCCGGCAACCGGGCAGCCCGGCGCAGTCAGTGTCATGTCGATGGTGACGACGCGATCATCGGCAATGTCGACACGGTAGATCAGCCCCAGCTCATAGATGTCCGAGGGGATTTCCGGATCATAGACCGTCTTGAGCGCGGCGATGATATCGTCGGTCAGGCGGTCGATTTCCTCGGGCGGCAGGCCGGCGCTGGCCCCAAGGGTGGGCGCGTTCGGCTTCAGCTCGTCGGCTACAGTATCGGTCATCGGCTTTTCCGTTTCGTCGTCCGAGGTGCCGTTCAGGCGAACAGGCTCTCGGCCTTGCGAAGGGCTTCGACCAGCATATCGACTTCCTCAAGCGTATTATAGAGCCCGAAGGAGGCGCGGCAGGTCGATGTCACTCCATATCGGGCCAGAAGCGGCATAGCGCAATGGGTGCCAGCCCTGACAGCGACACCTGAGCGATCAATCACCGTCGCGACATCATGCGCGTGAGCGCCTTTCATCTCGAAAGCGACGATAGCGCCCTTGTCCTTCGCCTTTCCGAAAATCCGGATCGAATTCATCTCGCCCAGACGCTGCATCGCATAATCACGCAAGGCAGCCTCATGGGCGGCAATGTTCTCGCGGCCCAGCGCCATCATGTAATCGAGACCTGCGCCGAGGCCGACGGCTTCGATGATCGCCGGCGTCCCCGCCTCGAAACGGTGCGGCGGGTCATTGTAGGTGACGGTGTCCTCGCTGACCGTGACGATCATCTCGCCCCCGCCCTCGTAAGGCGGCAGCTTCTCAAGCCATTCGCGCTTGCCCCAGAGCACGCCTGAGCCGGTCGGCCCATAGGTCTTGTGCCCGGTGAAGCAGAAGAAGTCGCAGCCCAGTTCCTGCACGTCGACAGGCAGATGCACGGCGCTCTGGCTGCCATCGACCACGAGCGGGATATTGTAGCTCCGGCAGATCCGGGCGACGTCGGCGATAGGCAGGATCGTGCCGATGGCGTTCGACATATGCGTCAGCGACACCACCTTGGTGCGCGGCGAGATCAGCTTCTCGAACTCTTCGATGAGGAAGTTGCCATCCTCGTCCACCGGCGCCCATTTGATCACGGCGCCATGGCTTTCGCGCCAGTAATGCCAGGGCACGATGTTGGAATGGTGCTCGAGGATCGAGAGGATGATCTCGTCCCCCTCCTGGATCTTGAGGTAACGCCCGAGCGAGGAGGCGACCGTGTTCAGCGCGCCGGTGGAGGAGCGCGTGAAGATGATCTCTTCGAGATGGGCCGCGTTGAGGAAGTTGCGGGCGCTCTCGCGCGCCGCCTCATAGGCTTCGGTCGAGGCATTGGCGAGATAGTGCAGGCCGCGATGGACGTTGGCGTAATCCTCGCGCATCAGCCGCGTCATCGCCTCGATCACCCGTTCCGGCTTCTGCGCCGAGGCGGCATTGTCGAGATAGACCAGCGGCTTGCCATAGACCTCACGCGACAGGATCGGGAAATCCCGGCGCACCGCCGCGACATCATAGGGTGTTGCCGCTGGCATGCCGCTCATCGCCGTCATCCTGTCGGTCCTGCCTCACGGGGCTTGTCGACGAGCGCGCCGCCATGGCCCCAATCCGAACGCTCGATCTCCTGGATCACGATATGGGTGTTCGGCCGGGTTCTTGCCGAGCACGCGCACCAGCGTCTCGGTGAACTCCTTGACGATCTGGGCCTTCTGATCGCGCGTCGCACCCTTGGTGATCTGCAGATTGACATAGGGCATCAGCCGACAACTCCCACTGACACGGTGTCGCGGCGGGCCTGCAGCCAGCTCTCGATCTCGGTCATCACAAGCTCACGCAGTTGCTCATCGGGGATGAACTCGACCGCCTCGCCGGCAAACGCCTGCAGGACCAGAGCCTCCGCCTGCTGCCGCGGCAGACCGCGCGCCATCAAATAAAACAGCTGCTCGGAATCCATCTGCGCCACCGTGGCGCCATGGCCGCAGACCACGTCATCGGCGAAGATTTCCAGCTCCGGCTTGTTGAACATGGTCGCGCCGTCGTTCAGCAGCAGCGTGTTGCTCTTCATGCTGCCATCGGTCTTCTGCGCGTATTGGCGCACGATGACCTTGCCCTGGAAGACGCCGGTGGCCTCGCCCGCCGATGATGGTCTTGAACAGCTCGCGGCTGGTGCCATGCGGCACGTCATGGTCCATCACCAGCGTGACGTCGGAATGCTCCGTGCCGCCGAGCAGGTTGACGCCGCGCAGGCCGATCTCGCTATGCTCGCCGGCATAGCGCACGAAATGCTGCTGGCGCAGCGTCGCCGGCGTTGCAGACCAGCGCAAAGCTGTCGAACTTCGCCTGCGCGCCGACCGTCGCCAGCAGGCTCAGCACCTGCACCGTCGGCCGGCGCTGGCGCGTCACCAGCCGCAGATGCTGCACCTCGCTCTCATCGCCGGTCTCGAAGACGATGGCGCCGTTGATCTGCGCGCGGCCGAGCCCAGCGCTTTCGCTGATCTCGACGATCGTCGCCTTGGCGCCCGCCCCGACCAGCACCACCGAGCGATGGAAGATCGCGGCCTCGGCCTCGCCGCGAGGCCAGCGACACGATCGAGATCGGTGCGCGTCGAGCTCGACGCCATCGGCGATCTCGATGAAGACGCCGTCGCGCATCAGCGCGGTGTTGAGCATCAGGCCGGCATCGCCGTCTGCGACCACTGGGCCGGCCAGGATGCGCGGCAGATCGCTCGCGAGCGCGAGACCAGCGCCTCGCGTCAGCGGCTGGATCGCTGACGCCCTCCGGCAGACTCGTCGAGCGTCGAGAGGTCCGGCGCGAAGACGCCATCGACCAGCACGAGGCGCAGGCCCGGCGAGCTTGAGCGCGCGCAGCCGAGCCGTCATGGCCGGCGTGACGGCCGCCGTACCGGCCAGCGGGCTTGGCCTCGCGCAGCAGCGCGCGCAGATCGGTATAGCGCCAGGCTTCAAGCCGGCGATGCGGCAGGCCCTTGGCCTCGAAACCGGCAAAGGCGTCCTCGCGCAGCTTGCGGACCACGGCGCGCGCCCGGCAACTCCGCCTTCACATTCGCGAATTGCTCGACCAGCTGCTGTTCGGCAGCGGTCTTGAGCGGGGTGACGATCGCCATCAGGCGGCCTCCGCATAGGCGGCGTAGCCGTTCTTCTCGAGCTCGAGCGCCAGTTCCTTGCCGCCCGTCTTCACGATCCGGCCCTTCGACATGACATGCACCGTATCGGGCACGATATGGTCGAGCAGGCGCTGGTAGTGGGTGATCACCAGGAAGCCGCGGCTGGCGTCGCGCAGCGCATTGACGCCCTCCGGGACGATGCGCAGCGCGTCGATGTCGAGGCCGGAATCGGTCTCGTCGAGGATGCACATGGAGGGCGCGAGCAGCGCCATCTGCAGGATTTCCATGCGCTTCTTCTCGCCGCCGGAGAAGCCGACATTAAGCGGACGGCGCAGCATCTCCTTGGCGATGCCGAGCTTGTCGGCCGCAGCATTGACCCGCTTGATGAAGTCCGGCGTCAGCAGCTCGGCCTCGCCGCGCGCCTTGCGCTGGGCGTTCATCGCGGCCTTCAGGAAGGTCATGGTGGCGACGCCGGGGATTTCCAGCGGATACTGGAAGGCCAGGAAGATGCCGGCGGCGGCGCGGGCATCGGCCTCCATCTCCAGCACGTTCTCGCCATTGAGCAGGATCTCGCCGTCGAGGACCTCATAGTCCTCCTTGCCGGCGATGACATAGCTCAGCGTCGACTTGCCGGAGCCGTTGGGGCCCATGATCGCGGCCACTTCGCCATCGTTCACGGTGAGGTTGAGGCCGTTGAGGATCTGCTTGTCCTCGTCTGCGATCTTGACGACCAGATTGCGAATTTCGAGCATGGTGATGTCCAGTGTTGAGCCGCGTCAGGCTCGGCCCTGTGCCGAGCATCCGCGATGTGAGCCTGCGAAAGAGAGACGTGGAAGGCCGGGGTTGCCGGCTCAGCCCACCGAGCCTTCCAGCGAAATCGTAATCAGCTTCTGCGCCTCGACGGCGAACTCCATCGGCAGCTGCTGCAGCACTTCCTTGACGAAGCCGTTGACGATCAGCGCCACCGCCTCTTCCTCGGAGAGCCCGCGCTGCTGGCAATAGAACAGCTGGTCCTCGCCGATCTTGGAGGTCGTCGCCTCGTGCTCGAAGATCGCCGTAGCCGGTCTTGGCCTCGATATAGGGGATGGTGTGCGCGCCGCACTGGTCGCCGATCAGGAGCGAGTCGCAATTGGTGAAGTTGCGGGCGCCGGTCGCCTTGCGGTGGGCCGAGACCATGCCGCGATAGGTCGAGTCGGATTTACCGGCCGCGATGCCCTTAGCGATGATCTTCGAGGTCGTGTTCTTGCCGAGATGGATCATCTTGGTGCCGCTATCGACCTGCTGCGCGCCATTCGAGACCGCGATCGAGTAGAACTCGCCGCGCGAGCCGTCGCCGCGCAGGATGCAGGACGGGTATTTCCAGGTGATCGCCGAGCCGGTCTCGACCTGCGTCCACGAGATCTTCGAGTTCTTGCCCCGGCAGTCGCCGCGCTTGGTGACGAAGTTGTAGATGCCGCCCTTGCCCTCGGCATCGCCCGGATACCAGTTCTGCACGGTCGAGTACTTGATCTCGGCATCGTCGAGCGCGATCAGCTCGACCACGGCGGCGTGCAGCTGGTTCTCGTCGCGCTTGGGCGCGGTGCAGCCTTCGAGATAGCTGACATAGGAGCCTTCATCGGCGATGATCAGCGTGCGCTCGAACTGGCCGGTATTCTGCTCGTTGATGCGGAAATAGGTCGACAGCTCCATCGGGCAGCGCACGCCCTTGGGGATGTAGACGAAGGAGCCATCGGTGAAGACGGCGCAGTTCAGCGTCGCGAAATAGTTGTCGGTCACCGGCACGACGGTGGCGAGGTACTTCTTCACCAGCTCGGGATGCTCCTGGATCGCGTCCGAGATCGAGCAGAAGATCACGCCGGCCTCGCCAGCTCCTTCTTGAAGGTCGTGACCACCGAAACCGAGTCGAACACCGCATCGACCGCAACCCGGTTCTCCGGAGCGACGCCGGCCAAAATCTCCTGCTCGCGCAGCGGGATGCCGAGCTTCTTGTAGGTCTCGAGAATGGCCGGATCGATCTCGTCGAGCGACTTCGGCGAATTGCCGCTCTTGGGCGCCGCGTAATAATAGATGTCCTGATAGTCGATCGGCGGATAGTTGACGCGCGCCCAGTTCGGCTCGGTCATGGTCTTCCAGCGGCGGAAGGCGTCGAGCCGCCATTCCAGCATCCATGCCGGCTCGTTCTTCCGCGCCGAGATGTAGCGCACCGTATCCTCGGTGAGACCCTTGGCGGGCTTGTCCATCTCGATCTCGGTGACGAAACCGTATTTGTATTCGGTCACGTCAATCGACTTGACCTGATCGATGGTCTCCTGGACCGCTGCCATCTGCCTACTCTCCAGTCGCGGGTTCAAGGCCCGCCGGTTTGTCTACGTGTCTTTGGGTGAACCGGTTCAGGCTGCCGCCCGCGCCGTCGCCCCTGTCGCGCCGGCTGCTGCTTTCGCATAGGCCGACAGAAACTGCTCGATATCTTCCTCGGAGGTGGTCCATCCGAGGCTCGCGCGCAAGGCCCCTGCGCTCATGGCGGGGTCGACGCCCATGGCGTCCAGCACATGCGAGCGCTTGACCTTGCCAGACGAGCAGGCCGAGCCGGACGACAAGGCGACACCCATCAGGTCGAGCTTGATCAGCGCGGTCTCGGCCGTCATCCCCGGCGTTGCGAAGGCGCTGGTATTGGGCAGGCGCGGCGCCTGCTCGCCAAACACGATCGTGCCGGGCACGATCTGCTTCAGCCCCGCTTCGAGCCGATCGCGCAGCCGAGCCAGCCGACCCTGCTCCTGCGACAGGGCATCACCCGCCAAGGCCGCAGCCGCGCCCATGCCGATAATGCCGGGTACATTCTCCGTGCCCGCACGCCAGCCGCGCTCCTGCCCGCCGCCCCGCAGCAGCTTGTCGGCCAGTTCGAGCGCGCCGGTGCGGAAGACCATGGCGCCGACGCCCTTGGGGCCACCGAATTTGTGGGCGGAGATGGCGAGCGCATCCACACCCAGCGCCTCGATATCAACGGTGATCTTGCCGGCCGCCTGCACCGCATCGCTATGCACGACCGCCCCAAAACGCCTGGCCAGCGCAACCACGTCAGCCAAGGGCTGGATCACGCCGGTCTCATTATTCGCCAGATGCAGCGACAGCAGCGCCCGTGCCGTCGGCGCATCCGCCTGCAGCCGGGCGAGCCTCGCCTCCAGCCAGCCGAGATCGACGAGCCCGTCGCTATCGACAGGGATCGCCTCGGCGGCGGAAGCCGGGAACCGGTGACCTTCGCGGACGCAGGCGTGCTCGGTCGCGCCCAGCAGCAACAGGCTGGCGGGGACGCGCACGCAATCGCGGCCACCGTCACAATCCATCAACGCCGGAGACAGGATCGTCACGTTCGCCTCCGTCCCGCCGCTCGTGAACACGACCTGGCTCGCCTTGGCGCCGACAAGAGCCGCGACCTGCTGCCTGGCCTGCTCGATAGCGGCCCGCGCGGCACGACCCTCGCCATGGACAGAAGAGGCGTTGCCCGGCAGCTCCGTCAGCGCGCGCAACATCGCCTGCGCGACATCGGGGCGAACCGGCGTCGTGGCGTTGTGGTCCAGATAGGCGCGGGCAGCAGCCATGGCTGTGTCTGAGGCTCCGATCCGTTCATCAGCGGGCGGTCAGGCAGGAAAAGCTTGAAATTGCTCCCCCGCGCCGTGCTATAGCCCGCCTTCCAAGCCGTCATGGCCGAGAGCCGACAGCGCCCCATCCATAAGGCGAAGTCACCGTTCTCGATCCGTTCACGGCTGTTAGAACTGTTCTAAGCGCTTGATGTAGGGCGCGAGCGGCAGGGCCGTCAAGGGCGAGCGGGCAAACGCGGTGGCATTTTCGTGCCATTTTGCCCCTTGCGCAGGCCCAGCCTCAGCAAAAGGCGACCAGACGATGCCAGAGGTGATCTTCAACGGGCCGGCCGGCCGGATCGAGGGGCGCTACCAGCCCGCCAAGAAGCGGGGCGCGCCGCTGGCTATCATCCTGCATCCCCACCCGCAATTCGGCGGGACGATGAACAACCAGATCGTCTACAACCTGTTCTACACGTTCGTGAATCGCGGCTTCTCGGCCCTGCGCTTCAACTTCCGCGGCGTCGGCCGCAGCCAGGGCCATTTCGACCATGGCGCCGGCGAATTGTCCGATGCCGCTGCCGCGCTCGACTGGATGCAGGCGCTCAATCCCGAGGCCAAGAGCTGCTGGATCACCGGCGTCTCGTTTGGCGCCTGGATCGGCATGCAGCTGCTGATGCGGCGCCCCGAGATCGAGGGCTTCATGTCGATCGCGGCGATGGCCAATCGCTACGACTTCTCCTTCCTGGCCCCCTGCCCCTCCTCCGGCCTGTTCGTGCATGGCTCGGAAGACCGCGTCGCGCCGGTCAAGGAGGTCATGGCCGTGATCGAGAAGGTGAAGACCCAGAAGGGCATCCAGATCGAGCACACGGTCGTCGAGGGCGCCAACCACTTCTTCGACGGCAAGGTCGACGTGCTGATGACCCAGGTCGGCGCCTATCTCGACCGCATGGTCGGCCCCGAAATCCTGAAATCCGAACAGGAACAGGTCTGAGCCGCTGCTACATGAACAGCCCTCATCCTGAGGAGCCGCGAATGCGGCGTCTCGAAGGATGATCCAGGGGGCGCTGGAGCATCCTTCGAGACGCGGGCGAACGCCCGCTCCTCAGGATGAGGGCTCAATCAACGTTGGCTGGAACGTACCGCCGCTTTTACGAGACTTGAGCGCCACCATGACCGCCTTCAAATCCGACCTGCTCCACACCCTCTCGGAGCGCGGCTACATCCACCAGATCTCCGATCCGGAGGGGCTGGATGCGGCTGCGGTCAAAGGGCCGATCAGCGGCTATATCGGCTTCGACGCCACGGCCACCTCGCTTCATGCGGGCTCGCTGATCCAGATCATGATGCTGCACTGGATGCAGCAGACCGGCCACAAGCCGATCGCGCTGATGGGCGGCGGCACCTCCATGGTCGGCGACCCCTCCTTCAAGGACGAGGCGCGCAAGCTCCTGACGATCGAGGACATCGACCGCAATCTCGCAGGCATCAAGCGCGTCTTCGCCAACTACCTGGATTTCGGTGGTGCCGGCCTCGATGATGAACAATGCCGATTGGCTGCTGCCGCTGAACTATCTCGAATTCCTGCGCGATGTCGGCCGGCATTTCTCGGTCAACCGCATGCTGTCCTTCGACAGCGTCAAGACCCGGCTGGACCGCGAGCAGTCGCTGTCCTTCCTCGAATTCAACTACATGATCCTGCAGGCCTACGACTTCGTCGAGCTCAACCGGCGCGACGGGTTGCGTCCTGCAGATGGGCGGCTCCGACCAGTGGGGCAACATCGTCAGCGGCATCGATCTCGGCCACCGCATGAGCGACGTCCAGCTCTACGCGCTGACCTCGCCGCTGCTGACCACCTCGTCGGGCGGCAAGATGGGCAAGACCGCGTCGCGGCGCCGTCTGGCTCAACGCCGAGCTGATGAGCGCCTATGAGTTCTGGCAGTTCTGGCGCAACACCGAGGATGCCGATGTCGAGCGCTTCCTGAAGCTCTACACGACCATGCCGATGGCCGAGATCGCCAGGCTCGCCGCACTCGGCGGGGCGGAGATCAACGAAGCCAAGAAGGTGCTGGCGACCGAGGTCACAGCGATGCTGCACGGCCGCGGCGCGGCGGAAGCCGCAGCCGAGACGGCGCGCAAAACATTTGAGGAAGGCGAGACGGCGGCCGATCTGCCGAGCATCGCCCTGCCGAGCTCCGAGTTCGCCGGGCTCGGTGTGCTCACCGCCTTCGTCAAGGCCGGCCTCGTGCCCTCGACCGGCGAGGCGCGTCGCCAGGTCAAGGCGGGCGGCCTGCGCGTCAATGATGTCGTGGTCAGCGATGAGCGCGCCATGCTGGGCCAAGCCGATCTGACGCAGGAGGGCGTGGTCAAGCTCTCCTTCGGCAAGAAGAAGCACGTCCTGCTGCGGCCGGAATAGGGAGAGCGCAGCCTGAGCGCTGGGGCGTCGGCTGGATCGGTCGCTGCGTCGGCGATCCCCCCAGCGGATCGACGAAGCGGCGCAGGATGCCCGGCGCGATGGCCGAGAGCGGATTGACTGACATGGTCGGCGCGCTCGCCGCCCCGGTAATGCGGAAGTTCATGGCGAAGAGCCCGCCATATTGACTGCCGCCGCCGAGCAAGCCGCCGAAAATCGGCACCTGCGCGAACGCGTTGTTGAAGGCGTAGCTCGGCACGAAGGTGCCGCCGATATCGACCCTGTCGCGGCCGTAATCGACCGTGCCTTGCAGGGTGAAGCCGATCTGCTGGCCCCAGATCACCATATCCGAGACGTCGAGCCGGCTCGCGGAGCGCGTGAAGTCGGCCCTCAGCTTGGTGAAAGCGACCTCATCCGCGTTGACGCCGGGCGCCGGGCCGGCGCCGCCGACCCGGTCACCGGATGGCAGCTTCGAGATCTCCGGCTGCGTTCCGAGCACACGGCGCAGGGCCGGCTCGTCGCGCACCACGAAATTCGCTGAACAGCAATTCGCCGCTCTGGCGCGTGTCGCCGGGGCCGAGATTGAGGATCAGGTCACCGCCATGAGCGCGGCGGTACAGGTCGAAGAAGCGCAGCAGCGAGCCGCCATTTTCCGACTGCACGACCAGCGCTCCCGCGCTTTCGCCCTGACGTGACTGGCGCGCCGAAACATCGGCCTTGCCGATGCGGCCCTGAAAGGCCAGCGAGCGGATGTCACCGCCCCGCCGCGACATCTTGAGGCTGACATTGCTGATCGTCTCATTGTTGAAGCCGGTGACGATGGGCACATCGAGATCGACATCGAGGTCGGGGCCATTCTCCGCCGCCTTGGTCGCCCGCCGCAGCCGGACCTGAGGCGGCCTGCAGATCCCGCACGAACGGGCGCGCATCCATGACGGCGCCGCGAACCGTGAGCTTCCGTCAGATTGCCATCGCGCTGGACATCGACCTTGAGATTGTCGCCGGGCGAGAGCTTGAACTGCGAGAATTTTGCCGATTCGAACGCGTTCTGGCGATCGAGTTCCACCCTGCCCTTCAAGACCGCGGTTCCGACATCGAGGCTGAAATCATCGAGCCGCGTGCCGTTGTCGGACTGGAGATAGTTGAAGCTCGCCTTGCCAGGCTTGCCAGCGCCCTTGGCGAGGCCGGGGATCGGCGAATCGAGCGAAGCCTTGGCGAGGTCGATGTCGATATGGGCCGGCGTCTCTCCGGCCTTGCCCAAGGGCTTGGCGACCTTGACCTGCACCACGCCATTGATGCCGGCCTCCGGTCCAATGCCGCGCTTCTGGCGAGCCGCATTGTCGAGCGCCAGCGTCAGGAGCGCCTCGCCATTGCCGTTGCGGTTCTGGCGGAGCTCGACCTGCGCCTTGTCGCCACCGATCCGCGCGTCGCCCTTCAGCGCCAGCCCGTTCCGGTCATAGTTCAGGGTGAGGTTGCCCTGATCGAGCTTGTCCTGACCGAGCAGCGTGTCAGAAGCGACATTGCTGAGTGTCCCGGTGCTCTGCACCACCACTTCATCGGCCTGCACATCATCGACCAGCGGCAGCTTGATCACGGTGCGCAGATCAGACGACCCTTTGAAGGCACCGGGATCGAGCGTGGCCGGCGCAAAGCCGCGCAGGGCTGGAAACTGAAACAGGCTGGCCAACGACGAGACGGGGCCGGTGGAGCGGAACGCCACGCGCGCCGGAGCTCGGTCCAGCCAGGTGTCGGCCATCTCGACACTGCCATCCGACAGCGCGAGCCTTCGCCCACCGCCCAGATCAGCCTGGGCAGCTCCGATCGCCAACTGAATGCTGCGCCCGGTGGCGCGGCCCGTCACGCTGCCCTCGATCAGATGCGGCAGGCCGGGGCCCGGCTCATATTCGACCGAGCGAGCGGCAATTTCGACCGAGAGCGCAGCGTCGGGCAGACCCGCCCCCTCCACCAGCTTCGCATGGTCAGCAGCCGGAAGATCGAGATTGACGGTGATCCGTTCCGCTCGGCCGCCCTTCACCTGCCGGGAGAGCGTCGTGTGCAGTTCGGGCGAACTCCAGCGTGGCCACGCCGCCAGCGAAGCCCGCAAATCGGAATCGATCGCCTGGATCGAAAACCGCTGGGAGGGCGAAGGGCCGATCTTCTGCAGCGCGCCGGTCATGGCGACGTCGAGCTTCGGCCCCTTCAGGGACAGCCCGTCGATCTTGATCTCGTTGGTGCGCGGGTCCAGCAGCAGATTGCCGGTCAGCTTGTCGACCGGCACCGGAGGATCGGCATCGGTCCCGGCGATCTGGCCGCTGCCGTCGAGCTGCAGCCGCCAGGCGCCCTGCTCTTCCCGCAGCGTCCCCTGACCCTTCAGCTTCATCGCGCCGGCGGCAATGGTGCCGCTGGTCATCCGCATCACGCTGAAATCATTCTCGCCCTCGACCTCGAAGGCCGCCGAAATCGACTTTAATGGTCTCCAGCGGGCTGCCCGGGAAGCTCATCTGGCCGGCTGCGATCTGCATCGCAGCCTGGATCGTCCGCTGCCCATCGGCCTTCTGAACCAGCGTCGCCCGCCCCTTCAAGGGCAGACCCTCCACCGTGACAGTGCCGCTGCCCATCGCCAGTGCGACGATCTCGGACGGCTCGAACCGGACGATCTCGATCTCCGCGCGCTGCGTGCCGGCCTCATCGGTGGAGAGATCGACGACCATCTCCTTCCAGCGCTGCCCGGTCCGGCCCTGAAGCGTCAGGCGAGTCACCCGCGGTGCCGGCCGGGACAGGACAATGCCGACATCCTCAAAGCCGGCGCGCTGGCGGCCATCGGGGTCGATCAGTGTCAGGCGCGCGCCCTGCATGCCGGCTGTCTCCAGCGAACCGAGCAAACCATCGCCCTGAGCCAGCGATGCGACCGCGCTCATGATGCCGGTGAAGGCACTCCATTGCGCCGCATCGGGCAGTGTCGAGAGTGGGCGGGCCTCAGCCGGCGCCGAATCGGCGTTGATGACAAGAGCGCCCTCGCGGGTCACGCCGAGCCGGACATTCACGCCGCGGAGGTCGACCGAGACCAGCCTGATTTCGCCGCGCAGCAGTGCCAGCGGCTCATAACCCAATGTCGCCTCGGGCGCGCGGATGATCGCGCCGCTGCTATGCCTGAACACAACCTGCCGGATTTGCAGCTGCGAATGGCCCTCTGTGCGACGCAGCTCGGCCGTGCCCGCCTCGACCGTCCAACCCTCGCCAAGGCGCGCTTCCATCGCCTGCGTGATTCTATTCTCGAGACCGGGCAAGGGCACGACGCCGGTCAGCAGCAAGGTTCCTGCCGCCGCGGCAAGCGTGACGGCCGCAACGCAGATTGCCACCGCGATCGTCAGGAGCCCGGCCTTCGCCCGCTTCGCGACAGCGACGTCGCAAGCCTCCTGCGTGTCCACCTCGACACTGGCAGCGGCATTGGCAGAGGTTGGCTCCTGGGTCAGCAACTTCGTCCTGTATCCCGCTGGTGGCATCAAAAATAAGCCCGTCCGAGCCATTCAGACGGAGCGAGTTCGGCGAATCGCTTGCTACTGATCCACGCGACGCTAGAGCTTTGGCAGCTCTGATGTCATCGGGCCGCGACCTTCGATCCAACGCCTTCGGAGAGTTACCGGTTCCGGTCTTCCCAAGCGGCACTGGAACGCCATATCAGCACCGCCGGAGCCTGCCGAAGCGGGTCCGCTCATGCCTGTTGAAGGCGACAAAAGGAAGGCAGGTCATCATGCTCAAGGAAGGCGATCAGGCGCCCGACTTCACCCTCGCCCGCGACGGCGGCGCAACCCTCTCGCTGGCGGCGCTCAAGGGCCGCGCCGTTGTGCTCTACGCCTACCCCAAGGACGACACCCCGGGCTGCACCAAGGAGGCGATCGCCTTCAACGGGCTGCGCAGCGAATTCGACAAGGCCGGCGCTGAAATCATTGGCATTTCGCCCGATCCGGTCAAAAGCCATGACAAGTTCAAGGCAAAGCACGGGCTGGACTTTGCGCTGGTCGCGGACGAGAGCCAGGACGTGCTGCAGGCCTATGGGATCTGGGTCGAGAAGAGCATGTATGGCCGCAGCTATATGGGCGTCGAGCGCACGACATTCCTGATCGATCGCGAGGGCCGCATCGCCCGGATCTGGCCGAAGGTTAAGGTGCCCGGCCATGCCGAGGAAGTCCTGGCGGCAGTGCGCGAGCTTTCGGCCTAGGCCTTTCGAAAAACTCAGATTTTTCCGGACTAGAGCAGCGCGCGACAGGCGATTTCGTCGGCGGCTTTGCGAAGGATTAACCTTAACCGTCTCTATTGGCAGGTATCGGCAGCGTTCAATCCGGTCCCCAGCCTATGAAGCCTTCATCACCTGCGCCCACCCTCCCCGTCTCAGGGTTGGTCACTCAAAGAACCTATACGGTGGGGCGGGCGACCGCTGTGCTGGGGCTGACATGGCTGGCGATGACCACGGCCGGCTGCGGTGGCGCGGTCTGGTATGTGCTGAGCAAGGATGATCTCGCGGCGCGGCTGATTGCCCGCGAGACATCCCGCCAATACGCCTATGAAGACCGCATCGCCTCGCTGCGCGCCGACATCGACCGCCTGGCGAGCCGCGCTCTGCTGGAACAGGATACGGTGGAATCCCGCGTCGACGAGCTGGCGACGCGCCAGGCCGAACTCGAATCCCGCCACTCGCTGGTCGCGGCCCTCGCCGACACGCTGCAAAGCAGCGGCGCTGGTGCCGGCCGCCTCGAAGGCCATGCCGCGGGTGCGCCCGATCAAGCCCGAGGAGCCGGTGCGGGCCTCCGGCGTCACCAGTTTCGCCCCGATCATGCCGACCAAGCCGACCCCTGCGCCCGACACACCGGTTCTGCGCGGCGCCGAGGGTGCGCGGCAGGCTCCGTGGCAATCGGGCGAGGCCGCCCCGCCGCCAGCCCCTGCCCAGCGCGTCGCCGCGACCCTCGACCGGCTGGAGACGGCCATCGCCGAAACCTCCGCCGAGCAGATCGAGACGCTCAAGGACATGGACCAGGGCCTCGCAGCCTCGCAGAAGCACCTGCGCGCCGCGCTCGCCGAAACCGGTCTGGACATCAACAAGATGACGCCGGCGACCGCGATTGGCGGGACCGGTGGCCCCTTCGTGCCGTTCAAGGTCGATCCTTCGGCTGGCGCCGTTCGAGGCCTCGCTGAATGCGCTACAGCCCAAGATTTCGGCGGTGTTCCGCCTGCGCAGCCTGTCGGAGCAATTGCCTCTGGCCCGGCCGATGTCGGGCGATGCCGACTTCACCTCGAATTTCGGCTACCGCGTCGATCCCTTTACCCGGGGCCCGGCGATGCACACCGGCGTCGATTTCCGCGCCGAGACCGGCTCGCCGATCCGCGCCACCGCTCCCGGCAAGGTCGTCACCGCCGAATACTCCGGCGGCTATGGCAACATGGTCGAGATCGAGCACGCCAACGGGATCACCACCCGCTACGCCCATATGTCGGCTGTGATGGTCAGTGTCGGGCAGATGGTGAAGACCGGCACGCAACTCGGCCGCGTCGGCACGACCGGCCGCTCGACCGGGCCGCATCTGCACTATGAAACCCGGATCGACGACGAGCCGGTGGACCCCACCCGCTTCCTGCGCGCCGGGGCCAAGCTTAGCTCCGCCAGCTAACTGATTGTAGCACCAACAAAAACGCGCCCAATCGAGCGCGTTTTCTTATGCTGGTCAGTCGATATCCTCGACCTCGACCTCGGTGCCGTAGACGCGCTGCGCCAGCGAGGCTTCCATGAACGGGTCGAGCGCGCCGTCGAGCACCTCGGACGGGTCTGTCGAGCTCACGCCCGTGCGCAGGTCCTTCACCAGCTGATAGGGCTGCAGCACATAGGAGCGGATCTGGTGGCCCCAGCCGATATCGGTCTTGGAGGCCTGCTCGGCATTGGCCTTGTCTTCGCGCTTCTTCAGCTCGACCTCGTAGAGCCGCGCGCGCAGCATGTCCCAGGCCTTCGCCCGGTTCTTGTGCTGCGAGCGTTCCTGCTGGCAGGCCACCACGATGCCGGTCGGGATATGGGTGATGCGCACCGCCGAATCGGTCGTGTTGACGTGCTGGCCGCCCGCGCCCTGAGGCGCGATAGGTGTCGATCCGGCAATCGGATTCCTTGACGTCGATGTCGATGCGGTCGTCGACCACCGGATAGACCCAGACCGAGGCGAAGCAGGTGTGGCGCCGGGCATTCGAATCGAAGGGCGAGATGCGGACGAGGCGGTGCACGCCCGATTCCGTCTTCAGCCAGCCATAGGCGTTGTGCCCCTTGACCAGCGAGCGTCGCCGACTTGATGCCGGCCTCGTCGCCATCCTGGTAATCCGAGGGTCTCGACCTTGAGCTTGCGGCGCTCGCCCCAGCGCCGATACATGCGCAGCAGCATCTCGGCCCAGTCCTGGCTCTCCGTGCCGCCGGCGCCGGAATGGACTTCGAGATAGGTGTCGTAGCTGGTCGGCCTCGCCCGAGAGCAGCGTCTCGACCTGCCGGCGCGCGGCCTCGACCTCGACGGCCTTGATCGCAGCCTCGCCCTCGACGATCGAGGCGTCGTCTTCTTCCATCTCGCCGAGTTCGATCAGCGTCATGGCGTCGTCGAGATCGCGCTCGAGCTTGCCGATGCCGTTGATCTGGTCTTCCAGCGCGGTGCGCTCGCGCATCAGCTTCTGCGCGGCCTCGGCATCGTTCCAGAGATCGGGTTCCTCGGCGAGGGCGTTCAGTTCGGCGAGGCGGCGCTGTGCGACATCCCAGTCAAAGATGCCTCCTCAGCAGTCCGACGGACTGCTTGGCGTTGTCGAGCTGGGTCTGGATTTCGGCGCGCATGGTCTGGGACAGGCTTTCCGATGAGGACGCAGTAAGGCGCCGCTGGAGATAGGGGCGAACGCGCCTGTTGTAAATGATGCAGGAGAGAGCGGCGTCGGCACTTGGGCGCCGACGCTGTCAGTCGAGGCGGCAGCTCAGTAGAGACCGCCGGTGCCGGAGCCGACGCCACGCCCGCCAGTCGGGCCGACGCTCAGCGGGGCCGAGCCATCGCCCGCCACGCCGATGATCGAGTAGCTGTCGGGCGGCGCGGTGCCGGGCTTGAAGGCTTCGAGGATGCCGCCCTCGCCGCCGCGCGCATGCCCGGTCTCGGGATCGACGCGGATCAGCTTGATGCCGGCGGGCACGCGGAACGGCGTCGCCGGCTTGTCCTTCAGCGCCACCTTCATGAAGTCGCGGAAGATCGGCGCCGCATACTGGCCGGCGGTCGCGGAGTTGCCCAGCGACCGCGGCTTGTCGTAGCCGAGATAGACGCCGACCGCGAGATCCGGCGAGAAGCCGACGAACCAGACGTCCTTGGCGTCGTTGGTGGTGCCGGTCTTGCCGGCGAGCGGCTTGCCGACGCTCTTGACCACGGTGGCCGGTGCCGCGCTGGACGACGCCCTCCAGGATCGAGGTGATCTGGTAGGCGGTCAGCGGGTCGAGCACCTGCTCGCGCTTGTCGACGAGCCGCGGCTCGTGCTGGTTGGCCCATTTCTCCGCGTTGCAGCCGTCGCAGTCGCGCTCGTCGTGCCGGTAGATCGTCTTGCCCCAGCGATCCTGGATGCGGTCGATCAGCGTCGGCTTGATGCGCTTGCCGCCATTGACGAGCATCGAATAGGCCGCCGTCATGCGCATCACCGTCGTCTCGCCCGCGCCCAGCGACATCGAGAGCACGGGCAGCATGTCGTCATAGACGCCGAAGCGGCGGGCATATTCGGCGATCAGCGGCATGCCGACGTCCTGGGCGAGCCGCACCGTCATCAGGTTCTTGGAATGCTCGATGCCGTAGCGCAGGGTACGCGGGCCGGTCGACTTGCCGTCGAAGTTCTCCGGCCGCCAGAGCGCCGAGACCGCCGCCCTGATCGATCTCGATCGGCGCGTCGAGGATGATGCTCGACGGCGTGTAGCCATTGTCGAGCGCCGTCGCGTAGACGAAGGGCTTGAAGGACGAGCCGGGCTGGCGCATCGCCTGCGTCGCGCGGTTGAACTCGCGACTGGTCGAACGAGAAGCCGCCGACCATGGCCAGCACGCGGCCCGTGAACGGGTCCATCGCGACGATGGCGCCGGAGATCTCCGGCAGCTGGCGCAGGCGGGACTGCCCCGAGCGGCCGCCCTCCGTCGGCTCGACATAGACGACGTCGCCGACCGAGACGACCTGGGAGACGCGGCCGCGCCGGGTCCATTTGATGCCGTCGGAGCCGAGCGTCAGCGTCTCGCGATCGCGCTTGAGCTGTCCCGACGGCTCGCGCAGCGGCTGCAGGCCGAGCCGGGCCGTATCGCCGGCAACGTCGAGCACGACGGCCAGCCGCCACGGCGCGACATCGCCCAGCACCGGCACCTCGGCGAGAGCCAGGCCCCAGTCGCGGGCGCCGAGGTCGAGCTTCTGGATCGCGCCGCGCCAGCCGCGCGCCTCGTCGTAGCGCACCAGCCCGTCGACCAGCGCCTTGCGCGCCATCAGCTGCATCTTGGGATCGAGCGTCGAGCGCACCGAGAGGCCGCCCTCGTAGAGCTTCTTCTCGCCATAGCGATCCTGCAATTCGCGGCGGACCTCCTCGGCGAAATAGCCGGCCGCGAAGTTGTTGGGCGAGATCGTCCGCGGATTGACGCCGAGCGGCTGCTTCTTGGCCTGATCGCCCTGCTCTTTCGGGACGTAGCCGTTCTCGACCATGCGGTCGATGACGTAGTTGCGGCGCTCGATGGCGCGCTCGCGGTTGCGGAAGGGGTGAAGGTCCTTCGGAGCCTTCGGCAGCGCGGCGAGATAGGCCGCTTCCTGCAGGTTCAGCTCATGCACCGACTTGCCGAAATAGTTCAGCGCCGCGGCCGCGATGCCATAGTTGCCCTGCCCCGGAGCCGGCGGCCGAGATAGATCTCGTTCAGGTAGAGCTCGAGGATCTTGTCCTTCGAGTAGGTCGATTCGATCCGCAGCGCGACCAGCGCCTCGCGGATCTTGCGCTCGCATGTTCTGCTCGGTGCCGACGAGGAAGTTCTTGGCGACCTGCTGCGTGATCGTCGAGGCGCCCTGCGGACGCGGCCGGCGGCGCGGTTGCGGAAGTTGGTGATGGCGGCGCGGGCCAGACCCTCGGGATCGACGCCGATATGCTTGTAGAAGTTCTTGTCCTCGGCCGAGAGATAGGCCTGGATGATCAGCTTCGGCACGGCCTGGATCGGCAGATAAAGCCGCCGTTCGCGGGCAAATTCGGCGATCAGGCTGCCGTCGCCCGCATGGACGCGCGTCATCACCGGCGGCTCGTAATTCCGCAGCTGGGCCGAATCAGGCAGGTCCTTCGAGTAGTGCCAGATCAGCCCGGCGGCGCCGAGCGCTCCAAGCACGAAAACAATGGCGCCAGCTGCGAAAGCCCAGCCGAAAAGTCTCAGAACAAACCGCATAGGAGCCCCTGGCCCTCGCCAACTGTGCCGACGCCTCAGCGTCTCTAACGTCTCAGTTGAAAACCTTATCACCGCGGACGTGGCGGAAGCGTGGCTTTGCACCACAAATTCGCGGTTACGTCCAAAGTTATCAGCCAGATCAGGCAGTTTCACCCGCCGCCATGGCTTTCACGCAACGCTGAACACTGACCCGACCGCAGCGAATATCACATGATGCGAAGCGCGCAGTCTAAACGCGCAGCGGCCCTGCCGGCCATCACTGCCGGTTCAGCACGGCCTTGCCGGCGGGGGCCCGCTCGCGAACGAAATAATCGTCGATCGCGGCACTCACGGCACCGACCGCCTGACGGCGCCATGCCTCGGAGTTCAGGAGTTCGGCATCCTTCGGGCTGGACATGTAGCCGAGCTCGATCAGCACCGAGGGCACATCCGGCGCGCCCAGAACCTTGAACCCGGCCGAGCGCAGCGGCACCTTGTGCATCTTCACGGAGGCGCCGAGCTTCTCGACGAGGTTGCGCGCGAAGACCGAGGAGAATGTCCGTGTCTCGCGCTTGGCGAGGTCCATCAGGATGCCGGCGACGTCCTGGACCTCTTCCGCGAGATCGAGCCCGCCGACGGCATCAGCCTGGTTTTCCTTGGCGGCGAGCTTGGCCGATTCGGCGTCGGTGGCGCGCTCGGAGGCGGTGTAGACCGTCGCGCCCCGCACCTCCTGCGATTGCGTCAGCGAATCCGCATGGATCGAGACGAACAGGTCGGCACCAGCCGCACGGGCAATTTTCACACGGTCGCCCAGCGACACGAACCGGTCCTCATCCCGCGTCATCACCACGCGGTAGCGCCCGGTCGCCTCGAGGCTGTCCTTCAGCCGCTGGCCAAAGGCGAGCACCACGGTCTTCTCCGCAATCGCCGCCACCACAGCGCCGGGGTCGATGCCGCCATGGCCGGGGTCGATAACCACGAGCTGGCGAGCATCGGGCACGGTGACGGGCCCCAATGCGGCGCTCGCCGTCTCTGCCTTCTGCGGGCGTCCGCGCGCGACGGCGGCCTGAAACTCACTGCGGCTGGCGCGGCTCATCTCCACCACCAGCTCGCCGAAACCGCCGCGACGCTGGCGCACCTCCGCCTTGGTGACCAGCGCCGGGCTGGACAGGTCGAAGATGATCCGGGCGCGATCGGCGGTGAAAAGCCCATAGCGATAGGCGCTGACGAAGCCTGCGCTCTTGCGCGCCGTTTGGGGCTGTACCTGGAAATTGACCGAAGGCAGGTCGATGATGATGCGATCGGGACCGGCAATCACCGTCGTCTCGATGGAGACCGGCTGGGACAGCGCCATCGTCAGGCGCACGCCCTCGCCGACCTGCTCGAGCCGCGCATCGGTGGCCACCGGCAGTTCCGAAGCGGGCTTGGGATTGGCCGAGGCGCCGGCAAAGGCCGCTGTCGCCAGGCAGGCGGCCACAAGCAAGCGCTGCATCCATGAAGATGCCGCCTGCCGGAGCTGAGCTGTCGTTGCTGGGTGCAAGCGGCGCAAGGAGCAAAACTTCCCGTATGGCGTCACCGAATGCTTAACCATAAGCGGGGCGACGCCTTAACAGGGCGTTACCACGCCACCCTGTTCCGGGTGAACCGGCTTCCCTGCCGCAGCCCATCTTCGCCGGAGGATGTGACTTGCAAAACACTATGACCTGTCTGTAATGGGATAGGTTGCATTGCAGGCCTCCCATGGTGCGCATCCGGATCCGAGGATCCGTCGGCGTCCGGGGTCAAGCGAGGCGGCCGGCCCTCCTGGTCCGGTCGCGGCGGCGCAACCATCAACGGATCGTCCGCAGACGGCCGGCGTCAGGCACGAAAGTTCGACGCATGGCAGGGTCTCGCGAGCGTGCAACGCGACGGGCTTGCCGTGTTTTCGGCGGGCGCGGCGCAGGTCAGGACAGATGTCGGGGCATACGACACCGCATACACACTCGGTGACTCGTTCAAACCTGCGGGACTGCGCCGGGCTGTTCGCCCCAGCCGGTTTCCCGAGCCGCATCCCTGTCCGGATCGATTTCTCCCTCCTGCAACATGCCGGCCCTGCCCGGCTTTCGCGCGGCGTCCTTGCCCGCGGCGACGGATTGTTGTCCCTCGCCCGGCTCGTGTCGGCGGCTGCGCCCATGGAAACTTCTAATGGCCAACAAGATGCTCATCGACGCCACCCACCCGGAGGAGACCCGGGTCGTGGTGGTTCGCGGATCCCGCGTCGAGGAATTTGATTTCGAATCTGCCAGCCGCAAACCACTGCGGGGCAATATCTATCTGGCGAAGGTGACACGGGTCGAACCGTCCCTTCAGGCCGCCTTCGTCGAATATGGCGGCAACCGCCACGGCTTCCTGGCCTTCTCGGAAATCCATCCGGACTATTACCAGATCCCGGTCGCCGACCGGCAGGCGCTGATCGCCGAGGAAGCGCGCGCCGACCGCGAGGAAGAGCGCGACGAGGAGCGTCGCGAAAAGCGCGGCCGCCGCGATCGCGGGCGCCGGGGTGATCGTGACGGACGCGCCAAGAAGGCGGCGACCGACGAGACCATTACCGCCGAGGTCGAAGGCAGCGAGGGCCAGTACCACGCTGACGAAAGCCATGCCGGCGACAATCACGCAGACGAGACTCATGCAGAGGCCAATGGCGTCGAGACCGGCGTGGAGCATGAGCACCTCTCCGGCGAAAGCGAGACGGGCTCCGGCTCCGATCAGGGCGAGCCCGCCCACGAGCATGGCGAGGCCGACCAGGCCAGCGAGACCGACGCCTCCAAGTCGACCGATGACGGCGAGGCCGATCAGGCGCGCCGCCCGGCCGATGACGAGCATGACCATGACGAGGATGGCGAGGACGCCGAGGAGGCTCCTCGAGCAGCTCGGCGGCGGCGACGCCCTCGAGGACATGCCCGAGCGCGCGCCGCGCCAGCATCGCCGCCAGTACAAGATCCAGGAGGTGATCAAGCGCCGCCAGATCATCCTGGTCCAGGTCGTCAAGGAAGAGCGCGGCAACAAGGGCGCGGCGCTCACCACCTATCTCTCGCTCGCCGGCCGCTATTCCGTGCTGATGCCGAACACCGGCAAGGGCGGCGGCATCTCGCGCAAGATCACCAACGCCGAGGACCGCAAGCGCCTCAAGGAAGTCGCCCAGGAGCTCGAGGTGCCGGAGGGGATGGGCATCATCCTGCGCACCGCCGGCGCCTCGCGCACCAAGGCCGAGATCAAGCGCGACTACGAATATCTGATGCGGCTGTGGGAGAGCGTGCGCGAACTGACGCTCGCACTCCGTCGCGCCGTGCGCTGGTCTATGAGGAAGGCAACCTCATCAAGCGCTCGATCCGCGACCTCTACAACAAGGACATCGACGAGGTTCATCGTCGCCGGCGACGAGGCCTATCGCGAGGCCAAGGACTTCATGCGCATGCTCATGCCGAGCCATGCCAAGAGCGTGAAGCCCTATCGCGAGCCAGAGCCGCTCTTCGCCGCGCTTCGGCGTCGAGCGCCAGCTCGACGCGATGTTCTCCAACACGGTCACGCTGCGCTCGGGCGGCTACATCGTCATCAACCAGACCGAGGCGCTGGTCGCGATCGACGTCAACTCCGGCGCGCTCGACCCGCGAGCACAATATCGAGGACACCGCCCTCAAGACCAATCTCGAAGCGGCCGAGGAAATCGCCCGCCAGCTGCGCCTGCGCGACTTGGCCGGCCTCATCGTGATCGATTTCATCGACATGGAGGAGAACCGCAACAACCGCGCCGTCGAGAAGAAGCTGAAGGACTGCCTCAAGGACGATCGCGCCCGCATTCAGGTCGGCCGCATCTCGGCCTTCGGCCTGCTGGAAATGTCGCGCCAGCGCATTCGCACCGGCGTGCTCGAAAGCTCGTCGGTGCCCTGCCCGCACTGCGCCGGCGCCGGCATGATCCGCTCGACCCCGTCCGTCGCGCTGCAGATCCTGCGCGCGCTGGAAGAGACGCTGATCAAGAGCGCCTCGCATAACCTCAATGTCCGGACCCGGCCGGAAGTCGCGCTGTACGTGCTGAACCAGAAGCGCCTGCACCTCAGCGATCTCGAAACCCGCTTCGGCATCGCGATCAGCATCTCGGTCGATGCGGCCCTGCTCGGGACCCGCTACTTCGAGGTCGAGCGCGGCGAGTTCGTCGGCAATGAAGGCCGCGTCGTACCGGTTACCAGCATCAAGGCGGAAGCCGTCGCGGCTGATATCGACGATGAGGCGCTGGATGCCGCAGCCGAGGCCGAGGCTCTCGGTGCCGAGGCTCCCGTCGCGGCCACGCAGGCTGTCGAGGATGGCGAGCAGGCTGAGCGCGGCGACGGAGAAGGCCGTGGCGAAGGCGGTCGCAAGCGTCGGCGTCGTCGTCGGCGGCGGCGTGGCGGCGAGCGTGATGCCAATGGCCAGCGTCTCGACAATGGCAGCGATTCCGAGGGCGACGAGGACGGCGAGGACGATAACGACGCCGAGGCCGAACAGGCCGAGGGTGTCGCTGCTGTCGAAGCTTCCGATGCCGAAGCTTCAACTGAGGCCCAGCCCGTCGAGGAAGCGGCCCCGGCTGACGCTGCCAAGCCCAAGCGGGCTCGCGGTGGCAGGCGCAAGGCCAAGTCTGCAGAGGGCGAGGCCGTAGCCGGTGAGGCTGTCGACGCTGGCGCCGCCGATGCGGAGACCGCTCCGGCTGTCTCCACAAGCGAGGCGCCCGCCATGCAGGCTCCCGACGCGGCCGAGGCCGAGCCGACCAAGCCCAAGCGCAGCCGCGCTCGCAAGAAGGTTGTGCCGATCACCGAGGACGGCGCTGCGGCTGAAGCCGTGGCAGAGCCGGCCCCTGAAGCAGCGGCGCCCCCGGCGGCGGCCCCTGTTCAAGCGGAGGCCGCTCCCGAGCCGGAACCCGAGCCCGCTCCGGCACCCAAGATTGTCGAGGAGCCGGTCGCCGTCGTGCTGACGCCTCCCGATCCGGACCGCCCCAAGCGCGGCGGCTGGTGGAACAAGCTGACCAACCGAAGCTGACAAAAAGGCCTGCCGCATGAGAATGCGGCGGGCCTTTTCATTGGGAGACAGGGATGCAACAGCCGCCACCCCCGTCGCCGGAAAGGCTGGTCCTGACCGGCATCGGGCTCCTTACTTTAGGCGTGGCGAGCTGGATGGCTTACCGCGCTGTCGGCGGCCTCGGCATCGTCATCCTCGGCCTGTTCGTGCTCTTTGTGTCGGTCAGGCTCGATCTCGATGGCGATCGCGCGGTCGGCCCGCAGATGACGCCCGGCCTCTATGCCAGCCAGCACCACCTCGATAACCCCGCGGATACGGCTGAACGGGGCCTGCGCCGACAGCTCTTGGCGGGGCTGGCCTCCTGGACGAAACTTGCGGCCCTGGCCGGCGGCGCGCTGGTGCTCATCGGCGGTGGCCTGATGTGGCTGGCCTGACGCGCTGCTGCAGCGCCTGCGAAATCAGGCCAACGAACCCGTCCGCGATCTCAGCCAGCCGCCCAGCCTGGCCACGGCATCCTCGCACTCAGCCAGCGAGCCGGCGAAGGAGAGCCTGACGGTGCGGGCGCCCCGCGCTTCGTCGAAATCGAGCCCCGGCGTGATCGCGACCCCGGCCTCGACCAGCGCCTCCCGGCAGAAGCTCATCGAATCGTTCGAATAGCGGCCGATGTCGATATAGATGTAGAACGCCCCGTCGACGGGCAGGAAGTCGCCCAGCCCGATCTCCGGCAGGGCCTTCAGCAGATAGGCGCGGTTGGCGGCATAGCCGGCCTTGATCGCCTCGCACTCCTCCGTCGCATCGAAAGCCGCCTCGCCCGCCACCTGGCTCAGGAAAGGCACGGAGATCGAGAGGTTCTGTTGCAGCCGCTCGATGGGCCGCACGAGCCGCTCCGGCACCACCAGCCAGCCCACCCGCCAGCCGGTCATGCAGTAGTATTTCGAGAAGGAGTTGACGATGATCGCGTCCGGATCGGCCGAGAGCGCGGTCGTCGCCGGACGCCTCATAGGTCAGCCCGTGATAGATCTCGTCGGAGATGTACCAGAGCCCGAGCCGGCGACATTCTGCTGCGACCGCGGCAATCGCCTCGGGCGTCATGACCACGCCGGTCGGGTTCGCCGGGCTCATCGTCAGGACACCGGCCAGCGGCTTCTCGGCATGGGCCTTCGCGATCAGCTCCGGCGTCAGCGCGAAGCGCGTCTGCGGCCCGACTTCGATGGCAACAGGCTCCAGCCCCAGCGCGATCAGGATGTTGCGGTAGGCCGGATAGCCCGGAGCGGTGATCGCGATGCGATCGCCGGGCTCGAAACAGGCGAGGAAGGCGAGGATGAAGCCGCCCGAGGATCCGGTCGTGACCACGACGCGCTCGGCCGGCAGCTCGACGCCATAGGCATCACTGTAATGCCGGGCGATGCGCTGGCGCAGCGAATCGGTCCCCAGCGCCTGGGTGTAGCCGATGCGCCCATCCTCCAGCGCGCGGCTGGCTGCGGCACGGATCGAGGCCGGTGTGGCGGCCGAGGGCTGGCCGACCTCCATATGCACGACCGAACCACCCTGCCGCTCGATGGCGGCGGCCTGGTTCATCACATCCATGACGATGAAGGGCGAAACGCGCTCCGCACGCGCCGCGACCTGCGGCTGACGAGGAGGGTTGGCGTCGCGATGAGCTTTCGTTTCCATGGCGGCTGCCCTAGCCGAGCCTTACTCCAGCTGCAACATCGACGGGAACAGCATCAGCTCGGCCGCTGCCTCGACACCTCGGTGAAGCGGCCGCAGTCCCCGAGCTGTGATTTGACGCGACAGGGCGAAGGGCGGAGAAGCAGGTGAAACCTGCCGGTCCGGCCGCTGCAGCCTGACCCGTCACCCGCTCTGAAAGGATGATGATGATCTCCCTGCCCCTGCTCAGCTTTTCCGCGCGGACCGGCGCCCGCTTCAGCCTCGCTCTCGGTGCCATGGCGGTTGCCGCCGGCCTGTCGCTGGCTCCTGCCAAGGCCCAGACCGCCCCGCTCTCACCCGAGCAGCGCAAGGCCGTGGTTGATATCGTCCGCGAGACCCTGCTGAAGAACCCCGAGATCATCCAGGAGGCGCTGGTCGAGCTGGAGAAGCGCAACGCCACGGAGCAGGCGCAGGCGCAGGCCAATGCCGTCGCGTCGGAGAAGGCCAAGCTCGTCGATCCCGCGACCTCGGTGATCATCGGCAACCCGCAGGGCGACGTCACCCTCGTCGAGTTCATGGATTACAATTGCGGCTTCTGCAAAAGGGCGATGGAAGATGTCCGGGCGCTGGCCAAGGACGATCCGAAGCTGAAGATCGTGATCAAGGACTTCCCTATCCTCGGCCCCGATTCGGTTGAGGCGAGCCGCGTCGCGGTGGCCGCCAAGAACCAGCTGAGCGGGCAGAAATACTTCGACTTCCACGTCAAGCTGATGGCCACCAAGGGCCGCGTGAACGCGGCCAAGGCGATGGACGTCGCCAAGGAGGCCGGGGCCGACATGGCACGGCTGCAGAAGGATATCGAAGCGCCCGCCACCCGCGCCACCATCGAGGACACCGTGGCACTCGGCGACAGGCTGGGCCTGACCGGCACGCCTGCGTTCATTCTCGGCGATGAGGTGGTTTTTGGCGCTGTCGGGCAGGCGGCGTTGAAGCAGAAGATCGAATCCGTGCGCAAATGCGGCAAGGCGACCTGCAGCGGCTGAGCAGCGAGAGACTGAGTTTGGTGGTGCACCGGGCTTCCCCTGCCGCGCGGCAGGGGGTATGAGGACGGCCTCTGCCGCCACGGGCGGTGCTGGAACACACACAGTCCATGGTCGCCGTTCACGTCCTCAACGGACCCAATCTCAACCTGCTCGGAACCCGCGAACCCGCCACCTATGGCGCGGTGACCCTGGCCGGTGTCGAGGAGCGGCTGCGCGCCCGCGCCGAGGCGGCCGGTGTCGAGCTGACCTTCCGCCAGACCAATTATGAGGGTGAACTCGTCACCTTCATCCAGCAGGCGGGTCTGGCCGGCGCGGGCGTCATCATCAATGCCGGTGCCTATACCCACACGTCGGTGGCGCTGCGCGATGCGATCAAGGGCACCGAGGCGCTGGCGATCGAGGTGCACGTCTCGAATGTCCACGCCCGCGAAGAATTCCGGCACCATTCCTACATGGCTCCGGTCTGCGTCGGCGTCATCTGCGGCTTTGGCGTGGCAAGCTATGACCTTGCTTTCGACGCCATCGTACCGCTTCTGCACAAGCGCGCCGCCCACTCCGCAGGCTGACGCATTCCCTTCCTCCGGATGAGGCGAGGCCTGGCCTTGCCTCTCCCAGACCCACGAAGACGGTGAAACCGCCATGGCGACCAAGAGCCCGATCGACCCTGAAATGGTGCGCGAACTCGCGCAGCTCCTCAACGAGACCGATCTGACCGAGATCGAGGTCGAGAAGGGCGATCTGCGCGTCCGCGTCGCGCGGACCATCTCGCAGACCGTGCTGGCCCCGATGTCCAGCGCGCCGGCTCCGGCTGCGGCTCCTGTTGCGGCGGCCGCGCCGAGCGATCCGGTCAGCGCTGCGGCTCATCCCGGCGCCGTGCCCTCGCCGATGGTCGGCACCGCCTATCGCCGCCCCTCGCCCGATGCCAAGCCGTTCGTCGAGATCGGCAGCGTGGTCAAGGCCGGCGAGCGCCTGCTGCTGGTCGAGGCTATGAAGACCTTCAACGACATCGTCGCACCGCGCTCCGGCACGGTCATCGCCATCATGGTCGAGGACGGGCAGCCGGTCGAATATGGCGAGCCGCTCCTGGTGATCGAGTGAGCGCGGCGTTGGGCGGCAGCAATTCGGGCAAGCCAATCAAGATGTTCGACAAGATCCTGATCGCCAACCGGGGAGAGATCGCGCTGCGCGTCCTGCGCGCCGCGAAGGAACTCGGCATCGCCACCGTCGCGGTTCACTCGACTGCCGACGCCAACGCCATGCATGTCCGCCTCGCCGATGAGAGCGTCTGCATCGGCCCGCCCTCGGCGCGCGACAGCTATCTCAACATTCCCGCCCTGATCGCCGCCTGCGAGATCACCGGCGCCGACGCGGTGCATCCCGGCTACGGCTTTCTCTCGGAGAATGCGCGCTTCGCCGAGATCCTCGACCAGCACAACATCACCTTCATCGGCCCCAAGGCGGAGCATATCCGCAGCATGGGCGACAAGATCGAGGCCAAGCGCACCGCCAAGCGCCTCGGTATCCCTTGCGTGCCCGGCTCCGAAGGCGGGGTCACCGATGATGAGGAGGCCAAGCGGATCTGCAAGGAGATCGGCTTTCCGGTGATCATCAAGGCTGCCTCCGGCGGCGGCGGCAAGGGCATGAAGGTCGTGCGCAGCGAGGAGGAGCTCTCGGTCGCGCTCTCCACCGCCCGGACCGAGGCCAAGGCCAATTTCGGCGACGACGCCGTCTATATCGAGAAATATCTCGAGAAGCCGCGCCATATCGAGATCCAGGTGCTGGGCGACGGCAAGGGCCACGCCATCCATCTGGGCGAGCGCGATTGCTCGCTGCAGCGCCGCCACCAGAAGGTCTGGGAGGAAGGCCCCTCGCCTGCCCTCAACGCCGGGGAGCGCGACGCGCATCGGCGAGGTCTGCGCCGAGGCCATGGCCGAGCTCGGCTATCTCGGCGCCGGCACGATCGAGTTCCTCTACGAGGACGGCAAGTTCTACTTCATCGAGATGAACACCCGCATCCAGGTCGAGCATCCCGTCACCGAGATGATCACCGGCATCGATCTGGTCAACGAGCAGATCCGGATCGCGGCCGGCGCGCCGCTCTCGATCCGGCAGGAAGACGTGATCATCGAGGGCCATGCCATCGAGTGCCGCGTCAATGCCGAGCACCACGCGACCTTCCGGCCCTCGCCCGGCCGCATCGCCTCGTTCCACACGCCGGGCGGGCTCGGCGTGCGCGTCGATTCGGCGGTCTATCAGGGCTACATCATCCCGCCGCACTACGATTCGCTGGTCGGCAAGCTGATCGTCCATGGCCGCAACCGGGCCGAGTGCCTGATGCGCCTGCGCCGCTCGCTCGACGAGTTCGTCGTCGACGGCATCGACACCACGCTGCCGCTGTTCCGCACTCTGGTGCGCAATCCCGACATCCAGAACGGCGACTACAACATCCACTGGCTCGAGAAATTTCTCGCCGCCGGCGGCATGGATGACGGTACGGCCGCCTGAGCGGCCGTTTCCAGCCTGAACCTTCCAATCTGAGACGCTCCGCGCGCATCGCAGGGCTGTCGGTTTGACAGCCGCGCGATCTCACGGTCCCATTCCCGCATGAAGGCTCGCTCCACACCCGTCCGCATGCCCGCCATCACCAGCGAGATCATGCTGCGCGCCTATGCGGCCGGCATCTTCCCGATGGCGGAGAGCGCCGACGATCCCAGCCTGTTCTGGGTCGAGCCGGAGGTGCGCGGCGTCATCCCGCTCGACGGCTTCCATCTGCCCTCGCGTCTGGCGCGGACGGTCCGCTCCGACCGGTTCGAGATCCGGATCGACCGCGAGTTCGACGCACGTCATCGCAGCCTGCGCCGAAGTCGAAGCCGGATCGGCCCGAGACCTGGATCAACGGGCGCATCCGCGACATCTTCCGCGAGCTGTTCTCGCAGGGCCATGTCCACACTGTCGAGTGCTGGCGCGACGGACCGGCTCGTCGGCGGGCTTTATGGGCTGTCGCTGGGCGGCGCCTTCTTCGGCGAAAGCATGTTCCACCGCGAAACCGACGCCTCGAAGGTGGCGCTGGTTCATCTGGTGGCGCGGCTGCGGCGCGGCGGCTACCGGCTGCTCGACGCGCAGTTCCTGACCAGCCATCTCGCCCAGTTCGGCACCCAGGAGGTGCCGCGCGCGGCCTATCAAGGCTGCTGCTGGACGAGGCGGTCGCAAGGGCAGGCGCAGTGGTGGTCCTGGCCCAAGGGCGAGACCGTCAGCGGCGCGCAGGCCTTGGCGGAACTCGGCGCTAGCAGCCAGCCCTGTCACCGGCCGCTACCGGCCGGATCAGGCGCGCCGCGGCCGCCGACTCGGATTGGTCGGGAAGAAGCGCTGGCGACGGCGCCTGCCGCGGCGCGACAGGCACGCCCTGCGGCGGCTGGACATCGATGCGCCCGGCCGGCGGCGGTGCTGCGGCAGCGGCTGGGCCGGCGCTGTCAGTCCGGCTGCTGGTTGACGTCGCGGGCCGGGTTGCGCGGGCGGCGCGGCTCCTCCGGGACCGGCGCTTCCGGCTCCTTGGGATCGACCACCAGCTCGGTGCCGCCTTTGCAGTCGGTCAGCCAGACGTCGTAAATCGCGTGCTCGACACCATGCAGGCCGGGGCTGGACGCGATACATCCAGCCGGTGAAGATGCGCCGGTATTCGTTGTTGAAGGTGACCTCGTCCACCTCGGTGAAGGTGGTGGTCTGCGGCGCTTCGGTCGGCGGCCGCGTCCAGCAGACCCGCGGCGTCAGCTGCAGCGCGCCGAACTGCACGGTCTCGTCGACCGCGACCTCGAACGAGATGATGCGGCCGGTGATCTTGTCGAGACCTGCAAAGACGGCGGTCGGGTTGCGGATGCGGTCGGCGGCGGCCGGCCCCGTCATGGCGATCAGCGCCAGGCTGGTAGCGGCGAGGCCCGTGGCTGCAAAGGTGGAAAGGCTGCGAAGCGGCGACATGCTGATCGTCTGCGAATCCCAAACGCGGACGTCCCGCGACGGCGGGCAGTAACACGGCAAAGGAAGCGGAAAAAGGGCGTAGCGAAATCTGGGCGGGATCGTCCAGGCTTAGGCCGTTCTGGCAAAGGAAGGGAAGCAGGCAAGCCCGGCCAGCGCCAGGCCCCTCAGCGCGCCTCGCTGCTCCCCCTACGAAGGCCGCTCAGCGGCCCGGCGTCCAGGGCTCGTAATCGCCGGTCGCGGCCGGGCGCTCGCCCTCGGCCAGGATCGAGCCCTTGGGACGGTAGGCCAGCGGTGTCCCGGTCAGATTGGGCTTGTGCGGCTTCTGCCACTCGCGCGGCTGGTAGCTCTCTTCCGAAGGCGCGACATCGACAGTGTGCTGCAGCCAGCCCTTCCAGCCGGCCGGCACGCGCGATGCTTCAGCCTCGCCATTATACACGACCCAGCGGCGCTGGACGCCGAGAGCCTTGTCCTTGGCCCCGCCCTTGGTGCGGTAATAGACATTGCCCAACTCATCCTCGCCCACCCGCTCGCCGAAGCGCCAGGTGTGATAGCGGGTGCCGATGGTCTGGCCGTTCCACCAGGTGAAGATCTGCAGCAGCCAAGGCTTCATGGGAATTTCGCCCGTCGCGGTTCGTCTCGGATGGCGCTGCTTATGCGACTGCGGGCCGGTTGTGTCCAGTCTCGGCTGAGTCGCAGCTGCAGCCTGCGCCGGCTTATGCAACTCAGGCGCGATTCGAGAGCCGGTGC
Organism: uncultured Alphaproteobacteria bacterium; assembly: GCA_963759925.1. Classification (GTDB taxonomy): domain Bacteria; phylum Pseudomonadota; class Alphaproteobacteria; order Rhizobiales; family Beijerinckiaceae; genus Allobosea. Next base: position 502,495 of record CAVXBE010000006.1, read on the forward strand.
CGCCCCGATAGCGAGCCGGCGTCATCGCTGGATTCAAAGACTTGGCGTGGTCTCTGCAGGCTCAGCATTGAGACAAGCCGCTGCGGCGCCGATTTGCAATTCGTCAACCCTGATCTGCGGCATTTGACGCATCAATCTTCGTCGTCGACTGTTGCAATCCTGCCGTGGCGATTGGATTCGTGCGCGATTCCTTGGGCTTAGCGCCGGCCTTGAAACTTATCCCCACTACTCACATCTCCCTACCACATGTCGTGTCCACAGCCGGTAGCCCGCACTAATCCTTGACGGCCAGGCTCATTCGGGACTAGTTTTTGAAGGTCGCATGACGGCTAGCGGAAACGCTTTTCGACACCTGCGAATGAGTTTCCAGTGAGGTCGAAGCGGTCAGCGCGGCATGTCGGCAACGGCAGTCGGAGCCGGCTGGCTGCGGGCCAGCTGGCCGCAACCGGACGAAGCGAGGCGGGATACAACGCCGAGGCGTCCACGGGGCATCAAACCGAGTTGGGCTGACATCAGGAGCCGGTGATCAACCGGCCGCGCAAGGCTTGTGGCCTGCGCCTGTTTTAAGGGACGAGACCATGCGCATCGAGCGCCGCTACACCTCAGCCGGCCAGTCGCCCTATGCGGCGATCCCGTTCCGCTCCGCTGTCAGCGAGATCCGCAATCCCGACGGCTCGATCGTGTTCCGGCTCGAGGGCATCGAGGTGCCCGAAGTCCTGGTCGCAGGTCGCCAGCGACGTGCTGGCGCAGAAGTATTTCCGCAAGGCCGGCGTCCCGGCGCGCATGAAGACGCGTCGAGGAGAACGACGTTCCGAGCTTCCTCTGGCGCTCCGTGCCCGACGAGGCCGCGCTCGCCACCCTCCCCGAGGCCGAGCGTTATCGTGTCCGAGATCTCGTCGAAGCAGGTCTTCGATCGTCTGGCCGGCTGCTGGACCTATTGGGGCTGGAAGGGCGGCTACTTCTCCTCGGAGGAGGATGCCCAGGCGTTCCATGACGAGCTGCGCTACATGCTGGCCACCCAGCGCGTGGCGCCGAACTCGCCGCAATGGTTCAACACCGGCCTGCACTGGGCCTATGGCATCGACGGTCCGAGCCAGGGCCATTTCTACGTCGACTTCAAGACCGGCAAGCTGACCAAGTCGAAGTCGAGCTATGAGCACCCGCAGCCCCATGCCTGCTTCATCCAGGGCGTGCAGGACGACCTCGTCAACGAGGGCGGCATCATGGACCTCTGGGTCCGCGAGGCGCGCCTGTTCAAATACGGCTCCGGCACCGGCTCGAACTTCTCGATGCTGCGCGGCGAAGGCGAGAAGCTGGCCGGCGGCGGCCGCTCGTCGGGCCTGATGTCCTTCCTCAAGATCGGCGACCGTGCAGCGGGCGCGATCAAGTCCGGCGGCACCACGCGTCGCGCCGCCAAGATGGTGGTGGTCGATGTCGATCACCCGGATATCGAGACCTATATCGACTGGAAGGTGAAGGAGGAGCAGAAGGTCGCGGCGCTCGTCACCGGCTCCAAGGTCGTCCAGAAGCACATGAAGGCCGTGATGAAGGCCTGCGTGAATTGCGAGGGCGATGGCGATGCCTGCTTCGATCCCGAGAAGAACCCGGCGCTGAAGCGCGAGGTCAAGCTCGCCCGCAAGGCGCTGGTGCCCGACAACTACATCAAGCGCGTCATCCAGTTCGCCCGCCAGGGCTACACCGACATCCAGTTCGACGTGTATGACACCGACTGGGATTCCGAGGCCTATCTGACCGTCTCCGGCCAGAACTCGAACAATTCGGTCTCGCTCACCGACGACTTCCTGCGCGCCGTCGAGACCGACAGCGACTGGAACCTGGTCGGCCGCACCACCGGCAAGGTCACCAAGACCCTGAAGGCGCGCGACCTCTGGGAGAAGATCGGCTACGCCGCCTGGGCCTGCGCCGATCCGGGCCTGCATTTCAACACGACGATGAACGACTGGCACACCTGCCCGGCCTCGGGCCGCATCCGCGCCTCGAACCCGTGCTCGGAGTACATGTTCCTCGACGATACCGCCTGCAACCTGGCCTCCGCCAACCTGCTGCAGTTCTACGATCGCGAGGCCAAGGCCTTCGACGTCGCCGCTTATGAGCATCTCTGCCGGCTCTGGACCGTGGTGCTCGAAATCTCGGTGACGATGGCGCAGTTCCCGTCGAAGGAAATCGCCGAGCTCTCCTATGAGTACCGCACGCTCGGCCTCGGCTACGCCAATATCGGCGGCCTGCTGATGACCATGGGCCTCGGCTATGATTCCGACGAGGGCCGCGCTTTGGCCGGCGCGCTGACGGCGGTGATGACCGGCGTTTCCTATGCCACCTCCGCCGAGATGGCGGCCGAACTCGGCCCCTTCCCCGGCTACAAGAAGAACGCCAGCCATATGCTGCGCGTCATTCGCAACCACCGCACCGCCGCCCATGGCATGGCGACCGGCTATGAGGGCCTGCAGGTCACTCCGGTGCCGCTCGACCATGGCACGCTGGCCCGCCTCGGCGGCTCCTCCACCCTGCTCTCCGAGCGCGCTCGCATCGCCTGGGACAACGCGCTGGAGCTCGGCGAAAAGCATGGCTACCGCAATGCCCAGGCCACGGTGATCGCGCCGACCGGCACGATCGGCCTGGTCATGGATTGCGACACCACCGGCATCGAGCCTGACTTCGCGCTGGTGAAGTTCAAGAAGCTGGCCGGCGGCGGCTATTTCAAGATCATCAACGCAGCCGTCCCCGATGCGCTGCGGGCCCTGGGCTATCGCGAAAGCGAGATCGCTGAGATCGAGGCCTATGCGGTCGGCCATGGCTCGCTGGCCCAGGCACCGGGCGTCAACCATGGCAGCCTGCGCGCCAAGGGCTTCACCCAGGACAAGATCGACGCGATCGAGAAGGACCTGAAGGCTGCCTTCGACATCAAGTTCGTCTTCAACAAATGGACGCTGGGCGAGGACTTCCTGCTGAACACGCTGAAGGTCCCCGCCGAGAAGCTCGCCGATATGAGCTTCGAGCTGCTGCCCTTCCTCGGCTTCAGCAAGGCCGAGATCGAGGCCGCCAACGTCCATGTCTGCGGGGCGATGACGCTGGAAGGCGCGCCGCACCTCAAGACCGAGCATTACAACGTCTTCGACTGCGCCAATCCCTGCGGCCGCATCGGCAAGCGCTACCTCTCGGTCGAGAGCCATATCCGCATGATGGCGGCGGCCCAGCCCTTCATCTCGGGCGCGATCTCCAAGACCATCAACATGCCCAACGACGCCACCGTCGAGGATTGCAAGAGCGCCTATATGCTCTCCTGGAAGCTGGCGCTGAAGGCCAACGCGCTCTACCGCGACGGCTCGAAGCTGTCGCAGCCGCTCAACTCGGCCCTGATCAGCGATGATGATGACGAGGAGGATGCGGTCGAGGCGCATTACCAGCAGCCGATGGCGGCCCGCGCCACGCAGGTCGCCGAGAAGATCGTCGAGCGCATCGTCGAGAAGGTGGTGCGCGAGCGCGAAAAGATGCCCGACTCGCCGCACCGGCTATATCCAGAAGGCCGTGGTCGGCGGCCACAAGGTCTATGTCCACACCGGCGAATATGCCGATGGCCGCCTCGGCGAGATCTTCATCGACATGCACAAGGAGGGCGCGGCCTTCCGGGCGATGATGAACAACTTCGCCATCGCCGTGTCGCTCGGCCTGCAATATGGCGTGCCGCTGGAGGAATATGTCGAGGCCTTCACCTTCACGCGCTTCGAGCCGTCAGGCTTCGTGCAGGGCAACCAGTCGATCAAGAACGCCACCTCGATCCTCGACTATGTCTTCCGCGAACTGGCGATCTCCTATCTCGGCCGGCACGACCTCGCCCATATCGACCCCAGCGAGATCGGCCATGACGTGATCGGTGGCGGCGTCGGCCAGGACAAGGCACCGGAAACGGCAGCGCCGGTTTCGCTCAGCCCGCTCGCCTCAACCGGGTTCCGCCGCGGCAAGCCGATGAACTTCCACGCCATCCAGGGCGGCGGCGGCACCGGCGCAACCGAGACGGTGGCCCGCAGCAGCGCCACGGTAACGGCCTTCGGCACCATCGGCGCCACGGCGCTGAAGGAAGAGCCGGAGCAGGCCTATGGCGAAGCCGAAATGGCCAAGCTCGGCTTCGCCGCGCCATCGGCCCAGCCGACCGCTTCCGAGCGCCGGGCTGAGGCGATCATGAAGGGCTATGTCGGCGACAGCTGCGGCGAATGCGGGAACTTCACGCTGGTCCGCAACGGCACCTGCCTGAAGTGCAACACCTGCGGCTCAACGACCGGGTGCTCGTGAGGCGCGGAGGGTCGCCACTAGGGCGACCATGACGGAGTGGGCTCCCCCTTCTCCCCTCGCGGGAGAAGGTGGCAGCGCGGAGCGCTGACGGATGAGGGGGCTTTGTGAAGCTTCCGCTGAACACAACCGCCAGCCGGTTAGCGCACGGCGCCCCCTCATCCGCCCCTCCGGGGCACCTTCTCCCGCCGGGGGAGAAGGGAAGAGCCGCTGCGGTCGCCGTCATGCTCGGGCTCGTCCCGAGCATCCACGTCTTCCGCACCACGCCATGAGGTGGGGCGTTCTGCCGCTGGCGTTTGCGCGCAAATCGGCTGAACATACGCGCGGCTCACCGGTTGTTCGAGACACATGGGCTGGGGTTCATGAAAGGTCTTTCGATGATCATCCGCACCGCATTCGCCGTCGCCGTCATCGGCTTCACCTCGTTGTCGGCCGCCCAGGCCGCGCCGCGCCAGAACCATATGAGCGGGCAATCCGCCGCCGCCGGCACGGCGTTCGACGCTGACCGACGCGCCGAGTTCGTCGAGCGCCGCCAGCCCATGGGCTATGGTTACGAGATGATGGCGCCCGCCCGCTCAGGGTCGATGATGGATGACCCCATGTTCGACAGGGCCGCTCGTCCCGACCGCCAGCGCTGATCGCTGGCGCTGAAAAACAAGCCGGTCCCGCTCAGGCGGGGCCGGCTTTTTGCGTTTTGGTGGTCTGAAGGCGACCGAGGCGGGGTCCACTGAAGGGCTCCCCCTTCTCCCCTGGCGGGAGAAGGTGGCAGCGCGCAGCGCTGACGGATGAGGGGGATCAGTGAGATTTCCGCTGAACACTAGGCTAACTCGCTAGCGCACGGCGCCCCCTCATCCGCCCCTCCGGGGCACCTTCTCCCGCCAGGGGAGAAGGGTAGAGGCGTTGCGGTTCCCGCCGCCGTGCGAACCGACTATTCCGGTTTCGCGCCCAGCGCGTCGGCGATGGCGTCCTTAGCGCGGCGGGATGCCAGTTTCATCACCAGGATGAAGGCGGCGAAGATCAGGCAGATGCCGTTGGTCAAGATCAGCGGCCATTGCCCCAGCGCCAGCCCGTAACCGAGCCAGAGCGCGAAGCCGATCGTGGTGATCGCATACATCGGTGCGGAGAGGGCCGAGGTGTCGCGGGTCTTCACCACCCGCCAGGCCTGCGGCAGGAAGCTGACGGTCGAACACAGGGCGGCAGCGAACCCCAACGCAGCGATCCAGTTCATGCGCCAAGGTCCCCCGTGCAGCGGCTGAGAACGGTCAATCCGGTGGCGGCTGCGAAGTTCCCGCATCCCGCGATGTGACGCCCCGCCCCCGCAGCACAGGCGGTTTACTCAACGCCCCGGCTCGGACAATGCTGCGCAGCAATTCCGGCGCATCTTGCGCCTTTCGTTAGGGTGGCCGCTTTCATGTCCCGTTATCCCGATACGTTTTACGCCCGCACCGCCGAGACCAAGGCCGAGCGACCGGCACTGTCTGGCCCGGCAGAGGCTGAAATCTGCATCGTCGGTGCCGGGATTGGCCGGCCTCAGCTGCGCCTATGAACTCGCCAAGGCCGGCAAATCGGTGATCGTGCTGGAGGCCCAGGCGGTGGGCTGGGGCGCGTCGGGGCGCAATGGCGGCTTTGTCGGGCCGGGCTATGCGCGCGGCTATGCCTCGCTGGCCGCATCCATCGGCGAAAAGCCGGCGCGGGCGCTGTTCGACCTGTCGATCGAGGGCATGGGCTTTGTCTCCGATGCCATCCGCGACCTCGACATCACCAGCGCCAAGCCCGTCCACGGTAAGATCAGCGCCGTGCGCTATGACAGCGGCGACACGCTGAAGCGCAATCAGGAGCGGCTGGCGCGCGAGCATGGCTATAATGTCGAGTTCATGCCGACCGAGGCGGTGCGGGCGCTGCTACGCTCCAAGAAATACCACCAGGCGCTGCATGATCCGCAGTCCTTCCATATCCACCCGCTGAACTACGCCCGCGCCCTCGCCGCCGGGATCGAAAAACTGGGCGGCCGGATCTACGAGGGCTCGCAGGTGGTCTCGACAAAGCTCGACACGGCGCAGAAGCGGCTGGCGACGGCGGGCGGCCATGTCACCTGCCAGCATGTCGTCTTCGCGGCCGGCGGCTATACCGATGGGCTGGTGCCCCGCCTGCGGATGAGCCAGTTGCCGATCGCGACCTATGTGCTGACCACGGAAGTTGCGCCGGAGCTGATCGGCTCGGTCATTCGCACCCGCTGCGCCATCAGCGACAACCGCCGCGCCGGGGATTACTACCGCCTTGTCGAGGATGGCCAGCGGCTGCTCTGGGGCGGGCGCATTACCACCCAGACCGCCGAGCCGCGCGATCTCGCCGCCTTGCTGCGCAAGACCATGATCTCGACCTATCCGGAGCTCGCGCCGCTGAAGGTCGAAATGGCCTGGTCTGGGCTGATGTCTTATGCCCGCCACCTGATGCCGCAGATCGGCATGCTCGGCCCAGGCATCTGGCACTGCCTCGGCTTCGGCGGCCATGGCCTCAACACCACCTCCATCGGCGGGCGTGTCGTCGCCGAAGGCATTTTAGGTGCCAGCGAGCGCTATCGCCTGTTCGCACCCTTCGGCCTGAGCTGGAATGGTGGACCGTTCGGGGTCGCGGCGGTGCAGGCGACCTATTGGTACCTCCAGCTCAATGACTGGCTGAAAGAGCGCAGGGCGGCCTAAAAGCCCCCGCGAGCCGCCTTCAGAAAGAGAGACATGTCGGACCAGCGCATCTCCATCGGCCTCATCGGCGCCGGCATCATGGGCGAGCGCCTGCTGCGGGCCATTCTCGATCAGAGCCCGGATCTTCTGCAGGTCAGCGGCATCTGGGACCCCTCGCCCCAGGCCAGGGCCCGGATGGCGGCCACCTTTCCCGCTGTTGCGCAGCTGCCCGATGCGCAGGCGCTGATCGAGGCCAGCGACTGCGTCTACATCGCCTCGCCGCCTGCCTCGCATCTCGGCCATGCCCGCGCTGCCATCGCTGCTGGCAAGGCTGTCTTCTGCGAGAAGCCGCTGGCGGTCGATGTCGCGGATGCCCGCGCCTTCGTGGCGCAGGCTGGCGGGCGTGGCGCGGTCAACTTTCCATTCGCCTCCTCGCCTGCCGTCGCGACCTTGCGCGGCTGGATCGAGAGCGGCGCAATCGGCCGCGCCCGGTCGCTGGCGATCGAGGTCGCCTTCGCCAACTGGCCACGCTCCTGGCAGGTTGACGCCGCCGGCTGGCTCGACCGCCCGGCTGAGGGCGGGTTCACGCGCGAGGTCGTGTCGCATTTCCTGTTTCTGGCAAGGCGCTGCTTCGGGGAGTTGCATGGGCTGACAGCGCAGGCGGAATTTCCCGAGGCGGGTCGCTCGGAGCGCAGCATCTCCGCCAGGCTGATGGCGGGGGATATCCCGGTGACGCTGACCGGCACGGTCGGCAGCACGACCAAGGATGATCACAATATCTGGCAGCTCACAGGCGATGGCGGATCGGTGCGTCTCTGCGACTGGTCCCATGCTGAGCGCCGCATGCCTGATGGCGGCTGGCAGCGTGCCGCCGATGCCCTGCCGCAGGAGCAGGCGCGCCCACTCGCGCTGCAGCGGCAGCTGGAGGGCGTGGCAAAGCTGGCACGGGGCGAACCGCACCATCTCGCGACGCTGGAAGAGGCGCTAAATGTCCAGGAAATGGTCGAAGCGATCTTGAAGAGCGGCCGGTCGGGATGAATGGTCAGGCCAGGTTGAGTGTCAGCGGAGAAGCGATGATGTTGACGACAGTGGTATTGGCGGCATGCGGCCTGGGGCTCGGCTTCGGCCTGGCTTCGGCGCAGGCCCAGGCGCAAAGCTGCGAGGACCTCTGGTTCGCGCGCAATGAGATCTACAAGGCGCAGGGCTACTGCTTCCGGACGCAGCGCGGCATTGCGGCGTTTGGCAATTCAGGCTGCGTCTATGATGACGTCAATCAGGTGCCGCTGTCGGCGGTCCAGCGCCGCGACATCGCCGCAATCCAGCGCGAAGAGCGGGCGCGCGGCTGCCCGCGCTGACGGGTCGCGGGCATTAGCTGTGGAAGGCGGGGCTGCGCCCCGCACCGGCCGGGGCATGCCATGCTAGAAGCGCCCTCCACCCCTTTGGCTTGAGGCAACGCGACACCGGCATGACCACGGCTATCGACATGGGGACCGCCCAGGGCGGCGATCCGGCCTTGCTCGATCTCGCCGAACTGCTGGCGACGCGGCTTCTGGTGCAGGGCAATTCCGGCTCGGGCAAATCGCATCTGCTGCGCCGCCTGCTGGAGCAGAGCGCGCCGCTGGTGCAGCAGGCGGTGATCGATCCGGAAGGCGATTTCGTCTCGCTGGCCGCAGCAATTCGGGCATGTCGTCGTCGACGCCGAATGTGGCGAGGCCGAGCTGCAGCGCGTCGCCCTGCGGGTGCGCCAGCACCGGGTCTCGGTCGTGCTCAACCTCGAAAACCTCGAAGCCGATGAGCAGTTGCGCGCGACCGCCGCCTTTCTCGGCGGGCTCTTCGATGTCGATCGCAGCCTCTGGTTCCCGCATGCTGATCGTGGTCGACGAGGCGCAGCTTTTCGCTCCCGTTATGGCCGGCGAGGTCTCCGACGAGGCCCGCCGCCTCTCGCTGGGCGCCATGACCAATCTGATGTGCCGTGGGCGCAAGCGCGGCCTCGCCGGCGTCATCGCCACGCAGCGCCTGGCCAAGCTCGCCAAGAACGTCGCGGCCGAGGCGTCGAACTTCCTGATGGGCCGCACCTTTCTCGACATCGATATGGCCCGCGCTGCCGATCTGCTCGGCATGGATCGCAAGCAGGCCGAGATGTTCCGCGATCTCGAGCGCGGCCAGTTCGTTGCGCTCGGCCCGGCCCTGTCGAAGCGGCCGCTGCCCTTGCGCATCGGCCCGGCCACCTCGGTCGATCGCGGCGGCGCGCCGGGGCTGATGCCCTTGCCGGAGCAGGCGCCCGAGGAAGCCGGCGGCTGATCTTCACCGCCGGAGCCGACGAGGCGCCGGTCCGATAGCTACGTGCCCCGCCCTGCCCCACGCCCGCGTCCCGCTGCCAACGATGTGCTTCGGCAGATCGAGAGCTATCGCCCTGCCCCGGCGCCTGAGCCGGAGCCGGAGATCCCGATGGAGCCGGAAGAGCGCGAGGCGATCATGGTCGAGATCCTGCGCGAGCTGATGGCCGATCCCGAGGCGCGCCAGCGCCAGATCGCCGTGCTCTATCAGGATTTCACCGTGCGCTGCCGGATGCGCCGGCTGGGCCGCCAGAGCCTGAGCCTCGAGGAGTTCCGCCGCCGGCTGGCCGTCGCCCGTGCCGGTGCGAGCGACGAAGTCGCCGGTTCGCTCGCCTGGCAGCAGGCGCTCGACGCCTCAGCCAGCTTGCCGGAGGATTTGCAGGGGCTGTTTCTGTACATTGCCCGCGCCGCGATCGAGCGCCTGCCCTGCCCCGGCGACGCGGAACTGGCGAGCGTCTATGGCAGCCATTCGCCGAGCCGTGCCCGCCGCCTGATCGGCTATATCGAGGAGCGCGGGCTGATCGTCTGCCATGTCGACTTCAGGGGCCAGCGTACGCTCGCTTTGCCGACGCTCGGTCTGGAGACCATGCCCGGCCTGGCCTTGCCACGGGTCGCAGGCGTCCCGCGCGGGCTGCGCGGCTAGCGACCGCTTTCTCTCACTGGTGCGCCTTGGCCGGCATATGCGCCGTCATCTTGTCGACCCAGGCGATGCCGATGGCCGAGAGGATGAAGACGACATGGATCATCGTCTGCAGCATGCACGCCGGTCGTCGGTGTAGTTCGTCGGTGCGTCGGCGCCGCCGATATTGCCGGCCTCGATGAAGGTGCGCAGCAGATGGATCGACGAGATGCCGATGATCGCCATCGCCAGCTTGATCTTGAGCACGCTGGCATTGACGTGGCTCAGCCATTCCGGCTGGTCCGGATGGCCCTCCAGCTTCAGGCGCGAAACGAAGGTCTCGTAGCCGCCGACGATGACCATGATCAGCAGGTTCGAGATCATCACCACGTCGATCAGGCCGAGCACGACCAGCATGATCTGCTGCTCGCTGAAGTCGAGGTGGCGTGGGTCAGGAGGTGCCAGAGCTCCTTCAGGAACAGGAAGACGTAGACGCACTGCGCGACGATCAGCCCGAGATAGAGCGGCAACTGCAGCCAGCGCGATCCGAAGATGATGAAGGGAAGCGGCTTCATCGCGGTGCGCTCGACGCGCGCGGGATCGATTGGGGCTGTCATGTCTGGCAAGTCCGCTGGCAAGTCCGATGGAGCAATGGTGCACCGCAAAAGGCGGCGCCAGCTAGATGGGCGCGGGACTGCACCAGCGCAAGCATCTTCTTCAACCATCGCCGCACCGAGCGAGGCAACAGCTGCCACATCCGTACGGAACCAACGAATTTCCAGCGCGTTACCACCGATACGGCCGCGAGCCTGCCCCAATCTTGCGCCAGCTTCCACTCTGGTGGCTTTCGGATCGGCAAGACCGCGAGTAGGATTATCGGGTGCGTCTGGAGAAGCCTTTGGGCTGGCTCTCACCCGGAGAGAAAAGGAATTTCGCCATGAAGACCAAGCTGACCTTTGCAGCGGCTGTAATCGGCGGCGCCATGCTCGCGCTGCCCGCCAACGCCGCGCCGATGACCGGCTCGCTGGCAGGCGTTCAGGCCGCCGGCTCCGCCGCTAATTACATGATCGAGACGGTCCAGTATCGCCGTTACGGCTATGGCCCGCGCTATGGCTATCGTGGCTATCGCGGTGGTTACTATCGCGGCAATCGCGGTGCAGCCGTCGGCGCTGGGATCGCGGCCGGTGCGCTGGGTGCCCTGGCCGTCGGCGCGCTGGCCGCCCAGCCGCGCTATTATGAGCCCGCTCCGGTTTACGGCGCAGCCCCGGTCTATGTCTCGCCGGATGCGGACGCCGTCGCCTATTGCTCGCGCCGCTTCCGCACCTACGATCCGGAGACCGGCACCTATATCGGCAATGGCGGCGTGGTCCGCGCCTGCCCCTGATCCCCGCATCAGCGGCCAGGCTGCTGCCTTGGCCTGACATGATCGGATGAGACACACTCCCCGCAGCGATGCGGGGAGTTTTTTTGTGGGCTTTGCCAGCAGCGTCGCCAGAGCGTTTTCACGCGAAGTGCAGAGCGGTTCGCGTCGAGAACACGGGACAGCTCGACAAACCAGAGGATTTACCGATCCAGCCGATCGAAAAATGCTCTAGCGTACGGCACCCCCGCCGCCGGAGCCTCGAATCGCGGATGATCGCAGCGCTGACGCTTCTGCTGGGCTGTCAGCTCACGGGAGAAATCCTGGTGAGGCTGCTGGCGCTGCCCGTTCCAGGGCCGGTGCTCGGCATGGCGCTGCTGTTCCTGATGCTGCAGGGCCGGACGCTGATCTCGCCCGCAGCCGCTTCAGTCGAAACCCTGCCGCTCGGAGCCGTCGCGGGTGTGCTGCTGGCGCATCTCTCGCTGCTCTTCGTCCCGGCCGGCGCCGGCATCGTCCGCCACGCCGGCACCATCCTTGCCTATGGTCCGAGCCTGATTGCGGCGCTCGTCGTATCGACAGCCCTGACCCTGCTCGTGACCGCCTTCGTCTTCGTCAAGGTCGCGGCGTGGGTCGGCAGCACGCCGGAGCCAGACGCGTGAGCCCGCTCGACCTGATGCGCCCCAATCTGGCCCGCGTCGAGACGCTCTGGGTCTATCTGGCTGCCGATCCGCTGCTCTGGCTGACCGTGACCCTGCTGGCCTATGTGCTGGCCGACAGGATCTCGGCAGCGTTTGGCCGTCACCCGCTGGCCAATCCCGTGCTGGTCGCCGTCGCCCTGATCGCAGCCATCCTGATCGGCACCCGCACCAGTTTCGAAGCCTATTTCCAGGGCGCTCAATTCGTCCATTTCCTGCTCGGTCCTGCCACGGTGGCGCTGGCCGTGCCGCTGCACCGGCATTGGCCTGTGGTGCGGAAATCCGCCCTGCCGATCCTCGCCGCTCTGCTCGCCGGAGCGCTGACCGCCGTCATCAGCGCTGTCGGCATCGCCGCTGCGCTGGGTGCGCCCTATCCGGTGCTGGCCGCGCTGGCGCCGAAATCGGTCACCGCTGCCATCGCCATGGGCGTCGCGCGCGAGATCGGGGGTGAGCCCTCGCTGACCGCCACGCTCGTCATCGCCACCGGCATCCTGGGCGCTGTGATGGTGACGCCGCTCATGGCGCTGTTTCGCTTCACCGACTGGCGGGCGCGCGGATTCGCCGCCGGGCTCGCCTCCCATGGCATCGGCACCGCCCGCGCCTTTCAGGTCAATCCCGTCGCAGGCGCCTTTGCCGGCATCGCCATGGGCCTGAACGGTCTTGTCACCGCCGCGCTGGTGCCGCTTATCCTCGCCCTCTTCTGATCCGGAGCCACCCCTTGCGTATCGCCACCTGGAACGTCAATTCCGTCCGCCAGAGGCTCGGCCATCTCCTCGACTTCCTCAAGGAGGCCGAGCCGGACGCGCTCTGCCTGCAGGAGCTGAAATGCACCGATGCGGATTTTCCGCGCGCCGAGATCGAGGCCGCTGGCTGGCAGGTGCAGACCCATGGCCAGAAGACCTTCAACGGCGTCGCCATCATCAGCCGGCACACACTCGAGGATGTCAGGCGCGGCCTGCCGGGCGATGAGAGCGACGAGCAGGCGCGCTATATCGAGGGCGTCCTGCCCTATGGCAGCGGCGTGGTGCGGGTCGCCTCGATCTATCTGCCCAATGGCAACCCGGTGAACACCGAGAAATACCCCTACAAGCTGAATTTCATGCGCCGGCTCAAGAATCATGCGCAAGAGCTTCTGCTGCATGAAGAACCACTGGTTCTGGCGGGCGACTACAACGTCATTCCCGATAGTCGCGATGCACGGGACCCGTCAGTCTGGATCCATGACGCGCTGTTCCTGCCGCAGACACGCTCTGCCTTTCAGGAACTGCTCAATATCGGCCTGACCGAAGCCCTGCGCGCGACGACCGACGCGGCCGGGCTCTACACCTTCTGGGATTATCAGGCCGGCGCCTGGCAACGGAATTACGGCATCCGCATCGACCACCTCCTGCTGTCGCCGCAGGCGGCGGACCGGCTGGAGGGCGTCACAATCGCCAAGCATGTGCGCGGCTGGGAGAAGCCCTCGGACCACGTGCCGGTCATGCTGTCCCTGAAAGCCTGAGGATCGGAGCTGGCCGGACAAATCGGTACAGAGCGAACCGCGAGCCCAAAAATCGAAAGTCTCGCAACGTGCTTCTTTGCCTCTTTCCGGGAATGGTAAGATTCTGTTAAGGGATTCCGGCTTCCTTCCGGCGATCACCGCGTCCCCTGCGACGCGCTGGTCCCGCCAACAGGAGATTGCTGCATGAAGCGGACCCAAGCCGTCACCCTTTCAGGTGACACCTGCTTCCATGGTCGCAAGGCCCTCCCGCTTCTGATCAGCCTCCTGGCTCCCGCATTGGCCGCCTGCAGCTCGGCTTCCGTAGACACCGCTTCGACCGCCGCCTGGTCTGCAAAGACGCCGCAGGAGACCGGCAAGCGGGCGATCGCGCTCGCCAAATCCAATCCGCGCGAGCGGGACTGCCTGGTCCGGGCGATGTATTTCGAATCGAACCGGACGAGCACCTCGGGCCTCCTCAGCGTCGGCACGGTGGTGATGAACCGGGTCGAATCACCGCGCTACCCCGACACCATCTGCGGCGTCGTCGGCGCCCCCCGCCAATTCGCAGCCGGCGTGCTGACACGGCCGATGTCGCCGCGCGACCTGCCGAAGGTCGAGGCTGTCGCCGAGGAGATCCTGAACGGCCGCCGCAGCGATGCTGTCGGCAATGCCAAGCACTTCCACATGGCCGGGATGCGCTTCTCCTACCCGAACATGCACTACATGACCGTGGCCGGCGGCAACGCCTTCTACGTCAAGGGCGAGCGGCCTGAGCGTGGCACGGCGCAGCCGAGCTACCAGCTCGCGGCGGTCAGCAGCCCGGCTCCGATCATGGCCTCCACGCCGGCAGCGCCTGCAGCGCAGAGCTTTGCGGTTGCGCTCGGCTTTGCGGCCCAAGAGCCGGCGAATGAGTCGGCGACCGAGACAGCAGCTGAGACCGCGGCACCTGAGGTCGAGACCACCGCAGCGCCGCAGCGCCTGGCCCTGGCGGTCCTGCCGCCGAGCCGCCCGATCGATCTCGGCCTGCCGCGCAAGTCGATCCGCGCCTTCGTACCGCCGCCGAAGAGCGGCACCCGCCTGGCGGCGCTGATGCCGGGCATGCGGGGCTCAAACCCCTAAGGCTTGGCCGGGGCAGCTCCCGCGCGGAACCGCCCCCGACGCCAGCCTCGGCCGGCGAGCCCTCAGGCTTGCACGGCTTTCAGCAGCTCGCGGCCGACCATCTTGCCCAGCGCGCTGCTGGCGAGCGGAGAGTCGCCCGTCAGCAATTTCCCATCCATGCAGGTCGCGCCGCTGACGAGCGTGTTGGTGATTGTAAAGCCCTGCGCCGTCAGCTTTTCCCCGAACTTCCAGGTCAACGGCCCGGGCATGTAGCCGATCCGTGGCGTATGCGCGTCGACGAAATCGGAAAAGGCGCAGATCTTCTTGCCGGAGAGCGGATTGGCGGCGCCGAGCGAGAGGAACGCAGCCGGTCCGTGGCAGAGCGAGATCACGAACTTGTCGTTCCGCACAGCCCATTCCAGCACAGCCTTCATGGCCGGGCTGTCAGGCAGCCCCATCAGCGCCCCGTGCCCTCCGGGAATGAACACGCCGATATAGTCGCTGTCGGGCCCCAAGGCGCTATCCACCACTGCGGACAGGGTCATGGGGTTGTCGAAGCGCGCGAGGTGGCTCTGGTAAAAGGCGCGTAGCGTCTCGTCGCGCGACGGCATCGCCCATTGCTCGAATTTCACAGCCTCGCCGGACAGGGTCGCGACATCGAGCCCGAAACCGGCCCGCTCCATGTGAAGCATCGGCACCAGCGTCTCGACTGGGTGATTGCCCGTTGAGAACGAGGTGCCATTGGCCATTTCGAGATAGCGCTGATCCGAGCCGACAACGAGGATCTTCCAGCGCCCGCCCCGATAAGGCGCATCGTAACGCACCTGATCGACATCGGTCTTATCGACGGTGAACAGCCGCAGCGAGAGCGGTGACGGAGTGAAGGCGTTAGAACGACCGGGATCAGGGACAGGTTTCGTGCTCGAAATAAACGGAATGGCCATATCAAATCCTCGCGGCCCCAGAGGCCGGATCGATGAGTGAACGCAAAGACGATCAGGACACAGGACGAATACGTCCGCGCCACGTTCCTGTCCATGCACAACGCTAGGATGGCACAACGCCAGGATGCGCTCGCGTCGGGGAATGCCTCAGCGGTGAGTTTGTTCCGCGGAGGTGGGGTGGCTGGGCGTGAGGGGATATGGCGGAAGGGGTGGGATTCGAACCCACGGTGGGCTTGCACCCACGGCGGTTTTCAAGACCGCTGCCTTAAACCACTCGGCCACCCTTCCATGCCGACACGCCGGGATGGCCAGCGGCAGCTGGCGGAGGTCCGGGCGTGACGAACCGGGCGCGGGGCCCGGGCCAGCGGCTGAAGCCTGCTGGTCATGGCAGTCATTGCCGGGCTGGCGCGGTTTTGGCAAGCCTTGCCTTCGCGCTCGCCCTCATTCTGTTGCGAAACGCACGCAGAAGCGCGGCGCCCGCTTCGAACGCGATCCACAAGCACGTTCGGCATCACGCTGCTAACAGCCCGACCTAACCCCTTGCCTTACCGTTAGAACCCGCGCAGCTGATGGTCTTTGCGGCTCTTTGCCCTAGCTTGGCGTCAAGCGGGTGATTTTAGAGCCCGGACCAGGACCGAATGATGAGCCTTCGCGAGCAGTTGATCGAACGCTTCTTCCGCTATCTCGCGGTGGAGAGCCAGAGCGATGGCAAGTCGACGAGGCTGCCCAGCACACAGGGCCAGCAGCGTCTGGCGGCCCTGCTGGCGGATGAGTTGCGGGAGCTTGGCCTGTCGGAGGTGGTGATCGACGGGCAGGCCACCGTCACCGCCGTCAAGCCCGGCAATTGCCCCGGCGCGCCGAAAATCGGCTTCATCGCCCATCTCGATACCGTCGATACCGGCCTGTCCCCCGAGATCAAGCCGCAGATCCTGCGGTTCGAGGGCGAGGATCTCTGCCTGAACCGTCAGGCGGACATCTGGCTGCGCGTGGCCGAGCATCCCGAGATCGCGCCCTGGGCGGGGCAGGATATCATCTTCAGCGACGGCACCAGCGTGCTCGGCGCCGACAACAAGGCCGCGATCGCGGTGATCATGACGCTGCTGTCACGGCTTGGTCCCGATGACAGCCATGGCGATATCCATGTCGCCTTCGTGCCGGATGAGGAGATCGGGCTGCGTGGCGCCAAGGCGCTGGATCTGTCCCGCTTCGCCTGCGATTTCGCCTACACCATCGATTGCTGCGAGGTCGGCGAGGTGGTGATCGAGAACTTCAATGCGGCCTCGGCCGAGCTGGTCTTCACCGGCGTCAGCGCCCATCCGATGTCGGCCAAGGGGGTGATGGTCAATCCGTTGCTGATGGCCTGCGACTATATCGGCCAGTTCGACCGGGCGCAGACGCCGGAGCGGACCGATGGCCGCGATGGCTATTTCTGGTTCAGCGAGATCGCCGCCGGCCCCAGCGAGGCCAGGCTGCGGGTGCTGATCCGCGATTTCGACCGGCAGAGTTTCAGCGCCCGCAAGCAGCGCCTGCAGCAGGTGGCCGAGCTGATCGCAACCCGCTATCCGACGGGCCGCGTCACCTGCTCGGTGTCCGACACCTACGGCAATATCCATGACAGCCTCGGCGAGGATCACCGCTCGGTCGATCTGCTGTTTGGCGCGCTGGCGGCCCTGCAGATCCAGCCCAAGCAGATCCCGATGCGCGGCGGCACGGATGGCGCCGCCTTGTCTCCCAGGGGCCTGCCGACGCCGAACTTCTTCACCGGCGCCTATAATTTCCACTCGCGCTTCGAGTTCCTGCCCGTGGCGGCGTTCGAGAAATCGTTCGAGGCTGCGCGGATGATCTGCCTGCTGGCGGCGGATCAATCCGCAGGCCAAGGCCGCTCAGTAGACCAGGTCGCGCGGGATCTGCTGCAGGTCCAAGACGCCGGTCAGCGCCATGGCGACAGCCAGCTCCTCGACCAGGAGCTTCAGGCAATGGGCGACGCCGAGCGGGCCTGCCGCAGCCAGAGCCTGCGCGATCGGCCTCCCGACCAGCACCGCCCGCGCCCCCAGCGCCAGCGCCTTCAGCACATCGGTGCCACGCCTGACGCCGCTATCGAGCAGGAGCGGCATCCCCTCGCCCACCGCATCGGCGATGCGTGGCAGGGCGGTGATGGCCGGGGGCAGCGTATCGAGCGTCCTGCCGCCGTGATTGGAGACAATGATCGCCTGCGCGCCCTGCACCATCGCCTCACGCGCATCATCGGGATGCAGGATGCCCTTCAGGATCAGCGGCAGCCGGGTCTCCCTGAGCAGCCAGGCGACGTCGCTCCATAGCGGCGCATGGGCCATGGCGACATCGAACACCGGATGGCCCTGCCGCCGCTCCGGCATGGCCGCTCCCACGAGATTGGCGGCGGTGATGCCAGGCGGCAAGCTGAAGCCGACCCGTTGCTCATGGTTGCGAAGGCCGTTGATCGGCGCATCGACGGTCAGCACGAGCCCCTTGAACCCTGCCGCCTCGGCGCGGCGCACCAGCTCCAGCGTCAGGCCGCGATCCGGCTGGAGGTAGAGCTGGAACCATTGCGGCACGCCTTCCGCCTGTGCGGCGATCGTTTCAAGCGGCAGGCTCGACAGGGTGGAGGCGATCATCAGCGCCTCGACAGCTGATGCTGCCATGGCGGTTGCGACCTCACCCTCGGGATGGAACAGGCGCTGATACGCCACGGGCGCGACGATGACGGGGTGGGCGAGATCGAGGCCGAGCAGCGTCGTTCGGGTTGAGGCGCCCGCTGATCCCCGCAGCAGGCGCGGCCACAGCTGCAGCGCATCGAAAGCCCTGCGGTTTGCCGCCTGGGTGATGCCATCCCCTGCCCCGCCGGCAAGATAGGCCCAGGCGTTGTCATCGAGCCTGGCGCGGGCATAGGACTCGTAATCCGCGGCACAGGCGATCTCGCGGGGAATGCGTTCCAGCGGCGGCGGGAGCTGCGTCATTTCAGCCGGTAATTGATCGGCACGACCAACTCCACCTGATCGCCACGCACCTGCGTCGGCAAGGGCGGCAGCGGCTGCGCGCGCACCAGCATGGCCAGCGCTTCTGCATCGAGAAGGGCGGAGCCTGAGGGTTTGGTCAGGCTGGCGCTGCGGATCTTGCCGGTCCGGTCCAGCACGAAGCGCAGCAGAACCTCTCCTTCCAGGCGCTTCTGGCGCGCCTCGACAGGGTAGCGCTTGTGCCGGCCGAGATGCGCCATCACCGCCTTCTGCCAGCCCGGCGGCAGAGCCTGCGCCTCGCTGACGCTGCCTTCGGCGGGGGCTGCAGCGCGCTCGTCGACCGAGAGCGCCATCGGCGCGGCAGCGGCCGAGGACGCGGCGGCCTGGCTCGGCGCCGCCTCTTGCTCGCGCGCATCCATTGCCTCGGTCGGCTGTCCGTCCGGCGCCTCCTCCTGGCGCTTCTGCGTCTGCTGCTGCGACAATTGCAGATCGGGCGGCGCTTCCACCGGGGCGGCCTCCGCGCTCGGCAGGTCGGTCTCCTTCGGCGCAGACAGCTTCTCCGTCACCTCGGTCGCCGCAGCGGCAGCCTCCATCTCTTCGGCGGGGGTCGCCTCGGCCTGCTCGGTCTCGGGCGCCACGGGCATGGCGTCGAACTCGACGACCATCGGCGCACCGACATCCTCCATGGACTGCTCCGGCTGACGGGCCTGGACCAGCGCCAGAGCAACGCCGCCGCCATGCAGCCCGAGAACAACCACGGCAGCCGCAAGCAGGCGCAAGCCATGCAGCCTGCCGCTTTCATGGAGGACGCTGACCGTCATGGTGCCGCCCGCCCCGGCTCGGCGGCTGCGGCCTTGCCGTCGCCGCCCTCGAGCCCCACCAGCGCGATCTTGAGATATCCCGCCGCGCGCAGCGCATTCATCAGCCGCACCACCTCGCCATAGCTGACGGATTGATCGGCCCGGACATAGATGCGCTGCTCACGGTCGAGCCGCGTCTGCATGTCGATGGCCGAAGCCAGCGCGTCCGTCGTCACAGGCTGCTCGCCGATCAGGATCGAGAGGTCCGCCTTCAGCGTCAGGAAGACCGGCTTGTCTGGCCGCGGCTGCGGCTTGGCAGTCGAGACCGGCAGCTCGACCGGCGCATCCACGGTCGAAAGCGGCGCTGCGACCATGAAGATGATCAGCAGCACCAGGATCACGTCGATGAATGGCGTGACGTTGATCTCGCTATTCTCCGCAAGATCGTCGCCGCCGAGGCCGCTGGACTGGTTGATGCCGCCGGCCATTGCCCTACTCCGCCGCTGCTTGCAGGCGGCGGCCGCCCCGGTCGAGATCGCGCGACACCAGCCGCGCCACGCAGGCCGCGGCATCGCCGACCTCACCGCGATAGGCGGAAATGCCACGGCTGAAGATGTTGTAGATGATCACCGCGGGGATAGCGGCGACGAGGCCGATGGCGGTTGCCAGCAGGGCCTCGGCAATGCCGGGCGCGACCACGGCGAGATTGGTGGTCTGCGCTTTCGAGATGCCGATGAAGCTGTTCATGATGCCCCAGACGGTGCCGAACAGGCCGACAAAGGGGGCTGTCGAGCCGATCGTCGCCAGCCAGCCCGGTGCCGCGCGCGATGTCGCGGCTCGCAGCCAGCTCGATCCGGTTCAGGCGCGAGACCACGCGCTCCTTGACGCCTTCCTTGTCGGCGAGCGGGTCAGAGAGGCCGACTTCAGCGGAGGCAGCCTCGACGAATTGCCGCCCCAAGCGATGCGACTTGGCCAGCGCGACCGACGCTTCGGCCAAGCTCGCCTTGCTGGCAAGGATCGTCGTGGCCTGGCGCAAGTGCCGCTTGGCCGAGCGCAGCTCCAGCGCCTTGGCGAGCCAGATCGTCCAGGTGATGACGGAGGCCATGGCGAGGCCGATCATCACCGCCTTCACCACGATATCGGCCGCCATGAACATGCCCCAGGGCGACAGCTCATGGGGAACGGTCGGCGCTTGCTGGGCGCGTGCTGCGCCCGGCAGGGCCAGCGCGGCAAGGCAGGCGGACAGGGCGCCGCTGCGGATCAGTCTGGTGATCATCATCGCGTCTATGTCTCGGCCCATTGGCGAATGAGGTTGTGGTAGATGCCGGTCAGCCGCACGCTCTGCGGGTCATCGAGACCGCGCTCGGCCTGCAGCTCCTGGATCGTCCGGTCGAGGTCGAACAGCATAGTGCGGGCGCCCTCCTCCCGGATCATGCTCTGGATCCAGAAGAACGAGGCCCGCCGCAGCCCGGCGGTCACCGGCGTGACGCAATGCAGGCTGGTGGCGGGGTAAAGGACGAGATGCCCGGCCGGCAGCTTGACCGCGTTCGACCCGTAGAGGGTCTCGATCATCAGCTCCCCGCCCTCATACTCGTCGGGTTCGGCGAGAAACAGCGTCGCCGACAGATCGGTGCGGATGCGCACCGGCGAACCCGGCACGTTGCGGATGGCGTTGTCGACATGGACGCCGAAGGTCTGGCCGCCGGTATAGCTGTTGAACATTGGCGGCAGGATGCGCAGCGGCAGCGCGGCCGACAGAAAAAGCGGGCTGCGGGACAGCGCATCGAGCACGATATCGCCGAGCTCATGCGCGGCCGCGGAGCCTATCGGCAGCTGGCTGTTGAGCTTGACCTGCGCCGATTGCGCACCTGCCGTCTCGCGCCCGTCCTGCCAGGCGGCATTGTCCATCACCTCCCGGCAGCGAGCCAGCTCGGCGGGTGAGAGGACGTTGGGAACGCAGAGCAACATTAAGCGGACCTTGCTGGGGCACCGGGGCGCGTTAAGGCGGCCCCGGTGCTGGGGGATCAGTATTTGAAGGCGAGGGAGACCTGGGCGGAGCGGCCGGGCGCCAGATAGACGTAAGGAGAGGCGCTACGGTAGAACGCGTCGTAAAGGACTTCGTTCGTGATGTTCAGAACCTGAACCTTGGCCGAGATGGTCGGCGTGAACTTGTACTCAGCCAGCGCGTCGAAACGCCAACCCGCCGGCAGGACGTTGTTGTTGGCTGCGAGCGTGCCGCCATACTGCTTGCCGGTATAGGTGGCCTGGACGCCGACTGCGAGCTTGTCGGTCACGTCATACTTCGCCAGGATATTGAAGGATTCATGCGCGACATTGGCGAGCTTGCGGCCGATATTGGCGGCCGTGACGGACTTCGTCACCTCCGAGCTCATGAACACCGCGCCGCCGAACAGGCTGAGACGGTCAAGCACCTTGCCGCCGACGCTGAACTCAACGCCCTCGACCTTGTATTCGCCGCCGCCGATGATGCTGGCGCCGAAGGTCTCGCGAGCATTGCTCTTTTCGGTCCGGAACAGGGCTGCGGTCATCAGCAGGCGGCGGTCGAACGCCTCCCATTTCGCACCGACCTCGTAGGACTTGTTCTTCTCGGGACCGACCGTGGCGTTCTGCGCAGTCAACCCGCCATAATCATTGCCGCCGCCATCGATCTCGGCACCGGACGGGTTCGAGGAGGTGCCGTAGGCGGCGTAGATCGCCAGCTGCGGCAGGATCTTGTAGGTCGCCCCCAGATTATAGTTCACCAGCGTGTCGTCGCGGGTCAGCGTCGTGACCACTCCGTTGGCCGCTGCCGATGTCGCCGTCGTGTCGTAATGCTCGACCCGGACGCCGCCGCTCAGGAAGAGCCGGTCCTGAATGTTGATCGTGTCCAGCGCATAGACACTGGCGGTATCGACCTTGACCTGCGTCGGGCGGCCCCGTCTTCACGAACTGGCCGGTCCACGGGATATCGACGCCGCGCGGGTTCCAGAGGTTGAGGGTCGAGCCCGGAATATTGGTGGCGCCGAACGCTTCCGTCGCCAGGGCCTGGTAGGTGTCGCGCGACAGATCCTCGCTGCTGAATTCAGCGCCTGTCACCAGCGTGTGCTTCCAGCCGAAGGTCTCGAACTTGAAGGTCGCGTTGGTCTGGTTGGCGTAGGTCTCGACCTCCTGATACCGGCTCTTGGCCGTCGTGGGCACGGTCCAGAGCAGCGGGTTGGCCGAGCTTGTCACCGGCGTCCCCGGCGCACCCGCGACATAGTCCAGCACCGAGAAGCCGTAGCGCGAGGTGTTGGTGATGTTCAGCCAGGGCGTCACATCCCACTCCACCTTGGCCGATGCGATATCCTGCTTGGCCTTCTGGAAGTCGCGGTTGGGCAAGCCGTAGAAATTCGAGCGGCGCAGGCCGTTTTCGGTGAAGGGGCGAAGGTTGCGCGTATCGAACGGCACACCCCAATCCGGCAGTTGGTCGAGATCGGTGTGCGAATAGCTGAGCGTGACCTTGAAGGTCTCGAGCGGCCGGTAGGTTACGGCAAAGGCACCGCCCCAGCGATTATCGAAAACCTGATCGCGGCCGGCGACATCGGCGAGCTGGCCCATGCCGTTGATGCGAACCGCGAGATCGGGGTTGACGACGTAGTTGGTGTCGAGCGTCGCGCGCCTTGTCGCATCGGTGCCGAGCTGCACGCCGGCATTCATGAAGTTGACGAAGGACGGCGCCTTGGTGACGACATTGACGGCACCGCCCGAGGAGCCGCGCCCGCCGACCGTGCCCGCCGGTCCCTTCAGGATCTCCACCTGCTCGGTGTTGAAGGTCTCGCGAATGTTGACGCCGGCATCGCGCACCCCATCGACATAGATGTCGTTGCGCGCATCGAAGCCGCGGATGGAGACGCGGTCGCCATAGGCATTGCCGCCCTCGCCGCTGCCAAGCGTCAGACCCGGCGTGGTCCGCACCAGTTCGCGGAAGGAGGTCGCGCCCTTGTCGGCGATCACCTCCTTGGGGATGGTGGTGACGGTGCGTGGCGTGTCGAGCAGCTTCTCGGTGAGCTTGCCCGAGGCCGAGCGATCGACCTTGTAGGGCGCCGCGGCATCGGCATAGGGGTTGGCACCCGGCGCAGCCGGAGCGGGACCTGACGGCGCGGCAGCGGCAGCGGCAGCAGGACGAGCCGGACGAGGCCTTGCCGCCGCACGGTTGGTGTTGCGGACAGGCGTCGGGCGGGCGCGGGTCGGCTTGGCGCGGCGAACTTCGGCGGGAGCCTCGACATTCAGCGCCGGAAGCTGGCCGGCAGCCGCTTGCGCGCGGGCCTCATCCACCGGAGCGGCAGAGGCCAGGCAGGCGGCGGCGAAGACGCCAAGCGCCGCCTGATGCGAAGGCGAGACAGCGGCACGCGCGGCAGATGGCAGCGACTGCGCCTCTGCGCCGCGCAAGGACAATGGAATTTTGGTGTTGCTCATGACAGCCCCTCGCCCGGCGCGTACGCGCCTTGCTTGCCCAGTTTTCGGTTTGATGAAACGAGCTGGGTTGCCGTTCAGGGGCTGCCTGTCGTCTTTCGGCTTATTGAGGCGCGAAAGGTCATCCGTCAATGGCGGATTACAAAAATCCCCATTGATTTCAAAAGCTTAGAAATCGTCTAATGAAGAACTGGCCAGCGCAACAGGGCTCCCCCTGCCCGCTCTCTCCTGCCTCAGCCGGCCTTGCGCCGGGGCGCTTCTGCCGCTGCAGGCTTCTTGGCCTTACCCGATGCAGCCTTGCCTGATGCAGCTTTGCCCTGGCCGACACTGGCCCGCAGCGCTTCCATCAGGTCCACGACCTTGGATGGCGCGGCCGGCTTGCGAGCCTTCAGCGTGCGCCCTTCCTGCTTGGCCTTCACGAGCTCGGCCAAGGCCGCCTCATAGCGATCATCGAAGGCTGCGGGATCGAACTCGCCGCGCTTGGTGTCGATGATGTGCTTGGCGAGGTCCAGCATCTCGCCCTTCAGCTTGAGCTTGGGCAAGTCGGAGAACGCCGCCTGGGACGAACGCACCTCGTAATCATAGTTCAGGGTATGCGCGACCAATCCCAGCCCTTGGGCGCGGATCATCACGGTGCGATGGCGGCGAAACAGCACGGCATGCGCAACCGCCGCAGCCTGGCCTTCGCGCAGTGCCTCGCGAATTACCGCAAAGGGCTCGCTCGCGACTTTTTCCGCCGGAGCCAGGAAATACGGCTTATCGAAATAGACGGTGTCGATGTCGCCGCACGGGACGAAGGCCGAGACGTCGAGTGTCTTGTCGCTGACGGGCATGATCTTGGCGACCTCATCGGGCTCGATCAGCACATAGCGGCCATTCTCGACCTCGAAGCCCTTGACCTGATCCTCGCGCTCGACCGGCTTGTTGGTTGCGGGATCGATGAACTCGCGGCGGACCCGGTGCCCGGTGGCGCGGTTGAGCGTGTGAAAGGCGATGCGCTCGGCGGTGCTGGCCCCGGTATAGAGCGCCACCGGGCACGAGATGTCGCCGAAGCTCAGAAAGCCCTTCCAGACCGCGCGTATCCCCGCCATGCCCGCTCCTCCGTGCGGCGACCCAACCGACGCCGCAGTGCTTCAACGCGTGCAAGGGAGACACGTTCCGCCGGAGGAACAGAGCTGGCACTGGCGCATTGTCATGAAGGTCGTGGACGGAGACCATCATGGCCCAGCGCACCTTCTGGAAGGGCTACCTCAAGCTCTCGCTCGTGACCTGCCCGGTGGCAATGTCGCCTGCGACCAGCGAGAGCGAGAAGGTCCGCTTCCACACGGTCAACCGCTCGACCGGTAACCGCATCGTCAGCCGCTATGTCGATCTGGAAACCGGCAAGCCGGTCAAGGATGAGGACGAAGCCAAGGGCTACCAGACCGGCGATGACAGCTATGTCATTCTGGAGGATGAAGAACTCGACACTGTCGCGCTCGAAAGCACGCGCACCATCGACATCGACATGTTCGTGCCGCGCGACAGCATCCCCTGGGTCTATCTCGACAGCCCGCACTACCTCGTGCCCAACGACGCTGTGGGCGAGGAAGCCTTTGCGGTGATCCGCGAGGCGATGGCGGCGACCAAGATGGTCGGCATTTCGCGCGTCGTGCTCTATCGGCGCGAGCGGGCGGTGATGCTGGAGCCGCGCGACAACGGCATCGTGCTCTGGACCCTGCGCTATGGCGATGAGGTTCGCGACCAGAAGAACTATTTTGCCAACATCGACAAGACCAAGCCCGAGCCGGAAATGCTCAAGCACGCCACCAGCTTCATCGAAGAGAAGCGTGAGCACTGGTCATCGGAGATGGTCGAGGATCCGCTGCAGGAGAAGCTGCTCAAGCTGATCGCGACGAAGAAGCGCCGGAAGCCGAAGGCTGCTCAGGCGGAGCCCGAAGAGCGCAAGGACAACGTCATCAACCTCTTCGACGCGCTGAAGAAAAGCCTGGCTCAGGACAAGGCCAGCGCGCCCGCCACAGGCGCGGCCAAGAAGAAAACCGAGGAGAAGCCTGCCGCCAAATCGAAGCCGGCTACGGGCAAGGCCAAGGGTGGCGATGAGCCTGCCGCAAAGCCAGCCAAGCGCACCGCCAAGCCTAAGACGAGCGCCTGACGAAGCTTACTTCGGTGGTTCAGTCGGCGTTGAGCTTGCCGAGATTGCCGGGCAAGCCGCTGAACGGCAGGTCATCGGGCGCGACGTCCCCCACCGGCGGAGCGGCAGGCGTCTGCTCCGAACCGAGCAGGCGGATCGCCGCGTCACGGATCGGCACGGGCGGCTCCATCTCCTCCTGCAGGTGCCACTCAACGGTGTTACGGTCCAAGCCGGAACCCTGCACCAGCTTGTCCGTCCAATCCTGGTCCGGGAACGCCTTCTGCATCGCCAAGGCGAGCTGTCGACCGGTCTGAAAGCTGTGTTGCATGATCATCTCCTGACCTCAGCAACACCAGCAAAGCCTCGCTGTTCCCCGGAAAACGCCGGTTTACTGCCCACTTCAGCCTCTTTTGATCTACTTATCACAAGTTAATGAGAGCGGGAGTTAACGACCTATCCTTGTGTGTTTGCAGCCACACACGCGCTGCGACGAGTTTAGGGAGTGCAGGCGCATGGATGAGACTTTGGCCCGAACCATCCGCCCGCTCGAGAAAACCGAGGATTGGGTCCGGGGCGAAATCGGCCCCAAGCCAAAGACCACTCTTCTGCGCCCGCAGGACCTCGCCGTCGATGCCGCCTATCAGCGCGACCTCTCGCCGAAGTCGATGAAGCTCATCCGCAAGCTCGTCGAGGAATGGGACTGGCGCAAATACAAGGTGCCGGTCGTCACCCGCGTCGGCGACGCCTGGCATGTCATCGACGGCCAGCATACGGCCATCGCCGCCGTCAGCCATGGCGGGATCGAGGAGCTGGAGGTGCTGGTGGTCGAGGCCGGCAGCCAGCAGGACCGCGCCAGCGCCTTCATCGGGCACAACAAGGACAGGGTGCAGATCACCAACAGCCAGCTCTTCTTTGCCGCCGCCGCCAGCGGAGACGAGGACGCGCTGACCGCCCTGCAGATCTGCGAGCGCGCCGGGGCAACCGTGCTGCGCAATCCCTCCCCGGGCCGGCCTTTCCGCGAGGGCGAGCTGATTGCGGTTGCGGCGCTGGTGCAGCTCGTGCGCAAGCGTTCGGCGGTGAAGGCCCGCATCGTGATTGAGACGCTGGTGAAAGCGCGCGCCGCACCGATCACCGCCGATTTGATCCGGGCCGTCGATATGGTGCTGAACGACAAGAATTACGGGGATGTCGATCCCGACGATATCGTCGTGGCGTTCGACCGTTTTGGCCCGGCTCTGTCGACCAAGGCGGTCGAGCTTGCCATGGCCAAAAGCATCCAGCGGGCCCGCGCACTGGGCATCGTGCTCTACCAGCATCTTCGCAAGCGCAAGCCTGCGCGCGCTCAGGATGAAGGGCGCGTGCATCTGGCGTCTGCGCTCGCCCAGCCCGAACGCTAGGCCTCGTCTTTCCGCCAAAGCTTGGAGCCGGAACCGGCTGCTCGCTCCTGCTGTTTCACCGGCAGGAGTGGAGGCGCAGTCATGAGCAGTTCACGAGTTTTGACCGATCACGACGCCATCCGCAGCTGGGCGGCCGAGCGCGGTGGCCGGCCGTCACGTGTCGTCGGCACCGGTGACAAGGACGATGCCGGGCTGCTGAGGTTCGATTTCGGCGACACCGACGATAACCTGGAAGAGATTTCCTGGGACGAATTCTTCGAGACTTTCGAGGATCGCGAACTCGGTCTGATCTGCGGCGTCGATCCCCACAGCCGCTTCAACAAATTCATCAACCGGGAATGACCATGGCCGGCACAGCGCGCCCCGCGAGCCTGGCGCTGCGGCGTCTGACGATCCGCGGCGAGGCCGTCATGGACGAGGCCGCAGCCGAAGGCCGCCTCCTCCTCGCAGAACATGACGACGCCATCATCCGGTCCTACGCCGCCGCAGGCCTGCTGTCGGCCGTGCTGGATGAGCTGCGTGCGGGCGTGCCAAAGCAGGTCGCCGCCGAGACGCTGAAGGACGCGCTGGCCGAGCTCGAGGCACTGCCCTCCTAAAGCGGCGATTCCGAGACCGGAGCCTGCGGCAGGCTGTTGTGAATGGCAGTCGCGGCCACGGCCGCATGCCCGATCGCGACCGAGATCTGGTGGATGTCGGAGACGACATCGCCTGCGGCGTAGAGACCGGGCACCGTGGTGCTGTAGCGGTCATTGACGACCAGGCAGCCAGACTTGTCGACCTCCGCGCCGAGCGCGCCGGCGAGCGCAGAGCCGGGCAAGGCTCCCAGAGCCGGATAGACCGCATCGAAGGACTCGATGCGGCCGTCGCGATAAGGCACCAGCATGGTCTCGCCCTGCCGCATCAGCGGCGCATCCGGCGCCAGCTCGCGCACGGCGATGCCAAGGCTCGCCATCTCCGCCGCCAGCTCAGGCCCCAGCTCCTCGGGCGCGTCCGTGGTGACGAGGGTGACGCTGGCGGTGTAGGTCCGCAGGAACCGAGCCTTGCCCGCTGCATGGGCGGCGGGTCCCAGAACACAAAGCCGCTGGTTGCGACCTTCATAGCCATCGCAAATCGGGCAGTAACGCAGCAGCCCGTCGATCACCGCCTCGTCATGCGGCTCGAAATTGGGGCGATGGTCCTTGATCCCCGTGGCGAGCAGGACCCGCGCAGCGTTGACAGCTTCGCCGTCGACGGTGAGCGCAAAACCCTCCCCCTCCCGCCGCAATTGCTCGGCACGGCCCTGGCGCCGCGCGATCGGGTAGGCCGCAATCTGGTCCTCCAGCGCCGAGAGCAGCGCTGTCCCCGAGACGCCACCGACCGCGCCGGGGTAATTATTGGAATGGGGTGCGAGCAAGGCGCGGCTGTCGCCGGCGTCGACCAGCAGGATCCGGCGCCGGTAGCGCCCGAGATAGAGCGCTGCCGTCTTGCCGGCCGGGCCTGCGCCCACGACGATGCAATCGAACTCCGGCTGTGTCTGTAATGTGTCCATGCGACGGCAACGCCGCGTGCAGCGCCACTGTTCAATCGGAAAACGCAAAAACCAACGCTTACAGCTTTGGTCTGCGCCTAGGCCGGAACGGCGGGCTGGCGCTGCGGTTTCCTCCTCCGGAGCGGCTGCCGCCCGGTGTTGAGCCGCTACATCTTTGGCTGCTGACCGGATGTGCTGCAGGAACCTGAGTCAGCCTCAGACGTGGCGGCGAGCTTCATCATCTTCATCAACATCTATGACTTCTTCAACAGGAACCGGAGCCGCAGGTAGCCGTTGACCGCTCACGGAATGCAGTTCTCGGAGGCCGCAATGGCAGCGAATTACTTGGTGACGGGCGGCGCGGGGTTCATCGGGCGCTATCTCTGCAAAGAACTACTCTCCCAAGGTCACCAGGTCCGGGTTCTCGATAGTTTCGTGCCTCAGGTTCATGCCGGCGCGCCGTCAACTCTCCCGGTCGAAGTCGAGCTGATCTCCGGCGATGTGCGCGAGCCGGCCCTGATCCGGCGCTCCCTTGAGGGCATCGACGGCGTCTTCCACCTCGCAGCCGAGGTCGGCGTCGGCCAGAGCATGTACGAAATCTCCCGCTATGTCGGGGGCAATGACTACGCCACCGCCGTGATGCTGGAAGAGATGGCGCGCAGCCAGGTCCAGCGCCTCGTCGTCGCCTCCTCGATGAGCGTCTATGGCGAGGGGCTCTATGAAGACGAGGACGGCCAGCGCCATAGCGCGATCCGCCGCAGCGCCCGCGAGACCGCAGGCGGCCATGCCTGGGACCCGTCCGGACCCAATGGCGAGGTGCTGACGCCGATCCCGACCGATGAGACCAAGCCGGTCGATCTCGCCTCCATCTATGCGCTGACCAAATACGTTCAGGAGCGAAGCTGCCTGATCATCGGCCAGGCCTATGGCATCCAGACCGTGGCCTTGCGTCTGTTCAATGTCTTCGGCCCCGGCCAGGCCTTGTCCAACCCCTATACCGGCGTGCTCGCCAATTTCGGGGCGCGGCTGCTCAATGACCAGAAGCCGCTGATCTTCGAGGACGGGCAGCAGCGGCGCGATTTCGTCCATGTCCGCGATGTCGCCAAGGCCTTCGCGCTGGCCATGCATGCCGGCGGCGTCAACGGCCAGGTGCTCAATATCGGGAGCGGCCAATCCTACACCATCGCCGAAGTGGCGCGCCTGTTGGCTGAAGCAGTCGGCCGTGAGGATCTGACGCCGGAGATCATGGGCAAGGCCCGCGCGGGCGATATCCGCCACTGCTTCTCCGATATCAGCCGCGCCCGCGAATTGCTCGGCTTTGTCCCGGCGCACCGGCTCGAGGATTCGATGACGGAGATGGCAGGCTGGCTGGCGAGTTCGCAGGCCGTTGATGGCGGCGAGGATGCCCGTCGCCAGCTCGAAGCGCGAGGGCTGGTGGCATGAGCGACGCCACGCCCCCCACCTACCCCACACAGCCGGAGCTCGGCTTCGTCGAGTGGTTTCGCCAAGGCGAGCATCTGCGCGTCGAGGCCGCGATCAAGGGCATGCGGACCGCCGGCGTGAAGCGTCTGCGCAGCCACCTCTCCTGGGCGGAATATCATGCGCCGGGCGGTGTCGAGTGGTTCGACTGGCTGATCCCGCGGCTGGGCGGCAGCTTCGATCTGCTGCCTTGCGTCCATTACACCCCGCCATCCCTGTCGCGTACCGGCTCGGCCTCCGGCGCGCCCGAAAACCTCAAGGATTACGCGGACTTCCTCGATGTCGTTTTGACCCGCTACGGCGAGCATTTCCGCGATGTCGAGCTCTGGAACGAGCCCAACAACCTGCTCGATTGGGACTGGCGCATCGACCATGACTGGCAGCTCTTCTGCGAGATGGTCGGCGGGGCGGCGCATTGGGTGCAGCACCGCGGCTGGCGCGCTGTCCTGGGCGGCCCCTCGCCTTTCGACACGCACTGGCTGGACCTGATGGGTCAGCGCGGCGTGCTGAACGTCGTCTCGGCCATCGGCCTGCACGGCTTCCCCGGAACCTGGGACAGCGAGAATTCGGTCTGGCGCGGCTATGACCAGCACCTCGCCGAAGCCCGCGAAATCCTGGCCCGCTACAACCCGACCTGCGAGATCTGGATCACCGAAGCGGGCTATTCGACCTGGCGCAATGACGATGCCGAGCAGGTGCGCCGTTTCCGCGAGGCCCAGAACGCGCCTGCCGACCGGCTCTACTGGTATGGCTGGCAGGATATCCCCCAGCACATTCCGGTGCAGGAAGGCCTCTATTTCGACCCGCGCCATTATCATCTCGGCGTCACCGACGCGGAAGGCCGGCCGAAGCTGCTGCGGCGGCTGCTGGAGCGCAGCGCGGCGGGTGATCTCGATGCGACCTTCGAGCAGCAGGCGGCGCCCGCTCTCCGGCTGAAGCCCGTCGGCGAGCGGCCGGTCGTGGTGTTTGGCGGCGCCGGCTTCATCGGCGCCAACCTCGCCGACCGGCTGGTGCGCGATGGTGAAACCGTCCTCGTCTTCGACAATCTCAGCCGTCCCGGCGTCGAGCGAAACCTGTCCTGGCTGAAGGCCAGGCATGGCGCGAAGATCGAAGCCAGCCTCGGCGATATCCGCGACCAGAACGCGGTCTCGGAGGTTCTGAAAGGCGCCAAGGCGGCCTTCCACCTCGCCGCCCAGGTCGCCGTCACCGACAGCCTGACCGATCCCCGGCATGATTTCGCGGTCAACGCCTATGGCACGCTCACCGTGCTCGAAGCGCTGCGCCAGCAGGCACCGGAGATCCCGCTGGTCTTCGCCAGCACCAACAAGGTCTACGGCTCGCTCTCCGACATTCCCATGCAGGAAAGCGAAGGCAGCCACCTGCCCGCCGATGCAGCCTGCCGGCGCTATGGCATCTCCGAGGCCCGCCCGCTCGACTTCTGCACGCCCTATGGCTGCTCGAAGGGCGCGGCCGACCAGTATGTGCTGGATTACGCCCATAGCTACGGGCTGCGCACGGCCGTGCTGCGGATGAGCTGCATTTACGGGCCGCGCCAGTTCGGCACCGAGGATCAGGGCTGGGTCGCCCACTTCCTGATCAAGGCGCTCAAGGGCCAGCCGATCACCATCTTCGGGGACGGCAAGCAGGTGCGCGACATCCTGCATGTCCGTGACGCCGTCGAGGCTTATTGCCAGCTGCGCAGCGGCATCGACAGCCTTGCCGGCCAAGTCTTCAACCTCGGCGGCGGCCCGGCCAATGCCGTCAGCCTCAACCGGGTGCTGGCTGAAATCGGCGCCATCCTGGGCTCCGAGCCCGATCTGCGTTTCGAGGACTGGCGCCCGGGCGACCAGCCCTACTTCGTCGCCGATACGCGCGCCCTCACGGCGGCCACCGGCTGGCGGGCGACGCTCGACTGGGTCGATGGGCTGCGTGACCTCGCCGCCTGGGCCCGCTCCGAATTCGGCCTGTCGCAGCAGGCCTCCGCGCCAAGGCGCACGTCCCACACAGCCGAAAGGATCAGGGCATGAGGGTCGCTCTCGTCAATCCGCAATGGACCTATGATGGCAGCATCTATTTCGGCTGCCGCGAACCCCACCTCCCGCTGGAGCTGGGCTACAGCAAGCTTCTGCTCGAGCAGGCCGGCCATGAGGTGCTGATGCTCGACGGCCACCTGATGGATCAGGATGAGGCCGAGCTGGTGGCGCAGGTTGCGGCTTTCGCGCCCGCCATGACCGTGGTCACCACGGCGCCGACCTATCTGTTCTGGCGTTGCGCTCCGCCGGAGCTGCGCGTCCCCGCCTCCTTCCTGCAGCGGCTTGGCCGTCAGGGCGGCCGCACGGTCGCGGTCGGCCCCCACGGCTCGGTGACGCCCGCGGCCACGCTACGCAAGCTCGATGTCGATGCCGTGGTGCGGGGCGAATGCGAGGAGATCGTCGCCCAGCTCGCCGATGCGCCGGATTGGTCGGTGGTGCGGTCGCTGGCGACCCGGGACGGCGACGCGGTCCGCGTCAATGGCGGCCCGGCCGCGAGCCCCTTCATCGCGCTGCCAGCCCTGAGCTGGCCGGCCGAATGGCTCGCCCGCCACCCCCATCACCATCACCGCTTCGATGACAACCGCCGCGGCTTCGGGGCCGAGGTCGAAGCCTCGCGCGGCTGCCCCTATAGCTGCAGCTTCTGCGCCAAGATCGAATTCCGCGACAAATATCGCCGCCGCGAGCTCGATCTGGTGCTGGCCGAGATCGACGATCTGATCGCCAAGGGCGTCGGCTACATCTACTTCATCGATGAGATCTTCCTGCCGCAGAAGCCGCTGCTCGAAGCGCTGGTCGAGCGTGACATCCAGTTCGGCGTGCAGACCCGTATCGATCTCTGGAAGCCCGACACGCTCGAGCTGCTTGGCCGCGCCGGCTGCGTCTCGATCGAGGCGGGCATTGAGAGCCTCACTGTCGAAGGCCGGGCCGCCCTGGCCAAGCGGTGCAAGCTCGAGACCGAGGATCTAGCGGCGCTGCTGATCGAGGCCCGCCGTCACGTGCCCTTCGTCCAGGCCAATCTCATCGGCATGGAGCAGGACAATGCCAGCCTCGTCGCCTATTGGCGCGATGCGCTGATCCGCTCCGGCGTCTGGGCCAATGAGCCGGTGCCGCTCTACCCCTATCCGAGCTCGCCGAGCTATCGGCAGCTCTGGGGCGAGCCCGATGACCGCGCCTGGGAGCGGGCGCATGAGCATTACCTCGCTGCGTTCTCGGCCTTCAGCGACATCCAGGACAACCAGCCTCTGCCGCTGCACCGCCTGGAGGCATCATGCTGCGGAACCCACTAATGCCGCCGCGCCGTATCCTGATGACGCTCGATGCAGTCGGCGGCGTCTGGCGCTACGCGGTCGACCTCGCCGCCAGCCTCGCCGGCCAGGGCATCACCTGCCTGCTGGTCGGCTTCGGCCCGGAGCCCGATGAGCGGCAGATCGCCGAGGTCGAGGCCATGCCGGGCGTCAGCCTGGTCTGGGCCAGGGGCGAACTCGACTGGATGGCTGAGCGCGAGAGCGATCTCGACCTCGTCCGCGACGAGCTGATCCGCTTGGCCGATGAATGGCAACCGGACCTGCTGCATCTCAACCTGCCCTCGCAAGCCGTTGATCTGCCTGCACACTTACAGGTCGTGGTCGCGTCGCATTCCTGCATCGCGACCTGGTGGGAAGCCGTCCGAGGCGGTGAGCTGCCCGAGGCCTGGCACTGGCAAAGGCAGCGCAACCAGCGCGGCTTCGCCCGCGCCCGCACTGTTCTCTCGCCCAGCCGCAGCCATGCGCAGGCCCTGCAGCGGGCCTATGGCGACATGTCGCCCATCGCCATCGTCCACAATGCCAGCGCCTCTGCCGAAGGCGCGCAGACGCGCGAGCCGGTGGTTCTGGCGGCCGGGCGCTGGTGGGACGAGGGCAAGAACGCCCGCACCCTCGATGCCGCTGCCGATGGCTCGCCCTGGCCGCTGATCATGGCTGGCCCGTGCCTCGGCCCCAACGGCCAATCGATCATGCTGCGCCACGCGGTCGCCCGCGGACCGGCTCCGGCGGATGAGCTGCGCCAGTTGATGCGGCGCGCCGCCGTCTTCGCTTCCTCCTCCTGCTACGAGCCGTTCGGGCTTGCGGTGCTGGAGGCTGCCCAGCGCGGCGCAGCTCTGGTGCTCGCGGATATCCCGACCTTCCGCGAGCTGTGGGATGGCGCCGCCCTGTTCGTCTCTGCCAACAAGTCGGAAGCCTATCGCCAGGCCTTCCAGCGCCTTGCCGATGATGACGGCTTGCGCGCCCGCCTCGCTGCAAAGGCCCGCCACCGCGCCCTCGATTTCACGCCCGAGCGGCAGCTGGACGCCCTGCTTCGCAGCTACGCGCAGAGCCAGCTCGACATCTCCGTTCCCACTGCCATGGCCAGCTGACATGCGACTGATCCTCTACACCCACTCCCTCATCTCCGACTGGAACCACGGCAACGCCCACTTCCTGCGCGGCGTGCTGCGCGAGCTGGAAGCGCGGGGCCACCAGACCCTGGCGCTGGAGCCGGAAGAGAGCTGGAGCCGCAGCCATCTGGTCGCCGAGCGCGGAGAAGCGGCCATCGACCAGTTCCACGCCGAATTCCCCGAGCTTTCGGTTGCGATCTACGGGCCCGACTTTGACCATGCTGCCGCCCTTGCCGACGCCGATGTCGTGCTGGTCCATGAATGGACCGACCCGGCGCTGGTCGCCTATCTCGGCGAACTCAAGCGTGCTGGTGGCGGCTTCACGCTGATCTTCCACGACACCCACCATCGCGCCGTCTCCAGCGAGGGCGATATCGCCGGATTGTCTCTGGCGAATTACGATCTGATCCTGGCCTTCGGCGAGACCCTGCGCGAGCGCTATCTGGCGCAAGGCTGGGGCCGGCAGGTCCATACCTGGCATGAGGCCGCCGACACCCGCCTGTTCCGCCCGCTTCTGGAGGAGGGTCCGCGGCAGGACCTGATCTGGATCGGCAATTGGGGCGATGGCGAGCGCGCCAACGAACTCGACAGCTTCCTGATCGACCCGGCGCGGCAGCTCAGGCTCAGCGGCACCGTCCATGGCGTACGCTATCCCGCTGACGCGCTGGAGCGTCTTGCCACCACCGATCTGATCTATCGCGGCTCGATTGCCAATAGCGATGCGCCCGCCGCCTTTGCCCGCCACCGCATGACCGTCCATGTGCCGCGACGGCCCTATGTCGAGGCGCTCCCCGGCATTCCGACGATCCGGGTCTTCGAGGCTTTGGCCTGCGGCATCCCGCTGATCAGCGCGCCCTGGCAGGACAGCGAACAGCTCTTCCGCGCCGACGATTTCCTGAAGGTCTCGTCGGGACCGGAGATGCAGGCTGCGATGCAGCTGCTGCGCGACGACGAAGACGCAGCCGAGGCCTACGCCCAGCGGGGGCTCGAAACCATCCGGGCGCGGCATAGCTGCGCCCACCGTGTCGACGAGCTGCTCGCCATCCTCGGCCGCGACGGCACAGCCCGCACACGCGGCGCGCTGGGTGAGACATCGCCCCACCGCCCCCGATCCGAACCGGCTTTCGCAGCGGCCACCCTGGAGTCCGCCTGATGACCCGCATCGCCTTCTACGGTTCCAGCCTTCTA
This sequence comes from uncultured Alphaproteobacteria bacterium, assembly GCA_963759925.1. Classification (GTDB taxonomy): domain Bacteria; phylum Pseudomonadota; class Alphaproteobacteria; order Rhizobiales; family Beijerinckiaceae; genus Allobosea. The sequence goes on from CAVXBE010000006.1 coordinate 538,379, forward strand.
TCCTCCTACTGGAACGGTGCCGCCACCTATTACCGCGGCATCCTGCAGTCGCTGGCGCAGCGCGGCTACGACATCAGCTTCTATGAGCCCGATGCCTTCGGCCGGCAGCAAAACCGCGATATCGAGCCGCCGGAATGGTGCCGCGTCGTGGTCTATCCGGCCAGTGAGGACGGTGTCAGCTCGGTGCTGGCCGAGGCAGGCAAGGCCGATATCGTCGTCAAGGCGAGCGGCGTCGGCTATGGCGACGATGCCTTGCTGGCAGGCGTGGTCGGCGCGATGCGCCCCGACTCGCTGGGCCTATTTTGGGACGTGGATGCACCGGCCACCCTGGCCGAGATCGCCAGCGCCCCGCAGCATCCCATGCGCCAGGCCCTGCGCCACCTCGATCTCGTGCTGACCTATGGCGGCGGCGACCCGGTGGTGAACGCCTATCGCAAGCTGGGCGCCGCCGACTGCATCCCGATCTACAACGCGCTCGACCCCGCGACGCATCACCCTGTCGCGCCGGACCAGCGCTTCACCGCCGATCTCGCCTTCCTCGGCAACCGGCTGCCGGACCGCGAGGCCCGCGTCGAAGAGTTCTTCATCCGCGCCGCCGAGATTTCGCCGGAGCGCAGCTTCCTGCTCGGTGGCTCCGGCTGGGGCGACAAGCCCTGCCCGGCCAATATCCGCAAGCTCGACCATGTCCCGACGGCGCATCACAACGCCTTCAACGTCACGCCGCTGGCGGTGCTGAACATCACCCGCGACAGCATGGCGGCCACGGGCTTCTCCCGGCGACGCGGGTGTTCGAGGCTGCCGGCGCCGGCGCCTGCCTGATCACCGATGCCTGGACCGGCATCGAGCTGTTCCTCAAGCCCGGCGAAGAGGTGCTTGTCGCCCGCGATGGCCAGGATGTCGCGCAGATGCTGGCGGAGCTGACGCCGGAGCGCGCGAGCAGCATCGGCCAGGCCGGCCTGCGCCGCATCCTGTCCGAGCATACCTATGACCGCCGCGCCGTGCAGCTCGACGCTGTTCTGCGCCAGGCACTGGCCGAGAAGCGGGCGGGGAAAGCGGCATGAGCGCGCGCCCTCGACATCGTCTTCATCGGCCTGACCCTCAGCTCCTCATGGGGCAATGGCCACGCCACGACCTACCGCGCCTTGCTGCGCGGGCTGGAGAAGCTCGGGCACAACATCCTGTTCCTCGAGCAGGACGCGCCCTGGTACGCCGCCAATCGCGACCTGCCTGACCCCGATTTCTGCAGCTTCGCGCTTTACCGCGACCTCGCCGCGCTGAAGAGCCAGCATGGCCAGCGCATCGCATCGGCCGATGCGGTGATCGTCGGCTCCTATGTGCCCGATGGGGTCGCGGTGCTGGATTGGGTGCTCGCGACCGCACGCGGCGTGCGCGGCTTCTATGACATCGACACGCCGGTGACGCTGGCCGGCCTCGATCGCGGCTCGACCGACTATATCGCCCGCCGGCAGATCCCCGAGCTCGACCTCTATCTGTCCTTTTCGGGCGGCGAGGTGCTGGAGACACTGGCCGATCGCTTCGGCGCAGTCCGGCCGCGCGCACTGTACTGCGCTGTCGATGAGAGCCGCTATCAGCCGCTCGATCTGCCGCGCCGGCTGGGATCTCGGCTATCTCGGCACCTATAGCGACGACCGCCAGCCCGTCCTCGACCGGCTGCTGCTGGAGCCGGCGCGGCGGCTGCCGCATCGGCGCTTCGTCGTCGCAGGCCCGCAATACCCGTCCACCATCGACTGGCCGGCCAATGTCGAACGGCTGGAGCATGTCGGTCCCGCCGACCACCCGGCCTTCTATGCGGCGCAACGCTTCACGCTCAACGTCACCCGAGCGGATATGGTCGCAGCCGGCTGGTCGCCGAGCGTGCGGCTGTTCGAGGCTGCGGCTTGCGGCACAGCGCTGATCAGCGACCGCTGGCGCGGGCTCTCCGAGCTGCTGCCGGAGGACGAGGCCCTGCTCATCGCCGACGGTCCCGAGGCGGTCATCGCCGCGCTGGAGACCGAGCCAGACGCCACCACCCAGCTGCGCGCCGCCCATGCCCGGCGCCGCGTGCTGGCCGGTCATACCGGACTCGCCCGTGCCGGCGAACTCGTCGCCGCTCTGGCGGAATCGAGCCCCGGCACAGGCGCCGGCACAGGCGCAGCACACCGCGCCGACACCCCATCACCACTCACCTCAATCCAGTCGTAAAGGGATATCGCCATGGCCAGCCGCCGCACCCATCCCGTCACCCTCGTCGCCGGAGGCGCAGGCTTCCTCGGCAATCATCTGTGCGAGCGCTTGCTGGGCGAAGGCCATGAGGTGATTTGCCTCGACAGCCTGCTCACCGGCAGCGCCGATAATCTCACCCGCTTTTCGCGTGAGAGCCGGTTTCACTTCCTGAAGGGCGATGTCTGCGACGCGCTGCCGGCCGGGATGAAGGCGGATTTCGTCTATAATCTCGCCTGCGCCGCCTCCCCCCGCCTTTATCAGGCTGACCCTGTGCACACGATGATGACCAGCGTCGTCGGCACCCGGAACCTCCTGGAGGTCGCACGTCGCAGCGGCGGGCGTTTCCTGCAGGCCTCGACCAGCGAGGTCTATGGCGATCCGGAGGAGCATCCGCAGCAGGAGAGCTATCGCGGCTGCGTCAATCCGATCGGCATCCGCGCCTGCTATGACGAAGGCAAGCGGGCCGGTGAGGCACTGTGCTTCGATTATCTGCGCAGCCATGATACCGATGTCCGGGTCGCCCGGATCTTCAACACCTATGGTCCCCGGATGCGCCCCGATGATGGGCGGATCGTCTCCAACCTCATCGTGCAGGCGCTGAGCGGCAAGGCTCTGACCATCTATGGCGATGGCGAGCAGACCCGCTCCTTCTGCTATGTCAGCGACCTCATCGATGGGTTGGCGCGGCTGATGAACGTCGACCCCAATCCCCGCGCGCCGGTCAATATCGGCAACCCCGAGGAGTACACGATCAACCAGCTGGCCGATCTGGTGCTGGAGCTGACTGGCAGCGCCTCGCAGCTGCGCTACGAGCCCCTGCCCCAGGATGATCCGCAATGTCGCCGCCCGGATATCACCAGGGCCGAGTCGCTGCTGGGCTGGCGGCCGACCATGCCCGTCATGGAAGGCTTGAAGCACACCATTAGTTGGTTCTCGGCCGTCATCCCGGCTCGCGCCCGCCCCGCGCGCGCTCAGGCCTCGTCGCTGGCCGCCCCGGCCGGAGGGCTGGCCGGATGAGCGCGCCTGCCATGAAAAGCCGCCCCGAGCTGGAGCGGCGCATCCGGGACCTCGGTCCCTGGTTCCACAACCTCGAGCTCGATGGCATCGCCACCGCGCCCGACCATTTCCTCGGCGATTATCCCCGGTTCAAATGGCAAAGCTTCGCGCAGGCGGTGCCGGAGGATCTGACCGGATGGCGCGTGCTCGATATCGGCTGCAATGCCGGGTTCTACGCCATGGAGATGAAGCGTCGCGGGGCCGAGCGTGTCGTGGCTGTCGACTCAGACCCGCGCTACCTCGCCCAGGCACAGCTCGCAGCAGAGGTCTCCCAGCTTCAGATCGAGTGGCGGCAGATGTCGGTCTACGAGGTCGGCAGCCTCGGCGAGCGCTTCGACCTCGTCCTGTTCATGGGCGTGCTCTACCACCTCCGGCATCCGTTGCTGGCGCTGGACCTGATCCGCGAGCATGTCGCCGATGACCTGATGATCTGCCAGTCCCTCCAGCGCGGGGCGACCAGCGTAACCCCTTCCGAAGCGGATTATCCGTTTCAGGAGACCGAGCTATTTGCCACCGAAGACGCGCCGCGGCTGCATTTCATCGAGCACAACTTTGCAGGCGATCCCACCAATTGGTGGATCCCGAACCGCGCCTGCATGGAGGCGATGCTGCGCAGCGCCGGCTTCTCCGTGCTCGAGCGCCCAGCCGAAGATGTCTATCTCTGTCAGGTCCGCTGACACCACGGGAACCGCAGGCCGCGAGAGGCGTTGCCGCTGTGGCCGGACATCTCACGGGAGACGCCAGACATGGACCAGCAGAGTTCCGAACTGGCATCTCGCAAGACCAGCGGGTCCCGGCCTGATGACGCACTGGAACGGGCTGCACAAGCCGTTTCGCGGATGGACGAAGCGCTGGCCGCCCTGCGCCAGCGCAGCCTCGCCATCCAGCCCCACCTGACGAAGGGCGCGCAGTCGCCCTCACCCGGAGCCCAGCATGAACACCGCTAACCTGCAGCTTGAAGGTCTTCTCGTCACTCTGGCGCAGCTAATGCGCCAGGTCGTGGAGGCTGGCCCAGGCGCGCGTCAGGCGGTGGAGCAGGCGTTGAGCGCTGCGGAAGCGACGATCATGTCCGATGAACAGCGCCGCCGCCAGCTCAGCGACAGCCAGATGGAAGCGATGCTCTTCCCTGTGCGCTACATCGCCTCGGCCATCGGAAATGCCGATGGAGAGCGCAGCTTCTCGCAAACCACTGCCGATATCGGCCGCTCGAAATCTGAGCCCGTGGCCGGCGTCGACTAAGACGCCAGCAGGCATTCACTTCGACTAGCTGAGGTTGCCTTCGAGCCGTCCGCCGAACTGGATCTGGAAGGCGTGCGCATAGGCGGCTTCGGGAAAGCTGACCGCGATTTCGGGGCTGGACGCGCGCGGCACGATCTCGAGCCGATGCGGCAATTGCAGATCCAGAAGCCAGGCCCGCATCAGCCGCAGGCGCTTTTGCAGAGCTGTGCGCGAGCAGGAAATGCGGACGCTATAGGCGCCCGGTTCACTCGCAAGCGCGGACGGCAGAGATGGCGATGTCAGGGGATCGTAGGCGAAATGCAAAGTCATAGTCGTCGTCTCCAGGCCGGCCTGCTCGGGTAGCCGTGAGCAAGCCGCGAGGAGAAATGCGCGGGACCCCTGCGGGTTCCCGAGTCCTGCAAAAGATCCGAGTATCAGACAGCACCACTGCCGGCACCCATGCCCATCACCTGCTTTTGACCGCAAAATCGGGCGCATCTGGCATCTGCCAGAACCCCCAGAGGAACGCTTCGGACGGCTCTAGCGTTAAATCCCACAGCTTTTCCCACACCGCGCAGACATAAGGCGGAGCGATTTCTTGTCAGGCATTTTCGAGCACTTCATCCGGAACGTCGAGCAGCGGGACGATTTGACGGCGCAGGAACGATCCCTGATCGAGTCCCTGCAGCCCAGCATCCGCAGCTTCGACCGTGGTGAAGAGCTGGTCGTCGAAAACAGCAGGCCGAGCCATAGCTGCCTGCTGCTCGCCGGGTTCGCCGGGCGGGAAATCATCCTGAAGGACGGGCAGCGCCAGATCGCCGCGGTCAACATCCCCGGAGATTTTGTCGATCTCCACGCCATGCTGCTCAAGGTGATGGACCACACCGTTGTGGCGCTGACACCCTGCCGGGCCGCCTTCGTGCCGCATGACGAGCTGCGCCGGATCATCGCAGAGTCCGCCCATGTCGGTCGCCTGCTCTGGCTGATGACCGTGATCGACGCTGCCGTGCATCGGGCGTGGATCGCGTCCATCGGCCGCCGCCCCGCCAGCGCCCGCGTCGGCCACCTCGTCTGTGAGTTGTCGCTGCGGCTTCAGGCCGTTGGATTGGCCGAGCCGAACCGTATCGAATTTCCCCGTCACGCAGGCGGAGCTGGCCGACATGCTCGGCCTCTCGGTCGTGCATGTGAACCGGTCCCTGCGCGAATTGCGCGAAAAAGGCTTGCTCAGCTGGCGCGGCAACAAGATCGAAATCCCGGATTTCGCGACGCTAACCCGCGCCTGCGCCTTCGACGCGACCTATCTCAACCTTCATCGTGAACCGCGCTGACGCCGCGAAGGCAAAATCTCACCAGTTTGGCGAAACCCTTGGCCGCCCAGCAGATTTGATTGATATGCCACGGTACTTCTTCGACACGACGAATGGCGAGACGGCTTATGTCGACACGGACGGCATGGAGCTTGTCGACGATGAAGATGCGCGCAAGCACGCGCTGGAAGCCCTGCCGGATATGGCGAGCGACGATATGCCCGATGGTGACGATCGGCGGTTGGTGGTGAAAGTCCGCGGGGAGGACGGGCTGGTGGTCTATACTGCGAGCCTGACGCTCAAAGGCCGGTGGCGCGACGATCGCAGCCCCTGACCCCGCCTCGCCCCGTCAAACCTTTAAAGTTCGCTTCAGCCCCCGGCGGCCAGAGCCGCGACATAGCGAAGCCGATTGCCGCAATCATCCGCCAGACCCCGTTGCGCGATCCAGGCGCGGTAGCCATCCGGTTTGACTGAGATGATCTCGACGGCATGGCCGCTGGCAAGCTGCCGAAACAGTTCGGTCGAGGCCGCCTGCCGCCAGTGCTCGTAGGACGGAGCGTCGCGCGCAGCGGGCCTGCTCGCCTGGAACTGCAGGAAGTCGCTCTCATGGTACCAGGGCAGCAAGACCACGCGTCCGGGGGAGATATTACCTGCCATGCTGCGGTTCCGTCTCCCGGCAGGGACGCCCTGCCGAAGACCGATCCTTCTTTGTTCTCGCAGTGCCCGCATTAACAAAAGAGAAGGGAACCCGGAATCTTTCCAGCTTGGGTTGTTCAAGCCTTTGTCACTGGAGGTGCGGACGGCGCTGCTAGAGCGAGCGAATTTGGGAACGGAGTGGCTTTCGCCGACGTTGATCCTCTTTGCCGGCGCATCGGACACAGGGCGAGCTGAAGCTTTCCTGCAGCCGCACTCGTCCGCTTCGCTTGGTACAAATCGTTCCAGCGCAAGGGCTTAGAGCCCGCTAACTCGAGCAGATCGCCGTGCGCCTAAGAGCTCATTTTTGGTCGCAATCCAGTTGGCTGGCTAATAAAAATCGGCCTATGCTACGCTTCAAAATTCAGAAGGACTCAGTGAATGATCACAGCCTCAGCCAGCGCAACAGCGATCCTGGTCCATCTGGCCGGGAGTGTCGCGCTGCTGATCTGGGCTGTGCGCCTGGTGCGGACGGGCGCGATGCGCGCCTTCGGGTCCTCCCTGCGCAAAACCTTGCAGACTTTCACCGGTAACCGCTTCAGCGCCTTCGGCAGCGGCGCGGCGGTGACGCTGGTCCTGCAGAGTTCGACCGCGACGACACTGCTGATCTCTTCCTTTGCGGGCCGCAGCCTGATCAGCGCCGGCATGGCGCTGGCGGTGCTGCTCGGCGCCAATCTCGGCACGGCTGTGGCGGCTTTCGTGATCTCGCTCGATCTCGGCTGGCTCTGGGGCCTCTGCACCGCGATCGGCGTGGCGCTCTACCTCGCCCATGACGCGATGGACCGGGCCCGCAATATCGGCCGCGTGGTCGTCGGTATCGGCCTGATCCTGCTCGCCCTGATCGAACTTGGCACCACCGCCTCAGTGCTGGCGGAGTCGCAGACTTTCCGGACCCTGCTGGCGGCGCTCGGCCATGAGCCCGTGCTGATCCTGCTGGTTGCCGTGGCGGCGACATGGCTGACGCATTCCAGCATCGCGGTCATCCTGCTGATCGCGACATTTTCCGCTGCCGGGGTCTTCCCCCCAGCGACGGCACTGGTGCTCGTTGTCGGCGCCAATCTCGGCAATGCCTTGATCCCGGTCCTGGCCCAGCTCGGCGCACCGGCCGCCCAGCGCCGGCCGGCTCTTGGGAATTTGCTGACCCGCCTGATCCTGGCCGCTCTCGTCGTGCCCTTCATCCAGCCCATCGCCGGCTGGATGCTGGCGCTGCCCTTCGAAGATGCGCGCATGGCGCTGGAATTCCATCTGGTGCTGAACCTGGTCGGGGCTCTCGCCTTCCTGCCCTTCGTCGAGCCGATCTCGCGGCTGGTCGAACGCGTGCTGCCGACGCAGGCGGCAGCCGAGGTGCTGGCAAAGCCACGCCATCTCGATCCCGCCGTCCTCGACAGCCCCTCCGAAGCTCTGGCCTGCGCGATGCGTGAGGCGCTGAACCTCGGCGAGCGCGTGCAGTCCATGCTTCAGGACACGCTGATCCTGATCGAGAAGAACGAGCTGAAGCTGTCCCGCAGCATTGCCGAAGCCGATGACAGCGTCGATGCCATCCACGAATCGATCAAGCTCTACCTGGTGAAGGTCTCGCGCAACGAGCTCGACGAGGAGGATAGCCGCCGGCTCTATGAGCTGATCACCGTGATCACCAATCTCGAGCATATCGGCGATATCATCGACAATAATCTGCGCGAGCTGGCCGAGAAGAAGATTCGCAAGGGCTATACCTTCTCCGCCGAGGGGCTGGCCGAGATCCGCGACTTTCACGGCCGCGTCTATTCCGGGCTGGTGCTGGCGCTCAACGTCTTTGCAAGCCGCGACCTTGCTCTGGCGCGCCAGCTTTTCGCCGAGAAGGCCGTCGTGCGCGATGCCGACCGGCGCGCCACCGAAAGCCACTTCCTGCGCTTGCGCAATGGCAGGCCGGAATCGATCGAGACCAGCGCCATCCATCTCGACATCATCCGCGACCTCAAGCGGATCCACGGCCATGCCGCAGCGATCGCCTATCCGATCCTCGAAAGCGCGAACGCCCTGCGCGAAAGCCGCCTCAAGGACGGCAAGGATGGCCGCACGGCTCCCGCTCCGGACCTGCTGCTGGGTGTGCGCCCCTCCCAGGGCTGAACGACCTCCCCAAGCGCGCTTCCCCGCCTCACGACGATCTGGTTGTTGACGCAGCCCGACAGCTTCGCCACGCTGCAACGCAGCAAGATGAAGCTGGCGAGAGCCAAGACGATAGACGCGATGAGCCAGAGACGCCCCGAAGCTGTAGCAGCGCGCCGGATCGAGCCGCTGGCGACCTTGCCGCTCTTCCACAAGCTGGAGGGGCGCCGTGTCGTGCTGGCCGGGAGCGGGGATGGCGCCGTCTGGAAGGCAGAGCTTCTGGCCGCCACGGGCGCCGCACTGCATGTCTTCGCTGGCGACCACGCCGACGACTTCGCCCCTCTGGCGGCCGACCCGCTGGCTGGCAGCGTCACCGTCCATGGCCGCGACTGGCAGCCCGATGATCTGGCAGGTGCGGCCCTCGCCGTCGCCGATCTCGCCGATGAGGCGCAGGCCGCGGCCTTCGTCGCCGCCGCAAGGCGGGCCGGCTGCCCGGTCAATGTCGTCGACAAGCCGGCCTTCTGCGATTTTTCCTTCGGCTCGCTGGTCAACCGTTCGCCGCTGATTGTGGCGATCTCGACGGATGGCGCCGCGCCTGTGTTCGGCCAGGCCATCCGCGCCAAGATCGAGGCGCTGCTGCCAGCCAACCTGAAATCCTGGGCGCAGGCGGCCCGCGACTGGCGCCCTGCCGTGCAGGCGCGCGCCCTGCCCTTCGCGCTGCGCCGCGCCTTCTGGGAACGCTTCACCCAGCGCGCGCTGGAGGCGACCGATCGTGCGCCCGATGAGCAGGACCGCGCCACGCTGTTTGCCGGTCTGGAGCGGATGGAGGCCTCCTTTCAGGGCAAGGGCCGCGTCTCGCTCGTCGGGGCCGGCCCCGGCGATCCCGAGCTTTTGACGCTGAAGGCGATCCGCGCCCTGCAGAGCGCCGACATCATCCTCTATGACGATCTCGTCTCGGCTGGCGTGCTGGAACTGGCGCGACGCGAAGCCAAGCGCATGCTGGTCGGCAAGACCGGCCACGGCCCGTCCTGCAAGCAGAGCGACATCAACGCCATGCTGGTTCAGCTGGCGGCGCAGGGCAAACATGTGGTGCGCTTGAAAAGCGGCGACCCCGGCATTTTCGGCCGTGCCGGCGAGGAGATCGAGGCCTGCGCCGCGGCCGGTATTCCCGTCGCGATCGTGCCCGGCATTTCCGCCGCCCAGGGTGCAGCGGCGGCGCTTGGCCTGTCGCTCACGCATCGTGACCATGCCAGGCGGCTGCAATTCGTCACCGGCCATGCCCGCGATGGCCAGCTCCCGGCCGATCTCGATTGGCAGGCCTTGGCCGATCCGCATGCGACGACGGTCATCTACATGCCGCGCGCCACGCTTGGCCTGTTCCGGGATCGGGCGATTGCTGCCGGCCTCAGCCCCGATACGCCGGCCATCGCGATTCTGGGCGCAACGCGGCCCGACGAGGTCAGGCTATCCGGCAGTATTGCGACACTGCCCGAGCGCCTGCACGAGCTGCCGGCGAAGGGGCCGCTGCTGGTCCTGCTCGGTCGCAGCATGGAGCCGGCCGCCGCTGCGCCCATCGCCAGCCGCCTCAGCGCCTGAACAGTCACTGCGCCTGCCGCAGCCGGGCCCTGCGCCCTTTGTGTCTCGCGCTTGCCATATCCGGACGCTAGACAGGGGCTCAAAGCGTTTCCAAGCGAGGTGGATGCCGGTTCGCGGGAAGACATCGCTACACATCAACACGCTCGATCATTCTGACGATCTAGTTGGATTGAAGATGGTCGGGCAGCCGGAGGATGAGCCAGTGAAAGCACGTGCAAAATGGGTTGAAGGCATGGCCTTCATGGGCGAGGCCGGCAGCGGCCATGCGGTCATCATGGATGGCGCACCCGAATATGGCGGCCGCAATCTCGGCATCCGGCCGATGGAGATGTTGCTGATCGGTCTGGCAGGCTGCACCGGCTTCGATGTCGTGCAGATCCTCAAGAAGGGCCGCGAGCCGGTGACGCGGCTGCGAGGTCGAGGTCGAGGCCGAGCGCGCTACCGAAGATCCCAAGGTCTTCACCAAAATCCACCTCGCCTATCGCATCAGCGGGCGCGGGCTGTCGCCGGCCAAGGCCGAGCGCGCTGTCTCGCTGTCGAAGGAGAAATACTGCTCCGCCTCGATCATGCTCGGCGCCACAGCCGAGATGAGCTACGCCATCGAGATCGTCGACGAACTGCAGAAGGCGGCCGCGGAATGAGCGACATCGCCCTCTCCGGCCTGATCGAGGCCCAAGTTCTGGCCAACGCCCTGGCCGAGCAACTCGCCAACCCCAATCTGGTGATCCTCGATATCCGCTCCAGCGTCGATGGCGGCGGCAAGGGCGCGTTCGAAGCGGGCCATATCCCCGGCGCCGTCCATACTGACTATGTCGCGGATGGCTGGCGCGCCAAGGTTGGCGCGGCGCCCGGCATGCTGCCACCTCACGAGCATCTGGCGGCGCTGGCCGGCCGCCTCGGCATCCGTCCTGAAAGCCATGTGGTGATCGTTCCGGCAGGCGTCAGCGCCATGGACTATGCCGCCGCAGCGCGCGTCTACTGGACGCTGAAGACGATGGGCCATGGCCAGCAGGCCATTCTCGACGGCGGCTTCAAAGGCTGGAGCGAACAGGGCCGCCCGGTCGAGGCAGGAGCCTCCCGCCCGAGCGAGGCTCAGCCCTATCCGGTGGTGATGCAGCAGCGGCTGCGCAGCACGGCCGATGCGACGCTGGTCGCCTCGCGCTCGCGGCTGGCAACCCTCGTGGACGCCCGCTCGACCAGCTATTTCGAGGGCCGCGAAAAGTCGCCCGATGCCGCCCGGCCGGGTCGCATTCCCGGTGCCGTCTCGCGCGACTACACCCAGGCTTTCGACCCCGCCACGGGGCGGCTGAAGCCGGTCGCGACGCTGGAGGCGATCTTCGGCACGGTGCCGAAAGGCCCGGTGATCAGCTATTGCAACACCGGCCACACCGCTGCCTTGGCCTGGTTCGTGCTGTCGGAAGTCCTGGGGCGCGACGAGGTCGCGCTCTATGACGGCTCGATGAGCGACTGGACGCAGGACCCTGAGCGCCCGGTGGCGACGGGGGCGGCAGCCTAGGACGGCCGCTGCCTCGCAGATTTGCAAAATCGCGGAAAAACCGTCAAAGGAAGCGGCATCAGCGCAGGCCCGATGCCGCGCCTTCCCGTCTCCGCTTTCTTGAGTCTGTCGCCGATGAACGCTGTCGCGCCGAAAATCTCGTTCGTTTCGCTCGGCTGCCCCAAGGCGCTGGTCGATTCCGAGCGGATCATCACCTCGCTCCGCTCCGAAGGCTATGAGCTCAGCAAGAGCCATGCGGGCGCCGATCTCGTCATCGTCAACACCTGCGGCTTCCTTGACTCGGCCAAGGCGGAATCGCTGGAGGCGATCGGCGCCGCCATGGCCGAAAACGGCAAGGTCATCGTCACCGGCTGCATGGGCGCCGAGCCCGAGCAGATCCGCGACGCCTTCCCCAATGTCCTCGCGATCACCGGCCCGCAGGCCTATGAGAGCGTCGTCTCGGCCGTGCATCAGGCTGCGCCGCCGCGGCACGACCCCTTCGTCGATCTGGTCCCGGACCAGGGCATCAAGCTGACGCCGCGCCACTACGCCTATCTCAAGATTTCCGAGGGCTGCAATAATCGCTGCAGCTTCTGCATCATCCCCAAGCTGCGCGGCGATCTCGTCTCGCGGCCGATCGGCGATGTGCTGCGCGAGGCCGAGAAGCTGGTGAAGGCCGGCGTCAAGGAACTGCTGGTGATCTCGCAGGACACCAGCGCCTACGGACTCGACATCCGCTACGCACCCTCAATTTGGAAAGATCGCGAGGTCCGCACCCGCTTCTTCGAGCTGGCCCGCGAACTCGGCCAGATGGGAATCTGGGTGCGCATGCACTATGTCTATCCCTATCCGCATGTCGACGAGGTCATCCCGCTGATGCAGGAAGGCCTGATCCTGCCCTATCTCGACATCCCCTTCCAGCACGCTTCGCCTAATGTTCTCAAGGCGATGAAGCGGCCGGCTCATCAGGACAAGACGCTCGAGCGCATCCATAAATGGCGCTCGATCTGCCCGGACCTCGCCATCCGCTCGACCTTCATCGTCGGCTTCCCCGGCGAGACGGAAGAGGATGTGCAGTTCCTGCTGGACTGGCTGAAGGAGGCCCGGCTCGAGCGCGTCGGCTGCTTCAAATACGAGCCTGTGAAGGGCGCGCCCGCCAATGATCTCGGGCTGGCGCTTGTCCCGGAGGAGGAGAAGGAAGCGCGCTGGCACCGCTTCATGAAAGCGCAGGCCGAGATCAGCACGCGCATCATCCGCAACCGCGTCGGCAAGCGCCTCCAGGTCATCATCGACGAAGCCGGCCCCACGGTCGCCAAGGGTCGCTCGAAATGGGATGCGCCCGAGATCGACGGTGCCGTCTATGTCGCCAGCCGCCGGCCGTTGCGGCCGGGCGACATCGTGACGGTGAAGATCGAGCGCGCCGACGCCTACGACCTGCACGGCGTCGCCGTCTGATCCGAATGGCCTGACGGGTCAGGGCTTGCGGCAGAGATAGCGGACCTGCCGCCCATCGGGCCTAGCGATCAGCAGCGCATCGCCTGCCGAGCAATCGGCATCGAATTGCACGCGCTTGGGCTGCTCGCAGACCGAGCCGGCACATTGCTCATAGCGCTGGCTGCTCGACGCCACCGCCCGGGTCAGCCGCGCCTGCCGCGCTGCATCCTCGCGGATGACAGCCAGAACCGAGGGGTCGCCGCCACCACTGCCCTGCCCGCCGCCGCCGCCGCTCTGCTGGGCGAGCGCAACCGTGGCGATGGTGAGCGAAGCCAGCGCGAAGCCGGCGAAACGAATGGTCCGGATCATGATGTCTCTCCCGATGAAGATCAGCACGCGCTGACGATCATTGGTCGCGGGAGACGCCGATCAGGTTCATGGTGGAAACAGAAAAAATCAGGCGGCCCGTGGTCGCGGCATCAGGCGCCGGCCGAGCCACCAGCCGATGCGCTGCGCCAGCATCGCCAGCGCCACGGCGTAGCCCAGCAGCGCCAGCATCCAGCTCAACGCCGTCAGGCTCAGCGCCCCCAGCACCAGCGCCCCGCGGCCGAGCAGAGCCAGCGTCGCCCGCGCGCTCTTGCCCTTCGCCGCCACAAGCTTCCCGGCGCGTCGGAGATCACCCGCGTCGTCAGCCACCGCCAGAACCTGCCGCAGGCCACGTTGGCCGATCCTGCCGTGCAGCAGCCCGACATCCTGCCCCAGCATGGCGATGCGCGAGACCGAAGCCGGTCGCACAATGCCCGATGCCGCGCCCTTGGCAGCCGCGAGTTCGAAGCGGCCCGCTGCAGCCAGCGTCGCCTGCAGGGCGGGCCGGTCGATCGCCTCCACCGCCATCCGGCCGAGACTGGCGCTGAGCCGCGGCGACAGCCATTTCGCCTTGGTCGCAGCCTTGACCAGGCTCAGCCCGTTGCGAGCCGGCGCCGCGCTGCCGAGGCTGATCCAGGTGGCGGCGCTGACAGCGAGCCCGCCCGCCGCAAGCAGCAGGATCGTCCCGTCGGTCGTCTCGCCGCCCAGCCATTTGCGGCCCTCTCCCGCGAGATCCCTGAGATCGCCGAAGCCGGTGATGTCGCCAGCCAGCGCGCCGGCCAGACCCGCGCCGCTGTCGCGCTGCCCGGCCCAAAAACCCTGGCCGAAATCGATGATCGCGGTCTCGGTGGCGCGCTCTTCAAGATCCGCAAGCTTTTGCGTTTGCGCCGCCGGCACGTCGATCCCGCGTTCATGCGCCAGCGCGATGAAGCTCGCTGCGAGATCCGCGTCACGGGCCGCCAGCGCCGTGTCGATTTCCGCGATCAGCCGGTCGCGGCTGGCGATGGCGTCGAGCCGCAGCGCCGACAGCGCGACCGGGTCATCGGCCGCAAGCTGCAGCTGCCAGTGCTGCAGAGCGGGCGGCACGACCAAAAACCCGGCCCCGACACTGCCCGCCGTCAGCGCAAGAACCAGCGCGATGCACTTCACCTGATCCAGCCCCCGCCCAATAAACCGCCCCGCCCAATATATCGGCCACGCCTGTAAAAACGGCCCCGGATGCGGGGCCGCTTGTCTACGGTGAAATAACGGCCAGATTTCGCCGCTGCGTTCAGGGGATCAGCACGGTCGAGCCGGTGGTGCCGCGGCTTTCCAGTGCGATCTGCGCCTGCGCTGCATCCTTGAGCGGATAGCTCGCATTCACCGGCACGGTGACCTTGCCCGAGGCGACGGTGGCGAAGAGGTTCGCCGCCATCTCGACCATGGTCTCGCGCTTGGCGATATGGGTGAACAGCGTCGGCCGGGTCACATAAAGCGAGCCCTTGGGGCCGAGCAGGCCGAGATTGAACGGCTCGACCGCACCCGAGGCATTGCCGAAGCTGGCCAGGATGCCGAAGGGCCGCAGCGTGTCGAGCGACTTCAGGAAGGTGTCCTTGCCGACGCCGTCATAGACGACATCGCAAAGCTTGCCGCCCGTGATCTCCCTGATGCGGGTGACGAAATCCTCCTCGCGGTAGAGGATTGTGTGTTCAGCGCCATGGGCTGCGGCGAGCTCCGCCTTTTCCTTGGAGCCGACCGTGCCGATCACGGTAGCACCCAGCGCCTTGCCCCATTGGCAGAGGATCACGCCGGTGCCGCCCGCCGCCGCATGGACCAGGATCGTATCGCCCGGGTTCACCTTGTAGGTCCGGTGCAGCAGATACTCGGCCGTCAGCCCCTTCAGCATCATGCTCGCGGCGGCCTCGAACGAAACAGCATCGGGCAGCGCCACCACCGAATTAACAGCGACATTGCGTTCCTCGGCATAGGAGCCGAGCGTCGCGACATAGGCGACCCGGTCGCCCGGCTTGAACTCTGTGACATTGGGCCCGACAGCCAGCACCTCGCCGGCCGCCTCATTGCCGGGCACGAACGGCATCTGCGGCACGGGGTACAGGCCAGTGCGGAAATAGGTGTCGATGAAGTTCAGCCCGATGGCGCGGTTGCGCACCCTGACTTCGCCGGGGCCCGGCGGCGGCAGGGTGATTTCCTCCCATTGCAGCACTTCAGGCCCACCATGCTTGTGGATGCGGATGGCTTTGACCATTGAAAATATCCCCATTGTTTGCGGCCTGACCCTAACCGCTAAAACCGCCGCCGGCCATAAGCCGAAGGAGATGCAACGGCGCTCCCCATCATGCGGGCTCGTCCCGCCACCCACGTCGAAGGATGGCGTAAACTGGCGGCCCCTGCGGCGAGCCGGACCATGGCCAAGCTCCGGATTCTCGGCTAGCCCAATGTCATGAACAGCACAGAGCACAAGACCGAAGTCGCGATTGTCGGCGCTGGCGCGGTGGGGCTGGCGGCTGCGCTGCTGCTCGCCCGGGACGGTCGTCGCGTGACGCTGGTCGGCAGCCCCTTTGTCCCGCGGGACGGCCGGACTGTCGCCCTGCTCGACGGCTCATGGCGGCTGCTGGAGGAACTCGGCATCGCCCCCGCGCTTTCAGATAATGCCGCGCCGCTCGCGGTGATGCGTCTGGTGGACGATACGGGCAGCCTGTTTCGCCAGCCGCCGGTCGAGTTCCGGGCCAATGAGGTCGGCCTGCCCGCCTTTGGCTGGAATGTCGAGAATGCCGAGCTGGTCGCGGCCTTGGCTGCCAGCGTTGATCAAAACCCCTCGATCACCGTCCTTCCGTCGATGGTCGAGAATGTCACCGCTGATGCGGATGCCGTTTCGCTGATCGCGCCCGGCCACCAACCGCTCCGGGCTCAACTGGTCGTCGGGGCCGATGGCCGCCAGTCGCGGGTTCGTCAGGCCGCAAACATCGAGGCGCGGGAGTGGCGCTATCCGCAGACGGCGCTGACCGCGATCCTCAGCCATCGCCGCGAGCATCAGGACACCTCGACCGAATTCCATACGCGGGCTGGCCCGTGCACGCTGGTGCCCCTGCCGGGCAAGCGCTCCTCGCTCGTCTGGATGATGGCGCCGGACGCTGCCGAGCGGATTGCCGCTTTGGATGATGCCGGCTTCGCCCGCGCCGTCGAAACCCAGACGCATTCGCTGCTAGGCGCCATGGCGGTGGTCGGCGCGCGCGGGCGGATCCCGATGGGCGGACTCAGTGTCGAGCGTTTCGCAGCCGAGCGCATGGCGCTGGTCGGCGAGGCAGCGCATGTCTTTCCACCGATCGGCGCACAGGGCCTCAATCTCGGCCTGCGCGATGTGACAGCCTTGCGGGATGCGCTGCGTGGCTCCGACGACCCCGGAAGCGCTGCCGCCATGCAGGCCTATGACCGGGCCAGGCAATCCGATGTCCGGCTGCGGACCGGGGCGGTCGATATGCTCAACCGCACGCTCCTGACCGATCTGGTGCCGGCCGATCTGCTGCGTGGCGCGGGTCTGCTGGCGCTGGCGCGGCTTGGCCCGCTGCGGCGGCTGGTAATGAAGCAGGGACTGGCCGGCGGTGGGCGGCGCTGAGGCCGAAAGCCTAGGCCTCGTCGGCTCCCAGCAGGCGCGCCGTATCGGCTCCGCTCGCGGAAACGGCCCGCAGTGGCGCTCCCTGCTCGCGGAAGATCGGTGCGAGCGGCAGAGGCGTCGAGACCAGCCTGCGCCCGCCCGGCTCCTCGGCTTGCGCATCGAACAGGCCACGCACCGTCGCCTGGGGATCGGCCACCGCCTCCTCCAGCGTCCGCACCACCGTGCAACAGCAATCCAGCGGCTCGAGCAGCTCCCGCCAATGCGCGGCGCGCTGAGCGGCGATGATGGCGGCGATGGCCCGGCGCGTCGCCTCGGGGTCAGGCCGATCATCGCGAAGCCGGGGGTCAAGGCCGATGCCTTCGCAAAAACCGTCCCAGAACTTCGGCTCCAGCGCACCCACGGCCAGGAACCAACCATCGGACGTCTCGTAGAGCCCGTAGCGCGGGCTTGCCCCGGTCAGCAGCCCCTCACCCCCGGCGGGAAAAGCACCGCTCACCTGGCCCTGCGCCAGCCCATACCAGGCGAAGCAGGCCATGGCGTCGGTCATCGCGATGTCGAGGTGACAGCCCTGCCCGCTGCGCTCACGCTGGCGCAGCGCCAGCAGGATGTTCAGCACGGCAGGCATGGCGCCGCCGGCAATATCGGCCACCAGCGGTGGCGGCAGTGGCGCTGCTGCGCCCCGCTTCAGGCTCTGGCCCAGCAGCCCGCCCAGCGCCTGATAATTGATGTCGTGCCCGGCCTCCTGCGCGCGCGGCCCGGCCTGGCCATAACCGCTGATCGAGACATAGATCAGCCGCGGGTTCAGCGCCGCCAGCGCCTCCTGACCGAAGCCGAGACGCGCCATCACACCCGGCCGGAACTGCTCGATCAGGATGTCCGCCTGCTGGATCAGCGGCGTCAACCGCGCCAGCGCATCCCCGCTCTTGAGGTCGATCTCGACGCTGTCCTTGCCGCGATTGAGCACGGCAAAGGGCGCGGAGGTCTCACCGAAGCGCGGCGGGAAGCGGCGCATATCCTCGCCACCCGGCCGCTCGACCCGGATCACCCGCGCGCCAGCCTCGGCCAGGAACAGGCTCGCCATCGGGCCCGGTAGCAATGTCGAGAAATCGAGGACCAGCAGATCATCCAGCGGCAGCATCGCGCCTCTCAATCATGCGGCCGGGGCAGCCGTCAGGGGAACAGGTCGGCCTTCATCGTGCCTGTCTTCACCAGCCAGAGAAAGCCCGTCAGCGTCACCATCGAGACGATGGTCCCGACCAGGATGCAGGCCGAGGCGCGTTCCATGCCGATCTTGTACTGGGTCGCGATCATGAAGATGTTCAAGGCGGGCGGCAGCGCTGCCATGATCACCGCCGCAAAAATCCAGTTATCGGGGAAATTCCCCAGCGCCGAGACCAGCACCCAGACCAGCAGCGGGTGCAGGATCAGCTTGATCACCACCAGGGCCGGCACCTCACCCGGCATCTTCCGGATCGGCCGCAGCGCTACCGTCACGCCCAGCAGAAACAGCGCGCAGGGCGCTGCCGCCTGCGACAGCCACAGCGTCATCTTGTCGATCGGCGTCGGCAGCACGAAAGCCAGATAGGCCGCGATCACCCCTGCCACCGTGGCGACGTTGAACGGGTGGGTCAGCACCTTCCAGACCACCTCGCCGGCCGTGGCCATGAAGCTCTTGTTGGAGACGCCGGCGACGCCCATCAGGAACGGGATCAGCGAAAACAGCAGGATGTTGTCGAAGACGAAGATCAGCACCACCGGCGCGCTGGCTGAGGGGCCGAGCGCCGCCAAGATCAGGGGCGGCCCCATATAGCCGATATTGGAATAGGAGCCGGCAACGCCCTGCATCACCGCTTGCGGCATGTCGCCCCCAGTGTGCCGCAGCCCAACCGCGAAGGACAGCGCGAAGGCACAATAGGTCGACAGCGTGGTGGCGATGACGAAATTCCAGTTGCTCAGCTCGCTCAGCGGCTTGTCGGCAATCAGCCGGTAGAACAGGCAGGGCAGCGCGATGAAGATCAGGAAATATTGCAGCCAGGCCAGCCCCTCTTCCGGCAGCTTCTTGTAGCGACCGATGACATAGCCAAGCAGGATCAGCCCGAAGAAGGGCGCGACCAGATTGAACAGGCTGACGAGATCGGCCATGCGGCGAGCGTGCCTCGAAGCGGCGGAGCATCCGGCCTGCAAGGCCCGACTGGGGTGGCGCCCCCAGCCTCTAGCGAGTTGGGGCGCGGAAGCAAAGGCCTGTCGCTGCGCGGAGCCGCAGAATGCGGATCGTTTTGAGCAATCAGGCCAGCAGTCGCAGCGTCAGTTCAAGCGGAAGTGAACAACTGAACGCCTGGTGCTCAGAATTGGACAGGATTGGTTCATCGCTCGCGCTTGGTGCTTCGGCCCAATTGTCGAAGGAAAATCAACCTAGGACAAAAATCCTCATTCGCTGACTAGGCTCTGATTCCTACTTCTCATCCAAAGGCGACATGGACGGCGTCGCCCCGCTCCGTCACATTGCGGCGATGCAGCATGGAGCCTCGCAGTGACCGTCAAGACGCCTCGCCAGTTCTTTCGCCCCCTCGCCATCGGCGCGCCGGAGCCGTATCGCGAGCTGCCGCTGAAACTGGAGCGGATGATCCATTTCGTGCCACCGCATCTGGAGAAGGTGCGGGCCAAGGTCGGTGATCTCGCCGGCCAGGTCGATATCGTCCTGGGCAATCTCGAGGACGCCATCCCGGTCGAAGCCAAGCAGGCGGCGCGCGAGGGCTTCATCGCCATGGGCAAGGCGGTGGATTTTGGCCGCACAGGCCTGTGGAGCCGGGTCAACGCGCTGAACTCGCCCTGGTTTCTCGACGATATCGACGGCATCCTTTCCAGCATCGGCGGCAAGCTCGATGTCGTGATGGTGCCGAAGGTCGAGGGGCCGTGGGACATCCATTATGTCGACCAGCTGTTGGCCCAGTACGAGGCCCGCTACCAATTGCCCAAGCCGATCCTGATCCACGCGATCCTCGAGACGGCCGAGGGCGTGAAGAACGTCGATTCGATCGCCACCGCCTCCCCGCGCATGCATGGCATGAGCCTCGGCCCGGCCGATCTCGCTGCCTCGCGAGCGATGAAGACCACGCGAGTCGGCGGTGGTCATCCGGAGTACAAGGTGCTGGCCGACCCGACCCCCGATGGCGGAGCACGTGCGTTCGCCCAGCAGGACCTCTGGCACTATACCCTTGCAAAGATGGTCGATGCCTGCGCAGCGGCGGGGATCAAGCCGTTCTACGGCCCGTTCGGTGATTTCGCCGACGGCGCGGCTTGCGAAGCGCAATTCCGCAACGCCTTCCTGCTCGGCTGCGCCGGCGCCTGGACATTGCACCCCTCGCAGATCGACATCGCCAAACGTGTCTTCAGCCCCGATCCCGCGGAGGTGGCATTCGCACAGCGCATCGTCGAGGCGATGCCCGATGGTTCGGGCGCGGTGATGATCGACGGCAAGATGCAGGATGACGCAACCTGGAAACAGGCCAGGGTGATGCTGGATCTGGCGCGGCAGGTGGCGCAGCGCGATCCTGCGCTGGCCGCGCGCTATGGCATGGGCTGAGCCATCACGCCCCCAAAACCGCGCATCATCCCTGCCCTGACGTCGGCACCCTTGCAGCTCCTTGGAATTGCAATGGAATTGCGCGCGAGCGGGTTTCCGCTCGTCAGCGGCTGCCCTAGTTGATTTCGACGCAATTGGAACGCAATCCTCAAGCAAGCGATTTGGTTTGAGAAAGTCTCGGCTCAATCACGGCCGGCACAGCAGGATGGACGCAGATTTCAATGGAAGCACGCTCGGCCAAGTTCAGGATCGGCCAGGTCGTCAAACACCGGATTTACCCGTTCCGCGGGGTGATTTTTGACGTCGATCCGGTGTTCGCCAACACCGAGGAATGGTGGCTCGCCATTCCCGAGCACCTCCGCCCGTCAAAGGACCAGCCCTTCTACCATCTCTTCGCCGAGAATGAGGAGGCGGAGTACGTCGCCTATGTCTCCGAGCAGAACCTGGTGATCGACAATTCCGGCCAGCCGATCCGCCATCCCCAGGCGAAGGAATATTTCCGGCGCGATCGCAAGGGGCGCTACACGATGGACCGTGCCGGACTGAACTGAACGGCCAACTCCTCGCATGCAAAAAGGCCGGCCCTTGGGGGCCGGCCTTTTGATTGGGTGCCGGTCTACGGAGGCTATTGAACCTCCGGGACCTTCACGAAATCGCCGGCTCAGGGCTTGGGCGCAGCGCCCGGAGCGGGAGCGGGAGCAGCAGCGCCGCCCTCGGCGCCACCCAGCCGCTTGCGCAGCTCTTCCTGGCGCTTGGCCAGCTCGTCCTGCAGCGCCTTCTGCTGGTCTTCCAGCACCTTCGGATCGATCGGCGCGCCATCGAAGCCCTTGGCGAAATCAGCGAGCGGGATCTGCGAAGGAGACTTCGCGGGCGCCCTGGTTCTGGACGCTGACGCTCAGCGTGCTGCCCTTCTTCATCTGGTTGATGAAGTCGTCATTGACCTGCGCCTCGGCGAAGCAGCCATTCGGGAAGCAGATGGCGTATCTGCCGGGGATCGGCGAACCGGTGTCGACACCGAAGCGGATGCCGGGGTTGAGCAGCAGTCCAAGCGGCATCAGGAAGCGGACGATGCGGTTGGGATCGCCCTTCACATCGTAGATCGCAACGGCGAGCACCGGCTGGCCCTGATCCGAGACGAAATCGCGGGTCGTGTAGCAGATTTCCTTGTTGGCGGCCTGATCCTTGCCGCAAACCTTCGTCCAGCTGGTCTGGGAGGGCTCAGGCTTGACCTGCACGACCGACGGGCCGCTCGGCTGCTGCTGCTGTTGAGCGGGCTGCTGCTGCGCCGGCTGCTGCTGCGCCGGGCGCTGCGCGGCCGGGCGCTGCTGCTGCGCCAGCGCGGCGAACGGGGCAAAGCCGATCGCGGCAGAGAGAACCACGCTCAGCGCGCGCATCGGCATATGAAACGAAGCGGACATCATGTCTTATCCTTACCAGGCGAATCCGGAGTCACGACTTCGGAGAGCCGCGCGCGTCACCAACGAGAGCCCCATCGCATATCTGGACCGGCCATCGCAAGCTGCGCAGTTCAACGCGGATTGAGGCCTGAGCATGACGGGCATGGTCGCGGCGGGCCACTTCTCCCGAAAACCACCGGGAAGTCCCGGCTATTCCGACGAATTGATGACGCTAGGGCAGCGCTTCGGCTGAACTAAATCCCGGCTTTTGCCTTTCCTGCTGGATTGGCAGCGTGCGCAGCCTGCGTGCGTGGTATCCTCCAGACCGGGAATCAGGTCCGGCGATGCAATTGCTACGAAAGATCATGTTCGGCGCGCCCTTTGGCCGCTCTCCTGTTGTGTGCGGTGGCAGCCCTTGCGCTTGCCGCCCCCTCAGGGCTGCGCGCGCAACAGGCCCGTAACGACCACGCCATCGCCATGCATGGCGAGCCGGCTTTGCAGAAGGGCTTCGACGCACCTGCCCTATGCCGATCCCAACGCGCCGCAGGGTGGCCGGATCGTCTTTGGCCTGCAAGGCACCTTCGACAGCCTCAACCCGCTGGTGGTGATCGGCGTCGCGCCCGATGCCGTCCCCCGCTATGTCCAGCAAAGCCTGCTCTACCGCTCGGCCGACGAGCCTTTCACCGCCTATGGCCTGCTGGCTGCCAAGGTCGAGCTGAATGAGGAGCGCACCCGGCTCGCCTTCGAGATCGATGAGCGCGCCCGCTTCTCGGATGGCCGCCCGGTCACGGCCGACGATGTCGTGTTCACCTATCGAAATCCTGAAGAGCAAGGGCAAGCCGTTCCATCGTTCCAGCCTTGGCCGCGTCACGAAGGCCGCTGCCGTCTCGGAGCGGCGGGTCGAGTTCGAACTCGGCGACGGCTCGAATCGCGAGCTGCCTCTGGTCATCGGCGCCATGCCGATCTTCGCCCGCCACGCCACCAATGCCGAGACCTTTGGTGAGACCAGCTTCAAGCCCGCGCTCGGCTCCGGCCCCTATGTCGTCTCCGAGGTGCGGCCGGGCGAAAGCCTGACCTTGAAGCGCCGTCGCGATTTCTGGGCAGAAGACCATCCGGTGACGCGCGGGCTCTTCAATGCCGAAGAGATCCGCTACGATTTCTATCGCGACGCCAACGCCCTGTTCGAGGCGTTCAAGGCGGGGCTCTATGATGTGCGCCTCGAGGGCGACCCAACGCGCTGGATGAGCGGCTATGACGTGCCGGCTGTCCGCGAGGGCCGCATCATCCGCGAGGCGCTCCGGTTCGAGGCGCCCAAGGGCATGACCGGGCTCGTCTTCAACACACGCAAGCCGATCTTTGCCGATATCAGGGTTCGCGAAGCACTCGGCATGCTGTTCGACTTCGAATGGGTCAATCGCAACCTGTTCCACGGTGTCTATCGCCGCGCCGGCAGCTTCTTCTCCGACAGTGATCTCTCGGCGCTCGGCCAGCCCGCCGATGCGCGGGAGACGGCGCTGCTTGCGGCTTTTCCCGGCAGCGTCCGCCCCGATATCCTCGCCGGGCAGCTGGGCGCCGCCCGCCACCGATGGCTCCGGCCGCGACCGCGAGACGGCGCGCCGCGCGCTCGACCTACTGAGCCAGTCCGGCTACGGGCTGAAGGATGGCGTGCTGCGCAAGGATGCCACGGGAGAGGCCTTCACCTTCGAGATCACGGTGACGAGCCGCCCGCAGGAACGGCTGGCGTTGAATTATGCCGCGTCGCTGAGCCGGCTGGGCATCACCGCCAATGTCAGGCTGATCGACGACGTCCAGTATTGGCGCCGGCTGTCGGGCTTCGATTTCGACATGATCCAGTGGACATGGCCCGCCACCGCCTCGCCTGGCAATGAGCAGATCGGCCGCTGGGGCTCGGCCAACGCCCAGCGCAAGGGCGCCCTGAACTATGCGGGCGTCGCCTCCCCCGCGGTCGATGCGGCCTTGCAGGCCCTGCTGGCGGCGCGGGCGCGGGAGGATTTCGTCGCGGCTGTGCGTACGCTGGACCGGCTGCTGCTCTCGGGCTTTTACGTGGTGCCGCTCTATTATCTGCCAGAGACCTGGTGGGCGCATCAGCGCGAGGTGGTGTTCCCCGGACGCATGCCGAAATACTTCCTCGCCACCGAAGCCCTGGCGCGCGCGCCGGCGCCGGCGAACTGAGAGAGCGTGATGCAGGCCGAGACCGATGCCACGACGGTGCTGGAGGGGCTCGATTTCGATGCTTTGCTGAAAGCTCTGGCTTCAGGCCGTGGCTATGAGGCGGCGTTGCGCGACCCTCCCGGCAAGCGCAACTGGAGCGATACGGCCCCGACCTCGCTCAGCTTCCTGCAGCTCAATGAGCGGGTCGACCAGTTGGCGCGGCTGCTGGCGATCAACCATGCCCAGCCCGGATCGGGCGTTGCCATTCTGGCGCCGATGGGCCCCGAAGCGGTGATCTCGATCTTCGCCAGCCTGCGCGCCGGCTTCTCACCGCTGATGTTGCCGCTGCACGCCGATGAGCCCGAACTGCTGCGGCTGATGGATGTGGCCAACGCGGTCATGGCGCTGGGCGTCGGGCGGGTTGGCCCGCTGCGCCCGCTCCTGACGCTGCGAAATCTCGCCATGCGCGCCTTTGGCACGCGCTTCGTCGGCGGCTTCGGCCCCGAGATTCCCGATGGCGTCGCGCCGCTGGACACGCTGGGCCGCAGCGCCGGGCTCAACGCCCTCCCCGAGCCTGCGGAACGTGCCGCGCTGCAGGTGGTCGATGCGCTGACTCTGGCAGGCCCGCTTGCGGTGACGGAAAAGCACGTTTTGTCGCGCGCACTCGACATCTCGCGCCTGCTGAAGCCGCTGGCCTCGTCGCGCATCGTCACCACGCTGGTCGGAGGCGATCTCGCCGCTTTGGCCACCGGTCCCGGGATGGCGCTGCTGACCGGGGTCGAGCTGCTGTCGCTCGGACTGTTCAGCCTCGGCGACCTGCAGGCCTGCCTGGCGGGCGGGCGCAACATCCACCTCGTCATCCCCGGCGCCATGGAGCCGGCTTTGGCTCATTCCCGCCTGGCCGGCGACCCGGCGCTGGCAAGCCTCGTTCTGGTCCATCGACCCGAGACCAGCCGCAGCCTGCCAGCCGTAATCCGGCCCGATCTGGCCGTCGTGGATGTGTTCGTGAAGGGCGCGGCCGACATCACAGTCGCCAAGCGCCAGGCGGATTAACCGCTGGCGCGTGGCGAAGCGCCCTTCCGTCATTGCGAGGAGCGATAGCGACGAAGCAACCCAGGGGGACGCAGAGTGCTACGCCACTGGGTTGCTTCGCTACGCTCGCAATGACGGGTGGAGGGTCTAGAATTCCTCCCAGCCCGCATCACCAGCGCGGCCGTTGGCGACCTTCTTGGCCGGGACGCGAGCGGGCGTGAAGGCGCTCTCCGCCATCGCGCGCAGGCGCTCCGGCTCGGAAGCCGAGATTTGGCTGAGGGTGGCGAAGCGCCCTTCCGTCATTGCGAGGAGCGATAGCGACGAAGCAACCCAGGGGGACGTAGAGTGCTACGCCACTGGGTTGCTTCGCTACGCTCGCAATGACGGGTGGAGGGTTTAGAACTCCTCCCAGCCCGCATCACCAGCGCGGCTGTTGGCGACCTTTTTGGCGGGGGCGCGAGCGGGCGTGAAGGCGGTCTCAGCCATCGCGCGCAGGCGCTCCGGCTCGGAAGCCGGGATTTGGCTGAGGGTGGCGAAGCGCCTCTCTGTCATTGCGAGGAGCGATAGCGACGAAGCAACCCAGGGGGACGTAGAGCGCTACGCCACTGGGTTGCTTCGCTACGCTCGCAATGACGGGTGGAGGGTTTAGAACTCCTCCCAGCCCGCATCACCAGCGCGGCTGTTGGCGACCTTTTTGGCCGGGGCACGAGCAGGCGCGAAGGCGGTCTCAGCCATGGCGCGCAGGCGCTCCGGCTCTGACGCGGGCTTGCGCGGAGCGGGTGCTCGCACAGGGGCTGCCGCGCGAACCGGTGTCAACGCAGCGCTGTCCTGCCCGGTGCGGAAGGCTGCAACCAGATCGTTGAGCTGTTCGATCTTGCCGGAGAGCGAACCGGCAGATGCCGCGCTCTGCTCGGCCAAGGCCGCATTCTGCTGGGTCATTTCGTCGAGATGCGCCACGGCCTGGCTCATCTCATCGATGCCATTCGCCTGCTCGCCAGAGGCCGACGAAATGTCGGCGATGGTCGCCGCCACCTTCTGCGAGGCTGCGAGGATGCGCTCAAGCGACTCGCCGGCCTGACGAACCAGTTTCACACCCTCACCGACTTCCATGTTCGAGGACGAGATCAGAGCCGAGATGTCCTTGGCGGCCTCGCCGGAGCGCTGGGCGAGGGTCCGCACCTCGGACGCGACCACCGCGAAGCCCTTGCCAGCATCGCCAGCCCTCGCGGCTTCTACCGCAGCATTCAGCGCCAGAAGATTGGTCTGGAAGGCGATATCGTCGATCACCCGAATGATGTCCGAGATCTTTTGCGAGGCCGTCTCGATCCGCGCCATCGCATCGACCGCCTGACCGGCAATCGCGCCACCAGCCAAAGCGGCCTGCTTGGCCTCATCGGCAATCGCAGCCGCTTCCCGCGAGGCCTGTGCCGATGCCTTCACCGAAGCAGCAAGCTCTTCCGTCGTCGCAGCGGTCTCTTCCAGCGACGAAGCCTGCTCTTCGGTCCGCTTCGAGAGATCATCAGCGCCGCGGCGGATTTCTTCGGCCGACAGGGCGACGGAGCGGGCGGTCAGGCTGATCGTCCCGACAACCTCGCGCAGGCGTTCCGTGGTCGTATTGATCGCGCTCTGCAGCGCGGCGAAGCGGCCGGAATAGTCGCCATCGACCTTGTAGGTCAGGTCGCCCTCGGCGATCGCGGCCATGGCGGCGGCGAATTCGCTGGTGGCGTCCTCGACACTCTGGTTGATCGCATTGATGCCGTCGACGAGTTTGCTCAGCCCCTGTTCGGCGACCTGCGCCGACGCCCGCGCCGAGAAGTCGCCGGCCCGGGCGCTGGCCACGATCGTGGCGACATCGTCGACGACGCGAGCGGTGGCGCGGTTCTTCTCGCTCTGCAGCAACGCCTCCGACCGGGCCCGCTCCTGATCCGTCTCGGCCTGCTGCCGCATCCCCGCCCGAAAGCGATCGACGGCGCGGGCGATGTCGCCGACCTCATCCTGCCGCGACGCACCACGGACTTCGGCATCGAGATCGCCATCGGCCAGAACTGTCATGGTGCCGATAAGCTGGCGCAGGGGGCGGGAGACGCTGAGGTTCAGCCAGGCCGCGAAAGCCATATAGCCGACGAGAATCGGGATCAGCACGATCAGCACGGCCTTCAGCAGGTCCTGGAAGACCAGCTGGATGTCGGAGGTGTGGAGACCGGCCGCGACCACCCAATCCCATTCCGGGATCGCATGGGCATAGGAGATCTTTTCCGAGGGCGCTGTGTCGCCCGGCTTCTTCCATGAATAGGTGACGAAGCCCGAGCGCTGGGCTTTGGTGAGATCAAGCATCTCCTGGAAGATCGGGCGGCCCGTGGCCTCCTTGATCCCAAGCGCTGACTTGCCCTCTGCATCGCGAAGCAACGGGTGCATGATCAACTGGCCATCGCTGCCGAAGATATAGACGTAGTTGCCGCCGTCGAAGCGGGCGTTGCGGAGGATCTCCGCCATTTCCACCTTCCGCTCTGCAACAGTCATGGCGCCCGCCTGGCCGCGCCGACCCTCGATCATGGTGACCGCTGCCTCGACCAGGAAGCGGATTTCCGAGCGCTTCTGCTCGACCATGCGCCTGGCGGGCTCGATCCAGCGTGAACGCTACGGCAGCGATGGCGATGAGCCCGCTAAGGATCGCCAGAAGGGCAAAACGGCGGGAGACTGTGAGGCTTAGGCGCATTGAATGACCCAGATGGAACTAATTTGCCTGTTTTGCGAGCATACCCTTGTGGATGTCTTAACGGGATCGAAGACCCCCTGACATCTTTCGGACTAGGCCAGACAGGGGCTGCTTCCCGTAAGGTTTGACTCAAATTGTCGGCGACGCACCTGCCTGCTCTCACGCCCTTCCCCAGGACGGGAAACGACGAGCGCAAGACGCGGGATGCACAATCCCTATGCAATTTTCGCCAGTGGTCTCGCGGCTCGCGCCGGTCAAGGATGCGGCTCTGTCCAAAATGGACAGGCTTGAGGGATCGGCTCCATGGCATCGCGCGTGCTCATTGCGGAATTCATGCACGAGACGAACACGTTCAGTGTGCAGCTGACGGGTGTCGAGGCCTTCGAGGCGCACGGCGTCTACCGCGACAACGAAATTCCGGAGGCCTTTCGCGGCACCCGCAGCGCGATGGGCGCGGCGTTCGAGGCCGCCGACAGTTTTGGCTGGACGCTGGTCCATCCGCTGGTCACTGGCGCCAACCCGTCTGGCCGCGTCACCTCCGAGGCCTTCGAGCGTTTTGCCGGCTTGATCGTTGCGGCCTGCGACGGCGTCGATGGCGTGCTGCTGCATCTCCACGGCGCGATGGCGACGCAAAACTCCGATGATGGCGAGGGCGAATTGCTGGCCCGCATGCGCAAGCGGCTGGGGCCCGATATCCCCATCGTCGCAGTGCTCGACCTGCACGCCACGCTGACGCAGCTGATGGCCGATAACGCCAACGCCCTGATTTCCTACCGCACCTATCCGCATATCGATCAGTACGAGCGCAGCTGGCAGGCCGCGCGAGCTGCTGCAGCGGGCGATGGCCGGCGAGATCCGCCGCGCGTGTCGCGGTCGCGCGCCGGCCGATCCTCTACGCGCTGGATGGCGGACGCACGACGTCCCCGCCCTTCATGGAGATGCTGCGCCGCGCCGATGCGCTCGAGGCCTCGGGCGAGGCGCTGGTGGTCAGCATCCAGGCCGGTTTCTCCTCCGCCGATGTCCACGATATCGGCCCCTCCGTGGCGGTCACGGCCGATGACCGTGCCGCCGGCCAGGCCATTGCCGAAGAGATGATGGACTACGCCTGGGAGCAGCGGCATTTCTCCTCGATCAGCTTCACGCCGCTGGCCGAGGCGATGGCCCGCGCCAAGGCGGGCGAAGGCCAGCATGACAAGCCGCTGCTGATCTCGGACTATTCGGATAATCCCGGGCTCAGGCGCCTATGGCGACGCCACGAACCTGCTGCGCGCCGTGCTGGATGCGGGGCTGAGTAATGTCGGCTTCCACGCGATCTGCGATCCTGAAGCCGCCCTCGCCGCCCAGCAGGCCGGCGTCGGCAACCGCGTCAGCCTGCGCCTCGGCGGCAAGGTCGATCCCAGCATGGGTGGCGGGCCGTTCGCAGCTCGATGCGCATGTGGTGGCGCTCAGCGATGGCCGCTTCATCGCCTATGGGCCGATGGGCGGCGGGACCTGGCGCAATTACGGGCTCTCGGCCCTGCTGCGCGTCGATGGTGTCGAGATCATCATCATCACCCATAACGGGCAGGCGACGGATCTGGCGCAATTCACCTCGCTTGGCCTCGATCCGACGCGCAAGGCGACGCTGATCGTCAAGTCGATGCAGCATTTCCGGGCCGCCTTCCAGCCGATCGCGCGCGAGGTGCTGGAGGTCGATACGGGCGCGCTGTCGACCCGCAATTTCAAGGAGCGCCCCTACAAGATCGGTGCGCCGGCCGATCTTCCCGCTCGACGACATCTGAGACGGCCGGTCCCGCGCAGCCGGCGATCGATGATAAGGACAGGAGAGAAACGACATGAGCGTGCAGGCCGATATCGTCTTGCGCAACGGGCCGATCTGGTGCGGCCGCGAGGATGGGGTCGTAGCAGGCGCTGGCGATCTGGCAGGGGCGCGTGCTGGCAACCGGCAGCGACAGCCGAGATCGCACCGCTGATCGGACCCGGCACCCGGGTGATCGATCTGGAGGGGCGGCTGGCGACACCGGGGCTGAACGATTCCCACCTGCATCTGATCTCGCTCGGCCTGACCATGGACTGGGTCGATTCGAAGCCGGCCGCGGCGCCGACGCTGGATGCGCTGCTCGGCGCCATCGCCGCGCGCGCTGCCAAGTCCAAGCCGGGCGACTGGATCCTCTCGCGGGGCTACGACCAGACCAAGCTCGACACCGGACGCCATCCCTATCGCGAGGAACTGGACCGGGCCGCGCCGAACAATCCGGTGATGCTGGTGCGCACCTGCGGCCATATCGCGATCTGCAACTCGGCCGGCGCTGGCGCTGGCCGGCATCGACGAGAACTCGGTCGCGCCGCAGGGCGGCCTGATCGAGCAGCAGAACGGCCGCCTCACCGGCCTGCTGGCCGAGAACGCCCGCGCTCCGGTACAGGCGGCGATTCCCGCCGCCGACCGAGGAGGAACTCGTCGCGGCGATCGAGCGCGGCGGCAGCTATCTGCTCTCGCTGGGGATCACCAGCTGCATGGATGCCGCTGTCGGACAGAAGGCCGGCTTCGCCGAGATCGCCGCCTATCACCGCGCCAAGCGCGAGGGCCGGCTGCCGGTCCGGACCTGGCTGACATTGCTCGGCGATGAAGGACGCTCGATCGTGCCGCAATGCCATGCGGCCGGGCTGATCTCCGGCACCGGCGACGACATGCTGATGATCGGCGCGGTCAAGCTCTTCCTCGACGGCTCGGCCGGTGGGCGCACCGCCTGGATGACGCAAGCCCTATCTCGGCGAGGACGAGACCACCGGCGTCTAGATGCTGGAGGATGCGGAGCTGCGAGCGCAGGTCATGGATGCGCATGTGAAGGGCTACCAGCTCGCCTGCCACGCCATCGGCGATGCTGCGATCGAGCAGCTGATCACGGCCTATGAGAAGGCCTTGAAGGCGCATCCCGATCCGGACCGGCGCCACCGCATCGAGCATTGCGGCTTCTCCACCCCGCAGCAGCATGAGCGGATGGTCGCGGCCGGGATCTACCCCTGCCCGCAGCAGGTCTTCATCCATGATTTCGGCGATGCCTACGTCAAGGTGCTGGGGCCGGAGCGGGCCAAGCCGAGCTACCCGCTGAAGACCTGGTTCGACCTTGGTTTGAAGCCTGCGACAGGCAGCGACGCCCCGGTCTGCGATCCCGATCCGTTCCCGAATTTCCACGCCATGCTGACGCGCCAGACCTGGCG
Organism: uncultured Alphaproteobacteria bacterium; assembly: GCA_963759925.1. Lineage (GTDB taxonomy): Bacteria > Pseudomonadota > Alphaproteobacteria > Rhizobiales > Beijerinckiaceae > Allobosea. The sequence continues at coordinate 569,587 of CAVXBE010000006.1, forward strand.
CGGCACGGTGATGGATGCCGGCCAGTGCGTCACCATCGACGAGGCGCTGCAGGCCTACACCGAATACGGCGCCTTCTCACAAAAACAGGAGGCTGTGAAAGGCCGGCTCGTGCCCGGCTATCTCGCCGATGTCGCGGTGTTCTCGCGTGATCTCCTGAGCGCCGATCCGGAAGCGATTTGGAAAGACACGCAGTGCGACCTGACCATCCTGGCCGGCGAAATCGTGCACGAACGCGCCCCGGCCTGAAATTTTCTGTTCGGTTCGCACGATTATGGGCGAGAAGCTTCGTCGCAAACTGGCTAGGCTCTTCGCAATAAGACCAAAAAGAGGCCACTGGCCTTCCGATGGGCGGGAGGCACGGGAGGCACGCTCAGGGAGGACCATCATGTTCAAAAGGCTAGCCTTCACGACCGCTTTGACGATCGCGGCGTTCACGGTGCACGCACAGGCCCAGGAGCCGCGGCGCGGCGGAACCATCCGCTTCACCGCGCCCTATGCGGCGTCCTTCGTCAGCAATGACAGCCATGTCTCGAACCAGATCCAGGACGAGATCTACGGCAAGGCCCTGCATCGCACGCTCTACAAATGGGACTCGGCCAGCAACAAGCCGGTGCCCGAGCTCTTCACCAGCGTCAGCGTCTCCGAAGACGGCCTCGTCCATACCTTCAAGCTGCGCGAGGATGCGCTGTTCCATAACGGTCGCAAGATGGTGGCCGATGATGTGATCTGGTCGCTGACGCGCCTCATGGACGGCACCAAGAGCTACCCGGCCGCGCGCTATGTCCGGCTGATCAAGGGCGCGGTGGATGTCGAGAAGAACGGCGCCAAGGAAATCTCGGGGCTGAAGAAGATCGACGACCACACCGTCGAGATGACCTTCAACGAGCGCACCGAGCCGGGCTTCCTGTTCAACGCCGCCACCACCTCGATCTACCCGGCCAAGGAAGCGCAGGCTCCCGACTTCTTCAACAAGCCGATCGGGCTCGGGCCCTTCAAGTTCGTCGAACATGTCCCCGGCTCGCGCATGGTCTTCGAGCGCTGGGAGAAATTCTACCAGGCCGGCAAGCCCTATGCCGACAAGCTGGTGATCTCGCCGATGGGCGAAGCCGCCGCCCGCGATGTCGCCTTCCGCAACAAGGAGGTCGACGTCTCGATCCTCGGGCCGACGCAGTATGTCGCCTACAAGGCCGATGCCAACCTCTCCAAGGGCATTCTCGAAGTGGCCGAGGTGTTCACCCGCAACATGGGCATGAACCCGAACTACAAGCCCTTCTCCGACAAGCGCGTGCGCCAGGCGATCAACCACGCCATCGACGCCGAGCTGATCATCAAGCGGCTGGTGCGCGACAAGGCCTATCGCGCCACCGGCTGGCTGCCGCTCTCCTCGCCCGCCTACGACAAGGACGATGCAAGCCCTACGACTTCGACCCCGAGAAGGCGAAGAAGCTGCTGGCCGAGGCCGGCTATCCCGATGGCTTCGAGTTCGAGTGGACGGCGTCGCCCAACGAGAGCTGGGGCATGCCGATCGTCGAGGCCACCATCCCGATGCTGGCGAAGGTCGGCATCAAGGTGAAGGCCAAGCCGGTCGAAGGCTCCGCGCTGGGCGGCATCGTCGCCAAGGGCGACTACCAGGCCTATATCTGGTCCAACACCTCCGGCCCGGACCCGCTGACGGCGATCAAGTGCTTCCACTCGGCGACGCCGCAGAGCGCCTGCAACTACACCACCTACAAGAACCCCGAGGTCGACAAGCTGATCGACGAGGCCGGCAAGACCGGCGACGCCGCCAAGCGCATCGAGCTGGTGAAGAAGGCCAACGCCATCGTCTATGACGATGCCCCGGTCTGGTTCTTCAACTACAACAAGGCGGTGATGGCTTATCAGCCCTGGCTGCACGGGCTGCAGCCGAACTCCACCGAACTGGCGCTGCAGCATTACGAAGACCTCTGGGTCGACGCATCCTCGCCTGCGAAGTGAGCTGCGGGGCGTGATGGGTGAGAGCCCGTCACGCCCCCTCTCGCGGCCCCGGCGCCCGGCTTATGCCGCGCGTCCCTCACCCGCGCTTGCAGCCCGGAGTGTCTCATGCTGCCCTTTGTCTTTCGCCGGCTGTTGCAGGCTGTCCCGATCCTGTTTGCGGTCGCGGCACTGATCTTCCTGCTGTTCAGCGTCATCCCCGGCAGCTTTGCCACCACGCAGATGTCCGATGGCCGCAGTGTCATGGATGCCGAGCAGGTGGCGCGGATGAACACGCAGTTCGGGCTCGACGACCCGCTGCCGCTGCGCTTCGCCAAGTATATCGGCAACCTCGCCACGCTCGATCTCGGCACCTCCTACCGCACCCGCCAGCCGGTGACGCATTCGCTCTCGGAGCGGCTGTGGCCAAGCCTAAAGTTGGCCATCGCGGCCATGGTGTTTGCGATGGTGATCGGGGTGCCGCTGGGCTTTCTCGCGGCGCTCAAACCGGGAAGCTGGCTCGACACGCTGTCGATGATCATCGCGGTATCGGGGCTCTCACTGCCGAAATTCTGGCTCGGCCTGCTGCTGATGTACGGCTTTGCGCTGAGCCTCGGCTGGTTTCCGAGCTTCGGCTATGGCGATGGCGACCTCCGCTACATCGTCCTGCCGGCCATTGCGCTCGGCGTCGCGCCGCTGGCGCTGCTCGCGCGCACGTCGCGGGCTGCGGTGCTCGAGGTGATGCATGCCGATTTCGTCCGCACCGCTCGCGCCAAGGGCGCCGGAGAGATCCGGGTGCTGCGCTGGCATGTGGCGCGCAATGCCATGGTGATCGTGCTGACGACGCTCGGCCTGCAATTCGGCTCGGTCATCGGCCAGGCGGTCGTCATCGAGAAGCTGTTCGCCTGGCCGGGCCTCGGCTCGCTGCTCGTCGATTCCGTCTCGCTGCGTGACATCCCCGTCGTCCAGGGCTGCATCCTGGTGATCGTCCTGTTCTTCCTCGTCGTGAACATCATCGTCGACGTGCTCTGCGCGATGATCGATCCCCGCATCTCCTACAGCTAGGGCGACCGATGAAGTTTCGTGCAAATCTCTGGATCGGCACCGGCCTCTTCGCCATCGTCGTGATCGGCGGGGCGCTGGCGCCCTGGCTCGCCCATACCGACCCGGTGATGGATGCCAATCTGATGAATGCCGAGGTGCCACCCGGCGCCGAGTTCTGGTTCGGCACCGATGCGCAGGGCCGCGACATCTACAGCCGCGTGCTCTATGGCGCGCGCATCTCACTGACGGTCGGCATCGTCTCGCAGCTGATCAACACCATAATCGGCGTCTGCCTCGGCCTCTCCGCGGCCTATTGGGGCGGTTGGTGGGATGATGTCGTCAACGGCCTGACCAACCTGATGCTGGCCATCCCCTCGCTGATCTTCGCGCTGGCGATCATGGCGATCCTGACGCCGGGCCTGACCAGCCTGCTGATCGCGCTCGGCCTGACCAACTGGTCCTTCACCTGCCGCCTGACCCGCGCCGCGACCTTGTCGGTGAAATCGCAGGGCTATGTCGAGGCGGCACGCGCGCTGGGCTATGGCAACATCCGGATCATGCTGACCCAGATCCTGCCGAACATCGCCGGGCCGATCATTGTCATCGGCACGCTCGGCATGGGCGGCGCGGTGCTGGCGGAAGCCTCACTCTCGTTCCTCGGCCTCGGCATCCGGCCACCCTTTCCGAGCTGGGGCAGCATGCTCTCCGATGCGCGCGACCAGATCACCACCGCGCCCTGGATCTCGGTGTTTCCCGGCCTCGCCATCTTCATGACCGTGCTCGGCCTCAACCTGCTCGGTGACGGCATGCGGGACGTGCTTGACCCGCAATCGCAATCGCGCCGGACCTGAGACAAGGAGGAGCGGCATGCTCGACTGGTCTGCGGCCACTGCGCTGGCCCGCTCCTTCGCCGAGACGTGGCAGGCGGAAGCCGGCCCCGGCGGCGCGATTGTGCTGTTCGACTGCAAGGGTATCCGCGACAGCGTCAGTGGCGGCCTGGCCGATCTCGCCCATCAGCTGGCATTTACGCCGGAGACGCCCACCCGCTTTGCATCGATCAGCAAGCATATCCTCGCCACCGCGCTGCTCCAGCAGGGGGTGGCGCTGGACCGGCCGCTAGGCGCCTGGCTAAACGATCTGCCGGAGCCCATCGCGGCCGTGCCGCTTGCTCGCGCGCTGGACATGACGGGCGCACTGCCGGACATGATGGAGGTGCTCTGGCAGCAGGGTGTGCCCTTTACCGCCTCGCTGACCGCGCCGGAAATCCGCACCGTGCTGCAACGCCTGCCGGGTCTGAGCGGCCAGCTGGGTCAGGAGATGGCCTATTCCAACACCGGCTGGCGGCTGGGGCAGGCGATTATCGAGCAGACCTCTGGCCTGCCCTATGCCGAGGTGGTGGCAAGGCTGGCGCGCCCCTTCGACCGCTCCATCCGCTTCATCGCCGACGAGGCTGAGATCGTGGAGGGTCTGGCGAGCGGCTATTACCGGGAGGGCGAGAGTTGGCGGCGCGGCCGCTATGGCTTCAACTACTCCGCCTCCGGCGGCATCGCCGGCAGCGCTGCGGGGCTGGCGCGCTGGTGCGTGGCGCTGCTGGCCGGGCGCGGAAGCCTTGCAGGCATCCTCCCTCGCCTCAGTGAGCCCAGGCGCTTCAGCGACGGCACGCCGAGTGCCTACCGGCTCGGCCTTGTGGCGTCGCAGCTGGGTGGGACGGCGCTGATCGGGCATGGCGGCTCCCTGCCCGGCTACCGCAACCACATGCTGCTCGCGCCCGAAGCCGGCGTCGGAGTCGTGGTCATGATGAACCGCGAGGAGGATGCGCATTGGCCGACCCTGCGCATCCTCGCCGCGCTCCTGGGCGAGGAGCTGCCGAAGACGGCGGACCGGGTACCGACCGGCCTCTTCGCCTGCGAGAGCGGGCCGTTCTGGGCTGAACTCACACCGGGCGCGATCAGCGTGATGGGCGGCTATGAGCGACTGGTCGAGGCTGAGGATGGCGGCTGGCGCAGCCTGCCGGCCTATCTCGACCTGCAACTCCGCCCGGCCGGCAGCGGCCGGATCGAAGGTCGCATCGGCGGCGTGGCGCGCAGCCTCACTCCCGTTCCCGCAGATCAGCCGCTCGATCCTGTGCTGGTCGGCGAGTGGCGGGAGCGCGTGACCGGCCTTCCCCTGTCGGTCCATGCCGATGCCAGCGCCCTGCTGCCTTGGGCGGGGACGCTGCGAAGCCAAACCCGGCTGACGCCCCTGCCCGGCGGACGCGCGCTGGCCGATCTCACCCACGGCCCCTGGCGCCACCGCCCCTGTCTCTGGCTGCAGCCGGACGGGACGATGGGCCTGGCGAGCCACCGGGCGCGGGTTCATGTGTTCGAGCGCGCCTGAGGCTGCCCACCGGCAGACAGGCCCGGCCTAGCCGAGCGCCTGGCTGGCCAGCGTGATCCGGCGCGGCCCGCCTGAAACCAGCGGCTTGTAGGGTGCGCGGCCCAGCCCCATCGATGTCGCGCTGTCATGGATCTGCAGGCCACTAGCGATCAGGAAGTTCGTGAAGGCGGCATTGCAGGAGGGCGTATCGGCCCTGAGGAAGCTGCCGGCATGGGCTTCGACAAAAGGCCGCGCCACGGCGATCGCGTCGGCATCGCTGGCGGCGATCAGCGGGCCGATGACATGCCCTCGGCCAAAGGGCCGGCAGAGCGCAAAGGCGACGATCGCGTCATTGCGGATCAGCACCTGTCCGCGCGAGACCGGCAGCAGCGCCGCCAACACGGCGGCGCGGTCGACACCAATGGCGGCGCGGTCCAGCCGCAGCAGCGTGTCATGATCGGCAGCCTCGAGCGGGCGCACAGCGCCGTCCACTTTCGCGGACCCAACGATCTTGCCGGCAGGTTGTGGAAGAGCTTCCCCCTGGCAGCGCAGGATCTTCTGCTCGAAGCCATAGCCGAGCGACCGGTAAAGCCGCCTGGCTTCCCGCGTCGCAGTCAGGCCGAAAACCGCGCCGGGGTTGAGCTCATGCGCTTTCTCGACAAGCCAGCGCCCCGCCCCCTGCTCCTGCAGGCGCGGCAGCGTGATCAGCATGCAGAGCATCGCGAAGTCGGGCTGGTAGCGCAGCCACATCACGCTGCCGACCACCCGGCCGATCTCGTCGACGGCCGCCAGACCCTCGCCCAAGGAAAGCAGCGTCTGCCAGTCGCTCTCCCGATGGGGCCAACCGACTGAAACCGACAGCGCATGCAGCGCAGTCGGATCGACCTGCCTGATGTCGCGAAGCGTCAGTTCGAACGTGTCGATATGCAGTCGGGCGATCGTCTCCAAATCGCAGCCTCCGCCGTGTCCACGGCTTCGCCCAACCGCCGGGTTCGGCCGGGTCCTGCTCAGTTTTAAACCATTGCAGCAACAGGAAGCACCGATATTTCGCAGCAATTCAGCAGGGAAACCTGCGGGCGCCTGCGGAAACAATGTGACGATGGCCGCGCGGGCTCTATCATCGGCCAGGAACCAGCGCGCGGGGACCGCCGCCGGTGGTGCTGCATCGAGCGGAGCGTCTCTTGAGCTTTCTCTTCAACTCCACCGATGAGCGGGCGCAGGCCTTTGCGGAGCGCGTCGCGGCCGAGATGCCCGATACCCGGTTCTTCCGGGTTGGAGACGCCTATGACCCTGCCGAGATCCGCTATCTCGTCACCTGGACCATCCCCGACGATCTCGCAGAGCTGACCAACCTCGAGATCCTGTTCTCCATCGGCGCCGGCATCGACCAGATGAACACGGACAGCCTGCCGCCCCACATCCTGCTGGTGCGGATGGTCGAGCAGGGCATCACGCGGATGATGCAGGAATATGTGACCTGCGCCGTCCTTGCCCTGCATCGGCAATGGCCGCTTTACATCGCCCAGCAAAAGGCGGCGCACTGGCAGTTCTACGGCCTCGTTCCCGCCAGCGAACGCCGCATCGGCGTGCTGGGGCTGGGGATGATGGGCTCGGCGGTGATCGACCGGCTGAAGCTCTTCGGCTTTCCGATTTCCGGGTGGAGCCGCTCGCCCCGCTCCATCGACGGGGTCCGCTGCCTGCATGGGCAGGACGGCCTCGCCACCCTGCTGGCCGAGACCGACATCCTGATCTGCCTGCTGCCGCTGACCCCGGAGACAACCGGCATCCTGAACGCAAGCCTGTTCGCCCAGCTCCCGGCGGGGGCGGGACTTATCCATGTCGGGCGCGGGCAGCACCTCGATCAGGACGCCCTGCTCGACGCCCTCGATAGCGGCCATCTCTCCGCCGCGGTGCTCGACGTCACCCAGCCCGAGCCGCTTCCGCCCAACCATCGCTTCTGGAGCCACCCGAAGGTGATCCTGACGCCGCACATCGCCAGCAGGGTCGAGCCTGAGCCCGCCGCCCGGGCTGTCATCGAGAATGTCCGCCGCCACCGTGCCGGCCTGCCCCTGATCGGCCTCGTCGATCGCAGCCGCGGCTACTGATTGTCCCGCTAAACAAAGGCTCTGCCATGTCTTTTCTCGTCAAGCTCGACCTCGCCCCGACAAGCGAGCCCAAGCACGCCAAGGCCGCCCCGGACCGGCTGATTGCAGGCGACCCCTCCTTCAAGACCTGGGCGCAGGACCAGTCGCGCAGCGACCCGGTCCGCACCGGCGTCTGGGAAGCGACCCCCGGCGAGACCCGCTCGATCAAGGGCGAGACGATGGAGTTCTGCTACATCCTCTCCGGCATCGTCGAGCTGACGGAGGATGGCCAGCCGCCACAGACCTTCCGTGCCGGCGACAGTTTCGTGATGAAGCCCGGCTTTGTCGGTGTCTGGAAGACGATCGAGACCGTGCGCAAGATCTATGTCGTCGCGGGCTGAAGCGGCGCCGAAGAATCGGCCGCTCCGGCTCCCGTAAACGGGATTTCCAGCGGCGCCGGCACGCGGACAGGCGCAAACTGCGGCCGGCATCGCTCTAGCCTGACAGGGTCAGAAGCTGGAGCCTCCGCCGTGTCGTTGAGTTTCGATCCCTCATCCGTTGCCCTGCCCCGCGGCCATCACATCGGTGGCGAATGGATCCCGGCTCGCGACGGCATTCCCCTGCTCCGCCCGTCCGATGCCCTGCCCTTCGCCGATTGTCCGGTGGGCGACGCCGACATGGTCGATCGCGCCGTCGCAGCCGCCAAGACAGCGCTGAAGGTGAGTGGCTGGGGCCGCCTGCCCCCGCGCGAGCGCGCCCGCGCTCTGCATCGCTGGGCTGACCTGATCGAGCAGGAGGCGCAGACGCTGGCGCGGCTGGAGGCCATCGCCTCGACCCGTCCGATTGCGGAGCTGATGGCCGGCGATATTCCCGTCACCGCAGAGCAGATCCGCTTCTTCGCCGAGTTCGCCGACAAGGAAGGCGGCACGCTGGTCCCGACAGGGGCCGACAGCTTCGGCATGATCGCGACCGAGCCCTATGGCGTCGTCGGCGCCATCACGCCCTGGAATTTCCCGGTCAACATGGCCGGCTGGAAGCTCGGCCCGGCGCTCGCTGCCGGCAATGCGGTGGTGCTCAAACCCTCCGAGATGACGCCGTTTGCGACTCTCTATCTGGCGGAGCTATCGGTGCGCGCGGGGCTGCCGGCAGGCTTGATCAACATCGTGCTGGGCGATGGCCGGACGACCGGCACAGCCCTGACCGGCCATCCCGATATCGCCAAGATCAGCTTCACCGGCTCGACCGGGGCTGGCGCAGCGATCATGGAAAACATCGCCCGCACGGGAATCAAGCCGATGACGCTGGAGCTTGGCGGCAAGAGCCCCCAGCTCGTCTTCGCCGATGCCGACCTCACCTTGGCAGCCGGAGCCATCGCCCGCAGCGTACTTGGCAATGCCGGCCAGGCCTGCGTCGCAGGCTCGCGCCTGATCGTCGCCGAAAGCGTGGCGGAGGAACTGGTCGAGCTGATCACAGAGCGCATGCAGGGCGTCCGGGCCGGGCCGACCTGGGATGCAGGCAGCAGCTATTCGCCGATCATTTCCGAGCGCCAGATCGCACGCATGGATGGGATCGTCGGTGCCGCGCTGGAACGCGGCGCGACCTGCCGAATCGGCGGGGCGCGGCTGGACGCACCCGGCTATTTCTACGCGCCGACCGTGCTCGAAGGCGTCGATGCCACCTCGCCAGCCGTGACGGAGGAGATCTTTGGCCCCGTGCTGACAGTCCAGACCTTCCGGGACGAAGAGGAAGGGCTTCAGCTCGCCGACCACCCGACCTACGGGCTCTGCGCCGGGCTCTATACGCGCGATCTCTCGCGGGCGCTGCGGGCCACCAACCGCCTGCAGGCCGGCACGGTCTGGGTCAATCGCTATGGCCGCTCGCGCGACCACATCCTGCCGACCGGCGGCTACAAGCAGTCCGGCCTCGGCAAGGATCTCGGCCGCGAGGCCTACCTTGCCAACCGCAAAGCAAAGAGCGTCCTGATCGCTCTCTGAACAATGCCGCTCACTGCACGCGGTCGAGCATCTTGTAGTAGAGCCCGACGAAGGGCAGGAACCAGGGCTTGCCGAAATGGCCCGGCACGGCCGGCCACGCCAGTCCCTTCAACGGGTTGCGGTCCGGCCGTCCAAGGATGGCGTCAGCCATGATCATGCCGAGATGCGTCGACATCTGCGCGCCATGGCCGGAATAGCCCATGGCGTACCAGACACCATCCTCGTAACCGGCGCGGGGGTAGCGGTCCTTGGTCATGTCGACCAGCCCGCCCCAGCAATAATCGATGTCGACGGTGGCGAGCTGCGGGAAGATCTGCGCCAGGCTGGCGCGCAGGATGGCGCCGCTCTTGGCGTCCGAAGTCTGGTCGGAGCTGGCGGAAAAGCGCGCGCGCCCGCCGAAAATCAGCCGGTTATCCGGCGACAGGCGGAAGTAATTGCCGATATTGAGCGAGGTCACGGCCGTGCGATTGCCCGGCATGGCGGCAGCGACCTCTGCCTCGCTCAGCGGACGGGTCGCAATCAGGAAGCTGCCGACCGCAATGATGCGCCGCCTGAACCAGCTGAACGGCCCGGAGGTATAGGCGCCCGTCGCCACCAGCACGTTCTCGGCGGAGACCTTGCCGCGCGCGGTCTCGATCAGGTGGAGCCCTGCTTCCTGCCGCCGCCCCGTGACGGCCGCGTTCTCATAAATCACGGCGCCGTGGCGCCTGCGCCGCGTCGGCGAGCCCGACGACGAAGCGGCCCATATGCATCATCGCGCTCTTCTTCGAGAGCATCGCGCCATGAAAGCTGTCGGAGCCGATTTCGCTCGTGAGATCCGCACGGCTCAGCATCGCGGTATCGGGATCGACTTCGCGATGCAGCACCTCGAAGTTGCGGGCGATGCCGGCAACGTGTTCCGGCTTGGAAGCGAGCTTCAGCTTTCCGGCGCGGCGAAACGAGCAGTCGATCCCCTCCTCCGCCACCAGCCGCTCGATCGTGTCGACGGAATCGTCGAAGGCCTTGTAGAGCGCGACCGCCCGCTCCGTGCCCAGCGATTCCTTGGCGGCGATGAAGCTATGGGCGAGGCCGTTGTTGAGATGCCCGCCATTGCGGCCCGAGGCGCCGAAACCCACGCTCTGGGCCTCGAGCACGACGACCTTGGCTCCGGCCATCGCCAATTGCCGCGCCGCCGCCAGCCCGGTGAAGCCGCCGCCGATGACGGCGACATCATAATCGCCCTCGACCGGGCCGGAGCTGGCGCCGGTGAATGGCGCTGCCGTATCGTGCCAGTAGGATTTGAACTGCATCGCGCCCATGTCCACCGCCTCAGAGGCCAAAGACGCCGGGCAGGCCGCCGATGTCCTTGATCTCGACATAGCCATAATAGGGGTTGGGCGGCTCATGCCCGCGATTGACCCAGACCTTGTTCTTGATCCCGAGATCATGCGCCGTCATCAGGTCGTAGCGGAACGAGGATGAGACGTGGCAGACATCCTCCGGTCCGCAGCCCAGCATGTCGAACATGTATTCGAAGCCTTGCATCCGCGGCTTGTAGGACCTGGCCTGCTCCGCCGTGTAGACGGCATGGAAGGGCGCGCCGAGCCTGGCGACATTATGCGGGATCTGGTCATCCATGGCGTTCGACAGGATGACCAGCGGGATTTCCTTCGCCACCTTGGCGAAGCCCGCGGGCACATCCGGATGCGGGCCCCAGCTCGGCACCTGCTCATAGACAAAGCGTGCATCCTCGGGCCGGAAGGCGACGCCGTTCCTGCGGCAGCTGCGCTCCAAAGCGTTGTAGACCACCTCTTCATAGGGCTTCCAGTCGCCCAGCACCTCGTCGAGCCGATAGGCTGAGAAGGTGGTGATGAAGCGCTGCATCGCCGCCTCGTCCAGCCGGTCGCCGTAAAGCGCGCGCGCCGCCTTATCCATGGCGAAATAGATCAGCGTGCCGTGGCAGTCGAAGGTGACGAATTTCGGCTTGATGACAGTCATCCGCTGATATCCCTGTGGCGAGAAGGCTTCGTGTCCCGGCAAGGATCATAGCCCGCGCGGGACGGCGCACGCACCGCATTGCCCTCGGCAGGAAGCACAAACTGCCGTCCGCCCGTGAGACCGTGGCAGAGAGTTTCGAGCCCACGCCCGGCGGAGTGGCTCTGGCCGGCCGGATGCGCCCGGTCGTGGCATTCCATGCGGTCGCCACGCATTCCAACGGTCGAAGATATCGCCGCAGCCCCCGTCCTCGGGAGGAACTGCGCCTGCGCGCGGCTTAATCATGATGCAGAGGAGCCAGACGAAGCAGCATGGACCAGGACACGATCGAGCTCGTCGCCTTCGACGACACCCATCTCGACGCGCGCTTATGGCCTGTCGCAGCAGGCTGGCTGGCCGCACCGGCGCCAGGACTGGGCGATGCTGCTGCGCCTGAGCCATGGCTTCGTCGCGCTCGACGGCACGACCGTGGTGGGCACCGCGATGCTGACGCCCTTCGGCGACCATCACGCCAGCATCAACATGGTGATCGTCGCTGAAAGCATGCGCGGACGCGGCCTCGGCCGGAAGCTGATGAACGCCGCGCTGCGAGGTTTGCGGGGCGCGGGAATGCCGCCTGACCGCCACGGCTGACGGGCTGCCTCTCTATGAAAAGCTCGGCTTCCGGGCGACCCACGAAATCCGGCAACATCAGGGTCTCCCGAGCTTGCCGCCGCACGACGACAGCAGCGAGCGCCCGCAGCTCGAATGGGTCGGACCGGAGCATCTCCCCACGATTGCCGCGCTCGATAGGCAGGCCCAAGGCATGGACCGCAGCGCCCTGCTGACGGTTCTGGCCGAGAGCGGGCGGATGGTCCTGCTGCGCGAGGCAGGCCATGTCGTCGCCTATGCCGGTATGCGGCTGTTTGGCCGTGGCGAAGTCATCGGTCCGCTGGCGGCGATCACGCTGCAGCAGGCCCAGACCCTGTTGACCACCCTCATCGCGAGCCGGCACGACAGCTTCCTGCGCGTCGATACCGCCGCATGGCAGCAGCTCTCGCCATGGCTGTCGGCTCGCGGGCTGACAGGCGTCGGCGGCGGCATCGCCATGCGCCGCAACCCTGTGGGCCGGGACGCCCCGGGGCCCGCCAAACCCTTCGCTCTCGCCAGTCAGGCGCTCGGATAAGCTGGAGAACCGCCATGTTGAGCAACTCCCTGATCGAACTCGATCGCGAACACTGGATCCACCCGGTCGCCTCCTATCGGGGGCATGAGAAGGCCGGCGTGCGCGTCCTGCGCTCGGCCAAGGGCGCGACCATCACCGACGCGACCGGCAAGCAGCTGGTCGATGGTTTCGCCGGGCTCTGGTGCGTCAATGCCGGCTATGGCCATGAGAGCATTGTCGAGGCCGCCGCAAACCAGATGCGCGAGCTCGCCTTATGCGACGGGCTATTTCGGCCTCGGCTCCGAGCCAGCCATACGGCTTGCGGCAGAGCTGGCTGAGCGCGCGCCGGGCGGCCTTAACCGGGTCTATTTTACACTGGGCGGCTCAGACGCGGTCGACAGTACCGTCCGCTTCATCCGCTATTACCAGCAGGCGCGCGGCCAGGCGCAAAAGGACCAGTTCATCTCGATCGAGCAGGGCTATCACGGCTCGTCGACCGTGGGTGCCGGCCTCACCGCCCTGCCCGCCTTCCATGCCGGCTTCGGCGTGCCCTATGATTGGCAGCATAAAATTCCGTCGCACTACACGTATCGCAACCCGGCTGGCAGCGACCCGCAGGCGGTGATTGCCGCGTCGCTGGCGGCCCTGCGCGCCAAGGTCGAAGCCGTCGGCGGAGCGGAGCGCGTCGCTGCCTTCTATTGCGAGCCGATCCAGGGCTCCGGTGGGGTGCTGGTGCCGCCGCCGGGCTGGGTCAAGGCCATGCGCGACCTCTGCAGCGAACTCGATATCCTCTTCGTCGCCGACGAGGTCATCACCGGCTTCGGTCGCACCGGGCCGCTCTTCGCCTGCGAGGATGAGGGCATCGTTCCCGACCTGATGACGGTCGCGAAGGGGCTGACCTCCGGCTATGTACCGATGGGCGCCGTGCTGATGTCCCAGAAGATCTATGACGTCATCGCCGATGGTTCGGGCGCGGCGGCGGTCGGCCATGGCTATACCTATTCCGCCCACCCGGTCAGTGCGGCCGTCGGGCTCGAAGTGCTCAGGCTGTATGAAAACGGCTTGCTGGAGAATGGCCGCAAGGCCGGCGCGCGCCTGATGGCGGGGCTGGAAAGCCTGCGCGACCATCCGCTGGTGGGCGAAGTGCGCGGGCGCGGCATGCTGGCCGCGATCGAGCTCGTGACCGACAAGGCGAGGAAGACGCCGCTGCCGGCATCGAGCGCGCCGGCCCTGCGCATCTTCGAGCGCGCCTGGCAGAACGGCCTGGTCATCCGGGCCTTCGGCAATGGCGTGCTGGGTTACGCCCCGCCGCTTTGCTGCACCGATGCCGAGATCGACGCCATCATCGAGCGTACGCGTGCGACGCTCGATGAGACGCTGGCCGATCCCGATATCCGCACTGCGATGGCCTGAGCCCGAAACCGGGCCTTTCCCTGCCGGATGCACCGGCGGGGATTCCGCCACGGCTTCGAATACGGAATTTTGTGCCGCAGGCTTTTCGACATTCAGCGTATCCGGCGAGCCTGCAGTGCGACACTTCGACATGGCCGGCGAAGATCGGCCGGGGGAACAGAACGCAACCGTCGCCAGAAGAAGCCGGCCAACCGGCGACGATGCGACTGCCCGCTGACGACCACGGATGCCCGCCTTCGAAGGCGGGAGAAGCGGAGAGGCGATGGCTAAGAATTTCGGCGATTTCAGCTACCTGACGTTTGACGTCGTCGGCACGCTGATCGACTTCGAGGGCGGCCTGACCGACTGCCTCTCGGCCATAGCGAGCGAGGCCGGCGTGCCGTTCGATGGCGAGGAGGCGCTGGCCCATTATCGCACCGCGCGGTACATGCCCGACGTCCAGCATTTTCCCGATGATCTTGCCCGCGTCTACGGCGTCATTGCGCCCGAAGCTCGGCCTGCCCGTCAGCGAAGCCTATGGCAAGCGGCTGCGCGACTCCGTGCCGAACTGGCGCCCGTTTCCCGATAGTGCGGAGGCGATGGCGCGGCTGTCGAAGCGCTTCAAGCTGATCGCCATGACCAACGCCCAGCGCTGGGCCTTCGAGCATTTCTCCCGTGCGCTCGGCAACCCGTTCTATGCCGGCTTCACGGTCGACGATACCGGCACCGAAAAGCCCGATCCGGCCTTCTTCGAGCAGGTCATCGCCTTCGTCGAGAAGGATGGCGGAACGCGCGAGCAGATCCTGCATGTCGCGCAGAGCCAGTATCACGACATCGGAATTTCCCGGAAACTCGGCCTGACCAATTGCTGGATCCAGCGGCGTCACGCCCAGCCCGGCTATGGCGGCACGATCGAGCCGGAAAGCTTCACCAAACCCGACTTCCACTTCACCTCGATGGGCGCTCTCGCAGACGCTGTCGAGGCCAGCCCAGTGGCCTGAGAACCGACGAACCGAAGAAGACCAACGCCGGATCAACGGCGCCATCACAGGGGAACCAGCATGACCGATAAAATCTCTTCGAACTGGACCAGCGCCGACGACGCCATGCGTCGAAGACCGCCATCCGCCGCGGCGCCAGCCGCCGCGACCTCCTGCAGATGCTGATGGCTGGCGGCCTCGCCGCCTCGCGCCGGCAGCCTCGATCCTGGCGCGCGCCGGCTCGGCGCTGGCGGCAACGCCGGTCAAGGGCGGCAACCTCAAGGCCGCCGGCTGGTCCTCCTCGACCGCCGATACGCTCGACCCGGCCAAGGCCTCGCTGTCCACCGACTATGTCCGCTGCTGCGCCTTCTACAACCGCCTGACCTTCCTCGACGCCGATGGCAAGCTGCAGATGGAGCTGGCCGAGAGCGATCGAGACCAAGGACGCCAAGGTCTGGACCGTCAAGCTGAAGAAGGGCGTCGACCTTCCATGACGGCAAGACCCTCACCTCCGCCGACGTCATCTTCTCGCTGAAGCGCCATCTCGACCCGGCGGTCGGCTCCAAGTCGAACTCGCTCGCCAAGCAGATGACCGAGTTCAAGGCCGTCGATCCGCTGACCGTCGAGATCACGCTCGCGGCGCCCAATGGCGACCTGCCGACCATCCTGTCGACGCACCACTTCATGATCATCGCCGACGGCACCACCAATTTCGCCAAGGCGAACGGCACCGGCGCCTTCGTCTGCGAGACGTTCGAGCCCGGCGTGCGGTCGATCGGCATCAAGAACAAGAACTACTTCAAGGCTGGCGGCGCCAACCTCGATTCCTTCGAGTTCTTCGCGATCACCGACGACACCGCCCGCGTCAACGCGCTGCTCTCGGGCGATATCCAGCTCGCCGCGGCGATCAACCCCCGCTCGATGCGCCTGGTCGAGAGCCAGCCCGGCGTCGTGCTGTCGAAGACAACGACCGGCAACTACACCAACCTCAACATGCGGCTGGACATGACGCCCGGCAACAAGGCCGATTTCGTCGCCGGCATGAAATACCTGCTCAACCGCGAGCAGATCCAGAAGTCGGCGCTGCGCGGCCTGGCCGAGATCGCCAACGACCAGCCCGTCCCGCCGACGAACGTCTATCATAACGAGGAGCTGAAGCCGAAAGCCTTCGATCCGGAGCGGGCCAAGTCGCTCTTCCAGAAGGCCGGTGTCCTCGGCCAGTCGATCCCGATCGTGGCCTCCGATGCCGCCGGCTCCTCGGTCGACATGGCCGTGATCGTCCAGCAGGCCGGCAATGCCATCGGCATGAAGTTCGACATCCAGCGCGTTCCGTCGGACGGCTACTGGTCGAATTACTGGCTGAAGGCGCCGATCCATTTCGGCAACATCAACCCGCGTCCGACTCCCGACATCCTGTTCTCGCTGCTCTACGCCTCCAACGCGCCGTGGAACGAGAGCCAGTACAAGTCGGAGAAGTTCGACAAGATGCTGCTCGAGGCGCGCGGCTCGCTCGACGAGGCCAAGCGCAAGGCAGATCTACGGCGAGATGCAGGTGATGGTGGCGGAAGAGGCCGGCACGGCCATCCCCGTCTACATCTCCAATGTCGACGCCATCTCGAGCAAGCTGAAGGGCCTGCAGCCGAACCCGCTCGGCGGCATGATGGGCTACGCCTTCGCCGAATACGTCTGGCTCGAAGGCTGAAGCCAGCGCCACATGCGGGCCGGACATGCGTTCGGCCCGCATTTCATGCCACACTCCACCTGGAGGTGTCAGCTGCGGGAGCCTGGATGAACCTTCACCTGTTGTCCCTGCTGGGCGGACGGCTGCTCGTCGCGCTGCTGACGTTGCTGATCGTCTCGTTCGTGGTGTTCTGCGCCACCCAGATGCTGCCCGGCGACGTCGCGGAGATCCTGCTCGGCCAGGCCGCTACGCCCGAGGCGGTCGCCGGCCTGCGCGAGGCCATGCACCTCAACGACCCCGCCATCATGCGCTTCTTCCGCTGGCTCGGCGGCATGCTGACCGGCGATCTCGGCATCTCCTATGCCAATAACATGCCCGATCGCAGAACTCATCGGCGGGCGGCTGAGCAATTCGCTGCAGCTCGCGGCTGCCACGGCCCTGTTCTCGGTGCCGATTGCGCTCTCGCTGGGCATCACCTGCCGCCATGCTGCGCGGCTCGCTCTACGACCGCTCGGTCACGATGGCGACGATCGCGGTGATCTCGGTGCCGGAGTTCATGATCGCCACGGCCGGCGTGCTGATCTTCGCGGTCTGGCTGAAATGGCTGCCCGCGCTTGTCCTTCGCGCGCAACATCACCTCGTTCAGCGAGATGCTGCGGATCTATGCCATGCCGGTCATCACGCTGAGCTTCGTCATCTCCGCGCAGATGATCCGCATGACGCGCGCCGCCGTGATCGAGACGCTCGACAAGCCCTATGTCGAAATGGCGCCGGCTGAAGGGCGCCTCCCGCACCCGGATCGTGCTGCGCCACGCCCTTCCCAATGCGCTCGGGCCGATCGTCAACGCGGTTGCGCTGTCGCTTTCCTACCTGCTCGGCGGCGTCATCATCGTCGAGACGATCTTCAACTATCCCGGCATCGCCAAGCTGATGGTCGATGCGGTGGCGACACGCGATCTGCCGCTGATCCAGAGCTGCGCCATGATCTTCTGCGTGGGCTACCTTCTGCTGATCACGACGGCGGACATCATCGCCATCCTCTCCAACCCGAAATTGCGCTGATCATGGCCATGGACGCGACCAGCACCAGCCTCGCCCCGCGCCAGCCCGGCTACCGTTTCAGCCTGACCGGCTGGATCAGCCTGCTCATCATCCTGTCCTGGGCCACGATCGCGATCTTTGCGCCCTATCTGACGCCCTATCGGCATCAGCGACATCGTCGACACCGACTATTTCGGCCCGATGAGCCGGCAGTTCCCGCTCGGCACCGACTATCTCGGCCGCGACATGCTGTCGCGCATCATGTTCGGCGCCCGCTACACCGTCGGCATTTCGCTCGCCGCGACGATCTTCGCCTGCAGCATCGGCGTCACGCTTGGCATGGCGGCTGCCGTCACCGGCGGCTGGTTCGACACGGTGCTGAGCCGCTTCCTCGATGCGCTCAGCTCGATCCCCAGCAAGCTCTTCGGCCTCGTCGTCGTGGCCGGCGTCGGCTCCTCGATCCCGGCGCTGATCCTGACGCTGGGGGTGATCTACACGCCCGGCTCCTACCGCTTCGCCCGGGCGCTCGCGGTCAACGTCAACACCACGGATTTCGTGGTGGTCGCGCGCATCCGCGGCGAGAAGCTGAGCTACCTGATCCGCTCGGAAATCCTGCCGAACATCATCGGGCCGGTGCTCGCCGATGTCGGCCTGCGCTTCGTCTTCATCGTGCTGCTGCTCTCGGGCCTGTCCTTCCTGGGGCTGGGCGTGCAGCCGCCGCAGGCCGATTGGGGCTCGCTGGTGCGCGAGAACATCGGCGGCCTGCCCTTCGGCGCGCCGGCCGTGCATGGCGCCCTCCTTCGCCATCGCCAGCCTGACGATCAGCGGTCAACCTGTTGATCGACAACCTGCCGCAGAAGATCCGCGACAGGAGCGCGCCATGAGCCCATGTCGTCGAAATTCGCGATCTCAAGGTCGAAGCCACCACCGATGCGGGACGGCGCGTCGAGATCATCAAGGGCGTCAGCTTCGACATCGCCGCCGGGCGAGATCGTCGCGCTGATCGGCGAAAGCGGCTCCGGCAAGACCACGATCGCGCTGACCCTGCTGGGCTATACCCGCCCCGGCTGCCGCATCGTCGGTGGCAGCGTCGTGGTCGCAGGCAGCGACATGGCCAGCCTTCCTGAAAAGGACCGGGCGAAGATCCGCGGCGTCGCAGTCTCCTATGTTCCGCAGAGCGCGGCCGCTGCCTTCAACCCGGCCCAGCGGATCATGGACCAGGTGATCGAGGTCACCCGCATCCACGCGCTGATGCCGCCTGCGCAGGCGCAGGCCAAGGCCGTCGAGCTGTTCCGGGCGCTCGTCCCTGCCCGACGCCCGAGACGATCGGCAGCCGCTATCCGCACCAGGTGTCCGGCGGGCAGTTGCAGCGCCTTCGGCCGCCGCCATGGCGCTGATCGGCGACCCCAAGCTGGTGATCTTCGACGAGCCGACCACGGCGCTCGACGTCACCACGCAGATCGAGGTGCTGCGCGCCTTCAAATCGGTGATGCGGCAGGGCCGGATGGCCGGCGTCTATGTCTCGCACGATCTCGCCGTCGTCGCGCAGATCGCCGACCGCATCGTGGTGCTGAAGGGCGGCGTGATCCAGGAGATCGGGGCCACCGCCCAGATACTTTCGGCGCCGGAACACCCCTACACCCGCGAACTGCTCGCAGCCTTCGCGCCGGCCGGCCGCGTTCCCGCCCAGCCGCGGCGCGCAGGACGAGGCCGCACCAAAGCCGGTGCTGGAGCTGCGCGATCGATCAGCGCCGGCTATGGCAAGCCCCGCGCCGATGGCGTGCCGCCGATCCTGGCGGTCGACAAGGTCAGCTTCCGGCTGGAGCGCGGTCGCAACCTCGGCATCATCGGCGAATCCGGCTGCGGCAAGTCCACGCTGGCGCGCTGCATCGCCGGCATCATCCCGCCCTCCTCCGGCACGATCTGCTTCGATGGCAAGCCGATGGCGGCGCGCGCGCAGGACCGCAAGCCGGAGGAGCTCCGCAAACTGCAGATCGTCTTCCAGTCCGCCGATACGGCGCTGAATCCGGCCAGGTCGATCGAGGACATCCTCGGCCGCCCGCTGACCTTCTACCACGAGCTTGCGTGGCGCGGCGCGCGATGCCCGGATCGACCGAGCTGCTCGACATGGTGCGTCTGCCCCGCGCGCTGAAGCATCGCCTGCCGAGCGAACTGTCCGGCGGACAGAAGCAGCGCGTCAACCTCGCCCGCGCGCTGGCGGCCGAGCCCGGAGCTGATCCTGTGCGACGAGATCACCTCCGCGCTCGATACGGTGGTCGCCGCCGCGATCATCGAGCTGCTGAAGGAGCTTCAGCGCGAATTGGGCCTCTCCTACCTCTTCATCAGCCACGACCTGCTCGACCGTGCAGGCCATCTGCGACGAGGTCGCGGTGATGTATCGCGGCGTCAAGGTCGAGCAATTGCCGGCTGATCAGGTCGGCACTGCAGCCGGGCACCCCTATTCGCGCCTGCTGATGTCGTCGGTGCCAAAGCTCGATCCCAACTGGCTCGACAAGCTCGAGCGTGATCCCGAACTGGTGGCGACGCTTCTCGAAGCGCTGAGCGGCCTCAGCTGGTCGCGGTAATCGGGAACAGGCTGGTCAGCGGCATATGCGGCTTCACGACCGGCGATTTCAGCACGACGAAGCTGAAATACTTGTCGATGCCGATATCGAGGTCGATCAGCCGCTCCATCAGCGTCTGGTATTCGATGATGCCGCTCGTGACGAACTTCACGAGATAGTCGTAGCCGCCCGAGACCAGGTGGCACTCGATGACCTGGTCGAGCTTTTCGATCGCGGCGAGGAAGCGCGCGAAATCGATCTGCCGATGGTTCTTCAGCGTCACCTCGGTGAAGACGGTCAGCGTCTGCCCCAGCTTGGCGACATTGATCTGCGCCGAATAGCCGGTGATGTAGCCGTCCTGCTGCAGCTTCTTCACCCGCATCAGGCAGGGGCTCGGCGACAGATTCACGAGCTCGGCCAGCTCGACATTGGTGATGCGGCCGTTCTTCTGCAGCTCGTAGAGGATCTTGATGTCGATCTGGTCAAGCTTCATGTGGACTCCTCCGGTCGACGCCGCAGACACACGCCGCCGCCTCGGGCTTTGCGTCCGCAGCATATCATGCCGCGATTATTCTCCTGTGTCTAACAGGCTCGCAAGCGCAGGCGATGACGCAATCCGCCTGTCAAAACGGAAGGAAATGCCGTCGCCGTCTGCGATCTGCGGTGCACAAGCTTTTCTGGCGGCCGATAAGCTCTGCGCGTCAAGGAGACCGTCATGCCCGCGCCCCACTCTTCGAAATCGAATCCAGCCCCGATCTGCCCGAGAGCGCCGATGTCGTGGTCATCGGCGGCGGCATCGTCGGCGTCTGCGCCGCCTACTATCTCGCCCGGCGCGGCGTGAAGGTCGCGCTGGTCGAAAAGGGCCGGATCGGCGCCGAGCAGTCGAGCCGCAACTGGGGCTGGTGCCGCCAGCAGAACCGCGACGCGCGCGAGCTGCCGATGGCGATCGCCAGCCTCGCCCTGTGGGATCGCTTCGCCGACGAGATCGGCGAGATCTCGGCTTCCGCCGCTGCGGCCTGCTCTATCTGAGCAATGACGAGGCGCGAGCTCGCCGGCTGGGCGAAATGGCGCGAATTCGCGCTCGGCCAGGGCGTCGTCACCCACATGCTGACGCCGGAGGAAGCGACGGCGCGCGGCAGCGCAACCGGCAAGCCCTGGAAGGGCGGCGTCTTCTCGCCCACCGACGGCACCGCCGATCCCGTCACGCGCCGCCCCGGTGATCGCGCGCGGCATCATGAAGGCCGGCGGCAGCGTCCACCAGTTCTGCGCCGCGCGCGGCCTCGAGACGGCGGGCGGCCGCGTCTCCGCCGTCGTCACCGAAAAGGGCACGATCCGCACCGGGACCGTCATCCATGCCGGCGGCGCCTGGGCCTCCTCCTTCTGCCACCAGCTCGGCATCCGCTTCCCGCAATCCTCCGTGCGCTCCTCGATCCTGTCCGTCGCGCCCGGCGCCGATGGCCTGCCCGATGCGCTCCACACCACCGAGGTCTCGGTCACCCGCCGCAGCGATGGCGGCTATACGCTCGCGATCAGTGGTGGCGCCCGCGTCGACCCGACGCCGCAGCAATTGCGCTATCGCCCGCCAGTTCGTGCCGATGTTCCTGCGGCGCTGGCGCAGCACCCGTATCGGCGGTCTCGAAGGCTGGAGGTCCGGCCATGAGACGCTGGGGCGCTGGGCGCTCGATCGCGCCGACGCCGATGGAAGCCAAGCGCATCCTCGATCCCACCCCCGATGCGCGCCAGATCGCCGAAACCCATGCCCGGGCCATGCAATTGCTGCCCGCCCTGCGCGCCGTGCCCATCGCCGCACGCTGGGCCGGCTATATCGATTCGACACCCGATGGCGTGCCGGCCATTGGCGAGCTCACAGGCCTGCCCGGCTTTATCCTCGCGGCGGGCTTCAGCGGCCACGGCTTCGGCATCGGCCCCGGCGCCGGCCATATGATTGCGGACATCATCACCGGCGCCAAGCCGATCGTCGACCCCCAGGCCTACCGCCCGGAGCGGCTGGAAGGCTCGGCCTTCGGCAAGGTGGCGGAGTTCTAAGGCAGGGACGAGATGCGGGCGCGCCAACTCGAGGTCTTCTGCACGTTGATGCGCTGCGGCACCGTGACCGGAGCCGCAGCGATGCTGAACATCTCGCAGCCCGCGCTCAGCCAGATCCTGCTTCACGCGGAAGACCAGCTCGGGTTCAAGCTGTTCAACCGTGTGCGCGGCCGGCTGGTGCCGACGCAGGAGGCGGACGAACTCTATGCGCAGGCCGAGCATATCTTTGGCGAACTCGACGCGCTGAAGCGGCGGACGGTCGATATGCGCCACGGCCGGACCGGGCTGGTCCGGCTCGCGGCCTCGGCCCCGCCCTCCATGTCCATCGTGCCGCGCGCGCTGACGGCCTTTCGGGAGGCCCATCCCGAGATCGTGGTACGCTCGCTGATCGCCTCCCAGACCTCCATCGTCGAGATGCTGCGCAGCGGCGAAGTCTCGCTCGGCATTGCCATGAACAACCTGCCGCATGCCGGCATCCACGCCGAGACTGTCGGGCGCTCCTCGCTGGTCTGCATCGTCCCCGCGACGCATCGGCTCGCTGGCAGCGACTGTGTGCGTTTCGCCGATATCCGCGAGGAAACCCTGATCTCCTACCGGGCCGACACCCTGCCGGGGCGCCTTCTGGCGGCCTCGGCGGAAGCCGACGACCAGATTTATGCGCCGGCTATCGAAATCGATCTCTCGATCACGGCCCTGCCCTATGTGCGTGACGGGCTGGGCATCGCCATCGTCGACAGCCTGATGCCGTGGGAGCAGTTCAACGGCGTCGTCACCCGCCCTTTCGAGCCGCGCATCGAGGTGCCGGTCGCCATCCTGACCAGCAGGGACCGGCCGCTTTCGGCCAGCCATGAACTGATGCGGGATTGCCTGCGGGCCGCCTGCCTGGAGTTCAGCGCCCGCGGCTGAGGCGGGCCATCAGTCCGGCTCATGCTCGTGCAGCAGAGCCGAGATCGGCGCGGGCCGGACCGGGGCCTGGCCACGCAGCCGGCCCGCCGCTTCAGGGCTGGCAAAGCCCGCATCGGCGGCAACGATCTCGGCGGCCGCCAGCTCGCAGTAACGGCCCTGGCAGCGCCCCATGCCGATCCGCCCCAGCGACTTCACGCGGTTGACCTCGCTGCCGCCCAAGCCAGCGGCCTCGCGCAGAGCCGCAACCGTCATGCCTTCGCAACGGCAGAGCACCGTCTCGCCGGGCAGGCGCGCCACGGCCGCAGACGGCCATGGAAACGCCATAGCGAGGCCGTGCGCAAAACGGCCTAGGCGCTTGAGTTGTCGCAGATCCGCCGCGACATCAGGCGCCGGCAATCCGAGATCGCGAAGGCAGGCGGCGGCGGCGACCCGCCCTGCCAGCTCGGCCCCATCGGCGCCGAGGATCCGCAGCCCATCTCCCGCGAGATAGACATTGGCGGCAGCGCGCCCCATCGCATCGGCCTTCGGCAGCCATTGCCGCCAAACCTCGTCATAGGCGAAGGCACAACCGGCGAGATCGGCCAGATGCGTTTCCGCCCGCAAATGCCAGCCCATGCCAACAGCGTCGCATGGCGTCCGCTGCTCACGGCCCGCCGCATCGCGCCAGACCACGGCAGAGGCGCCGCGCTCATCCGCCTCGATCCGCTGCAACGCGACGCCCGCCTGATAAAGACCCGTGAGCTGCTTGCGCAGCATCAGCCCGCGCAGCGCCAGCAGCGGCCGCGCCGACAGCCCGGCGAAGCCGCGCAGCTGCTGCCGCATCGGGCTGGTATCGAGCACAGCCGCGACCTGCGCGCCGGCTTTCAGCAACTGGACGGCGAGCAGGGTCAGCAGCGGCCCCGATCCCGCCAGCACGATGCGCTGCCCAAGCGCCGCGCCCTGCGCCTTCAGCGCAATCTGCATCGCGCCGAGCCCGTAGACCCCGGCATTCTGCCAGCCCGGCACCGGCAGGACGCGGTCCATCGCGCCGGTGGCGAGGATCAGGCTGTCATAGCCGACCCAGCGCGTACCGGCACCGTCCAGCACCTGCAGCCGGCCCTTGTCGATGCTAAGGACGGAGCTGCGCGGCCAATGCGTCAGCCGGCCCGCTGCCGCGAGCGTATCGAAAATCTGGTGCAGGGCCGCGGCCTTCGCCGCATCCGGGCCATAGAGAGCTTCGGGCGACCGCGAAAAGCCCTGTGGCGGGCGGCGATAGATCTGTCCGCCTGCGCGCTCGCCTTCGTCGATGACGAGCGGCGCCAGGCCGGCGGCGACGACAGTCTCGGCGGCCCGGATACCGGCTGGGCCGGCACCGACAATGACGATGCGGGGGCTGGCGGCTGCGCTCATGGCCACTCTCCCGGCGCGTCCGACAGCAGGCGCATCCCCTCGGTCAGCGGCGTCGAACAGGCCCGCAGCCTCGGCCCATCCTCCTGCCAGACCCAGCAATCCTGACAGGCCCCCATCAGGCAGAAGCCGGCACGGCGTTCAGGCCCGAACTCCGCACGGCGCAGCGCCGGCGCCACGCAGAGGATGGCGCTAAGCACGGTATCGCCAGTCAAGGCGAGGTGTTCGCTGCCATCGAGGGCGAAGCGCAAGGGCGCGCGCTCCGTTTCAGCCAGCCGAACCAGCCGCCCCCTCTCTCGCCCGCTCATTCCGCCGCCTCGGCGAAAGCCGGCGCAGGCTCGGGCATTTCCGGAAAGCGCAGCCGTGCCGCAGCGAAGGCCTCATCCACGCCGCGCGCCCCGGCCTTGCCCTTCATCCGCCGGAAGATCTCGGTCTTGGCGAAGAAGCGCCAGTGGATCGGCAGACCAGACAGGATCGCAGTCAGCCTGTCATAGGCATCGCGCGTCCACTGCGCCTCATAGCCTTCGCGCTCCGGGCCGAAATGGAAATGGCCGACAACTGGCGTGCGCTGGGCTCGCAGGCTTTGCGTCGCCTCCTCATCCACGGCGCCACCGCGGATGACCACGCCATAGTCGCGCTCGGCCGCCTCCAGCGAGACATAGCCGCGCGCGCACATCGGTCGCGACCCGCCACGCCTCGCGGTCGAAGGGATGGCCGCGGCCACCGCCTCCTGCCGAGCGGATCTCCAGCACATCGCCCGGCTGGAGCACGGCGGTATCGATATTGCCGAGCCGCCTCTCCTCGGCCTGGCCCGGATTGACCACCATGTCGGACAGGCCGGCCGCCCGCCCACCGAGCACGCCCCAGGGACGAAAGAAGCTGCGGTCGCGGTTGCGCGCGGTGATGCGGCTATCGGGCGCGAAAACCCGGAACGCCATGTCGGTCGCCAGGCCACCGCGCCAGCGCCCGGCACCGCCACTATCCCGCGCCAGCCCGTACTTCACGAACTCGACCGGCGTTTCCGTCTCGGTGATCTCGATCGGCGTATTGCGCAGATAGGCGGCATCGGCGCCCGAGCCATTGGTGCCGTCGCGATGCGGCATGCCGCCGCCACCGCCGACCACCGGGTTCACCGCGGCAATCACCGTACGGCTCGTCCGCTCATCCGTCGTCATCACATTGACGATGCAGTTGTTTCCGGCAGGCGCCGCTGGCAGGCGCTCAGGCACCGCTTGCGAAAACGCGCCGAAGATTACCGAGCGCAGGCGTGCGCAGGTCAGCGAACGCATGCCGACGGCCGCCGGGAATACCGGGTTCAGCACCGTGCCTTCCGGCGTGATGCAGGTGAAGGGCCGCGTCAGGCCGGTATTGAGCAGGATCTTCGGGTTGAGCGTGTAGAGGACATAATAGACGCCGACCAGCAGGATGGTGTGGCGCGGATTGCCGCCGCTCGGCACATTGAGCGAGGATGCGAGCTGCGGGTCGGAGCCGGTGAAATCGAGCACCGCCTCATCGCCACGGATAGTCAGCTTCAGCTTGAGCCGGCAGGGATTGGCCTCGACCGAATCCTCATCGGCATAATCGGCGAACTCCCAGCTGCCATCGGGCATGCCGCGCAGCACCTCGCGCGCCTGCGCCTCGGCATGGTCGAGCAGCGCATCGACGCCTTGCAGGAATGCGTCGCGGCCGAATTTCTCGATCATCGCCAGCACCTTGCGCTCGCCGGTGTTCAGCGCGCCGACCAGGGCCTTGATGTCGCCGATATTGAGGTCGGGTTTGCGGACATTGGTCGTCATGATCCGCAGGATCTGCTGGTCGAAGACGCCTTCATTGACCAGCTTCATCGGCGGGAAGCGAATGCCTTCCTGATGAATTTCCGTCAGCGCCCGCGACAGCGAGGCCGGGACGGCACCGCCCATATCGGTGTTGTGGATGTGCCCGCCGGTCCAGGCGACGATCTCGCCCTCATGAAACACCGGCTTCCAGAGATGGGTGTCGGGCGCATGGGTGGCGACGAAGCAGGAATAGGGATCGTTGGTGAAGGCGACATCGCCCGGCTTGTAATCATCCACCATTGCCAGAGCCGGCGCCCAGGAGAGGCCGGGATACCAGGTCGCGCCAAGCTCCATCGGCACGGCGAAGGTGTCCCCGCTGCGGCTGATCAGCATCACCGTGAAATCCTCCGTCTCCTTGACGAAGGCGGAATGGGCGGTGCGGTGCAGCGTGTGCGCCATGTTCTCGGCTGCGGCACGGGCGTGGTTGGCCAGCACCTGAAGCTTCATGCGGTCAAACATTGAAAGTCACTCCGCGAAGGTCAGATGCAGGTTGAGGTAGCGGTCGACAAAGGCCGTGGTGGCGGCAGGAATTGCGACCGTGGTGTCTTCCTGCGCGACGACGGCAGGCCCGCAGAAGCGGCTGCCGGGTTGCAGCGCCGCGCGGCGATAGAGGCCGACAGCGGTGCGGGCGCCGCCGGTATGGATCATCAGCTCGCGCTCCGGCGCAGCAACGGCAGCGGTCTCCGCAACCTCGGGAAAGCTGAGCGCGGGACCCGCGCCTATGGCCGAAAGGCGCAGATTGACGATCTCGATATGGCCCTCCCGGTCATCGAAATCATAGATCCGCGCATGGGTGCGGTGGAACTCATCGGCGATCGCGGCCGGGTCGCCGGCTTCGAGCCAGGCCGGCTGCAGCGGCACCTCGATCTCATAGCTCTGTCCGAGGTAGCGCATGTCCGCCGAGAAGCGCAGTTCGGCCGGCCCGTGATGGCCCTGCTTGGCAAGCCAGCTGCGCCCTTCCTGCACCATGGTGGCGGCCGCTGCCTGCAGTTGCGGCAGCACGGCCGCCGGACAGTCCCGCAAACAGCGTGCGGACGAAATCGCCGCGCAGATCGGCCACGAGACCGCCCAAAGCGCCGAGACCACGCCCGGACGGCGCGGCGCCAGCAGCGCGCGACATGCCGAGCTCGCGAGCCAGGAAAGCGCCGAGCATCGGCCCGCCGCCGCCAAACGGCATCAGCGTGAAATCCTTGAGATCGACCCCGGCGCGCGAGGACAGCTTCTCGACCTCGACGAACATCTCGGACACGGCGATGTCGAGGATCGCCTGCGCCGTGTCCTCGACCGGGCGGCCGAGCCTGGTGGCCAGGTCCGCCACCGCCTTGCGGGCAAGGCTCGCGTCCATGTTGAGCTGGCCATAGGCCATCTCGCTATGGCCGAGCCAGCCGCAGACGACCATCGCGTCCGTCACCGTCGCCTGCTGCCCGCCTCGACCGTAGCAGGCCGGGCCGGGTGTCGAGCCTGCCGATTCCGGCCCTACCCGCAACACGCCCTGCGCCATCGACAGAGGCGATCGAGCCGCCGCCGATCCCGATCGAGCTGACCGAGACGGAGGGGATGTAGAGCGGGAATTCGCCGATCATCTCGCCGGTGCCGTATTGCGGCTCGCCATCGATGATCAGGGCGAAGTCGGCCGAGGTGCCGCCGATGTCGAGCGTCAGCACGCGGCTTTCGCCAGCCTGTCGCGCAAACCATGTCGCGCCGATGACGCCCGAGGCGGTGCCCGACAGCAGCATGGAGACGCAGGCGCGCTTGCCCTCATCGGCATTCATCACGCCGCCATTCGACTTGGTCAGCAATGCGGGCGCCGTGACGCCACGATCGGACGAGCCGCTCCTCCAGCGCCGTCAGATAGCCGGCGATGCGGGGATGGACATAGGCGTTGAGGATGGCCGTGGTGGTCCGCTCATATTCGCGGATCACCGGCCAGACCTCGGCCGAGGTGAAGACGAACAGCTCCGGCGCCAGCCGGGCGATCTCCGCCTTCACAGCCCTTTCCTGCGCGCCATCGCGCCAGGCATGCAGAAAGGCGATGACGACGCCCTCTGCACCACGCGCCTTGGCCGACTGCACCGCCGCTGCGACAACCTCCAGATCGGGCTTGACCGTCTCGCGCCCATCCGAACGCATCCGGGCCGGGATGCCGAACACCCGGTCGCGGGTGATCAACTGCTCCGGGCGGCTGCAGAACAGCGAATAGGTCTCCGGCATGCGCAGCCGCGCCAGCTCGATCACATCCTCGAAACCGGCATTGGTGAACAGCGCCAGCTTGCGCTCCCTTGCGCTGGATGATGGTGTTGACGCCGACCGTCGTGCCATGGACGAAACGGGTGATGGCGCGGGGATCCAGCCCCTCGCGCTCAGCCAGCAGCGAAAGCCCGGTCATCAGTTCGGCACCGGGATCATCGGGCGTGGTCAGCACCTTCAGCGTCGCGACCTGGCCCGTCCGCGTTTCCAGAGCGCAGAAATCGATGAAGGTGCCGCCGATATCGACGCCGACCTTCCAGTCCGCATGCTCGGCGACGCAACCCTGGCTCTCCGATCGACCGTCCATATCCGCTCCTCTTGCCTGAAGCGGAAGCTGACATGCAGGGAGAGGGCCGTCCAAGAGACATGCCGTGCTGGACCATAAGCCGGACTTATGGAGCGTCGGAGATCGCGTCTTTGACCCCGGCCCCGCCCCTCGCCCATGTTCAGTCTCGGGGAATTCCTCGCCAGGGCGGCAAGAGGCTGGACATGGATGTGATCGTGGTCGGTGGCGGCCTGATGGGGACGGCCGCCGCCTTTTTCCTGAGGCAGCGCGGCCTGAAGACCCTGCTGATCGAGCGCCATCGGGTCGGCACGGGCGCGACCATCGCCTCCTTCGGCAATATCCGCCGCACCGGGCGCCACCTCACGCAATTGCCGCTGGCGCATCGCTCGCGCCGGCTGTGGGGCGAGGCGGAGCGCCTGCTTGGCCGCGATGTCGAGTTCAGGGCGACGGGCCATCTCCGCCTGGTCTTCGAGGAGGATGCGCTGGTCGATATGCGCGCCTATGCCGAAGCGGCGCGGCCCTGGGGTCTGGAGCTCGAGGAGCTCGGCGCCAACGAGATCCGCGCCCGCTTTCCGGGCCTCGGCCCCGGAGCCATCGCAGCCTCGTTTTCACCACATGACGGCTCGGGCAATCCGCGCCTGATCGCGGCGGCCTTTGCCGAGGCGGCGCGGCGGCTGGGCGCCGAGATCATCGAGGATTGCGAGGTCTCGGATATAACGCGCACCGAAGCCGGGTTCCGCGTCACGACGTCGAAAGGCGTGTTCGAGAGCGGCAAGCTGCTGAACACGGCCGGGGCCTGGGGCGCGCGCATCGCCGCCAGCTTTGGCGAGCCTGTCCCGCTCACCGCGCGCGGCCCGCAAATGGGCGTGACCGAGCCCCTGCCCCACCGCATCCTCCCGGTCGTCGGCATCTGGACCCGCCGCCACGGCACCGACGGCTATTTCCGGCAGGTCGAGCGCGGCAACATCGTCTTCGGCGGCGCCGCCGAGCGGGTCGACGTGCCGCTCGATCCCGGCCATGCCAAGGCCGACCCGACGCGCCTGCCGCAGCAATTGCGCGCGCTGCAGCGTCTCTTGCCGGCGCTGAAAAACGTCTCGGTGATCCGCACCTGGTCCGGCTGCGAGGGCTATCTCGCCGACATGCTGCCGGTGATGGGAGCCTCGCACACCACGCCGGGCCTGTTCCACGCCTTCGGCTTCAGCGGCCACGGCTTCCAGCTCGGCCCTGGCGTCGGCGAGACCATGGCCGAGTTGATCGCAACCGGCAGCACCGACATCCCGCTCCATGATTTCAGGATCGAGCGCTTCGCCACGGCGGCACCGGCGCCGGGCCAGCAGGCGGCTGTGGCCTAGGCTCCGACCTTGGCCAGCACGTCGGCGCGCAGGAAGCGCTCGATGAACAGCATGAACAGCACCGAGGGCACGAGCAGGATCAGCGCCGTGATCGAGGCGATCTGGTAATTGCCGCCCATCGCGGCGTTGTAGAGCAGCAGCGGCAGGGTCGTGACCTGCGGCACGCCGACGAAGAACGTGCCGGTGAACTCGTCGAGCGATTCCAGGAACACGAAGATCGCCGCTGGCGATGATGCCGGGCGCGGCGAGCGGCAGCGTCACGGTGAAGAAGGCGCGCAGCGGCGAGGCGCCGATGTTGCGCGCCGCGAGTTCCAGGTCCTTGTCGACCGCCGCAAAGGCCGCCGCGGCGATCCAGACCGAGTAGACCAGCGCCGTGGGCGGCATGCACCAGCACCACGCGCGAACACCGTGCCGGTGAGGCCGATCTGATAGAAGATGCGCGCGACGTTGATGTAGATCGCCACCGAGGGAAACGCCTGCGGCAGCAGGAACAGCGATCATGAACAGCGCCGCGCATCGGCAGCTTCAGCCGCGCCAGCGCATAGCCGGCCGGGATCGACACGGCGAGCGCCAGCGACCACGGTCAGCAGCGCGATCCAGACGCTGGTGCCGAGCGACGACCATGGCGTCGCCGGTCGGGCCGGAACACCATGCTCCCAATAGCGCGTGCCATAGACGACCGGCAGCTTGAACGGGCGTGTACCAGCGCTCGGCCACCGACCAGAGCGCCAGGTTGGCGAGCGGCCCGAACAGCACGAAGGCGAAGGCCAGCGCAGCAGCGCCAGGCCGCCAGCGATCGTCGGCGCGCGCGCGAGACGAGGATCGCCGTCACGCGGCGACCTGCTCGCTGTCGACATGTCGCGCTAGGTAGAGGATCGCCGGCGCCGGCGCGTGATCAGATAGGAGATCACGCCGAGCGCGTTGGCGGTCGCGATAGTCGCCGTAGGAGTTGATGCGGAACGCCATGTCGACCGTCAGCATGGTCGGCTGCGAGCCCGCGACCATCATCGGCACCGACAGCACCGACAGCATGGTGACGAAGGACAGGACCAGCGCCGACCAGCAGCGTCGGCAGCACCTGCGGCAGCACGAGCTCGACCAGCACGCGCAGGCGCGAGGCGCCGAGATTGCGCCCCGCCTCGATGCGTCGCGCGGTCGAGCGAGGCCATCGCGCCGGCCAGCAGCAGCGCACGAACGGCGTCTGCTTCCAGACGAAGGTGATCGACGATGCCGCGCCAGTCGAGCAAGCTCGCGGCCTGCAGCGGCTCGATCAGCCCGAGCGCGACGAAGCTGTTGTTCATCAGCCCGTTCTTGGCGAGGAAGGTGCGCATGCACTGCGCCGCGACGATGAAGGGGATGAACAGCGGCCAGCGATAGAGCCCGCGCAGCGTGCCGACGAGCCAGCGGCGTCTCGCCCAGCGTCAGCGTGCCGGCGATGGCGATCGCCGCCGAGCGCCGGTCAGCGCGTCAGGAGCTGAGCGACGATGAACAGCGTGAAGACGATGTCGGTCGGAATAGAGCTCGAAGGCCTTGGCGAAATTCCGAGCGTGAAGGCGCCGTCGGGCCGGGTGAAGGCCGAGACCAGCGAGAAGCCGAGCGGATAGAGGAACAGCGCCGCCACGAGCAGCAGCGCCGGCGCGACCAGGATCAGGGCCAGATGGCGTTGCGACAGCATGAGGGTAGCCATTCGGATGGGGATTCGAACGCCCCGTCATTGCGAGCGAGCGCCAGCGACGAAGCGACCCAGCCGACGTCGAGCGCTACGACGCCGGGTTGCTTCGCTTGCCTCGCAATGACGGTTCAGTTCGCGACCTTCTTCTCGTAGCTTTCCAGGATGTCGTTGAAGTAGGGCGCGATCGGGAAGGGCTTGCCGTTGCTCGGCGAGGTCGGCCGGCGTGATGTCGGTGAACAGCTTGTCCCAGGCGGCCTTGTCGAGCTTGCCCTCGAGGTTCTTGGCGTCGATGCCCGGATACCAGTTGAAGCGCTTGACGATGCCCTCGGCCTGCACCTCGCGGGCTGGTGGCGAGCGCGATGAACTCTTCGGCCAGCTTCGCGCTGCGCGGCCTTGGCCGGGATCGCGTAATACATCGGCTGGCCGGGCATGCCGGGCGCGACGAGCTTCAGCTTCATGTTCGGCGGCAGCTTGCCGTCGGCCTGCCAGGTGTAGAACATGTCGACCCAGACCGGGCCCATCGCGATCTCGCCGCGGTTGAGCATGTCGAGCGTGCCGGCGTTGCCGGGCGTGATCACGACGTTCTTGTTGAAGTCCTTGAGGTCGGCCAGGGCCTTGTCCCAGCTCGCCTTCGTCGGCCGGCGTCGTAGGGGCCCTTCATCAGCTTGTCGGCGTCGCCGCCGAAGGCGAGACCCAGCCGGTCGACGAAGGCGACGCCGGACATGCCGCCCTTGATGCCGTTATAGCCGAACTGCTTCGGGTTCTTCTTCGCCCAGTCCCGCAGCTCCGCGATAGCTCGCGGGCGGCGTCCTTCACCATGTCGGGGTTGTAGGCGATGCGCCGTCTGCGAGTGGAACATCGGCATCACGTAGCCCGACGACATCGGCGCCGAGCGCGTTCGTCGGCGGTGTCGCGGGTGACGAGCGTCGCCGGTCGTCGAGCTTGTCGCGGTACTTTCGCAGCAGGCCTTCCTTGACCATCGTGCCGGCGGCCTTCTGGTGGATCGACGACCACGTCGAAGTCCGACGTCGGCGCGCCGGCGTTCTTCTGCGCGTCGAGCTTCTCGAAGATCTTCTGCGAGCCGGCATCGCCGGGGCCGGTGCCGACCGCCACGACCTTCACGCCGGGATGCGACTTCTCGAACATCGGCCCGAGATAGTCCTTGACGTAGTCGACCATGTTCTGGTCGCCGGCCGTGGCGACGTTGAGCGTCTGGGCCGAGAGCGGCGAGCCGCCATCAGAGCGGCGAGCGAGCAGGCAATCGTGAGGATGCGCATGGGTCTTGATCCTTGTCAGGCGGCGATACTGGCTTCGGATGCCGGGAAGATGTGGAGGCGCGCAGCGGCAGATGCGCAGGCCGACCGAGGCGTTCCGAGCTCGTGGCAGGCGGTCGTCGTCGACGCGTGAACTGACGGCCGCCGGCCTCGACCCGGTAGCGGTAATGCCGCCGGGATAGGCGCGCGGCGGCAATCCTGCCGGGCAGACGATGGCGATCGTCGGCCGGCGCCGCATCGGGCGCATCGAAGCGCGGCAACGTCGTCGCGGAAATAGGCGATGGCCGGCCCGGCCGGAAGCGTGGCCGCGCGGGCCGAGCGATGCGCGGCACGCCGAGCCGGCGCTCGAGCCGCGCCCGCCGTCGGCGCGCTCGACCTCGAGGGCGATGGTGTTCTCGGCGCCCATGAAGCTCGCCACGAAGGGCGAGGCCGGGCGGTCGTAGACCTCCTCCGGCGTGCCGACCTGGGCGATGCGGCCGGCATCCATGACCACGATGCGGTCAGCCATGGTCATGGCCTCCTCGCGGTCATGCGTGACATGGAGCGCCGTGAAGCCGAGCCGCTGCTGCAGCGCCTTGATCTCGTGCGCGCAGCTGGCAGCCGCACCTTGGCGTCGAGGTTCGACAGCGGCTCGTCGAGCAGCAGGACTGCCGGATCGATCGCCAG
This sequence comes from uncultured Alphaproteobacteria bacterium, assembly GCA_963759925.1. Taxonomy (GTDB): domain Bacteria; phylum Pseudomonadota; class Alphaproteobacteria; order Rhizobiales; family Beijerinckiaceae; genus Allobosea. The sequence continues at coordinate 603,464 of CAVXBE010000006.1, forward strand.
CGCCCGGCCGAGCGCGACGCGCTGGCGCTGCCCGCCCGACAGAGTCCGTGACCTTGCGGTCCTCCAGCCCGGCGAGGTTGAGCATCGCGAGCAGCGCGCGCGACCCGCTCGCGGATCTCCTCGCGCGAGCACGCCGCGCAGCCTCAGCCCGTAGCCGACATTGCCGAGCACGGTCATGTGCGGCCACAGCGCGTAGGACTGGAACACCATCGCGAGGCCGCGCTTTTCCGGCGGCAGCGCCGCGACGTCCTGGCCGGACAGCCGGATCGCGCCGGACCGCACGCCGTCTGGAAGCCCGCGATAGTGCGCAGCAGCGTCGTCTTGCCGCAGCCGGACGAGCCGAGCATCGCGACGAACTGCCCGGCGCGAAATCGAGGTCGACGCCATGCAGAACCCGCGTGCCGCCATAGGCGACATGGAGGTCACGTATCTGGATGGCCGCGCCGCTGAGCGCGCGCGCCTGCAGATCCCTCGCCAAAACGCCGTCTCCCTTGCTGCGCTTTTCCAGAATGCTTGGTACATTCGTTCCAAATTCTGATGCGCTTGGAACAAATATAACGCCGGTCTTCAGTCCTGTGCAACAGCTATATGAACCTTTGAAGACAGCCTCAGAGGTTGCCGCACTTCCCTCCCCGTTCACCCCTGGCCTTGTGCATGCGCGGCGCGTGTCGGGACCGGTTGCCTAAGCCGTGAGGCGGCTATTCAATGCGGGCTGACTTGACCCGAACCCTGAGCGAGACGTGTCCCAGCAAGCCGGCCCCATGCCCCGCTCCCTCGCCATCACCAACGCCCGCACCGCCGATGGCCGCCGGCTCAATGTGGTGATCGAGGATGGGCGGATTACAGCACTTGACGACGTGGGGCCGCCCCAGCGGGAAGGCATGGCAGCGCTCGATGCGGCGGGGCGCATCCTGCTGTCGGGGCTGATCGAGGCCCACACCCATCTCGACAAAAACTTCATCGGGCTGCCCTGGGTCCGCAATGAAACCAGCGCCGTCGGGCCGAGCGGATCGTCAACGAGCGACGGCTGAAGCGGGAACTTCGGCTCGATGCACGCCTGCAGGCCGAGCGCCAGCTCGCAGCGGTTCTCGCCTTCGGCACCGACCCATGTCCGCAGCCATGTCGATGTCGATCTCGAAGTCGGGCTGCGCAGCATTGAGGGCGTGCTGGCGGCGCGGCAGGCATTTGCAGGCAGGATCGATGTCGAGATCGTCGCCTTTCCCCAGAGCGGCTGCCTGGTCTGTCCAGGTGTTGCGGCGCTGATGGAGGATGCGCTGCAGCTCGGCGCCGATGTCGTCGGCGGCATCGATCCCGGCACGATCGATCGCGATCCGGTCGGCCATCTCGACCTCGTCTTCGACCTCGCGACGCGCCACGACAAGCCGATCGATATCCACCTGCACGAGCCTGACGAACTCGGTGCTTTCTGTCTGGAGCTGATGGCGGAGCGGACCATAGCGCTGGGCCTGCAAGGCCGCGTCATGGCGAGCCACGCCTATTGCCTCGGCGCCCTGCCCGAAAAACGGCTGGGTCCGCTGCTCGATCTGCTGGCCAGCGCCGGCATCGCTGTCATGACCTCGGGACCGCCCGGCTCGCCAGCCCCTTCCGTCCAGCGCCTGCGCATCGCCGGCGTCACCCTCTGCGTCGGCACCGATGCGGTACGCGGCTTCTTCGTGCCCTATGGCAGCGGCGACATGCTGGACAGGCTGCGCGCGCGTCGTCGGAGCGCAATGGCATGAGCCGGGATGACGAGCTGGAAGCCGCCTACGACCTCATCACCGAGCAATCGGCCAAGGCGCTCGGGCTAAGCGATTACGGCCTGCTTGTGGGGGCGAAGGCCGATCTCGTCCTGCTCGGGGCCGAGACGCTGGCGCAGGCGCTGATCGAGCCGCCGCGGGACCGCATCGTCATCAAGGCCGGCGTGATCGTTGCAGGGACAGACGCATGAGTATCGACGCATCATCGCAGGGCCGCACCCTCGTCACCGGGCGCTGGGTCGTCGGCCACCGCCAAGGCCGCCATGTGCCTGATCGAGCGCGGCGAGGTGGTGTTTGAGGATGGCGCGATCATCTTCGTCGGCCATGGCTTTCCCGGCGAGGTCGCCAGGCGCATCGAGCGGCCGGGCAGCCTGATCGCGCCCGGCTTCATCGATCTCGACGCGGTCGCCGACCTCGACACGGCGGTGCTCAGCCTCGACAACACCCCATCCTGGCGCAAGGGCCGGGTCTGGCCGCAAAGCTACATCGCGCGTGGCCCCTACGAGATGTACACGCCCGAGGAACTCGCCTTCCAGAAGCGCTATGCGCTGGCGCAGCTCTTGCGCAATGGCGTGACGACGGCACTGCCGATCGCCTCCCTGTTCTACCGAGAATGGGGCGAGACCTACGAGGAATTCGCCGCAGCGGCAGCAGCCGCTGAAGAACTGGGCATGCGCGTCTATCTCGGCCCGGCCTATCGCAGCGGCCACACCCAGGTCGACGAGGCCGGCACGGTCAGCCTGCGGATGGATGAGGCGCGCGGCCTTGCCGGGCTCGACGAGGCCATTCGCTTCTGCCGCGACTTCGAGAGCCGGGCCGGCGGGCGGGTCCGCAGCATGCTGGCACCCGATCGCATCGAGGGCTGCACGCCCGAGCTGCTGCGGCGGACAGCGGCGGCAGCCCGGGAGCTGAAGGTGCCGCTGCGCCTGCACTGCCACCAGTCGCAATTCGAGGTCGACACGGTGCTGGCCCGCCATGGGCTGTCGCCGACCGGCTGGCTCGCCTCGCTGGGTGTGCTCGGGGCCGCAGGTCCTGCTGCCGCATTTCACCGACCTTCCCCCTGATCGACGGCAAATCGACCCGTGAGGCTGACCTCGAAACGCTGCTGGCCGCCGATGCGACAATCATCCATTGCCCGGTGGTGATGGCGCGTAATGGCGCGGCGCTGGAAGGTTTTTCGGCCCTGCGCCAACGCGGCCTACGCATCGGGCTCGGCACCGACACCTGGCCTCCGGACATGATCCTCAACATGCAGGTCGGCCTGATGCTCGGGCGGGTCATGGCCCGCTCCGTCTCGCAGCCGAGCAGCGCCGAGATGTTCGATGCCGCGACCTCTTTCGGAGCCGATGCGCTGGGCCGCCCCGATCTCGGCCGCCTCGCAATCGGCGCCCGTGCCGACCTCATCGCCATCGATTTCAGCCGCGACGATATCGGCCAGGTGATCGACCCGATCCAGACCCTGATGCAATCCTCCTCGGGACGCGATGTGACCGACGTCATCGTTGACGGGCGGCTGGTGATGGAGCACCGGCTCATTCCAGGTTTTGACGCCCCTGCAGCCCATGCCCGTGCGCAGGCGCAATTCGACGCGCTGATCGCGAAGTATCCGGAGCGAACCCTGTTCCACCCGCCGCTCTCGGAGATCTTCCAGCCGACCTATCCGCTCGAACGCGCGCCATGACCGGAGCCAACACCGCCATCACAGTGCTCGGCAACGCGGTCATCATCCCCGTCGATGGCACGCGCCGCATCATCGAGCCCGGCCATGTCGTGGTCACCGACGGCATCATCAGCGCCGTCGGCGAAGGACGCTGGCCTGCTGCCATGCCAGATGCCGCCGAGAGCCTTGACCTCGATGGCGCAATCCTGATCCCGGGCCTGATCGACCTGCACCTTCACGCCGGCCATGGCCTCACAAAAAACCTCGGCGGCGATGTCGACCGCTGGATGGGTCTGGTCGGGGATGTCTATGCCCTTCATTCCGACCCGGAGTTCTGGGCGGCTGATGCAGCGCTGCAGGCGCTGGAACGGGTGCGAGGCGGCACGACTCTGGCGGTGCCGTTCTTCGGCGGCGGCGACAACGTCATGCGCAGCGACGCGACCGCGTTCGCCGATGCGCATCTGGCCGAGATCGCTGCGTCGGGCCTGCGGGAGGTGCTGGTCATGGGCGTGGATCGACCGCCCTTTCCCAAATCAAGGCGCACCTTTCACGACGGGCAGTGCAGCGAGCGCGCTGTCGATCTGGCCGAGCAGATCGCGACCATCGAGACAACGATCGCGCAATGGCGGGGCGCTGCGCAGGGGCGCATCGATATCGCCGTCTCGGCCCCGGTCTTTGGGGCGGCTGATTTTGCCGCTGCGAGCAGCGCTGGCCAGCGCGATATCCACAGGCTCTCGCCGCAAGCTGGGATCTGGCGACGCGGACCGGCAGCCGCTTCATCCAGGACGGCCATCGCGACGGCTCCGTCGCCTTCATGGCGGCGGAATTCGGCCTGTTCGACCACCGCTCGGTGCTGGCGCATTGCATCGACCTGACGGAGGCCGACATCGCTAGCTTTGTCGAGCGGGGCTGCGCGGCAGCCTATACGCCGAGCTCGCTGATGGCGGTGTTCGGCTACTGCCCTGCCCCTGCCCTCCTCGCTGCCGGGCTGCGCGTCGGGCTGGGGACCGACGGCCCGGCGCCTGACCGGTCGCTCGACATGTTCCGGACGATGTTCATGGCGCATCGCCATCAGGCCATTCGCTGGAAGGACCCGTCCGCCATCGATGCCTGGAGCATTCTGGAGATGGCGACGCGCGGCGGCGCGGCGGCGCTCGGGCTTGCTGACAGCCTCGGTTCGATCGAGCCCGGCAAGCGCGCCGACCTTGTCGCGGTCTCGCGCCGGGCGGCGCATCTTTATCCGCCGGACCTGCCGGTCGAGCGGCTGGTCTTCTTCGCCAATGCGGCGGATGTCTCCCATGTCATGGTCGATGGCCGGTTGCTGCTGCAGAACGGGGTGCCCCTCACCCTCGATAGCGACGCCATCCTGGCGCGTGCCGCTGCTTCGTACAGGCTGATGAAACAAAGGGCAGGAATCTGAGACCTGGACAGAATACGCGCTTGACCGGACTGTATGCGATCGGCCTATCATCTCGTATGCAGTGTTAGCTTGGGCAAAGGGGTTGTCTTATGAACCGGATCGTCACGCTTCTGGCCGCCGCATCCGCGGCCGCACTCGCCACCACCGCTCTCCTGACCGCCGCCGAGGCAAAGACCCTGCGCTGGTCCGCCCCCACCGACATCGCGACGCTCGATCCCTACGCCCAGACCGAGAGCTTCACCACGGCGATGCTCCACCATGTCTTCGACCCGCTGGTGCGGCGCGGCCGGACGATGCAGCTCGAGCCGGCACTGGCGACGAGCTGGAAGACGGTCAAGCCCGACACCTGGCGTTTCAAGCTGCGCCAGGGCGTGAAGTTCCACAACGGCAAGGCCTTCACGGCCGACGACGTCGTGGCCTCGGTGACGCGCCTGCTCGATCCCGGCGCCCGCGCCAGGGGCAACCTCTCGCACGGTGATCAAGGCCGAGAAGGTCGACGACTTGACCGTCGATATCGTCACCAAGGGTCCCTATCCGCTGCTGCTGAACGACCTCGCCGGCATCTACATCATGGGCAAGGAGTGGATGGAGAAGACCGGCTCGCTGAAGCCCGGCAACATCGCCACCGGCGTCACCACCTACGCGTCGACCACGCCAACGGCACCGGCGCCGTTCAAGCTCGAAAGCCTACAAGCCGGACGCCGGCACCACGATGGTCGTCGAACCCGGACTGGTGGGACAAGCCCGAGCACAACCTCAAGCGCATCGAGTTCCGGCCGATCAAGTCCGACGCCACCCGCGTCGCGGCGCTGCTGTCGGGCGAGCTCGACATGATCGCGCCCGCGCCCGCTGCAGGATCTCGCGCGCATCGGCCACGAACGGCGCCTTCAAGGTGGTGGAGGAGCCGTCGCTGCGGCTGATCTTCCTGGGCCTCAGCTGGCGCCCCGAGCTGAAGGCCATGCCGGGCGACAAGAACCCGCTGACTGGACGCTCAAGGTCCGCCAGGCGCTGTGGCAGGCGCATCGACCTCGACGCGCATCCAGAAGCGCGTGATGCGCGGCAAGTCGCAGCAACACCGGCACGCTCGTGGCGCCGCCGGTGCCGGGCTACGACAAGGCCAACGACGCCCTCGTCGCCGCATGAGCCCGAGAAGGCCAAGAAGCTGCTGGCCGAGGCGGGCTATCCCAACGGCTTCAAGACCGGCCTCAACTGCCCGAACGACCGCTACATCAACGACGAGCAGATCTGCCTCGCCATCGCCGCCATGTGGACCCGCATCGGCGTGCAGGCGGAGCTGAAGACCGAGATCACGCGCCACCTATTTCCCGAGGCAGGATCGCGGCGAGATCGACATCTTCATGCTGGGCTGGGCGACCCTGCCGCCGATGGACGGCTTCAGCGTGCTCTCGGCCCTGCTTCGCCGCGCCCAAGGACGGCTATCGGCGGCTCGAACTCCGATGGGCTACGCCAATCCCGAGATCGAGCGGCTGACCCGCGAAGGCCGCGGTGGAGCTCGACGAGACCAAGCGCCGCGCCATGATGGTCGAGGCGCTGCAAGGTCGCCAAGGACACAGGCGCTTATCATCCCGCTGCACCTGCAGCCCGTGGCCTGGGCCGCGCGCCAGGGCGTCGATGTGCCGCAGTTCCCGGACGAGTATGTCCGGCTCTGGTTCGCGCAGGTGAAGTGAGCGCAGCCGGCTCGCCGCGCCGAGCCCGGCAGGAGTCATGCTGCGCCTCCTCGCTCTCCCGCCTGGCCCAGGCCGCTGCTGGTCATGCTCGCGGTCTCGGCCATCTCCTTCGGCATGTTCCGCTTTGTCGGCGATCCCGTCGCGGTGATGCCCGCGAGAACGCCACGGTCGAGGAAAAGGCCGAGCTGCGGGCGGCGCTCGGGCTCGACCGGCCGGTGCTCGTCCAGTACGGCGAGTTCGTCGGCCGCGTCGTCCAGGGCGATTTCGGCATCAGCTATCCGCAACCAGCGCCCGGTCGCGGCGCTGATCGCCGAGCGCCTGCCGGCGACGCTGGAGCTGGTGCTTCGTCGCGACGCTGCTCTCGCTGGCGCTCGGCATTCCGCTCGGCGTGCTGTGCGCGCTGCAGCCCGACGGCATGGCGGCCGCAGGCTGGTGCAGGCGGTCTCGCTCATCGGCATCTCGACGCCGACCTTCGTCACCGGGATCGTGCTGATCCTGGTCTTCGCCGTGACGCTGGGCTGGCTGCCCTCGTTCGGGCGCGGCGAGACCGTGCAGATCGGCCGCTGGTCGACCGGGCTTCCTGACCTGGAGCGGGCTGAAGGCGCTGGTGCTGCCGTGCATCACGCTGGCGCTCTACCAGCTGACGCTGATCATGCGGCTGGTGCGCGCCGAGATGATCGACGTGCTCTCGCAGCGACTACATCCGCTTCGCCCGGGCGCGCGGCCTGCCGGCGCGCCACATCCATTTCCACGCTGGCGCTGCGCAACGCGCTGATGCCGGTCATCACCGTCACGGGCCTGCAGATCGGCTCGCTGATCGCCTTCGCGATCGTCACCGAGACGGTGTTCCAGTGGCCGGGCATGGGCCTGCTGTTCATCCAGGCGGTGAGCTTCGCCGACGTGCCCGTGATGGCGGCCTATCTGCTGTTCGTCGGGCTTCCTGTTCGTCGTGATCAACATGGTCGGTCGATCTGCTCTACGCGGTGGTCGATCCGCGCCTGCGCGTGAGGCGGCATGAGCGCTGCATCGGCGTCGCCCGGTCCCGCAGGCCCGCCGGCGCGTGCCGCGTCTCGGTCTGGCTCGGCCGGCGCTGCTCGCGCTGCGTCATCATCGGCTGGCGGCGGCGCTGGCGCCGCTGGATCGCGCCGCTCGATCCGACCGATCTGAGCAGCTTCGACCTGATCGACGCCGAGACTGCCGCCGCGCTTCATCGGCGGAGGGCGACCCGCGCTTCCTGCTCGGCACCGACAACCAGGGCCGCGACCTGCTCTCGGCCATGCTCTACGGCGCGCGCGTCTCGATCGCTGATCGGCGGCGGCGCGGTGCTCGTCGCGGCCGTCGTCGGCGTCATGCCTCGGCCTGCTCGCCGGCTATTTCGGCGGCTGGGTCGATGCCGCTGATCATGCGCGTCGGCGACGTCATCCTGAGCCTGCCGACGATCCTGCTGGCGCTGCTGGTCAGCGGCGTCGCGCGCGCATGTGTTCCCGGACGCCGGCACCGCCGAATGGGCGCCCGTCATCCTCGATCGGCGCCATCGCGATCCACGAATGGGTGCAGTACGCCCGCACGGTGCGCGCCGCCACGATGGTGGAGAGCGCGCAAGCGATTATGTCCGCGCCGTCAAGGTCATCGGCCTGCCCGTCGCGCCGGATCATGCTGCGCCACATCCTGCCCAACGTGCATGGGCCCGGTGCTCGTGATCGCGACCATCAATCTCGCCGCCGCGGTGCTGACGGAGGCGACGCTGTCCTTCCTCGGCGTCGGCATGCCGCCGACCTATCCCTCGCTCGGCACGCTGATCCGCATCGGCAACGAGTTCGTCTTCTCGGGCATCTGGTGGATCGCGCTGTTCCCGGCGCTGCTGCTGGTGCTGCTGGTGCTGGGCGTCAACATCGTCGGCGACTGGCTGCGCGACCGGTTCAATCCCGAAGCTGCAGGGCGCGCGGATGAGCCCGCCCGCCCCATCCTCGCGCTCGACGCTGGCATCCGCGGCCTACGGTCGAATACCCGCTGCCGGACGGCGGCTCGTTCGTGCGCCGTCGAGGACGCCTCGCTGACGATCGCGCCGGGCGAGATCCACGCGCTGGTCGGCGAATCCGGCGCGGGCAAGACCACGATCGGCAACGCCGTGCTGGGCCTGCTGGAGAAGCCAGGCCGCATCGCGTCCGGCACCATCGCACTCGACGGCAAGCCGTTCGAACCCGCACGCGGCCGCCGGCGGGCATCCGGCTCGGGCGCGACATCGGCGCGGTCTTCCAGGACCCGATGACGAGCCTGAACCCGCTCTTCACGATCGAGAGCCAGCTCGGTCGAGACGCTGCGCGCTCATCTGCCGCTCGAGCCGCGAGCGCCGCCCGGGCGCGCGCGCTGGAGCTGCTGCAAGGCGGTCGGCATTCCCGAGCCGGAGCGGCGGCTGAAGGCCTATCCGCACCAGCTCTCGGGCGGCCAGCGCCAGCGCGTCGTCATCGCCTGCGGCGCTCGCCTGCGACCCGCGGCTGCTGGTCGCCGACGAGCCGACGACGGCGCTCGACGTCTCGATCCAGGCGCAGATCCTCGAGCTGCATGCGCGGCGCTCGCGGATGAGCGCGGCATCGGCATCCTGCTGGTCACGCACAACATGGGCGTCGTCGCCGCAGATCGCCGACACGCGTCACGATCATGCATCGCGGCCGCATCGTCGAGAGCGGGCCGGTGGCGCGAGGTGCTGCGGCAGCCCAAGGCCGACTACGCGCGCGCGCTGATCGGCGCGGTGCCGCGCATCGACATCAGGCTCGACCGCTTCCCGATGCTCGACGGCGCCGATCAGGGCAGCGCCGAGGCCGCGCGCGCCGAGCTGCGCGCGCCGCGCCGGAGCCGATGGCGTCGCGCCGGCCGTCCAGCCGGACGCCGCGCCGCTTCTGTCGGTCGAGGATCTCAGCGTCGATTACGGCGCCGGCTTCCTGGCTGCCGGGCGCGGCGCACGCGCTTTCCGCGCCGTCGACGGCGTGTCAGCTTCGAGATCCAGCCGGGAGAGGTCTTCGGCCTCGTCGGCGAGATGCGGTTGCGGCAAGACCACCATCGCCAACGTCGTCGCGGGGCTGCGCCAGCCGACCGGCGGCACGATCCGCTTCGATGGCAAGGTGATCGCCGGCGTCGACGCCGCGCCCCGTCGCGGCAAGGCACGGCGCGCCATCCAGATGATCTTCCAGGATCCCTATTCGTCGCTCAACCCGCGCATGCGGGTCGGGCGCATCCTGGCCGAGCCGATCCTGTTCTACGAGCTCGCGACCACGCCGGGCCGAGGCCGCTGCGGATGTCGGCGCTGCTGATCGAGGCGGTGGGGCTTGACCGCGCCGAAGCGGCGCAGCGCTTTCCGCACGCCTTCTCGGGCGGGCAGCGCCAGCGGCTCTCGATTGCGCGGGCGCTCGGCGCCGCGGCCGCGCCTGATCGTCTGCGACGAGCCGACCTCCTCGCTCGATGTCTCGGTCCAGGCGCAGATCCTGAACCTGCTGAAGGATCTGCGCGACGCGACCGGCCTGACGCTGCTGCTCATCAGCCACGATCTCGCGGTGATCCGCCAGATGTGCGACCGCGTCGCGGTGATGCGCGCCGGCAAGATCGTCGAGATGGCCGACGGCGGAAGCGCTCTTCAGCTGCCCCGACAGCCGATTACACCCGCGAGCTGCTCGCGATGGTGCCGACGCTCGAGCGCATCCGCGGCGAGAGCCTGGCGGAACAAGCGGACTGAGCCTGCGCCGGCAGCGCCTCTCGCGAGGGCTGCCGGCGCCTGAAGATGACTGGCCTGAGGAGACGAGCATGACCGATATCCTGATCCAGCACGGCACTGTCGTGACCATGGACCCGACCCGCCGCGTGATCGAGGACGGAGCGGTCGCGATCACGCGGCGACCGCATCGTCGCCATCGGCACCACCGCCGAGCTGGCCGCCAGCCATGGCCAGGCCAAGACCATCATCGACGCCAGGGGCAAGATCGTCATGCCCGGCCTGATCGACGCCCACACCCATGCCGGCCACGGCCTGATCAAGACCATGGGCGGCGGCCGCAGCGACGAATGGTACGAGGTCTGCCACAGGGTCTACACCGTCGCCTCGACGCCGGAATGGTGGCGGGCGGAGGCGCAGCTGGCGGCGCTGGAGCGGCTGCGCTTCGGTGTCACCACGGCCGTGGCCCTGCTCGGCGGCGGCGACACCATCATGCGCTGCGACGAGCCGATCTACGCCGAGGCGCATCTCGATGGCGTGGCCGAGATCGGCACGCGCTCGGTGCTGGCAGTCGGCGCGACGAGGCCGCCCTTCCCCCGCACCTATGCCCGCTTTGAGAACGGCAAAGCGACCGAACACGCCACGCATTTCGAGGATATGTTCAAGACCTGCGAGACCCTGGTCGCCCAGCGCCATGGCTCGCTCGGCAAGCGCTTGAACATCGCGCTGATCACCCCGACGCTGCGGGCCGAGCACGAGGCTTCGCTCAGCGCCGCCGATCTCGAAGCCGCCCGCTCACAGGGCCGGCGCATGTCGGATTTCGCCAAGGAAGCCGGGCTGGTCTTCACCCAGGATGGCCACACACGAGGCAGTGTCGCCTATGCCAACGAGCTGGGCGTGCTCGGGCCGCATGCGCTGCTCTCGCATTCGACGGGGCTGACCGAGCGAGGAGATCGCCATCGTCGCCGATACCGGCACCAACATCGTCCATAACCCCAGTGCGGTGGCCTCGATCCTGGCGCGCTGCCCGGTGACGGAGCTGCTGGAAGCCGGAGCCAATGTCTGCCTCGGCTCGGACGCGACCGCGCCGGATCGCTCCGGCGACATGTTCCGCCACATGCAGCAATGCATGCATTATCACCGCACCTTCCATCATGATCCGAGCTGGCTGCCGCCGGGGCGGGTGCTGGAAATGTGCACGGTCGATGCGGCGCGGGCCCTGGGCATGGCCGATGAGATCGGCTCGCTCGAGATCGGCAAGAAGGCCGATATCGTGCTGCTGCGACTGGCGCCGGCCGCATCTCTACCCCGCCAACATGCCGCTGTTCCGGCTGGCCTATTTCGCCAATGGCAACGATATCGACACCGTCATCGTCGATGGCCGGATCGCGATGCAGGGCCGCAAGGCGCTCTTCGTCAATGAGGATGCCGTGCTCGACGCGGCCCAGGCGCAGACCGAGTGGATGCTGGATTATTGCGGCTACCGGCATCTGCTGGAGACGCCGGCCAGCTTCTGGGGCCAGGTTCGGGCCATGGACCAGGTCGAGGCGCGCAGCCTCGAAGGGCTGAAGAAGCCCTGACGATGCCGCCGCGCGCCGCGACCGGCTGGCGATCAGGGCGCCGCGCGCAGCGGCACCCCGTTGCGCGCGACGATGCGGCCGCGCTTGATCACCCGCCGCAGCGGCGAGCGATTGACCACCGCCTCGGCCAGCGTCTCGCCCGGCAGGATCAGGAGATCGGCAGCGCAGCCTTCGCTCAGCCCGTAATCGCCAACCTCCATCAGCTTGGCGCCTTCGACCGTGCAGACATCGACGGCCAGCCGGACCTCGTCGTCGCGGCGCAGATTGTTGCGCAGGCCGACCAGCATCGCCCGCTCCAGCATGTCGCCATTGCCATAGGGGTTCCAGGTGTCGCGAATGCCATCGGAGCCGGCGGCGATGCGGATGCCGGCGGCCAGCATGCGCTTCACGGCCGGCACCGGCCGGCTGGCCGGCGCGGTGGTGACGATCGCGATGTCGAGCTCGGCAATCTGCTCGATCAGCGGATCGACCAGAGCCGGATCGGGCGTGCCGAGGCAGAAGGCGTGGCTGATCGCGACCTTGCCCTGCATGCCGAGCGCGCGCGTCCGCTCGATGATCAGATCGAGCGAGAACGCGCCCATCTCGCCGGCTTCGTGCAGATGGATGTCGAGCGGCTTGCCATAGCGCTGGCAGAGCCCGAAAATCGCATCGAGATGGCCCTTGGGGTCGCGGTCGATGGCGCAGGGATCGAGCCCGCCGACCACCTCGCAGCCGGCCTTCATGGCGGCGTCCATCAGCTCCAGCGTGCCGGGGCGGCAGAGCAGGCCCGACTGCGGAAAGGCGACGAGCTCGATGTCGACGACATCGCGCCATTCATCGCGCGTCTTCAGCACACCCTCGATGCCCCAGAGCCCGTGCTCGGTATCGACATCGACATGGCTGCGGATATGGGTGGCGCCATAGGCGGAAGCCGCCGCCGCCTGCCGTGCCGATTGGCGCGCGGGCTCGATGTCGAGCCGCTTCTTGTTCATCCGCTCATTGTCGATCTTGTCGAGCAGCCTCGGCCCGACCTCGTTCACATACCAGGGCAGGCCGAGCATGTTCTTGTCGAGATGGGTGTGCGCCTCGACCAGGCCGGGGATGACGATCTCACCGCCGCCCTCCTCCACGGTGACACCGTCGGGCGCCGCGATGCCCGGCGCCATCCGGGTGATCCTGCCGGCTTCGATCAGGATGTCGGTCGTGGCGCCACCATAGGGCCGGAGGTTGCGCAGCAGCAGGTTGGCGGTCATCAACTCGATCTCCTGATTGGCGGGTTCGCGCCTCAGCCTCTTGCAAGGCGCTGGCCGATCCCTGTATTGGATACGATCATGAGTTGTTATTGTATGCAATCTGATCGGGCAAGCGCTTCCGGAGCCGCGTTGTGAGCGGCGCCGGGCGCAAGGCCAAGGCGGCCGACACCCATGCTGGCACTGCCGAGCTGCGCGCCTCGGGGCGCTCGCAGGCCGTCTATCGCGCGCTGCGCCGGGCGATTATCGAGCAGGCTCTTAAGCCGGCTATGAAACTGCCCGAGGATTCGATCGGCGAGCAGTTCGGTGTCAGCCGGACGCTGGTGCGCGAAGCGCTGGGCCGGCTCGCCATCGAGGGGCTGGTGGAGCTGCGGCCCAATCGCGGCGCCTCGGTCGCCTATCCGACGCTTGAAGAGGCGCGCGATGTGTTCGACGTCCGCCGCGGGCTCGAGCGGCTGGTCACAGAAACCTTGTCGGGCCGCCTCAGCGCCGCGCAGGCCGCGGAGCTTGAGGCGCATGTTGCCCTGGAGGAGAAGGCGCTCGGCCGCGACGGGCCGGAATCGATCCGGCTGGCCGGGGAGTTTCATATCCGCCTCGCGGAGATGACCGGCAATGCCCTGCTCTTGCGCTATGTCCGCGAGGTCACCTCGCGCTGCTCGCTCATCCTTGCGATCTATGGTCGGCCGCACTCCTCGGACTGCGCCGTCAACGAGCATCGCGAACTGATCACGGCGCTCAAGGCCGGTGACGCGGCCCGTGCCGCCGAGCTGATGGAACATCACCTGCAGGCGGTCGTGACCCGTGCCCTGATCGCCCCGCGCACCGAGCCCGACATCCGCGAGGTGCTCGCCTTCTATGCTGTCAGCGAAGGATTGACCGGATCGTGACCCAGCCGCTTGCGCAGCCCGCCCTCTCCCCGTCGCCCGAGATCGTGACCTTCGATTTCGCCAAGCTGACCCCGCGCGAGCGATACAAGCTGCTGATCGGCGCCGTCGTGCCGCGGCCGATCGCGCTGGTGACGACGATCGATGCCGCCGGCCGGATCAACGCCGCCCCGTTCTCCTTCTTCAACTGCCTGTCGGCCGATCCGGCCATTCTGGCGCTCGGCGTCGAATACCGGCCGACCGGCGCGCAGAAGGATACCGGGCGCAATGTCCGGGAGACCTTGTCCTTCACCGTCAACATCGTCTCCGATGCGCTGGTCACCGGCATGAACATCTGCGCCGATGGCGTTTCCCGCCGGGGTCGACGAGCTGGCGCAGGCCGGCTTGACGGCCATGCCCGGTGAAAAAGTGCCCTGCCCCTGGATCGGCGAAGCCCCGGCCGCTTTTGAGTGCCGCCACCACACCACGCTCGGCATCGGCAATTCCCGCGAGATCATCCTGGGCGAAGTGGTCTATGCGCATTTCAGGGCCGACACGATCAACGACCGGCTGCATGTCGATCCCGTCCTGCTCGATGCTGTCGGGCGCATGGGCGGACAGGGCTATGCGACGACGCGGGATTATTTCGACCTGCCGACGCCCTCGGTCGAAAGCTGGGAAGCCGATCCTGCCGTGGCCGGCGCGCGCACCATTCCCAACGCGCGCTCCTGACCGGCCACCTCCAACACGATCTCGCGCGAGTTGGCACTATCTATGCGTGTCTTGTCATAATCATGCGACAAGCATGATCGGCACCAGCGCATGCGCTGGGCAGACGACACGCCACGGCGGACGCTGAGCCCGCCGCCCTTCTCCATTTCAGCAGGGACATATCCATGCCAACCATCAACACCTCGGACGGCGTCGCGATCTATTACAAGGATTGGGGCCCGCGCGACGCACAGCCCATCGTCTTCCACCATGGCTGGCCGCTCAGTGCCGATGACTGGGACGCGCAGATGCTGTTTTTCCTGGCACAGGGCTATCGCGTCATCGCCCATGATCGCCGTGGCCATGGCCGCTCCGCGCAGGTCAGCGAAGGCCACGACATGGCTCATTACGCCGCCGATGCGGCTGCGGTGATGACCCATCTCGATCTGCGCAACGCCGTTCACATCGGCCACTCCACCGGCGGCGGCGAGGTCGCAGCCTATGTCGCGCGCCATGGCAAGGGGCGTGTGGCCAAGGCGGTGCTGATTGGCGCCGTACCCCCGATCATGCTGAAGACGGAGGCCTATCCCGGCGGCCTGCCGATGGAGGTGTTCGACGGTCTGCGAGCCTCTTTGGCAGCCAACCGCGCACAGTTCTTCCTCGATCTGCCGACAGGGCCGTTCTACGGCTTCAACCGGCCCGGCGCGACGATCTCACAAGGCGCCATCCAGAACTGGTGGCGGCAGGGCATGAACGGCTCCGCCAAGGCGCATTACGAGGGCATCAAGGCGTTCTCGGAAACCGACTTCACCGACGATCTGAAGGCGATCGACGTGCCCACCCTGGTGATGCATGGCGATGACGACCAGATCGTCCCGATCGCCAATTCGGCGGAGCTCTCCGTGAAGCTTTTGAAGCACGGCACGCTGAAGGTCTATGCCGGCTATCCGCACGGCATGTGCACCACCCATGCCGAAATCATCAATCAGGACCTGCTGGCCTTCATCAAGAGCTGAGGCAATCAAGGCGAGGCTCCGCAAGAGCCTCGCACCACGCTCGCCCTGTCTCGCGAGGTCTGGCCTACTGGATCGGCCTCAGCAGGAGGTCCTTCAGGAGCGTATTGGGAAAGCGGCGCGCGATGGTGACCGCATAGAAGCGCTCGACAATGCCGGGCAACGCAGCACCGATCGCCAGCATCCCCTGCTCCAGCTCGTCCTGGATGACGATCGGCGGCAGCACGCCGATGCCGACGCCCTCGCGCACCAGCAGACGCATCATCGCCATGTCGTCGACCTCAGCCGCGATCTGCAGGGTCACCCCGGCTCGGTTCACCAGCGCATCGATGTCGTCGCGCAAGCCAGTATGCAGCGGCGGCAGGATCACCGGATTATTGGCCAGCAGCCGCGCGAACTCGCCCGTCTCCCCGACAAGATCGCGCCGCCCGACCAGGCTGACCGGCTGTTCCGCCAGCTTATGGGTCAGGAAGGCGCGCTCCGGATCCGCCGCAGGTGGCTGGTTGGTCAGCACCGCATCGAGCTGATGCGCCGCAAGCGCCCGCAGCAGCTCGGGCGTCGCGCCTGATTTCAGCACGACCTCGACATCCTCCCGCGCAAGGATCGGGCGCAGGAAGGCGAGCTGGAAATTGCGCGACAGCGTCGCCTGCGCGCCGACACGCAGGACGTGGCGCGACATCCCGCTCTCGCGCAGCGTGCCGAGCAGATCATCGCCCGTGGCGAAGATCAGATCGGCATGATCAAGCGCGATCCGGCCCGCTTCGGTCAGCAACAGGCCGCGACCCGCCCGCTCGAACAGCCGGTGGCCCAACTGCTCCTCAAGCCGCTTGATCTGCACCGACAGCGCCGATTGCGTCAGGTTCAGCCGCTGCGCCGCGCGGCCGAGATGACCCTCGCGCGCCACCATCCAGAAATAGCGCAGGTGATTGTAGTTGAGCCCAGCCATCATTCGATAATAGCGAACGGAAATGCGCAAACAATGAATTTTTTACGCGCTCCGGCCGGTGCTATTGCGGCGCGAGATCAACAGCCCTGTGAGCTTTCTCGTGCCAAACTTTGCTTTGCCGCTCCTCGCCCCGCTCATCCTTGCCGCCATGGCGTTCTGGCTGCTGCGCCGCGCCGCGCCTGCGTCCGAGGGTGAGGGCCGCGGGCCTGAGCTTGCGGCTGCACTCTCGCTCGGCATCGCCATCGCCTCGGCCATCCAGCTCGGCCTGAGCGGCCCTCGCACCCTGCCGCTGCTCAGCCCCGCAGGCCTCGGGCTCTCGGCGCGCCTCGACATTGTCAGCGTCACCATGCTGCTGCTGATCACCTTCGTCGGCTGGGTCGTCCTGCGCTTCAGCCGCAGCTACCTCGCTGGCGAAGCGGGGCAGGCGCGCTTCACCGGCTGGATCTGCGCGACGCTGGCTGCTGCGCTGCTGCTGGTCTGCGCCGGCAACCTGCTGCAGCTGCTGCTGGGCTGGGTCGCCACCAGCCTCAGCCTGCACCGCCTGCTGCTGTTCTATCCCGGGCGCCCGGCGGCGCAGCGGGCCGCCCGTAAGAAGTTCGTGGTGGCGCGGCTGGCCGATCTCGCGCTGCTCGTCGCCTGCCTGCTCCTGATGGCCGGCTACGGCACCGGCGATATCGGCTCCATCCTGGCGCAGGCGCGCAGCGGCACGGCGCCGGCCGGCACAGGCTGGGCCGTCGCGCTCCTGGTCACCGCCGCGCTGCTGAAATCGGCCCAGTTCCCCAGCCATGGCTGGCTGGTCGAGGTGATGGAAGCGCCGACGCCGGTGTCCGCCCTGCTCCATGCCGGCATCATCAATGCCGGCGGCTTCCTGCTGATCCGCTTCGCCGACCTGCTGCTGACCTCGCCCGGCGCGCTGGCCGCGCTGGTGCTGATCGGCGGCTTCACGGCCCTGTTCGGCGGGCTGGTGATGCTGACGCAATCGGCCATCAAGACCTCGCTCGCCTGGTCGACCGTGGCGCAGATGGGCTTCATGGTGCTGCAATGCGGCCTGGCGCTGTTCCCGCTCGCACTGCTCCACATCGTCGCCCACTCCCTCTACAAGGCGCATGCCTTCCTCTCCTCGGGCTGGGCGGTGGAGCAGGTCGCGGCGACAAGGCGGCCGGGCCCGGTGGCGGTGGCGAGCCTGCGCGTCGTCGGCCAGGCCTTCGGGCTCGCCCTCGCCCTCTACGCGCTGCTGGGGCTGAGCTTCGGCTTCTCCGACAAGTCTCCCCAGGCCATCGCGCTCGGCGCCATCCTCGTCTTCGGCGTCGCCTATCTGATCGCGCAGGGGCTGGCCGATGCGGCGCCGAGGGCACTGACGCTGCGGACATCGATCGCCTCGGTCGCAGCCTCGCTCTCCTACTTCTTGCTGCAGCGTCTGGCGCAATGGCTGACCTCGGCGACGCTGCCGCCAATCCCGCCGCCGACGGCGCTGGAATGGGCGCTGATCGTGCTGACGCTGCTCTCCTTCGGCATCGTCGCCTTCGCGCAGGCGCTCTTCCCGCACTGGGCCGGGCATCCGGCTCTGGCGGGACTGCGGGTCCACCTCGCCAACGGCTTCTATGGCAACGCCATCTTCGACCGGCTGATCGGCGGCTGGTCGCGGCCTCACCCCAAGCTTTCCTCATCCAGCGAAAGGAGCCGGTCATGAACGCCGCGCCCGGACACGACACCCTGCAGAACGCTGTGATGGCGCAGGCCGATCGCGCAGCCCGGACCATCCCGCCGCTCTGGCCGCTTTCGGCTTCGCGTCGCGGTCAACCCCTTCCTCGGGCTGACGCATCAGACGCTGCCACAGGCGGGCGCTCGGCTGGCACGGGCCGGCGGCATCCCGGTGACGATGCCGCGCAGCTTCTACAGAGAGCGTTGGCAGGCCGGAGAGATCACGCCGGCTGACCTCGCTGCCGCCATCGCCGACCAGCCGGATGGGCTGAGCGTGGCCGAGATCGAGGCCGCCCTGTCGCTCGACCCTGCCCCCGTCACTGCCCTGCCTTGCGTGGCGACCCTCTGCGCTGAGGCCACCGGCACCGACTGGCCCGGCTTCATCGCCGACCGGATCGGCGCCTGGGCCTCCGGCCATTTCGATCTGGGCCAGGCGATGTGGCCAAAGACCGCCGCCACCGGCGCCTATGAATCCTGGCGCGCCTTCGCCACGCATGACCTCTCGCCCGAGATCGCCGGGCTGCGGGGCTTCTGCCTGCGGATCTCGCGCGAGCCCTCGACGGCAGCAGCAGCAATCCGGCGCGCCTGCAACGCCCTTGGCGTGCCCGAGGCCGCCTGCGAGAGCTACTTCACTTCTCTCCTCGTTGGTCTCGGCGGCTGGGCTCAATATGCCAGGCAGATCCAGTGGCAGGCCGAGCGGGATGGCGGAACCGACCACGCCATCACCGACCTCCTCGCCATCGCGCTCAGCTTCGAGGCGGCGCTGCAGGCGCAGTTCGGGCGGGATATTGCCGAGCCCTGGCGGCTGGCGCTGGCGGCCCATGCCACGCCGGCAGAACCCAGCCGCGACCAGATCATCGACGCCACCCTGCAGGAGGCGTTCGATCGCGGCGCGCAGCGGCGGCTTTTTGCCAGCTGGCAGCCTGCCGCTTCAGCCCCGGAGGCGGCCAATCAGGCCCACAGTCCAGGCGGCGTTCTGCATCGATGTCCGCTCGGAGATCATGCGGCGCGCTCTGGAATCGCTGGACAGCGGTGTCGAGACGCTGGGTTTTGCCGGCTTCTTCGGCGTCGGTGTCGCGCATCGCCGGCTCGGCGCCGTCAGTGCCGAGGCGCGGCTGCCGGTCCTGCTGAAGCCGGGAATCGGCTCGATCACCTGCGACACGCCCGGCGAAGCGCAGGAGGAGCGGCAGCGGATCACAGCGCGGGCAAGGCGGGCCTGGGGCCGGTTCAAGCGCGCGGCGGTCTCCTCCTTCGCCTTCGTCGAGGCGAGCGGCCCGCTCTATCTCTGGAAGCTGTTCCACGACTCCGTCGCGGCCGACCACCGGCCCGGCCAGGAGCGGGCCGCGCCACGGCTCGACACAGCGTTAAGCGCCGCGCAACGCACGGAGATGGCCGCGACGATCCTGCGGGCGATGTCACTGACCACGCGCTTTGCCCGGCTGGTTCTGCTGGTCGGGTCACGGCGCTCGGCTGGTCAACAACGCCCATGCCAGCGCGCTGCAATGCGGCGCCTGCGGCGGGTTTCCGGGGGACGTCAATGCCCGGCTGCTGGCCGGGCTGCTCAACGACCCGGAGGTGCGGACCGGACTTGTCGCGCATGGCCTCGAAATCCCCGCCGATACCCAGTTCATGGCCGGCCTGCACGACACGGTCAGCGACGAGATCACGCTGTTCGAGCGCGAGGCGGTGCCGCCTTCCCACAAGGCCGACCTCGCCCGGATCGATGCCCTCCTCGCCTCCGCCGCAACGCTTGCACGGACCGAGCGGGCACTCCGCCTGCCCGGCGCAACCAGCCAAAGCGATGTCGCCAGCCGGGGTCGGGACTGGGCCGCAGATCCGGCCGGAATGGGGGCTGGCTGGGTGCAAGGCCTTCATCGCCGCCCCGCGGTGGCAGACGGCCGGCAGCTCGCTGTCAGGGCGCAGCTTCCTCCACAGCTATGATTGGCGCAGCGATACCGAGTTCAAGGTGCTCGAGCTCATCCTGACCGCGCCGGTCGTGGTCGCGAGCTGGATCAGCCTGCAATATTACGGCTCGGCAGTGGCCCCGACGGCCTTCGGGGCTGGCAACAAGCTGCTGCACAATGTCGTCGGCGGGATCGGTGTTTTCGAAGGCAATGGCGGGCTCTTGCGCAGCGGCCTGCCCTGGCAGTCCGTGCATGACGGCAAGGCGCTGGTTCATGAACCGCTGCGGCTGTCCGTGATCGTCGCCGCGCCCCGCGAGGCGATCATCGGCGTGCTGGACAAGCACCCGCAGCTGCGCGCCCTGTTCGACCAGGGCTGGCTGGCGCTGTTTGCAATGAATGACGCCGGCCACGTCGCCTGGCGCTACAAGGCTGGCAGCCTCTGGACCGAGGTCGAGCCGGAGCCGGAGCCCGGGCGCCTGGCTGCGTAGCGACCCCAAAAAAGCCAAGCCCGGCTCCGCATCAGCGGAACCGGGCTTGGGGGATCGATCAGTGTTGCCGCTATCAGGGCTTGGGAGCACCTGGGGGCGGCGGAGCACCGGTCGGCGCCTTGGCCGGATCGGGCTGGATCAGGTCCGTACGGGCCTTGTGCTGAAGGTTGGGATTATCCGCCGTCAGCACGGCGGCCGCGAGCGGCGACAACATCATCACTGCGATCAGTGCAGCCGCTACGTATTCTTTCGCTTCCAAATGCATGTTCGCTCCTGGGTCAGAGCCCCTGCCGTTGATGAAGCAACTCAACTGCCGGGCAAGCGTTCCCACAAAGCGAAAAGCCGCCGCTCCGGGGGGAGCGACGGCTCGGCAGCCGGACGGCTGATCTGTCTTACTTGATGCCCTTGAGGCTGGTGATGATGGTGTTGAGGTCGGCCATGTTGGCCTTGGCGCCCTCGGCCGAGCCCCAATAAGTCAGGATCACGCCGCGCGAATCCGTCACCGGCAGAACGGTGAGGCTGATCTGCGTCGGGCCGTCCTCGTCCTTGCCTTCCCACTTCACCTGAACGCCGCTCAGGCCGTTGATCTCGAACGGCTTCTGCTCCTGGGTGGAGCGGTCGATCTCGACATCCTTGCTCTTCAGCCAGACAATCGCCTCGGCGATCGCGGTGGACACATCCTTCAGCTCGGTCACCTCGAAGGCGAGGTAGATCGTCTCGTCTTCCGACACGGCCTCGACGCCCTGCGCGATCTCGGTCGCCTCCCAATCATCCGGGATGGTGACGACGGCGACCGGCGCCTTGTCGGGAACGAGGTAGCTCTTGGCGAATCCGGCTTCCGGGGCGCCGAGCAAAAAAGCGGCGAACAGCGCCGGCAAAATCATCTTCATCATTGGGGTGGTCTTTCGAAGGAGAGGAGCGCCAGCTACCCGGATTGTACTGCAGCAATAGTCACGAGTGAAGGTGGCGAGACAGTTCTGTTGCCGCCTTCGCTAGCATGCTCGGGCGGCTCCGCATGCCATAGTTCGGCTGTGCCGCATAGGCGCAATAACGACCGCATGAACGAAGGAATGAGAGCTGCGCGTTGGGACCGAGTGGCGCGCGGCTCGACCGCAGCTAAGGCAGGTTTTCGCGCAGCACGACCTCGATATTAGGCCGGGAAATGCCGACCAGCGGCGCGCGCCCGGCGCGGATGTTGGCGAAGATCGAGACGCAGTCCATCAGGGCCGCCTGCGGGTCCTGGTTGATCACCGCGTCCATCACACCGTCGATCAGCAGCGCCCGCGTTTCCGGCGTCAGGCCATGGCCGACGAACACCACCTCACCCTGCCGCCCCGCTTCCTTCAGGGCCCGCGCGATGCCATCCGGGCCGCCCCCGATATTATAGATGCCGGCGAGGTCGGGGTGCTGCGCCAGCAGCATCTTGGTCTGCCGGTAATTGCGCGCTTCCTCGTCGCGGCCTTCGCGCAGCCCCACCACCTCGATCGCCGGAAACAGCTCCTGGAAGAGGTGGAGGAAGCCCATCTCGCGCTCGCCATGGGCACGGTAGTTCAGGCTGCCGGCGATCATCGCGACCTTGGCCGGGCGCTTGCCGATGAAGCGCGCGATCAGCTGCCCCGCCGTGCGACCCGCCGCGCGATTGTCGAGCCCGACATAGGCGACGCGGCTCGTATTCGCGATATCCGAGATCAGGGTCACAGTCGGCACGCCGCGTCCAGACAGCCAATCCACCGCCTCCCGCACCGCCGGATGCTCCAGCGCCATGAAGGCGATGCCTTCGACGTCGCGGCCGATCTGGCGCAGATGCTGCGCCAGCAGGTCCGGGTTGAAGCTGTCGATATGGTCGAGCCGCGCCCGCATGTTGAAGGAGGTAAAACGCTCCTGCGACTCCACCACGAGCCGGCCCAGCCGCGTCAGGAAGCGGTTGTTACCCGAAGGCAGCAGGAAGGCGAGCCTGAGCGGCCGCAGCGCCCCGGCCGGCAGCGCCGTGTCCAACACATAGCCGAGTTCGGCAGCAGCCTTCAGCACCCGCTCGGCGGTGACAGGCCGCACCCCCGGCCGTTGATTGAGCACACGGTCGACCGTCGCGGTGGAGACACCTGCCAGCCGCGAGACATCCACCACCGTCGCCAACTGCCGCCGGCGATGGGCCGCACCCGCCGCCTCGCCAGACGCGTCTGGTATCGAACTCGTCGAAATCCATCAAAAACCATCAGTAAATGAGTTTGACGCCGATCATCCCTGCTTTCTATCGTCAGCGCAACAAACAAGAGAACGGCGATAGCGCCGACCATCAGGGAGGTATGACGATGACTGTTTTGACCCGTCGCACGATTCTGCGCAGCTTCGCGGCCAGCTCGGCGCTGCCGCATCCTCGGCGCTCCCATGGTCGCCCGCGCAGCCGAGATCGAGCTGAAATACGGCAACAACCTGCCCCTCAGCCACCCGCTCAATGTGCGTGCGCATGAGGCGGCGGAGCGGATCGCCCGCGAGACCAATGGCCGGGTCGAGATCAAGATCTTCCCGAACAACCAGCTGGGCGGTGACACCGACATGCTGAGCCAGGTCCGCAATGGCGGCATCACCTTCTTCACCCCCTCGGCGCTGGTGATCGCGACGCTCGTTCCGGTGGCGGCGATCAATGCGGTGGGGTTTGCCTTCGCCGATTACGACCAGGTCTGGAAGGCGATGGACGGCACGCTCGGCGCCCATGTCCGCGAGGCGATTTCCAAGGTCAACCTCTTCGCCTTCGAGAAGATGTGGGACAATGGCTTCCGCCAGATGACGACCTCGGGCAAGCCGATCGAACAGGCCAAGGACATGACCGGGCTGAAGATCCGCGTGCCGGTCAGCCCGCTCTCGATCTCGATGTTCAAGGCGCTGGACGCGGCCCCCACCAGCCTGCAGTTCTCCGAGGTCTACACCGCCCTGCAGACCAAGGTGGTCGATGCGCAGGAGAACCCGCTGCCAATCATCCAGGTCGCGAAGCTGTTCGAGGTGCAGAAGAACTGCGCCGTCTCCAACCATATCTGGGACGGTTTCTGGTTCATCGCCAATGGCCGGGCCTGGCGCGCCCTGCCCGCCGATGTCCAGAAGATCGTGGGCGATGCGATCAACGATGCCGGCGTCAAGCAGCGCGGCGACATCAAGGCCCTGAACGAGACCGTCCAGACCGATCTCCAGGCCAAGGGCCTCGCCTTCAACAAGACCAATCCTGACAGCTTCCGCGCCAAGCTGCGCGAGGCCGGCTTCTACAAGGAATGGCAGGAGCGCTTCGGCGCCGATGCGTGGGCTCTTCTGGAAAGTGCAGTCGGCAAGCTGGCCTAAACCCGGCAACGGGCGCAAAAGGCCAGCACGACAGCAATCCTGAGAAAGAGCGCCGCTGCCATGGACGCGCATACCGCTACACACGCCGTCATCCCGCCGGTTCCGACCACCAGGACCGGCCGGATGGCGAACCGGCTCGACCACATCATCGGCACCGGTGTCGAGACGATCGCGGCAGTGCTCGTGCTGGTCGAGATCTGCATCCTGGCGGCAGGCGTCACCGCCCGCTACGTCTTCCACGCCCCGCTGGTCTGGTCGGACGAGCTGGCCTCCATCCTGTTTCTCTGGCTGTCGATGCTGGGCGCGGTCGTCGCGTTGCGGCGCGGCGAACACATGCGCATGACCGGCCTCGTCAGCCGCGTCTCGCCGCAGACGCGCGCCTTGCTCGAAGCGCTGTCGATCACCGCGGCCATCGCCTTCCTGCTGCTGATCATCCCGCACGCGCTCGAATATGCCGAGGAAGAGACCTTCATCGTCACGCCCGCGCTGGAAATCACCAATGCCTGGCGCGCGGCTGCGATCCCGGTCGGCATGGGGCTGATGCTGCTGGCGGCGAGCTTCCGGCTGCTGCGCTTCGGCTCATTGAAGCCGGCCCTCATGGCCATTGGCATTACCGCCGCCTTCGTGCTGCTGTTCTGGCTGGCAGGCCCGATGCTGAAGCCGCTCGGCAAGCTCAACCTGATCGTCTTCTTCGTCGGCGTCGTCGCGCTCAACGTCTTCTCCGGCGTCCCGATCGCCTTCTCCTTCGCGCTCGCCACCTTCGGCTACCTCGCCTGCACGACATCGACGCCGATGATCGTCATGGTCGGCCGGCTCGACGAGGGCATGAGCCATCTCATCCTGCTCGCCGTGCCGCTGTTCATCTTCCTCGGCGCGCTGATCGAGATGACCGGCATGGCCAAGGCGATGATCCAGTTCCTTGCCTCGCTGCTCGGCCATGTCCGCGGCGGCCTGTCCTATGTGCTGATCGGCGCGATGTATCTGGTCTCCGGCATTTCCGGCTCGAAGATCGCCGATATGGCTGCCATCGCGCCGGTCCTGTTCCCGGAAATGAAGAAGCGCGGCGCCAAGCCGGGCGATCTCGTCGCGCTGCTCGCGGCAACCGGCGCGCAGACCGAGACCATCCCGCCCTCGATCGTGCTGATCACCATCGGCTCGGTGACCGGCGTCTCGATTGCGGCCCTGTTTACCGGCGGCATGGTGCCGGCGCTGGTGCTCGGCATCGCGCTCTGCTTCGTGGTCTGGCGGCGCTATCGCGGAGAAGACCTCAGCCATGTCACGCGCTATTCCTGGCGCGAGATCGGCAGGCTCAGCCTGGTTGCCATCCCGGCCATCGCCCTGCCCTTCGTCATCCGCGCCGCAGTGGTCGAAGGTGTCGCGACGGCGACCGAGGTCTCGACCATCGGCATTGCCTATTCCGTCCTGGCAGGGCTGCTGCTCTACCGCCAGTTCGACTGGCGCCGCCTGCCCCGCATGCTGGCCGATACGGCCTCGCTGACCGGCGCGATCATCTTCATCGTCGGCTGCGCCACGGCGATGGCCTGGGGCCTGACGCAATCGGGCTTTTCGCAGGATCTCGCTCGCGCAATGGCGTCAGTTCCCGGCGGCACCTGGGGCTTCCTCGCAATCTCGATTGTCGCCTTCATCATTCTCGGCAGCGTGCTCGAGGGCATTCCTGCCATCGTGCTGTTTGGGCCGCTGCTGTTCCCGATCGCCAAGCAGATCGGCGTTCACGAGGTGCATTATGCGATGGTCGTGATCTTCGCGATGGGCATCGGGCTTTTCGCCCCGCCCTTCGGCGTCGGCTATTACGGCGCCTGCGCGATCAGCAAGGTCAATCCCGATGAGGGGCTGAAATACATCGGCGGCTACATGCTGGCGCTGGTGCTGGGCCTGATCCTCGTCGCCGCCGTGCCGTGGTTCTCCGTCGGCTTCCTGAAATTCTGATGCTCCGGCACAACTCACCCATGAGGTCATTCCCATGAGCCGCTTCTTCGGCCAAATCCGCCAGGCGGGCTATGTCGTGCCCGATATCGAGGCGGCAATGGATTACTGGAGCCGCGTGCTCGGCGTCGGGCCGTTCTTCTACAATCCCAAGGTCCCGATCCGGAATTACCGGTACAAGGGCGAGACCTATGAGCCGCATAATTCCGTGGCGCTGGCCAATTCCGGCCCGCTCCAGATCGAGCTGATCCAGTGCCGCAACGCCGTGCCGTCCATGTACAAGGACTTCACCGATGCCGGGAATAGCGGGCTGCAGCATGTCGCCTACTGGACGTCGGACTATGATGCCGATCTCGAGCGTCTGACGAAGCAGGGCTTCAAGGCGGTGATGAGCGGCGAAGTCGGCGAACGCGGCCGCTTCGTCTATTTCGATACGCATTATCACCCCGGCACCGTGATCGAACTCTCCGAGGTCGCCGGCCCCAAGGGCGAGATGTTCCGGCTGATCCGCGAGGCTTCCGAGACCTGGGACGGCAGCGACCCGGTGCGTCCCTTCCCCGACCTCAGCAAGCTTTGATGCCGATGACCGCCGAACGCTTCGAGGCCACCTATCTGATCGAAACTCCGTTTGCTCCGGAGAAGGTCGCGGAGGTGATGGCCGGCGAGCAGTCGAGCGGGACCTTCACCCGCGTGGCGGGCGAGACCGACGAACTGCGCGACCGCACACGCGCCATCGTCACCGCTATCGAGGAGCTGGAGCCCGCCGCTACGCCGAGCCTGCCCAATGCGTGGCTCGCGAAGAAGGGCGTCACCGGCCCCTGGCGCCGCGCCCGCGTCGCGATCTCGTTTCCGATCGACAATGTCGGCGCCAATTTGGCCACGCTGGCGTCCATCGTGGCCGGCAATCTCTATGATCTCGGCGAGGTGACGGGGCTCAGGCTCGATACCATCACCCTGCCCGCCGCCTTCAGGCGTCGTTTCCAGATGCCGCGCCATGGCATCACCGGAACGAGACGGCTGACGGGAGTCGCTGACGGCCCCATGGTCGGATCGATCATCAAGCCCAATGTCGGCCTGAGCGCACAGGAGACCGCGAGCCTCGTCGGCAAGCTCTGCGAGGCCGGGCTCGACTTCATCAAGGATGACGAGATCTCGGCCGACCCGGTCCATGCGCCGCTGGCACAGCGTGTTCCGGCCGTGATGGAGGTCGTGCGGCGCCATCAGGACCGCACCGGCAAGCCTGTGATGGTCGCTTTCAACATCACCGACGAAACCGACGCCATGAAGCGCCATGCCGATCTGGTCGCGCGCGAAGGCGGGAGCTGCGTGATGGCGAGCCTCAACTGGTGCGGCTTCTCCGCCATAGAGACCCTGAGACGCTCTACCGACCTCGCCTTGCACGGCCATCGCAACGGTTTCGGCGCGCTGTCGCGCCATCCGCTGCTCGGCATCTCCTTCCAGGCCTATCAGGTGCTCTGGCGGCTTGCCGGGGTCGATCACATGCATGTCCACGGGCTTCAGGGGAAGTTCGCGCAGGAGGATGCTGAAGTGATTTCCTCGGCGCGCGACTGCGTCACCCCGCTGGACGACAGCAGCGACGACCGGGTTCTGCCGGCCTTCTCCTCAGGGCAATGGGCCGGCACGGCGCAACCGACCTGGGATGCGATCGGCGATGCCGACCTGCTGTTCATGGCCGGTGGCGGCATCCTCGCCCATCCCGGCGGCCCGGCCGCTGGCGTCGCCAGCATCCGCCAGGCCTGGGCAGCGGTCGCGCAGGGTGTCCCGCTCGCTGATGCCGCAGCCACGCAGCCGGAACTGAAGCAAGCGCTCGACTTCTTCGGCGCCAAGGCAGGCTGAGCGGACATGTCCGACCCGGCGCCATTCTATGGCTGGTTTGGCGACGACTTCACTGGCGCCACCGATACCCTCGCCACCCTGGCCGAAGCCGGCAGGACGGCGCTGCTCTTCCTGGGCATCCCGACAGCCGAGCAGCTTGAAGCCGCCGGCCCGCTCGACGCAGTCGGCATCGCCGGCGCCACCCGCTCGCTGCCGCCTGCCGAGATGACGCCGGTACTGGACGCAGCGGGCCGGTTCTTCGCAAGCCTTGGCGTGCGCCTGATGCACTATAAATGCTGCTCGACCTTCGACAGTGCGCCCGATGTCGGCAGCATCGGCGCGGCCGTGGCGGCGCTGAAGCCGCATTTCCCCAACCCGCTGGTGCCGATCCTCGGCGGGCAGCCCAATCTCGGGCGCTACTGCCTGTTCGGCAATCTCTTTGCAGCCGCAGGCGCAGGCGGTGCCGTTCATCGCATCGACCGCCATCCGACCATGAGCCGGCATCCCGTCACGCCAATGGGCGAGGCCGATCTGCGCCTCCATCTCGCCGCCCAGGGCCTGAGCCCCATCGGGCTCGTCGACTATCCCCGCTATGGCGAGGACGGCGCTACGGTGCTGGCTCAGCTCCGCACAGCCGGAGCGGAGGCGATCCTGTTCGATGTCTCCCGCAGCAGCGACCTCAGCGCCATCGCAGCCCTTCTGCACGGAGCGCTCGCCGAGGCCCCAATGCTGGCGGTGGGTGCAAGCTCAGTCGCGCAAATGGCGTCGGCACTCGGTGACACAAAAGCTGTGGCGGCGCCCAAACCCGCGACACGCAAAGACGGGCCTGTTCTGGCACTGGTCGGCTCGCTCTCCCCGGTCACCCGCGCGCAGGTCGAGGCGGCAACAGGATTCGCCAAGCTGATGATCGACCCTGCCCAACTGCTGCACGATCCTGCCTATGTCAGCTCGTTATGCAGCCAGGCGCTGGCCTCTTTGGCGACTGGCGACACCATGCTTCTGACCGGCCCACCAGCAGGCGAGGCCCATAATCCGCGTAGCGTCGCAAAAGCCACTGGCCGGCTGCTCAAGGCGATCATGCGCGAAGCTCGCATCGCACGCCTGCTCGTCGCTGGCGGCGACACCTCGACCCTCGCCATCGAGGCGCTCGACATCTGGGGGCTGTCCTATCGCGCGCCCATGGTCCCGGGAGCCCCGCTCTGCCGCGCCCACAGCCATGCCGCCCATCTCGACGGCCTCGACATCGTCCTCAAGGGCGGCCAGATGGGTCCGGTCGACTTCTTTGCCATGGCGGCCGCCTCTGACCCGACACGATGAGCCGTCAGCTCAGGTCGGAAAAGGCGCTGCGGCGCATCTCCCATTTCAGCATCGCTTCCGTGATCGCGACGAACTCCTGATTGTCGTTGGGATCACCGAGCTCGAATTCCAGCTCGCCGATCCGCTCCGCCGCGATTGCGTAATCCTCTTCTGAGTTGATCACGACCGGCAACTGCATGCGGCTTGTCGTCCTGAAGATCTGTCTCGGCCAGAAGAGGCCCATTAGGCTGGTCATGGCGCATTCCTTCGAACGGCCCCCAACCGACTACGCCGCAGCCATCCGCCCGGATGCAGCACGTCACGCTTCGCTCCACGCCTGCGCCCGGCGGCAGCGTTAAAGGCTGGCGACCCGCTCGCAGAAGGCGCCGACCTCCGCCCGCACCAGCTGCGCATGGTTGGCCAGCGCGCTCGCGGTCATGTGCAGTTGCTGCGCCGAACGGTGCGTATCCTCGGTCATGCGCTCGAAGCCGGTGATCACACTCTTGCTGGCTTCGGCACCATGCAGGGCTAATTCGATCTGCTGCGCGATCTCGGCGGCAGCCAAACTCTGCTGCTCTACTGAGGAGGCAATCGCCCGCGACCCCAATTCGAGGTTCTGCACCGTCTCCGAGATCTCCCGGATGACCGATAGCGAGTTGCGCGTGACCTCCTGCATCGCGCCGATATTCGTTGCGACATCATCTGTCGCTTGAGCGGTCTGCGCGGCGAGCGATTTCACTTCGCTGGCGACAATGGCGAAGCCACGGCCGGCATTCCCGGCGCGCGCAGCCTCGATCGTCGCGTTCAACGCCAGCAAATTGGTCTGCGCTGCGATCCGCCGGATGGTTTCTACGACCGTGCCGACATCCTGGCTGCGGCGCGCCAGGCGCTCGATCTCGGCATTGGCACGCATCACCAGCTCCGCCGCGGATTTTGAGCCCAGAGCCGATTGTCCCGCACTGCGGCTGATCTCGGAAATCGACGCGACGAGTTCCATGCCAGCCGATGAGAGATGATTGATGCTTTGGGTGATCTGGCCCGAGGAGGTCGAGACGGCAGCGGTCTGTGCCTGGGCGGATGCGGCAGCTCCGGTCAGCATCCCCGCTTCGCTCTTCATGGTGTCGGCGGACAGGTCGAGCGTGACGATCGCCTGCTCCATCTTGGCGTCGAACTGCGCAATGGCCCGGCGCATATGCTCGGCCCGAAGAGCATTGGCGGCGGCCGATCGCTTCTCGATTTCGCCGCTGACACGATGCGCTTCGATGGTCGCATCGGCTTGCGCCACGTTCAGCTCATTGGCGGCCAGCAGTTTCCTCAGCATCGCGGCGAACATGCCGAGAAAGGACGCTTCGATGATGACGATGCCACCATGCAGCAAGGTCCTGAGCAGGCTGCCACCCTGATAAAACACGGCCGCCGGCAGCAAATACTGCAAAGACAAATGATGCACGACGGTCAGCGACGCACCCAGCGCGATCGGCCGCCAGTCGCAGAAACCGGCCAGCAGCGCCAGTGTCGCGAAGTAGTACATGTGGATGTCGGGCTGCCAGGGATGCCCGGCGAACCCGTAAACGAAGGTCGAGACCTGACCGATCAGGACGACCGCGAGGATCAGGCGCAAGATCGCCGACGGACCGTTTTGGCGGTAGATTAGCAGCGCCACGGCCGTGCCCGCGGCGGCCATGCCGACGGGCACGAGAGCGTCCTGCCCCCTGCCCCAGAACAAGGCGGCCAGCAGCAGCGTGTGGATGGCGGCGAGCCAGAGCAGCGCTTTGGCCACCTGGCGACGAACCCAAGACAAGGTCAGCGTCATTCCGGGAGCCTTAGCGTTCGCTGGACGAGTCAAGGCAGCCTGCCAGCCCGTCGAGCGCCAGCACGAGCCAGGCCTGCGCCGGAAGCCAATGATCGAGGCGGTCAGCGGCAGGCGGCGCCGCGATGACGATGGAGTCGAGACGGCCGGCGCGCAGCACGCGGTACCCAGCCGAGAGAGTGAGATTGACCGCTGTCGACCGACCGAGCCAGGGAGGAAACACCAAAGCGACCGGAGCATCCCTGGCTGGCACGCGCGGCAGGGCCGCGAACGCAGCGAACGTGGCCATCAGGCAGGCTGCTGCCAGGGCCATGATTTCCAATGCAGAGCAGCGACGCGTGTCGAGGTCGATCTTCCTGTTGCGCGTCAAATCCGTCAGTCACTTATCACGTTGCGTCGGCAAGCAAGCTCGCTTGCCACCGTAAACTTTGATTTAAACTGCGGGCGTTCGAGGGGCACAAAATGTGCTGGTGAAAGAACCGGATTCTATCGTCGCCACTACAGATCATTGCACAGCATCGACAGGCGACCGTGCTCTAAACCCTGATCGCATAGGCACTCGGTGACGTTTCAGTCCTGATCGCGATACAGATCCGCGCGCGTCAACGGCAGCTCGGACGCGCCCTTGCGGCGCTTCGACGCGAGGGTCTGATTGACCAAGGCCCCGCCGCGCTCGAAAGCCAGCGAACAGCCCGCCAGGTACAGCAGCCACATCCGCGTCTTTTCAGCGCCGACCTCAGCCTCGGCCTCGGCCTTGCGCGCGTTCAGCCGCTCCCACCAAAGCCGCGTCGTCCGCTGGTAATGCTCGCGCCAGCCTTCGACATCATGAACCTCGAAGCCATGCCGCTCGAGATTGGCGATCGACATGCCGAGATGATCGAGTTCGCCGCCCGGAAAAATATAGCGCACCAGCGCGCGATATTCCGCCGGCATGCGGTTGAAGGCGCGGTCGGTCTTCTTGGCGCGGCGTGAGATCGAGTGGTGCAAATACAGGCCACGCGGCCTGAGCAGGCGGTTCGCCGACCGGAAATAGGTGGGGTGATTCCTGATCCCGACATGCTCAAACATGCCGATCGAGGCGATCTTGTCGAACTCGCCCTCCATCTGGCTGTAGTCCTGCAAATGCAGGGTGACGCGGTCGGTCAGCCCAAGCCGATCGACCGTCTCCTGCGCCAGCTTGAGTTGCTCCTCGGCCAGCGTCACGCCATGCGCTTCGACGCCATAATGCTGCGCCGCATGGCACACCAGCGCGCCCCAGCCGCAGCCGATATCGAGGAAGCGGTCGCCCGGCTTGAGGCGCAGCTTGCGACAGATCATGTCCAGCTTGTCGCGCTGCGCCCGGTCGATATCGGCGTGGTCCTCGGTGAAGTAGGCGCAGGTGTAGACCATCCTCTCATCGAGAAAGAGGCGGTAGAAGGCGTTCGACACATCGTAGTGATGCGCGATGTTCGCCTTGTTGGTCTCCGCCCTGCCATCGCGCGCCACAGCGTCCCGAGGGCTGGCGGCGATGGCGGCGGGAGCGGCGCTCGGGCTGAAGAGGAAGCGCCTGACGACGTCGAGAACCGCCATCTTCGAAATCGACCGCGCCAGATGCCGGATTTTCCCTTGGGGGCGCGCAGCCGCGAGATCGAAGATCGAGCCGTTCAGCAGGGCGATGCGGTCGCTGATATGCAGGAGCAGGAGCGTGTCGAGCTTGGGTTTGCGCAGCAGCGCCGAGAGCGCGCCCGCATCCCGAATGGCAATGGCCAAGCCATCTTCGGCCCAGTTGGCTGGGACGCGGCTGCCATCCCAGAGCGCGAACCCGATTTTCAGCCCCAGCTTCTCATGCGCCTCAAGCAGAAGGCGGCGCAGCGCGGAAAGCTGTTTCTGGTCCCGATCCATCATCACGCGTTCAGCTCCCGCGGCGGAGTTCAGCACAGCAAACCGATCCGTCAGATGCGTTGCATCGGGTCGGCAGGGGCGCCGCCAGCGACCACATCATTGATCGCCTTCTCGAGGTCGCCCTGCCAAAACGGCTTGCCTAGACGCCTAACCGTCGCGGGCAGACCTTCGGGCGTTTCAGCATAACCCGTCGCGAGGATGATCGGCAGGCCGGGCCATCGATCCACGACTTCGGCGATGAGCTGGGCCCCGGTCATGTGCGGCATGGCGTGGTCGGTGACGAGCACCTGAATGCCGTCCTGGCTCGACAGCACCTCCAGCGCCTGCCGGGCGGAGCTCGCCTCGATGACGGTGTGGCCGAGGTCTTCCAGCAAGGCTGTCGTGTTCATCAGCACCAGCGCGTCATCGTCCACAGCGAGGATCTTGAGCATCCTGTTGCCCTGCAAACCCTCTGACGCCGCATCCTCATCCGGTGGAGCTGCCGCCACTGAGCGGATGGAGGGGAGCCAGATCGAGGCCGTCGTCCCCTTGCCGGGTTCGCTGTCGAGGATCAGCTTGCCGCCCAATTGCTCTGCCGTGCCGGCCACCATGGAAAGCCCGAGGCCCGTGCCCTTGCCGATGCCCTTCGTCGTGAAGAAGGGCTCAGCCGCCCGCCCCAATGTGGCGGCGTCCATGCCGCTGCCGCTGTCCTTGACGAAGACGACGATATAGTCGCCCGGCTCCAGCCCGAGCGTTTTAGCGTCCACATGCTCGTTGCGCGCGCCAATCACGATCCGCCCGCCCTCGCCCATAGCGTCGCGCGCATTGACGACGAGATTGAGGATCGCGAGCTCCAGCTGGTTCGCATCGGCGACGGCCAGGTTGAGCCCGGATGGGAACGAGGTCTGCACCGCGATGGCCGGCCCCAGCGAGCGGCTGATCAGGTCCATCATGCTGGCAATGAGACTATCGACATTGACAGGAACCCTCTGCAGATCCTGCTTGCGGGCGAAGGCGAGCATGCGCTGCGTCAGGGTCATTCCACGCCGCGCGCCCGCCATCGCATTGTCGATCAGCCGTCTTTGCCGCTCATCCCCCATCTGCTTGCGCAGCAGTTCAAGGCTGCCGACCACGGCATTGAGCAGATTGTTGAAATCATGCGCGATGCCGCCCGTCAGCTGGCCCAGCGCTTCCATCTTCTGCGATTGATAAAGCGCCTCGCGCGCGGCCGTGAGCGCGGCATCGGCGTTGCGCCGTTCCGTCATGTCACGGGTGATCTTGGCGAAGCCGATGACCTCGTCGTTCTCGTCATGGATGGCGTCGATGACAACGCTGGCCCAGAACGGCTCGCCGCCATTGCGTATCCGCCAGCCCTCGGTCCGGAAGCTCCCCTCGGAGCGGGCGATGGCCAAGATCCGCTCCGGCTCGCCCCGCGCCCGTTCCTCATCGGAATAGAAGACGGAGAAGTGCCGGCCGATGATCTCTTCGGGCGCATAACCCTTGATGCGCTCGGCACCGGCATTCCAGTTCGCGACATGGCCGGCCGGATCGAGCATGAAGATCGCGTAGTCCGTGACGCCCTGCACCAGCAGCCGGAACGACTGCTCGCTGCGCTTCAGCGCATCGGCAGCAAGTTTCCGGTCGGTGAGGTCCCGCGTGATCTTGGCAAAGCCCAGCGGCTTGTTGTGCCTTGGGTGAACAATGGGGTCGATGACGACATGCGCCCAGAAGCGCGAACCGTCCTTGCGCACCCGCCAGCCTTCGCTCTCAAAACGCCCGTCCCGCTGAGCCGTCTCAAGCGCGCGGCGAGGCTGCCCCGCCTGCTGATCGCCTGGGGTGTAGAACCGGGAAAAATGCTGTCCGAGGATTTCGCTCTCGCTGTAGCCCTTGAAGCGCTGCGCCCCGGGGTTCCAGCTGATGACGAACCCATCCGGGTCCAGCATGTAGATTGCGTAATCAACGACGGAGTTGATCAGGAGCCGGTATTTGTCGTTTGCCAGGTCGACTTCGAAGGCCATACGTCTCAACCCAATGCATGCGGCGAACTCAGGCTAACGATCGAGCGCAGCAAAGGTTCCAGCCCCTCGCACATTTGTTTGAAGATGTGAGATTGCGGCACTGCGGTGAGACAGCGCGAAGCGCGTCAGCAAAAAGCCACGCCCCTGTTGGAGGGGCGTGGCTGGTTATCGCCTAACCTTCGAGAGCCGGAGCTAATCCGCCCTCAGTAGCCCCGCCAATACGGGATCGCGACGGCCATAGCCGGGCGGGGGACCGTAAGGACGCGGGCCGTATCCGTAGCCGCGCCGCGGGCCATAATATCCACGCGGCGGCCCATAGCCCCGACGGCCATAAGCGGGGCCGCGACCATAGCCGCGCTGCGCACGCATCTGCTGCTCGATCATCATATGCCGCCGCTGCGAGGCTGCGCTCTGAGTGAACTCAACAGCCTGCCCATCGAGGCGATCGGCAATCGCAGCCGGCAGCGCCTCATTGGCGAGGGCGGCCGTGGGGGAGCCGAGCAGTGCAGCGGCAAGCCCCATGGCACCAATCAAAGCTCCAACAAAATGTCTGTGCATGCCTGTTCCCTTTTCTAACAAAGCAGCCTGACGGCTGATCGCTCCACGAGGGTGGCCAAAGCCACACACTCGCGATGCATGTGCCAACTTAACCCATCCGAGTTAGCCACAGAATGAACAGATTGCTCTACACTTTTGCATAGGCGACGAGGCAAACCGGCCCTCGCCTCTCAATCGTGAGCGCAACGACCAATGCCCCCTCGCGCCACGATGAATTTATAGGCACTTGATGCACCGGCCAGACGCCCTATTCTGTACGGAATAGTCCATATTGGAACGACACGATGTCAGATGGCCTCGTCTTGTCTCCGCAGATCACCACCAAAACGAGTAGCCGATGTCACTCTCTGCAAGCGTCCGGATCCTGGTGGCAGAGGATGATCCGCTGGTATTAATGGCTGTCGAGGAAGCCCTGACCGAGGCAGGGTTTGAGGTGGTGACGGCTGATTCAGGCGCGGCGGCGATCAAGCTGCTGGATGAGACGCCCGTCATGGCTGTGCTGACCGACATCCGAATGGGGCCCGGCCCGTCCGGCTGGGACGTCGGCCGTCATGCGCGGGAGCGCGCCGCTTCGATGCCGGTGATCTATGTCAGCGGGGATAGTGCCGATGCCTGGCCCGTGCATGGGGTGCCAAAGAGCGTGATGCTGTCGAAGCCCTTCGCCTTCCCTCAGCTGATCACCGCGCTTTCCAACCTGTTGAACGCAGCCGATCAGCTTCCCACCGCCGATGATTCGGCTCCCGGCCCGGCTTGAGGTCGGCAGCTGACCCCGATGGCTACTTCCGGGATCCCATCGCTGAGTTCTTGTGAATGACAGCGACGATGATGATCAGGAACGCCAGCAGACGCAGGATGTAGACGTAGCTTCGCTCGTCCCTCGCGACATCGATCAAAGTCGTCAGCGCCTGATTGACCGCCAGCAGCCCGAATGAAATCGCGAACGCGGCAAACAACACATCTCTGGTTCGTCTCCAGAATTTGAAAAAGAACAGAGCGATCACCAGAAAGCCCATCGTGATCAGGCCGGAGCTGAAGTGCAGCATCGCTCTACTCGACATCCAGAATGAACGCGGAAATCAGGACGGTGACGCCAATCAGCGCTGCAGCATGGCGGTAGGGCAAGAGATCGATGCTCGGAAGCAGAACCAGATCGCACAGAACCAGCAGATTATTGAGCGACAGAAAAATAAAGCAGACGCCGGCGAAGAACAGAAGTCGCACCCCGGTGACGAGATAACTTTTCAGCAGCAGACCCGCGCAAACGACTGACGTCAGAAGACAGAGACTATAGACTGTGGTCTGCCAGAATATGGACATGTCAGTCCTTCTTCAGCTTGAACGCATCGGCGAAGCTTTGCACGGCATCGTTCCCCTTGAACATCGCTTCCCTCACCGTCACCGGCCGCTCGCGATTGAGAATTTCGAGCCGCTCGATCAGGTCCGTGTTTCGGGGTGAGGCGTCGAACCGGTAGGCATCGAGCTTGCGCTGCACCAGGCCGTCGACCAGAAGCCGTTCCAGGCCTTCATTGATCGCTCCCTCGCTCGCTCGCAGCTCGGACACGAGTTCGCGCGGCCGCCACGCCCGGTCGCCTGTCCGCCACAACAGCAGTGCAAGCTCGAGGGTCCAGACAGAGCGAATGGTGGTGCGCAGCAACAATAAGACGTCGCCGTCAATCAACGCGAACCAACTCCGTTTCCGTTAACTTATGATATTTTAAGGGTCGCCTCCAAAGTGCACAAGGCGACCCACTGGACATTCATTTGAGCGCCGGAATTTGTGTCGTCGGCACGCAAAATAGTTGATAGCCTGATTCTTAATTTAAAAAACAGAGCGGTGGGGACGACATGGCGGGCACCCAGGAGACGGCGAGCGGTTCCGTCGGTGGCAAAGTCGCGCACGGCGCCCCTCCTCCCTTGCCACCCACCGATGCCCTGAATGCAGATGATGCTTCGGCCGTCATGAAGGAGCTGCTCGACGCCTTGCAGGCGATGAGGCGCGGCGATTTCTCGGTGCGGATGCCGGGCGACCAGACGGGATTGGCCGGCAAGATCGCCGACACCTTCAACGACATCGTCGCCGCCAACCAGCGCATGGCGCAGCAGCTGGAGCGCGTCGGCCAGGTCGTCGGCCGCGAGGGCAAGACCCGGCAGCGCGTCACGCTTCGGCCTGTCGAGCGGCGCCTGGGCGCGACATGGAGAGCTCGGTCAACACGCTGATCGACGACCTGCTGTGGCCGACCACGCGAAGTGACGCGCGCGATCGCCGCGGTGGCGCAAGGGCGACCTGCTGCAGACCGTGCAGCTCGACGTCGACGGCCGCCCGCTGAAGGGCGAGTTCCTGCGCTCGGCCACCATCGTCAACACGATGATCAAGCAGCTCAGCGTCTTCACCTCGGAAGTGACGCGCGTGGCGCGCGAGGTCGGCACCGAAGGCAAGCTCGGCGGCCAGGCGCAGGTGCAGCGAGGTGACCGGCGTCTGGAAGGACCTGACCGAGAGCGTCAACTCGATGGCCATCAACCTGACCGCGCCAGGTGCGCAACATCGCCGAAGTGACCATCGCGGTCGCCAACGGCGACTTGTCGAAGAAGATCACCGTCGACGTGCGCGGCGAGATCCTGCAGCTCAAGGAAGCCATCAACACGATGGTGGACCAGCTGCGCTCCTTCGCCTCGGAAGTGACGCGCGTGGCGCGCGAAGTCGGCACCGAAGGCAAGCTCGGCGGCCAGGCGCATCGTGCCCGGCGTCGCCGGCACCTGGAAGGACCTGACCGACTCCGTCAACGCGATGTGCGGCAACCTCACCGCCCAGGTCCGCAACATCGCCGCAGGTGACCACCGCCGTGGCGCGCGGCGACCTGTCGCGCAAGATCACCGTCGACGTGCGCGGCGAAATCCTCGAGCTGAAGGACACCATCAACACGATGGTCGACCAGCTCAACGCGCTTCGCCTCGGAAGTGACGCGCGTGGCGCGCGAGGTCGGCACCGAAGGCAAGCTCGGCGGCCAGGCGCAGGTGCCCGGCGTCGCCGGCACCTGGAAGGACCTGACCGACAACGTCAACTCATGGCGTCGCAACCTGACCGGCCAGGTCCGCAACATCGCCGACGTCGCGACCGCCATCGCCGGCGGCGACCTGTCGAAGAAGATCACCGTGAACGTGTCGGGCGAAATCCTGCAGCTGAAGGAAACCATCAACACGATGGTCGACCAGCTCAACGCCTTCGCCGGCGAAGTGACGCGCGTGGCGCG
Organism: uncultured Alphaproteobacteria bacterium; assembly: GCA_963759925.1. Taxonomy (GTDB): domain Bacteria; phylum Pseudomonadota; class Alphaproteobacteria; order Rhizobiales; family Beijerinckiaceae; genus Allobosea. The sequence goes on from CAVXBE010000006.1 coordinate 642,024, forward strand.
CGAAGTCGGCACCGAAGGCCGGCTCGGCGGCCAGGCCAACGTGCTCGGCGTCGCCGGCACCTGGAAGGACCTGACCGACAGCGTCAACTCGATGGCCTCGCAACCTGACGGCGCAGGTCCGCAACATCGCCGAGGTGACGACCGCCGTCGCCAACGGCGACTTGTCGAAGAAGATCACCGTCGACGTGAGCGGCGAAATCCTCGAGCTGAAGGACACCATCAACACGATGGTCGACCAGCTCAACGCCTTCGCCTGGCGAAGTGACGCGCGTGGCGCGCGAGGTCGGCACCGAAGGCAAGCTCGGCGGCCAGGCGCAGGTGCGCGGCGTCGCCGGCACCTGGAAGGACCTGACCGACAACGTCAACTCGATGGCCGTCGAACCTGACCGGCCAGGTCCGCAACATCGCCGAAGTCGCGACCGCGGTGGCGCAGGGCGACCTGTCGAAGAAGATCACCGTCGACGTGTCGGGCGAAATCCTGCAGCTGAAGGACACCATCAACACGATGGTCGACCAGCTCAACGCCTTCGCCGCGCGAAGTGACGCGCGTGGCGCGCGAGGTCGGCACCGACGGCAAGCTCGGCGGCCAGGCCGAAGTGCCCGGCGTCGCCGGCACCTGGAAGGACCTGACCGACAGCGTCAACTCGATGGCCGGCAACCTGACCGCCAGGTCCGCAACATCGCCGAGGTGGCGACCGCCATCGCCGACGGCGACCTGTCGCGCAAGATCACCGTCGACGTGCGCGGCGAAATCCTGCAGCTGAAGGAAACCCTGAACACGATGGTCGACCAGCTCAACCGCTTCGCCGGCGAAGTGACGCGCGTGGCGCGCGAGGTCGGCACCGAAGGCCGGCTCGGCGGCCAGGCGCAAGGTGCCCGGCGTCGCCGGCACCTGGAAGGACCTGACCGACAACGTCAACTCGATGGCCGGCAACCTGACCGGCCAGGTCCGCAACATCGCCGAAGTGACGACCGCCGTGGCGCGCGGCGACCTGTCGCGCAAGATCACGGTGGACGTGAAGGGCGAGATCCTGGAGCTGAAGAACACCATCAACACGATGGTCGACCAGCTCAACGCCTTCGCCTCCGAAGTGACGCGCGTGGCGCGCGAAGTCGGCACCGAAGGCAAGCTCGGCGGCCAGGCGCAGGTGCCCGGCGTCGCCGGCACCTGGAAGGACCTGACCGACAACGTCAACTTCATGGCGTCAACCTGACCGCGCAGGTCCGCAACATCGCCGAGGTGGCGACCGCGATCGCCGGCGGCGACCTGTCGAAGAAGATCACCGTCGACGTGCGCGGCGAGATCCTGCTGCTGAAGGAGACGCTCAACACGATGGTCGAGCAGCTGCGCTCGTTCGCCGCCGAAGTGACGCGCGTGGCGCGCGAGGTCGGCACCGAGGGCCGGCTCGGCGGCCAGGCCGTGGTGCCCGGCGTCGCCGGCACGTGGAAGGACCTGACCGACAACGTCAACCTGCTGGCCGCCAACCTGACGACGCAGGTCCGCAACATCGCCGAAGTGACCACCGCCGTGGCGCGCGGCGACCTGTCGCGCAAGATCACGGTCGACGTGAAGGGCGAAATCCTCGAGCTGAAGAACACCATCAACACGATGGTGGACCAGCTCAACGCCTTCGCCTCGCGAAGTGACGCGCGTGGCGCGCGAGGTCGGCACCGAAGGCAAGCTCGGCGGCCAGGCGCAGGTGCCCGGCGTCGCCGGCACCTGGAAGGACCTGACCGACACCGTCAACGTCATGGCCGCCAACCTGACCGAGCAGGTGCGCGGCATCGTCAAGGTGGTGACCGCGGTCGCCAACGGCGACCTGCAAGCAGAACCTCACCGTGAAGTCGAAGGGCGAGGTCGCGGCGCTCGCCGAAACCATCAACAACATGACCGACACGCTCGCGACCTTCGCCGACCAGGTGACGACGCGTGGCGCGCGAAGTCGGCGTCGAAGGCCGGCTCGGCGGCCAGGCCAACGTGCCCGGCGCCGCCGGCACCTGGAAGGACCTCACCGGCAACGTCAACCTGCTGGCCGCCAACCTGACCACCCAGGTGCGCGCCATCGCCGAGGTGGCGACCGCCGTGACCAAGGGCGACCTGACGCGCTCGATCCAGGTCGAGGCGCGCGGCGAAGTGGCCGAGCTCAAGGACAACATCAACACGATGATCGGCAACCTGCGCCTGACCACGGAGCGCAACACCGAGCAGGACTGGCTGAAGACCAACCTCGCCCGGTTCACCAGCATGCTGCAGGGCCAGCGCGACCTGGCGACCGTCGGCCGGCTGCTGCTGTCCGAGCTGGCGCCGCTGGTCGAACGCGCAGCAGGGCGTCATCTATCAGGTCGACGACGAGGACGGCCGACGCCTGCAGCTGCTGTCGGCCTATGCCGACGACGGCGACGCAGCGGCCATCCGCGAGCGCGTCGCAGCTCGGCGAGGGCCTGATCGGCCAATGCGCGCGTCGACAAGCGGCCGCATGCTGATCACCGACATGCCGACCGACGCCGTGCCGATCGGCTCGGCGCTGTTCGAGGCGTGCCGCGCAACGTCATCGTGCTGCCGGTGCTGTTCGAGGCCAGGTCAAGGCGGTGATCGAGCTGGCCTCGCTCAGCACGTTCACCGACGCTGCAGATCGACCTTCCTCGAGCAGCTGACCGACTCGCATCGGCATCGTGCTCAACTCGCATCGAAGCGACGATGCAGACCGAAGGCCTGCTCAAGCAGTCGCAGCAGCTCGCCGGCGAGCTGCAGACGCAGCAGAAGCGAGCTGCAGCAGACCAACGAACAGCTCGAGCAGAAGGCGCAGCAGCTCGCCGAGCGGAACGTCGAAGTGGAGCGCAAGAACCAGGAAATCGAGCAGGCGCGGCGCGCGCTGGAAGAAAAGGCCGACCGAGCTGGCGCTGACCTCGAAGTACAAGTCCGAGTTCCTCGCCAACATGTCGCACGAGCTGCGCACGCCGCTGAACTCGCATCCTGATCCTCGGCCAGCAGCTCGGCGACAACCCGGACGGCAACCTGATCGGCCAAGCAGGTCGAGTTCGCGCGCACCATCCACGGCGCCGGCACCGACCTGCTCAACCTGATCAGCGACATCCTCGATCTGTCGAAGATCGAATCCGGCACGGTGACGGTCGATGCGGAGGAGATCTTCTTCGCCAACCTGCTCGAGAGCGATCGGCGCGGCCGTTCCGGCACGAGGCCGAGAACCGGCAGCTGTCGTTCGACGTCGAGCGTCGACCCGAACCTCGGCCGCAGCATCATCACCGACTCCAAGCGCCTGCAGCAGGTGCTGAAGAACCTGCTGTCGAACGCCTTCAAGTTCACCGCAGCAGGGCGGCGTCGCGCTCGACGTGTCGCGCCGTCGACGAGCGGCTGGAGCCGCGATCATCCGGTCGCTGAGCACAGGCGCCGTCGGTGGTCGCCTTCGAGGTGTCGGACACCGGCATCGGCATCCCGCCGGAGAAGCAGAAGATCATCTTCGAGGCGTTCCAGCAGGCGGACGCCGGCACCAGCCGCAAGTACGGCGGCACCGGCCTCGGCCTCGCCATCAGCCGCGAACTGGCGAGCCTGCTCGGCGGCGAAATCCAGCTGCGCAGCACGCCCGGCAAGGGCAGCACCTTCACGCTCTACCTGCCGCTGACGTACGTCGGGCTCGATGCCGGCACCGCGCCGCGGACCGGCGAGCGGCATCACGGCGCCGCTGCCGCCAGCGGCGCTCGCCGCTGCTGCGGCCGCGACGCGTCGACCGAGCACGATTCCCGACGACCGCGCAGACGCATCGCGCCCGGCGATACCGATCCTGCTGATCGTCGAGGACGATCCGCACTACGCGCGCATCGCTGGTCGACCTCGCGCGCGACAACGGCTTCAAGGTGCTGGTCGCGACGCGCGGCGCCGAGGCGCTCGACGCTGGCGCAGCGAGTTCCAGCCCGACCGCCGTCTCGCTCGACGTGTTCCTGCCGGACATGCTCGGCTGGACCGTGCTGAGCCAGCTCAAGCAGAACCCGGCGACGCGGCACATCCCGGTGCAGATCGTCACGCTGGACGAGGACCGCCAGCACGGGCTGGCGCGCGGCGCGTTCTCCTTCGTCACCAAGCCGACGACGACCGAGGGCCTCGAGCCGGCGCTGTCAGCGCATCAAGGACTTCGCCGCAGCCGCGCCGCAAGCGGCTGCTGGTCGTCGAGGACAATGCGGCCGAGCAGCATGAGCATCACCGAGCTGCTCGGCCACGACGACATCGACATCGTCACGGTCGGCACCGGCGCGGAGGCGCTTGCGATGCTGCGCGACGAGCCGTGCGACTGCGTCGTGCTCGACCTGCGGCTGCCGGACATGACCGGCTTCGAGGTGCTGGAGCAGATCCGCGACGACGCCAGCGCTGCGCGACGTGCCGGTCGTGGTGTTCACCGGCACGGAGCTGTCGGCCGAGGAGGATGCGCAGCTGCACACCATGGCGCGCAGCGTCGTCGTCAAGGGCGTGGAATCGCCCGAGCGCCTGCTCGACGAGACGGCGCTGTTCCTGCACCGCGTCGTCACCGATCTGCCGCCGAGAAGCAGCGGATGCTGGAGCGGCTGCACAGCTCCGACGAGGATCTCGTCGGCCGCACGGTGCTGCTGGTCGACGACGACGCCCGCAAATCTTCGCGCTGTCGAGCGTGCTGGAGCGCCGCGGCATGAAGGTGCTGACCGCGACCACCGGGCAGCGAGGCGATCGCGATGCTCGAAGCCAACGCCGGACGTCGCCATCGTGCTGATGGACATCATGATGCCGGAAATGGACGGCTACGAGACGATGCAGCGTCATCCGGCAGAACCCGAGCTTTCGGCGCCTGCCGATCATCGCGCTGACCGCCAAGGCCATGAAGGGCGACCGCGAGAAATGCCTGCGAGGCCGGCGCGTCCGACTATCTGGCCAAGCCCGTCAACACCGAGCAGCTGCTGTCGGCGCTGCGCATGTGGCTGCACCGCTAAGGACGGATGACCGGCGATGGAACCGACGGTCAACATTCTGCTGGTCGACGACCAGCCGGCGAAGCTGCTGAGCTACGAGGTGATCCTGCGGGAGCTCGGCGAAAACCTGATCAAGGCCCATTCCGGCCGCGAGGCGCTGGAGCATCTGCTGAAGACCGACGTCGCCGTCGTCCTGATCGACGTCTGCATGCCGGAGCTCGACGGCTTCGAGCTCGCCGCGATGATCCGCGAGCATCCGCGCTTCCAGAAGACCGCCGATCATCTTCATCTCGGCGATCCATGATCGGACGAGCCGACCGGCTGCGCGGCTACGAAGACGGGCGCGGTGGATTATGTGCCGGTGCCGGTCGTGCCGGAAGTGCTGCGCGCCAAGGTCAAGGTCTTCGCCGAGCTGTATCGCAAGACGCGCGAGCTCGAGCGGCTCAACGCGGAGCTGGAGCAGCGCGTGGCGGAGCGCACAGCGGCTCTGGAAGCCTCCGCGGAAGCCCTGCAATCATTGAACGAGCAGCTGGAGCAGAGGATCGACGAACGCACCCGGGAGCGCGAGGAGGCGCTGGCGCAGCTTTTCGAGGCGCAGAAGCTGGACACGATCGGGCAGCTCACCGGCGGCGTTGCGCATGATTTCAACAACCTGCTGATGGCCGCCCTCGGCAGCCTGAACCTCGTTCGCAAAAACATTGTCGAAGAGCGCTCCGTCAGGCTGCTCGACAACGCGATCCAGGCCGCCGAGCGCGGCGCAGCGCTGACGCAGCGGCTTCTGGCCTTCGCGCGGCGCCAGGAGCTGAAGCCGCAACCCACCGATGTCGTCAGGCTGGTGCAGAGCATGGAGAGCCTGCTTAGCCGCTCGATCGGCCCCGGCGTGGTGTTCGACAATCGGCTGCCGGCCAGCCTCCCCTGGGTGCTGGTGGACCCCAACCAGTTCGAACTGGCCTTGCTCAACCTGTTTATCAACGCCCGGGACGCCATGCCCGAAGGCGGGTTCATCACCCTCACGGCGTGCACCGAAACCGTTTCGCGAGGCCGTCCAGGGCTGAAGCCCGGCGCTTATGTCGCCATCAGCGTGGCAGACACCGGTTGTGGAATGGACGCGGCGACCGTCGAAAAGGCGACCCAACCCTTCTACACCACGAAGGGTCCGGGCAAGGGCACGGGGCTGGGGCTCTCCATGGTCTACGGCCTGACGGCGCAGTCCAACGGCACCCTCCTCATCGACAGCGAACTCGGCCAGGGCACGCGCATCAGCATGTGGATACCGGTCGCGGAGGCCCAGACAGAGCGGACCGACGTACCGCAACCCGTGCTCGCCGCCGCCGAGCCGCAGGCGCATACCAGCCGGACCATCCTCGTGGTCGATGACGATGCGCTGGTGATGATGGGAACCTCGGCCATGCTCGAGGATCTCGGCCATGTCGCGATCGAGGTCATGTCTGGCCGGGAGGCGCTGGATATCCTCGAGGGCAATGCTGCTATCGAGATCGTCGTCACCGACCACGCCATGCCCGGCATGACCGGCGCCGAACTGGCTCGCGCCATCAGGGCCCGCAGACCGGACCTGCCGGTGGTGCTGGCCTCAGGCTATGCCGAGCCCCCTGACCTGCTCGGACTGGAGGAGCTGCCCCGTCTCGGCAAGCCCTTCACGCAGCACGAGCTGGAGCGCGTAATCGCTGCCGCCTTCGCGCCCGGCGCCCTGGCGGAACGCCAGGTCTAGGGCACGTTTCTCAACGCAGAACCGTATCCTGCGTCTGGTTGGAGCTTGCCGACCCGCGTCCGGCCAAAGCGGTTTTCACGGCCGCGACGATGCGATCGGACGAGGCCGGCTTCTCCAGCCAGACACCCTGCGCGAATACCGGATCCAGGCTCCCCTCGACCGGATAATCGCCTGAGAACACCACGAACGGGATGCCACGCTCCACGAGCCGGTGGGCGACGCGCTCGCACGAGCCGTCCCGGACATGCATGTCGAGCGTCGCCACATCGACCTCCTGCGTGTCCAGCCAGGTCAGTGCCTCGGCGCAGGTCGCGACGCTGCCCGCCACCGCGAAGCCGGCCTCGCTCAAGATGACCTCGACCTCGACCGCGATCACGGCCTCGTCTTCCAGCACGAGCACCCTCGCCCCGGCGGGGACGCCATGAAGTTCCAGTTTCTGTTGCATCACGAACCCATGACGGGATTCGGTTGAATGAGGGATGAATGGTGCGAGGGAGAGTCTGCGAACTTTGGGGCTAAGCGTCCGCTGGCTGCTCTGACCTCATCCACCAAGCTTGAAGGAGTAAGTCGCGCCGAGCCCAAACGTGAGCTGGTCGCGCTGACCCAGAACGCGGACGAGCGGAGAGCGCTCGGCGTCGCCCAGCAGCCGATCATATTTGGTGTAAACCATCGTCGTCCAAATGGGAGACCACTGGTAATCCAGCGCCGCGCTCACTCCCGCAGATCTGACGCCACCTTTTGCCCTAAACGCGCTGATCCAGCCGTTGCTTGCTGCCTCGCCGGCGGACACCGAAAAATTGCTGCTCATGAACGCGGTGTTGCCAAGCGACATCCGAGGCCCCCCGGAGAGGGTGAAGGCGCCAAATTTCTCGACCCAGTCAACAGAGAGGTCGGCCGTGATGCCGCCATGGCCGTGATAACCCTGACGGACCTCAGCACGCGTCCTGAGGGCATCCTCGATTGGCCAGTATTCCGCGAAAGCACCCGCTTCGACCGTCCAGGGAACGTCCCTTAGACCAGACAGCTTGCGGTCACTGCCGCTGTAGCGCCCCGACCGAAAGCTGGCCACCGGGCCAAAGCTAAAGACCTTGTTCTCATACAGCGCATAATCAAGGCCATCATCGGGGGCGCTGAACCCCGGTTCTTCATCCGCCCGCCGCCAGCTGATCGACGGCATGCCAGAAAAGGCCAACTTGCTCGCGCCGTCATATTTGGGACCGAGCTGCCCTGACCCACCCAAGGTGACGATTCAACCGGCAGCGGGCTCGTTGCTCAGCGGCGAAGGCGCCGGCTCAGCTGCACAAGCGCTGCCTGCAGACAGGCAGGCGATCAGGGCGATGGTCATCCTCATACGCGGCAAGCCCGACACGTCACAAGACACCGCCACTGCATCGCACGAAACGTACTGATTGGCCACCGCGGATCGCGCCGCCTTCAGGCCAGTCTTGTCGTTCGGCACGTTCAAGAGACCGCATCCGCCCTCGCTCGAAAGCTTGACCGGGACGGAGGATAAAAGCCGAAATTTGGGGGGAATATGGCGCGGGCGACGGGGCTCGAACCCGCGACCTCCGGCGTGACAGGCCGGCACTCTAACCAACTGAGCTACGCCCGCGCAGGGCTTCCGGGGACATCAATCCCTCAGTGGGGCTTCGATTATGGCCCTGAGCCGGAAGTGTCAAGCGTTGGAAGCCCGCTAAATGAAGATGATGTGAATTGCTGCGCGTGAGGCTGAAATCGAGCCTGAAAATTGCGGTCGCAGGCGTCGAGGACGAAGCCAGGCGACAGTCGGCGACGAATTGAGGAGGCCCTGCCCTAAGCCAGCGCTGGTCGCAGCTGGACGCCGCATTGGGCCAGCCGATTGCCTCCACCGTGGGACCTGCACCCCGGTGACAAGGGTCGGCGGCGGAACCGTTACTTACTGTTTAAAACGTACAATTTCGCCCGACCTCAGGCTGACGGCGACCGGGCCCCGACCTATCGTCGGTCCAGCAGAGATCAGCGAGATCAGGGGTCGATAATGGATTGGTTGGCGGTCGGCGTCGGTATCGGGGTCGTGGTGTTGATTGGTGGCGCCGTGATGATTGGCCGACGCATGCCCTACCCGTTCGACCATGAAGGTGCGCGATACAAGCGCATGCCGGACGGCAGTTTCCTCGATGCCAACAAGCAGCCCGTATCCGATCTGGCGCTGAGGACGAATTTGCAGGCCAGCTACGAGCGGGCCAAGTACCGCACCGACGAGACGAAGGACTGGGGCAACGCCTCGGACTGATCAAGTCGCCACGGCGTCACGAGCTGCGAATGCGAGTGGCTTGAGCGCTGGGGATTTGCAGCCGGATCGCGAAACCACTGGTGGGCGGTGACGGGCTCGAACCGCCGACCCTCTCGGTGTAAACGAGATGCTCTACCAACTGAGCTAACCGCCCCGCAGCGACGCTGTCGGTTTAAGCGGTCCTGGCCCCGCCATCAAGCCGCTATCTCGCCCGCCGGCAGGGCATCGGCGGAAATGGCTGCGGCCCCCGCCTCCAGCGAGCGCACGGCGCTTTCGACGGAGCGTGAGGCGGCGTCCAGATGCTCCACGCCTTCGCGCGTCGCAACCGCCTCGGCCCTGATCCTCTGAAGCGCATCCAGCATGGCGTGGGCTTCGTCCAGGACCGTTTTCATATGCAGGCCGATATCGCTGGAGACGGCGACATCCTCCCGCAGGCGCTGCGCCAGCTGAACGGCGAGTTCGCCGTCATTGACGAAGCCCGCCATCATCGCGGTGATCCGCTCGGCGACATCGGCCGAGGTCGCCTGGATCTCCTGGATTCGCTGAGCAATGTCGGCGAGCGCCGAGGAGGTCCGGCCTGCCAGCCCCTTTACTTCGGCAGCCACGACGGCAAAGCCGCGACCGGCATCGCCAGCCCGCGCGGCTTCGATCGTGGCGTTGAGAGCGAGCAGGTTGATCTGCTCGGCGATGTCGTCGATCACGCCGACAACATCCCCGACGCGCTCGGCATCGGTGGTCAGCTTCCGCGTCATCCGCTCGGTTTCCTGCGAACGGCGCAGCGTCTGCTCGGCATGGCTGCCGACCGTGTTCAGGCGCGTCTCGATCGCTGCGACAATCACCGAGATCGCCTCGCTACGGCCGATCACCGCCAGCCCGGCCTCGTCCAGACGGTCGGCATGTTCATCCACCTGGAACACCAGAGCGGAGTTGGAGCCGGCCAGCGCCCTCGCCTCGGCAACGGCCTCGCGAGTCACCGATGCCGACTGCTCGAGTTCGCCCAGCAGGCGCTTGAGAAGCGCCGCGGAGGCGTCGTTGCGGGCGTTGGCGTGGAGTTCCTGAAGCACGGCCTCAGCCGCAGGCGCGGCAGCGCTTTCACTGCGCCTAACCTGCGTCTCGTCCTGAGCCGAAACGAGCGCGCGAGCGATCACGCCGATCGCATCGTTGCGGTGGGCGTGTGGTATTGTGCCAGGCGGCTGCTGGCCTTGCTGAGCCGCCTCAGCAGCTTCCGCGACCTCACCCAGAGGCTTCAGTGTCCGGCGGATAGCGACGAGAGCGAGCGTCAGCAGCAGGATGGTGAGCGTCGCTGCGCCGGCCATCAGCTGCCAGTACAGCGCCGAAACCTCGGCCTCCAGAACACGCAGGGGCTGGCGGATTTCGATCAGCGCCGTCAGGCCGCCTTGGCCAGGCCGTTGCGCGGCATCGAGCTTCGCCGAGAGATCGGGGACGGCCATGCGCAGAAGCCCATTTCGGCCTGCGCCCTCGACACGGCTGAAGACAGCGTTGGCGCCTTGCGCCAGTTGCTGCAGAGCTTCGCGCTGGAAGGCATCGAGTTCGGGCGCCACCGCGACTGCCGATTTGGCCACAGAACTGACGAAGCTGATTTCGCGCCCCTCCGCCGACAGGGCCTCGATATGACCCGCGAGGAATGCAGACGCGTCAGCGGCCACTCGCTTGGAAAGCGTGGTGGTGGCATCCGCCGCGCGAGGCTGGATGACCCGGGCGTGAAGGTCCCGCAGGCTGGAAAGCTGGTGCCCAATCTGAACCGCCTGGCTCTCAGCCACGCTGCGCTGATGCCGCAGCAGCACGGAGGGCAGCGCCAGCGCGATGCAGCCGAGCACGAGGCCAGCGCATAGCAGGCTCTGCAGCACGAGCGGCGCAAGCAGCTTGCCTGTACCGGCGCCGCGCGACGGCATGGCCGGACCAGCCACCATATCCTGGCGTTGCCGCCCAAGAATCTCATCAACACCCCACCTGCCTTAGCGGCAACGGCGGCATGATCGTCGATCTGGTTTAAGGATTCATGGACAAAAAAGGCCGCCGGCTCATGCCGGCGGCCTGATCTTCAGATTAAGGCGACCGCGCTGTCAGTGCGCGACCAGCCCAACCGTCTCGTCTTCGCTCTTGGCGCGCGGGGTCGACAGGTCTTCTTCCCACGAGATCGCCACAGGCAGCCGGGTCAAGGCGTGTTCCAGCACCTGATCCATGCGCGAGACCGGGATGATCTCCATGCCGTCCTTCACGGACTTCGGCAGGTCGACCAGGTCCTTCGCATTATCCTCCGGGATCAGCACCTTCTTGATGCCGCCACGCAGCGCCGCAAGGAGCTTTTCCTTGAGACCGCCGATCGGCAGCACCCTGCCCCGCAGCGTCACTTCGCCGGTCATGGCGACGTCACGATGGGTCGGGATGCCGGTCAGGATCGAGACGATGGTGGTGGCCATCGCAATGCCTGCCGAAGGACCGTCCTTCGGGGTCGCCCCTTCGGGAACGTGGACGTGGATGTCGCGCCGGTCGAAGAGCGGCGGCTCGATGCCGAAATCGATGGCGCGGGAGCGGACATAGGACGCCGCTGCCGAGATCGATTCCTTCATCACATCCTTGAGGTTGCCGGTGACGGTCATCTTGCCCTTGCCGGGCATCATGACGCCTTCGATCGTCAGCAAGCTCGCCGCCGACCTCGGTCCAGGCCAGACCAGTGACGACACCGACCTGATCCTCCGTCTCGGCCATGCCATAGCGGAATTTCGGCGGACCGAGATATTCCTCCAGCACGGTCGGGGTGATCGCGATCTTCTTCTTCTTCGAGAGCACGATCTCCTTCACGGCCTTGCGGACGGTGTTGGACAGCTCGCGCTCAAGATTACGAACGCCGGCCTCGCGGGTGTAGCGACGGATCAGCGTCATCAACGCCTCGTCGTCGATCGACCATTCCTTGGAATCGAGGCCGTGCTTCTTGATCGCATCCGGGATCAGGTGGCGACGCGAAATCTCGACCTTCTCATCCTCGGTATAGCCGGCGATGCGGATCACCTCCATCCGGTCCAGCAGGGCCGGCGGAATGTTCAGCGTATTGGCCGTGGTCACGAACATCACGTTCGACAGGTCGTAATCGACCTCGAGGTAATGGTCGTTGAAGGTGCCGTTCTGCTCCGGATCGAGCACCTCGAGCAGCGCGGCTGAGGGATCGCCCCGGAAATCCTGGCCCATCTTGTCGATCTCGTCGAGCAGGATCAGCGGGTTCGCCGTCTTGGCCTTCTTCATCGACTGGATGATCTTGCCCGGCATCGAGCCGATATAGGTCCGGCGGTGGCCACGGATCTCGGCCTCGTCACGCACGCCACCAAGCGACATGCGGACGAACTCACGACCCGTCGCCTTGGCAATCGACTTGCCGAGCGAGGTCTTGCCGACGCCCGGAGGCCCGACGAGGCACAGGATCGGACCAGCCAGCCGGTTGGCACGCTGCTGCACGGCGAGATATTCGACGATGCGGTCCTTGACCTTGTCGAGGCCGAAATGATCGTCATCGAGCACCGCCTGGGCTGCAGGCAGGTCCTTCTTGATCTTCGACTTCTTGCCCCACGGGATGCCGAGCATCCAGTCGAGGTAATTGCGCACGACAGTCGCCTCGGCAGACATCGGCGACATCTGGCGCAGCTTCTTCATCTCCGCGACGGCCTTGTCACGGGCCTCCTTGGAGAGCTTGGTGCGGGCGATGCGCTCTTCCAGCTCGGCCAGCTCGTCACGGCCTTCCTCGCCGTCGCCCAGCTCCTTCTGGATCGCCTTCATCTGCTCGTTGAGGTAGTACTCGCGCTGGGTCTTCTCCATCTGGCGCTTGACGCGCGAGCGGATGCGCTTCTCGACCTGCAGCACCGACATCTCGCTTTCCATCAGCGAGAGAACCTTCTCCAGCCGATGCGCGACATGGGTGATCTCGAGCACCGCCTGGCGATCGGCGATCTTCACCGCGAGATGCGAGGCGACGGTATCGGCAAGCTTCGAGGGCTCGTCGATCTGCGAGACGGCGGCAACAACCTCCGGCGAAATCTTCTTGTTGAGCTTCACATAGCTCTCGAACTCGCTGACGACCGACCGGCCCAGCGCCTCGAGCTCGACCTTCTTGCCGTCTTCCTCGGCAAGGCCGACAGCCTCGGCCTGGTAGAAGGCGTCATCGGCGACGTAGGAGGTGGCCCGGGCGCGACCAACGCCCTCAACCAGGACCTTCACCGTGGAATCGGGCAGCTTCAGCAGCTGCAGCACACGCGCGAGCGTGCCGATCTCGTAGATATCCTTGGCTGCCGGATCATCGTCACCGGCATTCTTCTGGGTGGCGAGCAGGATCAGCCCGTCGGTCTTCACGACCTCCTCGAGAGCGCGAATGGATTTTTCGCGGCCCACGAACAGCGGCACGATCATGTGGGGGAATACGACGATATCGCGCAGAGGCAGGACCGGATAAAGACCGGTTTCGCCTGGGACGAAGGGAGCGCGGGGCGCCGAACCAGTCATAATCAATCCTTCATGGTTGCGCCCGGCATTCCCCCGGATGGGCGGGCCTCTCGGACGGACGCGAAACCGAAGCGACCATCGCTTCGTCCGCCCCGGCGCATCCCACCCTGCATAGGCGTGCGACTCTCGCCGGTGACGATAAGGTGGAGACTTCTGTGCCGGCTTTCAAGCGACCGCAAGCGCCGCTTTGCACGGCTGATTGTCGCGGCCTGACGCAGGCCCACCATGCAGAGGGCCTCCCCCAGCAAAACGCGCGCCGGAGCGCGCGTGATGCCGTGAAACCCGGTTCGACCATCAGGCCGAGGCTGATTTCGCCTCGTCCTCACGTTCCGAGTAGATGAACAGCGGACGCGACTTCGATTCGACCGCTTCCGGCCCGATCACGACCTGCTCGACGCCTTCCAGCCCCGGCAGCTCGTACATCGTCTCGAGCAGGATCCCCTCCATGATCGAGCGCAGGCCACGCGCGCCGGTCTTGCGATCGATCGCCTTGCGGGCAATCAGGCTGACCGCCTCGTCGGTGAAGGTGAGCTCGGTATCCTCCATCTCGAACAGCCGCTGATACTGCTTCACCAGCGCATTCTTCGGCTCGGTCAGGATCGTCTTCAGAGCGGCCTCGTCGAGGTCCTCGAGGGTCGCCAGCACAGGCAGGCGGCCGACGAATTCCGGGATCAGGCCGAACTTCAGCAGATCCTCAGGCTCGACCTCGCGGAAGATCGCGCCTGTCCGGCGGTCATCGGGCGCCTTGACGCTGGCGCCGAAGCCGATCGAGGTTCCCTTGCCACGGCCCGAGATGATCTTGTCGAGGCCGGCAAAGGCACCGCCGCAGATGAACAGGATGTTGGTGGTGTCGACCTGCAGGAATTCCTGCTGCGGATGCTTGCGCCCGCCCTGCGGCGGCACGGAGGCGACGGTGCCTTCCATGATCTTCAGCAGCGCCTGCTGCACACCCTCGCCCGAAACATCGCGCGTGATGGACGGGTTGTCGGATTTGCGGCTGATCTTGTCGATCTCGTCGATGTAGACGATGCCGCGCTGCGCGCGCTCGACATTGTAGTCGGAGGCCTGCAGCAGCTTGAGGATGATGTTCTCGACATCCTCGCCGACATAACCGGCCTCGGTGAGCGTCGTCGCATCGGCCATGGTGAAGGGCACGTCGAGGATGCGGGCGAGCGTCTGCGCGAGCAGCGTCTTGCCCGAGCCTGTCGGCCCGATCAGCAGGATGTTCGACTTCGCCAGCTCGACGTCATTGTGCTTCGTGGCGTGCGACAACCGCTTGTAGTGGTTGTGGACCGCGACCGAGAGCACCTTCTTGGCGTGATCCTGGCCGATGACATAGTCATCCAGCACCTTGCGGATCTCGCGAGGCGTCGGCACCCCATCCTTCGATTTCACCAGCGCGGATTTGGATTCCTCGCGGATGATGTCCATGCACAACTCGACGCATTCGTCGCAGATGAACACGGTTGGACCCGCAATGAGCTTGCGGACCTCGTGCTGGCTCTTGCCGCAGAAAGAGCAGTAGAGCGTGCTCTTGGAATCGCCGCCGCTGACCTTACTCATCGTCCATCTCCATTCTCGGAGCCGGAGACCACACCAGCCGGGGGCAGATGCAACCGTCGTCTCTCCGTCACAATAGACGCCCAGATCACGATTATTAGGTTAATGCCCTGAACCGACACACGCGGCGTTCAGAACGACCCAAAACCGGACCGCTTACAAGCGCCAGTCCGTTTACTCGATACCCCATGCAATCATGGGGCCGGTTCACACGCAATATGGGCTTCGCGATCGACTTCGCCAACCCACCCAGATCACAAACCCACGCAGTGCACAGGCCAAACTCACGCAGTGCACGAACCATGCGGCTGGGCCGCATGGTTCCTATCGCGAAGGCGCGCGTCCTCAGGCCGCGGCGTCCTCGGGACGCTTGTCGATGACTTTGTCGATCAGGCCGAAGTCGCGAGCGGCTTCAGCGGTCATGAAGTTGTCGCGCTCCAGGGCGGCCTCGATCTCGGCATAGGAGCGGCCGGTGTGCTTCACATAAATCTCGTTGAGGCGCCGCTTCAGGCTCTCGACTTCGCGGGCATGGATCAGGATATCCGTCACCTGGCCCTGGAAACCGCCGGAAGGCTGGTGGACCATGATGCGGGCGTTGGGCAGCGCGAAACGCATGTCCTTGGCGCCGGCCGTCAGCAGCAGCGAGCCCATCGAGGCGGCCTGGCCAACGCACAGCGTCGTCACCGGGCAGCGGATGAACTGCATCGTGTCGTAGATCGACATGCCCGAGGTGACCACGCCACCGGGCGAGTTGATGTAGAAGGAGATTTCCTTCTTGGGGTTCTCGGCCTCGAGGAAGAGCAGCTGGGCCACGATCAGCGAAGCCGAATAATCCTCGACCGGGCCGGTCAGGAAGATGATTCGCTCGCGCAGCAGGCGGGAGTAGATGTCGAAGGCGCGTTCACCGCGGCTCGACTGCTCGACCACCATCGGGACGAGATTGTTATAGGTCTCGATCGGATCGCGCATGAAAATCAGTCCTTGGATGATCGGAGCCGGTACCGGCAGAGAATCAGTGTCGTGGAAGGCATCCACATAAGCACGTCAATGGCGGCTGAAAAGAGAAACGCCGCCGAGCCACTGGCTCGACGGCGGAATGTTCGGATTAAGGTTTCCGGAAATTAGGCCGATGCGTCTTCGGTCTTGTCCTCGACCTTCTTGGCCTTCTTGGCAGCCTTCTTCGGCTTTTCCTCGGAGGCTGCGACCTCAGCGTCATCATCGGCGTAAAGCGCCTCGCGCGACACCGTCTGGTCCTCGATCTTGATCTGCGTCAGCAGGTGATCGACGACCTTCTCCTCGAAGATCGGCGCCCGGATTTCGGCCAGGGCCTGCGGGTTCTTGCGGTAGAATTCCCAGACCTGCTTCTCCTGGCCGGGGAACTGGCGAGCCCGCTCGACCAGCGCCTGCGTCACTTCGTCATCCGAGATCTGGACCTTGGCCTGCTCGCCGATTTCGGCCAGCACCAGGCCAAGACGCACGCGGCGCTCAGCGATCTTGCGGTAGTCGGCGCGGGCGGCGTCCTCGGTGGTGCCCTCATCCTCGAAGCTCTTCTTGGCGTCCTTCATGTCGGCTTCGACATGGCTCCAGACGCTGGCGAATTCCTGCTCGACCAGGGTCGGCGGCAGCTCGAACGTGTACTTGCCGTCAAGCGCGTCCAGCAGGCTCTTCTTCAGCTTGCGGCGCGACTGGGCGGCGAAATCACGGCCAATCTGCTCGCGAATGGCGCTTTTCAGCGCATCCAGCGACTCCATGCCGAAGGACTTGGCGAGCTCTTCGTCGATCTTGACCGGCTCGGGAGCCTGCACTTCGGTCACGGTGACCTCGAACTCGGCCGGCTTTCCGGCGAGATGGGTCGCGGTGTAATTCTCGGGGAAGGTCACCTTCACGGTGCGCGTCTCGCCGGCCTTGGCGCCTTCGAGCTGCTCTTCGAAACCGGGGATGAACTGGCCGGCGCCGAGATCGAGCGGGATGCCCTCGCCCGTGCCGCCATCGAAGGGCTGGCCCTCGAGCGTGCCGACGAAGGAGATCATCAGGCGGTCGCCGGAGACGGCGGTGGCACCTGCACCCTTGTCGGAGAAGCTGCGGTTCTGGCCGGCCATGCGCTCGAGCGCGGCATCGACATCGCTGTCGGGCACTTCGGCGACGGGCTTGCTCAGCGAGACATCGGAGATGTCGGCCAGCTCGATCTTCGGCAGCACTTCGAGCGCCACGGTGAAGGCGAGATCGCCCTTGGCCTCCATGGCCGCCTCGATCTCATCCTTGTTCTCGGGGAACTTGATCTGCGGCTCGAAAGCGAGCTTCAGCCCGTGATCGGCAACGATCTTCTGGTTGGCTTCGTTCACCGCGTTTTGCAACGACATCGGCCATCACCGAGCGGCCATAGAGGCGGCGCAGATGCGCGACCGGCACCTTGCCCGGGCGGAAGCCGTTGATCCGCGCCTTGCCCTGCAGACCCTGGAGGCCGTCATCGAGCCTGGTCTTCAGGTCGGTGGCGTTCAGCACCACCTGAAATTCGCGCTTGAGGCCCTGCGAGAGGGTTTCGGTCACGTTCATCGTTCTGATCCGCCAACAGCTCGTGTTACTTCAATATCCAAAGCGCGACGCCGGGTGCCGCGCTCCGAAAATCCAGCGCGTCGCGCATAAGCGTGCGTGCTTTTGGTGCGGGCGGAGGGACTCGAACCCCCACGACTATCAGCCGCTGGTACCTAAAACCAGTGCGTCTACCAATTCCGCCACGCCCGCCGACCCGATGCCACGCGCGCAAGGCCTTCGCGCAGCGCCGCCATCATGGGCCGCGGTGCTATACGCATTTCGGTGGGTCCATGCAGCAAAAAAATGCGACGTTTCTGCGAAGGCCCTGTGAAATGCCCCTCTCCCGCTTCCTCCGAGCGCGCCACTCGCCAGATCAGACGCCAGGCTTTATGCCGTTCGAGATGAGCAAAACCAGCGATCACCCCCTCCGCCCTTGCCGACACGGCGCGCCTTGCTGGCGGGGCGCGGCGGCACTGCCGGTCATCGCCTTGCAGAGGCCCGGCTTTGGCCGCAGCAGCAGCCGGCGCAGCCGGCCCCGAGGCTGCTCGTGGCCGCGCCGGGCAAGGCCAGGCTGAGGCCTGCTCCCGCTCCGGAAAGCGAGGTCTGGACCCTCGACGGCAGCACGCCGGGCCCGACCTTGCGAATCAAGCGCGGCGAAACCCTGCGGCTCAAGCTCGATAACCGGACCACCCAGCCGCTCTCGCTGCATTGGCATGGCGTGCGCGGGGCGGCTGCCATGGACGGGGTCGGCGGCTTCAGCCAGCCACCCGTCGCACCCGGTGCGAGCTTCGATTACGTGCTGACGCCACCCGACAGCGGCAGCTATCTCTACCGCGCCATGGTGGTCGGCGGCGCCTCCGAGCCGGCTGCCCGCGGTCTCTGCGGCATGCTGATCGTCGAGGAGCCGCAGGTTCTTCCCGTCGCAAAGGACATTGTGGTTCTGGTTCAGGACTGGCTGCTGGATGAGCGGCAGGCGCTAAAACCCTTCAGCCGCGGGCCTGAGACCGCCGCCGCCGGTCGTCTCGGCTCCTGGCTGACTGTCAACGGCGCCTCACCGCCCCATCGCATGACCGTGGCTCCCGGCGCCCGTGTGCGGCTGCGGCTGGCCAATGCCTGCAATGCGAGGCTGATGCGCCTGCGCTTTGACGGGGTGAAAGCCGTCGTCGTTGCCGTCGATGGCCAGCCGACCGACACCTTCGAGCCCGTCCGTGCGCAACTGCCATTCGCACCCGGCAGCCGCTATGACCTCGTGGTCGATATGCCCCAAGAGGTCGGCGCCACGGCAATCGTCACAGCTTTGATCGGCACCGGGCTGCCACTGGTCCGGCTGGTGACGGAAGGCGCTGCACAGGCACCTCTGACGACGCCAGCGGCCCTGCCGCCCAATCCCGCTTTGCCGGCCGCCGTGCGGCTGCAGGATGCGCGGCGCGCCGAGA
Organism: uncultured Alphaproteobacteria bacterium; assembly: GCA_963759925.1. GTDB lineage: Bacteria > Pseudomonadota > Alphaproteobacteria > Rhizobiales > Beijerinckiaceae > Allobosea. The sequence continues at coordinate 661,015 of CAVXBE010000006.1, forward strand.
TGAAGATCGAGGGCGGCGCGCGGGTCACGCCCGATCTCAAGCTCGATCTGTCGGGGATCGATCAGGACAAGCCTTGGCGGGTCAATGGCGAGACGGGCTCGGTGGAAGGCAAGCCGCTGTTCAGCGTCAAGCGCGGCACGCCGATCGTGCTGGCGATCGACAATCGAACGGGTTTCGTCCAGCCGCTGCATGTCCACGGCCACGCCTTCCGCCTGCTGCATCCGCTCGACGATGGCTGGGAGCCCTACTTCCTCGACACCGTCCAGATCCCCGAGGGCAAGAAACTGCACATCGCCTTCATCGCCGATAATCCCGGGCGCTGGCTGATCTCATCGACGATCCTCGACCGCTTCGATCTCGGGCTCTGGAGCTGGTTCGAGGTGATATGACCCTGCGCCGCGCCATGCGCTGGCTGATGGCTGCGTTCTATCTGGCAGCCGGGGTGCTGCATCTGAGCCGGCCTGAAGCCTTCCTGCCGATCATGCCCGCCTGGGTGCCGTCGCCACGCGAGATCGTGCTGCTGACCGGCTATGCCGAGATCGCCGGAGCCATCGGCCTGCTGATCCCGCGTCTGCGCAAAGCCGCTGGCTGGGGGCTCGCGGCTTACGCGCTCTGCGTCTTCCCAGCCAACATCAAGCACGCCTTCGAAGGCATTGCGATCCCGTCTCTTCCCCAGAGCTGGTGGTATCACGGCCCGAGGCTCGTGCTGCAGCCCGTGCTGATCTGGTGGGCGCTGTTTGCAGCCGGCATCACCGACTGGCCACGGCGTCAGGCGTGACGATCAGCCAAGCCCGACACGCTCCAGCACCGTCCGCGTCACCGCATCCTTGGCGAGGTCGACCGGCACGATGATCGGGTTCTCCTCCGGCTCCGGCTCTTCCAGCGTGGCGAACTGGCTGTCGAGCAGGGCTGGCGGCATGAAGTGATGCTGGCGGGCGGCCATGCGCGCGCCGATCAGCTCCCGCGATCCCTGGAGATAGACCAGCGCCACATCCGGCCGGTCCCCGACGATAATCCGGCGATAAGCCCGCTTCAGCGCCGAGCAGGTGACGATGCCATTCGCGCCCCTGCTGCGGAGATCGTCGATCCAGGCTGCGATCGCTGCGAGCCAGGGCCCCCGGTCGCCATCGTTCAGGGGCTGCCCGCTCGACATCTTCGCCACGTTCTCAGGCGGATGGAACGAATCCGCGTCGCGGAATGGCCAGTCCAGATGAGTCGCCAGGCGCTCGCCCAGCGAGGTCTTGCCGGAGCTCGCCACGCCCATCACGACGATCACGGCGGGCGGATGGCCCTGTTCTGGCGTCCACATCAGAGCGGCTTCTTGGGTTCGACATGGCCACCGAAGCCGGCGCGCATCGCCGACAGAATCTTCTCCGCATAGGTGTGGTCCTTGCGGGACCGGAAGCGGGTGTAGAGCGATGAGGTCAGCACCTCGGCCGGGGTCGCGGTCTCGATCGCCGCCTGCACCGTCCAGCGGCCTTCGCCGGAATCGGAGACGTGGCCGGAATAGGCGCTGAGCTGCTCATCGGCGGCCAGCGCCTCGGCGGTGAGATCGAGCAGCCAGGAGGTCACGACCGAGCCGCGACGCCAGACTTCGGCAATCTCGGCAACGTCGAAATCGAAGCCGTATTCCGGCGGCAGCCCATCCTTGGCCGAAGCATTGCGCAGCAGGTCGAAGCCCTCAGCAAACGCCTGCATCATGCCGTATTCGATGCCGTTATGGACCATCTTGACGAAGTGCCCGGCGCCCACCGGACCGCAATGCAGATAGCCCTGCTCGCTGGCCGGGTTGCGTCCTTCGCGAAACCGCGTCGGCTCGATCTCGCCCTTGCCCGGCGCCAAAGCCTGGAACAGCGGCTCAAGCCGGGTAAAGCTCGCCTTGTCGCCACCGATCATCAGGCAATAGCCACGCTCGAGCCCATGGACGCCGCCGCTGGTGCCGACATCGTGATAGGTCAGGCCCAGCCCTGCGAAGGCGTGGCTACGGCGGACATCGTCCTTCCAGAAGGCATTGCCGCCATCGATCAACGTGTCGCCCGGCTGCATCAGACCAGCGAGCTGCGTCAAAGTGGCTTCGGTAATCTCGCCCGCCGGCAGCATCACCCAGATCGCACGGGGGGCTTTCAGCGCCGCGACCATGGCTGCGAGATCGCTCACATTGATGGCGCCCTCGCCTGCCAGGGCAAGTCCGGGCGCAGGATCGCGATCATAGACCACGCATTCATGCCCGGCCCGCATGAGCCGGCGCACGATGTTGGCACCCATGCGGCCGAGGCCGACCATTCCCAACTGCATCGCGGCGTCTCCCATTCGGTCTGCTGGACTTGTCACGCAGAGTCGGGACGGTTTCTGCCTTGTTGCAGCGGAGACGACAAGCCGGCTTCGTTCCCGACACGGTCCGATGCAGCCACGACACCCACCAGCGCGAGCGCCGCATCGACCGCATTCGCCGCCGGATTGGCGCCGGCCGAACGCATGATCGCCTCCACTTCGGCAAAGCCGGTGAGCTGGCGTTGGCGCGCCTCGCCCTCGCGCAGCGCCTCCAGCATATGCATCGGCCAGCGCGTCTGGCGTCGCCATCTCCTGGATGAATTCCGGCACGACGCTGCGCCCGACGATCAGGTTGGGCAGGATCACGCTCGGCAGCTTCACCAACCGCCGCGCCAAAGCCGCCTCCCAATTCGCACCGCGATAGGCAGCGACGGTCGGTACCTGCGACAGCGCCAGTTCCAGCGTCACGGTGCCCGAAGCTGCCAGCGCCGCCCGCGCTGTGCGAAATGCCGCGAGCTTGGCCGGCTCGCCCGTGACGATCTCGGCCTTGACCGGCCAGGACGCCATCGCTGCGGCAATGGCAGGGGCAAGATGCGTCACCGCTGGCAGCACGAAGCGGGCGCTAGGATAGGAAGCAGCGACGCGCGCGATCGCCTCGCCAAAAACCGGCATGAGATGCGTGATCTCGGAGCGGCGGCTGCCGGGCAGCACCAGTATGGTCGGACGGTCGGTATCGGAGCGCAGCATAGCCTCATCCGCAGAGGGCTGCAGCACCGGCAGCCGGTCGAGCAGCGGATGCCCGACATAGATCGTCTCCGGCCCCTGCAGCCGCTCCAGCGCCTCGGGCTCGAACGGCAGCAGCGCCAGGATCCGGTCGATATGCGGCTTCATCCGGCGCGCCCGGCCGGAGCGCCAGGCCCAGACGCTGGGGCACACCCAATGCACGATTGGAATGGCGGGCGCCCGCGCCCTCACCTTCTTCGCAACCCGCAAGGCGAAGTCCGGACTGTCGATGGTCAGCAGCAGATCGGGCTGGAAGGCGGCGATGCCGCGCGCCGCATCCTCCATGCGTCGCAGCAGCAGCGGCAGGCGCGCGATCACAGGGCCAAAGCCCATGACCGCGATATCGGCCTGCTCGAACAGCGGCTGGAGCCCTTGCGCCACCACGGCCTCGCCACCGACGCCAGCCATGACAAGCTCGCGCTCACCAAGCCGCTGCCGCAGCGCCTCGATAAACCGCAGTGCCAGCGCGTCACCCGACGCTTCCCCGGCAATCAGCCCCAGCCTGAACGGCGCGCTCACGCCACGCCCTCGACAAACAGGCCGCGTTGGTCGGCGAGCGCCGCCAGTTTCTGGCGTTCGCCCACCAGCACCTGCCCAGCCCGCACGGCAATGCCGGCAAGCCCGGCCTCGTTCACCAGCCGCAGCGTCTCCGGCCCGATGGCCGGCATATCGACCCGCAAATCCTGCCCGCGCTTGGGCGCCTTGACCAGCACGCCATCGCCCTTGGCGATCTTGAGCCGGCCCTTGCCGACGAGCTCCGCCACACGCCGCAGGGTCGCATCCGTGCCCTCCGCCGCCTCGATGGCGACGATGCGGTGATCCGCAAGAATGGCGGCCTGCCCGACATCGAAGGGCGACATCGCCTCGAGAAGCTGGAAACCGCGCTGGATCAAAGCACGCGTTTCGGCAGTGGCGCTGTGGCGGCCAAGCGGGCCCTGCGGCGCCGTCAGCTCCGGCGCGATGTCGGCTGGCCCCAGCACCCGGAAACCCTGCTCCTCGAAAAACCGCACCACCCCGCGCAGGAGATGATCGTCGCCGCCCTGAAAGGCACGGGCGAAATGCGGCAGGTATTTCAGGGTCGAGGGTTCCGGCACGATGCCGCCAAAGCTCGGGCGCGGCAGCGAGCCGATCAGGATCAGCTCGCCGATATCCCTCGCCCGCAAGGTCTTCAACAGCTTGCCAAGCTGGCCCAGCCGATAGCTTTCCAGATCGGCATCGGCGCCGAAGGCCGCCGGATCGGCCGCGCCATCGAGCGCAGCAATGAAAACCGGCTGGCCGGAGGCGCGGATGATGCGCGCCAGCGCCGGCGGAAAATCACCTCCACCGGCGATGATTCCAAGCGCGCTCACCGGTCCGGGGCGGCGACGTCCCGCGGCACGCAGATCGCCCTTTCGCCGCCATTGCGGATGAAGTCCAGGATCTCGTGGATCAGCGGATGCGCCGCAAACTCGCTGGCCACGTCCTCGACACGCTCCGACAAGGTGCCTTCATCGGCGAAGAGCAGCCGGTAGGCGCGGCGCAGCTCATGGATCTGCTCCCGCGAAAAACCGCGGCGCTTCAGCCCTACAAGGTTCAGGCCGGCCAGATGCGCCGGGTTGTCCCGCACCATGCCGAAGGGAATGACATCGTTCATCACCCCGGCGCCGCCGCCGATGAAGGCGTGGTCCCCGACGCGGATGAACTGGTGCAGCCCGGTCCCGCCGCCGACGATCACGAAATTGCCGACGGTGACATGGCCCGCGCACATCACATTGTTGGAGAAGATGACGCTGTCGCCGATGACGCAATCATGCGCGACATGCGAATTGGCGAGGAAGAAGCAGCGGTTTCCCACCACCGTCTTCATCGCGCCGCCCTCGGTGCCGGGGTTGATCGTCACCCCTTCGCGGATCTGGCAATCGGAGCCGATGCTGAGCGTTGACGGCTCGCCATGGTATTTCACATCCTGCGGCGGATGGCCGATGGAGGCGAAGGGATAGATCCGCGTGCGCGCGCCGATGGAGGTGCGGCCTGCGACCGCGACATGGCTGACCAGTTCGACCTGATCGGCAAGCTCGACCTCCGGACCCACCGTGCAGAAGGGGCCGATGATGACGCCTTCGCCGATCCGGGCCTTGGGGTCCACGACGGACATGGGGTGGATGGTCACGCTCATGAAAAGCTCTGTCCTGGCCTGAGGCCTTGTCGGGCGGCCCGGCCTTCGCCGGCTGGGCGGGCGGGCCGCTGATCGGCTTGCTGGAAACGCTTTGGGAGGCTCAGACGACCATGGCCGAAAGCTCGGCCTCGGCAACCAGAACCCCATCGACCCGCGCCTCACCGCGATAGAAGTAGATGCTGCGCTTGCGGGCAATCTTCGTCAGATGGAAGCGCAGCTGATCACCCGGTATCACCGGCTTGCGAAACTTGGCCTTGTCGATGGTCGTGAACAAAACGGTGCTCACAGCGGCATCATCGGCGCCGCGCGAGTTGACCACCAGCACGCCGGCCGTCTGCGCCATCGCCTCGATCATCAGCACGCCCGGAAACACCGGCCGGCCCGGAAAATGCCCGGTGAACTGCGGCTCGTTCATCGTCACATTCTTGATGCCGATGCCCAACTCCTCGCCATTGATCTCAATGACGCGATCGACCAGCAGGAAGGGATAGCGATGCGGAATGCACGCCATGATCCTCTGGATATCGGCTACACCCAGCGTCGTCGCAGCGTCCGTCATCTTGTCTCCACCATGGCGCAAGTCACTGATGTAGCGGCCGCACCGGGCGATCCGCCTGTTCGGTTCGTTCTAGAGCATCACCTGAAAAACAGGAAATGCCCCGCTGCCATCGCTGCCGGCACGGGTTGCGCGCCAGGGCGTCACCCGGACCGCGACCGCAGCTCAGGAGCTATTCCTCCGTCGAGGCAGCCGGCTTGTTTCGCTTGGCGAGCATGGATTTCAGCATGGCGCTCTCGCGGGCCCAGCTCAGCGCCGGCTGCGCCGGATAACCGCCATAGCGGGCGCCGCGCGGGACATCGCCGGCAACGCCGCTCTGCGCCGCAATCTGCGCGCCCATGCCGACGGTGAGATGGCCGGCCAGGCCAACCTGCCCGCCCAGCACGACGAAATCTTCCAGCGTGGTCGAGCCTGCAATGCCGACCTGCGAGACGATGACGCAATGGCGGCCGATCACGACGTTATGGCCGATCTGCACGAGATTATCGATCTTGGTGCCTTCGCCGATCACCGTGTCGCGGCTGGCGCCACGGTCGATGCAGCTATTGGCGCCGATCTCGACATCGTCCTGGATGATGACGCGGCCGATCTGCGGCACCTTCATGTGCCCTTTCGGGCTCATCGCGAAGCCAAAACCATCCTGCCCGATCCGGACACCGGGATGGATGATGACCCGGTTGCCGACCAAGGCCGCCTGCAGCGTCGCGCCGGGACCAATGGCGCAATCGCGCCCGATCCGCACCTGCGGCCCGATCACAGCATGCGAACCGATGACGCTGCCCGAGCCGATCTCGGCGCCCGGCCCGATCACCGCTCCGGGATCGACCGTCACGCCCGCTTCGAGCACAGCCGTGGCATGGACGAAGGCACCCGGAGCCACACCCTGCGCGCCGAACACGGAACCCGGACGCAGCGCCTGCGGGTGGAACTTGCGCGAGAATGCGCGCGAACAGATGATAGGGCGTCGGCGTCACCAGCGCGACGGTGCCGGCCGGCACGCGGGCGGCAAAGCGCGGCGACACCAGGCATAGCCCGGCCGAAGTCCCGGCGAGCGCGTCGGTGTATTTCGGATTGTCCATATAGGCGATGTCGGCGGGGCCGGCGGCCTCGAGCGCTGCAGCGCCCGAAAGCGAGCGCCCGGCATCCGCGCCCTCAGGCAAGGACAGGCCACATAAAGACGCGACCTCGCCGAATGTCAGCGAGGTCGCAGCGGGGAAGAACTGGGGATCTGCCATGGCTTAAGCCGGAAACGGGGCGCCAAGCGCCCCGTCATCCTCAGAACCGTGTGCCGCCGGAGAAGCGGAAGGCCTGCAGACGGTCGCCGCCATACTTGCCGACAAGGCCAGTCGCGCCATTGACGCCAATCTGACCCTCATCCTTGGTCAGAGCATAGGCATAGTCGAAGCGCAGCGGTCCGAGCGGCGACTGCCAGAGCAAGCTGACGCCAACGGACGAACGCAGGACGTTCTTGTCGCGCACGCACGCAACGTTGCTCTGGTTGGTCTGGGCGCCGTTTAGAGCAACACCGGTGAACTGCCGGGCGGGCCGAACCAGCCGGGCAACCCGCATAAGCAACCGGCTTGCCGCCATCATACTCGAACAGCGTACCCGCATCGGCGAAGATCGCGCCACGCAGGCCGAGATCGCGCGGCAGGCCCCAGATCGGGAACTGAACTTCGAGCGGTACCGCCGAAATAGGTGGTGCCGCCCAGAGCGTTGGCTGTCGGGTCGTTCAGCACGTCGCGCGGGCCAATGCCGGAGGGCGCGAAGCCGCGCACCAGTGTCGGTCCGAGGAAGTAGTGATCGACCATGCGCAGATTGCCGCTGGTCGCCTGGACGTGACCGCCCTGCAAGCGGGCGAAGCCGACAACATCCTCGAAGATCTCGCGGTAGTAGCGAGCGTCGGCCGAGATACGAAGGAACTTGGAGTCGCCGCCGAGGCCTGCGAATTCCGGCTTGATCTCAGCGAAGAAGCCGTTGCGCGGATTGGCGAAGTTGTCGAGCGAGTTATAGGTCAGGTTGATACCGACCAGCGAGGTCAGGGTCGTGCCCGGCGGCTTCCTTCACCGCGATCGAGGCTTCGCCATTGGTCAAGCAGTTGAACGGTGTTGTCGACCGGAACCGAGCTGTAACCGGGGGTGATACCCGCGATCGGCGCCGAGCAGTCATTATACGGCCGCGTCGTCGTGTTCGGGATCTTGATCTCGGTCGTGTAGATCGAATAGCGCGGCGTGATCGACAGCTCTTCCGTGATCGGGAAGGTCAGGCGGACCTGGCCACCGGTGACGCGGCTCTGGAAGCGACCGGTGTTGTAGTTGTCGCTGTACTTCGAGAACAGGTCGAAGCCGGCCGCAATGCGGCGCCCGAGGAAATAGGGCTCGGTGAACGAGAAATCGATGCCCTTGCTCTTCTGGCCGAGCGTGCCCGCGACGCGCACGAACTGGCCGCGACCGAGGAAGTTCGATTCCGACAGCGAGACTTCGCCGATGACACCGTCAGAGGTCGAGTAACCACCGGCGATCGAGAAGGCGCCCGTGGCCTTGTCCTCGACGTCGATGTTGACGACGACGCGATCAGGCGTGGTGCCCGGCTCGTTGGTGATCCGGACCTTGTTGAAGAAGCCAAGATTGTTCAGGCGGCGCTCGGCCCGGTCGACCAGCACCTTGTTGTAGGCATCGCCCTCACCGAGATCGAGCTCGCGACGCACGACATAATCGCGCGTACGGGTGTTGCCGCGCACATTGATGCGCTCGACATAGACGCGCGGGCCTTCGTCGACGACATAGGTGATGCCGATCAGGCGGCCATTGGCGTCACGATCACCGCGCGGGCGGACCTGGGCGAAGGCATAACCGCGGCGCGAAACCTCGGTCGTCAGCGCGAGCAGCGAGCGCTCGACAGCTTCGGCATTGTAGGTGTCGCCGGCGGAGGTCGCGAGCATGTTCTGCAGCGAAGCGGAGTCGACATCGCGCAGGCGCGAATCCACCGCGACGTTGCCGACCTTGTACTGCGCGCCCTCGTTGACGCCGATATCGACCACCCAGCCGCCGGCCGTCTCGTCGAAACGGGCATTGGTCGAGGTGATCTGGAAGTCGGCATAGCCGTTCTTCAGGTAGATAGCGGCGGATCAGCTCGAGATCGGCGGTGATGCGGTCGGCATCGTAAACGTCCGAGGTCTTCAGGAAGCTGAGGAAATTCGACTCGGTCGACGTCATCAGGTTGCGCAGGCGGCTGCCCGAAAACGCGTTATTGCCTGAGAAGTTGATCGACTTGATGCCGGTCTTGCCGGACTCGACGATGGTGAACACGACGTCGGAGCGGCCATTCGGCAGCGGCGCGATGCGGCCGGAGACCGAGGACAGGCCGTAGCCGGCGCGGCGATAAGCCTCCCGCAGCTTCTCGACGTCCGAATTGATGAGCTGCTGGCTGAGCGGGCCACGCGACTTCGAATCGATCATCTGGGCGAGAACCTCGCCCTTCAGACGGCGATTGCCCTCGAAAGCGACCCGGTTGATCGTATCGTTCTCGCGGACCGCGATGACGGTCTGGGAGCCGCGACGGCTGACCTGGACGCTGGAGAACAGCCCCGTCGCCAGCAGGTTCTGGCGGATATCCTGGGGAGCGCCCTGCGCGTAACCACGAATGGTCTCCGCATCGACGCTACGATTACCTTGGACAATCACGGCCTGCGCAAACGCCACGCCACCGCTGACGGCCACAATTATGGCCGAAAGTCCGACTGATCGAGAGAGCCGCATTCTGAAAGACCGGCTCTTTTGGGTCGACGTCATCGGGTCGCCTATTCCATTTTCTCAGGTCGCCACCCCGGAGGGGGACTGCCGCAGATCTACGGCAGCACGGCGACATTGCAGTTCAATCGCTTCTACAAAGTTTCGCGCTGGGTGCAAACCGCCATCATCGTTAACGAAATATTTTTGAGGCTCTCGTTGCCATAGCGCCACGCCGCGCTGCCCTGATTCCACCATATCCCACCCGGCTCAAAGCCGAGGGGCTACCGCGTCAAAGCAGGGATTTGACGTGGACGAGGTCGTTCCAGGTCACGAACAGCATCAGCATGAGCACAAGGCCCAGCCCGAAGCGGAAGCCGATCTCCTGCGCCCGCTCGCTGAGCGGCCGGCCACGAAGGGCCTCGATCGCGTAAAACAGCAGATGCCCGCCATCCAGCATCGGGATCGGCACGAGGTTCATCAGCCCGATCGAGACCGACAGAATCGCCGCCAGGTTAATCAGCGCCAGCAGTCCGCCATTCGACGCGACCATGCCCGAGACCTGCGCGATGCGGATCGGGCCGGAGAGCTGGTCGGTGGATTCGCGCCCGCTCAGCAGCTTGGAGACATAATCATAGGTGCGCTCGACGACGAACCAGGTCTCGGTCACGCCGTTGCTCAGGGCCTGCAGCGGGCCGAAATGCTGCACGGTCCAGTCTTCGGGCTTGCGCGACGCCTGGATGCCGACGACGCCGATGCGCTGCTTGCCGAGCTTGGAGCTGGTTTCCACCAGCACCGGCGTCACCGGCAGCGTCAGCAGCGTGCCGGCGCGCTCGACCGTAACCGGCACAGCCTCGTTGGGGCGCACCGAGATGATGCGCTGCATATCGTTGAAGGACGCGATCTTGTGGCCGTCGATTTCGACCACGAGGTCACCGGAGCGCAGGCCTGCGCGCTCGGCGGCGCTGCCGGCGACGATCTGGTCGATCCGCGGGGTCAGCACCTGCTTGCCGAAGACGAAGACCGTGCCCGCGAAGATCAGGATCGCCAGCAGGAAGTTGGCGATCGGCCCGGCCGCGACGATGGCTGCCCGTTCGCCAATCGACTGCGCCGGGAAGCTGCGCGCCCGTTCTTCAGGCGACATCGCCGCGACATCGTCAAAGCCGGGGGTGCTGGCGGCATCGGCATCGCCGGAAAACTTCACATAGCCGCCGAGCGGGATCAGCGCGATGCGCCAGCGCGTGCCGTGGCGGTCGTTGAAGCCGAAAATCTCGCGACCGAAGCCGATCGAGAACACTTTGACGTCGACACCGCACCAGCGACCGACCAGGAAATGCCCGAGCTCATGGACGAACACGACCAGGCCGAGAACGAACAGAAACGGCACGAGGTAACCGAGCACGAACTGCCCTGATTCCCATATGGTCGTGGCAAACTGCATCAACGTCTCCAGAGCTTTCGCCCTTAGGTGACAGCGAAACCGCCTCCGGACAAGAGCGCCCGCGCCCGAATTCGCGCATCCTGGTCAATGGAAAGTGCGGCCTCGACACTCGCAGGCGCTTGCGAAGACGCGATCGACTGGCTGCAGACCGCCTCGACCAGCCGGGCAATGCCGGGGAATGGGATCTCGCCGGCCAGGAAGGCCGCAACCGCTATCTCATTGGCGGCATTGAGCACGGCGGGGGCTGCACCGCCTTGCGCCAGCGCGGCCATGGCCAGCCCCAGCGCCGGAAAGCGCGTCAGGTCCGGCGGCTCGAAGGCGAGCGGCGCCACGCGCGCCAGATCGAGAAAGCGCGCGGCCGGCGCATCGAGCCGCCCATCGATGCCAAGGCAATGCGCGGCCGCGACCCGCATATCCGGCAGCGCCAGCCCGGCACTGACCGAGCCATCGCGAAACGTCACCAGCCCGTGCACGATCTGCTGCGGATGCACCAGCACCTCGAGCTGGTCATGGCGCAAGCCGAACAGATAGCGCGCCTCGATCAGCTCCAGCCCCTTGTTCATCATGCTGGCGGAGTCGATCGTGATCTTGGCGCCCATCGCGTAATTCGGATGGGCCAGCGCCTGCTCCGGGCGCGCGGCCGCAATCTGCTCGGCGCTCCAGGTCCGGAACGGGCCGCCCGAAGCGGTCAGCGTCATGCTGTGGACCGCCGAGACCGGCTCCTGCCCCAGCACCTGATAAAGCGCGTTATGCTCGGAATCGAGCGGCAGGATCGTCGCCCCCACCGCCAGCGCCCGCGCCATCACAGCCTCGCCCGCGCAGACCAGGCTTTCCTTGTTGGCGAGCGCCACGACGCGCCCCGGCATCAGCGCCGCAAACGTCGCCTCCAGCCCCGCCGCGCCCGATATGGCGCTGACGACGATGTCGCTGGGCTGCGCCACCGCATCCAGAACCGCTTGCCGCCCTGCCCCGCTGGCGATGCCGGTCCCGGCCAGCGCCAGCTTCAAGGCCTCGCCTGCGCCCTCATCGGCGAGTGCAGCAAAGCGTGCGCCAGTCTCGATGGCGACACGCGCCAGTGCAGCCGCGTCGCGGCCACCGACCACGACATCGATCGAGAGCCGCTCCGGGTTCTCGGCCACGACATCGCGCGTCGAGCGGCCGATGGAGCCGGTGGCGCCGAGGAGCGTGACACTGCGCATGCTCACCGAGCCAGCGCGATCAGGAACTGCAGGATGCCGGCCAGGACCAGCACCGACCAATAGCCGTCGAGCCGATCGAGAAAGCCGCCATGGCCTGGAATGAGATGCCCGGAATCCTTGGCGCCGAACCGGCGCTTCACGGCGGATTCAAACAGATCGCCGGCCTGCGAGGCGACGGAGGCGGCGAAGGACAAGGCGAGCGTTGCAGCCGCCCCGATCAGTGGCGCAGCCTGAGGCGTCATCCTCCAGACGGTGTAACCGCCCAGCGTTCCCGCCACAGCCCCGCCAATCGCGCCCGACCAGGTCTTCTTCGGGCTGAAGCGCGGCATCAGCTTGGGCCCGCCGAGGCTGCGCCCGGTGAAATAGGCTGCGATATCGGTGAACCAGACGACCGCAAAACTCCAGATGATGATCGCCAGACCGAGATCCGGCACCGAGCGCAGGGCCGGCGCAATCAGCGCAAAGGCCATCGCATAGGCGACGCCGCAGGCCTCCAACGCCCATTTGCCCTTGACCATCGGCGTCAGCACAGCGCCGGCCAGGGCCGCGAACCCGGCCACACCAGCAAGGGCCACCTGGCTCGCAGGGGAAAAGCCGAGCGCCAGCCCCGCCAACGCGACGCCGATCCCGCCCGGCAGCGCATTGCGGCGGCTGACGAAGGCGAGCCATTCATAGGCGACAAGGCCTGCAACCAGCGCCCAAACGATCCGGAACGGCCAGCCGCCCCACCATGTCGCCGCCAGAATGCCGGCGGCCATGATCAGCGCCGAGACGATGCGTTGGCTGAGTTCGCTCCGGCCGGCGGGCTTGGCGGGCTGCGGATCGCTCACGCTGCGCCAGCCTTGCGGACGGTGACCGCCTCAATCCCGCCAAAGCGTCGCTCGCGCCGGCGATAGTCGGCGATGGCCTCGACCAGATCCGCCCTGTCGAAATCCGGCCACAGCACAGGGCTGAAGACGAACTCGGCATAGGCGGCCTGCCAGAGCAGGAAATTCGAGATGCGGGTCTCGCCGGAGGTGCGGATCACCAGCTCAGGATCCGGCAGATCGGCGGTGTCGAGATGGCGATGCAGCGTCGTTTCATCGATCGTCGCGGGGTCGAGCCGTCCGGCGGCGACCTCGGTCGCGATGCGGCGCGTCGCCCGGGCGATCTCGTCGCGCGAGCCATAATTGAACGCGACGACCAGCGTCATGCCCTGATTGGCGGCGGTCGATTGCTCGGCATGCTCGACCAGCCGGCGCAGATCCGGCGCAAGATCCTCACGCCCGCCGATGATGCGAACGCGGATGCCGGCCGCAGCCAGCTCCGCCAGATCCTTCTCGACAAAGCGCTTCAGCAGGCCGAGCAGGAAAGAGACCTCAGCCTGCGGACGGCGCCAGTTCTCCGTCGAGAAACTGTAGAGGGTGAGCACCTCGACGCCGAGTTCGGCCGCATGGCGGACGGTGCGCCGCAGCGCCTCGAGCCCTCTCCGGTGCCCTTCCTGCCGCGGCAGGTTGCGCATCTTCGCCCAGCGCCCATTGCCATCCATGATGATGGCAACATGGCAGGGGTCGGCTGCGCTTTCACCCTGACGCGTCTCTGCTGACATCGATGTGCCTCGTGCGGGCCGTCGCCGGGAGGGGCCACGCGACCAGGCGCGCAGCGGAGTGAAGCCGATCGTCGGCGGGCTCAGACCGACAGGATTTCCTTTTCCTTCGCCGCCAGCGCCTGGTCGATCTCGGAAATGTGCTGGTCGGTCGCCTTCTGCACGAGATCGGACTGGCGGGTCACGTCATCCTTGGTGAAGGCGCCGTCCTTCTCGACCTTCTTGATGATGTCGATGGCATCGCGGCGGACATGGCGCACCGCGATCTTCGATTCCTCGGCGTATTTATGCGCGACCTTGACCATCTCCTTGCGGCGCTGCTCGTTGAGCTCCGGAATGCGGATGCGCAGCACCTGGCCTTCCGTCTGCGGGTTCAGGCCGAGATCGGATTCGCGGATGGCCTTCTCCACCGGGCCGACCATGCTGCGGTCCCAGACCTGCACGCTCAGCAGCCGTGCCTCGGGAACGCTGACGGTGGCCAGCTGGGACAGCGGCGTGCGCGCGCCATAGGCCTCGACCTGGATCGGATCGAGCATGTTCGCAGAGGCGCGGCCGCTGCGCAGGGAGGCGAGATCGCCCTTGAAGGACTGCAGGGCGCCGGCCATGCGGCGCTTTACGTCAGCGAGATCGAACGTCGTCTGGGCCATAATTTCAAAGACCTTGCGGCTAATCTAAAATCGGCGCGACCATGGCGGCGAGGGCCGTCCCGGTCAAGAATTACCTGTTGGAACAGCATGTTCCCCTGCCTCCGGCAAGGAAAAAGCGTGGACCGGCTGCTGGCGCGGGCCAAACCGGCTGGCTGCGGACCCCTGGCTGGCTGGCCCACACGCGCCCTTCCGGGCCGTTTCAGGGGGTGACGTAGGTCGCCCTGCCCTCGCCACGCAGAACGGCCGCCAGCGCCCCGAGTTCCGCGATCGAGAACACCACGATGGTCAGGCCGGCATCCCGCGCCAGCGCGAAAGCGGCCGTGTCCATCACCTTGAGATCGCGCCGGATCGCATCCTCATGCGTCAGCGTATCGTAGCGAACGGCGGACGCGTCCTTCTTCGGATCGGCGGAATAGACGCCGTCAACCTGCGTCGCCTTAAGCAGATGACTGCAGCCTAGCTCCGCCGCGCGCAGCGCCGCGCCGGTATCGGTTGTGAAATACGGATTGCCGGTGCCGCCACCCAGCACCACGACCTTGCCATGGCTGAGATGGTCGAGCGCACGCTTGCGCGCATAGCTTTCGCACAGGGACGGCATCGGCACGGCCGACATGGCGCGCGCCGGGGCGCCTGCGCTTTCGATGGCGTGTTCGAGCGCCAGCGCATTCATCACCGTGCCGAGCATGCCAATCGAATCGGCGCTGGTCCGGTCGAGGCCCTTGGTCAGCCCCTGCACACCGCGAAAGAAATTGCCGCCGCCGACGACGATGGCGATTTCCACGCCCTCATGCGAGGCATTGGCAATGTCGCCGGCCAGAGCCGTCAGCGTGCTGCCATCGAGGCCATATCCTGCAGTGCCCGCAAGGGCTTCGCCGGAAAGCTTCACGAGGACGCGTTTGGGTCTCATTGGCTCTCTCCGTCTGTTCCGCCTTGCCCGCGATTCGCGGACCCTACGCCTTCATACAAAAAAGGCCGCGCGAGGCGCGGCCTTTTCGTCTTTCGTCACCGACAGGCTCAGCCCGTGGTGCCACCGGCAGCCGCGACCTCGGCCGCGAAATCCTGCTCTTCCTTCTCGATGCCTTCACCGAGCGCGAAGCGGGCGAAGCCCTTCAGCGAGACGGGGGCGCCGACCTTGCCCTCGATCTCCTTGAGCACCTGGGCAACCGACTTGGAGCCGTCATGGATATAGGCCTGCTCGAGCAGGCAATATTCCTTGGCGTAGCTCTTCAGGCCGCTCTCGGTGATCTTCTCGAGCACATGCGCGGGCTTGCCGGCATTCTTCTCGGCCAGGATCGCCTTCTCGCGCTCCAGCACCGCCGGATCGACCGAAGCGAGGTCGAGCGCGACCGGGTTGGTGGCGGCGACATGCATGGCGAGCTGGCGGCCGAGCGCAGCGAGCTCATCGGTCTTGCCGGTCGATTCCAGACCGACGATCACGCCGATCTTGCCCAGGCCATCGGCAACCGAGCCATGGACATAGGAGCCGATCACGCCCGACGAAACCTTGACCTCGGCGACGCGGCGCAGGGTCATGTTCTCGCCGATGGTGGCGATGGCGTTGGCGATGGCCTCCTGCACGGAGCTGCCGCCGGGATAGTGATGGCCGAGCACGGCCTCGGCATCGCCACCCTTTTCGAGCGCGACATTGGCGATGCCATGGGCCAGCGCCTGGAATTCGAGGTTGCGGGCGACGAAGTCGGTCTCGGAGTTGAGCTCGGAGACGACGCCGCGCGTGCCGGACACGGCAACGGCGACCAGGCCTTCAGCCGCAACGCGGCCGGCCTTCTTGGCGGCCTTGGCGAGGCCCTTGGTGCGCAGCCAGTCGATCGCGGCTTCGATGTTGCCGTCGACAGCCGAGAGCGCGGTCTTGCAGTCCATCATGCCCGCGCCGGTCTTGTCGCGGAGTTCCTTCACCATTCCGGCGGTGATCGCTGCCATGTGCCTGTATCCTTGTGGTCTTGGGTCGCGGCCAAGGCGGCGGCGCGACCGCTGGAAAGAAATGAATTCGACCTGCAATGCGGTCTGCGATGGGAGAACGCCGACGCTCCGTTTCCGGCCGTCGGCGCTTGTCACGCATCATTCAAAGCGGACTGCGACGCGCCTGTGACGCGTCGCAGAACCGGATCACGCCTCGGCGAGATCGCGAGCCTGGGCGACCCAGCCTTCGCGCTCGACACGGCCGCCGAGCTTCAGGTCCTGATCGACCTTGGTCACATCGGCCGGGGACATGGCTGCGAGCTGCCAGAAGTGGAAGACGCCGCCATCGTTGAGCTTCTGCACGGTCTCGGGACCCATGCCCGAGAGCTTCATCAGATCGTCCGGGGCGCCACGCGGCGCGGTCAGCAGCTCGAAAGCGGGAGCGGCATCGGCGGCCGGCTCGGCAGCCAGGGCTTCCTCGACGACCGGAGCCTCGGAAGCGCCGAGATCGACGCCATGGTCGCCCGAAGCGCGGGAAATGCCATCGATGGCCGAACGGGCGATCAGGTCGCAATAGAGCTGGATTGCGCGGCCGGCATCGTCATTGGCCGGAACCGGGAAGGTGATGCCATCGGGATCGGAGTTCGAATCGACGATCGCCGCAACCGGGATGCCGAGGCGCTGGGCCTCCTTGATCGCAAGCGCTTCCTTGTTGGTGTCGATCACGAAGATCATGTCGGGCGTGCCGCCCATGTCCTTGATGCCGCCGAGAGCCTTCTCGAGCTTGTCGCGCTCGCGGGCGAGCATCAGGCGCTCCTTCTTGGTCAGGCCGGTGCTGCCGCCATTGAGCAGCTCATCGACCTTGCGCAGGCGCTGGATCGAGGCCGAAATGGTCTTCCAGTTGGTCAGCATGCCGCCGAGCCAACGGGAGTTCACGTAATACTGGGCCGAACGCTTGGCGGCATCGGCGATGGCGTCCTGCGCCTGGCGCTTGGTGCCGACGAAGAGCACGCGGCCGCCGCGAGCGACGGTGTCCGACACGGCCTGCAGGGCGCGCGAGAGCATCGGCACCGACTGCGACAGGTCGAGAATGTGGATGTTGTTGCGGGTGCCGAAGATGTAGGGCGACATCTTCGGGTTCCAGCGGTGCGACTGGTGGCCGAAATGCGCGCCGGCTTCGAGCAGCTGGCGCATGGAGAAATCGGGCAGTGCCATGGTGGTCTTGTCCTTCCGGTTGAGCCTCTGGGGTGCGAATGAACGAGGCATAGGCTGCCAAGTCACCGGAACGTCTCGAACAGCCGAGACGATGCGCCCCATGTGGGATGGGCTGCGCCATACAGGGGATAGGACGGGAAAGCAAGACGCAGCTTCACGACTCCCCGATCAGTGTCGCGCCAACGCGCCCTCCCCGGCCCGCGAGCGGCGCGTAAAGCGGAACCGCAGCCATGGCAGCGGCGATCTCGTCAAAGTCGGCAGCGCTGAGCGCGATCAGTCCAAAACGCAGCTGGTAGCCCCAGTTGCGCCGATCCCGCGTCAGTTCGAGCCGGTCCAGCAAGGTTGATACCGGCACAGGCTCGCCCGTCCACCATGCGACATCCCGCCGGAACGGCACGAAGCCGCCGCCCATGTCGAAGCGATAGGGCTCGCCTTCGCAAACGCTGCCGATGGCCGTGAAGCTCCTGAGCCCGTCCGCCGCGCCAAAGGCCCGTGACGGCGAATAATACACCACCCCGTCTCCGGGCCGGATCCGCCGCAGCGGAGCGCCCTTGCCATGGCAGACCTGCATGAAGCCGCCCGCGAGACCGCGCGCGACATGATCGGCCGAGGCGACGGCAAGCCAATGCTGGTTCATCGTCATGCCTCAGCTCTGCGAAGGGCAGAACACCCGCAGGCGATGGCCATCCGGGTCGGTCGCGACGAAGCTGCGGCCGAAATCGAGCTCCGTCGGTTCCTGCAGGATGGTGATGCCGCGCCCGCGCCACGCCGCGCAGGTCGCGTCGACATCGGCGGGGGTGGAGACCACGGTCGCGATCTCGCTGCCACCGCCGGCAACCGTCGCGGCGGGCTCCACCGTATGCCGGGACCAGAGGCCGAGCATGGCGCCCGATGGCAGTGGCAGCATGGCGAAGGTGGCGGAGGCCTCGATCGGCTCGGCGCCAAGCAACCCGGCATAGAAGCGGGCGCTGGCAGTGGGGCTATCGACATAAAGCAGGATGAAATTGGCGTCGAACACAGGCGGTCTCCTCGGTTGGCGATGAGGAGACGCTAAACGCCGATGCTGCCAATTTCCGGCAGTGTCGCGCACAGGCTCAGTCCGGTTTCGGCACGCCTTCCCTGTCGCGCCACTCCTTCAGCAAGACCTGGCGCCGGCGCGGATAGGGCGCGTCCTGCGGCTGGAACGAGACGATCCTGTCGGCCCGGAAGTGCCGGAAATCCTGGCGCAGTTCGCACCACGCCAGAACCACCCGCACCTGGTCGAAAAAGCTCAGCGCAAACGGCCAGATCACACGCTCACTGGCGCGGCCCTCACCATCGCCATAGCCGATGATGGCCTTGCGGCCGGACCGGATCGCCTTGCGGATCTCGGCGAGATCGACGCTTCCGCGATCGACAATCCCGCTTCCGGGCCCGACCAGCAGCGAAGCATCCTCGACCCGGCCCGCCAGATCGGCGGGCAGCACGGCGACGATCTTGGCCATGGCGTTGCGGGCAGCGCCCGCCAGAGAGCCATCGGCGCGGCCCGCCACCCAGCGGGAACCGAGGACCAGCGCCTCGATCTCCTCCTCGCTGAACATCAGCGGCGGCAGCATGAAGCCCGGCTTCAGCACATAGCCCAGCCCCGGCTCGCCCTCGATCGGCGCGCCTTGCGCCTGCAGCGTGACGATGTCCCGGTACAGCGTGCGGATGCTGACGCCGGTCTCCTGCGCCAGCATGCGGCCGCTGACGGGCCGGCGGTGGCGGCGCAGCACCTGGATCAGATCGAGCAGGCGCTGCGAACGCGACATCGCCGCTCAGCCCGGCAGCCGGGCAGCCTCGACCCGCTTCACGCCCAGCGCTGTCATCTCGGCCCAGGCCTTGGCGAGCGAGCCATTGAGATCGATGGCGCGACAGGCATCTTCGACCACGAGCGTCTCCAGCCCCGCCTTGGCAGCGTCCTGCGCTGTCCAGTTCACGCAAAAATCGGTGGCCAACCCGACCAGGACGACGCGTTTGACGCCGCGCTCGCGAAGATAGCCGCCAAGCCCGGTCGGCGTCTTTCGGTCTGCCTCGAGGAAGCCGGAATAGCTGTCGATCTCGGGGCGGTAGCCCTTGCGGATGATGGTCTGCGCCGTCGGCAGCACAAGATCGGCACGCAGCTCTGCGCCTTTGCTGCCCTGGATACAGTGATCGGGCCACAAAACCTGCTGGCCATAGGGCATCGGCACCATGTCGAAGGGCTTTTTTCCGGGATGGCTCGAAGCGAAGGACGCATGTCCTGCCGGATGCCAGTCCTGCGTCATCACGATGCTCGAGAAGCGCTTGCCCAGCGCGTTGATCACGGGCACGACCTCATCGCCCTTGGCAACCGGAAGAGCGCCGCCCGGACAGAAATCATTCTGCACATCGACCACGATCAGGGCCGTCGCTGCATCGAACATCGACTTCTCCTGGGCTAGCGCCGGCTGCTCCCTGAGCAGGCTCGGCAAGACGGTGGCACCTGCCAGGAGCTGGCGACGGTCGACCAATCCGAAGTTCATCGCGCCCGCCCCTTCTGGATGACCTTAGGTCAGTCTGCCCCCAAGGCCCCTGCCTGCGCCAGCCCTCACCTCAGCTCAACCCCGACCACGCCCGGTGCCGCTCTGACCGCATTGGCGATCTGCTGGTTCACCGGGTAGCGCCCCGGCAGCTCGATCTCCACCTCCTGGGCGCCATCGTTCAGGATCATCACCAGCGCGATCTTGCCATCCGCCTTCATGCCATCGCTGCGCGGGCGCACCCGCTCGGCAATCGAGGCCAGCGCCTTGTCGTCGCGGAGATAGACCAGCAGATCCTGCTTCTGCCGCGCCGCGAGATCGTCCAGCACCTCGGCATCCTCGATGCGCGGCCGAACGTCGTCGCCGTCGAGCACGGCCGAGAGCCGCAGCACCAGCGCCTTGCCGGGCTCCAGCAGGTCGCGGTAGCGCTGCAGCCCCTCCGAGAACAGCACCGCCTCGAACTGCCCGCTGGGATCGGAGAGGTTGACGATGCCCATCTTGTTGCCGGACTTGGTCCGGCGCTCGGATTTGTCGATCACCGACACCGCGACCTTGGCGACGCCGGTGCCATTGGCCCGCACCGTCTGGGCGAAATCGGCATAACGCTGCACCCGCAGCCGCTTCAGCACATGCTCGTAATCATCGAGCGGATGGCCTGACAGGAAGAAGCCGACCGCATCATGCTCGCGCTTCAGCCGCTCGGCCGGCGCCCAGGGCTCGACCGGCGGGATGCGGAAGGATTCCTGCACGGTCCCGCCGCCGAAAAGCTCGGACTGCCCGCCGGCAGCCGCCTCGCGCGTGCGGTTCGACAGCGCCAGGATGCCGTCGACAGCGGCCATGGCGCGGGCGCGCTCCGGCTCCAGCTCATCCAGCGCCCCGGCCGCGATCAAGGCCTCGATTGTCCGCCGGTTCACCTGCTTGGTATCGATGCGCCGTGCAAAATCCGCCAGGTCGCGGAACGGGCCGCCCGTCCGGCGCGCCTGCACGATCGCCTCGACCGCCGCGCCGCCAACCCCCTTGATCGCCGCCAGCGCATAGAAGATCGCCCCATCGGCGACATCGAACGCCACGCCCGAGCGGTTGATGGCCGGCCGCTCGACCTTGATGCCGATGCGCTCGGCGTCGCGGCGGAATTCCGAGAGCTTGTCGGTGTTGCCCATGTCGAGCGTCATCGACGCCGCCAGAAACTCCACCGGGTAGTTCGCCTTGAGATACGCGGTTTGGTAGGCGACCACCGCATAGGCGGCCGCGTGGCTCTTGTTGAAGCCGTAATCGGCGAACTTCGCCAGCAGGTCGAAAATCTCGGAGGCTATGTCCTTGGTCATGCCGCCTTCGGTGGCGCCACGGACGAAACGGTCGCGCTGGGCGTCCATCTCCGCCTTGATCTTCTTGCCCATGGCGCGGCGCAGCAGGTCGGCTTCGCCGAGCGAATAGCCCGACAGCGCCTGCGCCACCTGCATCACCTGCTCCTGGTAGACGATGATGCCATGCGTCTCGGCCAGAATGGGTTCGAGCTTGGGATGCAGATAGGTCGGCGCTTCCAGCCCGAGCTTTCGGCGGCAATAGGTCGGGATATTGTCCATCGGGCCCGGCCGATAGAGCGCCACAAGGGCGATCAGATCCTCGATCCGGTCGGCCTTCATCTCGACCAGGGCCTTGCGCATGCCGGCGCTTTCCACCTGGAACACGCCGACCGTCTCGCCCCGCGCCAGCATCTCGTAGCTTTTGGGGTCGTCGAACGGGATTTCCGCCAGATCGATCGTGATGCCGCGCTGGGCGATCAGCTTCACCGCCGTCGTCAGGGTGGTCAGCGTCTTCAGGCCGAGGAAGTCGAACTTCACCAGCCCGGCCTGCTCCACCCATTTCATGTTGAACTGGGTGACGCGCATGCCGGTGCGCGGATCGACCGAGAGCGCCACCAGCTGCTCCAACGGCCGGTCCCCGATCACAACACCCGCCGCATGGGTCGAGGCGTGGCGGTGCAGCCCCTCGAGCTTCTGGCCGATTTCCAGCAGCCTCGCGACGATCGGCTCAGCCGCCGCCGCTTCCTGCAGCTTCGGCTCGCCGGATATCGCATCGACCAGCGAGATCGGCTTGGCCGGGTTCTGCGGCACGAGCTTGGTCAGCTTGTCGACCTGCCCGTAAGGCATTTCGAGCACGCGGCCGACATCGCGCAGCACGCCGCGCGCCAGCAGCGTTCCGAAGGTGATGATCTGCGCGACACGTTCCTCGCCATAGCGGCGCTTGACGTAGTCGATCACCTCTTCGCGCCGGTCCTGGCAGAAGTCGATGTCGAAGTCCGGCATCGAGACGCGGTCGGGATTGAGGAAGCGCTCGAACAGCAGCCCGAAGCGCAGCGGATCGACGTCGGTGATCGTCAGCGCATAGGCGACGAGCGAGCCGGCACCCGAACCACGGCCCGGCCCGACCGGAATGTCCTGGGCCTTGGCCCATTTGATGAAGTCCGAGACGATCAGGAAGTAACCCGGGAATTTCATCCGGGTGATGATCGACAGCTCGAAATCGAGCCGCTTCTCGTAATCGTCGATGCTGTAGCCCGGCGCCGGCCCGTGCTTGGCGAGGCGCATGGTCAGGCCGGCCTTGGCCTGGATCTGCAGCTCCTCCGCCTCGTCGCGCCCTTCCTCGCCAAAGCGCGGCAGAATCGGCTTGCGCAGGCCGACGCGCCAGGTGCAGCGCATCGCGATTTCAATCGTATTCGCAAGCGCTTCCGGCAGATCGGCGAAGCGACGCTTCATCTCGATGCGGCTGGCGAAGAAATGCTCCGGCGTAACGCGGCGGCGCTCGCCATCCGACACAAGCCGCCCCGCCGCCACCGCCAGTAGCGCATCATGCGCATCGTAATCGGCGGGCTTGGCGAAGAAGGGCTCGTTGGTGGCAACCAGCGGCAGGTCGGCGTCATAGGCCAGCGTCAGCAGATGCGCCTCCAGCGCCTCCTGCTCGTCGCGGCCATTGCGCTGGATCTCGACATAGAGCCTGTCGCCAAAGATCTCGGCGAGGGTCTTGAGCCGCGCCTTGGCCTGGGCAAGCTGGCCGTTGCGGATGGCGCAATCGAGCGGCCCGCCATAGCCGCCGGTGAGCGCGATGACGCCGTGATGATGCGCGCGCAGACGCTCCACCGTCGAGAGCGGCTGGCCGGCTCCGCCAGTGGCAAGGCAGGCCTCCGTCACCAGCTTCATCAGATTGACGTAGCCGGCCTCGGTCATCGCAAGCAGCACGATATGCGGCGTCTCGGCATTGAGCGGCTTGCGACCACCCTCCGCCTCATCGCCGAAATCGACGGAAAGCTGCACGCCCGCAATCGGCTGCAATCCGGAGCCGGCGAGCTTCTCGGAGAATTCCAGCGCGCCGAAGAGGTTGTTGGTGTCGGTCAGCGCGAGCGCCGGCTGGCCATCCGCTGCCGCCATCTTGGCGAGCGTCGTGATGGTCATCGCGCCTTCCAGCAGCGAATAGCTGGAATGGACATGGAGATGGACGAAGCCGACCTCGGAGAGAATGCGCGCCTCGCCGTTTCGCCGCCCTGTCTCGCTCATCGTGCGCCCCTGCTCCGCTTCCTCCGCCACGCGAGTTGCGCCGAATGTCGCCGCCTCTTATGAAGCGCCAGCCCGGTGGCCGTCGAGCGCGTTTTGGGCGGCCTGTGCACAAGTCCGCCATGGTCGTGTCTGGCGCCAGTGGCGAGCACCCGCGGCTTGTACCCCTGCCCGCCTGGCGCAGACATTGATGGTCGGGACAGGCCCGACCCTGACGCGGGAGTGAGGGTGCCAGAAAAGCCTCAGCTGCCCTCACACACCGGGCGCGGACAGCACGGCTGCCCAGATCCAGATCATCCCGAAGAACAGGCCGAGCGAAGCCAGTTCCGCCACCCCAGCAACCACCTTGCGCGCCGCAACCATGTCGATCTCCCTCGCGTTCTCTATACGTCTACTTTAATTCGTGTTTTGTTCTCGTCAATGAATGCGGGTTGGCGGAGTCAACGAAGTGTTAAGGTCCGGCGGAGTGATGCCTCTGGTGCTTTGGGAGCCGCGCCACTGGCGCTAGAGCGGCACGACCAGCCCGTCGCGGATCGTGACCTGCCGGTCCATCCGATGCGCCAGCTCGAGGTTGTGAGTGGCGATCAGGGCTGCCAGCCCCGACGCACGCGCCAGCGCCACCAGCGTGCTGAAGACATGCAGCGAGGTGTGCGGGTCGAGATTGCCGGTCGGCTCATCGGCCAGCAGCAGGCGCGGCGTGTTGGCGACAGCGCGGCCGATGGCAACGCGCTGCTGCTCGCCTCCCGACAATTCGCCCGGCAGATGGTCCAGCCGTTCACCTAGACCCAGGAAGGTCAAGAGCTCGGCCGCGCGCTCCTGGGCCACCGCCTTGGGCAGGCCGCGAATGCGCTGCGGCAGCACGACGTTCTCGAGCGCCGTGAACTCGGGCAGCAGATGGTGGAACTGGTAGACGAAGCCGATCTCGGTGCGGCGCAACCGCGTCCGCCCCTTGTCGTCCAGCTTCGAGGTGGCGATGCCGCCGACATAGACCTCGCCGGCATCGGGCTGCTCGAGCAGGCCGGCGACATGCAGAAGCGTCGACTTGCCGGTGCCGCTGGGGGCGACCAGCGCCACCAGCTCGCCCGGCCACAGGGCAAAATCCGCCTTGCGCAGGATTTCGAGCGGCGCATCCGTTTGCGGATAGAAGCGCTCGACCTGGGAGAGGAACAGCGTGGGAGTTTCGCGTGCCATGCCAGTTCCGCCTCAGCCCATCCGCAGCGCCTGGACCGGGTCCAGCCGCGCAGCCTTCCAGGCCGGGTAAAGCGTCGCCAGAAGCGACAGGGTCAGCGCCATCACCACGACGCTGACAACCTCGCGCCAGTCGATCACCGACGGAATATCGCTGAGGAAGCGCACCGTCGGATCCCAGAGGTTGGCGCCGGTGAGCCAGTTCAGGCCGGCCATGATCGACTTGATGTTGTTGGCGAAGACGACGCCGAGGGCGAGCCCCGCCATCGTCCCGAGCACGCCGATGGCCGCGCCGGTGATCAGGAACACTCGCAACACCGTGCCGCGCGAGGCGCCCATGGTCCGCATGATCGCGATATCGGCGGTCTTGTCCTTCACCAGCATGATCAGGCCGGAGACGATGTTGAGCGCCGCCACCAGCACGATCAGCGCCAGGATGATGAACATCACATTCCGCTCGACTTCGAGTGCGTTGAAGAAGGTGCGGTTGCGCTGGCGCCAATCCGACAGGACGAGCGGACGCGGCGCATCGGCCTCGATTGCATCACGCACCTGCTGGGTCCGGTCGGGATTATCGACGAAGATCTCGATGACGTTCACATCGCCTTCGCGGTTGAAATAGGCCTGGGCCTCGGTCAGCGGCATGAAGACGAAGGAGGCGTCGAACTCGGTCATGCCGATTTCGAAGATCGCCTGGATCGGATAGGCCTTGATCCGCGGCGCGGTGCCGAACGGGGTCGAGGCGCCCTTGGGCGAAACGATGGTGATGCTGTCGCCGGCCTGCAATCCGAGCTGGTCGGCCAAGCGCTTGCCGATCGCGACGCCACCGCCACCATCGAACCCGTCGAGCGTGCCGGTCTTGACGTTGCCGCCGATGAACGGGATCGCCTTGATGTCGGCCTCGCGAATGCCGCGCACCAGCACGCCGCCATTGCCGGTCTGCGAGGAGGCCAAGGCCTGGCCCTCGACCAGCGGGATCGCGAACTTGACGCCGGGAATGCTGCGCAGCCGGCCGGAGACGACATCGTAATCATCCAGCGGCCGGTCGATCGGCGTGGCGAAGATATGCCCGTTCACCCCGACGATCTTCTCCAGCAGCTCCTTCCGGAAGCCGTTCATCACCGACATCACGATGATCAGCGTCGCGACGCCGAGCAGGATGCCGAGGAAGGAGAAGCCGGCGATGACCGAGACGAAGCCCTCGCGCCGCCGCGTCCGCAGATAGCGCCCGGCCAGCAGCCATTCGAAGCCGGCGAAGGCGCGCGTGCCGGTCGGCTGCTCGCGCTCGGTGGTGCTGGTGTCTGGTGCCGTCACGCGCTCATGCCTCACGCGGTCTTGCCCTTGAAGCGCTCGAGAGCCGCTTCAAGCGGGACCAGTTCCCGTTCGCCACCGGCGCGGCGCTTGATCTCGACCTTGCCGTCAGCCAGCCCCTTGGGGCCGACGATGATCTGCCAGGGCACGCCGATCAGATCGGCAGTGGCGAATTTGCCGCCCGGCCGCTCATTGGTGTCGTCGTAAAGAGCGTCATAACCCTTGGCGAGCAAGGCCTTGTAGAGCTGCTCGCAAGCGGCGTCGGTGCCGGCATCGCCGCTCTTCAGGTTCAGCACCGCAACGTCGAAGGGCGCGATCTCATCGGGCCAGATGATGCCGCCATCATCATGCCCGGCCTCGATCAGCGCCGCCACCAGCCGGCTCGGGCCGATACCGTAAGAGCCCATATGGACGGGCACGTTCTGCCCGTCGGGACCCGCAACGGTCGCGCCCATCGGCTCGGAATACTTGGTGCCGAAATAGAAGATGTGGCCGACTTCGATGCCGCGCGCGGAGACCTGCTTCTCGGCGGGGATCGCGTCATAGGCCGCCTTGTCGTGCATCTCCTCGGTCGAGGCATAAAGCCCGGTCCATTTCTCGACGATCGCCTGCAGCGCCTCGACACTGTCGAAGTCGGTATCGGCCGGCGGCGTCTGGAAATCGAGATAATCGCTATGGCAGAAGACTTCGCTTTCCCCCGTCGACGCCAGCACGATGAACTCATGGCTGAGATCGCCGCCGATCGGCCCGGTATCGGCCCGCATCGGGATCGCCTTCAGGCCCAACCGCGCGAAGGTGCGGAGATAGGCGGTGAACATGCGGTTATAGGCGTGGCGCGCCGAATCCTTGTCGATGTCGAAGGAATAGGCGTCCTTCATCAGGAATTCGCGCCCGCGCATCACCCCGAAGCGCGGCCGGACTTCGTCACGGAACTTCCACTGGATGTGGTAGAGGTTCAGCGGCAAGTCCTTGTAGGACTTCACATAAGAGCGGAAGATGTCGGTGACCATCTCCTCATTGGTCGGGCCATACAGCATCTCCCGGTCGTGCCGGTCCTTGATGCGCAGCATCTCTTTGCCATAGGCGTCATAGCGCCCGCTCTCGCGCCAGAGATCGGCCGACTGGATCGTCGGCATCAGGATCTCGATGGCGCCGGAGCGGTTCTGCTCCTCGCGCACGATGCGGTTGATCTTGTCGAGCACGCGCAGGCCCAGCGGCAGCCACGAATAGATTCCCGCCGATTGCTGGCGGATCATGCCCGCGCGCAGCATCAGACGGTGCGAGACGATCTCCGCCTCTTTGGGCGTGTCGCGCAGCAAGGGCAGGAAATAACGGGATAGACGCATCGGGATGAACTCTTGAACTGGTGGCCCCGCGGCTCAAGGCGGCGAGTCAGGCTCGCCAGAGACACCATTGGAAGGGCGAAATTGCAAGCAGAAGGCGAGGCTTATTCGCGCAAGACGGCGTCAGCGCGCCTGGAATTTGCGCTGCAGTTGCGCCAGCACCTCGGCTGGCACGAAGGGCGAGACATCTCCGCCCATGCTGGCGATCTGCCTGACCAGCGTCGCCGTGATGTGCCGCACAGAGGCCGAGGCCGGCAGAAACACGGTCTGCAGACCCGCATCCATCGCCTCGTTCATGCCCGATAGCTGCATCTCGTAATCGAAATCGGTGGCGTCACGCAGGCCACGGATCATCAGCGTCGCGCCCGCCTCGCGCGCCGCGCGCACCGTCAGATGGTCGAAGGTCATGACGTCGAGCGCGACATTGGCTTCCGCCGCGATCGGCCCGGCGACAGCGCGCAGCAGCGCGGCCCGCTCATCGGCTGAAAAGATCGGCGCCTTGCCGGGATGAACGCCGATGGCGAGCACGAGCCGGTCGCAAAGCCGGCAGGCTCCGGCAATCACGTCGACATGGCCGTTGGTGACGGGGTCGAAGGACCCGGCATAGAAGGCGGTGCGATCCATGCAGCAGGGTTAGCCGCCCCGGCGCCCGGCGACAAGCGCCATCGCGAGCGGCACCGCTCAGGCGGCGCGGACCTGCGTGATGTAGCCGTTGATCCTCGCCTTGAGCGAAGCCGCCAGTTCCGAGAGCTCGCCCGAGGCGCGATTGACCGCTGCCGCGGCGGCGGACGTCTCTTCGGAGCCGGTGGAGACCTGGCGCGTCGCCTCGCCGATGCGGCTGAACTCGCCGGTGGTGGCGCCGACATCGGCGACGATGGCGTGGGTGACGGCCTGCTGGCGTCGCGTCGTCGCCGCCGCCCGTTCCACCGCCTCGCTGAGATCGGAGATCATGCGCCGGATGCCGGAGATCGATTCGACCGTCGCCCCGGTCGCGGCATTCATCAGCGAGACCTGACGCGAGATATCCTCGATGGCGCGCGCCGTCTGGCCCGACAGGCCCTTCACCTCGGAGGCGACAACGGCAAAGCCCCGGCCCGCCTCGCCTGCACGCGCGGCTTCGATGGTGGCGTTCAGCGCCAGCAGATTGGTCTGGGATGCGATCTGCGAGATGATGCCGATGACATCGGACACGCGCGTTGCGCCCGCCGCCAGGCTTTCGATCACCGGCGCCATCTCATCGGCATATTGGCGGGCCGAGCGCGCCGTGGCCTCGGAGGCCTGCATATCCTCGTCGAGCAGATCGATCGCGACACTGAGTTCACCGGCCGCGTTCTCGATCGAACGGATCGTCTGGACAGCGCGTGAGGCGGATTGGTGCACGGTGCCGGCATTGTCATGCGTATCGAGCGCCCCACGCGACAGCTCTTGCGCCGTCACCGACAGCTCTTCAGCCGCGGCCGAAACCGAGGTGGTCATCGTCAGAACGGAATCCTCGAGTTCGGCGGCGAGCTGGCCCATCACCAGAACACGCTGGCGTTCGACTTCGCGCGCCCGCTCCTCGCGCTCGCTATGGCGTGCCTGCTCGTCCTTGATCAGTGTTGTGCGGATGCGCTGCACGGCGGCGGCAATCGATCCGATCTCGTCGCGCCGGTGTGCACCGGGGATATCGGTCTGCGTATGGCCGGCGGCGATGCCGCGCAGGGCGACTGCCAGCCCCCGGATCGGCCTGGCAACCCACAGCCCGACCAGCAAGGCAATCACGGTCAGCGGAATAAGCGCCCCCACTCCAGCCATGACGATCGAGGAGCGCAGGCGCGCGATGACCTGATAGGCCTGCGCCTCGGTCTTGGTCAGCCAAAGATACCAGGTCAGGTTTCCGAGTTTGATCTCGCGGCCCGTCACCACGAGCGACTGGCCGTCACGGCTTTTCATCTCGACAAGGCCGCCTGCCGCCTGGCGCAGCACGGCGATATCGAGCGCGCCTGCGGGAGCAATGGCCGAGAGACGTGCGTCCAGCCCCGAGCGCAGGAAGCCATCGGCGCCGACGACATGCGCGGTGATCTCACGAAGGCCGCCGGTATTGAGCGCTAGTGCGCCGTCGATGAAGGCGGAACCAAGCGAAATCACGATATAGCCCGGAGCGCCGCCGGCCTCGACCGCCGAAGGCGCCAGCCGGATCGCAAGAAAGCTCCGGGGTTCCCCGCCGACAATGTCATAAGGCGCGAAATCGACCGTAGCGATGGATCCATCCGGCAGGAGGCGCGCCTGCTCGACCGCGCGTCCGAGACCCGAAAGCGCCAGATCGGCCTCATCGACCTTCCGGCCGAATTCTGGGCCCTTGGTGACGCTGTAGACGACCCGGCCGGAACTGGAGACCAGCAGAATATCGGCATAGCTCGAACGGGCCGCTACCGAAGCATAGATTTCATGCAGGGTCGAATGACGTAGGGAATAGCCATGCTCATGACCCTGCCCGGTAATCCGGGTCCGGTCCGCAGCATTCATCGTCGGCTGGCCCCGATAATATTCGACAAGCGCAGCAAGGGCTTTATCGCCCTGCTCCGTCCACGACTCCAGCTGCGCCAGCGAGGAGGCCGTGAAGGGCCGCTTTGCCCGTGTCTTCAGGTCGGTTTTGACATGTTCCCAGCGGTTTTCGATGGCATGGGTATGGCTGGTGGCGAGGTCGTTCATCCGCTCCATCACCGCGTGATGAGTGGACAAGGACACAGCGACATAGGCTGAAGCGGCGACCGCCAACCCGGTCAGGCAGGCGATCACCACCATGATAGCCGGCAAGCGGACGACCAGGCTCGACAACTGATGAACTCCGCGCCGCAAGAACTGAAACGAGCGCGACTATCCAACGATGCAAATTAATTTTGATTTAAGTCAGAAGTTTATTTCAGTTGATAAGCGTTGCCGCTACGGCCGCTCCGCCCACAACCATCGAGAGCAGGACAACAAGTCCGTAAGACACTGACACACGACGTCGATGTTGAAAGCGCGTTTCCATCGGCTGTCCTTACCGTTCGAATCGCCCGTCTTGGCTTACCTTTGGTCCCCCGGCAGCAGGGCTGCGACGCGGCGGGAACATGGCAGAAAGATGACAGCGGCCCGTTTCGGCGTTTCCCGATTGCGTTTGGAAGGGGTTAGCGCCTAAACGCCTGCATGCTCACGATCAGCGACATCACCTACCGGCTCGGCGACCGCCTCCTGCTGGACCATGCCAGCGCCTCCCTGCCCGATGGTGCGCGGGTCGGCCTGCTCGGCCGCAACGGCACCGGCAAGACCACCCTCTTCAAGATCATCACGGGCGATCTGTCCCCGGAAGGTGGCCAGGTCAGCCTGCCGAGGGGGCGCCGCATCGGCGGTGTCGCCCAGGAAGCTCCGGGCGGACCGGAATCGCTGATCGAGGTGGTGCTCGCCGCCGATACTGAACGCACCGCCTTGCTGGCGGAGGCCGAGACGGCGACAGACCCCAACCGCATCGCCGAGATCGCGACGCGCCTGTCGGATATCGAAGCGCATTCCGCGCCGGCGCGCGCAGCCACGGTGCTGCACGGGCTCGGCTTCGACGAGGTGGCGCAGCAGCGCCCCTGCTCCGATTTCTCCGGTGGCTGGCGCATGCGCGTGGCGCTGGCGGCTGTGCTGTTCTCGGAGCCGGACCTGCTGCTGCTCGACGAGCCCACCAACTATCTCGATCTCGAAGGCACGCTCTGGCTCTACGATTATCTCGAGCGCTATCCGCACACAGTCCTCGTCGTCAGCCATGATCGCGAACTGCTCGACACCTGCGTCGACCACATCCTCCATCTCGACCAGGGCAAGCTGACGATCTATCGCGGCGGCTATACCTCCTTCGCCAAGCAGCGCGCCGAGAAGCAGATGCAGCTCGCCAAGGCGAAGGACAAGCAGGACGCCGAGCGCAAGCACCTGCAATCCTTCGTCGATCGCTTCAAGGCCAAGGCCACCAAGGCGCGCCAGGCGCAGTCTCGCATGAAGCGCCTGGAAAAGATGGAGACGATCGCCACCATCGTCGACCGCGACGTGCAGCCCTTCAGTCTCCCCGGACCGGAGCGGCCGCTGTCGCCGCCGATGATCGTGCTGGACGATGTCGCGGCCGGCTATGGCGAGCGCAAGGTCCTGTCGCGGCTCAACCTGACGCTGCTGCCCGATGACCGGATCGCCCTGCTCGGCTCGAACGGCAACGGCAAATCGACCTTCTGCAAGCTGATCGGCGGGCGCATGGAGCCGCTATCGGGCGAGATGCGGCGCTCATCCAAGCTGCAGACCGCCTATTTCGCCCAGCACCAGCTCGACGAATTACGGCTGGAGGACACGCCGGTCGACCATCTGCGCGATCTGATGCCGGATGCGCCCGAGGCCAAGGTCCGCTCGAAAGCGGCACAGATCGGCTTTCCCGCCAGCAAGGCGGAAACGCCGGTCAAGAACCTCTCAGGCGGCGAGAAGGCCCGGCTGATGCTTGGCCTTGCGGCCTTTGGCGGTCCGCATCTGCTGATCCTCGACGAGCCGACCAACCATCTCGACATCGACAGCCGCACCGCGCTGGTCAACGCCATCAATGACTATCCCGGCGCCGTCATTCTCGTCAGCCATGACCGCTTCCTGATCGAATCCTGCGCCGACCGGCTCTGGCTCGTCGGCAATGGCACGGTGAAGAATTTCGACGGCGACATGGAGGATTACCGCAGCTTCGTGCTGGGCGCCGCCAAGGCTGCCCGACGCGAGAAAGCCGCGCCCGAGACGCCGGCCGCAGCACCCAAGGCGGAAGAGCGCAAGGGTGCCGCCGTCAAGCGCGCCGCCCAGGGCCCACTGCGCCAGAAGCTCAACCTCGCTGAAGCGAAGATCGCCAAGCTGACGGGCCTGATCGAGAAGGTCGATACGGTGCTGGGCAATGGCGCCGCCTTCGCCCGCGACCCCGACAAGGCGCGCGAACTGTCCAAGCAACGGGCCGTCCTGGCCAAGACGCTGGAAGCGGCGGAGGAAGAGTGGCTGGAACTGAGCGCGGAGCTGGAGAGCGCTTGAGGGCGGTGGCGGCCTAGTCCTGCTACGCCCAAAGCTTAGCAGCGATACCCGGGTCGCGAGCAGGCCACCCTTCGATAATTGAGCGGGCAGGAACGGTGCAAATCCTCGAGAGGTGCCTCTGCTATTCGACGGATCAGGGCGAACTCGCGATCCCGATCGCGGTCGAACGACCCGTTCAAGGCGATCAGGATTGGTCCTGCCGCTATAGTATCGGCTGGCCCGACGGGACGCTTCATCGCTCAGGCTATGGTGTGGACGCGGTGCAGGCGCTGCTGCTGACATTGCAGGCGATCGGCACCGACATCTACACCAGCAGCTACCATCGGTCCGGCCGCCTGAAATGGCTGGTGCCTGGGGACGGCTATGGCTTTCCAGTCCCGAAGACGATCAGCGATCTTCTCGTCGGATCAGATGCTGCATCGCTGGGTCTGCGAGACTGACCCGTTGCGCGACGGCGGTCGAAGCGCGCCGCGTGGCGGGAACGAGCGAGACACCCGCGTCGCATACTCCGTCGGAGGTCAACGAACTCTCGTAGCTGAGGGCGGTCCTGGCGAAGACGCTGGCAGCGGCGGCGGAGGACTGGCTGGTGTTGAGCTGGGGAATGGAGAGCGCTTGAGCAGCCGGCGCGGACTGTCTCAAGGCGCAGGTGACAAGTGAGCCCCAAGCTCCTCGGCCTGCGCGGGAGAGAGTTGTTTGAGGATGACCCGCGTCGTATAATTGCCGAATTGCATGCCGCCCTTCCAATAGCTCCAATCGCTGATGCGACTGAATGGGGCTGAAAAGGCAGAGCCGAACCGTAGCCCGGGGAGGCGTTCGGGCTCATTGGTGAGGTGCCCGCGTACCAACTTGCCGTCCTCGATCGTGGCGATCCTCATCCAGATATGCTCGTGGTCGGGCGTGCCTCGGACTGGAACGGCGAGCTTGACGCTAAACCGCTCCCCCTCGCCCGCACGGAAGCGCTGAAAAAATCCCGGAAGGCCCGCCCGCGCCGTCGCGATGGCGGCGCTCATCTCTGGATCGTCAGGCGCGAACCTTTCGATTCCCGCTTGCGAGGCCGCTTCGCCCGTTGCAATGGCGAGTCCCGACAGCAACAGCAGAACACGCCGCATCAGAAATTTCAGCATGGACACGCACCTCGCGGCGGAGAGACCAGCCTAATCTGAAAACACGGCTATTTCAAATAGATATTACGTTAGGTAACTCATGATCCTATACACTGCTGATAGGCTGTGTGCTCGTCGAAACTGGCGCACACTGGCGAGCATGTCCGCAACGGGTCGTTTGCAGACCCTTCGAAATAAGCCATCTCAAGCCCATGACGGACGCAATCGCCCAATTTGCCGCCGCAGCTCGCGGAATGCCCGTTTCGCATGTCTGGCGTGGTTACGGATCTGCTCTGTTCATCGAGCTTGGGAAGTTGACGCCTTCGACGCGTCGCGATGGCAGCCCCAGCGAGGCGACGGGCGAGATAGAAATCATGATCGAATGGAGTTGGCGGATTGAGGACCAACGTTCGTTTCTGTGTGGAAGTTGGAGCGACGAAGAGCTTTGGGCACCGAGCTTTGCTCGCATGCTAGGCCAGAATGTCGATGACCTTTTGTGTTCGGGCGGCTGCCAGAACTCATGCTCTCACTGTCCGGTGGCCTGCACGTTTCTTCGTTCATGACAGCCGAAGGCGATCCGGCGTGGACTGTGTTCGACAGGCGCGGTCCCATAGCGAGGACACTGGACTGCCGCTTGGGTGTTGTTGCCGTGGATAAGTGAGTGTCCGCAACGGGCCGGAAGCCGACACCGGCTTCAGGCCCTGTAACCAGTCCCCGTCACCCCTGCCCCGGCTTGACGATGCGGGTCAGGCGGTTGTCGGTGAACATGTAGATCTCACGGCCGCCGGGCTCCGAATAGAGCACCTGCGTCTCACGCTGGCCCTTGCCGCTCTCGCCGACCAGCACATCAGTTGGCTTGGTGCCCTTCAGCTTGACCAACTCGCATTCGGAAATCCCCTCCGCGATCGCGGCGGGTGATGGGCGGCCGGCTGAATCGGACGAGCCATCGCATTCGCCATCGGACGTCAGCCGCGCTTCCTGGTTAGCGGGTCGGGCGGGCGCGGCACGTGGCGTGGTGGAGGCGGTGCTGTCGGCGGCGCTCTTGCTGTCCGACGCGAACGAAAATCCGCCAATATCGACGGAGCATCCGCCAAGCATCATGGCACAGGGAATGAGGATGCTCGCCAGCGGCACAGTCAGTTTCACGCTTTTTTCTCCCATCGCCCGGCTTCGTCGAGCTGCCAATAGCTGGCTTCAACGCCAGAAGCGCGAGCCTTCTTCCAATCTTCACGCGCTGCTGCCAGCGCCTCAGGGTCATCACCGTCGAAAATCAGGACGACGCGCTCGTAATCCTGCAATGCGTCGGGAATACGAACGCCATCGGCGCAAATCCTGACGGTCGCGGCATTCGGATTATGATCCTGCGTCGTCAGCACGACCGCGTTAGTGGCAGCATCCGGCTCGGCTGCCGTGACATGCGGCAGGAAACTCTCATCCGAATAGGTCCAGAGATGGTCGTCGACGACGGCCAGGCGCTCAGCGCTGGAGACCTCGACCACGACCTTCTGCCCGCGCGACAGCGCCCGCTCGAGAATAGTCGGCAGGACCGATTCCAGCGGGCGCGATTGCAGGTGAAAGAACAGGATCTCAGCCATGCCCGATCCCGCAGCCCCACCCTGCCCGGATAAGGCCCATGCGAGCCGGCGGGATCGCGAGTGTCGCGCGCATCAGGGCTCGTAATGCTCGCGCACCAGCCGGTCGAGCAGGCGCACGCCCCAGCCCGAGCCCCAGGAGCGATTGGTCTCCGAGTTCGGTGAATTCATCCCGGTTCCGGCGATGTCGAGATGCGCCCAGGGCGTATCGTTGACATGGCGCTGCAGGAACTGCGCAGCCGTGATCGAGCCGCCGTAGCGTCCCGCCGAGTTCTTCATGTCGGCGAAGCGGGAATCGATCATCTTGTCATAGGCCTTGCCGAGCGGCATGCGCCACACCGTCTCGCCGGTTGCCTTGCCGGCCTGCGTCAGGCGTTCGCAGAGTTCGTCATTATTCGAGAACAGGCCGGCATTCTCATGCGCCAGCGCGACGAGAATCGCGCCGGTGAGCGTCGCCAGATTGATCATGAATTTCGGCTTGAAGCGCTCCTGCGTATACCAGAGCACATCGGCGAGGACGAGGCGGCCTTCCGCATCGGTGTTGATGATCTCGATGGTCTGGCCCGACAGCGAAGTGACGATGTCGCCCGGGCGCTGGGCGTTGCCGTCAGGCATGTTCTCGACCAGTCCGATCACGCCGATGGCGTTGACCTTGGCCTTGCGGGCCGCCAGCGCATGCATCAAGCCGGTGACGCAGGCCGCACCAGCCATGTCGCCCTTCATATCCTCCATGCCGCCGCCGGGCTTGAGCGAGATGCCACCGGTATCGAAGGTCACGCCCTTGCCGATGAAGGCGACCGGCGTCTCGCCGCCCTTGCCGCCATTCCAGCGCATGATGACGACCCGGCTGTCGCGCCGCGAGCCCTGGCCGACGGCGAGCAGCGCCCGCATCCCGATCTTGCGCAGCTGCTTCTCGTCGAGGATTTCGACCTCGACCCCGAGCTTCTCCAGCTTGCCGGCGCGGTCGGCAAATTCCTCCGGGTACAGGACGTTGGGCGGCTCGTTGACGAGGTCGCGCGCCAGCATCACGCCAGCCGCCACCGCCTCGCGGGCCTTCAGCGCTTTCTTCAGCGCCGCCGGATCGGCCATGCGCAGCGTGACGCTGAGCGGCTCGCCTTCCTCAGGCTCCTGCTTCTTGGTCTTGTACCGGTCGAAGGCATAGGCCCGCAGCTTCATGCCCAGCGCGACCTCGGCGGCCGCCTCGGCCGAGAGTTCGGCATCGGGCAAGGCCAGGATCACGTCAGCACTGCGTCCGGGGGTCAGCCGGCCGGCAATGGCGCCGCCGAGCTTGGCAAAATCCAGAGTGTCCCGCTCCTGCAGCGGCCCGACACCGACTGCGATCAGCCGCTGGTACGACGCGTCGGACGGGGCCAGCACAGTCAGCCCGCCCAGGGCCTTGCCCTTGAAGCGCTCGACACCCGCCGCCCTGGCCAGCAGCGCCTGCCCATCCTCGCCCAGCAGAGCGAGCGCAGCGTTCGGTGCGGCAAGACCATCCGACACCAGAACCACGAGATCCTGCCCGGTGACCGCGTCGAGGGGTTTCAGCTCAAGCTTGAGGCGCTGCGACATCGAAGGCTCACAATCTTCAAGGACAGGGGTAAGTGTGTCGGTCTGGAAGGCTGCCGCAAACGATTCCCGTTTGCGCCATGTTTGCGCCTATACCATAGGGTGGGTTGCTGCGGTCGTCCAAGCTCATGGTCGGCGCAGAGGCCGAGGCCGCCGCAGTCCACATTCGCAACGGAAGCTCCATCAGTGATCCTGCAGCGCCTCGACCGTTACATCCTGAAGATTGCCGCGGTCGCGGCCATTGTCCTCCTGATTGGGCTGACAAGCGTGATCTGGGTGACGCAGGCGCTGCGCGAGGTCGATCTTGTCACCGGCAAGGGCCAGACCGTCGTGATCTTCTTCACGGTAACGCTGCTTTCGCTGCCCGCGCTGATCGCCGGTATCGCGCCGGTCGCCCTGTTCATGGCGACGCTCTACACGCTGAACCGCCTCAACAGCGATTCTGAACTGATTGTGATGAATGCGGCAGGCGTCGCCCCGCACCGGCTGACCCGGCCGTTTTTCGTGCTGACCATCGCCGCCTCTCTGCTGGTGGCGTGGATGGCCTTGTCGGTGATGCCGGCAGGATTCCGAGCCCTGCGCGATCTGATCACGCTGATCCGTGCCGACTTCGTCGCCAACGTCGTCAAGGAGGGACAATTCGTCTCCCTCGATTCTGGGCGTGACCTTCCATTATCGCGAGAAATCCGGGGACGCCCTGCTCGGCATCTTCATGCAGGACCGGCGAGACCCGAACCAGCCATCGATCTATATCGCCGAGCGCGGCCGCACGGTCGAAGCCGAAGGCAACAGCTTTCTGATGCTGGAAAAAGGCACGATCCAGCGCGAGAGCCGCACCGATTCGACCTCGATCATCTCCTTCGAGCGCTATGCCCTGAACCTGTCCGCCCTCTCTGGCGAAGCGGCCGGCGGCGGCGCGGGCGAAGGCGATGGCGAAGGCGTGATCTACAAGCCACGCGAA
Organism: uncultured Alphaproteobacteria bacterium; assembly: GCA_963759925.1. Taxonomy (GTDB): domain Bacteria; phylum Pseudomonadota; class Alphaproteobacteria; order Rhizobiales; family Beijerinckiaceae; genus Allobosea. The sequence continues at coordinate 698,689 of CAVXBE010000006.1, forward strand.
CGTACCACCTGGCAGTTGCTCAACCAGGATCCGAACGAGAAATACTACCAGTTCCAGTCCGGCCGCTTCCGAGCGGAGTTGCATAACCGGCTATCCGCCCCGCTCTATCCCTTTGCCTTCATGCTGATCGCCTTTGCCTGCATCGGCGAGGCGCGCACGACACGGCAAGGCCGGGCTTTCGCCATCCAGGCCGCCATCCTCACCGTCGGTGCTGTCCGCATCGGCGCCTACGCAGCCTGGACGGCGAGCGTGCGCTCCAGTTTCGCAGTGCTCCTGCTCTATCTGCTGCCCATCGTATCGATCATCCTGTCGGGCGCGATCATCCTGTTCGGGCAACGCCTGCGACCCCTGCTGGCCCGGTTGTTCGAGCCGATCACGGCACCCCTCTCGGCTCTGTTCATGAAATTGCGGCGCGCCTGATGCTTATCGCCTCCACCTTTGGGCGCTATCTGACGCGCCAGTTCACCCGCGCCATCATCAGCGTTTTCGTGACCTTCTTTTTCCTGATCGGCACCCTGGATTTCGTCGAGCTCATGCGCCGCGCCGGCGATTCTCCGATCGCCACGACGCCGCTGATCGTCCAGCTCGCGCTTTTATCGGGTGCCGGCCGTCGCCGAACAGATCTTCCCCTTCGCCGCTCTGTTCGGCGGGATGTTCGCGCTGCTGACCCTGAGCCGGAAGCTGGAGCTGGTGGTCGCGCGCTCCGTCGGCGTCTCGGCCTGGCAGTTCCTTCAGCCAGCCGCTCTCGTGGCCGGGCTCATCGGGCTGTTCTCGATCCTCGCCTATAATCCGATCTCCGCCACGCTGAAGCGCCAGGCCAGCGTGCTCGAGGCCCGCATCTTCGCGCGTTCGGGCCAGGTCATCACCAGCCAGCCGATCTGGCTGCGCCAGAGCAGCATCGATGGCCAAGCCATCATTCGCGCGGTCTCAGCTCTGCCGGACGGAACGGGATTGGCCCAGGTCGCGATCTTCAGCTTCGATCCGAGCGGTCGCTTCATCGAGCGGATCGACGCCCGCCAAGCCCTTTTGCAGACGGGGCATTGGGAGCTGATCGATGCCCGTGTCACCTCCGCCAACGAAGAGCCTCAAAGCTACAAGACGTACCTGTTCGCCACGACGCTGGAACTGGACCAGATGCGCCAGAGCTTCACCCCGCCCGATGCGGTCGGCTTTTGGTCGATGCCGAATGTCATCGAACAGACAAAGCGGGCGGGGCTGGATACGACGCGATATGAGCTGCGTTATCAATCACTTCTGGCGCGGCCGCTGCTGCTCATCGCCATGGTCCTGGTGGCCGCGTCAGTTTCCTTAAGATTTTTCAGGTTTGGTGGTGTGACCAGACTGGTGATAGGTGGTGTTGCGGCCGGCTTCGTGCTGTATGTTGCGACACAGCTGTCGGAGGAGTTGGGATCGTCGGGCATTGTTAGCCCTGTGATCGCAGCCTGGCTGCCTGCCGTGGTGGGAACCATGCTCGGCATCCTGGCGCTCCTTCATCAGGAAGACGGGTGAGATTACTGTGCCTATGGTTAATTTAGGGTTGATCGTATGAGGTGGGGCGTGAAAGGCATGGCGCGCTTTGCAGCCGCGACAGCGCTCGCCTCCAGCCTGGCGCATCTTGTGTCGGTCGGCACTGCGTTCGCCCAGACGCCCGCTCCTGCCGCGAAGGAGCGGATGGTCGTGGATGCGCGCGAGCTCGTCTATGACAAGGACAACGATACGGTCTCAGCCGTCGGCAACGTCCAGATTTTGTATCAGGGCCGCACCATCGAGGCCGACAAGGTCGTCTATAATCGCAAAGACAGCCGTGTCGTCGCCACCGGCAATGCGCGTATCACCGAGAGCAATGGCAGCGTCATCACCGGCGACCGCTTCAACCTCACGGATGATTTCCGCGACGGCTTTATCGATTCGCTGCGGGTGGTGAACCCGGACAAGACCCGCTTCACTGCGCCCCGCGCCGAGCGGACGGACGGCGAAACCTTCGTCTTCGACAAGGGCATCTACACCGCCTGCGAGCCCTGCGTGGACAATCCGGAGCGGCCCCCGCTTTGGCAGGTTCGTGCGGCCCGCATCATTCACAAGAAGTCGGAACAGACGATCTATTACGAGAATGCGCGGCTCGAATTCGCCGGTGTTCCGATCGCCTATATCCCGTATTTTTCCGGCCCGGATTCGACCGTCAAGCGCAAGTCAGGTTTCCTGGCGCCCAAGTTCATCAACACCAACGCCCTCGGCTATGGCGTCGGACTGAGCTATTTCTTCAACCTCGCCCCGAATTACGATCTGACCCTGACGCCGACCTATATGACGCGACAGGGGCTGCTCGGGCAGGCGGAATGGCGCCACCGGCTGGTCAACGGCTCCTACAAGATCCGCGTTTCCGGCATCTTCCAGCAGGAGCCGACGGCGTTTCTGGCGGCACCGCTTGGCGCTGCCGACAAGGAATTCCGTGGCTCAGTCGAGAGCAGCGGCAAGTTCTTCATCAATCCGCGCTGGACCTTCGGCTGGAATGTCGCGGGATCAACGGATCGCTGGTTCTACAAGAACTACCGCATCATCAACGAGAGCATCAGCGCGACGACCTATCTGCAGGAGTCGATCTCGACGGCCTATCTCAATGGCCAGAGCGAGAACGCCTGGTTCGATCTGCGCGGTTATTACTTCCAGCCTCTGACCTCGACGGACTGGCAAAAGCAGCAGCCCGTCGTGCTGCCGGTGCTCGATTACAACAAGCGCATCCACAAGCCGTCCTTCCTCGGCGGCGAGCTGGCGTTCAACGTCAATCTCACCAATCTCCGGCGTGAGGCTGCGGCCTTCCAGGAGATTCCGGCGCAGTCGACCTATCTGCTGACCACGCCAACCTATTCCCTCTATGATGGCTGCGCCGTCTACACCAAGGACAAGTGCCTCGTCCGTGGCATCGGCGGCAACGTCGCTCGCGCTACGGCGGAAGTGTCATGGCGGCGCAACTTCATCGACTCCATCGGTCAGGTCTGGACGCCTTACGCGTCGCTGCGGGCCGATGTCTTCTCGGTCAATCCGTCGACGACCGGCTACTTCAACAACAAGATCCAGACCATCGCCGATCCCTCGGACGAGGTTTTCGGCCGCGCCATGCCGGCCATCGGCATGATGTATCGCTACCCCTTCGTCGCCAAGACGGGCTGGGGCACGCATATCATCGAGCCGGTTGCGCAGATCGTCGCCCGTCCCAACGAAACCAGCAGCTTGCGCATCGCCAATGAGGATTCGCAGAGCCTGGTGTTCGACGCCTCGAACCTGTTCGAGTGGAGCGGCAAATTCTCGGGCTATGACCGCCTCGAGGGCGGCACCCGCGCCAATGTCGGCATGCTCTACACTGGCAGGTTCGGCAAAGAGGCTTTCGCCAATCTGTTGCTGGGCCAGTCCTATCATCTTGGCGGCCGCAACTCCTTCGCGAATGGCGACCTGCTGAACACCGGGTTGAACTCCGGCCTGAGCAATGACGCGTCCGACTACGTCGCTCGCGCTCAGATCTCGCCCTTCCGTGGCTTCACGTTGGCCGGCGCGGCGCGGCTGGACGGGACGACGATGGAAGCCCAGCGCCTGGACGGGTCGGCCTCCTACTCCAACAGCATCATTACGACCTCGGTTGGCTACGCACGCTACGAGCCCCAGCCATAGCTCGGCATCAGCCGCCGTCGTGAAGGCTTGTCGCTGAATGGATCGGTGCTCATCGCGCAGAATTGGCGCTTGCGCGGCGGCGTCCTGTTCGATCTCGACAAATACAAATACGATCAGCGAGCGCTTCCGCACGCAGTACGCCGCCTATCTGACCGCGCCTGCGACGACGACGCAGCCTGTCTATCCCCAATAGCGGGCTGTTCCAGACGGCGTCGACCTCGCTTCGGCCTGAACTACACCGACGAGTGCACCATCTTCGACGTCAGCTATACCCAGAGCTACGCCGACCGGCAGGCGGGCTCGACGAAGGACACGCGGACTGTGATGTTCCGGCTTGAACTGCGGACCTTGGGCGAGATCAGCTATTCCCAGAGTCTCGACGGCCAGACCGTCGGCGACGGCGTGACATCCTCGACACGCTGAGCCCCTGGCAGGCAAAGGCTTCCTCACGGAGATCGGGATGCCTTCACGCCCCCTCGCATTGACACAGGGCGATCCCGCCGGGATCGGTCCCGAACTGGCCCTGCGCGCTTGGTTGCTGAGGCGCGAGGCAGGACCTGCCGGCCTTCGCCTATCTCGGCGACCAAACCCATCTGGCGGCTCTGGCCGAGCGCTTCGGGCTCGCCGTTCCCCTGCATGCCAGCGACTGGCACGAGGTCGATGAGCGCTTCCACGACGCTCTGCCGGTGATCGGACATGGTCATATCGTCGACGCTGCTCCCGGAGCTCCCGACCCGCGCTGGGCTTCATCGACCATCGCGTCGATCGAACACGCCGTGACAGCGGCGCGGCAGGGCCATGCTGGGGCGGTCGTGACCAACCCCATTGCGAAATCAGTGCTCTATGCGGCGGGCTTCGCTCATCCCGGCCATACCGAGTTTCTGGCGCATCTCTCGGCTGATGGTGGCCCGGTTCCGCGGCCTGTGATGATGCTGTGGTGCGAGGAGCTCGCCGTCGTGCCGGTCACCATCCACATCCCGCTGCGCGAGGTGCCCAGCCAGTTGACGCAGAGCGCCATCGTCGAGACCGGGCGTATCGTCGCCGCGGGATTGCGCGAGCGCTTCGGCATCGCGGCACCGCGACTGGCCCTGAGCGGGCTCAACCCGCATGCGGGCGAAAGCGGCGCGCTGGGGTCCGAGGATGCGGAGATCGTCGCTCCGGCCGTGGCCGCGCTGCGGGAGCTCGGCATCGACGCCTCCGGCCCCTACCCCGCCGACACCATGTTCCACGCTCGGGCCCGCGCCGGCTACGATGCTGCGCTGGCGATGTATCACGATCAGGCGCTGATCCCGATCAAGACCATCGCCTTCGATGACGGCGTCAACGTCACCCTCGGCCTGCCTTTCATCCGCACGTCTCCCGACCATGGCACGGCGTTCGATATCGCCGACCGCGGCATCGCCCGGCCCGACAGCCTGTGCGCCGCCCTTCGCCTGGCCGCGCGCATGGCGGCCGCCACCCACGCTGAGAGCCCATGAGCCAGATCGACAGCCTTCCTCCCCTGCGGGAGGTGGTGGAACGCCATGGTTTGATGGCGCAGAAGGCTCTTGGCCAGAATTTCCTGTTCGACCTCAACCTCACAGGGCGAATTGCCCGCGCCGCCGGATCGCTTGAGGGTGAGACGGTGGTCGAGATCGGCCCCGGACCGGGCGGGCTGACACGGGCGCTGCTGGCGCACGGAGCCGGCCGCGTCATCGTGATCGAGCGGGACAAGCGCTGCTTGCCGGCGCTGACCGAGATCGCGGCGCATTACCCGGGCCGCCTAGAAATTGTCGATGGCGATGCGATGGCGACCGATCTGCGCCCGCTGGTCGGCGACGGCCAGGCCCGCATCGTCGCCAACCTGCCCTATAATATCGGAACGCCGCTCCTGGTCGGCTGGCTCAGCACCAACCCCTGGCCGCCCTGGTGGACTTCACTGACCCTGATGTTCCAGCGCGAAGTGGCAGAGCGCATCGTCGCGACCCCGCAGCAGCGGGCCGATTACGGCCGGCTGGCCGTGCTGGTCGGCTGGCGCTGCGAGGCGAAAATCCTGTTCGACGTGCCGCAAACCGCCTTCGTGCCGCAACCCAAGATCACCTCCTCGGTGGTGCATATCGTGCCGCGTGCCGAGCCTGAGCCCTGCGAACCGCGCCTGCTCGAGCGGATCACGCTGGCGGCGTTCGGGCAGCGCCGGAAGATGCTACGCCAGAGCCTGAAGGCGGTCATGTCGGAGCCGCTGCCACTAATCGAGGCGGCAGGGCTGTCGGAGACGGCGCGGGCGGAGGAGATTCCGGTCTCGGGCTTCGTCAAGCTGGCGCAGGTGCTGGCGACGATGCGCTGATCCCGACGAAGGCGGCGCGCGCCAAGCCGGCCGGCCTCCTTCAAGCGAGTGTCCGGGCTTACGGCAGCGGCTCGTTCAACAGCCGCTCGACAAACTCCGACAATCCAGTCGCCCGCGACCGCTTCAGCCGCTCAGCGGTCAGGATCGCCCGGACCGAGGCATAGGCCGCTTCGACATCCTCATTGACGATGACGTAGTCGTACTTCTCCCAGCGGGCGATCTCGTCGCGGGCGTTCTGCAAGCGCTTGGCGATCACCTCTGGCGCATCCTCGGCGCGCCGCACCAGCCGCGAGCGCAATTCGGCCATGGAGGGCGGCAGGATGAAGATTGTCACGACATCCTCGCGCGCCTTCTTGACGATCTGCTGCGTGCCCTGCCAGTCAATGTCGAACAGCACGTCGCGCCCCTCTCGCAGGGAGGTCTCGACATCGCGGCGCGGTGTTCCATAGCCATTGCCATGGACCTCCGCCCATTCCAGCAGATCGTGATGCTGGCGCATCTGGTCGAAGCTGGCGCGGTCGATGAAGCGGTAATGCACGCCATCGATCTCCGATGAACGCCGCTGGCGGGTCGTCACTGAAATCGACAGGTCGAGATTATTCTCGTTTTGCGAAAGCAGCCGAGTCAGCGTCGATTTCCCCGCCCCTGAAGGCGAGGACAGGATCAGCATCAGTCCGCGACGGGATGGGCGAGGCGCCTCAACCATCAGATTTCACTCCACATTCTGGACCTGCTCGCGCATCTGGTCGACCACGGTGCGCAACTCCAGCCCAATGCGCGAAAGCCCTGCATCGCCGGCCTTGGCACAAAGCGTTGAGGCCTCCCGCCCGAATTCCTGCGACAGGAAATCGAGCTTGCGGCCAATCGGGCCCGCCCTGCTGCAGCAGCGCCTTAAGGGCCACAACATGCGCCTGCAGCCGGTCGAGCTCTTCGCGGATATCGGCCTTCACAGCCAGCAGCGCCGCTTCCTGATGCAGGCGCTGCGCATCCAGAGCCGTGCTGGCCTCCAGCAGAGCCGCGACCTGCGTGCTGAGGCGATCGCGGATGGCCTCGACGCTGCGCGCGGGATGAGCCTCCGCCTCCTGCGTCAGACGCGAGATGGTTTCCATATGGCCTGTAAGCACGGCTTCCAGCGCCGCTCCCTCGCTCTGGCGGGCATGGCGCAGGGCGGCGACGACCTCTTCAAGCCCGGCCAAAACCGGCGCCTCGACCAGCCCCAGCACATCCTGGGCCTCGTCGCTCAGCTCGACCACGCCGCGCACCGCGAGCAGCCCATCATAGCTGACCGGCGCAATCGCATCGGAGGCCGGCAGGCGCGACACCGCCTCGACAAGGGCCGCAAGCGCAGCCTCGTTAATCCGCGGACGTGGTGGCGCAGCGTCGCTGCTGATCGACAGGTTGACATGCAGGGTCCCGCGCGAGAACGCGCCACCCAGCCGCTTGCGGGCGACTTCCGAAATCGCTTCGAAGCCCGCAGGCACCCGCACGCGAATATCGAGACCACGCCCGTTGACGCTGCGGATTTCCCACGCCCAGGCGTGGATGCCCTCAACCCCGGCAATCCGGGCAAAGCCGGTCATGCTCTCAATCGCCACGATGGTCCTTTCAATCGCGCTTACGCGGCGGGACCGTAGTGGCGGGGGCGGCAGGCGGCAAGCGAACAGCCCGTAGCCGCTGGTGGAAAACTGCGACCGTTGAGGTCAGGGCCGCAGGGCCGGGATCTGCTTGGGCGAGTTGAGGTCGAAGTTCTTGTTCAACAGCGGGTCACGCGCCGTGCCTTCAGAGGCATCGAAACCGCGCGCGCGGGCGCCATCGGCGCTGGCGGTGGTCCGGCGATTGGCCGGGACGGGATAGGTGTCGCCATCGCCCAGATCGGCCCTCTGGGCGCCTGGTGCCTCCGTGCGCTGCTCGGGCGCCGGCGGCGGCTCAAGCTTGTCGACCGAGCTTTCGGGCGTCGCGCGGCTGGGGTCGCGGCGGCCGGCATCGATCTGGCGCCAGCGGGCGACATTGCGATTGTGCTGCTCGAGCGTCTCGGCAAAGGCATGGCCACCGCTGCCATCGGCGACGAAATAGAGATCCTTGGTCTTGGAATGGTTGACCACGGCCTCGAGTGCCGCGCGGCCAGGATTGGCGATCGGTCCGGGCGGCAGGCCATCGATGACATAGGTGTTGTACGGCGTCGGCTGGGTGATCTCGGTGCGCTGGATCGAGCGGCCGAGCGTGCCCTTGCCGCCGACGATCCCGTAGACGATCGTCGGGTCCGACTGCAGTTTCATCCGCCGGTTCAAGCGGTTGATGAAGACCCCCGCCACGCGCGGGCGCTCATCGGCGCGGCCGGTTTCCTTCTCGACGATCGAGGCCAGCACAACCAGCTCCTGCGGCGTCTTGATCGGCAGATCGGCCGGCTTGCGCCGCCAGACATCGGCCAACACTTCGCGATGGCTGCGGGCCATGCGGTCGATGATCGCCTGACGCGAGAAACCGCGGGGGAATTTGTAGGTATCGGGCAGGATCGAGCCTTCACGCGGCGTCTGGATGATGTCGCCGCTGAGCAGGTCGTTCTCGCGCAGCCGCGCCACGATCTGCTCGCTCGTCAGCCCCTCGGGGATGGTGATGCCGTGCTCGACCGCCTTGCCCTCGGCGATGATGTTCAGGATATCCGCCTGGCTGGCGCGCGCCTTGAACAGATATTCGCCGGCCTTCAGCTTGGTCCAGTTCCCCGACAGCAAGGCCGAGGCCCGGAAGGTCCAGGGATGCTCAATCATGCCCTCGCGCTGCAGCAGGTCGGCGATCTCGGTCAATCCGCTCTCGCGCGGGATGATCAGGACGCGATCGCTGCCGAGTGGGCCCGGCGCCTTGCTCTGGCTGTCCAGCACCGCGATGCCGACACCGACACAGCCGGCGATGATGACGAGTGCGGTAAACAGCCCGCTCATCATTGCGATGAAAGGGCTGCGACGCCGACGGCGTGCCTTTGGCGGCGGCGCGGGCGGGGTGACCGGCTTCAGCGCCTCGTTGGGGCTTTTCGGGGCGACACGTGGCGATTGGTTCACAGGTTTTAGAACTCGCACTCGTCCTGCCACAGCCTTGCCGACCGTGGCGTCACAATCGTCAGGGATCATGTCATCGCCTCAACGCGAGGACAGCTTAGCGAGATATTGTGGCGAAAGCGCGCTAGAGCGTTTTCAAGCGACGTGGAAACACGGTAGCGGCGCGTTCACTCGCCGTAGCGGCGCATGACGAGCGAAGCATTGGTCCCGCCGAAACCGAAGGAATTCGACAGCACCGTATCGATGCGGCGCTTGCGTGCGACATGCGGCACCAGATCGATCTCCGTCTCGACCGACGGATTGTCGAGATTGATCGTCGGCGGCGCGATCTGGTCGCGGATCGCAAGGATCGAGAAGATCGCCTCGATCGCGCCCGCCGCGCCGAGCAGATGCCCGGTGGCCGATTTGGTCGAGGACATCGAGGGGCGCTGCGGCGCATTGGCCAGCAGCCGCTCGACAGCGCGCAATTCGATCTCGTCGCCCAGCGGGGTCGAGGTGCCGTGCGCGTTGATGTAGTCGAGATCGGCCGCCGTGATGCCGGCACGGTTCAGCGCCATCGCCATGCAGCGATAGGCGCCGTCGCCATCCTCGGCCGGCGAGGTGATGTGATAGGCGTCGCCCGACATGCCGTAGCCGATCACCTCGGCATAGATGCGCGCGCCGCGCGCCAGAGCATGCTCCAGCTCTTCGAGCACGACGACGCCAGCGCCCTCGCCCATGACGAAACCGTCGCGGTCGCGGTCATAGGGGCGCGAGGCCTTTTCGGGGGTGTCGTTGAAGCCGGTGGACAGCGCCCGGCAGGCGCAGAAGCCGGCAATGCCGAGGCGGTTGATCGCCGATTCGGTGCCGCCGGCCACCATGACGTCGGCGTCGCCGAGCGAGATCATGCGGGCCGCGTCGCCGATCGCATGCGCGCCGGTCGAGCAGGCGGTCACGACCGCGTGGTTCGGGCCCTTCAGCCCGTACTCGATCGAGACATAGCCAGCCGCGAGATTGCTCAGGCGGCCGGGAATGAAGAAGGGCGAGAGCCGGCGCGGCCCGCGCTCCTTCAGCAGGATGGAGGCTTCATAGATGCCGCCGAGCCCGCCGATGCCGGAGCCGATGGCGACGCCTGTCGCGATCTGGTCCTCATGCTCGTGCGGGAACCAGTCGGCATCCGTCAGGGCCTGCTTGGCGGCCGCCATGGCAAAGATGATGAAATCATCGACCTTGCGCTGCTCCTTCGGCTCCATCCAGTCGTCAGGATTGAAGGTGCCATTCGAGCCATCGCCGCGAATGATGTTGCAGGCGATACGTGCCGGCAGATCGCTCGCGTCGAAGCTGGTGATCGGCCCAGCCCCGCTCTTTCCGGCCAGGATTGCGGCCCAGCTCGTCTCGACGCCACAGCCGAGCGGCGTCACCATGCCGAGGCCGGTGACGACGACGCGCCGCATGGATCGATGACGAGGCAGAGTAGGACTGGGAGAAGCCATGGCTCTTTCAGCGGAGGCCGGGCCGGAGCCTCAGGCGCTCTTCGACAGGAACTTGACGGCGTCGCCGACGGTCACGATCGTCTCGGCCGCATCGTCGGGGATCTCGACGCCGAACTCTTCCTCGAACGCCATGACCAGCTCGACGGTGTCGAGGCTGTCGGCGCCCAGATCTTCAATGAAGTTCGCGCCGTCGACGACCTTCTCAGGCTCAACGCCGAGATGCTCGACCACGATCTTCTTCACGCGCTCGGCGACATCGCTCATGGGTCTCTTCCTTAAAGCTTGAAAAACACACCGCTCGATCGCGACGCGTAGTGGGGGAACTTCACTCCAGGTTCCCACCGCGTCCAGGGACGGAGGCGGGCCGGAACTCTCAACGCCTGCACAAACGCAACAACCTGGGTTCCGTCAAGCCCCCTGGCCAGCCACGCCCAGCGCGTCGGCGCTAGTTAGCACAGGGCTTTCAGGCTGGCGAGAGCGAAGCGCCGCTTCTGGCGGGACCACAAACTCGCCTACTAAACCCTTCAGATCATGGTCATTCCACCGTTCACATGAAGGGTCTGCCCGGTGATATAGGCAGCCTCTTCACTAGCGAGATAAGCAACCGCAGCCGCAATGTCAGCCCCCGAACCGAGACGGCCCATCGGCACATCCGCCAGAATGCCTTCGCGCTGTTTCTCGTTCAGAGCCTGTGTCATCGGCGACTCGATGAAGCCCGGCGCCACCACATTGACCGTGATGTTGCGGCTCGCCACCTCTGCGGCCAAAGCCTTGGACATGCCGATCAGCCCGGCCTTGGCCGCAGCATAGTTGCCCTGGCCGGGATTGCCGGTGGTGCCGACGATCGAGCCGATGGCGATGATGCGGCCATAGCGGCGGCGCATCATCGATTTCACGGCAGCGCGCGAAAGCCGGAAGGCGGCAGTGAGATTGACGGCGATGACGCTGTCCCAGTCCTCATCCTTCAGGCGCAGGAACAGGTTGTCGCGCGTGATCCCGGCATTGTTGACGAGAATGTCGAGCCCGCCCAGCGCCGCTTCCGCCGCAGGAACGAGCCCTTCGACCGATTCCTTGTCGGAGAGATTGCAGGGGGTGACGAAGGCCCGCTCGCCAAGCTCGGCCGCCAGCGCCTCCAGCGCCTCGACCCGCGTCCCCGAAAGGGCAACCGAGGCGCCCTGCCGGTGCAGCAGCCTGGCGATCTCGCTGCCGAGCCCGCCCGTTGCGCCGGTCACCAGCGCCTTCTTCCCCGTGAGCTCAAACATCGTCTCTCCCCTTGATCCGGCTTTCTGCCGTTGTCAGTTCGACCGCGCCTTATAAGTCGCGATGTCGTCGGCGGTTCCCACCGACAGCGTCGTGCTGCCTGCGACGATGCGCTTGACCAGCCCGGCCAACACCTTGCCGCTGCCGAGCTCGATGAAATCCGTGACGCCGGCAGCAGCCATCGCCAGCACGCATTCGCGCCAGCGCACCGTCCCGGTCACCTGCGCCACGAGCGAATCGCGGATCGCGGCCGGCTCGCTCAGCGGCGCAGCGCCGACATTGGCCATCACCGGCACCGACGGCGCCTGCAGCGCCACATCCGCCAGCGCCGCCCGCATCACCTCCGCCGCCGGCTGCATCAGCGCACAATGGAAGGGCGCCGAGACCGGCAGCAGCATGGCGCGCCGGACGCCGCGCTCGCCCGCCAGGATGATGGCGCGGTCGATCGCGGCCTTGGCGCCCGACAGCACGACCTGGCCACCGCCATTATCATTGGCGGCCTCGCAGACCTCGCCCTGTGCGGCGTCGGCCGCGATGGCCTGGGCCAGCTCCAGCTCCGCGCCAAGCAGCGCCGCCATGGCGCCCTGGCCCGCCGGCACGGCCTTCTGCATCGCATCGCCGCGGATCCGCAGCAGTCGGGCGGCGTCGCTGACGCTGAGCGCGCCGGCCGCAGCCAGCGCCGAATACTCGCCGAGCGAATGGCCGGCGACGAAGGCGGCGTCGCGGGCGATGACGAGGCCGGCCTCGGCTTCCAGCACCCGCACCACGGCAAGGCTGGCCGCCATCAGCGCCGGCTGCGCATTGGCCGTCAGCGTCAGCGTCGTCGAGCGGCCCCTCGAACATCAGGGTCGAAAGCTTCTGCGACAGCGCATCGTCGACTTCGGCGAAGACGGCGCGCGCTGCGGGAAACTGGTCGGCCAGGGTCTTGCCCATGCCGACGGCCTGCGAGCCCTGGCCGGGGAAGATGAAAGCGATGGTCATGTGCCCTCGATCGACGTGGCGAAACAGCATAGGAGGGGGCGCTGTCACATTGCCGGAGCGTTCGCGTCAAGCTTTGCCCGGTTATTTTATGCGTCAGAGGCCGGTTTCTGCCCCGATTTCGGTTGCGCCTAAGCCAATCAGCCTGTATCGACCAGCCCTGCTTGTTCGGCCGGAGGCTGAACGGATGGCTCGTCGTGCCTCTCGGCATGTCGCGCAGGCTCTCCTCCAGGAGCCGTCATCCCGTGTCTCCGCCTTCGATGAAATCCTGTCGGGCCTTTTCCAGGGCTCGGAGGGCTCCGCGCCGGGCGAAGCAGGTGAAACAGAAGGGCCACTCTATGGCATTGTACGAGCATATCATGCTCGCGCGACAAGACGTCAGCGCGCAGCAGGTCGAGACCCTTGTCGAGCAGTTCAAGGGCATCATCGAGGCGAATGGCGGCTCGGTTCCGAAGGTCGAGTATTGGGGCGTCAAGTCGCTCGGATACCGCATCAAGAAGAACCGCAAGGCGCATTACTCGCTGCTGAACATCGACGCCCCCTCCGCCGCCGTGCTGGAGATGGAGCGCCAGATGCGCATCAACGAAGACGTGCTTCGCTTCCTGACCGTTCGCGTCGAGGAGCTTGAGGAAGGCCAGTCGGCCATGCTTCAGAAGCGCGATCGCGATGACCGTGGCGAGCGGGGCGACCGCTTCGACCGCAGCGGCGGTGGCGACCGTTTCGATCGCGGCCCGCGCCGTGACCGTCCGCGTCGTGACGACGAGACCCCTGAAACCACCGGCGCGGAGGCCTGAGCCATGTCGACTGCATCAGCCGGCGCACGCCGCCCCTTCTTCCGCCGCCGCAAGTCCTGCCCCTTCTCGGGCGAGGGCGCTCCGAAGATCGACTACAAGGATGTGCGCCTGCTCTCGCGCTACATCTCCGAGCGCGGCAAGATCGTGCCGTCGCGCATCACGGCCGTCTCGGCCAAGAAGCAGCGCGAGCTGGCCCAGGCCATCAAGCGCGCCCGCTTCCTCGGCCTGCTGCCCTACGTCATCCGCTGAGCGGACACCAATTCCCGGCGGCGCCTTCGGGCACCGCCGGTTTCGTTTTTCATCTGGTCGCCCGGCGGTGAAACCCCGCCCGGTTCGTTGAGGCGGATGCCTCTCACCCTGCCGGCCTGAAGGCCTGAGCAGCGGGACAGCAGGACAGGACATGCTCGCAACCGTCGGCATCGGCGCAGGCCTCGTTTCGGCCCTGCTCTTCGCAGTGGTGATCACCGGATCGCCGCTGGCGGTGTTGCTGTACTCTGCGGCGCCCCTCCCCATCTTCATCGCTGCTCTCGGCTGGAACCACCGGTCCGGCCTCGTCGCCACCGTCACCGGTGCGATCGCGGTTGCTGTCGCGCTCGTGGCATCGGCAGGCGCGGCCTATGCCGTGATCATTGCCCTGCCGGCCTGGTGGATCGCCTATCTCGCGCTGTTGGCGCGGCCGGAAGAGCACCATGTCGAATGGTATCCGCTCGGCCGGCTGCTGCTCTGGATCGCCGGCACCGCCGCTCTGGTGACGGTCGGCAGTGCGCTGGTAATGACCACCGATTACGAGGCCTATCGCGGCGTCATCACCCGGATGATCGAAAATCTCCTGACCGAGATGTCGCGCGCCAAGCTGATCAACCTGCCCTCCGAAGTCGGTGTGCAGGATCTGGCGCAGACCCTGGCTCCCGCCGTCCCGGTCGGCATCGGCGCCTCCTTCGTCACCACCATCGCGCTGAACCTCTGGATCGCCGCCAAGGTGGTGCAGGTCTCGGGGCGCCTGGCCAGGCCCTGGCCGTTCATCCCCTCCACCGCCCTGCCCCGTCAGGCCCTGCTGCTGCTGGTGCTGGCACTCGTCGCCTCGGCGCTCGGCGGCTTTATCGGGGTGGCGGGCGCCGCGATGACCGGTGCGCTGCTCGCAGCCTTCATGTTTTCCGGCCTCGCCTTCCTGCATGACGCCTCGCGCGAGAAGCCGTGGCGCATGCCGATGCTGATCTCGGTCTATGTCGCGCTCGTCGTGATGCAGGCCGTGCTGACCCCGCTGCTGGTGCTCGCGGGCTTCCTCGACACCCTGTTCAGCCTTCGCAAGCGGCTGGCTCCCCCACCACCACCCAACGCCTGACCCACACACCATCCTACCGAAAACGGAGATAAGACCATGGAAGTGATCCTGCTCGAACGCGTCGCCAAGCTTGGCCAGATGGGCGAAGTCGTCCGCGTCCGCGACGGCTTCGGCCGCAACTACCTGCTCGCTCGCGGCAAGGCGCTGCGCGCCACCGAGGAAAACCGCAAGCGCTTCGAGAGCCAGAAGATCGAGCTCGAGACCCGCAACCTCGAGCTGAAGTCCGAGGCCGAATCGGTCGCCGAGACGCTGAACGGCCACTCCGTCGTGATCCTGCGCCAGTCGGGCGAATCCGGCGTGCTCTACGGTTCGGTCTCGACCCGTGACATCGCCGAGGCCCTGACCGCTGACGGCTTCCATGTCGCCCGCAGCCAGGTCACGCTCAATGCGCCGATCAAGACGCTCGGCCTGCACACCGTTCCGGTCGTGCTGCATCCGGAAGTCGCCGTCACCGTGACGATCAACGTCGCCCGTTCGGCCGAAGAAGCCGAGCGTCAGGTTCGCGGCGAGAACGTCACCGCCCGCGAAGAGTTCGACCTCGACGATCTCGGCCTGGAAGTCGGCGCTGCGCTGGCCGAGGCTGGCGAAGACGACCGCTAAGACCGGGCAACCGGACATCACCGGGCGCCGCGAGACATCGCGGCGCCCTTTTTTATTGTCTCCGGAGAGACCTCGCGGGAGAGGCAGAATCGGTCGGACGATCCCGGCGCACGAGACCCAGCCTGTGGACAGCGGGCAGAGTTCCGCCTAAATCTTGTGTTCTCTTTTTGTTTCCATTCCCACGCCCGCCGATTCTGACCTATCGAAGGCCATGGCCACAGCAACAGCACTCGTCACCCGCCTCGAAAACCGCGAGCCGGATTACCGCGTCCAGCCTCAGAACATCGAGGCCGAGCAGGCGCTGCTGGGCGCTATCCTGGTCAATAACGAGGCATTTTACCGGGTTTCGGACTTCCTGCTGCCCGATCACTTCTTCGAGCCGATCCACCAGCGCGTCTATGAGCTGATGGCGAGCCTGATCCGCGCCGGCAAGATCGCCACGCCGATCACGCTGAAGACCTTCGTCGGCGAGATGGATCTCGGCGGCATCACCGCATCGCAATATCTGGCCAGGCTGGCGGCTGAGGCGACCACCGTCATCAACGCCCAGGATTATGGCCGCACCGTCTATGATCTCGCCATCCGCCGCCAGCTGATCGGCGTCGGCGAGGATCTGGTCAATGTCGCCTATGACGCCCCGGTCGACCTGCCGCCGCGCGAGCAGATCGAGGAGGCGGAACGCAAGCTCTATGAACTGGCCGAAAAGGGCCGCTATGAGGGTGGCTTCCAGAAGTTCGACGGGGCCTTGCGCCTCGCCATCGACATGGCCGCGAGCGCCTATCAGCGCGCCGGCGGCCTCTCCGGCATCTCGTCGGGACTGCGCGATCTCGACCAGCGCATGGGCGGCCTGCAGCCCTCCGACCTGATCGTGCTCGCCGGCCGCCCCGCCATGGGCAAGACCTCGCTTGCCACCAACATCGCCTTCAACATCGCCAAGAACTGGCGCGGCGAACGCCAGCCGGACGGCTCGATCAAGAGCGTCGATGGCGGCATCGTCGCCTTCTTCTCGCTGGAAATGTCGGCCGACCAGCTGGCGACGCGTATCGTCGCCGAGCAATCGGGCATCTCCTCCTACAAGATCAGGCAGGGCCGCATCACCGAGGGCGATTTCGCCAAGCTGACCGATGTCGCAGCGCAGATCGAGAAGCTGCCGCTCTATATCGACCAGACCGGTGGTATCTCGATTGCGCAGCTCGTCGCCCGCGCCCGGCGGCTGAAGCGCCAGAAGGGGCTGGACGTCCTCTTCATCGACTATCTCCAGCTGCTCTCGGGCTCCGGCAAAAACGGCCAGAACCGCGTGCAGGAGCTGACCGAGATCACCACCAGCCTGAAGGCCCTGGCCAAGGAGCTGTCGGTGCCGATCATCGCCTTGTCCCAGCTCTCGCGTCAGGTCGAAAGCCGCGACGACAAGCGCCCGCAGCTCTCGGACCTGCGTGAATCCGGCTCGATCGAGCAGGACGCCGACGTCGTGATGTTCGTCTACCGCGAGGAGTATTACCTCAAGGGCAAGGAGCCGCGCCCCGGCACCGAGGAACACAACAAGTGGCAGATCGAGATGGAGCAGGCGCATGGCCTGGCCGAGCTGATCATCGGCAAGCAGCGCCACGGTCCCACGGGCACGGTCCAGCTGCAGTTCGATGCCGATGTCACCCGCTTCTCCGACCGCGCCGATGAATCGCATTTGCCGGATCGCCTATGAGCCGCTTTGACACCGTCGATGCCAGCAATGACGCGGCCATCCTGACCATTGACCTCGGCGCCCTCGTCGCCAACTGGCGCCACCTCCAAACCCTGGCGGCAACGGAAACCGGGGCCGTGGTCAAAGCCAACGCCTATGGCATCGGCATCGAGCCGGCCGTCACCGCGCTGGCCGGCGCCGGCTGCAGGAGCTTCTTCGTCGCCCATCTCTCCGAAGGCATTCGGGCGCGCAGCGTCGCCCCCGAGGCGACGATCTACATCCTCAATGGCCTGCTGCCGGGGAGCTGCGCCGCTTATGCCGACCACGGCCTCTCGCCGGTGCTGGGTTCGCGCGAGGAGCTCGAGGAATGGAGCGCCTTTCGCGCATCGGGAGCGGCAGTGCGCCCCGCAGCCCTGCATGTCGACACCGGCATGAACCGGCTCGGCCTGCAGCCATCGGAAGCGCTGTCGCTGGCGCGCGAGCATAATGGCGCCGTTGCATCGGCAGGGCTCGGGTTGCTGATGACGCATTTCTCGGCGTCGGAAGACACGGAAGACCCGGCCACCGCTCGCCAAATCGAGGCTTTTGCGGCGATCGCAAACGCCTTTCCGGACCTGCCGGCCTCGATCAAGAATTCCTCCGGGCACTTCCTCGCGGATTGCCCATCCTACGCCCTCACCCGCCCCGGCTATGCGCTCTATGGCGGCAATCCGACGCCGGGCCTTGCAAATCCGATGCGGCCGGTCGTTGGGCTGGAGGCGCGTATCATCCAGCTTGGTGAGGTCGAGCCCGGTACCAAGGTCGGCTATAATGGCCGCTGGACCGCGCCGCGCCGCAGCCGGCTCGCCACCATCTGCCTCGGCTATGCCGACGGCCATCCGCGCAATGCCAGCGGCACAGACACCGTGCCCGGTGGCGTGGCTCTGGTTGGTGGCGTCGCCTGCCCCTTCATCGGCTCGGTCTCGATGGATCTGATCATCGTCGATGTCACAGACGCCCCCACGGCTGCGGCCCAGCGCGGTGCAAGTGTGACATTGCTCGGTGGAGCGCTGGATCTCGAGACGGTCGGAGCGGGCGCGAAAACCATCGGCTACGAGATCCTGACCAGCCTCGGACGCCGTTATGGCCGTCGCTATGTCGGGCTCTGAGGTGAGCCATCTCCTGCAATCGATCATCCCGACGAGCCGCAGCATGAAAGCTGCGGCTCTCGCACGCCTGCTCGCCCGGCGGGTTCGCTAGCATGGCCAAGCGCGGCCCGACCTATATCTGCCAGGCCTGCGGCGCGGTTTATCACCGCTGGCAGGGCAAATGCGATTCCTGCGGCACCTGGTCCTCCCTGTCGGAGGAGGCGCAGGCTGCGCCGGTTCCGGGCGGCGGACGCCCGGCGGCCGGCGGAAGGGCGCGCGGCCGTGTCTTCGCGCTGGAGACGCTGAAGGGCGACACGCAGGACGCGCCGCGCATCACCTCCGGCATTGGCGAACTCGACCGCGTCACCGGTGGGGGTTTTGTGCCGGGCTCCGTGCTGCTGATCGGCGGCAACCCCGGCATCGGCAAATCGACGCTGCTGATGCAGGCCTGCGCCGCGCTGGCTCAGGCCGGCCGCCGCGTCGTCTATGTCTCGGGCGAGGAATCGACCGGGCAGGTGCGCCTGCGGGCGGAGCGGATGGGGCTGGCCGAAGCGCCGGTCGATCTCGCCGCGGAGACCAATGTCGAGGATATCGTCGCGACGCTGAACCAAGGCACGCGGCCGGCGCTGGTGGTCATCGATTCGATCCAGACCATGTGGTCGGGCGAGGTCGAGAGCGCGCCGGGCACGGTCACGCAGGTCAGGGGCTCGGCCCAGTCGCTGATCCGCTACGCCAAGACGTCGGGCGCCTGCCTCATCCTCGTCGGCCATGTCACCAAGGATGGCCAGATCGCCGGCCCGCGCGTGGTCGAGCATATGGTCGATGCGGTGCTCTCCTTCGAGGGCGAGGGTGTGCATGCCTTCCGCATCCTGCGCGCCCAGAAGAACCGCTTTGGCCCGACCGACGAGATCGGCGTCTTCGAGATGACCGGGATGGGCTTGTCGGAGGTCTCGAACCCCTCGGCGCTGTTTTTGGCGGGACGGGACCAGGCCGCTCCGGGCGCGGCGGTCTTCGCCGGCATCGAAGGCACGCGCCCGGTGCTTGTCGAGATCCAGGCGCTGGTCGCGCCGACATCGCTGGGCACACCGCGCCGCGCCGTCGTCGGCTGGGAGAACAGCCGGCTCGCCATGGTGCTCGCCGTGCTGGAAACCCATGGCGGGCTGCGGCTCGGCCAGCACGATGTCTATCTCAACGTCGCCGGTGGCATGCGGGTGAACGAGCCGGCCGCCGATGTCGCCGTCGCTGCAGCGCTTGTCTCCTCCCTCACCGGCGCGATCCTGCCGCCTGAAGCCGTCTATTTCGGCGAGATCGCCCTGTCGGGAGCGATTCGCCCGGTCTCGGTCGCCTCGGCCCGGCTGCGGGAAGCCTCGAAACTCGGTTTCGAAGCGGCGCTGATGCCGGCCGGCGGCGCCGATGCCGGCGATGGCGGCGGGCTGATGCTGCGTCGTTTCGGCCATGTCACGGAGCTGGTTGCGGATATTGCCGCCCGCGCACCTCGCAGAGATGTGAAATGAGCCTGCAGCAATGGTGACGCCGCGAGCGCGAGCGCGTATAGCAAAACCAACACGGCCCGCCCATTTGCTGCAGGCCTTCATCAATCCAAGCGAAGCGGCCAGTCCATGCCAGTGACAATTCTCGATCTCGTCGTCATCGGCGTGGTGCTGATCTCGGCGTTGCTGGCGGCGGTCAGAGGCCTGACGCGCGAAGTGTTGGCGATTGCCTCCTGGGGCGCTGCTGCCGCAGTCGCCTGGGTGTTCCACCCGCAGCTCCTGCCGCTGGCCAAGCAGTACATCCCCAACGAGACCATCGCGCTGATCGCGACGATTGCGGCACTCTTCCTGGTGACGCTGATCGTCGTCTCGCTGATCACCGCCCGCATTTCCGATTTCGTGCTGGATTCCCGCATCGGCGCGCTCGATCGCACCCTCGGCTTCGTCTTCGGCGCCGGCCGCGGCCTGCTGCTCGCGGTGATCGGCTATCTCCTGTTCTCCTCGCTGGTCGGCGACACCAAGATGCCGGTCTGGGCGAAGGACGCGAAGGCGCGGCCGATTCTCGAGCAGACCGGGCGCTCGCTGCTGACCATGCTGCCGGCCGAGATCAACACCGACTTCATCCAGCGGCTGAAGCCCAAGACGGGCGAAGAGCCGACGGAGGCGCCGGCGGAAGAGCCGCGTACGCCGCCGGCAAACCCCACCGCAGACCCGCAGCGGCGGACTCAGGCGCCCGGCTCTGGCGATCGCGCTGCGCTCCAGCGCATTATCGAAACCAACAAGCCTGCCACGACACGTCCGTAATTCTGGCGCAGGACCTTCGGGGACCTGCTGCATGGAGACCGTGATGACACCGCAGATCGTGCAAGACGACGCTTTCGACCCCAATGCCGACCGGCTACGCGAAGAATGCGGCGTCTTCGGCATCTTCGGCCATGCCGATGCTGCGGCGCTGACGGCGCTCGGGCTGCACGCCCTGCAGCATCGCGGCCAGGAGGCGGCGGGTATCGTCTCCTTCGACGGCAATCGCTTCCATTCGGAGCGGCGCATGGGCCTTGTCGGCGACGCCTTCTCGGAAGCGGCCGTGATCGACAAGCTCAAGGGCTCGCAGGCCATCGGCCATGTCCGCTATTCCACCACGGGCGAGACCATCCTGCGCAACGTCCAGCCGCTCTTCGCCGAGCTGCATGGCGGCGGCTTTGCCGTCGCGCATAACGGCAACCTCACCAACGGGCTGACGCTGCGCCGCAACCTGGTGCGTGACGGCGCGATCTATCAGTCGACCTCCGACACCGAGGTTCTGCTGCATCTCGTCGCCCGCAGCCGCAAGTCGCGCTTCATCGAGCGCTTCGTCGAGGCGATCCGCCAGATCGAAGGCGCCTATGCCTTCGTCGGCATCACCAACAAGAAGCTGATCGGCGCGCGCGATCCGCTCGGCATCCGGCCGCTCGTGCTGGGCGAACTCGATGGCTGCCCGATCCTGGCCTCGGAAACCTGTGCGCTCGATATCATCGGCGCCAAGTTCATCCGCGAGGTCGAGAATGGCGAGGTCATCGTCATCTCCGAATCCGGCATCGAGAGCCACAAGCCCTTCCCGCCGACGCCGGAGCGGCCCTGCATCTTCGAATACATCTACTTCGCCCGTCCCGATTCCATCGTGAAGGGGCGCAGCATCTATGAGCGCCGCAAGCAGATGGGCGCCGTGCTGGCGCAGGAGGCGCCGGCCAATGCCGATGTCATCGTGCCGGTTCCCGATTCGGGCGTGCCGGCTGCGCTTGGCTTTGCGCAGGCCAGCGGCATCCCCTTCGAGCTTGGCATCATCCGCAACCACTATGTCGGCCGCACCTTCATCGAGCCGACGCAGAAGGTCCGCGAGCTCGGCGTCAGGCTGAAGCACTCGGCCAATCGCAGCGTCGTCGAGGGCAAGAGCATCGTGCTCGTCGACGACTCGATCGTGCGCGGCACCACCAGCTTCAAGATCGTCAAGATGATGCGCGAGGCGGGCGCCCGCGAGGTGCATTTCCGCATCTCCTCGCCGCCCATCACCCATCCCGATTATTACGGGATCGACACGCCCGACCGCGAGAAGCTGCTGGCCGCGACCCATTCGCTGGAGGAGATGCGCCAGTTCGTCGGCGCCGATTCGCTCGCCTTCCTTTCGGTCGACGGGCTCTATCGCGCCATGGGCCATGCCGGGCGCGATGCGGTGCGTCCGCAGTTCACCGACCATTGCTTCACCGGCGATTACCCGACCTCGCTGACCGATGTGATCGGCGAAAGCGCCAAGCAGCAGGTCTCGCTTCTGGCCGAGGCCGGCTGACGCAGCATCAACCGATCGCAGGCTCTCGATTGTGGAGGTGCCGTGGTCAGCGGCGCCTGCACCTTGAGGGCTGCACTGCCTTTATGAGGGTTCAAGGATGACCAAGCCTCTGGAAGGGCGCGTCGCGCTCGTCACCGGCGCTTCGCGCGGGATCGGCCGGGCCGCGGCTCTGGCGTTCGCGCAGGCCGGCGCCCATGTCATCGCGCTCGCCCGCACCTCGGGCGCGCTTGAAGAACTCGACGACGAGATCAAGGCCACCGGCAGCGAGGGCGCGACCCTTGTCCCGGTCGATCTCTCGGATGCAGCGGCCGTCGAAAAGCTCGGGCCGGCGCTGCTGCAGCGCTGGGGCAAGCTCGACATCCTGCTGGCCAATGCCGGCATTCTGGGACCACTGACCCCCCTCACCCACGCATCGCCGAAGGAATGGGCCCGCGTCTTCGACATCAATGTCAGCGCCAATTGGCGGTTGCTGAAAACTGTCGAGCCGGCTCTTCAGGCCTCGGACGCCCCACGCGTGATCATGATGTCCTCGGGCGCGGCGCATAAATGCCTCGCCTATTGGGGCCCCTACTCCATCTCCAAGGCTGCCGTCGAGGCAATGGCGCGGACCTATGCGGCCGAAACCGTGACGACGCCGATGAAGGTCATGCTGGTCAATCCCGGCCCCTTGCGCACGCGCATGCGCGCCGAGGCCATGCCAGGCGAGGATCCGGCGACGCTGAAATCCCCGGAAGAGCTGGCGCCCCACCTCGTGCGACTGGCCTCGCCAGACTGGACCGAGACCGGCAAAATCTTCGACTTCCCGCAGGGCCGGGTCCTGACGCCGCAGCTGCCGGCCTGAAGCCGAAACCAACACGAGCCTTCATCAGGAGACTCTTGCGCACGCTGGACCATCCTTCGAGACGCCGCTGGCGCGGCTCCTCAGGATGAGGGCTGTCGGGGATTGGGAAGGACTCCAGCGCCGGTCCCGCGTTTGGCAGCCGCATCCACCAATCGCGCCTCATCCTGAGGAGGCCCGTAGGGCCGTCTCGAAGGATGCTCCAGAAGGCTCTTGCGCACGCTGGACCATCCTTCGAGACGCCGCTGGCGCGGCTCCACAGGATGAGGGCTGTCAGGGATTGGCGCCGCCTACTTCTTGCCTTTGTCGTAGGGGTTCTCGCCACCGCGCGTATGCAGGCGGATCGGCGTGCCCGGCAGCTCGAAGGCCTCGCGCAGATTGTTGACGAGGTAGCGCGTATACGACACCGGCAGATGATCGAGCTGGTTGCCGAACAGGGCAAAGGTCGGCGGGCGCGCCTTGGCCTGCGTCATATAGCGGATCTTGATGCGCCGCCCGGCCACGGCCGGAGGCGGATGGGCGGAGAGCACGCCTTCGAGCCAGCGATTGATCCGGGCTGTCGAGACGCGACGGTTCCAGACTTCATAGCTCGAGAACACCGCCTGCATCAGCCGGTCGATGCCTTCGCCCGCCAGACCCGAAAGCGGGATGATCGGCACCCCGCGCACCTGAGCCAGCAGATGATTTGCCTTCTCTTTCAGCTCGGCCAGCAGCCCCGCCTTGTCGGCGACGAGGTCCCATTTGTTGAGACCGATGACGACGGTGCGGCCTTCGCGCTCGGTCAGGTCAACCAGCGTCAGATCCTGCTTCTCAAAGGGAATGGTCGAATCCAGCAGCACCACCACCACTTCGGCAAAGCGGATGGCACGCAAAGCATCAGCCACAGAAAGCTTTTCCAGCTTCTCCTCAATGCGGGCGCGCTTGCGCATGCCGGCCGTGTCGAACAGCTTCACCGGGCGGCCGCGCCACTCATAATCGACGGAGATCGTGTCGCGCGTGATGCCGGCCTCGGGACCGGTCAGCAGCCGCTCCTCGCCGATCATCCGGTTCACCAGCGTCGATTTGCCGGCATTGGGACGGCCGATGATCGTGACGCGAAGCGGCTTGTTCGGATCGTTCTCGTAATCCTCATCCTCGACGGCGGCAGGCACGGCGACCCAGCGCTTGTCGCCATAGCTTTCGTCGAAGGCTTCTTCCTCTTCCGGCTCGACATCGACATAGGGAGCCAGCGCCTCCAGCAGGTCGGAGGTGCCTTCGCCATGTTCGGCCGAGAACGGCACGGGGTCGCCCAGACCCAGCGCATAGGATTCGAAAATCCCGTCCAGCCCCTTCTTCCCCTCGGCCTTGTTGGCGAGGAGGATGACCGGCTTGCCCGACTTGCGCACAAGCTCGGCGAAGGGCTGGTCCATCGGCGTCAGGCCAAGGCGGGCGTCGATCATGAACAGGATCACATCCGCCTGCTCGATCGCGGTCTCTGTCTGGGCGCGCATGCGGCCTGCCAGCGATTCCTTGTCGGCCTCTTCAAGCCCCGCCGTATCGATGATCTTGAAGCGCAGATGTCCAAGCGCGGCGTCGCCCTCGCGGCGGTCGCGGGTCACGCCAGGGCGGTCATCGACCAGAGCGAGCTTCTTGCCGACGAGCCGGTTGAAGAGTGTCGATTTGCCAACATTGGGGCGGCCGATAATGGCGACGATTGCGGTCATGAAAGTCTGGAACATCCTGTCATTGCGGCAGCGCCCCGGTGGCGGGGCGCCGCAGCGTTGTCGAGCGTCATCGACGCCGGCTCGCGCCGTGACGACGCGCTGAAACGAATAGGCGGAGCCTCAGGTGAGCCTAAGGCTGCAGCACCTCAATTACGGGTCTCGACCGGCCCGCCACGGACCAGAGCGAGGTAGAGTTCGGTGCGCTGGCGCAGCACCTGGGGCACCTGCGGATCGGTGACGATCGCATCGAACCAGCGCCCGGCATCCTCGTAAAGATCGGCCTTCATGGCCGCGATGCCAAGCATCTCGCGGGCCGAATGGCGCCACGCGCCCTGCGCGGTGGCGAGCGGCTCCAGCGTGGTGCGCAGCTCGGCATAGGGCACGAGATCGACACGCAGCATGCCGGCTCGCAACCGAGCGAGGTCGCGGTAGAGCGGCGCCAGCGTCGTGTCGTTGGCGAGCCCATCGAACGCCGCAGCGCCCGCCGTCGCATCGCCCTTGGCGGTCTCAGCCGCCAGGCGGAAACGCGCGATCTGCCGGTAGCCCGCCGGCGCCGTGGCGGCGAGGTCCTTCAGGATGGTCTCGGCGTCGGATGCGTTGCCGTCCCGCGAGGATTTCAGCGCCGCTTCGAGCCGTGCGCCCATGGCCTGCGAGGCCTGGTTCTCACGATGCAGCCAGTACTGCCAGGCGCCCATGCCGGCGACGGCGATCACGGCCAGCGCGATCAGCCAGTTGCCATATTTGTTCCAGAAGGCCGCCGCCTTGTCGCGGCGCACTTCCTCGTCAATTTCGCGAAAAATATCGGCCATGGCCCGTCAGTATTCCCTGTGGTGATGCCGGGTAACATTTCCGGCCGCTAAAGGCGAGCCGCAAGACGCCTCACCGCTCGCTGCGCTCCGTCAGGCGCCCGGCAGTGGCGCCCGCTGCAGCAGGCTGCCATCGCCATAGGAATAGAAGCGGTAGCCGCTCTCGATCGCGTGGCGATAGGCGCGCCGCATCACATCCAGCCCGCAAAAAGCCGAAACCAGCATGAACAGCGTCGAGCGCGGCAGATGGAAATTGGTCAGCAGCAGGTCGACAGCCCTGAAGCGATAGCCGGGCGTGATGAAGATCGCGGTGTCGCCGGAGAAGGGCGTGATCGTGCCATCCTCCTGCGCCGCACTTTCCAGAAGCCTGAGCGAGGTCGTGCCAACCGCGACGATGCGCCCGCCCCTTGCCCGTACCGCATTCAGCGCCGCCGCCGTCTCGGGCGAGACGACGCCCCACTCGGCATGCATGCGGTGCTCGCTGGTATCCTGCGCCTTGACCGGCAGGAAGGTGCCGGCGCCGACATGCAGGGTGACGAAGTGCCGGGAGACGCCGCGTGCCTCCAGCGCCGCCACCAATGCCTCGGTGAAATGCAGCCCGGCGGTCGGTGCCGCGACGGCGCCATCCTCTCGCGCATGCAGCGTCTGGTAATCGACCGCATCGGCTGCATCGGTGGCGCGCTTGCCGGCGATATAGGGCGGCAGCGGCAGCTCGCCGAGCCTGGCGATCGCCTCGTCCAGCAAAGGTCCCGTCAGCGAGAAGGCAAGCTCGACCTCGCCGCCCTCACCCTTGGCCACCACCTCGGCATCGAGCCTCGCAAGCTCGCAGGCATTGGAGGCGCCATCGGCATCGAAGACGATGCGCTCACCCAGCGCCAGCTTCTTGGCCGGCCGCGCGAAGGCGAGCCAGCCATGCGCGGATTCGCGCTTGTGCAGCATGATCTCGATGCGCGCCGAGGTCTCGCCCCGCCAGCGTCGCCCGTAAAGCCGCGAGGGAATGACCCGCGTATCGTTCAGGACCAGCGCATCGCCCGGCTGCAGCAGCGAGGCGAGGTCGCGCATGATGCGATCCTCGAACGGCTCGACCGCATCCGGCCGCACCACCAGCAGGCGGGCAGCGTCGCGCGGGCTCACCGGCCGCAGCGCGATCCGCTCTTCCGGCAGCTCGAAATCGAAGAGATCGACATTCATCGGGGGTCAGCGGGTTCGGGCCCGGTCATGCCGGAGCCATCAAAACATCACCGCGACGCGAGCCCGCAAAGGTCCGCGTCGCGGATTTTATCAGTTCGTCGGCTGTGCGACGGTCAGGCTCAGGCCGCGTCGGCCATTACCTTCATCGAGACGATGGAGTCGGGATCACGGACCGGCTCGCCGCGCTTGATGCGGTCTACATTCTCCATGCCCTCAACCACTTCGCCCCAGACGGTGTACTGCTTGTCGAGGAAGCGGGCGTCGTCGAAGACGATGAAGAACTGGCTGTTAGCCGAGTTCGGGTTCTGCGACCGGGCCATCGAGCAGATGCCGCGGACATGCGGCTCGGCGTTGAACTCGGCCTTCAGATCAGGCAGCTCGGAGCCGCCGGTGCCGGTGCCATGCGGGCAACCGACCTGCGCCATGAAGCCGTCGATGACGCGGTGGAAAACGATGCCGTCATAGAAGCCCTGGCGCGACAGCGTCTTCAGGCGCTCGACATGGCCGGGCGCGAGGTCGGGGCGCAGCTTGATCACCACGCGGCCCTTGGTGGTCTCCATGACGAGGGTGTTCTCAGGATCGAGCGACATCAGATTTGCCTTTCAGTGGTGGGCACATGGCCGTGGAAACGAATGGAAAAGGGTCGCCCCGCGATACTCGCTCCGAGCCCCGGCGACAACCTCAGAGGCGTGCAGGCGCGCACAGCCTCGATGATGGAACGCCCGAAGCGCTCCCGTAGCGCCGCATCGGTGCGCTTCGTCGCCCAGCTCAGGCGCGGCTGCCCGAACAGCGAGCCGTCCCGCCGCAGGCTGAACCGCACCGTCGCCATCACTCCGGTATCGGAGCCCGACAGCACGGGTGGCTGCCAGCAGCGCCGCAGCGCCGGGGCGATCTGGTCCAGCCGGTCGATCTCCGAGCCGGCAAGAGGATTGGTAGCCGGCGATAAAGCACCCACGACACCAGCATCGCCGGTGTTGCCCCGCGGCTGGGCTGCGGGAGCGCGTGTGGCGCCCTCGCCGAAAGGTCCGCCGACACCGGGCACATAGCGCTCGCCGCTGGGTGGCGGCAGCACAGGATATTGCGAGCCCGATGGGGGCGGCAGGACCGGATTCTGCGAGCCAGAAGGCGGCGGCAGGCCGAGGCCTTGCGTCTCCTGCGCCTGTGCCGCGCTCGCGAGCAGCGCGAGCGCGGCGCAGGACGCTGTCAGGGTCAGCCTCATGCCCGCCGCCACGTCCGGCTTACTTGGCGTCGGCCTGGAGGCGCATGCGGACGATTTTGTCGGGGTTGCTGACCTGGCCGTTGGCCGAAGCGGCACCCTTCTTGATCTTGCGCACGGCATCCATGCCCGACACGACTTCGCCAAACAGCGTGTACTGCCCGGTCAGCGGAGCGCAGCCCTCGAAGCAGATGAAGAACTGGGAATTGGCGGAGTCGGGCGAGGCCGAGCGCGCCATGCCGACGGAGCCGACCTTATAGGGGGTCTGCGTGAACTCGGCCGGCAGGTTCGGCAGGTCGGACTTGCCGGTGCCGGTGCCGGTCGGATCGCCGGTCTGGGCCATGAAGCCGTCGATCACGCGGTGAAAGACGATGCCGTCATAGAAGCCCTTCTTGGTCAGCGCCTTGATCTGCGCGACATGCTTGGGCGCGAGGTCGGGGCGCAGCCGGATCGTCACCGGGCCGTCCTTGGTCTCCAGAACCAGCGTGTTGTTGGGATCGGCGGCCTGCGCCAAGGCGAGGCTTGACGTGGCCAGGCTGGACGAGGCGAGGATGGCAAGGGCGACAAGTGAGCTGCGCAGCATGTTCGATCTCCAAGGTGGCCGGCATATCCGGCCTTTCCGGGCCATCGCCTATCTGCATCCTTTGGCCGTAACAAGGCGCAGGCGAGGCAGCGCAACTTAAATGTTGCACTGCACAAGTCTAGATAAGAATATTTTTGCGGAAATGAAGGGCACCGCATGCGCAAACTAGTGACAAGCGCGTAACGATCCGCTAATCAATCAATCGCTGGGCGCGCATTGCCAGGTCATTGCGCTGCGGACCAGGTCTCGGGAGGAACAAACGCCCGTTCGGCAGGCGAGTCGCGCACAATACGATGCGTGCCCCTGTTGCGGTAAAAACAGACTGGGAAAGGCAAGGCACCGGCCTTGCCTTTTTTCTTTTGTGCCACTCTCAGCAGAACGCCAGCGGCCCGGCCAAGAACCAAGGCCATTCCCCCCCCGCCTACTCCGCTATCGCCGAGACATGCGCGGCGACGACACGCCATCCTTCCGGAAACTTTACCCAGGTCTGGCTCTGCCGACCGATCTTCCCGGGCATGCTCTCGCGCCGGTAGAGCGTATTGGCCGTGGCCATGCTGTCGCCATAGCTGGTGATCACCGTCCGCTCCAGCGTCCGTGCCAGACCTACAGGCGAGCGGGCGGAGCGGAAGGCGGCGATCTCGTCATAGCCGTAGAGGTTTTCCGCCACGCCATAGCGCAGCGTTTCCGGCGCCTTGCGAAACAGCCGGTCGAGCGTCTCGACATCGTTGCTGCCGAGCGCCGCTTCGTACTGAGCGAAGGCCGCCTCGACTTCGGCAAGGACCCGGGGATCGTTGATCTGCATCGTCTGGGCTCCTCAAGCCGGCGGGTGGGGAATCGCGGTCAGCAACTCCTTGGTATAGGCGGCTTGCGGATCGCCCAGAACCGCTTCCGCCGTGCCCTGCTCGACAATGACGCCGCTGCGCATGACGATGACCCGGTCGCAGAGCAGCCTCACCACATTGAGGTCATGCGAGACGAAGAGGTAGCTCATCCCGAGCCGCTCCTTCAGCTCCTGCAGCAGGTTCAGCACCACCGCCTGCACCGAGACGTCGAGCGCCGCCGTCGGCTCGTCGAGAATGACCAGATCGGGGTCGAGCGCGATCGCCCTGGCGATGCCGACACGCGCCTTCTGCCCGCCCGATAATTGATGCGGGAAGCGGTCGATCAGCTCGACCGGCAGGCCGACCAGCCGCGCCAGCTCCTCGCAACGGGCGCGCAGGGCTTCCCGCCCCTTCAAGGCGCCCATCTGCATGATCGGGTCGGCAATAGCGCGCTCGGCGGTAAAGCGCGGATTGAGACTGTCCGTCGGGTCCTGGAACACCATCTGGATGCGCCGCCGCAGCGGCGAGGCGGCAAAGCGCTTGGCCGGTATCGCGCCGATATCGACCCCGTCGAAGATGATGCTGCCGGCGCTGGGGTCGATCAGCCGGGTAATCATCATCGAGGTCGTGGATTTGCCGCACCCCGATTCACCGACGAGCCCCAGCGTCTCGCCCCGCGCGACGCTGAAGCTGATGCCATCGACGGCGCGGAAGGCGGGGGTCTCCGCCATCTCCTTGCCCCTCAGCCGCGCCAGAAAGGAGCCTGCTGCCGGCCGGGGGTATTCCTTGACGAGCCCGGTCACCTGCATCAGCGGCCCGGTATCGGCCACGCTGCGCGGCGCGGCGTCTGTCGCGGACGCAGGCGCATGGGGCGCGGCATTCGCCCCCTCGGGCAGCAGATCGCGCAGGCTCATGCCGATACGCGGCGTCGCCTGCATCAGCTTGCGGGTATAGGGGTGCTGCGGATTGCGGAAGATCGCGCCGGCCTCAGCGGTTTCCACCACCCTGCCCTTCTCCATCACCACGACGCGGTCGCAATAGGCAGCCGCCAGACCGAGATCATGGGTGATCAGGATGGTCGACATGCCACGCGCTCCGCGTCAGCTCGACGATCAAATCCATCACCGCCTTCTGGGTGGTGACGTCGAGACCGGTGGTCGGCTCGTCGGCGATCAGCAATTGCGGCTGGCAGGCGAGCGCGAGCGCGATCACCACGCGCTGGCACATCCCGCCCGAGAGCTCGAAGGGATAGGCGTCATAGCGCTCTTCCGGCCGCGCGATCTTGACCTTTGTCCAGCGCCTCGATCGCCTTGGCGCGCGCCGTCGCGTCGCGTTGCCTGGACATGCTGCAGCAGCACATCCTCGATCTGCTTGCCGACCTTGCGGATCGGGTTCAGCGCCGCGCGCGGGTTCTGAAAGATCATCGAGATCTCACGCCCGCGGATATCGCGCATCTGCGTCTCGTCGGCCGCGACGAGATCGATGCCCGAAAACGAGATGGAGCCCTCGGCGACCTTTCCGGCCCGGTCGAGAATGCGCACCACCGCATAGGAGGTGACGGATTTGCCGGATCCGGATTCGCCGACGATGGCGACGGTTTCGCCCTTGCCGACGCTGATATCGATCGATTTCACCGCCTGCACGGCGCCGCGACGGGTGGCGAATTCGACGGTGAGGTTCTTGATCTCGAGAAGCGCTGGAGCGGTCATCGGCCTCAATTCCTCCGCTGCGGATCGACAAGATCGCGCACGCCGTCACCTAGCAGGTTGAAGCAGAACACCGCGGTCATCAGCGCGAGGCCGGGAAAAAAGGCGATCCACCACTCGCCCGAGACGATGAAGCTCGCGCCTTCCGCGACCATGATCCCCCATTCCGGCGTCGGCGGGCGCACGCCCAGCCCGATGAAGGACAGCCCGGCGGCGTTGAGAATGGCGTAGCCCATGGTCAGCGACATCTGCACGGCCATGATCGGCATGATGTTGGGCACGATCTGCGTCAGCAGCAGCCGCCAGTCGGAATTGCCCGAGAGCCTCGCCGCCTGCACGAAGCCGGCTTCACGCCGGACATTGGCCTCCGCCCGCGCCACCCGCGCATAGAGCGGAAAGTTGATGATGGCGGTGGCGATGATGATGTTGGTGACGCTGTTGCCGAGCGCCGCGACGATGCCCATCGCCAGCACGAACAGCGGGAAGGCCATGATCGTATCCGCGATCCGCCCGACGATCTTGTCGACCCAGCCGCCGAAGAAGCCGGCCATGACGCCGGCGAGCCCGCCCAACAGGAAGACCAGCGCGACGGAGGCGACCGCGATGGTGAAGTCGAGCCGCGTCGCGGCAATCACCCGGCTGAAGATATCGCGCCCGAGCTGGTCGGTGCCGAACCAGTGCGCTGCGCTCGGCGCCTGCAGCGCCGCGTTGGTATTGCTGGCCAGCGGATCGTAAGGCACCAGCGAGGGCCCGAATATGGCCGCAAACAGGATCAGCGCGAACAGCCCGAATGCCAGGCCCGTCACCGGGTTCTCGGCGACGATATGGCGGGCATGGGCGAGAAGGCTGGTCGAAGGCGGCGCCTCGAAACGCAGCGCCGGCTCCACCGGGACCCTGGTCATGTCGTTCATGCCTCAGCCCTCCAGCCGAACGCGCGGATCGATGACGCCGTAGAGCAGGTCGATCATCAGGTTCAGCGCGACATAGAGAATGGCCATGGTCAGGACGAAGCCCTGGATCGGCGCGTAATCGGAGGCGATCAGCGCCTCGACCGCATAGGAGCCGACGCCCGGCCAGGCAAAAACCTTCTCGACCAGGACATTGGCGCCGAGCAGGAAGGAGAACACCATGCCGAGCGTCGTCACCACCGGCAGCATGGCATTGCGAAACGCATAGGTGCCGATGACCTTGCCGCCCGACAATCCGCTGGCGCGGGCCGTGCGGACGAAGTCCGCACCGAGCACCGCCAGCATCGAGGCCCGCGTCATCCGCGTGATCGGCGCCAGCGAAAAAATCGCCAGCGTCACGGCCGGCAGGATCAGCTGGGCGAATGCCGCCCGGAAGGTTTCGCCGTCGCGGGCAATCAAGGAGTCCACGAGGTAGAGGCCGGTGACCCGCGCCGGTTCCGACGCGAAGACGTCGAGCCGGCCCGAGAGGTGCCGGCGACCAGCCGAGCAGGAAATAGAAGACATAGACCAGCAGCAGCCCCGTGAAGAACACCGGCAGCGACACCCCGGCCGTGGCGACGACGCGACAGAGATGGTCGATCCACGAGCCCTGCTTGACCGCCGCCAGCACCCCGAGCGGCAGCGCCACCGCCATGGCAAGCAGGAGCCCCGCCAGCGTCAGCTCGGCCGAAGCCGGCAGGCGCTGCGGCGAGATCGGCCGTGACGGGCTGCCCCGTGGTGAGCGACTGGCCGAGATCGCCCTGCACCAGCGCCTTCACATAGGAGACGAACTGCACCGGCAGCGGCAGATCGAGCCCGAGCTTGCTGCGGATCTGGGCGATGGCTTCGGGCGACGCCGCAGGCCCGGCGAAATAGGCCGCCGTATCCCCCGGCAGCACCCGCGTGAGCAGGAAGGTGACGATGATCACGCCGATCACCGAGGGGATCGTGGTCATCAGCCGCGCGCCGATCAGTCTGAGCATGGCATGTCCTTCTGCGGCTATTGAAACGGCGCTGCGGCGGGCGGGCCTTGGCTGGGACAGGCCCGCACCCTTTGCGGTGACGGCAGGAGAGACCGGGGCGGCACTGACCGCCCCGGTCGAGGTGCCTCAGGCCTTGGTCAGGTAGCGGAAGTCCGGCTCGCGGCAGGGCTGGAACTGATAGCCGCCAATGGTCTTCTGCAGGGCGACGTCATGCGTCGGCTGCGCGATCGGCACCATCGGCACTTCGCGATCCACCAGCTTCACGAAGTCGACGACGCTCTGCTCGTAGACCGCCTTGTCGGAGGTGAAGCGGGCCTGCGTCGACGAGCTTGTCGAGCTCCGGGTTCTGGTAGGCGGCGATGTTGAAGATCGAATTATTGCCGTGCATCGTCCAGAACAGGTAGTAATCGGGATAGTCGAGCCAGCCGGCAAAGCGGTTGATCACCATCGGATTGGTCTTCTTGGCGATCTCGGTGCGGAAATTGGCGCCCGGCACCTTGTTGATCTCGACGGTGATGCCGATCTGCGCCAGCGCCTCCTTGATCAGCACCGCCATCGGCTCCGCGACCGTGGCGTTGCCCGCGTCGAAATACAGCGTCGTCGGTGAAGCCGCCGCCGGCGGCATCGACCAGCGCCTTGGCCTTGGCGACATCGGTCTTGTAGGGGAAGGGCTGCGGCCAGGCGACCTTCGGGGTCGCGGGCCCGCCCGACATGTCGACGCCGCGGCCAAAGAGCGAGGCCTGCAGGATCTTCTCATAGGGCATCACGAAGGCCACCGCCTGGCGCAGCCGCACATCCTTGAACGGCCCGACCTGGGTATTGAGATAGACGCCCCAGACACCGTTGGGGATCGGCACGCCGACGACGTTGATCTTGCCCCCGTCCAGCAGGTCCTTGAAATCCTTCGGCGGCAGCCCGTAGCAGACATCGGCGTCGCCGCGCTCCATCAGCGCCCGGCGGGTCGAGGGCGAGGCGATATCGCGGGCGATGATCCGGCGCAGTTGCGGCAGCTTTCCGCAGGCCCAATCCTCATTGCGGACATAGATCGTCTCGACGCCGGGCTTCCAGCTTTCGACCTTGTAGGCGCCGGAGCCGGCGACATTGTTCTTGAGGTATTCCTTGGCCCATGCGTCGCCGCCGCTGTTCTTGATGGCGAGCTCGGAATCGAACACGAAGGGAATGGTCACCGCCAGATTGGGCAGGGTCAGCTTGTCCTTGCGCAAGAAGTCGATGCGGAAGGTCTTGTCGTCCACGGCAACGAACTGCTCGGGCTTTTCCAGCGAGCCAGCCTTCATCTGGGTGGTGGCGAAGCCGCCGATCGAGACCGCGCGGTCGAGCGACCATTTCACATCCTTGGCGGTGACAGGCCGGCCCGAATGGAACTTCGCATCGCGCAGCTTGAAGGTGGCGCTCATCCCGTCCGAAGCGACCTGGAAACTCTCGGCCAGTTCACCCTCGAGCTCGCCCATCGCCACCTGATGGCCGCCGCCGCCGGGGATCGGCACCGGCTTGAAGCGCAGCAGCCGATCATAGCAATTCAGTGCCACGCCGTTGACCGGCTGCGATGCGCCAATGCCCTGCATATCGAGGCTGTTGGGGCCATATTCCTGCACCAGCAGCAAGGTCTCCTTGCGGCTCGGAGCCTGCGCCTGGGCACTGCCACGCGCGATGAAGGGAGCGGCAAGGCCTGCGGCAAGAGCGGTACGGCGCGTGATCATCGGGTCTGTCCTTGGTTGCAGGGGCGGCAGCTCACCGCAGCGGCCTTCCGCGCGGCGTCGGGTGACGTGACGAGACCGGCCCAGCACAGACCGTGCCAGAGGCGTATCGTGTTGAAAAAGAAGGAAACTGCCGGCGCAGCCGCACCCGGCCCAGCCGCAGATGCGTGAGGCGAGTTTAGGCATGGCGGGTGGTTTTGCTTATTCGCTAGGCAACGTCGAGCGCTGCCCGCTTTCGCACCATGAGGGCTGCGATGCCGCTCAACCGGCCACGGCCAGTCCCTGCGTGCCGCTATCGCCGATCTCGCGCTTCAGCCATTCGACGAAGGCCTGGATCTCGGGATTGTCTCGGTCCTCGCGCCGATAGAGCAGCCGGTGCGCCACAACCCCGATGCCGCGCGGGCCGAAGGGCAGCACCAGCTCGCCATTAGTCAGCAGATCATGCGCCTGAAGCGTCGATTCCAGCGCCAGACCCAGCCCGTCGACAGCACCGGCCAAAGCGAGATGGGCGCGGTCGAACTGCAATCCGCGCGGACTGAGCGGCGCGAAGGGCGCAAAGCGCGCCGCCCACTGATCCCAGGGCACGACGCATCGCAGGGAGTGGATCAGCGGTACGCGGCGAATATCCTCCGGCGCCTCCAGACCATGCGCCGCGATGAAGCGCCGGCTCGCCATCGGCACGATCAGTTCCTCGCCCAGCGCCACCGCCTCGCAATCCTCCGGAACCGGCCGCGCATATTGGATGTCGATCAGGATGCCATCCTTGCCCAGCCGCGCCGGCTCGTGACTGGCGAAGAGCGCAACATCGATGCTGGGGTGCTCCCGTAGGAATTGCCCAAGCCGCGGCATCAGCCAGAGCGTCGCAAAGCTCGGCGAGGCATGGATCGGTAGCCGGCGCACGCCCGCTCCCGAAGCGACACGGATGGTCGCCGTCATCAGCCGGGCAAAGCTTTCGCCGATGGAGGCGGAATAGGTCAGCGCCTCCTCGGTCGGCACGACGCTGCGACGCACCCGGAGGAAAAGCTGGCGCCCCAGCATGCCCTCCAGCGCCCGCATCTGGTGGCTGATCGCCGAGGGCGTCAGGTTCATCAGCTTCGCAGCGCCCGCAAAGCTTCCGGCCTCCATCACGGCGCGGAAGGTCTGGAGCCATTGCAGCGGCGGCATGCCTCCGATCAACGGTGAATCCTGCTCATCGATGACACCCAACTAATTCGTTTTTCAACGCGTCGAAACGCATGTTACGCCTTGTTCATGAGGAATGCAGCTCACCAAATGAAGCTGCTGCCCGCAGGGAGGAGTTGGCGCAGAGATCTGCGCAAGGCGGCATGCGGTGCATGTGCCACCCTATTCCCATGCGACGCATCCTCCACTGACGACACGCTGATCAATGATCGGCCAGGCGAGGAAAGAGACGACGCATGAACCTGCATAAACTGCTTCTGGAACGCAAAGCGGCGGGCAAGCCGGTGACCGTGGCGATTATCGGCGCGGGCAAGTTCGGCACCATGTTCCTCTCGCAGGCGCGCAGCACCGACGGGCATGCACATTGTCGGCGTCGCCGATCTCAACACCGCCCGTGCCCGCTCGCAGCTGAAACTGGCCTGCTGGCCTGAGGAGCAATATGCCGCCGGCTCGATTGGCGATGCGCTCAAGCATGGCGCGACGCTGGTGACCGACAATGCGGATCAGCTGATCGACCACCCCGGCATCGAAGTCATCATCGAGGCGACGGGCGATCCAGGCGCCGGCATCCGCTTCGCGCTGCGCGCCATCTCGCACGGCAAGCACATCGTCATGGTCAATGTCGAGGCCGATGCCTGCGCCGGTCCGCTGCTGGCCCGCAAGGCGCGCGAAGCCGGCGTGGTCTATTCGCTGGCCTGGGGCGACCAGCCGGCCCTGATCGCCGATCATGTCGACTGGGCCCGGGCCTGCGGCTTCCGTGTCGTCTCCGCCGGCAAGGGCACGCGCTACCACCCGACCTATCACCAATCCACCCCCGATACGGTCTGGGACATTCTCGACAAGTACATGAAGATCAAGGATCGCAATTCGATCAATCCGAAGATGTTCAACTCCTTCGTCGACGGCACCAAATCGGGCATCGAGATGACCGCCGTCTGCAACGCGACAGGGCTGCAATCGCAGGCGGAAGGTCTCTCCTTCCCGCCCGCCACCCGCTTCGAGCATGCCGAGATCTGCAAGCCGAAAGCCGATGGCGGCGTGCTGGAGCGGGCCGGCGTCACCGAGGTCACCTCCTCGGTCTACCGCGATGGCACGGATGTGCCGCACAGCCTGGTGATGGGCACCTATGTCGTCTTCGAGATCCGACAGCGCCTACAGCGAAGAGTGCTTCCGCGAATATTCGATGCTGCCGGACAAGAGCGGCCGCTATGCCTGCCTCTACCGTCCGATCCACATGATCGGGCTCGAACTCGGCATCTCGGTCGCGTCGGCTGCGCTGCGCAAGGAGCCGACGGGCGCGCCGATCTGCTTCAATTCCGACGTCGTCGCCACGGCCAAGCGCGACCTCAAGGCGGGCGAGATGCTCGATGGCGAGGGCGGCTTCTGCGTCTGGGGCAAGCAGACGCCGGCCGAAGACCTCGCTGGCGGAAGGCTATCTGCCCCTCGGCCTCGCACATCGCGTCAAGCTCAAGCACGATATCGCGCAGGGCCAGCGTCTGAAATGGTCCGATGTCGCCTTCGATGCCGATGACGCGGCGGTCAAGGTTCGCCGCGAGATGGAGGACCACTTCAGGGGCTGAGGCCCCTGAATGCGAAAGAGCGAAGAGCGGCCAGAGCCCGGGGATAACGGGCCGGCCAAACCGTCCAGGGAGGACATCATGAGCAAGAGCAGACTAGACCAGCCGACCCGCCGCGGCCTTCTCGCAGGCGCGGCCTTGGGTGCCGGCATCATCGCGATGCCGAGCATTCTGCGCGCCCAGCAACTGAAATGGATCGGCGCCTCGGCCACGCCGCAGACCGATTTCATCGCCCAGAGCCTCGACGTCTTCGCCGTCCGCGTGAAGGAGCTGACCAAGGGCCAGATCGACATCGCCTCCCACCATGCCGGCGCGCTCGGCGGCGAGCGGGAGAATGTCGAGGGGCTGCTGCAGGGGTCGATCCAGGTCGCCACGCCCGGCGCTGCCTTGCTGGCGGGTTGGTACAAGCCCGCCGAGGTCTTCACCTACCCCTATCTGTTCAAGAACGTCGCCCACAAGGACAAGGTCATGACCGCGATCATGACCGAGTATGGCGATGACGTCGCCGCGCAGGCCAAGCTGCGGCCTCTGGGCGCCATCCCGCGCATGCCGCGCCAGCTCTCCTCCAGCCGGGTGGTCAAGACGCCCGCCGATCTCAAGGGCTTCAAAATCCGCGTGCCGGAAACCACGATGTGGCGCCGCACCTTCGAGCGCTTCGGCGCCTCGCCGACTCCGCTGGCCTGGCCGGAAGTGTTCCAGGCGCTGAAGTCGGGCGTGATCGAGGGTCAGGAAAACCCGATGGCGCTGACCTTCAACGGCGGCATTTTCGACGTGAACAAGAACCTCGCTCTGACCGAGCACATGATGCAGGACAACATGATCGTGATCTCGGAAGCGAGCTTCCGCGCGGTCAATGACGAGCAGCGCAAGGCGCTCGTCCAAGCCGCCCGCGACATGGAAGACACGCTGCGTCCCAAGGTGATCGCCGATGACGATCGCATCCTTGCGCTGGTCAAGGCGAAGAACATCGCGATCAACGACGTCGACAAGGACGCCTTCCGCAAGACGCTGGAAGGCATGGAGACCGAGTTCGCCCATGTGAAGAAATGGGTCGACCGGATCAAGACCATCGCCTGAACGACGCTGTCGCCGCCGGGCCTGAACAGGCCCGGCGTCCTTCTCTCATGTGACGGGATCGCTATGCAGCCCTTGACCGGCTTTCCTGCGCTATGGCGCAGGCTTTGCGACCTCTGCGACTGGGTCGCCCGCACCATCGTCGGCGGCTCGATTGCGGCGATCGTTTTGATCACCATTGCCGCCGTCTGGTACCGCTACGGGCTGGAGCGGCCGCTATCCTGGACCGAGCAGGTCTGCCGGATCCTGTTCGTCTGGTCGGTCTTCGCCGGCGCAGCCGTGCTCTACCGCAACATGCTGCACATCGCGATCGACATGTTCCTGCTGATGCTGCCACGGCGCCTGCAAACGGCAGTGCTCTGGCTCAACCACGGGCTGATCCTGCTGCTGTCGGTGCTGATGCTGTGGTTCGGCCTGCAGATCTCGATCGGGACCATGGGACAGACCTTCGGCGCGCTCGAGATCAGCCCGGCGACCTTCTATTCAGCCGCGCCATTCTGTGCCGCGCTGATGATCATCTTCTGGGTTGAGAAGCTGTTCGATCCAGCCCGGCGCGATCCTTTCGGCGAAGTCCATCTCTGACAGGCTCCTCCGGTCACAAGCACCGGAGAGCCCCTCCACCACGCGTCCGTCTATCCGCGCGCCAAAGCGCGCAACAGGAGACCCTTATCATGGCCGGCGTTCTGATGCTTTCCTTCGCCGTGATGATGGTGCTGGGCCTGCCGATCGCGTTCGCCATGGCGCTGGCGGCGGTGATGACGATCGCCAACCATCCAAGCCTGCCCTACTCCGTGTTTGTGCAGCGTGCGCTGATCGGCGCCAACTCCTACTCCCTGCTCGCCATTCCCTTCTTCATCCTGGCCGGCAACATCATGAATGTCGGCGGCATCACCGCCCGCATCATCAGCTTCGCCAATGCCTGCGTCGGCCGCTTTGCCGGCGGGCTCGGCCTCACCACCGTCATGTCCTGCATGGTCTTCTCCGGCGTCTCCGGCTCGGCGGTGGCCGATGCGACAGCGCTCGGCAAGGTGCTGGTGCCGGGCATGAAGCGCTCGGGCTACGATCCGGGCTTTGCCGCCGCGATTACGGCCTCGGCCTCGGTCATGGGGCCGATCATCCCGCCCTCGATTCCGCTGGTGATCTATGCCCTGTCGGTCGGCAAGGGCGTCTCGGTCGCCGCGCTTTTCCTCGGCGGTGTGATACCCGGCCTGCTGCTGGGCGTCGGGCTCGCCGCCGTCGTCTACGTCATCTCCCGCGCCAGGCGTTACCCGGTGCATGAGGCCGTGCCGATGCGCGATGTGTTGCGCTTCGGCAGCAAGGCGATCTGGGCCCTGCTGATGCCTTTCGTCATCCTGTTCGGCGTCACCGGCGGCGTCGTCACCGTGACCGAGAGCGCCGCAGTCGCGGTGCTTTACGCGCTGTTCGTCTCGATGGTGATCCACCGCGAACTGTCCTGGCGCCAGCTCTGGGGCATCTGCGTGCAGAGCGGGCTGGATTCCGCAGTGGTGATGATCATCATCGCCTTTGCCAGTGGCTTCGGCTGGCTGATGGCGGTGAGCGGGATTGCCGCGCGAGATCGCGCAATGGATCGGCGCCTTCTCCAACAATCCCTGGGTCATCCTGATCCTGATCAACGTGCTTCTGCTGGTCGTCGGCTGCTTCATGGAAGCGATCGCGGCGATGATCATCCTGATCCCGGTGCTGATCCCGATTGTCGAGGCGGTGGGTATCGACCTCGTCCACTTCGGACTGGTCATCGTCTTCAACCTGATGCTCGGCCTTCTGACCCCGCCGGTCGGTATCCTGCTCTACATCTGCGGCAACTTTGCCCAGGTGAAGATCGAGCGTGTGGTGCGCGAGGTCCTGCCGTTCCTGGCTGTCGGCTTCGCGGTCCTGGTGATCATCACCTTCGTGCCCGAGGTGGTGCTGTGGTTGCCGCGGCTGGTGCTGAACTGAGCGGAGCCCGCACCCCAGTTTCCAAGGCTCTTGCCCCCCCTTGCGACGCATGGCGCAATCGGACCATCCTTGCGCATTCGCAGCGATAGCTCAGAGCCGGAACCCGTCATGGCGCGCACCACCCGCATCCTCGTCATTAATCCCAATTCCAACGAGGCCGTGACGGAAGGGCTGCGCGAGGCGGTGCGTCCTCTAGGCTTTGCTGATGGCCCGGAGATCATCTGCGAAACCCTGAAGGAAGGGCCGCTCGGCATCGAGACGCAGGAGCATATCGAAAGCGTCACCCTGCCGCTCCGCCGCCGGATCGAGTCCGCCAACGATGTCGATGCCTTCATCATCGCCTGCTATTCCGATCCCGGTCTGTTTGTGGCGCGCGAGGGCACGGCGCGGCCGGTTTTCGGCATCGCCGAATGTGGGGTGCTGACCGCGTTGACCCGGGCTGACCGCTTCGGCGTGATCGCCATCAAGTCACGCTCCATCCCGCGCCATATCCGCTATCTCCGGCAGATGGGGTTGATGGACCGGCTGGCCGGCGAGCGCCCGCTGGAAATGTCTGTCGCTGAGACCGCATCCGGCGAAGGCACCCTCGCCCGGATGATCGCGATCGGCCGGGAACTGAAGGAGCAGGACGGCGCGGGCGCGATCGTGATGGGTTGCGCCGGCATGGCGCGGCACCGCAAGCCTTTGGAACAGGCGCTGGGCATCCCGGTCATCGACCCGACGCAGGCGGCTGTCGCGATGGCGCTCGGAGCCGTCAGCGTCAACGGCTGAGGCGGGGGCTGGCGGAAGCACGCCTGCTGGAATCCAATCTCACATACAGCTCATTAACTTACGTAACGTAATCTACTCGGCGACCATGATAAAGGCCGCCGACGCCATGCCTTCACAGACCTCGCCATCCAGCCTGCAGCCCGGCGCTGCCTTTGGCTCTCCCGACCTGACAAGCCGCGTTCGTGCCCACCAGCTACGCGCTATCATGCGCTTCACGCCGACAGCCCTATGCGTCAACATGCTCGCTGGCTGCGCGGCCGCTTATGCGGTCAGGGACTTCGCGTCGACCATCGAGCTGGGTCTCTGGCTGACGTCACTGCTGATGATCCTCGCCGCCAGCCTGCCCGCCTGGTACGGTAACAGACGAAAAACCCAGCGGCGGAGCGCCTCGCCACGCGGTATCCGCCACGCGATTTTCCATAGCGCTGCGCTCGCGGTCTGCTGGGCCGTGGTGCCGGCGGTCTGGTTTCCGCGCGCCGAGCCCGATGTCCAGTTCGTCCTGGGGACCTTAACCGCCGGCATCATCTGCTCCGGCGGCTTCCTGCTGGCCACGATCGCTCCTGCCGGGCTGATCTTCGTCGCCATCGTCACAGGGGGCGCGCTGCTGGGGCTCGCCCTGTTCCACGAGGGCTACTGGCTGCTGATCTCCGTTCTGCTGATCGGCTATGCCACCGTCATCATGCAGGCGATCGGCACCTCGGCCCGATTGTTCGAAAGGCAGCTGCGCTCGCAGGCCGAGCTGATCGACCGTGGCCAGGTCATCCAGCTTCTGCTCGCCGAATTCCAGCAAAACGGGTCAGATTGGCTGTTCGAATGCGATGCGGAGGGCATCCTGCTGACCTTCTCGCCGAGATTGTCCGAAGTGCTCAACGAGCCCTCACTGAAGCCCGGCGCTTCGCTCTTCGATTATCTGCCGGTGGAGTCGGCGATGCTGCTCGGCGCCCGCTTCAAGCGGGGCGAGTGCTTTCGGGATGCGGAAATTGCCGTCGGCATCGGCCGCGAGCAGCGCTGGTGGTCGCTGACGGCCACGCCCGTCCATGATGACAGCAGCAATCTGCTGGGCTGGCGCTGCGTCGGCTCTGACGTGACCATCGCCAAGAACGCCACGGACCGCCTCGCCACCCTCGCCTCCCGCGATGAGCTGACCGGGCTGATGAACCGGGCCTCGCTGCGCGACAGGGCACTGGTTCTGCTCGATGCGGCCACTGCGACCCAGACCACACTGGCGCTGGCCTGCATCGACCTCGACAACTTCAAGATGATCAACGACACCTATGGCCATGCAGCCGGTGACGAATTGCTGCGGCAGGTCGCAACCATCCTGACGGTGGACCACAGCGATTTCGATACGGTCGCCCGCCTGGGTGGTGACGAGTTCGCCATCATCCTGGAGCCTGGCCTGTCCGAGGAGGAAGGCATGCTGGCGGTTCGCCGCGTGCTGCGCGACCTGACCCAGCGCTTCACCGTCGCCGACGCCGCCTTCCTGCTCAAGGCCAGCATCGGCGTCTCCTTCGCCCCACCGGGGACGGAGTTCGAGACGGTGATGCGCAATGCCGATTTCGCCATGTATCAGGCCAAGCAGGCCGGGGGCGGACGCATCGCCCTGTTCGACGCGGCGATGCACCACGAGGCCGAGGAGGAGTTCAAGCTGTCGCAGGATCTGGCCCGCGCCGTCGAGCGGGGCGAGATCAGTGTCGCGTTTCAGCCGATCATCGACATCCGCCAGGGTATGATCGTCGGCGCCGAGGCGCTCGCACGCTGGCAGCATCCCGAGCGCGGCGTGATCGCGCCGACCATCTTCATCCCGCTTGCGGAAAAATCCGGCGTGATCGAGCAGATCGGCACACATGTGATGGAGACAGCCTGCCGCGAGGCCGCCTCCTGGCCCTCGTCGATCTCGGTTTCGGTCAACCTCTCGCCCGCGCAGCTCGGCCGGGCGGGCCTGGAGGACCGGGTGCTGGAATGCCTCGCGCAGAGCGGGCTCGCCGCCTCGCGCCTCGAGATCGAGCTGACCGAAACCGCCCTGCTGAAGCGCGACGAGCCGACGCTCGCTTTCATGAACGCGATGCGTGAGGCGGGCGTCAGCCTGGCGCTGGACGATTTCGGCACCGGCTACTCCTCGCTCGCCCAGCTGAACCAGTTCCCGATCGACAAGCTCAAGATCGACCGCGCCTTCGTCAGTGGCAACGGCCCGCTCAAGCAGCGCACGGCAATCGTCCAGTCGATCGTGGCTGTTGCCCGCAGCTTCGACATGCTGACCACGGCGGAAGGGGTCGAGGATCAGGCGACGCTTTCCTGGCTCAGCCTGCAGGGCTGCGATCTGGCGCAGGGCTACCTGTTCTCGCGGCCGCTGACAGCGACGGATTTCACCGCCTGTCTCGCCGAAAGCATGGCGCGGCTGGCAGCCGAACAGCAGGCCGTCCCGGCTCGCGAGAAGGCCAAGGCCTCGGCCCGGGCGCAAGCGGCCAGCGCGGGTCCGCGCCGCGCTCAGGCTCGCGCCAAGCGCTGAGCCGCTGGCTCAGACCTGGATCAGGCGCTGGACCTGCCCGGCGTCCAGCTCAGCCATCGGACCCGACAGTACGACCTCGCCGCGATCCATCACGAACATCGTGTCGGCAAGGTCGCGCGCAAAATCGAAATACTGCTCAACCAGCACGATCGCCATGTCGCCCTTCGAGCGCAGGTAGTCGATGGCGCGGCCGATATCCTTGATGATCGAGGGCTGGATGCCCTCCGTCGGCTCGTCCAGCACCAGCAATCTGGGCCGGGTGACCAGCGCTCGCGCAATGGCGAGTTGCTGCTGCTGGCCACCCGAGAGGTCGCCTCCGCGCCGGCCCAGCATGGACTGCAGCACGGGGAACAGATCGAAAAGCTCGGTCGGGATATAGCGGTCCCGGCGCTTGAGCGGCGCAAAGCCGGTCTCGAGGTTTTCCTTCACCGTCAGCAGCGGGAACACCTCCCGGCCCTGCGGCACATAGGCGATGCCGGCCCGCGCCCTGTCCTCGCTGCGCAGGCTGGAAATGTCGGTGCCGTCAAAGCCGATGCTGCCGCCGGAGATCGGCTGGTGGCCGACGATGGCGCGCATCAGCGATGTCTTGCCGACGCCGTTGCGGCCCATCACGCAGGTCACCTTGCCGATCTCAGCCGTAACCGAAACCCGCCGCAAAGCCTGCGCCGCGCCATAATGAAGATCGATAGCGTCGACGGTCAGCATGATTTTAGGGGGCGAGTGGTGAGTGGCGAGTGGCGAGTAGCTCGCCGCACAGGTCCGCTGAGGGCGAAGCTAAACCCCATTCGCCACTCGCCATTCGCTACTCGCCCTTGGCCCATTCGCCACTCACCATTCGCCATTCGCCCCCACATCCCCATCTCACCGCCCCAGATACACTTCAACGACGCGTTCATTGGCGCTGACCTGGTCGAGCGGGCCCTCGGCCAGCACCGATCCCTCATGCAGCACCGTCACCTTCACCCCGAGTTCGCGGATGAAGCCCATATCGTGCTCGACGACGATGACCGAGTGGTCCTTCGCGATCTCCTTGAGCAGCACGGCGGTCTCGGC
This sequence comes from uncultured Alphaproteobacteria bacterium, assembly GCA_963759925.1. Taxonomy (GTDB): domain Bacteria; phylum Pseudomonadota; class Alphaproteobacteria; order Rhizobiales; family Beijerinckiaceae; genus Allobosea. The sequence goes on from CAVXBE010000006.1 coordinate 743,417, forward strand.
GGTTTCGCCGTCGGTCATGCCGGCGGCAGGCTCGTCGACCAGCAGCAGCTTCGGGTCCTGGGCCAGCAGCATGCCGATCTCCAGCCATTGCTTCTGGCCGTGCGACAGCGAGCCGGCCAACCGCTCGCGCGCGTCACCGAGCTTGATGATGCCGAGGATGTCGTCGATGCGCTTGGCGTCGGCATGGGCGGTCTTCCAGAAAAGGGTCCTGCCGACGCTGCGTTTTGCCTTCAACGCCAGCAGGATATTGTCCTCGATGGTGTGGAAGTCGAAGACGGTTGGCTTTTGGAATTTCCGGCCGATGCCGAGATTGGCGATGGCCGCCTCGTCGAGCTTGGTCAGGTCGACCGACCCGCCAAACATCACCGTGCCGACATCGGGCTTGGTCTTGCCGGTGATGATGTCCATCATCGTCGTCTTGCCCGCGCCATTGGGGCCGATGATCGCCCGCATCTCGCCGGGTTCGATCGCCAGCGACAGCCCGCGAATGGCCTTGAACCCATCGAAGGAGACGCTGACGCCGTCGAGATAAAGCAGCGCCGAGGTCAGCTGCTGGCTGGCCGGAGCGGCCGTGGAGATTGCCGTGTTCATCGTCTCACTCCGCTGCGGCCGGCGCGGCCGGGCTTGGCTGCGGCCGCGGCTTCCAGCGCTTGGCCGACCAATCCTGCAGCGTGCCCAGGATGCCCTTGGGCATGAACAGCGTGACGAAGACGAACAGGCCGCCGAGGGCAAACAGCCAGTACGGTGCCATGAAGCCGGAGGTGAAGACGGTCTTGGCGTAGTTGACGACGACAGCGCCCAGCGCCGCGCCGACCAGCGTGCCGCGCCCGCCGATCGCCACCCAGATCACCGTTTCGATGGAGTTGGCGGGGGCGAATTCGCTGGGGTTGATGATGCCGACCTGCGGCACATAAAGCGCCCCGGCCACACCGGCCATGCAGGCCGAGACGGTGAAGACGAAGAGCTTGAAGCGGTCGACCCTGTAGCCGAGGAAGCGGGTGCGCGATTCCGCATCGCGGATCGCGATCACCACCTTGCCGAGCTTCGAGACGACGATGCCGCGCGCGATCAGGAAGCCGACCATCAGCATCAGGCAGGTGATGGCGAAGAGCGCGGCCCGCGTGCTCTGGGCCTGCACGTTGAAGCCCAGAATATCCTTGAAGTCGGTCAGTCCGTTATTGCCGCCAAAGCCCATGTCATTGCGGAAGAAGGCCAGCAACAGCGCGTAGGTCAGGGCCTGGGTGATGATCGAGAGGTACACCCCGGTGACGCGCGAGCGGAAGGCGAACCAGCCGAAGACGAAGGCGAGCAGCCCCGGCACCAGCAGCACCATCAGCATGGCGAACGCGAAGGAATCGAAGCCGTACCAGTACCAGGGCAGCTCCTTCCAGTTCAGGAAGACCATGAAATCGGGCAGCACCGGGTTGCCATAGACGCCCCGCGCGCCGATCTGGCGCATCAGATACATGCCCATCGCATATCCGCCGAGGGCAAAGAAGGCGCCGTGGCCGAGCGAGAGGATGCCGCAATAGCCCCAGACCAGATCGAGCGAGATCGCCAGCAGGGCAAAGCAGAGATACTTGCCCCAGAGCGACATTGCCGAAGTCGGGACATGAAAGACCGAGCTGGCGGGCAGCAGCAGGTTCGACAGCGGCACCAGCACCATGATGGCCGCGACGAGGGCGAGGAAGATCCCGCCGCGCCGATCCATGTTCTGCAGCAGAAAGCGGGCAATCATGCTTCCACCGCCCGGCCCTTCAGCGCGAACAGGCCGCGCGGGCGCTTCTGGATGAACAGGATGATGAAGACGAGCAGCGCGATCTTGCCGAGCACGGCGCCGGCATAGGGCTCCAGAAGCTTGTTGGCGATGCCCAGCGTCATGGCGCCGACCAGCGTGCCCCAGAGATTGCCGACGCCGCCAAAGACCACGACCATGAAGCTGTCGATGATGTAGCTCTGGCCGAGATTGGGGCTGACATTGTCGATCTGCGACAGCGCCACCCCGGCCAGCCCGGCGACGCCGGATCCGAGCCCGAAGGTCAGCGCATCGACCCGCCCGGTGCGGATGCCCATGGCCGAGGCCATGCGCCTGTTCTGGGTGACGGCGCGCATCTGCAGCCCGATCGGCGTCAGCTTCAGGATCGCCAGCAGCGCCGCAAAGACCAGCGCCGCGAAAACGATGATCCAGAGCCTGTTCCAGGTGATGGCGAGCCCACCGATATCGACGGCGCCGGACATGAAGGCCGGCGCGCCGACTTCACGGTTGGTGGGTCCAAACGCCGTGCGCACGGCCTGCTGCAGGATCAGGCTGATGCCCCAGGTCGCCAGCAGGGTTTCCAGCGGCCGCCCATATAAAAAGCGGATGACGCCACGCTCGATGGCGATGCCGACAAGGCCGGCGACGAGGAAGGCCAGCGGCAGGGCAAAGGCGAGAGACCAGTCGAACAGCGCTGGCGCCGAGGTCCGGATCACCTCCTGCACGATGAAGGTGGTGTAGGCCCCCAGCATCACCATCTCGCCATGGGCCATGTTGATGACGCCCATCACACCGAAGGTGATGGCGAGGCCGATGGCCGCGAGCAGCAGGACGGAGCCGAGCGACAGCCCGTACCAGAGGTTCTGCCCGGCCCGCCACAGAGCCAGCTTGCCCTCGATCTCGGTGATGGCGCGGGCCTGCGCCTCTTTCAGCGCCGGCGTCGCATCGGCCGGGAGAGCGCGCAGGGTTGCAAGCGCCGCCTGATCGCCGCGTTCCCGCAAAACCTCCATCGCCGCCAGCCGGTCCAGCGGGGCGACATCGGGCTTGACGATCAGGATGGCGGCTTGAGCCTGGCGCAGCGCCGCGCGCGCCTTGGCATCGCTCTCTCGCGCCAGGGCCGCCTCGACCACCGGCAGCAGCGAGGCGTCGCGGGATTTGAAGACGGCATCGGCCGCCAGCACGCGGTTCGCCGGCAGCGCGTTCAGCAGGCCAAGCCCGCCCAGAGCCGCCTGCGTCACCCGGCGCAGATTATTGTTCAGCCGCACCGGCTGCAGCCCCGGTGGCTCGGCGGCAAGCGCCTGGCCGGTCCGCGCATCCAGCAGCGCGCCATCCTTGGCCTTGACCACGACAGCACCGGCACCGGCCAGCAAGCGGCCCTCGGCCAGCGCCTCGATGATCAGGGCGGCCTGCGGATGAGCGGTGGCGATCAGGCCATCGACCGCCTTGGCGGTCTCGGAGAAGCTGTCGGCACCAAGCCGGGTGAAGATCTCATCGGCCGTCTGAGCACGGGCCGCCAACGGCGCGAAGCCGATGGCGAGCGCGATCAGGAGGACGCGCAGAAGGTGGGGCAGCAGATGCATCGGTTCGCAATTACCTAAAGCGCAGGACGGGCACCTAAAGCGCAGGACGGGGTCTGCACGAGGCCGCATTCATCGAGCCCTCATCCTGAGGAGCCGCATGAGCGGCATCTCGAAGGATGCTCCAGCTCGCTCCGGAACCGCCTTCTGGACCATCCTTCGAGACGCGCCTGCGGCGCTCCTCAGGATGAGGGCTTGGGTTTGCAGTGGACCCCGCAGGGTGACCCCGCTCCCATCGAGGGAGCGGGGTCGTTTGTCAGGGCAGCAGCTCAGCAACTCAGGCGCCGCCGCACTTGCCGGTCTTGGTGTTGAAGTTGCCGCACTTCTTCTCGACCCAATCGCCGATCAGGTCCTTGGAGCCGTCGAGGTGCTTGGACCAGGCATCGCCGGGGACGAGGTCGGTCTTGGAGACCACGTCGAACTGGCCGTCCGCCTTGATCTCGCCGATCAGCACGGGCTTGGTGATGTGGTGGTTGGGGAGCATCTTCGAGATGCCGCCGGTCAGGTTCGGAGCCTCGATGCCGGGCAGCGCGTCGATCACCTTGTCCGGATCGAAGCTCTTGGCCTTCTCGACAGCCTTCACCCACATGGCGAAGCCGATGACATGGGCTTCCATCGGATCGTTGGTGACGGCCTTGTCGTTCTTCTTGAAGGCCTTCCACTGCTTGATGAAGGCCTCGTTATCCGGCGTCTTGACCGACTGGAAGTAGTTCCAGGCCGCGAGATGGCCGACCAGCGGCTTGGTGTCGATGCCGGCCAGTTCTTCCTCGCCGACGGAGAAGGCGACGACCGGAATGTCGGTCGCCTTGACGCCCTGGTTGCCGAGCTCCTTGTAGAACGGCACGTTGGCGTCGCCGTTGATGGTCGAGACCACGGCGGTCTTCTTGCCGGCCGAGCCGAACTTCTTGATGTCGGAGACGATCGTCTGCCAGTCGGAATGTCCGAACGGCGTGTAGTTGATCATGATGTCTTCCTTGGCGACGCCCTTGGAGAGCAGGTAGGCCTCGAGGATCTTGTTGGTGGTGCGCGGATAGACATAGTCGGTGCCGGCCAGGACCCAGCGCTGCACCTTTTCTTCCTTGGCGAGGTAATCCACGGCCGGGATCGCCTGCTGGTTCGGCGCGGCACCGGTGTAGAAGACGTTGCGCTCGGATTCCTCGCCCTCATACTGGACGGGGTAGAACAGGATCGAGTTCAGCTCCTTGAAGACCGGCAGGACGGATTTGCGGGACACCGAGGTCCAGCAGCCAAACACTGCGGAAACCTTCTCCTTGGCGATCAGCTCGCGCGCCTTTTCGGCGAAGAGCGGCCAGTTGGAAGCGGGATCGACGACGACAGCCTCGAGCTTCTTGCCCAGCACGCCGCCCTTCTTGTTCTGCTCCTCGATCAGCATGAGCATGACGTCCTTCAACGTCGTCTCAGAGATCGCCATCGTGCCTGACAGCGAGTGCAGGATACCGACCTTGATCGTCTCCTGAGCGGCGGCTGGCAGCAGCGAGCCCAGCATGGTGGCGCCAGCAAGTGCGGCGCCCAAAATGACACGGCGAGTGGTCTTCACGGATATGTCCCCCGAACCTTGGGTGATGCAGCGCCCGCCTGGACGCCGAGAGGCCTCCCTGGCCCTGCCAACCAAGATCGCAAGCCACGTGCCAACAGCCTGGACAGCCCTGTCCTGTTCGCAAAATCGCGGTTGAGAAGCCGGGACGGTCGCATTTTCTGCGCTGGAGACCGGCTTTCGCTGCCGATTGGTGCGGCAGCGACGGATATGCCTAAAATTTACGCAACCTGCCTGCGCGCTTTTGCGGCAGCTGCCATGTTGTCTATCGCCGGCTCAAGAAAAGCGGCCGATTTCTTGAATGTCCGCGGCCCAAACTTTGGCGTTTACGCATGCCGGAGAATCGATCTAGCTTCTTCTTGTCGGTAACAACTGAAAGGAGGTGATCCAGTGTCTCATTGTCATCAACCGCTGGTGCAAGGCGGTCGGAGCTGGACTTCTTCTACCTGGGGCCCTTGTTCCGCGTGAGTTTTCGCACCTTTAGGCCCGGTTCGCCGGGTCGCGGTTCGGCAATGGAAGGGCTGTCCTCGCGGGCAGCCCTTCTTTGTTATGTCTGATCGCGCCGTGGCGTGGAGCAGCGTGTCTCGATGGGAGCGATCACCGCGCGAGACCCGGCTTCATCCCGGTCACGCAGCAAAAACCTCGATACGATGAGCCCCGGGTTCTGGTATCGGGCGGATACGCATGCCACATCAGGGGCATGAGCTTTTCAATGTCCCCCTCCGGCGAGTGTCTGCCTTGCGCGCGCCTGAGCCCAGCCGCGAGGCGATCCTCGACTTCATCGAAACGGAACGCGAGGCTGGCCGCGAGGTCGGGCGCCGCGACATCGCCAAGGCCTTCGGACTAGATGGCGGCGGCAAGATCTGGCTGAAGCGCCTGCTGAAGGAGCTCGACCAGGAGGGCGCGACGAGTGGCGATGGCGCGGAGCGGCCGGTCCATCCCCGCGGCGCCCTGCCACCCGTCCTGCTGTCCGAGATCAAGAGCAAGGATCGCGATGGCGATCTGGTCGCCGCGCCGCTCGAATGGAATGCGGCCGATGATGGCGAGCCGCCGCGCATCCTGATCGAGCGGCCCCGCGAGTTCCGCTCCAAGCGGGCTGCCCCGGCCGCCGGTGTCGGCGACCAGGTGCTGCTCAAGCTGACACGGCTCAAGGGCGTCGACGGCTTCGCCTATTCCGGGCGGGTCCTGAAGATCATGGGCAAGGGCAAGGGCCAGGTGCTCGGCATCTTCCGCGCCTTGCCCGATGGCAGCGGTCGGCTCGTCCCGATCGACAAGAAGGCCCAGGGCCGCGAGGCGCTGATCCCGCGCGGCCAGACCGGCGATGCGCAGGATGGCGATCTCGTCGCGGTCGCGCTCGCCCGCGAGACCCGTTTCGGCCCGCCTGAGGCGCGCGTGCGGGAGCGCCTCGGCTCGGTGAAATCGGAAAAGGCCGTGAGCCTGATTGCGATCCACAGCCACGGCATCCCCCACATCTTCCAGCCGGCGACCCTGGCCGAGGCCGAGGCGGTCAAGCCCGCCGGCACGGCAGGACGCGAGGATTGGCGCGATCTCGACCTGATCACCATCGACCCCGCCGACGCCAAGGACCATGACGACGCTGTCCATGCGGCGCCCGATCCGGACCCCGAGAACCCCGGCGGCCATATCGTCACCGTCGCCATCGCCGATGTCGCGGCCTATGTCCGGCCCGGCTCGTCGCTGGACCGCGAGGCGCTGGAGCGCGGCAACTCGGTCTACTTCCCCGACCGCGTCGTGCCGATGCTGCCGGAGCGGATCTCGAACGATCTCTGCTCGCTGCGGCAGGGCGAGGATCGTCCGGCGCTGGCCGTCAGGCTGGTGCTCAAGGCCGATGGCAGCAAGAAGCATCACAGCTTCCACCGCATCCTGATGCGCTCCTCGGCCAAGCTGTCCTACCAGCAGGCCCAGGCGGCGATTGACGGCAAGCCCGATGAGGTCGCCGGGCCGATCCGCGACAGCATCCTGATGCCGCTCTGGGCTGCCTATGGCGTCGCCTCCCGGGCGCGGGATTCCCGGCAGCCGCTGGACCTCGACCTGCCCGAGCGCAAGCTGGTGCTGAAGCCCGATGGCGCTGTCGAGCGGGTGATCGTGCCTGAGCGGCTGGCCGCGCATCGGCTGATCGAGGAGTTCATGATCCTCGCCAACGTCGCCGCCGCCGAGACGCTGGAGAAGCATGGCAGCATCCTGGTCTACCGCTGCCATGACGAGCCTTCGCTCGAAAAGATGCGGGCGCTGGGCGAGGTGCTGGCTTCGATCGGCATCAAGCTGCCCAAGGACGGCGCGCTGCGGCCGGTGCTGTTCAACCGCATCCTCGCCATGATCAAGGGCTCGGAAAACGAGCTGCTGATGAACGAGGTGGTGCTGCGCACCCAGGCGCAGGCGGAGTATGTTGCGGAGAATTATGGGCATTTCGGCTTGAACCTGCGCCGCTACGCTCATTTCACCTCGCCGATCCGCCGCTATGCCGACCTCATCGTCCACCGCGCCCTGATCGCCGCATTGAAGGCCGGCGATGACGGCCTGCCGCGGGCGACGACCCTGGCGGAACTGCGCGAGATCGCGACCCGGATTTCCGCAGCCGAGCGCCGCGCCATGGCGGCCGAGCGCGAGACGACGGACCGGCTGATCGCGCATTTCCTGGCCGACCAAATCGGCTCAAGCTTTGACGGCCGGATCGGCGGGGTCAACCGCGCCGGGCTCTTCGTCAAGCTGGACGATACCGGCGCCGACGGCTTCATCCCGGCCTCGACGCTGGGCGCCGACTATTATCGCTATGACGAGGCGGCGCATGCGCTGGTCGGCGAGCGCAGCGGCGAAAGCTGGCGGCTCGGCGACCGGGTTCATGTGCGCCTGGTCGAGGCCGCCCCTGTGGCAGGCGCATTGCGTTTCGAGTTGCTCTCGGAAGGGCGGCGTGTGACACCCGGCCGCTCTGGAACCCGCGCCGCAAGGCCGCCACTTCCAGCTCGCGGCAAGGGGAAGCCGTCTTTCGCGCCCGCTGGCCGGAAGAAACCCGGCAGGAGACGCTGATGTCGGTCCAGATCCACCATAGCGCCGGTCGCCCGGTCGAGCGCGACTGGCGCAGCGCCATCGGGCGCGGGATGATGGGGCGCTGCCCGCATTGCGGCCAGGGCAAGCTGTTTCGCGGCTTCCTGAAGCCGGTCGATCATTGCGAGGCCTGCGGCGAGGCGATGCACCATCAGCGTGCCGACGACCTGCCGCCCTATATCGTCATCACCATCGTCGGCCACATCGTCGTCGGCGGGCTGCTGATGGCGGAGAAATACGCCAACTGGCCGATGGGATTGCATCTGGCGATCTGGCCGGCGCTGACCGTGCTCCTCAGCCTCGCCCTGATGCAGCCGGCCAAGGGCGCCGTCATCGGCCTGCAATGGGCGCTGCGCATGCACGGCTTCGGCGGCCTGCCCGATGTCGCGGAGCGCGAGCCGACAGTGAGGACGCGTCCGTGAACGATCATGCTGTGATGCTGACCCAGGCCGAGCGTGTGCGCACGCAGACCAATCAGCGCCCCAAGGATGCCGCGACGATGCTGATCCTCGACAGGACGGCCGCCAAGCCGCGCGTCCTGATGGGCAAGCGCCATCCCGGCCATAAGTTCATGCCCGGCAAATATGTCTTCCCCGGCGGCCGCATCGACACCACCGACCGGCTGATGCCGGCGACCGGCGCGCTCGAGCAGATCTGCGAGAACCGGCTGGTGGCGCGGACGGTGCGGCCGAGCATTTCGCGGGCGCGGGCCCTGGCGCTTGCGGCCATCCGCGAGACCTTCGAAGAGACCGGCATGCTCTTTGGCACCAAGGATTATGGCGCTCCGGAGAAGGCGCCGGCCGGCAGCTGGGCGGAATTTGCCAGTCACGGCGTCTTCCCCGATCTCGGTGCCGTCACCTTCGTCGCGCGCGCCATCACCCCACCGCGCCGGCCCAAGCGCTTCGACACCCGCTTCTTCACTGTCGACGCCAATGCGGTAGCGATGCGGATCGAGAACGTCGTGGGGCCCGATTCCGAGCTTATCGATCTGGTCTGGGTGGATTTCGACGAGGCCAAGCAGCTCGACCTTCCGACCATCACCAAGGTGATCATCCAGGAGGTCGAGGCGCGCATTGCCGGTGGGTTCAAGCCTTACCTGCCTGTCCCCTTCTTCTGGGAGAAGCACGGCACCTTCGTGCGCGAAGAATTATAGCTCCCGGCGCCCTGCCCTGCGCTGAATCGACGAGCGGGGCGCATTGCGCCTTGACTTCACCGGCCTCTTGCGGCATCCCCACCCGACAGTTTGCCGGGTTTGCCCGGCCATTTTCTTTTGACGGGCCAAAGCGGCCCATGGCTCGAGGATATACCCATGGCCAAGGCCGTGACCATCAAGATCAAGCTGCTTTCGACCGCCGACACCGGCTTCTTCTACGTGACGAAGAAGAACTCCCGGACCATGACGGAAAAGATGTCGAAGAAGAAGTACGACCCCGTCGCGCGCAAGCACGTCGAGTTCAAGGAGACGAAGATCAAGTAAGACGCTCCGGCGCCTGACTGATCCATCCGCGAAAAGCCGCCCCTCGGGCGGCTTTTTCCGTTGGTCCCGCGGCTCATCTGGTTCCCTTGGCGAGCTGGCGCGTTTTGCCAGACGCTGCTGCGCCATTCCTCTCCATGGATCAGAACGGTGCATCCCGCGTTGATGCACGGGTTTTGCATGCTGCTCTGTCAGGATGGTACGAACCAGCAGAATGCGTCGGGAGCAGGACATTGCAGCGCGAGAACAATGACACGCCGCAGCGGCCGGGATTTCTGCGCGGCCTGCTCCGGCTCATGGTCGCCGCCGATTCGTCGCGGCGCGCTGGCGGCCGCCTGAAGGCTCTGGTAATTCTGGTGGCGCTGATCGCAGCCTTCGCGGCGCTGGGCTATGGCGTGCCCGCCCTGCTCTCGCAATATCTCTGAGGAGAGGTGGCCAGCCGGCAAGGGTCTGAGGAGGCCAGATGATCCCTCGCCGGCCGACCGGGCCTCCGATATCCCAGGAGATGCGGCGGACCTGGGATGCCGAAGGCGTCTGCGAGCCGCTTTGACAGCAGCAACCGTGCAGAGACCCTTGCAGCCCAGAAGGAGCGAATCAATCGCTCAAACGGATTCACCAATCTTCATCGATGCTTAACCTTACCTCGTAACCCAGCGAGGCCGGTTTGACGGCTGACGACCGAGGCTCAGGCCGCTGCCAGCATCACCCGGTTGCGACCGGCGGCCTTGGCGCAATAAAGCGCATCATCGGCCCGCTTCATCATCTCGGCCGGGAGACGCATCGCCGGCGCGGCGGCAGGCCACGCCGATCGAGACAGTCACGGCGATGGTGCGGGCGCTGTGCTGGATGGCGAAGCCTTGCGACTCCACCCGCTCGCGAATGCGCTCGGCCACCGCATAGGCGGCATCGGCGGCGGTATCGGGCAGGACGACGACAACCTCTTCGCCGCCCATCCGGGCGACCAGGTCGATGCCACGGGTGCAGGCGCGGATGCGGTCGGCGAATTCGCGCAGAACCTCGTCCCCGGCATCATGGCCCCAGCTGTCATTGACCTGCTTGAAGTGATCGACATCGAGCACGAGCATCGACAGCGACCGGGCCCGCAGCGCCGATTCATTGAACATCGCCGCCATCCGGCTATCCATGAAGCGGCGGTTATGCAGACCGGTGAGCTGGTCCATCACCGCCATTTCCATGGAGGACTGCACACTGTCGCGCAGCTTCTCCGTGAAGCGCTTGCGGCGCACCTGCGTCCTCACCCGCGCCAGCAGTTCATTGCGGTCGACAGGGCGGATCAGGAAGTCATGGGCGCCGATTTCGAGCCCACGCAGGATGCGCGCGCGGTCCTCGCTCTCCCCCAGCAGCAGGACGGAGACGTTGCGGGTCCGCTCCAGCGAGCGCAGCTGGCTGCACAGGCGCAGGCCATCATGCTCCTTGAGATCGAGGCTGATCAGGATCGCGTCGAAATCACCCTCGGCAGCACGGACCAGCGCCAGATTGGGGTCGCTCTCGGTCTCGACGACATGGAAGGCCGACAGGGCCGTCTGCAGCCGCTCGATCACGACCTCGCGGTCCTCGATCAGCAGGATGCGCCCGTTCAGGCCGCTTTCGGCTGCCGCTGCCGCGAGAGGATCGTTGATGCCGAGCCGGCGCGACGCCAGAGCGCGGTTGCGCAGCTCGTCGGTCACGGATTTCAGCCGCACCAGGCTGCGGACCCGGGCAAACAGCGCCGTGTCGTCGAGCGGCTTGGTCAGGAAGTCGTCGGCGCCGGCGTCCAGCCCCTTGAGGCGGTCGCTCGGCTGGTCAAGCGCCGTGACCATCACCACCGGGATATGGGCGGTGGTCGGGCCGGCCTTGAGCCGCCTGCAGACCTCGAACCCGTCCATGCCGGGCATCATCACGTCGAGAAGCACGATATCGGCCTCGCCGCGCTCGCAGATCGCCAGGGCCTCAGGCCCGTTCAGCGCGGTGGTGACAGCGAAATACTCGGCCGAAAGCTTGGCCTCGAGCAGCTTCACATTGCTGATGATATCATCGACGACGAGAACGCGGGCTGACATGGGAAGGCTTTCGCAGGCTCAGGCCGCGCCGGCATAGGCGCGCACGGTCTCCAGGAATTTGGCGACCGAGATCGGTTTGGAAAGATAGGCTTCGCAGCCACCCTCCCGGATCCGCTCTTCATCGCCCTTCATCGCGAAGGCCGTGACCGCGATCACCGGGATGGCCTTGAGGTCATCGTCTTCCTTGATCCATTTGGTCACCTCCAGCCCCGAGACCTCCGGCAGCTGGATATCCATCAGGATCAGGTCCGGACGGTGGGTCCGCGCCAGCTCGATCGCCTCGATACCGTCGGCGGTCTTCAGCGTGGCGTAGCCATGAGCCTCCAACAGGTCGTTGAAGAGTTTCATGTTGAGCTCGTTGTCTTCGACGATCAAAACCGTCTTCATCATGCCGCCCCTGCAATCGCGCCCTGGACGCACCGGCTCTGGCCGGAGCACACCGTTCTGGCGGCTTGTTTCAAATAGAGGCTACCATGCGAGCCGTTGACGAAACGCAAACTCGCCGGCAGATTCGAAGGCTCATCATATCATGCGACCAGATCGTACAGTCGAGGATGCCGAAGCCCTGGCGCTGCGTGCGCTAGCCTTTCTGGCTTCCGATCCCGAGCCGGCTCGAAGGGTTTCTCGCCGAAACCGGCCTGGGACCCCAGAATTTGCGGGCCGCAGCCCAGGAACCAGGATTCCTGGCCAGCGTCCTCGACCATATCAGCAGGCAGCGATTCGCTGCTTCTCGAGCTTGCCGGAAATTTAAGCTTGAATCCCGAAACCATCGCGGCGGCCCGGCTGCGGCTTGCCGGCCCACCCCCCGGCGACTTCCCATGACCGGCGACGCGCCCGGGCGCGTCTTCTGCCGCGACTGCCTGACCGACCATCAGGAGGAGGTGGCGCGCCCGTTGCGCCGCTGCCCGTCCTGCGGCTCACCTCGCCTGCTGCGCCACCCGGAGCGCGACAGCCTGACGCTCGCCCATATCGACTGCGACGCCTTCTTCGCAGCCATCGAGAAGCGCGACGATCCGAGCCTGCTCGACAAGCCGCTGATCATCGGCGGCGGCAAGCGGGGCGTGGTCTCGACCGCCTGCTACATCGCCCGCACCTATGGCGTCCGCTCGGCCATGCCGATGTTCAAGGCGCTGAAGGCCTGCCCCGAAGCCGTGGTGGTGAAGCCCGACATCGCAAAATACGCCGCTGTCGGGCGTCAGGTCCGGCAGATGATGCAGGAGCTGACCCCGCTGGTCGAGCCGATCTCGATCGACGAAGCCTTCCTCGACCTCTCGGGCACGCAGCGCCTGCACCATGCCAGCCCGGCCCTGACGCTGGCGCGCTTCGCCAAGCGGGTCGAGACCGAAATCGGCATCAGCGTCTCGGTTGGGCTGTCCTATGCCAAGTTCCTGGCCAAGGTCGCCTCGGACATGGACAAGCCGCGCGGCTTTTCCTTCATCGGCCGGGCGGAAGCGGTCTCATTTCTCGCGGGCAAGCCGGTCGGGCTGATCCCCGGCATCGGCCAGGCGAGCGCCGCCAAGCTCGCCCAGAACGGTTTCCGGCTGATCGGCGATCTCAGGGATGTACCGGTCGACCGCCTGTTCCGGCTGGCCGGCAAGGATGGCCCGCGTCTGCAAAAACTCGCCAACGGCATCGATGAGCGGCGCGTCACGCCCGAGCGCGAGACCAAGAGCGTCTCGAGCGAGACCACGCTCGATGTCGATCTCGCAGCCTTCGACGATCTCGAGCCCGTGCTTTGGCGGCTTTGCGAAAAGACCTCGAAACGCCTGAAGGCGCAGGCCCTTGCGGGGCGGACCATCACCCTGAAACTGAAGAGTGCGGAGTTCCAGTCGGTGACGCGCGCCACCCGCCTGCCCGAGCCGACGCAGCTGGCCGCCCGGTTGTTTGCCGCCGGGCGGGACCTGCTCAAGCGCGAATGCACCGGCCAGCGCTATCGCCTGATCGGCATCGGCGCCAGCGATCTCAGCCCGCCGGAGCAGGCCGACCATGGCGATCTCGCCGATCTCGCCACGCCGCGGCTGAAGGCGATGGAAGGCGCGCTCGATGCCCTGCGCGCCCGCTTCGGTGATGCCGCGATCGGCAAGGGCCTCAGCCTGCGCGGCCCCCAGCGTCGCGAGAGCGCCTCTACTTCGCGCAATCCGCCTTTGGCAGAAGATCCAGACGCGTGAGCGTGCCGCGCAAGGCGAAGCTGCCATAGTTCAGCCGGACCGACCCGGTGACGCCATTCTCGTAGAGCTCGAAGGCGATCGTATAGGCCGGCGTCGTTTCGCCCGAGCCGACCTTGAAATACGAGATCTTCACCGGCCAGCGGGCCAGCCCCTCGAACTCTGGCCGCTGCAGCGGCGCCTCGGAAGCCTTGCCCTCGACCCGCTTGCCGATCACCGACAGCGTCTCATAGACCTCTTTGCCATTATTGGCGCCGTCATAGAGCCTGACATTCAGCGTGCTGCGGCCGGCGCGTGCCGCCTCGATCACCGCCTTCATCTGCGCATTGGGGAAAAGCGCGTCCGCGCCCTCCCGATGCGTCTCGCTGGTCGGCGCGCGCAGCTTCACCTCATAGCCGGCGCCCTGCTTCTGCGCCGTACCGTCAATGATCTCGGGCGCGCCGGCGCCATTCGAGCTTTCGGTCTTGAAGCGATAGGAGGAGCCGTCGCCGGCCTCGAAACTGGTGGTGCGGGCATCGATGGTGCGGGAGCCGATTTCGCTGCTGTCGAGCTGCGTCACCTGGCGGAAGGACAAGGCATAGCCCTCGCAGGCATCACCTGAGAAATCAAAGGCGATGCGCCCCTTGGCCGCATCGATGTTCTTGGAGGGCTCGGATGGATCCAGCGCCAGATCGTAGACGGCCCGGTGCGGCACGAGCACGACGCGCCCTGCAGCCTGGGGTTGGGCAAAGGCGGGGCTGAGCGCCGCCGCAGCGCCAAGCCCGATCAAACCCGTCAATCCGATGCGCTTGATGTTCATGAAATCCGCCGCTGTTGGGATGATCGAGAAGACTAGGTGCAACGCTGCAATGGCGCAAACATGGCAGCGGAGCAGCAGGCAGAGCCGCCGGCTTCTGACGCAGCGCGGATGCGCAGCCGGCACGGCCCCGCCTTGCGATGGCGCTGTCTTGCGGGCTGCGCGGCCATCGGCCATGACTAGCCGCATCTGACGCGGAGCGGGGCCATCATGAACGCGATCGACACCAAGCTTGCCGAACTCGGCATCACCCTGCCCTCGCCGGCAGCCCCGGTCGCGAATTACGTGCCCTATGTGATCAGCGGCAATCTGCTGATCATTTCCGGCCAGCTCTGCTTCGGGCTGGATGGCAAGCTGGCCGACAAGCACAAGGGCAAGCTCGGCGCCGAAATCTTCAACGAAGCCGGGCTGGAAGCGGCCAGGCTCTGCGCCATCAACGTGCTGGCCCAGGCCAAGGCGGCGTTGGGTGGCGATCTCGGCCGGATCCAGCGCTGCGTCCGCCTCGGCGGCTTCATCAACTGCGTACCGCATTTTGCGGCCCTGCCGGCGATCATGAACGGCGCCTCCGACCTGATGGTCGAGGTGCTGGGCGAGAAGGGCCGCCACGCCCGCTCGACCATCGGCGTCGCTGAGCTGCCGGCCGATGCCGCGGTCGAAGTCGAAGCGATGTTCGAGGTGGTGTGATGGTCGCGGCGTCCAAACCGGACCTGTCCTGGCTGGTCGCCCGGCCGATCGCGCATCGCGGGCTGCATGATCTGGCCAAGGGCGTTCCGGAGAATAGTCTATCGGCGGCAGAGGCGGCGATTGCCGGTGGCTTCGGCATCGAATGCGATGTCCAGCTCAGCGCCGATGGCGAGGCCATGGTCTTCCATGACTTCGTGCTCGACCGGCTGACCGGCCAGACCGGCTCGGTCGCCGCGCAAAAATCCGCCGCGCTGGGCGCGATGACCCTCAAGGGCAGCGCCGACCGCATCCCGACCCTGCAGCAATTCCTCGACGCCATTGGCGGGCGCACGCCGGTCATCGTCGAGATCAAGAGCCGGTTTGACGGGGCGCTGGCGCTGACGCGGCGGACGGTGGAGGTGCTGGCCAGCCGCAAGGACCAGCCGATCGTCATCAAGTCCTTCGACCCCGACATCGTCTCGGCGGTGCGCGAGCTGGCGCCGGATCTCCCGCGCGGCATCGTCGCGATGAGCGCCTATACCTATGGCGACTACGCGCATCTCGATCCCCAGCGGAAGCACGCCCTCGCCAACCTCCTGCATTTCGAGCAGAGCCAGCCGCATTTCATTTCGTGGAAGGTGGCTGACTTGCCCTGTGCCGCGCCCTATCTCTGTCGCAACGCCGTGGGGTTGCCGCTGATGACCTGGACCGTTCGCACTGCCGAAGACCGCGAGAAGGCCAGGCGCCACGCCGACCAGATGGTCTTTGAGGGCTTCACCCCTTGAGCCAGGAGGAGGCGGGCGAACTGAGGGTTCGCGTCGTCGACTTCGCTCAAGACCGTGCCGGCCGCAGGCCTGGAACGCCTGTGCCAATCCCCGCGCGCTGGTGCCGCCCCTGCGTGATGACGGGCCGGCCGATCCGTTCGCGCCGGATCAGGACAACCCCTTCGTCAGCCATGCCTTTCTCAGCGCGCTGGAGGCGAGCGGCTGCATCGGTGGCCGCACCGGCTGGTCGCCCGCCTATCTGCTGGTTGAAGATAGCGAGGGCCGGCTGGTGGCCTGCGCGCCCAGCTTCCTGAAGAGCCATAGCCAGGGCGAATATGTCTTCGACCATGCCTGGGCCGATGCCTATGAGCGCGCTGGCGGCGACTATTATCCGAAGGTCCAGGTGGCGGCACCGTTCACGCCCGCGACCGGACCGCGCCTGCTGGTGGCTGACGGGCCGGGCGCCGCAGCCGCGCAGGCCGTTCTGATCGCAGGGCTGGAGGCGCTGTGCGAGCAGGCCCGCGCCTCCTCCATCCATGTCACCTTCGCCCAGTCGGATGATCTCGCGGCGCTGCTGGAGGCCGGCTATCTCGAGCGCCACGATCTGCAGTTTCACTGGCAGAACGACGGCTTCTCCACCTATGACGATTTTCTCGCGACGCTCGCCTCGCGCAAGCGCAAGGCCCTGAAGCGGGAAAGGCGGGAGGCGCTATCGGCCGGCATCGAGGTCGACATCCTCTCCGGGGCGGCGCTGACCGAAGATGTCTGGGACGATTTCCACGACTTCTATGAGGACACCGGCGCCCGCAAATGGGGCCGCCCCTATCTGAACCGCGCCTTCTTCTCCGAGATCGGGGCCCGCATGGGCGAGCGGATCGTGCTGATGATGGCGCGCCGGGCCGGCCGCTACATTGCCGGTGCAATCAACTTCCGCGGCGCCAACACGCTCTATGGCCGCAATTGGGGCTGCATCGAGCAGCACCCGTTCCTGCATTTCGAGCTCTGCTACCATCAGGCCATCGATTACGCGATTGCCCATGGGCTGGTGCGGGTCGAGGCGGGCGCCCAGGGCGAGCACAAGCTGGCTCGCGGCTACAGGCCGGTCATCACCCGCTCCGCCCACTACCTCGCCAATCCCGGCCTGCGGCGCGCCGTGGCGCATTATCTCGCCAGCGAGCGGCAGCAGATCGCCCAGGCGCAGGATGCGCTCGCGGCTGAAAGCCCGTTCCGAAAGGCCGGGGATGCGCAATGACTGAGGAGCAGGCGGCAGCCACTTCCTTCTGCAGCGATGACGAGCTGGGCTACCGCCGCAGCCGGACGCCGTTTGCGGAAGGCGCGGCGCTGGCGCTCGACGAGGCCTACAGGCTCGCCCATCTCCCGCTCGTCGCGCCGGAGCATCCCGGTGTCATCGCGCGGCAGGATGGCCGCTTTTATGAGATGGGCCGGCATCCCCGCGTGTTCTCGCTGGTGCTGCCGGTCGATGCCGCAAGCCTTGACGGCTCGGAGGCTTATCGGCAACTCGACCGGGAGATGCGGCGCGCGCCCTTCGCCCGCAAGATCGCCTGGGAGCTGCTGCCGCGACGGGCGGAGCGCCTGCACGCCACGCTCTGCGGCACACTCTCCACAGAGCAGCCGCCGCGTCTCGATGCCGATATACGCCGTGCCGTGGCAGCGACCGGCCCGTTCGAGGTCGAGCTTCGCGGGCTTTTCTCCGGCACCGTCAATCTCGGTCGCCTCTACATCCGGACCTATCCGCAACAGCGCGGCGGCTCGAACCCGATCCACCAGATCCAGGCCGCCTTCGGCCGCCCGCCGGGCGACCTCTATCTCGTCGGCTTCTACAACTTCATCGACGATCTCGACGCGCAGGAGACCGCAGCGCTGGCCGAAATTATCGAGCGCTGGTGGGATGTCCCGCTGCTGCGCTTCACCGTCCGCGAGCTCTGGATCATGGGCGCCTGTGACGATCTCGTTCTCGATGCCTCGATTGTCTCAACCCTGACGCTGGAGGGCGGCCTTGACGAAAGCCGCTCGCTCGCCACAGGCTGACCGTATAACCACCCCCTCGCCTGCTCCGGATCACGCATGACCGCCTATGACGCCTCGAATGTCTTCGCCAAGATCCTGCGTGGCGAGCTGCCCTCCCACACCGTCTATGAGGATGAGCAGACGCTTGCGATCATGGACATCATGCCCCGCGCCGATGGCCATGTGCTGGTGATCCCCAAGACTCCGTGCCGCAACCTGCTCGATGCCCCGGTCGAGGCGCTGGCGGCAGTCGCCTTGGCGACGCAGAAGCTGGCCCGGGCGGTCAAGGTGGCGTTTGGGGCCGATGGCGTCACCATCCAGCAGTTCAACGAGGCTGCGGGTGGCCAGGTGGTGTTCCACCTGCATGTTCATGTCATGCCGCGTCATGAGGGGATCGCGCTGCGCCCTCACACCGGCACGATGGAGAAAAACGAGGTGCTCGCCGCCCATGCGGAGACGATCCGCGCGGCGCTGAAGCAGCTCTGACGCGGGTTACAGCAGCAGCAATCCGCCGCCGATCAGCGTGACCTCGCCGGCTATCACCGCCAGCATCACTCTGCGCCGGTCATAGGCCATGATCGCCAGCGTCACCGCCAGCGCGCCGACGCGCAGAGCCGCCGGGATGGCCGCCAGGGCGCCGGGCGGCGAGACAATCAGCTTTGCGACGACGCCGGCCAAAAGCGCCGTCGCGACGCAGCGCACCCACTCCAGAGCCGGTGAATCCGCATCGATACGCCGCGCAAAGGCCACCGCCAGCCAGCGCCAGATTTCGGTGGGCAGGGCGGCAAAGCAGATCAGCGCGATATAGGGCCAGAGCGGGCCATCGAGCCAGGCAATGGGCTGTGTCATGCCGGCCTCGCAGCTTTGCGGCCGATCAGGAAGGCGATGCTGCCGCCGATCAGCCCCGCCACGATCAGGTCGAAGCCACCGCCGATGAAGCGGTCGCACAGCGGCGCCAGCAGCAAGCCCAGCGCCATCGCCGCGACATCGCCGCGATGGCGGATGCCCGCGCTGAGCGAGGCCAGGAAGAAGATCGGCGTCAAGCACAGCAGCCCCGCGGCAAACGGGATCGGCAGTGCTCCGACCAGATAATAGCCGGAGAAGGTGCCGATCGCGGACACCGTCATGCAGGTCCCGGCAAAGCCGAGGAAATACGGGACACGCTTGTTCTCCGGCACATGCGGAAGCCGCCGCAGCCCTTCGGACCAGGCTGTGACGGCAACGAAATGCGCCAGGAACAGCTGCTCCCACACGCTTTGCCCCGGCCGACGCAGCAGCGGCAGGATCGCCACCGTCATCGGCAGGAAACGCAGCGAGGCAAAGCCGATCGCGATCGCGATCGCGCTCCAGGCCGCCCCCGCCGCAATCGAGGCGAAGAAGATGACTTGTGACGGGCCGGCCCAGACGAGAATGGTCGAAAGCACCGCGAGATCGACGGAGTAGCCGACATCGCGGGCGAGCGAGCCGATGCCAACGAGGCCGAAGCCGACGGCCCAGGCCGGAAACGACAGCGCATCACGCAGGCCAGCCAGCGCGACGCGGGTCGAAGTCCAGTCGGCTGAGACACTCATGAGTTGGCGCAGATGCTGGCTTGGGTGGGATGGAGTTCGGTCGGGCGGCAAGACAGGCGGAGCGGTGCCTGCCCTCTGTCCTAACCCGTGCCGCCACCCAATCCCAAGCCCGGCTATGCGCGGTCAGCCCTGCACATGGCGCAAGGGCGGTCGTTCAACGGCCGCCCTTCATGACGATGCCGATCAGCTCATTGCCGAAATCGACCAGCTCCTTGGGGATGCCGCCCACCGACTTAACCCCGAGATAGATCAGGTAGATGAAGGCCGGCACCAAAATCCAGCCGAGCACCTCTTCGAACAGAATGCGCCGCCTGCGCCGGCGGTCGCGCTTTTCCAGCCAGCCCAGCTTCTGCTTGGGCTGGCGGGCCATCGGTTCGGTCTGCCCGTCGCCGGGCGCATACGCGTCCGGCACGGCTTTGTTTCTGAAGAACACGGGATCAAGCCTTCGTCAGCGGAACCTTGGGAACGGTGCCTGAGCCCCGCGCGGGCTTGGGCGCATCCGGCGTGGGTCCACCGGATTTGCCGTCACCCTTGCCAGCCTGTCGACCGCCCCGCCCCGAAGCCGGGCCGGAGGCCACCGCCTCAGCCGGTTCGGCAGCCTTGGGGCGCGGCTTGCGGCCCCGCTTGTCGGCTGCGTTGGCGACATCCTTCTCCGGCTTCGGCTTGACCGGGCCATCGGGGAACTCCAGGCCCAGCACCTTGATGCCGGTCTCGGACTGCACCACCACGACCCTGACCGCGCCGCCATTCTTCAGCCGGCCGAACAGCACCTCGTCGGCGAGCGGCGTCTTGATCGTCGACTGGATCAGGCGGCCCATTGGCCTTGCGCCCATCGCCTCATCATAGCCGTTCTCGACCAGCCATTCGCGCGCCTCGTCCGACAGCTCGATCGTGACATTGCGGTCGGCGAGCTGAGCCTCGAGCTGCAGCACGAACTTGTCGACGACGCGGGCCACGACCGTCTTCGGCAGATGGCCGAAGGACACCACCGAATCGAGCCGGTTGCGGAATTCCGGAGCGAACAGCTTGTTGATCGCCTCGGTATCCTCGCCCTCGCGCTTCTGGCGGGTGAAGCCATAGGCGCTGCGGGCCATGTCGGCCGCGCCGGCATTGGTGGTCATGATCAGGATGACATTCCGGAAATCGACCTGCTTGCCGTTATTATCGGTCAGCTTGCCGTGGTCCATGACCTGCAACAGGATGTTGAACAGGTCGGGATGGGCCTTCTCGATCTCGTCCAGCAGCAGCACGGAATGCGGATGCTGGTCGATCTTGTCGGTGAGCAGCCCGCCCTGGTCGAAGCCGACATAGCCGGGAGGCGCGCCGATCAGCCGCGAAACGGTGTGACGCTCCATATATTCCGACATGTCGAAGCGGATCAGCTCGACGCCGAGCGAGGTCGCCAGCTGGCGCGCCACCTCCGTCTTGCCGACGCCGGTCGGGCCCGCGAAGAGATAGCAGCCGATCGGCTTCTCGCCGTCGCGCAACCCGGCCCGGGCCAGCTTGATCGAGGAGGACAGCGCCTCGATCGCCTTTTCCTGGCCGTAGACCGTGCGCTTCAGCGTGTGCTCGAGATTGCGCAGCACCTCGGCATCGTCCTTCGAGACGGTCTTGGCCGGAATGCGCGCCATCGTCGCGATCGCGGCCTCGATCTCCTTCACGCCGATGGTCTTCTTGCGCTTGTTCTCCGGCACCAGCATCTGCGAGGCGCCGGTCTCGTCGATCACGTCGATCGCCTTGTCCGGCAGCTTGCGGTCATGGATGTAGCGCGCCGAAAGCTCGACCGCCGCCTTGATCGCGTCGTTGGTGTAGCGGAGCTTGTGGAACTCCTCGAAATACGGCTTGAGGCCCTTCAGGATCTCGATCGCATCGGGGATCGACGGCTCGTTGACGTCGATCTTCTGGAAGCGGCGAACCAGCGCGCGGTCCTTCTCGAAGTACTGGCGGTACTCCTTGTAGGTGGTCGAGCCGATGCAGCGCAGCCCGCCCGAGGCCAGCGCCGGCTTGAGCAGGTTGGAGGCGTCCATCGCACCGCCCGAGGTCGCACCGGCGCCGATCACCGTGTGGATCTCGTCGATGAACATGATCGCCTTCGGATGGGCCTCGATCTCCTTCATCACCTGCTTCAGGCGCTCTTCGAAATCGCCGCGATAGCGCGTGCCGGCCAGAAGCGTGCCCATGTCGAGCGAGAAGACGGTGGCGTCCTCCAGCACTTCGGGCACCTCGCCGCGGATGATCTTGAGCGCCAGACCCTCGGCGATGGCGGTCTTGCCGACGCCGGGATCGCCCACCAGCAGCGGGTTGTTCTTCTGCCGGCGGCAGAGGATCTGGATCGTGCGCTGCACCTCGGCCTCGCGGCCGATCAGCGGGTCGATGCGCCCATCGCGCGCCTTGCGGTTGAGATTGACGCAATAGGCGTCGAGCGCGCTTTCCTTCTTCTTCTTGTCCTTGTCGGCGTCGTTCGCCGCCGGATCGGCACGCGAATCGCGCTGCTGCTCCGGCTCTTCATCGGCGCCGCGCACAGGCCGGGACTCGCTGGCGCCGGGGCGCTTGGCGATGCCATGGCTGATATAATTGACCGCGTCGTAGCGGGTCATGTCCTGCTCCTGCAGGAAATAGGCGGCGTGGCTCTCGCGCTCGGCGAACATCGCGACGAGCACATTGGCGCCCGTCACCTCCTCGCGGCCCGAAGACTGGACATGGATCACCGCGCGCTGGATCACGCGCTGGAAGCCGGCAGTCGGCTTCGAATCATCGCGCCCATCGGTGATGAGGTTGGTCAGCTCCGCATCGATGTAGTCGACGAGATTGCGCCGGAGCGTGTCGAGATCGACGCTGCAGGCGCGCATGACCGCTGCGGCGTCCTGATCGTCGACCAGGGCGAGCAGGAGATGCTCCAGCGTCGCATATTCATGATGGCGTTCATTGGCGAGGGCGAGGGCCCTGTGAAGCGCCTGTTCGAGACTGCGCGAGAAACTCGGCACTGATAGCGCTCCTATGTCGATTTCCGAGAGGTATTCAAACCCAAGACTACTTTTTCTCCATCACGCATTGGAGCGGATGCATATGCTTTCGCGCAAGGTCCATGACGAGGGTAACTTTGGTTTCCGCGACTTCATAGGTAAAAATACCGCATTCCCCAACGCCATTTTGATGCACATGCATCATGATTTGGGTGGCTTCGGCCCGGTCCTTGTTGAAAAAGCGCTCGAGCACATGAACCACGAACTCCATGGGCGTGTAGTCGTCGTTCAGCAGCAGCACCCTGTAGAGGTTGGGCTTGCGGGTGCGGGTCCGCGTCAGGACGGCCGTGCCGGCGCCGTCGCGGCCGCCATCGGTCGGCCCTGCTGGCCCCTTGGGCCGATCGGCCAGGCGCAAAGGCTGCCGCGCGACATTGCCGCCGGCAGGGCCCACGCCCGTCACATCTGCCTTGTTCGTCACCACTGACACGCTCGACTCCGCTTCGGTTCGTAAGCCGACATAATGCGTCGCGAACGAATTTACAGACCTCCGCCCTGCTTCGCCAGTGCGTTTGCATTGCGTGTGGAGGTTGGGGGGACGGTTGACCGGCTTGGGAGGACGCACCATGCCTGTGGCCGGCGCTGAAATTATGACGACGCCTTGCGCAAAGATGGCAAGGCCTATCACTCTCCGGTGAGGCGGGCTGTCTCAGATCCGGTTGCCAGCCATGCGCTTAACCGCGCCAACTGTCCCGGCAATGGCGCAAAAGGCGGGTTGACCGCAGCCTCTCAGCGGCCCAAAGCCCCCCGAGCCGCTGAACCTCGGGACCTGCTCATGACCGCAAACGCCATCGTCACCATCGGCGCCGATCTCGCAAAGCCGGTGCGTTTCGGCAACCGCCTGCCGCTCGCGCTGATCGCCGGTCCCTGCCAGATGGAAAGCCGCGACCATGCGCTGGAGATTGCGCTGGCGCTCAAGGAAACCGCCGACAAGCTTGGCATCGGGCTGGTGTTCAAGACCTCCTATGACAAGGCCAACCGCACCAGCGCCCGCGGCCAGCGCGGCATGGGGCTGAAGGCCGCCATGCCCGTCTTCGCCGAAATTCGCGAGCGCACCGGCCTGCCCGTCCTCACCGATGTGCATGATGCCGCGCAATGCGCCGAAGTCGCCGAAACCGTCGATGTCCTGCAGATTCCGGCCTTCCTCTGCCGCCAGACCGACCTGCTGCTGGCAGCGGCTGCGACCGGCCGCGTCGTCAACATCAAGAAGGGCCAGTTCCTCGCGCCTTGGGACATGGTCAATGTCGCGGCCAAGGTGACCGAGGCCGGTAACTCCAATGTGATGCTGACCGAGCGGGGCGCCTCCTTCGGCTACAACACGCTGGTCTCCGACATGCGGGCTTTGCCGATCATGGCCGAGATCGGCGCGCCCGTGATCTTCGACGCCACCCATTCCGTGCAGCAGCCCGGCGGCAAGGGCTCCTCCTCCGGCGGCCAGCGCGAATTCGTCCCAGTGCTGGCCCGTGCGGCGGTGGCCGTCGGCGTCGCAGGCGTCTTCATCGAGACCCATCCCGACCCCGACAACGCCCCCTCCGACGGCCCCAACATGGTGCCGCTGGCCCAGTTTCCTGCGCTGATCGCAGAGCTGCAAGGTTTCGATCGCCTTGCCAAGGCGCTGGCCCAGCCTACGCTTGCGCATGTTTGAGACGATCCATGCCTGAAGCGACCCGCGCCGTGCCGACCGATGCCGCCGCCCCCGATATGGCAGGGCTGCGCCGCCTGATCCTGGTGCTGGGCGCCTGCGGCTTCGCCTCGACCTTCACCATGCGCATCGTCGATCCGCTGGTGCCGACCCTGGCGCAGGCCTATCGGCCGCACCATCGTCGAGGTGGCGGCGATGGCGACGGGCTTCTCGTTTTCCTACGCGATTGGCCAACCTTTTCTCGGCCCCATCGCCGATTCCGTCGGCAAGCTCAGGACGATCTCGGTCTGCCTGACGCTGCTCTCGCTGCTCTCGGTGCTGGCCGCGTTCTCCGGCACCTTCGAGATGTTGACGCTGGTGCGCGCCGCGACCGGCATCGCGGCCGGCGGCGTCATCCCCATCGCCATGGCCGCCATTGGCGACCGCGCGCCGATGGCCGAGCGCCAGATCATGCTCGGGCGCTTCCTGGTGCTGATGATCGTCGGCCAGATGGCGGGCGCAGCCTGCTCGGGCCTGATCGCGGAATATATTGGCTGGCGCGGCGTGTTTATCGGCGCCGGCAGCATCGCGGCCATGGCGGCTCTGCTCGTCATCCTGGTGCTGAAGCCGCGGCCCGATGCCAAGCGCGCGCCGCTCAGCTTCAAGGGCGCAATCGCCAATTACGCAGCCGTCTTCGCCAATCCCCGCACCAAACTGCTCTATGGGCTGGTCATCACCGAAGGCAGCCTGATCTTCGGCATGCCGCCCTATGTCGCCGCCATCCTGCAGGAGCGCTCCGGCATTGGCCCGTCACTGGCGGGGCTGGTCATCGCCGGCACCGGCGTCGGCGGCATTCTCTATGGTATCCTGACCCGCATCCTGGTCGAGCGGCTGGGACCGGCCCGCATGGCGGTGATGGGCGGCGCGCTGATGGCGACAGGCTATGTCCTGTTCTCGCTGCCCTTCCTGCCCTGGTGGACCGCCATGGGCTTCTTCGTGCTCAATGGCTTCGGTTTTTTCCTGATGCACGGCACTTTTCAGGCGCAGGCGACCGAATTGGCCCCGACAGCGCGCGGCTCGGCGGTCGCACTCTTCGCCTGCGTCCTGTTCCTCGGCCACGCCATCGGCCCCGTCGCGATGGGCACGGCCCTGCACCTGCTGGGCTCGACCGGCGCGATCCTGCTCTTTGCCTGCGGGATCGGCCTGCTCGGCTTCATGACCCCGCGGATCATGCCGCTCGGCGTGCGGCGCTAGTAGTCAGCGCCCGCGATAAGGCGCCACGCCCTGGTCCGGAATCCAGACGCCCTTGGGCGGCTCGCCGGTCTGCCAGAAGACATCGATCGGGATGCCGCCTCGCGGATACCAATAGCCGCCAATGCGGAACCAGGTCGGCTGCAGCAGCTCGACCAGCGTCTTGCCGATGCCGACGGTGCAATCCTCATGGAAGGCGCCGTGGTTGCGGAACGCGCCGAGATAAAGCTTCAGCGACTTCGACTCCACCAGCCAGTCGCCCGGCAGATAATCGATCACCAGAATGCCGAAATCGGGCTGGCCGGTGACGGGGCAGATCGAGGTGAATTCCGGGCAGGTGAAGCGGGCGAGATAGCCGGTGCCGGGATGCGGGTTCGGCACGCGGTCAAGCCGCGCCTCCTCGGGCGAGGCAGGCAACGCGGACATCTGCCCGAGCTGGAGGGTGGCGGCGTCGAGGGTCATAGTCAGGCTCTTGCTGATCGTGGCGGGTTTGGCTGGCGCCGGCCGGTGAGTTCGAACCCCACCGCCTTCAGCACCGCCAATGTCGTCTCGAGCGTTGGATTACCTGCATTGCTCAAGGATTTATAGAGTTGTTCTCGGGCAAGGCCGGTCTTTCGGGCAATGCCGGCCATCCCCTTCGCCCGTGCGACCACCCCGATAGCTTGCGCGATATAGCCGGCATCCCCGGTCGCGAAGGCATCGTTCAGGAAGAGCTCGATCGCCTCGTCGGACTGCAAAGCCTGCGCAGGATCGTATGGGGTCAACCGGTCCTTCATGACGTGCTCCGATAGGCCAGCGCGAGTTTCTTCGCGCGGATGATGTCACTGTTCTGCCGCCGCTTATCGCCTCCGCAGAGCAGCAGCACGATCGCCTCCCCGGCCATCGTGAAATAGATCCTGAAACCGGGCCCAAGATGAATCCTGATTTCGAATACGCCCTCACCGACCGCCTTGACGTCCCCGCGCAGCCCATTGGCCAGCCTGAACAATCGGGCGGCGATCGCGGCACGCACCAGCTGGTCGCGCAGGCCGCTTTCCCATTGCCG
The DNA here is from genome assembly GCA_963759925.1 of uncultured Alphaproteobacteria bacterium. Taxonomy (GTDB): domain Bacteria; phylum Pseudomonadota; class Alphaproteobacteria; order Rhizobiales; family Beijerinckiaceae; genus Allobosea. Next base: position 769,826 of record CAVXBE010000006.1, read on the forward strand.
GAACTCATCCGTCTGCAGGATTTCCAGCATGGTAGACCTGTAATTTGAAAATTACAACACGGGGATGCGGCAAGATACCCTTACGTCATGCAGGCGACCGAATGAAGTCCCCCTTCCCGTCCCGGCCCCTCTTGGCTAGAAGCGGGGCACCTTGTGACCACCGACCGGAGCCCTGCCCCATGACCGCGATCATCGACGTTATCGGCCGCCAGATCCTCGACAGCCGCGGCAACCCCACGGTCGAGGTCGATGTCGTGCTCGAGGATGGGTCGATGGGTCGCGCCGCCGTGCCGTCGGGCGCCTCCACCGGCGCCCATGAAGCGGTCGAGCTGCGCGACGGCGACAAGAGCCGCTATCTCGGCAAGGGCGTGCTGAAAGCGGTCGAGGCGGTGAATGTCGCGATTGCCGAGGCGATCGTGGCGATGGATGCCGAGGACCAGACGCTGATCGACCAGACGATGATCGATCTCGACGGCACCCCCAACAAGAGCAAGCTCGGCGCCAATGCCATTCTCGGCGTCTCGCTCGCCGTCGCCAAGGCCGCGGCCGAAGCGGCTGGCCTGCCGCTCTATCGCTATGTCGGCGGCACCTCGGCCCGCATCCTGCCGGTGCCGATGATGAACATCGTCAATGGCGGCGCCCATGCCGACAACCCCATCGACTTCCAGGAATTCATGATCATGCCGATCGGCGCGCCGTCCTTCTCGGAGGCGCTGCGCATGGGGTCGGAGATCTTCCACACGCTGAAGAAGGCGCTGCACGATGCCGGCCACAACACCAATGTCGGTGACGAGGGCGGCTTCGCTCCCAACCTGAAATCGGCCGAAGCGGCGCTCGACTTCGTCATGGAGGCGGTGGAGAAGGCCGGCTACAAGCCGGGCGAGGACATCGCCATCGCACTCGATTGCGCGGCGACCGAGTTCTTCAAGGACGGTGCCTATGTCTACGAGGGCGAGCGCAAGACGCGCGACCCCAAGGCCCAGGCCAAGTACCTCGCCAAGCTCGTCGCCGGCTATCCGATCGTCTCGATCGAAGACGGCATGTCCGAGGATGATTGGGAGGGCTGGAAGGCGCTGACCGACCTCGTCGGCAACAAGTGCCAGCTCGTCGGCGACGATCTCTTCGTCACCAACGTCACCCGCCTGTCGCAGGGCATCAAGTCGAGGACCGCGAACTCCATCCTGGTCAAGGTCAACCAGATCGGCTCCCTCACCGAGACGCTGGCCGCCGTCGAGATGGCGCAGCGCGCCGGCTACACGGCGGTGATGTCGCACCGCTCGGGCGAGACCGAGGACTCGACCATCGCCGATCTCGCGGTCGCGACGAATTGCGGGCAGATCAAGACCGGCTCGCTCGCCCGCTCGGACCGCACCGCCAAGTACAACCAGTTGCTGCGGATCGAGGAAGAGCTCGGCGCGCAGGCGATCTATGCCGGGCGCAGCGCCCTGAAGGCGCTGGCCTGAGCGCTAAAGCCTCAGTGAACACCGGAAGGCGGTTCGCAGAACCGCCTTCCGACCTGATCCGCTAAAACCGCGGCAACAGGCCGGCAGCCTGTGACAACGTCCATGAGCCGGCCGCACCGACCGCGCTCGCAGCATCAGTCACCAGCCCTGTGGCGCGCGCGACGGTGGCCGTCACCGGCCTTGTCACGCTTGCGAACACGCCAGGCGCCTCCTCACGCTGGAGGGCCGCCTGCTCCAGCGGCCGGATGACCAGCGGCTCGCGGTTGGCAGTCACGTCCCGCTTCGACTCCGGCCTGGCGACAGCGAGTTTCACGCTCTCAGGCGCATGCGCCCTCGCGGCCCGCGTCGCCGGCTGGCGTGGTGCCGGCTGGGTCTGCGGCTCAAAGGCACTGCCCGACCAATCGAGTGTCAGGGGCATGGTCTGCGCAGCCGTTCCCGCCGGCACGGAAGCGGTGAAGAGCTGGGCGAGGTCGCGCTCCTGCGGCTGCCCACCATGCCGCTGCTGCAGCTTGCCATCGGGCGCGATCGCAGACGACCAGGTGATGAGCGTGTCGTTGTGTGTCGCAGCCGCCTGCGCCGGCGCGCGATACTCATCCGCCGCCAGCACCATCACCGCCGCACTCGCAGCCGCCAAAACAAAGAGGCCCTGCCCTGCGAAACGGCGCAGAACTGGTGACAGGAGATGGAAGCGGCTGTTCGCGATCATAATGTGCTGGCCCTGTTGACGTTGCGACAAGAGCGCGCAGGTCCGGCGTCAGAAAGGCTGAAAAGCGGCGCGATCAAGGCCGCCGAACGTCTCAACCGGGCGGCGGCCTCGCGCAGTCCTGCGCGCAGCCTGGGGTCGCCTGAGCGCAGCGTCTGCCGCTCAGGCGCCTCGCGCATGCCCCAAGCCGTACCAAAGCGTGTAAATCCGTGCTGCAGCGATTTTGCCAGGCAGCTATCCCCCGTGCTGCCGGATCGCCCAAAGCGAGCGCATGGATCAGATCGTCCACGGCACCCCGGATACAGCGCGGCGCGACCGGCTGCGCTGGCGCATGGCGTTCTTCGCCATGGCCGGAGCGATGGTGATCTTCGGCGCCAACTTCGCGGTCAGCCGCCATGCCGTGCTGAACGGGCTGAGCTCGCATGATCTGCTGGCGCTGCGCTTCGTCACGGCCGGTGTGCTGCTGCTGCCGAGCTTCTTCGCCGCTGGCGGCCTGAAAAGCTGCGGCGGCGTGGGCTGGGGCCGTGGCCTGGTGCTGGCGGCGATGAGCGGCTTCCCGATGAGCTATCTGCTGCTGACCGGGCTGACTTTCGCACCGGCCGCCCATGGCGCGACCATCGGACCGGGCACCGTGACCGTGATCGGCGTGATTGGCGGCGTCGTGCTGTTTGGCGCAGCGTTGACGCGCCAGTTGATCCTCGGCGTCTTTGCCGTGCTGGCGGGGCTAGCCTGCCTCGCCATTGCCGGCACGACCAACACCAACCCGATTATCCTGCTCGGCGATCTCTGCTTCCTCGGCGTCGGCCTGCTCTGGGGCGGCTATCCGCTGGTGATCCAGCTCTGGAAGGTCAACGGGCTGAAGGCGACGGCCATCGTCTCCGTGCTGTCGATGCTGTATCTGCCGTTCTACGCGCTGTTCTTCTTCCGTGGCTTCGATGTCGCGCCCTGGTGGGTCATCATCGCCCATGGCATCAATCAAGGCGTGCTCAACGTCGTGATGGGGCTGTGGATCTGGGCCTGGGCGACGCCGATTCTCGGACCGGCGGTGGTCGGTCGGTTTCCGCCGACCATCCCTGTCGTCGGCACCATGCTGGCGGTGCCGATCCTCGGCGAAATCCCGAGCGGGCTTCAGGTCGCCGGCATCAGCCTGATCATCGGCGGGCTGTTCATCGCGTCCTGGCGCTCAGCGCGCGCCGCGCGTTAAGCGCATCAGCGCCAGATTCCAGCCGATGCAGATGGCGAGGCCGAGCGACAGCGCCCAGGCCGATCCAAGCGGCAGCGCCGTCAGATGCACGGCGCTCAGCGCGATACCAAATCCGATCAGCGCCAGCGCGCCATTGGCCATCACGGCCGCCGTGGCCGGACCACCGATCCGCGGCTGCAGCATCACGATCAGGCTGCTGAGCACGATCGGCAATGCGGCAAGCGAGCCTGACCATGTCGGCCCGACATGTGAGCTGAGCGTTGTCACCGTGCCGGCCAACGTCGCGACGAAGGCAGCGCGCATCGGAATGAGATACCAGGGCCGCTCCGGCGGCTGTTTCGGCCGTGCCGCGAGATAGGGCCGAAACAGGAGGTGCAGCCCGCCATAGACCACGATGGTCAGGGCCAGCAGCATGGGAAAGGACGGCTCCAGCGTCCGCAGCAGCATCAGCGTGGCGATCCAGGCCGTCAGCGCAGCCGCCAGGCACAAGGCCGTGCCAAAACGCTGCGCCAGAAAAACATAGACAAAGCTCAAGCCTGCATTGGCGAGGTTGGAGGCCATGCTGCCCAGCGCGCCCTGCGCGATGAACGCCGCATCATGGTCCATCGCCAGGAAGACATAGACCGGACCCGCCGAGATCGGCAGCGTCGCGATCATCGCGGCGATCATCGGCCCGCTCCGCTCCGCCAGCAGCGAACAGCCGACGACGACCGCGGCTGCGGTCGCCATCTTCAGCGCCAGCATCACGAACCATGGATCGATCACGCCGGCTCGCCCCGAGCCCAGCCTTCCTTGGTCTCCGCGACGAAATCGGCAAGCCGCCCCTGCGCGATGGCCGCTCGCAGGCCGGCCATCAGCTCCTGATAATAGGCGAGGTTCACCCAGGTCAGCAGCATCTTGCCCAGCATCTCCTCAGCCTTCACGAGGTGATGCAGATAGGCTCGCGCATAGCCGTTCGCGGCCTGGCAGGACGACGCCTCGTCGATCGGGCGCGGATCGTCGGCATGCTTGGCGTTCTTCAGGTTCATCCGGCCGAAGCGGGTGAAGATCTGGCCGTGGCGACCGGCCCGGGTCGGCATCACGCAGTCGAACATGTCGACACCGCGCATCACCGCCTCGACCAGATCATCGGGCGTGCCGACGCCCATCAGATAGCGCGGCTTCTCCTGCGGCAGATGCGGCTCCACCGTCTCGATCATCGCCAGCATGATCTCCTGCGGCTCTCCGACCGCAAGCCCGCCAATCGCATAGCCCTTCAGATCCATCGCGACGAGTTCACGCGCGCTCTCGACCCGCAGCGCCGGCACCGCCCCGCCCTGAACGATGCCAAACAGCGCCCGCCCGGCCGGGTTGCCGAAGGCGGTCTTGCAGCGCTCGGCCCAGCGCAGCGACAGGCGCATCGCCTTCTCCGCCACCTTGTCCTCGCAGGGCAGCGACACGCACTCATCGAGCTGCATCACGATATCCGAGCCCAGCAGGTTCTGGATCTCCACCGAGCGCTCCGGCGTCAGCATGTGCCTGGAGCCGTCGATATGCGACTGGAAGGTTACGCCCTCCTCGGTCAGCTTGCGCAGCTGCGACAGCGACATCACCTGAAACCCGCCGGAATCGGTCAGGATCGGGTGCGGCCAGTTCATGAATGTGTGCAGGCCGCCCAGCCGCGCCACCCGCTCAGCACCCGGCCGCAGCATCAGGTGATAGGTGTTGCCGAGCACGACATCGGCACCGAGCGCCCTCACCTGCTCGGGATACATCCCCTTGACGGTGGCGGCGGTGCCGACCGGCATGAAGGCCGGCGTCCGGATCGTGCCGCGCGGCATGCGGATTTCGCCGGTGCGGGCCGCGCCGTCCCGTCCAAGCAGGTGAAAGCTGAAATCTGTGGTCATGGCGCGGGCTTATCCTGAACCGCGGCTCAGCAAAAGGGCGGGCGCGCCATCGCCGCCATGCGCTGCCGGCTCAGCCGAGAGCGGCCTCGTAAAGCTCGGGCTTGAAGCCGATCAGCCGCCGCTCGCCGAGATCGAGAACCGGGCGCTTGATCATCGACGGATTGGCCAGCATCAGCGCGATCGCCTTGTCGGCGTCGAGCCCGCTCCGGTCGGCCTCCGGCAGCGCGCGGAAGCTGGTGCCGGCGCGGTTCAGCACGGTCTCCCAGCCATGCTCGGCCACCCAGCCCATCAGGCGGGTCTTGTCGATCCCGCTCGCCTTGTAGTCGTGGAAGACATGGACGATGCCGCGCTGCTCGAGCCAGGCCCGCGCCTTCTTCATCGTGTCGCAGTTCTTGATGCCGTAAATGGTGATCGACATGGGCGTATCCTCAGCTCAGGTTCTTGCGGATCTTCTCGTAACGCTTGAGCACCCGGTCCCGCCGCAAGCGCGACAGCCGATCGATCCAGAAAATGCCGTCGAGCTGGTCGATCTCATGCTGCAGGCAGATCGACAGCAGCCCCTGCGCCTCCTCCGTCCGCTCCTGGCCCTCAAGATTGCGGTAGCGCAGCGTGATATCGGCAGGCCGCTCGATCTCGTCGGTGACGCCAGGCATGGAGACGCTGCCCTCGACCTGCCGCACCCGCTCCTGAGAGGCCCGGATAATCTCCGGATTGGCATAGATGCGCCGCTCATCATCGGGCAGCTCCAGAACCACCAGCCGCAGCGCGATGCCGCAATGGGGCGCGGTGATGCCGATGCCGGGAGCAGCGCGCATCGTCTCCGCCAGATCCTCAGCCAGTTGCCGCAGCTCGCTGTCGAAGCGGGTGACCGGCTGCGCCACCTGCCGCAAGCGGGAATCGGGAAAGGCGATGATCGGCAGCAGAGCCATGCCGCCCGCTCAGCGCCCGGTGACGGAGACGCCGATCAACAGCGGATGCAGCCAGAAGGCGAAGGCGACATACGCGGCAAGGCCAATCACGATCGCCAGCACATCATTGCGCCCGAAACCGGCCTGTCCTGCCGCCGCCAGTTGAGCCGCGACAGCCTCAGGGCGTCGCTTGGCGGAAATCCGCGCCATCACAGCCCAGGCGAGGAAGGAGCCAAAGAGCAGGATGCTGCCGAGATCGCCATTGGCGATGAGGTGAGCCGTCGCCCAGATCTTCACGGCGAGCAGCATCGGATGCTTGGCCGCAGCCTTGATCTTGCCCGGCAGATAAAGCGAGGCGATCAGGATGAAGATCGGCAGGTTGAGCAGCGCAGCGATGTGGCGGGTAAAGGCCGGCGGCTCCCAGACCGGGATATAGCCACCGGCGCGATAGGCGCCAAAGCCATAGACGATGAGCACGAAGCCGAGGAGCGACACCACGCTGTAGAGCGCCTTGTAGCCGCCATCCCCCAGCCGCGCGATCAGGCTGGCGCGCAGGTCCCGCTTCATCGAGACGGCATGGCCGCCGAGGAACAGGACCAGACCGACCACCAAAAGCACCATCGTCGCGATTCCCCAGCTTTGAATTGGTCGAGACCATGCCGTGATCGCAGCGGATTTGACCAGAGGGCGTTTCAGCGCGGGGTGGCGGTGAAGCGTGTCTGTTGGCACGCTGACTTGAAGCGTGGGGAGCAAGGGCTTAGGCGGCCGTGGGCAACGGCCCAACCCTTTCGTGCGAGGCACCGCAGATGATCCATATCGCTTTGCTGCGCGCCGTGAACGTCGGTGGCACCGGCAAGCTCGCCATGGCGGAGCTGGCGCGGATCTGCAGCGCCGCCGGCTTTCGCGATGTCCGAACCGTGCTGACGAGCGGCAACGCGCTGTTCCACAGCGACGCCAGCGCGGAGGATGTTCGCGGCGCCATAGAGGCCGGATTGCTGAACCTCATGGGCAGGCCTGTGCCTGTCCTCATGCGCAGCGCCGCCGAGATCGAGGATGTGCTGGCGCGCAACCCTTTCCCACACGCGCCTGGAGATCGCGTCGCGGTGCTGTTCCTCGACGGCGAGGCGCCGCCGGACCCGTCCCAATCCATGAAGGGCCTGAGCAACGAAGAGATCGTCAGCGGCAAGCGCGAGCTGTTTATCCACTACCCCGACGGCATCGGCAGGAGCCGCCTCAAATTCGTCGGAGCCGAGGACAGCACGGCCCGAAACATCAACACGGTGGCCAAGCTGGCGGCGCTCGCTGCAGCGATGTCATAAGCAGTTCCGCGGCCTGACCATTGGCGCGCGGTTGCCTCTCAGCGCCGGGGCAAGGCGGCCTCGATCAAGGCGATCGCCGTCTCGACCCCTCGCTCCGCTGCGATGGCGCGCCCAAGCGCACCCGCGCGCCGCGCGGTTTCGGTATCGGAAACGGCATGGTGGACGGCTGCAGAGAGCCCCGAGACGGTAAGCTTGCGGCGCGGGATCGGCTGCGGCCCGGCCCCTAGCGCGTGAACCCGGTAGCCCCAGAAGGGCTGGTCGCCAAAGACGGGGCAGATCACGCTTGGGCGTCCCGCGCGCAGGCCGGCGGCCGTCGTGCCGGCCCCGCCATGATGCACGACAGCCGCCATGCGCGGAAACAGCCAATCATGCGGCGCTTGTTCAAGCCCGTAGAAGCCTTCAGGCCAATCCGCCTTCGCCAGCCCGCCCCAGCCGGTTGCCAGGACACCGCGCTGTCCCGCGTGCTGAAGCGCCGCAATGACCAATTGCGTCAGATCCTTTGCATCGACAGAGGGCAAGCTGCCGAACCCGACATAGACAGGCGGTGGTCCGGCTCCGAGAAACGCCGACAACTCCTACGGCGGATCATAGGTCGCTGCCTCGTCGAGAAACCAGGAGCCGGTGACATGGCTATCCTGGCCCCAATCCGCGGGCACGGGCAGGAGCGCGGGACTGTAGGGATAAAGCTTCTGGACGGGCCGCCCGTTCATCTGCAACCAGGACGCCATTGGCGGCAGGCCCAGAACCTCGGCACGCCAGCGGCGCAGACTTGCCCGAAACGATAGGTCGCCGAAGCGGGTGACGAGCCGGTGGCTTGGCCGGTTCAGCGGCCCGAGATCTCTGAAGGGCAGCAGCGGGCTCGGGAAAGCACGGGTCGGCGAGAGCGCCGGGAGCGGCAGCGCCATGAAGAAAGGCAGCTTCAGCTTCTCGGCGATGGACGAGCCAGCAATCGCCTTGGGATGGGCGACGATCAGATCCGCCCCCTCTGCCGCCGCCCATTGGGCGTCGCATAAGACGGCGATACATCGGCCTGATGTCGCGCAGCAGCCTCAGCAGGCTGGGCAGCTTGAAGCCTCCAGCCAATGCCATTTGCCCGTCAGCAGTGCCGAGCATATCGACAAGATCTCCCGGTAGCGGCGCAAAGCAAAGCCCCAGCCGGCGCGCGGCCTCGGCGAACTGGGGTGAGGTGGCCAAGCAGACGGAGTGGCCTCGTGCCAGCAAGCCTTGGCCCAGCGCGAGATAAGGCTGCACATCGCCGCGGGTGCCGAGGGTCTGGATCGCGATCCGCGCCATAGCGACTCCCTTGCGGTTCAGGGCCCCCGATTACGCGCCGCGGCCCAGGACCGCCCGGATCACTCCCACTCGATCGTGCCGGGCGGCTTGCTTGTCACGTCGTAGACGACGCGGTTGATGCCCTTGACCTCGTTGATGATCCGGGTCGCGGTGCGGCCGAGGAAGGCCATGTCGTAGGGGTAAAAGTCGGCCGTCATGCCGTCGACCGAGGTCACGGCGCGCAGCGCCAGCACATGATCATAGGTGCGGTAGTCGCCCATCACGCCGACGGTGCGGACCGGCAGCAACACCGCGAAAGCCTGCCAGATCTGGTCGTAGAGCCCGGCCTTGCGGATCTCGTCGAGATAGATCGCATCGGCCTTGCGCAGGATGTCGAGCTTTTCCTTGGTGATCTCGCCGGGGCAGCGAATGGCGAGGCCGGGGCCGGGGAAGGGATGGCGACCCACAAAAGCTTCAGGCAGGCCGAGCTCGCGGCCGAGCACCCGGACCTCGTCCTTGAACAGCTCGCGCAAAGGCTCCACGAGCTTCATCTTCATCCGCTCGGGCAGGCCACCGACATTGTGGTGCGACTTGATGGTGACGGACGGGCCGCCCGAGAACGAGACGCTCTCGATCACATCGGGATAGAGCGTGCCCTGGGCCAGGAAATCGGCGCCGCCGAGCTTGCGCGGCTTCCTCATCGAAAACCTCGATGAAGAGCCGGCCGATGGTCTTGCGCTTGGCTTCCGGATCGGCGCCGCATTTCGCCAGCTCGGAGAGGAAAAGCTCTTCCGCCTCAACGTGAACCAGCGGGATGTTGTAGCTGTCGCGGAACAGCGTCACCACCTGCTCGGCCTCGGCGTGACGCATCAGCCCGTGATCGACGAAGACGCAGGTCAGCTGGTCGCCGATCGCCTCATGGATCAGCACCGCCGCCACGGCGGAATCGACGCCGCCGGACAGGCCGCAGATCACCCGGCCGGTGCCGACCTGATCCTGGATCTTCTTGATGGTCTCGGCGCGATAGGCCGACATGCTCCAATCGGGCGTGCAGCCGCAGATCTCGACGACGAAATTGCGCAGCAACTTCGCGCCATCGGGCGTGTGCACCACCTCGGGATGGAACATGGTGGAGTAGAAGCGCCGCTCCTCATCGCTCGCCACCGCGTAGGGCGCGTTCTCGGAGGTCGCCTTGACGGTGAAGCCCTCCGGCAGCTGCGTGACGCGGTCGCCATGGCTCATCCAGACGGGGTAGCGCCCGCCCTTTTCCCAGATGCCGTCAAACAGCGCCGAGGGCTGCGAGGATTTCGACATCCGCCCGGCCAAATTCCGCGGCATGGCCGCTCTCGACCCGGCCGCCGAGCTGCTGCGCCATGGTCTGCTGGCCATAGCAGATGCCGAGCACCGGCAGCCCCGCCGACAGCACCTCCTGCGGCGCGCGCGGGCTGCCTTCATCCGGGACCGAAGCCGGGCCGCCGGAGAAGATCACGCCCTTGGGCCGGATGCGCTGGAACGCCTCCGCCGCCGACTGGAACGGCGCGATTTCACAATAGACGCCGATCTCACGCACGCGACGCGCAATCAGCTGCGTCACCTGGCTGCCGAAATCGATGATCAGGATGGAGTCGTGGGTCTTTTCGCTCGTCATCCGGCTCGGTTAAGCCATCGCAGCCCAGCGCGCAACGGAAACCCACACCAACTGCGCTTGCGCCGTTTCAACGCCGGTCAAGGGACTAATCCAGCCTCTTGCGGAGCGACCTGACGCACATAGGGGCAGAGGCCGGAGACCGAGATCAGCAACCCCGACAAACCCGCCATGACATGAGCGATACCGGCGGCACTGACGGTCTGCGCGGTCTGATTGTCAAACAGAGAGGAGATGACCAGCAGGCTGGACGCGAAGGTGCCCGCGTTAAACAGCGTCTCAACCTTCGAGCGCAGGGCCGAGACATGGAAACGCGGGGTCAGCGGCGTGTAGACGTCCCAAAGGATGTTTATGCCGAGAAACAGGCTGATCCAGAACAAATAGCAGATCGACAACCCGCGCGTATCGACCGGCAGGAACAGAAAAGAGACCGTCTGCCACATGAGCACGAGAAGCGGCCAGTTCAGCGATTGGCGATGAAGGCAGCGGCGGCGCCAACGATACCGGCTGCGGTCACAAGCGCTTCGACGTTGGCGCGTATGTTAAGGGCATACCAGCCCTGAGCGCTTGTCCCGAACGCCAGGTCGAGCGCACCAAGCACGGCCAGCATGCCGCCGGCCAGCGCCACACCCGCCTTGCCCAAGGAGACCAGCAGCGCAAGAAGACGGAAGCTCATTGGATAGTCCTCAGGAGCCAAGAACGGCACATTCAGCGATCTCGTCATCAAACACCTCCGGTTGAGTGTCAATCGAAACCTTGCGTGCCACGCGACTTGGTACGATGAAAACATAAGCCTAGCAGCAGCTCGTTACAGAACTGCGAACGTCCGCTGTATTTAAGCGGCTAGCTCGTAAGGCAACACAGATAGAACCCATCCGTTCCCGTGCGTAGCGGGGATAGCTGCAGCCCGTGCTGCGTGGCGCAACTGCCGAGCAGGCTGAAATCGCCTACGGGTCCGGCCAGCACAGCCTCATACCCCAGAGGCCGGAAGCCGGGCTGGCGGGTCAGGAAGGCGGAGATCGCGAGGTCGTTTTCCTCCGGCAGCAGCGAGCAGGTGATATAGGCGATGCGCCCGCCCGGCTTCACCAGCCTCGCAGCGCGGTCCAGCACCTCGGCCTGATCCTTGATCCGCTCCGCCAGCGCGCCCGGCCGCACCCGCCATTTCGCATCGGGATTGCGCCGCCAGGTGCCGGAGCCGGTGCAGGGCGCATCGACCAGCACGAGATCGACCTGCCCGGCGAGTTCCGCCAGCGGCTCATGACCCCGGGAGCGCGGGATGCGGATTTCGACGGTTGAGGCGCCGGATCGGCTCAGCCGCTCATGCAGGGGCGCCAATCGGCGGCTGTCGAGATCGGTGGCGTAGATCCGGCCCTGATTGCTCATCAGTGCGGCGAGCGCCAGCGTCTTGCCGCCGGCTCCGGCGCAAAGATCGACCACCTGTTCGCCCGGCTGCGGATTGGCGAGCAGCGTCACGAGCTGCGAGCCCTCATCCTGGATTTCGAAACCGCCCGCGAAAAAGCTCGGCTCGGTCTGCAGCGACGGGCCGCGTCCGTCATGGCCCGGCTGGAAGCGCAGCGCGTCGGGCGACCAGGGACCGGGCTCGGCCCCGAGATGATGAAGCTCGCGCAATAGCTGGTCGCGACTGGTCTTGAGCCGGTTGGCGCGGATATCGATGGCAGCGCGGGCGGCCAGCGCCTGGCCTTCGCTCACCGCCTCATCGCCAAAGGCCAGGGCGAAGGACGGCCAGATCCATTCCGGAACATCCGCCCTCACCCAATCGGGGGCGTCATCCAGCGGAAACTGCGCGAGCGCCTCCGCCTCCTCCGCCGACAAGGGCGCGGGCGCGTGGTTCTCGCCGTTGCACAGGCCGGCAATCTCCTGCGCCGTCAGCCCGCGCAGGCTGGCTAGCATGCCCAGCACCAGCGCGCGGGGCGCGTCAGACGCCATGGCAAAGGCGCAGGAGGCGCGGCGGCGCAGCGCGTCATAGACCAGCGAGGCCACAGCGGCGCGGTCCTTAGACCCGGCGAAGCGCCGCGCCAGCCCCCAATCCTTCAGCGCGTCAGCGGCAGGGCGGCGGCGCTGGATCAGATCGTCCAGCACTTCGATGGCGGCGCTGATGCGAGCGGATGGGGTCATGGCGGCTTTCGTCTGGAGTTCGTCGAATTCGATACTGCGACGAAAGGCTTGACGCCAAAGCCGCGACGGCAGAAGACCCGGCCGCCAGCCTGGCGGCGAGCTGCCCTGCCTCGCCCAGCTGCAACGCGTCGTCGCCGGTCTTCTCCGGGAGCGATTCACCGTTTCGGCTGCAAGTGCAAGGCGGATTTGCGAGTCCGGGCTCTCCGGCTCGCTGCAATGGGATATGTGCTGCCATGATCCACGCCGCTCGCCTCACCCTCGCCGGCCTGCTCGCGCTCGCGCTGGCCGGCTGCGCCGCCACGCCCCAGCCGGACCTGACCCCGCCCCCGGCCAAGCGTCTCGACGCCAAGACCACGCTCGAGAACCGGATGTGATCGCAGCCGAAGCGCCGCTCAGGCATAGCCCAGCGGCACTTCGGTCGTGTCCTTGATCTCTTCCATGACAAAGCTCGCGGCGACATCGACCATGTCGACGCGAGCGATCAGCTTCTGATAGAGCCGGTCATAGGCCGCGACATCGGGCACGCGGGCGCGCAGGATGTAGTCGATCTCGCCCGACGTGCGGTAGGCCCCGACAATCTCCGGCATCGCCCGGATCGTCTCGCGAAAGCGCTGGGACCAGTCGGCGCTGTGCTGCCCGGCCCGGATGCGGATCAGCACGGTCAGGCCCGCGTTGAGCTTGCCGGCATCCAGCAAAGCCACCCTGCCCCGGATAATCCCGGCCTCTTCCAGCAGCTTGACCCGCCGCCAGCAGGCATTGCGCGAGAGATGGACGCGGGCCGCGAGTTCCTCGACGCTGGAGGTGGAATCGCGCTGCAATTCCCGCAGGATCGCCCGGTCGTAATCGTCTATCTCAAATTGTTGGGAAACCATCTCACCATCCGCATCAGACAGCGCAATTTATCCCACCGTTGACCGAAGTCACCTGCCAAGTTGGGAAACCTTCCCCAAATTCTCCAGCATAATCATGCGCTCAGGAGGAGGAACCCATGGCAGAGCGCAGCGTCACCCAGTTGTTTACCGATCACCCGGCAGCGGTCGGCGAGACCTATACCGAGCATTTCGGCGTCGCCATCCGCTATTCCGGCAAGATGTTCACCGCCGCCTTCTGCGCGCTGGTGCACGCCTTCCTGCCCTTCATGTTCGAGAAGACCGCCAGCGGCATCGTGCGCCGGATGGTTGCGGATATGGACCGCCGCACGGCGCCGCCGGCTGCAGCGCCCCAGATCGTCGCCGCGGAATAATCGACGCACAGGTCAAAGAGCTGTCACATCCCGCCTTGTAAGGTCCTGCACCCAAGGCTGGAGATGCTGACAATGTCTAAACCGATGATTTTTGCCGCGCTCGCCCTGAGCGCGGTCTTCCTGAGCCCGGCGCTGGCCCAGCCGGTGCCGACGCTGACCGGTGAACGCCCGCTGGTCGTCGGCCATCGCGGCGCAGCGGGAACGCTGCCCGAGCACACGATCGAAGGCTACACCCTCGCCATCGCCCAGGGCGCGGACTTCATCGAGCCCGATCTGGTCGCGACCAAGGATGGCGTTCTCATCGCCCGCCACGAGCCGATGCTGAGCGGCACCACCGATGTCTCGGCCCGCCCGGAATTCGCCAGCCGCAAGACGACCCGCAAGGTCGACGGCATCGAGACCACGGACTGGTTCGCCGGGGATTTCACGCTCGCCGAGATCAAGACGCTGCGGGCGAAGCAGGCCTTCGCCGATCGCGACCAGTCGCATAACGGCAAATATCCGATCCCGACCCTGCAGGAGGTGATCGACCTGGCCAAGGCCGAGAGCACCCGCACGGGCCGCACCATCGGCATCTATCCCGAGACCAAGCACCCGATCTTCCACGCCGCCATCGGCCTGCCCCTCGAGGACCGGCTGCTCGACCAGCTCAAGGCTGCCGGCTGGACCGAGAAAACCTCGCCCGTCATCATCCAGAGCTTCGAAACCGCTAATCTGAAGTATCTGCGCGGCAAGACCCAGCTGCGCCTTGTTCAACTCGTCGATGCCGATGATGTCGACAAGGATGGCGGCATCGTCCTCGCAGCGCCCTCCGACAAGCCCTATGACTTCGTCGTCACCGGCGACAAGCGCAGCTTCAAGGATCTCGTCACGCCCGAAGGCCTGAAGGAGATCAAGACCTATGCCGATGGCGTCGGCCCCTGGAAGCCCTATCTCCTGCCGGGCAAGCAGGTGATCGACGAACGGCAAGCCCAAGGATCTCAACGGCGACGGCAAGATCGACGAGCGCGACCGCATTCTGATCGCGCCGACATCGGTGGTGAAGGACGCCCACGCCGCCGGCTTGTTCGTCCATAGCTGGACCTTCCGCAGCGAACCGAAGCGCCTGGCCTCCGATTTCAAGAGCGATCCGGCAGCCGAGTACAAGGCCTTCTTCGCTCTGGGGATCGATGGCCTGTTCTCGGACTTCCCCGGCGATGCCGTGAAGGCGCGCGACGCCAAGTAAATCTCCCAATGGCGCAAGCATAGGAGACTGCGCAAAACGGGCCGCAAGGCTCTGACACAAAAACAGAACAGGCCCGCCGCGTATCTGCGCAGGCGGGCCTGTTCCATTCAGCTTGAGGTGGCAGTCGCCGGTCAGTCGCAGACACGTTCCGTGCGACGGATTTCGCCACGCGGCGTCTCGCGCACAGTCGTCACGGTGCGGCAATCGTCGCGGCGCGCGCGGCGACGCTCCCACCGCCGGTCTTCACGATCTTCGCGGACCTCGCGTTCGATGGCACGCTCGCGAGGCGAGCGCGGATCGACCCGCACACCGCCGGGTCCAAGATCGAGGGTCTGGGCATAGGCGCCGCCGCCGGCAAGAAGTGCCGCAACGAGCGCGGGAATGATGAATTTCATGATCTCTCCTCCGTTCGAGTCGAAAACGGAGGAGAGCAGCACTTGTTCCGGTCGGGACCGTCAGCCGGCTTAGTGCAGGATCTGGCTGAGGAAGAGTTTGGTGCGCTCGTGCTGCGGGTTCTTGAAGAACTCGTTGGGCTCGTTCATCTCGACGATCTGGCCCGGCATCCATGAAGATGACGCGGTCGGCGACCTGGCGGGCAAAGCCCATCTCGTGGGTGACGCAGAGCATGGTCATGCCCTCATCGGCGAGTGAGACCATGGTGTCGAGCACCTCCTTGACCATCTCCGGATCGAGCGCCGAGGTCGGCTCGTCGAACAGCATGATCTTCGGGCTCATGCACAGCGAGCGCGCGATGGCGACGCGCTGCTGCTGGCCGCCCGAGAGCTGGCCCGGATACTTTG
Source organism: uncultured Alphaproteobacteria bacterium (assembly GCA_963759925.1). Classification (GTDB taxonomy): domain Bacteria; phylum Pseudomonadota; class Alphaproteobacteria; order Rhizobiales; family Beijerinckiaceae; genus Allobosea. The sequence continues at coordinate 785,630 of CAVXBE010000006.1, forward strand.
TCGCCTGCTCGGGAATCTTCACCCGCGTCAGGTAGTGCATCGCGATTTCCTCGGCATCGCTTCTTGGGCATCTTGCGGACCCAGATCGGCGCGAGCGTCAGGTTCTCGAGAATCGTCAGATGCGGGAACAGGTTGAAGTGCTGGAACACCATGCCGACGTCGCGGCGGATCTCGTCGATCTTCTTGAGGTCGTTGGTCAGCTCCGTGCCGTCGACGATGATCTGGCCCTTCTGGTGCTCTTCCAGCCGGTTGATGCAGCGGATCATCGTCGACTTGCCCGAGCCCGACGGTCCGCAGATCACGAGCTTCTCGCCGCGCGCGACCTTCAGGTTGATGTCGCGCAGCACATGGAACTCGCCGTACCATTTGTTGACGCCGATCATTTCGACGGCGGTCGCCGTGTTCAAGCGAGGTCAGCTTGAGGGCTGCAGGGCGGGTGCTGGTGGTTTCTGCCATGGCCATGTCGGCTGGTCCTTTCAACGCTTCTGACCGGCGGCAAGGCGCTGCTCGACCGAGATCGAATAGCGCGACATGCCCCAGCAACACAGGAAATAGAAGATTGCGGCGAAGGCATAGCCCGTCGCGCGCGTGGTCGGCGTCGCCCATGTCGGATCGACCAGCGTGGCCTCGATGGTGCGCAGGAAGTCGAAGATGCCGACGATGGCGACCAGCGTCGTATCCTTGAACAGCCCGATGAAGGTGTTGACGATGCCCGGGAATGACGATCCGCAGCGCCTGCGGCAGGATGATCAGGCGCATCATCTGCCAGTAGCCGAGGCCGAGCGACATCGCGCCCTCGTACTGGCCCTTGGGGATCGCCTGCAGGCCGCCGCGGATCACCTCGGCCATATAGGCCGCAGCGAACAGCGCGACGCCGATCAGCGGCCGCAGCAGCCGGTCCGGCGAGTATTCCTGCGGCACGAACAGCGGCAGCATGGTGTTGGCCATGAACAGCACGGTGATCAGCGGCACGCCGCGCACGAACTCGATGAAGATCACCGAGAGCAGCTGGATGATCGGCAGCCGCGAGCGCCGGCCCAAGCGCCAGCACCACGCCGAGCGGCAGCGAGAACACGATGCCGACCGCCGCGATCAGCAGCGTCACCATGCATGCCGCCCCACAGCCCGGTATCGACGCGCGGCAGCCCGAAGACTGTCGGCGAGCATCGCCATGATGCCGAAGACGATGATCGACAGCAGGATCAGCATCTTCGGCCCCTGGAAGCGCTTCCAGGGCGGCAGCGACTGTTCGACCGCGAGGAAGGCCGGCCCGATCCAGAACCGGGCCAGCCCCGGCGCAAAGGAGAGGACGAGGATAGAGCGCCATCAGCAGCAGGGTGATGATGATCAGCGAAGCGCAGGAAGCGCTTCGGCATTCGAGCCGCCGAGCAGCAGCACATAGGCGGCTGATCGGCATCAGCACGAAGAAGAAGAACGCGCCGACCTTCTTCAGCGGCGCCCGCTCCCACAGCAGCCAGACGACGCCGAGCGCAAACATCACGAAGACGATGTTGACGCGCCAGCGCTGCGAGACCGGATAGGAGCCGTAGATGAAGTACTGGTAGCGATCGAGCGACATAGGCCCAGCAGGCGCCGACCGGCCGGCCGATCTTGTCGGCGAGGCAGGCGTCGCGGTCGGTGCCGCGTCCAGACCGCGTCGATGAAATAGAACCGCACCAGCTCCGGCACGGCGGTCACCACGATGTAGACGCAGACCAGCGTCATCAGCGTGTTGACCGGCCCCGAGAACAGGTTGGCGCGGATCCAGGCCAGCGGCCCCGCGACAGAGGCGGTGCCGGCTGCTGTTCCAGCGCTTCCCGGCGGACGAAGGCGTAAGGGGCGTTTTCGGTTGTTGCGTCGGTCATGATCGCGCCCTCACCGCTCAACCAGCGCCATGCGCTTGTTGTAGATGTTCATGAAGAACGAGGTCACCAGCGAGATGGTGAGATAGACCGCCATGGTGATCGCGACCACCTCCACCGCCTGCCCGGTCTGGTTCAGCACCGTGCCGGTAAAGACCTGCACGAGATCGGGATAGCCGATGGCCACCGCCAGCGAGGAGTTCTTGGTCAGGTTGAGGTAGTTGGAGGTCAGCGGCGGGATGATCACCCGCATCGCCTGCGGAATGACCACGAGCTTCAGCGTCGGCCCGGCGCGCAGGCCCAGCGCATTCGCGGCCTCCGTCTGCCCGCTGCGAGACAGCCAGGATGCCGGCGCGCACCACCTCGGCGATGAAGCCCGCCGTATAGGTGGTCAGGCCGAGCAGCAGGGCGACGAATTCCGGGAAGACCTGCATGCCGCCGGGCAGGTTGAAGCGGCCCTGCTGCGGCAGATCGAAGGTCAGCGGCTTGCCGACGGCGAAATAGGTCAGCAGCGGCAGCCCGATCAGCAAGGCCAGCGTGATCGTGCCATTCGGGATATTGCCGGCCCGTCCGCTCCTGCTGCCGCTTCGCCCAGGTGTAGAAGCCGATCGCCAGCACGACCGCGACGAAGAAAGCGATGACCACGAACTGGAAAGCCGGCGCAAATAGCGGGTTGGGCATGATCAGCCCGCGATTGTTCAGGAAGATGCTGCCGGGAAGCGCAATCGAGTTGCGCGCATCGGGCAGCGGCTTCAGCACCGCGTTGTACCAGAAGAACAATTGCAGCAGCAGCGGCAGGTTGCGGATGACCTCGACATAGATCATCGCCAGCTTCGACAGCACCCAGTTGCTCGACAGCCTGGAGACGCCGATGAAGAAGCCGAGGAACGTCGACAGCACGATCCCGATCGAGGCGACCAGCAAGGTGTTCAGCAGGCCGACGTAGAAGGCCTGGCCATAGGTCGAGCCCGAGGCGCTGAAGGGGATCAGCTTCTGGTTGATGTCGAAGCCCGGCCGCATTGTGCCAGAAGCCGAAGCCCGAGGCGATCTTCTGGGCACGCAGATTGTCGATGGCGTTTTCGGCGGCCGAATAGAACAGGAAACCGACCACGGCCAGCAGGCCGATCTGGTAGACATAGCCTCTGATCTTGGGATCGTAGAGCAGCGAGGCCTGGGCCGGTTTGGCCGTCTCGGTCTGTATCGTCGACACGTGTTTCCCTTTTTATTGTCGTCATGCCGGATACGAGCCGGGAGCGATTGCCCCTTCGTCGACCTCGGTATCCCTCGCCCGGCGGCAACTCCCCGCCCCCGGAACGCTGGCAAGAACTTGTCCCTGCGCCGCCGATTGGGCCGGCGGCGCAGGGCTGTCAGGATCTCAGCGGATCGGCGGCGCGTATTGCAGGCCGCCCTTGGTCCAGAGCGCATTCTGGCCGCGAGCGATCTTCAGCAGCGAACCCGCACCGACATTACGCTCGAAGATCTCGCCGTAATTGCCGACATGTTTGACGATCCGGTAGGCCCAGTCATTGCTCAGCCCCATCGCCTCGCCAAACTTGCCCTCGGTGCCGATGAAGCGCTTGATCTCCGGGTTGTCGGATTTCAGCATCTCGTCGACATTGGCCTTGGTGATGCCGAGTTCTTCGGCGTTCACCATGGCGAAATGCGTCCACTTCACCACGTCGAGCCAGTTGTCGTCGCCATGGCGAACGGCCGGGCCGAGCGGCTCCTTGGAGATGATCTCCGGCAGGACGATGTGGTCGGCGGGCGTGGCGAGCTTCAGCCGCTCGGCATACAGGCCCGACGCGTCGGTGGTGAAGGCGTCGCAGCGGCCCGATTCATAGGCCTTGATCGTCTCATCCGCCGAGGCGAAGGCGACGACCTCGTACTTCATGTTGTTGGCGCGGAAGAAGTCGGCGAGGTTGAGCTCGGTCGTCGTGCCCTGCTGGGTGCAGACGGAGGCGCCCGCCAGCTTCAGCGCGGAATCGACGCCGAGCTTCTTGCGGACCAGGAAGCCCTGCCCGTCATAATAGTTCACGCCCGCAAAGTTCAGGCCGAGCGTGGTATCGCGCGACATCGTCCAGGTCGTGTTGCGCGACAGCAGATCGACCTCGCCCGATTGCAGCGCGGTGAAGCGGTCCTTGGAGGAGAGCGGGATGAACTTGATCTTGCTCGGATCGTTGAAGATGGCGGCGGACGAGCGCGCGGCAGAGGTCGACGTCGAGACCGCTCCAATTGCCCTGCGCGTCTGGAATGCCGAAGCCGGCGAGGCCAGGACCGACGCCGCACAGGATGTTTCCACGGCTCTTGATCTGAGCGAGGAGCCCACCTGTCTGGGCTTGTGCTGTCTGAATGCCGAATGTCGCGGCCGCCGCGGCGATTGCCGCAGCAATAATGGTTTTCATGGCTATTCCCCTGTTTCGGAGCGGGTTGATCCCGCTCTCGGTACGCTGGTGTCAGATACCGGAGACGGTGTGGGTCTCCAGCAAACTCCGTGCCGTCAGCAAACTTCGTGCCGTTCCGGCTAAACTCTTTCGGCTCCTCCTCTGTCACACGCGAATGAAAGACGGGCGGCGCAAGGCCGCCCGTCTCCAGCTTAGATCAACGGATCGGCGGAGCGTATTGCAGGCCGCCCTTGGTCCACAGCGCGTTCTGGCCGCGAGCGATCTTCAGCAGCGAGCCGGTGCCGACATTGCGCTCGAAGGACTCGCCGTAATTGCCGACGTGCTTGATGATGCGGTAGGCCCAGTCCTTGGTGAGGCCGAGCGCCTCGCCGAACTTGCCCTCGACGCCGAGCAGGCGCTTGATCTCGGGGTTGGGCGACTTCAGCATCTCGTCGACATTGGCCTTGGTCACGCCGAGTTCTTCGGCATTGAGCATGGCGTAATGGGTCCACTTGACGATGTTGAACCAGACGGTGTCGTTGTTGCGGGTCGACGGGCCGAGCGGCTCCTTGGAGATGATCTCCGGCAGAACCATGTGCTCGTCCGGCGCCGTCAGCTTCAGGCGCTCGGCGTAGAGGCCGGAAGCGTCGGTGGTGAAGGCGTCGCAGCGGCCGGCATCGTAGGCCTTGATCGTCTCGTCGGACGAAGCGAAGGCCACGACCTCGTACTTCAGGTTGTTGGAGCGGAAGAAGTCGGCGAGGTTGAGCTCGGTGGTGGTGCCCTGCTGGGTGCAGATCGAGGCGCCCGAGAGCTGCAGCGCCGAGTTCACGCCCAGCTTCTTGCGGACCAGGAAGCCCTGGCCGTCATAATAGTTCACGCCGGCGAAGAGGAGGCCGAGCGAGGTATCGCGCGACATCGTCCAGGTCGAGTTGCGGACGAGGAGATCGACCTCGCCCGACTGCAGCGCCGTGAAGCGGTCCTTCGACGACAGCGGGATGAACTTCACCTTCTCGGCATCGTTGAAGATCGCGGCCGAGACAGCGCGGCAGAGATCGACGTCGAGGCCGCTCCACTTGCCCTGCGCATCCGGCACGCCAAAGCCGGCGAGGCCGGTGTTGGAGCCGCAGATCAGCTGGTTGCGCGACTTCACCTGGGCCAGGGTCGACGGCGCCTGCGCCATCGCAGCCGTGGAGGCCACCGCCAGCCCGAGCCCTGCCACTGCAGCTGCCCAAATCATTTTCATGTGCTCTCTCCCATTGAGGTGGACGGCCGGTCCTCCGGCTGTCCGTCGGACCGCTCGTCCGGAATTCATGTCTTCTGCATAGAAATCGAGCACCGCGGTCCGCTGTTCGATTGCCAGAGCCCGCCATGAGCGTCAAGCAATGCGAGCGGCGCGGAGAGGCCCCTTTCCATGCCATCCATCACATGCGAGTTTCGCGGGGCGGTCAAGCCACACCTGCATAACGAACAATCACCTCTCCCGTGTCGGTCCCATGAAAAAACTCTCTCCGTCTTCGTTCGCGCAGCTGCGTGAAAAGACCCGTCTGGTGCTCGCCGGCCGCGACCCCGAAGACAGCTATGGCTTCGTCAACACACCGATCGTCCGCGGCTCCACCGTCGTCTATCCGACCATGGAGGATTTCCTGCAGCGCAAGGCGCGCTACAGCTACGGGACCAAGGGCAACCCGACGATCGATGCGCTCGAGGCGGCGCTGAACACGATGGAAGGCGGCGCCGGCACCGTCGTCTGCCCCAGCGGCCTGATGGGCTGCACCCTGCCGCTGCTCGCGACCCTGTCGTCCGGCGACCACCTGCTGATGCCCGACAGCGTCTACCGGCCGACGCGGATGTTCTGCGACAGCATGCTGAAGCGGCTCGGCATCGAGACCACCTATTACGACCCCGGCCTCGGCGCCGACATCGCCACCCTGTTCCGGCCCAACACCAGGGCCGTCTGGACCGAGGCGCCGGGCTCGCAGACCTTCGAGATGCAGGACATCCCGGCCATCGTCGCCGCCGCCCATGGCCATGGCGCGCTGGTGCTGATGGACAACACCTGGGCGACGCCGCTGTTCTTCGACAGCCACCGCTTCGGCGTCGACATCTCGGTGCAGGCCGGCACCAAATACTATGCCGGCCATTCCGACGTGCTGATCGGCACCGTCTCGGCGCGCACGCCCGAGCTCTACAAGACGATCCGCGATGCCTGGGAAGCGCTGGGCGTCATCATCGCGCCCGAAGACGCCTTCCTGACGCTGCGCGGCATTCGCACCATGCGGCTGCGCCTGCAGGAGCAGATGCCGGCCGGCATCGCCATGGCGCAATGGCTGGCGGCGCGGCCGGAGGTGGCGCGGGTGATGCACCCTGCCCTGCCGGACGATCCAGGCCACGCGATCTGGAAGCGCGATTTCACGGGCGCCTCCTCGCTCTTCGGGATTGAGCTGAAGCCGGTGCCGATGAGCGCCGTGGGCGCGATGCTGGACGGGCTGACGCTGTTTGGCATGGGCGCGTCATGGGGCGGCTATGAGAGCCTGATCCTGCCCTTCGACTGCACGCCCTATCGCACCGCCACCAAGCCATCCTTCAAGGGCCCGACCATCAGGCTGCATATCGGCCTCGAGGATCTCGAGGATCTCAAGGCCGATCTGGATGCGGGCTTCGAGAGGCTGCGCGCGGCGTCCTGACCGCCCGCGCTTCGGTCCATCGGCGGCCGGCTGAGATAGAGATCGCGGTCTAGCCGGCGCTGGCCTTGCCGCGATTGCGGAAGATCAGGATCAGGTTGCGCAGGTAGATGAACACCGCAAGCACCTGGCCCATGATGATGATCGGCTCGCGCCTGACGATGCCATAGACCAGCGTCATCATTCCGCCGGCCATGGAGAAGTACCAGAAGGCCAGCGGCATCACCGACTGGCCCTGCTTTTCGCTGGCAAGCCATTGCACCAGGAAGCGCGCGGTGAACAGAAGCTGCGCGACGATGCCAAACAGCAGCCAGAAGTCGAACTTCAGCACAAAGACGTCATAGACGTATTCGGAGATGGCCTGACCGATCGAGATGATCATGATGCCTTGTCCATAGCGTTGTCGGGAGAGACCGCGGCAACCACCTGCGGCACGCGCCGGCGCCGGCGGATCAGCCACCAGACGCCAGCCAGATCGAGGATCCCGACCCAGAGCCGGTCGAAGAAGCCGTAATTGGAAACGCCCGTCAGCCGGTCGCGATCCCGGACCTCCTGATGCAGCACCTCATAACCCTCGCGCACGACCAGGGCCGGCATGAACCGGTGCAGCGCGTCGAAATACGGCAGAGCCAGATAGACCTCGCGGCGGAACAGCTTCAGCCCGCAGCCCGTATCGCGCGTCTTGTCGCGCAGGATGCGGCTGCGGACGCCATTGGCGACGCGCGACTGGAACTTCTTGAACCCCGTCGCCCGGCGACCGACGCGCTCGCCCTGCACGAGACCCGCACCCGGACCGCCGCGGCGCAGGGTCTCCAGCATCTGCGGCAGAAAGCTCGGATCGTTCTGGCCGTCACCGTCCAGCGTCGCGACGATCTCGGCGCGGGCATGGCGCACGCCGGTCCGCACCGCCGCGCTTTGCCCGCAGGACTGGGCGTGGGTGACGATGGTCAGCCAGGGCCGCGTGGCCGCCAGCGCCGCCAGCGCGGCGGCGGTGCCATCGCTGGAGCCATCATTCACATAGATCAGCTCGAACGAGCCGAGCGGCGCACAGGCGGCCTCGATATCGGCGATGAGCGGCGCGACATTGCCAACTTCATTGCGGACGGGGACGACGACGCTCAACGTCGGCAAGGGAGCTAAATCTGTCAAAACAACGGTTTCCGGAGAGGCGGGCGCAACCTGCTTCAAGCTGCAGGGCTGGGCAAGCGGAATTCAGCAGGCGTCACTGCCTGACATAAACGGCGATCTCAAGCCTGCGGCCACCATTCAGGTTGAAGCCGCGCAGCGTGGTGAGCAGGCGTGGCGGCGTCGGCGCCGTGGCGATGGCGGACTGGAACTGCGCCGCGAAGCGCTGCTCGACAAAGGCGATCCGGCAACCGGGCTGGCCGAGGAAGGCCGCCACTGCCGCCCCATCGGCCGCCATGGCGAGGTCCGTGCCGGTCACGAAGACAAGGCTCGGCTCGCGATACCCGACCGTGATGACATGAGGATCGGCGCATCCGACGGCGGCGACCGTCTCCGCCAGCCGGGGCGAGAGCTTGAGCGAGCGCAGGCTGTCCAGCGCAAAGCCGTAGACGGCGGCGCTGAGCAGCAGGCTGGCCAGGACGCAGCGCCACAGCGCGCCTTCGCCTTCGCCGCGCCGGAAGGCGGCGACGACCGATACCATTGCCAGCAGCGCCAGCAGCAGCAGCGGCAAAGCGAGATAAGGCAGCGTGTGGTCCAGCGTCCAGGTGCCGTAAAGGATCACTCCTGCCAGAGCGAGCGGGACCAGCACCACGAGGCTGGCCGTCGCCAACGCGCCCCGGCGCATCCGGTCGATGCCATCATTGATCACCGCCAGCAGCAGCAGCCCGGTGATGGCGGGGTAGAGCGGCAGGACATAATGCGGCAGCTTGGTCGGCACCGCCTCGAACACGATCCAGGACGGGATGATCCAGGCCAGCAGGAACATCACCTGCGGCTCCCGCCGCCGCGCCCAGGCAAACGGGATCGCCATCGCAGCGAAGGCGGCGGCCGGCCAGTAGGTGCCGAAGAACAGCACCAGATAAAGGCCAGGCGGCCCCCAATGCTTCTCCTGCCCCTCCCCGACCTTGCCGAGCATGTCGTTGCCGACGCTCTCGGCAAAGAAGCTGCCGCCGGTCTTCCAGGCAATCGCCAGGAACCAGGGCAGCACCACCAGCAGGCACAGCAGCAGCCCGGTGCCGAAGCGCAGCGATTTCAGCCAGCGAAAACTGCGGGTCGTCAGGCTTAAGGCGAGGACGGCCAAGCCCCAGATCATCGGCACGATCGGCCCCTTGACCAGCAGGCCGACCGCCGTTGCGCTCCAGAACACCAGCCAGTTCCAGCGGCTCGGCACGAAGGCCAGCGACCGCGTCCAGTCGAGCCAGGCGCGGGCGAGCGCACCCATGCTGGCGACGGCGCAAGCCGCCAGAACGGCATCCGTCTTGGCGATGCGGGCCTCGACGCCGAGCAATACCGCAGCCGCCATCAACGCCGCCCCAAGCAGCGCATAGCGCCGCGCCAGAAAGGCCAGCAAGGCCCAGTAGGTCAGCAGGACGGTTGCAATCGCGCCCAGCAGCGACGGGATGCGGTAGAGCCAGATCTGCGTGCGCGCCGCCGGGACGCCCAGCGCCTCACCCGCCGCGACGCTGACGCTCTGCAGCCAGTAGATCCCGACCGGCTTCTTGTGACGGGCCTCGCCCTGAAAGCGGATATCGACGAAGTCCCCGGTCTCGAGCATCTGCTTCGTCGCCTGGGCAAAGCGCGGCTCATCGCGATCCATCGGCTGCAGCGTCGAGAATCCCGGCAGGAAAGCCGCGAGCGACAGCACGACAAGGAGGATCGCCGCGCGCAGGTGATTGGCCGTAGCCGAAACGACCAGCCGTTCGATTGCCGGGGTGAGCGAAACCATTCTTCAACCTCGCAACCGCCGGGGGCGCGCATGGGACTGGCCGGAAACGGCGGAGCCGCCGCAAAAGCGACGGGCGGGAGCTGAGCATCTCGTCCGGACAAAATCCTGCCGGCGGTTGCTGCGGGCCCGCATGAGCCGCCAATCTGGCGCGAACATGGCGGAGCCGCGCATCCGGGCGCTCACCGGCGCGGTTTACGCCGACGAGCCCCGCATCGCAAGCAGCGGCCGTGTTCTGGGGCGGTGGCGGGTCAGGCCGCGCGAGCGGTTGCTGCGACCTCCGGCCGTGTCGAGCCCTGGGAGGAACGGGTGCGGAAGCCGGCCACCACCTGGTTCAGGCGCTGGATCTGCTGCGAGAGTGTCGCGGCCGAGGCTGCGCTTTCCTCGGAGAGCGCGGCGTTCTGCTGGGTCATCTCATCCATATGCGCCACGGTCTGCGCCATGTCGTCGATGCCGCTGGCCTGCTCGCTCGATGCTGCGGCGATGCTGCCGATATTGCTCGCGAGATCCTGAGCGGCGGTGACGATCCTGTCGAGCACCGCGCCGGTCGACTGCACCAGCTCGACACCCTGAGCCACCTCCTGGCCCGAGAGCTGGATCAGATCCTTGATGTCGCGCGCTGCCTCGCCCGAACGCTGCGCCAGCGTCCGCACTTCGGAGGCGACGACGGCAAAGCCCTTGCCGGCATCGCCAGCCCGCGCCGCCTCGACCGCGGCGTTCAGCGCCAGCAGGTTGGTCTGGAAGGCGATCTCGTCGATCACGCTGGTGATCTCGGAAATGCGCCCGCTGGATTGCTCGATGCGGGACATGGCCGACACCGCCTTGCCGACGATGATGCCGCCCTGCTCCGCGATCGTCGTCGCCTGCCGGGCAAGCTCCGCACTCTGGGCCGAGGACGCCGCGCCCTGCTTCACCGAGGCCGCGAGCTCTTCAGTCGTGGCGGCGGTTTCCTCCAGCGAAGCCGCCTGCTGCTCGGTGCGCCGCGACAGATCATGCGCGCCAGTCTCGATCTCCTGCGAGGACAGGCTAATCTGGTGTGCCGTGGCCTGGATGGTCGAGACGGTCGCGCCCAGCCGTTCGATCGTGCCGTTGATCGACCGCTTGAGATCGCCGAGCCGCCCCTCATACGCGCCACCGACCGAGCGGGTGAGATCGCCCTGCGCAACACCATCCAGCACTTCCGCAAACTCGCGGGTGGCGACATCGACGACGCGGTTGATCTCGTTCATGCCGCTGACCAGTTGCTGCAGCTCGACCAGTTCGCCCGCTTCCGCGACGCGGCCGCTGAAATTGCCCCGCGCCGCCATCGCGACCACCCGGCCGACTTCCGAGACCATGCCGACAACAGCGTCGGCCCGCGCAGCCCGTTCCTGCCCCGACAGCCTGTCCTGCGCCTCGAGCGCCCTGATCTTCAGCGCATTATCCTGGAACACGGCCACCGCTGCCGCCATGGAGCCAATCTCGTCCCGCCGCTCACGATGCGGTATCGCCGTGTCGAGCTGGCCATGAGCCAGCTCGCCCATGGCACCGGTCAAATCCTCGATCGTGCGGACACTGCGCCGGACCAGCAGCGCGACAACCGGGATGATCAGCAGGATGACGATCAAGCCCTTGCTCATCAGCGACAGCTCGACAGTGCGCAACCGCGCCTCCTCAGGCCGCCGGTCGAGCAGTGTCAGCATGGTCAGGGGTGCACCGCCCTGGATCGACAACTCCCGCGCTGCGGCCTGATACGGCACGCCCGCGATCTCCACCGTCATGGCCGTCTTGCTGAGGTCGGTGCTGACAGGCACAGGCGGCACGGCTTTCAGATCGGCAATCGTCGACGCGTTGACCTTGCCTGCGAAGGCAAAGACGATTTCAGCATTGGTGATGCGCTTGATGTCGGCGGCCGTCTCGGCGCGATAGCGGGCGCCGATCTTCAGCGTCCCGATCCGCTCGCCCTTGGACAGGATCGGCTGCACGGCATCGGTCGAAACCTCACCCGATGAGGGCGACACCGTCAGCCCCTGCGCCGGCTGGCCGGCCAGGGCTTTGCTGACGAGAGGATCGGCCGATTTGTTGTCGCCGAAACTCGCCGGCTTGTGGCTGCGCATCAGCACAACACCCCGATGATCGGTGACCTCGAATGTCGACACGACAGCATCATGCGCCAGAATCTGCTTGTAGAGCCGGACGAAGACCTCCTCCATCCGCGCCCGGTCGGCGCTGGCGATGGCGGCGGCGACCTCGGGATGGGTGGCGTAGATGTCGGCGAAGGTCGCCATGCGGCCATTGAGCTTCGCCAGCTGATCCTCGGCGCGGCTGCTGAGACTGGCGATATCGCTCAGGGAATCAGCCTCAGCCTGCGAGCCAAGCGCAAGATGCGCGATCGTCATCAGGCCAAGGCCGGTGACGACACACGCCGCCACCACCAAAGACACCGCTTTGGCGCTCAACGTCCCAAACTTCATCATCGCCACAAAATCCCCCGGCACAGAAGCGCGCATTGGGGAGAGAGTTTGGTTAAGGAGTCGTTATCCTGGCGACGATTACGTAAAGTTATCGTCGCTCATGCTGCCTAGGCCTTTCGCAATACTCCCATTGGCCACTCGATCAGCACCCACCCTTATGCCACAACAGCGGATGAGCGCGGGGGACAAGCCATGGCGACAGCCTTATGGAGCGCGACGAAATGGGGCCTGCGCGGCCTGCTGCTGGGGCCCCTGCTGGCGATTCTGCTGGTGCTGGCAGCGATGTTGCTCGACCCCAAATGCGGACCCGGCGATTCCGGCGGCTGCGCCATGGGGCTGGTAACGGCCCCCATCGCAGCAGCGCTGCCCGGCTTCGCCCTCGGCTTCATCGTCGGCCTGGCCCTGCAACTCTGGCGCAACCGCCCCTCAGACTGGAAGAGCGTCATCAGGCGGCTGCGATTCTCGTAGATAATCGTCTGTGCGGTGCCCGAGCCCTGGCCTTCAAGGATCGCCAGAATATCGACAGCCGGTATATCGACGACGCCGAGGAAGACGGAGACGAGCAGGGATAGCAGCGACGTTGCGAAAACGAGCAGCACTCCGGCAGCGTGGGTACGCTTTTGAGTGACATCGGTCATGGCTCGCTTGCCTGTGTCCGTGACACGTCCCGCCGCTGCACGAGATAAATGAAGATCGGCCCGCCGATCAGCGCCGTGACGATGCCGACGGGAAGCTCGCGGGGCGAAGCAACCGAGCGCGCGACGATGTCTGCCACGGTAACGACGAAGCCGCCGAGAACCGCTGCCAGCGCGATCGTCCATCCCGGACCATCCGGGCGCAGCAGGCGCGCGATATGCGGCATCGCCAGACCGACAAAGGCGACGGGCCCGGCCACCGGCACGACACCGGCCACCGGAATGACGGCCAGTAGCAGCAAGAGCGGCTTCCAGCGCGACAGGCCAAGCCCCATCCCCGCCGCCGCATCCTCGCTCAGCGCGAGCAAGCCGAGGACCCGACGCGCTGCCAGCGCGCCGGCAAAAGCCACCAGAACCCACGGCGCCATATAGGCCAGTTGTGGCCAGCTCCGCCCCTGAAAGCCGCCCGCGAGCCAAAACAGCATCGCTGTCGCCTGCGGCCCGCTCGTGAGCAGGATGTAGGTGGTCGCAGCGGAGAGCAAAAGCGAAACGCTCATGCCGCCAAGGGCCAGCTGCAGCGGCCGCCCTGTGCCCCCTTTGGCAATCCAGAAGGTCACGAGCGCTGCAGAGAGCCCTCCTCCCAAGCCGATCCAGGGATAGAGCACCGACGAAATCTCAGGCAGCACGACGAAACAGAAGACGATGGCCGCCACCGCGCCTGACATCACACCGGTTAGCCCTGGGCCGGCGAGCGGGTTCCGGGTCAGCATTTGCAGCAGATAACCGGAGATGGCGAGCCCTGCACCGCCAAGGAAAGCGCAGAGGCTGCGCGGCAGCCGCAAGGTCCAGACCAGAAAGGACGCGATGCCCCGATCAGGCTGAACAGAGCCTTCGCCAGTTCCGCGGAAGACAGCGACCGGGCGCCGAAATGGAGCCCGGCCAGTATCGCCAGCGCCGATGCAGCCAATACACCGAGCGTGATCACCAGGGACCGGCTGGCAAAACGGCTTGGCGCTGCTGAAGGGTCGACCCTCACGGCCGCAGGGACGCCGCGACGAGCTTGCTGGCCTCAGCCCGAACATCGACCGGCGGGAAGTTCTCCGGATAGAGGTAGTGCGCCGCCTCGCGCAGCACGATCTCCCGCGCGATCGGCCCGTTTGTTTCGGCCCACTGATCCCCGACATAGTGGACGCGCTTGTTCTTGACCGCGGAAAGCTGCTTCGAGATCGGGTTATTCTCGTGAGAGCGCTGCGGATTATAGTCGATCACGAAGATCACGTCGGGATCACGTTCCAGCATCGTCTCAAGGCTCAGGCTCAAGCCAAAGCGCCCACCCGCGGTCATCGGCCCGGCAATGTTTTCACCACCAATTGCAGCGGCAATTGCGGCCGCCGTGGTCTCGGTATGGAACGAGAATGGATCATCGCCCGCGAAGGTGATGACGTATTTGGGATGCTTGCCCTTAGGCGCCTTGGCCGCGAATTCGGCGAGATGCTGCTTGAACTGGGCATTCAGTTCCCGGCCCCGCTCGGCCTTCCCCAGCAATGCGCTGAAGCGAGCCACCTCGCTGTAGCTTTCCGACAGTAACTCCATGTTGAAGGCGACATAGGGCGCAATCTTCTGGAATTGCTCGGCATTGGCGACGGTGTAGCGCCGCATCGCGACGATCAGGTCCGGCTTCGTCTCCGACAAAAGCTCCAGATTAGGCTTCGCACGCTGGCCGATCTGCTTGATCGACCGGGTCAGGCCCAGCAGATAGTCGGGCTCGCGGCCGCCAACCATATAGGTGGTCGCGACCGGCTTCACGCCGAGCGCCAGCCCGGCATCAACCGCAAAATACGACACACCAGCCACACGCTCGATTGGGGCCGGAAATCGAGTACGGTGACACCGCGATCATCGATCACGGGGCCAGGCTTTGCCTCCATCGCGAGGCTGCGCGGGGCAGTCAGCGCAAGGGCAGCAACCAAAAACGCGGCACAGGAAACAAGACGAATGCGCATAACTACCTCAACGTCACTGACGTTGAGTTCAGTAAAAACTGCGATGCCTGTAAGTCAAGAGCTATGATATGGAACTGAAAAATACATAAAGTCTGAATTGTTTTGAATTTAGACTATTTACAAACTGGATCGCCCAATCTCAGCCCAGCGCGACAGACCAATCGAGCCGGGGACGAACGCAGCAAAGACGGCGTCGCCCTCAGCCAATGGGGGCGGGAGGACTAACCGCGCTCAGGCTCGCAGCGGCCCAGCAAATGCGCCGCCTCAGCCCAGCCGGGCCGCGCTGCCTCGCTGCTTCAGCAGCTCGACCGCCCGCGCCAGCACGCCTGCCGGCAGCCCGATCGAAGCCAGCTTCCAGCCTCCATTCCCCAGCCGGAAGCCGAGGCGGTAGCGCCCTTCCGGCTGAGCCGGCACATCGACGGCGAAGCTGGTGAGCCCGGTGAATCCGGATGCCATCACGATATCCCAAACGCCGCCGATCCGCTGCATCGCGGGCAGGTTCAAGCCCTGTCCGCCGAGGCTCGCGCTCGCCTTGGACGGCGCGGCAAGCGCCGCGATGATCGCCTCAGGCGTCAGATGCTCCGCGATCAGGGCATCGACATAGGACGCGGCAACAAGGTTCGCGGCATACCGGGCCGCAGGGTCGAGCGCCGCCACGAGCACTGGATCGACCGGATAGGCACGAACGATCTGCTTGGCGAAGGCCATGCGAAGCCGCGGGATATCGAGCCGCTCGGCGATCCCCACAGCATCGCCCGTGGCAGCAGCCTGAGCGAACCGCGTCGCAGCGACATAGGGCGAGACCCAGAACGCCAAGGCGCACAAGGCAAGCCCGGCGCAGAGCCATCTGACGACCGAATATCGACGATATTGCATCACGGATGCCCCTGGTCATCCCCCGACGCCAGCGGCAGCACTAGGAGAGATTTTTGGCGGCGATGAGGCGATTGGCGGCCAGCCGTGCGCCATGAGGGAAACGTCGGCGCTGTCGCGCAGGCTGTGGTGACCGCCTATTCCAGCTCGCCTCCGACACGCCGCCGCGCCGGCGCGGCACCCGGTTCAGCGGGAAGCATGGCATCGCGCCCGCCCTGGATCAGCGTCAGCCCGCTCATGCCTGGCGGCAGATCCGGAGGCCCACCGCGCGCAAGATCAGGTAGATAGGCGTGGCAGCGTGAGCCGTATTTTTGCGGCTTGCGCAGCCGCGAGTGCGGGTCGTACGGGCATCCCGAAACGAAGATCGAAAGCAGAGCGGCGAGCGGTGTCGCAGCACCGTAGCGCTCGGACAGCGACGACAGGCGCGCATCGCCAGCCCGCTTGCAGACCGCGCACCGAAACCGGACCAGCACCCAGGGAAAACGTCGAAGCGGCGTGTCGAGCCGGGGCGGAGAGTCGAAATCGGACATAGAACAAAGCTAGAACATCGACGGCCTCAGCCGCAAGGTCCGCGCAGTCGGGATTAGCCGAGAGACTGACAGCTTCACTCTGGGAATCGATGCCCGCATCAGGCAGGAGCAAAGCCGCCGGCACTCTCAGCCGGCCCCTGCAGCTCGCTGCATAGCGTCTGGCAGATCAGACCAGCACCTTGCCAACTGCGGCCTGTCACAAAACAATGGCGAGCCCGGCTGGATTCGAACCAGCGACCAGCAGCTTAGAAGGCTGCTGCTCTATCCATCTGAGCTACGGGCCCTTCAAGCGGAGCTTGCGCTCGCGCCTGTCTCGAAATCACCATCCGGCCGCGGCGCCGCGCCAGGCCTGCCCTCAATGGGTCCACTGCCCCATGCGGTTGTATTTGAAGTTGTCGGAATAGGCGATGGAGCGGCGCTTCGCTTCGTTGGGCTGCTCCACGCGGAAGGCGATGCCGTTGCGGGTCGCGTAGGCCACGGCCTCGGCCTCGCTGTCGAACCAGAGCTTGAGCTGGCTGTTCATGTCGCCCGAAGCGGTCCAGCCCATCAAAGGCTCGATCTCGCGCGGCCGCTCCGGCGCGTATTCCAGCAGCCAGCGATCGGTCTTGGCGGTGCCCGATTGCATCGCCGTGCGGGCGGGCTTGTAGATCCGTGCGGTCATGATCCGGCTCAGCTACCACCTGCGTTGCATTCGCCCCGCCTGAGCGGGACCGCGAAGAGAATGGTCGGGGCACCAGGATTCGAACCTGGGACCCTCTGCTCCCAAAGCAGATGCGCTACCGGGCTGCGCTATACCCCGACAACCGTTCTCTCGACGTGGGCGTTGGCTATCACGACGCACCCTTGCGCCGCAAGTGAAAGCCCCGCTTGGGCCCGTCCAGAGCGTTTCGCGATCCGACTGGATCGATGAAAATGCTTCTTCACGCGGACCGGTATCCGCTTCGCTGGAAAACACTCTACCGCTTGAACAGCCCGTGCTCCACACGGTCCCCGGCCTTGATGCCCAGCGTTTCGGCAACGCCGCCATTGATCTCCAGCACCGACAGGACCGGCTCGCCCGAGGGGATGGTGCGGGTGGAGAGCGGTTCGGTGCGCTCGGCGATACGGGCAATGGTGCCATCGGCGCGGATGAACAGCATGTCGAGGCTGATGAAGGTGTTCTGCATCCACATCGCCACCGGCTCGGTCCGCTGGAAATCGAACAGCATGCCGCGGTCGGCGGGCATATAATTGCGGTGCATCAGCCCCCGCGCCCGCTGCTCCGGTGTCCGCATCACCTCAACCTGAAACGCGTGGCGCTTGGCGCCGCTGACGATGGTCAGGGTCTCCAGCCCCGAGACCGGTGCGGCTTGCGCCGGTGCGGCCTGCGCCAGCGCGGCAGGAGCCAGCGCGGCAGGAGCCAGGGCCGTCAGCGCCAACAGCGCGAGACAGGCGGCAAGACAGGCTTTGACGGCGCGCATCGGTCCACTCCAGGCAA
This sequence comes from uncultured Alphaproteobacteria bacterium, assembly GCA_963759925.1. Classification (GTDB taxonomy): domain Bacteria; phylum Pseudomonadota; class Alphaproteobacteria; order Rhizobiales; family Beijerinckiaceae; genus Allobosea. The sequence goes on from CAVXBE010000006.1 coordinate 803,433, forward strand.
TCGCAAATCTCTTAGGGCGAGTTCTCGCCCCGCACCAGAGCATGATGCCGGCAAGCAGCGCGCTATTCAGGCCGATTCGCGGCGAGACGAAGGCCGCGGCCTGATCATCGCCCAGGTTTCGTCATGCCGCATCAACCACTTGCGCCCGTTGGCCCTTCCCTTGCGGGGCGGCATGCGGCAGGGTCGCGCCCAAACCGGAGTGACTCGTCATGCGCACAATCCTCGCAACCCGTTTTCGTGCTGGAAGCCTGCTGAGTTCAGGGCTGGTCTATCTGGCGCTGTCGGCGCAGCCGGCCGCGGCTGCCGATTTCGATCTCGACAATCTCCGCTTCGGCGTCGGCGGGCTGTCGGTGCTGGCGCCGCGGGTCGAGGTCAAGGGCGCGACGCTGGAGCGCGAGGCATTCCGGGCCGCGCTTGACGGGTCGAGCGGCGAGGCTGCGGCCAGCCGCATGGCCAAGCTCGATGCGCGCGAGGTTCTGGTACCGGAGCTGATCATCGAGCAGACCATCGGGACGCAAAAGCAGGTCACGCGCTATCGCGCGCTGCGCCTGCAAACCATCGCTGGCGGAAAGGTCGCGCAGGCCGAGGCGGCTAGCGGCACGCTCGCCGCTGAGGGCGCCCCCACGGGGCCGATCACCGGCACCTTCAAGGCCACGCGCGTCGAAGCTCTCGATCTGAAACAGGCCGCGCGCGTGCTGACCGAAAGCGCAAGCGCCGGCAGCAACGAGCCGATGCTGCCCTTGTTTGGCCGTTTCGAGCAGGATGGCTACGCGCTGGACATGGGTCCGGCCGGCAAGATCTCTCTTGGCAAGAGCATCGGCCGGGGCTTTTCGGCCAAGGTCGGCGAACAGCCGCTCTACGCCACCTTCAGCCGCATCATGGAGCTGGCGGAAAAGCAGGAGAAGGCGCGCGCCGCCTCCGGCACGGCGACCAAGCCTGACCCGGCCGTCGAAGCGGAAGGGCGCCGGCTCGCCGTGGCCATGCTCTCGCTCTACGAAACAATCTCCTATGGCAGCGGCGAGAGCCGCGACATGTCGATTGCGATCACGGCGCCCCCGAAAGCCGGCGCGGCGGCCGAGCCAGTCGAGATGAAGATCGCGCGGGTCGCCTATGGCGAGGAGGCCCCGGACAAATCCGGCTTCGCGGTCGAGGGGCTGTCTTTTGCAGGTGGCGGAGCCAAAGGCATGATCGCGCTGATCAGCCATTCCGGCTTCTCCTTCGGCAACACCCTGACCGAACTGAAGGCGCTGCTCTCCCGGCCTGAGCCCAATCTCGACCTCGACAACATCGATTACCGCCGCTTCATCCCCACCCTTGGCACCCTGCGCCTGTCGGGCTTTTCGGTCACGGCGCCGCAGGAGGCGCAGCGTGGCAAGCCAGCCCCGGCGCCGATCACCATCGGCCTCGACAGCTTCGAGCTGAAGGCGGCCGAGCAGCTCAACGGCGTCCCCACCAGCATCGCCCTTTCGCTGGCCGGGCTGAAGGCGCCGGTGGTCGAGGGACCGAATAACCCGGCGGCGAAGGACCTCCTCGCCATGGGCTACCGCGCCGTCGACCTCTCGGCGAAGCTGGACCTGGCCTGGGAGCAGGCCAAGAACGAACTCGCCATCCGCAGCCTGTCTCTCGGCGGGGCTGGCATGGGCCGGTTCGAGGCCAAGGGCACGCTCGGCAACATCACCCAGGATCTGTTCTCCAGCGACACAGCCTTGGCGCAGGTCGCCGCCCTCGGCGCAACGATCCGCTCTGTCGAGGCGACGCTGCAGAATCAGGGGCTCTTCGAGAAGCTGATCGAGAACGAGGCGCGCAAGGCCGGCCGCAAGCCGGAAGACCTCAAGCGCGAATATGCGATGATCGCCAATCTCGGCCTCGCAGCGATGCTTGGGCCGTCAGACGCCGCCAAGGCACTCACGGCGGCCGTCTCCCGCTTCGTCGCCAAGCCCGGCAAGCTGACCCTGCAGGCGCGGCCCAAGGCGGCTGGCGGGCTTGGGCTGGCTGATGTCATCGGCATCACCGACCCGACGGAGATCCTCCAGAAGATCGATCTGCAGGCCAATGCGGAGTGAGCAAGGGCTGCCCCTGCCGCCGGAGGATGAGGCCTGGCGGCCGGACAGGCTGACGGCGTGGTGGGCGGGCTTGCCGCCTGTCGCCCGCAGCCTGCTGCGCAAGCGGCTGAACCCTGACAACCAGACGCGCCTGCATCTGGCGCATCTCATCGCCCGGCGGCCGGAGCAGATCAGCATCGGCGCCTTCAGCTACGGCTTTCCCAAGGTGCGCTTTCCCGAAAGCGGCACCCGCCTCAGCATCGGCCGCTTCTGTTCGATCGCCGATGGGGTCGAGATTCTGCTCGGCGGCAACCACCGGCTGGATTGGGTGACGACCTACCCCTTCCCGGCCCTGCCCCGGCTCTGGCCCGAGGCGGCAGGCATCACAGGCAGCGAGACCAGCCGTGGCGATGTCCGCATCGGCCATGATGTCTGGCTCGGCTCGCAATGCATGGTGCTGTCGGGCGTGACCATCGGCCATGGCGCCGTCATCGCTGCGCGCGCCGTGGTGACCCGGGATGTGCCGCCCTATGCGATCGTGGCGGGCAACCCGGCCCGCATCGTGCGCTACCGGCATTCCGAGACGGATATCGCGCAGCTGCTGGCCTCGCGCTGGTGGATGCGGCCAGAGGCCGAGATCAGGCAGCTGCTGCCGACCCTGCTCTCGGACAAGATCGCCGCCCTGCCCTGAACCCGGCTCTCAGAAAATGCGAGCCCTCATCCCCGGGGAGCGACGAGTCGCGTCTCGAAGGATGGTCCAGCGGACACCAGAAGTCTTCTGGAGCATCCTTCGAGACGCCCTTCCGACGGAGTGGCTCCTCAGGATGAGGGCTGAGGATCGCTCGATCGGTCCCTCAGCCAGAACCCAACAGGCGCCGCTTCAGCCGTAGCGCTGGCGCCTCGACGCCATGCCATGAGGCGAGGCCGATTAGGATCGTGATGGCCAGGCTGGGCCCGAGCAGCGCCAGCGCCCCTGCGGCGGGAAACAACGCAAACGCCACCTGCTGCACCGGCCAGCCATAAAGATACACCCCGTAGGAGATATCCGTCCTCGGCTCCCAGCTCCGCGCCGTCAGCATAGGGTGGAGCGCCAGAACCAGCACGCCCCAGGCCGTCGCGACGAAGAGCAGCGGCTTGTAGAACGCCGTGCCCGACACGATCACCAGAAGCACCAGCAGAGCGCCGAGCCCGAGCAGCGACAGCCGGACGCGCTGTGCAAACAGATAGATCAGCCCGCCGGTCATGAAGATCAGCGGCAGGCGCAGGGCCGTCTCGACACCCTTGGGACCATCGGGTGCGATGATCTCGCGCGCCAGCGCCAGCCCGATCAACAGGACCCAGGCGGCCAGCGCCAGACGCGGCCGTGCCAGCAGCCCGACCAGCCCCGCCACCAGCACGCCGAGATAGCAGAGGCTCTCATATTTGAGGGTCCAGACGGTGCCCATCGGAAACGGCAACGGGTTGCCCTCAAAGACGCCCGGCAGTGACGCCGCACTCTTGAAGCTCGTCAGCGTGCCCCAGATGAAGCGCCAGAGCCGGGGGTCGCCGAAATAGCCGGCGAGATCAAACCGCGTCATCAGCCCGCCGATTAGCAGCGAGACGAAAAGCGTCGCCGCAATCAGTCCGGGCGCGATCCGCAGCAGCCGCGCCACGACATAGTCGCGCCAGCCGCGCCGCTGGAAGCTCATCGTCACCAGGAAGCCGGAGATGGCGAAGAAGCCATTGACCGCATGCTCGCCCAGCGTGAAGCCGGTACTGAGCGCCAGCGGCTCGTCATCGACAACGCCGGTGGTGACGCTGAAGGCATGCGAGACCACGACGGAGAGCGCCAGCACCAGCCGCAGCACAGCAAAATTGCTGCGTTCGTGGACCAGCGCATCCGCGACGCTGTAGAACTCGGTGAAGAGGGGCAGGACCGCCAGTTTCACCCTGCCAGACCCTCCCGTGCGAGGGCCGAGCGACCGCGCATCGCCGCAAGCGCGCCGGAAACCGAGCCGGCATGGGCGCTCGATTTCATGCGGTTGAACAGCAGCGCGTAACCCGCGGCCTTGCCGATATTCGCCAGGATCTTCAGCGGGCTTGGCATGGGCAGCCCGTATTTCGCCGCGACATGCCGCTCCGACCAGGCGAGGTGCCAGCGCGCCTTGAAGCGCCGCGCGGCCGACGGCGGGCTCGACTGGCCGCGCCCATGCAACGCCACGGCCTCATGCACATGCACCAGGCTGTGCCCGGCATCGCGCAGGCGCCGGCACAGATCGTCATCCTCGTAGAACAGGAAGATCTCAGGATCGAAGCCGCCGATCTGCAGGAACAGCTCGCGCCGCACCAGCAGACAGGCGCCCGACAGGAAAGGCAGGCAGACATCGCCCTCCGGGACCGCACCAGCCCGGGCGTGGTTGAGATGCGGCGGCGACAGCAGCGAGCGCATCTGCAGGAACAGCCGACCCGAGGGCTCGACGATGCGCGGTGCCAGCAGCGCGGCCTCCGGATAGCGCTCTGCCGCGTCGAGAAGCGAGGCGACACAGCCGGGCTGGATCTCGCAATCGGGATTGACGATCAGCGCATAGGGCGTTTCGCAAGCAGCGACGCCGCGATTATTGGCCCGGCCATAGCCCTCATTGGCGGTGTTGCGCAGCAGCCTCGCCTGATGGGCCAGCGCCACCGCGCAGCTGTCGTCGGTGCTCGCATTGTCGACGACAACAGCATCCACACCTTCGCGCGCCAGCGCCTGCAGGCAGGCGGGCAGCACGGCGGCGCTGTCATAGCTGACGATGACGGCTGAAACCCGTGGGGGCGGCGGCTGGACCATGTCAGCTTTTTGTCCGGGTGTGGTGGCCGCAGCAAGCAGAATCCGGATGCCGCCTGTTAAAATACAGAAGGTGGCAGGGTCAGCGTCTGGCGAGCCCGCTCAATTCCTGCTGCACCACCGCCCGCTCCATCAGTCCGCAGGGCTTCGGCGCGCGGTAGGATTTCACGGCAAAACCGCTGGATGCGGCGAGGAAACGCGCCCGCTCGCCCCGTTCCAGCCCTGCGATGATCTGGCCACGCTGGACCGGCAGCCCGCAATCATAGCCGCGCGAGACCTGCGCCGCCGCAAATTCCGGCGTGCCACGCGGCGGCATCGGCTCGGAGACGCAGGCGGTGAGGCAAAGCAGCCCCAGCGCCGCCGCGCCCGCTCCGACCTGCCGCCGACATGCCCGCCCGACTCAGAATGCGTCGAAGCGACCGGCGCGGACGGCTGACATGCGCTCGCCGACAGTCGCGCGCTCTTCGGCCGAGCACCGCTCCGGCTGGATGCCCTGATTGATCGTCTGGGCCTCGGAGACGGTGACATAGGTCGAGCGCGCGCTGGCGATCTGCTCCGCCGTCGCGCCCCGCTCCTCTTCCGCCTGCAGGAACAGCGTCAGCGTATCGCGCTTGGGAGCCCCGGCCTTGCAGGCGATGGAGCGCGAAACCAGCGTCGCCAGCTCCGTCGCACGCTGCGCGCTGGGATTGGAGGCGCCGACGCAGGCGCCGAGCGGCAGCGCCGCAAGGCAGGCGAGCGCGAGCGGGCGCGCCGAACGGTAAAGCTTCATGCGCTCACGTTCTTTTCGGGAAGGTTGAGGCGGATATGCAGGTCGCGCAGCTGGCGCGGCGCCGACATCGGAGGGCGCGCCCATCAGCAGGTCGACCGCCTGCTGGTTCATCGGGAACAGCGCGACCTCACGCAGGTTGGTCGCGCCGGCGAGCAGCATGATGATGCGGTCGACGCCGGCAGCCATGCCGCCATGCGGCGGCGCGCCATACTGGAAGGCGCGATACATGCCGCCGAAGCGCTCGATCACCGTCTCCTCGCCATAGCCGGCGATCTCGAAGGCCTTCACCATCGCCTCCGGGCGATGGTTGCGGATGCCGCCGGAGGCCAGCTCATAGCCGTTGCAGGCGATGTCGTACTGGAAGGCCTTGATCGTCAGCGGGTCCTGCGTCTTCAGCGCCTCGAGCCCACCCTGCGGCATCGAGAACGGGTTATGCGAGAAATCGACCCGCTTCTCCTCGTCATTGTACTCGTACATCGGGAAGTCGACGATCCAGGCGAAGGCGAACGCGTTCTCGTCGATCAGGCCGAGTTCCGAGCCGACCTTGTTGCGGGCGGCACCGGCGAATTTGTAGAACTTGTCAGGGTTGCCGGCGGCAAAGAAGCAGGCATCGCCGCCCTTCAGCCCCATCTGCGCGATGATCGCGGCGACGCGCTCGGGACCGATATTGTTGGCGATCGGCCCCTGGCCCTCGCCATCTTCCTTGACCATCAGATAGCCCAGCCCCGGCTGGCCCTCGCCCTGCGCCCAGGAGTTCATCCGGTCGCAGAAGGCGCGCGAGCCGCCCTTGGGCCCGGGGATCGCCCAGACGCGGTTCTTCTCATCCTCGAGGATGCGCGCGAACACCTTGAAGCCGGAGCCGCGGAAATGCTCCGAGACATCCTGCATTTCCAGCGGGTTGCGCAGGTCGGGCTTGTCCGAGCCGTATTTGCGGATCGCCTCGGCATAGGGAATGCGCGGCCAGTTCTTGGTCACCGCTCTTGCCGTTGCCGAACTCCTCGAACACGCCGGCGATCACCGGCTCCATGGTGCGCGAAGACATCCTCCTGCTCGACGAAGCTCATCTCGACATCGAGCTGGTAGAACTCGCCCGGCAGACGGTCGGCGCGCGGGTCCTCATCGCGGAAGCAGGGCGCGATCTGGAAATAGCGGTCGAAGCCCGCCATCATCAGCAGCTGCTTGTACTGCTGCGGCGCCTGCGGCAGCGCGTAGAACTTGCCGGGATGCAGACGGCTCGGCACCAGGAAGTCGCGCGCGCCTTCGGGCGAGGAGGCGGTCAGGATCGGCGTCTGGAACTCGGAGAAGCCGGAGTTCTTCATGCGGTTGCGCAGGGAATCGATCACCTTGCCGCGCAGCATGATGTTGTTGTGCAGCTTCTCGCGGCGCAGATCGAGGAAGCGGTACTTCAGCCGCGTATCCTCGGGGTATTCCAGATCGCCGAACACCGGCAGCGGCAGCTCGCCGGAGGCGCCCAGCACTTCAATGCCGGTGGCGAACACCTCGACAGCGCCGGTCGGCAGATTGGCGTTCTCGGTGCCGGCCAGCCGCGCCTTGACCTTGCCGTCGATGCGCACGACCCATTCCGAGCGCAGCACTTCCGCCTCGGCGAAAGCCGGCGAATCCGGATCGATCACCACCTGCGTCATGCCGTAATGGTCGCGCAGGTCGATGAACAGCACGCCGCCATGGTCGCGGATGCGGTGGCACCAGCCGGAGAGGCGGACGGTGGCGCCGATGTCGCTCTCGCGCAGCGCGCCGCAGGTGTGGGAGCGATAGCGATGCAAGGTCACGGGAACCGTCTCTTCTGCAAAAAACGCCGAAGGGCCGGCCTCGCGGCCGACCTCCTGAATGCTGCGTAACCACACTCCGCGGGCCTCATTGTCAAGGATCGAGCGCGTCCCGCCTGACGCTGCGTGCAAACCAGCCCTGTCAAAGCGGACTCGACGCGTGGCCCCCTCCTCCGTTAAGCCGGTTGCATGAGCCTGATCACCACGACCAGGATCTCGCTGCCGCCTGCGCGCGCCTCGCGACCCATCCCTTCGTCACCGTCGACACGGAATTTCTCCGGGAGACGACCTACTACCCCAAGCTCTGCCTGATCCAGCTCGCCTCGCCCGACGAGGCCGTGCTGGTCGATCCGCTCGCGCCACGATCTCGATCTCGCGCCCTTTTGGCCCTGATGGCCGATCAGGCCGTGGTAAAGGTCTTCCACGCCGCGCGGCAGGACCTCGAAATCATCTGGATCATCGGCAGGATCATCCCTGCCCCGCTGTTCGACACCCAGGTCGCCGCCATGGTCTGCGGCTATGGCGACTCCGTCGGCTATGAGCAGCTGGCCAATGATCTCGCCAAGGCGCGCATCGACAAATCCTCGCGCTTCACCGATTGGGCCCGACGGCCGCTGACCGAGGCGCAGCTGGTCTACGCCGAATCCGACGTCACCCATCTGCGCGACATCTATCTCGCTCTCGCCGCCGATCTCGCCGAGACCGGCCGCGCCGGCTGGGTCGCCGAAGAGATGGCGGTGCTGAATTCGCCCGGCACCTACGAGGTCAAGCCCGAGAACGCCTGGCTGCGGCTGAAGGGCCGGGTGCGCAAGCCGAAGGAACTGGCGCTGCTGATGGAGCTGGCGGCCTGGCGCGAGCGCGAGGCGCAGAGCCGGGACGTGCCGCGCCAGCGCGTGCTCAAGGATGATGCCCTGATGGACATCGTGCAGCGCGGACCCCGTTCCGTCGAGGCGCTGGGCGAGCTGCGCTCGGTCCCCAACGGCTTCGAGCGGTCACGGGCCGGGGGCGAGGTGCTGGCGGCGATCGAACGCGGCGCGGCGCTAGACCCCAAGACCCTGCCGGCGCTGGAGCGCGAGCGCGGCCGCGGCGGCAATGGCGCCGTGCTCGACCTGCTCAAGGTGCTGCTGAAGGCGGTGGCGGATGCCGAGCGCGTGGCGCCCAAGATCATCGCCTCGACGGATGATCTCGAAGCCATTGCCGGCGATGACGAGGCCGATGTGCCGGCGCTGCAGGGCTGGCGCCGTGGCGTCTTTGGCGAGAAGGCCCTTGCCCTGAAGAACGGCCAGCTCGGCCTGCGCATCGTCAAGGGCCGCGTCACGGTCGGCTAGCTCGGCGGTGTTGCCGAGCGAAAGCCGAGGCAGCGTAGCGCTTGAGGAAGCGGGCCAATGCGCTGACGCTCGCAACAACCAGCGTCCATCCCCTCACCCCTCATCCTGAGGAGGTCGCGTAGCGACCGTCTCGAAGGATGGCCGGAGAGGCTCCCAAACTACCTGGAGCATCCTTCGAGACGCTGCCTGCGGCAGCTCCTCAGGATGAGGGCTGGTGTGGAAAACTCAGCTGGCAGAGCGTCGCGATTACTCTGCGGCTTCGGCTGCCTCTTCCGCTGCCTTCTTGGCCTCGCGCTTCTTCTCGACATAGCGCACGGAATGGACCGAGAGCTCGTAGAGCAGCAGCATCGGCACGGCCAGCATCAGCTGCGAGATCACGTCCGGCGGTGTCAGCACGGCGGCCACCACGAAGACGAAGACGATGGCGTAGCGGCGCTTATCCTTCAGGAACGCCGAATCGATGATGCCGGCCTGGCCCAGCAGCGTCAGGATCACCGGCAGCTGGAAGGAGACGCCGAAGGCGAAGATCAGCGTCATGATCAGCGAGAGATATTCGCTGACCTTGGGCAGCAGCGCGATGCCCGCCTGCCCCTCGGTCGCGGCCTGCTGCATGCCGATGGAGAACTTCATCAGCACCGGCATGGCGAAGAAGAACACCATGGCCGCACCGGCCACGAAGAAGATCGGCGTCGCGACGAGATAGGGCGCGAAAGCCTGCCGCTCGTTCTTGTAGAGGCCAGGCGCCACGAACTTGTAGATCTGCGTCGCGATCACCGGGAAGGCGAAGAAGCCGGCGCCGAACGCCGCGATCTTGATCTGCGTGAAGAGATATTCGAGCGGCGCCGTGTAGATCAGCTGCACATTGGCGCCCGCGCCGGCGGCCCAGACATAGGGCAGCACGAGCAGGTTGTAGATCTGCTTGGCGAAGGCGAAGCAGACGAAGAACATGATCAGAAAGGCGATGAGCGAGCTGGATCAGCCGCGAGCGCAGCTCGATCAGGTGATCGATGAGGGGCGCGCGCGAGGCCTCGATCTCGTCCTCGCCATCGCGCGAATTGACGACGCTCATGCCGTGTTTCCATCTTCGCCAGCGGCGATCTTTGGCTTGCGCACCCGCTTGGGCTTGGGCGCAGGCTCCGGCTGGGGCTCGGCGATGGGCGCCGGCTCGATGACGATCTCAGGCAGGGGCTCGGGCCCCGGCAGCCTGGCGAGAAGCGCCTCCGCCTCCTTCAGCGCGACATCATCCGCGCCTGTCGGCAGCGGATCGGCCAGCGCATCGGATGGCTTGAAATCATCCATCGGCTTGAAGGCCGGTGGCGGCTCCGGGTTCATCGACGTCGATACCGATCCGCCGACCTCCTCGACCTGCTTCTTCAGATCGTGCAGCTCGGCCTCGCGCATCGCCTCGTTGAACTGCCCCTGAAACTCCCCCGCCATGCGGCGCAGCTTGCCGACCGTCTGGCCGACGGTCCGCATGGCTTTCGGCAGGTCCTTGGGGCCGATCACGACGAGCGCAACCGCCCCGATCAGCATCAACTCGCTCCACGCGATGTCGAACATCGAAGGTTCGTCCTCTCAGCCTCCCGCACGGGCGGGAAGCACGGCCTCAGGCCTTGGTCTCGGCCTTGGCGGTCGCGGCTGCGTTGCTGGCCTGCGTCTGGTCGATCACCTTGGGATCGACAGGCGTGGTCGCCGTCGGCGGCACGTCGTCCTCGGCCATGCCCTTCTTGAAGGATTTGATGCCCTTCGCCACGTCACCCATCAGCTCGGAAACCTTGCCGCGTCCGAACAGCAGCATCACGACGACGCCGACGACGATCCAGTGCCAAATGCTAACGCCACCCATGGCGGTCTCCTCCAGAATGTCTGCGGCAGCCAAAGGCTTGGGAGCCCAAGGTCAGGTCCGATGATTTCGCGGAACCTATGTGTCCCCCGCCGGGAACACAAGGACTTCGTCGGTCAGGATATCGACACCGACATCGTCGCCCTCGCGCAGCGGCCCTGCGAGGGAGAGCCGCGCGGTCAGCGGCCGGTCGAAGCCGGGCACGGCGAGTTGCACATGATCGACCTCGCCGAGGAAACGCCGGGTCACGATCCGGCCGGGCAGGCAGAAACCCGCAGCCATCAGGCGGATGGCATGCGGGCGAATGCAGACGACGGCCTTCGCCCCCTCGGCCAGCCCGCGCGCCGGAAACCGGCCGACAGGCGTATCCACGGCACCGCGCAGCACCTGCCCTTCGATCTCGGTAAAGTCGCAGAAAAATCGGGCCGCAAAGAGGCTGTTGGGCTGGCGATACAGCGTCTCGGCCGTGCCGATCTGGACGATGCGGCCATGGCGCATCAGCACGATGCGATCGGCGATGCGCATCGCATCCTCGGGATCATGCGTCACGATGATCGAGGTCGCGCCGGTTTCGTGCAGCAGCGCGGCGGTCTCGTCGCGCACCACATCGCGCAGGCGCCGGTCGAGATTGGAAAAAGGCTCGTCCATCAGCAGCACGCCGGGACGCGGCGCAACGGCACGCGCCAGGGCGACGCGCTGCTGCTCGCCGCCCGACAGCATATGCGGATAAGCGTCGACGAGATCGCCGAGGCCGACGCGCGAGATCGCCCGCATCATCGAGGCCTCAGCCGAGCGCTCATCCAGCCCGCGCAGGCCGAAGCGGACATTCTCGCGCACGGTGAGATGCGGAAACAGCGCGTAATCCTGGAAGACCAGCCCGACGCCGCGATTCTCCGGCTCGACGAAATCCTGCGCGGACGAGACATCCCGCCCCTCCAGCAGCACCCGGCCCTCGCTTGGCCGCTCGACCCCCGCCGCAAGCCGCAGCAGCGTCGTCTTGCCGCAGCCGGACTGGCCGAGCAGCGCGACGATTTCGCCGGGCTCGATCGACAGCGTCACATCGTTCAGCGCCGTGACATCGCCAAAGCGCTGGGTGACGCCCTCGAAGCCGAGCGCCATCGGGATCGAGGCGCCAGCCGTGCCGCGCCGCCCCCAACTCAACCACCGCGCTACGCTTTCGCTGCGACTCACCTGCTCGGCTCCGGATTGTGCATGACCGTTGCGCCGCGACCTCGGGCGGTCGCGCGCGCTACTCCCCCGCCCTGTGCGGTGCGGCATCGCCATCGTCAAGCGGCGTGAACAGATCGCCGAGCGGATCCTCGTCGGCGCGCAGGCCCGGATCATCATCGGGAACCGGCATCGCCATGTCCCGCGTCAGGCGTCCTTCGATGATGCCGGCGCCCTTCATCTCTTCCAGCCCCGGCAGGTCATCGATCCGGTCGAGGCCGAAATGCTCCAGGAAGCCGGGCGTGGTGCCGAAGGTCACGGGACGGCCGGGCGAGCGCCTGCGCCCGCTCAACCGCACCCAGCCCGCCTCGAGCAGGATGTCGAGCGTCCCGCGGCGCGTGGCGACGCCGCGGATCTCCTCGATTTCCGCCCGCGTCACCGGCTGGTGGTAGGCGATGATGGAGAGGATTTCGAGCGCGGCGCGCGACAATCTGCGCGGCGGCTCGGCCTCGGCAGCGAGCAGATAGCCGAGATCGGGCGCGGTGCGGAATGCGTAGCCACCCGCGACCTGCCTGCAGGTTGACCCCGCGCGGCGCATAGAGCGTCATCAGTTGCGCCAGCAGGGGCTGAACGTCGAGCCCTGAGGGGATCGAGCGCGCCAGTTCCTCCGCGCTCAGCGGCCGGGCCGAGGCGAACAGCAAGGCCTCGATCACCCGCAGCGCCTGGGCCACCGCATTGTCGCCCGGCTCCTCGGCCGAGCGGTCGGCTCGTCAGCCGCCTCCACGATCCCGGCTCATAGCGGCAGGCTCGGTGGCCGGGCCGAGCGGCGGCGCAGATGGAGCGGCGCGAACGCATCGTCCTGGCGCAGATCGAGAACGCCTTCCCGCACCATTTCCAGCATCGCCGACAGCGCCGAGGCCTTCACCGTCGCGCTCATCGCCTGAACCGGCAGCCCATGAGAGGCCATGTAGCGTTTCAAATAGGGGTCGATCTCGGTCCAGTCCCCCGCCTCGTCCGACCAGAAGCTGCAGCGCCTCGCGCGCCTCGACCAGCGACCAGACCAGCCGGTGGCCGACGGAGATATGCCCTGCACCTGCTTCTGCCGCTGCTGGGCATAGGCCGCCAGCAGATCGTAAAGCTCCGCCTCCCAGACCGGGCGGGCGCCTGCCACCACCGCCTCAGGCGCCCCGCGCGCAAACACATCGACGCCAAGCCGCTCGCGTGAGGCGAGCTTGCGCGAGGCGGCGCGGATCGCCTCCAGCCGGCGCAGGCGCAAAGCCAGCGAGGTCGCGAGATCGGCCGCGCTCGGCTCTTCGCCCTTGGGCGGCTCGGGCAGCAGCAGGCGCGATTTGAGGTAGGCCAGCCACGCCGCCATCACCAGATAATCGGCCGCGAGTTCCAGCCGCAGCGCCCGCGCCTCCTCGACGAAAACCAGATATTGCTCGGCAAGGGCCAGGATCGAGATCCGGTGAAGATCGACCTTCTGGCGGCGCGCAAGGTCGAGCAACAGGTCGAGCGGGCCTTCATAGCCATCGACATCGACCATCAGCGCCGCCTCGCCCTCGCGGCGCGGGCCGTCCTCCTCGAATGGCAGCTCAGCGTCCATGCCGCCCGCCCCTCTCACCCGCAGCCTCGAAGGCTGAACCAGAATGCTGAAAAGCGGGATTTAGCCACGCAATTCATGTCGATGAGCGCGTTTCTTCGCCCTCCACCTGTTCTGGTACGCTGTCGCGTTCAGCCCGCCAAGGCAAGGGCGCTGGTGATCTGAGCGCGTGTTTCCTCGACATCGAGCGGTTCGGGCTCGTGGCGAATCCGCGCCAGCGCCATCGCCGCCCGCCGCGCCCGCGCTCCGCTCATCACCGGCACGGCGCCGGCAACGGCGACCATCTCCTCCATGATGCCGTGGCAATGCAGCACGAGGTCGACGCCGGCCCGGATCGCGGCCCGCGACTTCTGCGCGAAACTGCCGGACAGCGCCTTCATCGAGATGTCGTCGGTCATGATCAGCCCGTCGAAGCCGAGCTCGCCGCGCATGATCTCCTGCACCACCTTGCGCGAAACCGTCGCCGGCCGCTCGTCCAGCGCAGTGAAGACCACATGCGCGGTCATCGCCATCGGCATGTCCGCGAGGTGGCGGAACGGGCGGAAATCCTGGGCGCGCAGCTCCTCCAGAGAGGCCTCGACCACCGGCAGGTTGTGATGGCTGTCGGCCCGCGCCCGGCCATGGCCCGGCATGTGCTTGACGACGGGAAGCACGCCGCCGGCCATGAGCCCCTCCGCCGCAGCCCGGCCGAGCCTGGCGACCTCGTCGGGATCATGCGCATAGGCACGGTCGCCGATCACATCATGGCTGCCGGCCACCGGCACATCGAGCACCGGCACGCAGTCGACATCGATGCCGACCGCTTTCAGGTCATGCGCCATCAGCCGCGCCGAGAGCCGGACCAGTTCCCGGCGCTGCACCGGATCGTTGATTCCGAGAAAGCGGCGCGCTGCGGGATAGGCCGGCCAGTGCGGTGGGCCCATGCGCTGCACCCGCCCGCCTTCCTGGTCGATCAGGACCGGCGCATGCCAGCCGACGCAGGCGCGCAATTCCGCCGTCAGGGCAGCGACCTGCGCCGGATCCTGCGTGTTGCGCCTGAACAGGATGAAGCCCCAGGGCCGTGCCTCCCGGAAGAAGGCCCGCTCATCCGGGGTGAGGCTCGTGCCGAGGCAACCGGCGATGAAAGCGCGCGAGATCATGCCCAAGGCCTAGAGCATCGGCTGGAAAAGTGGAACGCGGTTTTCGAAAACGCACGCTCTGAAAGCGGCGGGGACCACCGGGCCGCAGCCCGGTGATCATTGGCGCAAGCGCTCAGCGCATCTGCTGCGACATCTGCGCGTTGAAGGCGTCGAAGGGCAGTTCGGCGACGCGGAACCACGAGCTTCTCCTTCTTCCAGTAAGGCAGGAAGGAATCGTAGAACGTCTTGAACTCGGCGTTCTTGGCCGCGAGATCGGCATACATCGCGAAAGCCTCCTTGAACGCCGCCGCCATCACCTCCTGCGGGAACGGGCGCAGTTCGGCACCCGCGCCGGCCAGGCGGATCAGCGCGTCGGGATTGCCATGGTCGTATTTGGCGACGCACAGCGCGTTCGCCTCGGCGCAGGCCGCTTCCAGGATCGCCTTGTAGGCCGCCGGCAGGGCGTTCCACTTCTCCAGGTTGACGAGGAAGCTGACATTGGCGTTCCCCTCCCAGAAGCCGGGATAGTAATAATATTTGGCGACGCGCTGGAAGCCGAGCTTCTCATCGTCGAGCGGGCCGGAGAACTCGACAGCGTCGAGCGTGCCGCGCTCCAGCGAGGGATAGATGTCGCCGCCGGCGATCTGCTGCGGCACGACGCCGAGCTTGGCCATGATCTGCCCGCCGAGGCCGGCAATGCGCATCTTCAGCCCCTTCAGATCCTCCAGCGACTTGATCTCCTTGCGGAACCAGCCGCCCATCTGCGCCCCGGTATTGCCCGACGGGATGGTGTAGAGCCCCTGCTTGCGCATGAAGGCGCGGCACAGCTCGAGCCCGCCGCCGGCATAGAGCCAGGCGTTCTGCTGGCGGGTGTTGAAGCCGAAGGGCAGCGAGGTCTCGAAGGCGAAGGCCGGGTCCTTGCCAATGTAGAAGCTCGACAGCGTATGGCTGCATTCCACCGTGCCGTTCTGCACCGCGTCGAGCGCCTGCAGGCCGGGCACGATCTCGCCCGGAGCGAAGACCTGGATCTGGAACTGGCCGTCGGTCGCTTCGCCGACGCGCTTGGCGACCTGGGTGGAGAGGCCAAACAGCGTGTCGAGGCTCTTGGGATAGCTCGATGTCAGCCTCCAGGTGATCTTGGGCTGGCTCTGGGCCAGAGCGGGGCTGACGATGGCGGAGCCGGCAACGGCTGTGCCTGCAGCGGCCGCGCCTGCGGCTGCCGAGACGAATTGGCGACGATCCATGGTGCTTCCTCAGTTTCTCATCCGCCGGCTCACCTCAAGCGACAGGCGGGATGGTGAGGCTAATCGCGCTGCGGCAGCCTTGGTAGCGCCTGGGCGGGGCAGCCGCATGCGTCGGCAGCATTGCCTCGAGATTCGCTCAGTCGATCCATAAAAAAGCCCCCGCACCGAAGCGCGAGGGCGTTTTTAGACTAAGGATGTGGTCGTTCAGTTTTTCGAGATGAAGCACTGCCCGCCGGCCGACTGCAGCGACGTGCACATGCTGGTGGCGTTCTCGCGGGTATAGGGTCCGATGCGCAGCCGGTAGACCGTCTTGCCACCGGCGAGATCGGTCTTGCGGATGATCGGCGCCTGGCCGCCCAGCACTTCGGGATATTTCCGCTGCAACGCTGCGAAGGTCGCGCGGGCCTCGGCCTCGCTGCCCGGCGCGCCGAGCTGCACGGTGAAGTCGCCATTGCCGCTGCGGATCGCCTGCGTCGCCGGCGGGGTGGCAGAAGCCGGAGCCGGCGTCGTCGCGGCCGGGCCGGCGCTGGCAACGCGCAGCGGCGGGGCGGGCGTGGTTGCAGCTGGCGCAGGCGTGGCAGCTGTCGTGGCAGGGGTCGCGGCCCGCTCCTGAACCTTCGTCGCATCGGCGACGGCTGCAGGCCGCGGACGCGGCACCGGCGCGAGCTGGCTTGAGCTGCTGCCGCTGGCTGCGGAGGTCGAGGACGGGTTGGAGCCGGTGACGATGCCAGCCGAGCCGTTGGTGGCGCCGGCCGGTGTGCCATCGGGGCGGATCGAGACGGTGCGGACCTTGCGCGGCTCGCCCAGCCCGGGAACCGGAGGAACCGGCGTCAGCGAAGGCTCGGACGGCGTCGGCAGCCGCTCGGGCGTGCCGGGCGCCGAGGCCAGCGGGTTCGAGCCCGCCTCGCTCGTGCCGGTGCCCGTGCCGGGACCGGGCAGAATCACACGGGCCGGCATGCTGCGCGCAGCCTGCTGCACGTCGATGGGCTGCTCTTCGCGGCTGACGACCTTGGTATCGGCCTGCGGCGCCTGACCGGTGCGCTCATAGATCTGCTTGTTCTGGTTCGGGATTTCCTTGCCGCCCGGATTGGCCGGCTCGACCTTCATCGGTCCGGTATCGGCGCTGATGACGGGCGGCTTGCCATCGACGCTGCGAGTCGGCGACTTGAAGGTCATAGCCGCGCCAACGCCGATCACGCCAACCGCGATCAGACCGACAGCGGTCCACAGCCCCTTGCGGGATTTGCGCGGCCGCAGGACCGGCAGATCCTCCTCGGGCGCCTCGTTCCGGACCTCTTCGCCATAGGCTTCGGCATAGGCAGGATCGGGCGCATAAGCGGTGTTCTGGGCGTAGGCAGCGGGCTGCGCATAGGCGCCGTCCTGGGCATAGGCCTGACGCTGACCGTAATCCTGATCATGCTGATAGGCCGGAGGCTGGTCGAGATCGCGCGGGCCGGCTTCCCCAGCGAAGTGAGGCTGTCCGCGGCCATAGGGCTGCGGGGCCGGCTCATCGTCATAGGCCGGCTCGGCCGGCGGCAGATAGACTGCCGCGGGAGCCTTGGCCTGCGGGTTGCTCCCGCCTTCCCGGCGCAGCAGCGCCTCGAATTCATCCAGCGCTCCACGCAGCTCGGCGGGAGGAGCGGGCTCCGGGGCAGGAGCCGGCACAGAGGCATGAGCCGGCACGGGCGCAGCCGAGAAGGCGGGCTCGCGGCGGCTTTCAGGCCAGGTGACTTGTGCGGGCGCAGGCGGCGCGCGCTGGGCGCCGGCGCAGCCGCCTTGGCTGGACGCGGCGCGAACAAATCCTTCAGCGGATCATCCTGCCCGACAATGCGGGTCAGCTCCGCCAGCGGGTCGGTCGCCTGGCCCGGGCGGGGCGCCTGCGCCGCGCCGCGAAGCTGCCGCTCGAGATCTTCGAGATCGAGGGCGAAACGGTTTCTAGCTGGCTCACTCATGGCATGATCCATTCCAGCACGGGCAGACCCGACGAATGGAACGCCGAACGCCGCATGCGGTCAATCTGACCTCGTGCGCACTGCCGGCCCGTGGACCATCAGCGCATCTCTTCCGGCGCCGCAACACCTGCGACTGCCAGACCGGACGCAAGGACGCTGCGCACTGCATGCACAAACGCCAATCTCGCTTCTGTCGACTTTCGATCAGTTTGATTAACGAACCGTAATTGCGGCGACTCTTTGCCCTTGTTCCAGAGCGAATGAAAGGCGCTCGCCAGTTCGTGGACGAAAAATCCGATGCGATGCGGCTCATGTGCCGCTGCAGCGCCCTCGATAATTCTCGGATAGGAGGCGATCAACTTGATGATGCCGACCTCCGCCTCATCCGTCAGCAGGCCGAGATCGGCTTGCGCCAGCGCGGCGGGAGCGAAATCCAGATCCGGAAAAGCCTCCCGCGCCTGCCTGAAGATCGAGGCGCAGCGGGCATGGGCATACTGGACGTAGAAGACCGGATTATCCTTGGACTGCTCGACCACCTTGGCCAGGTCGAAATCCAGCGTCGCATCGTTCTTGCGGAAGATCATCATGAAGCGGACCGCATCGCGGCCGACCTCGTCGATGACCTCGCGCAGCGTCACGAAATCGCCGGAGCGCTTCGACATCCGGACCTGCTCGCCATTGCGCAGCAGCCGGACCAATTGGCAGAGCTTGACGTCGAGCGCGCCCTCGCCGCCGGTCACGGCCTTGACGGCCGCCTGCATGCGCTTGACGTAGCCGCCATGATCGGCGCCCCAGACATCGATCATCTGGCGAAGCCGCGCAGGAACTTCGAGCGGTGATAGGCGATGTCATTGGCGAAATAGGTGTAGCTGCCATCGGATTTCAGCAGCGGCCGGTCGACGTCGTCACCGAACTGGGTGGCGCGGAACAGGGTCTGCTCGCGATCCTCCCAATCCTCGTCCTTCTGGCCCTTGGGCGGCGGCAGCCGGCCCTCATAGACCAGGTCCCGCGCCCGCAGATCGGCGATGGTCGCGCCGACCTCATCGGCTCCGCCATCCACGGCCTGCAGCGAGCGCTCGGAAAAGAACACCTCGTGGACGACGCCGAGCGCCGCCAGATCCTCGCGGATCATCGCCATCATCCCGTCGATCGCGGCAGCGCGGACCAGCGGCAGCCATTCGGCCTCCGGCTTGGCCAGAAGCGCATCGCCATGCTCGTGCGGCCAGCGCCTGCCCGACCGAGACCAGATAATCGCCGGGATACAGCCCCTCGGGGATGGTGATCGTCTCGCCCAGCGCCTCGCGGTAGCGCAGAAAAGCGGAGCGGGCGAGGACATCGACCTGCGCGCCGGCATCGTTGATGTAATATTCCCGCGTCACCGCATGCCCGGCAAAGGCGAGGATATTGGCGAGCGCATCGCCGAACACCGCGCCGCGCCCATGCCCGACATGCATCGGCCCGGTCGGATTGGCGGAGACGTATTCGACATTGATCTTCGGCAGGGGCTTGGGCTCGCCGCGGCCATAATCCAGCCCGGCCTCGACGGCGTGCTTGAGGATGGCGGTGAAGACAGCCGGCTTCAGCGTCAGGTTGATGAAGCCCGGCCCGGCGATCTCGGCCTTCTCGATCTCAGGCGCCTGCCGCAAGATCTCGGCCTGCAGCTTGGCTAGGTCGTGCGGCTTCATCCCCGCCAGTTTCGCCATCACCATCGCGGTGTTGCTGGAGATGTCGCCATGCGAGGGATCGCGGGTCGGCTCGACCACGAATTTCGGCAGCTCACCGCTGATCTGGATGGCGCCCGAGGCGACCAGCTGCGCATTCGCCGCCTGCACCCGTTCGGCAATGATTTTGAAGATTTCCATCGTTCTGCCTTGGCCGATCTCTCGTCGTCGCTGCGCAACTCTCATCCCCGGACGCTGCCAATGCGGCGCCTCGCGGGATGCTTGAGGACGCTCCGGCGCAATCTGGAGCATTTTGCGGGCGCCGCCCTGCGGCTCCCCGGAATGGGGGTTCGCCTGCGCCCGCACAGGGAATGTGAGCGTTCGCCCCTATCGCAGCGCGGGAGTGGCGTCAAACAGCCGCCGGTGCTCATCGAGCGCGTACCAGTCGGTCATCCCTGCAATGTAATCGGCGATGCGCCTGGCCTGTCGTGCCTCATCGAGCCCAATGCAGCTGTGCGCCCACTCCGCCGGCAGCGCCGCCGGCTCGCTCATGAAGCGCGCGAACAGGTCCCGCACCACCTGCGCCGCCTGGTCCCGGATCACCTGGATGCGCGGGTGGCGGTACATGTTGGGATAGAGGAAGGCCTTGATCTCGCGATCGGCCGCGGCGATCCCGTCCGAGAAGGCGATGACCGGCGCCCCTGCCCTGCGGATCGCGTCGGCATCCTCAGGCGCAAGCGCCCTGATCCGCTGCTGCGACTGCACCAGCACATCCTCGACGAAGCGGGTGATGACGCGCCGCACCAGCTCATTGGTGGCGCGAGCCGGCTCCAGCCCCGGATGCAAGCGCGCGATCTCGTCAAGCAGCTCGGCCAGGAACGGCACAACCGCCAGATCATGCAGATCGAACAGGCCGGCCCGCAGGCCATCATCGATGTCATGGGCGTTGTAGGCGATGTCATCGGCCAAAGCCGCCGCCTGCGCCTCGGCCGAGGCGTAGCTGTCGAGCCAGAGATCCTGCTTCGCCTGATACTCGACGATCGCGGCCGGTATCCCGGTCTCGCGATACCGCTCGGTCGGCACGCCATCCGCCCCCAGCAGCGGGCCATTATGCTTGACCAGCCCCTCCAGCGTTTCCCAGCTGAGATTGAGCCCATCGAACCCGGCATAGCGGCGCTCCAGCCGCGTGACGATTCGCAGGGTCTGGGCGTTATGGTCGAACCCGCCATAGCCGCTCATGCAGGCGTCCAGCGCGTCTTCGCCGGTATGGCCGAAGCAGGTGTGGCCAAGGTCATGCGCCAGCGCCAGCGCCTCGGCCAGATCCTCATCGAGCCCCAAAGCCCGCGCCAGAGCCCGCGCAATCTGCCCGACCTCGATCGTATGGGTCAGCCTTGTCCGGAAATGGTCACCCTCATGCGAGACGAAGACCTGAGTCTTGTGCTTGAGCCGGCGGAAGGCGGTGGAATGGATGATGCGGTCGCGGTCGCGCTGGAATTCGCTGCGCGTCGGCGAAGACGGCTCCGCCACAAGCCGGCCACGGCTGCGGCTCGAACGACAGGCATAAACCGCGCGCCAGCGGTCGCCGGGCTCGAACTCGCGGCTTTCAAACTCCCGCATGGCCGTCCTGTGATTCATCCGCCGCTTGTAGAGGCGCGCCTGGGCAATTACCTTTGGGAGCAAGCGAGGTGCAAGTCTTGTTGCGTTCAAGCCTTGTCGTATCGAGGCCGTCAGCTGCAGGCTTGCCCTCAAGGCGCGTTCACCGCCCCAACCATCCGGGAGTTGCCATGTCGACCGATCTTCAGGTCAATCCGCGCGGCATCGCCGTGACCGACAAGGCCGCGAGCCGCATTCTGTCGGTGATGGCGAAAGAGCCGGCCGGCTCCATGCTGCGCGTCAGCGTCGCTGGCGGCGGCTGCTCGGGCTTCCAGTATATTTTCGACATCGACCGCGAGAAGGCGCCGGGCGATCTGGTGATCGAGCGCGATGGCGCGACCGTGCTGATCGACGAAACCTCGCTCGACCTGCTGGAAGGCTGCACCATCGACTTCGTCGATGACCTCGTCGGCCAGTCCTTCAAGATCATCAACCCGAACGCGACCAGCTCCTGCGGCTGCGGCACGTCCTTCGCGCTCTAAAGCGCGCCGTCATTCCGGGGCGGGCAGAGCCCGAGCCCGGAACCCATGACCACGACGCGGATCATCGCACGGCAAGCGAGCCGTCGCGGTCTCTATCAATGGAAGCAGCCAGCAGGCTGAGCTGAAAAGCCACCTCGCCGGTCAGTGCGAGACCGGCGCGCCACCCTGCTCCAGGCGGATCTCGGCCGCCATCAGCCCTTTGGGCCCGGGGCCATAGCGCACCAGCACGATCTGCCCGGGAATCAGCTCCACGAGGCCGTAGCGGCGCATCGTTTCCATATGCACGAAGATGTCGGGCGAACCCTCGCCCTTCGAGACGAAGCCGAAGCCGCGCAGCCGGTTGAACCACTTCACCACCATGCGCTCGAGCCCGCTGGTCGGCGTCACCGTAACATTGGTGCGCGGCATCGGCAGCTCGGAAGGGTGACGGGCGGCGGTCGTATCGATCGACATCACCCGCACGGCCTGGCGCCCACGCGGCTTCTCGATCGCTTCAAGCACGATATGAGCCCCTTCGGCTATCGCGTTGAAACCGTCCCGCTTCAGGATGGTGACATGGACGAGGACGTCGGCACCGCCATCTTCCGGCACGACGAAGCCGTAGCCCTTGCTGACATCGAACCATTTGACGTAGCCGGAGAGCTCGACACCAGTCTCCTGGCCGAGCCCTTCAGGGCCATCCAGCCGCATGATGCGATTGAGCGACTGGATCGGACCCATGGGTGGACGCCCGTTATCACCGAACTCGTCCGACATGTGCCGCTCACCCCCGCCCGAATGGCTCTGATTCGTGCAGTTAAGATATCATTGCTAGGGAGTCGCGATACAGGCCCGCCAGTGCTCATCCACATGAGGATGACATTTTTGCCATAGTCGTTGACGCAGCGGAGACATATAGTTCCAATCAGGACAAGTTACTCGGCTCTTTCGGTCCCGCAGAATTGATGGAAGCAGGCCTATGCCCGACGCAACGACCCTCGCCTTGTTCAGCCTGGCCAGTCTGATCCTGACCGTAACGCCGGGCCCCGACATGCTTCTGATTGCCTCGCGAGCCCTTGGTCAGGGCCGCAGCGCCGGGTTCGTGACCTATTTCGGCATTGCCTGTGGCAGCTATCTCCAAGCTTTCGCGGCGGCGCTCGGGCTGTCGCAGCTCTTCGTGCTGGTGCCGGTGGCCTATGAGGTGCTGCGCTGGGTCGGCGCGGCCTATCTCGCCTGGCTCGCCTGGACGACATTGCGCGCGTCAACCCCTCTCTTCAGCCCGACAGCAGACGGCCGCCGCGTGCCGATTCGGCGGATGTTCATCCAGGGGCTCCTGACCAACCTGCTGAATCCGAAGATGGCGCTGTTCATGCTGGCGCTGTTGCCGCAGTTCCTGAAGCCGGAGGCCGGATCGCTGCTGCTGCAGGTCATGGTGCTGGCCACCATCCTCAATCTCGCGGGGCTGCTGACCAATGGCGCCGTCATCCTCGCCGCCGGGCGTCTCGGCCGCGCGCTGGCGGCACGCCCTGCTCTGGCCCGCCTGCCGCAGAAGCTGATGGGCGCGGTTTTCGGGGCGCTCGCTCTGCGTCTGGCGCTCTCATCGCGGAACTGAGCCCATGCATGGTGGCATCGGCAAGACGATCGAGGAGATCCCGCACGGGCTTCTCGAAAGCCCGTTCGTGCCGGTGGTGCTGTCGACGATCGGCGTCTTCGATGCCCGCTATCTCCGCGCCAGCCCCGCCTTCCTGGCGCTGATCGGGCGCAGCTGGGAAGAGATCGCGTCCGGCCGCCTCGTCGGACAGGGTGCTGCAATGAGCAACCCGGCCCGCGACCGCAGGCTGATGCTGCTCGACCTCGAAGGCGGCTACCTTGCCGAACGCGCCGAGCTGCGACACGCCTCCGGCAGGCTGGTCGAGACGGTGATCACGGCGCAGCGCCTGTGGATCGACGGCACCGCGATGGATCTCGAGATCTTTCAGCCGCTGCCGCGCTGAGCCAGCGGCCCCAGGGCCGCGCCGATCTCGGCCCGCACCACCAGATCGGCAAGCTCGTCGAGTTCGGTCGGCTCGCGGTTGACGATCGCCAGCTTCGCTCCCTTGCGCTTGGCTATGACCGGGAAGGTCGCGGCGGGAAACACCACCAGCGACGATCCCACCACGAGGAAGAGGTCCGCCTCCATGGTCAGCGCATGGGCCTGGCGCATTTGCGCCTGCGGCATCGCCTGTCCAAACGAGATCGTCGCGGATTTCACCGGCCCCGCGCACATCATGCAGCTCGGCGGCTCGCCGCTGGCCTCGAATGCGACGCGGATCGCGTCCAGCTCATGGCGCCAGCCGCAGGAGAGGCAGGTCGCATAGGTGCCATTGCCATGCAGTTCGACCACCCTCTCCTCCGGGATCCCCGAGGCCTGGTGCAGCCCGTCAATGTTCTGCGTGATCAGCCCGGGCGAGCGCCCCTCCCGCACCAGCCTGGCCAGCGCCACATGGCCTTGGTTGGGGGCGGCATCGCGGTAGTGATCATCCATGGCGAACTTCCGCCGCCAGGCTTCGATCCGCGCCTCGCGGCTGGCCACGAACGCCTCGAACGGGATCGGCTTGTTGGTCATCCAGGGCGAGCCGGGCGTGCGGAAATCCGGCACGCCCGATTCGGTCGAGATACCGGCTCCGGTGAAAGCGACCACGATGCGCGACTGATCGAGCAGGCGGTGCAGTTCGGTGATTGCGTCTGAGGTCTCGTCCTGCATCCATTCATCCGGGGCATGCGCCTGATCTTGCTATGATATGGGGCGGTGTCCCCCTGGCTTCCAGACGGATTGACGCCGCCGCAGCGTCATCCCAAAGCTGGGCCATGCTGAACGCGCCCCTGAACCCCGACCTCCTCGACACCGCCACCCCGCCGATCCCGCAGGCACAGGGCTGGGCCCGCGCCTATGATGGCAAGGCCGGTCCGCTGATCGACCTGTCGCAGGCGGTGCCCGGCGCGCCGCCGCCCGAAGCGCTGTTGCAGAAACTGGCAGAGGCCGCCGCCTCGCCCGACGCAACCCGCTATGGCGCGATCACCGGCGACATGGCCCTGCGCGAGGCCTATGCAGCGGAGATCTCGCGGATCTACCGCGCCGAGATCGCACCGACGCAGACGCTGATCACCTCCGGCTGCAACCAGGCCTATGTGGTGACGATGATGGCGCTGGCGCGCGCCGGCGACAATGTGCTGTTGCCGACGCCCTGGTACTTCAACCACGAGATGACGCTGACGATGCTCGGCATCGAGCCGCGCGCTCTGCCCTGCGATCCCGCCGCCGGCTTCGTGCCCGATGTCGCCGACGCCGAGAGGCTGATCGATTCCCGGACCCGCGCCATCGTCCTCGTCACTCCGAACAACCCGACCGGCGCCGTCTATCCACCCGCGACGATCGCGGCCTTCGCCGAACTCTGCGCGCGGCGCGGGCTCTGGCTGGTGCTGGACGAAACCTACCGGGATTTCCTGCCGCCGGGCGTTGAGACGCCCCATGAGGTTTTCTCCGCAAGCGGCTGGGAGGAATCCGTGATCGGCCTCTACAGCTTCTCCAAAGCCTACGCCGTGCCGGGCTGGCGCCTGGGGGCCATCACCTGCGGCGACAGGGTGCTGGAGCAGATCGCCAAGGTCCAGGATTGCGTGCAGATCAGCCCGGTCCGCGCCGGACAGGCGGCGGTGCGCTGGGGCATTGACGGGGTCAGGGCGTGGCGGGAGGCCAACCGCGCCGAGATCAACGCCCGCGCCGACCTTTTCCGTCAGGCGATGGCGCCGTTGAATGGCTGGCGGGTTCTGGCGGCTGGCGCTTACTTTGCCTATGTCGCCCATCCCAGCGCCGCCCCGGCCGCCGATGTGGTGCGCGATCTGGTGCAGCAGCGCGGGGTGCTCGCCCTGCCCGGCCCCTATTTCGGCCCCGGCCAGGAGCAGCATCTGCGCATCGCCATCGCCAATGTCAGCGCCGAGCGCATTGCAGGCCTGGGCGAGCGCCTGCGCGGCTTCGGGGTCTGAAGCCGCCGCAGCTTATTCGCTGGAGCATTTTCAACGATCCAGCTGGATCGGAACACAATCTAGCGGAACATCCCAGCGTAGTGGTCGCGATAGGCATAGACCAGCAGCCCGCCGCAGATGATCAGGATGATCGCGACGGGGATGCCGACCGGGTTGATGGTCAGGTGGAAGGCGACAATCACCGCCATCACCGGGGCGATCAGCGCCAGTCCGAAGGCCGGGACGATATTGAGCAGCAGGCTCAGCGCGCCAAGCAGGTTGACCGTCTTCAGCAGTGGCCAGAAGAAGCCGGACGTCTGCAGCGCCGTCTCGAACACCCGGCCCTGCTCGGTCACCGGCGGATGGATCAGGTGCTGGCCGCTCGCCATCCACCAGAAGCCATCGACCGCGCTGACCAGAAACAGCAGGCCGAGCACGATGCGCGGCACCGTAACCAACAGAAAACGACGCATGCTCGCCCCCCGGCTTATCGAAGGGCTGAGACCTATCGCCGCAGGTAAATGCCTGTCAATCCATGACCTTAGGGCAGATGGCGCGTTCCTGCGCGAGCGCAGCTGTGACTGCTCCGCGCGCTGACGCTCTAAACGCCGTGAACTCCAAAGCCCTCATCCTGAGGAGCTGCGAAAGCAGCGTCTCGAAGGATGGCCGCCGAGGCACCGGATCCTCCTGGAGCATCCTTCGAGACGGCCGCTACGCGGCCTCCTCAGGATGAGGGCTGGAGAGACCGACAGAGCGTCGAGGCCCGAATGCCTCACATCGTCGCGCCGATCTGCCAGGGCACGAATTCGGCATCGCCATAGCCCAGCTGCTCGGACTTGGAGCGCTCGCCGGAGGCGACCCGCAGCAGGGTGTCGAAGATTTCGCGGCCCTTGTCCTCCAGCGTCACCCCGTCGAGGATGTCGCCGCAATTGATGTCCATGTCGTCGATCATGCTTCTCGTAGATCGGCGTGTTGGTGGCGAGCTTGATCGACGGCGTCGGCTTGCAGCCATAGGCCGAGCCGCGGCCGGTGGTGAAGGCGAGGATGTTGGCGCCGCCCGCCACCTGCCCCGTCGCCGAGACCGGGTCGTAGCCGGGCGTGTCCATGAAGACGAAGCCCTTCGCCTTCACCGGCTCGGCATAGTGATAGACCGCCGCCAGCGTCGTGGTGCCGCCCTTGGCGGCCGCGCCCAGCGACTTTTCCAGGATGGTGGTCAGCCCGCCCGCCTTGTTGCCGGGCGAGGGGTTGTTGTTCATGTCCATCCGGGCGCGGGCGGTATAATCCTCCCACCAGTTGATGATGCCGACGAGCTTCTCGCCGACCTCGCGCGTCGCGGCGCGGCGCGTCAGCAGATGCTCGGCGCCATAGATCTCCGGCGTCTCGGACAGGATGGCGGTGCCGCCATGCGCGACCAGCAGGTCGACGGCGGCGCCCAGCGCCGGGATTGGCGGTGATGCCGGAATAGCCGTCCGAGCCGCCGCATTGCAGCGCCAGCATCAGTTCGGAGGCCGGCACGGTCTCGCGCACCGCCTTGTTGGCGATCGGCAGCATGATCTTCAGCGCGTCGATGCCGGCCGCGACCGCTTTGCGCGTGCCGCCGGTTTCCTGGATGGTCAGGGTGCGGAAGACGTCGCTCTCCGCGACGCCATAGGCCTCCTTCATCCGCTCGATCTGGAAGCCCTCGCAGCCGAGCCCGACCATCAGCACCGCCGCCATGTTCGGATTGCAGGCATAGCCCCAGTTGGTGCGCTTCAGCACCTCGAAGCCCTCGCCATTGTAGTCGATGCCGCAGCCGGTGCCATGCATGAGCGCGATCACGCCGTCGACATTGGGATAATCGTCGAGCAGGCCGGAGCGCTTGACCTCTTCGCGCCATGAAGCGCGCCACCGAGGCCGAGCAGTTCACCGAGGTGAGGATGCCGACATAGTTGCGCGTGCCGGCCTTGCCGTCCTTGCGGCGAAAGCCCTCGAAGGTCGCCTGCTGCTCGACCGGCAGCACGAATTCCGGCTTGGCCTCGGCGCAGAAGGCATAGTCGCGCTCGAAGGCGTGGAAGCCGATATTGTGCTCATGCACCCACTCGCCCGGCGCGATGTCCTGCGTCGCAAAGCCGATGATCTGGCCGAACTTGCGGATCGGCTCGCCGTTGGCGATCGGCGCCAGCGCCATCTTGTGGCCGCGCGGGATGCGCTTGAGCGCCGTCACGCCCTGCGCGGTGACGCCGAGATCGACCGGGTCGACAGCCACGGCGACATTGTCGGCAGCGTTGAGCTTGAGCATGCGCGGGGGGATGATTTTGTCGAGCATCGGCTTTGAACCACTGGCTGGGAGCTGCGAAGCCCGCAGCGACTGCCACAGACATGCGCCTCCTGCGTCCAGTTTTCAATCGGTTCAAAGAGGGTGCGGCACCGCGCATTGCACAGGTCGAAACGCAAAAAGCCCGGCCGTGAGGCCGGGCTTTCGAAGTCGGAGTGAGCGAGCCGCCACCGCTTGAGCGGCGCGGCGTCAGATCACTTGGCGGCCGGAACGGCCTTGGCGACGATGCCCTCGAACGGCTTGTAGGCGTCCTTGGCGAGGGCGGTGTAGAGCTCGCCCATCTTGGTCATCTGGGCGACGGCGCCCTCGAAAGCGGTCTTGACGTAGTCGGCCTGGATCTCGATGGCCTTGTCCAGCGTCTTCACGCCGGCCAGCTTCTCGAGGGTGGCGGTGGAAGCCTCGAAGGACTTCTTGGCGTAGTCGGTCGCCTCGACAGCGATGGTCTGCACGCCCTTGGAGGTGACGCCGAAAGCCTTCAGGGCCGCATCGACGTTCTCTTTGGAAGCCTTCTGGATGGTGTCGAACTGCTGGATCATGTCTGTTCCCTCGGCACCTGAGTGCCGCCCTCTTGCTGACGAGCCATTCGGCTCAGGTTCCTCGCCCCAAGGTCAGATGAGCGTGTCATCACCGGGACCGCTGTCATATTGTGCAGCGCAACATGAATGTCAAGAGCGCACCGCAGTGCGGCAAAAGCATTCGCTGAGAGCTCAAATTTTACGGGCTTAACGGCTCCGTAACCGCGTCGTCCTAACCTCCCTAACTGTGTCCTTCTCGCCACGCTGTTGCGGGTTGGAGGACAGGGGACGTGAGTTCTGGGGTTGAGGCGAGTTCATGGTTTTTGGTTGCGTTGATTCCCGGCGCGCGCGGCTTCGCGCCGTCATCGGCCTTGTCGGCATCGTGGTGGTTGCGCTGAGCGCGGCCTCTCCTGCGGAAGCGGCGCGCAAGAAGAAGCGCCACGCCGGCGGGGGCTATGCACCTCCCTATGCGGCGATGGTCGTCGATGCCAAGACCGGCCGCACCCTGCATGCGCGTCAACGAGGACGCGCCGCGCATCCCGGCCTCCGATCACCAAGGTGATGACGCTCTATCTGCTGTTCGAGCAGCTCGAGCGCGGCCGCTTCTCGATGAATTCGGAACTCACGGTCTCGTCCTATGCGGCCGCGGCAGGCTCCCTCCAAGATCGGCTTCGCGCCCCGGTGAGACGATCGAGGTGCGTGACGCCATCATGGCGCTGATCACCAAATCGGCCAACGACGTTGCCGTCGCCATCGCCGAGAATATCGGCGGCTCCGAGGAGGAGTTCGCCCGGATGATGACGGCGCAGCGCCCGTTCGCTGGGCATGAGCCGCACCACTTTCTATAACCCCCACGGGCTGCCCCATAACCCGCCGAACCTGACGACGGCGCGCGACCTGACGATCCTCGCCCGCGCCATCCAGGAACGCTTCCCGCGCTATTACCCGATGTTCTCGACCCGCTCCTTCCAGTATGCGGGCGGCTCCTATCGCAACCACAACAAGCTGCTCGGCCGCATCGAAGGCGTCGACGGGATCAAGACCGGCTACACCGCGCTGTCGGGCTTCAACCTGATGACCTCGGCCAAGTCCGAAGGTCGCCACATCGTCTCGGTCGTGCTCGGCGGCCGCTCCGGCGCCCAGCGCGACAAGATCATGGCCGATCTCGTCGTCGCCACCCTGCCCAAGGCCGCCACGTCCGGCCGCGCCTCGACCATGGTCGCCGAAGCACCCGAGGCGGAGCCCGCTCCGCGCCGCGCGCCGACCCCGATCGCCCCGCCGGCCCATGTCGCTGCCGTTGCCCATGTCGCTGCCGTGGCGCAGGTCGCCGCCGCTCCCGAGCCGGCTGCCCGTCCGGTCCCGCGCCCGCAATTCGAGCCTGAGGCCGCCGCTGCCGGCCGCTGCTCGCGCCTATGCCCCGACGACGACCCCCGTCGCCCCGCCGCGCCCGGTCGGCATCAACCCGCCGCCGCTGCAGCTCTCCAACGTTCGTCCCGTCACGGCGACCACCACCCCCTCGGCCATGCGCTGGTCGATCGGTGCGCCCTCTGCGGATGGCAAGGTCCTGAGGCCGCCGGCGAATGTCGATGTCACCTCCTCGATCGCCAAGCTCCCCGAGCCGGCCGTCGAGACCAAGCCGACCGCGCCTGCCAAGCCTGTTGCAGTCGCCAATTCGGTTGCGGTCGCCAAGGCCGAAGCCGCGACGACCACCGCCATCGCCAAGGCCGAAAAGCCTGCGGTCGAGAAGGCAGAGGCCAAGCCGCGCCGCGCTGGTCGCTTCTGGCAAATGGGTCATCCAGCTCGGCGCCACCGATGACGAGGCCAAGGCCAAGGACATCCTGGCCCGCGCCCGGGCCAAGGCCGCCGGCCCGCTCGCCGATGCGTCGGGCTTCACGGAGAAGGTCGAGAAGGGTGGCTCCACCCTGTTCCGCGCCCGCTTCGCCGGCTTCGACGACTCCAAGGATGCCAACAATGCCTGCGCCAAGCTGAAGCGGGACGGTTTCGCCTGCTTCGCGACACGCAGCTGACCGGTCAGGGACAGGAGAACGAGATCATGTCATCCCACATCCACACCCTGAACCAGCCGCTCTCCTCACTGAAGAAGGACGTCCTTGGCCTGGTTGACGCGGGCGGCAAGCCGCCACTGCCCCCGGCATCCGGGTGGATGCGCTTCATCAGAGCTCGGTGGGCCTCGCGGACCGTCTGCTCGCTCGCCCCCGGCTGAAGCCCCAGGATCTCGTAGGCCTCCTGCTGCGACATCGCGCCCGTGCGCGCCGCGCTGCCCTGCCCCGTGTCGCGGTGACGGTCTGCGTCTTCACGCCAACCGGGCGTCCGGCGATCGAGATAAGCCTCTAGGAGCCGCGCGCCATCCGCATCCTGCGCGAGCAGCTCGCGCAGCAGCGCGGCATGATCTCGGGCATCGCCAGGCTGTCGAGCTCCCGGCCGGCAAAAGCGCCCTGCCGCACCGAACCGGTCATGCCGCCGCTATCATGGTCGAGCTCCATGGCGAGCCAGCGTCGAATTGACCTTGGAGCGCGCACCGGGCGTAGCGGCCGCCTTTGCGCCGTCCCAAGGCCAGCGGATGCCGCCGGGCCCGACCGCGCTCCAGCCGAGCAGCCAGGTGCCGACGCCGCCGATCAGCATCGCCATATCGAGCCGGCCGCGCAGCATCAGCAGCGCCGCCACGCCCAGCGAGAGCACGCCGCCGCCGGTCTTCACCGCCTTGGCCAGCATTTTGGGATTGGCGCTGGCAAATAATTTCGACAGCCACCAGATCAGGATCAGGACGGCGACACCGTAAAGCAGGCTCATCGGCGTCCCCCATCCATGGCCGTCAGCAGCCCCTGGACCTCCGGGCTCGCACCCGCCAAGCTCTGCAGCGCCTCGCGCCCGCCGCTGGCATAGGCCGCAGCCCCGCGCAGCAGTTCCAGCAGCGAGCGAGGCGCGTGGACGTCGAAGCTGGCATGGGCGCCGCCGGTCAGACGCGCCATCATCGCAAAGGCCGAGCGCGCCGCCGGATCCTGCCCCTCCTGGAACAGGAAGCCGCGAATGCCGCGCAGGCCGAGCTCGCCGGCGAGCGCGGCAAGCGTGTCGACATTCTCCTCCATCGCATCGCCCACCAGCACGAAAGCTCGAATCGGCACGGAGGCCGCCTCGTCCCTGACATGCTTGAGCACGCGGTGCGATCTGCGTCTGCCCGCCTTCGCAGGTGATCTTGCGCATCAGCCCGTTGAGGCGCTGCGGTTCGCCGACCCAGCCGGAGGCCCGGCATTCCATTAGCCCACGGAAATAGACGAGCTGCACGGCCAGCCCTCCGGTATCGGCGGCGACCTCGAACATCCGCGCCTGCAGCGAGCAGGCCAGATCCCAGCTTGGCTGGCGGCTCATCGTGGCGTCGAGCGCAAACACCAGGCGCCCCGCCTGCCCGGTCGCCAGCGGCGCCAATTGCTTGGCCGCGCCGAGAAACCGGTCGATATCGCCAGGTGCCGAGCGCCCTTCGGTGACGCTCGCCTGCGTCGCCCTCGCTCTGTCGACCGCCCGCTCGTTCTTGTCGCTCATCAGCCCTGACGCATCCTCGATTTATCGCTCTGATATTGGCCATTGCCCCGGCATTTGCTACCCCGCCAGCGAAGAGGGGGCGCATCATGTCTGGCATCGCAATCGTGGAAACCGTCGCAGCCCTGCGGCAGAGCGTGGCAGCCTGGCGCGGCGCAGGCGAAAAGGTCGCGCTCGTGCCGACCATGGGCGCGCTGCATGAGGGCCATATCGCGCTGGTCCGCGAGGCTCAGCGCCATGCCAGCCGGGTCGTGGTCTCGATCTTCGTCAACCCGACGCAATTCGCGCCGCATGAGGATTTCAAGAAATATCCCCGCACCTTCGACAACGACTGTGCGATGCTGACCGAGGCAAACGCGGATGCCGTGTTCTTCCCGCCCGTCGAGGTGATGTATCCCGCCGGCTTCGCCACCCGCGTCCTGCTGCTCGGACCGGCTGCCGTCGGCCTGGACGATCGTTTCCGACCAACGCATTTCGAAGGCGTGGCAACGATTTGCTGCAAGCTCTTCACCCAGAGTCAGGCTGATTTCGCGGTGTTCGGCGAGAAGGATTACCAGCAGCTCAAGGTCGTCACCCGCATGGCGCAGGATCTCGACCTCGGCATCACCATTGTCCCGCTCGAGACGGTGCGCGAAGCCGATGGCCTCGCTCTGTCCTCCCGCAATCGCTACCTGTCGCCGGAGGACCGCGCGCTGGCGCCGCTCCTGCACCAGGTCATGCAGCGCCTAGCCGCCAGGCTGCGCAATGGCGAGGCCCTGTTCCAGGCCGTCAGCGAGGCGCAGACGGAGATCATCGGGGCCGGCTTCGAGCTCGATTATCTCGAGGCGCGCCATGCCGACACGCTGGCGCCGGTCACAGGGCTGGCCGATGGGCCGGTCCGGCTCCTGGTTGCTGCCAGGCTCGGTGCCACGCGGCTGATCGACAACATTCCGGTCTGAGAGGGCGGTGCGCGCGATCCAGCTGGTTCGAATAAGGATCTAGAGCAGGCCCAGCTCTGCCAGCTCCCGGCGCATCGCTTCCGGCATCAGGCCCAGCCCCTCGCCCCTCTCGGCGATATCCATCGGCCTGTCCGCATCGGTGAGGTAGCGCCAGCCCTGGAATGGCCGGCACGGTCGCGGCTCCACCGGCACGACAACCGGCTCCAGCACCAGATGGCAGCGCCCGATCCCGTCGCCATCGGTGAAGGGGCGGACCGCCAGCAGCCGCTGCCGCGCCGAAACCTGGCCCTTGATCACCCAGAAGAGCGAGCCCTCCTGCATCAGCTCCTCGACCCGCTTGGGCACCATGCGCGTCGTATGCGTCTGCTCCAGCGCCCGCCCGAGCCGACGCCGCTGCAGCATCTGCTCCTCGATCCAGTCTTCGAGATCACGAATCGACTCGGCGCCGACGCAAAGCTTGAGCAGGTGGAGAGGCATGCGGATAAACTAGTCGGTGCGGGGCAACCCGGCCAGCACCTCCGGCGTTTCTCCACAGCGGCAAACCGCCCCGCCCTGACGATAGGGCAGCTTTGCGATAGAGTGTCCAAGACAGCGCGCAGCCTTTTGTGCCTGTCCCGGACGCGTCTAACCACCGATGGAGTTGATATGCGCGGCATAGCAGGCAAGGCCATTTTGATCACGGGCTCGACGGGCGGCATCGGCTACGCCATCGCCGAGCGTCTGATAGCCGAGGGCGCCAAGGTGCTGGTTCATGGGCGCGACCAGGCCGATGTCGATGCGGCCTGCCAGAAGCTCGGCGCATCCGCAGCCGGCGCGACGGGTGACCTGGTCGATCCCGCCACCGCACAGGCTCTCGTCGACGCGACTGTCAAGGCTTTCGGCCGCATTGACGGGCTCGTCGCCAATGCCGGCATCTATCCGCGCGGCGTGCTCGGCCAAACCACGGCCGAGTTCTTCGACAAGATCTTTGCGATCAATACACGCGCGCCGCTGCTCGGCTCCGAGGCAGCGGTCCGGGCCTTCCGGCTGCAGAAATCGCCAGGCGTCATCGTCGTCATCGGCTCGATCAACGCGCTTTGCGGGCAGGCCGAACTGACGGTCTACTCCATGTCGAAGGGAGCGCTGACCACGATGACGCGCAACCTTGCGGACGCACTGGCGCCGGAGAAAATCCGCGTGAACTGCCTGAATGTCGGCTGGACCTTCACCGACAATGAGGACGCGACGCAGCAGAAGGAAGGGCGCAAGCCCGGCTGGCAGAACGAGGTCTCCCCGCTCTTTGCCCCGACCGGCCAGATCATGCAGCCGGAGGAAATTGCGGCGCACACCGCCTTCTGGCTCTCCGACGACAGCGCCCCTGTCTCGGGCCAGATCTACGAGGTGGAGCAGTACCCCCTGATCGGCCGCAACCGCATGGCGGAAAGCTGATCGCTGTCAGATGCGACCGGGGCGGGATCCTGCCCGCCCCGGAAATAGCTACCTTGAATAAGCCCTGCAGCGAGCGGCCTATTCCTGCTCCGCCAGCACGACCACCTTGGCGCCCTCTGCGACCTGGGCACCGGCTTCGCCCGCGACTTCGCTGACTGTGCCGTCGCGGGGCGCGGTCAGCACATGCTCCATCTTCATCGCCTCGACGATGGCCAGCCGCTGGCCCTTCACCACAGTCTCTCCGGCCGCCACGAACAGGGCGATCAGCTTGCCATGCATCGGCGCCTTGATGACGCCGCTGCCGCCTGCCGCCGCGTCGAGATCGACCGCGAAGGGATCGAACAACGCCACGGAGGTCTGCCGACCGCGATGCAGGGCGAGATAGGTGCCGCGTTCGGCCCGGGCCAGCGCGATCTCATGCTCGCCCTCCTCGATCTCGTGGCCGGGCAGCGTAACCCGGGCGCCGTCCTCATCCCATTCGATCCGCGCATCGAGACGCTCGCCATCGACCAGCAGCGGCAAGCCGAGCGCCGGCTGCGGCATCACGCGAAACGCGTCCGTGACGGCCCAGGGCGAACGCGCCTCGCCCGTGCAGCGCGCAGCTGCGCCTCGGCCAGGCCCGCCGCCTGCCGCTCCTCTTCGAGCTGCAAGGCTGCGGCCGCCACAGCGGCGGCATCGAGCGGCTGCGGCTCGGCGCCGAGCGCCGCTGATATTGCGGTCGATGAAGCCGGTATCGAACGGCCCGTTGCGAAAGCCCTCCGCCTCCGCGAGCTTCTTCAGGAAGGCGAGATTGGTGCGCGGCCCAGCGACAACCGTCTGCGCCAGTGCCTGCGCCAGACGATCGAGCGCCTCGTCGCGCGTCGGCGCCATGGGCAGATCACCTTCGCGATCATCGGATCGTAATACGGCGTCACCGTATCGCCGGCCTCGACGCCGGTATCGATGCGGATGCCCTCGCCTTCCGGAAACTGCAGGGCCCAGAGCTTGCCTGTCGAGGGCAGGAAGCCGCTTCTCGGGATCCTCGGCATAAAGCCGCGCCTCGACCGCATGGCCGGTGGCGGTGACGTCGTCCTGGCTGAAGCCCAGCGGCTCGCCGGCCGCGACGCGCAGCTGCAGCTCGACCAGATCCATGCCCGGTGATCGCTTCGGTGACCGGATGCTCGACCTGCAGGCGGGTGTTCATCTCCATGAAATAGAAGCGGTCGGCCCGCAGCCCGTCGCGCCCATCGGCGATGAACTCGACCGTGCCGGCGCCGACATAGCCGACAGCCCTGGCGGCCTCGGTCGCGGCCTTGCCCATGGCGGCGCGGACCTCGGCAGTCATGCCCGGCGCCGGCGCTTCCTCGATGACTTTCTGGTGGCGCCGCTGCAGCGAGCAATCACGCTCGAACAGATGCACGACATTGCCATGGCTGTCGCCGAAGACCTGGATTTCGACATGGCGCGGGCTCAGCACGTATTTCTCGACCAGCACGCGCGCATCGCCGAAGGCGTTCTGGCCCTCGCGCTGGGCGCTGGCCAGCGCCTCCGCGAAATCCTCCGGCCGGTCGACCTTCTTCATGCCCTTGCCGCCGCCGCCGGCCACCGCCTTGATCAGCACGGGATAACCAATCCGCTCGGCAGCCTCGGCGCAGGAACGCGACGCCCTGCTCGGCGCCGTGATAGCCCGGCACCACCGGCACACTGGCCTTCTCGACCAGCGCCTTGGCGGCATCCTTCAGCCCCATCGCCCGGATCGCCGAAGCCGGCGGGCCGACGAAGACGATGCCGGCCTGCGGCGCAGGCCTCGGCGAAGTCGGCATTCTCCGAGAGGAAGCCATAGCCGGGATGGATGCAGGCGGCGCCCGACTCGCGCGCGACGGCGAGGATCGTGTCGGCGTCGAGATAGCTCTCGCGCGCCGGGGCCGGGCCGATGCGCCAGGCCTCATCCGCCATCTGCACGAACAGCGCCTCGGCATCGGCATCGGAATAGCACGGCGATGGTGCGCAGGCCCAGCCGTCGCGCCGTGCGGATGACGCGGCAGGCGATTTCGCCGCGATTGGCGATGAGGATGGAGGGAAGCTTGCGAGCTGATCGACATGGCGGCAATCCTGACCTGATGCCGTCCCTTATAACCGGACTGCTCGGCCTGTCGCCGCCTTCTTGTGCAAACCGGCTTCGTGGCTTTCCCTAGCGTCAGATCGGTTCAGGAACAAGCGGCTGCGCGCGCCGGTCCCGGCGGACCGAGCGCCAGATCGCCCAACTCGCCTGGAAGCACAGCGCCGCCACCAGCGAGGTCGAACAGATATTCCGGCCAGCGCACCGGCGCGACGCGCGCCACCAGCCCGAGCAGCGCAAACCCGGTGGTCGAGATCACATCGTTGCGGCTCGACAGCCAGGTCGCCTTGATCACCGGATTGGTCTCGCGCGGAAGCGCCAGAGCAGGCCGACGATCAGCACCGCGATGGCCATCGCGCTCGCCGCTGAGAATCCCAGCGCCCAGATCTCGATCGGGCGCGGGTCGAGCGATCTTGTCCCAGAGGTCGTAGAGCGTATGCAGCCCGGCCGACCGCCATCACAGCGCCGATGGCGAGCGCCGCGAGCCTTCTCGGCCCGCGCATCGCGCCCGAAGACGATCAGCGGCGATGCCATAGAGCACGACGTCGTAGACCCAGTCGACGCCGTCCTTGAACAATTGCTGGTTGCCCAGCGACAGGGCCACAGCCACCACGCCGGTCGCGAAGACCAGGATACCGAGCGCGATCCCCCAGATCGTCACGACATAGGCGCGTGCCACGTCCCGCGACGGCGTCGCCGCCGTGGCGTCTCGAAGCGCCCTCTTCCGAGCCTTGCATCAAACCCGGACACGAGGCACCCTCCGCCTGAAAGCAGTCTATGATGGAACGGTGCTCCGCCAGGCGTCCGACCCCGGCGGAGCACCTGTAATGTAGGCGTCAGCCCCGCCCGACGAAGGGCATTTTCGAGCGCCATCACCGTCATGAACTGGACATTGGCCTCGATCGGCAGGCTCGCCATGTGCAGCACCGAGGTGGCGACATGGTTCACATCCATCACCGCCTCGACCTTGATCGAGCCATCGGCCTGCTGCACGCCCTGGGTCATGCGCTGCGCCATTTCGGTCAGCGCGTTGCCGATATCGACCTGGCCGACCGCGATGTCGTATTTGCGGCCGTCGAGCGAGGAGGTCTTGGTCAGGCCGGTGATCGCATGCTTCGTCGCGGTATAGGCGACGGAATTCGGCCGCGGCGCATAGGCCGAGATCGAGCCGTTATTGATGATCCGCCCGCCCCGCGGCTCCTGCGCCTTCATGATCTTGAAGGCCTCCTGCGTGCACAGAAACGGGCCGGTGAGGTTGGTGTCGACCACCGCCTGCCACTGCGCGAGCGACAGATCCTCGAGCATGATCGAGCCCGGCGCATTGACGCCGGCATTGTTGAACAGCACGTCGAGGCGGCCGAACGCCTCCTTGGTGCGAGCAAACAGGGCCTGCACGGAGGCCTGGTCGGTGACATCGGTCGGCACGGCCAGCGCCTGCCCTGCCGGTGCGCCGGCAGAGCGAGATCGTCTCCTCCAGCGCATCCGCCCTGCGGCCGGCCAGCACCGTGCGATAGCCGTCCTTCAGGAAATGCAGCGCCACCGCACGACCCACGCCCGAACCTGCGCCGGTGATGATCGCGACCTTGTTATGCCCAGCCATGCCTTGTCCTCGTCCCTGATCGGCTTTTGCTTAAACCGTTTGAAATGCGGGGGGACCATAGCAGCGCATGCAGCATGCTGAACAGCCGCCAGTGCAGTGCGGCTTTGCAGTGATGGATTGAAGGGCGGCGGCCGTCATGGCGAGGGAAGCGAAGCGCCCGGCGAATTGCGCTGGACGTCCGGCGCTTCGCTCGCCACCATGACGCTGAGCACGCCTCAGAGACCGTCTGAGTTACCCGCAGCCCTCATCCTGAGGAGCCATTCCGTTGGGAATGGCGTCTCGAAGGATGCTCCAGAAGGCTCCGGCGTCTGCTGGACCATCCTTCGAGACGCTGCTGCGCAGCTCCTCAGGATGAGGGCTCTCTCAAACGGTCTGTCAGCTCACCCGAGCGAGACCTCGCCGTTCTCCTCGCCGTCCCAGTAATGCACATGCTGGGCGCTGACCTTCAGCATCACCATGCCGGGCGTGTCGATTCCCTCCGGGAACCAGCGTTCGAGATCGGCGACCCAATGCTCGGCAAAGGCGCCCTTGTCGCGGATTACCTGCGCCCGGCCGGCGATGTTGATGAAGATGCCGGGTTTGCCGAGCAGGCTCTTGGCCCCGGAAAAAGCCAGGCCGACATGCGGATCGCGCTCGATCTCGGCGATGGACCGCGCCGAATCATAGGCGAAGAACCAGGAATCGCCGTCATAATCGACGTCGCGGTTGTTGCTCATCGGGCGGCCGGCGAGACCGCCGCTCTCGGTCCGCGTCGTCAGCATGCAGAAGTCGATGTCGCGCATCTCTTCGGAGATGTCGCTGAGGGTCATATCGGCCATGGCTGGTCCTGGGTCTGAAGCGACGCTCGCCGTCGCGCGTCCCAACCGAATGCCGCTACCGGCATTCGGTTCCCCCAGCCGGGGCGACGCTCACATCCGGAAGACGCCGAACTTCGTCTCCGGAATCTCGGCGTTGAGGCAGGCCGAGAAGGCCAGCGCCAGCACGCGGCGGGTCTCCGATGGCAGGATGACGCCGTCGTCCCAGAGCCGCGCCGTCGCGTAGTAGGGCGAGCCTTCTTCGTCGAATTTGGCCGCGGATCGGCGCCTTGAAGCTCTCCTCCTCCTCCGCCGACCAGCTCTTGCCCTCGGCCTCGATATTGTCGCGGCGCACGGTGGCGAGCACGCTCGCCGCCTGCTCGCCGCCCATCACCGAGATCTGCGAATTCGGCCAGGTGAACAGGAAGCGCGGCGAATAGGCGCGGCCGCACATGCCGTAATTGCCGGCGCCGTAGGAGCCGCCGACCAGCAGCGTGATCTTCGGCACCTTGCGCCGAGGCCACCGCGGTGACGAGCTTGGCGCCGTCCTTGGCGATGCCGCCGGCCTCGTAATCGCGGCCCGACCATGAAGCCGGAGATGTTCTGCAGGAACAGCAGCGGGATGCGCCGCTGGCAGCAGAGCTCGATGAAATGCGCGCCCTTCAGCGCGCTCTCCGAGATACAGGATGCCGTTGTTGGCGATGATGCCGACCGGCATGCCGTGCAGATGCGGGCGAAGCCGGTGACCAGCGTCGTGCCGTAGAGCCGCTTGAACTCGTCGAACTCGGAGCCGTCGACGAGCCGGGCGATGACCTCGCGGATGTCGTATTGCTTCTTGAGGTCGGTCGGCACGATCGCCTCGAGCTCCTCGACCGGCGTAGAGCGGCTCGACGCGGTTCGGCGATGTCGATGTCGGGCGCTTGACGCTGTTGAGGGTGCCGACGATGCGGCGCAGCGATCGCCAGCGCATGGGTGTCGTCGGTGGCGTAATGGTCGGCGACGCCCGACAGCCGGGCATGGACGTCGGCGCCGCCGAGATCCTCGGCCGTCACGACCTCGCCGGTCGCCGCCTTCACCAGCGGCGGGCCGCCGAGGAAGATCGTGCCCTGCTTCCGCACGATGATCGTCTCGTCCGACATGGCCGGCACATAGGCGCCGCCCGCCGTGCAGGAGCCCATCACGCAGGCGATCTGCGGGATGCCCTCGGCCGAGAGCGTCGCCTGGTTGTAGAAGATGCGGCCGAAATGCTCGCGGTCGGGAAAGACCTCGGTCTGGTGCGGCAGGTTCGCGCCGCCGGAATCGACGAGGTAGAGGCAGGGCAGCCGGTTCTCGCGCGCGATCTCCTGCGCCCGCAGGTGCTTCTTCACCGTCATCGGATAGTAGGTGCCGCCCTTGATGGTCGCGTCGTTGCAGACGATCATGCACCTCGCGGCCCGCGACCCGGCCGATGCCGGTGATCATGCCGGCGCCGTGGATGTCGCCGCCATACATGCCGTTCGCGGCGAGCGCGCCGATCTCGAGGAAGGGCGAGCCGGGATCGAGCAGGCGCAGCACGCGTTCGCGCGGCAGCAGCTTGCCCGCGCGCCGTATGGCGCTCGCGCGACCTCGCATTGCCGCCCAGCGCGGCAACGGCCCGCGCGCTCGCCGCAGCTCGGCGCGCAGCGCCGGCCCAGGCCGCCGCATTCGCCTGGGCCTCGGCCGAAGCCAGATCGACCTTGCTCTCGATGACCGGCATGTCGCGCCCTTTGCGTTCTCATCATTGCCGTAAGCGTTATGGCACGCGGTCCCGGCACTGCCAACAGCGGGCTCATGCCAAGACGGTCGGCCCGAAGACTGCGCTCGAACTGCTGCGCGCAGCACAGCGTCGACCTCGGGCATCGTGACCGGCAGGCCGAGATCGACCAGGCAGGTCACGCCGTGGTCGCTGACGCCGCAGGGCACGATGCCGTCGAAATGGCCGAGATCCGGCTCGACGTTCAGCGCTGATGCCGTGGAACGTCACCCAGCGCCGCACGCGGATGCCGATCGCGGCGATCTTGTCCTCGCGCCCCGTCCCGCTTCTCCGGCCGGCGCACCCAGACGCCGACCCGATCCTCGCGCCGCTCGCCGCGGACGTTCATCGCCGTCGAGCGTGCCGATCAGCCAGGCCTCGAGCGCCGCCACGAAGCGGCGCAGATCCGGCTCGCGCCGCTTCAGGTCGAGCATGACATAGGCCACGCGCTGGCCCGGCCCGTGATAGGTGAATTGCCCGCCCCGCCCGCTGCGATGCACCGGGAACCGGCCCGGCGCCACCAGGTCCTCGTCCTGCGCCGAGGTGCCGGCGGTGTAGAGCGGCGGATGTTCGACCAGCCAGACGCGCTCCGGCGCCAGCCCGTCGGCGATCAGCGCGACGCGCGCTCTCCATCTCGGCAACGGCGTCCTCATAGCCGGTGAGACCATCGCGCCACGACCCATTCGACCGGCGCTGAGCCGGGCTCGGGCAGAGAACGAATCAGCCAGCGTGTCGCGCGTCTTCACCTTGCCTTAACCCTGTTTCGCCAAGCATCGCATGTCGGCCGCGTCTCCTGATGCGCCGGCTGCGGTTCCTGCGCCGAAAGGCGCGGCCGGGCAAGCGCCTGAGGCGATGGCCCTGGACGGCACGACGAAGCAGGACGCACGGTTACCCCTGGAGATTTGATTTTGAAGGCCGATCTCGATCTCGTTCCCGTCGAACTGACCGTCGTTCTGGGCCAGGCCCAGATGCCGATCTACAAGTTGCTGCGCATGGGCCGCGGCGCCATCATCGAGCTCAACGCCACCGAGACCGATGAAGTCCAGATTCTCGCCAACAACCACCCCTTCGCCAAGGGCAACGTCGTCGTCAGCCGGCTCGCGCATCTCGGTCGAGATCACCGAGATGCTGAAGCGCCCGAACGTCTACACCCTGCAGACCGTCGCTGCAGCCTGAGTCCGGGAGCCTGGCAACCGATTGCGACAAACCCGTCGCAAACTTCATCTCCGGACTTGTGGCGGCGAAAGCGATTTGCTAGACCCGCGCCGCTCCAGAGATCACCGCCACAGCGCGGACCTGCTGTAGCCGCTGCGGTCATGGCGGAATTGGTAGACGCACTACCTTGAGGTGGTAGCGGGGAGACCCGTGGAGGTTCGAGTCCTCTTGACCGCACCAGTTTTGGGTGCAGACCCGCAAACGGCGGCCCTCACGGGTCGCCGTTTTGCTTTGAGGCAGCCCGCTTCTGTCGCCCTTTCGTCATGCTGCGTTGCAAGAAGCCGACAGGGCTGACACAAGGGCCCTCGCCCTCTCGAATCGCGGAGCCGGACCGATGAACGACATCGAACACGCGCCCGACGAGCGACTCGGGCGCCCCCTTCGCGATGACACGGCGCGTTCGACGCCGCCCTGGTCGAGCAGGTTTCGCAGGCCCTGGCGCTCTCGGACCTGACGACGCTGCGCGCGGTCGTGGCCGACATGCACGAGGCCGATCTCGGCGCGCTGCTGGAGGCGCTGGATGCCGACGAGCGGCCCGCGCCTGATCTCGGTCCTGGGCGCGGACTTCGACTTCACCGCGCTGACCGAGGTCGACGATTCCGTCCGCGAGGAAATCCTCGAGGAACTCTCGGCCGAGACCGTCGCCGAGGGCGTGCGCGATCTCGATACCGACGACGCGGTCTACATTCTCGAAGACCTCGACGAGGCCGACAAGCAGGAGGTGCTGGACCGGCTGACGCCGACCGAGCGCATCGCGCTGCAGCAGGGCCTCGACTATCCCGAGGGCAGCGCCGGCCGGCGCATGCAGAGCGAGGTCGTCGCCGTGCCGGCCGTTCTGGACCGTCGGCCAGACCATCGACTATCTCCGCGACACCAAGGACCTGCCGGAGCGCTTCTTCGAGATCTTCGTCGCCGACCCCGCGCATCACTTCGTCGGCACCGTCCGGCTCGACCGGCTGCTGCGCACCAAGCGGCCGGTCAAGGTCGCGGAGCTGGTCGAGGAGGATAACCGCGCCGTGAAGGCGACCGAGGAGATCGAGGACGTCGCGCGGATGTTCCAGCGCTACAACCTGATCGCCGCCCCGGTGCGTGGACGATGATGACCGGCTCGTCGGCGTGCTGACCATCGACGACATCGTCGACGTCATCGAGGAAGCAGCCGACGACGACGTCAAGCAGCTCGGCGGCGTCGATGCCGACGAAGAACTCTCGGACACGGTGGCGCGCATTTCCCGCAGCCGCTTTCGCTGGCTCTTCGTCAATCTCGTCACCGCCTTCCTCGCCGCCTCGGTGATGAGCCTGTTCGAGGCGCAGCTGTCGCAGCTGGTCGCGCTGGCGATCCTGGCGCCGATCGTGGCGAGCCAGGGCGGCAATGCCGCGACCCAGACGATGACCGTCGCCGTGCGCGCGCTTGGCGACGCAGGAGCTCGGCGCCTGGAACATCCGCCGCTTCTTCACCCGCGAGCTGATCGTCGGCGCTGATGAATGGCGTGGCGTTTGCCCTGATCACCGGCGTCGTCGCCATGCTCTGGTTCGGCAATTACGGGCTTGGGCTGGTCATCGGCCTCGCGATGATCGATCAACCTGCTCGCCGGCGCAGTGGCCGGCGTCGCCATTCCGGTGATGCTGGAGCGCTTCGAGATCGATCCGGCAGTCTCCTCGGGCACCTTCGTCACCACCGTGACCGATGTCGTCGGCTTCTTCGCCTTCCTCGGCACCG
Organism: uncultured Alphaproteobacteria bacterium; assembly: GCA_963759925.1. Lineage (GTDB taxonomy): Bacteria > Pseudomonadota > Alphaproteobacteria > Rhizobiales > Beijerinckiaceae > Allobosea. The sequence continues at coordinate 846,814 of CAVXBE010000006.1, forward strand.
CGACTCTGCTGCTAAATCTGCATTGAACGGCTCTGGAAATCGGTAACGTAAACCGACCGTCAAGCTTTCTCCGCAATCTTCCCGGATATGCTCTCCGGTCACATGCTCAAAGCTGCTTTCAAACTCGCGATCAGCGCTGCCGTCGTCGCGAGTTTCGGCGGCTGCGTCGCGCTGGACAATTACCCGCAAAAGGGTGACGCGCGCCCTCATCCCGGCGTCGCGGCCGCGCATCGCTACCCGGTGCACGGCATCGACATTTCACGCTGGCAGGGCGAGATCGACTGGGCGTCCGTCAAGGCGGCCGGAACCCGCTTCGTCTATATGAAGGCGACCGAGGGCGGCGACCATATCGACCCCGCCTTTCTGCGCAATTGGGAGGGCGCGCGCCGCGCCGGCGTGCCGCGCGGCGCCTATCATTTCGTGTTCTGGTGCCGGCCTGCGCATGAGCAGGCGGTCTGGTTCAAGCAGCACATCCCCAACGATCCCGATGCGCTGCCGCCGGTGCTCGATGTCGAGTGGAACGGCCATTCCCGCACCTGCCCGCAGAAGATCGACCGGGCGCTGGCGCTGGAAAAGATCCAGCTGATGCTGACCGAGCTCGAGCAGCTCACCGGCAAGAAGCCGGTGATCTACACCGACATCACCTTCCACAAGGATGTGCTGGAAGGGCAGTTCAACGACTATCCCTACTGGATCCGCTCCACGGCCGCCCTGCCCGAGACCCGCTACAACAACCGGCCCTGGGCGTTCTGGCAGTTCACCACCACCGGCCGCGTGCCCGGCATCCGCGGCGATGTCGACCGCAACGCGTTCTTCGGCACCGAGGAGCAGTTCCAGGGCTGGCTGCGGGGCGATTTCGACCCCGGCACGCGCAGCTGGCGGCGCCGCTCGCCCCAGCCGGCGCCTGCCCCGGCCGCGCCTCCGGCCGTCGCCGTCATCCCCGGCAGTGTCGCGCCCATGCCCGCCTCCTTGCAGGCGAATGGCGCGGAGGCTGAGGAGGGTTAAGCCTGCCTCGGCACCGCCGTCGCTGGGTTAACCAAGGCTGAACGCCATCCTTCAAAAGCAGCGCATGCTAAGACTGCCTTAACCGGCCGGCCCCATGCAGGAATGCGAAGGAGGGGCGCATGCCAGTTTTCACCACCATCCTGTCCCGTCTCGCCGGCCCGGTTATCGCTGGCGGACTGCTCATCGTGCTGACATCTCCGGCGCACGCCCTTTACCCCAAGAAAAGCGACAGCGACCCGCATCACGGCGTGCGCGACGCCAGGCGCAAGGCGATCCAGGGGATCGACGTCTCGCGCTGGCAAGGCGAGATCGACTGGAACAAGGTCAAGGACGCCGGCACCCGCTTCGCCTTCATCAAGGCGACCGAGGGCGGCGACCATCTCGACCCGAATTTCCGGCGCAACTGGGCTGAGGCGCGCAAGCACGGCGTGCCGCGCGGCGCCTATCATTTCGTCTGGTGGTGCCGCTCCGCCAAGGACCAGGTGCGCTGGATCAAGAAGCACATCCCGCGCGATGCCGACGCCCTGCCCCCGGTGCTCGATGTCGAATGGCAGAACAACTCGCAATGCGACCGCAAGATCTCGAAGGATGTGGCGCTCGCCAAGATCCGCGAGATGCTGAAGGGCCTGCACGAGCACACCGGCAAGAAGCCGATCATCTACACCGACATCAACTTCCATGAGGATGTGCTGGAGGGCGAGTTCAACGACTATCCCTATTGGCTGCGCTCCACCGCAGCCCCGCTGCGCCACCGCTACGAGCGCGAGAAATGGGAGTTCTGGCAGTTCACCACCACCGGCCGCGTTCCCGGCATCACCGGCGATGTCGACCGCAACGCCTTCTTCGGCTCGGAAAGCGAATTCGCGGCCTGGCGCGAAGGCCGCTTCGAGATCGGCAGCCGGACCTGGCATGGCGGGGCGAAGGTGGCGCGTTCCAAGGGGCCTGCGACCTCTGCCGGCTCGCGCGCACCCAAGGACGCTGGCGGTGTCGCACTGCGCCCACCACCGCGACCCAACAAGCAGCATACCGCCCATAACGACTGACAGCCCCCGGCTGTCATCGGAGCGTCATAAGCGGGGCGCAGGGCTCAGGCCTTGCAGCCACTTCGCCCCCTTGCAGCCATGCTCGCCTCTCATCACTCCCCGGACGCACAGTCCGCCATGGGCGTCGTCTGGGCCTATCGCTTCGACAGCCATGGCGCGCCCCGCCTGATCGAACGCGGCGAAATCCCCGATCTCGACCCGCGCGAGGGTTTTGTCTGGCTGCATCTCGACCTCGTCCACAGCCGTGCCAAGGCCTGGGTGGGTGAGCAGCTCTGGCTGCCGGCCGCGACCGAAGAGGCGTTTCTGGCACCCGAGACACATCAGCGGCTCGATCATTCCGCCAATCTCGCCTGGGGCGTCACCCATGATCTGGTGCGTAATGTCGGCGCCAATTCCGACAAGGTCGGCGCGCTGCACTGGATCATCGGTGAACGCTTCATCCTGACGGGTCGCCGTGAAGCGCTGCAATCGATAAGGCTCGTCGCCGATGCCTTGAACCGTGGCGAGGAGGCCGATAGCCCGGCCGCCCTGTTCGAGCAGATCATCGAATACATCATCGACGACATCACCCATGCCATCGTGCGGCTGATGGAACAGACCGACGCCATCGAGGACCAGCTGCTCGATGAGGATCTGAGCGAGGTGCCGCAACGCGTCGGCGCGGTCCGCCGCACCGCCGTGCGAATCCACCGCCAGCTCAACGGTCTGCATGTGCTGTTTCGCCGGCTGGCGGACATCAATGCCAACCGCAAGGCGCCGGAAGAGATGAAGGCCTTCGCGGCGCGGCTGATCCAGCGGATCGACGGGCTGCATCATGACGTGAATGCCGTGCAGGATCGGTCGCGACTGCTGCAGGATGAGATGAGCGCCCGCTCCGCGAGCCAGACCAACCGGCAGCTCTACACCCTGTCGATCCTGACCGCGCTGTTCCTGCCGGCCACCTTCATCACCGGCCTGTTCGGCATCAATGTCAAAGGCTTGCCATGGATGGAGGCTGATTTTGGGGCGCTGTACGTCGCCCTCGCCTGCGTCGGTGCCGCGCTGCTGACGCTGATCCTGCTGCGCTGGCGCGGTGTCGTCGGCAAGTGAGCCGCCGCTTGAAGGCGGCCGAATTCGCGAACACCCATCTGCGCGCCTTCGCCCGCTGACATCAAGGGACGGCGCGGTATAAGGGCTGCAATCGCCGCGCCCGCTGCGTCACCACCGGGAGGACTTCATGCTCGCCAACGCGCCCCGCCCCTTCAATTTCGATCTCGGCGAGACCGCCGACGCGATCCGCGAGACCGTCCAGAGCTTCGCTCAGGACGAAGATCGCGCCGCGCGCCGACGAGATCGACCGCACCAACACCTTCCCGCGCGATCTCTGGCCGCAGATGGGCGCGCTCGGCCTGCACGGCATCACCGTCGAGGAGGAGGATGGCGGCTCGGGCCTCGGCTATCTCGAGCATGTGCGTCGCCATGGAGGAGGTCAGCCGCGCCTCGGCCTCGGTCGGCCTGTCCTACGGCGCCCATTCCAATCTCTGCGTCAACCAGATCGCGCCGCAACGGCAACGACGACGCAGAAGCGCGAAGTATCTGCCCAAGCTGATCTCGGGCGAGCATGTCGGCGCGCTCGCCATGTCGGAGCCCGGCTCGGGCTCGGACGTCGTCTCGATGAAGACCCGGGCCGACAAGCAGGGCGACCGCTACGTCCTCAACGGCAACAAGATGTGGATCACCAACGGCCCGGTGGCCGAGACGCTGGTCGTCTACGCCAAGACCGATCCGGAGGCCGGCGCGCGCGGCATCACCGCCTTCCTGATCGAGAAGGGCATGAAGGGCTTCTCGACCGCGCCAGAAGCTCGACAAGCTCGGCATGCGCGGCTCCGACACCTGCGAACTCGTCTTCGAGGACTGCGAGGTGCCCGAGGAGAACGTGCTCGGCGAGGTCGGGCGCGGCGTCAACGTCCTGATGTCGGGCCTCGACTACGAGCGCGTCGTGCTGGCGGCCGGCCCGCTCGGCATCATGCAGGCCTGCACTCGACGTGGTCATGCCCTACGTCCACGAGCGCAAGCAGTTCGGCCAGCCGATCGGCGAGTTCCAGCTCGTGCAGGGCAAGGTCGCCGACATGTATGTGACGATGAACGCCTGCAAGGCCTATGTGTATGCCGTCGCCAAGGCCTGCGACCGCGGCGAGACCACGCGCGAGGATGCGGCCGGCGCGATCCTCTATCGCGGCCGAGAAGGCGACGCAGATGCGCGCTCGACGCCATCCAGCTGCTGGGCGGCAACGGCTACATCAACGACTACCCGACCGGGCGCCTGCTGCGCGACGCCAAGCTCTACGAGATCGGCGCCGGCACCAGCGAAATCCGGCGCATGCTGATCGGGCGCGAGCTGTTCCAGAAGACCAAGTAATGCCGCTCTATTTCGCCTATGGGCTGAACATGGACGAGGCCGGCATGGCCCAGCGCTGCCCGCGCTCGGTCAAGATCGGCCTCGCGCGGCTGGAGCGCCACCGCTTCATCATCACCAGCGACGGCTATGCCTCGGTTGTCCGCGACCCCCGCGAGAGCGTGCATGGCGTGCTCTGGGAGTGCTCGCTGGGGGATATCCGCACGCTGGACAAGTTCGAGGTCATTGGCAGCGGGCTTTATGTGAAGATCAGCCAGCCCGTGATCATCCCGGGCGGCGCCAAGCGGGCGCTGGTCTATGTCGGCCGCAGCGCAACCCCGGGCCGCGCGAAGACGGGCTATATGGAACAGGTCATCGCTGCCGCCAGACAGCAAGGCCTGCCAGAGGCTTACACGGCCCAGATGAATCGATTTCTGAACAAGTCGAATCTAGATCTGAAGAGCGGTATTCCGTCAGAGAACGCGGACCTGCCGACCGGCCCCGTACCCGGCGTCCGCCCCCGAGCCTTCGCCCCGACCGATCCCAAGCGCTAGGCTCGGCGAGGCAAGAAACCGTTCGAGCGATCCTCAGCCCTCATCCTCAACGGTCTCCAAGGCCTGCGCTAGTTCCAGAACAAAGCGCCCAATCGCACCAGGAAGACCAGCGCGAAGGCCAAGATGATGGTGCCGACGACGCGGTGGCGCTTTGCCCGATCCGGAAACTGTTTCGCGACCAGCTTGCCCAGCGGTTTGCGGAACAGGAAGGCGATGACCAGCAGGACGACGACGACGTTGACCGGGCTCACGCGGTCGCCTTGGGCGCCTGGTCACGGGGCTCGGCAGCCTCGAACGGCGCGCCGGACTTCTTCCAGGCGCCAAACCCTCCGGCAATATGGGCGACGGGCTTCAGCCCCATCTCCTGGGCCGCCTTGGCAGCCAGCGCCGAGCGCCAGCCACCGGCGCAGAAGAACACGAACTGCTTGTCCTCCTGGAATACCGGCTTGGCATAGGGGCTCTCGGGATCGATCCAGAATTCGAGCATGCCGCGCGGGCAGTGCACAGCTTGCGGCATCCGCCCTTCCCGCTCGAGCTCGCGCGGATCGCGCAGGTCGATGAAGACGACATCCTCGCGGACCAGCAGCGCCTGCGCCTCCTCAACCGACAGCGTCTGCACCGTCGCCTCCGCCTCGGCCAGCAGCGCCTTGTAGCCCTTAGTGATGGTCTGCGGCATGGGGGTCTCCTCTCGTCACGCCTCGGCACCGTGGCGTCTGCCGCCGGCTGCGTCAATCGCACTTGCCGCTGCGGCCGCGCCACCCCAAGGTGCCGCTGGGGAGGCCTCCAATGGCTGGATTCGCGACGATTGATCTTATTGCGTTCATTGTCTTTCTTGCTTCGTGGATCGGCTATCACGTCGCTGTTGAGATTGGACCGCACTCGGCCCGGAGCCTCAATGCCAGGATGAGCCTGCGCCGGGCCCGCTGGATCGAGGAATCGCTGCAGCGCGACAATCGCATCATTGACACGCAGGTGATGAACGGCCTGCAGAACGGCACCGCCTTCTTCGCCTCGACCTCGCTTCTGGCGATCGGCGGCGCGCTCAGCCTGCTGCAATCGACCGACCGCGTCGTCCAGATCTTCGAGGATCTGCCCTTTGCGACGCCCACCACCCGCGCCGCCTGGGAGATGAAGGTGATCGGGCTGGCGGTGATCTTCGCCTATGCCTTTTTCAAATTTGCCTGGTCCTACCGCCTGTTCAACTACTGCGCGATCCTGCTGGGGGCGATCCCCAATGTCCGGTTGAAGGACGAGCCGGCGACGCGGCAGGCCGTGCGCGAAACCGTCGGCATGAACATCGCCGCCGGTCGCCATTTCAACCGCGGCCAGCGGGCGTTCTTCTTCGCGCTCGCCTATCTCGGCTGGTTCCTCGGGGCCTGGGCGTTCCTGGCTGCGACGCTGGCGGTGCTGACCGTGATGTGGCGGCGCCAGTTCTCCTCCGACTCCTCGCGCATCTTCACCGGCGATTGAGGCGGGCGAGATTGCCCTTGACGAAAGCGCCACCGCAAAGCTGATGGCGCGATGACAATCGATCCCGAGACGCTTGAAACCACCCTGCTCGCCCTTGCGGCCGAGCGCGGCCCCGGCAAGACCTTCTGCCCGTCAGAGGCTGCGCGCGCGCTGGGCGGCCCGCACCCCGATGGCTGGGGCCCGCTGATGCAGCCGATCCGCCGCACCGCGATCCGCCTGATGAAGGAAGGCCGCATCGTCATCACCCGCAAGGGCCGCCCGGTCGACCCTGATGACTTCAAGGGGATCTACAGGCTGACGGTGAAAGAGGGGGGTAATGGGGCCAATGGCGAATAGCGAATAGCGAATAGTTTGAGGCCCCTCGCCATTCGCCATTCGCCACTCGCCCCCTACGGCCCCGGAAACAGCGCGTCCGTATAGCCTGCCAGCCTGTAGACCAGCAGACCGAGCCATTCCTTCAGCCCGTCATCGGCGACGCTGAGGCCGCGCGGGGCGCGCAGATAGGGTCGAATATAGTCGCCTGTCTTGTCCTCGGTCAGCCAGTCCACCGGGAAAGCCTCGACCGGGAAACCGGCTTGGCGGAAGACGCCGATGGCGCGCGGCATGTGCCAGGCCGAGGTCACCAGAAGCCAGCGCTCGCCCGGCTTCGGTTCGACGAGCTGGCGAGTGAACACCGCATTCTCGACGGTGTTGCGCGAGCGGTCCTCCATCACCAGCCGCTCGGCCGGCAGCCCCAGACTCAGGAACAGCGCCCGCGCCCCATCCGCCTCGGTCATCGTGACCTGCGTCACCAGATGCGCCGCCCCACCGGCGAAGACGATCTTGGCCTGCGGATGCAGCCGCGCCAGCTCCACCGCCTTGGTCATGCGAGCGGCGGCATAATTCAAAACAACATCGCCACGCCCGATGCCGACCGAGCCCCCCAGAACGATGATCCCCGTCACCGGACCCTTGGCTGCATCCTGCTGGGGAAAGCGGTTCTCCAGCGGCAGCACCAGAAGCCGCGGCAGAGGGCTGAACGACAGCAGCAACAGCGCTGACAGGCTGACGAGCCCGAGCCAGCGCCCGAAGCGGGCAAACCGGGTGAAGGCCAGCAGCGCCGCCAGCGCGCCGAGCAGGATCACCAGATTGACCGGGGACAGCACGAACCAAACGATCTTGGACAGGACAAAGAACATCGGCGGTGCGGCCCCTGCGAAGGCGGGCAGATTTACAGCGGGAATGCCGCCAGCCCGTTAACGCCCCTTCCCGCCTCAGCGAATGATCTCGGGCGGGCTCTGGGGCCGGCGCGGCGCAGGCGATGCGGCACGGGCAGCGGGCTCCAGCTCCAGCGACCGCAACGCGACCTCGCGCAATTCGCAGCCCGCCAGACGCCCCGGCTGGAAGGCCGCCGGCTGCTGCCCGGCATAGAAGGCGCATTTCTGCGCGACATAGGCCTCCCAGGCGAGTTGCAGCGCCGCGAACCTTGCCCGCTCCCCCGCTTCGAGGCGCCGCCCCAGCCCTTGCGACAGCTGCATCAGCCGCTCACGCCAGACAGCCTCCTCCCGCCGCGCACAAAGCTGCTCGGCCCGGCCGCGCTCGCCCTGGGCCGCGCGCACACACCCGATCGCCACAAGCCCGACGCAGCTGCGCGGCGTCGGCGCCTGACGCAGACAGGCAACCAGTTGCGCCCGGTCGGTGGCAAGCGTTGGATTGGGTGGGTTCTGGGCCGCTGCAGCGCCGGCAGCCAGTGCCAACAGCGCGACCAGCCCACCCAGACGGGCCATGCTTCGCAGGCTTTCCGCTCGCTTGGCCATGGCTACACTACCGGCAGGAGCAGAGCGGGCTTGGCCGCGGGACGCGCCGACACCGTCTCGTACCAGCGTCGCAGATGCGGCCGCGCGACCTGGGTCACCGGCATGTTGAGCCAGCGATGCACCCCGCAGCCGATCACGATATCGGCCATGCCGAAGCGCTCGCCCGCCAAAAAGCTGCGGCTGGCCAGATGCGCCTCGAGCAGATCGAGCCGTGCCTCCGTCTTGGCGATGGAAGCGGCCACGGCATCGGGCGGCGCGCGTTCGCTGTCCTTGCGCACCAGACCCCAGAAGGCCGGGGTCAGCGCCGGCTGCAATTCTGTGAGCATCCAGTCGAGCCAGCGATCGGCATCGGCGCGCAGGGACGGATCCTCCTCCCAGATCCAGCCGGCGCCATAGCGCGCTGCCAGATAGCGCACGATGCTGTTGGATTCCCAGATGCAGACATCGCCATCCTCCAGCACCGGTATCAGGCCATTGGGATTTCGGGCGAGATAAGCGGCCTCGCGATTGCCGCCAAAGGCGCCGCCGACATCGATGCGCTCGAAGGTCTGGCCCACCTCCCCCGCCGTCCAGACCACCTTCTGGACGTTGATGGAGCTGATGCGCCCCCAGATCGTCAGCATGCATTCCTCCGCTATCCAGCCTGACGGCGCGAACCCACATCCTGATCAGCGACGGGGGAACTGCGCCTGCTTCCAATGAAGCATGAGATGGATAGCCGGGACAGCCTGATGATGACGTCGGGCTCAGGCGAATTCCATGATCACGGCATCGACGGCGAGCGAATCGCCTTCCTTGGCCAGGATCTTGGCGATCGTCACGTCCTTCTCGGCGCGCAGCACGTTTTCCATCTTCATGGCCTCGACCATGCAGAGCGCTTCGCCCGCCTTGACCTCCTGCCCGACGGACACCGAAACCGTCTTCACCAGCCCCGGCATCGGGCAGAGCAGGAACTTGCCGGTATCGGCGGCGAGCTTCTCCGGCATCAAGGCGGCAAGCTCCGCCTCGCGCGCCGTGTAGACCCGCGCATCGGCATAGGCGCCGGCATGGCCCAGCGCGAGACCGTTCAGCACGGGCCGCAGCTGCGCAGCGCAGAGCACGCCATCGAGCGTGCCGCGCCAGACAGGCTGCCCCGGCCGCCAATCGCTGACGACGCTGAAGCTGCGCTGCGGGAAGCTGATCACGACGGCATCGCCCTGCTCCGCCACCTCTCCCTCGAAGCGTGTGCCGCCCAGCAGGACGATGCGCGAGCGGTCGAACGAGACCTTGCGCCAGCCCTCCATCTGCGCGGAAACCTGCCGCTTGCGCTGGTTCATGCGGTGGTCGCAGGCGATGGCGATGGCCGCCATCCGCAGCGCCACATCGCCCTCAGGCACCGGCAGCGCAAAGCCTTCGGGAAACTCCTCGGCGATGAAGCCGGTCGAGAGATTGCCCTCGATCCAGCGCGGATGCTGCATCAGCGCCGAGACGAACGGGATGTTGTGGCGGATCCCCTCAATGGCGAAGGCATCCAGCGCCCGCGCCTGCGCCTCGATCGCGGCCTTGCGCGTCGGTGCGTGGGTCACGAGTTTGGCGATCATCGGGTCGTAATAGATCGAAATCTCGCCGCCCTCGAACACGCCGGTGTCATTGCGCACCATCGCATCATGATCGGGCCCCTCGGCCGGCGGGCGATAGGTCACCAGCCGCCCAGTCGAGGGCAGGAAGTTACGAGTCGGGTCCTCGGCATAGATCCGCGATTCCACCGCCCAGCCATCGAGCTTCACATCGGCCTGGCTCAGCCGCAGCTTTTCGCCATAGGCGACGCGGATCATTTCCTCGACCAGATCGACGCCGGTGATCATCTCGGTGACGGGATGCTCGACCTGAAGCCGCGTATTCATCTCGAGGAAGAAGAAGGATTTGTCCTGGCCGGCCACGAACTCGACCGTGCCGGCGCTGTCATAGTTCACCGCCTTGGCCAAAGCGACGGCCTGCTCGCCCATCTTGCGGCGTGTCGCCTCGTCGAGCAGCGGCGAAGGCGCCTCCTCGACAACCTTCTGGTTACGACGCTGGATCGAGCATTCGCGCTCGCCGAGATAGATCACATTGCCATGCTTGTCGCCGAGAACCTGGATCTCGATATGGCGGGGATCGACGATGAATTTCTCGACGAAAACCCGGTCATCGCCGAAGGACGAGGCCGCTTCGGATTTGGCGCGGGCAAAGCCTTCCGCCACCTCATCGGCGGAATAGGCGATGCGCATGCCCTTGCCGCCACCGCCGGCCGAGGCCTTGATCATCACCGGATAGCCGATCTCGTTGGCGATCGTGACGGCATGGGACGGGTCCTCGATGATGCCGAGATAGCCCGGAACGGTCGAGACATTGGCGGCTGCGGCCGCCTTCTTCGATTCGATCTTGTCGCCCATCGCGGCGATGGCGCCGGGATTGGGGCCGATGAAGACGATGCCGGCCTCTTTCAGCGCCTGCGCAAAGGCCTCGCGCTCGGAAAGGAAGCCATAGCCGGGATGCACGGCCTCGGCCCCCGTCTCCTTGCAGGCGGCGACGATCTTCTCGATGACCAGATAGGATTGGGCGGCCGGCGCCGGGCCGATATGCACCGCCTCATCGGCCATCTCGACATGCAGCGCATCGCGATCGGCATCCGAATAGACGGCGACCGTCTTGATGCCCATCCGGCGCGCCGTCTTGATGACGCGGCAGGCGATCTCGCCACGGTTCGCGATCAGGATTTTCGAGAACATGCGCGGCGTCTCCCGGAGGTCTGACAAGACAGTGACGCTCGGGGTTTATTGGACACCGGCCCCGGCGTCCACTCATGCCAAAGTTTGCCTTGGGGCGGTTTATCGGAATCCCGCTCCGTCATTTCGAGCGGAGCCGAGCCGCTGGAATGGGAGCACCCGCGCTCCCCGCGCGCCAACTCCGCCTCGGCTGCTTTGGCGAAGGATGCTCCAGCGCCCGCCGGAGCCTTCTGGAGCATCCTTCGAGATGGTCGCTGCGCGACCTCCTCAGGATGGGGGCTTTTGGGGAAACGCTGGTTGATTCAGCTGGCGAGCAGCGCCCGGTGCTGGAGGGTCACCGCTACCGGGGTCACGCATTTCTGCATGGCGAACCCGATCAGCGCCTCGTCGCAACGCTCTGCTTCCCGCACGATCTCGAAGGCGATGCGCCGGGCTGTCGCCGTCGGGCCGTCACCGGCGCTGAGCGAGGTCATCAGCCAATGCGCCTTGTCGCGGTCGATCACGCCGGTCGGGCGGCTGTCCCAGACGGCGAAGTCGACAACGACGGCCACCAGATAATCGGCGAACGCAGCGCAGGCCTTAGGAACAGCCCGCTCCAGCGCGACGAGAACATCGACAGCATCGCGCGTCATCACCTCATCAGCGAAAACGTCATTGTTAAGTATTGCGACATCGGCGTCGTCGATCTCATGATGATCCATCACTCGATCGACGAACTCGCGAAGTTTATGTCCGATCATGGCTTAGCCCCTGCCCGGCTTGTTTTTGTGCCGGTGTGTCCCTGTTGCAGGAACACCATGATCCGACACCCGCAAGCAGGTGGTTAACAGCCAAATCTGAACGCGTGTTCAGGTTAAACAGGCCTGACGGGATGTGGTTGCGAGGATGTTACTGCGCGGCAGTCTTCTGGCCTGAGACGAGCGCGGCGAGCTTCGCGCAGCGCTCGTCGATCCTGGCTCAGGCCGGTTCGCAGGCCCCTGCAATCACGGCGTGGAGATCGGCGCATTGGGCCAGGACATGGCGGGCGCCAAGCGCGACCAGCCGCTCCACCGGCTGGAACCCCCAGGCGACCGCCACCGGAAGAACGCCGGCCGCGACGGCCATCTCCATGTCGAAGGAGGAATCGCCGACCATGGCGGTGCGTCCGGGCGTAGCACCGGTTTCGCTCATCGCCCGCAGGATCATGCCGGGATGCGGTTTCGAGGGCGCATCATCGGCCGACTGCAGCGTCGCAAACAGCCCCTGCCAGCCATGATGGCTGACGACATGGTCGAGGCCGCGCCGGGACTTCCCGGTCGCGATTCCCAGGCGCAGCCCCGGCTTGCGGCTGAGCTGCTCCAGCATCTCCGCGACGCCCGGAAACAGCGGCTCGGCCAGAGACGGGTCGCTCTCGGCCTCAACACGCATCGCGTTGAAGACGGTCCGATAGGTCTCGGTCAGTAGCGGGTCGGGACGATCCAGCCTCGCCAGCTGCATCAGCGAGATGTCGAGCGTCAGCCCCACCACACCGAGCCCCGCCTCCCGCCCCGGATGCACCAGCCCGCAGCGCGCAAAGGTTTCGTATTGCGCGCCGAGGATGATCGCTTCCGAATTGATCAGCGTGCCGTCGAGGTCGAAGATGATAAGGTCCATGGCCGGCCTGTGAGCGCTTTTCAAGCGAAGTGGATACCGGTTCGCGTGAAGAAAATGCGACGGATCAATCGACTAGAGCGATTGACCGATCCGGTTGGATCGAAAAATGGTCTACCGCGTCTGTCAACAAAGGGAAACGCGGCGCTTGGCTGGTCCGTCTGGTGTCCTGCTAAGGCTCAGAGACCGTTCCAGACTGCGAGCCCTCATCCTGAGGAGCGCCGCAGGCGCGTCTCGAAGGATGGTCCAGCGGAGGACTGAGCCTTCTGGAGCATCCTTCGAGACGCCATTCCCAACGGAATGGCTCCTCAGGATGAGGGCTGAGGGATATCACAAACGATCTCTGAGGCTCCACGGCCACTCACGAGCGCCCCTCGCGCCCGCAGGCGGCAAGCGCCTTGCGCAGCATCTCGCCCTCGAGCCCTTGCTGGCGCGCATCCTTGCGGCACTCGGCGCGCTGGGCAATGTCCGGGCGCTTGGCGTTGAAGCAATCGACCAGCGCCTTGCGACGCTCCGGCCCGGCCAGCCCGGTCTTGTCGACCTCAGCCTTGCAGGCCGCCCGCGCTGCCGCCATCGTCGGCTTGCCATCGGGCGTCACGCCATCACGAGCATAAAGCTGAACAGTCGGAAACTTGGCCTGCAGGCAGTCCCGCATCGCCTGGCGCAGATCCTCGCCGGTGAGCGCGACATTCTCGGACAAGCATTCCTGCCGCGCCTTGGCGCGCTCGGCCCGCGGGATGGCGTCGGCCCCTGGGGCTGCAGCCTGTGCGCCCCCAGTCTGTGCCCCTGCGGGCAGCGTCGACAGCAACGGGGAAAGGACGATCAGTGCGATCAGGAAGCGAAACATCGAAACACCTGCCGAAGGAATTGCGAGAACACAACTAGAACACAGCAACCCGCTTCCGGCAAGCAATCTTTCCCTTACGTCACCCTGAATCGTCGCATCCGCAGTCGATCACTCGTCGGGCGCATCGACGATCGGATCGTAGCGCTCATCCTCGAAGCCGAGCAGGTTCCAGGACTGGCGCATATGCGGCGGCAAAGGCGCGCTGACATCGATCGTGCCCTTGCCGCGCGGATGCGGCAGCACGATGCGCCGCGCCAGCAGATGCAGCTTGTTCTGGATGCCGCCGGGCAGCTCCCAATTATGGATGTTGAAGTATTTGGGATCGCCGACGATGGGGTGGCCGATATGGGCGGCATGGGCGCGCAGCTGGTGGGTACGCCCCGTCACAGGCTTCAGCGACAGCCAGCCCAGCTTCTGCGCCGCTGTTTCCACCACGGCGTAATAGGTCACGGCGTGCATCGCACCATCATCGCCATGCTTGGCGACAGCCATGCGCTGGTCGCCATCATAGGCCTCTTCCCGCGCCAGATAGGTCGAAATCCGCCCCTGCCGCACGCGCGGCACGCCCGCCACCAGCGCCCAATAGACCTTGCGGGCCGAGCGTGAGCGGAACGTCTTGGCCAGCGTCGCCGCCGCAAAGCGCGATTTGGCGATGACGAGGCAGCCGGCCGTATCCTTGTCGAGCCTGTGCACCAGGCGCGGCTTCTGCCCGCTCTTGTCGATCAGTGCGTCAAGCATCTGGTCGACATGGCGGGTGGTGCCGGAACCGCCCTGCACGGCCAGCCCCGCCGGCTTGTTGAGGACGATGACATCGTCATCCTCGTAAAGCGTGATCGAGCGCAGGAAGCCGAGCGTGTCCTCATCATGCTTGAGGGAACGCGGCCGCTCTTCCTTGGCCTCGAGCTTCAGCGGCGGGATGCGCACGGTCTGCCCGGCTTCGAGCCGGTCCTTGCTGTCGGCGCGCTTGCCATTGACGCGCAGCTCGCCCTTCCGGACGATGCGCTGGATATGGCTGAAGGAGAGCTGCGGGAAGCGCGCTTCGAGAAAGCGGTCGATCCGCATCTCGTTTTCATCCGGCGTCACCACCAGCTGCTGCACGCCTGTCGCCAGAACCTGCGCCGTCTCGGCCTTGACCTCGGCGCGCGTCGGCGCATCGCTGACAGGGGGCCCGCGCGGCGGGGCGGGCTTGCGCGGCGGGGCAGGCTTGCGCGGACCTGCCGCTCGCGGCACCGGATGGTGCGGCGCCGGGTTGCGTGTCGGCTCGGTGCGGATCTCCGCCTCCTCGCGCTCGGGCCGCGCCCGTGCCGAAGCCTGCGCCGAGCGGCGCGCATCATGGCTGGGCCGCTTGCCCTTGGGCGCGCCTGCAGCCGGAGGCCGGCCGCCGCGAGCGGGTCCGCCCGGGCCTCTGCTACCAGTGCCTCTGCTGCCAGTGCTTCTGCCGCCGGGGCTTTTCCCGCCAGCGCTTCGGCCGCTACCCGGCCCCTTGCCGCTCGTTCTCATGACAAACCTCGCATCAGCGCGAGCCCAGCCATGAGCGCCGCCAGAGACAGACCAACCGAAGCCAGCCCATAAACCGCCGCCATCGCGCCCTCGCCCCGCTCCCAGAGCAGGATGGCATCGAGCGAAAAGGCGGAAAAGGTGGTGAAACCGCCGAGCACGCCGGTCGTCAGGAACAGGCGCAGGTGCTGCGGCAGCCCCTCCCCCTTCACTGCCAACCAGCCGACGATCAGACCCATCACTCCCGACCCGATGATGTTCACCAGCAGCGTCCCATAGGGGAAGCCCAGGCCCAGCCATCTGGCGGAGGCCTGGTTGACGCCATGGCGCAACACGCCGCCGACGCCTGCGCCCAGAAAGACAAGGAATGAGGAGGTCATCGGCTTGGAATAGAGCGCATGAGGGCCGCGCACAAACAAAATCGCGTCCCGCTATTCTGCCCTCTCGGTCGCCGCCACGCCGAAAATCCAGCCCTCGCCCGCAGGCAAGTCGGGCGGCGTCTCAAAACAGCCGGGGCTCGCGACCAGCGCGCGCAGGGCAGCAGCCGCGATCAGCGCGTCGCCCTCATCTTCCGATTGCGGCGGTTGCACTACGGGGGCGCTGCCATAGGCGGCGAGAGCCGCTTGCAGATTGCCGCTGTCCTTCATCGCGGGCTTCAGTCCCTGCAGAAGCGGGAACAGCCGCGGAAAGATCTCGACGATGACGCTCTGGCCATCGATGGCAGGCTGGAACGGCCAGATCGCGATGCGCTGCGCCACAGGCCCCGATCGCAGCGCGCGCAGCATCCGCATGCCGGAGATCGAGGACGGGCCGACCTGCGCCGCGCCAACCGCATTAAACACCGTTTGCGGAGTCGCATGCTTGATCGTGGCCACTTGCCTCTCCGTCTGACGCCAGGCACGGGCGCTGTAGCGGGCGCCCTTGTGGCGCGGTCCATTGACCCAATCGGCATGGTCGGGATGGGGCTGCGCGAAGAAGCGGCCCCCGTAAAAATGCGCGTCGCCGGCGCAACAGGCCTCGACATAGTCCCAGTCGAACGCACCGAAGCCCGATGGAAAGCCGAAGGAGAAATCGAGCCCGATCAGGCAGCGCTCATCGGCGCAAGCCTGCTCGATCAGGGCCAGCACGCCGCTCCGGGACCAGCGGCCGCCCGGCCCGTCGCCCGGCAGCAGGAGCGGCGCATCACGACCCGGCAGAGCCTGCGCCACCTTGATCCCTCGCGCAAAACGCCCGCGCGCGCCTGACCAGTCGATGCCGATGAAGCGGTCGAACATCAGCTCCCCCGCTCGGCCCTCAGCTTCTCCCAATACTCCAGCCGCTTGCGGATCTCGCGCTCGAAGCCCCGCTCCGGCGGGTCGTAGAACTGCTGGCGCCCCAGCGCATCCGGCCAGTAGTTCTGGCCCGAAAACGCGTCCGGCGCGTCATGATCATAGGCATAGTCGGCGCCGTAGCCTTCCTGCTTCATCAGCTTGGTCGGCGCGTTCAGGATCGTCTTGGGCGGCATCAGCGACCCGCCCTCCTTGGCAGCCCGCACAGCCGCCTTGTAGGCGCTGTAGGCGGCGTTGGATTTCGGCGCGGTGGCGAGATAGATCACCGTGTTGGCAAGCGCCAGCTCGCCCTCGGGCGAGCCCAGCTGCTCATAGGTCTCGGTTGCCGCGCGGGCATGGACCAGCGCCTGCGGATCGGCGAGGCCGATATCCTCCACCGCCATCCGCACCAGCCGCCGCGCCAGAAAACGCGGATCCTCGCCCGCATCCAGCATCCGGGCGAAATAATAGAGCGCCGCATCGGGGTCCGACCCCCGGATCGTCTTGTGCAGGGCCGAGATCAGGTTGTAGTGCCCGTCCTGCGCCTTGTCGTAGATCGGCGCGCGGCGCTGGATGATCTCCGCCAGCCCCGCCTCATCGAAGATTTCGTCGGGCCCGGCCGCCCGCCAGATCTCCTCGGCCAGCGTCAGAACCGCGCGTCCATCGCCATCGGCAAACCGCGCCAGCGCCAGCCTGGCCTCCGGCGTCAGCGGCAGGCTGCGGTTCTCCAGCAGCTCCGCCCGGCCGAGCAGGAAGAGCAGCGAACCCTCATCCAGCGCCTTGAAGGTCAAAACCCGCGCCCGCGACAGCAGCGCCGCATTCAGCGCAAAGGACGGGTTCTCGGTCGTGGCACCGACCAGCGTAATGGTGCCATCCTCCATCACCGGCAAAAACGCATCGAGCTGCGCCCGGTTGAAGCGATGGATCTCATCGACGAAGAGCAAGGTGCCCTTGCCCCCGAGCCTGCGGCCCCGCGCGCCCTCGAACACCTTCTTCAGATCGGCGATGCCGGAAAAGATCGCGCTGATCTGTTCGAAGCCGAGATCGGTCGCGCCGGCCAAGCAGCCGCGCCACTGTCGTCTTGCCGGTACCCGGCGGCCCCCAGAAGATCAGGCTGCCCAGCGTGCCGGAGCGCACAAGCCGCGTCAGCGCGCCATCGGGTCCGGTCAGATGCTCCTGCCCCGCGACCTCCTGCAAGGTCGTCGGCCGCAGCCGGTCCGCCAGCGGGCGCGGCCCGGATTTGTCGAGCCCCGAGGCGGCGAAGAGATCGCTCACCCCGGGAAGACCGAGGTGATGGTCTGGCCGCCGCGCGAGACGGTGATCTCCCAGGCGCGCTTGCGCTCCTTCACCGCCTCCTGCAGATCCTTCGAGCTGGTGATCCGCTCGCCATTGAGGGCGACGATGATGTCCCCCTTGCGGAAGCCGACACGCGCCGCAGCACTGCCCTCTTCAAGCTCGGCGACCACCACACCCTCGGTGCCGGCATCGATCGACAGCTCTTCCGCCAGCGCCGGGGACAGGTTCATCACCGTTGCGCCGACCAGCGGCGAGCGCGCGCTGATGGTCACAGGCTCGCGCGGCCGCGTCTCCGGCGCCGGGACGAGCTTGACCGGCAGGACCAGCTTTCGGCCGCCGCGCAGCACGGACAAGGACGCGGTCCCACCAAGCGGGCGGGTGGCGAAGCGGTAACCAAAGGCCTCGGGATCATCGACGCCGATGCCATCCACAGCCAGGATCACGTCGGAGCGCCGCAGGCCCGCCTCGGCGGCAGGGCCCTTCTCGACAACGCTGGCAACGACCGAACCGGCTGGACGGTCGAGCCCCAGCCCATCGGCAACATCGGCCGTCAGCGCCTGCAGCCGGGCCCCGAACCAGGGACGGCGAACGGTGGTGGCGCCAGCCTTGGCACTGTCGACCACCACCCGCACCATCGCAGCGGGAATGGCGAAGCCGATGCCGTGGCTGCCGCCGGAGCGCGAGAAGATCGCGGTGTTGATGCCGATCAGCCGGCCCTGCATATCGACCAGCGCACCACCGGAATTGCCGGGATTGATCGCGGCATCGGTCTGGATGAAGGATTGCGCATCGCCGACACCCACTTGAGTGCGCGCCAGCGCCGAGACGATGCCCTGGGTCACGGTCTGGCCGACGCCGAAGGGGTTGCCGATCGCGAGCACGATGTCGCCGACTTCGAGCCGTATCGGAATCGCCCAGCTCCAGCGCCTTGAGATCCTTGGCATTGTTCAGCTTCAGGACCGCGAGATCGGTGCGCGGATCCCGCAGCAGGATGGTCGCCTCGACCTCGCGCTTGTCGGCAAAGGCGATGCGCACCTCGCTCATGCCCTCGATGACATGGTTGTTGGTGACGACGAGCCCGGACGCATCGACCACGACGCCGGAGCCGAGCGAGCGCTGCACTCGCTCCTGCGGCACACCAAAGCCGCCATCCCCAAAGAAGCGCCGGAAGAAGGGATCGTCCATGAACGGGTTTTGCGGCCGACGCTCCACCCGCGCACCATAGACATTGACGACGCCGCCAGCGCTCTGGCGCACGATCGGCGCGAAGGACAGGGTCAGCTGCTCGCGCGATTGCGGCACCACGGGCGCAGCCGCCAGCGGCGCCAGGGTGAGCGCCGCAAGCAGCGCAGCCAGGGAAAGATTGGTCTTGCGCTGCATCTGGCGTCTCCTCTGCGACAAGCGCGACTCAAGCGCGAGAGATAGGCCGCTGGCAGAGCGATTGCCAGCGTCTCAAAGGCAGGTGGCCTTTGCTTACTTGTCTTGCAGCAACACGCGGTATTTCTCGATCTCGGCCGGCACCATCTGCGCCACGAAGGTCGGCGTCATCTCCTCCGCTGCGGGGATGACCGAGGAGAGCGCCTTGAACCGATCCTGCAGATGCTGGCTCGCCAGCGCCGTCCGCAGCGCGGCGTTCAGCTTCGCGATCACCGGCTCTGGCGTATTCTTTGGGGCGAAGAGCGCGTTCCAGCCCTGAGCCTGGAAAGCCGGCAGCCCGGCCTCGGCCGCAGTCGGCACGTCCGGTAGGCTCGCCAGACGCGGCGGGCGTGGCCACCACCAGAGCCCTCACCTTCTCGCCCTGGATGGCGCCTGACAGTGACGTCGCCGCATCGCAGACACCGTCGATCTGCCCGCCCATCAGATCGTTCAGGGCCGGCCCCGCTCCGCGATAGCTGACCAGCGCCACATCGACCCCGGCTGCCTTGATGAAGTTGCGGCAGATCAGGTAGTTCGAGGAGCCGACGCCGGCATGGCCGAGGCTGACCTTGCCGGGATTGGCCTTGGCGTAGGCGACGAACTCGGTGAGCGTCTTGGCCGGGAAATCCAGCTTCAGCGCGATCATCGGCGAGGTCTTGGCGACCAGCCCGACCGGGGCGAAATCGGCGTTGGTGTATTTCAGCTCGGGATAGATCGTGTAGGACGCGGCATTGGTGCCGCTATTGCCGATGACGATGGTGTAGCCGTCCGGCTCGGCCCGTGAGGCGCGCGACAACGCGGTGGCTCCGCCCGCCCCGCCCATATTCTCCATGACGATGCGCTGGCCGAGCACACGGCCCATTTCGTCACCGACGAGGCGAGCGATCACGTCCGAAGAGCCACCGGCCGCAAAGGGGACGATCATCGTGATCGGCTTGGACGGATAATCCTGCGCCAGCACGCGGGCTAGCGACGCCGAGCGCGAAGGCAAACGCCAGGGCCAGGCCCGTCCGTCTCTCGATAGCAGCCATAACCGCGTTTCCCGTCCCGCTTCCTCGATCGCGGGAGCCTATGCCCGAACGGCGCAACTGCAAAGACGAGCTGCCCCGCGCCAAAGAAAAAGGGCGACCCGAGGGCCGCCCTTTGAATTCTCGAACGTCTGAGGCGAGCGCTCAGGCCGCTTCGTCTTCCGCCGTGAATGCACCGGGCCGGAATCCTTGCCCTTGGCGTCGACGTCGCGATCGACGAACTCGATCACGGCCATCGGGGCGTTGTCGCCGTAGCGGAAGCCGGCCTTCAGGACGCGGCAGATAGCCGCCGTTGCGCTCCTTGTAGCGCGGGCCCGAGCACGTCGAAGAGCTTCTTGACCATGGCGACGTCCTTGATCTGCGCGATCGCCTGGCGGCGGGCATGCAGGTCGCCGCGCTTGCCGAGCGTGATCAGCTTCTCGACGACCGGACGCAGGTCCTTGGCCTTCGGCAGCGTGGTGATGATCTGCTCGTGCTTGATCAGGGCCTGGCGACATGTTGGCGAACATCGCCTTGCGATGCTCGGCCGTGCGGTTGAAACGGCGACCGCGGAATCCGTGACGCATTGTGGCTCTCCTTGATTTTACGGCCGCCGTGCCAAGGGACGGCCGTTCATTGTGATTGAGGCGTCATGGTCGAGTCGCGAATGGCGCATGCGACGACTGCCCGCTCGCCGATTCGCCGCTCGCAGTCTCAGTAATGCTCCTCGAAGCGCTTCGCGAGCTCTTCGATGTTCTCCGGCGGCCAGCCGGGGACTTCCATGCCGAGATGCAGGCCCATGGCGGCGAGCACTTCCTTGATCTCGTTCAGCGACTTGCGGCCGAAGTTCGGGGTGCGCAGCATCTCGCCCTCCGACTTCTGGATCAGGTCGCCGATATAGACGATGTTGTCGTTCTTCAGGCAGTTCGCCGAACGGACCGACAGCTCGAGCTCGTCGACCTTCTTGAGCAGCGCCGGGTTGAAGGGCAGCTGCGGCGCGGTCGAGACGGCCTCTTCCTTGCGCGGCTCCTCGAAGTTGACGAACACCGCGAGCTGGTCCTGCAGGATGCGGGCGGCGTAGGCCACGCGCGTCCTCGGGCGTGACCGCGCCGTTGGTCTCGATCGTCATGGTCAGCTTGTCGTAGTCGAGGTTCTGGCCCTCGCGGGTGTTCTCGACGCGGTAGGAGACCTTCTTGACCGGCGAATACAGGCTGTCGACCGGGATCAGGCCGATCGGCGCGTCTTCGGGACGGTTGCGCTCGGCCGGGACGTAGCCCTTGCCGGTGTTGACCGTGAACTCCATGCGGATCTCGGCGCCCTCGTCCAGCGTGCAGAGCACGAGGTCGGGGTTCAGGATCTGGATGTCGCCGATGGTGTTGATGTCGCCGGCGGTGACGGCGCCCGGGCCGGTCTTGCGCAGCGTCATGCGCTTGGGGCCCTCGCCCTGCATCTTGATCGGCGATCGCCTTGATGTTGAGGACGATGTCGGTGACGTCCTCGCGCACGCCCGGGATCGACGAGAACTCGTGCAGCACGCCGTCGATCTGGACGGCGGTCACGGCCGCGCCCTGGAGCGAGGACAGCAGCACGCGGCGCAGCGCGTTGCCGAGCGTCATGCCGAAGCCGCGCTCGAGCGGCTCGCGCAACGATGGTCGCCATGACGCTTCGGGTCGTCGCCGACCGTGACCTCGAGCTTGTTCGGCTTGATCAGATCTTGCCAGTTCTTCTGGATCACGACCGCACTCCTCGGTGCGTCGAATGCAATGGCGGCGGCGCGGCCGCCCCGGACAGGCGCCCAGCCGGTGCGGGCGCCGCGACGAGCGGATCAGACGTCAGACGCGGCGGCGCTTGCGCGGCCGGCAGCCGTTGTGCGGGATCGGCGTCACGTCGCGGATCGAGGTCACGGTGAAGCCCGCGGCCTGCAGCGCGCGCAGCGCCGATTCGCGGCCCGAACCGGGACCCGACACTTCGACCTCGAGCGTGCGCATGCCGTGCTCGGCAGCCTTGCGGGCCGCGTCCTCGGCCGCGACCTGCGCGGCGTAGGGGGTCGACTTGCGCGAGCCCTTGAAGCCCATCGTGCCGGCCGACGACCACGAGATCGTGTTGCCCTGCGCGTCGGTGATGGTGATCATCGTGTTGTTGAACGAGGCGTTCACGTGCGCGACGCCCGACACGATGTTCTTGCGTTCGCGGCGGCGGACGCGTGTTGCTTCCTTGGCCATGGTCTTTCGATCCTTCAGGCGCGCCCGTGATGCCAGGCGCTCGGGATGGAGGTGATCAGACGGCAGCCGGGCTTGACGCCGGGCATCTCGGCGCGAGGCGCGCGGCCCTCGACGAATGCCCGGGTCAAGCCCGGGATGACCGACTCGCCTGAGGCGCGCCGATTCACTTCTTCTTGCCGGCGATCGGCTTCGACTTGCCCTTGCGGGTGCGGGCATTGGTGTGCGTGCGCTGGCCGCGGACCGGCAGGCTGCGGCGATGGCGCAGGCCGCGATAGCAGCCGAGATCCATCAGCCGCTTGATGTTCATCGAGACTTCGCGGCGCAGATCGCCCTCGACCATGTAGTCGCGGTCGATCGTCTCGCGGATCTGCAGCACTTCGGCGTCGGTCAGCTGGTTGACGCGGCGCTCGGCCGGGATGCCGACCTTCTCGCAGATCTCCTCGGCCTTCTTGGCGCCGATGCCGTGGATGTACTGAAGCGCGATGACGACGCGCTTGTTGGTCGGAATGTTGACGCCTGCGATACGGGCCATGGTCTCGTCTCCATGTCGGCCGATCGCACGCCATGCGCGACCAGCGGTGAAAGATGACCCCGCGCCGGTGGAGGCCGGCCTTTGCGGAGCGTTGAGTCGGTTCCACGCGAGAATGCGACGCCGTGCCTTCTCGCGAAGGCATCGGCATCGCTGCATGAAACCGGATGCGCGGTCGTTAGTGCGTTCCAGCCAAGCTGTCAACCGAGTCGCGGTTGTTAAACGCAAAGCCGCTGGTGATTCTAATTCAGGGACTTAACGCCGGAAGCGCAAGAGGCGGTTGTGGTGCCGGTGCCGCTGAGCTTGCGGCGATCAGGCGTTGCCCCGGCATACCGGGCTGCCTATGCTACCCCAAACCTTACCAAGCGGGCGCATGATGACACCAGTTCGACCTACCAGGTTATTCCGCGACGGCGCCAATCAGGCGATCGAGATCCCGACTGAGTTCGAACTCCCTGGTGAGGAAGCTCTGATTCATCGCAAGGGCGATCGCCTCATCGTAGAGCCCATGCGAAGTCAGGGCTTAATCGCGCTCCTCGCGAGCTGGGAGCCACTCGACATCACGATACCTGAGGTATCCGACCCGATCCTGCCGAAATAGAAAAAACCAGATCAGCAGCTTCAGGGACCGGACCCTGGCCCGACCCCATCTTCGAACCGTCCCAATCGGCCGGTCAGCGCGCCAGCGCCTGCTCGATCGCTGCCGTCACGGAATCGACGGGCTGCATGCCGTCGATGCGCGACCAGCTGCCCGCGCTTCTCGTAATAGGGCGCGACCACCGCGGTATCGCGGTTGTAGGCCTCGAGCCGGACCTTGAAGACCTCCGGATCGTCATCCTTGCGGACCGGCTGCCCGGCCGCCCTCGCCTCATCGGCGCGCTTGACGATGCGGTCCACCAGCTTGCTCTGGTCGACCCTCAGCTCGAGCACGGTGTCGAGCTTCATGCCCTTGGACTGCAGCATCGCGTCCAGCGCCTCGGCCTGCGCCAGCGTGCGCGGAAAACCGTCGAGGATGAAGCCGTTCTTCGCATCGGCTTCCTCGATCCGGTCGGCGACGATGCCGATGACGATCTCGTCCGAGACAAGCCCGCCGGCATCCATCACCGCCTTGGCCTTGACGCCGACGGGCGTCCCGGCCGCAACGGCCGCGCGCAGCATGTCGCCGGTCGAGAGCTGCGGAATGCCATGCTTCTCGACGATTCGAGCAGCCTGAGTGCCCTTGCCCGCCCCCGGCGGCCCCAGGAAAATCAATCGCATCAGCGTTTCGCCCCTCGCAGCTTGGCCTTCTTCACCAGCCCCTCATATTGATGGGCCAGCAGATGTCCGTGGACTTGCGCCACGGTATCCATGGTCGTCGTCACCACGATCAGCAGCGACGTGCCGCCCAGAAGAATGATCGGAATCTGGGCATAGGTGATCATAAACTCGGGGATAAGGCAGACGATAGTCAAATAGCCGGCGCCGAGCACGGTGATGCGGGTCAGCACGCGGTCGATATGCTCCGCCGTGCGCTCGCCGGGGCGGATGCCGGGCATGAAGCCGCCATGCTTCTTCAGATTGTCGGCCGTCTCCGTCGGGTTGAACACGATCGCCGTGTAGAAGAAGCAGAAGAAGATGATCAGCGCCGCGTACAGGATCATGAACAGCGGCCGGCCATGGGCCAGATAGGTCGAGATCGTCGACAGGAAGCCGGTGCCGCCCGAGGCCTGCGAGAAGCTGGCGATCGTGGTCGGCAGCAGCAGCAGCGACGAGGCGAAGATCGGCGGGATCACGCCCGAGGTGTTCAGCTTCAGCGGCAGGAACGAGGTCTGGCCCTCATACATCGCGGTTGCCGACCTGGCGCTTGGGATAGTTGATCAGCAGCCGGCGCTGGGCCCGCTCCATGAACACGCAGAAGGCGATGACGCAGATCGCCATGACCAGGATCAGCAGCAGCAGCCCGGTCGAGATCGCGCCCTGACGGCCGAGTTCGAGCGTCTGGGCCAGCTGCGACGGAAACTCCGCGATGATGCCGGCGAAGATGATCATCGACGTGCCGTTGCCGATGCCGCGGCTGGTGATCTGCTCGCCCAGCCAGAGCAGGAACATCGTGCCGCCGACCAGCGTGATCGTGGTCGAGAGCAGGAAGAACGGGCCAGGCTCGAGCACGAGATTGCCCGACCCCTGCAGGCCGACGCCGATGCCATAGGCCTGGAAGACCGCCAGCAACAGCGTGAGATAGCGGGTGTACTGGTTGAGGACCTTGCGGCCCTGCTCGCCCTCTTTCTTCAGCGCCTCGAACGTCGGCACGACGCTGGAGAGCAGCTGGATGATGATCGAGGCCGAGATATACGGCATGATCGCCAGCGCGAAGATCGCCAGACGCCCGACGGCGCCGCCCGAGAACATGTTGAACAGGCCGAGCACGCCGGTCTGCGTCTGCTTGAACAGATCGGCGACCGCATCCGGGTTCATGCCCGGCAGCGGGATATAGGTGCCGAGCCGGTAGATGATCAGCGCGCCCAGCGTGAACCAGATCCGCTTCTTCAGCTCGTCTGCCTTGGCGAAGGCGCCGAAGTTCAGATTTGCCGCAAGCTGTTCAGCCGCCGATGCCATGCGTCCGGTCCTTGGATCGTGAAGTCAGTGTCGAGCAAAGCGAAACCCGGCTCCACGCTGCGCGGCTGCCGGCACCCTGCCCCGAAAGGAACAGTTCAATAGTCGAACGGCGGCCAGGGCTTCTGGCCCGGCCGCCGTTCGCAGACCTTATCTAGGCGTCCGTGTCACGCCTGTGAAGCGGCAGCCAGAATCTTGACCGTGCCGCCAGCCTTCTCGATTGCGGCGACGGCGGACTTGGAGGCGCCGGCCACTTCGAAAGCGAGCTTGGTGGTCAGTTCGCCGACGCCCAGGATCTTGACGCCATCCTTGGCCTGGCGCGTGATCACGCCAGCGGCGACGAGCGCCTCGATGGTGACGGCGCCCTTGGCGTCGAGCTTGCCGGCCTCGACCGCCTGCTGGATGCGACCGAGGTTCACCTCGTTCAGATCCTTGGCGAAGAGGTTGTTGAAGCCGCGCTTCGGCAGGCGACGATACAGCGGCATCTGGCCGCCTTCGAAGCCCTTCACCGCGACGCCGGCACGGGCCTTCTGACCCTTGACGCCACGACCACCGGTCTTGCCCTTGCCGGAACCGATACCGCGGCCGACCCGGATGCGCGACTTGTGAGCGCCTTCATTATCACGAATGTCTGTGAGTTTCATCGATCTGATCCCCTCACTTCGCGTCGACAACGCGCACGAGGTGCCTGACCTTGTCGATCATGCCCCGCACGGCCGGCGTATCGACCAGGGTCGACTGACGGCGGATCTTGTTCAGGCCGAGACCGATCAGGGTCTGGCGCTGGGATGCCTCGCGGCGGATCGGCGAACCGATCTGCTCGATGACGACGGTCTTTTCGGATTGTGCCATGATGCCACCCTCACGCTTCGGCCGCGGCATCGGCGCCAGCATCGCGGCGACGCGTCTGCAGGGCAGAGACCTTCAGGGACGCGGCGCGCAGCGACGCCGCGCGGGCTATCCTCGTTCTTCAGCGCGTCAAAGGTCGCGCGGACGAGGTTGTAGGGGTTCGAGGAGCCGAGCGACTTCGACACCACGTCCTGCATGCCGACCGCCTCGAAGACGGCGCGCATCGGGCCGCCGGCGATGATGCCGGTACCGGCCGGGGCAGCGCGCAGCACGACCTTGCCGGCGCCGTGACGGCCCTGCACGTCGTGATGGAGCGTGCGGCCTTCGCGCAGCGGGATGCGGACGAGGCCACGCTTGGCGGCTTCAGTCGCCTTGCGGATCGCCTCAGGCACTTCGCGAGCCTTGCCGTGGCCGAAGCCGACGCGGCCCTTCTGGTCGCCGACGACGACGAGCGCTGCGAAGCCGAAGCGACGCCCACCCTTCACCACCTTGGCGACGCGGTTGATGTGGACCAGCCGGTCCACGAATTCGGAATCGCGCTCTTCGCGATCCTGACGGTCACGAGGTTCTCTCGCCATGGTCAATCCTCTTACTTGCGCGGCAAACTGGCCGCTCGCTCGAGCTGGAATGGGACAATGGCGAAGCGATCGGCGAATAGAAACCTATTCGCTGACCCGCCATTCGCCATCTGGCGATGGGTCAGAAGTTCAGACCGCCTTCGCGGGCCGCATCGGCCAGCGCCTTGACGCGGCCGTGATACATATAGGAACCGCGGTCGAAGACCACGTCCTTGACGCCGGCCTTGACGGCACGCTCGGCAATCAGCTTGCCGATCGTGGTCGCGGCCTCGACATTCGCGCCCGACTTGATGTCGCCGCGGATGTCCTTGTCCAGCGACGAGGCGGAAGCGAGGGTGACCCCCTTCACGTCGTCGATGACCTGGGCGTAGATCTGCTTGCCGGTGCGATGCACCGACAGGCGAGCGCGGCCATTGGCGACCGCCTTGATGGCGCGACGGACACGAGCCCGGCGGCGCGCAGTGTTCTCTGTCTGCTTGCTCATGGCTGGCGTCCTTACTTCTTCTTCCCTTCCTTGCGGAAGATGAACTCGCCGGCATATTTGACGCCCTTGCCCTTGTAGGGCTCGGGACCGCGATAGTCGCGGATCTCGGCAGCGGTCTGGCCGACCACCTGCTTGTCGATGCCGGAGATGACGATTTCGGTTGGCTTCGGCGTGACGATCGCGACCCCTTCCGGGATGGCGTAGTCGATGTCGTGGCTGTAGCCGAGCGACAGCTTGAGCACCTTGCCGTTGACGGCGGCCTTGTAGCCGACGCCGTTGATCTCGAGCTTCTTCTCGAAGCCGGCCGTGGTGCCGACGACAAGATTGGCGATGCGGGCACGCGAGGTGCCCCAGAGCGAGCGCGCGCGCTTGGTCTGCGAGCGGGGCTGCACGGCGATCGCGCCGTCCTCCATGGCAACCGACACATCGTCGGGAACCGTGAAGGACAACTCGCCCTTCGCGCCCTTGATCTTGACCAGCTGGCCGGCGACGTTGGCGGTAACGCCAGCGGGAACCGGGACTGGCTTCTTTCCGATACGAGACATTGGATCTCTCCTGAAATGAGCGGCGCGGAAGGTCAGAAGACCTTGCAAAGCACTTCGCCGCCCACGTTCTGCTCGCGGGCAAGATGATCGGGCATCACACCCTTCGGCGTCGAAATGATGGTCACGCCGAGGCCATCGGCCACGCGCGGCATCGTCTCGACGGAAGAGTAGACACGGCGGCCGGGCTTGGACACACGCGAGATCGACCGGATGACCGGCTGTCCCTCGTGATACTTCAGCTCGATGTCGAACTCGGTCCGGCCATTGCCGAACTCGGTCTGGGTGTAGCCGCGGATGTAGCCTTCGGACTGAAGCACGTCGAGCACGCGGGCCCGCAGCTTCGAACCGGGCGTCGAAACGCGCGACTTGCGCCGCATCTGCGCATTGCGGATGCGGGTCAGCATATCTCCAAGCGGATCAATGATCGCCATGATGCGTCCTCCTCACCAGCTCGACTTGACGAGGCCGGGAACCAGCCCCTTGTTGCCGAGCTCGCGCAGAGCAATGCGCGACATCTTCAGCTTGCGATAGAAGGCGCGCGGACGGCCCGTCACTTCGCAGCGGTTGCGCACCCGGTTAGGCGCCGAGTTGCGCGGCAGTTCGGCCAGCTTGAGGCGAGCGAGGAAACGCTCGTCCATGGACTGGCTTTCGTCATTGGCGATCGCGAGAAGACGGGCGCGCTTGCCGGCGAATTGCTTCACCAGCTTCCGGCGGCGCTTGTTCTTCTCGACGGAGCTTTTCTTAGCCATCGATATCTCCTGGTTTCCGCGTATGAGCGGTAAGGCTCACTGCCGGAACGGGAAGTTGAAGTGCTTGAGCAAGGCGCGTGCCTCGTCGTCCGACTTCGCAGTCGTGCAGACGATCACGTCCATACCCCACACGGAGTCGACCTTGTCGTAGTTGATCTCGGGGAACACGATGTGCTCCTTGATCCCGAGCGCGAAATTGCCGCGCCCGTCGAACGACTTCGGGTTGAGACCACGGAAGTCGCGCACGCGGGGCAAGGCGATGGTGACGAGCCGGTCGACGAACTCGAACATCTTGGTCTTGCGCAGCGTGACCTTGCAGCCGACCGCCATGTTCTCGCGCAGCTTGAAGCCGGCGATGGCGAGGCGGGACTTGGTGATGACCGGCTTCTGGCCGGCGATCAGGGCGAGGTCGCCAGCGGCGCTGTCGACCTTCTTGCGATCGGCCGTCGCTTCGCCAACGCCCATGTTGATGACGATCTTGTCGATCGTCGGCACTTCCATGACGTTCTTGTAGCCGAACTCGGCGATCATCGCCGGGACGGACGACGTCCTCGTAATGCTTCTTCAGACGCGGCGTGAGAGCCGCCTGCTGATTCTCAGCCATCGATCAGATCCCCCGAACGCTTGGCGAAACGGACCTTGCGGCCGTCTTCGAGAACCTTGAAACCGACGCGGGTGGGCTTGCCGTCCTTGGGATCGGCAACGGCCAGGTTCGACAGGTGGATGGTGGCTTCCTTGGAGATGATGCCGCCTTCGGACTGCTGCGAGGCCTTGGTGTGGCGCTTGACGAGGTTGACGCCACGCACGACGGCGCGGGCATCCTTCGGCATCACCTGGAGCACTTCGCCGGCCTTGCCCTTGTCACGGCCGGCCAGCACGACGACCTTGTCGCCCTTCTTGATCTTCGCAGCCATCACAGCACCTCTGGCGCAAGCGAGATGATCTTCATGTGGTTCTTGGCGCGGAGTTCGCGCGGAACCGGTCCGAAGATGCGGGTGCCGACCGGCTCCTTCTGGTTGTTGATCAGCACGGCCGCATTGCGGTCGAACCGGATCACCGAACCATCGGCGCGCTTGATGTCCTTGGCGGTGCGAACGACGACCGCCTTCATGACGTCGCCCTTCTTCACGCGGCCGCGCGGAATGGCTTCCTTGATCGAAACGACGATGATGTCGCCGATGCGGGCATAGCGCCGCTTCGACCCGCCGAGAACCTTGATGCACATCACGCGACGGGCGCCGGAATTATCGGCGACGTCGAGATTCGTCTGCATCTGGATCATGGCCTTGATCCTTCCATGTGTATCAGCGCGGTTTCCCGGCAGGCATCAGCGCCGCCGGGACTACGACTGACGGGGGTCGATCGCCCCCTGGCCTCAACGATAGACTTACGCCTTGGGCGCGTTTTCGAGCACAACCCAGCTTTTCAGCTTGGAAATGGGCTTCGATTCCTCGATCCAGACCTGATCGCCGACCTTGGACACCATCGCCTCGTCATGGGCGTGGTAGTTCTTCGACCGGCGAACCGTCTTCTTCAGCAGCGGGTGCGTATAGCGCCGCTCGACCTTGACCACAACGGTTTTGTTCTGCTTGTCGCTGACGACGACGCCCTGCAGCACGCGCTTCGGCATGGTTGATACTCCTCAGGCGCTCGCCGCGACGGTCTTGGACCGCTGCAGCGTCTTGATGCGGGCGATGTCCTTGCGAACCTCGGTCACGCGCGAGGTATTCTCGAGCTGGCCGGTGGCCCGCTGGAAACGCAGGTTGAACTGCTCCTTCTTCAGCTTCAGGAGCTCGTCCTGCAGCTGGTCGACGCTCATGACCTTCAGGTCGGACAGGCGTTGTGCGCTCTTCATGTCGTCCTCCCTTACTCGGCGATGCGCTGGATGAAGCGGGTCTTGATCGGCAGCTTGGCGGCGCCGAGGCGCAGCGCCTCGCGCGCGATATCCTCAGGCACGCCGTCGAGCTCGAACATGATGCGGCCCGGCTTGACCTTGGCTGCCCAGAATTCAGGCGCGCCCTTGCCCTTGCCCATGCGGACTTCGGTCGGCTTCTTCGACACCGGCACATCCGGGAAAATCCGGATCCAGACGCGGCCGGCGCGCTTCATGTGCACGCGTGATCGCGCGGCGGGCCGCCTCGATCTGGCGGGCGGTGACGCGCTCGGGCTCCAGCGCCTTCAGGCCGAACTGGCCGAAATTGAGGTCCGTGCCGCCCTTGGCGGCGCCGGAGATGCGCCCCTTGAACTGCTTGCGGAACTTGGTTCGCTTTGGTTGCAACATGGCTCTTCTCGATCAGCCTTACGCGCGCATGGTCGCGACGATCGCGACGCGCCGCCGGAGCGGCCGCCTTCGATCGGCCATGCGCTTGTCCTGGGCCATCGGGTCGTGCTCAAGGATCTCGCCCTTGAAGATCCAGACCTTGATGCCGCAGGTGCCGTAGGTGGTGAAGGCGGTGCCGACACCGTAATCGACGTCGGCGCGCAGCGTGTGCAGCGGCACGCGGCCTTCGCGATACCATTCCAGGCGCGCGATTTCGGCGCCGCCGAGGCGGCCCGAGCAGTTGATGCGGATGCCCTCGGCGCCCAGACGCATGGCCGACTGAACGGCGCGCTTCATGGCGCGACGGAACGCGACGCGGCGCTCGAGCTGCTGGGCGATCGAATCGGCGACCAGCGTGGCGTCGATCTCGGGCTTGCGCACCTCGACGATGTTGATCGTCGACTTCGGACTTGGTCAGCTTCGGCGACCGACTTGCGCAGCTTCTCGATGTCGGCGCCCTTCTTGCCGATCACCACGCCCGGACGAGCCGAGTGGATGGTGACGCGGCACTTCTTGTGCGGGCGCTCGATGACGATCTTGGAGACCGCAGCCTGCTTCAGCATCTTCATCAGCGCGGCGCGGATCGCCATGTCCTCATGCAGCAGCTTGCCGTATTCGCCCTTCTGGGCGAACCAGCGCGAATCCCAGGTGCGGTTGATGCCGAGGCGAAGCCCGATCGGATTGATTTTCTGACCCATCGTTCTCTCCTCAGGCCTTGGCCGCGGCGACTTCGCGCACCACGATCGTGATGTTCGCGAACGGCTTCAGGATGCGGCCGCCACGGCCGCGGGCGCGGGCATGGAAACGCTTCATCACCAGCGCCTTGCCGACGAAGGCCTGCGGCCACGACGAGATCGTCGACGTCGAGATCATGGTTGTTCTCGGCGTTGGCGATGGCGCTCTGCAGGCACTTGCGCACGTCCAGCGAGATCCGCTTGCGCGAGAACTCGAGGTCGGCGAGCGCGCGTCGAGACCTTCTTGCCGCGGATGAGCTGGGCGACGAGGTTCAGCTTCTGCGGGCTGACGCGAAGGTTGCGGGCGACCGCCTTGGCTTCGTTGTCCGGCAGCGCGCGGGGGGCGGATGCTTTGCCCATGGCTTACTTCCTCTTCGCCTTCTTGTCGGCCGCGTGGCCGTGGAAGGTGCGGGTCGGCGAGAACTCGCCGAACTTGTGGCCGACCATTTCCTCGGACACGGTCACCGGCACATGCTTGTGGCCGTTGTAGACGCCGAACGTCAGACCGACGAACTGCGGCAGGATCGTGGAGCGACGGCTCCAGATCTTGATGACCTCGGACCGGCTCGCCGAACGGGCGACCTCGGCCTTCTTCAGAAGGTATCCGTCGACAAACGGACCTTTCCAAAGCGAACGCGCCATGACGGACCTCAGTTCTTCTTCTTGCGGGCGTGACGGCTCGACACGATGAACGTATCGGTCCGCTTGTTCGAGCGGGTCTTCTTGCCCTTGGTCGGCTTGCCCCAGGGCGTAACCGGATGACGGCCGCCCGAGGTGCGGCCTTCGCCGCCGCCGTGCGGATGGTCGACCGGGTTCATCGAGACGCCGCGGTTATGCGGGCGACGACCGAGCCAGCGCGAACGGCCGGCCTTGCCGATCGTTGCGGTTCATGTGGTCGGGGTTCGAGACCGCGCCGACCGTGGCGATAGCACTGGCCGCTGATCAGGCGCTGCTCGCCCGAGTTCAGGCGGACGATGACGTAGCCCTGGTCGCGGCCGACGATCTGGGCGTAGGTGCCGGCCGAACGCGCCAGCGCGCCGCCCTTGCCGATCTTCAGCTCGACATTGTGCACGATCGTGCCGACCGGCATGCGCGCTCAGCGGCATGGCATTGCCGGGCTTGACGTCGACCTGCGTCGCCGGCGATCACGCTGTCGCCGACGGCGAGGCGCTGCGGCGCCAGGATGTAGGCCTGCTCGCCGTCGCTGTACTTGATCAGCGCGATGAAGGCGGAGCGGTTCGGATCATATTCGATCCGCTCGACCGTCGCCGGGATGCCGACCTTGCCGCGACGCTTGAAGTCGATCAGGCGTAGCGTGCGCTTGTGTCCGCCGCCGCGGAAGCGGACGGTGATGCGGCCGAGGTTGTTGCGGCCGCCCGAGGACGACTTGCCCTCGGTCAGCGCCTTGACCGGCTTGCCCTTGTAGAGCTCGCTGCGGTCGACGATCACGAGCTGGCGAAGGCTCGGCGTGATCGGCTTGAAATGTTTTCAAAGCCATGATGACGATCCTTCCTTACAGGCCCGTGGTCACGTCGATGGAGTGGCCTTCTTCGAGGGTCACGACCGCCTTCTTGACGTCCGCGCGCTGGCCGAGACGGCCGCGGAAGACCTTCATCTTGCCCTTCGGTGACGAGCGTGTTGACGCCTTCACCTTGACGTCGAAGAGCTTCTCGATCGCGGCCTTGATCTGCGGCTTCGTCGCGGTCTTGGCGACCTTGAAGACGACCTTGTTGTGCTCGGAGAGCATCGTCGCCTTCTCGGTGATCACCGGGCCACGGATCACGTCGTAGTGGCGCGGGTCCATGGTCTTGGCCTGGCTCATGAGAAGCGCGCCTCCAGCGCATCGACGGCCGCCTTGGTCAGGACAAGCTTGTCGCGGCGCAGGATGTCGTAGACGTTGATGCCCTGGATCGGCAGCACGTCGACATTCGGGATCGAACGCGCGGCCAGGCCGAAGTTCACATCGATCTCGGCGCCGCCGATGACCAGCGCGCTGGACAGGTCCAGCTTGCTGAAATGGCCGAGCAGCAGCTTGGTCTTCGGCTCGTTCAGCTTGGCATCGTCGATGACGATGATGCCGCCGTCCTTGGCCTTGGCCGAGAGCGCATGGCGCAGGGCCAGCGCACGGACCTTCTTGGGCAGATCGTGAGCATGGTCGCGCACGACCGGACCGAAGGCCTTGCCGCCGCCGCGGAACTGCGGAGCGGAAGCCGCGCCGTGGCGGGCGCCGCCGGTGCCCTTCTGCTTGTAGATCTTCTTGCGCGGTGCGGTCGACCTCGGAGCGGCCCTTGGACTTGTGGGTCCCGGCGCGGCGCTTGGCGAGCTGGTAGCGCACCATGCGGGCGAGGATGTCGGCGCGCGGCTCGAGGCCGAAGATCGCGTCAGAGAGTTCGACCGAACCGGCCGAACCGCCGTCGAGAGTGGTGATATCGAGCTTCATCACGCGTTCTCCTCAACCGTCTCGGCTGCAGGAGCCGGCGTTTCGCCGCCATTGACACGGAACTTGCCGGGCAGCGGCGCATCCTTCGGCAGGGCGCGCTTCACGGCGTCGCGCACGTGGATCCAGCCGCCGGCATGGCCGGGGACAGCGCCTTCGACCAGGATCAGGCCGCGCTCGACATCGGTCTGGACGACGCGCAGGTTCTGCGTGGTCACGCGCTCGGCGCCGAGATGGCCAGGCATCTTCTTGTTCTTGAAGGTCTTGCCCGGGTCCTGACGGCCACCGGTCGAACCGATCGAACGGTGCGAGACCGAGACGCCGTGGGTGGCGCGCAGACCGCCGAAGTTCCAGCGCTTCATGCCGCCGGCAAAACCCTTGCCGAGCGTCGTGCCGCGTGACATCGACGAACTGGCCGACGACGAAGTGGTCGGCCGTGAGTTCGGCGCCGACCGGGATCAACGCGTCGTCGCTGACGCGGAACTCCACGACCTTGCGCTTCGGCTCGACCTTCGCGACGGCGAAGTGGCCGCGCTCGGCCTTGGAGACGTTCTTGACCTTGGCCAAGCCGGTGCCGAGCTGCACGGCGACATAGCCGTTCTTCTCGATCGTGCGATGCGCGACGACCTGGCAATTATCGAGCTTCAGCACGGTGACCGGCACATGTTCGCCGGCATCCGTGAAGATGCGGGTCATGCCGACTTTCTGTGCGATCACACCGGAACGCATCGGTGCATACCTTCCCTTGGGGTCATACTCATCCACCAAAACCTGGAGGCAGAGGACCCGGCTAAAACGCTTAGAGCTTGATTTCGACGTCGACGCCGGCGGCGAGGTCGAGCTTCATCAGAGCGTCGACCGTCTGCGGGGTCGGATCGACGATGTCGAGAACCCGCTTGTGGGTCCGCATTTCGAACTGCTCGCGCGACTTCTTGTCGATGTGCGGCGAGCGGTTGACCGTGAACTTCTCGATCAGCGTCGGCAGCGGGATGGGGCCGCGCACCTGGGCGCCCGTCCGCTTGGCCGTCGACACGATCTCGCGCGTCGAAGCGTCGAGAATGCGATGGTCGAACGCCTTGAGGCGGATCCGGATGTTCTGACCGTTCATGGTCTTGTGTTCTCCGTGACGTGAGAAGGCAGGGGGCCGGAAGGACCCCTGCCCTCACGAAAACGCGTTACGCGATGATCGAGGCGACGACGCCGGCGCCGACGGTGCGGCCGCCTTCGCGGATGGCGAAGCGCAGCTTCTCTTCCATCGCGATCGGCACGATCAGGTGCGACTTCCATCGGCGATGTTGTCGCCCGGCATCACCATCTCGGTGCCCTCGGGCAGGTGCACCACGCCGGTCACGTCCGTCGTGCGGAAGTAGAACTGCGGGCGGTAGTTGGTGAAGAACGGCGTGTGGCGGCCGCCCTCTTCCTTCGTCAGGATGTAGGCCTCGGCCTTGAACTTGGTGTGCGGCTTGACCGAACCCGGCTTGCACAGCACCTGGCCGCGCTCGACGTCCTCGCGCTTCGTGCCGCGCAGCAGCGCGCCGATGTTGTCGCCCGCCTGGCCCTGGTCGAGCAGCTTGCGGAACATCTCGACGCCGGTCACCGTCGTCTTCACGGTGTCCTTCAGGCCGACGATCTCGATTTCCTCGCCGACCTTGACGATGCCGCGCTCGACGCGGCCGGTCACCACCGTGCCGCGGCCCGAGATCGAGAACACGTCCTCGACCGGCATCAGGAAGGGCTGGTCGATCGGACGCTCCGGCTGCGGGATGTAGTCGTCGACCGTCTTCATCAGCTCGAGCACCGCGTCATGGCCGATCGTCTTGTCGCCGTCATCCAGCGCAACCTTCGCCGAACCCTTGGTGATCGGAATGTCGTCGCCCGGGAAATCGTACTTCGACAGAAGCTCGCGGACCTCCATCTCGACCAGCTCGAGCAGCTCGGCGTCGTCGACCAGGTCGACCTTGTTCATGAACACCACCAGCGCCGGAACGCCGACCTGGCGGGCCAGCAGGATGTGCTCGCGGGTCTGCGGCATCGGGCCGTCGGCGGCCGACACGACCAGGATCGCGCCGTCCATCTGCGCCGCACCCGTGATCATGTTCTTCACATAGTCGGCGTGGCCGGGGCAGTCGACGTGCGCATAGTGGCGGTTCTCCGTCTCGTACTCGACGTGCGCCGTCGAGATCGTGATGCCGCGCGCCTTCTCTTCCGGAGCCTTGTCGATCTGGTCATACGCCGTGAACGACGCGCCGCCAGACTCAGCCAAAACCTTCGTGATCGCCGCCGTCAGCGACGTCTTGCCATGGTCAACGTGACCAATCGTTCCAATGTTGCAGTGCGGCTTGGTGCGCGCGAATTTCTCTTTGGCCATCGTAGCCTCCGTCAGTCTGAATGTCGTCGATGTCAATCGAATGGATGATCAGGCGTACTTCGCCTGGACCTCGGCGGCGACCGCCGAAGGAACCTGCTCGTAGTGGTCGAACTGCATCGTGTAGTTCGCGCGGCCCTGGCTGAACGAACGCAGCTGGTTGACGTAGCCGAACATGTTGGCCAGCGGCACCATCGCATTCACGACGACCGCGTTGCCGCGCATGTCCTGGCCCTGGATCTG
Source organism: uncultured Alphaproteobacteria bacterium (assembly GCA_963759925.1). Classification (GTDB taxonomy): domain Bacteria; phylum Pseudomonadota; class Alphaproteobacteria; order Rhizobiales; family Beijerinckiaceae; genus Allobosea. The sequence goes on from CAVXBE010000006.1 coordinate 883,446, forward strand.
GCCGCGACGCGAGTTCAGATCGCCGATGACCGAACCGGTGTAGTCTTCCGGGGTCACGACTTCGACCTTCATGATCGGCTCGAGCAGCACGGAGCCGCCCTTCTGCAGACCTTCGCGAAGACCGGCACGCGAGGCGATTTCGAAGGCGAGAGCCGACGAGTCGACTTCGTGGAAGGCGCCGTCGATCAGCTGGACCTTGACGTCCACCACCGGGAAGCCGGCGAGCACGCCGGAGCCGATGACCGAGTTGAGGCCCTTTTCGACGCCGGGGATGTATTCCTTCGGCACCGAACCGCCGATGACCTTCGACTCGAACTCGAAGCCCTTGCCGGCCTCGTTCGGCTCGATCACGAGCTTGACGCGGGCGAACTGGCCGGTACCGCCGGTCTGCTTCTTGTGGGTGTAGTCGACCTCGGCGCGCTTCGTGATCGTCTCACGATACGCAACCTGCGGCGCGCCGATATTGGCGTCGACCTTGTAGGTCCGGCGCAGGATGTCGACCTTGATGTCGAGATGGAGCTCGCCCATGCCCTTCAGGATGGTCTGGCCGCTCTCCTGGTCGGTCGAGACGCGGAAGGACGGATCCTCCGCAGCCAGCTTCGACAGGGCGAGGCCCAGCTTCTCCTGGTCGGCCTTGGACTTCGGCTCGATCGCGATCGTGATGACCGGCTCGGGGAATTCCATCTTCTCAAGGATGACGGGCTTGATCGGGTCGCAGAGCGTGTCGCCGGTGCGGACGTCCTTGAGGCCGGCCAGGGCGACGATGTCGCCGGCGAAAGCCTCCTTGATGTCCTCGCGGTTGTTCGCATGCATCAGAAGCATGCGGCCGACGCGCTCTTTCTTGTCGCGGGTCGAGTTGATGACGCCAGCGCCGGTCTCGACCTTGCCGGAATAGACGCGGCAGAAGGTGATGGTGCCGACGAAGGGGTCGTCCATGATCTTGAAGGCGAGCATGGAGAAGGGATCCTCGTCCGTCGGATGACGAACGGTCTCTTCCTCGGTCTTGAAGTCGATGCCCTTGATCTCGCCGCGATCGACCGGCGACGGCAGATAGTCGACGACCGCGTCGAGCAGGGGCTGAACGCCCTTGTTCTTGAAGGCCGAGCCGCAGAGCACGGGGTGGAAGGCGCGGCGCTGAACCGCGGTGCGGATCAGACGGCGCAGGGTCTCGGCGTCGGGCTCGGTGCCTTCGAGATAGGCCTCCATCGCCGCATCGTCCATCTCGACGGCCGCTTCGACCAGCTTGTTGCGGTACTCGGCAGCCTTGTCGGCGAGATCGGCAGGGATCTCCTTCTCTTCGAAGGAGGCGCCCAGCGCTTCGCCGTTCCAGACGATCGCCTTCATCTTGACGAGGTCGATGACGCCGACGAAGTCGGACTCGGACCCGATCGGGATCTGCAGGCACACCGGCTTGCCGGCGACGCGGTCGATGATGTCCTGCACGCAGCGATAGAAATCGGCGCCGATCTTGTCCATCTTGTTGACGAACACGATACGCGGCACGTCATACTTGTCGGCCTGGCGCCAGACGGTCTCGGTCTGCGGCTCGACGCCCTGGTTGCCGTCCAGCACGCAGACGGCGCCGTCGAGCACGCGCAGCGAACGCTCGACTTCGATGGTGAAGTCGACGTGGCCGGGGGTGTCGATGATGTTCAGGCGATGGTCGCGCCACAGGCAGGTGGTGGCGGCAGAGGTGATCGTGATGCCACGCTCCTGCTCCTGCTCCATCCAGTCCATGGTGGCGGCGCCATCATGCACTTCGCCGATCTTGTGCGACTTGCCGGTGTAATACAGCATGCGCTCGGTCGTCGTCGTCTTGCCCGCATCGATGTGGGCCATGATGCCGAAGTTGCGATAGCGATCGATGGGATGGGAACGGGCCATTGTGGTGCTCTGTCTTTCCGGATCCGGGACGCCGCTTACCAGCGGTAGTGCGAGAAGGCGCGGTTGGCTTCCGCCATCCGGTGCGTGTCTTCGCGCTTCTTGACGGCGTTGCCACGGTTGTTGGCAGCATCCATCAGTTCGGAGGAGAGGCGCTCCACCATCGTCTTGTCGTTGCGGCCGCGAGCGGCCGAGATCAGCCAGCGGATCGCCAGCGCCTGGCGGCGCTCGGTACGAACCTCGACCGGCACCTGGTAGGTGGCGCCGCCGACGCGACGCGACCGGACTTCGATGGCCGGCGCGACGTTCTCGAGCGCGGTCTTGAAGACGGCGAGCGGGTCGCTCTTCATCTTGCCCTCGATGATGTCGAAAGCACCGTAGACGATCCGCTCAGCGGTCGACTTCTTGCCTTCATACATCACCGAATTCATGAACTTGGTCACGATGATATCGCCGAACTTCGGGTCCGGGATAATTTCGCGCTTTTCGGCACTGTGGCGGCGGGACATCGTCTAGTCTCCGGTCAAATCTTCAACGCTGCGAACCAGTTGGCGCGGTATGCGCAACCGATCAGGCAGAAATTACTTCGGACGCTTGGCGCCGTACTTCGAACGGCGCTGCTTGCGGTTCTTGACGCCCTGGGTGTCGAGAACGCCGCGCAGGATGTGGTAGCGCACGCCGGGCAAGTCCTTGACGCGGCCGCCGCGGATCATGACCACGGAGTGCTCCTGGAGGTTGTGACCCTCACCAGGAATGTAGCCGATCACTTCGAAGCCGTTGGTCAGGCGGACCTTGGCCACCTTACGCAGAGCGGAGTTCGGCTTCTTCGGCGTCGTCGTATAGACGCGCGTGCAGACGCCGCGCTTCTGCGGGCAGGACTCGAGCGCCGGAGCGGTGTTGCGCGCCTTGACGGGCGAACGCGGCTTGCGGATGAGCTGGCTGATTGTCGGCATTTAAGGCCTCTCGCTCCCATGAGCGCTTGGAAATCTTGGTTCGCTTTCCGACGCCGCTGCAGACATGAGCAAAACGAAACCGCGCCATCAGCACCCGTTAGGGGAGCCTCAGGCGCGTCCGCCAAGCAGAGGAACACGAATTGCTTCGTGTTCTTGCGTCTCACCATGTCGTCATTCGACGCTGGAATTCCGGTGGAGTTTCGGCCGCGAAATTCGCCAGCAACAAAGGCTAAGGCGACATACGTGTCCGACAACCACCGACAGTGGCGCGCTTATAGACTCGGGGATGAATTCGCGTCAACCCCAAAACGGCAGGTTTTGCCGGGTTTTGGCCAATACGACCCCCAAGCACCCGCTGCCGACCATCAGCACAGCCTCTCAAAAATGGAAAAGGCCGCCCGAAGGCGGCCTCCCCTGTCTCGTTGACCGCTCCGGCTCACGCCGGGGCGTTGGATCACTCGGCAGCAGGCAGAGCCGCCTCGACAGCCTTGGCTGCGGAAGCCGCAGCCTTGGCCGCAGCGTCCGCCTTCTGGCCGACGATGAGATCGTCGCGACGCGTGGCCACCTGCTTGATGCGGGCAACCTGAGCGCCGGTGCCGGCCGGGATGAGCGAGCCGACGATGACGTTCTCCTTGAGGCCTTCCAGCGTGTCGTACTTGCCGTTGACCGCCGCTTCCGTGAGGACGCGGGTGGTCTCCTGGAAGGACGCCGCCGAGATGAAGGAGCGCGTCTGCAGCGAAGCCTTGGTGATGCCGAGCAGGACCGGCACGCCGGCTGCAGGCTTCTTGCCCTCTTCGCGCATCTTGGCGTTGACCTCTTCCAGCTCGATGCGGTCGACCTGATCGCCGGTCAGGATGTCGGTATCGCCCAACTCCGTGATCTCGATCTTCTGCAGCATCTGCCGGACGATGACCTCGATGTGCTTGTCGTTGATGCCCACGCCCTGGAGGCGATAGACCTCCTGGATCTCGTTCACCAGATAAGCCGCCAGCTCCTCGACGCCCTTGATCGCAAGGATGTCGTGCGGGGCCGGATTGCCGTCGAGGATGTAGTCGCCCATCTCGACGACGTCGCCGTCCTGGAGATGGATGTGCTTGCCCTTCGGGATCAGATACTCGAGCTGATCCGAACCATCATGCGGCGTCAGCGTGACACGGCGCTTGTTCTTGTAGTCCTTGCCGAAGCCGATGACGCCGGCCTTCTCGGCAATGATCGCCGCATCCTTGGGACGACGCGCCTCGAACAGCTCCGCCACGCGCGGCAGACCACCCGTGATGTCGCGGGTCTTGGCCGAGTCGGTCGAGACACGCGCCAGCACGTCGCCGGCCTTCATATTGGCGCCGGGCTCCAGCGAGATGATGCCGTCGACGGGCAGCAGGTAGCGCGCATCGCCACCACGGGCGAGCTTTGCGATCTTGCCGTCGGGGCCTAGCACGGTGAGCGCCGGACGCAGGTCCGAGGTACGGGCCGAACCGCGCCAATCGACGACGACGCGCTTGTAGATGCCCGTCGCTTCGTCGGTCGTCTCGGTGATCGACATGCCGTCCACGAGATCCTCGTAGCCGACGGTGCCGTCCACTTCCGCCAGGATCGGGCGGGAATAGGGATCCCACTCGATCAGGCGCTGGCCGCGCTTGACCTTGTCACCCTCGTCGACCCGCAGCTTCGAGCCGAACTGGACGCGGTGAACCGCGCGCTCCGCCCCGTCGGGACCGACGATGACGATCGCGATGTTGCGCGCCATGGCGATCAGATCGCCATCGGAGTTCCGCGCCGCATTGCGGTTGCGCATCTTCACCGTGCCCTCGAAATTGGACTCGACGAAGGACTGGTCCGCAATCGTGGCCGCACCGCCGATGTGGAAGGTGCGCATGGTGAGCTGCGTGCCCGGCTCGCCGATCGACTGCGCCGCGATGACGCCGACAGCCTCGCCCATGTTGACGGGCGTGCCGCGGGCGAGATCGCGCCCGTAGCAGGTGGCGCAGACGCCGTTCTTGGTCTCGCAGGTGAGCACCGAACGGATCTTCACCTCCTGGATGCCGGCGGCGTTGATCGCCTCGATATGGCTCTCCTCGATCATCGTGCCCTTCGGCACCAGCACCTTGCCGTCGATATCCGTGACATCCTCTGCGGCCGAACGGCCGAGGATGCGGATGCCGAGCGAAGCCACGACCTGGCCGGCATCGATGATGGCGCGCATCTTGATGCCGTTATCCGAGCCGCAATCGGTCTCGGAGATGATCGCGTCCTGCGCCACGTCGACGAGACGACGCGTCAGATAGCCGGAGTTGGCGGTCTTCAGCGCGGTGTCGGCGAGGCCCTTGCGGGCGCCGTGGGTCGAGTTGAAGTACTCGAGAACGTCGAGGCCTTCCTTGAAGTTCGAGATGATCGGCGTCTCGATGATCTCGCCCGACGGCTTGGCCATCAGGCCGCGCATCGCCGCGAGCTGCTTCATCTGGGCCGGCGAACCGCGGGCACCCGAGTGGCTCATCATGTAGATCGAGTTGATCGGCTTGTCGCGGCCGTGCTCGTCCTTCTTCACGGTCGAGATGCGCGCCATCATCTCCTGGGCGAGCTTGTCGGAGCACTTCGCCCAGGCGTCGACGACCTTGTTGTACTTCTCGCCCTGGGTGATCAGGCCGTCCTGGTACTGCTGCTCGTAATCCTTGGCGAGCGCGCGGGTGGTGTCGACGATCTCCCACTTGTTCTCCGGCACGACCATGTCGTCCTTGCCGAAGGAGATGCCCGCCTTGAAGGCGTGCGAGAAGCCGAGCGACATGATGCGGTCGCAGAAGATCACCGACTCCTTCTGACCGCAGCCGCGATAGACGGCGTCGATCATCCCGGAGATTTCCTTCTTGGTCATCAGGCGGTTGCTGACGTCGAAGGTCATGTTCGGGTGCTTGGGCAGCGCCGTCGAGAGAATGACGCGGCCCGGCGTGGTGTCATAGATCTTGGTGTAGGGCTGGCCGTCCTGGCCGACCCCGGTCCAGCGATATTTGATCTTCGAATGCAGCGTCACGACCTTCTCGTGCAGCGCGTATTCGAGCTCGCCGAAATCGCCGAAGATCTTGCCCTGGCCCGGCTCGCCATCCGAAACGATGGAGAGATAGTACAGGCCGAGCACGATGTCCTGCGACGGCACGATGATCGGCAGGCCGTTGGCCGGGTGCAGGATGTTGTTGGTCGACATCATCAGCACGCGCGCTTCCAGCTGCGCCTCGAGCGACAGCGGGACGTGCACGGCCATCTGGTCGCCGTCGAAGTCCGCGTTGAAGGCGGCGCAGACCAGCGGATGCAGCTGGATCGCCTTGCCTTCGATCAGCACGGGCTCGAAGGCCTGGATGCCGAGGCGGTGCAGCGTCGGTGCGCGGTTCAGCAGCACCGGATGCTCGCGGATGACCTCGTCCAGGATATCCCAGACCTCCGGCTTCTCCTTCTCGACCAGCTTCTTGGCCTGCTTGACCGTGGTCGAGTAGCCCTTGGCGTCGAGGCGCGCATAGATGAACGGCTTGAACAGCTCGAGCGCCATCTTCTTCGGCAGGCCGCACTGGTGCAGCTTCATTTCCGGGCCGACCACGATGACCGAACGGCCGGAATAGTCGACGCGCTTGCCGAGCAGGTTCTGGCGGAAGCGACCCTGCTTGCCCTTCAGCATGTCGGCGAGCGACTTCAGCGGACGCTTGTTGGCGCCCGTGATGACGCGGCCGCGACGGCCGTTATCGAACAGCGCATCGACCGATTCCTGCAGCATCCGCTTCTCGTTGCGGATGATGATGTCGGGCGCGCGCAGCTCGATCAGCCGCTTCAGGCGGTTGTTGCGGTTGATGACGCGGCGATACAGGTCGTTCAGGTCCGAGGTCGCGAAGCGGCCGCCATCGAGCGGCACCAGCGGGCGCAGATCCGGCGGGATCACCGGGATGATGGTCATCACCATCCATTCCGGCTTGTTGCCGGAGAGCTGGAACGCCTCGATGATCTTGAGGCGCTTCATCAGCTTCTTGGGCTTCAGCTCGGACGTCGTCGTCGCGATCTCATGCTTGAGATCGGCGTTGATCTGGTCGAGGTCAAGCGCGCGCAGCATCTCGCGGATGGCTTCCGCGCCGATCATGGCGGTGAAGGTGTCCGCGCCATACTCTTCCTGGCAGCGCACATACTCTTCTTCCGAGAGCAGCTGACGATCCTTGAGCGGCGTCAGGCCGGGCTCGATCACCACATACGACTCGAAATAGAGGATGCGCTCGAGATCCTTGAGCGGCATGTCCATCAGCAGGCCGATGCGCGAGGGCAGCGACTTCAGGAACCAGATATGCGCGACCGGGGCGGCGAGCTCGATATGGCCCATGCGCTCGCGCCGGACCCGGGCGAGCGTCACTTCGACGCCGCACTTCTCGCAGATGACGCCCTTGAACTTCATGCGCTTGTACTTGCCGCACAGGCACTCGTAATCCTTGATCGGCCCGAAGATGCGGGCGCAGAACAGGCCGTCGCGCTCCGGCTTGAACGTCCGGTAGTTGATGGTCTCCGGCTTTTTGATCTCGCCATAGGACCAGGACAGGATCTTTTCCGGGCTGGCGATCGAGATGCGGATCGCATCGAACGCCTGCTGCACCGGCTGCTGCCCAAAGAGATTCATGACCTCTTGCTTCATCGCCTGCTCTCCTGCCGCCGGCGGGGGTCTCTGGAACCGCCCTGCCCGGCCTTCATGCGATCGGCCGGCGGCGTGAGTGCCGCCGGCATGATGTCGTCTTCCGCGAACTGGCCTTGACGGCCGCGCCGCCTTATTCAGCCGCTTCGGCCGGCGGCAACTCGCCGGGCTTGGGCTTGTTGTTGATCAGCTCGACGTTGAGGCCGAGCGAGCGCATTTCCTTGACGAGCACGTTGAAGCTCTCCGGGATACCCGCTTCGAAGTTGTCCTCGCCGCGCACGATCGACTCGTAGACCTTGGTGCGGCCCGCGACGTCGTCCGACTTCACCGTCAGCATTTCCTGCAGCGTGTAGGCGGCGCCATAAGCCTCGAGCGCCCAGACCTCCATCTCGCCGAAGCGCTGGCCGCCGAACTGCGCCTTGCCGCCCAGCGGCTGCTGGGTGACGAGCGAGTACGGGCCGATCGAACGCGCATGGATCTTGTCGTCGACCAGATGGTGCAGCTTCAGCATGTAGATGTAGCCGACCGTGACCTTGCGGTCGAAGGGCTCGCCGGTGCGTCCGTCATAGAGCGTCGACCTGGCCCGACGAGTGCAAGCCCGGCCTGCTCCAGCAGCCGCTCGATATCGGCCTCCTTGGCGCCGTTGAACACCGGCGTCGCAATCGGCACGCCGCGACGCAGGTTCTGGCCCATCTCGACCAGCTCGGCGTCGTCCATCGAGGCGATGATCTCGTTATCCTCGTAGACGGCGTCGAACGAAGCCCGCAGCGCGCTTGGAATCATGCGCCTTGCGGTAGGCGTCGAGCGCCTTGCCGATCTGCTTGCCGAGACCGGCAGCAGCCCAGCCCAGATGGGTCTCCAGGATCTGCCCGACATTCATGCGCGAGGGCACGCCGAGCGGGTTCAGCACGATGTCGGCATGGGTGCCGTCCTCGAGGAACGGCATGTCCTCGGCCGCAACGATGCGCGAAACCACGCCCTTGTTGCCGTGACGGCCGGCCATCTTGTCGCCGGGCTGGATCTTGCGCTTCACCGCGACGAAGACCTTGACCATCTTCATCACGCCGGGCGGCAGCTCGTCGCCGCGCTGCAGCTTCTCGACCTTGTCGAGGAAGCGCTGCTCGAGGCGCTTCTTCGACTCGTCGTACTGCTTCCGCATCGCTTCGATTTCGGTCATCAGCGCGTCGTCGCCGACCGCAAACAGCCACCATTGCGAGCGCGGGAACTCGCTCATCCCCTCGCGGGTGATGACCGTGTCCTTCTTGAAGCCCTTCGGGCCGGCCAGACCGGTCTTGCCGGTCAGGATCTCGGCCGAGACGCGCAAAGGTGTTGCGGTCCAGGATCGCCTGCTCGTCGTCACGGTCCTTGGCGAGACGCTCGATCTCCTCGCGCTCGATCGCCTGGGCGCGCTCGTCCTTGTCGACGCCATGGCGGTTGAAGACGCGCACTTCGACGATCGTGCCCTGCACGCCCGGCGGCACCCGCAGCGAGGTGTCGCGGACATCGGAGGCCTTTTCGCCGAAGATGGCGCGCAGCAGCTTCTCTTCCGGCGTCATCGGGCTTTCGCCCTTGGGCGTGATCTTGCCGACGAGGATGTCGCCAGCCGCCACTTCCGCGCCGATATAGACGATGCCGGCCTCGTCGAGGTTCTTCAGCGCTTCTTCCGAAACGTTCGGAATGTCGCGCGTGATCTCCTCCGGGCCCAGCTTGGTATCGCGGGCCATGACCTCGAATTCCTCGATATGGATCGAGGTGAAGACGTCTTCCGAGACGATCTTCTCCGAGAGCAGGATCGAGTCCTCGAAGTTGTAGCCATTCCACGGCATGAACGCGACGAGCACGTTGCGGCCGAGCGCAAGCTCGCCGAACTCGGTCGACGGGCCGTCAGCGACGATATCGCCCTTCTTGACGACATCGCCGACGCGCACCAGCGGACGCTGCGTGATGCAGGTCGACTGGTTGGAGCGCTGGAACTTCTGCAGGCGGTAGATGTCGACGCCGGGCTTGGTCGGGTCCATCTCGTCCGAAGCACGGATAACGATACGCGTCGCATCGACCTGGTCGACGACGCCGCCGCGGCGGGCCGCAATCGCAGCGCCGGAGTCACGGGCGACGACAGCTTCCATGCCGGTGCCGACGAAGGGCGCATCGGCGCGAACCAGCGGCACCGCCTGGCGCTGCATGTTCGAGCCCATCAGCGCGCGGTTCGCGTCGTCGTTCTCAAGGAACGGGATCAGCGCCGCGGCGACCGAAACCAGCTGCTTGGGCGACACGTCCATGGAAGTCGACCTTGTCGACCGGCGTGACGATGACTTCGCCGGCGCGGCGGCAGACGATCAGGTCGTCGGTCAGACGGCCATCCTTGTCGATCGGCGGCATTGGCCTGGGCGACGTTGTACTTCGCCTCCTCCATCGCCGAGAGATAGATGATCTCATCGGTCTGCCTGCCGTCGCGGATGCGGCGATAGGGGCTCTCGATGAAGCCGTACTTGTTGACGCGCGCAAAGGTGGCGAGCGAGTTGATCAGGCCGATATTCGGGCCTTCCGGCGTCTCGATCGGGCAGATGCGGCCGTAATGGGTCGGGTGCACGTCGCGCACTTCGAAGCCGGCGCGCTCGCGGGTCAGGCCGCCCGGGCCAAGCGCCGAAAGACGACGCTTGTGGGTGACTTCCGACAGCGGGTTGGTCTGGTCCATGAACTGCGACAGCTGCGACGAGCCGAAGAACTCGCGCACGGCTGCGGCCGCCGGCTTGGCGTTGATCAGGTCCTGCGGCATCACCGTGTCGATATCGACCGACGACATCCGCTCCTTGATGGCGCGCTCCATGCGCAGCAGGCCGAGGCGATACTGGTTCTCCATCAGCTCGCCGACCGAGCGCACGCGGCGGTTGCCGAGATGGTCGATGTCGTCGATCTCGCCCTTGCCGTCGCGCAGGTCGACCAGCGCCTTGACCACGGCGAAGATGTCTTCCTTGCGCAGGATGCGCACGGTGTCCTCGGCGTCGAGATCGAGGCGCATGTTCATCTTCACGCGGCCGACGGCCGAGAGGTCGTAGCGCTCCGGATCGAAGAACAGCGACTGGAACATGTTCTCGGCGGTCTCGAGCGTCGGCGGCTCGCCCGGACGCATCACGCGGTAGATGTCGAACAGCGCCTCTTCGCGGCGCGAGTTCTTGTCCACGTTCAGCGTGTTGCGGATATAGGGGCCGACCGTGATGTGGTCGATGTCGAGCACCGGGATCTCGTCGAAGCCGGCATCGGTCAGGAGCTTCAGCGACTTCTCGCTGATCTCCTCGCCCGCTTCGGCGAAGACCTCGCCGGTCTCCGGGTTCACCAGATCCTCGGCGATGTACTGGGTGTAGAGGTCCTCATCCGTGGCGCGGAGGAACTTCAGCCCCTTCTCGGCCAGCTGGCGAGCGGTACGGGCGACGAGCTTCTTGCCAGCCTCGACCACGACTTCGCCGGTGTCGGCGTCGATCAGGTCGACAGTGGCCTTGAAGCCCTTCATGCGCTCCGCATCATAGGGAACGCGCCAGCCCTTGGCGTCGCGGGCATAGGTGATGTGGTTGTAGAAACGGCTGAGGATCTCCTCGCCATCCATGCCGAGCGCGAACAGCAGCGAGGTGACGGGGATCTTCCGCTTCCGGTCGATACGCGCATAGACGATGTCCTTGGCGTCGAACTCGATGTCCAGCCAGGAACCGCGATAGGGGATGATGCGGGCAGCAAACAGCAGCTTGCCCGAGGAATGGGTCTTGCCCTTGTCGTGGTCGAAGAACACGCCCGGCGAACGGTGCATCTGCGAGACGATGACGCGCTCGGTGCCGTTGACGATGAAGGTGCCGTTATCGGTCATGAGCGGCATGTCGCCCATGTAGACATCCTGCTCCTTGATGTCCTTGACCGACTTGGCCTGGGTGTCGGGATCGATATCGAACACGATCAGGCGCAGCGTCACCTTCAGCGGCGCCGAGAAGGTCATGCCGCGCTGGCGGCACTCGTCGACGTCGTATTTCGGCGGCTCGAAGGTGTACTTGACGAATTCGAGCAGCGAGGCGCCCGAGAAATCGCCGATCGGGAAGACGGACTTGAAGACCGACTGCAGGCCTTCATCGCCGCGGCCGCCCTTGGGCTCATCGACCATCAGGAACTGGTCGTAGGACGCCTTCTGAACCTCGATGAGGTTCGGCATCTCGGCCACTTCCTTGAGTTTTCCGAAGAACTTGCGGACGCGCCTGCGGCCCTGGAGCGAATTGACCATAATGTTCCTCGCAATCTCTCTCGGACGGCTCACCCGGTGGTCCGGGCGCTCGGTGGCAGCGAAGGCCGCCGGGTGAGCCGTTCGGCGCAACAGCGCGCCGACATCGAACAAAGGAGCTCTGCAACCCGGACTTGCGCCGGAGGGCTCCACAACCTCTCCGCATCACTGATGCGGAAACGACGCAACAGCCCCGGAGGCGGCAACCCGCCCCGGGACTGTGCTTGGCAGCTTAGTGCAGGACCGGCATGCAGCCGGCCCGGATCACTTGAGCTCGACCTTGGCGCCGACGGCCTCGAGCTGCTTCTTGAGCTTCTCGGCCTCGTCCTTGCCAACCGACTCCTTGACAGGCTTCGGAGCGGCTTCGACGAGATCCTTGGCTTCCTTGAGGCCCAGGCCGGTGATGGCGCGGACTTCCTTGATCACTTCGATCTTCTTGTCGCCAGCGGCGGCGAGAACGACAGTGAACTCGGTCTGCTCTTCAGCAGCGGCAGCCGGAGCGCCGGCAGCCGGGCCAGCCGCAACAGCGACGGCGGCGGCAGCGGAGACGCCCCACTTTTCTTCGAGCATCTTGGCGAGGTCAGCGGCCTCGAGGACGGTCAGCGAGGAGAGCTCGTCAACGAGCTTGGTGAGATCGGCCATGTGTGTGTTCCTAGATTAAGAGGTTCGAACTTGGTCAGGGGTAACGGGCCGTTCAGGCCGCATCCTTGTCGGCATATGCCTGAAACACGCGCGCAAGCTTTGCAGCAGGCGCGGTCGAGAGCTGGGCGATCTTCGTTGCCGGGGCCTGCAGGAGGCCGAGCAGCTTGGCGCGCAGTTCGTCGAGCGAGGGCATCGTGGCCAGAGCCTTGACACCTTCGGGGTTCAGGGCGGTCTTGCCCATCGCGCCGCCCAGGATGACAAGCTTGTCATGGTCCTTGGCGAAAGCGGTGGCGACCTTCGGCGCCGCAACCGGATCGTTTGAATAAGCGATCAGGGTGGGTCCCTTCAGCAGAGGGCTGATGGACGCGACGTCGGTGCCTTCAAGAGCGATCTTGGCCAGTCGATTCTTTGCGACCTTCACGGTGGCGCCGTTCGCCTTCATCTCGCGACGAAGCTTCTGGAACTGCGCGACCGTCAAACCCGCATAGTGGGCCACGACGACGACGGAGGTGTTTGCAAACACTCCGTTCAGCGTCGCGACGGCATCTGTCTTTGCCGTTCTATCCACTGGGCTCTCTCCGGTAGGCGGCATGCCGAAGCCTGCCGCCGGTTGCACGTGCCGTTTCCCCGAGCTCCGGTTGACACCGGCATTCGCGGAAACGACGTTCAGTGCCCTGTCCCCTTTCCCGAGCCGCAAGGGCCGCGATTGGGCGAGATGGTTCGAACCGTCCCAGGATCTTGCGATCCCGTATAAGCTCTTGCACCGTCTATGCAGGCCTCTTGGCGAAATTATGCCCGCAGCCGAAGCCGCGGAGCACCTGCAGTCTCAGACAGGACTGGGCGATTCGGGCGCGAAAATCGCTTCTCGCACCCCAAGCACCCATTTCTCAGCGGTTTCCCGCCAAAAAACGCGTAACGGACCCCTTCGTGACAAGCACGCTGGAGCCCCGTTTATTGTGGAAACAGGCCTGCGTCATAGCGCCTTCGCCTGCTTCTGCCAAGTGGCGTCTTGATCTCGTGAAATCAAGACGCCGCTTGCTGGATCAGCCGGCCATCACCGTGTTCGGCTCGATCTTGACGCCCGGACCCATGGTCGAGGAGATCGCGACGCGCTGGATGTAGGTGCCCTTGGCGCCAGCCGGCTTGGCCTTGGCGACGGAGTCGGCGAAGGCCTTGATGTTCTCAGCGAGCTTCTCGGCCGAGAACGAAACCTTGCCGACGGCGGCATGGACGATACCGGCCTTCTCGACGCGGAACTCGACCGAACCACCCTTCGAGGCGGCGACGGCGGAGACCAGGTCCATGGTGACGGTGCCAACCTTCGGGTTCGGCATCAGGCCGCGCGGGCCGAGCACCTTACCGAGACGGCCGACGAGCGGCATCATGTCCGGGGTCGCGATGCAGCGATCGAAATCGATCGTGCCCTTCGACACGATGTCGACGAGCTCTTCCGCACCGACGATGTCGGCACCGGCCTTCTTGGCCTCTTCAGCCTTGGCGCCACGGGCGAACACGGCGACGCGCAGGACGCGGCCCGAGCCGTTGGGCAGGTTGCAGACGCCGCGGACCATCTGGTCGGCGTGACGCGGATCGACGCCGAGGTTCATCGCCACTTCGACGGTCTCGTCGAACTTGGCGTTGGCGCGGTCCTTGATCAGGGCCACGGCCTGATCGAGCGGGTAGAGCTTGGTGCGATCGATGCCCTCACGGGCCTTCACGACGCGCTTTCCGATATGTGCCATCGTCTGATCCCCCTCAGCCCACGACTTCCAGGCCCATGGACCGGGCGGAGCCGGTGATCATGGACGCGGCGGATTCGACGGAATCGCAGTTGAGATCGGCCATCTTCTTCTCGGCGATCTCGTTGATCTGCGCGGCAGTCACCTTGCCGACATTGCCGCCACGACCAGGCGTCTTGGAGCCGGAGGTCAGGCCAGCGGCCTTCTTCAGCCAGTAGGACACCGGCGGCTGCTTCATCTCGAAGGTGAAGGAGCGGTCCTGATACGCGGTGATGATCACCGGAATCGGCATGCCCTTCTCCATCTGCGCGGTCTTCGCATTGAAGGCCTTGCAGAACTCCATGATGTTCAGGCCGCGCTGACCCAGCGCAGGACCGATCGGGGGCGAGGGATTCGCCGCGCCGGCCGGGACCTGAAGCTTCACGTAACCCGTGATCTTCTTCGCCATAATGGCTGCTCCTGTCGTGACGCTTCGACGCCTATCGAAACGACGACGCCCCGCCCGGGAACAGCTTTCGCCCGGGTGCGGGGTGGTTGCAGAGCGTGGTGCGGCGAGATACCCCGGTTGGCGACCGGCAGGCCTTCCACGCATGTGAGGTCGGGGCTATGGCACATCCGCCCCGGCAGGGGAAGTGCTTTTTGCGGCTGCGAACTCCTCGGCCAGCGTCAAGGCCCTGTGGCTGCCGCGCTGGATATAGTCGCTCAGCGCCAGCCCGATATGGACGCCTACCAGAGCGATCATGCCGAAGGCGAGCCAGGCGTGAAGCAGGAACAGCCAGGGGTAATCCCCTGCCCCCTCCTTCCAGATCGAGGGCAACGACAGGCCGAAATAGACCCCTCGCGCGCCAAAGTCCGAAACGCCGGCGAGCCCCAGCAAGGGCACCAGCACCAGGCAAGCATAGATCAGCCCATGCACGAGATGGCTACCCGCGCCGCGGCGCCAGCGGCCGGCGAGCTGGGCCATGATGCGGTAGCAGAGACGCCCCAGCACCAGCAGCAGCAGCGTCGCCCCGGTCGTCTTGTGGAAGGTGTAGAGCGAATCGACCAGCGGCCCCTCGCCGATCTGCTTCATCAGGACGCCGGTGACGAACAGGGCCAGCACCAGCATGGCGGAGAGCCAATGCAGCAGCACCGCCAGTCTTGGAAAGCCGCGGAGCCGGACAGCTCCTTGCCCGCAAGCCGGCGCCTCATCGAAGCTGTAGATCCCGATCTGGCTCATGCGCCGGCCCTTTGCTGGGTCTGCGCCACGAAGCCGCCGACCGTCTCGCGCAGCGCGGCAGCCTGGTGCCGCAGATCATTCGAGGCGTCGGTGACCGCCGAGCCCGTGGCCCGCCATTGCTCGATCATGCCGGCGACCTGCCCGACCTGATCGGCGACATCACGGACGTCGCTCGCGGTGCGGATGGTGTTGGTGCTGATCAGCCGGGCACTTTCCTCCTGCTGCTGTGCCAGCCCCATGATCGCAGCCGCAGCGCGGTTGACCTCGTCGACCGAGGTGACCAGCGCCCCGACCCGGTTGGACATGCCACCCGCCGCATTGCGGATCGAGTCGAGCCCGCGCCTGACCTCCTCCGTCGCCAGCGCCGTCTGCGCCGCAAGCTGCTTGACCTCCGAGGCCACGATGGCGAAGCCCCTGCCCGCCTCGCCGGCATGGGCCGCCTCGATGGTCGCGTTGAGAGCCAGGAGATTAGTCTTGCTGGCTACGCGCTCGATGATCGAGATCACCAGATCGATGCTCTGCACCGCATCGCTGAGAACAGCATTATCGGCAGCGGCAGCGGCCACCATGTCGCGCGCCCGCCCCGCCACTTGCGAGGTCGTCAGCGCCTCGTTCGCGGTCGTGCCCAGCAGCAGCGAAACCTGCTCGATCGACTGCGCCACCGCATCGACATGGCCGGCTGCGTCCCCGGTCGAGCTCGCCGCGGCTGCGGCCTTCGCGTCGACGAATTCGGAGACGGAGCCAAGTTGGCCCGAGGCTGCGGCCATCCGCGCCGCATGGGTCTCCATCACCGTCGCGATCACCGCGATCTGCTGCTGGAAGGCGTCGCTCTGCGCCTGGACCTGCTTTTGTTGCGCCATGGCTTCGGCGAGCTGCGTGAGCCTCGCCTCGGCTCCTTCGCGTTGCTGGCGTTGTTCGCGCAGATGCTGCAGCAGCGCCCGCCCAAGACTGCCGACCTCATCGCGCCGCAGCGCCAGGCGCTCGATCGTGACTGCCTCCGACGCCGGCCTGGATAAGGCATGCGCCATGGCGACGATCGGCCGGACCAGCCAGCGATATTCAAAGCCGACGATCAGCGTGCAGACAAACAGCCCGAGCAGGGACAGCAGGATCTTGTTCTGCCGCGCATTGGCGAGCTGATAGGCCAGGCGCCCGGTGACGCCGTTGAGCGCCTCCGTCACGATGCTGCGCAACTGCAGGCGCCGGCGCTCGGCCTCCAGCAGCGCCTCGGTGGCAGCAGCACTCGACACGCTCGCCCCCGCAGCGGCGAGAGTGCCGAACAGAAGCGCGGAAACCTCCCGCGCCTGCCCGTCCTGCAGCGCGATGCCCGAAAGCGGCTGCGTGGCAGCAGCCAGATCGGCGGAACTGGGTGGGAAAGTGCCGGACTGCGCGGCGGCAATCAGCCTGTCAAAGGCAGGCTCGGCTGCTGCGAGGCGCTCCAGCACTGATGCGTGGCTGGAGATGGCGTCGACAAAGCCGGAAACACGGTGGGAGCCGATGATCTCGGTGGCTGCGTAGAGCATCACCAGAACACCGATCAGCGCACTCCAGAGCGCCATCCGCTGATCGGCCGTGGCCTTGAACTGTCGTGGAAACATCGCCGCCCGCACGCTGGATCAGCTGCGGACGGTGGGGCTAGCGGCTTTACGAGCAGTTAACCAACCACGCCGATCACGAAAACGTTATCCGCTAAGCGAAACTCAGATCTTTTCGACCTGGCCGTATTCGAGCTCGACCGGCGTGGCGCGACCGAAGATCGAGACCGCCACCTTCAGACGGGCGCGGGCATGGTCGACATCCTCGACGACGCCGTTGAACGAGGCGAACGGACCATCGGCCACCTTCACCTGCTCGCCGACCTCGAAGACGATGGTGGGCTTCGGCCGCTCGATACCCTCGGCGACCTGGCCCTTGATCCGCATCGCCTCATGCTCGGGGATCGGCATCGGCTTGGCCTTGTCGGCGCCGAGGAAGCCGGTGACCTTCGGCGTGTTCTTGATGAGGTGGTAGACCTCGTCGGTCATCTCGCACTTCACCAGCACATAGCCAGGGAAGAACTTGCGCTCGGCATCGACCTTACGGCCGCGACGCACCTCGACGACCTTTTCGGTCGGCACCAGCACCTCGTCGAACTTGTCGGCGAGGCTGCGCTGCGCCGCCTGATCGCGGATGGACTGCGCGACCTTGTTCTCGAAATTGGAATAGGCGTGAACGATGTACCAGCGAGTTGTCACAGGATCTGTCTCCGCTCAACGAGCGCCGAGGATGAGGCCGAGCGACCAGCGGATGATCGTATCGGTGAAGAGGAAGAACAGGCTCGACACCACGACCATCGCCAGCACGAGGCCGGTGGTGATCAGCGTCTCGCGCCGGGAGGGCCAGGTGACCTTCGCGGCTTCGTTGCGGACTTCCTGGATGAAGCCGAACGGGTTGGACTTTGCCATGGCGCCATAACCTGTGGGTTCCGAACCTCCCCGCCAAAGAGCTTGCCGGGGGCCGATTTGCACGTCCTGAAACATTCGCGGCGCGGGGCTCAGGGAGCCGCGCGCCGTCTTGAAGAGCCTCTTACATCGCTGCGCACGGTAAGCCAAGCGGTTTTGAGCCGGAACAGCAAGGCTTGTCGGAAGCCCTCTACGTCAACCCGCAATGGGAGCGCGGTACGCCGACAGGAGCTACGCTGATTGGGCGGAGAAAGCCGAGCGACGATGTCTGGAAAGCTGTCCGCTCAGCGCGATCCGCAAGCTGAGGGACTGGCAGGGGCGGTAGGGCTCGAACCTACGACAACCGGTTTTGGAGACCGGTACTCTACCAACTGAGCTACACCCCTGTAGTCGGCGGTTGTTTGCCTCAAGCGCCGCGGCTTTTCAAGTCGAAATCGACAGCAGCGTGTCGTCTTTCGCCGGCCCCGATCTCCGCAGGCCAAGCGGCGTTAAGCCGCTACCAACTTGAGGCGCAGACCCAGGAGCCGGGCGACGCGGGTGATCGAGTCGAGACTCGGGTTTCCATTCGGGCAGAACGATTTTTCGATTGTGCTGAGGTCGATCCCGGTTTCTTCGGCAAAACGCGCTACGCCCCGAACGCGGGCGATGTCACCCAGCACGGCTGCCACAGACCCGGATCGCCATCGTCGAGCGCGGCGTCGAGATAGGCTGCCTGCTCCTGGATCGTGTCCAGATGATCAAGCGCGCTCCAGCGTGTCGTTGGCTCCATGTCAATTCTCCCGCGCGAGACGCTTGGCTTTGGCGATGTCGTCCGATTGGCTGTGATTTGTCGCCGCCGCACAGCAACAGCACGATACTCTCTCCACGGCCGATGAAGTAGATCCTGTAGCCTGGGCCGAAGTCGATGCGCATCTCGCTGACACCCTCACCCACCGGCTTCACATCGCCGGGTTGCCCAGCTCCAGCCGGCGCAGGCGAAGACGGATGCGCGAACGGGCCTCGCCGCGCGCCAGCTTCGCATACCATGAAGAAAATGTCGGGGTCTGTCGAACTTCGATCATCCAGCGCCCAGGATCCGGCCTCGCTCAGCCCCGCACGCTTACCCCTGAAATGCGAAAGGGCGGTGTCACCACCGCCCTTCCCCAATCTTGTGTGAGCTGATGTTCGATCAGGCGATGATCGAAGCCACCACGCCGGCACCGACGGTGCGGCCACCTTCGCGGATGGCGAAGCGCAGCTTCTCTTCCATCGCGATCGGCACGATCAGGTGGACTTCCATGGCGATGTTGTCGCCAGGCATCACCATCTCGGTGCCCTCGGGCAGGTGCACCACGCCGGTCACGTCCGTCGTGCGGAAGTAGAACTGCGGGCGGTAGTTGGTGAAGAACGGGGTGTGGCGACCGCCCTCCTCCTTCGTCAGGATGTAGGCCTCGGCCTTGAACTTGGTGTGCGGCTTCACCGAACCCGGCTTGCACAGCACCTGGCCGCGCTCGACGTCTTCACGCTTCGTGCCGCGCAGCAGCGCGCCGATGTTGTCGCCAGCCTGGCCCTGGTCCAGAAGCTTGCGGAACATCTCGACGCCGGTCACCGTCGTCTTCACGGTGTCCTTCAGGCCGACGATCTCGATTTCCTCGCCAACCTTGACGATGCCGCGCTCGACGCGACCGGTCACGACCGTGCCACGGCCCGAGATCGAGAACACGTCCTCGACCGGCATCAGGAAGGGCTGGTCGATCGGACGCTCCGGCTGCGGAATGTAATCGTCGACCGTCTTCATCAGCGCGATCACCGCATCATGGCCGATCGTCTTGTCGCCGCCATCCAGCGCAACCTTCGCCGAACCCTTGGTGATCGGAATGTCGTCGCCCGGGAAATCGTACTTCGACAGAAGCTCGCGGATCTCCATCTCGACCAGCTCGAGCAGCTCGGCGTCGTCGACCAGATCGACCTTGTTCATGAACACCACCAGCGCGGGAACGCCGACCTGGCGCGCCAGCAGGATGTGCTCGCGGGTCTGCGGCATCGGGCCGTCGGCAGCCGACACGACCAGGATCGCGCCGTCCATCTGCGCCGCACCCGTGATCATGTTCTTCACATAGTCGGCGTGGCCGGGGCAGTCGACGTGCGCATAGTGACGGTTCACCGTCTCGTACTCGACGTGAGCCGTCGAGATCGTGATGCCGCGCGCCTTCTCCTCGGGAGCCTTGTCGATCTGGTCATACGCCGTGAACGACGCGCCGCCAGACTCAGCCAAAACCTTCGTGATCGCCGCCGTCAGCGACGTCTTGCCATGGTCAACGTGACCAATCGTTCCAATGTTGCAGTGCGGCTTGGTGCGCGCGAATTTCTCTTTGGCCATGACACCCTGTTTCCTGACACCGGCCCTACGTGGCCTTGCGAAAGCGCGGTCGCATTAGGGGGTTTTGCCCGAGGATGCAAGGTTTGCTGCGCAGCCGAGCCGAGCGGAGCCGCGATTTGCCTCCGCACAGCCCGCTCTTGACCCTGCACCGGGCCAAACCGTAACTGGCGCCCCAGACAGCGGCGGGAACCCGAGCGAGATGAGCAATCCCAGCATATTGACCGGTGCTTTCATCCCGGAGCTTCCCAACTATTACCAGGGCAAGGTCCGCGAGAACTACGACCTGCCCGATGGCAGGCGCATCATCATCGCCACCGACCGCCTCAGCGCCTTCGACCTGATCCTGACGGCGATTCCGCTCAAAGGCGAAGTGCTGACCCAGACCGCGCGCTTCTGGTTCGAGGAAACGGCCGATATCTGCCCCAACCACGTGCTGGATTATCCCGATCCGAATGTGGTGATCGGCCGCAGGCTCGATATCCTGCCTGTCGAGATGGTCGTGCGCGGCTACCTCGCCGGCACCACCAGCACCTCGATCCTGACCAAGTACAAGCGCGGCGAACGCGACATGTACGGCATCCGCCTGCCGGACGGGCTGCGCGACAATGAAAAGCTGCCGGCGCCGATCATCACCCCGACCAGCAAGGCCGATGCCGGAGCTCACGACGAGCCGCTGACGGCGCAGGACATCCTCGACCGGCGCCTGCTCACGCCCGAGCAGTGGGAGACGGTGTCGCGCTATGCGCTGGCCTTGTTTGCCCGCGGCCAGGACAAGGCGGCGGCCCGTGGCCTGATCCTCGCCGACACCAAATACGAATTCGGGCTCGACAAGGACGGCCAGATCATCCTCGCCGACGAGATCCACACGCCCGACAGCAGCCGCTATTGGCGCGCCGACAGCTACGAGGCAAGCGTCGCCAATGGCTCGCGCCCGGTCAGCTTCGACAAGGATTTCGTCCGCGCCTGGGTCGCGGAGCGCTGCGACCCCTACAAGGATCCGATCCCGACAATCCCGGACGAACTGATCGCGCAGACCTCGCGCGTTTATGTCGAGGCGTTCGAGGCGATCACCGGCAGGTCGTTCGAGCCGGCGCGCGTACGAGGGCTCGGTGCTGGAGCGCATCAGGGGCAACCTCGCCTCCTATTTCGCCCCAACCGATCCGTCATCGCGAGGAGCGTAGCGACGAAGCAAGCCGGGCGGCGCAGCGTTCGACGACAAGGGCCAACAGCCCTCATCTTGAGGAGCCGCGAAGCGGCGTCTCGAAGGATGCTCGAGGAGGTTCCTGCGCACGCTGGAGCGTCCTTCGAGACGGCCCTGCGGGCCTCCTCAGGACGAGGGCTGGGGGGCAGGACTGAGGTGGGAACGCGCTGAGGTGGGAACGGGCTGGCTCACGACCTGGTGCTCGTAACGACACCTCCGTCAGACGCCGAAAACCCGCCGGTATCGCGCCACCGCGTCGGCATCGCCCGAGACCTTTTCGGGGTTATCCGAAAGCTTCACCGCGGGGCGGCCATTGGCGCGGGTCACCTTGCAGACCAGCGACATCGGATCGAGATCGCGCGAGCCGTCGGGCGAGCAGCCGACGAGATCGTTGGTCAAATCCGTACCCCAGCCGAAGGCGGTGCGGACCTTGCCGTCGAAATGATGGTAGACCCGCTCGATCGCTTCGACATCGAGCCCGTCGGAGAACACCAGCAGCTTGTCGCGGGGGTCGCGCCCGCGCTGCCCGCCACCAGGCCATGATCTCCTCCCCGGCTGGAATCGGCGGCGCCGAATCGGGGCGGAAGCCGGTCCAGTCCGCCACCCAATCGGGCGCATTGCGGAGGAAGCCGGTGGTGCCGAAGGCATCGGGCAGCGCGATCAGCAAATTGCCGCCATAGACCTGGCGCCATTCATCCAGCACGCGATAGGGCGCCTGCAGCAGCTCCGCATCGCTCTCGGCCAGCGCCGCCAGCACCATCGGCAGCTCATGCGCATTGGTGCCGATCGCTTCGAGGTCGGTGTCCATCGCCAGCAGCACATTTGAGGTGCCGCTGAATTTCGGCCCCAACCCCTCCTTCAGGGCTTCGACACACCAGCGCTGCCAGAGATGGCCATGCCGTCGCCTCGTGCCGAAATCGGAAAGCTTGAGGTTGGGCAGGCGCTGCAGCCGCTCGACCTTGTCCCACATCTTGGCCTTGGCGCGGGCATAGAGCACGTCGAGCGAAAAGCGCTTCTGGCCGTTCATGACGCGGCGGGCGCGCAGCTCGTTGATGATCGCCAGCGCCGGAACCTCCCACATCGTAGTGTGGGTCCAGGGCCCGTCAAAGTGCAGCTCATACTGCCCGTCGACCTTGCGCAGCTCGTAATCGGGCAGCTGGAAGCCCGCCAGCCACGCCAGGAAATCCGGCGAGAACATCTGCGTCTTGCCATAGAAGCTGTTGCCGGCCAGCCAGATCAGCTCCTTCTTCGAGAATCGCAGCGAACGTGCATGGTCGAGCTGGGCGCGCAGTTCCGCCTCATCGACGATGTCGGCAAGCCGGATATGCTTCGAGCGGTTGATCAGCGAAAACGTCACCTGCACCTGCGGGTGGAAGCTCCGGATCATCTGCAACATCAGCAGCTTGTAGAAATCGGTGTCGAGCAGGCTGCGGATGATCGGGTCCAGCCGCCAGCCATGATTATAGGTCCGCGTGGCAATGTCGGTGATGGTCATGGCGGCGCATCGGGTCCGGTGGCGGGGCGACCAGAGATGACTAGGCGAAATGACGGGCGTTTGAAAAGCTGGGTAGGCGCGAGGTCTGTTATGGCCGGCCCGTTTGTGAGTCACCGGGGAAGAGCGCGCAGCATCTTGTCGAAGGATGTTTCCGAGGTGCCCGCGCGCGCTGGACCATCCTTCGAGACGCTGCTTTGCAGCTCCTCAGGATGAGGGCTGAGAGAGATAGGGACAGCGGTCGAACCTTGGCTTTCTCTCGGCAATCCCGTCCTCAGCCCTCATCCTGAGGAGGCCCGCAGGGCCGTCTCGAAGGATGCTCCAGAAGGCCCCCGCACACGCTCGCGCGTCCGCCCCTCATGAGCACTCCCGGGATGGGGCGACCGCGCGCGCCGTTGCCGCTTAACCCACAATTCCCCTTGCGGCTCAGGCCCATGCGGGAAAGACTGGATTCAACAAGACAAAAAGCGACAGGGGAGTGAGGGCATGCTGCTACAGGGCAAGGTCGCCGCCATATCGGGCGCGGCTGGCAAACGCGGGATCGGGCTGGCCACCGCCCGGCTGTTCGCCAGCCATGGCGCCAGCGTCGCGATTCTCGACCTCGACGAGCAGGCGGCGGTGGAGGCTGCAGCTACGCTGGTGGCGGAGCAGCCGGGCCAGCGCCATCTCGGCCTCGCCTGCGATGTCGCGGACCGCTCCTCGACCATCGCCGCGGCCCAGCGCGTTCTGGCCCATTTCGGCCACGCCCATATCCTGATCAACAATGCCGGCATCTCCCAGCCGGTGAAGACCCTGGAGATCGAGCCGGCCGATTGGGACCGCATCCTCGACGTCAATCTGCGCGGTGTCCTGAACCTCAGCCAAGCCTTCATCCCGCATTTCCGCTCGCGCAAATCCGGCACCATCGCCTGCATGTCCTCGGTCTCGGCCCAGCGCGGCGGCGGCATCTTCGGCGGCCCGCATTATGCGGCGGCCAAGGCCGGGGTGCTCGGCCTCGCCAAGGCGATGGCGCGGGAGTTCGGGCCCGATGGCATCCGGGTCAATTGCGTCACGCCCGGCCTCGTCGAAACCGACATCACCGGCGATGCGCTGACGCCGGAGATGAAGCAGCAGATCGCCAGCGGCATCCCGCTCGGCCGCCTCGGTGCGCCCGCTGATATCGCGGGGGTCTACCTCTTCCTGGCCTCCGATCTCTCGGCCTACGTCACCGGCGCGGTGATCGACGTCAATGGAGGCATGCTGATCCATGGCTGAGCTGCCCGGTCACGCCATCCCCAACCTGTCCCTGGCCGAGCGCGCCTGGCGCATCAGGCGCAATGCCTTGCGCATGGGCGAGGTTCAGGGCCAGGGCTATATCGCCCAGGCGCTCGGCATCGCCGATGTGCTGGCCGTCTCCTATTTCCACGCCCTGACCTATCGCCCGCACGAGCCGGAATGGGAGGGGCGCGACCGCTTCCTGCTGTCGATCGGGCATTACGCCATCGCGCTCTACGCCGCGCTGATCGAGGCGGGAATCCTGCCCGAGGATGAGCTGGAGACCTATGGCGGCGATGACAGCCGGCTGCCGATGTCGGGCATGGCCGCCTATACGCCGGGCATGGAGATCACCGGTGGCTCGCTCGGCCACGGCCTCGGCATCGCGGTGGGCGTCGCCTTCGGCCTGAAGCGCAAGCGCTCGAAGAACTTCGTCTACACGCTGTTCTCCGACGGCGAGCTGGATGAGGGCTCGGTCTGGGAGGCGGCCATGGCGGCCGGCTCGCACAAGCTCGACAACCTCATCGGCATCGTCGACGTCAACAACATGCAGGCGGACGGGCCCTCGACCCAGATGATGAACTTCGAGCCGCTGGTCCCGAAGTTCGAGGCCTTTGGCTGGCTGGTCCAGCGCGTCGACGGCAATGATCTCGATGCGCTGGTCGCGGCCTTCGATCTGGCGCGGCATGCCACGGCGGCCAAGCCCCGCATCATCATCTGCGACACCAAGATGGCCAAGGGTGTGCCCTTCCTCGAAGAGCGCGAGCGCAATCACTTCCTGCGGGTCGAGCCGGACGAATGGGCGCAAGCCCTGGCGATACTGGATCAGGGGAGGCCGGCATGAGGCGCTCGAAATACGCCCGTCCCGCCCATCTCGACGCCCCGTCGGAAGGCGGTGCGCGGCTGAAGACCTCGGCGATGATCGCCTCGATCGCCGGTCCCGACCAGCGTACGAAACCGGCGCCCTTCGGGCATGCGCTGGTCGAGCTTGCGAAGACGCGGCCCGACATTCTCGGCATCACCGCCGATCTCAGCAAATACACCGACCTGCACATCTTCGCGAAAGCCTATCCCGACCGGTTCTACCAGATGGGAATGGCCGAGCAGGTGATGATCTCGGCAGCGGCCGGTCTGGCGCGGGAGGGGTTCAGGCCCTTCGCCACGACCTATGCCGTCTTCGCCTCGCGCCGCGCCTATGATTTCATCTTCATGGCGATCGCGGAGGAGAACCTCAACGTCAAGATCGTCTGCGCCCTGCCCGGCCTGACCACCGGCTATGGGCCGAGCCATCAGGCGACCGAAGACCTCGCCATCTTCCGAGGCATGCCGCAGCTGACGATCGTCGACCCCTGCGATGCCCTTGAGATCGAGCAGGCGGTGCCGGCCATCGCGGCGCATCAGGGCCCGGTCTATATGCGGCTGCTGCGCGGCAATGTCCCGCTGGTGCTGGACGAGTACGGCTACCAGTTCGAGCTCGGCAAGGCGAAGATGCTGCGCGATGGCAGCGACGTGCTGATCATCTCCTCCGGGCTGATGACGATGCGGGCGCTCGACGCTGCCAAGCGCTTGACGGCAGACCGGATCGACACGGCGGTGCTGCATGTCCCGACGATCAAGCCGCTCGATGTCGAGACCATCCGGCAGGCCTGCGCCCGCACGGGCCGGCTGGTCGTCGTCGCCGAGAACCACAGCATCATTGGCGGGCTGGGCGAGGCCGTTGCGGGCGATCTGATGCGCTCTGGCATCCACCCCGCAGGCTTCCGGCAGATCGCCCTGCCGGACGCCTTCCTCGATGCAGGCGCGCTCCCGACGCTGCATGACCGCTACGGCCTCTCGACCGATGCGGTGGTGGCGAGCATCAAGGGCTGGCTCTGAGCCAGCCCGCCAAGGGCTCAGCTCGTGGCATAGCCGTCGGCCCGGTCGGCTGCGAGAGCCGCCGGGTCGCGCTGCGCGGGGTCGCCATAGCCGCCGCCACCGGGGGTCTCCATCCGCACGATATCCCCGGCGAGCAGGACATGGCCGATGGTCTTGGCCGGCAGCGCCGTCACCACCCCGTCACGGATCACGCTGAGCCGGCCCGCGCTGCCCGGCTCGCCGCCGGCAAGGCCATAGGGGCGCGAGTCGAAGGCGTCGAAGGAGGCGTTGAGCAGGCCGCGCTCGGCCAGGAACCGCCACTCCCGCACCAGGCCGAGACCGCCGCGCATCCGCCCTCGCCCGCCCGAATCCGGCAGGAAGCCGTAATGCTCGAAGCGCAGCGGATAGATCGCCTCGATCATCTCGATCGGCGTGTTCTGCTGGTTGTGGAAACCGGCGGAGAGGCCTGACGGCCCGTCGCCTTCCGGATGCCCGCCCCAACCGCCGACCTCGGCGTCGAAATAGACCTGCCGACGACCATCCTCATGGCGGATATTGACCGCGTGGTTGAAGGTCACGCCGTAATAGGAGGCCGGGATCCGCTCCGGCACCACCTCCGCGAAAGCCCGTAGCACCGCGGTAGCGACCCTGTGCCCGGTCAGCATCCGCATCGAGACCGGGGCCGGGAACTGCGCATTGACGAGCGTGCCCTCGGGCGCCGTGACCGTGATCGGGCGGTAGCAGCCGGAATTGCCGGTGGTCTCGATGCCTGAGGCCGCCATCACCGCGTAATAAACCGCCGACATGGTGGTCGCCATGGTGGCGTTGATCGGCCCGCGCGCCTGTTCGGCACTGCCGGTAAAGTCGACCGCGAGCTGGTCGCCCGCCAACGTCAGCCGCACAGCAATGCGCTTTTGCCCGGCATCGAGCCCATCGCCATCGACGAAATCCTCGGCGCTGTAGACGCCATCGGGCAGCGCCGACAAAGCCGCCCGCATCGCCTGCTCGGAATGGTCGAGCAGGGCCTCGCCAACTGCCTCCAGCGTCGCGACCCCATAACGCCCCGCCAGTTCGCGCAAGGCGCGAGCCCCGACCTCCAAGGCCGCGATCTGACTCAGGAAATCGCCGCGGAAGGTGTCAGGCTCGCGGACATTCTGCAGGATCGTCGCGAACAGATCCTCCTGCAGCTCGCCCGCCCGCTGAGATCTTCACCGGCGGCAGGCGGAAGCCCTCCTGAAAGACCTCGACCGCATGCGCGTTATAGCCGCCAGCCGCGCCGCCGCCGACATCGACATGGTGGATCAGCACGCAGGTGATGGCGATGCGCCGCCCGTCGACATAGACCGGCTTGAACGCCAGGAAGTCAGGCAGATGCTGGCCGCCGCAATAGGGATCGTTGGTGACGACGACGTCGCCTTCCTGCCAGCGCTCCAGCGGCAGGTGATGAGCGATCATCTCGCGCAGGCAGAGCTCCATCGAGTTCAGATGCACCGGCATGCGCGCCGCCTGGGCGATGTTGCGGCCCTCGCCGTCAAACACCGCGGTCGAATAATCCAGGAGCTCGCGCACCGTGGTCGAGCGGCTGGTGCGCCAGACCGTGATCGACATTTCCTCGGCCGCCGAGACCAGCGCATGCGAGACGATTTCGAGAAGGACCGGATCGACCTTGCTCATCGCTCAACCTCTCCCGGCTCGGCCACGAGATCGCCGGAGGGTGCGACCTCGCAGGCGCCAGCCGGCCGGTATCAGCAGCGTGGTATAGGCCTGCTCGACGACAGCCGGCCCCGTGAGGCGCGCGCCTGCGGCGATCGAGGCCTGCTCATGCACGGGCGTCTCGGCCCAGCTCGCCATTCAGATGGACCGGCCGTGTCGCGCACCGGCCCACCGCTCGCCCGGTTGCGGCGCCGTCGTGCCGGCCATGCCGCCGAGCTTGCCGATCGCCGACAGCCGCAGCGTCACCAGCTCGACGGTCTCGCCGGGATCGTCGAAGGAGAAGCGCTGGCGATGCAGCTGCATGGAAGCGCTCGCACAGCTCCGACAGGGCCGCGTCATCGATCGCGGCGCCTCGTCAAGCGGCACCAGCAGCTCGAAGGCCTGGCCGCGATAGCGCAGGTCGGCCGACAGCCGAGTTCGAGGCGCCGGCTCTCCGCGGCAGACCGTCCTGCGGCCAGCAGCGCCTCGGCCCTCCGCCAGCAGCGCGTCGGCCAGCGCGGCCGACCTCGGCGCGCAGCGCCCGGCTTCAGCGGCAGCGATCCGCGTGCGGGCGAGGTCATGCACGATGTCGGATTGCAGGATGCCATGGGCCGAGAAGGTCGAGGGATCCTTCGGGAAGATGACCGTGGTCATGCCGAGTTCCTCGGCGACCTCGACGGCATGCAGCCCGCCCGCGCCGCCAAACGACATCAGCGCGAAATCGCGCGGGATCGAGCCCGCGCTCGAACAGCGAGAGCTTGATCGCGCCGGCGAGCTTGGCGCATGACCACGGCCAGAATGCCGGCGGCGGCGCGGTCGCGATCGAGCCCGAGCGGCGTGGCGATCGCCGCTCGCAGCGCCGCGCGCGCGCCGTCGAGATCGAGCGCGAATTCGCCGCCGAGGAAGGTCGACGGCGTCGAGCCGGCCGAGCATCAGGTTGACGTCGGTGACGGTCGGCTCGCTGCCGCCGCGGCCGTAGCAGACGGGCCCGGGCTTGGCGCCGGCGCTGCGCGGGCCGACCTGCAGGCGGCCCGACGCGTCGAGCGAGGCGATCGAGCCGCCGCCGGCGCCGATCGTGCGCATATCGACCATCGGCACGCGCACGGGCAGGCCGTCGACATCGCCCTGCGTGACGACGGCGCGCGCGCCGTCGCGGATCACCGCAACATCGTAGCTGGTGCCGCCCATGTCGACGCCGACGACATTGGGAAAGCCGAGCCGCCTGGCGACGCGTTTCGGCCGCCAGCACGCCGCCCGGACGGGCCCGAGAGCAGCAGCTGGACCGGAGCTTCGCCGGCCGCGCGCGGGCTGGTCGCGCCGCCATTCGACTGGACGAGATAGAGCGGCGCGGTCAGGCCCGTCGGCGGCGATGCGCTGCGAGCAGGGCGTCGACATAGCGCCGCACGACCGGGACCAGCAGCGCGTTCAGCACGGTCGTCGAGGTGCGCTCGAACTCGCGGATCTCGGGCGAGACCTCGTGCGAGCAGGAGATCGCGAGCTCCGGGCAGGCGCTGGCTGCAGGCGCTCGCGCAGCGCGATCTCATGGGCCGGGTTGGTGAAGCCGTTGAGCAGGGCGATGGCGCAGACGCTGCGCACCGGAGGCCGCGACCTTGTCGATCGCAGCCTCGACGCTGGCCGGCGTCGAGCGGCGGTCAGGACCTCGCCGGCCGGGCCGATGCGTTCGGCGACGCCGAAGCGACGGCGGCGCGGCACCAGCACGGCTGCGCGGCTCCGGGCTTCAGCCCGTAGATCTCGCTGCGGGCATGCCGGCCGATCTCCAGCACATCCTCGAAGCCGGCCGTGGTGATCAGCGCGCCCGCGGCAGGTTGCGGGTCAGCACCGCATTGGTCGCGATCGTCGTGCCGTGCATCAGGAAGGCTGATATCGGCCAGCGCGAAGCCGAAGCGCTGCGGCCGCGCCCCTGATCGCGTTCATCAGCCCGATCGAGGGATCGTCCGGCGTCGTCGCCGTCTTGAAGCTGCGGGTCGTGCCGGTCGCCTCGTCGAGGACACTCGAGATCCGTGAAGGTGCCGCCGATATCGACGGCGATGCGGATGCGTCTGGCGCTCATGGAAAGGCTCTGATCCCCCTGCCGATTTCGCCTTTGGGCTCGCGCCCGGCGTTTCTGTCCTCGCATGCGCGCCGCTGGCGCAGCAAGCACCCGATGCGGGAAAACCGGTGGCCCCGGCGGGCGGCATCTTTGCCTTGCGTCAACCAATCCGAGCATTTTGCTTATAAAAGTACCGCTGCGTCATGATAGTCGCTGATCCACTGTTGAGTGACCCAGGCAGCGTTCAGCCATGTCCTTTCAATCGAGCTTGCAGCATCTCCCGGCCAGCGATGTCCGCGCCACCCGCCTGCCCGGCGGCTCCCTCAAGCTCGGACTCGGGCTGGCGGCACTCTTGCTGACCATCGCCTATCTGCCGACGGCGCTCTGGCTGGAGCCGGCGCGGGAGGCGCTCGCATCGTTCAGCGAGGCGAGGCCGGTCCTGCGGCCCGGCTTCTCCAGCGTGGTGGCATCACCCGCCCCGGCGCGGCTTCTGCTCGATCTGGGTTGGCTGCCGGGCATTGAGCTGCGGACGGTGCTGGTCGCGCTGCATCTTGTCGGGCTGTGCTTTGGTCTGGGCGGCGCGACCATGCTGGATTTCTGGATCCTGCGCTGGCTGCGGTGGAAGGCCCTGCCGGAGACGATCATCCGCACCTTCGAATTCCTGGCGAAGGTGGTGACGGTCGGCCTCATCCTGCTCTGGCTCTCGGGCCTGGGCTTCCTTCTGACCTACGCCATCGACACTCCCGAAAAGCTCGCCAATCCGAAGATCCTGGCCAAGGTCACCATGGTGCTGGCGCTGACGCTGAACGGGCTGATCCTGCATGCCAGGGTGATCCCGAAGGTCCTCGCCCATCCGCAACGCCCCCTGCTGCTGGACCTGACACTGGGAGAGCGCGTGCTGTTCATCCTCTGCGGCGCGGTCTCCGGCGTCTCGTGGTACGCGGCTTTCGCGCTTGGGCTGCTGAAGGAGTTCAACAACAAGGTCCCGGCCACGGATCTGCTCGGGCTCTGGCTGCTGGCAATCGCCGCCGTCGCAGGCCTGACCGCGCTGATGTGCTGGATGGCGATCAGGCGCGCGCCCGAGCCCGCTGCCGGCCTGCAGGCCGGCTAACCCTGCCGCAGCATCGGCCAGGCCGCTACGCCGACTGACAGGATGGCCAGCGCCACCAGCAGGCTCGCCAGCAGCGGCAACACAGCCCGGAACACTGCGCCCGCCGGCACCCGCAAAATGCCGCTGACGACGTAGACGAGGATGCCGAGCGGCGGCGTCAGCCCGTGGATCATCAGATTGACCACGAGGATGACGCCAAACTGCACGGGATCGAGCCCGGCCGAGATCGCGACCGGCAGCAGCAAGGGCGCCAGCAGCAGGATCGCAGCTCCGATATCGAGCACCAGCCCGGCCAGCAGCAGCAGGAGATTGGCCATCAAGATGACGGCAAA
This sequence comes from uncultured Alphaproteobacteria bacterium, assembly GCA_963759925.1. Taxonomy (GTDB): domain Bacteria; phylum Pseudomonadota; class Alphaproteobacteria; order Rhizobiales; family Beijerinckiaceae; genus Allobosea. The sequence goes on from CAVXBE010000006.1 coordinate 914,572, forward strand.
CGGCCCCTGCCCCAGCGCCGTGACCAGCGAGGCCATCAGCTCCGACACCTGATCGGTTGCGAGCAGGAAGGCGAAGGGCGCCGAAGCTCCGATCAGGAGCCCCACCGCCGCCGCCTCGGTTGCGGCCTTGCGCAGCGCCATCACGACACTCGCCAAGCCCAGGCTGCGCAGGCACAGGCAGATCACCAGCGCATAGGCCACCGCCAGCGCCGAGGCTTCGGTGACGGTGACGACCCCGAAGCGGATCCCGACCACCACCACGACCCCGAGCCCGATCGCCGGCAGGGCGCTGATGAAGCTCGCCACCCGCTCCTGGCTGGAAGCCTTGGGCGACGCGTCCCCGACATCGCGCACCGTCAGATGAATGCCGACCGCCAGCGCCAGCGCCAGCACGCCGCCGGCGATAAAGCCACCGACCAGCAGCGCGCCGACCGAAAGGTTGGTGGCGGTGGCGAGAATAAGGAAGGCGATCGAAGGCGGGATGATATTGTCCAGCATCGAGACGCCCGCGACGATCGCGCCGGCCTTGGCGGGCGGATAGCCGCGCGCGATCAGCGTCGGCGCCATCACCTTGGCCCCAAACGCCGCATTGGCGACAGACGAGCCCGAGGCACCGGAGAACAGCACGCTCGCCACAAGCGTCGTCTGCGCCAGCCCGGCCCGCCAATGCCCAACCAGCGCGGCAGCGAAGCGCACCAGCCGCTCGGCCAGGCCGCCCGTGGTCAGCAATTCGCCCGCCAGCAGGAAAAACGGGATCGCCAGCAGCAGGAATTTGGAGACGCCCGAGACGGCGTTCTGCACGATAGCCGGCTCCGGCAAGGTGCCGCCGAACGCCCCGCTCAGCGAAACGCCCGCGAGCAGCGCATGCGGAATCGGCGCGCCCACCAGCAATCCCAGCGCTGCAACGGCTGCAGCTACAAGGCTGGGCGTCTCGACGAACAGCAGGGGCGCAAGCTGCGCCGCGCTATACAGCCCGCCCCCCAGAATCAGCGTCACCAGCGCAGCCAAGGCGCCGCGCTCCAGCCCAGCCCGCCCAACGATCAGCAGTGCTGTCAGACCTCCCCCCAGCGCAAAGGCAGCAAAGCGCAGCCATTCCGGCAAGGCCAGCACCGTCGAGCTGCCACCGACCAGAACCGCGACTTTGGCCCCGCCGAGGCACAGCACCAGCGCGCCCTGCACGGTCACCGCGTCGGCAATGATCCGGGCGATGCGTTGCCCCGCTTCCGGGAGCAGCCTGACGAAGACATCGAGCCGCATCGCCAGCGCGCTGCTGGCCGCCAGCGGCGCACCGATCGCGACCAGCGCGACATGCAGCCAGATCGCCAGCTCATCGGCGCCAAGGAAGCCACTGCCCAGCAGATAGCGCCGGACAACCGCCGCCATCACCACCAGGAAGAGCGAGGCCAGGATCAGCGCGCCCAGCAGCTCCAGCCCGGCCACCAGCCGCGCCAAGGTCCGCTCCGCCAGCGCGCGCGAGGGAGTGCTCACAGAACTGCGCCGCGGCAGTGTACCGACAGGGTCATGACTGCGTGCGCGAGATCAGGAGGAAGAAAAGCAACAAAAAACTGGAGCGGGTACCGGGAATCGAACCCGGGTATTCAGCTTGGAAGGCTGCTGCTCTACCATTGAGCTACACCCGCTTGGGTCGCCACGTTCCGTGCCGGAAGGGGCGGTGTCAAGCTGTCTCACACCGGACGCGCTTGAAAAAGATGGTGGGGGAAGCAGGACTCGAACCTGCGAAGGCATAGCCAGCGGATTTACAGTCCGCCCCCTTTGCCGCTCGGGACATTCCCCCGCCCGCGCCGCTTGCGGCCAGGCCGCAGGCGAACTCTCGTGTCACTTGCGTGACGGCGACAGGCGCGGCCGGACTTATGGTGACCGGGCCTGCCCCTGTCAACCGGCAAAACACCACGCGGCGCAAAACCCTCCCCAGTGATGCTGTCTTCGCCTTGCCGCTCGCCTGCCCGCGACAAGCCTCTGGTCAAGCTGCGGAAGGCATGTCAGGGCATGGAGATCAGCTTCAGGAGTATGATGATGCCCGCGCCGTTTCGTCCCAAACCCGGCAGGCCCGGCGGCTACGGGCAGAGCCGCTTCCAGCGCCGGGAGGATGGTCCGCCGCCGCATCGTCCCGGCGATATCGACGAGGCCGTGCTCTACGGCGTCCATCCGGTGATCGAGGCACTGCGCAACCCCAAGCGCCGCTTCCGCCGCCTGCTCGCGACCGAGAACGCCCTGAAGCGCCTGCAGGAGGAGGTCGGCGAGTTGCCTATCGAGGCGACGATGGTCCGCCCCTCCGAGATCGATCGCTTGCTGACGCCCGATTCGGTGCATCAGGGGCTTTATCTCGTCTGCGATCCCCTGCCCTCGCCCGGCCTCGACAGCCTGCCCGACGATTCGGTGGTGCTGGCGCTCGACCAGATCACCGATCCGCATAATGTCGGCGCCATCCTGCGCTCTGCTGCGGCTTTTGGTGCCGCGGCCGTCATCGTCACCATTCGCCATTCCCCGGCCGCCACCGGCGTGCTGGCAAAATCTGCTTCAGGCGCGCTCGAGCATGTGCCGCTGATTGCCGTGCGCAATCTCGGCGACGCCCTGCAGGAATTGGGCAAGCGCGGCTTCCAGCGCATCGGGTTCGATTCCGATGGCGAAGAGCCCTTCGATTCGATCACGCTGCGCCGGCCGCTGGTTATGGTGATGGGCGCCGAAGGCAAAGGACTGCGCCAGCGGAGCCGCGAACTCTGCGACCATGTCGCGCGGCTCGAAGTGCCGGGCTCGATCACCAGCCTGAACGTCTCGAACGCGACCGCAATCGCTCTCTACGTCGCCAGCCGCCGCGATTAGCCGCCAACCGGCATCGAATTCGCTTGAGAGCGCGCTAGCGCGGCGGCACCACCAGCAGCAGCGCGCCGGTCTCTGCATGGCGGTGGCGGCCGGGCGCGTCCTGCGCGATCCGAATGACCCGCGTGGCAGGCCGATCGCGTGGGCCGACCAGCCGGTGAAGCGTCGGCTCGGGCGTCGGCGCAGGCGCAATGCCGGCCATTACCCTCATACCGTCGAAGCTATTGGGATCGGGAGCCGGACTGGGCGAACGCCGCGTCAGGGGTACCTCGTCGCCCCTCATATAGCCGGCGGGATAGCTCAGGAACCCCTCCTCCTCCGGCAGCGCAGGCGCATAGCCGAGACCGGACGCCCGGTGGAAGCGATGATGCCTGACAGCAGCGGCGTGATGCCGGCTGGCAGCGTCGCGGGCATGGAATGATGTGTGGGAGACTTTCACGCCGACGCCGCGCGAACCCGCAGCCAGCGCCTCCCCCGGCACGGCGACCGCGACGCCAGCCAAGATCAGCAGCAAACATCCCATCGGCGATCTCATGGCGAAGCTCCTCGGGCGGTGGCAGGCCTCCACGCGATCTTAGCCGGGCCTGCGCCACTGTGAAGCCTCAACGGCAATCGGCAGCGGGCTGTTCCGTCCGGGCACCGATCTCATCTTGCCCTTGCCAGCGCCGGCTGGTAACCGCTTGTCCCGAGTGCGGGCCGGCGTAGCACAGCGGTAGTGCAGCGGTTTTGTAAACCGAAGGTCGGGAGTTCGATCCTCTCCGCCGGCACCACTCGGAACTCCTTATCCAGCAACGGGTAAAGCGGGAAACTGGATTCGGGCCCTGAAGGCTGGGCCTGGGGCCGGGTGCCTCTGGAGGAGATTGCCGTGCCGGGTGATGGAGCCGTTCCTGCCGGGCAGCCGTTTCGGCCGCGGGATTTCCTCAACGGCCAACTGGCCTTGTCCGCGCCCGAACTGGCCCGGCGCCTGATCGGCACGACTCTCCTGTTCGAGGGCGTTGGCGGGCTCATCGTCGAGACCGAGGCCTATACCAGCGACGACCCCGCCTCCCACAGCTTTCGCGGGCCGACACCCCGAAACCGGGCAATGTTTGGCCCGGCCGGCAAGGCCTATGTCTACCGCTCCTATGGGCTCCACTGGTGCTTCAACATTGTGGCAACCCAGGCTGGAGCCGTGCTGGTGCGGGCTTTGGCGCCGCTTGCAGGCCTTTCGGCGATGACCGCCCGGCGCGGCAGCAGCACAGCGCTCTGCTCCGGCCCCGGGCGCCTGACACAGGCGCTTGGCATCTCCGGAGAGCATGACGGGTTGGCTGTGACCCTCTCCCCCTTTACGCTGCTCGACAGGATCGAGGAGCCGGAGCTGCTGATCGGGCCCCGCATCGGCATCACCAAGGCGCAGGAGCGGCCCTGGCGCTATGGCCTGGCCGGCTCGGCGCATCTCAGCCGCGGCTTCCCGCGCTGAGTTGAGGAAACTCTTGCAGCCACAGCGCGTCAGTCTCGATGCCGGAGCTGATCCGGTCGTCACGAAAGCCGATCCGCCGTGCCAGCCGCAGCCCCATCCTCGCCCTCTCCCGTCACGCCGTTTTCGCCTGGCGACGGCATGGCCAGCATCGTCGAGCGCAATATCGAGGCGCTGCGACAGGAGGCCAGGCAGCGGGAGGCGGCGCGTGGCTGGTCGGAACGGCTGGCCAATACGATCACCGGCTTTGCCGGCAGCATGGCGTTCGTTTTCATTCACCTAACGGCGTTTGGCGCCTGGATTCTTGCTAATCTTGGCCTGTTGCCGCTGCCGCAATGGGACCCGAGTTTCGTCATGCTCGGCATGATCGCCTCGGTGGAGGCGATCTTCCTGTCGACCTTCATCCTGATCAGCCAGAACGCCATGTCCCACGCCGCCGAGCGGCGCGCCGAACTCGACCTGCAGATCAATCTGCTGGCCGAGCACGAGATCACCAAGCTCGTCGAAATGGTGGCTGCGTTGTCGGAGAAGCTGAACGCCCCCGCGACTGACGATCCGGAGGTGCAGGAAGCTGCGCAGGACATCCGCCCCGAGCAGGTGATGCAGCAGATCGATCAGGGGCGGGAGGATTGATCCTGCCCCCATAAAGCTTTGACGGGCGCCCGCTCAGGCGTTGTCGGGCACGTAGCGGCGCGACAGCTCGTTGCGGTCATCATAGGACGCTTCGAAGATTGCCGCGGCCAGGGTGGCGCGCACATGCAGGATGCCGGTGCCGAGGTTCTTGAAGCCGTGGCGCGCACCGGCGGGAATCAGCACCGACTGGTTGGCGGTGACGACCATCTTCTCGTCGCGCAGATAGATCTCGGCCGTGCCCTCGAACACTTCCAGCACCTCCTCCACAGCATGAAGATGCATCGGCGCGCCCAGGCCCGGCTCGCAGAACTGGTCGAAGATGCAGAGCTGCCGGCCCTGGACCAGCGCCGAGACCCGCATCTGCGTCATCACGCCATCGCGCCATTTGTCGAGCTGCTGCGTGTTGTGGTCCAGTATCGTCATCAGAAATCCCCTTCAAAAACATCCGCCGGCGCTGCCAGCCAATGGAACGGGGCCGCGTGCGCGCCGCTGCGCTCACGTCGATTCAGCCCCCCGCCGGGACATTATCATCCGGCCGGCGCGATGCACCCCTCGCCGTCGCTGCGCCGATGCGCAACCACCTCATGACGCAACGGGAGGATTTCAATCAGGGGTGGACGCGGCCACCGCCTGCCCTAGCTCGGCTCGATGGTCCAGCCTCCCGACCTCCCGCCAAAGCCACTCTCGCCTTGGCTCGACATCGCCCTCTTCGCGACGGCGGTGCTGATCGTGGCGCTGACGGGGTTGTATCTGATGGGAGACCTCTGACGGCTCAGCCGGTCAGGACGGTCCGCGCCGCCAGCCAGCTTGCCTCGTCAGGAGCACAGAGCAGCCCCGTGGACGCCACGCCCGGCCGATACGGAGAGCCGTCCAGCAGGCGGATATGGGCCCCGGCCTCGGTCATCAGCAGCGCGCCAGGGGCATGGTCCCAAGGGTTGAGCCGGCCATAGAGCAGCACATGGCAGTTCCCGGCCGCAGCCTGGCGGTATTCCTGGCCGCAGCAGCGCAGCGAGGCGACATCGGCAAAGCCGGTAAAGCGACCGGGCAAGGCGCTGCGCATCGGCTCGGGAAAATACTGCCAGCTCACCATCGCCGTCATCGCCGCAGGATCGGCCGGTGGCGCCGCCTGCAGTTCGCGCCTTTGGCCATCGTCGCGCGCCAGCCACGCCCCCTCGCCCCGCAAGGCCAGTGCGCTATCGGCGACGATGGGATCATGGATCACAGCCGCGACCGTTTCGCCCTTCACCAAAGCCGCCGCCATCACTGCAAACAGCGGCAGATCGCTGGCATAGTTCAAGGTGCCGTCGATCGGGTCGATGACGAAGGCCAGCTCAGCCTCCGCCAGCTTGCCGACCAGCAGCGGATCGGCCGTCGCCGCCTCCTCCCCGACCAGCAGCGCATGCGGAAAGGCTTTGCGCAGCTCGCCGCAGATGAAGCGCTCGGCCGCTTCATCGGCTTCCGTCACCAGATCCTGCGCCGATTTCTTCTGCCGGATGTCGCTGGCAGCGAGGTTGCGGAAACGCGGCATCACCTCGCGCGCTGCAGCCTCGATCAGGATCGCGGTCAGCCGCTCATGGTCCTGGCGAGTGAACAGCATCAATCGACGCCAAATTCCACGAGGATCGGCTGGTGGTCCGAGGCGCGGGTGTCGATGTCGTAGACGATGCGGGTCGCCCGCTGCGCCAGATCCGGCGTCGCCAGCACATAGTCGAGGCAGCCCGGCGCGCCATAGGTCTGGTCGACGATGAAGGCGGAGGGCGGATGCGCCCGCTCGCCCTCCAGCCGCGGCCAGAGATCGAGCAGCGGCGGCACATCGCCATCAAACGGCGCCATCAGCCGCGCCAGCGAGGCATCATCGGGACGCATGTTGAAATCGCCGGTCAGGATGGCGCTGCTGGTGCCCGGCGTCATCGCATAGGTATGCGGCCCGGCCTGCCGTGGCGTGGCATGGCGCGCGCAGCCCATGCGATGGGCCTCGCGAATAGCCTCGACCTGTGCGGCGCGCAGCAGCGGCGAGGAATATTCGAGATGCGTCGTCATCAGCCTGACCGGGCCCAGCGGCGTCTGCGCCACCGCCTCGATCAGCACCCGCGGCATGTTGCGCGTCGCGGCGGCCTCCCAGGGCAGCATGTGCCGGAGGATCTGCGCCACAGGATAGCGCGTCAGCAGCAAGTTGCCGAAGCGCTTGCGCCCGCCACGTCCATCAGCGGTATCGACACCGATGCCCTCGATCGCGGTGAAGCCCGGCAGCATCGCAGCGATCGCGGCAAACTGGTTGGAGGCGTCATTGCCGTCGAGTTCGGGGAAGTTGTCGGCGACCTCCTGCAGGCAGAGCACGTCGAAATCCGCCATCGCCCTGGCGTGAGCCACGATGCGGGCGAGGTCGACCCGGCCATCCATGCCGCGCGCCCACTGGATGTTCCAGGTGATCAAACGCATGGTCATTTGATGCCCGCCCGCATGAAGCTCTGCACGAACTGGCGCTGGAACAGCAGGAAGCCGATCAGCAGCGGCGCCGAGGTCATCAGCGTCGCCGCGCAGATGACCGCCCAGTCGATGCCCTGGTCGGCGGAGGAGAAGATCTGCAGGCCGACGGTCAGCGGCCGCGCCTCGACCGAGTTCGTCACGATCAGCGGCCAGAGGAAGTTGTTCCAGTGGTAGCTGACCGAGACGAGCCCGTAGGCGATGTAGATCGGCCGCGCCAGCGGCACGTAGACCTTCAGCAGCACCTGAAGCGGGCTGGCGCCCTCGACGCGCGCCGCGTCGTCGAGCTCCTTCGGCACGGTCTTGAAGGTCTGGCGCAGCAGGAAGATGCCGAAGGCCGAGGCGACGTAGGGCAGCGCGATGGCCGGGATGGTGTCGACCAGCCCGAGCCGCGTCATGGTGCGGTAGTTCTCGACGATCAGCACGTCCGGCATGATCATGAGCTGCGCCAGCACCAGCGCGAAGGCGATGTCGCGGCCCGAGAAATCGTAGCGCGCGAACGCATAGGCGGCGAGCGTGCCGAGCACGAGCTGGCAGACGAGGATCAGCGTCACCAGCACGAAGGTGTTGAGGAAGTAGCGCGCGAAGGGCGCCGCCGCCCAGGCGCGCTTGAAGTTCTCCAGCGTCAGCGGCGCGCTCAGCGCGAAAGTGCGTGGTGAACTCGGACGGGTGGAACGCCGCCCAGACCGCATAGGCGAGCGGCAGGATCCAGAGCAGCGCCAGCAGGATCGCGCCGACCGATTCCAGCGCCAGCGCCAGCCCTTTGGGGCCATACGGGTCGGAGCGCGCGGCGGGCGCCTGGGGTTGCAAGCCAGCGCTCATCGGTAATGGATCCGGCGCTCGAGCCAGCCGTATTGCGCGAACGCGACGAGCGCGAGCAGCACCAGCAGGACGCAGGTCAGCGCCGCCGCATAGGCCGTGTCCCAGAAGCTGAAGCCGACCTGGTAGATGTAGAACAGCAGCAGCGTCGTCGCGTTGTCCGGCCCGCCGCGCGTCATCACGATGATGTGGTCGATCATGCGGAAGGCGTTGATCACCGCGTTGATCAGCACGAACAGCGTCGTCGGCATCAGCAGCGGGAACTGGACGCGGCGGAAATAGGTCCAGCGCGAGGCGCCCTCGAGCGCCGCCGCCTCGGCCAGGCTGGGCGGGATCGCCTGCAGCGCGGCGAGGTAGAAGATCATGAAGAAGCCGGCTTCCTTCCAGATCGCGACGATGGTCACGGCGGCGAGCGCCGTATCCTGCGAGCCGAGCCAGTTGGTGCTGGGGCCGCCGAAGGCCCGAATGATCTGCTCGAGCAGCCCGTATTGCGGCGTGAAGAAGAACAGCCAGATATTGGCGACCGCGATCATCGGCAGGATGGTCGGCGTGAAATAGGCCATCCGCACCCAGGTGCGCCCGGCGATGCGGTCGTTGACCCAGAGCGCCATCAGCATCGCGAGCGCGATCGAGACCGGGATGGTGCCGAGCGCGAACCAGAGATTGTTGCTCAGCGCCTGCCAGAAGATCGGGTCGGCCAGCATCTGCTGGTAGTTCGTCGGGCCCGACGAAGCGCGCGGGCCGGCGCGCGCCGCGGCGTCGAGTAGAAGCTCTCGATCAGGCTCGCGACCGCCGGCCAGTGCGTGAAGAGGGCAAGGCAGGCCATGGCCGGCAGCAGCAGCAGCCAGCCATGGACCGTCGCGGTCGCGCGGCTGTTCATCGCTCAGCGATAGGGCTTCAGGATGCGCTCGGCCTCGGCCTGCGCGTCCTTCATCGCCTTCTGCGGCGTCTTGGTGCCGGTCAGCGCGGCCTGCAGGCCGTCGTTCAGCGCCTTGGTGACGCGCTGGTTCTCGTGGGTCGAGAGCTCCGCCACCGCGATACTGGCAGCTGGTCGCGCGCGACCAGCCGCGGGCGGGAAGCTCGGCCGACGTACTTCTTCATCGCCGCGGTCTCGTAGGCAGCCGGCGACACCGCGACATAGCCGGTGTCGATGCTCCATTGCGCCGCGCGCTCCGGCGTCGTCATCCAGCGGACGAACTTGAAGGCGGCTTCCTGCTGGGCCGGCGTCGCCTTCTTGGAGAGGTAGAAGTTGCCGCCGCCGGTCGGGCTGCCGCGGCGCTTGCCGGCCGGCAGCATCGCGACGCCGAAGGGGAATTTCGCGTTGCTGCGGACGTTGGTCAGGTTGCCGGTGGTGGTCCACATCATCGCGACCTTCCTCTCGAAGAAGTCGCGCGGCGTGGTGCCCCATTCGACGATGCCGGGCGGGTGAACCTTGTGCTTCTGCGCGAGGTCGACCCAGTACTGCAGCGCCTCGACCACGGCCGGATTGGCGTAATCGGTCTTGTCGCCGGCCTGGTTGGCCAGGATCGCGCCGGCCTGCGTCGAGAGGCCCTGGAACAGCCAGTAGGGGAAGCCCGAGGACGGGATCTGGATGCCCCATTGCGTGACGTTGCCGGAGGCGTCGCGCTTCGTCAGCTTCTGCGGCGAAGTCGAGCTGCTCGGCCCAGGTCGCCGGCGGCTTCTCGGGATCGAGGCCGGCCTCCTTGAACAGCTCCTTGTTCCAGTAGAGCACGATGGTGGAGCGCTGGAACGGAATGCCCCAGGTCTTGCCGCCGGTCTGGCTGTTTACCATGAAGGCCGGGAAGAAGCTGGCCAGCCACTTCTTGTCGTCGTCGGTCTTGATGAAGGCGTCGAACGGGAACGATCGCCTCCTCGTCGATCAGCGTGAACATGTCGGTCGAGAGCAGCACCGAGGTCACCGGCGGCGTGCCGCTCTTATGGGCGGTCAGCGCCTTGACGATGGTTTCCTGATAGGTGCCGGCATAGATCGGCTTCACCTTGATCGAGGGGTTCTCCTTCTCGAAATCGGCCGCATAGCCGTCGATCAGCTTGGTGATCGGGCCGCCGACCGCCACCGGATAGAAGAACGAGATCTCGGCCGGCGCCTGCGCCAGCGCCAGCGACGGCATCGCCGAGTGTCCCGGCCAAGGCGGCCGCGCCGCTCAAGCAATTCACGCCTGTCCATGATCTTCTCCCTTGGTATCGGCGGATCTGGGTGCCCGCCTGTGATTGAAGCGTTCAGCCCTGCATCAGCCTGCGTTCCGTCTGAAGATCGAACCAATGCACCGCGTTCTGTGACAGGCCGATGTACACCCGCTCGCCCGGCTGCACCCGCACCTTGCCCGGCCGGCGAATAATGAAGTTCTGCCCGTCGATGCGGGTCTCCACCAGCGTGTCGGCGCCGAGATATTCGACAGCCACGACATCGGCGGCAATGCCGCTCTCGCGCAGTTCCGTCAGTCTCGGGCCGGATGCCGACCGCCAGCCTCGCAGCGTCGTGCCCGGCCGGTGCGGTGCAGACCGGCGCCATTGCCATGGCTCACGACCGATTGCCAGGACACGACATTCATCGGCGGCGTGCCGACGAAGCGCGCGACGAAGATCGTCGTCGGGGTTCTCGTAGAGCGCGTCGGGCGGGCCATCCTGCTCGATGCGGCCGGCGCGCATCAGCACGACCTGGTCGGCCATCGTCATCGCCTCGACCTGGTCATGCGTGACATAGACCATGGTGATGCCGAGCCGCTGCTGCAGCTCGCGGATCTCGCGGCGCATCTCGACCCGCAGCTGCGCGTCGAGATTGGAAAGCGGCTCGTCCATCAGGCAGACCGGCGCCTCGGCGACGATGGCGCGGCCCAGCGCGACGCGCTGCTGCTGGCCGCCGGAGAGCTGCGAGGGCTTGCGGTCGAGCAGCCCGGCCAGGCCCGAGAATATCGGCGGCCCGCTTCAGCCGCGCATCGCGCTCGGCCCGGCCGACATGCGCGACCTTGAGGCCGAACATGATGTTCTCGGCCACCGAGAGATGCGGAAACAGCGCGTAGTTCTGGAACACCATCGAGATGCCGCGGCGCGACGGCGGCTCGCGCGTCACGTCGCGGTCGCCGATCAGGATGGCGCCGCCGCTGGTGTCTTCCAGCCCCGCGATCAGCCGCAGCGTCGTCGATTTGCCGCAGCCGGATGGGCCGAGCAGCGCGACCAGATGGCCCTGCGCCACGGTGAAGCTGATCGAATCGACCGCGGGAGCGCCGCCCCAACTCTTGGATACAGTCCTGAGTTCGACGGAAACCATACGCGGACAGGCTCTTAACCAGCTAAATGAAGGATGCAGCGGACTGACGCTGCAAGGGCGGATCCGGGCGGACCATGGCCCGAAAGCCGCCGCCTGCACAAGGGGGCGCAACAGGCCCCCGCTCCCCTGCGGTGCGGCCGCATTCCTAGTCTCCCATCCCAGAGCAAAAAGCCGACGCCAGCTGGGTTTTCCAAGGCTGGCGGGAACCCGTCGCGCCCCTTCCGCATTTTTATTGCAACCGAAGCAGCGGAGTTGACCACCGGGAGCGGACATGCCGGACAGGACAAAACGAGAGGGCGAGCATTTGACCGTCGCCGTGACGGACCAGATCGACGCCGGTCCCTACCGGGTGGATATCCTGCTGGAGCCAAACGAGATCAACACACGTCTGAAGGCGATCGGCGAATGGCTGGTCGAGTGGCAGATGCCGCATCAGGTTCGGTTGATCCGCCAGCAGGATCAGGCGCGGCTGCATCTCAGCTTCAGCAATGCCGACCATGCTCACGCCTTCCAGCTGACCTTCGGCGGCGATGAGGATGGCGCGAGCCCCCCGCCCGGCGAGCCCTGATCCAGCCGGGATCATTCGCGCCGCCCAAGCGTTTCTACGACACGTCCGGCCTGCAGCCGCAAAGGCTTTCCAGCGCCGAACCTCGAGAACGCCACAGACGGGATAGATCATCATGAGCGACAAGGACCGGCTGACGGATACACCCTCGGCCTATGACGCCCCGCGCCGCCCTGGCCAGCCGGGCGAGCAGGACCAGCGCCGACCGGGGCCCAATCCGGCCTCACCCCATCCGGCAGGGCCAAATCCGCCCTATCAGCCCGACAGGCATGACGACAGCAGCGCTGCCGCGATCAAGCACGACGCGGCCGGACAATATGGCAAGGGACACACCTCCCCCAACAAAGGCGGGCTTCACAGCGCAAACCCGGTGGTACTCTCGGGCGATGGCGATGCGACCCAGGGCAATGGTCACGGCCGCGACCGCGACGAGGAAGGTCCGAAGTCCGGCTGATCGCCCAAAAAAAGGCCGGCCTCTCATAGGGGAGAGTGCCGGCCGAGTGGCGGGGGAATGCCTTGACCCGCATTCCGCTAACCTCTCAAGCCGGCAAAAGTTCACGCATGAGCAGCGAAGCCACCCGCCAGCGGGCGAGCCCGGGTTGGCTCGACGGCGGGCAGCGCGATCGCGCAGCGCACACCGTCTTTCTCGTAGGCGATGGTCGCCTCGCCCATATCGGCAGCAAAGGCGGTCTTGAGCAGTTTCGAGCCGAAGCCTGTGCGCTCGGGCGCCTGAACCGGCGGCCCGTCCCGCTCCTGCCAGGAGAGCTCGATCCGCCCTTGCGCCAGCCGCCACGACACCTCGACACGGCCGGGCGGGGTCGAGAGCGCGCCATATTTCATCGCGTTCGTGGCAAGCTCGTGCACCAGCAGAGCCAGCGACATCGCCGTATCGGCCGTGACGCCCGCCGGTGGCCCCGACAAGCTGAAGCGCTCCGGGCCGAAGGGCTTGAGCACGCCCGAGAGCAGCTGGCGCAACTCCGTTGGCAGGTTTGGGTTGCTGCTGACAACATCTTGAGCCCGGGCCAGCGCGGCGATGCGTTCGGTGAACACAGCGTCGAACTCATCAAGGGTGGTGGAGCCCCTGCGGGTCTGCCGGACCAGCGCCTGCACCACCGCCAGCGTATTGCCGACCCTGTGCTTCATCTCATGCGCCAGCACGCGCGAGCGCTCTTCAGCCTCGATCACTGTCCGCAGCAGCACGCGCACCAGCAGGGCGACCCCGACCAGGACGCTGCCGAAGACGAGGAAGGCCAGCAGCGAAGCGGTTGCCGCCCCGTCGAACTGGAGCGCCCTGAACGGGGGAAACCAGAAATAGCCAGCCAGCACGGAAGAGAGCAGGAGCGTCAGCAAGCCCGCAAAAGCGCCACCGAGCACGGCCGCAATCATCACAGCCGGAAAAAACGAGATGAAGGGCACGCCTGAGCCCAGCAGGGGGTCGAGCGCCAGCCGCAAAAGCGTGGCGACAGCGGTGACGATCAGGGCGCAGAGGGTCGCTGAGCGCCAGGTCACGATCTGTTTTGGCAGGCCCCTGGCGAGCAGACCGAGGGTTTGTGCTGCGAGCCGCTCAGGCAAAGACGTGGTTCCGGACCTGGGTCATTGCGAAGCCTTAGGCACGTCGCCTCCTCCCTGTCCCTATCTTAAGATGGTAGTTCCAGATGGAACTACATCGAGCCTTATCTCCTATTGCGGCTCGGATTCAAGCACATTGTCGTCTCGGGAGCTAGCGCGCGCTAGAGAGAGCGCTCTGCGGCAAAGTCGGCCCAGGCGTCGGGACGGTCTGGAAAGCCCTCCGTCGAAGCATGGAAAGCATCCGGTGCCATGCCCTGCTCCAGCTCCGCCCATTCGATCGGCATCGACACGGCAGCGCCCTTGCGCGCCCGGCTCGAATAGGCCGCAATCGCCGTCGCACCCCGGCCGTTGCGCAGGTAATCAACGAAGATCCGACCCTTGCGCGCAGCCTTGGCCAATTTCGCGGTGTAGAGCTTCGGCTCGGCCTGCTCCAGCGCCTGCGCGAAGTCGCGTGCGAAAGCCTTGACCCGCGTCCAGTCCGCTTTGGGCTTGAGCGGCAGGACGACATGATAGCCCTTGCCGCCCGACGTCTTCAGCCAGCTCCGCATGCCGAGCTCGGCCAGACGCTCCCGCACGGTGAAGGCGCCCTCCCGCACACGCTCGACCGGCACGCCCGGATCGGGGTCCAGGTCGAAGATGATCTGGTCCGGCTTCTCGACCGCATCCATGGTCGAGCCCCAGACATGGATCTCGACCGTGCCCATTTGAACCAAGGCGGCCAAGCCGTTGAAATCGCGGATGAACAGCAAGTCCTCGCCATCGGTATCCTTGCGGCGCTGGATCGCCGCATCCATGCCGGGCGAACCATGCTTCTGGAAGAAGACGTGGCGGGCAATGCCATCTGGCGCCCGCAGCAGGCTGAGCGGCCGGTTGACGACGAAGCGCTCCATCTGCGGCCAGACCGCCGCGTAGTAATCGAGCAGCCCCTGCTTGGTCAGCCCGACATCGGGCCACAGCGCCTTGTCGGGATTGCTCAGCGTAAGCGTTGTTTGCGCCCGGGTAGCACTGGGTGCGGCGCCTTTCGCTGGCGCCTTGCTGGCGGGTTCGGCTGTGGGCTTCTCCGCTCCCGCCTTCCCCGACTCCGCAGACGATTTCGCGGCCTTGGCTTTTGCCTTGGGCTTCTCGGTTTCAGTGTCAGCCGGAGCCGCTGTCTCCGCGACCACCTCCTCGGCCGGCTTGTCTTCGCGCAAGCCGAGGAACGATGCGTGGCGCAGGGTCTTGGACGCCGTCCAGGCGCGGAACTCGACCTCCCCCACCAGTTCCGGCCGGACCCACACCACGCCCTTTTCGCGCGCCGCCGCGCCTGTGAACGGCGAGGTCTCGGAGCCGATCGCGTCCAGTTTCTTCTTCAGCGCCGCTGCCGATGTGCGGGTAAAGCCAGTGCCAACCCGTCCCGCCGGCTTCAGAACCCCGTCCTCATGATAGCCGGCAACGATCGAGCCCAGCGCCCCGCTGGAGGTCTTCGACGGCACATAGCCCGCGATGACGAACTCCTGCCGCTGCGTGCATTTCGACTTGATCCAGTTCTTCCCCCGGCCGCTGCGATAGGGAGCGTCAGCCTGTTTGGAGATGACCCCTTCCAGCCCCATCCGGCAGGCATGCCGCAGCATCGACTGGCCCGGCTCGACGAAGTGCTCGCTATAGCGCACCGGCCCTTCCGCCTCCGCCTTCTGCAGCAGCGCGTCCAGCCGTTCCTTACGGGCGAGCAGCGGCTCCTCCCGCAAATCCTCACCATCGAGGAACAGCAGGTCGAAAGCGAAGAAGACGAGGGCGTCCGTGCGCTCCTCCGACAAAGCCTGCTGCAACGCCGAGAAGGAGGAGATGCCGCCATCTCCAAGCGCCACCACCTCGCCATCGATCAACGCATTGTCGCAAGGCAGTTGCCGCAGGGCTTCGATCAGCGGGGCGCCAAATCGGCCGGTCCAGTCGAGCCCAGAGCGAGTTAACAACGCGGCCTCGCCATCGAGAATGCGCGCCTGCAGCCGGTAACCATCGAACTTCACCTCATGCAGCCAGTTTTCACCGGCAGGCGGGTTCTCCTGCAGCGTGGCAAGACAGGGCTCGACGAAAGCGGGAAGATCGGCTGCGGCAGCCTTCTGGCGCTTGGGTTTGGCGACGGGCGCCGTATCGGCCTCGTCTTTCGAAGCCTTGCTCTTGCTGGATTTCGCCTTGGCGGCCTTGGGCGCTTTCTTGCCCTGCGCCACCTCTTCGATGCCGAGGCCGGACTTGACCGAGTTCGGCTGGGCTTCCAGCACATCCTCATCCTGCCGGGCTGCCTCGTCATCGACCTTCATCAGCAGCCAGTTTTCCTGACGCTCGCCCTTGCGGGGTTTCAGCCGGACCAGGTGCCAGCGCCCGGCCAGCTTGTGGCCCTTCAGCGAAAAAGCGATGTGCCCCTTCGCCATCCCCTTCGCGGGGTCGCCCTCCGGCTGCCATTGCCCTTCATCCCAGACCAACACGGCGCCCGCGCCGTACTCGCCTTCGGGAATCGTCCCCTCGAACCCGCCATACTCAAGCGGGTGATCCTCGACATGGACCGCCAGCCGCTTTTCATCGGGATCGAGACTAGGTCCGCGCGTCACGGCCCAGGACCACAATACGCCGCCATGCTCGAGCCGCAGATCATAATGCAGCCGGCGCGCCGCATGCTTGTGGATGACGAAAACACCACCGGCGGCATCGGCCTTCTGGCGCGCGGCAGCGCCCTTTGGCTCGGCTGTGCGGGTAAAATCACGCTTGGCGCGGTAAAGGTCGAGATCCGGCATGATGGGCTCCCCCGCTACTCAAATACCGATCGCCGCTGGCGACCGGCTCAGGCCGCCCGGCGCTGAGGGCCTGGACGCAGCGAGACCCGCCGCACGGCCTCGGCATGCATCCGCGCCGCCAGCCGGTCGGCATGGTCGAGATCGGCCCGGGTCAGCACTGGAACCGGATCCGACAGAACCGCCAGCATCGCCTCGCGGTCATTGCCGCCGGCCTCGACCAGCAGGCGCAAGGCCTCGCGGGTATCGCGCTCGGACCGCAGCTGGGCAGCCAGCGCCGAGATCAGCCGGTCTTTCGCAGAATGTCGCATCGTCGGGCACTCCTCTCCACCTGTTAAAACCGGGGAGATCGCCCTGTGTTCCGCCCGCTTTGACGCTGCGATCACGGAGAGTTGACCATATTGCCGCAGGGAGTTGTTGAACGCTCGGCGCCGCCCCCTAGGTTCCGCACAGGCTCGTTGCAGCCGAGGGAGAGACAACCATGACAATCTACGAACCGTCGCGCCGCACCCTGATCGCCGGAGCCGGCGCTCTCGCTGTTGCAGCCACGCTCGATCTGCCCGCCGGCATCAGCCCGGCCTTCGCTCAAGGAGCCCCGATGAACCAGGCCCCCGGTTTCTATCGCTACAAGGTCGGCGATATCACTGTCACCGCTATCAATGACGGCTTCGCCCAGCGCCCGCTGGAAGGCTTCGTGCGCAATGCCGAGCTCGCCGACGTCAAGAAGGCGATGGAGCAGGCCTTCCTGCCCGCCAATGCGCTGCCGATCACCTTCACCACGCTGGTCATCGAGAATGGCGGCAAGACCACGTTGATCGACACCGGCAACGGCGATTCCGGCGCCCCGACCTCCGGCCGCTGGATGGCCAACTTCAAGGCCGCCGGCTTCGACCCGAAGAATGTCTCGACCATCGTCTTCAGCCATTTCCATGGCGACCACATCAACGGGTTCCGCCTTAAGGATGGCACGGCCGTCTTCCCGAATGCCGAGGTGATGGTTCCCAGCGCCGAATGGGCGTTCTGGATGGACGACGCCAAGATGAACGCTGCGCCCGAGGCGATGAAGGGTGCGTTTGGTGGCGTGCGCCGCGTCTTCGCTCCCATCGCCAAGGATGTGAAGCAGTTCGAGGCCGGCAAGGAAGTCGTCTCCGGCGTCACCGCCATTGCCGCACCGGGCCACACGCCGGGCCACACCGTCTTCGCCGTCGCATCGGGCGCAGGCAAGCTGATGGTGATGTCCGACACCACCAACCACCCGGCCCTGTTCGTGCGCAATCCGGAATGGTCGGCGGTGTTCGACATGGACGGCCCGCAGGCCGTCGCAACCCGTCGCAAGCTGCTCGACATGGTGTCGGCGGACCGCATGCAGGTCGCCTTCTACCACGCGCCCTTCCCGGCCACCGGCTACATCGCCAAGTCCGGCAATGGCTACGAGATGGTCCCGGTCCAGTGGACTCCCGCCATCTGAGCTGCGAGGCACGGTCAAAGCACCATCGACCGAGATTAGCGAGGCCGGGGGCGACCCCGGCCTTTTTCATGACCGCTTGCGGCTCGCCGCTCGCAGGGAAGCCGTGCTAAGCATGGCCCCGGCCGCTGCAGCGGGCCTTCAGGATTGATGATGACCGCCCGCTTCAAAGCCATCGCCTTCGTCTCCAGCGGAACGCCCGAGGCCGATGCGGCGCTGGCCAAGCTCGTCGAGCGCTATGGCGATGCCGACCCCAGCGCGGCCGATGTCATCGTCGCGCTCGGCGGCGACGGCCTGATGCTGCAGACGCTGCATCGCTTTCTCGGCACCGGCAAGCCGATCTACGGCATGAACCGCGGCTCGGTCGGCTTCCTGATGAACGAGTTCCGCGAGCGCGGCCTGAGCAAGCGGCTTGAGGCGGCGGAGCGCAGCGTCGTCCACCCGCTCTCGATGCGCGCTGTCGACAAGGCCGGCAGCGAGGTCCTGGCCATGGCGATCAACGAGGTCTCGCTGCTGCGCCGCTCCTACCAGGCGGCCAAGCTGCGCATCTCCGTCGACGGTCAGGTCAGGCTGTCGGAACTCGTGGCCGACGGCGTGCTGCTGGCGACGCCCGCCGGCTCGACCGCCTATAACCTCTCAGCCAACGGCCCCATCCTGCCACTCGACGCCCCGTTGCTGGCGCTGACGCCGATCTCGGCCTTCCGGCCGCGACGCTGGCGCGGCGCGCTTTTGCCGGACTATGCCTCGGTGACGATCGAGGTGCTGGAATCGGAGAAGCGCCCGGTCAGCGCCGTCGCCGACCACACCCAGATCGACGACGTCGTCTCCGTCGCCATCGCCATCGACCGAAGCGTCGACCTCGTCATGCTGCACGACCCCGGACACAGCCTCGACGAGCGGATCCTGCGCGAACAGTTTGGATATTGAGGGGCTGGCTCCCGTGCTCCTCCGGCGACAGGTTGCATCTGAGCAACCTTGGAGTTATATCTTCATATAACTAGGAGGCTGTCATGCACACTACGAACCTGCGGAAGGTCGGAGGCTCCGTGATGCTAGCTGTTCCGCCAGCATTGCTCGACCTGCTCAACCTTACCGCAGGCGCCAAAGTTGGCCTCGCCGTCGATAACGGGCGTCTCGTCGTGGAAGCGCAGACGAAGCCGCAGTATACGATGGAGGAGCTTCTTGCCGCCTCAGATTATTCCGCTCCGCAGCCCCCGGAAGAGCGTGAGTGGGTCGATGCTCCAGCAGTCGGCCGAGAACTGATTTGAGACGCGGTGACATCTATATGGTCGATCTTGAGCCGACTCATGGGCGTGAGCAGCGAGGTCATCGGCCAGTCGTCATCGTCTCTCCAGACGCGTTCAATCGGGCGACGGGCTTGCCTGTGATTGTGCCGATTACGAATGGCGGCGAGTTCGCCCGACGTATCGGTTTCACAGTCGCATTGGAAGGAACCAAGACGACAGGATGCGTCCGGTGTGATCAGCCTCGTGTTCTCGACATCAACGCCCGAAATGGGCGTAGAACCGAGAGTTTACCCGATGAATTGATGCTTGAGGTGCTCGCAAAGGTAGGCACGATCTTCAAGTAGCGTCGACTGACGCCGCTCAGACCGGCGCGGGTTTCACCCTCAAGCCGCCTGCCGAAGGTCGCCAAGCTCGAGTTCGACCAGCAGGGTCGGGTCCGATTCCAGCAACAGGGCGAAGGCTGCGTCATCGGCCAAACTGTCGGCCATCCCCCTCGCCTCTTCCCGAGCGGCTTCCGCGTCGAGCCTTCTCAGCAAGCCCATGATGGCGCTGGCCTCGGCGCTCTCCAGGCTTTCGCAGGCGATCAGCACCTCGCGCAGGATGGCACGGTCGAGCCCGGCCTGCACGCCGCCCTTGTCGAAGCCTCGCGCATTCAGCGCCGCAATCGCAGCGGTAAAGGCGGGTTGCACAGCCGGCGGCAGGTCCGCCTTGCGGTAGAGCGCTTTCAGGCCGGAGCCGCGACGATCGCGCAGCAAGGCGGCCACCCGCTCCTCGGGAAGATCGGTAAGGCTGACAAAGGCGGCCTCGGCCAAAGCCGGCTCGCCGCTCAGCAGCGAGCGCAGCATCAGCCCCGGCGTCAGGCGGCCATTCTCGCGCAGCACCTCGACGATGGCCGGCGCATCGCTGTCCTGCCCGCCGGCAGCCAGGGCGACCGCCACACGTTCCGTCGATTCCCGCGCCAGCCGCGAACTGCGCTCCGGCGTCAGCCAGCCGCAGCCGGTAACGAAGCTTGCCAGCGCATCCGAGACTCTCGCCGCGATCACCTGCCGCAGACCGGCCGGGAGATCGGCGCGGGCCAGCAGCGCCTCGCGCAAGGCCCCGCAATCGCCGCAGCGCTCGATCATCCGATCCAGCGAAAACTCGGGAATGTCGGCTGTCGGATTGCCGGCCAAGGTCACCAGCGCTTCTTCGCAGCCGACTTCCGCCAGCGCGGCAGCGACGCCAGCCGGGAGATGCGGACGCAGCGCGATGGCACGCTGGGCCAGCGCATCGCCGACCGCAGCGGCATCGACCAGATCGGCCTCGGTCAGCACAGGCGAATGCGCCAGAACCAGCGCCGCAACATCGCCGGGATCGCCGATCAGGCTGAGGATCAGATTACGCGGCGCCCTTGGCGATGAGGCCATTTCTTCGGCGATGGCGCGTCTGACCAGGGGCGAAGGGTCGTCGATCAGCGCGGTCAGCGCCGTCTCTGCCTCGCGCAAATCCTCCTCGGACATGCTGGAGCGCAGATAGGCGCCGGCCAGGGCAGCGCTGCCGGAGGCGCGGGCCGAGGCGTTGGCCGTGCGGGCCCAGAGCAGGAAGCGCCGGACGATCATCGGGCGTTCCTCTGTGTCATGAACGAGGCCAGATCGAGCGGCGCGCGGCGCGGCTTCGCGCTGGCGCCGGGGTTCCGGGCCGGATCGGTCGCAGGCTGCGTCAGGGTGAGCGGACGCTGTGGCGGCAGGGGCGCCATGACATTGGCAACCGGCTGAGCCGGAGCTTTCTCGGCGGGCGCCGCCGGGTTGTTCGGGCGGATCGCGCCGCCCGAGGCCGGCGATGCGTCATTCTGCGTCTGGCGCGGGAAGTAGCGGTCGGACGCGTCCAGCGAAGCGTAGCGCTCGCTGTTGGCGCGCGGCGTCGCCCAGAGATTGGCGACGGCTTTCGAGACCGGCTCGCGCGAGCCTTCGGTGGAGAACAGCCCGATCAGCCCCTTCGCCCGCCCCGGCTGCAACGCGGCAGCGATTTCAGCAGGCTTGTCGGCGGGCTGCGGCGCCCCTTGGCCGACAGCAGAGGCAGGTCCGGCAGTCGCAGCTGCCGTGGTGGCGAGCTGGGTATTGGCGTGGCTGGCAGCCAGCACGCCATAGACCTCCTGCACCGAGCGCGGGCGGCCGGTCTTGTCGAAGAAGATCGAGCGGTTGGCAGCGGCCGCATCCGGGAAATCCTTGGCAGCGACGCGGCCGGGATCGTTGCTGGCGGCGCGGATCAGTTCGGAGGCGCCGCGCGCGCCCAGCACATGCGCCATGTAGAGCTCGCCCGCATGGGGCTGGCGCCCGATCGCCTGGGTCAGCTGGTCGCGATTCTGCTGGGTCAGCGCGCCGGCCATCACGGCCGCGACCTGCGGGTTCTTGCGCAGCTCCAGAATGCGGTCGCGGGCGGCGGGATCGGCGACGGTCAGCCGCCCGCTTTCGCTCTCGGTGATCGCATCTGCGAAATTCCCCAAACCCTGTTTGGGCCCCTCGCGCTTGACCATGGAGAGCCAAGTCTGCTCGATGAACTGGAACAGCCCGGTCGCGCTGGAGGTCTTGGCCTTCGCATCGGGCTCGAGGGCCGATTCCCGCTGCGCGGTCTTCAACAGGTAATCGAAGCCGGCGCCGGTCTTCTGCGCTCCCTCGCGGATGGCGCTGACGACCGGGTCGGCTTGCGGTGCTTCGCGTGTTGGCGGAGTGGAGAACAGGAACATCGGGTCTCTCAAGCGCAAGCTTGCCGCGAGGGTGCGGGCGCTGTGTGGAGACTGGACCGGTTATGGTAAGCGAACCGTTAAGTTCCGGACGCGCGGCAGGTGGCGCGGGTGCGGATGCCTCAAGGAGACAGGGCATGGCTGAGATCAAGCGTCACAAGCGCGGCGGGATTTACTTCGAGGATTTCGAGGTCGGCGCGGTGATCGAGCATGGGCTGACCCGCACCGTCACGCAGATGGACAACATGCTGTTCTCGAACATGACGCTGAACCCGCAGCCGCTTCACATCGACGCGCATTTCTGCGCGACCGAGACCGAGTGGGGCCAGCCGCTGATGAACTCGCTGTTCACGCTCGGCCTGATGATCGGCATTTCGGTCAACGACACCACGGTCGGCACGACCATCGGCAATCTCGGCATGACCGACGTCACCTTCCCTGCCCCGCTTTTCGAGGGCGACACGATCAACTGCACCACCGAGATCGTCGCCAAGCGCGAATCGCGCTCGCGGCCCGATGCCGGCATCGTCGAGTTCCACCACAAGGCCTACAAGCAGGACGGCACGCTGGTGGCGCAGTGCCGCCGCCAGGCCTTCATGCGCCGGCATCCCGCCCCTGCAACGGTGGCGGTCTGACGATGCGCTCGCTCCTGTTCGTGCCCGGCGACAGCCCGAAGAAGCAGCAGAAGGGCCTCGACTGCGGCGCCGACGCGCTGATCCTCGACCTGGAGGATTCCGTCGCGCTCGACGCCAAGCCCGAGGCGCGCGCGCATCACGCTGGCCTTCCTGCAGGCGGCGCACGGCCTGCCGCGAGCGCCCGCGCCTGATCGTGCGCGTCAACGCGCTGGGCACCGGGCTGACCGATGCCGATCTCGACGCGGTGATGCCGGGCGCAGCCCGACGCGATCATGCTGCCGAAATCGGAGGGCGGTGCCGATATCGCCCATCTCGGCGCGCAAGATCGCGGTGCGCGAGGCCGAGTACGACCTGCCCGATGGCGGCACCCAGATCATCCCGATCGCGACCGAAACCGGCAAGGGCATCTTCGGCCTCGGCAGCTATGCCGGCGCGACGCACCGCCTGCAGGCGCTGACCTGGGGGGCGGAAGACCTCTCGGCCGATCTCGGCGCCGAGACCAACCGGCTGACGGATGGCAGCTATACCGACCCCTATCGCCTCGCCCGGGCGCTGACCCTGTTCGCGGCTGCATCGGCACAGGTCGATGCGATCGACACCGTCTTCACGAACTTCCGCGACGATGCCGGCTTCCGCGCCGAATGCATCGCCGCGCGTCGTGACGGCTTCACCGGCAAGATGGCGATCCATCCCGCGCAGGTCGCGCCGATCAACGAGGTCTTCAGCCCCGCCGCTGCCGAACTCGCCAAGGCAGAGGCAATCATCGCACTCTTCGCCGCCAATCCCGGCGTCGGCGTCATCGGCCTCGACGGTGAGATGCTCGACCGCCCCCACCTCGTCAGGGCGCAGCGGCTGAAAGCCCGGGCCGACAGGCTGACAGGCTGACCGGAACGCTGTCATTCCAGGCGGGCGAAGAGCCCAAGCCCGGAATGACAGCGATAACCGGCCTCAGCCTCGCGCCGCCTTGGCGCGCTTCAGGTCCGGCGGCGTCGCCTCGTCGGTCAGCGCGGCCAGAACCTCGTCGAGGCTCATCACTGTCTGCGCCTGGCTGCCGAGGCGGCGCACCGTCACAGTCCGCTCCTCCGCCTCACGCTTGCCGACGGCCAGGATGACCGGGACCTTCGCCAGCGAATGCTCGCGCACCTTGTAGCTGATCTTCTCGTTGCGAAGATCGGCGCGGGCGCGCAGTCCGGCATTCATGCAGGCGATCGTCACCTGCTCGGCATAATCATCGGCCTCGGAGGTGATCGGGCAGACCAGAATCTGCTCGGGAGCCAGCCAGAGCGGGAAATGCCCGGCGAAGTTCTCGATCAGGATGCCGGTGAAGCGCTCCAGCGAACCGCAGATCGCGCGGTGCACCATGCTCGGCGTCTTCTTCTCGCCATCGGAGCCGATATAGAACGCCCCAAACCGCTCCGGCAGGTTGAAGTCGACCTGGGTCGTCCCGCACTGCCAGTCGCGGCCGATGGCATCGCGCAGCACATACTCGAATTTGGGACCGTAGAAGGCGCCCTCGCCCGGGTTGATCTCCGTCTTGATCCGGCCGCCCGATTCCTCGGCGATCTGGACCAGCACGCGGTTCATCACGTCCTCGGCATGGTCCCACATCGCATCGGTGCCGACGCGCTTGTCAGGCCGGGTCGACAGCTTGATGACCAGATCGTCGGTGAAGCCGAAATCGGCATAGACCGACAGGATCAGCTCGTTGATCTTCAGGCACTCGGCCGCCAGATGCTCCTCGGCGCAGAAGATATGCGCGTCGTCCTGCGTGAAACCGCGCACCCGCATCAGCCCATGCAGCGCCCCTGACGGCTCATAGCGATGCACCGCGCCGAATTCCGCAAGCCGGATCGGCAGATCGCGGTAGCTCTTCAGCCCATGCTTGAAGATCTGCACATGGCCGGGGCAGTTCATCGGCTTCAGCGCGAAGACCTTCTGGTCGCGCGTCGGATCGTTCGGGTTCTCGAACGCCGAGGCCGATTTCACCGCGAACATGTTGTCCTGGTACCAGCCCCAATGGCCCGAGGTCTCCCAGAGCGACTTGTCGAGAATCTGCGGCGCGTTGACCTCTTCATAATCGGCCGCAAGCCGGCGGCGCATATAGGTCAGGATCTCCTGGAACAGCCGCCAGCCCTTGGAGTGCCAGAACACGACGCCCGGCCCCTCCTCCTGGAAATGGAACAGGTTCATCTCGCGGCCGAGCTTGCGGTGGTCGCGCTTCTCCGCCTCCTCGATCTGCTTGAGATGCGCGTCGAGCTGCTCCTGCTTGGCGAAGGCCGTGCCGTAGATGCGCGTCAGCATCGGGTTGTTGCTGTCGCCGCGCCAATAGGCGCCCGCCACCTTCATCAGCTTGAAGGCCGTGCCGACCTTGCCGACGGAGGTCATGTGCGGGCCGCGGCAGAGGTCGATCCAATCGCCCTGCGCATACATCTTCAGCGTCTGGTCTTCGGGAATGGCGTCGACCAGCTCGACCTTGAAGTTCTCCCCCTTGTCACGGAAGAACTGCTTGGCCTTGTCGCGGCTCCACTCATCCTTGGTGAAAGGTTTGTCGCGGGCGATGATCTCGCGCATCTTCGCTTCGATCGGCGCGAAATCGTCCGGGGTGAACGGCTCGTTGCGGGCGAAATCGTAGAAGAAGCCGCCCTCGATCACCGGGCCGATCGTGACCTGCGTGCCGGGATAAAGCGCCTGCACCGCCTCGGCGAGAACGTGCGCGCAGTCATGGCGGATCAGTTCGAGCGCGCGCGGATCATCCCGCGTCAAAAACTCGATTTTGGCATCGCGCTCGATCGGGTCGGCGAGGTCGACGACGGTACCGTCGATCGCCATCGCGACTGTGCGCTTCAGCAGAGAGGGGGAAATGCCGCCGGCAATTGCCGTTCCGGTGATGCCGGAAGGGAACTCGCGCGTCGCGCCATCGGGAAATGTAAGGGAAATCGTCATCGACGGATGTCCTGCTCACTCGGGGATACGAACCCCGTAAGTCAAGGCCGGCTGCATTTTCGGTTGCACGCGAAGCCTGCAGCCGGTTCGGCTTGCGCGTCGGCTTGGCCCTATACCACTGGCGAGCGTGAAGCAATTGCGGGGGTAGTCGAGGTTGTCTTGGTCGGTTCAGCTATGGCCATCGCCCTTGGGGATCTCGATACCGAGGCGCCGCTCCCAGTTCTCGACTTCGCTGGGCGGGATTTTCTCATTGTCCTCATAGTCGAGGAGCGAGACGAAATCGTTCGTCATCGGACTGTAGAGGTAACGGACAGGGTAGGCCCCATTCGGGCCCTCAAGGTGCTGGTCCAGCGTGTTGAGCACGCAGCCCATGGTGACGAACAGCTCAATGAGCTGCTTGAGCGTCAGCCAACGAACATTGAAGGGATAGGCCAATCACGCCGCCCGTGCCGGCTCAAACAGTCTCAGCTTGACAGAAGGCGCCGCCATCTTCTGCCGGGGGTCGCGCCGAACGGCCTTCAGTTCGACCTCTGCGGCTTCGAACAGCTCGCGAAAACGATGCGGGGCCGGTTTGATGCCCTCGAGCGGCTTGCGGCCTAGATGCTGGGTAATCAGGCAGCTTTCGACGATGGCGCGCGTGAACGCCTGCTCCAGTTCTGACATGGAGTCAGCATGGGCGGAAATATCGTAATCGATGCCCTGAACGATCCAGGATTCGCCTTCCTGAAAGGCAACGCCCCGGACAGCTAATCTCTGTGCCATAGTGGCCTCCCGCGCATCAGCAAGGCTGCCGCGACCCGTGGACGATAGGGGTCGAAGCGTTTCTCAGTCAATCAAACCACATGACGATGATGATTTGGCGACATCTTCGAGATCGCCTCAAGGCTGCACTGCCACAGCCGCACCCCAACTCATTCCCCGTGCTTTGCATCCACCGGCGCATTGACTCCGCGCCAGCGTCCATAGCGCCAGGGCAGATACCAGCGGGCGCGCGGCGGCAGTTCTTCGCAGACGATATCGATGCCGCTGGTGCCGAACGGGTTGCAGCGGCAGATGCGCGACAGGCCGATCCAGCCTCCGCGCCATAGTCCGTAGCGCTGGATCGCCTCGTCGGTATAACTCGAACAGCTCGGCCAATGGCGGCACTGCCTCCCGACCAGCATGGACAGGCTGAGCTGGTAACCGCGAATGAGAAAATGCGCCGTGTGGCGCGGTGCCCTAGCGAAAAGACGTGACAAGTCGCGTATCGATGCCATTTCATCGCGCCCATTCTCAGTGCCAGGATTCGCCATGCTCCGTCCCGTCCTGCGGCCAGTCGCCCTGCGCTTTGCAGCGGCGTTCGCGCTCGCCACCGCCAGTCTTGCCATGCCCGTAACAGGGCAGGCGCAGCAGCGCACCACTTTGCTGTGGCTGGAGCCGGGCAAGATCGACGTCGCCAAGATTATCGGCCTGCCCCCGGCGCAGAACACGCCCGAAGCCAAGGCCGAGTTTGAGCAGGTGCTGCAGATCACGCTGAACCGCACGCCCGAGCGCGAAAAGGCCGCCATCGCCGATCAGTACCAGACCCTGAGCCGCTTCCTCGACGGGATCGACCACACCTATGCCGAAGGCGCCCAGCGCGAAATGCGCCTGCTGTTCAAGGAGGCGCAGGTCGAGCTCAGCGTCGTGCTGCTCAGCGTCCGCCGGCTCACCAACCGCCAGCGCCCCTTTGCCGTGTGGAACAAGGTGAGGGTCAAGCCCTGCCCCGGCGGGCGCCCGGAAGGCAGCTCCTTCCCCGCCGGCCACGCAGCGACCGCTGCCCTCTACGCCGCGCTTCTGAGCGAGGCCGTGCCCGAAATGGCGGCCCGCTTCGAGGAGCGGGTCAAGAGCTATGGCGAAAGCCGGCTGGTCTGTGGCTTCCACTACGCCTCGGATCTGGTCGCTGGCGACAAGGCTGGCCGCGCCATCGCCAAGGCGCTGCTCGAGGACAAGGCCTTCCATGCCCGCTTCGACGAGACCCGCGGCGAAATCCGCAAATCCTTCGGTCTCAAATAGCGCTCGGAGCGCGTACGAGAATGCGCGTCCTCATCCTGAGGAGCCGCGCAGCGGCGTCTCGAAGGATGGTTCAGCGGACGCCGGAGCCTTCTGGAGCATCCTTCGAGACGCCATTCCCAAAGGAATGGCTCCTCAGGATGAGGGCTGAGGATAGCTAAAACTGCCTCTGAGCACTCAAGCCGCGCCGGCGTCCCATAGCGCTCAAGCCGCGCCGGCTTGGCGCCTCGCCTCGATCTGGCTGACAGCGTCGACCACCGCGTCGAACGTCAGCAGGGTCGAGGCATGCCGGGCCTTGTAGTCCCGGACCGGGACCAGCACCGCCAGATCGCTCCATTTGCCCTCCGGCGGATCGGCATTCTCCTTCAGGATCGCGCGAGCCTGGTCCCGCACCTGCCGCAATTCCTCGGCCGTCGAGCCGACGACGTGGTGCGCCATGATCGCGGACGAGGCCTGCCCCAGCGCGCAGGCCTTCACCTCATGGCCGAAGGCGGTGACGACATCGCCCTCCATGCTGACATCGACCGTCACAGTCGAGCCGCAAAGTCGCGAATGCGCCTTGGCCGTGGCGTCGGGCGCCTCCAGGCGCTCGAGCAGCGGAATATTCGCGGCCAGTTCGAGGATCCGCTTGTTGTAGACATCGGTCAGCATGTCGTGATCCCGGGGGGTGGTATGGGCGGCTCGACACCCGATATAGTCCTGATCTTCCCGAACGGGGAGAGCGGCATCGGCCGCGACACTGCGGTTCAGGCCTTGCCTGCGCAAATGTCGCAGGTCCAGTCGGCAATGGCCTGCGTAGGAATGATCACCGTAACGGGAGGCGCCACATGAACCCTGTGGTTAAGTCCTTGTCCGTCGAGCGCACTCTCAGCCGCTCTGCAGACAAGTTTTTGATGATCCAGCCGACGCAGGAACAGGCGGAGGAAGCCGTGCGCACGCTGCTGCTCTGGGCGGGGGACGATCCCTCGCGCGAGGGCCTGCTCGACACGCCGCGGCGCGTCGCCAAGGCGTATAAGGAATTCTACAAGGGCTATGACGAAGACCCCGACGAGATTCTCGACCGGGTGTTCGAGGAGGTCGAGGGCTATCAGGACATGATCCTGGTGCGCGACATTCCGTTCTATTCCCATTGCGAGCACCACATGGTGCCCTTCGTCGGCAAGGCCCATATCGGCTATTATCCGTCCAACGGGGTGGTCGGGCTGTCGAAGCTGGCGCGCCTGGTCGATGTCTTCGCCCGCCGCCTGCAAACCCAGGAGACGATGACCTCGCAGATCGCGCAGGCCATCGAGAAGGCCCTGAAGCCGCGCGGCGTCGCCGTGCTGATCGAGGCCGAGCACATGTGCATGTCGATGCGCGGGGTGCAGAAGCAGGGCTCCTCGACCATGACCACCCAGTATACCGGGCTGTTCAAGGAGGCGACGGAGCAGGTGCGCTTCTTCACAATGGTCAAGTCGCCCGGGCTTTAAGAAACCGTTTGAGGATGCGAGCCCTCATCCTCGAGGAGCGACGAAGTCGCGTCTCGAAGGACGGTCGCTTGCGGCGGCTTTCTGGAGCATCCTTCGAGACGCCATTCCCAACGGAATGGCTCCTCAGGATGAGGGCTGAGGATAACTCAAACGGGCTCTGAAGCCCGGGCTGCTCTCTGGACTTGGCGCCATCATCGGCTAGAAGGCAGCATCATCTGTCCTTCGGAGCCGCCATGTCCGCCTTTCCAGTGATGTCAGACAAGCAGGCGCTGGAAGAGGGCGCGGTTCTTGCGCCGCGCTTCGACGCGAATGGCCTGATTACCTGCGTCACCACCGAGGCCGATAGCGGCGAGGTGCTGATGGTCGCGCATATGAACGCTGAATCGCTTCAGCGCAGCATCGAGACCGGCGAAGCCTGGTACTGGTCGCGCTCGCGCAGCCAGCTCTGGCACAAGGGCGACACCTCCGGCCAGATCCAGACGATCGTCGAGATGCGGGTCGATTGCGATCAGGATGCGGTCTGGATCCGGGTCAAGGTTGCGGGCGATGGCGGCTGCTGCCACACCGGCCGGCGCTCCTGCTTCTACCGCGTCCAGCCCGTCGGCGAAGCCGCTCCTGCGCCCTTGCGCATGGGCTGAGCCGGCGAAGATTACGGATCCTTTCACCACGCTTTCATAAATACGTTAATTGCCATGCATATTGCGGCGGGCAGGCGCCGATCTTTACCGGACGCTCACCCGCTGCAGCGATCCTGACCCTCCCCGCGGAGGGCCGGGACCATGTTGTGGGACGACATCGCTAGACGCGCCTTTGGCTTGGGCGGAGGTGGATCTCCCGTGCACGACGTCGTTACCGAGACTTTGCCCCGCCCCGGCCGCGCGAAAATCGGCCTCGCGCTCGGCGGCGGCGCCGCACGGGGCTGGGCCCATATCGGCGTGCTCGAAGTGCTGAGCGGAGCCGGTTTTGCGCCCGATGTCATTGCCGGAACGTCAATCGGCGCCGTCGTCGGTGGCTGCTACGCGGCCGGAAAATTGCCCGAACTGCGCGAATTCGCGCTCAGTCTGACCAAGCGCCGCGTCGTCGGACTGATGGATTTCCACCTGGGCGGTGCGGGGTTGATCGGCGGCGGGCGGCTGAAGCGGCTGCTGGAGCGCGACCTCGGCAAGACCAAGATCGACGATCTGGAGCAGCGCTTCGTCGCCATCGCGACCGAACTGGGCACCGGTCACGAAATCTGGCTGACCCATGGCACGCTGGTCGAGGCGCTGCGCGCATCCTATGCGCTGCCTGGCGTGTTCGATCCGGTGAAACTCGGCGGCCGCTGGTTGATGGATGGCGCGCTGGTCAATCCCGTGCCGGTGACGGCTGCCCGCGCACTGGGCGCCGACATCGTCATCTGCGTGAACCTCAACAGCGACCTCGCCGGCCGTGGCACCACCATCCAGAGCCATGCAGCCGAGCCCGATCCCGAAATCGTACCGGACCTCGAGGTCCGCCCCCGCGCCAATTGGCTCGGCGGGTTTTCCGGCGCGGCCCGACGGATGCGCGGCATCGTCAACCGGCAGGCGCCGGAGCGGCCAGGGCTTGCAGGCGTGATGATCGACGCCTTCAACATCACGCAGGACCGGATTTCGCGCTCGCGCCTCGCAGGCGATCCGCCCGACGTGATGATCGGGCCCAAGCTCGGCAAGATCGGCCTGTTCGACTTCCACCGCGCCGAGGAGTGCTTCGAGCTGGGGCGCCAGGCGACGCGCCGGGCGCTCGACGACATCGCCACGGTGGTCGCCAATGCCACCGTGCCCGGCTGAGCCTGCCGCTCAGGCCATCGCGATATAATCGCGCATCGCCCGGCTTTCGGCCTCGATCTCGGCCACGCGATGCTTCACCACATCGCCAATCGAGACGATGCCGGCGATGCGGCCATTCTCGATGATCGGGACATGGCGGAAGCGGCCCGAGGTCATCATCTCCATCAGCTCGTCAATGCTGGTCTCAGGCCGGCACGTCACGACCCTGGCGGTCATGGCGCGCGAAACCGGGGTCTCCAGCGCCGCAGCGCCGCTTTCGCCGAGAGCGCGGATAATGTCGCGTTCGGAGAGAATCCCGGCAATCGCTCCCTCTGTATCCGTCACGACCACGGCGCCGATCCGCTTGGTGCTGAGGATCCGGGCGGCCTCCGCCAATGTGCGGTCCGGCTGGACCGTCACGACATCATGTCCCTTGTCACCGAGAAGCTGAGCGACATTCATCAGAACGATCCTCCTGGCTGGCGGCGCCGTTGACCGGCACACGGGAGAGCGGAGATCGCAATCGGCCAGAGCCGCCGACACGAGCTCTTCGCACGGAAAGCGAGTGTGTGCGAAGTCGGCAGCGCAGGCAAGCGAGGGCGGATCAGCGCCGCACAGCGCCCTTGTCCAGTAGCGGAAACAGCAGCAGCCCCGCCAGGAAGCCGCCAATATGGGCCTCCCAGGCTATGCTCGTCTCCTCACCGAGGATCGGCACCAGCCCGGCACCGAACACGAGATTGGTGACGAACCAGATACCGATGAAGATCAGCGCGCGCGAATTCCGGAAGAGCTGGCCCAGCCCCTCGGCGGGAATCGCCTTCACCACCGCATCATCGGCCAGGGAGCCAAAGCGCATACCGTCTGAAAAGACGAAGCGAGCCGCCGCCGCCATGGTCCCGGCAATGCCGGCCGAAGCGCCGACCAGCGGCAGCACATCGAGATCCCGCGCAAACCAGTGCAGCAGCGCTCCGGCAATTGTGGCAACGCCGAACAGGTTGAGGAACTGCCCTGCCCCGAGGCGACGCGCCACCGGGCTGCCGAACGCCGCAAGCCACACGACATTCGAAAGTAGATGAACCCAGGAGCCGTGTAGCAGGCCATAGCTCAGCAGCGACCAGAGACGCGGGCCGGATTCGCCGAGCAGGAGCCGCACCAGCAGCAGGCCGCTGGCTCCATCCCGCCCGGTCGACCTGCGGGGTGACCGCGTCGATCACCTCCTGCAGACGATCCGGCGAAAGCCAGACTGTCAGCCGGGCCGGCACAAAGGCCAGCCAGGTCATCAGCATGTAATCGTCAAAGGCCGACAGGAAGCTGCGGATGACGTGGATCGCGACCAGCGCCACGATCAGCCAGGTCACCACGGGCGGCAGGTTGAGGATCGGCTCGCGCCGCGGCGGCGCCTCATCATCATAGGGAAGCTTGGTCATCGGCGACCCTTGACGCTCCCCGGCCACGAAGGCAAGCGCGGCGGCAAGCGAGAGCCGATTATGGCAGGCGGATCGGGCGAGCGCCCCACGCCCTGCCCCATCCTTCCGAGTGCGTCACCACGCCCGGCACCGCCCCACGCGATGCCATGTCACCCCACCCGCCCCCGGGCCGGAATTGACGCAATTTGTCTTACATTTTAGTGGGTTATCCACAATCCTAAGGTCTTGTTAACCTTAACCGATCCTTCACCCTTCCCCGGCTGCGCCTTCGTGGCACAACGGCATGGCTGCTGCGTCCTGACCTCTCAAGAAGGCTGTCGCGTCCCGTTTCCTGCGCGTTTTGCCCCTTTTCGGGACAGGACGCCACGGAGCCGGCCAGTGGCAAAGCAGCATTGGGACAAGGCATGAAGAATATCAGCACCCGTCTGGTCTATGAATATTGGAACGACCTGCGGGGTGATCGGTCGGCCCCTGAACGCGGGGAGATCGAACCCGGCGCGCTGCGACATGCGCTGGCGGACACGTTCGTCCTCGAGAACGAACCGATCGGCCCGGTCTTCCGCCTGGCCGGCACCCAACTCTGCGCCATGCTGGGCGGGGAGTTGCGGGGCCGCGCCTTCACCGCGCTGTGGGGCGATGTCGAGGCCCAGGGCGAGATGCGCCGCCTCGTCCAGACGGTGATGGACGACACGGCCGGCGCCGTCGCCGGCCTTTCGGGCGAAACCGCTGCCGGGCATCCGGTCTATCTCGAACTGCTCTTGCTGCCCCTGCGCTATCGCGGCCGCACCCATGAGCGGGTGCTGGGCGCCCTCTCCCCGACCGGAACCCCGAGCTGGCTCGGCCTCGACCAGATCGAGACGATGCGGATGATTTCGCTGCGCATGCTGTGGCCCGCCGCCCCTGTCCAGCGCCTGCCGCCTGCGACTCGCGCGGCCCCGCGTTTCCTCGTCCTGCCGGGCGGGCGCGCCTGACATCTGCAGGCCAGGTTATCCTGGCCTTATCCCTCTCGCGCGAGAAATCGCAGGCCCACAACCTCATTTTCCGGATGCTAACCGCACATTAACCGCGCATGCCTAGGCTCATTCCAGAGAACAGGCTGGAATTCATGTTGAGCGCATTGCAACCTCCACGCACGGTGACCCGCGCTTCAGAGCGCCGACGGCACCACCGTATGAAGGTGGTCCTGCTCGGGCGGTATATGCTGCCCAACCGCATGGAATACCCCTGCCAGTCCATCGATATTTCGCCGGGCGGGGTGCATCTTGCCGCGCCGGTCAAGCCTGCGCCGGGTGACCGGATCATCGTCTATCTCGAGCATCTCGGCCGCATCGAGGGCATCGCCGTCCGCACGACGATGGAAGGCTTCGCGATGACGATCACCGCGACCAGCCGCAAGCGCGAGAAATTCACCGCCCAGCTGACCTGGCTCGCAAACCGCGAGGAACTCGGCCTGCCGGAAGATCGCCGCCATGAGCGGGTCGTGCCGCGCAATCCCCGCTCCATCGTCAGCCTGGAAGACGGCGCCCAGCATGTCGTCCGCGTTATCGACATCTCCCTGTCGGGCGCGGCGTTCTCCTGCGACCTCGACCTGCCGATGAACACGCCGATCAAGATTGGCACGACGCAGGCGAAGATCGTGCGTCGCTTCGACGGTGGCTTTGCCGCCGAATTCCGCTTCCCGCTCTCGGCCGACCTGCTCGACGAGAACTTGGAGCTGTAGCCCGCCCAGCCTCCGGCACTGCCGGAGGATCCCTGGCCCGATCCGGCGCTCGTCTGCGACCGCGCCCTTAGCTGATCACCCTGCGATTTCTGCTCTGAGCAGCCTACCAAGCGCGGGCAAGCTGTCACAAGCCGCCTGCGCATAGCCGCGTGCTGACCGCAGCATCGGCTGATCCTTGCGAGCCGCGCTGCGCGAGCCGGACCCGGCCGCAGCACCATGCCTTCCCATGTTCATCATCGATAAAGCATCCCAGCCCCGCCACAGTTAACGGACGGTTGCGGCAAAGCGCGGATTTGTTAAGGCCGCATTCCGGGCTGATTTATACTGACAAGTCTTCTTCGGCGGATCAGCCGAATTACATACAATTGCTCGTATTCATTTCAAAAGACGTCCATTGCCGATGCGCATGGTGGCCCCAGGGACAAGAAAGGGGACCACATGACCACCAAGTTCAGCATCATCGCCGGCACTGCCATTGCGGGCTTCATCGCCCTGGCTGGCGCGACCGCGGCCCAGGCGCAGCAGGGCGGCTATCCGGTTGCGAGCCTGCCGATCGCCGCCTCGGGCGAAGCGCGTGCACCCTATGCCTGGAACGATCTGTGCAAGCGCACCCCGTCGGAGTGCCGCGTCGATACCTCCGAAGCCGACCGTGTCGAGATGACGCCGAAGCTCTGGAAGACCATCCTGACGCTCAACAGCAAGATCAACCGCGAGATCGAGGCCGTTACCGATCAGGAGCATTGGGGCGTGGTCGACCGCTGGGACATTCCCACCGACGGCAAGGGCGATTGCGAGGATTACGCTCTGCTCAAGCGCAAGCGCCTGGCTGAGCTGGGTGTGCCGCGCCGCGCCATGCGGATGACGGTGGTGATCGATGAGGAGAATGCCGGCCACGCCGTGCTGATGATCCGCACCGACCGCGGCGACTTCATCCTCGACAACAAGCGCAACGCGGTCCTGCCCTGGGGCCAGACCGGCTACGTCTTCGTGAAGCGGGAATCGGAATTCAAGACCGGCTGGACCTCGCTCGGCGGCGCCCAGACCCCGACCGTCGCTTCGGTCCGCTAAGGCGATCTACGGGACACCTGCGCGCAGCAACGCCGCAGGCCAGAGATCGAAGAGGCGCCGCCCGCTCGGGTCAGCACCTCTTCCCTACGAAGGCGAGGCTCGGTCACGTCCCCACCCCACCCGTCCCCAGGCCGGGTTTCGCCACAGGGCCGGCTCCCTCCCCAGGGGCCGGCCCGCCCTTTTTGATCAGAGCCTGTCGAGACGGGTCATGCCGGCGGAAAACTGCTTCCAGCGCGCGACATAGGCCGCCGCCGAAGCTGTGATGCCCGCAGCCGCATCCTCGCCCAGGGTCCGGATCGCCTTCGCCGGCGCGCCGACGATCAGCGAGTTGTCCGGAAATTCCTTGCCCTCCGTGACCAGCGCGTTGGCGCCGACGAGGCAGTTCCGTCCGATCTTGGCGCCATTCAGAATGGTCGCGCCCATGCCGACCAGGCTGTTTTCGCCGATGATGCAGCCATGCAGGATGGCGCGATGCCCGATCGTGCAGTTCGCGCCGACCTTTAGCGGATAGCCCATATCGGTGTGCAGCACGCAGCCTTCCTGCAGATTGGTGCCGTCTCCGATTTCGATCCATTCATTGTCGCCGCGCAGCACGGCGCCAAACCAGATCCCGACATCGCGGCCCAGCCGCACCCGGCCGATGACATGCGCATCCGGCGCCAGCCACCAGGCGCCCTCGCCCTGGGTTTCAGGTTCTGTACCGTCGAGCGAATAGAGAGGCATGGCCCGCATCCTTCTTGAGACAGCCTTCAGGATTGCGGCGTCGGCGACAGGTTCGTCAAGCGGCGAGCATGTGCAGCAGGTCGAGGACGACGCGCCCGCTCGCCATGCTCCACAAGGCGGCGATCAGGCTCGCCAGCACGACGAAGGGGATCGGCCGCCCCTCGATGCGGCGACCGCGCGCGGTGTTGCGCAGGATCAGGAAGGGCGCGCTGAAAATCACCACGGGGACGCTGGCCACCGCAGTCATGCCGCCGGATTCAAGCATCTTGAAATCCGCCCGCCTCGTCGTGAACAGCTCGTAGGCGCTGGCGAGCAACCCCGCAAAGGCAAAGCCCATGACCAGCGCCTGCAGCGCCTCAACCGCTCCGGGATCGATCTGCACGAGCCTTCACTCCACACGCAACCTCGCCACAGTGGCGCATGGTTTACAAAGTGTGAAGACGTCTCCCGTGCCCTTGGTTAATTCGTCCTGCGTCTTCGTATTGGCGGCACTCTAGCGGCTGACGGAGCTGTCGATGCGCGTCGTGTCCTGTTCGGCAGCCAGTTCCCGCGCCAGCGCCAGCACGGCCGGGCCCGACAGATCAGCCGAAACGGCCCCGTCCACGCCATGCCTGGCGAAGATCGCGGCATCGGCCGGGCCGCGGAGATAGCCGTTCATCGCCCATTTGCCGAAAGCGCGCTCCGCCGCCATGCCCTCATGCAGCACGGTGGCATCGCGATGGCGCGCGTCGCCAGCGATCCGCGCATAGGTCGTCTCGACCGCGCCCCTCTCCCCTTCGAGGATCTGCAGGAAGGTGTCGCCATCGAAGATCAGATAGCCGGTGATGCCGTCGCGCGCATTGTTGCGGGTCGAGACTGAAACGATGTCGCGCAACGCCGCGAGGGGGCTGGCAACGCGGGCGGTGCGGAAGGTCGAGCGGTAGACGATCTGGTAGATGGCTTCTGGCATGGCGTTTCCTGCTTGGCTCCCCGCTAGAACCCGCCAATCGCCATCGGGTTCTGCGCAGCCCTTGAGCCTGATTAACGAGAACTCACCCTGCCACAGCACAGGCCAGCATGGTTTACGGGGTGTTAAGCGCCGTCTGATTCAGTAGGCCATAGTCTACTAAAGGTTTGGCACGTTGAGCGCTTCCCTGTCGCATACCGGGCATCACCCGGCACCGCATCATCATGCTGCCACTGTGGCGGCGATGGCGCGCACCCGCCTGATGCGCGCACCCGCGCCCTTGCCGCGGGCTGACAGCGCGTTTCTCCTCGCGGCAGTCGGGGTTCTGCTCGCGGGGCTCATCGGCACTGCGGCGGCGCTTTACGCCAACCGCCCGCAGCCGCTCGACTCGTCGCAGGTCCAGCCGGCGCGGATCGGTGACGTCGGGTTGATGGTGCCGCGCCATCTCGCGGGTTCCGACCGGGACGACAGCGCACGCCTGGTCGGCATGGTCCGCCTCCGGCTGGACTGGTCGACCTTCGGCCCCGCACAGCCTCAGAGCCGGCGCGCCCTGCTGGTCACGCTCACTCCGCCCGACAAGGCAAATGAGCCGGCGACGCAGCTTGCCGTCTATGCACGCTTCCTCACCACCACTGTCTGGTCAAACCCTGGCGGGCTGGTGGTGCGTGGCTTCCGCAAGGGCTCGCCCTTCGAGGGGGACGAGCTCTACGTCTCCGTCCCCGATGGGCGAGGCTTCGCCGCCCGCTGCCCGCTCGACAATGCGGCCAACCTGCCGCTGGACGAGCTCTGCCGCGTGACCTTCCGCCATCGCGGCATGGATGTGAACATCCGCTTCCCGCGCGCCATCATCGCCGATTGGGAACTGATGCTGGGCGGCGTGCGCCGCGTCGTCGACGGGATGATCAGGTAGCGCCTGCCAGTCCCGCCAGACGTCTCAGTCTTCCAGATCGACGTCGAGGATCGCCATGGTGAAGTTGAACGAGCGATCGCCATCCTCGTCATCGACATGGATGATGCCGATGAACTCTTCGCCCAGATAAACCTCGGCCGAATCGTTCTTCTTCATCCGCGCCCGCACGCTGATT
The DNA here is from genome assembly GCA_963759925.1 of uncultured Alphaproteobacteria bacterium. Lineage (GTDB taxonomy): Bacteria > Pseudomonadota > Alphaproteobacteria > Rhizobiales > Beijerinckiaceae > Allobosea. Next base: position 952,249 of record CAVXBE010000006.1, read on the forward strand.
GCGTGATTGGCGAAGGTGCGCCGCAGATAGCCTTCGAGCTTGGCGAGTTCTGTCTTGTCCACGTGATCGATCCTTTCGAATTGGCCGGACGGATGCCATGGCGCGCCGGAGAGGGCAAGCGAAAGCGGTTCGTTGCCAACCGATACGGCAGTGAGGGCGACGCATGTACCGCGGGGAACCCCTCTCCCGGATGGGAGAGGGGCAGGGGTGAGGGCCCGCCCTCGCAGAACGGCCTCGGCCTATCCGCCGACCGCCGCGCGGATCGCGACCAGGACGGCATCGTGATCGTTGACGACGACGGCATTGCGAAAGCGGATCACTGTGAACCCGTGACGTTCGATCTCGGCCGTGCGCGCGGCGTCGTACTCGGCCTCCCAAGCATGCTGGCGCCCATCGAGCTCGATGATCAGCTTGCGATCAATGCAGAGGAAATCGACGGTGTAACCGAGGAGCGGAACCTGCCGGCGAAACTTGAGCCCGTCGAGGCCGCGGTTTCGCAGCAAGGACCAGAGGATATCCTCAGGCTCTGTGGCTTGCCGCCGGAGGCGTCTCGCGAACTGGCGTTGTTCGGTGGTCATCGGGGCTACGCTGCCGCGGATCGCATTCACAAGCAACGGCAGGCCCTCACCCCTGCCCCTCTCCCATCCGGGAGAGGGGTTCCCCGCGCTCAATCCGGTCTCGAAAGCGGGTCTACCGCCCCTCTCAGCGCATGAAGTGCAGGTTGCGGAACCGCCCTCGGAAGGCCGTGACATCGCGCGCGATGGCCTGCGCCGGTCGCGCCCCGTTCAGTCCTTCCATGATGTAGCCCGCCAGCTCCGGCATGTGCTCCGCCCGCATGCCGAAGCGCACGATCTCGGGCGTGCCCAGCCGCAGGCCGTTGACATCATCCGCGACGGCGGCGAGCGGCAGGCCGATGCCGCAGCTCAGAATATTGACGGCCCGCAGCTTTTTCGCAGCCGCCTGTCCGCCACCATAGGGCGCAGCTTCGATCGCGAACTGGTGCGAGGTGGTGATGCCGCGGTCGCGGGCGAAGACCGGTGCCTGCCGCTCGACCAGCGCCTCGCCCAAGGCCTTGGCGGTCAGTGCCATCTCCTGCGCATAGGCTTGGCCGAACGCCTTCCAGTCGAGCAGCGAGACGGCGAGCGAGGCTGATTTCGCAGCGTCGAAATTGGCGGTCAGGCCCGGATAGGCGATGGCGTCGAGCTTGCGGGCGATCTCGGCGTCATTGGTCAGGATCAGCCCCGAGGGCGGGCCGCCGAGGCTCTTATAGGTGCTCATCGTCATCAGATGCGCGCCCTCCTCCAGCGGCTGCTGCCAGGCCTGCCCGGCGATCATGCCCGACATATGCGCGGCATCGAACAGCACCAGCGCCCCGATCTCGTCGGCGATCGCGCGGATCTCGCGGATCGGATGCGGGAAGAGGTTGAGGCTGCCGCCGATCGAGATCAGCTTGGGCCGCAGCCGCAGCGCATCCTGCCGCAGCCGGTCGAGATCGACCGTGTAGCGCACCGGATCGACCGGCGCAGGATGGGTGATGATCCCATAGAGCCCGGCCGCCCCGGCGCCATGATGCGTGACATGGCCGCCGATTTCGCCGGGCGGCGCGATGATGCAATCGCCAGCCTTGGCCGCGACCATGAAAGCGTAGAGATTGGCGATGGCGCCCGACGGCACCCGGATTTCGGCAAAGCTCGCGCCGAACACCTCCGCGGCGAGTTCGGCGGCGATGACCTCGATCGGTCTCGATCGCCTCCAGCCCCATCTCGTATTTGTCGCCGGGATAGCCGAGCGAGGGCCGTGCCCCGATGCCGGCGGAGAGCAGCGCTTCGGCCCGCGGGTTCATCACATTGGTGGCAGGGTTGAGGTTGACGCATTCCGCGCTCGTGGATGCGCCGGTTCTCGACCGCCAGCCCGGCAATCCGCGCCTCGACCGCATCGAGCGACTGCCCCGCCGTCTCGGCGGCGATGCCGAGCACATAATCCTCGCTCGCTTGCGGAACCCAGTCGCGCCTGCCCAGAGCCGTCATCTCGCATCCCCAACCCGCGCAGCCGCGCCGCGTCCTCCCGCGATATGAGCGGTTTGCGCAGCCGCGCGCAAACGAGTATTCCTCGCCTTCAAGACTGAGAAAATCTCACCCTCGGACAGGTCCAGTGCCGCTCAAGCCGCCGCGCCCGCGCCTGCCATCCCTCAATGCGCTGCGCGCCTTCGAGGCGGCGGCCCGCTGCGGAAGCTTCACCAGAGGCGGCCGATGAACTCGGCGTCACCGCCGGCGCGGTCACCCAGCAGATCCGCCAGCTCGAAGCCTGGCTCGGCTTTCAAACTGTTCGAGCGCCTGCCCCAGGGCGTGAGCCTGACCGAGCCGGCGCGCGAAGCCCTGCCAAGGCTGACGCGCGGCTTCAGCATGGTGACGCAAGTGGTGCAGGATCTGCGCGATACGCAGGCGAGCCGGGGTGCCCGCGCCCTGCGCATCGCCGCCCTGCCCTGCATCGCCCAGCTCTGGCTCTCGCCGCGGCTGGTCGCGCTGCAGCAGGCCTTTCCCGGTCTGCGAGCTGGCGATCTCGGCCATGGAGCAGCCGCCCGACCCGGCGCGGCAGCCGCATGACCTCGCCCTGTTCTATCGAGCCCATCCTGAACGGGCGAGCAGCGGCAGCGACAGCATGACCCCGGTCTGCGCGCCGGCTCTGCGCCGCAGGCGCTGACCAGCCCGGCAGCGATCTCGCCAGCGCAACCCTGCTGCATGATGCGGTCTGGCGCGATGACTGGCGGCGCTGGCTGGCCTTTGCCGGAGTGGACGCAGGTCGATGCCGGGCGCGGCCCCGCTTTCTCGCTCTACAGCCTTGCGCTGGACGCCGCGCTGGCGGGTTCCGGGCGTGTTGATGGGGCGCGCCAGCCTGATCGGACGCTATCTTGCCGACGGGCGGCTGGTCGCGCCTTTTGCACCGATGCTACCAACCGGAGACAGGCTCAGCGTGCTCACGACCGGCGACACGGCCACCCGCTGCGCGATGCGGTGGCGCAGCTGGCTCGCTCGCCTCCAGCGCAAGCTCAGATATCGGCCCCGCAATCGCCGGCGAGGATCTGGTCCATCGAGCGCGAGGGCTCGGCGCAGCCGGCCTCGCCGACGACCTTGGCCGGCACGCCCGCGACCGTCTTGTTGCGCGGCACCGGCTGCAGCACGACCGAGCCGGCCGCGACGCGCGCGCACTGCCCGATCTCGATATTGCCGAGGATCTTGGCGCCGGCGCCGATCAGCACGCCCTTGCGGATCTTGGGATGGCGGTCGCCGCCCTGCTTGCCGGTGCCGCCCAGCGTGACGCCCTGCAGCATCGAGACATCGTCCTCGATCACCGCGGTCTCGCCGACGACGAGGCCGGTCGCGTGGTCGAGGAAGATGCCCTTGCCGATACGGGCGGCCGGGTTGATGTCGGTCTGGAAAACCTCCGAGGAGCGGCTCTGCAGATAGAGCGCGAAATCGCGCCGGCCCTGCCGCAGCAGCCAATGCGCCAGCCGGTGGCATTGCAGCGCGTGGAAGCCCTTGAAGAACAGCACCGGCTCGAGCACGCCGGTAGCAGGCCGGGTCGCGGTCGAGCACGGCGACGACGTCGGCGCGCATGCCATGCCCGATCTCGGCGTCGGCAGCCAGCGCCTCATCGAAAGCCTGGTCGATCAGGTCGGCCGAGACGGCGGGATGGCCGAGCCGCGCCGCGACGCGATGGCCGACCGCCGCCTCGAAGCTGCGGCTGGTTCAGGACGGAGGTCATGATCAGGCTGCCCAGCGCGGGCTCGGCGGCCACGGCAGCCTCGGCCTCCCGCCGCAGGCGCGTCCAGACAGGATCGACCCGGTCCAGCCCGGTCGAGGGATCGCGTTGTTCCATGACAGAACGTCCGGACGCCATGGCTGTTCTCCAGCTTCGCTGGCCCTGCGCCGACAGATAATCCGCTAACCGGCCGAACATCGCCAGATAGGGCTCGTCATGCATCGCCTCAGAGCCGCTCGAGGAACGCCAGAACCGCCTGCTTGTGCGTCTTGTCGCCCACCGCGAGGTTGTGGTCGCGGCCCAGGATGGCGAAGGACTCGGCGTCCGGGATCAGGGCCGCCAGCGCCGCGCCGTCGCCCGCCACCTCATCGGTCGTGCCGACGCTGACGAGCGTCGGCACCGCGATCCGCCCGACCTGCGCCGCGCTCAGGGTCTGGCGCGAGCCGCGGATGCAGGCGGCCAGCGCCCTCAGGTCGCTCTTGGTCTCCTCGGCGAAGGCGCGGAACATGCGCTGCATCGGGTCGGTCAGCACCTCCAGCGAAGGCGCCTCCATGGCGTCGGCGATGCCGAGCGGCAGGCCGACGCCCTCGACGAGATGGATGCCGAGCCCGCCCAGCAGCAGCGCCTTCAGCCGGGCGGGATGCGCCAGCGCCAGATGCGCCGAGATGCGCGCGCCCATCGAATAGCCCATCACCACGGCGCGCGGGATGTCGAGATGGTCCATCAGCCGGCGCACATCCTCAGCCATGATCTGCGAGGAATAGGCGGCGGGCTCGTAGAGCTTCTCGCTCTCGCCATGGCCGCGATTGTCGAGCGCGACGACCCGGTAGCCGGCATGGGTCAGCGTCTTCGTCCACTGCGTATTGACCCAGTTGACCATGTGGCTGGAGCCGAAGCCATGCACCAGCACCACCGTCTCGTGACGCGGCACCTCGCCGGTCGGGGCGAGGTCGATATAGGCGAGGCGCACGCCGTCGGAGGAAAAGCTGAGCATGGCAAACCGTGAGGGGCTGACGAAACAGCGATCACCCCTGCCATGACAGCACGGCTTTGGGTAGCCGTCGGGCAGCGGCTTGCCTATGAAGAGCGGCATGAGCGCCCTCGCCTCCACCCCATCCGCTTCGCCAATGCCCAGTGCCCTGCCCCGCCGGATCGATCTCGTCGATGCCGCGCGCGGCTTCGCCCTGTTGGCGATGTTCGTCTTCCACTTCGCCTATGACCTGTCGATGCTCGAGCTGATCGCGACAGACATCCAGGCCGATGCGGGCTGGCGCCTGTTTGCCCGCACCATCGCATCGAGCTTTCTCGCGCTGGTCGGCTTCAGCCTCGTGCTCGCGACGCGCGACGGGCTGAACCGCGCCGCCTATCTGAAACGCCTCGCCATGGTCGGGGCCGCCGCGATCCTGGTCACCGTCGCGACCTATTTCGCCATCCCCGACAACTTCATCTTCTTCGGCATTCTGCATCAGGTCGCGCTCGCCAGCGTGCTGGCCCTGCCGTTCTTGCGGGCTTGTCCGGTGGTGCTCCTCCCGGTCGTCCTGCTCGTCTTCGCCGTGCCGTTCTTCGTCAGCCATCCCAGCCTCGACACGCCGGCTCTCGCCTTTCTTGGCCTCAGCGACCTGCCGCTGCAGAGCGCCGATTTCGTGCCGGTCTTTCCCTGGTTCGGCTGGGTGCTCGTCGGCATGGCCCTGGGGCGGATGGCGCTGACCTCCCCCCTGGCGGCCCGGCTGGCGCAATGGCGCGGCCAAAGCCTGCCGGCGCGCACCTTGATCTGGGGCGGGCGCCACAGCCTGCTGGTCTACCTCATCCACCAGCCGGTGTTCATGGGCGCCCTGATGCTGGCGATCCAGCTCGACATCGCCAGGCCCAACGAGGAGCGCCCCTTCCTCACCTCCTGCCAGCGCAGCTGCGAGAGCGAGGCCTTGGGCGCCGGCGCCTGCCAGGCGCTCTGCACCTGCACCATGGGCGAGATCAAGCAGGCCGGGCTCTGGCGCAAGACGGTCGAAAACAAATTGACCACCGAGGACAGCATGCGGACCACGGAATTCGCCCGCGCCTGTTACCGGAAGGGCAATCCCCAACCCTGATGCGTGAGAGCTGAGACATTGAGGCACTGGCGTTGCCGCGCTTCACGGAGTAGCGTCCCGCCAAATTCACACGAGCCAGAGCGACGATCATGGCCGATACCGGTATTCCGCATTTTCATAATGACGCAGGCGTGGCGGTCATCCATGTCGGCGCCCATGAATTCATGTGCATCGGCGCCAAGCCGCCCTTCGACCACCCGCATATCTTTCTCGACATGGGCTCGGAGCACGAAATCGTCTGCCCGTATTGCTCGACCCTGTTCAAATACGACCCCTCGCTGAAGGCCAGCGCCTGCATCCCGCCGGAATGCGCCCATAGCGAAACCGCCAAGGCCGCGTGACACCGCCCTGCCTCACGTCTGGGGCGGCAACCCCGTCGCGAGCCGGCACCCAACACAGCCCTTAGCGTTTTGTCTGCACCTCATATCCTGATCGCCGGCGCCGGTATCGGCGGGCTTACGGCGGCTTTGGCGCTGGCGCGCCGCGGCATTGCCGTGACCATCGTCGAGAAGCGCACCGGCTTTGGCGAAATCGGCGCCGGCCTGCAGATCTCGCCCAATGCCGGCCGCGTGCTGGACGGGCTCGATCTGCAATTGCCGCTGAAGCGCCATGCCGTCTTCGCCCAAAAGCTCGTCGTGCGTCGCTGGCGCAGCGGCGCTCCGCTGGTCGAGATGGCGATGTCGGCCGATCACGAGACGTTTCGCCTGTTCAAGCGCTCGGATTTGCATATGGCGCTGCTCGATGCTGCGCGCTCCATGCCGAATATTCGGATGATGGTCGGGCGCGGCGTCTCGGAGGTCACGTCTTCTGCCGATGGCGTCACCGCGATCGTGCTGGGCGAGAGCGGCCAGAGCGAGACCATCACCGGCCTTGCCATCATCGGCGCCGATGGCCTCTGGTCGCGGCTGCGGCAATTGATGGGGGACCGCTCCCCGCCGCTCTTTACCGGCTACGAGGCCTGGCGGGCGCTCGGCCCCGCACCTGACAAGGCAGCCGGGCTGGTGACGCTGCATCTCGGCCGTGACCACCACATGGTGCATTATCCGGTCGCGGCTGGGCGCGAGACCAATCTCGTCATTGTCCGCCGTGCTCGCGAAGCGCGCGAAGGCTGGTCCCGCTCCGGCGATTACGCGCAGCTGGCCCCGGAACTCGACAACGCCAACCCGGCCCTGCGCAGCATCGCCACGCGCGCCGCCGGCTGGCAGGTCTGGTCGCTGTTCGACCGCAAGCCCGCGCCGATGGCAAAGGATCGCATCGCGCTGCTGGGCGACGCCGCGCATCCCGTGCTGCCCTTCCTGGCGCAGGGCGCCGCTCTGGCCATCGAGGATGCGGCAGTCCTGGCGAGGCTGCTCGCCGCGCATCTCGAGCGGGAGGGCGGCGCTGGCGTGCCCGCGGCGCTCGCCGCCTATGCCAAGGCCCGTGAGCAACGGGTCGCCCGCGTGCAGGAGACGAGCCGCGCCAATGGCCGCGCCTATCATCTGGCCAGCCCCTGGAGCCTCGGCCGCGATCTGGTGATGAAGCGGCTGGGACCAGAGGGCATGCGCCGCCGCCATGACTGGGTTTATGGCTGGCGCGACGAGAGCTAGTCATCTCGTCATTGCCGCATTCAGTTCCTATCTTGTGACCGTCGCAAGGGATGGGAAGCGCATGATCCGCATGAACATGTACCGCCTCAACAGCCAGGCCGCCCGCATGCCGCGCTGGGCCGCATGGCTGACGATGGCCGTCAGCGCCGTCATCGGGCTGACGTTGTTCCTGCTGGCCGCAAGCCTGGCGCTGATCCTGATCCCGGTCGTGCTGATCGCGGGCGCAATTTTCATGTGGCGGCTCAAGCGCCGGCTGAAGCAGGCCGGGTTCGGCGAGCCCAGCCCGTTTCCGAGGGAGACGGTGAACGACCCGCGCGAGATCATCGACGCCGAATATCGCATCATCGAGCGCAGTGAACCGCCGCGCCCCTGACCTTTAGCCGAGCTGCTTCAGCGCCAGCCCGGCGAGCGCAGCGACGACCAAGGTCTTCGCCATCCCGATCTTGAACCGCAGCATCGCCAGCATGGCAAAGGCGCAGAGCAGCGCTGCCCGCCAGTCGAGCGAACTCAGCACCGGCCAGTCCGGCGACAGCCCCAAAACCTCGACCCGCCGCACCTCGCGGAAGATGACATGCAGCCCGAACCACAGAGCGAGGTTCATGATCACCCCGACCACCGCAGCGGTGATGGCGCTCAGTGCAGCCGAGAGCGCCTTGTTTCCGCGCAGCGCCTCGACATAGGGCGCGCCAAGAAAAATCCAGAAGAAGCACGGCACAAAGGTCGCCCAGAGCGTCAGCAGCGCGCCGAGCCCGCCGGCCAGCAGCGGCGGCAAGGCACCGGGCGCACGGAACCCGGCGAGGAAGCCGACGAACTGCAGCACCAAAATTAGCGGTCCGGGCGTCGTCTCCGCCAGCCCCAGCCCGTCGACCATCTCGCCCGGCACCAAGCCAGCCGAAGGTCTCGACGGCGGCCTGCGCGACATAGGCAAGCACGGCATAGGCGCCGCCAAACGTTACCACCGCCATCAGGCTGAAGAAGCTGCCGATCTGCGCCCAGACGCTGCCGGGGCTGAGCAGCATCAGCGCCAGCACAGGCCCGAGCCAGAGCGGCAGCCAGATTGCGACCGTGCGCAGTGCCCGCCCGACTGAGGGGCGGGTATGGTCCATGCCGCCGCGCGCCAGCATCCGGTCGACCAGCCCCTCATGATCGGGGCCTGAAGCGCCATGCCCGGCACCGCCGGTGAACAGTTGCGGACGCCAATGATGGCCGGCCCAGCCGATCAGCCCGGCGCCGAGAATGATCAACGGAAACGGCAGCCGCAGCAGGGCAATCGCGATAAAGGCCGCGATCGCGACCGCGACCATCGCCCGGTTCTTCAGCGCGCGACGGCTGATCCTGATGCCGGCCTCGATGACGACGGCGAGAACAGCCGCCTTGATGCCGAAGAACAGCCCCTCGACCAGCGGCGCCTGCCGATACAGCACATAGAGCGTGCTGAGACCGAGCATCACCAGCGCGCCGGGCAGGATGAAGAGCAGCCCTGCGATCAGCCCGCCCAGCGTCCGGTGCATCAGCCAGCCGATATAGACGGCAAGCTGCTGCGCCTCCGGCCCCGGCAGCAGCATGCAGTAGTTGAGCGCATGCAGGAAACGCTGCTCGCCGATCCAGCGCCGCTCCTCGACCAGCTCCTTGTGCATCAGCGCGATCTGGCCGGCCGGGCCGCCAAAGCTCAACAGGCCGATCTTGAGCCAGACACGCGTCGCCTGCGCCAGGCTCGGCATCTCCGGATGCTGCGGCAGCGTCTCGCCGGCTCCGGGATGAGCTGTGTCGGTCATGCGCTGGCGCTCTCGTTGCGGTCCCTGCCCCGAAGGGGCTGTCAGTCGGTGCGGCTGACCAACACCTTGTCGATCCGGCGGCCGTCGAGATCGACCACCTCAAAACGCCAATGGCCCTTCTCGAAGAACTCGCCGACATTGGGAAGGTGGTTCATCTCGGCCAGGATGAAGCCCGCAACGGTCTGGTAATCCGCATCCTTGGGAATGTGGACGCCGAGCTCATGCGAGAACTCGTCGACCTGCATCCAGCCCGCCACCAGCCACGAGCCATCGGCCCGCGTCACGATGGGCGGCTCGCTCTCTTCTTCTTCCTGGAAGGCGCCGATGATCGCCTCCAGCACGTCGCCGGGGGTGATGATGCCCTCGAAATGCCCGTACTCATCGAAGACCAGCGCCATATGGACCCGCGACGCCCGAATATCGCGCAGGATCCGCAGCGCATTGGCGGTGTCCATCACCACCGGCGCCTCGTCCACCAGCGTGCGGATATCATGCGTCTCGCCATCCGACAGCAGATCGATCAGATCCTTGACGACGACGACGCCGATGACCGAATCCGGCTCGCCATCCTGCACCGGCAGGCGCGAGCGGCGGGTGGCGCGCAACTGGCTGCGAATCTCGTCGGCACTGTCGGTGAGGTCGATGACCTCGACCTCGCGCCGCGGCGTCATCAGCGCCCGCGCCGAGCGATCGGCGAGCCGCATCACGCCGGAAATCATCTCGCGCTCGTCGCGCTCGAGCACGCCGGCGGTCTCCGCTTCGGCGATGATGGTGCGGACTTCCTCTTCGGTCACCTTCTCTTCAGGCTCGCCCTTCTGGCCGAGCAGCGCCAGCACGGCTTGCCCCGAAATATCGAGCAGGAAGACCAGCGGCGCACCGATCTTGGCGATCAGCAGCCATGGCCGGCGCAACGCGGGCGGCGATCCGCTCAGGGTCGCGCAGCGCGATCTGCTTGGGCACGAGTTCGCCGATGATCAGCGAGAGATAGGTGATGCCGACGACCACGAGGCCGACGCCGAAGCCATCCGCCACGCCCTGGCTCAGGCCCTGGCTGGACAGCCATTCCGACAGGCGCGCACCCAGCGTCGCGCCCGAGAATGCGCCTGAGAGCACGCCGACGAGCGTGATGCCGATCTGGACCGTCGAGAGGAAGCGGCCGGGGTCTTCGGCCAGGCGGGAGCGCCGTCGCCGCGCCCTTGTTGCCTTGGTCGCCAAGGACCTTGAGCCGCGCCGGCCGTGAGGAGACCACAGCCAGTTCAGACATGGCGAGCAGACCGTTGATCACGGTCAGGGCCACGACGATCAGGATCTCGGTTAACAAAGCCAACTCATGCCATGCAAGGCCGCACCCGGTAGCGGCCCGCTTCAACAACCTTTGAGAGCTATAGTCGATTGCGGGGCATCAACGCCATAAGAAGTTAGTCCGTTCCGAATCCGGTACAAAAAGCGCATTGCGGAGAGTTTCATGACAGCGTCGAAACCTGGGCAGCCGCAACCTGCCAGCCACAACCTTGGCAGCCTCAAGCCAACAGCCAGACCGGCGCAGACGCGCGGCTCTACGCACCGTCGACCCAGCGCAATCGCGACGCCATCCTGGCCGTGCTGCGGGAGGTTCTGCCGCGAGAGGGCCTTGTGCTGGAGGTCGCCAGCGGCTCCGGCGAGCATGCGGCCCATTTCGCCAAGGCACTGCCCGACCTGACCTTTCAGCCGAGCGACCCCTCGCCCGAGGCTCTGGCCAGCATCGCAGCCTGGACCGCAGAGACCGGGACACCGAACCTGCGCCCGCCGCTGCTGCTCAATGCCAGCGCCACCGACTGGCCGCTGGCCTCAGCCGATGCGGTGCTCTGCATCAACATGATCCACATCGCGCCCTGGCAGGCGGCACAAGGGCTGATCGCAGGCGCCGCGCAGCGCTTCTGCCCGCAGGAGCCCCGCTCTACCTCTACGGCCCCTATCGCCGCGCCGGCCGCGAACTGGAACCCGGAAACGCCGCCTTCGACGCCTCCCTGCGCGAGCGCAACCCGGAATGGGGCCTGCGCGATCTCGAAGCCGTAGCGGAACTGGCGCGGCAAGCGGGGTTCGGAGACGCGGAGGTTAGGGAGATGCCGGCGAACAATCTCAGTGTCGTGTTTCGGCGGCGGTGACTGGGTGGGTAGAGTGGTGCGGACGGCGGGGATCGAACCCGCATAGCCTTGCGGCTGAGAGATTTTAAGTCTCTTGCGTCTACCAGTTTCGCCACGTCCGCCTGCGCTGAGCGGTAGCGCCCCAAGGCGGCGGGCGCAAGCGGCTCGGCTTGCAACCGCGTGCTATCCCGCTGCGCCTCAGTGGCGGCGGGCGGGCTTGTACCACTCGACGCCGTCGGGATCGACATAAAGCCCGGGCGCGACATCCGAGCCGATGCGCTTCTGCTCCATCGGCACCCGCACCGTGTCGTCGCGGTCGCCGCGCTTCACATAGGGCCCGCTGCTCTGCGGGTCATGGCCGTGGCCGCGCCGGCTGCGCGAGGCTGCGCCGATGATGCTCGCCCCGCCCGCAACCTTGTCCTGCAATTCCGTCACCGGCCGCCCGGCAAAGGCGACGCGGCCGCCGCCCTCGAGCACCGGGACCGCCCGGCGGGCGGCGCCCTCCCCGGTGATGCGGATGCCGCTGAAGCGCGGGACATAGCTGGTCTGGCCGCGCCCAAGGCTTTCCCAGCCGCCGGTCGAGACCGATTGCGCGCCGCAGCGCTTGTGGGCGCGCTCGCACAGCGGCGCGCGAGGCGTAGCGCGGCGCCTTTTGCTCGTATTCGGCGCGCGCATTGCGATAGGCGAACTCGCATTGCTCGGCGGTGAGCAGAGCCTGCGCCGACGCATTCGTCGCGTCGCTCATAGACCGGGCCTGCACCCTGGGCCGCAGCCGGATCGGGCGCGACGAAAGGCAGGACAGGCGCCAGGACGGCGACGCGGAGAATCAGGGCGGCGGCAGGGAGTGCGAACATGGCGCGCAGCATAGCGATCATTATGGCGTCAAAGCAGCGAACGGCGCGAAGCGGCGAGTTCACGGGTCGCGCCATAGTCGATCTTGCCATTGCCCAGCACCGGAATCGAGCCCGTCACAAGCAGCGCCCGCGGCAGCCACAGCTCCGGATAGCCCTGCGCCTTCGCCTCGGCATGCAGCGCGCTGCGGTCAGCATCAGGCTTCTCCGTGACCAGCACCAGCTGCTCCCCCTTGCGCGCATCCGGCAGCGAAACCACCACGTGGTTATGCGCCGGCCAGAGCCCTGCGATCATCGATTCCACCGCCGCCAGCGACACCATTTCGCCACCGAGCTTGGCGAAGCGTTTGGCCCGGCCCTTGATGGCAATATAGCCGTCGTCGAGCGTGACGATGTCGCCGGTATCGTGCCAGCCCCCTTCCGGCGGCACGATCTGGCCCGGCCGGTCGGCGCTGAGATAGCCCGCCATGATATTGGGCCCGCGCACGCAGAGCTTGCCACCCTCGGTGATGCCCTCCACCGGCTCGAGCCGCGCCTCGATCCCCGGCAGGAGCCGCCCGACCGTGCCCTCGCGCATCGCCACCGGCGTATTGCAGGCCAGGACCGGCGAGCATTCGGTGCAGCCATAGCCTTCGAGAATGGTGGTGCCGTAAGGCTCCCACATTCGCCTCGTCTCGGCTTTCACCCGCTCGGCGCCGGCCACGACATAGCGCACGCTTTTGAGGTCGCCGGCATCGGCTGCACGCGCGTAGCCCTGCAGGAAGGTGTCGGTCGCAAACAGGAAGGTCGCGCCCATTTCGCCGATCAGCTTCGGCACCTGCTTGTAGTGCAGCGGGCTTGGATAGAGCACGACCTTCATGCCGTGCAGCAGTGGCATCAGCAGCGCCGCCGTCAGCCCGAAGGAATGGAAGGCCGGCAGCGGGTTCATGACGATGTCGTGCTCGGACAGGAAGCCCTCGGCCAGCGCGAAGATCTGGCGCGCATTGGAGACGAGGTTTGCGTGGCTCAGCACCACGCCCTTCGGCTTGCCCTCCGTGCCGGAGGTGAACAGCACCACGGCCGCATCATCGGGCGAGGCCCTGTAACGCCGCTGCAGCATGCCCGGCGCCAGGCTGGCCATGGCGCCGAGCGTCTTGTCGAGGCTGGTGATCTCGCGGCGGACATCTTCCAGATAGATGATCTTGCGCCCCTGCTCGCCCAGGGCTGCGATCTCGTCGTCGAGCTTGCCCTGTTCGACGAAGCGGCGGGAGGTGATCACGCAGTTGAGCTGGGCAAGTTCGGCCGCGGCGCGCAGGTTCTTTGCCCCGGCCGTAAAGTTCAGCAGCGCCGGCACCCTGCCATAGGCCGTCAGGCCAAACAGCGTCACCGCCATGGCCTGCACATTCGGCAGCAGCAGGCCGACGCGCTCCCGGGGCTCGGTCCTGGCCGCCAGCTTGCGGCCCAGAACCAGCGCGCCCAGCACCAGCCGCCCATAGGTGATCGGCTGGCGCTCGGGGTCCTCCAGCGCAATCCGGCTCCTGCCATGGCGGCGAACGGAGTCGAGCAATGCATCGAACAGCGTGATTCGGGCAGCCATGCGGTCAAACCGCCGGCGATCTCGGGCTGCTTCGGCCATATCGGCTCTTAACCTTGGTGACGTTTCCTCACCCTGAACCTAAGCAGTCGCACGGGGGATGCAAACGAGCGGCAAGGCTGGCGCCGGGCCCATGCGTCTGCGCCCGACCCTGCCCGCCTCAGCCGGGCTTGTGCCGAAGGTGTCGGCCAAGCCATAGCGATGGCGCCCGGCGCCTGTTCCGGCCCAACCCGCGAAAGACGCGCCGTGAGCGAGAGCAGAACCGAGACCGCCCCCTTGCAGCCCGCTTTGCCGGTTGCCGGCAAAGCCACGCGGCTCGGCATCGCCTGCGGCCTCGCAGCAGCCCTGATCTGGGGCGTGCAGGCCGTCGTCTCGCGCCAATCCGTCGCCGATGGCCTCACGGCGGCCGACGTCACGATTTTGCGCTTCGCCGCGGCCGGGCTCCTGCTGCTGCCCTTCGCCTGGCAGCGGATGCGGCCTTTCCCGGTCGGTGCGCTGGGCTGGCGCCGGGCCTTGCTGCTGACGCTGCTGGCCGGCGCGCCCTACAGCCTCGCGCTCGTCGGCGGCGCAGCCTTCGCGCCCGCCCTGCACAGCTCGATCATCACGCCGGGCCTGATCCCGGTCTTCACCGCCGCGCTGGTCTTCCTGGTGCTGGGCGAGCGCGCCAGTCCGGCGCGGCTGGCAGGGCTCGGGCTCGTCCTCCTCGGCGTCGCGCTGTTTTCCTGGGAAGCGCTCGCCAACACGCCGGCCCGCTCGGGCGCCTGGGTCGGTGACCTGCTTTATGTGCTGACGGCGGTGATGTGGTCGCTGTTTGGCCTGCTGACCAAGCGCTGGGGCGCCAATGCGGTCGATGTCACCATCGTCACCTGCCTGCTCTCGCTGGTCTCGCTGCCGCTCTTTGCGCTGACCCTGCCGGTCCACCTGATGCAGGTGACGACAGGCGCGATCATCCTTCAGGCGCTGTATCAAGGCGTGCTGGTCGGCGTCGGTGCGCTGTTTTTCTATACGCGCGCCGTGGCGCTGCTCGGCGCTGCGCGCGCCGCGCTGTTCCTGCCGCTGGTGCCGGTGGTGACTGCGACAGCCGGCGTGCTGCTGCTGGCGGAATGGCCTTCCGCCCTCGAAATCGCCGGCATGGCGATCGTCATCGCCGGGATGACGCTGGCGCTGAAAGCCCGCAGCGCCTGAGCACTTTCAGCCCTTGTGGTCCTTGGCGATCGGCTCGACATAGGACAGCCCCATATCCCAGGGGAAATAGATCCAGGTATCCTGGCTGACTTCGGTGACGAAGGTGTCGACCGTCGGCACGCCGGCTGGCTTGGCGTAGACAGTGGCAAAATGCGCGTTGGGCAGCATCTCGCGCACCACGCGGGCGGTCTTGCCGGTATCGGTGAGGTCGTCGACGACCAGCACGCCCTTGCCCTGACCATCGCCGATCGCCTTGATCGAGGGGGCGATGTCCTTGAGCACCTTCAGCTCGGACTGGTTCTTGTAGTCGTGATAGCTCGCCACGCAGACGGTCTCGATCAGGCGCAGCCCGAGCTCGCGGCAGATGATCGCCGCCGGCACCAGCCCGCCACGGGTAATGCAGACGATCGCCTCGAAGGGCCCTGCCCCCGAAAGCCGCCATGCCAGCGCCCGCGCATCGCGGTGAAACTGGTCCCAGGACACGGGGAAGGCCTTGTTGGGGCTCGGCTCGGCCATGGCTCGGAGATCCTGAAAAGGGGTGACGGGGACGACAACACAGCGTCGCCTCCCGCAAAACCCCATCCGGCCGTTTCGCGCAAGAGCTGGTTGGCGCCAATCCCCAGCCGGACGCCCGCTTCCGCCGCAAACGGAGCCGCGACCAGCCCTTCCGCCTAGCCGCGCGCCCGCCGTGCCGTCACCGAAGGCCGCTCGCCGAAAGCCTGCTGATATTGCTTCGACAGGCGCCCGAGATGGGTAAAGCCCCAGCGCTGCGCCACATCTGCAATCGGCTGCAGCGGGTTGGCCAGGATCTCCTCGCGCAACCCATCGAGCCGCATTCTTTGCAGGACGGCGAGCGGATGGGTGCGGCGATGCCGGCGGAAACCGTATTGCAGCGAGCGCATCGAAATACCCAGCGCCTGCGCGACATCGCTGACGCCGATCGCCTTGCCAGCATTGAGGCGCATGTAATCTTCCGCCCGCGCCACATCGATCGCCGCCAGAGAGGCGACCGGGCCGGCCAAGCTGGCAATCCTGTCAGTGCCGACAGCCGCCAGCATCAGCCCCACCAGCGCATCCTGATGGCGCCGCAGCCCGACCGGCGAGTGCAGCAAGGGCGCAGAGCCCGACAGACCGGCCTTGATCGCCGTGCCGAGCGAAAACAGCGCGGCACCAAGCGGTGTGCTGCAATCCATCGGGATCATGAAATCGAGCGGCAGCGCGAGTTGCTGACCGATCAGATCCTGCACCCTTTGCCGCACCTGCTCGGCCGGCAGCACCAGCACGAGATCATGCCGGTCCGTATCGAACACCAGCCGCCTGTGGCTGCGGGCGGCATAGAGCAGGATGTCGTTGGGGCCGTTGCGCTCCACTGTGCGGGCGCCCTCGGCGCGCATCGTGCCCGCGAGCCCCAGCCGGATCATCACCGCATCATGATGTGCCTGCGGGGTGAGGCTGACGCCGCCTGACAGGCTCGTCTCCAGCATCATGAAGCCATTGCTGAGGAGATAGCTCGCCTCGAAGCGCAGCGGCATGGAGTCCGGGCCGACCTGCAGCTTTACGGGAGCGGTATGCGCCGAGATGAAGCCCTCGGCCTCCTCGATGTTATCTGTGGTGATCCGATGCGCCACCACCCGCTCGGGGGTGTTGGCGTCTTGTGTCGTTCTCGTAAGCATCGCGCTGCTTCTGGCCGCCTGCAACTCATGTCTGTCGCCGAAGGGACCGCCGAAGCTCTCAAGAGCAAAGTTCCAAGTGGAACCGCACGATCAGCTACGTCATTCCGACGAATGCTTGGCAAAAGCCAACACATGGCCGTTGTTGCGCAACCCTTTCGTAACGTCAAGCTTTGAAGAAAAACAGGAGACCGCGGCACGATGCAGTGCTGCCAAGGTCAGATCTGCCGGAGCCCATACTAAACGTTTGACGGGATAGATGTGCGGCGAAAAGCGACGATGCGAACGGGGCGACGAACCGCAGCCGCACGCGAAAACGCCCGCCGACAGCAGGCGTTTCAGGGCATCGAGCTTAGGCGCAAGGGCTCAGTCAGCCCCGTTGCCTTGCGGCGCGTCAGCCGCCTGCCCGCTTGTCGGCGATCATGGCTCGCACCGCCGCGACGGCGGCTTCGATGCGGGCGGGATCGCGCGACCGGACGACGATGTTGGTGTCGGGCCCGGTCTCGGAGAAGAAGGGATAGGAGCCGATCGCGACATCCGGGTGCGCCTGCTGGACCCGCGCCAGCTCCGTCCCGATATCGCCTTCGCGCAGCCCCGCCTGCACCGTCTCCGACAGCATGCGTACGCCGGTCCGCAGCGTCGGCCCGACGACATCGAGCATCGCCTGCATGATCGACGGCACTCCGGCCATCACATGCACATTGCCGATGATAAAGCCCGGCGCCTTGGAGACGGAATTGGCGATGAGGTCGGCACCGGCCGGAATACGCGCCATCCGCAGCCGGGCCTCGTTGAGCTGGTCCGGCGGAAAGCGCTCGGACAGCATGGCGATGGCGCGCGGATCATGGTCGATGCTGACCCCGAAGGCGGCGGCCACCGCATCGGCAGTGATATCGTCATGAGTGGGGCCGATGCCGCCGGTGGTGAAGATGTAGGTGTAGCGGCTGCGCAGCGCATTCAACGCCGCCACGATCTCTTCGGTCACATCTGGCACGATGCGGACCTCGCGCAAATCGATACCAATGTTGGTCATGTACTCGGCGATGTAGCCGATATTCTTGTCCTTGGTCCGGCCCGAGAGGATTTCGTCGCCGATCACCAAAACGGCGGCGGTCACCACGTCGCTGCTGGCAGACTTGACCGGTTCCGGCATCGCGATCTCTCCCCGTCGAACAGCGCCTGGCGCAGGCGCAGCAATGCTAATGCGTCTTCAAGCGAAGTGGATACCGGTTTGCGTGAAGCGAACGCGACACATCAACAAACCAAATCAGCAAAATGATCTCGTGCGCAGACGCTCTTCTCGGCCGTCACAGCTTGCGTTCGAAGACCAGATTGAGCCGCGTCTGGGCGATCAGCGTATAGCCGCGCTGGGCCAGCAGCCCCATCAGGTCGATATGCCAGCGCTCGCGCGAATCCTCGATGATGATGAAGCCCGGCCAGAGGATCTCCGGCGCATCGCGCAGGAAGGGCTCAAGAATCAAATCCTCGGCACCCTCGACATCGAGCTTGATCGCGTCGAGCTTCTGATAGCCCTCGCTTTCGACCAGCGCGAGCAGCGTCGTCGCGGGCACCCTCACCTGCGCTCCGGCGCTGGAGCGAAGGATGCGCACGCTCAACTCGCCGCGATTGGCAGGGTCGAGGAACAGTGTCAGCTCGCCTGGCTTGTCGGCCAGCGCGCAGGCCACGGCCTTGACCGTGCCGAACGGGTTCTGGGCGATGTTGAAGGCGAGCCGCGCAAACACCTCGGGCTGCGGCTCCACGGCCAGGATCCGCGCGGTCGGGCCGGCCTTGGCGGCGACGAACAGCGAGTAAGCCCCGATATTGGCGCCGATATCGATGAAGCGGAACCCGTCGCAAAGCCGCGCCGCCAGCAGGTCGCGCTCCTGCTGGTCAAAATATTGCGGCGTGAACAGCACCCGCTTTTCGCAGACATTGCCGTCGGGATAGAGGCGCATCCGGGCGCCCAGCGATTCGATGTCGACCGGCTTGCCGGCCAGCGAACGCAAGCCTAGGCGCCGCAGCGCATAGGCGAATTTGCGGCCGAGGAAGCTGTCGGGCGCGGCGCGGGTGCGCGCGATCAGGCGCGCCAGCAAGCCCTTGGGGGCAAAGGCGCCAAAGGGCTTGTCTTCGGCGGAATGGTGTTCGGTGATGGCCATGGCGGCAGGCTGATACACCTCGCGGAGCGGGAAGACCAGCGTCGGCGACAAGGCGGCCTCCCCCGCTCTTGGCTTGCACCTTCGGCCAAAGCCAATAGATATGGCGGATCGGGCCATCCTGGACCCGTGGAGCGGCTCCGACAGAATGAACTATGACGAGACCACCGGGCGTTCGCGAGCACGCGAACCCGTCATCAAGCTGCATGGGCCGGAAGCCTTCGCGGCGATGCGCAAGGCTGGCGAGCTGACCGCGCGCGGCCTCGACATGCTGGGCGAGCATGTGAAGCCCGGCGTCACCACGCAGCGGCTCGACGAACTCGCTTTCGAATTCGCCATGGACCACGGCGCCCTGCTCGCGACGCTGTTCTACCGCGGCTACACCAAGTCGATCTGCACCTCGATCAATCACGTCGTCTGCCACGGCATCCCCGATGACAAGCCGATGCGCGAGGGCGATATCGTCAATATCGACTACACGCTGATCGTCGATGGCTGGCATGGCGATTCCAGCCGGATGTATGGCGTCGGCGACATCTCGCGCAAAGCCGAGCGCCTGATCGAGATCACCTATGAGAGTCTGCAGCGCGGCATCAACGCCGTGCGCGCCGGCGCGACCACCGGCGATATCGGCTTCGCCATCCAGCGCTATGCCGAGGCCGAGCGCTGCTCGGTGGTGCGCGATTTCTGCGGCCACGGCGTCGGCCAGCAATTCCACGACGCGCCCAATATCCTGCATTACGGCAGCCCCGGCGAAGGGGTGCTGCTCAAGCCCGGCATGATCTTCACCATCGAGCCGATGATCAACCTCGGCAAGCCGGGCGTGAAGGTGCTGTCGGATGGCTGGACCGCCGTGACGCGCGACCGCTCGCTCTCGGCCCAGTTCGAACACACGATCGGCGTCACCGAAACCGGCTGCGAGATCTTTACGCTCTCTCCGGCCGGACGCGACAACCCGCTCGCCCGCCAATGAGCGCGGGCGGCGGCAAGAGCGCCGATGGCGCCGCCGCGCCCCATTACCACGGCCATCGCGACCGTCTCCGGGCGCGCTTCAGCGAGGCCGGCGCCGATGCGCTGCCCGATTACGAGCTGCTGGAACTGCTGCTCTTCCGCTCGATCCCGCAGCGGGACGTGAAGCCGCTGGCCAAGGAGTTGGTGCAGCGCTTCGGCTCCTTCGCGGAAGTGCTCGGTGCCCCCATCGCGCGGCTGACCGAGGTCAAGGGCGTGGGGGAAGGTGTCGCGCTCGATCTCAAGATCGTCGAAGCCGCCATGCTGCGCATGGCGCGCGGCGCCATCGCCAAGCGACCCCTGCTCTCCTCCTGGTCATCCGTCATCGACTACTGCCGCATGGCGATGGCCTTCGCCGAGCGCGAGCAGTTCCGCATTCTGTTCCTCGACAAGAAGAACCTGCTGATTGCCGATGAGGTGCAGCAGACCGGCACGGTGGATCACACGCCGGTCTATCCGCGCGAAGTGGTGCGCCGCGCGCTCGAGCTCTCGGCGACCGCACTGATTCTCGTTCATAACCATCCATCCGGTGATCCCAGCCCCTCCCAGGCCGATATCCGGATGACGCGAGAACTGGTCGATATCGCCAAGCCGCTGGGGATCATCATCCACGACCATGTCATCGTCGGCCGCGACGGCCATGCCAGCTTCAAGGGCCTCGCCCTGATCTGAAAAAACTCTGCCCATGAATCAGGCAGATACGCCGAATGGCGCGGCAACAGCCCCCTTCCCCAAAGCCAAGGAATAAGCATAGGCTAGCGAAAAGAGGGACAAAATCTGCATGGCCGCATTCGATGAGATGACCGGGTCCGGGGCCGAACTAAGGCCCGCCTATGAGGCGCTGGACCGTTGGCTCAAGGATGCACCTCCCGACATGCTGGCGCTGCGCCGCAGCCAGGCCGAACTCTTCTTCCGTCGCATCGGCATTACCTTCGCCGTCTATGGCGACGAAGAATCGACGGAGCGGCTGATCCCCTTCGACATTATCCCGCGTGTCCTGACCAAGCCGGAATGGACCAAGCTGGAAAAGGGGCTGCGCCAGCGTGTGACCGCGCTGAACATGTTCCTGGCTGACGTCTACGGCCCCAAGGAATGCCTGAAGGCCGGGATCATCCCGCCCGACCTCGTCTATCGCAATGCCTGCTACCAGCTGGAAATGGTGGATTTTCAGGTCCCGCACGGGATCTACTGCCACATCGCCGGGATCGATATCGTCCGGGTCGATGCGGACACCTTCTATGTGCTGGAGGATAATGCCCGCACCCCTTCGGGCGTGTCCTACATGATGGAGAACCGGGAGGTGATGCTGCGGCTCTTCCCCGAGCTGTTCGCCATGCACCGGGTCGCGCCTGTCGACAATTATCCCGACCAGTTGCTGGCGACCCTGCGGTCGGTGGCGCCGCGCACCGCCACCGCCGACCCGACGATCTGCCTGCTGACGCCCGGCCAGTATAATTCGGCCTTCTACGAACACTCCTTCCTGGCCGACAAGCTCGGCGTCGAGCTCGTCGAGGGCTCGGACCTGCTGGTCCGGGACGATATCGTCTATATGCGCACGACACAGGGCCCCAAGCGCGTCGACGTGATCTACCGGCGCATCGACGATGATTTCATCGACCCGCTCGTCTTCCGCAGCGATTCCGTGCTGGGCGTGCCGGGACTGATCGGCGCCTACAAGGCCGGCAATGTCACGCTGGCGAACGCTGTCGGCACCGGCGTCGCCGATGACAAGGCGGTCTACAGCTACATGCCGGAGATCGTGCGGTTCTTCACCGGCGAGGAGCCGATCCTGAAGAATGTGCCGACCTGGCGCTGCCGTGAGCCGGAGGCGAACGCCTATGTGCTCGACAATCTCGACAAGCTCGTCGTCAAGGAGGTCAATGGCTCGGGCGGCTACGGCATGCTCGTCGGTCCGCACGCCAACAAGGCGCAGATCGAGACCTTCCGCCGCAAGCTGATCGCCCAGCCGGAGGGGTTCATCGCCCAGCCGACACTCGCCCTCTCGACCTGCCCCACCTTCGTGGCGTCAGGCGTCGCTCCGCGCCATGTCGACCTGCGCCCCTATGTGCTGTCGGGCGCCAACGGCATCTCCTGCGTGCCGGGCGGGCTGACGCGCGTCGCGTTGCAGGAAGGATCTCTCGTCGTCAATTCCAGCCAGGGCGGCGGCACAAAGGACACATGGATCCTCGATGCCTGATTTCAGCTATGGCGCCACTCAAGACCTCGCAGCCGGCGCCCCGCGCCTCGTATCCAAAAGGCCCGACCTGACCATGCTCTCGCGGACGGCAGACAGCCTCTACTGGGTCTCGCGTTATGTCGAACGGGCGGAATATCTCGCCCGCATCCTGGACGCGACGACGCGCTTGACCAACCTGCCCTCCGCTTATGGCGGTGCCGGAACGGAATGGCACAGCGCCGTTCTGACCGCGGGCTGCGAGGAGGCTTTCGCCAAGGCCTATGGTGAGGCCAATGAGCGCAATGTCTGCGACTTCCTCAGCTTCAACCCCGACAACCCTTCTTCCATCCGCAACTGCCTGGCCCTGGCCCGCTCGAACGCCCGCGCCGTGCGCACCGCCCTGACCTCGGAAATGTGGGATGCGCTGAATGGCGCCTGGCTCGAGCTGCAGCGCTTCGAGAAAAAGCGCATGGACCGCGAGGAATTCGCCCGCTTCCTCGACTGGGTGAAGAACGTCTCACTGGTCTTCGACGGCTCGGCCTACCGCACCATGCTGCGCGATGACGGCTACTGGTTCTCGCGGCTCGGCGTCTATATCGAGCGCGCCGACAACACCGCTCGCATCCTCGACGTCAAATACCACGTGCTCCTGCCCGACACCGAGCAGGTCGGCGGCTCGCTCGACTACTTCCAGTGGACGACGGTGCTGCGCGAAGTCTCGGCGCTGACCGCCTATCACTGGGTGTACCGCGAGGCGGTGAAGCCGCTGCTGATCGCCGATCTGCTGATCCTCAACCGCCGCATGCCGCGCTCGCTCGCCGCCTGCTACGAAAACATCTCGCGCTTTCTCGATCTGCTGGGCGATGCCTATGGCAGGCAGGGCCCGGCCCAGCGGCAGGCGCGCAAGACGCTGGCCACCCTCTCGAACACCCAGATCGAGACAATCTTCGAGGGCGGATTGCACGAGTTCATCTCGGACTTCATTACCGAGAACAACCGGCTCGGCGGCACAATCATCGACCAGTATTTGCAATAATCGCCCACGCGGGCTCGCATCCACAGCGACGGGGCGTTACAGAGAGAGCCGCTTCACCTCGTCCAAAGCATTCGAACACCATGCGGATCAGCATCTCTCACACGATCAGCTATGCCTATGCCGACCCGGCACGGCACATCACGCAGATCCTGCGACTGACCCCGCGCGATCATGATGGCCAGCATGTCATGGCCTGGCGGATCGAGCCGACCATTGATGGCAGGCTGCAGGCCGGGCAAGACGCTTATGGCAACATTATCCATCGCTTCTCAGCCGATGGTCCGATCACCGAAATGGCGATCCAGGTCACCGGGCTGATCGAGACGATCGACCTCGCGGGCGTGGTGCGCGGCGCTGCCGAGAAGGTGCCGCCCGAGGTCTTCCGGCGCGATACGATGATGACGATGTCGAGCGCGCCGTTGCGCAGCTTCGTCAGCGAGGCGACCAGCAGCGCCGACACGCCTTTGGGCAAGATGCACGCGCTGATGGAAGCGCTGCACGAGACCATGACCTGCGTCCCCGCCGACCAGCGCACCGGGATTGGCGCTGCCGCGGCCTTCGAGGCGCGCGCCGGCATCGCCCAGGATCTCGCCCATGTCTTCATGGCCGGCGCCCGCCAGCTCGGTCTGCCCGCCCGCTATATATCCGGCTATGTCGCGCAGGCCGATCTGCCGCATGCGGCCGGGGCCCATGCCTGGGCCGAAATCTATCTCGAGAACTATGGCTGGATCGGCTTCGACTGCGCCAACGGCCTCTGCCCGATCGACACCCATATCCGCGTCGCGCTCGGGCTCGACTATGGCGACGCTGCCCCGGTTCGCGGCGCCCGTAAGGGCGGCCAGGGCGAGAACCTCGCTGTCCGGGTCACCGCGACCCAAGCCGGCGCCCGCGCCACCAATCAGTAATCGCGCGGCCGCCGCCGCGCCCGATGAACAAGGAAGAGCCCGTGACCTATTGCGCCGGAATTCTCGTGCAGGACGGGCTGGTGATGATGGCCGACACCCGCACCAATGCGGGGCTGGACGACGTCTCGACCTTTCGCAAGCTGCATCTGTTTTCCTGGCCGGGCGAGCGCACCTTTGCGCTGTCCACCGCCGGCAATCTCTCCGTCACCCAATCCGTCATCAGCCTGCTGAACGAAGGTCTGCCCAATGCCGAGACCGGGGAGACCGAGACGCTGCTGACGGCCAGCTCGATGTTTCGCGCCGCCCAGCTCGTCGGCCGCGCCATCCGCTCCGTGCGGGAGACCGATGGCCCGGCGCTGCGCGAGGCGGGCGTGAAGTTCGACGTATCGATGCTGTTCGGCGGCCAGATCAAGCACCAGCCGATGCGGCTCTTCATGATCTATGGCGCGGGAAACTTCATCGAATGCGGCATGGAAGCGCCATTTCTTCAGATCGGCGAGCATAAATACGGCAAGCCGATCCTCGACCGCGCGGTCACCTACAAGACCCATCTCTATGACGCGCTGAAGGTCGGGCTGGTCTCGATGGACTCGACCATGCGGTCCAATCTCGGCGTCGGGCTGCCGATCGACCTGATGGTCATGCGCCGCGATACCGATACGCCGGAGCTGGTGCACCGTATCGAGGCTGGCGAGCCTTATTTCCACGATCTGCGGGAGCGCTGGTCGGCTGCCTTGCGCGCCGCCCACACCGCCATCCCGCGCCCGCCTTACGGAAATTCCCAAACGTAAGCGACTTATCACCTGCGCTTGGCAACGGGATGTCAACGAAAGCGTGCCAGCTTGCCCGCTCAGGAATTGGCCGAGAGCGTAATGAACCCAGCATCCGTCACGCAACAGCCCAGCGCGGTTCAGTCCTCGCGCCTGTTTACCGGGACGATGGTCATTCTGGCGGCGGCGTTTCTGCTCGTGCTTTCGGCGGCGACGGCGCTCGTCCTGGCGATCGGTAACGACGCCAACGAACAGGAAGCGCTGCGCCAGAAGCAGCGCATCGAGGCCGTTCTGGAAAGTCAGATGCGGCTGCGGCGCGTGCGTCTGGAAGCGATGAACGTCCAGCCCGATTTCCGGCAGGCACTGGAAGGCGACAACCCGCTGCAGGCGATCCAGGGCGCTTTTGTGCGGCTCAGCCAGCGCTTTCTCGACTTTGAGGGCGTCTATATCGTCTCCTCCAACGGGCGGGTCTTCGCCGGCGTCGAGGCCGGTCAGCAGGCGGGACAGCCCGGTTATGACAGCCTGAAGCGCCTTGCGCCCCTCGTTCCCGGTGGCGAAAGGGCGGGATCGCCGCCACCGGCCGACGCCTTCCTCACCACCATCGATTCGCCTCCGACCGTCGCCTTCATCGCCAGCGACGGGTCGGAGCATTTCGGCGTGATGACCACCGAGCTGTCCTCGGCGCTGCTCTCGCCTGCGATGCAGAAACTCGCCGGCAAGCTCTTCCTCGTCGGCTACCAGCGCGTCACCGAGCGGATGCTCGCGGAGATGCAGAAGCGCTACCGCGTCGCCAGCGTCGACATTACCGCCAGCCAGCCTGCCAGCCTCGATGCCGCCCTGCCCCTGCTCAGCCCTGAAGGTCCGGCCCGGGCCTGGCTGGTCTGGACGCCCGTACGCCCTGGCGATGCGATCCTTGCGCGCTTCCGTTGGGCCCTGCTCGGGCTCGCCCTGCTCTTTGCCGGCATCTTTGCTTATGTGCTGCGCAATCTGCGCGGGGCTGCGCTTCAGGTCGCGCTCCGGGAGCGGCAGATCCAGCGTCTGGCCGGGCAGGATGAACTCTCGCTGCTGCCGAACCGGCGCACCTTCGATGCGCGGCTCGATCTGGAACTGGCGCAGCTGGTGCGTCGCGGCAGTGGCGGGCTGGCCGTCCTCCTGCTCGATCTCGACCGTTTCAAGGCGGTCAACGACACCTATGGCCACACGGCCGGCGACGAGCTGATCCGCCAGGTGGCGGCCCGTCTTGCCGCAGTCGTGCGCCTCGGAGACACCGTCGCGCGGCTGGGCGGCGATGAGTTCGGCATTATCCAGGCCAATGTTTCCAGCCCCGAAGGCTGCGTTGCGCTGGGTGAGCGGATCCTGTCCTGCCTGACCCAGCCCTTCGAGATCTTCGGCGTCGACACCTCGATCGGCTGCTCGATCGGCATCGCCATGGCGCCGCAGGACGGGGCCGACCGCCAGACGCTGCTGCGGCTCGCCGACACCGCCCTCTATCAATCCAAGAACGAGGGACGCAACCGCTACTCCTTCTTCGAGGAGAGCATGAACCGCTCGCTTCAGCTCAAGCGGATGGTCGAGGAGGATCTGCGCCAGGTCATCGCCAACGACAAGCTCGAGCTGCATTTCCAGCCGCAGGTCTCGATCGATGGCAGCCGGATCGTCGGGGTCGAGGCGCTGGTGCGCTGGAACCACCCGATCCATGGCTGGGTCCCGCCGTCAGAATTTGTGGCCATCGCCGAAGAGCGCGGCCTGATTGTGCCCCTGAGCGAGTGGGTGCTGCGCCGCGCCTGCCGCGAGGCGATGAACTGGCCGGAGCTGAAGCTCGCGGTCAACGTCTCGCCGATCCAGTTCCGCCACAAGGATTTCGTCGCCAGCATCCTGCGCATCGTCGAGGAAACCGGCTTCGATCCGACCCGGCTCGAACTCGAGCTGACCGAGGGCGTAGTGGTCGAGGACGCCGATGCCGCGGAAGCTGCGATGATGGATCTGCGCAGCCAGGGCATCAGCTTGGCGCTCGACGATTTCGGCATCGGCTATTCGAGCCTGATCTATCTGCGCCGCTTCGCCTTCGACAAGATCAAGATCGACCGCTCCTTCCTGGAATACATGGAGACCACCGGCGAATCCGCCATTCTGGTCCACTCCATCGCTCATCTCGGCCGCGCGCTGGGCCTGCGTGTCTGCGCCGAAGGGGTCGAGACGGCGGAGCAGCACCGCTTTCTGCAGGCCATTGGCTGCCACGAATTGCAGGGCTTCCTGTTCTCGAAAGCCGTTCCCTGCGCCGAGATCGACCGGCTGCTCAGGCTGGAGAACCCCTTCGCCGCAGCGCTCGCCGCCTGAGCGGCGCGCGGCGATCTAACTTGATGTGCCGCGTTTTCTTCACGCGAACCGGTACCATTTCGCTCGAAAACGCTCCGGCGTTCAAAACAACCCGACCAGCCCGCTGATGATCGCATAGGCAAAGCCGGCGCTCAGCACGAGCCCGACCATGCCCACCAGCGTGCCGGCGATGATGAAGAGCCCGTCGCGCTCGACCAGCCCCAGCCCGACCAGACAGACAGCCAGCCCCAGCGGGATCTGCCCGATGAACGGCGCAGCCACGACCAGGCCGAGCGCCAGGATCAGGATCAGCAGCCCCAGGATCGGCAGGGCGATGGCGCCGCCCAGTACAGTCAGGCGCGGCCGGGAAAAGCGCTCGAGGCGGATCAGCACCGGCACGGCACGGCTGACGGCGCGCTCGAGCTCCTTCTGGCCGATGCTGCGGGCGAGCAGGCTCTTCGGCAACCACGGCACCGGCCGGCCAGCCAGCATCTGCACCCCGACAAAGCCGAGCACCAGCCCGCAGACCAGCGGGATCGGCGGCGGCATGGGCAGGCAGTTCGGCAGCCCCAGCAGGACGACGAGCAACGCGTAGACCCTGTCCTTCAGCGCCGCGATGATCGTCGCAACGCTGAGGCGCTCTCCGGGCAGCGCGGCCAGCGCCGTCAGGAGTCCGGATGTTCGCAGCGGAGATGACAAGATGGGCAGCCGGGTCGGGACGGGAGCTGCGGCCTAGCACGTGCCCCCCGCCCGCAACAAGCACGGTGACGCATGCGCGCGCCGCCATGGACGCGTCCCTCTGCGCTCAATGCAGGGTCAACACCCCGTTTACATTGACGATTTCGGCCGGACGCAGCAGCCGCGCATGCGCAACCACCACAGAATGCACAGGACCGTCGAGCTCACGCTTCCAGAAATTGAGAAAGTTCAGCAGCTCGGGAAATTTCGGGGCCAGATCGTATTCCTGCCAGACGAATGTCTGAAGCAGCTTCGGATAATCAGGAAGATGGTACAATATTTTTGCAGTGGTGAGGCCGTATCCCGATAACTGCTTGATGAAGTCTGCATTCGCCATGACCGTCCCCTTTGTCATGTCAGGAGGAAAGCTGAGCAACACCAACAGCCTGCGCCTGATTGATTAACAACATCTTGCCAACGCTTCGGCTGCTGATCCATGAGAGGTGGTGAGGTTGCGGGTGTATCGGCGTGAATGGCGGCGTTGGCAGGCAGTGGAGACGTGCTGCGGGCCTGCTCGGGCTGGCAGTCGCCTGTCTTGGCGCCGCGACAGGCCCCGTCGCGAGTGCCAATCTCAGCGTGGGAGCCAAGCTCGCGACCGAGCCTGAGGATGAGCGCCCCTCCCCCGCCCGCGTCTTCTTCGGCTCCCTGGATGTCGGCCCCACCAAGGTCCTGGTCTCGCAGGGCGCCAAGCTGGTGCTGGGCCCCGGCAGCCTTGCGACCAGCGGCTTCCGCACCCTCACCGCCACCAGCCAATCGACCGAGACCTTGCGCAGCGGCCCGCCGGGCGCGCTCCTCCACAAGGCGGAGGGGCAATTGCTCTTCGGCTTCGAGTGGCGGCTGAGGAACGGCGCCTTTGCTCTCTATGCCGGGCCGGAGCTGCAGGCAGAGGGCATAGCCCGAGAGACGCTACTGCAGTACCGCATCGGCCCGCGCTTTCACGCCGACCTCTGGTATGGGATGGGACCGAGCTGGGCGCTTCAGGCCAGTTTCTATGCCGCTTCGCTGGATGATCGCCTCTGGCTGCGGCTCGCTTCCGCCTGGCGGCTTCCCTTGCAGGGTCGTCTTGGCCGCCCCACCATCGGCCCCGAGATCGAGGTTTATCGCCAGCAGGGCTATGAAAAGATCCGCCTTGGCTTGCATCTCGGCGGGCTGCGGCTGCTGAAGCTGAACTGGCGTCTCTCAGCCGGCTGGGAGCGCGCCAGCGGCGGCGGCTCCAGCGCCTATGCGACGCTTGGCATCTATGGGCGCCGGTGAAGCCGGCTCAGCCCTTGGTGCGCAGGGAGGAGCGGCCGCCATCGACGCCGATCACCTGGCCGGTGATCCAGGAGGCCTGGTCGGAGACCAGGAGCGCGGCCAGCGGCGCGATATCCTCGGGCTCGCCCAGGCGCTGCAAGGCGTGCATCTGCGCGATGGCGCCGGCCATGGCCGCATTGCCGGTAAGGCTTGCGGCCAGCTTGGTGCGGATCAGCGAAGGGGCGATGCAGTTCACCCGGATCTGCGGAGCAAGCTCCGCGGCCAGCGACCGGGTCAAGCCCTCGACCGCACCCTTCGCCATGGCAATCGACGCGTGGGCGGCGAAGCCTTGCGCCACCGCGACCGTCGAAAACAGAACGACCCCGGCCGAGCCTTCCGCCTGCTTCATCGCCGGCAGCGCCGCTTGAATCGCTTTCGCCGCTCCCAGCGCGTTAACCTTGAAATCCCTGATGAAATCCTCATCGCTCAAGCGCGCGACCGGCTTCAGGTTGATGGTGCCGACAGCATAGATCAACCCCGAGACGGGCCCTGAGATTGTCTTGGCGACATCGTCGAAAACCTGATCCTGCGTGACATCCCCGACGGTGAAACCGGCCTCGATCTCATCCGCGACGCGCGCCAGTTGCGCCTCGTTCTGGCCGATGAGGTGGACCCGTCGACCCTGCGCCCGCAGCAGCCGCGCACAGGCGGAGCCGATGCCGCCACCCCCGCCATAGATCAACACCGTACCGGTCATCGCCATCCCCTTCCGCCGCCCTATCTCGCCACAGGGCGCGAGCGATCAACGCAGTGAACTAGAGCCTGTTCGCTGGAAGGCGAGACCGGAGGACGAGGGAGCGGCAATGCCAAGAATGGTCAGGAAGGGCGACCTGCCCGAAAAGCCCTGCGCCCATTGCAGCCGCCCCTTCGCATGGCGGAAGAAATGGGAGCGGGTCTGGGACGAGGTGAAATACTGCTCGGATCGCTGCCGCCGGGACGCGAAGGCCGCGGGGCGCCAGTAGCGAGAGCGGGTGTGATCGCGCTCCTGCCGCCCCACCAGCCCTCATCCCGAGGAGCTGCGAAAGCAGCGTCTCGAAGGATGGTTCAGGAGGTTCGGCAGCCTGTCCGTCCATCCTTCGAGACGGCCGCTTCGCGACCTCCTCAGGATGAGGGCTGGAGGGTATTCCAGCCGCCATTGCTGTCAGTCCTGCGATATCACCCCTCGACGGCCTTCAGCGCCTCGGGGGTGTCGACATCAAGAGCGATGGCGGGGTCGTCGAGCGGGACCTCCACCACCGCCTCCCCCGCCTCCTCCAGCAGCCGCCGGGCGCCTTGATCGCCGGTCAGCTGGGCGACGGCTGGGAACAGGGCTCGCGACAGCAGCACGGGGTTACCGCGCTGACCAAGCAGGGTCGGCACCACAGCCAGCGCATCGGGTGCATCGGCGAAGGCCTGCGCCAGCCGGTCCAGCACCGGGGCGGTGACATTGGGCATGTCGCCGAGCGAGACGATGACGCCGGGCGCACTCTCGGGCACGGCCGCGATGCCGGCGCGCAGCGAAGTCGCCAGCCCCTCAGCGAAGTCCGGATTATGCAGGAGCGTGACATCGAGCCCGTCCAGCGCGTCCGCGATCTCTGTCTGCTGGTGCCCGGTCACGACCAGCACCGGCCGCGCCTGCGACGCCAGTTGCGCCGCAACGGCATGGCGCAGCATCGGCTCGCCGCGCACCGGCGCCAGCAGCTTGTTTGCCTCGCCCATGCGGCTGGATCGGCCCGCGGCCAGGACGAGCCCGGCCACCGGCGCCAGCGCCGCATGCGAGGGCGCGCGCGGCTGCGGGCGAGAGACGATCTCCATCAGGAGCCCGCCCACGCCCATCGCCTGGATATCGGCCTGCTTGACCGGAATGCCGGCGAGCAGACGCTGCAGCACCCAGTCGAAGCCGTTCTCCTTGGGCGAGCGGGCGCAGCCCGGCGCGCCCAGCAGCGGCTTGCCGTCGATCTCGCCGATCAGCAGCAGATTGCCGGGATCGACCGGCATGCCGAGATGTTCGATCCGCCCGCCCGCAGTCAGCAGCGCCTGCGGAATTACATCGCGGCGGTCGGTGATGGCGGAAGCGCCGAAGACGACGACGAGGTCGGCCTCCCTGGCCTGCGCTACAATCGCCTGCGCCAGCGGCTCCTCCTGATGCGGCACGCGCAGATCGGCCAGGATGGAGGCCCGTGCCGGCGCCAGCCGCTCAGCCATCACCCGCAGCGTCTTGTCGACGACCGAGGGCTTGAGCCCCGGCAGAAGCGTGGAAATCACCGCGAGCTTCAGCGGCTTGTAGGGCTGCACCGCGAGCGGCTTCAGCCCCTCCAGCCCCGTCAGCGCCTGCTCGACCAGCGCGGCCGGCAAGCCATAGGGAATGATCTTGACGGTCGCGACCATCTCGCCGGCCACCACCGCCTTCATCGCCGGCAGGGTGGCGAGCGTCATCGCCTCGTCAATCTGGTTCAGCCGGTCGATGGCGGCCCTGTCGAGAGTCAGCACGCCATTGGCTGCGGCAAACAGATTGACCCGGCCGGTGAACGCCGCCTCCGTCACCACGCCACGCCCGGCCAGGGCGCCAGCCAGCCGTGTCGCCGCTTCGTTTTCATCGATATCGCCGGTCTCAAGCCGCACCGCCACGAGATCGGAGAGGCCGGCCTGCTGCAGCCGCGCCACGGTCTCGGCGCTCAGCACCGCGCCTTTCTTGACGATGACATCGCCCGCACGCACCGTATGCGCCGCAACAGCGCCTTGCGCCTCAGCGACCGGGATCGAGCCGAACTTCACGAGGCGGCCCGGCGCGGGCCACGCAGGCTGCTGACGATCTCACCGAGGATCGCCAGAGCGATCTCGGCCGGGGAGACGGCGCCGATATCGAGCCCGATCGGCGCGTGGATGCGGGAGGTCGCGGTGGCGTCGAACCCGGCCTGCTGCAAGCGCTCCAGCCGCTTGCCATGGGTTTTGCGGCTGCCCAAGGCGCCGATGTAGAAACACTCCGAGCGCAGCGCGGCCTCCAGCCCGGGATCATCGACCTTCGGATCATGCGTCAGCGCCACGAAGGCCGTGTAGGCATCGAGCCCCAGCCGCTGCAGCGCCTCATCCGGCCATTCCGGCAGCAACGTCACATCCGGAAAGCGCTCCGGCGTGGCGAAGGCGGTGCGCGGGTCGATGATGATCAGGTCGAGGTCGAGCAGCCGCGCCATCGGCGCCATAGCCTGCGAGATATGCACCGCCCCGGTGACGATGATGCGCGGATGCGGCGCCTGGACGGTCAGGAAATAGCCGACGCCATCCTGCTCCACGATGCCGCTCTTGCCGGTGCGCAACTGCTTGTCCAGCACCGCCGCCAGCGGATCGGCAGCAAGATCGGCCGCCTTGACCAGCCTCTGCGCGCCACTGGCCAGCTCGGTGACGAGGATGGTCGGGCGCCGGGCCGCGCGCTCGGCATTGAGGGCCGACAGAACTGCAAGATCCATGGTTTCAGCCCTTGTCGGTCGCCAGCTTGATACCCAGCCCGATCATCATCGAGCCACCGAGCCAACGCCCGAGCGCGAAGCCGGTCCGGGTCTTCTTCATCGTCCTGACGACGACGGAGGCGCCCAGCACCGTCACCAGATCGGCCGAGGAGAAGGCGAAGTTCACGATGGTCCCGAGGATGAGAAACTGCAGCCAGACCGGGAAGGCCGCAGCGGGATCGACGAATTGCGGCAGCAGCGCAATGAAGAACAGCGCCACCTTCGGGTTCAGGATCTCGACGATGAAGGAATCGAGCAAGGCGCGCTTGACCGTCTTGGGCGGCGCTACCGGCCCCTCAGTCGCCGCCAGCCGGGAGCGGATCATGCCGATGCCGAGCCAGACGAGATAGAGCGCGCCCGCGATCTTCACGGCGAAATACAGCTCCGGCACATGCTTGAACACGGCCGACAGCCCAAACGCCGCAGCAAAGACATGGAGATAACAGCCGAGATGGATACCCAACATCGCCATGAAGCCGGCCTTGCGGCCATGAGCGATGGTCTGCGCGGCGGTGTACAGCAAGGCCGGGCCAGGGAAATAGGCCACGAGAAGCGTCAGCGTCGCGAAGGCCAGCAGGGTTTCCCAGGAGGCCATCAGTTCGCCACTCCGGCCCCGATCGGCTCGACATAAACCCGGATGCGCCCGCCGCAGGAGAGACCGACCTTCCAGGCAGTGTCATCGGCGACGCCGAATTCCAGCGTGCGCGGCTTGCCCTGCGCGATCACTTCGGCAGCCTCCTCGACCACCGCACCCTCCACGCAGCCGCCGGAAACCGAGCCCTGGAACTGGCCCTCCGCATCGATCACCAGATGCGACCCGACCGGCCGCGGGGCCGAGCCCCAGGTCTCGATCACCGTCGCCAGCGCGACACCGCGCCCGGCCCGCACCCACTCTTCGGCGACGGCCAGAATATCCGTGTCAGTGCTGATCATGCCGTGTCTCCCAATCCAGCCCGTGCCGCTACAGCCTCAGGCTCTCAATCCGTCGAGCAAGGGGGTGTCACGCCGATATCATGCCTCAGCCCGCCCGCTTCAACCACTGGCGCGGATCGCTCTTCCGCTCTGCGTCGGGTGACAGGGCGGAGCAGAGATCGGCCATCGCCGCGAGGTTGTGGATCGGGCGGAAGAAATCGACATGGGGCAGCATGGCGCGGATGCCGCTGGCGCGCGCCTCGAATGCATCGAACCGCAAGAGCGGATTGAGCCAGACAAGCTGCCGGCAGGAGCGATGCAGCCGGTCCATCTCGAAGCCGAGCTGCCCGTCGAGATGGCGTTCGAGCCCATCGGTGAACAGCAGCACCACCGCCCCGCCCGAGAGCACGCGACGCGACCAAACCCGGTTGAAACTATGCAACGCAGTGGAGATGCGCGTGCCGCCTTCCCAATCCGGTGCCGCCCTGCCCGCCAGCGCCAGCGCCTCATCCGGATCGCGGGCGCGCAGCATGCGGGTGATGTTGGTCAGCCTGCGTGCCGAAGACGAAGGAGTGCACCCGCCGCTTCTCGGTGATCGCATGCAGGAAATGCAGGAAGATCCGCGAATACTCGGCCATCGAGCCGGAAATATCGACCAGAGCCACCACCGGCGGGTGGATCTCCGCCCGCTCCCGGAAGGCAAGGTCGATCGTGCCGCCACCGCCGCGCAGCGAGCGCCGGAAGGTGGCGCGCGGATCGATCCGCCGGCCGCTCGGCGCGGGCTGGAAGCGCCGCGTCGGCACCGTATCGTCCGGCAGGCGCAGTTGCGCGATCAACTGCTTGGCTCGGGCAATCTCGGCTGCGCTCATCTGCGCGAAATCGCGAGATTTCAGCGTCTCCCGGTCTGACACTGTCAGCCGCGCCGTCAGCTCGGTCAGCTCGGTGGGCGGCTCGGGCTCTTCGCGCTTTGGCGGCGCAAACGCCTCCGCCACCCGGAGCGCACCGGCTTCCGCCTTGTCCGGCTGCGCATCCGCGCCGGGCGAAACCGGCGACATCTGCGCCATCAGCTTCTCGATCAGGGCGCGCCGACGCCAGAACAGGCGAAAGGCCTGGTCGTAGAGCAGCGTATCCTCGTGCTTCTTCACGAAGATCGCATGCAGCGCCCAATAGACATCCTCGCGCCCGCCCAGCGCTCCGTCGCCTAAGGCCTCGACAGCCTCGATGACCGCGCCCGGCCCGACAGGCACCCCCGCAACCCGCAAGGCGCGCGCGAAATAGGCGACGTTCTCCGGCAGCTTTCCGGTCATCGGCAGCGATGGGCTCGCGAACCCGTCACTTACCCATCTCGGTCATGAAGACCTTCTGGACGATCTGCCACTTGCTATCGACCTTGAGGAAGGAGAGGAGGTCGGTGAAATAGCGCGGCGGCATCTGGCACTTCACTTTCACCAGAGCCAGCGTCGGCCCGACGAGATCGATCGTCAGGATATGATCGCCCCGCGCCATGCCCGCAGCCTTGGGCGAGGCGCGTTCCGCCACCGCCTTCAGCCAGGCCTCGCGCGGCACGATTCTGATGTGCCCCTC
Source organism: uncultured Alphaproteobacteria bacterium (assembly GCA_963759925.1). GTDB lineage: Bacteria > Pseudomonadota > Alphaproteobacteria > Rhizobiales > Beijerinckiaceae > Allobosea. Next base: position 987,231 of record CAVXBE010000006.1, read on the forward strand.
CTCATCGACAGTGGTCAGGGCGCTGGTGGGATGAAAGGCATGCTCCAGCTTGGCGACATCGCCTTCATAAAGCCCGTTGAGATAGGTCCAGGTCACCGCCTCGACCGCCCTGAGATCATTGTTCATCGTGAGATCCTTTCGCTCCAGCCCGCCGGATTGTTTTAGCGCCCCGGCCTGCGCCGGTCATTGATCTCGACCCTGATCCCAGCCGGCTCAGCGTGCGGCCTCGGTCTTCACCTGGTCCAGCAGCTCGCGCACCTTCGATCCCTGCATCGCCTGGATATCGTCCTGGTACTTCAGCAGCGCACCCAGCGTATCGGAGACCAGAGCGGGGTCGAGCGCCACCGCATCGAGCTCCACCAGCGCGCTCGCCCAATCCAGCGTCTCGGCCACACCCGGCGCCTTGAACAGCTCCTCCTTGCGGATCGCCTGGACGAAGCTGACCACCTGCTTCGCCAGCTTGGCCGGGGCATGCGGAGCCCGCGCCTTCAGGATCGCCAATTCGCGGGCGGTATCGGGATAGCCGACCCAGTGATAGAGGCAGCGCCGCTTCAACGCGTCATGGATCTCGCGGGTGCGGTTCGAGGTCAGGATCACGATTGGCGGTTCGGCCGCCTTGATCGTGCCCAGCTCGGGGATGGTGACCTGCGCATCGGCCAGGACCTCGAGCAGAAACGCCTCGAAGGCTTCGTCAGTCCGGTCCAGCTCGTCGATCAGCAGGATCGGCGCGCCGCCCTCATGCGGCTCCAGCGCCTGAAGCAGCGGCCGCTTCACCAGATATTTCTCGGAAAAGATGTCGCCTTCCAGCCGCTCCCGGTCGATGCCGACGCGGTCCCCCGCGCCACCGGCCTCGGCAAGGCGGATCGCCATCATCTGCCCGGCATAATTCCACTCGTAGACGGCGGAGGCGAGATCGAGCCCCTCATAGCATTGCAGCCGGATCAGCTTGCGGCCCAGCGCCGCCGACAGCACCTTGGCGATCTCGGTCTTGCCGGTGCCGGCCTCCCCCTCGAGCAGCAAGGGCCGCTTCATCCTGAGCGCAAGGAAGAGCACAGTCGCAAGCGCACGATCGGCGACATAGCCCTGGCCCTGAAGCAGGCTGAGCGTCGCGTCGATGGAGGATGGGAGGGTTTGGGTCATCGGGTACCGGTGAGAAGATACAAAAGCCGCGCGCGAGGCAAAGCTGCGCCGAATGGCTCCAGGCAGGGGTGGCTATATAGGAGCACGAGAGAGGTCGGCTACCCCCGCAATATGGCCTGTGATATCCTGGCTCGCAACGCTTTGCCTTTGCAGCCCTCCCTGCTCGACGAGGCTCGTAAGCTTGCTGAGAGCGAGGGGGTCGCCTTGAACCAGTTGATCAATGTCGCGGTCGCCGAGAAGCTTTCTGCGCTGCGGACGGAAAGCTATTTCCAGGAGCGCGCGGCAAGGGCCGATGTGCAGAAGGCACTCGCCATCCTCGACCGCGCCGGGCGCGGCAATCCTCCAGTTGCAGGCGACGAGAGAGAGTAGGCCGGTCTGATAGTTGCGGCTCTTGCCACGCCGTGACGCGGCTCCTGCAATGGTCACGTAGCGCCAGCCGAGACCCGGCTGCGCCCGCTCCAGCATAAGGATCCCCGCCATGACCAACGCAGACGCCATCAAGGCCTTCGCCGATTTGCTGAAACGCGGCGAACACCATCAGGCGGCCGAGCGCTTCAATGCAGCCGGTATCGTCAGCATCGAGGCGATGGACGGCCCGATGGCGCGGGTCGAGGGCCGCGACGCCGTCAAGGCCAAGAGCGAGTGGTGGTATGGCGCCCATGAGGTCCATTCCACCAGCGCCGACGGCCCCTATGCCAATGGCGAGCAGTTCATCATGCGCTTCGAGATGGATGTCACCGTCAAGGCGACCGGCCAGCGGATCCAGATGACCGAGGCCGGTCTCTATACGATGCGCGATGGGATGATCGTCGAAGAGCGCTTCTTCTACTGAGGCCGCGCTCTCCGCCCGCTCACTTCCCGGTGGCGCGGGCGACAGCCTCCTTGGCCATCACGCCGACCAGATGGGCGCGGTACTCGGCATCGGCATGGATGTCGCTGTTGATGCCCTGTGGCCGAGGCTTTCAGCCCGTCGAGCGACTTCGGCGCGAAGCGGTTGCGTCAGCGCCTCCTCGCGCCTCGGCCCAGCGGAACACGCCGTTCGCGCCGGCGCCGGTGACGGCGACGCGCACCTCCGGCCCGCGCTTGGCGACGAACACGCCGACCAGCGCATAGCGCGAGGCCGGGTTGCGGAACTTCTCGTAGCCGGCCTTCGCGCGCGATCGGGAACGATGATCTTGGTGATGATCTCGCCCTCTTCCAGCGCCGTCTCGAACAGGCCGGTGAAGAAATCGTCGGCCGCGATCTTGCGCTTGTTGGTGACGATCGTCGCGCCGAGCGCCGAGGCAGGCCGCCGGGTAATCGGCGGCCGGATCGTTGTTGGCGACCGAGCCGCCGATCGTGCCGCGATGGCGCACATGCGGGTCGCCGATCAGCGCGGCCAGCTCGGCGAGGCCGGGAATGGCCTCCTGCACGCTCGGCGAGTCGGCGACGTCGGCATGGTGCGTCATGGCGCCGATCGACGACGGTGCGGCCCTTGCAGCTCGATGCCCGTCGAGTTCGGCGCAGCCGCCGAGATCGATCAGATGCGCGCGGCGAGGCGAGCCGCTGCTTCATCGTCGGGAGCAGCGTGTGGCCGCCGGCCAGGAGCTTGGCGTCCTCGGTCTTGCGACAGCAGGCCGGCCGCCTGACGGACCGTGGTCGGGCGGTGATAGTTGAAAGCGTACATGATGTTCTCCTCGAGTATCTGCAGCGCATCGGCAGTCGGCAGCGGAGGACGGCGTCTCGCCTGCCTCGCCGCCGGCATCATTCCGCCGCCTGCCTGCTGACGTCTTCTGCGCCGCGCGCCACACCGCCTGCGGCGTCGCCGGCATGGCGATGTCCTCGTGGCCGAGCGCGTCGGTGATGGCGTTGATGACGGCCGGCGGCGCGGCGATCGCGCCCGCCTCGCCGCAGCCCTTGATGCCGAGCGGGTTCGACGGGCACTGGCGTCACCGTCATGCCGACCTCGAACGACGGCAGGTCGTGCGCGCGCGGCATGCAGTAGTCCATGAAGCTCGCCGGTCACGAGCTGGCCGTCCTCGTCGTAGATGCGCGCCTTCGAGCAGCGCCTGGCCGACGCCCTGCGCGATGCCGCCATGCACCTGGCCCTCGACGATCATCGGGTTGATGACGATGCCGAAATCGTCGACCGCCGTCCAGCGCTCGATCGTCGGTGACGCCGGTCTCGGGGTCGATCTCGACCTCGCAGATGTGGCACGCCGGCCGGGAAGGTGAAGTTGGTCGGGTCGTAGAACGCGCCTTCCTTCAGGCCCGGCTCGAGCTCCTGGCCCGATGAACTTGTGCGCGATATAGGCCTGCAGCGCCACGTCGCCGAAGGCGAGCGACTTGTCGGTGCCGGCGACGGTGAACTTGCCGTCCTTGAACTCGATGTCGCCTTCGGCGGCTTCCAGCACGTAGGCGGCGACCTTCTTGCCCTTGGCATCGACCTTGTCGAGCGCCTTGACGATGGCCGACATGCCGACCGCGCCGGAGCGCGAGCCGTAGGTGCCCATGCCGAACTGCACCTTGTCGGTGTCGCCATGGACGATCGAGACGTTGTCGATCGGAATGCCGAGCCGGTCGGAGACGAGCTGCGCGAAGGTCGTCTCGTGGCCCTGGCCGTGGCTGTGCGAGCCGGTCAGCACCTCGACCGTGCCGGTCGGGTTGACCCGCACCTCGGCCGATTCCCACAGGCCGACGCCGGCGCCGAGCGAGCCGACCGCCTGCGACGGCGCGATGCCGCAGGCCTCGATATAGGCCGAGAAGCCGATGCCGCGCAGCTTGCCGTTGCGCGCGCGACTCGCGCCTTGCGCGTGCGCGAAGCCCTTGCATAGTCGGCGATCTCCAGCGCCTTCTTCAGCGAGGCGTCGTAGTCGCCGGCGTCGTAGGCCATGATGACCGGCGTCTGGTGCGGGAAGCTTCGTGACGAAATTCTGCCGGCGGAACTCGGCCGGGTCGATGCCGAGCTCGCGCGCCGCCGACCTCGACCAGCCGCTCGACCACGAAGGTCGCCTCCGGCCGCCCGGCGCCGCGATAGGCGTCGACCGGCGCGGTGTTGGTGTAGACCGCGTCGACCTCGCAGTAGATCGCCGGGATGTCGTACTGGCCCGACAGCAGCGTGCGCGTAGAGATAGGTCGGCACCGACGACGAGAAGGTCGACAGGTAGGCGCCGAGATTGGCGATCGTCTTGACCCGCAGCGCCGGTGATCTTGCCGTCCGCGTCGATCGCCAGCTCGGCATGGGTGACGTGGTCGCGGCCATGCGCGTCGGAGAGGAAGGCCTCGGTGCGGTCGCGACGTCCATTTCACCGGCCGCTTCGACCTTGCTTCGCCGCCCAGAGGCAGACGACCTCCTCGGCATAGATGAAGATCTTCGAGCCGAAGCCGCCGCCGACATCGGGCGCGATCACGCGCAGCTTGTGCTCCGGCGCGATGCCGACGAAGGCCGAGATGACGAGCCGCGCGACATGCGGGTTCTGGCTCGTGGTGTAGAGCGTGAAAGCTGCTCCTCGCCCGGGTCGTATTCGCCGATCGCGGCGCGCGGCTCCATCGCGTTCGGCACCAGCCGGTTGTTGACGATGTCGAGCTTGGTGACGTGCGCGGCCTCGCGCGAAGGCGCGCCTCGGTCGTCGGCCTTGTCGCCGAGATGCCAGTCGATAGACGCGTGTTGTCGGCGACGCCTCGTCGTGGACCTCGCGGCTGGCGCCCGTCTGCGCCTTGGCCGTGTCGACGACGGCCGGCAGCACGTCGTAATCGACCACGATCGTCTCGGCCGCGTCCTGCGCCTGCGCCAGCGTCTCGGCGATGACCACCGCGACATGGTCGCCGACATAGCGCACCTTGCCCTGCGCCAGCGCCGGATGCGGCGCCAGCCTTCATCGGCGAGCCGTCCTTGGAATGGATCATCCAGCCGCAGATCAGGCCGCCGATCTTGTCGGCCGCGAGGTCGTCGCCGGTGAAGCACCGCCGACGCACGCCCGGCATCGCCGCGCGGCGGCCGATGTCGATGGACTGTGATCGTGGCATGGGCGTGCGGCGAGCGCAGGAAATACGGCGTGGGCCTGGCCCGGCCGGTTGATGTCGTCGGTGTAGCGGCCCTTGCCGGTGATGAAGCGATGGTCTTCCTTGCGGCGCACCGCGCGCGCCGATGCCGGTCGCGGTCATGGTGTCTCCTCCTCGCATGGCGCCTCTGCGGGCGCGTCATGACTGAGAACAAGCCCGCGCTGGATACGCGGGCTGAACCTTATTCGGCGGCTTGGCGATGCGGCTCGCGTCGGCCGTCGACCGCCGGCCATGGCCGCGGCGCCGGCGGCGATCGCCTTGACGATGTTGTGGTAGCCGGTGCAGCGGCAGATGATTGCCCTCGAGCTCCTCGCGGATGGTGTGCTCGTCGAGGTCGTTGCCGTTGCGGTTCACGATGTCGACCGCCGTCATGATCATGCCGGGCGTGCAGAAGCCGCATTGCAGGCCGTGATGCTCGCGGAAGGCCTCCTGCATCGGGTGCAGCTCGCCGTCCGTTGGCGAGGCCCTCGATGGTCGGTGACGCTGGCGCCCTCGCATGCGACAGCGCGAGCATCGTGCAGGACTTCACCGCCTGGCCGTCGACATGGACGACGCAGGCGCCGCACTGGCTGGTGTCGCAGCCGACATGGGTGCCGGTCAGGCGCAGATTCTCGCGCAGGAACTGCACCAGCAGCGTGCGCGGCTCGACGTCGCCGGTGACGGCCTTGCCGTTCACCGTCATGGATACGGTGGCCATGGGCATTCCTCCTGTAAACCCGGGTCTGACGCCCGGCTGAGACATCGCGTCGGCCGTTGCGCCCAGGGGGCATCGCGAAGCCTCGCTCCGCGCAGCCAGCTTTTCCTTGGAACAGCTCGAAATCCAATGTGGACCCGCATATTTCCGCGGTCAAGCGGCATCTGCTCTCTAAAACCCCGCAAAAATCGAGAATTTTAGCCGGTTTTCGCAGATCGTTTTCCAGGCAGAAGGAGCGCTACAACCTGTCCGATAGAGCGGTAAGGATTTTTAACCTGAGGAATTTACCCTGCGGCGGAACGCAAACTGGGCGCTGGTACATCGTGGTTGATCTGGCTGAGCAATTGAAGGCCCGCCTCGAGGTGCTGGGCTACGACCAGCACAAGCGCGGGATGCTCCGCAGCTACCTGCCTCTGGTCAAACGCGTGCTGCCCCGCATCATCGCTCATAACCTCGATGTGCTGAGGCGCAGCGACAGCTCGATTTCGGCCTCTCCGCATGAGGAAATGCTGGAACTCATCGCTGCCGAGGAGGCGCATTTCCACCTGCTGTTCGAGGGCGATTTCGCGGAGCCCTACTGCCAGTCGCAGCAGGATCTCTACCTGCTGGAGAAGCGCGCTGGCCTCGGCATTCGCCCGCGCCTCGCTTTTGCTCTTTCGCTGCTCTCCGCCATCGCAGTGCGTGCGCGCCTGCGGCTCCTGCTGCGGCCCCGCCAGTTTGCGCGCGAGCTGGAGTTCATCGAGCAGATTCTGGCGCTGGAGAGCGGCGTCGCCCTCGCCCACGTCAAGACTGCGCTCTATCGCGATACGCGCCAGCACACCAACGCTGTCGACGAAGCGACCGTAACCCTGAAGACGCGGATCAGCTCGCTCGACCAGGCGATCAGCGGCGCCGTCGAGCAGTTCATCGAGACCGCCGACGAGACGACGCGCGCCACGACCTTCATCGGCGAGCAGATCGCCGGCATGACCCGCGTCTCCGGGCTGATGCAGGAACGGGCGCTGCAGACGGCATCGGCTACCGAGCAGATGTCGGCCAATATCACCGAGATCGAACATCGCGCCCGCCAGAGCCTCGCCATCGCCACCCGCGCGGTCGGCGATGCGGAGGCGATGAACGAGGCCATCACCCATCTGCGCGACAGCACCACGAAGATCGGCACGGTGCTGGGCTTGATCGCAGATATCGCGGCGCAGACCAATCTGCTGGCGCTCAATGCCACGATCGAAGCCGCGCGCGCTGGCGAGGCCGGCCGTGGCTTTGCCGTCGTCGCCTCCGAGGTGAAGAGCCTGGCGACTCAGACGGCGCATGCGACGCATGATATTTCGAGCCAGATGGCGGAATTCGCGGCCAGCGCCGAATCCTGCAGCTTGCATGCCGCATCCATCGCCAGGACCGTCAGCGAAATTCGGCTGGATTCGGAGGCGATCTCGGCCGCCGTCGCCCAGCAGAGCCAGGTGACGACGGCGATCGCCCATGACGCTTCCGATGTCGCGGGATTTGCCGAGCAGGCGCTGGTCAGCGCCCGCGCGGTCGATGACAGCCTCGAACGCACCGCCAAGGCGCTGAACCACGCCAACCGCGTCGCGTCGCAAATGGCGCTGAAGGTCGGCGAGGCCGAGGCTACCGTCAGCTCGACCTTGGCCGCCCTGCGTACCGCCTGAAGCAGGGCCGACCGCGCGACACAGTCAGCTCTAGGCCACGATCAGCCTTCGCTGACCGCCTTGGCGAAATTCGCGAAAAACTCGTCGGCGAGCTTCTTCGAGACGGAATCGATCAGGCGTGAGCCGAGCTGCATCAGCTTGCCGCCGACCTGCGCCTCGACATCGTAGCGCAGCACCGTCTGGCCCTCTTCCGTGTCGCTCAGGGCAACCTTGGCGCCGCCTTTCGCAAAACCGGCAATGCCGCCCTCGCCTTCGCCCTGGATGCGGTAGCCATTGGGCGGGTCGAGATCGACCAGCTCCACCTTGCCGCGGAAGGTCGCCTTCACCGGGCCGAGCTTCACCTTCACCACCGCCGAGAAATGCGTCTCGTCATCCTTGTTGAGCTGGTCGCAGCCCGGAATGCAGGCCTTCAACACCTCGGGATCATTGAGTTTCGCCCAGACCACATCCTTTGCGGCAGGCAAGGTGACCTCACCGCTCATCGTCATCGCCATGGCTGTTCCTCCATTCCCGGCCGCAACTCTCCGGCTCCTGTTGCAGCCGGACCCACCTCGGGTCTATCCAAGGCAGGCGCGCCTATCCATGAGCGGAAAGCGCCCGGCTATTCAAGAGGACGAAACGCGATGATGCATGGGAGCAGCCGCATGACGCCCTCGACCCTGTCCTGCGCCTGCCGATGAGCGAGCCGGCCCTCGGGCTCTATGGCGAGTTGTTCGTCGATCAGGAGATGGAGCGCCTGTTTTCCGACAGCGCGACGCTCCAGGCCATGCTCGACTTCGAGGCCGCCCTGGCCGGCGCGCAGGCAGGCTGCGGGCTTATCCCGCAGGAAGCTGCAGGCCACATCGCGGCGCAGTGTAACGCAACCCTCTATGACACCGCCGCCATCGGCCGCGCCGCCACCCTGGCCGGCAATCCTGCCATCCCGCTGGTCAAGGCGCTGACCGCCCGTGTCGCGGAGCAGGATGCGGACGCGGCGAAATGGGTGCATTACGGCGCCACCAGCCAGGATGTCATCGATTCCGGCGCAGCCCGGCAATACCGGGCGGCGCAGGATCTGCTGGTCGCCCGCATCGCGCGGCTGATGGATGCGCTGGCGGCACTGACCCGCACCCACCGCCACACCCCCATGATCGGCCGCACCTTCCTGCAGCATGCGGTGCCGATCAGCTTCGGCGTGAAGGCAGCGCATTGGCTCGAGCCGCTGCTGACGCTGTCCGAGACGCTGCAGCAGGAATCGCTGAGCCCCCATGAGCTGGGTGGCGCGGCCGGGACGCTGGCGTCGCTCGGCTCCGACGCCGCCAGGCTGCGTGAGGCGCTGGGCGCCCGGAGCGGCCCCGACCATACCAGCCGCGCCGCTCTCGCCCGTACCGCTGCCGAGCTTGGCATCCTCACCGGCCATCTCGGCAAGATTGCGCTGGATATTGCGCTGATGGCGCAGACTGAGATCGCGGAGCTGGCGGAGCCGGAGGCGCCCGGCAAGGGCGGCTCGTCTGCCATGCCGCATAAGCGCAACCCGGTGCTGTGCACGCTGATCCTGTCGGCGGCCAAGCGCACACCCGCGCTCGTCGCCACCATGCTGGCCTGCCTCCCGCAGGAACATGAGCGCGCCATCGGCGGCTGGCATGCGGAATGGCGCACCATGGCCGAACTGTTCAGGACGACAGGCGCCGCGCTGGCGCAGAGCGTAACGCTGATCGAGGGGCTGCAGGTCTTCCCCGAGCGGATGCGCAGCAATCTCGAGCTGACACAGGGGCTGGTGATGGCGGAGCGGGTTTCGCTGGCGCTGGCGCCGCTGATCGGCCGCAGCCAGGCGCATCACCTGCTCGAGGAAGCCAGCCGCCGCTGCCTCACGCAAGGCCGCCACCTCCACACCGAATTGGCCAGCATGCCCGCGATCACAGCCGCATTGCCCCCGGCGGAGCTGGAGGCGTTGTTCGATCCCGCCAGCTATCGCGGCGCCAGCGACGCCATCATCGACGCGATCCTTTCCCGCTACCAGCAGAACCGGGGGCGACAGAGCCATGCTTGAGCTGACGGCCGAGGAGCAGGCGATCGCCACCGGCGCGCAGGGCGAAGGCGCTGCCATGGCGATGCGGATTGTCGCTGATTCCGCCCGTCTGATGGGTGCGCAACGCCTATTGCCGGTCGCCTCCGCCCATATCGACGGGGCGCTGTATCATGGCGATTCCGGCACGCTGTTTGCCGAAAAGCTGGTCGAGGGTGGCGCGCGTGTCGCCATCCGCTCGACGCTCAATGTCGGCGCGCTGGCTCCGGCCGGTTGTGCCGCCATCCGGTTGCCGCCGCATGAGCGCGACATGGCCGCCAGGATGATGCGGGCCTATGAGGCAATGGGCTGCGAGCCCTCCTGGACCTGCGCGCCCTATCAGGCCGGCCACCGCCCGGCCACCGGGACGGATGTCGCCTGGGGCGAATCCAACGCCGTCGTCTTCTGCAATTCCGTGCTCGGCGCGCGCACCAACCGCTATGGCGATTTTCTCGACATCGCCTGCGCCATTGCCGGCCGCGCTCCAGATTACGGGCTGCACCGCCCGGAGAACCGGGTCGCCACGCTCCTGATCGACGCCTCCCCGCTGTCTGAGGCGCTGCGCGCCTCGGATGTGTTCTACCCGGTGCTCGGCACGCTTCTCGGCCGTTTTGCCGGCACTGCGGTCGCAGTCATTGACGGGCTGCAGGGCTGCACCACCGAGGACAGGCTAAAGGCCCTCGGAGCGGCCTCGGCCTCGGCCGGCGGCGTCGGCTTATTCCACATTGCCGGCGTCACACCGGAGGCGCCCGATGCCCAGACCGCGCTCGGTGGCCTCGCCCCACGCGAGACCCTTGTCCTGACCCCCGAGCGCGTGCGGGAGGCGCTCGCCCGGCTTTCGACGTCGGGAGAGACGCAGCGGATCGACGCGGTGGCCATCGGCTCGCCGCATCTCTCGCTGGCGGAGATCACAGAGGTGGAACAGCGGCTGGCGGGGCGCAGGCTGAGCATCCCGCTCTACGTCAATACCGGCCGCCATGTCGTCCAGCCGCTGGAGCGCGAAGGCCGCCGCGCCCAGCTCGAACAGGCGGGCATCATCTTCGTCGTCGACACCTGCGTCGTCGTCACGCCCATCCTGCCGGAGATCGAGGGCGCGGTGCTGATGACCAATTCCGGCAAGTTCGCGCATTATGCGCCGGGCAATACCGGCTATGCCGTGACCTATGGCTCGCTGGCCGAATGCGTCGACAGCGCCGTGGCGGGTCGCCTGATACGGGAGCCGCGCGCATGGGCCTGATGGCTGACATCCTGATCCCCGGCACGGCCGCGAGCGGGCGCTGCCTCGCGCTGACCGCGCCGATCAGCTTCTGGGGCGGCGTCGATCCGCGCTCCGGCATGATCATCGACGCCCGCCACCCCGAGCGTGGCGAATGCATTGCCGGCACGGTCCTGGCCCTGCCCGGCACCATCGGCTCCTCCTCCGCTTCCGCCGTGCTGCTCGAACTCGTCCATGCCGGCCGCGCGCCTGCTGCGCTCCTGCTCGATGCGCCCGACGCCATCCTGCTGCTCGGCCTCATCGTGGCGCGCGAAATGGGATGGGCGACACCGCCCGCCTTGCGCCTCGCCGCCCAACACCAGCCCGCCCTCGCCGGACGACAGCTGCTTGTCTCCAGCGACGGGCTGATCACCGCAAGCTGACACCGGAGCGACTACGGATGCCGATCGAAACCATCAAGGGCGAAGCCTTCAACATCCGCATCGACGGCCCAAGCGATGCGCCGGCTCTGCTGGTCTCCAATTCGTTGGGCACCAATCTCTCGATGTGGGAGCCGCAGATCCCGGCCTGGTCCCGGCAATTCCGTATCATCCGCTACGATTCTCGCGGCCACGGCCAGTCGGTGGCTACCGACAAGGCCTTCTCGATCGCGCAGCTCGGTGCCGATGCGCTGGCGATCCTGGACCATCTCGGCGTCGAGCGCGCGCATTGGTGCGGCCTGTCGAAAGGCGGCATGGTCGGCCAATGGGTCGCGACCCATGCCCGCCACCGCTTCGACCGGCTCGTCTTCGCCAACACGGCCCCGCGCATGGGACCGCCCGATCTATGGAACGGCCGCATCCGCACTGTTCGCAGCCAAGGCATGGCCGGGCTGGTGCAGCCGACGCTGGAGCGCTGGTTCAGCCCGAGCTTCCGTGACAGCCAGGCTGAGACGGTCGCCCGCGTCTCGGAGATGCTGAAGACGACGCCTGCGGTCGGCTACGCCACCTGCTGCGCCGCCATCCGCGACATGGACCAGCGCTGGGCCATCCGCAGCATCGCAAATCCGGTGCTGGTGATCATCGGCAAGGTCGATCCCGCCACGCCGCCAGCGGCAGGCCATCTGATCGCGGATTCGATTCCGGGCGCCCAGCGTCTCGAACTCGACGCAGCCCATCTCTCCAATCTCGAGCAGCCGGAGGCCTTCACCAAGGCCGTGCTCGACTTCCTGACCGCCTGAGGAGCCTGCCATGACCGAGGAAGAGCGCTACGACCAAGGCATGGCGACGCGCCGCGCCGTGCTGGGGGAGGCCTATGTCGACAAGGCCAATGCCGGTGTCACGGCCTTCAACGAGGATTTCCAGGCCTTCATTACCCGCACGGCCTGGAACGATGTCTGGAATCGGCCCGGACTGGACCGACGCTCGCGCTCGATCATCGTGATCTCGATTGCGACCGCGCTTGGCGCCTGGGGCGAGTTCCGCATCCATGTACGCGGTGCGCTGAATAACGGACTCTCGCGCGACGAGATCAAGGAGGTGCTGATGCAGGCGGCCGTCTATGCCGGTGTCCCCGCCGCCAACCACGCCTTCAAGGAAGCCGCCAGCGTCTTCGCCGAGGTCGATGCCGAAGCCTGATCCGGGCTGCGCGCAGCCTCGTCACACGCTCTCGAAAAGGCGGCGGCGGTAGATCAGGCCGGGGCCAGCAGCAAGGCCCCGCAGACCCACCACCTCCCCGATCAGGATGCGGTGCGTCGCGGCCTCATGCACAGCCTGGAGTTGGCAGTCGAAACAGGCGACCGCGTCCAGCAGCACCGGCGCGCCTGTGGTGAGCGTCCCCCAGCGCGCCGTTCCGAACCGCGCCTCGCCATCGATGCCACGGCGGCTGGCGAAGATCTCGGCCAGATCCTGCTGCGCGCCTGCCAGCGTATTGATGCAGAACATGCCATTGGCGAGGATCGCAGCCAGCGTCCGGCTCGCGCCCTCGATGCAGACGAGCACCGTCGGCGGCCGGTCCGAGACCGAGGCCACGGCCGTCGCAGTCAGCCCCGCCCGGCCCGTTGCGCCGGCGGTGGTGACGACATGGACGGCACTGGCGACCTGCGCCATCACATCACGAAATTCGGGGCCCTCGGGCGCGGCGCGCGCAGCCAGCGTGGCGTTATCTGTCATCTCAGCCTGTCGGCCTTCTGGTTCAAGCGACCGATCACGGTGTCGCGGCATCTCAAAAAAGCCGCCTGCCCTGGAGGCTGGCGCGGCCGTCGCCACCCTATCTAGGGGCGCCCTGCGCTCCTGACCAGAACCAGCGCCACCGCGCCGGGCAAGTCAGCACCCGAACCGGAGACAGCAACCCACACCTGATATATCATTTAGTCTTAGTCGCGGCCGAGTGTGGCGAGCAGCCCATCCCGCAGATGACCCATCAGCGCATCGCTTGCCGTCATCGCCGATGCCGGGTCGGCGCTGACGATGGCGTGCGCCAGCGTCATGTGAAAATTCGAGGAGTGGACGAGGTCGTCATTGCGCTCGAAATAGAACCAGGCCCGGCGGATCAGCGCCTGCAACGGCTCCAGCGCGCGGGTGGCATAGGGGCTGCGCGCCGCGGCCGCGACTGCGGTATCGAGCTCCTTGTCGAGCCGCATGAAGGCATTCGCATCGCCCCTGTCAGCTGCCGCCCGCATCGACCGCGCCTTCTCCAGAATGACGATACGATCGCCCGGACCAGCCCTTTTTGCCGCTTCTGAAGCCACGAGACGCTCCAGAACCTCGCGCGCATCCAGCGCCGCCATGATCTCGATGGCGTTGACATCGGCGACCGCGAGCCCCTTCCGGGGCAGCACTTCCACGAGCCCCTGCTGCGCCAGCCGGATCAGCGCCTCGCGCACCGGCGTGCGTCCGACGCCGACCAGATCGATCAGCTGAGCCTCCGTCAGGAACGCTCCGGGCCGCAGCGACAATGTGACGATCGCCTCCTCGAGCCGGCGATAGGCGATCTCTGTCAGGCTCAATCCGGCCAGGGACGGACCGGCCGTGCCGGCCTCCGCCGAGGCCTGGCCACCTTCGGCGACACTCATGGCGCAAGGCTCCGTCTCAAGAGCACGATTGACGAGGATGGCAGCATAGATATATCACCATGGGTAACGGGCTGAATGCCGTTGCGAATAATCTGCAGGCATACGAGACCCGGGCGCAAGGAGGTTCTTCAATGTCCTACTGGTCAGGCGTATTGCCCGCAGTCACCACCAAATTCACAGCCGATGATCGGCTCGATATTGCAGAGATGGAGCGCTGCTTCGCTCTCCAGCTCGAAGCCGGCGTCCATGGCCTGATCATCGCCGGCTCGCTGGGCGAAGCCTCGACCCTCGACCCTGACGAGAAGATCGAAGTGCTGAAGGTGGCGCTGCGCGTCGCGGCCGGGAAAGTCCCGGTACTGCTGACGGTCGCGCAGGGCTCGACCCGCCAGGCGTGCAAGCTGGCTGCGGATGGCGCAAGGGCCGGCGCGGCGGGCTTCATGGTGCTGCCCGGCATTCCCTATAAGTCGGAGCCTCATGAAACCGCGGCCCATTACCGCGCTGTCGCCAAGGCCGGCGGCCTGCCGGTGATGATCTACAACAACCCGCCGGCCTATGGCGTCGACATCCCGCCCCGCATGCTGCTGGAACTCGCCGACGAGCCGCTCTTCACGTCGATCAAGGAATCCTCCGACGACATCCGCCGCATCAGCGAGATCAAGTCGCTCTGCGGCGACCGCTACAAGGTCCTGACCGGCGTCGACAATCTGGCGCTGGAAAGCCTGGCGATGGGCGCCGATGGCTGGGTCGCCGGCCTCGTCGTCGCCTATCCGCGTGAGACGGTGGCGATCTACGAACTGGCCAAGGCCGGCCGCATGGACGAGGCGATCGCGATCTACCGCTGGTTCCGCCCGCTGCTCGACCTCGACGTCTCGGCCCGGCTCGTCCAGAACATCAAGCTTGTCGAGGCGCTGGTGATCGGCTCCAATGACCGCTGCCGCGCACCACGCGTGGCCCTCAGCGGTTCCGAGCGGGCGAGGATCGAGGCGGTCGTCAAGGCCGCGGAGGCCAAGCGCCCGACGCTGCCCTCCTTCTGACAGGATCTTCGATGGCTTTCGTCTGCACCACGCCCGCGGTCCCGACCGTCCAGCAGGACGACGAAACCATCAAAATCACGCGCTGGGACTTCGAACCCGGCGCGGTGACCGGCTGGCACAGCCATGGCTGGCCCTATTTCGTGGTGATGCTGAACGCCGGCACGCTGCGCATTCATGACGGCAAGGCGGAGACCGATGTCCCGCTTGCCCAGGGCCAGGCCTATATGCGCCCGGCCGGTATCGAGCATGACGTGATGAACGGCTCGCCTCACCCGATCGCCTTTGTCGAGATCGAGGTGAAGCAGCCGGGTGCGCTGAAGGCGTTGTCGCTGGCATGAGCACGCGGATCCGGGGCAGGGTTTCATGAAGATCGCGATCATCGGCGCCGGCATCGTTGGCGCGGCGACTGCCCATGCCCTGCTCGATGAGGGCCATGAGGTCCTGATCGTCGACAAGGAGGGCCCGGCTTTCGGCCCCTCGCGCGGCAATGCCGGCTGGATGGCGCATACCGATATCCTGCCGATCGCCAGCCCCAAGAACCTGCGGCAGGTGCCGAAATTCCTGCTCGATCCGTTGGGGCCGCTCTCGATCCGGCCAGCTTATTTCCCGCGCCTCATGCCCTGGCTCGTGCGCTTCCTGCTGGCGGCGCGGCCGCAGGCCTTTGAGGCCTCGATCCAGGGTCTCGGCGCTTTGCAGCAGCGCGCATTGCCAGCCTGGCTGGCGCGAGCCGAGCGCAGCGGGCTGACCCAGCACATCCACCGCAAGGGCGGGCTCTACGCCTTCACCGATGCAGGCGCCCTGGCGGAAGCGGGCGAGATCGCCAAACGCCAGGCGGAGTTCGGCATCCGTGTCGAGATGATCGGCCCGGAGGAGTTGCGCCAGTTCGAGCCTGCGCTGAAGCCCGGCTTCAAGGGCGCGGCCTTCCATCCCGACACCGCCCATATCAGCGATCCCCGGCAATTGACGCTGGCTCTGTTCGAGGCGGCGCTGGCGCGCGGCGCCGTGTTCGAGAAGGCGGAGATCAGCACCATCTCCACGGGCGAGCGCCCTGCCCTGATCGGCCCCGATGGCTGGCAGCGCGTCGTCGACCGCGTGGTGGTGGCCGCCGGTGCCTGGTCGAAGCCGCTGGCGGCTGCACTGGGCGACGCGGTCCCGCTCGATACCGAGCGCGGCTACAATGTCAGCTTTCCCGGCGTGACCGGGCTGACCAGCCGGCCGATCGGCTTCGAGGGCCATGGTTTCGTGGTGACGCCGCTGGAGAGCGGGCTGCGCATCGGCGGCGCGGTCGAGTTCGGCGGCCTTGACGCGCCGCCCAACCACGCCCGGACAAGAACGCTTTACGACAAGGCCTCGACCTTCCTCGACGGCCTGCCGGCTTTCGAGACCGGCACGCTCTGGATGGGTTTCCGACCCTCCATGCCGGATTCCCTGCCGGTGATCGGCGCAGCGACACGCAATCCGCACGTGCTCTACGCCTTCGGCCATGGCCATTACGGCATGACACAAGCGACGGTGACGGCCGACATCATTGCGGCGCTGGCTGCCGGCCGCGCGCCCGACCTCGACATCGCGCCCTACAGCCCGACGCGGTTTTGACGCAGCCCTGTTATCGCCTTCCCTATTGAATCAACCCGCCAACCGACCGAGCCAAGCCCATGACGACACACACCTTCTTCTGCGTCGACGGCCATACCTGCGGCAATCCCGTGCGGCTGGTCGCCGGTGGCGCACCGCCGCTCAAGGGCGCCAACATGGTCGAGAAGCGGGCGCATTTCCTGGCCGAGTTCGACTGGATCCGCACCGGGCTGATGCTTCGAGCCGCGCGGCCACGACATGATGTCCGGCGCCATCCTCTACCCGCCGACGCGGGAGGATGCCGATATCGCCTTCCTCTTCATCGAGACCTCCGGCTGCCTGCCGATGTGCGGCCACGGCACCATCGGCACGGTCACGATGGCGCTGGAGCGGGGGCTGGTCACGCCGAAGACCCCCGGCACCCTGAAGATCGACACCCCCGCCGGGCTGGTGACCGCGACCTACGTCCAGAACGGCCCCTATATCGACAGCGTCCGCATCACCAATATCGCTTCCTACCTTCACGCCACCGCCCTCACCGCGGAGGTCGACGGGCTGGGCGAGGTCACGGTCGATGTCGCCTATGGCGGGAATTTCTACGCCATCGTCGATCCCCAGCCGGTGATCCGCGATATCGCCGACGTCAATCCGTCCGACCTGCTGCGCTGGAGCCCGAAGCTGCGGGCCGCGCTGAACGCCAAATACAAGTTCGTGCATCCGGAAAACCCGGCGATCAACGGCCTCAGCCACATCCTGTGGACCGGCGCGCCGACCAAGTCCGAGGCCCATGCCCGCAACGCCGTCTTCTACGGCGACAAGGCCCTGGACCGTTCACCCTGCGGCACTGGAACCTCGTCGCGCATGGCGCAATGGGCGGCGCAGGGCAAGCTCAAGGTCGGCGATGACTTCGTCCATGAGAGCATCATCGGCACGCTCTTCCGCGGCCGGGTCGAGGCTGCGACCAAGGTCGGCAGCCATGATGCGATCATCCCCTCGATCGAAGGCTGGGCCCGGATGACCGGCTACAACACCATCTTCATCGACGACCGCGACCCGCTCGCCCACGGCTTCCAGCTGGCCGATCGGGGCTGAGGCCGCACGAGGCCCTCGGTCCAAAAACTACAATTTGACGAGATTACGCAAGGGCATTCAACCTGGAGACATCGCTCTACTGCCTTTTGCGCAATCATATTGCGTGAAATCACGACTACAAGACAAAGACCGCTGCCTACTTCAGCGGCAACCGCGCTCAGATTGCTTTTGACAGAAATATGGCACGGGGCGATTGTCGAGACGGCACGGCATTGGTAGCTCTGCAAACAGCTCGCATCCCGCATGCGTCGGCGACATGCCGACGAAAAGAACGGGAGCGGAAAAGAGGGGTTAGGCGTCGGCAATGGAAGTGTTTCTCCAGCAGCTCATCAACGGGCTGACGCTGGGGTCGATCTACGGCCTCATCGCCATCGGCTACACGATGGTCTTCGGCATCATCGGCATGGTGAACTTCGCCCATGGCGACGTGTTCATGCTGTCGGCCTTCATCGCCCTGATCTTCTTCATGCTGATCGCCTCCTGGTTCGGCGCCGGGCTCGATCGTGCTCGCGCTGATCATCGTGCTGATCCTGGCGATGGTCTTCACCTCGCTGTGGAACTGGACGATCGAGCGCGTCGCCTACCGGCCGCTGCGCGGCTCGTTCCGGCTGGCGCCGCTGATCTCGGCGATCGGCATGTCGATCTTCCTGATCGAATTTCGTGCAGGTCGTGCAGGGCCCGCGCAACAAGGCGATCCCGCCGATGCTCAACAAGTCGATCACCCTGATCGACAGCACGACCTACGCCGTGCAGATCTCCTACAAGCAGATCGTCATCATCGGCGTCACGGCGGTGCTGCTCGCGGTCTTCTGGTACCTCGTGCAGAAGACGCCGCTCGGCCGCGCCCAGCGCGCCTGCGAGCAGGATCGCAAGATGGCGGCGCTGCTCGGCATCGACGTCGACCGCACCATCTCGATCACCTTCGTCATGGGCGCCGCGCTCGCCGCCGTCGCCGGCGTGATGTACCTCGATGCTATTACGGCGTGGTCAGCTTCGCCGACGGCTTCGTGCCCGGCGTCAAGGCCTTCACCGCCGCGGTGCTGGGCGGCATCGGCTCGCTGCCCGGCGCGGTGATCGGCGGCCTGCTGATCGGCCTGATCGAGACGATGTGGTCGGCCTATTTCTCCATCGACTACAAGGACGTCGCGGCCTTCTCGCATCCTGGCCATCGTGCTGATCTTCCTGCCGCCGGCCTGCTCGGCCGGCCGGAAGTCGAGAAGGTCTGACGCCGATGACCACGCCTGTTGCAACCACACCGGTCGCCCGCCAGCGCGATTTGATGCACGCCCTGAAGGAGGCGGCGTTCGCCGCGCTCGTCACCTTCGGCCTGTGCATCCCGCTCATCGCCTGGGGCACCGCGCCAGAACATGGACAACGATCCTGGTGCTGGACCCGCGCTGGGACGCGGTCGCCTGGGCCGTCGCCATCGTCTTCGTCGGCCGTTTTCTGGTCGCGCTGCGCCAGCAGGGCGCGGCTGACCGCAAGTCGATGGTGCGCTTCCTGCCCAAGGGCACGGTCGCCTTCTTCCGCCGCCATTCGCGCACCTTTTCGGCGCTCGGCCTCGGCTTCCTCGTCATCTTCCCGATCATCGCGCTCAACCTCGCGGGCTGGGGCGGCGCGCTGAAGTGGATCGACAATTTCGGCATCCAGATCCTGATCTACGTGATGCTGGGCTGGGGGCTGAACATCGTCGTCGGCCTCGCCGGCCTGCTCGACCTCGGCTACGTCGCCTTCTACGCCGTCGGCGCCTATTCCTACGCGCTGCTCGCCAAGAATTTCGGCCTGTCCTTCTGGATCCTGCTGCCGCTCTCCGGCATCCTGGCGGCGTTCTGGGGCATGCTGCTCGGCTTCCCGGTGCTGCGCCTGCGCGGCGACTATCTCGCCATCGTGACGCTCGCCTTCGGCGAGATCATCCGCCTCGTGCTGATCAACTGGGTCGATTTCACCAACGGCTATGCCGGCATCTCCGGCATCCCGCGCCCGAGCTTCTTCGGCATTCCCTTCAACGCCAACGACGATGGCTTCGCCGCGGTCTTCGGGCTGGAATTCTCGCCGCTCTACCGCACGATCTTCCTCTACTACCTGATCCTGGCGCTGGCGCTGCTCACCGCCTTCGTGACGCTGCGGCTGCGCCGCCTGCCGGTCGGGCGCGCCTGGGAAGCGCTGCGCGAGGACGAGATCGCCTGCCGCTCGCTCGGCATCAACACCACCAACACCAAGCTCACCGCCTTCGCCATCGGCGCGATGTTCGGCGGCTTCGCCGGCTCCTTCTTCGCCGCGCGGCAGGGCTTCATCTCGCCGGAATCCTTCGTCTTCATGGAATCGGCGATCATCCTCGCCATCGTCGTGCTCGGCGGCATGGGCTCGCCTGATCGGCGTCGCCATCGCCGCCGTCGCGATGATCGGCGGCACCGAGATCCTGCGCGAGCTCGACTTCCTGAAGCAGATCTTCGGCAACGACTTCGACCCGACGCAAGTACCGCATGCTGATCTTCGGCCTCGCCATGGTGGTGATCATGATCTGGAAGCCGCGCGGCCTGATCTCGCACGCGCGAGCCGACCGCCTTCCTCAAGGAGAAGAAGGCGATCTCCGTCCGATCTGGTCCAGGAGGGTCACGGCTGATGACGATGCTTGCGAACCAGACGCCCCTGCTCCGCGTCGAGCACCTGACCATGCGCTTCGGCGGCCTGGTCGCCGTCAACGACCTCTCCTTCGAGGCGCGCAGCGGCGAGATCACCGCGCTGATCGGCCCCAACGGCGCCGGCAAGACCACGGTCTTCAACTGCATCACCGGCTTCTACAAGCCGACCGAAGGCATGCATCGCACTGCTGTCACGCCACGCGACGAGCGGCAGCCGACGCTTACCTGCTCGAGCGCATGCCGGACTTCAAGATCTCGTGGAAAGCCCGCGTCGCCCGCACCTTCCAGAACATCCGCCTGTTCGCCGGCATGACGGTGCTGGAAAACCTGCTGGTCGCGCAGCACAACCCGCTGATGGTCGCCTCCGGCTATCACCTTCCTCGGCGTGCTCGGCATTGGCGGCTATCGCCGCGCGCGAGAAGCGAGGCGATCGAGAAGGCCAAGTACTGGCTCGACAAGATCGACCTGATCGACCGCGCCGACGATCCCGCCGGCGACCTGCCCTATGGCGACCAGCGCCGGCTCGAAATCGCGCGCGCGATGTGCACCGATCCGGTGCTGCTCTGCCTCGACGAGCCGGCCGCCGGCCTCAACCCGCGCGAGAGCCTCGAGCTCAACACGCTGCTGCTCTCGATCCGCGAGGAGCACGGCACCTCCATCCTGCTGATCGAGCACGACATGTCGGTGGTGATGGAGATCTCCGACCATGTCGTCGTGCTCGACTACGGCACCAAGATCTCCGACGGCACGCCGAGCGAGGTCCGGAACGATCCCGAAGGTCATCGCCGCCTATCTCGGCGTCGAGGACGACGAGGTCGAAGCCGTCGAAGCGGAGGTCGGCCTGTGACGATGAAGCCCCACCTCTCGCCTGCGCCTGCAGGGCACCCATGGCCGAGCCGCTCCTGGCCGTGCGCGGCGTCAAGACCTATTACGGCAAGATCATCGCGCTGAAGGGCGTCGATCATCGACGTCCACGCGGGCGAGATCGTCACCTGATCGGCGCCAACGGCGCCGGCAAATCGACGCTGATGATGACGATCTTCGGCAATCCGCGGGCGCGCGAAGGCACGCATCATCTTCGACGGGCGCGACATCACGCAGCATGCCGACGCCACGAGATCGCGCGGCTGGGCATCGCGCAGTCGCCGGAAGGCCGGCGCATCTTCCCGCGCATGACGGTGTTCGAAAACCTGCAGATGGGCGCGTCGGTCGACGACTTCGAGCATTTCGACGAGGATCTCGAGACGCATCTGCGCGCTGTTTCCCGCGCCTGAAGGAGCGGCTGCAGCAGCGCGGCGGCACGCTGTCGGGCGGCGAGCAGCAGATGCTGGCGATCGCCCGCGCGCTGATGGCGCGCCCGAAGCTGCTGCTGCTCGACGAGCCCTCGCTCGGCCTCGCGCCGCTGATCGTCAAGCAGATCTTCGACGCGATCCGCGAGCTCAACCGCACGCGAGGGCCTGACCGTCTTCCTGGTCGAGCAGAACGCCTTCCATGCGCTGAAGCTCGCCCATCGCGGCTATGTCATGGTCAACGGCCTCGATCACGATGACCGGCACCGGGCAGGAACTGCTGGCCAACCCGAGGTGCGGGCAGCCTATCTCGAAGGCGGGAGGCACTGACGATGCAGGGCATCCTCTACGAGGAACCGACCATCTGGCTGTTCCTGCTGGTCACCGTGATCATGGGCGGCTGGCGCGCCTGGCTGACCGGCCGCGCCATCGCCATCGACCTGGCGGCCGCGCTGGCCAGCTGGTCGTTCTACATGCTGGTCCTGGGGCTGGCCGTGCGCTTCATCCATTTCGCGCTGTTCGAGGCACGCTGCTGTCGCTGCACTACTACCTCGTCGACACCGATCGATCCTGATGGTCTTCGGCTTTGCTCGGCTGGCGCTACAACCGCGCACGCCAGATGACGACGCAGTATCGCTGGCTCTACGAGCGCACCGGCCCCTTCAGCTGGACGCCGCGCGACGGCGTGACGATCGACCGCGAACTCGCCTGAAAAGGCAACGAGCTTGACGCGTGACAGAGCGCTGGAAAAAGCGCAAGACTGCGCATCCACGGCGGCATCACGCGCCGAGACGGGCGGACATCCGGCCCGTTCAATTCAATGACAGGGGAGTTGCTCTCATGAAGAAACTGCTGTTGAGCGGCATCGCGCTCGGCGCGGTCCTCGCCTTCTCCGGCGTCGCCAATGCCCAGATCAAGCTCGGCGTCGCCGGCCCGATCACCGGCCCGAACGCCGCCTTCGGCGCGCAGCTGAAGAACGGCGCCGAGCAGGCCGTCGAGGACATCAACGCCGCCGGCGGCATCCTCGGCCAGAAGATCGACGCTGTCGGTCGGCGACGACGTGTCCGATCCCAAGCAGGGCGTCTCGGTCGCCAACAAGTTCGTCGGCGACGGCGTGAAGTTCGTCGTCGGCCACTTCAACTCCGGCGTCACCATGCCGGCCTCCGAAGTCTACGCCGAGAACGGCATCCTGATGATCACGCCTTCGGCCACCAACCCGAAGATCACCGAGCGCGGCCTGTGGAACGTCGTTCCGCACCTGCGGCCGCGACGACCAGCAGGGCGCGGTCGCGGCCGCCTACATCGCCAAGAACCTGAAGGGCAAGAAGGTCGCCATCGTCCACGACAAGACGACCTACGGCCAGGGCCTCGCCGACGAGACCAAGAAGGCGATGAACAAGGCCGGCGTCAAGGAAGTGCTCTACGAAGGCGTCAACACCGGCGAGAAGGACTTCTCGGCGCTCGTCTCGAAGATCAAGGCGGCCGGCGCCGACTCGTCTATTGGGGCGGCCTGCACACCGAAGGCGGCCTGATCGTGCGCCAGATGCGCGACCAGGGCCTCAAGGCCGTGCTGATGTCCGGCGACGGCATCACCTCCGACGAGTTCGCCACGATCGGCGGCCCCGGCGTCGAAGGCACGCTGATGACCTTCCCGCCGGACCCGCGCAAGCGCCCCGAGGCCAAGGCCGTCGTCGAGAAGTTCGAGGCCAAGAAGTTCAAGCCGGAAGCCTACACGCTCTACAGCTACGCCGCCGTGCAGATCATCGAAGCAGGCGGCCGAAGCGCGCCAAGTCGCTCGACCCCAAGAAGGTCGCCGAGCCGATGCACTCGCGGCAAGGCCGTTCAAGACCGTGATCGGCGAGCTCTCCTTCGACAAGAAGGGCGACATCACCCGCCCCGACTACGTGATGTACATCTGGAAGAAGGGCGCCGACGGCAAGATCACCTACGTCGAGAATTGATCCCGACGTTCGATCGCCTCAGCGCGTGAACGAGACCGCCCCGGTGAAAGCCGGGGCGGTTTTGTTTGGGGACTAGGCGGTGATCCTGCACAACAGGGTCAGGCATCGGCAGCAAGCCGGCAGCAGAGCGCTGTTAGCGCGGCTTATGGGGAGGTCCTGGCCCCAGCCCTAGGACTGAATCGGCTTCTGAGGAACCGCGGTCAAACCCCTGAGAAAGCCGGCAAAACGCAGCAGCCCATCCGGCCAGGGCCCATGCCCGGATTCGGAATTGAGGTGGCCGCTCGCTCCTGCATCCACAAACTCCGAACCCCAGGCGGCCGCCAGTTCGCGGGCCTCCTCGATGCTGCAATAGGGATCGTCCGTGCTGGCGATCAGCACGGAGCGGAACGGCAGCGTTTCGCGGCGATGCACAGCGAAATCCGGCGCCATGCCGGCAATGGCGCGCTTGGCTTTTTCGGAGGGCGGCGCAACCAGAAACGCGCCTGCGACCTCCCCGGCATGAAGATGCTCGGCCGCATGGGCAATTGCGCTGACGCCTGCCGAATGCGCCACCAGCACCACCGGCCGCGTCGCCGCCCGCACGGCCTCGATAATGCGCGCGCCCCAGACCTGCGCGAGACGGCTTGTACCAGTCCTCCTGCTCGACGACACGCGCCGTCGAGAGCTTGGCGGCCCAGCGGCTCTGCCAATGGTCGGGCCCGGAGCCGGACCAGCCGGGAACGATCAGGATGTCGGTGTCGGAGGATTTCATGCGATCACGAGGCCGTCGCGGCTGCCCGCTTGAGGGGATCACCGGCACCACGCTCAGGCTCGCGCTCCGGAACGAACCTGGCGACGACCTTGCCGCGCCGGGAAATCGAGACAGTCTCCCCTAGCGCCACACGATTGAGGATCTCGCTCCAGCGCTTACGCGCCTCTGTCACTGTGACTTGCATCAGGGAAACAATCTCCGCCTGTCGGTGAGCACCAATCACACTGCCTCGCCAAACACCCGCTCGAAGATCGTGTCGACATGCTTGAAATGGTAGCCCTCGTCGAACATCGCTTCGAGTTCGGCCGCTGAGAGCCGCGCCGTCACCTCGGCATCGGCCTTGAGATTGGTCAGGAAGTCCTCGCCATGCTCCCAGGTCCGCATCGCATTGCGCTGGACCAGCGCGTAGCTTTCCTCGCGGCTAGCGCCCGCCTGCGTCAGCGCCAGCAGCACGCGCTGCGAGTTGTGCAGGCCGCCGAGCTTGTCGAGGTTCTTGCGCATGTTCTGCGGATAGACCAGCAGCTTGTCGATGACGCCGGTCAGTCGCGCCAGCGCGAAATCCAGCGTCACGGTCGCGTCAGGGCCGATCATCCGCTCGACCGAGGAATGCGAGATATCGCGCTCATGCCAGAGCGCGACATTCTCCAGCGCCGGCGTCGACCATGCCGCGGACCAGCCGCGCCAGGCCGGTCAGGTTCTCGGTCAGCACCGGGTTGCGCTTGTGCGGCATCGCCGACGAGCCCTTCTGCCCCGGCGAGAAGAACTCCTCCGCCTCATAGACTTCCGTGCGCTGCAGGTGCCGGATCTCCGTCGCCAGCCGCTCGACGCAAGACGCGACGACGCCGAGCGTCGCAAAGTACATGGCGTGCCGGTCGCGCGGGATGACCTGGGTCGAGACCGGCTCGATGGCAAGCCCCATCTTCTCGGCGACATGCGCCTCGACCGCCGGATCGATATTGGCGAAGGTGCCGACCGCGCCGGAAATCGCGCAGGTCGCGATCTCCGCACGGGCCGCGATCAGCCGCGCCTTGCAGCGGTCGAACTCGGCATAGGCCTGCGCCAGCTTCAGCCCGAAGGTCACGGGCTCGGCATGGATGCCGTGCGAGCGGCCGATGGTCGGGGTCGAATTTGTGCTCGAAGGCGCGGCGCTTGATCGCAGCCAGCAGCGCATCGACATCGGCGATCAGGATGTCGGTCGCCCGCGCCAGCTGCACCGACAGCGTCGTGTCGAGAATGTCCGACGAGGTCATGCCCTGATGCACGAAGCGCGCTTCCGGCCCGACGATCTCGGCGAGATGGGTGAGGAAGGCGATGACGTCATGCTTGGTGACGCGCTCGATCTCGTCGATCCGCGCGACATCGAAATACCGCATCGCGCGCCTTGGCCCAGATCGTGGCGGCAGCCTCCTTGGGCACCACGCCGAGTTCGGCCAGCTTGTCGGTGGCATGCGCCTCGATCTCGAACCAGATCCGGAACCGGGTCTGCGGCTCCCAGATGGCCACCATTTCGGGGCGGGAATAGCGCGGGATCATCGTCTCGTCCTTGTCATCGACCGGCACTCATCCCGCGAGACGCTCTGAAGCGCGCCTCGCAAGGATCAGGCTGAACTCTAATCTCAAACCCACTCGCCGCGGGCAGCTTCGGCCGCCTTGCGGATCGCGGCGATATTGCCGGCATAGGCTGAAGGCCCGCCCTTGAACACGGCCGAGCCGGCGACCAGCACATCGGCCCCGGCCGGCGGCGAGCGGCGCCGTCTCGGGCGTGGCGCCGCCATCGATCTCCAGCGCGATCGGCCGCTCGCCGATCAGCGCCCTCACCTGCGCGATCTTGGGCAGGACGGAGGGAATGAAACTCTGCCCGCCAAAGCCCGGATTGACGGTCATCAGCAGGATCAGGTCGAGCGAGTCCAGCAGCGGCTCGACCAGGCTGGCCGGCGTGCCGGGATTGAGCACGATCCCCGCCTGCTTTCCCTGCGCCCGGATCGCCTGCAGCGTGCGGTGCGGATGCGGCCCGGCCTCGACGTGAAACGAGATCAGGTCGGCGCCGGCCTTGGCGAAGGCTTCGACATAGGGGTCGACCGGCGCGATCATCAGATGCACATCGAAGAACTTGGTCGTATGCGGCCGGATCGCCTTCAGCACATCGGGTCCAAAGGTGATGTTGGGCACGAAATGCCCATCCATCACATCGCAATGGATCCAGTCGGCCCCGGCAGCATCGATCGCGCGCACCTCTTCGCCAAGCCTGGAGAAATCGGCGGAGAGGATGGACGGGGCGATGCGGATCGGTCTGGACATGGCCGGGGGTTTAGCCCGCCGCACGCTCCCGGGCAATCGGCCTGTGTGATCGGTAGGGGGAGCAAGACGGCGAGAAAGCCGCGACGCCTCTTCCCTTCTCCCCTTGCGGGAGAAGGTGCCCCGGAGGGGCGGATGAGGGGTTTGCCGTGAGCTAACCGGCCGGCGTTGTGTTCAGCGGAAAGCTCACGGACTCCCCCTCATCCGTCTCGGCTGCGCCGAGCCACCTTCTCCCACCAGGGGAGAAGGGGGAGCCCTTCCCCGTATTGCCCTAACCAGACACCTCCCCGCGCCTGATCCGGCCCGCGACGCCTCTTCCCTTCTCCCCTTGCGGGAGAAGGTGCCCCGGAGGGGCGGATGAGGGGTTTGCCGTGAGCTGAACCGGCCGGCGTTGTGTTCAGCGGCAACCTCACGGACTCCCCCTCATCCGTCTCGGCTCGCGCCGAGCCGACCTTCTCCCACCAGGGGAGAAGGGGGAGCCCTTCCCCGTCACCGCCCTAACCAGACACCTCCCCGCGCCTGATCCGCCCGGCGACGCCTCTCAGCAGCCAGGGCAGCAGATAGATCGGGAACTGCGCCAGCGCGAAGAACAGGAAGGTCGTCGGCGGGACGCCGGCGCCCAGCGCTGCGATCAGCAGGCCCATATTCCGCTGCCCGGTGGCGTAGCCGATCATGTAGCGCTCGGAGCCTCGCAGCCCGCGCAGCAGCAGGAAACCGGCGGCGAGGCCGACCAGCGCCACCACAAACGCACAGCCCAAAAACAGCAGGACCCGCGCCGGATCGACTATCGCGGCCTTGGTCACGCCATCCATCGCGGCCACGGCGAAGACGAAATACATCAGCACGCCAAAACCATCGAGATTGGGCTTCAGCGCCTTGATCCGCGCCGTGCCGAGCCAGAGCCGGATCAGCGTCGCCAGCGTCACGCCGCCGCCGATGAACAGCACGAGCCGCAGCATCAGCGCCGCGCGGTCGAGCGGGACGGCGGCTCCTGCCAGCAGATCGACCAGAAGCGGCGCGACGATCGGGGCGCTGACCGTGGTGATGATGACGCCCGCAATCAGCAGCGACGGCTCGAAGCCATAGATGATCGCCACAGCCGGCGCCGACATCACCGGCGGTGCGGCAGCGAGCAAGGCGAGGCCGAGCACGAGGCCGGGATCCAGAGCATCGCGGCCGATCAGCAGCAGCGCCGTTCCGATCAGCAGAACCGGCGCCAGGAACAGCCAGGCCACGGTGACCAGCAGCTTCAGCGGACGGCGCACCAGCCCGCCGATAATGCCGAGATCGGCCCGCATGAACACGACGGTGGTGAAGCAGAAGATCGTCACCGGTAAAAGCGGGCGCGCAGCGGCTGAGAACTGCGGCAGCGCCAGCCCGAGAAAGATCGAGAGCGCGAAACCCTGCGTGCCATAGCGGCCCAGCCAGGCCAGCCCTGCGGCGAGAGGAGCGGCGATGGAGCGGATCATGGCGGCCGGATTTAGAGGGTAGGACGAAGCGACACTGGCCGATCCGCAGGCCGGCGTCATCACCGACGGCTGCAGCCCCCTCCTGCGCCAGCAGAAA
The DNA here is from genome assembly GCA_963759925.1 of uncultured Alphaproteobacteria bacterium. Lineage (GTDB taxonomy): Bacteria > Pseudomonadota > Alphaproteobacteria > Rhizobiales > Beijerinckiaceae > Allobosea. The sequence goes on from CAVXBE010000006.1 coordinate 1,015,287, forward strand.
ATTGCTCGCCATCGGCCTCATTGACGCCGGCTCAGCAGGGCTGGCCGCGAATGGCGCAAAACTTGCGAAACTTGATCGGGAAGCTCGCAAAGATGAACCGTGCCGCTGACTTTGCAGTGTGACCGGCTATTTTGATTGGGGCTGTGAAGGCGGGAGGCAGAGATGCAGACGGATACGATCGTTCTCGGCGCGGGCATTGTCGGGATTTCCGTCGCCCTGCATCTGCAAAAGGCCGGCCGCTCCGTGCTGCTGATGGACAAGCGCGCGCCCGGCGAGGAGACCAGCTACGGCAATGCCGGGCTGATCCAGCGCGAGGGCGTCTATCCCTATGGCTTCCCTCATGATTTCGGCGCGCTCGTCCGCTACGCGATGAACAACACCATCGACGCGCATTACCATTGGAGCGCGATCCCGAAGCTCGCGCCCTTCCTGTTCAGCTACTGGATGCATTCGCGCGCCTCGCAGCATGAGGCCATCGCCCATAAATACGCCAAGCTGATCGAACATTGCGTCACCGAGCATGATGCGCTGGCGCAGGAGGCCGGCGCGACGAACCTGCTGCGCCGCAATGGCTGGATGAAGGTCTTCCGCACCGCCAAGCAGCAGGATGAGCGGCTGGCCGAGGCAGCCCGCTGGAACCGCGAATTCGGCCTGAACTACCGGCCGCTCGATGTCGCGACGCTGCGCCAGGAGGAGCCGCATCTCGACCAGAGCCTGATCGGCGGCCTGCACTGGACGGACCCGGTCACCGTCGTCGACCCGCATGGGCTGTCGAAGGCCTATGTCGCGCGCTTCGAGGAACTGGGTGGCCGCACGGCGCTCGGCGACGCCGGTACGCTGGCGCAGGACAGCGCCGGCGGCTGGAGCGTCACGCTCGCCGACGGCACCACCGCCACGGCGCGCGATGTCGTGGTTGCGCTCGGCCCCTGGGCCGATGTGCTGACCCGCAAGCTCGGCTACAACCTGCCGCTGGCGGTCAAGCGCGGCTACCACATGCACTACAAGCCGCTCGGCAACGCCGTGCTCAACCACCCTGTGCTGGACACCGAGCGCGGCTATTTCCTGGCGCCGATGCTGCAGGGCGTGCGCCTGACCACGGGCGCCGAATTCGCCGACAGCGATGCGCCGCAGACGCCGGTGCAGCTTGCAGCGGGCCGAGCCGATCGCCAAGACCCTGTTCCCGCTGGGCGAGCGGCTCGATCCGCAGCCCTGGCTGGGCCGGCGCCCCTGCACCCCCGACATGATGCCGATCATCGGCGCGGCGCATAAGCACAAGAACCTGTGGTTCTCCTTCGGCCACGCGCATCACGGGCTGACGCTGGCCGCCGTCACCGGCCGGATGATCGCCGAAATGGTCACCGGCCAGAAGGTCTTCGTCGATCCCGCGCCATTCTCGCCCGCCCGTTTTGGATAAAACCTCGCCGTCATTCCGGGGCGACGCGCAGCGTCGAGCCCGGAACCCATGACCACGAGGTGCCAGCCGAGAGCCTGAAGCCCGCCGAGGCCGCCCGGCTGCCCCAGTGCACGATTACCGGAACTCGCCTCAGGCGCGCACGCAACGACGACGGCGGAATAGCCGTCCGGTCATGGCGCCCCTGCGCCACGCGCCCTCGCCTCCCGGCGCATGACCTGCCACCATCCGCATCCCCTACCAGCCCAGAGATCCTCCCATGGCCATCGCCCCCGCACCCGTCCAGGATAATGCCTATGCTGCGGCGCTGGCGCTGCTCGACCGGGCGCCGATGATCGATGGGCATAACGACCTGCCCTATGTCATCCGCAAGGACAGGACCGCCAAGGGCGATGTCGGCATCTACGACCTGACGCGCGTCCATGCCGAGGTCGATACCGATATTCCGCGGATGAAGGCGGGCAAGCTCGCGGCGCAGTTCTTCGCGGCCTATGTGCCGCCCAATGAGCCGAAGCCCGCTGGCTTTGCGCTGGCGCAGATCGCCCTGATGCGCGACATCCTGCGTCGCCATGCCGATGTCTTCCGGCCCGGCCTAAGCGCCGACGATGTCATGGCGGCCAAGGCCGAAGGGCGCATGGCGCTGTTCATGACGATCGAGAACGGCTCGGCCCTCGACAACCAGCTCGACGCGCTCGACGCCTATTACGATCTCGGCGTCCGGCTGATGACGCTCTGCCATAATGACAGCCATGACTGGTGCGACTCGGCCACCGATGCGCCGCGCAACAACGGCCTCAGCGCCTTCGGCAAGCAGGTCATCGCCCGCATGAACCGGCTCGGCATGGTCATCGACCTCGCCCATGTCTCGCCGAAGGTGATGCACGACACGCTCGACACCACCACCGCCCCGGTGGTCTGGTCGCATTCCAACGCGTTCTCGCTCTGCGACCACCCGCGCAACGTCCCCGACGATGTGCTCGACCGCGTCGCCGGCAATGGCGGCGTGGTGATGGCGACCTTCGTGCCCGATTTCATCAGCCAGGCCTCGCGCGACTGGCACCGCCCGGCCAAGGACCAGTACGGCAAGACGCCCGAGGGGATGGACTACGCCAAGGCCGAGGCCGAGATCCAGCGCAAGATCGGGGCCGCGCCCGAAGGCGACGCTGCCGCAATATTGCGACCATCTCGACTATCTCGCCCGCCGCATCGGCCATGACCATATCGGCATCGGCTCGGACTTTTTCGGCTGGGTGAACCCTGACGGGCTGGAGGACACCTCCGTCTTCCCGGCGGTCATCGCCGAGCTGATCCGCCGTGGCTGGTCGGAGGCCGATCTGGAAAAGCTCGCAGGCGGCAACACGTTGCGGGTGCTGCGCGCGGTGGAAGCCCAGCGCGGCTGATCAGCGCTCCTCGGGCATTCTGGTTTCCTCAAACGTGTCGACGCGGGCCTTGCCGGGCCGGCGCGACCGCGACCAGAGCGAAATCAGCAGCAGCCCGACCGGGATAGCTGCCAGCACGATCCACATCACGACGTTGCTGTCTTCGGTCATCGCTGCCTCCTCTCGGGGCGCTTGGCCCCGCCAATGCGACGCCTCCGGCTTGACGCCGCCGCGATCAGTGGCGAGAGCAGCAGCGCGACGAAGAGATCGTCTTGAGGAGAACGGCTAGCTCCATGCCCGGTTCCGGCACCGACCGCACGCGCCCGCCGCTTCAGGCTGCCGCGCCCGTCATTATTCTGGTCGAGCCGCAGATGGCCGAGAATATCGGCATGTGCGCCCGCGCCATGGCGAATTTCGGCCTGTCCGAAATGCGCCTCGTCGCCCCGCGCGATGGCTGGCCGACCGGCGGCGGGCTGAAGAAGGGCGCGACCTCGGCCGCCTCCGGCGCGACCCATATCCTCGACAATGCGCGGCTGTACCCGACCGCGGCCGAAGCCATCGCCGACCTCAACCATGTTCTGGCGACGACGGCGCGCGAGCGCGGCCAGATGAAGCGCGTGGTGACGCCGGCCGAGGCGATGCCGCCGCTGGCGACGCGGATCGGCACGGGCGAGCGTGTCGGCATCCTGTTCGGGCGCGAGCGCATCGGCCTCACCAATGAGGAGATCAGCTTCAGCCGACGCGATCCTGACCTTCCCGGTCAACCCCGCCTTCGCCTCGCTCAACCTGGCGCAGGCGGTGCTGCTCACCGGCTATGAATGGTTCAAGGCGACAGGCGGCGATGCGCCCTTCCGCGAGCAGACGCTGTCGCCGCCCGCCACCCGTGCCACCGTTCTGTCGATGTTCGACTATGTCGAGAGCGAGCTCGACCAGTGCGGCTTCTTCCCGCCCGGCAAGAAGCCGGTGATGACCGCCAATCTGCGCGACATCCTGCACCGGCTCAGCCTGACCGAGCAGGAGGCGCGCACGCTGCGCGGCGTCTTCAAATCGCTGGCCGAGGGCCCGCGCCGCCGCAAGCCGGACTGACGGCGCTTCTCGTCGCTGGCCTCGCCATCCCGATCTCGTGATCGGGTGAGGCCGCATTTTCGCACCCATTCACGGTTGAAAAGCTTCATCATCGCGACACATCCCGAAGCGACACAACGCTCAGGACAGCAATGCCACACCGTAGACAGGTCTTGATGGGGATGAGCGCTTTGGCCGCCGGGCTTGGCGGGTTGGCTGGACGGGCTCGCGCCACAGATCTCGATGTCGTGGTGATTGGCGCCGGTGCGGCGGGCATTGCGGCGGCGCGCAATCTCCGCGCGGCAGGCAAGAGCGTCATCGTGCTGGAGGCGCGCAATCGCATTGGCGGGCGCGCCTACACCGATACCTCGCTCGGCGTGCCCTTCGACGCCGGCGCGATGTATATCCACTGGGCCGAGCGGAACCCCTGGGTGCAGATCGCCAGCGAACTCGGCGTCGCGACCTCCACCGAATCCTGGGGCGGCGGCTTTCGTGTCTTCGCCAATGGCCAGCCGATGTCGGAGGAGGACCGGCTGAAGCGTCGCGGCGCCTTCGGCCAGATCGACCGCCGGCTGGAAACCGTCGATATCGGCAAGCGCGACCTCTCGATCTCCGAAGTGCTGGGCGATCTCGGGCCCGATCTCGCGCCCGTGGCGGCTTCGGGCCTGCTGCTCTCGATCGGCGAGGAGAGCGACCGGATTTCGGCGCGCGATTACCAGCGGCTCTGGTCGGGCGACGATCTCCTGGTGCCGAGCGGCTATGGCGCGCTGGTCGCTCGCTACGGCCAGGGGCTGGATATCCGCCTCAACCAGCCTGTCAGCGCGATTGACTGGGACGGCGCGAGCGTCGCCATCACCACCCCGTCGGGAACGTTACGCGCCCGGGCCTGCATCGTCACGGTCCCGGTGGGGGTGCTCAAATCGGGTGCGATCCGGTTCACGCCCGGCCTGCCCGCCCGAACCCGCGACGCGCTGGACGGGATCGGCATGGGTGCGCTGACCAAGATCGCCTTTAAGACGACGCCCGGCCAGCGCTTTGGCCTCGAGCCCGGCACCACCTATCTCGAAGCGGGCTCGCCCGGTGCGCTGATGAACTTCGAGTTCTTCCCCGACGGGCAGGACATCATCATCGGCTATTGCGGCGGAGACCATGCCCGCAAGCTCTCAAAGGCCGGGCTGACGAAGCCCGCGCCTATAGTGTCGATCTGCTCGCCAAAATGGTCGGAAATGAGCTCCGCCAGGCCGTGACCGACTGCACCTTCCCCGCCTGGTGGACTGATCCGTACTCGCTCGGCTCCTATTCCGTCTGCCTGCCGGGGCGCGAGACCGCGCGCGATGCGCTGGCCGAGCCGATCGGCGGGCGCATCTGGCTCGCCGGAGAGGCGACAGCAGGCGGCGGCGCGATGACGGTTGGCGGCGCCACCCTGGCCGGCCGGGCCGCTGCGGCAGCGGCAGCGCGGCTGAGGGCCTGAACCCGCGGGCGGTTTTCGCGGCGCATTGACGCCGCCTTAACCCCTCTCTGGCGCAATGCGAGCTTCACCTTGCCGCGGGCGCACTCATGCAGGTCGATCTTCTGGCCGGAACGGCTTATGGCGCACTGGCCATGCCGCGCCCCAGCCCCCGCATCCTCGTCTTCGATTCCGGCCTCGGCGGCCTGACCGTTCTGGCCCAGACGATCCGTGCAAGGCCCGATGCCCGCATCATCTATGCCGCCGACGATGCCGGCTTTCCCTATGGCAGGCTCGATCAGTCCAGCCTCGTCTCCCGCGTGCTGGCGGTGATGGAGCGGCTGGTCGGGCGCTATCATCCCGATCTCGTCATCATCGCCTGCAACACCGCCTCGACCCTGGTGCTGCCGGCCTTGCGCGCCCGCTTCGGCATGCCCTTCGTCGGCACCGTGCCCGCCATCAAGCCCGCGGCCGAGACCACGCGCAGCGGCCTGTTCTCGGTGCTGGCGACGCCCGGCACCGTCGCCCGCGACTATACCAAAGGGCTGATCGCCAGCTATGCGAGCGCCTGCAGCGTCACCCTCGTCGGCTCCACCCGCCTCGCCGGTCTGGCCGAGGCCGTCCTGCGCGGCGAGGCGGCCGATGACGCAGCCATTCGCGCCGAGATCGCGCCCTGCTTCGTCGAGCAGGATGGCCGCCGCACCGATGTCGTCACCCTCTCCTGCACGCATTACCCGCTGCTGCTGGAGCGGATGAAGCGGCTGGCGCCCTGGCCGGTCAGCTGGATCGATCCTGCCCCGGCGATTGCCCGGCGCGTCTCGCAATTGCTCGGCCCCGCAACCAGCTCGGGGCTGGCCGGCTCCACCCAGGCCGGCCCGCCAGAATCGGTCGCCGTCTTCACCCAGGGCACCGGGCTGACCGGCCCGCTGCGCATCGCGCTCGCCGGCTACGGCCTGGCGGAGATCGCGACCGAGCCGATGCCGCTCGAGAATTGAGCGGCCGCGCCCGGCTAAAGCGAGCCAGCGAATTGACTTGTCGCCCCGCATCGGCCTATAGGACCGGCGTCGCGCGGGTCGGAAACGGCCCGCGCGGCTTTTTCCGCACCCGTGATCCGCTCGCTCGCGAGCCGGATCTGTCGCCCCTGATGGGGACAGGAGGGCGCGGTCCTCACCTCGCGAACTCAAGAGGACACGCGATATGTCGAAGCGCCATGAGGCGAAATACAAGATTGACCGCCGCCTCGGTCAGAACATCTGGGGCCGTCCCAAGTCCCCGGTCAACCGCCGCGAATACGGCCCCGGCCAGCACGGCCAGCGCCGCAAGGGCAAGCCGTCCGACTTCGGCACGCAGCTGCGCGCCAAGCAGAAGCTGAAGGGCTATTACGGCTCGATCTCCGAGAAGCAGTTCCGCCGCTATTACGCCGAGGCCATCCGCCTCAAGGGCGATTCCGGCGAGAACCTGATCGGCCTGCTCGAGCGCCGCCTGGACGCCGTGATCTTCCGCGCGAAGTTCGTGCCGACGGTCTTCGCCGCCCGCCAGTTCGTCAACCACGGCCACGTCACCGTCAACGGCAAGCGCGTCAACATCGCGTCCTACCAGGTGAAGCCGGGCGATGTGATCGCGGTCAAGGAGAGCTCCCGCCAGCTCGCCCTCGTCATCGAATCCGCCGCCCTGGCCGAGCGTGACGTGCCCGACTACATCGAAGCCGACCACACCAAGTCGAGCGCCACCTTCACCCGCACGCCGACCCTGACGGACGTGCCCTATGCGGTGCAGATGGAACCGAACCTGGTCATCGAGTTCTACTCGCGCTGATCGGCCTGCCCGGCCTCGGTGCCGCGGCATAGAGAAATCGAAAAAGGGCGGCTCTCACGGGCCGCCCTTTTGTTTCTCCACCCAACAGTTGAGCCGTCCCCATCCATCGCCCTACTCTGCCCCCGGTCATGCCGATCCCACCCGCCTGGACCCATCTCGAGCCTGCCTCGCTCAAGGCTCTTCTGGAGCCGCCGGGCCGCGTTCCCAAGGCTCTGCGGCTGAGGCCTGGTTCCGTGCCTTTGCAGGCCGCCTTGCAGGTGCCCATGGTTCATGCGGCGCGGCTGCTGCTGGAACGGGCGGTTGAAAAGGGCGGCCTCGTCCTGACACCGGGCGGTGCGCTGAAGCGGGTCGATGTCTGGCATGTCTTTGACCAGACGCAGTGGCCCGGTGACGACAAGGCCAGGATCCTTGCCGCCCACAAGGTGATCAATGAGGATGACGCGCATGGCGTGTTGTTCACGCGGATCGCGCTGCAGGCGGCGGGCCTGCTGCGCAAGCGTCTCGGGGTTCTGAAAGCGACCAAGGCCGCCAAGGCCCTGCTGGCCCCGCAGGCCGCCCCGGCCCTGCTGGAAAAGCTGTTCGAGGCGGTGTTCTGGAAGATGAACCTTCAGGACTTCGACTGGAACCCGATCGATTTCTGGCCGCAGCACCATATGGGCGTGGTGCTCTGGAGCTTGTCGGTGGCGGGGCATGAATGGTCGAGCGCCAGCAGCCTGATGCAGGCTTCCACCATCATCGAGACGCTGGAGGGCGAGCCGCGCCCGGGCTTTGCTGAATACGCGATGGTGTCGCGCGCGCTGCGGCCCCTCGCCTGGCTGGGGCTTCTCGAAAGCCGCAAGCAGGAGATCGGGGCTGACTCAGCTTTTGACGACGCCTATCGCAAGGCGCCGCTCTTCGACCAGTTCCTGCAGTTTTCCGTCAGGCTGATGGATGAGGATGAGGCGCGGCATTGAAGCTGCGCGCCAAGGCTCACAGATGCGAGCCGACCTCGTCACGGAAGTAATGGTACCCCAGCATCAATACGCCCAGCATGATCGAAATCGCATAGGGACCAAACAAGCTGGAAACGAAGACCAGCGCGATGAAGCTACGCATCATCCAGATTGCCCATGAATTTTTCACGGTTCAGCCTCCGTTGATCATTCCTGCGAAACCGTAAACACGCAGATATGAATCGAATTTGAACGACTATGGTAAACTCTGGTTTTCCATTTCTTAACGTCAGCGCATCGCTGGCGTGGGTGCGTTCAAGATCGCAACCAGCGAGATTGCCGCCCCGCCCGGCACAACCGGCGACCTTGCCAGGCCAGTCACCGCAGGCGTGAATTTCAGGTCGGATCGGCCCGTTTCAGCGCGGCTTTGCTCCGATCGCGTCGGGTCCTAGCTCGAACGGCCACCCTGACAAAATGTCGCGACTCAGCTAGCGTCATTGGCCCTGTCCTGAACGAGGATTCCGACGATGAAGACTCTGTTTGCTGCCCTTGCCCTTTGCTGCGTCTCGAGCTTCGCCCAGGCCCAGAGCTGCGCGGTTCAGGCCGGCGACAAGAAGCTGAACGGTGCGGCCAAGACCAGCTTCCTGACCAAATGCGAGAAGGACGCGACCGCCTCCTGCGACAAGCAGGCCGCCGATCGCAAGCTGAATGGCGCGGCCAAGACCAGCTTCACCAACAAGTGCGTCCGCGACTCCGTCGGCACCTGAGGCCTGCACTGGCAAGCCGAAGCGGATTCCGCTTAGCGTGGAGAAGATGCGACAATCGATAGACCAGAGCTGACGATCCGGTTGGATCGAAAATGAGATAGCAAAAAGGCGGCTCGCGAGAGCCGCCTTCGATCATTGAGAACCGGTTCGTCCTGGCTCAGCCGCGCTCGTCGCGCCACTCGCCGCCCCAGCGGCGCGGGCCGTAGGAATCGCCGCTATCGCGCCCATCGCGATCGGAATCGCGGAAATCGCCGCGCCCGAAGCCGCCGCGGCCATAGGTGCCGCGCTCACCCTCGTTCCAGCCATAGTCGCCATCGCCACGGCCATACTGGCCGCGCTCGCGGTAGCGGTCACGGCCGTAATCGCCACGCATGCCATCGGGCCCGCCGCGCATGCCGTACTCGCCCATGCGGTCGTGCATGCCGCGCTCGCCGCGCATGCCCCGTTCGCCCATGCCGCCGCGCTCGCCCATGCCGCTGCGTTCATCCATCTGATGGCCGCCCATCATGCCGTGATGCATGCGGTGATGGCGCATCATCATCATCTCGCGCCCTTCCATCATCGCCTCGCGCACCGCGCGGCGGGCGACAGTCTTCTGGCGGTCGCTCAGCGTGGTCCAGAGCGGGCGCACAGCGTCGGCGAGATCCTTGGTGTGGGCGGCGCGTTCGCTCTGGCGCGTCGCCATCATGTCGAGCTTTTCCATGATGTCGGCGTCGCGGAAGCTCTCGCGCATATCCCGCATCGAGCCCATGCGCTCGCGGCGCTGCTGGGCGTTCTGCTTGATCAGCGTCTCGACGCGCTCGAACAGCGGCACCTGATCGGGCTTCAGATCCATCTCCGTCCGGAGCTTGGCGAGGCGCTCGTTCATCCGGGCCTCCATGCGCTCGGCCATCCGCTCGCGGCGCTCCGCCCGGCGGTCTTCCCGGCTCTCCTTGCGCGCTTCGGTGGTGCTGTCGCGCCCGTCAGTGCTGTCGGTGGCGGGCCGGTCGGGCGTCGTGGCCGCCGGTGGGTTGGCGGGAGGCGCGCTCTGCGTCTGCGCCACCGCCAGCGAGGCGGCGATCAGGGCTGCGGAGGAAGCAGCAATGAGGGCGAAGCGTTTCATGGGCATGTCTCCGATGTCTGATCGAACGGCTGTTTGCGAAGCCGGTGCGCGGTTCTGGCAAGCTGCGCTCGCCAGCCTCACCCGGCCATGGCGCGCGGATGAAAAAAAAGTAATGTGCCGATCTCGGGCAACGCATTGAGCCGCCCGCCCGTTCCCTTCACGCAGCAGCCCATGCGCAATCTGATCACCGACATCACCGGCCTGCGCATCGGACAGGCGCACGATATCACAGCCGCGACCGGCGTCACCGTGGCGCTGTTCGACCAGCCGACAGTAGCCTCGGTCGCTATTCTAGGCGGGGCGCCGGGCGTGCGCGAGACGGCTTTGCTCGAGCCGGAAATGACCGTCGGTCATATCGATGCGCTGGTTCTGTCGGGCGGCTCGGCCCATGGGCTGGCGGCTGCCGATGGCGCCATGAGCTGGCTGGTGGCGGAGGGGCGTGGCTTTCCGGTCGGCGGTTTGCGCGTCCCGATCGTGCCGCAGGCGATCCTGTTCGATCTGTTGAATGGCGGCGACAAGCCCTGGGCCAGGACTGGTGGGCCCTCGCCCTATCGCGAGCTCGGCGCCGCCGCCATCGCCAATGCCGGGCTGGATTTCGCGCTTGGCAGCCATGGCGCGGGCTATGGCGCCACCACCTGCAACCTCAAAGGCGGCATCGGCTCGGCCAGTGCCCGCGCCGCGACCGGCCAGATGCTGGGCGCGCTGGTGGCGGTCAACGCCGTCGGCTCCGCCACGATCGGCGATGGCCCGCATTTCTGGGCCGCCCCTTACGAACAACAGGGTGAGTTCGGCGGGCGGGGCTGGCCGCAGCACATCGGCCCCGACGATCTCGCCATCCGCTTCAAGGGCGGGCCGGGCCAGAACACCACCATCGCACTCATCGCCACCGATGCCGTGCTGACCAAGGCGCAGTGCAAGCGGCTGGCGCTGGCCGCCCATGACGGCCTCGCCCGCAGCCTGCGCCCGGCCCATGCGCCGCTCGATGGCGATATCGTCTTTGCCGCGGCGACAGGCCATGCCGGCGCGCCTTCGGACGCCATGGCGCTGGCCGAACTCTGCGCCACCGCCGCCGATGTGCTGGCCCGCGCCGTGGCCCGCGGCGTCTATGCCGCGACCGCCCTGCCTTTTGCAGGCGCCCGGCCCAGCTGGCGGGATCGCTTCGAATAGCGACAAGCGGCGCTGGCTCATGCTACACGCGCGGCCATGTCGACCGATGATTTCCTCGCCCGTTTCGGCGCTGCCGGGCAGCGTCAGCCGGACCCCGTCGCCGCCGCCCAGAAGGCGATGCGCAACCCGCTGCCGCAGCGCTTCTATGAGAATGCCGGCGTCCTTGCCCGCGACGGGCTGTTCCATGTCGCGCTCGATGGCCGCACCGCCCGCACCCCGGCGCGCAACCCGCTGGCCGTAACCTCGGCCCCGGTGGCGGAGGCGTTGGCGGCCGAGTGGCAGGCGCAGCAGACCGTCATCGATCCCGCCCGCATGCCGCTGACACGGCTGGTCAACGCCGCGCTCGATGGTGTCGAGGATCAGCAGGAGGCCGTGCGCGCCGAGATCGTGCGTTATGCCGGCAGCGACGCGCTGTGCTACCGCGCCGCCGAGCCCGAGGCTTTGGTCGCGCGCCAGGGCGAGCTTTGGGACCCGCTCTTGAGCGAGATGGAAGCGCGCCTGCAGGCCCGCTTCATCCTGGCGCAGGGCATCGTCTTTGCTGAGCAACCCGCAACGACATTGAGGCCGTCGCGCGCCGGGTGCAGGCGATTGCAGCGCCGCTGGCGCTGGCCGGCGCCCATAATGTGATGACGCTGACCGGCTCGACCATCCTGATGCTGGCGCTGGCAGACGGCTTGCGCGACGCCGACACCATCTGGACCGCCGCCCATTGCGACGAGGATTACCAGATCGGCATCTGGGGCCAGGATGAAGAAGCCGCCGAGCGCCGGGTGATCCGGCGAATCGAGTATGATGCAGCCGTGCTGCTTCTGCTTCAGGGGTGATGCCGGGACCGCCTAAACGATTGGCGTCAGCTGAAAACGCGCCCTATCGAAAACGCCGCCATCACCGCTCGCGACGCCGTCCGACCACGCTTGCCTCAGCCAAGTCAGCTTTTCGGCTTCGAGACGATCATGCTGCTCCAGCAGGTTGAGCGCATCCCGCACGACATCTCCCACCGAGCTGTAATCGCCAGCCTCCACCTTCTGCTCGATCTTGCGAACAAGGTCGTCCGGCAGCGTCAGTGTCTGGTTCATCAGCGTGCTCGCGGTGGGACCATCATAGTCTCAGCCTATCATGGCTGGACTTGCGAGCGAAGCATGGTCGTCGCGGTGAAGGCTCCTCCCGCTACCAACAGATGATGGACTTGCGCGGCGGTGGTGCGTAATCCGGTGCAGAGATCTTCGCCCGGGAGCGCCCGCCATGAAGACCATTCTCGAAGAGCTCGAAGAGCGTCGCAAGGGCGCACGCCAGGGCGGCGGCGAGCGCCGCGTCGAGGCGCAGCACAAGCGCGGCAAGCTGACGGCGCGCGAACGCATCGAACTGCTGCTCGACCGCGACTCCTTCGAGGAGTTCGACATGTTCGTGCAGCATCGTTGCGTCGATTTCGGCATGGACAAGGCCGAGAAGATCCCCGGCGACGGCGTCGTCACCGGCTGGGGCACGGTCAATGGCCGCACCGTCTTCGTCTTCTCCAAGGACTTCACCGTCTTCGGCGGCTCGCTCTCGGAGACCCACGCCCAGAAGATCATCAAGATCCAGGACATGGCGCTGAAGATGCGCGCGCCCATCGTCGGCCTGTTCGATGCCGGCGGCGCCCGCATCCAGGAGGGCGTCGCGGCGCTCGGCGGCTATGGCGAGGTCTTCAAGCGCAATGTGCAGGCGTCAGGCGTGATCCCGCAGATCTCCGTGATCATGGGCCCCTGCGCCGGTGGCGACGTCTATTCCCCGGCCATGACCGACTTCATCTTCATGGTCCGCGATACCTCCTACATGTTCGTCACCGGGCCGGAGGTGGTGAAGACCGTCACCAACGAGACCGTGACCTCCGAGGAACTGGGTGGCGCCAAGGTCCACACCTCGAAATCCTCAGTCGCCGACGGCTCGTTCGAGAATGATGTCGAGGCGCTGCTGCAGGTCCGCCGGTTGATCGACTTCCTGCCCGCCAACAACACCGCCGGCCCGCCGGAATGGCCGAGCTTCGATGTGCCGGACCGGGTCGATACCAGCCTCGACACGCTGGTCCCCGATAATCCCAACAAGCCCTACGACATCAAGGAGCTGATCCTGAAGACGCTCGACGAGGGCGATTTCTTCGAGATCCAGGCCGCCTATGCCGGCAATATCGTCACCGGTTTCGGCCGTATCGAGGGCCGCACCGTCGGCGTCGTCGCCAACCAGCCGATGGTGCTGGCCGGCGTGCTCGACTCCGATGCCTCCCGCAAGGCCGCCCGCTTCGTCCGCTATTGCGACGCCTTCGAGATCCCGATCATCACCTTCGTCGATGTCCCCGGCTTCCTGCCCGGCACGGCGCAGGAATATGGCGGGCTGATCAAGCACGGCGCCAAGCTGCTCTATGCCTATAGCGAATGCACCGTGCCGCTCGTCACCATCATCACCCGCAAGGCCTTTGGTGGCGCCTATGATGTGATGGCCTCGAAGCATATCGGGGCGGATGTGAACTATGCCTGGCCGACGGCGCAGATCGCCGTGATGGGCGCCAAGGGCGCGGTCGAGATCATTTTCCGCGGGGGCGACGCCGAGACCATCGCGCGCCAGACCAAGGAATATGAGGACCGCTTCATGTCGCCCTTCGTCGCGGCCGAGCGCGGTTATGTCGACGAGGTGATCATGCCGCATTCGACACGCCGGCGCATTGCCCGGGCGCTGGCCATGCTGCGCACCAAGAATGTCGAGCGGCCCTGGCGCAAGCACGACAACATCCCGCTCTAGGCGGCGAAGCCTGCGGGCGGGTGTCGTGGCCGAGCCGACATGACACCCGCCGCTTAATCGGCTAAGGCGTCGCGACCCCGCCGCGACACCTGCCCGATGCTCTTCAACTCCTTCGCCTTTCTCCTCGCCTTCCTGCCGCTGGCGCTTGGCCTGCACTGGCTGGCCGAGCGCTTTGCGCCGCAATGGCGGCTGGCGGTGCTGGCGCTGCTGTCATTCGCCTTTTACGGCTATTGGGATTGGCGCTTCGTGCCGCTGCTGGCGGCCTCGATCCTGGTCAACTGGCTGATCGCCGAGCTCTTCCAGAAGACACGTTCGGGCGGGCTGATCACGCTGGCGATCGTGCTCAACCTGCTGGTCCTGGCGCTCTTCAAATACTTCAACTTCTTCGCCGATCTTGCTGGTTTGATTCCGGGTTTGCCGGCTCCCAAGCTCGATCTGGCGCTGCCGCTCGGCATCTCCTTCTTCACCTTCCACCATGTGATGTATCTGACCGATCTGCGCCGCGGCCAGGCCCCGCGCTATGATCTGCTGCGCTATGCGCTCTACATCGCCTTCTTCCCGCAGGTGCTGGCCGGGCCGCTGGTGCGCTGGCGCGAGATCATGCACCAGTTCGAGGAGCGCCCTTATCAGCGCCCCGACGCGGCCGAGCGCATCGCCCGTGGCCTGCTGCTGCTGACGGCGGGCCTCGCCAAGAAGGTGCTGATCGGCGATCCGCTGGCCGAATATGCCAACCCGGTTTTCGCCGCTGCGGCGGCCGGCAAGGTCGTCTCGATGGCGGAAGCCTGGCAGGCGACCCTGGCCTTCACCTTCCAGATCTATTTCGACTTCTCCGGCTATACCGACATGGCGCTGGGGCTGGCGCTGCTGTTTGGCATCGTCCTGCCGCAGAACTTCGACAGCCCCTATCGCTCGCTCAGCATCCAGGATTTCTGGCGGCGCTGGCACATGACGCTGTCGCGCTTCCTGCGCGACTATCTCTACATCGCGCTGGGTGGCTCGAAGCATGGGCTGCCCCGCCAGGTCTGGGCGCTGTTTGCCACCATGGCGCTGGGCGGGCTCTGGCATGGCGCCGGGCTGACCTATGTCGCCTGGGGCGTGGCGCACGGTCTGGCGCTGATCGTCGCGCTGTTCTGGCGCCGGGCCGGCCTGCCGATGCCCAAGCCGCTCGGCTGGCTCCTGACCTTCGTCTTCGTCGCCCTGTGCTGGGTGCTGTTCCGGGCCACGAGCTTCGAGGCGGCGATGACAATCTACAAGGGGCTGTTCGGCTTTGCCCCGGTCGGCCAGGGCTTCAAATGGCGCGCGCTGTTGCCAGCCGCCGCCTTCGCCATCCTTGGCCCCACCGCATGGGCGCTGGTCCACAAGCTGCCTCCGGCGCGCTGGCTTGCCGTGGTGGCCGGCATTCTCTTTGTCCTCGTCCTGCTCAAGATCGGCGACGATTCGAATTATGAGTTCATCTACTTCCAGTTCTGAGGCGTCAGCGTCTGGCGCGCGGCGCTGGAGCAGGTTCTCGCGGCTGATGCTGCTGACGGCAGCCTGTGTCGCGGCGGGCCTGCTGGCGCTGACCTGGCTGCTCGACCCGTTCGATACCGGCCGCACCCCGCTGTCCCTGCAAAGCGGCGTACGCCCCCAGGGTCCACGCACTGCGGCCGCGAGCCGTGGCCGCGACCCCGCCTTTCAGGCCGCGATCTTCGGCAACTCGCATGTGCAACTGCTCAGCCCCGACGAGCTGAAGACGCGCACCGGCATCCCCTTCGTTTCGCTGATCGCACCGGCTACAGGCCCGCGCGAAAGCCTGACCCTGATCGACTGGTTTCTGCGCCACCGCCAGCAGCCGGCGCGCGCCATCGTGGTCGGCGTCGATGCGATGTGGTGCACGTCCGATCCGGCCTTCCCGAATGACAAGCCGTTCCCCTACTGGCTCTTCGCGCGGGAATGGCGGGAGTATCTGCTCGGGCTGTTCAGCATGAATGTCGTCGAGGAGTTGCCACGGCGCATCACCCTGCTGGGCTCGAAGACGGCTGAGCGGGCGCGGCCCGATGGCTATTGGGATTACGAGCCGAACTATTTCGGCATGGGCTACCACACCAATCCCGAGATTCGCGCGCGGCTCGACAAGCCGGCCGAGGGCGGAGGTGGCAATGCGACAGGCCCCTTCCCCGCGGCGACCCGGCTCGCGGCGCTGATGCAGAGCGCGCCCGAGACAGCCCTGATCTTGCTGCGTCCACCGCTCTACAAGACCGCCCTGCCCGTGCCCGGCAGCGCTGATGCGGCTGCCCATGAGGCTTGTACCAAGGCCTTTGCCGACCTCGCAGCGCAGCGCCCCAGGACAGTGCTGATCGACTGGCGCAAGGACCGCCCTGAACTGCGCGATCCGAATCAGTTCTTCGACCACTCGCATTATCGCAGCGCGATCGCCCGGCTGATCGAGGCCGACATCGCCGCTGCCCTGTCCGCCATGCGCTGACCGAATACGAGAGTCCTTTGCGCGCCGGGCCTCGCCGCAGTCGCACCCCCAAAAATTCACTATGGAAAGGGTGCGCCAATCCGATTGTTCCCGCCGATGTCCCTCGCTATAAGGGCGCCAAATCGGCGGGCCACCCTCGGCAAAGTCGGTGGGCGCGACGAGACGACAACTCAGAGAGTGCGCCTATGTCGAAGCAGATCATTCTCGACGCGGACTACAAGCCCACGGATGCCGAACCGTTCATGAACGATCGGCAGCGGGAGTATTTCCGCGGCAAGCTCCTGGCCTGGAAGGACGAGATCCTGAAGGAAGCCAAGGAGACCCTCGTGACGCTGCAAAGCGAAAACGAGAACCACCCCGACATTGCAGACCGCGCCTCATCCGAGACCGACCGCGCGATCGAGCTCCGCGCCCGCGACCGGCAGCGCAAGCTGATCGCCAAGATCGAGGCTGCCATCGCCAGGATCGACGACGGATCCTACGGCTATTGCGAGGAAACCGGCGAGCCTATCTCGCTGAAGCGCCTCGAGGCCCGCCCGATCGCCACGCTCTCCCTAGAGGCCCAGGAGCGCCATGAGCGCAATGAGCGGGTGTTCCGCGACGATTGATCCAGACGTTTCAGTTTCAGATAGGGGGAGCCCCGCGCCGGGAAAGCGCGGGGCTTCTTTTTGGCCGCTTGCCGTGAAAGCTTGGGGAGCGTGGCGTGCGGCCGGGACGAGGGGCGGCTCGGGAGAGACCGCCCGCCGGCAGGCGCGGAGAAAGCGGGGAGCGTTCCGCGCCGGCCGGGATGGGGAGAAGGCCCGCGCCTAGAACGGCAGCAGGATGTCCATGACCTGCTGGCCGTAGCGCGGCTGCTGCACATCGGTGATCTGGCCGCGTCCGCCATAGGCGATGCGCGCCTGGGCGATCTTCGTCGAATCGATCGTATTGTCGGATTCGATGTCCTCGGGCCGGATCACGCCGGCGACGATCAGCTCGCGCACCTCGAAATTGACGCGGATTTCCTGCTTGCCCTCGATCACGAGGTTGCCGTTCGGCAGGGTCTGCGTGACGACGGCGGCGACATTGGTGGCGAGCTGTTCGGCGCGCCGCACCGAGCCCGAGCCCTCGCTCGAACCCGCCGAATCGAGCTTCAGCAGCGAACCGGCGTTGGCTCCGTCGGGCAGGAATTTGTCGAGCTTCTTCTCGAAGCCGAAGGCATTGTCGGCGCCCGACATCCTCGCCGTTCTTGCGGCTGCGCTTGGTGGTGTTGTCGAGCTGGGCCCGATCGGTGACCTCGCACCTTCACCGTCACGAGATCGCCGACCATGCGGGCCCGCTGATCCTTGAAGAAGGCGCGCGAGCCGGTGCGCCACAGCGAATTCGGAGCGAAGGAGGCATGCTCCATGGCCGGCATCGGCATCTGCACGGGCTTGTAGCCCTTCTGTGCCGTCGGATCCTCGATCGGCGAGAGCACCGGCGCCTGCCCGACATTGGCGAGGCGATCGGCAGCCCCGCAGCCGCTGAGGGCGACACCAAGGGCAAGCAGGCTGGAAATCCGGGTGAAACGGCGCGTAATCATGGCGTGTCTTTCACGTCGCAGGGTGTTCAAGGAGCGCGGGCAACGCGGCCGGCGGATGAGGTCTGGACGGAGACCCGCCCAGGTCCGCTGACGGTGCCCTGGAGGGTCCGCTTGGATTGCAGGTTGGCGACGTTGATGACATCGCCCATGGCGCCGGCCTCTTCGGCCTTGCCGCGCATGGTGATCATCAGGCCGGGTGTCTGGTAGACGATGGTGACGAGGTCGCCCTTGCCGACGATCTCCTCGCGCTGCACATCGCCGGCGCGCAGCGGCATGCCCGGCGGTCAGCGTCCGGCGGGCGACCTTGGCAATCGCCGCGCGGGCATCCGCCAGCAGCTCCGTCGGGAGGCCGTCGCGCGGGCGACGCTCGACCACGATGTCGGCCATGGTCAGCGTCTCGCCGCGCGCGATCGACCGGCGGGGCACCACGACATCGACCGTCTCGACCAGTTGGCCGCTGATCCGCACCGGCTTCAGCCGCATCGCAGCGCTGCCGGGAACGACCAGCCGTGCCTGCAGGCGGCGGGTGCGCGGATCGTAGCTCAGTTCCTGAACCGCGAGATCGCCAGTCAGCTCGGGCTCGACCACGATGGCCGGCGCGCCGCCATCGATCGACAGGCCATAGGGGCGGGCATCGAAACCATAGCGCTCCTGCAGCCCGACCTTGACCGCATCTTCGAGATCAGCGGCCATCAACCGGCGGGCGGAGCGGGTCACGACGACCTGGCGCGAAGCTCTCATGATGCGTCTCGGACGCCTCGGGCAACACGCCGGCAGCGCGAGCGGCATGGATGATCCGGCTGACCTGGATGGTGCCGGTTTCGCCAAGAGCGGGCGCACGGAAAGCGGCCTGGCCGGCCAGTTCGCCGCTCAAGCCGGCGAAGAGATCGCCGAAGCGAACCAGGTCGGTGGTCAGCATCACCTCCGGCCGCAATTGCAGCTTCGGCTGGGGCTTCACAGCCTCCTGCGCCGTCGAGGCGAGGGTCACAGCCGGCGCTTTCACAACCGGTTCGGCCGCAGCGGTCGAGACCACCAGGGAGAGGGCGAGAAGGCTGGCGAAGGGGCGGATCATGATGCGTCCTCAGACCTAGCCGCGGAACATCTGGCTCGTCGCCGACATCATCTGGTCGGCGGCGGTGATGACCTTGGAGTTCATCTCATAGGCGCGCTGGGCGGCGATCAGCGAAGACAGCTCCGTCACGGCCTGCACATTGCCTTCTTCGAGGTAGTTCTGCTGCAGCGTGCCGAAGCCCTCGCCGCCACCGAACCCGTCAATCGCCGTGCCGGAGGCTCCGGTCTCGACGAACAGGTTGTCGCCGATCGATTCCAGCCCGACCTTGTTGATGAAGCGCGAGAGCTGGATCTGCCCCACCGCCTGCGCCGCGGTCTGGCCCGGGATCTGGACCTCGACGGTGCCCTGGGCATTGATGCTGACGCTGGTCGCGTTGTTCGGGATCGTGATGCCGGGCTCGACCTGATAGCCGTCACGGGTCACCAGCTGGCCCTGGGCATCGAGGTCGAACGAACCGTCGCGGGAATAGGTGGTGCGGCCGTCGGGCATGCGGATCTTGAAGAAGCCGTCGCCGCGGATGGCGACGTCGAACTGCTTCTCGGTCGGCGTCAGGTTGCCCTGCGTCATCACGCGGCCGGTCGAGACCGTCTTGACGCCGGAGCCGATCGCGATGCCGGCCGGCACCTGCGTGTTCTGGTCGGAGGTGGCGGAGCCGGCCCGACGGAAGTTCTCGTAGAGCAGGTCCTGGAAATGCGCCCGCTGGCGCTTGTAGCCGGTGGTGCGGACGTTGGCGATGTTGTTGGAGATGACCTGGACGTTGAGTTCCTGGGCCATCATGCCGGTTGCGGCGGTCTGAAGGGCGCGCATGTTCTGGGTTCCGTTCCGGATCAGGCTTGCTGATCGGCAAGGCGCGAGATCGCCCTGCTGCGCAGCTCATCGGATTTCGACATGATGTTGGCGAGCGTCTGGTAGGAGCGCTGCACCTCCATCAGCCGGGTCAGTCTCGACCACCGCCTTGACGTTGGAGCGACTCGATCGCGCCGGTTTCCAGCCGCGCCAGCGGGCCGGCGGGCACGCGGCGGCGTCGGCGAGGAGAACAGGTTGGCGCCGTCATTGACCAGCGCCTGCGGGTTGGCGAACTTGACCTGGCGGAGCTTGCCGCGAATGCCCTGATCGCTGGAAACCGTGCCGTCGGCAGCGATCTTGGCGTCGGATCTCGCCGGGCCCGAAGGATCGGCCCGCCCTCGCCCAGCACCGGCATGCCGGTCTGGGTGACGAGCTGGCCGCGCGGATTGACCTGCAGCGACCCGGCCTTGGTGTAGCGCTCGCCGGCCGGCGTCTGGACGACGAGGTAGTTGTCGCCCCGCAGGGCGACATCGAGCGGGTTGCCCGTGCGCTCGCACCGCGTCCCTGGCTGAGATCGAGCGGCGTGCCCTTGTCGATGACATAGGAGACCGGCGCGGTCCGGGCGCAGGAAAGCCTCGGCGCTCGCCACGGGCATGACGAATTCGCTGAAGCGCGACGAGCGCGCCTTGAAGCCGTTCGTGCCGACATTCGCCATGTTGTTGGCGATGACGTCCAGCTCCCGCGCCAGTGCCATCTGACGCGACAGGCCGACGAGAAGAGCGTTCTCCACGGCAAGTCTCCCGAATTGTCCCGCAACCGCTTCGACGCTCCCCAGCGCAGTGGTTGCAGCCACTCCTCCGCAAGCGGTGTGCCAACATGGTTAAAACCAGATAAGTATCTGAGATCATTGAATATTCATTGCTGAAACAGGGCGTCCGACAGCCCGGCAGGACAGGCCCTGCAGGCACAAACGACCCGGCAGAAATTGCCGTGTTTAACGAGGCGTTAACCGTGATTGCCCAAGGTGGTCCCAAGGGCAGGTGCCATCACGGCATCGCCCGCGAAGGCGAGTCTGATGGCCAAGAAGCCCGACACCGAACAAGCGGAAGGCGCAGCCGGCGAGGCAGCGCCGAAGTCCGGCAAGAAGAAGCTGATCATGATCATCGGCGCCGTGGTGGTGCTGGCGGCGGCCGGTGGCGGCGGCTGGTTCTTCTTTCTGAAGCCGCCTTCCGCCGAGCAGATCGAGGCCGCCGAAAAGGCCAAGGCCGCCAAGAAGCCGGTGACCTTCGTCGAGATGAAGGAAATGGTCATCGCCATCTCGCCCGCCGCCCAGCAGGAGCGCGCCCCGATCATCAAGATCAAGGTGATGCTGGAGGTGGCCGACCCCAAGACCTCCGAGGGCATCAAGCCGCTGCTGCCGCGCGTCGAGGACGCTTTCCAGGTGTTCATGCGCGAGCTGCGCCCCTCCGACCTCGAAGGCTCGGCCGGCATGTACCGTCTCAAGGAAGAGCTGTTGCGGCGCGTCAACATGACCGTCTACCCGGCCAAGGTCGACGCCGTGCTGTTCAAGGAACTGCTGCTGCAGTGAGGCTCAAGCCCGCCTCCCGCGCACCTCTCCTCCCCGACGATATGAAGATGGCATCATGAGCGACGACCTCGACAAGAACGGCAAGCCCAAGGACGAGCCGCTGAGCCCGGAGGGGATGGCGGCCGAATGGTCGGCCATGCCGGACATCATCGAGGAGGAAGGCGAACAGGAGGGCGGTACCGACCGCCTGATGTCGCAGGAAGAAATCGACACGATGCTCGGTTTCTCCACCGGCGATGACAAGGATGCCCGCAACGGCATCCAGGCCATCGTCGATTCCGGCTCGGTCGCCTATGAGCGGCTGCCGATGCTCGAAATCATCTTCGAGCGCATGGTGCGCCTGCTCTCCACCAGCCTGCGCAACTTCTTCACCGACAACGTCGAAGTCTCGCTCGAAAGCATCCGCTCGGTGCGCTTCGGCGACTATATCAATTCGATCTCGCTGCCCTCGATGCTCTCGGTCTTCAAGGCCGAGGAGTGGGACAATTTCGGCCTCGTCACCATCGAATCCTCGCTGATCTACTCGGTGCTGGACACGATGTTCGGCGGCAAGCGCGGCCAGCCCGCACCGCGCATCGACGGCCGCCCCTTCACCTCGATCGAGATCAACCTGCTCAAGCGCGTCATCGCGCTGATCCTCAGCGACGCCGAGGCTGCCTTCCAGCCGCTCTCGCCGGTGACCTTCACGGTCGATCGCATCGAATCTAACCCGCGCTTCGTCTCGATCTCGCGCCCGGCCAATGCCGCCATCCGCGTCGAACTGCGCTTCGACATGGAAGGCCGCGGCGGCGCGGTCCACCTGCTCCTGCCCTACGCCACCATCGAGCCCATCCGCGAGCTTCTGCTCGAGAGCTTCATGGGTGAGAAGCTCGGGCGCGATCCGATCTGGGAAAACCATCTCGCGACCGAAGTCTGGCAGACCGATGTCAACGTCACCTGCGTGCTGCATGAGACGCAGATGCCGCTGAAGCGGGTGATGAAGCTCGAGATCGGCGACACGCTGATGTTCGACGCCCGCCCCGACGCAACGGTCGCCCTGCGCTGCGGCGACTTCATCGTCAGCGATGGCCGGATCGGCCGGGTCGACGACAAGATCGCGGTCCAGGTCGTCAGCCCGCTGCGCCGCTCCAAGACCACCATCGCCGCTTTCGACAGCGCCACCAGCCACCTCGGCAGCCCCATCCTAGAACGGATCGAGCGCTTTACCATGACCATCACCCTCTTCGCCGATGTCCTGGTCGCCAGCCTGCTCGTCGCCACGATCATCACCTGCTACGTCCTGGCCAAGCGAATCGAGCGCCTGAAGGCGGACGAGGCGGCATGCGCCAGACCATCGGCGCGCTGATCGCCGCCACGGACACAGCCGAGCGCGCCATCGCCGGGTTGAAGTCGACGCTGCGGCGATTGCGACCGCACGCTGGCCGAGCGCCTGCGCACCGCCGAGCGCTATGCCGCCGACCTCGCCGCGCAGGTCGAGGCGGGCCAGACCGTGATGGACCGCATCGGCCAGATCGTCAGCGCCGCAGCGCTGGTCGGCGCCCAAGGCGCCGGAGCCCGCGACGCCTGCGCCCGCGCCGATCTCGCGCCTGGCCAGCGCCGCCGAAGTCCGCCGCCGCCATCCGCGCGCGCGCCGCCCGCCGGCTTGAAGGGCAGGCCGCATGATCGAGAGGCCCCGCCTCATTCCCGCAGTCATCCTCGGCGCCATGGCTTTGCTGGCGCTGAAGCTGCTTGCGTGGACGGCGGAGCCTCACCCCGGCCATATCCCTTCCAGCGACGCCGCTTTTGTCATCCACAGCACCGGCCAGGAGCGATGGCTGGGCTTCGGCCAAGGTCGTCGCTCCCGCGCGCTCGCCCGACATCGTGCTGCGCGACCCCGAGACGACAGGCTCGGTCGACAAGCCCGCCCCTGCCAAGCCTGAGGCCGAGGCCAAGGCAGCGCCCAACCCCGCCGACAAGGCCGCCATCGCCAATGGCACCGCGCAACCGGTCTCCCCGGCCGAACGCGCCGTCCTCGAGAAGCTGGCCGCAAGGCGCGACGAGATCGAGGCGCGGGTGCGCGAGCTGGAAATGCGCGAGCGCCTGCTCGGCACCGCCGAGAAGAAGCTCGACGGCCGCGTCGACGAGCTGAAGGCGATGGAGGACAAGGTCGACGGTCCCCGCGCCAAAACCAGCGAGGAAGAGACCAAGGCGATCAAGAACCTGGTGATCATGTACGAGGCGATGAAGCCGAAGGACGCCGCGCGCGTCTTCGACCGGCTCGGCCTCGACGTGCTGGTGCCGGTGGTCCAGCAGATGAACCCGCGCAAGATGTCCGAGGTTCTGGCGGCGATGGCGCCGGAGCGGGCCGAGAAGCTGACCGTCGCCCTCGCCAATGCCGGCCGCGGTGCCCATGTCGAGCGCGTCTCGACAGAACTGGCCGCGCCCGGCCCCAACGAACTCCCGGCCATAGCCCCAGCCCGCAAGCGCTGAGCCCTTAACCCGCCATTATCCTTGCCGCGCTAGCATGGCTTTGGTCTGCGCTGGTTCGCCAGCGCTGTCGCCAGGTCTGCGTTGCGTGAGTTTGCCGGTTTGCGTGTTCCGCGTTCCCTTCTCTTCGGTATCGGCCTCACTGCGCTTGCCTTGGGGGCGCAGCTGCAGGCCCCTGCTTTGGCGGCCAGCGCGACGCTTCAGGGCCAGCCGATGCAGCAGGGCTTTGGCCGCCTCGCGCTCAACTTCGATGGCCCGACCACCACGCGCGTGCGGGTTTCCAACGGCATCCTGATCGTCGCCTTTTCCGAGCCTGTCACGGTCGATGTCGCCAAGATCGCGGGTGAGCTGCCGACCTATGTCACCGTCGCAAGAGTGGACCCCGACCGGCGCGGCCTGCGCTTTGCGCTGACAAAGCCGTTCCGCGCCAATCTGATCGAGACAGGCGACAGGGCTTTCATCGACCTGTTGCCGCTGAACTGGGCGGGTGTCATGCCCGGCCCTCCGGCCGATGCGCTGGCCGAGCTCACGGATCGGCTGAGGCTGGCGGAAGCACGGGCCAAGCAGGTGGCGCGCCAGGCGCCGCAGCCGCGACCGCTGACCATGCGCGCCGCGATCCTGCCGACGCTCGACCGCCTGATTTTCGACACGGCCGAAGGCGCCAATGTCACGGCCGATCTCGCTGAGGGCAAGCTGTCCCTGACCTTCGACAAGCCCATGCCTGTCGACGCTCCGAAAATCCGCGCTGCGCTGCCGCCTGCCCTCACCCTGCTCGGGCACGAGACCACGGACAGCACCACGCGGCTGACGCTCAGCGCGCCGAAACAGCGCGAGGCACGCTCCTTCCGAGATGAGGACGGGCTGATCGTCGATCTCCAGCGTGCTGCCAATCCCGATGTGCTGACGCTCGCCGCGCTGGAAGCGAAAGCCGCGGCCGCGACACCGAAGCCCGATGCCGCCGCAGCGGAGCCCAAACCCGCCGAGGCCAAACCCGCTGAAACCAAGCCTGCCGAGATCAAGGCTGCCGAATCCAAGCCTGCCTCACCCCAGCCTTCACCAGCGGTCGAACCCCAGCCGATCGCCGCCGCTCCTGCCGCCACAACACCGGCTGCTGCCCCTGTGGTCGCGCCAGCTGCGACGGTCGATCCCGCTTCGCAACCGGTCCTGATCAAGGCGGCTTCCAACGCGCCGGGGCCGCGCGATCGATTTCCGCTTTCCGCGGCTGACGGGCGCGGCCGCCTTCGTCGAGGCCGGCGTGCTGACGGTGGCGTTCGATACGCGCGACACCATCAATCCCGACGATCTGAAGGGGGTTTTGCCGGAGCTGGTCGAGAGCACGACGGTGGTCCGCGAGGGCCGGCTGACCCTGCTGCGGCTGGCGCTGAAGAGCCAGCAGATCACCCGCCTTGTCGATGACGGCAACAACTGGTCCCTGCGCTTCGGCGATCAGCCGGGCAAGGCGGCTGACCCGCTCTCGCCGCGCAGAACGTTGGATGAGCGCGGCCAGACGATCCTGTCGGTGCCCCTGCCCGGCCTGACCGGCGTGCATTGGCTGGAAGCGGGCCTCGCCGGTACGCCGCTCGCGATCGCCACGGCGACAGGGCCGGTGCGGAACCTGCCCAAGCCCTATCACTATGTCGAGTTCGGCCTGCCGCAGACCGCCCATGGCGTCGCGGTCAACGCCCGCGCCGACGATCTCGTCGTGCATGGCGGCGCCGACGAGGTCCGCATCGGCCGCAGCACGGGCCTGACGGTCTCGCTCGATGCGATGGGCGAGCAGAAGAAGGACGAACAGAAGCACGCCGCCCTCACAGCGCCGCTGATCGATCCCGTCCAGTGGGCGGGCCTTCGCACCGGCGCGGCTCTCACCCGCTCGCGCGAGCTGCTGGACGATGTGACCGACGCCTCACGCGTACGGAAATCCGAGGCACGGCTGACGCTCGCGCGCTTCTATGCCGCCAATGACCTGATGGTCGAGGCGAAGGGCCCGCTCAGCGTGCTGCTGAAGGACGATCCGTCCACGCGCAGCAACCGGGAGGTGCTGTTCCTCAATGGGTTGGTGGCGCTGCGCATGCACCGCAATCAGGAGGCGCTGACCGCGCTTCAGGCTGCGCCGCTCAAGGATGATCCCGAAGCAGGCGTCTGGCGGGCCTTGGCCGAGCAGCGGCTTGGCCGCAACGGCCCGGCATTGCTCGGCTTCCGCCGTGGCGAGGCCTTCATCGACCGTTATCCGCCCGAGCTTCAGGCCGAGCTGCGCCCGGCTCTGGTTCGCGCGGCACTGGCGATGCGGGACGTCACCGTCGCCGAGCGCGAGATCGAAAAGCTCGCTGACGCTCCCGGCCGGCTATCCGCAGGAGCAGCAGATCGCCCTGCTGCGCGCCATGCTCGACGATCTGCACGGGCGGCCGGCGGCGGCGCTCAACGGCTACAAGGCGCTGTTTGAATCCGATGACCGCCCGGTTGCTGCCGAAGCGCAGCTGCGCGCGGTGCAGCTGGTGCATGCCGAGAAGCGCAACGACATCAAGCCGGATGAGGCGCTCGCCCGGCTGGAGACGGTCTCGGTGATCTGGCGCGGCGGCTCGTTGGAGATCGAAGCGCTGGCGGAGCTCGGCAGGCTCTATGCCGACAACCAGCGCTGGCGCGACGCCTTCATGATGGCAAGGCGCGCCAACGAAGTCTTCCCGAATGAGCCGCTGACGCGCCGGATGCATGATGAGACGGCGCAGCGCTTTGCCGATCTGTTTGGCGGCGACAAGGCTGGCTCGCTGTCGCGTATCGACGCTCTGGCGCTGTTCTACGACTTTAAGGAATTCCTGCCGATCGGCCGCCGCGGCGACGAGATCACGAGGCTTCTCGCCGACCGTCTGGTGGAACTCGATCTGCTCGACCAGGCCTCGGAAATCCTGAACTACCAGCTTGAGAAGCGGCTGACCGGTGCGGCGCGGTCCACGGTAGCCACGCGGCTCGCCATGGTCCAGCTGATGAACGGCAAGCCCTCGGAGGCGATCCAGACGCTGAACCGCACGCGGCTCGTCGAACTGGCCAGCGACGTCCAGCGCGCGCGTCTGCTGCTCGAGGCCAAGGCCCTGTCCGACCTGTCGCGTACGGATCAGGCGCTGGAAATGCTTGAGGGCGAAAAAGGAGCCGAGATCGACCGGCTCCGCGCCGATATCTACTGGACCGGCCGGCGCTGGCGCGATGCGGGCGAGGCGCATGAGCGGCTGCTCGGCGAAAGCTGGCGGGGCGATACCCCTCTGAGCGATGGCGAGCGCGCGGAGGTGATGCGCACCGCGATCTCCTATGTGATGTCCGACGAGGCCCTGTCTCTCGATCGGCTGCGCAGCAAGTTCGCCGGCAAGATGGCCCAGAGCAGCGACGCCCGGACCTTCGCCTTCATCACCGGCTCCAGCCGCGCCACCGCTGCCGATATCCGCGACATGGCGCGCCGTGCTGCCGGGGCCGACACTTTCTCCGATTTCATGCGGTCTTATCGCGAGCGGTACCCGGAGTACTCGACGTCGGTGCGCCAGCGCGCCAAGCCGGGGCAGCCCGCCGGAGCCGAGACCGACGCAGCAGCGCCCGCCGCCGCAGCGCGGGGATAGCCCAGGCTCGCGCCAAGATCTCAGCTAGCTGCCGTAACTCTTCACCAGTGAGCCGGCGACCAGCCCCCAGCCATCGACCAGCACGAAGAAGATCAGCTTGAACGGCAGCGCCACCGTCACCGGTGGCAGCATCATCATGCCCACCGACATCAGGATCGATGCCACCACCAGGTCGATGATCAGGAACGGCACGAAGAGCAGGAAGCCGATCTCGAAGGCGCGCCGCAGCTCCGAAATCATGAAGGCCGGCACCAGCACCTGGATCTGGATATCTTCCGGCCGTTGCGGGCGCGGCTCGCGCGACATCTCCATGAACAGCATCAGATCCTTCTCGCGGACATGCTTGAGCATGAACGTCTTGAAGGGCACGACGCCGCGATTATAGGCCTCTTGCGGCTGGATCTGCCCCGCAACCAGCGGCTCGACCGCAACCGAGTAGGCCTCGCGCAGGGTCGGCGCCATGACGAAGCCGGTCAGGAACAAGGCCAGTCCGAGAATGACGGCATTTGGCGGTGCCGTTTGCGTCCCGAGCGCCGAACGCAGCAGCGACAGCACGACGGCGATGCGGGTGAACGACGTCACCATGATCAGGATCGACGGCGCCAGCGACAGCACCGTGATGACGGCGATGAGCTGCAGCGCCCGCTCGGCCACGCCCCCGCCCTGCCCGAGATCGAGCGACAGGGTCTGCGCATCGGCGGTCCCGAGCCAGACCCGGCACGAGCAGTGCAGCCACGGCGATAAGCCGCAGCAGCATGGACCCGTTGCTGGAAGAACGATGGTTTCGCGACACGCTGGGACCGGGACCGGCGCCCGACTCAGGCGACCGGGCCAGGAGACGCTAGTGCGGCCCGCCCTCCCCGGGCAACGGGCCGGACTGCGGCAAGCCCGCGCAACCCGCCAGTTTCCTGTTGACCGCGCGGCTGCAGGGGCCGCGCGGCAGCGTAGAGGCCGATCAGAGGCCGATCAGGATTTGAGCTTGGGATCACGCCCGAGCAGGCGCGCGAACTCGGCCTCGATCGCATCGACGGAGAAGGGGTCGATTGCGGCCGGCTGCGGCTCGGGCTTCTCCTCCTTGACGGGCTCCACCTCCTCAGCCGCCTCGGCCTCCGTCACGGAGACCGGCTCTTCCGGCTGCAACTCCTCGATCTCCGGCTCTTCGCTCGCAGGCTCGGCGGCTTCTGTCGTGTGAATGACAGGCTCGGTTGTCGGCTGGTCCATATGCGCGGAGCGTTCGACGAGAGCAGCTTCCGGTGCGGGCTCGGCTGCAACAGTCACGGGCGCGGGCGCAGCGGCCGGCTTGGGTTCTTCCGCAACCGGCTGAACCGGAACAGGACGCTCGTCCCGATTCCCCTTGGTGACAGGCTCCACCGGCTCGGCACTGAGCACGTCGTCAAGCTCCGGCTCGGCCGGGGCTGGCGCCTGATAGCTCTGCGGCGGCCGGGTATCGGTGCGCTTCGGCTTCAGCCCCAGAGCGAACTCCAGCTCGGCCTCGACATCGACCGGCGTCGGCACGGGCTTGGCCGGCGCGACTGGCGGCGCGGGCACATCGGCCATCGGCAGATCCGGCATGACCTGCGGTTCGGGTGCGCGCCGCGACTCGGTCAGGAAGGCCGGCGGCGTCCGCGGCTCGCTTTTGACCTCCGGTGCGCGGCTCGGGGCCTGCGGGGCGCGGTCCTGCGGCTCGACAGCAGGAGCGGAACCGGAGCCGGCCGGGCGAACCGCTGAGAACGGCCGCTTCAGGGCCTCCTCAAGCTGGCGCGCCATGGTGTCCAGCTCGCCCGTGCTGGCGGTCGGCGACGGCGTGTCGCGCGTGAATTGCGGCGGTGCGACGCTCGGTGCCGGCTCCGCCATGGCAGGCGCAGGCGTGGCAGCTGCAGGCGTGGCAGATGCAGGTTTGGCCGCCATGCCGACAGCGGCGCCGAGGGCAGCACCGACCGCGAGCGCCGCTTCGGCCTCGACGGCGGGATTGCGCGGAGCGGAGCGCGGGGGCGGCGGCGGAGCAGCTTGGCGCAGGCGGCTCCATGGTCGGCTGCGCGGAGCGGGCCGGAAGCGGCGGCAGCATGTCGGGAGCCGGAGGCTCCATCCGCGTGATCTCGGCACGCACCGGTTCGGGCGCCGGCTGCGGCTCGAAGGCCGGCGGGCGCTCAGTCAGTCCCTGCTCGAAGGACAAGGGCGCAGGCGCGCGCCCGGCGCGGACGATATTGGTCTCGACCACCACATCGGACGCGCCGCCGATCATGATCAGGTGCTCGACATTGTCGCGCCGGATCAGCACGAGCTGCCGCTGCCTGTCGAGATCATGCGTATCGACAATGCCGAGCCGCGGCTGGCGCGTGCGCCCTCCCGACTGGCCCTTCATCCTCAGGCGGCCACCCTGGATCTGCCGAACGAACAGCCCCAGCAGCACGAGCAGCGCCAGGATTACGGCTGAAGCCACCACGACTTTCTGGGCGGTCGAGAGATCGAAGCCAAACAACGTCTGCAAGGGGGGCCTCATGAACGACGACGACAAGCTGCGCGCGGATGCTATTTCCGCACAAGCTTCAACGTCTTGGCTATAGCACAGCCTTCCGCCTGACAAAAAACATGGTGAACGCGTGGTTAACGCCATCCACGGAAAACTGCGGAATTAACCAGCTGTTAACCCTATGCCCGGCAATATTTGCCCAGTCGACGCGGCCAGAGGCAGGCGCCGATGGGGCGCAAGGCGAAGGCCTGAGCGCGCGAAACGGGGCAAAACACCATGGCCAACACCACCCTGGGCGGCGGCGGAAACCTGATGCAGGCGCTGAAGACGCGCATGCACTGGAACCAGACGCGCCAGAAGCTGCTGGCCGAAAATGTCGCCAATGCCGACAGCCCCGGCTTCCGGCCCAGGGATTTGCGGGCGCCTTCGCTCGACAAGGGCAGCTTCACCCTGGCCCAGACCAGCCCTTCGCATATGGGCCCGTCGGGCCAGCGCAACGGCTTTGACGGCGCTGCCGCGCGGCGCTTCGAGGTCACGCCCAGCGGCAATGCGGTCAATCTCGAAGACGAGATGCTGAAGGTCGCGCAGAACCAGGGCGAGTTTCAGCTGGCCGCCTCGCTCTACAGCAAGAGCCTGGGCCTGATGAAAATCGCTATCGGCAAGGGCCGGTAGGCTTAGAGCCGGCAAGGGAAAAGCGCCATGGACCTGCTCAAGAGCATCGCCGTCGCCGCCTCCGGCCTGCGCAGCCAGTCCGGGCGCATGCGCGTCATCGCGGAAAACATCGCCAATGCCGATTCGGGGCCGGAGCGTGCCGGCGGCGACCCCTATCGCCGCAAGATCCCGACCTTCAAGCAGCGCTTCGACAAGGAGCTCGACGCCCAGCTGGTCGATCTCGGCCGGGTCCAGCGTGACCAGAGCCAGTTCCGCAGCAAGTTCGACCCCGGCAACCCTGTCGCTGACGCGGCCGGCAATGTCCGCATGCCCAACGTCAACGCGCTGGTCGAGAGCATGGACATGCGCGAGGCCCAGCGCAGCTACGAGGCCAACCTCAACCTGATCTCCTCCACGCGCCGGATGATCCAGCGCACCATCGACATCCTGCGCGCCTGAGCGCGCCGCCCTGACCCGGAGCCAAAGCCATGGCCACACCGACTTTCGCAGCCGGCGCCTACGCCTCGACGCAGGGCCTTGGGGCCGGCAGCCTGATGCGCAAGCCCGCCGGTGGCACCACCGGCGCAGGCGGCCCCGACTTCGCGGCCATGATCGGCCAGGCGCTGGAATCGACGGCTGATTCCGGCCGCAAGGCCGACAAGCAGATGGCGAGCGTCGCCGCCGGCCGCGCCGATGTCGTCGATGTGGTCACGGCTGTGGCCGAGAGCGAAGCCGCCATCGAGACGCTGGTCGCCGTCCGCGACCGTGTCATCGCCGCCTATGAAGAGATCATGCGGATGCCGGTCTGATGACTGGCGCAGCGCACAGCACAGGATACCGCCTATGACCTCCGGCGCCATTCTCGACGTCGCCCGCGATGGCATGATCGTCTTCCTCAAGGCCGGTGGGCCTCTGATGCTGGTGGCGCTGGCCGTCGGCCTCGTCGTCTCGCTGTTCCAGGCGCTGACCCAGATCCAGGAGCAGACGCTGATCTACGTTCCGAAGATCCTCGCCACTTTTGGCGCGCTGATGCTGTTTCTTCCGTTCATGGGCGATGCCCTTGCAGGCTATATGGGACGGATCGCCGTCCGAATCGCCACGGGCGAATGAGTCTGCCGCATCGGCCGCCGGCACCAGCCGATGCGCGGGCGTCTCACTGGCGCGGAGCACGGACAAGCCCGATGCAGATCGCGATCCTGCCCGAGATCAGCGCCGTCTTCGCGCTCGTCTTCGCGCGCGTCGGCACGCTGGTCATGCTCATGCCCGGCATCGGCGAGCGCTTCGTGTTTTCGCGCGCCCGGCTGTCGCTGGCCTTCTTCATTGCGCTGATGCTGGTGCCGATGGCGCGGCCGCTGCTGCGCATCCCGGCCGATATCCCCGGCATTGTCGGTCTGCTGATCGGCGAAATCCTCACCGGCCTGGTGATCGGCCTCTGCGCCCGCTTCGTCATGGCCTCATTGCAGACGGCCGGGACCTTGGTGGCGCAGACCATGGGGCTGGGTTTCGCCATGACGGTCGATCCCTCCGGCGGCCTGCAGAACCCGTCGATCGGCAACCTTCTGACCATGCTCGGCATCACGCTGATCCTGGTGACGGACCTGCACCATGTCGCCATCGTCGCGATCCACGAGAGCTATCGGCTGCTGCCTCCGGGTGGGATGCCGGCGATGAGCGATGCGCTCGGCCTGGCGATCCGCACTGCCTCGCAAGGCTTCTCGCTGGCGGTACAGATCGCCTCCCCGTTCATCATCTTCGGTCTGCTGTTCAATGTCGGCCTCGGCGTGCTGGCGCGGATGATGCCGGCTCTGCAGGTCTTCTTCCTCGCCGTTCCCGCCTCGATCCTCGGCGGCATGCTCGTGCTGATGGCGGTGATGGGCGTGATGATGAGCGTCTTCCTCGAATCGCTGGGCGGCTTCCTGCGCCAGCTGACGGGAGGCTGATCGTCCATGTCGGAGGATGCAGAACAAGACGACAGAACAGAAGACCCGACGCAGCGAAAGCTCGACGAGGCGACTGAGAAAGGCGACGTCCCCAAATCCACCGAGATCGGCACGTTCTTCGTGTTGTCGGGGCTGACGCTCGCCCTGCTGGTATCGGCCGGCTGGTCGGCCCGTGAGGCCGCGATGTCGCTGCGCGCCTTCCTGATGAACGCGCACCAGGTTCCCAGCGATGCTGCCGGCTTTTACTCCGTCACCAGCAAGGGTGTGATGACCGGTTTCATGGCGCTGGGCATGCCCTTCGCCTTCATCCTCTGCGCCGCGCTTGCCGGTGCGTTGATCCAGCACAAGCCGCTCTGGACCTTCGACCCGATGATGCCGAAATTCGACAGGATCTCGCCGATGGCGGGGTTCAAGCGGGTTTTCGGCAAGGAAGCCTGGATCAACTTCGCCAAGGGCCTGGCCAAGACCGGGCTCGTCGGCGCCGTGCTCTGGATGACCTTCTGGGGCGAGCATGACCGGCTGGAAAGCTTCGTCCAGATGGATGTCCAGGCGATGCTGCCGACGATGCTCACGCTGACGATCAAGCTGCTCGGCAGCGCGCTGGCGCTCTTCGCCGTCATCGCGCTCGGCGATTTCGTCTGGCAGCGCTTCTCCTGGTACCAGCGCCAGCGCATGACCAAGCAGGAGATGAAGGACGAGTACAAGAACTCGGAAGGCAATCCCGAGGTCAAGGCCAAGCTGCGCCAGATCCGGGCACAGCGGGTGCGCAAGCGGATGATGGCAGCCGTCCCCAAGGCGACGGTGATCATCACCAACCCGACCCACTTCGCGGTCGCGCTGCAATATGAGCCCGGCATGGCCGCGCCGCTATGCCTCGCCAAGGGTGTCGATGCTGTTGCGCTCAAGATCCGTGAAGTGGCGAGCGAGCATCGTGTGCCGATCGTGGAAAATCCTCCACTGGCCCGTGCGCTTTATGCCACTGTCGAGATCGATGATGAAATTCCTGTCGAACACTACAAGGCAGTGGCCGAAGTCATCGGATACGTCTTGCGCCTGAAGGGCCGCCGCGCCTAACTCCCAGATATGCTTGAGGCTCAGGAACCACAGGAGTGCAGATGCGGCCCACCGCCCGGTCCGGCCGCAGCGCTTCCCGAACAACGGACGGAACGGCCGCAATGAGCGGAAGCACGGCGACAACCGCCATCGATCGCTCGGACAAGCCGGGCCATGTCGGCATCATCCTGCTGGTGGCGGGGCTGCTGGTCGGCGCGGCGATCGCGCTCGGCTTCATCGCCAACCATTGGGCGCAGCCGCTGATCCTGGGATTGCTGGCCCTGCTCTCGGTCGCCGGTGTCTTCGGGCTGTTCGCCTTCGCCATCGGCCTGGTGCAATTTGCCGGGCGCGCGGCGCGCAACGACCTGACCAAGGCGATCGTCGACGGGTCCGAGACCGGCATGGTGGTGACGGAAGGCGAGAACCGCATCGTCTACGCCAATGAAACCTATCTCGCTCTGGCCAGCGCCCGTGGCGCCAGCGACATCCGCCCGGTCGAGCGGCTGTTCACCGGCAGCCCCGAGGTCTCCGAGGCGATCTACCGCCTCGCGACGGCCGCACGGGAAAACCGCCAGCTGGTCGAGGAAATCCGCATCGAGCCGGGCCTTGGCGCCCGCACCGGCGTCGGCTGGTACCGCATCCGTGTCGCGCCCGTGCGCCGTGACAGCCGGCCGGGCACGCTGTGGAGCGTCTCCGACATCACGCCCGAGCGCGAGCGGCAGGAAAACGCTTTCCAGGAACTGCAGCACGCCATCGACTATCTCGACCACGCCCCCGCCGGCTTCGTCTCGATCGATGCCGACGGCGAGGTTTCGTATCTCAACGCGACCTTGTCGGGCTGGCTCGATTTCGACCTCGCCCGCTTCGGCTCTGGCGGGCTGCATCTCGAAGACATCGCGACCCCCAATGCCGCCGCGTTGATCCGGGCGATCCGGGGGCAGCCCGGCGATGTCCGGGTCGAGGTGCTGGATGTCGACCTCAAGCGCCGCAATGGCGCGACCTTGCCGGTGCGCCTGCATCATCAGGTCGCCTTCGGCAGCGACGGCCGAGCCGGCCTGTCGCGCACGCTCGTGCTGAACCGCACCTCGGGCGAAGCGGGCGCCGATGGCAGCAGCGACGCCGAAGTGCGCTTCTCCCGCTTCTTCCACTCCACGCCGATGGCGATCGCCACCGTCGACAAGACCGGCGCGATCCTGCGCTCCAACGCGGCCTTCACGCGCTTGACCCAGAACGGGCCGCAACCGACCGCGATCCAGCAATTGCTGACCAGCGGCGCCCCTCTGGAGCGGGCGCTGTCGGAAGCGATGGCCGGCCGGGCCGACATCACCCCGCTCGACGTGACGCTGGTCGGCGATGAGGGTCGCTCGGCCAGGCTCTATCTGACACCGGTGGCCAATGACGACGAAGATGGCGAGCGCGCCATCATCTATGCGCTGGAGACAACGGCCGAGCGCAAGCTGAAGGACAACATCGACCAGGCCCAGAAGATGCAGGCTGTCGGGCAGCTTGCCGGCGGCATCGCGCATGACTTCAACAATGTGCTGCAGGTCATCATCAACGCTTCGGAGTTCCTGCTGGCGAGCCACAGGCCGACGGATCCTTCCTTCCCCGACATTATGCAGATCAAGCAGAACGCCTACCGCGCCGCAGCGCTGGTGCGGCAGCTGCTCGCCTTCTCCCGCCGCCAGACCCTGCGCCCGCAGGTTCTCGAACTGGGAGACGTGCTCTCCGACCTGTCGCTGATGCTCAAGCGCGTTGTCGCCGACAAGGTGTCGCTCGATGTCCGCCAGGGGCGCGATCTCTGGCCGGTCAAGGCGGATCTCGGCCAGCTCGAGCAGGTCATCGTCAACCTCGCCGTCAATGCCCGCGACGCCATGCCCGATGGCGGCAAGCTCACTGTGCGCACCCGCAACGTCACCGCCGCCGAATGCGCCGGGCTGGGCTATGCCGCGCTGCCGGCCGAGGATTACGTGCTGCTCGATGTCGAGGATAGCGGCACCGGCATCTCGCCCGAGCATCTCGACAAGATCTTCGAGCCGTTCTTCACCACCAAGGAGGTCGGCAAGGGCACCGGGCTCGGCCTCTCCATGGTCTACGGCATCGTCAAGCAGACCGGCGGCTTCGTCTTCTGCGATTCGGTGATGGGCCAGGGCACCACCTTCCGCATCTTCCTGCCGCGCCATGTGCCGACCGAAGAGGATATCGCCGCCGAAGCCGCGGCCAAGGAGCCGCCCAAGCGCCTCGCGGCCGATCACACCGGCGCTGGCGTCATCCTGCTGGTCGAGGATGAGGACGCGGTGCGGGCGCTGAACGCCCGCATGCTGATCTCGCGCGGCTATACCGTCCATGAAGCGGCGTCGGGCGTCGAGGCGCTGGAGATTTTCCTGCAGCATGACGGGCAGATCGACCTTGTCGTCTCCGACGTCGTCATGCCGGAAATGGATGGGCCGACGCTGCTGGGCGAGCTGCGCCAGCGCAATCCGCGCACCAAGGTGGTGTTCGTCTCAGGCTATGCCGAGGAAGCCTTCCGCAAGAACCTGCCGGAGGGCGAGGATTTTCAGTTCCTGCCCAAGCCCTTCACGATGAAGCAGCTGATGGAGACGGTGAAGGCGGCGATGGGCTGATCCCTGACACGGGAGCGCTCAGGCCGCGCGGATATCCCGCAGGAAGGTCGTCACCGCCTTGTCGAGCTGATCGGCCTCGCCGCTCAGCGCCGTTGCGAGGTCCAGCGCCTGCCCGCCCAGCGCCCCTGCCCCGCTCGCAGCCTTGGTTGCGGCCAGGATATCCTCCGCCGTGGCCCGCGCCCGCGCAGCGGCCCGGCCCGCACCATCGGCGATATCGGCGACCATGCCGGACTGCGCATTGACGGCGGCAGCGATGTCCAGCGCCGTCTCGGACATGGCCTCGACAATGCTGATGACCTGCCCGACCGCCTGGGAGGCACCGGCGGCCTTGGCCTCGATCAGGCTGATCTGCCCGACAATGTCCTGCGTCGCCCGCGCCGTCTCCTGAGCCAGCGACTTCACCTCGGAGGCGACCACGGCAAAGCCGCGCCCTGCCGATCCGGCCCGCGCCGCCTCGATGGTCGCGTTGAGCGCTAGCAGATTGGTCTGCTTGGCGATGCCTTGGATCACCGACACGACGCCCTCGATCCGCGTCGCCGCATCGGACACCGACGACACCGCATTGACCGTATCGCGGGTGCAGCTCAGCGCGGCGCGGCCGACCTCCACCGAGTGAGCGGTGCGCCCGACAATGCTGCCAATCGTGTGCCGCATCGATTCCAGCGCCTCGACCGACTGGCCGACAGCGGCTTCCGACACCGACGCGCCCTCAGTGGCCGACCGCGCTGAGACTTCAACATCGTGAGCCGTGGCCACCAGCGATTGCGACGAGGCCTTCAGCTCTGACGAAACCACGCCAATGCGCTGCAGAACCAGCGCGATCGCATTGCCGAAGATTTCGGTGTGCGCCTCGATCCGCCCTGCCCGTTCCTGCTGCGCCCGCGACGCCTCGGCATCGGCGAGCAGCATCTGCTCATTGCGGATCTCGGCCAGGAATCGGTCGATGAACGAGCGGTAGGTGATGCGGGAGATGACGCCGACGATGAAGAGGTAGTTCAGATAGAAAATGCTCATCGCCAGGAGCTGCTCGCCGGCATGACGCACGATGAAGACCAGCGCGCTGAGGGCGATCGGCGCAGCATAGGCGATCGCGGCCCGCGGCAGGCTCACCATCGCCAGGAAACCGTTCCCCATCAGAGCGGTGATGACGATTGCCAGGACGATGCGGTGATCATCCGTCGGCGGCGCCGGCAGCAGACCGGGCACACACCAGATCAGCCCCTGAAGCCCGGCGAAACTCGCGAGCTTCGAGCAGGTGCGGCGCGACGCCGTCGGCCGGCGCGGGCGATTGCGCCGCCGATACCAACCCATCAAGCCGAGACCCGCGGCCAGCAGCGCGATCGGGCTCCAGATCAGATACGGCATTGCGTTCGCGGTCGGCGCATAGACCATCGCCAGCACCAGCGCATTGACGATGTTGCAGATCATCAGGATCGGCGTGAGGCTCGTGATTGATTCGATCTGCCGTGCGCGAAACCGGCCAGCGGCCACCTCATCCTGCGCCTCGAAAGGGTGCGGATTTCTAAAAGCACCCCGCCAGTCAATCATAGAAAACGGTCCCGACCAATCAATCACCGCTATCCTTACGTAAGCAAATGAACATTTGCTCAAGAAAAGCCACTAATTTTAGATTGAAATGATTGCGCAGCGACGGCCGCTGCTTGTCCGGTTACAGGCCGCCGGCCTCAGCCACCGCCCGCGCAAACGAGAACAAAAAAAGAACTTGCCCGCGAGAACAAAACATGATCATGTCCCGCATCAGCGCGCGGATTGAGATGTCCCTGCGCCCCTGCCATAAGGAGCGGCAATCGTGAATCAGGCGAATCTCAAGCTCGTGGAAGGCTCTTCGATGGACAAGGCCAAGGCGCTGGACGCAGCGCTCTCGCAAATCGAGCGTGCCTTCGGCAAGGGCTCGATCATGCGCCTGGGCAAGAACCAGCAGGCGATCGAGATCGAGACGGTTTCGACCGGCTCTCTCGGGCTCGATATCGCGCTCGGCGTCGGCGGCCTGCCGCGCGGCCGCGTCATCGAGATCTATGGTCCGGAATCGTCGGGCAAGACGACGCTGGCGCTGCACACCATCGCCGAAGCCCAGAAGAAGGGCGGCGTCTGCGCCTTCGTCGATGCCGAGCATGCGCTGGATCCGGTCTATGCCCGCAAGCTCGGGGTCAATCTCGACGACCTCCTGATCTCGCAGCCCGATACCGGCGAGCAGGCGCTCGAGATCACCGACACCCTGGTCCGCTCCGGCGCCATCGACGTGCTGGTGGTCGATTCGGTCGCGGCCCTGACTCCCCGCGCCGAAATCGAGGGCGAGATGGGCGATGTCCAGCCCGGCCTTCAGGCGCGGTTGATGAGCCAGGCCCTGCGCAAGCTGACGGCGTCGATTTCGCGCTCGAACTGCATGGTCATCTTCATCAACCAGATCCGCATGAAGATCGGCGTGATGTATGGCTCGCCCGAGACCACGACGGGCGGCAACGCCCTGAAGTTCTACGCCTCGGTGCGCCTCGACATCCGCCGCATCTCGACCCTGAAGGATCGCGAGGAGGCCACCGGCAACCAGGTCCGCGTCAAGGTCGTCAAGAACAAGGTCGCGCCGCCCTTCAAGCAGGTCGAGTTCGACATCATGTTCGGCGAGGGCATTTCCAAGGTCGGCGAGCTGATCGACCTCGGCGTCAAGGCCGGCATGGTCGAGAAGTCGGGCGCCTGGTTCTCCTTCGACAGCCAGCGCCTCGGCCAGGGTCGCGAGAACGCCAAGGCGTTCCTCAAGGCCAATCCCGACATGGCAGCCCGGATCGAGGCGACCATCCGCCAGAACTCCGGCCTCGTCGCCGAGCGCATCCTCGACGAAGCCACCCCGACCGAGGATGACCTCGACGAGGGCCAGGCCTGAGGCCAGACCTGATGCTCGGGCTGGTCCCGAGCATCCACGCCCTGAACACAGCGCTTCACAACGAAAGCCGTGGGTGGTCGCCACAAGGGCGACCATGACGACGGTGGGGTGGCGTGGGCTAAAAGGCACCAAACCCTCCCGCGTCATGCTCGGGCTCGTCCGAGCATCCACGCCTTGCGACGCTCTCATGACACCACCGCCCCCAGAGCATCCCACAACGACCACCGGGCCAGCCCCCAAAACGACGCGTTTTCTGGACAGCCGCGCGCTCCCTGACTAGAAGCGGGTTCCCGTGCCGGATGACCGGCCTCCCTGCCCCAGACCAGAGCGCAAACAGCGATGAGCGGCGTCAACGAGATCAGGTCCACCTTCCTGGATTACTTCAAGTCGACCGGCCATGAGGTCGTGCCGTCGAGCCCGCTCGTGCCGCGCAACGACCCGACGCTGATGTTCGCCAATTCCGGCATGGTGCAGTTCAAGAACGTCTTCACCGGCCAGGAGAAGCGGCCCTATGTCCGCGCCACCACGGCGCAGAAATGCGTGCGCGCCGGCGGCAAGCATAACGACCTCGACAATGTCGGCTACACCGCCCGGCACCACACCTTCTTCGAGATGCTGGGGAATTTCTCGTTCGGCGACTATTTCAAGGAACAGGCTATCACCCACGCCTGGACCCTGGTCACGCGCGAATTCGGCCTGCCCAAGGAGAAGCTGACCGTCACCGTCTACTCCGAGGATGACGAGGCGCATGGCCTCTGGAAGAAGATTGCGGGCCTCCCCGATTCCCGGATCATCCGCATCCCGACCTCGGACAATTTCTGGCGCATGGGCGATACCGGCCCCTGCGGCCCCTGCTCCGAGATCTTCTACGATCATGGCGACCATATCCCCGGCGGCCCGCCCGGCTCGCCCGATGAGGATGGCGACCGCTTCATCGAGATCTGGAACCTCGTCTTCATGCAATATGAGGAGGCGGCGGGCGGGGTGCGCAGCAACCTGCCGCGCCCCTCGATCGATACCGGCATGGGTCTGGAGCGAATCGCGGCCGTGCTGCAAGGCACGCATGACAATTACCAGATCGACCTCTTCGCCGCGCTGATCCGCGCCATCGCAGACCTGACCTCGGTGTCCTCGGAAGGGCCGATGAAGGCGAGCCATCGCATCATCGCCGACCATTTGCGCTGCTCGGCCTTCCTGATCGCCGATGGCGTGCTGCCCTCCAATGAAGGGCGCGGCTATGTGCTGCGCCGGATCATGCGGCGCGGCATGCGCCATGCCCAGCTGCTCGGCGCCAGGGACCCGCTGCTGCACCGGCTCGTTCCGGTGCTGACCCGCGAGATGGGCCGTGCCTATCCTGAGCTGCTGCGCGCCGAGGCGCTGATCACCGAGACCCTGAAGCTCGAAGAGACCCGCTTCCGCACCACGCTGGCGCGCGGCCTGTCGCTGCTGGACGATGCCTCGAAGGATCTCGTCGCCGGCCAGAGCCTGCGTGGCGATGTCGCCTTCACGCTTTATGACACCTATGGCTTCCCGCTCGATCTGACGCAGGACGCGCTGCGCGCCCGCAGCATCACGGTCGACACCGACGGTTTTGACGCCGCCATGCAGCAGCAAAAGGCCAAGGCCCGCGCCGCCTGGTCGGGCACTGGCGAGGCCGCGACGGAGAAGCTCTGGTTCCCGCTGCGCGACAAGCTCGGCGCCACCGAATTCCTCGGCTACGACACCGAGAGCGCCGAGGGCGTCATCACCGCGCTGATCCGCGACAATGCCGAGGTCGAGACGCTGTAGGCCGGCGAAACCGGTCTGGTGATCCTGAACCAGACACCGTTCTACGGCGAATCCGGCGGTCAGCTCGGCGATACCGGCACTGATCCGCGCTGGCCAGGCCAGCGCCGAGGTCAACGACGTCCAGAAGAAGCTGGGCGATGTCTTCGCCCATGCGGTCACGGTGAAGGCGGGTGAGCTGAAGCGCGGCCAGGCGGTCGAGCTGACGGTCGATCACACCCGGCGCACCGCCATCCGCGCCAACCATTCCGCCACCCATCTGCTGCATGAGGCGCTGCGCCTCGTGCTCGGCGACCATGTGGCGCAGAAGGGCTCGATGGTCTCGCCCGACCGCCTGCGCTTCGACTTCTCGCATCCGAAGCCGATCTCGGATGCCGAACTCGCCAAGGTCGAGGAAATCGCCAACGCCATCGTGCTGCGCAATGAGCCGGTGACGACGCGCTTGATGAGCGTCGACGAGGCGATTGCCTCGGGCGCGCGCGCTCTCTTCGGCGAAAAATACGGCGACGAGGTCCGCGTCGTGGCGATGGGCACGCATGAGGGCGGCAAGGCGTTTTCCGTCGAGCTTTGCGGCGGCACCCATGCTGTCCGCACCGGCGATATCGGCATGATCAGCGTCGTCGGCGAGAGCGCCGTCGCGTCAGGCGTGCGCCGTCTCGAGGCGATGACCGGCGCCGCCGCGCGCCAGCAGCTCAACGAGGATAGCCGCCGGCTGCACAGCCTCGCGTCGCTGCTGAAGGTCCCGGCCGGCGAGGCTGAAGCCAGGCTTGCAGCCCTGATCGAGGAGCGCCGCAAGCTGGACCGCGAGCTGACCGAGGCCCGCAAGAAGCTGGCGATGGGCGGCGGTGGCGCGGCCGAGGATCCGATCCAGGAGATCGCCGGCACCAGGCTTCTGGCGCGCGCGGTCACCGGCGTCGAGATGAAGGATCTGAAGAGCCTGGCCGATGAGGCCAAGACCCGCATCGGCTCCGGCGTCGTCGCGATCATCGGCGTTGCCGAGGATGGCAAGGCCGGCGTCGTCGTCGGCGTGACGCCTGACATGACCGAGCGTTTCGATGCGGTGGCGCTGGTGCGCGCTGCGTCCGAACAGCTCGGCGGCAAGGGCGGCGGCGGTCGGCGCGATATGGCGCAGGCCGGCGGGCCCGATGGCGACAAGGCCCAGGCCGCGCTCGACGCGGTCGCGGCCGCAATGGGCTGAGCCTGATGATCAGGCCGGCCGGGGCAGCGCGACCACTCCTCGCCGCGCTGCTGGCGGCCGGTCTGGCCGTTACGCCCAGGCTTCGGCCAGGCCAAGCGCGCCGCCAGCGGCCCGGCCCTCTCCGCCTCGCGCCAGATCATGGCGGGCGCACCGCTCAGCGTCGATGTCAGCCGTGCTCCTTCGGGCGCGCGGCTTGCCATCGCCCGCCCCGACGATCCTGCCGACCGGGCCATCGTCGTCGTCCCGCTCGGACCACGCAGCGCTGCGTCCCTCCCGGTGCCGGGGCTGGCGGGACTGTATGAGCTGCGCCTGACGGCGGATCGCGATGGTGCGCCAGTCATCCTGCTGAAGCAGCCGCTTGCCGCCACCGAGCCCCGCGCGACGCTGGCCGCGCCAGCCAAAATCCGCCGCAGCGCCAGCTTCGCCGTCCGCGGCATCGGCCCCAATGGCGAGCGCGACCGCGTGGTCATCGCGGCCAAGGGCTCAAGCCTGGACGCGCCCGGCCCGCACTTCTATCCGCATGAAAATGTCGAGGCGACACTGGAAGCCCCCGACCAGCCCGGCGCCTACGAACTGCGCTACCTGACGGACGCACCGCTGAGCGGCCTGACGCTGCTGGCGCAAATCCCGATCACGGTGGAGTAGAGGCGCGGGGGGGCGTTAGCCTGCATTACGTAGGCTCAAATACGGAAGATGCCATGTCCGTATCGCTCTTTTGAACGATGCGGTCGATCAAACCCCATTCTAATGCCTCTTCTGCAGTCATGAAGCGGTCACGGTCCATTGCCTGCTCAAAATCCGTATAGGGGCGACCGCAATGCTGCGCATAAAGTCGTGTCATGAGCTGCTTGGTCTTTTTGATCTCTTCGACATGAATGAACATGTCGGATGCCTGGCCTTTGCAGCCGCCAGAGGGCTGGTGGATCAGGATGCTGGCGTGAGGCAAGGCCA
Source organism: uncultured Alphaproteobacteria bacterium (assembly GCA_963759925.1). Classification (GTDB taxonomy): domain Bacteria; phylum Pseudomonadota; class Alphaproteobacteria; order Rhizobiales; family Beijerinckiaceae; genus Allobosea. The sequence continues at coordinate 1,058,251 of CAVXBE010000006.1, forward strand.
CGCGCTCTCCCGGCTGGCCGGCCATCAACAGAAATGACCCCATCGACCAGGCAGTCCCCATGCATAACGTGTGGACGGGCGATTGGATGTATTGCATCGTGTCATACATAGCGAGGCCGCTGGTGACGACACCGCCTGGCGAGTTAATATAAAGATTGATTGGCTTCTTGGGGTTCTCGGCCTCAAGAAGTAACAGTTGCGCGCAGACGAGGGCAGCAACCTGATCATTGACCTCGCCGTTTAGAAAGATGATCCGCTCCCGCAGTAACCGCGAATAAATGTCAAAGGACCGCTCTCCTCTGCTGGATTGCTCAATGACCATAGGGACGAGTTGCATCGTCTCGCGCATCGGCGACCTCCAATCTGGCTGGTGTGAGTCGCGATTAGGCTGCCAGGCGATCCGGCACGCGAGGATTGGCAGCGCAAAGCATCATGCGGGAGAGACCGGCATCCCGTTCATGGATAATCCGCAGACAGGTTCCCCCGATATTGTTCGGCGCGATCTGGAAGATAACCGTGCTTTCGACAAAGGGCGGAGCGGTGTCGCGTATGGTGTAGGCCACTTCTCGCTGCGGTGTGATCGAGCAGGGCTCGTCATTCGCTAGATCGACGTTCGGCAGCCACTGCTCGCGTAATTCGGACGTAGTGATCGCGCGCCAGACTTTTTCGGGAGGGGCATCGAGTTGGTATTCGAGCAAAAGGCCCTTCTCCGTTCCTGGAACCGACGCGGTCATTGATCCATCTCCTTGAGCAGAACTTTGAGTGCCTCGATCCGCTCCGGCCAGTAAGCGCGGTACTTTGTCAGCCACTGAGCGACTGAAGCCAGCCCATCCGGGTTGACCTCGTAATGCACGTGGCGGCCGTCGCGACTTTCTCTCACCAGATGAGCATTGCGCAGCACGGCGAGATGCTGGGAGACCGCCGGCTGGCTGATCGCCATCCCCTCTCGCAGCGCGCTGGCGTTGAGGCCGCCCGCCGCCAGCCGCTCGAACAGCGCCCGTCGTGTCGGATCGGCGAGAGCCTTGAAGACATCATTCTCATTCATGCTCATCACATAAGCCGATACTTATGTGATTCGCAAGCGTGTCTTAACGGTCGCGCGAGCGAGTGCCGGAGGTTTGGCGGCGTTACGCCGGTCGGGACGAAAGCAATGAGACCAAAAGCGCGGGGAACCCCTCTCCTGTAAGGAGAGGGGCAGGGGTGAGGTGACGGCCCCTGGACCAGCCTAGCGCAGCACAAATGGCTGCAGCGGTGAGGTGGCGGCCACAGTGTCAAACGGCCACCCCTCACCCTGCCCTCTCCGTCCGGGAGAGGGTTCCCCGCGCTGTCCCAGCCCTCCCCTGCGAACTCACCTAAACAAAAAGCCCGGCCGTCACCGGCCGGGCTTTCGATCTCGGCAAAGGCGCGCCGGCTCAGGCGGCCATGGCCTTCTTCATGTTCTCGCTGACCTTCTCGAGGAAGCCGGTGGTCGAGAGCCACTTCTGCTCGGCGCCGACCAGCAGGGCCAGATCCTTGGTCATGTCGCCGGCTTCGACGGTGTCGACGGTCACCTTCTCCAGCAGCGAGGCGAACTTCGCCAGCTCCGCGTTGCCGTCCAGCTTGGCGCGGTGGGCGAGGCCACGGGTCCAGGCGAAGATCGAGGCGATCGAGTTGGTCGAGGTTTCCTTGCCCTTCTGGTGCTCGCGGTAGTGGCGCGTGACCGTGCCATGGGCGGCTTCGGCCTCGACGGTCTTGCCATCGGGCGTCATCAGCACCGAGGTCATCAGGCCGAGCGAGCCGAAGCCCTGCGCCACCGTGTCGGACTGCACGTCGCCATCATAGTTCTTGCAGGCCCAGACATAGCCGCCAGACCACTTCATGGCGGAAGCGACCATGTCGTCGATCAGGCGGTGCTCATAGGTGATGCCGAGCTTGTCGAATTCCGCCTTGAACTCGGCCTGGTAGATCTCCTCGAAGATGTCCTTGAAGCGCCCGTCATAGGTCTTGAGGATGGTGTTCTTGGTCGAGAGATAAACCGGGTACTTGCGGATCAGGCCGTAATTCAGCGACGCCCGGGCGAAATCGCGGATCGATTCGTCGAGGTTGTACATCGCCATGGCGACGCCGGCCTCAGGAGCCTTGAAGACCTCCTTCTCGATGACCTGGCCATCCTCGCCGACGAACTTGATCGAGAGCGTGCCCTTGCCGGGGAATTTGAAATCCGTGGCGCGGTACTGGTCGCCATAGGCGTGGCGGCCGATGACGATCGGCTGGGTCCAGCCGGGAACGAGGCGGGGCACGTTCTTGCAGATGATCGGCTCGCGGAAGATGACGCCGCCGAGGATGTTGCGGATCGTGCCGTTGGGGCTCTTCCACATCTGCTTCAGGTTGAATTCCTTCACGCGGCCTTCATCGGGCGTGATGGTCGCGCACTTCACCGCGACGCCATGCTTCTTGGTGGCGTTGGCGGCGTCGATGGTGACCTGGTCGTCGGTCGCATCGCGGTTCTCGACCGAGAGGTCGTAGTAATCCAGCTCGAGGTCGAGATAGGGGAAGATCAGCGTGTCCTTGATCTTCTGCCAGATGATGCGGGTCATCTCATCGCCGTCCATATCGACGACAGGATTGGCGACCTTGATCTTGTTCATGTGAAAACGACCCCTGATGCTGGCCAGACTGAAACGGTCCCGGGGCTGCGACAGCGGCGCCGCAGGCGGGTTGGCCGCTTCCTAGCGGTTTCCCGGCGCAGGGGGAAGCGCAGCTTTTGGCGGAGAGGCCGGCGCGGCCTGCGGCGCAAGCAGCCCGCCACCTCGCCAAGGCTCTGGCTCAGCTTGCGCCTTCCGTCCTATCAAGGGCCGTCTTCTTGCTCTGCAGCTCAAAGGGACGCGATCGACCGATGAAATTTGCAATCGTCACCGGCGGCGCGCGGGGCATTGGCGCGGGAGCGGCCCTGGCCCTGGCGCAGGCGGGATATGAAGTGGTCGCCACCGGCCTCACGCAGGCTGAGGTCGCAGCCGCGCCGGCTCATGACGCCATCCGCCATGTCCAGCTCGACGTCACCAGTGACGCGGAGGTAGCGGCGCTGATCGCGGCCTGCCCGCGCATCGACGCGCTGGTGAACTGCGCCGGCATGATCCAGCGCGACGGGCAGGAGTTCGAGATCGACGCGTTTTCGCCAGACCATCGAGGTCAATCTCAACGGCACGATGCGGATGTGCCTGGCGGCCAAGCCGCGGCTGGCCTCGAAGGACGACGGACAGACCGGCGGCGCGCATCGTCAACATCGCCTCCATGCTGACCTTTCACGGCGCGGCCTTCGCGCCCGGCTACGCCGCCTCGAAGGGCGCGATCGGCCAGCTCACCAAGTCGCTGGCGGCCGCCTGGGCGGGGGACGGCATCCGCGTCAACGCCGTCGCGCCGGGCTGGATCGCCACCGAACTGACCCGCCCGCTGGTCGAGGACGCCGCCCGCTCCGCCCCCATCCTCGCCCGCACGCCGATGGCGCGCTGGGGCAAGCCGGGCGATGTCGGCGGCGCCATCGCCTTCCTGCTCTCCGACGCCGCGGGCTTCATCACCGGCGCGGTCCTGCCGGTCGATGGCGGCTATCTCGCCGTCTGATTGCCCCGATGCGCCAGTCGCTTGGGGCCGATGCTTGAATCAGGATCCCAGCCTTTTCGCTCCGCATTGCCAGAACAAGAAACAGCCAAGGGAGAATCGCCATGACCAAGGTTAGCCCGATTCCCGTCGCCGCCTCCGATGCCGAGCGCTGGACCCCCTATCGCCATCCCCAGCCGAAGGAATCGCCGCCCGAGCTGATCGTGCCGAACGTCATCCCGAACGACGAGCGCGTCTGGGTGCCGGTCGACGAGAATGTCTGGTTCCGCCCGCTCTGCCTCTGCGGACTCGCGCGGCTACTGGATGAACCTGCTGCGGGTGCGCAAATCCGGCGTGCTGTCGCGCCACCGCCATCCCCAGCCGGTGCATGGCTATGTGCTCAAGGGCCGGTGGCGCTATCTGGAGCATGACTGGGTGGCGACCGAAGGCGCCTATGTCTACGAGGCGCCGGGCGAGACCCACACGCTGGTGGTCGACCCAGATGTCGAGGAGATGATCACCCTGTTCCAGGTCAATGGCGCGATGATCTATGTCGATCCCGACGGCAAATGCCTGGGCTATGACGACGTCTTCACCCAGATCGACAAATGCCGCGCCCATTACGCCAGCAACGGCCTGGGCGCCGATTACGTGGACCAGTTCATCCGGTAAACAGGAGCAATGGCCGCCTAGGCGATTTTGCGTTTTTGCGGAGGGCGATCCTGCCTCTCCGCCCGCGCTGGAGAGGGCGGGTTGATGGTGACCGCTTCGTCGGGAAACGACACCACAAGCTGCAACTCGCCGCCTAGCGCCTGCACGTAATCGCGCAGGGTCGAGAGCTTCAGGTCGCTGCGCTTTTCGAGGCGGGAGATATAGACCTGTCGGCCACCCAGCTTCTCGGCAAGCGCCTGCTGCGTCACCTGGCGGCGCTTGCGCAATTCGCCCAGGCCAAGCTCTTCGCCAATCAGCTCGGTTGTCCGCGCAGCAATCCGGGCCTGCCGCTCAGGCGACATAGCGCCGAGCACCTCTTCAGCTGGAACGGCGCGGTAGGGCTTGCTCATGATCCATCCTTCTTTGCGCTCAAAGCGGCAAGATGCTCGGCAAAGCGGGCATCGGCCTTCGTGATCAGCGCCTTGTAGAAACGGCGTTGCGCAACGCCGGCCTTGTCAGCCGCAACCAGAAGAAGCGCTTTACGTTCCGGATCAAAGGCATAGGCGACGCGCCACACGCCGTCTTCAGCATCGAAACGCAGCTCCTTCATATTGGCGAAGCGCGAGCCTGACAGCGTGTCCGAGCGAGGGCGCTTGAGGCTCGGCCCGCTCACCCGTAACAGCCCGATCAATGCGCCAAGCTCATCCTGCACGCTCTCCGGCAAGCCGATGAACTCTTCAGCAAAAACAGGATGAAAAGCGATCGGCCAAGCCATAGCGAAACATACCCTGCAAGGTATGTCCAGCGCAAGGAGCTAACGCGGTTTCAAGCGAAGTGAAAACCGGTCCGCGTGCAGTTGCAACGAGAGCTGATCTAGCCCTGCCGCTGCAGCTTCGCGAGCTCGACCGCTGCGCGCAGTTCGATATGCGCCAGCACGTCGTCCAGGCGGGGATCGTCGGTGGTCTCGCGGCGGGCCGACAGCATGTCCTTCAGCCGCTCCAGCTCCGAGAGCTGGACCCGCCCGCTCAGCAGCGCCGCCTTCAGCCGGTCGAGACCGTCGAGCAGATCATGGCCGCGCTTGGCCTGGCGGCGCTTGCGTTCGCCCGTCTCCTCGTCGACCTGCAACGCGATCAGGCTGTCGAGCGCGCCGGTCGAGCCGACAGCATGCGATGCCCCCGCACCGGTTGACGATGAGGTCTTGGCGGGTAGCGTGAATGCCGCCCCGCCGGTGCGCCGGGCGCCATTGGCGGAGCCGGTGCCGATGACGGGCGCGCGCTGGTCGATCCTGATCATGGCGGCCTCGCAAATCCTAAGGTCAACTAGGCGGTTTCAGGGTTAACAACCGGTAAACCGGGCGGCAAAAACTGCCGCCCCGGCAGGAACGGCACCCGTCGATGACAGCTCCGTATCCTGCACCAAGAAACCAAACAACTGATAAATAACGCCTTTTCATTTGTCCGTTGATGGCATGGGCTTCGCAGGGGAGTTGCCGATCGGGTTCCTCCTGCCGGTAACTGCATGTTCAAATTGCCTGCCCTTCCGACTTTGCTGAGACCGCTGGCAGCGCTGCTGGCGCTGGGCGCCGTGATGGCGTCGCAGCCGGTCCAGGCCTTGTCGCGGATCAAGGACCTGGCCTCCGTCGAGGGCGTGCGCTCGAACCAGATCCTCGGCTACGGCATCGTCGTCGGCCTCAACGGCACCGGCGACACGCTGAACAACGCGCCCTTCACCAAGCAGTCGCTGCAGGCGATGCTGGAGCGGCTCGGCGTCAACACGCGCGGCGCCAACATGCGCACCGCCAACGTCGCCGCCGTGATGGTCACCGCCAACCTGCCGCCCTTCGCCACCCAGGGCACGCGGCTCGACGTCACCGTCTCGGCGCTGGGCGATGCCAAGTCGCTGCAGGGCGGCACGCTGCTGGCGACGCCGCTGCTCGGCGCCGATGGCGAGGTCTATGCGGTATCGCAAGGGCCCGGTCGCCATCGCCGGCTTCTCGGCCGAGGGCGAGGCCAGCAAGATCACCCGTGGCGTGCCGACGGTGGGGCGCATCGCCAATGGCGGCCTTGTCGAGCGCGAGATCGATTTCGCCCTGAACAAGCTCAAGACCCTGCGGCTGTCGCTGCGCAACCCGGATTTCACCACCGCGCGGCGCATGGCGGCGGCGATCAACGATTTCCTCGGCGGCGAAGCGGCCGAGCCGACCGACCCCTCGACGGTCGTGCTGCAGATCCCGCCCCGCTTCCAGGGCAACATGATCCGCATGCTCACCGATATCGAGCAGCTCAAGATCGAGCCGGACCAGCTCGCCCGGATCGTCATCGACGAGCGCTCCGGCATCATCGTGATGGGCAAGGAAGTCCGCGTCTCCACGGTCGCGGTGGCGCAGGGCAACCTCACCGTCACGATCAGCGAGCAGCCGCAGGTCAGCCAGCCCAACCCGCTCGCCGACGGCCAGACCGTCGTGACCCCGCGCACCAACGTCAAGGTCGATACCGAGGGCGGCAACAAGCTCGCCATGGTGCGCGACAGCGTCACGCTCGCCGAACTCGTCGACGGGCTGAACGCGCTGGGCATCGGCCCGCGCGACCTGATCTCCATTCTCCAGGCCATCAAGTCCGCAGGCGCGCTGCAGGCCGAAATCGAGGTGATGTGATGACCGCAGCTTTGCTCGCCGCCCCGGTGGCAAAACTCGCACTCGGCGCGGCCGGAAGCGTCCTCGACGCGGCCAAATCGGCGCTCGATCCGGCCAAGGCCAAGGCCAAGAAGCAGGCCGATGATTTCGAGACGATGTTTCTCGAGCAGATGACCCAGCACCTCTTCGGGGCCGGCGAAGGCACCGAGGGACCGCTCGGCGAGAACGGCACCGGCGGCAACATCTTCAAGTCGCAGCTGACGCAGCAATATGCCCAGCAGCTGCAGAAGGCCGGCGGCGTCGGCCTGTCGAACCAGATCATGCAGGACCTGCTGCGTGTTCAGGAGCAGGCTGCGGGAGCCCCGAATGCTGGCCGCTAAGCGCATTCTCGACGAAAGGCCGCGCATCTCCAGCCCGCTCGAAGCCCGCGCGCTGGTCGAGGCCGTGCTGGAAACGCTGGCGCTCGCTCTCGCATCTCATTGGCGAGGAGACCGAACTCGTGCGCGCCGGCCGCCTGCCGGAAGCGATGCAGCGGGAGCCGCGCAAGGCGGAGCTCGCCGGCATCTACATGCGCGGCGTCGAGCAGGTGAAGCTCAATGCGGTCGCCCTGGCCCGCTTCACGCCCGACCAGGTGAAGCGGCTCAAGGACGCTCATTCCGAGCTTCCAGGGGCTGGTCGAAACCAACCAGCTGGTGCTCGCCACCGCCCGCGCCGTCTCGGAGTCGATCGTGCGCGAACTGGCGAGCGACGCCAACAAGCCCACTCGCGCCGGTGGCTACGGCCCGACCGCGACCGTCGGCGCCGGCGTTTTCGTCCGCCCGAACTCCGGCCCTCTGGTCATTTCCCGCCAGCTTTGACAGGCTGCCTGACCGGCACATGGCGCCTTGCAGCCAAGCCGAAGCGGCGGCTGCCACATCAACCATAAACTTTTACCTAATTTTCTTACGCCGAATTCACACCTCTCCTGCAAGTTGAAGATCATCGTGGGGAATACTCCCTGCCTTCAGCAGGCCACCGGCTGATACAGCCGGACGGAAACTCCAGAAGGAGTGTGCCATGGACTTCAGCGGCGCCAACAGAAGTGCGCCGGTCAGCGGAGCGCCAGCCGTTGTCCGCGCCGATGTCATCGCGACGCGCAACAGCGTCCCGGTCGAGCTCACACCCGAAAAGACAGTGCAGTCCCTCAAGGCGGGCGATGCTGTGCGCGTCGATATCCAGCAGAAGGACCAGCGCACGCAGCAGCGCGCCGCTGGCGACCAGCAAACGCGCCTGCAGACGGCCAAGGATCGGCTCGTCATCGAGCCTGAAACCAAGACCGTCGTGCTGCAGCGCCTCGATCCCGAGACCGGCGAAACAGTGTCTCAGCTGCCCGATGAAACCCTGCTGAAGCTGCGGATTTTCTCCAAGCAGCTGGCCGAGCGCAGCCTGCAGCGTCAGAGCGCGCCCAAATCCGAGCTGGCGCAGACCTGACCACCCTGCCCGCCCGTCGCCAGATCGACAGCCGCTCCTGAAAAGACGCCCGCCACGTGCGGGCGTTTTGCTTGTGCCGCGAAGCACAAACAGCGTTAACCGTTAACCCTTCTTTCAACGGCCCACCGTACTCTCCTAACGTCAACTTCGGAAGGATCCGGAGGAGTGGCTACCAGAAGGGTATTCGACATGTCCACTTCAGTGTCCGTCGGCGTCCGCAACGCCCTCAGCTCCCTCGCCAGTATCGGCTCGGCCGCTCAGGGAGCGCAGTATCGGCTGTCGACCGGCAAGCGCGTCAACTCCGCCATCGATAACCCCGTCAACTATTTCACGTCCGGCCAGCTCAATGCGCGCGCGGCCAGCATCACAGGCCTGCTCGATGGCGTCGACGCCGGCATCCGGACGCTCCAGGCCGCCTCGAAAGGCCTTGATGCCATCACGAAGCTGGTTCAGTCGGCGCAGTCGGCGATCAAGCAGGCTCAGGGCGACATCAGCAGCCGCCCGGTCATCAAAGGGAGTGCATCGATCGCCACGCCCACTTCCATCACCGCCAGCGGCAAGAGTGCCAAAGAGGTGGCGCTGGCGTCGAAGCTCGGCGGCGGCGGCACGGCCGCGAATGCCACCGCGACAGCGCCTGCGCAACTCGGTCTGCCCGGGTCAAAAGTGACGCTTCTCATTCAATCCGGAGAAACGACCTATCTCGACCAGTCGCTGACCGACGCCTCGACGGTCCAGGACGTTGTAAACTCGATTAACAAATCGGGCGTCGCCGACCGCTTCCGTCGGCGATGACGGCGTGCTGACGGTCAAGGCGAGCACGTCCGACAAGCTGCAAATCGGGATTGCCGCTGCCGGCACGGACGCTCTCGCCTTGACCAATGCGAAGCTCGGTGCCGATAACGGCGCCTTCAAAATGTCCACCACCGACTATACGACCGGCAAGGAGCCCGTGATCAATCCGGTTCGCGCGGCGCTGGTGCAGCAGTTCAACGATCTGCGCACACAGATCGATCAACTTGCCAAGGACGCCAGCTATAACGGCATCAATCTGCTGGCGGGCGACAAGCTCTCGGTCATCTTCAACGAGAAGACCGGCATCAGCCAGAACAAGCTCGATATCCAGGGGCAGGGTATCAACTCCGAGTCCCTTGGGATCAAGAAGGCCGGTAGTGAAAGCTACGACATCAACTTCCAGAGCGACAGCTCGCTGGCCAAGGCTTCGGATGCCCTGACCGCAACCCTGAGCTCGCTGCGCTCGACAGCCTCGACCTTCGGCGCCAATCTTGGCGTAGTGCAGACCCGTCAGGATTTCTCCAAGGGGCTGATCGGCACACTCGAGAGCGGCGCCGACGATCTCGTCCTCTCCGACACCAATGAGGACGGCGCAGCTCTGCTCGCCCTCCAGACCCGTCAACAATTGTCCCAGACTGCTCTGACCCTGTCCAACCAAGCCGATCAGGCCGTGCTGCGCCTGTTCTCCTGATAGCGGCCCCCTCCCTGCAGAGCGGCCACCATCCGTCGCCGCTCATGCAACTTTTTCCGATATAGCCCTGGCAGGCCAAGCTGCTGGCCATCCAGCTTTAAGAGACGGTTTGAGCTATCCTCAGCCCTCGTCCTGAGAGCCATTCCGTCGGGAATGGCGTCTCGAAGGATGCTCCAGAAGCCTCCGGCGTCCGCTGGACCATCCTTCGAGACGCGACGTCGTCGCTCTTCAGGATGAGGGCTCGCATTCTCAAACGGTCTCTAAGCGCTCCACCCCAATCGCGACGATGCTGACGGCGCCGGAACAGCCGCCGCTTCGCGCTGGGCAGCCCGCCCCCATGACACGGATCCATCCGCACGAAGCTTAACCTTCACTTAACCATGGCATTCATTACGTTGAGTTATATACAAAACAACTCCGCAAATTCATATTTTGTAGAGCCGGACCCCGCGATTGTCGCAGCGTCAAATCCAGAAGGACTTGGCCTCGTAGCACAAATTCCCAGAAGGGTTCATCACCATGGCAATCGCTGTTTCCGCAGGCGTTCGTAACGCCCTCTCCTCGCTCTCCGACATCGGATCTGCCGCCCAGGAAGCCCAAACGCGCCTGGCCACCGGCAAGCGGGTGAATTCGGCGGTCGACAACGCCGTCAACTACTTCACCTCGAACTCGCTGAATGCCCGCGCTGGCCAGATCAGCAATCTGCTGGATGGCATCGGCAATGGCATCAAGACCATTCAGGCTGCCTCGAAGGGCCTCGATGCGATCACGAAGCTGGTCCAGTCGGCCCAGTCGACGATCAAGCAGGCTCAGGGCGACATCGGCAGCCGGCCAAAAGTCACCACCACGGCCAATGTTGGGACGACCTTCACCAGCACCACCGCTACGAACAACAAACAGACGCTGAAGCAGGCGACGCTGGATGCGCAGATCGGTGGCGCTGCAGCAGTTGCGGGTGATAGCGGCGCAGCGCCTCCGGTGAAGCAGACACTCGGTGGTGGTATCGGCGCCTTTCACCTCCAGCTTCAGGTCGGTGAAAACGACGTCTATACCGACACCACCTTGAAGCGCCACTTCGACCGTCAAGGACGTGGTCGAACTCCATCAACAAGTCGGGCCAGGCCACGGCTTCGGTTGGGGATGACGGCAAGTTGACGATTACGGCGGCCACTTCCGACAAGCTGACCTTCTCGATCGGTAACGGCGCCGATTCTGCGGCCGCCAAAAAGGCCGCCAACAGCGATAGCGACGCCGGCAACATCAACGACAAGCTCGGCCTGTCGAAACCACTGGCAGTTACGGGTGAGGCTCCCTCGGCCAGCTCCGTCCGCACAGCCCTCGTCAAGCAGTTCAACGATCTGCGCACACAGATCGATCAGCTTGCCAAGGATGCCAGCTTAACGGCGTCAACCTGCTGACGGGCGACAAGCTCTCGGTCGTCTTCAACGAGAAGACCGGTGCCAACCAGAACAAGCTCGACGTGCAGGGTCAGACCATCGACTCTGAAACGCTGGGCATCAAGACCGCGGGCTCTGCCAGCACTCGACATCGATTTCCAGAGCGACAGCAAGCTCGCTAAGGCCTCGGACGCACTGACTGCAACCCTGACCTCGCTGCGTTCCACGGCGTCGACCTTCGGCGCCAATCTCGGCGTGGTGCAGACCCGTCAGGACTTCTCGAAGGATCTGATCAGCACGCTCAAGGCTGGCGCTGACGATCTCGTCCTCGCCGACACCAACGAGGAAGGCGCCAAGCTTCTCGCCCTCCAGACCCGTCAGCAGCTGTCCCAGACCGCTCTGACCCTGTCGAACCAGGCGACCCAGGCTGTCCTGCGTCTGTTCTGATCGCATCATTCCCTGCGCCGGCTGCTCACTCGCCGGCGCAGGTTTCCAACGACCCCGTCCGCCTTGTGCGGGCGGGGCTCAACACTGAGGAGGGTACAGTTTTAGTATAATTAACCATGCGCAGCGTTGCGCTTACCTACTTAAAAAATGAATCCGAGAATTTACTCATTGTTACGAGCTCGGGGATGAGTGTCGCTTCGTCAAGGCCAGGACGGCTTTGGCGCCAGAAGGCACACTCCCAGAAGGGTTCATAACAATGTCTATTGCTGTTTCGAGCGGCGTCCGTAACGCCCTCTCCTCGCTCTCCTCCATCGGCGCCTCCGCTCAGGAAGCCCAGACCCGTCTCGCCACCGGCAAGCGGGTGAATTCGGCGGTCGATAACGCCGTCAACTTCTTCACCTCGAACTCGCTCAACGACCGCGCCAGCCAGCTCAGCGGCCTGCTGGACGGCATCGGCAACAGCATCCAGACCATCCAGGCCGCCTCCAAGGGCCTCGATGCGATCACGAAGCTGGTGCAGTCGGCCCAGTCGACGATCAAGCAGGCCCAGGCCGACGTCGGCAGCCGTCCGACCAAGGCCGGCACGGCGCTGCCGCCACGGTTCTGAAGCGCCTCGGTCACGGCCTCCGGCAAGACCTCAAGGACGTCACGCTCGACAGGGTCACTCGGCGGCAGCGGCGGCCGCTGCCGCCACGTCGAGCTGGCCCGGCAGCTCGGCATCGCCGGCGCGACGATCGTCGCTGACCATCACGGCCGGCACGACGACCTACACGTACCTCGCTGACAGCGACATCCACGGTCCGCGACCTCGTCGACGAGATCAACAAGTCCGGCATCGCCACGGCCTCGGTCGACGACAACGGCAAGCTGACCGTCAACGGCCTCGGGCTCCGGCACGCTGCAGATCGGCCTCGGCAGCGGCGCCTCCGACGCGCGGCCCTGACCGACGCCCAGGCCGGCGGCGCGAACATCAGGCTCGGGCTTCGTCGCCGCCGACGCCACCACCGGCATCGCGTCGTCGGCGGCACCTCCGCCATCCGCTCCGAACCTGGTCCAGCAGTTCAACGACCTGCGCACGCAGATCGACCAGCTCGCCAAGGATGCCGGCTACAACGGCATCGAACCTGCTCGACGGCGACAAGCTGTCGATCGTCTTCAACGAGAAGACCGGCGCCAACCAGAACAAGCTCGACGTGCAGGGCCAGACCATCACCGCCGCCAACCTGGGCATCCAGCAGGCCGGCACGGCGCACGCGGCCACGACTTCAACTTCCAGAACGACGTCGACCTGGACACAGGCCTCCGACGTCGCTGACCGCGCGCCCTGACCTCGCTGCGCTCGACGGCCTCGACCTTCGGCTCCAACCTCGCGGTCGTGCAGACCCGTCAGGACTTCACCAAGGTCATGATCGACACGCTGCAGACCGGCGCCGACAACCTGGTCGCTCGCCGACCAGAACGAGGAAGGCGCCAACCTGCTCGCCCTGCAGACCCGCCAGCAGCTGTCGCCAGACCGCGCTGTCGCTCTCCAACCAGGCCGACCAGGGCGTGCTGCGCCTGTTCTGATCTCTTCGTCCGCAGAAGCGGACCAGCCCACAGAATGTGGGCGACGAGACCGAAGCGGCGGAGCGAAAGCTCCGCCGCTTTTTTGTTACGTCGCGGCGCCATCTTAGAAACATGCTGGAGTGGACCCCGATTTCGCCGGACAGGCGGCGGTTGGGTTTAGGCACTGAGCCTGATGAACTCGCGAGGCGAGCGGAACTTCAGGCCTGAGTGCGGGTGGACCTCGCAATAATCCTCGATCCAGTCGGGGAGCAAGGCGAGGATGGTGTCGGCGTCGGGCAGGATCGGTGATGCTGGCGTAGTCGCGTTTCAGCGTTTTGACGAAGGCCTCGGACATGCCGTTCGACTCCGGGCTGCGGACGGGCGTGAAGAGCAGCGTCAGGCCGAGGGCCCGTGGCGGTGTCGGCGGTGTCCTTGGCGATGTAGGCGCTGCCGTTGTCCGACAGCCATTCGACGGCATGCGGCGACCTTGGTCGTGCCGAAGCGGCGCTCGACGGCGGTGACCATGAGGTCGCGCACCATCTCGCCGGAGATGCCGGCCTGCGCCACGGCCGACCAGGCGATGATCTCGCGGTCGCAGGCATCGAGCACGAAGAGGATGCGCACGACCTCGCGGTTGCGGGCATGGATCTCCAGATGGTCGGAGCACCATCGCACGTTCGAGCGCAGCGCGATGACGACGCCGTCATGCGTTCGGCCGGGCCGGCGCGCGGTATGGCGCTCCAGCGTCAGGCCGTGATGCTGCATGATCCGCAACACCCGCTTGGCATTGACCGTCGGCTGCCCCTCCGCGCCGCAGGCGACGGTTCAGCAGCGCCGTGACCCGTCGATAGCCATAGGTCGGCCGAGCGTCGACGATGGCACGGATCGGCGCGAGGAACTCAGCATCCTCCGCCTTGCGATACGGCCCCCGCGGCTTCACCGTCCTGCCGCGTCGCTCGTTGATGTGGGAACGAGCGACGTCCAGCGTCCGCGCCACGGCGCTCACCGGGAACCGTCCGTCGGATCGCTCCAGGACAGCAAGGGCGATGTCCGTTTTTTTGGGCGGGCGACGTCGAGCGCCTCTTTGAGGATCTCGTTCTCCATCGTCTTGCGACCGAGCAGGCGCTCGAGGTCGCGGACCCGCTTCTCCAGATCGCGGACCCTCGACGTGCCGACGACGTCCTCGTCGGCCTGGACGGCGGCATGTCCGCCTTCCAGCATCCGGCGCTTCCAGGCGAAGAGCTGCGACGGCGAGACGCCGGCCTGCCGCGCCACGAAGGACACGCTCATTCCCGGCTGCATCGCCTCCTCGACGAGGCGGACCTTCTCGGCCGTCGACCATCGCCGCCGGCGCTGCACGGAGGTGATCACTTCAACCCGCGAGAACGGGCCATCAGGAGCTTTCGACATAGTCGTACTCATAGGCGGATGCCTATGCCTTATCGGCTATGCCACCTGTCCGGTCAAAACGGGGTGC
>CAVXBE010000007.1:0-169114 GCA_963759925.1 uncultured Alphaproteobacteria bacterium
GATCGTCTGCCGTGTTTGCGAGGCGATCGCGCAGGCGCCGATGCCGTCCCTGCCGATCGAGCGCGGCCGGCCGGGCCCTGGATTGCTCGCCCATGTGCTGGTGGCCAAGTATGCCGACCACCTGCCGCTGTATCGCCAGTCCGAGATCTATGCCCGTGAGGGCGTCGAGCTCGACCGCTCGACCCTGGCCGATTGGGTCGGGTCGGCGGCGGCGCTGCTGACGCCCCTGGCCGAGGCGATCGGCAAGCACGCCATGGCCGGGCCCGCGCTCCACGCCGACGACACGCCCGTCCCGGTGCTCGCCCCGGGGTTCGGCAAGACTGCCACGGGCCGGCTTTGGGTTTACGTTCGCGACGAGCGCCCCCATGCCGGTGATGCAGCGCCCGCCGTCCTCTATCGCTACACCCCGGATCGGAAGGGCGTGCGCCCGCAAGGCCATCTCCAGGGCTTTACGGGATATCTTCATGCCGACGGCTATGCCGGGTTCGACAAGCTCTATGCCGACAGCCCCGGGAAGCGCGCGGCGATCACCGAGGTCGCCTGCTGGGCCCATGTCCGGCGCAAGTTCTTCGATATCCACAAGGCCACCGCCTCGCCGGTCGCTGCCGAGGCCTTGCGCCGGATCGGAGAGCTCTACCAGGTCGAGGACGCCGTCCGCGGTCGCCCGCCCGACGAACGAAGACGATCGCGTCAGGAGCACGCCCTTCCACGGCTCGCCGATCTGCGAAGCTGGCTCGACACGACGCTGTCCAAGCTGTCGGGCAAGAGCGAACTCGCCAAGGCGATCCGCTACGGCCTGTCGCGCTGGCCCGCGCTCACCCGCTATGCTGACCGCGGCGATCTGGAGATCGACAACAACGCCGCCGAACGCGCGATCCGGCCGCTCGCCATCGGCCGCAAGAACTGGCTCTTCGCCGGCTCCGACAGCGGCGGCGGGCGCGCCGCCGTCATCTACACCCTGATTGAGACAGCCAAGCTCAACGGCCTTGATCCCCAGGCCTATCTCCGGGATGTTCTGGCCCGCATCGGCGATCACCCCATCAACCGCGTTGTTGAACTCGCCCCCTGGAACTGGACGAGCCATGCCCGGACTGTCGCGCCAACAGAAGCAGCTGTCGAAAGCGCTGCTGGAGCTTGATGAAGAGGCGATGCTTCTCGAGGAACTGGACGGCTTCATTGCCGGCCTCCTCGTCTGCCCGCAGATGATCCCTCCCAGCGCCTGGCTGCCATGGGTCTGGAACAGCCAGGATGGTCAAGGCGAGCCCGA
Source organism: uncultured Alphaproteobacteria bacterium (assembly GCA_963759925.1). GTDB lineage: Bacteria > Pseudomonadota > Alphaproteobacteria > Rhizobiales > Beijerinckiaceae > Allobosea. The sequence continues at coordinate 1,268 of CAVXBE010000007.1, forward strand.
GTTCGAGAGCCTCGACCACGCCAACAAGGTCATGGGGTTGGTGATGGCGCACTACAACGATGTCGCGAGCACGTTGTTCGACAAGCCCGAGTGCTATGGTCCGATCGTCAGCATCGACAAGCGCCATGGCGAGATCCTGTGGGAACTGTGGATCGAGGGTTTCGAAAAGGCCGTCAAGCTGAAGCCCGATGCCTGGATGCCCCTCGCCACCGCCGATATCGAAGCCGCCAAGGCCTGGACCGGCCTGATGATGCTCGCAGACGTCGCCCGCGGCGATCCCCGCTTCTCAGACGAGAAAATCGAAGCCATCACCGCTACAGCTCACAACAAGATCGCCGACTGGGTGATTGAACTCAACGACTGGCGCCTCGCCAACGTCGCCCCCACGCCGCCCATGCCCTTCCGATCAAACCCCTTCGCCGCTCCGGCTCAGAAGGTCGGGCGAAACGAGCCATGCCCCTGTGGCTCCGGCAAAAAATACAAAAAATGCTGCGGCCTCAACTGAGCGCCAAAACTCACAGGGCCGAGACCGGACGGTTACGCCTTAACGGTGCGGGGCCGCTGGATCAGACTTCGCCTGTCTCAAAACTCAGCCCAGCCAGCATCGCCGCCGCGGGCATTGGCGACCTTGCGCGGCGGCGCAATCGACCGGCCACCCATGCTGGTGGGCTTGCTGGCGCGGGGGCTCGAGAAGGCCTGCTGCGCCAGTTGCCGCAGCCGCTCCGGCTCGGAAGCGGCTGACACTGAGGCATCGGTGCGGAAGCCCGCGACAAGCTGATTGAGCTCGGCGATCCGGCCGGCCAGGGCGTTGGCGGATGCAGCGCTCTCTTCCGACAGGGCCGCATTGGCCTGCGTCATCTCGTCGAGATGCGCGACGGTCTGGCTCATCTCGTCGATCCCGTTGGCCTGCTCGCCCGATGCGGCCGAGATGTCGGAGATCGTGCTGGCGACCCGCTGCGTCGCCTCGAGAATATCAGTCAGCGAGTCGCCGGCCTTCCGCACGAGGCGGACACCTTCGACAACCTCGGCATTGGACGAGGAAATCAGCTCGGAAATGTCCTTGGCCGCTGCGCCCGAGCGTTGCGCCAAGGTGCGGACTTCCGAGGCAACCACCGCAAAGCCCTTGCCAGCATCGCCGGCACGCGCCGCTTCCACGGCTGCATTCAGCGCCAGCAGATTTGTCTGGAAGGCGATATCGTCGATGACGCGGATGATCTCGGAGATCTTCTGCGAGGCCGTCTCGATCCGAGCCATGGCGTCCACCGCTTGCCCGGCAATGGTGCCGCCGATTTGGGCAGCCGCCTTGCAGAAACCGCGCGACGATGAGGCTGGTCGTGCCGGGCGCGATGCCGCACAGAAGAGATGTCCAGGCAAAGCCGGCCATGCCGAGGGCAAATAGTCGTCGGCGGCCATAGCGGTCGCCCAGCCGCCCGCCCGCGATCAACAGCACACCAAACGCCAGTTCATATCCGGCAATGACAAGACCGATCGCGGCGAAGCTCGCGTTCAGATCGGCCTGCATCGACGGAATGGCGACATTGACGACGAACAGGTCGAAGACGGTGATGAAACCGCCGAGCAACAGCACGGCAAGCGCCAGGACCGACGCGCGCTGCGTGGTCTCGGTCTCGCAGGGCGGGCAGGGGGGCGGATATGAGGGGTCGACCATGACAGCTCCAAGCATGTTGAAGCGATGGTAGGCCTGCGATAAACTATTACTATGGAACAAATTATGCTGTTACTATGAGTGATGGGCTCGACGATCGCCTTGATCGCACCCGCGCCGAGCTGGCCGATTTCCTGCGCCGACGCCGCGAAAGCCTGTCGCCCCGCGATGTCGGGTTGCCGGTCGGCCAAAGGCGTCGCACGCCGGGCCTGCGACGCGAAGAGGTCGCCGCGCTCGCCGGTATCGGCATCACCTGGTACACATGGTTGGAACAGGGCCGCGCCATCAAGGTCTCGACGAGCTTTCTCGACAATGTCGCCCGCGTCCTGAGGCTCGACGAGACAGAACGGCGGCATCTCTTCCTGCTCGCGCATCAGCGCCCACCGGCGATGGCCGGACAGGCTTGGTGCGTTTTGCCGCCGCTGGTGCGGCGCCTGCTCGATGATCTGACGCGGCGTCCCGCTTATGTAATGAACCTGCGCTGGGATGTGATCGGCTGGAACGCCGCCGCCGAGCGCCTGTTCGGCTTTGCGCAATCCGCCCCTGCCGAGCGGAACATGTTATTGATGCTGTTTGCAGACGACCAATTGAACCGCCGCATCGTGGATTGGGAGGTTCAGGCACCGCAGGTGCTGGCGAGCTTTCGCCGGGATTTTGCGCAAGCGCCTGATGACGATGCCATGCTCGGCCTTGTCGCGGCACTCGAGCCGGTGTCGCCGTCGTTCAAGCGCTTGTGGAACCGGCACGATGTCCATGGCCGCTGCGAAGGCCGTCGTCGTTTCCGGGTCGATGGGATCGGCCCGGTCACCTTCGACCATGCCTCTTTCATCGTCGATCAGGACAAGCATTTGCGGCTTGTCTTCTATGCGGCCGTCAAGCATCTGCCCGAAACCGATAGCTTTGAGCAGATGCTGTGCCGACGGTGAACTGGAACCCTGCATCGTAGTGGATTGGCCGCTTGACTAAGGTGCTGATGCTCCTCTCCACCCGCCTCACCAGTCCACAACCGTGCCGTCTGCGGCAATGGCGTGCTGGGTGTGCAGGATTTCCTGCTTAAAGGGGTGGGCTGCTGCAGCCTTCTCATTGACCTCGATGCCGAGCCCCGGCGCCTCAGGCAGCTGCCAGGCGCTTTTCACGCGGCGCATCGGCAGCGAGACCACCTCATCATACCAGGGCACGGCGCCGACCATTTCTTCCTGTATGATGATGTTGGGCGTCGCGAAGCCGAAATGCAGTGCTGCTGCACCGGCAATCGGCCCCAGCGGGTTATGCGGCGCGAGTCCGATTCCGGCTGCTTCCGCCATCGCGGCGATCTTGCGGCCCTGTGACAGGCCGCCGACATGGCAGAGATCAGGCTGGGCGATATGCGTGGCGCGGGTCGAGAACAGCAGCTCGAACTCGTCGAGATGCACCAGCCGTTCCCCTGTCGCGATCGTGCAGGGCGACTGCGCCGTGAGGGCCCGCAGCGTGGAGATTTCGCCCGGCGGGATCGGCTCCTCGATGAAAAGAGGGCGATAGGGCGCCAGTACCTCGATGTAGCGCAGCGCAGAGGCGATCGAAGCGCAGCGCCCGTGGAAATCGACCATGAGTTCGACATCGTCGCCGACCGCTTCGCGCAGCGACCGCATCAGCCCGTCGACATGGCGCAGGCCTTGCGTGCTGGCGGTGTAATGCGTGTAGGGAATGAAGACGACCTTCAGCGCATTATAGCCCTTCGCGACCAAGGCCAGCGCGCTGTCGGCCAGTGCCTTCGGATCGAACGTCTCATAGACCGCGCGCATGTCGCCGAGGCCGAGATGCGTGTAGACCGGCAGCTCATCGCGGACCTTGCCGCCGAGCAGCCGCCAGACCGGCTGGCCCAGCGCCTTGCCGGAAATGTCCCACAGCGCCTGCTCGATGCCGCTGATGGCTGACATGCCGATCACGCCCAGCCGCCAGAAGCTCTGCTTTTGCAGGATGCGGACGATCTGCTCGATGTCGCGTGGATCGCGCCCGATGATCAGCGGCTTCAGATCCTCGATCGTCCCGACGACGCCGCGCGTCTTCCACTCCAGCGTCGCCTCGCCCCAGCCATAGAGCCCTGGCTGGTCGGTCACGACCTTGACGAAGATCCAGTTCCGCATCTCGGCATTGACGACGAGCGTGGTGATATCGGTGATTTTCATGAGGATCTCGAGAGATGGGGCGAGACGCTGGTGGGGCCCCTCGCAAGGCGACAAGGCAGGCCAGGTGACAGGCACTCCGGCGCACGCATTGCCCGCCGGAGTGCCAGACTGGGCCTTGGCTTACTGGCCGCGGATCTTGGCGAGGTCGGCCTGGATGCGCTCGATCGTGTCCTTGCCGATCGTGGCCTGATGGCGCTGGTAGACGGCGGCGGTCGCCTCGCGCATCTTCGCCGAGCTCTTCGGGCGCGACTTCGGAGACCTGCATGCCCTTCGCCTTCAGATTGGCCAGCGACTTGTCGTTCAGGTCGCGCGCGACGCGGCGCTCCTCATCGCGGCCCACAATCGAGCAGTCGCGTCAGGATCGTCTGCTCCTCGGCCGAAAGCTGGTCCCACAGCTTCTTCGAGTAGAGCATCAGGAACGGGCGTGTAGGCGTGGCGCGTCAGCGTCAGGTATTTCTGCACCTCGTAGAACTTCGAGGTGTCGATCGTGACCAGCGGGTTTTCCTGCCCGTCGATGGCGTGGGTCTCCAGCGCGGCGAAGACTTCGCCGAAGGCCATCGGCGTCGCGTTGGTGCCCATGCTCTTGAAGCTGTCGAGGAAGATGTTGTTCTGCATGACGCGGACCTTCAGCCCGGTCAGCTCCTCGGCCTTGGAGACGGCGCGCTTCGAATTGGTCAGGTTGCGGAAGCCGTTCTCCCAATAGGACAGGTTGACCACGCCGAAGCCCGGCAGCTTGTCGGCGATGTATTTGCCGAAGGGGCCGTCGAGCACGGCGTCGGCTTCCTTTTCGTTGGTGAACAGGAAGGGCAGGTCGAAGACGCCGAGTTCCGGCATGATGCCCGACCAGCGGCGAGGAGGAGGTGATCACCATCTCCTGCGTGCCGGCGCGCAGCGCCTGGGTGGCCTGCAGATCGCCGCCGAGCGCGCCGCCCCAGAAGGCCTGCAGCTTCAGCTTGCCGCCGGATTTCTCGGCCATGCAGGCCTTGCATCTTGGCGACGCCGTTGCCGACGGGATGGTCCTCGTTGATGCCGTTGGAGACGCGGATGTTGCGCTCCTTGATCTGGGCCTGCGCCGGCCCGGCAAGATGGCGAGCGCGACGCCGGCGGCGAGCGAAAGCAGACGGGCTGTCTTGGTCATCTCTGTCTCCCTGAATTGTCGAGGCTTGTTGGTTGAACTCAGCGTCCGCTCAGCCAGGCGAGCGGAACCATCACGAGCTGTGGGAACAGCACGAGCAGAAGCATCGCGAGTCGATCTGCGCGATGAAGAACGGCCAGACGCCGCGCATGACGGCGCTCATCGGCACGCGCGCGACGCCGCAGACGACGTTGAGCACGATGCCGACCGGCGGCGTGATCAGGCCGATGGCGTTGTTGATGATGAACAGCACGCCGAAATAGATCGGGTCGATGCCGGCCTGCTTGACGATCGGCATCAGCACCGGCGTCAGGATCAGCACCGTCGGGGTGAAGTCGAGCGCCGTGCCGACGATCATGACCAGCAGCATGATGATGAACATCAGCACCGTCTTGTTGCCCATGAACGGCTCGAGCAGGACCGAGAGCTCGGCGGGGATGTTGGCCTGCGTGATCAGCCAGGCCGAGACCACGGCCGCCGCGACCAGCAGCATCACGGCGCTCGTCGTCTTCGCGGCCAGCAGCATGACCTTGTAGAGGTCCTGCGGCTTGAGCTCGCGATAGACGAACATGCCGACGATCAGCGCATAGACCGTCGCAACCACGGCGGCCTCGGTCGGCGTGACGATGCCGAAGCGGATGCCGCCGAGGATCGCCACCGGCATCAGCAGGGCGAGCGAGCCGTCCCAGGTCGCCTTCCAGCCGCTCCGCCCCGGTCCGGCGCGGCAGCACCGCCACCTTGTCCTTGCGCGCCGACGATCCACCAGGCGATCACCAGCGACAGCCCGATCAGCAGGCCCGGGAAGACGCCGGCAAGGAACAGCCGGGTGATCGAGAGGTTGGCGGCGACGCCGAAGACGATGAAGCCGATGGAGGGCGGAATGATCGGCGCGATGATGCCGCCCGAGGCGATCAGCCCGGCCGGAGCGGCCGACATCGTAGCCGGCGCTGCGCATCATCGGCAGCAGGATCGAGGCCAGCGCCGCCGTGTCGGCCGCGGCCGAGCCCGACAGCGAGGCCATGATGATGGCGGCGAAAATCGCGACATAGCCGAGCCCGCCATGCAGATGGCCGACCAGCGACAGCGCGAAATTGACGATGCGCTTCGACAGCCCGCCCGCATTCATCAGCTCGCCGGCGAGCAGGAAGAACGGGATCGCCAGAAGCTGGAAGGAATCGGCGCCGATGATCATGTTCTGCGCGATGATCTGGGTGTCGAAGACGCCCAGCCAGAGCATCAGGCAGACCGCGCAGACGATCAGCGCAAAGGCGATCGGCATGCCGAGCGCCATCGCTCCGCAGAGCGAGACCAGAAAGATCGTGACGGTCATTCCAGGTGCCCCTTCAGATCATGCGAGGGGCTTGCCGCTGTAGTCGCCGACGAATTCGGCCAGTTCATGCGGCCCGAGCCTGCCGGTCAGGGCCCGGTAGAGCCGCGCCAGCGTGATCACGCCGATGCCGAAGCCGGCGAAATACAGCACGTTGTTGACATAGGACATGCTGATCCCGGTGACGGGCGCCACCGCGCTGGCGTTGATCGCCTGCTGCTTCCAGGTGCCTTCGATCAGCATCAGGCAGCAGGCGAAGACGATGAGGTCGCTGAGGATCATGCAGATCCGCCGGCCTCTGTCGCTGAGCGCGCCGACCAGCGTATCGACGCCGAGATGGCCGTTCTCGCGCATCACCACGACGGCCCCGATAAAGGTCAGCCAGACGAAGAAATAGCGCGACAACTCCTCCGACACGTCGATGCCGGAGTTGAAGGCATAGCGCAGGACGACATTGCCGAAGACCATCACCACCATGCCGGTGAGCAGTGCGACGAGAACGACTTCAAGCGCGCGTAAAATCCACCTTTCGGCGTTGCTGGTCATCCGGCGTTTCCTTGGGGTCTTTTGACGTTTCTTTAGTGGGGCGCCGACCGGCACCCCATTCGATATCGGCGCGGGCCACGGCAAGCAGCTCCGCCATGCTGCGGCGCGCCTCCTCCGGCGCCCGGGCGGCGATCGCGTCCGCGACCCGCTCATGCGTCGCGACCGAGCCCCGGCCGCGTGCGTGGTCATGCGTGGAGAGGCGGAAAGAGGCCTTCAGCACGCCGTGCAGGATCGGCTTGAACTGGACCAGCAGGAGATTGCCGGAGGCTTCCAGGATCGCTTCATGAAAGCGCAGATCCGCCGCTTCATGGCTCGCCAGATCCGGTGAGTTCGCCATCGCGGCAAGCGCCGACTTGATCGCCCGGATTTGGGAATCGGCGGCCGCGCTCGGCGGCAAAGGCGGCTGCTGCGGGCTCGACCATGCTGCGGATCTCCAGCAGATCGCGCTCGAAGCCGCTCGCCATGTCGGCGTCGGTGATCCAGTCCATCACCTGCGGGTCCAGCAGGCGCCAATTCGCGACAGGCTGGATCCGCGAGCCAACCCGGGGCCCGGTGATCACCAGCCCGAGCGCGCGCAGTGTCTTCGTCACCTCGCGGATGACCGTCCGGCTCACGGAAAACTGCTCGGCCAGCTCGTCCTCACGCGGAAGACTGCCCGAGCTGCCAAAGCCACCGCTCACGACCATGCGGCCGATGCGGTCGACGAGGACATCGTGAAGGCTGGAGGGGCGGTTCATGCAAAGGTCGTATCATCATATGATTAATCCGGTCAACGCGCTGTTGCCTGGGTCGCCTTCGGGAACTTCCGGGCCTCCCCCCGGTATAGTCATGGGTTTCGCCTCAGCGGGGATGGTGACGATGGTATCGAGCGTGGCGAAGGCGGTTCTGGCGCTTGTTCTGACGTTGTCACCACAGATCGTGGCGGCAGCGACGCAGCCGATCACGGCGGATGCCGTGAATGCCGCGACCTTCACGGAGCATGTGGCAGCGCCGGAAAACGGGCCGGACCCTTATGTCGTCAAGCTGCAGGTGCTGCTCAGCCGCCGCAGCATTTCGCCCGGTGTCATCGACGGGCTCGATGGCGAGAATGTCCGCAAGGCCATCGCCCAGTTCCGCCGGCAGGAGAACCTGCCGCCTGGCGATGCGATCGACGAACAGGCCTGGGCCATCCTTGCCCGCGATGGTGAGGCCAACATCATCGCCACCTACAAGATCTCCGAGAAAGACGCGTCCTACGATTTCGTCGGCAAGATCCCGCGTGACTATGCCGAACAGGCGCAGATGAAGCGGCTGGGTTATACGACGCCGGAAGAGATGCTGGCCGAGCGTTTCCACATGAGCGAGGGCCTACTCGCGGCGATAAATCCCGGCGCTGAGCTGACGCGTGCTGGTGAGACGCTGCGCGTCGTCGCGGTGCAGCGCCAGCTCGAGAAGGGCAGCGTCAAGCGGCTCGAAGCCGTGAAGAGCACCGGCATGCTGGTCGCCTATGGCGAGGGCGACGCCATTCTGGCGAGCTATCCCGCGACCATCGGCAGTAAATCCACCCCGTCGCCCAGCGGCGATCATAAGGTGGAGCGCATCGCCCGGAATCCGAACTACACCTATGATCCTGACAAGAACTTCAAGCAGGGTCGCAACACCGAGCGGTTGACCCTGCCGCCTGGGCCGAACGGACCGGTTGGCACGGTCTGGATCGCGCTGTCCAAGCCGACTTTCGGCATCCATGGTACGCCCGAACCGTCAAAGGTCAGCAAGACCAACTCGCATGGCTGCGTCCGCCTCACCAATTGGGATGCCGAAGAGCTGGCCGATCTGGTGACACCCGGCGTGCCGGTTCGCTTTGTCGATTAAGCCGTTGACCGGCACGGCCCGGCCGCTCGCAGCCTGCATCCTCACGCTGCTCTGCCTGCTGCCGCCGCCTGCCGTGGAGGCGCGGGAACGGGCTCAGCGCCGATCCTCGCCCATTGTCGCCAGCAAGACAGTGCTGGCACCCCTGCCTCCTCGGCGGCCGGAAGCCTTCAAGCGTAGCCGTGCCGAGCCTGCACCGCGTCCCGTGGTGGCCATCACCCAAGCCCCCGCCGCCAGCGAAAAGGGCAGTCCGGCCAGGCCCGAGGGGCCATTCCCGCAAGGAACTCCGCCAGAGGTCGCCTCGGCCTGTCTCGCGGAGTTTGCCGCGAGCGGCGCAGAACTCATGCCCAACCCGGCCGATACCGGCAGTGGCGACTGCGCCATTGACGAGCCCGTCACCTTCAGCCGGATCAAGACGGCCGATGGAGGCCTGATCGCGCTCGAAAGCGCGCTGACGCTGCACTGCGGCTTCGCGCTCGAAGTGGTGAAATGGATCAGGGAGGATCTGGCTGCCATCGCGGCGAGCGACGGTCGCAAACTCGCCAAGCTCGGGAGCATTGGCGGCCATGCCTGCCGTGGCCGCAACCGTGTCGCTGGCGCCAAGCTCAGCGAGCACGCCATCGGCAACGCGCTGGACCTTGGCCAACTGCTGATGAACGACGGAAAAACAGTGTCGCTCTATGACCGCGAACCGGCGACCAAGCCGCTGCGCGAGGCTGTGCGCAAGAGTGCCTGCGAGCGTTTCACCACCGTGCTCGGCCCCGGCGCGGACCCCTCCCACAAGGACCATCTCCATGTCGACCTGCGCCAGCGCGGCCGGGGCTACAGGATGTGCCAATGGAACGTCGAGTAAGCGGGGAAACCGGGGTAGTGCCGGATTGGATCAGCCCCGCTTTTGCCCGTTAACCACTCCCTGACCCGCCCGGAGCAACACTGCAACGCGATTCGGTGTCATTTCGAGCGGTGTAATGGGTCAGATACTTCAGTTCCGGTTGCGTCCGCAGCCTGTTGTCAATTCAGATGCGCTCGACCTGCTTTCGGCTGTCGATTTTGCCTTGCGTGACCTCGCCGACATCACGCAGCACATCGTGCTCAACTCCGCGCGCGAGCAGGCGCAGGCCTGCCGCGAAATGCTGCAGGAAGCCTATGACGCGGCCTGCATGGCCGAGTGAAAAGCGCTGCGGCGCACGCATGCATGATACTCGCAAGCCTATGACGCCACACGCCTTGTTGGCCTGATGGGGCGGGTCTAGGCTCTCCTTTCTCAAGGGAGATCATCATGCAGACGCTCGAAGACTGGCTTGCCGGTCACCACGCCGAATTGACGGCCATCCGCCGCGATATCCATGCCCATCCCGAACTTGGGCTGGAGGAGACGCGGACGGCAGCGCTGGTCGCCAAGACCTTGCGCTCCTGGGGCATCGAGGTCACCGAGGGCGTTGGCGGCACCGGTGTCGTCGGCGTCATTCGCGGGCGCAAGCCGGGCAAGCGTGCGGTCGGGCTGCGGGCCGATATGGATGCGCTGGCGCTGGACGAGCAGACCAATCTGCCCCACGCCTCGCGCCATCCGGGCAAGATGCATGCCTGCGGCCATGACGGCCACACCACCATGCTGCTCGGCGCCGCCGGCTATCTCGCCCAGAATCCGGATTTCGCCGGGACGGTGAACCTGATCTTCCAGCCGGCCGAGGAAGGGCGGGGCGGGGCTGTCGCGATGCTGAAGGACGGTCTGTTCGACCGCTTTCCGTGCGATGCGATCTACGGCCTGCATAATTCGCCCGGCATGCCGGTGGGCCAGTTCGGCACCTGCAATGGCCCGATGCTGGCGGCGGCCGATAGCTGGAAGGTCACCTTCCGCGGCGTCGGCGGGCATGGCGGCTCGCAGCCGCATCTCTCCACCGATATCACCTACGCCCAGGCGCATTTCACCCTCGGCCTGCAGGGCATTGTCGGGCGCAATGTCGCCCCGCTCGATACCTGCGTGATCAGCGTCGGTTTCATCCATAGCGGCTCCGAGCAGGCCTCAAACGTCGTCCCCTCCGAACTCGTCATCGGTGGCACGGCCCGGACCTATTCCGACGAGGTGCGTGACATGGTCGAGCGGCGCATCGCCGAACTCGCCATCGCCACGGCCCGCGCCTGGGGCTGCCAGGCTGAACCGGTCTATGAGCGGGGGCCGCGTGCGCTGCTGAACAAGGCGGAGCAGGTCTCCGTCGCGGTCGCGGCGGCTGCGGCCTCGGTCGGTGCCAATCACGTCGACCCGGCCATCCGGCCCAGCACCGGCGGCGAGGATTTTGCCGAGATGATGCAGGAGCGCCCCGGCGCCTTCATGCGGATCGGCAATGGCGTGGCGCCCGATGGCAGCTTCAGCGGGCTGCATACCCCGCATTACGACTTCAACGATGCGATCATTCCCGATGGCGTGCGCTACTGGGTGAATGTGGTGGCGGAGGAGCTCAAGACCGAGCCGCTCGCCAACGCCGCCTGAGACCTGAACGCGCCGCCCCGGCTCCGGGGCGGCGCTTGTCCTGCCGTCAGACGGCAGCCTTCTTGATCGCTTCCAGGGTCTCGCCGCCATATTTGGTGACGAACTCCTTCTCGACCTCGGCCGTCACGATCTTGGCGAAGGAGTCGCGGTCGGGGTGTTCGACCGCCTGCATTCCCGCCTTCTTCAGCGCGTCGAGGCTCGAACCCTCCGTGTCCTCGTTCATCTGGCGCTGGACCGCGGCGATCTCGACGCAGATCCGGCTCAGCATGGCCTGGATATCGGCGGGCAGGGCGTCGAACTTGCCCTTGTTCATCACCACCGGCCCGGTGGTGAAGGCGTGGCGGGTCAGGGAGAGATGCTTCTGAACCTCGTTGAACTTGGCGTTGAGGATCAGCGTCACAGGGTTTTCCTGGCCGTCGACCGCGCCGGTTTCGAGGGCCGTGAACAGCTCGGTGAAGGCCATCGGCGTCGGCACCGCGCCGAGCAGCTGGAACGCCTTGATATGGGCGGGGTTCGGCGTGGTCCGGATCTTCAGCCCCTTGATGTCGGCGGCCGTCGCCACCGGGCGGCGATTATTGGTGAGGTTGCGCCAGCCGATTTCCCAGGTCGCCAGCGCCTTCAGATTTGAGCCCTCCAGCTCCTTGCGCAAGCCGTCGCCGATCGGCCCGTCCATCACAGCGGCGGCATGTTTGCGGCTCTGGAACAGGAAGGGCAGGTCGAGCACGTTCAGCTTGGGCGCCAACCCGGTGAAGAACGGGTTGCCGGTGAGGCAGATATCGAGCGAGCCGCCGCGCACGGCGCTGATGGTCTGCGCATCCGAACCCAGCGCGCCATTGGGGAAAACCTGGATTTCGAAGCGGCCATTGCTCTCCGCCTTCACCTTCTCGGCGAAGAGCAGGGCGGCCTTGTGCCAGCTATCGGCTTCGGGATGGGGATGGGCGAAGCGCAGCTTGGCGGCCTGCGCCAGAGCCGGTCGCCCGATCGCGAACAGGGCGATGCCGGCGCCGGCGCCTTGCAGCAAATGTCTGCGGTGGATGGTCATGACGTTCCTCCTTGATGTTTTTGGGGTTTTTTAGCGGCCATAGAGCCATTTTGCCGGGACCGTGACGATCTCCGGGATCAGGATGAGCAGCAGCAGCACGCCGAGCTGGGCGATGCAGGAACGGCATCACGCCGCGAATGACCCGGTCCATCCGGACATTGCCGACGGCGCAAACGACGTTGAGCACCGTGCCGACCGGCGGCGTCAGCAGGCCGATTGCGTTGTTGATGATGAACATCACGCCGAAATAGATCGGGTCGATGCCGGCCTGCTTGACGATCGGCATCAGCACCGGCGTCAGGATCAGCACGGTCGGAATGAAGTCGAGCGCCGTGCCGACGACCACGACTAGCCCCATCATCGCCAGCATCAGCAGCGTCTTGTGCTCGAGCAGCGGGCCGAGCAGCCCCACCACCTGGCCCGGAATATCGGCAATGGTGATGAGCCAGGCCGAGACCAGCGCCGCGGCGACCAGGAACATCACGGCAGCGGACATCTTGATCGCCGCCAGCAGAGCGGGGCGCAGATGCTCCAGCTTCAGCTCCTTGTAGATGAAGCCGCCCACAAAGGCGGCATAGACCGCCGCCACCACCGCGGCTTCTGTCGGGGTAAACGCCCCGGCCTTCATGCCGCCGATGATGACCACCGGCAGGCCGAGCGCCCACAGCCCGTCAAGCGCCGCGCGGCCAATTTCGCGCACTCCGGCCCGCGTGCTGCGCGCGACAGGTTCGTCGCGGGCGATGATGTACCAGGTGATCACCAGCGCCGCCGCCATCAGAATGCCGGGGACGATGCCGGCCAGGAACAGGCGCGTGATGGAGACGCCGGCCGCGACGCCGAAGACGACGAAACCGATGGAGGGCGGGATCACCGGAGCGATGATGCCGCCGGCTGCGATCAGGCCGCAGCAGCGGTCGAGCCTGTAGCCGGACTGGCGCATCATCGGCAGCAGGATCGCGGCCAGCGCCGCCGTATCGGCGACGGCCGAGCCGGAAATGCTGGCCATCACCAGCGCCGCAATCACCGCGACATAACCGAGCCCGCCCCGGACATGGCCAACCAGCGTCACCGCCAGCGCGATGATCCGCCGCGACAGGCCGCCCGCATTCATCAGCTCGCCCGCGAGCATGAAGAAGGGCACGGCCATGAGCGGGAAGGAATCGGCCCCGCCCACCAGGTTCTGCGCCAGGATCTGGGAGTCGAAGGCGTCGAGCTGCAGCATCAGCGCGACGCCGCAGACGAGCAAAGCGATCGCGATGGGAAGCCCCAGCGCCATGGCGCCGAGCAGCGAGGCGAGGAAGACGAAGACGGTCACGAGCGCTTCTCCGCCGCCATGCGCGCCTCGAAAGCCGCCAGCTCCTCGGATTCCGCGCCGATGACGAGTTCGGAATCCGGCATGCGGCCCGTCACCAGGGCGAACAGCGCCAGGATGTTGAGACTGCCGATGCCGAGCCCGCAGGCGAGGCCCGCCATATAGGTGACGGCCAGGGGAATGCCGGTGATCGGCGCGTAATTGTCGATGTTGATGACGATCTGCAGCCAGCAGCCATAGACCAGCATGCCCATGCACAGCAGCGACAGCGCCTCCGCCGCCAGCCGGCACCACCAGCGGCCGCGACGCCCAAACATCGTCACCACGGCGGTCATGCCGAGATGCCCCCCTTCGCGCGCCACCAGAAAAGCGCCGCCGAAGGTCAGCCAGACGAAGATCATCCGCGACAGCTCATCCGACAGGATGATCCCGGAGTTGAGGCCGTAGCGCAGGAGCACATTGCCGAAGACCAGCGCGATCATCGCGACGAAACCGGCGATCAGCAGATTTTCGACCAGCCGCAGCAGGGCAGCGCGCACGATCATGATGTTACCCCGTACCAACTGGCCGCATTGTCGTGGAAGAGCGCCAGGCGCTGCGCCGGCGCGAGCCCGGCTGTCGCGGCCTTGAACACGGCGAAAATCGTGTCGAAGGAGGCGCAGAGGCTGTCGACCGGGAAATTGCTGGCGAAGGCGCAGCGCTCGCTGCCGAAGGCCGCGATTACCCCTTCGATCACCGGCTTCTGCAGGGCCAGCGTCCAGGCCTGCCCGGGCACACCGATCCCTGAAATTTTGGCCACCACATTGGGCTGCCGCGCCAGCCGGTCCAGGGCAGCGCGCCAGGCGCTCAGCCCCTCTGGGCTGCGGTCAGAGGGCAGGCCCGCATGGTTCAGGATGATTGTTGTCAGCGGGAAATCGGCCGCGAGCTCAGCAGCCTCATCGAGATGCCACCAGGGCGTCTGCAGGTCGAAATGCAGGCCGGCTCCGGCGAGCTTGGCATAGCCATTCCGCCAGCGCGGATCCCGCATCGAGCCCGCGCCTGCAAAGCTGGCGCTATGAGCGGCGCGGCTCGTGGCGGCGGGCTTGTGGCGCACGCTCTTGACCAGCGGCATGCCGCGATACGCTGCCAGAACGGCGTCGACATCCTCCCGGTCGAGCCAGATTTGCGCGATTGCGGCGTCCGGCATGCCGGCCTGAGCGGCTATTTCCGCAGTCCATGCCATTTCGCCGACGGGGTCAGCGGGGTTCCACTCGCCCTCCATCAGCGCGCTACCGACCACGAGATGTCCGGCTGCGGCGGCGCGATAATCGTCAGGCAGGAAATTGCGGCAGATGGCGCTGTAGTCGCCATAGCGGAAGCTGCTCAGCCGCTCCCCCGTCAGCCAGGGGTGGTCGTTGCGGTCGAGGTCGAAGAGATGGTGATGCGCGTCGATGATCGGCAGCGCCTCATCCGCGCCGGAGGCGAGGAAGCGCGCGCGTAATTCGGCATTGGCGGCCGGCATCTCAGCGCTCCCGCCGCGCGAACAAGCACGTCACAGCAGTCTCCCGTCGCATTCCGTCCCAGGAGGCGGTCAGCGCTGCTGCCACCTCTCAATATATTGTATGCAGCATACTGACGGCGGGTGCGGAGCCTGTCAAACGCTGCGTCATGTCTCCATGAATAGCGCGTCCTGCTCCCGGCGCAGGCGCAGCAGGGTCGAGCCCTCGGGCAGAGCTACGTCGGCAGCGGTGAGGATTGCGCCCTGCTTCACCGGCCTGACCACGTCGAGATTGGTCGCGAGGTAGTAAGGCAGGGGATTTTCAGGAGCGATGCGCTGCGCCGGCTGGAGCAGGGGATCGAGCCCGTCGAGCACATGGCGCGCACCCATGCTGAGCCGGTCTCCCGGCACGAGGTCGCGATGGGCGCGGGCGACCAGATCGACGCGGGGCCGCACATCGCTTCCACCGGTCGTGGCGCCGAGCAGGGCCGCCGACAGCGCCGACATCGGCGCTTCCGCACCCAGCAGATGCACCGGGTTATGCAGCATCACATAGCGCCCGTCCG
This sequence comes from uncultured Alphaproteobacteria bacterium, assembly GCA_963759925.1. Classification (GTDB taxonomy): domain Bacteria; phylum Pseudomonadota; class Alphaproteobacteria; order Rhizobiales; family Beijerinckiaceae; genus Allobosea. The sequence goes on from CAVXBE010000007.1 coordinate 16,840, forward strand.
GAGAGGCCGGCATGCCCTTGGCCGCAAACAGCCGGCCTGTCGCCAGATCAGGCGCTTCGACCACGATGAAGACACCGCCGGCAAAGCTCAGCTCGTCGGAGCGGCGCAGGCAGTTGAACATATCGACCCGGCCCGGCCCGGCGAGCAGCCCGCCTTCGCTGGCCGGCCGAAACAGGGCGGCGAGCTCGATCGTCCGCGCTACCGGAGCATGCAGTTCCGGCCGGTCCGGCATCAGGCCGGTGTGATTGGCGACGATGCCCATTTCGCAGAGATCGGGCACGGTGGTGGGTGGAAATGGCAGTCGCGCGCGCCTGGCCAGCAGCGCCATCGGATCGCTCGCCTTGTTGCCGAAGGCCTCTGCGAAATCGGCGGCCGCAACGGGTGTGTCCCAGGCCGTCACCGTGCCGTCCTCGGCATCCCAGACAAAATCGGATTCGCTGGATTTTCCGGCTGCGATCACCGGCAGCCCGAGCATCCTCGCCCAACCGATCAGCCCGATCAGCAGGCTGGGCTGGTCGCCATCGACGGGGGTGTGGACCACGCCCTTCTGCGCCGCCAGATGCGCCAGCATCGGCCCGATCACGACCTCGGTCTCCTTCGTCACCATCACCAGATGGCGGCCGTTCTCGATGGCGGCCAGCGCCGTGATCGCAGCGCCTTCCGGATCGCCTGTCGCTTCGATCACCACCTCGATCGGCAGCGCTGCCAGCAGGCGTGCATCGTCGACAAGCGCGATCTGGCCGCGAGCGAACGCCGCTTCCGCCTCGGCCACATTGCGGCAGATCACCAGGTCGCCTTCCGAGGCGCCCCCCGCCAGAGCCGCCTGCCGCGCCCGCGCCAGGTCCCGGTCGCAAATGGCGCGCGTGTCGAAATGTGGCGTGCGGCGCGATTGCGAAACGAAGCAGGCGCCGAACTCACCGGCACCGACAATGCCGGCTGCAATGCTGCGGGGCGCGCCGCTGCGCTGGCGCTCAAAAATCTGGGCAATGTTCAACGGAGATATCCTTGGAGGCTGGCTTGGTGGCGATGGATCAGACCGAAAGGCCTTCGATCGCGTAGATCCGGGCCGGTGCACCATCGGCATCGGGAATGAGCAGCGGCGCGGCCGAAAACAGATTGCGCGGCGCGGTCAGGCGGCTGGTATTCATCACATATTCGATCAGCGTCACGCCGTTCTTCAGCAGGATGTCGTGGGTGACATGCTCGGGCTTGGGCACCTCCTTGCCCTCCAGCAGCAGGCGGATCGGGTAGTCCTGCGGGAAATCGAAGGCGACGGCGCTCGGCTTGCGGCTGGCCAGCCATTGTGCCGATTCCAGCGTCAGCCACGGCGCTTCGGTCCAGAAGCTCTTGTCGTGATAATTGCGCTTGTCGGCCCAATGGGCCTTGAGCAGCAGAATTTCGCCGGGCGCACCGCCGGCATCGGCCGCTTCCAGATGCTCAGGCAGGATCGGCTCATTGGCCGGCCGCGCGCTGAGATCGAGCACACGGCAGGGGCCGACGACATCGCTGAGCGGCGTCGATTCGATGGTCGGTGCGCCAGCCACGAAATGCGCCATGGCGTCGACATGGGAGAAGCCGTGGCAGGGCGTATGCAGGCGCGAGACGCGGAACTGATCGCCCGCCGCGATGTCCCCTTTGACACTCAACTCGGCCGGCCAGCGAAAATGCGGCGCAATCGGCATTGAAAGGTCGATGATCTGCATGTGATGGTCCAGTCGGAGAGGTCGGGTGCGGCCGGCAGGAGCGGGCAGGGAGGCTTGCTTGAGCGGAGCCACATCTTGCATACAAGAATTTTTGCCAGTCAAGCCGTTCAGGAAGAGCCAGGGCCTGCCATGACCACCGCGCATGAGACGACGCCGCTCGCGGCGCTGCTGGCCAAGCTGCCGGCCATGGAGAGCGACCGCCGCAAGGGCAGCCTGCACGGCAATACGGTGGCGCAGCTGCGCAACATGATCGTCACCGGCGTGCTGGCGCCGGGATCGCGGCTGAACGAGCGCGAACTCTGCGAGCAGTTGCAGGTCTCGCGCACCCCGGTGCGGGAGGCGATCAAGACCCTGATTCAGGACGGGCTGCTGACCTCGCTGCCCAACCAGTCCGCGATCGTCTCAGAGCTCGATCTGGCAGAGGTCAGCGCGCTGATCGATGTCGTCTCGACCATCGAGGGGCTGGCCGGTGAGCTGGCGGCGAAGAACGCCAGCGACGAGGCCGTCGCCGAGATCGGCATGCTGCATTACCAGATGCTGCTGCACCACACCCGCGACGAGCTGCCGGGCTATTTCGAGGCCAACCGCGCCTTCCACCGGCGCATCGTCATGCTCTCGGGCAACCCGATCCTGATCTGGGTCTGGGATCTGCTGGCGCTGAGGGTCGACCGTGCGCGCTATTCCTCGAATCTGTGGCCCAAGCGCTGGAAGACTGCGATTCAGGAGCATCAGGAAATTTTGGATGCGCTGAGCGCCCGCGACGCCCAGCGGAGCGGACAGGCGCTACGCGACCATGTCCGCAACGGGCTGTCGGGGCTGGTCGCCGCGCTACAGGCGCAAAAGCCGGAAGCCGCGCCGCCACAATCCTAACAGCTTTGCCGGCCACGGCAGGCCGGTTCCCGTCGCCCTAAGAGACCCCGTCATGCGCCTATCCGCCGGCCCTATTGCCTCCATTCTGTGCCTTGCTGCGATGCTGGCCCTCCCGGCCGCCGCACAGCTCCCGGCCGGCAAAAACTGGAGCGAGCAGAAATGCGAGCGCTACACCAAGGCCTGGACGGAGCTGATGGCGCGCCGTAGCCGCACCGGCCTCAGCGAACGTTTTCTCGCTGATCACGCGCGCTTTTTGGCGTCAGGCTGCAGCGAGGGGCGGGATGTCTGCCCCCGCAGTCCCGAAGAGTTCGAGCTTGCTAATATCATGGTGATGGCGGCGATGAACGCCGGAACAGCCGGCACCTTTCCGCCTTTCGCCTGCCGGAACTGAGCCGCGCGAGCCTCAGCGCCCCTGCCATTGCGGCGGGCGCTTGCCCAGAAAGGCCTCCATGCCCTCGCGAAAATCGGCGCTCATATAGCACATCACCACGAGGTCATCGCCCTTCGGCAGCGGCCCGGCATGGGCCAGCCGGTGCAAGGCCTGCTTGGTAGCGCGCATGGTCAGCGGCGCGTGGCCGGAGATGGTGGTCGCAAGCGCCTGCGCCCGCTGCATCAGCGCCGCATGATCGGGCACGACCTCATTATACAGCCCGGCCCGCAGCCCTTCCTCCGCCTCGACCAGCCGTGCCGTAAACACGACATCCTTGACCCGCGCGGCGCCGAGCAGGGCGACCAGCCTGGCATAGCTGCTCATCGACAGGCAGTTGCCGAGCGTGCGCGCCACGGGAAAGCCGAAGCGCGCATTCGCGGTGGCGATCCGCATGTCGCAGGCACAGGCGATACTCGCCCCGCCACCCGTCACCGCCCCGGAAATCGCCGCGATGGTCGGCACCTCGCAGGTCTCGATTGCGGTCAGGATGCGGTCGATGCGCTCCTCATAGCCGAGTGCGTCATCTGGCGTGGAGAAGGCCCGGAACTGCGAAATATCGGTACCGGCGGCAAAAGCCTTCTCGCCCGCGCCGGTGATGACCAGCACTTTCGGGGAGCCATGGCCGGCAAGGTCGGAGCAGATCGCGGCCAGGCGCTCATACATACCGAAGGTCAGTGCGTTGCGCGCCTGAGGCCGGTTGAGCGTGATCGTGCCGATGCCATCCGCCACCGAGTACAGGATTTCATCGTCCATTGCGCACGCTCCAAGTCAGGCCAGGTCAGGATGGGGACTATCGGAGGCGGGCCGACGCAGGTCAACGCATGCCGCCGCCCTGCATGCAAGATCACCACGCAAAGCGCCCTGTCATCCGTCCGTGGCGAAGCGGCGCATGAACCGGCGGTCGATCCAGTCTTTCCAGCACCAGACCCACGCGCCTTCGACGGCAAACCAGCCGCCACGGGCAGCGATGGCGTGGCGTTCGCCCGTCATCAGCAAGGTAAGCCAGACGCGCTGCGCCTCGTGCTGGCGCAGCGGCTCCCCCCGCACGCGCGCCCGCAGATTGGCCGCGAGCGTCGGCCCCTGGCGGACGGCGAAGACACCAGCCTTGGGGCGGGGATCGGCATCGACGACAGCACAGTCGCCAACGGCAAAGACCGCCTCATCGTCGAGAACCTGCAGCGTCTTGCGCGTCTTGACCGAGCCATCTTGCGCCAGCGACAGATCGGTCTGCGCCAGCCAGACCGGGGCCCGCGCTGCCGTGGCGAAGAGCACGGCCTGCGCCGGCAGCCGCCTGCCATCACGCGCCCAAAGCCCCGTCTCATCGACCCCAACCACGTGAAAATCGGCCATGACCGAAATCCCTTTCGCAGCGAGATGAGCCTGAATGCGGCGGCGCGCGCCCTCATTCAAGATCGGCGCAAGACCCTTACCGCTGACCAAAGTCACGGAAAATGCCTGCTCCCCCAAACCCTTGGCGTCTGCCAGCAGGCGCAGCCGCGTTTCGAGCGCAAAAGCGATCTCGATACCCGCCGCACCGCCGCCCACCACAACGATCGCGCGCGGGCCCGTTGGGCTCGCCGCCTGTGCGAGCCAATCCTCAAGCCGCTGCAGAAAGCTGCTGATCGGCTTCACAGCCAGCCCATGCTGCTCCGCCCCGGCGATCTCCCGCAGATCCGGCTTGATCCCGATATCCAGCGACAGCGTGTCGTAGGGCAGGGGCTCCATCCCCGCGAGGATCAGCCGCTTCGCCTTGCGATCCAGCCCGCAAGCGGGAGAATGGATCAGCCGCGCGCCGGTCGCCCCCGCCAGCCGCTCGAGGTCGATATGCATGGCCTCATGGCTGTAGAGCCCGGCGATATGCCCCGGCAGCATGCCGGAATAAGGCGTCAGCAGCCTGTCCGTCACCAGAGTGAGCCGGCAACCGGGTTCCGGCCTCTCAGCGAAGGCGGTGAGGATCTGGACATGCGTATGCCCACCCCCGACCAGAACGATCTCGTGAAAACGCGGCGCCTCGGATGCTGGCGCGGTCATGGGGAGCCGCCGGGCGACGATGGCTGAAACCAGGGTCGCCCGGCTGGTGAAGGAGCTATCATACAGTCGATGTCATCACGCAGCAGCCGCCTGCGCAACTCTCAGGCTGATGCTCGACGGTGGGAACTGGAGCGTGCCGCACGGCAGCCCCGCCACCCTCGCTCAGCTCACCGTGCCGCCGCCATGGGCTCCGTAGATCTGGCCCGTGCTGAAGCTTGCGTCCTCTGCTGCGAGCTGGACGTAGATCGAGGCGAGTTCGGCCGGTTGGCCCGGTCGGCCCAGAGCTGTCTTGCCGCCGAAGGATTGCAGCTTTTCCTGGGTCGCGCCGCCGCTGACCTGCAGCGGTGTCCAGATCGGACCAGGCGCCACGCCGTTGACGCGGATGCCCTTCTTGCCGAGCTGCTTGGCCAGCGATTTCACGTAGTTGGTGGTGGCGGCTTTGGTCTGGGCGTAGTCGTAGAGCTCGGCTGAGGGGTTCTCCGCCTGCTCCGATGTCGTGCCGATGATCACGGCGCCGGGCTTCAGATGCGGCAGCGCCGCCTTGATGATCCAGAACGGCGCATAGATGTTGGTTTTGATCGTGGCGTCGAAATCCTCATGGCTGATGTCGAGGATCGATTCCTTGGTCTGCTGCCTCGCGGCGTTGCTGACCAGGATGTCGAGCCCGCCAAGGCGCTCGACTGCATCCGCCACCAGCCGGGCGCAGAATGCCGCGTCCCGCAGATCGCCGGGCAGAGCCACGGCCTTGCGTCCTGCCGCCTCGATCAGCGCCACCACGTCGCGGGCGTCGGCCTCCTCGTCGGGATGGTAGTTGATGGCGACATCGGCGCCTTCGCGGGCATAGGCGATCGCGGCAGCGCGGCCCATGCCGGAATCGCCGCCGGTGATCAGCGCCTTCTTGCCGTTCAGCCGGCCCGAGCCCTTGTAGCTGGTCTCGCCGTGATCGGGGCGCGGGCGTCATCTCCTTCGCAAGACCCGGCCAGGGCTGGGACTGCTTCTCGAAGGGCGGCTGCGGATATTTCGTGGTGGGGTCGGACATGGGCTGCGCTGTCACGGCGCTTTGGCTCTGGGCCGAGGCGCTGCTGCTGGCGGCTGCGGCAGCCAGACCTGCGCCGGCGGCGCCGACCACGTGCCGGCGGGAAATCGTATCTGAGGCCATGGCTGGAGTCCGTTCGTCATCATGAGGGGTTGGGAGACCAACAACCCAACGCCGACCACGTTCCCTCCTTATGTCTCGTCGCAATGGAACCCCCGCCCATGCTGTCCGTTTAGAACATATGAGGAACAGAGTGGAGTCGACGATGATGCGCGATCATGATGAGACCGATGACCAGCATGGCTGCCGATAACCCCAAGCTGGACCCAAATCCCCCGGATAATACGCAGAAGGACCCGGATCAGTGGGTGTCCGGCGACGACCCGATGACGGGTGCTCAGACGTCTTATCTAAAGACGCTGTCCGAGCAGGCCCAGCAGCCTGATGCTTTTGACGAGGGGCTGAGCAAGGCGGAGGCGTCGAAGCGGATCGATGCGCTCAAGGGCGGGCTCGACCAGCGCAACTGACGAGGGCAGGGCCATCCGCTTGAGACCGCTCTAGCTGCGCCGGCGGGCAAACCACTGGCGCAGCCGCATCCAGGCATCGGCCGCCCACATCGTGAAGCGCGCCATGGGCAGCTGCAGGAAGGGGATGTCGGCTGCCAGCAAGAGCAGCCCGAGAGGCAGCATCCACAAGCCGAGCCCCGGCAGGATGGCGAAGACGCCACCAAGCAGGAGCAGGATACCGACGGGGATCCGGATCCAGCGCGAGGCGGGATGGCGCAGCCAGCGCAGGGCCGAGCCGAGCCAGGGTGGCACCTCCTTCTCGAAGCGGCGAAACGCCTGCCGCAATGCCTGCCTGCCTTGGCTCATCTCAAATCCAGTCTTCCGCTCCAGCATGGCGCGCCGAAACTGAACGCGCCATCTCCGCGTTCGTTCGGCTGATGACCGCTCCTGTCAGCAGCTTTCGGCCAGCATGGGGAGCGGTGTCTCACCGACATCAGCCACAGATCAACCGGGGAGGTTTGCCATGGAAGCCCAGCAACTGCATCGCGGTCGTCTGATCGACCATATCCAGCTCGTGGTGAAGGACCTTTCGGCCAGTCGGCGCTTCTATGAAGCCGCGTTTGCGGTGCTCGAAATCCCGCTGGGCGGCAGCTCCGAGGATTACTTCTGGGCCGATGAGCTGTTTATTTCCAGTGCCGATAGCAAGGCCGCCCAAGGCGCTCTCACCGGGCGGCATCATCTGGCGTTTCAGGCCCGGGACCGGGCCATGGTCGATGCCTTTTATCGGGCGGGGCTGGCCCATGGCGGCCGCGACAATGGCGCTCCGGGCGAGCGGGCCTACCATCCCGGCTATTACGCAGCTTTCCTGCTGGACCCGGATGGCAACAATATCGAGGCGGTCTTCCACGGCCCAGCTGAGCGCAGTGCGGAATTGGTCGTGCTGCGCTTTCAGGCGCCCTAGCGACCGCAACGACTGTGGGGAACCGCGAGGCTGCGCCCGCGTTGCTTGGCTATCATTGCAGGAGTGATCCTGCGGCAAGACCAGGCAAGGGGCATTAGCGTCATGGGCATTATCACCACCATCATCATCGGCTTTCTGGCCGGCGTCGTCGCGAAGTTCGTGACACCCGGATCCAACGAGCCGTCCGGCTTCATCCTGACCACGATCCTCGGTATCATCGGCGCTGTCGTTGCGACCTATCTCGGGCAGGCGATGGGCTGGTATCGTCCCGGCGAGTCCGCCGGCTTTATCGGCGCCGTTGTCGGCGCGGTTGTTCTTCTGGTGATCTGGGCGATGTTCAGCCGTCGTCGCTCGGTCGTCTGAACCGGGCTCTCAGGCTCATCATGTGAAAAGGCGGCGCTACGGCGCCGCCTTTTTGCGTTAGATCCACTCGGTGGCGCCTGGAATAGGCAAGGCGACGCAGCAGATGAAGGCCAGGAAGAGGGCGATCAGGAGCCAGACTGCGAAGTACATGTAATTCATGGGTACAAGGTATGTTGACTGAATATTGGGCAACGCCGGTTGCGCCTAAAGGTTGCAGTCTGAGTCGGTGTCTTAGCGCAGGGCGGGGTTGTGTCAGCCGAGATGCCGGTTGAGAAACGCCGCAGTCCGGGTCGCCGCATCGAGCTGTGCCGCCTGGCTGAAGCCGTGCCCCTCTCCGCCATAGATCCGCTTTTCGACCGGCACGCCGCGCGAGCGCAGCAGCGCTTCGATGCCGTCGGCATTGGCGACCGGCACCACGCGGTCGGCACTGCCATGCAGGATCAGGGTCGGTGCGCGCGGCTGCGCCTGATCGAGATCGGTCGGCCGGAAGCCAAAATAGCTGACGACAGCCTTGATCCGGCGGTCACGTGCTGCCAGCGACAGCGCCAGGGCGCCGCCGAGCGAAATGCCGACCAGAGCGATCCGCCCGGCATCGATCGCGGGATCGCTGGCCGCGGTTTCTGTGACCGCGTTCAGCGTCGCCAGCCATTCCGGATAGCGGCTGCGGATTTCGCCATAAGAGGCCGGACCGCGACCGCCATTGAAGTAATGCGGAAACAGCACTGTGTAGCCCTGTGCCGAGAGAGCGTTGGAGGCAAAGATATAGGATTGGCGCTGAGACAGCCCATCAGCCCCATGCAGCAGGATGACCGCCGGGCGGCGGCCCGTGCCGACGCCATTCGCGCGGTCGATTGTCGCAGCGGCAGCTCCGCCGCCCGACACAAACGCTCCACTGGCGCCCAGCAGCGCCTCCCGTCGGTTCATGCCTAGCATCATATTGTCCTCGGGGAGGGGGCGGCTCTCTGGCTAGAGATCGCGCGTACGGTCGGGCAGGGCGTCGATAGCCTCGTCAGCGCCCTGATCGGTCTTCAGCACACCTTCGCGCAGGACTTTCGTGGCAGCCGAAGCCTTCTCCTTGGTGTCGGAGGGCAGGGGCGCCGTCTCATCCGTGGCCTCGAGCCCGATAGTGTCGGGCTTTTTGCCATCGGCACGAGCCGCGGCCGCAAAGGTGGCGAGAGCTTCAGGTTGCCTGGCCATGTTCATTCTCCCCGAGCCCAGCCGATGACGGCAGCTCCAGAATGCAGAACACAAGATCGCGGCACAGGTTCCTCTGTCAGGTTTCTGTCGCGTCAAAAGGAGCTAATGCAAAGATGGATGAAACAGAATCGATGTCTGTACGTTCGGAATGTACCATCAGGAGCTTTAGAATGAACCGTTTGCTGCTTGCTGCCCTTTGCGTGACCGGACTGGCCGGCTGTGTCCAGCGTACGGTGGTCGTCGAGGAAACCGTTGCCTATCCTATCGGGGTGCGCAGCATGCCTGTCGGCCCAATGGAGCGCGATCCGAACGTCAAGCGCATCAGTAATGATGGCCAGGGCGGGCTGATCCTGCCCGATGGCACGCGCGTCACCATGGATAGCGCAGGCGGCTTCACGCTTCCCAATGGCGATTATGTTCGCAGGGACGCACGCGGAGGTTTGAACTTGCCCAATGGCAATCGCTGTTTCCCGGACAGCAACGCTGGCTTTGTCTGCCCCTGATGCGCAGCCCTGAGGTCGCCCGATATTCAGATGACTTTAGGGCAGAGTGCATGCTGTGCCCTCATGCCAATACGCGTAGAGCACATGCGCACAGCCGCCAAAAGGTTGTAGACCGGCTCCAGAACAGGCGAGGATAGGGGCCGGCCGCAGCCGGATACGCAATGGACGATGGCACTGCACAGGTTAATGGCAGCGATGAGCTGCGTGAGCTGGTCGGGCCCGTCAATCCGCTTGCCGAGCGCAAGGTGCTGTCGCGGCTCGATGGTCACTGCCGCGACTTTATCGCGCTGTCGCCTTTTCTGGTGCTGGCCAGCGCCGATGGCGCGGGCGGGGCGGATGCCAGCCCGCGCGGCGATGGGCCCGGCTTTTGTCAGGTGCTGGACGATACGACGCTGCTGATCCCCGACCGGCGCGGCAATAACCGCGTCGATTCCTATCTCAACATCCTGGCCTCACCGGGCGTGGGGTTGATCTTTTTCGTGCCGGGTATCGCCGAGACGTTGCGCGTCAACGGCACGGCCGGGCTCTGCCGCGACCCGGTTCTGTTGTCGCCGCTCGCTGTCCAGGGCCGCGCCCCGGTGCTCGGACTGGTGGTCACCGTGCGCGAGGCCTTTTTTCACTGCGGCAAGGCGCTGATCCGCTCGAAGCTGTGGGACCCGGACACAAGAATTGAGCGTGGGCGCTTCCCCACGCTTGGGCGCATCATTGCCGACCAGACGCAGGCGGTCGACGCCGCTGAGGCAGATGCCAATCTCGAAGAAGCCTACCGGACGCGGCTCTACTGATCGCGGCCGGTTGATCAACTGGCCGGGTGCAACAGCGCGCGGCTGGCAATGGGATAATGGGATAAAATGACCGATCACAACCATCACACCGCGACGACGCAGGAATGGCCGCCGCTTCCACCCATCCAGACCGGTGTGCGCGGGCTTTGCCCGCGTTGCGGGCGCGGCAAGTTGTTCGACGGCTTCCTGAAGCTGCGTCCGAGCTGCGAGGTTTGCGGGCTGGATTATTCCTTCGCCGACCCGGCCGATGGTCCGGCTTTCTTCGTCATGATGTTCGTCTGCGTGCCGGTTGTGGCCTTCGCCCTGTGGCTCGAGCTGGCCTATGAGCCGCCGGCCTGGGTCCATCTGGTGACAACGCTGCCCCTGATCGCGCTGACCTGTATTCCACCGCTTCAACCGCTGAAGGGCTGGCTTGTCGCGGCCCAGTATTATCACAAGGCTGAGGAAGGCCGCCTCGCCGGGCCAAATAGCGCCACCCCGAAATAGCGCAGGCAAAAGCCTCGCAGGGCAGGGCTGTCATCACTGAATTCCGGTGTAGGCTGCGCGGATTGGAATCTGCGTCGCCTGCGCCAGCTCCTTGGCGCCAGGACGTGCTCGGCATCAAGGACTGGGTTCAATGAATAAGGATTTCGCTGGCAAGCGGGTCGTCGTCATGGGCGGCAGCCGCGGCATTGGTCGCTCGATTGCGCTTGGCTTCGCAGCCGGCGGAGCTGCTGTGTCGATCTGCGCCCGCAGCGCCGGGGCTCTCGAAGCTGCACGGCGCGAAATCGAGGCGCTGGGCGTCACAGCGCATGCGGCCAGCGTCGATCTCGCCGATGCCGCCGCCATCTCGGCCTATCTGCCTCAGGCTGTGGCGGCGCTGGGCGGGTTGGATGTGCTGGTCAACAACGCGTCGGGCTTTGGCCATGCCGATGATGAGGAAGGCTGGGCGGCGTCGCTGACCGTCGACATGATGGCCGTGGTGCGCGGCAGCCATGCAGCCATCCCGCATCTCAAGGCCGGCTCCTCCATCGTCAACATCTCGTCGATCTCGGCGCTGCGGGCCTCCGCGCGCGCGGCGCCCTATGGCGCGGTCAAGGCGGCGGTGATGCATTACACCGCCAGCCAAGCGAAGATGCTGGCGCGGCAGGGCATCCGCGTGAACTGCGTCGCGCCGGGCTCGATCGAGTTTCCCGGCGGCACCTGGGAAGATCGCCGCACCTCCAATCCCGAGCTTTACCAGTCGACCTTGGCCTCGATCCCCTTCGGTCGCATGGGACGGCCGGAGGAGGTGGCGCAGGTGGTGTTGTTCCTGGCCTCGGAGAAGGCGAGCTGGGTCACCGGCCAGAGCATCATCGTCGATGGCGGGCAGCTGGTCGGCCCCTGATCGATTGTGCAATGCAACATATCGGCGCTGGCGCAGTTAAGTCAGGGTCGGCCATAACGGGTCGGCCCTGAAAGGATTGCCGCGATGCCGAGTCTTGCCGAAACCATCGCCCGCCTGAAGACCGTCCGCGCACAAGCTAGCGGTGGTCCTTCGCGCGGCCCATCGCGGCTCTCCGCGCTGAGCGGCTTCGGCTCGAACCCCGGCGCGCTAGCGGCCTATACCTATCTGCCGCAGGCCCTCCCGGCCGACGCGCCGCTGGTGGTCGTTCTGCATGGCTGCACCCAGACGGCAGCGGGATACGATCAAGGCTCCGGCTGGTCGCAACTGGCCGACCGCCACGGCTTCGCTTTGCTCTATCCGGAGCAGCAGCGCGGCAATAATCCGAACCTCTGCTTCAACTGGTTCATGCCGGAGGATACGCGGCGCGATAGCGGCGAGGCGCTGTCGATCGCGCAGATGGTGCGCCATATGCTCGACCGTCACGGGCTTGACCGCAGGCGGGTCTATATCACCGGGCTGTCCGCTGGCGGCGCGATGACATCTGTGATGCTCGCGACTTATCCTGAACTGTTCGCGGGCGGTGCCATCATCGCCGGCCTGCCCTTCGGCGTCGCCAATTCCGTACCCGAGGCGCTGGATCGCATGCGCGGACGCGGCCTGCCCGGTGCGGCGCAGCTTGAGACGCTGGTTCGCGGCGCCTCCAGCCATAGCGGCCCCTGGCCGACGCTTTCGATCTGGCAGGGCAGCGCCGATCAGACGGTTCTGCGCGCCAATGCCGATGCCATTCTGGCGCAATGGCGTGGCCTGCATGGCCTGCGGCAGGTGGAGCCGGTCAAGACCACGATCGGACCTCACAGCCGCCAGCTCTGGCAGGATCCGGCTGGCATTCCCAAGATCGAGTCGATCACCGATTGCCGGAATGGCCCATGGCACGCCGCTCGATGGGGCTGATGATATTGGCAGCCCGGGCGCCTTCATGCTCGATGCCGGGATTTCCTCGACCCGCCATATCGCCCGCTTCTGGGACCTCACCCCCACGGGTGGGGAAATCGGAACAGCGATCCCGGTTCGGGATCGGCAGGAGCCACAGCCCAAGCCCCAGGCTGGACCGAGGCTCTACGCCCAGCCGGGCGCCACGGCATCCGGCGTGGGCAAGGTCATCGAGGACGCGCTGAGGGCTGCGGGGCTGATGCGCTGAGCGGCCTCACAGGACGCCTGTTTGTGTATTAAGTTCTGAAACAACAAACTGTTCTGATTGAATCCGAATATTTAGAGTGATCGACAGTTTGTTTTTGGATTTATCTTGAACGAAAACTGCATATCTCCTCTGCTTTATCAGTAAATAAGCAGAAAGAGCGGCGATTTTAATAAATCTTTAATCTTTCTGTCATGCAGGGATTTTAGGGAGCTCCAGAGCGCGGATGGCGCCCCGGCGACCGGCTGGGCTGCGTCCGGAGCCATTTCGCTTTGGAGAGTTCCCATGCCTATTCCGCGTACCCCGCTTCCGCCGCTGCTGCCGCCATCGGCTCTTCAGCCCACCCCCGGCGATGACAGGCTCATCGGCGGCACCGGCAATGACACCATCAACGGTGGTGCAGGCGACGATACGATCTTCGGCAATGCTGGAAATGACCTGCTCGACGGCGGCGACGGCGACGATATCCTCGACGGTGGCGATGGCGACGATACGCTGCGTGGTGGCGCGGGCGACGACAAGCTCACAGGCGGAGCGGGCAATGACCTGCTGGAAGGCGGCGACGGCAACGATCTGATCGTCGGCGGCGAGGGCGACACTGTGTCCGGTGGCGCGGGCAATGACAGGATCCTGCTGTCGACCGACCGTGGCGCGCCGAACCAGATCGATGGCGGAGACGGCCGCGACACGCTCGAACTCTCGGGCACCGGCACGGGCTCGCTGTCGCAGTCGCAGATTTCCAATGTCGAGAGGCTGATTGTTCAAAGCGGCATCTGGGATCTGGGCGACGCCAGCCCCTATTCCGACATCACCATCAAGAACGGCGCCTCGGTCAACTCGTCGATCACGCTGAGCGACGATGATCGGCTGCGGATCGATGCCGGCGGTTCGGTCTCGGGCGGCTCACCGATCTACTGGGGCGGCGGAGCCACCACCAGCATCACCAACGCCGGAACGATCGAGGGCGCCAAGCGCGGCATCGACACCGGCAAGATCGCCGCCAGCGGCACACTGAAGATCACCAACCTCTCCGGCGGCCTGATCACCGGCGTGGACGATGCCATTCGCATCCAGTCCCTCTACGGCGATGCGGCGGGCAGCGGCATCATCGACAATGCCGGCACGATCCGAAGCGAGTCCGGCCAGGCGATCGACCTGCAGAAAAGCACGTCCGAAAACGCCTCCTTCTCCATCACCAACCGGGTGACGGGCGTCATCGAGTCCCGCGGCTCCGAGGCGATCAAGTTCGGCCACGCCACGACCCTGCACAATTACGGGCAGATCCTCGGCGGCAGCAATGACAGCTCGCAGAGCGGCATCGACACCAACGAGAGTGCCGGCTCTCTGGTCCACAATCACACGGGCGGCCTGATTTCCGGCGGCCATCACGGCGTCAAAGGCAAAACTCCGATCAAGATCGTCAATGACGGCACGATCATCGGCAAGAACGGCTCGGGCATCAATCTCGACACGAGCGGCAATTCGACGACCGAGATCGTCAACACCGGTACGATCATCGGCAATGCAGTCGATGGCGATGGCGATGGCATCGACGTTGACGGTCTCATCAACCTGACCAACTCCGGCACCATCAAGGCGGTGGGCCGCACCGCGACGGGCGGCAACGAGGCCCTGGCTATCGGCGGCGGCACGGTCCGCAATCTGGCCGGCGGTCTGATCTACAGTGACGAGCGCGCCATCCAGGTCGATGACAGCAATGGCGGCGACGCTTTCGGCGCGCTGATCCTCGAAAACGCCGGCACCATCAAGAGCAACACCGGCGATGCCATCCGTATCTTCGGCTCCTGGGCCGACAGCATCACCAATAGCGGCACGATCATCGGCAGCATCTCGACGGCCGGCGGCAACGACACCATCGTCAACTCCGGCAAGATCACCGGCCGCATCGATATGGGGCTCGGCGACGACAAGCTCACCAACACCGATACGATCACCGGCGATGTCTGGCTGGGCGCGGGCAATAACAGGCTCGAGAACAGCGGCAGCATCACCGGCTCGATCACTGCGGGCGATGGCGACGACACGATCAAGCTCAATTCCGGCGCGACCATCGGCGGCAGCCTCGAACTCGGCCACGGCAACAACGTCGTCTCCGGCGTCGGCAACATCACCGGCGGCATCGCGACCGGCAACGGCAACGACAAGATCGATCTCGGCGCGACCTCCCATGTCGGCGGCTCGATTGCGCTCGGCGACGGCACCAACACGCTTCTGCTGGCCGGCTCGGTCACGGGCGGCATCACCGCCGGCAGCGGCGCCGATACGATCACCCTGGCGGCCGGCAGCGTCGTCGGCGGCGGCGTTTCGCTCGGCGATGGCGTCGACACGCTTCAGAACGCCGGCAGGATTTCCGGTTCGGTATTGATGGGCGCCGGCGACGATGCCGTAACCAATACCGGCACGATTTCCGGCTCGGTCGATCTGGGGGACGGCAATGACAGCCTGGTCTCGTCGGGCAAGATCGATGGCAATATCGACGCCGGAGCCGGCAACGACACCATCACCTTCCAGCTCGGCGCCGAATTCCACGGCACGATCGAGCTCGGTGACGGCAACGACATTCTGGACTCGTCCGTCCTCACCACCGGCATCATCGTCGATGGTGGCGCCGGAAACGACACGATCAAGACCGGTGCTGGCAATGACACCATCTATGGCGGCGAGGGTCATGACATTCTCGACCTGACCGGGGCGACCGGCGCTGTCGATGTCGACATGAGGTCCGGGACCGCGTCCGGCAACGGCATCGGCAATGATCGCTTCGTCGGCATCGAGGAGATCCGCCTTGGCGCCCAGGGCGGCCAGGTCGTCGGCAGCGATGGTGACGACACCATCGTCGGCGGCGGCGGCAACAGCGTGCTGATCGGCGGCGCCGGCAACGACCACATCACCGGCGGTACCGGTGTGAACGTCATCAATGGCGGCTCCGGCAATGACACCATGATCGCTGGAAACGCGGGCGATACGCTCGCCGGTGGCTCGGGCGACGACAATCTGAAAGGCGGGACTGGCGCCGACAAGCTGTCCGGCGGCTCCGGCGACGACATCCTGAACGGCGGCGCCGGCGACGATGAACTCTCCGGCGGCTCCGGCACCGACCAGTTCGTCTTCGGCCAGGGCTTCGGCAATGACACGATCAGCGACTTCGACGCCGAAGGTCCCGGTCATGATGTGATCGTCTTCAACACCCTGTTCGGAAGCTTCAACACGGCGATGCAGTCTGCAACCCAGGTGGGTCTGGACACGGTCTTCACCATCGATGACCACACCACGCTGACCCTGCAGGGCGTGCAGCTTTCGTCGCTCACCGCCGACGATTTCCGCTTCGTCTGAAGACGACGCTCCAACCCGGCGCCGGTCACCACCGGCGCCGGACCTCGTCAGGCTTCGCTTGCCCAGAACGAGACAGCACCCTCCGGCAGGCCCTGCAAGACGTTCTGCAGGGCCTGCCGATCACAGACGAGCCAGAGCGCGGCCGCGACATCGGCAATGGCGCTGTCGGGCGCGAAGTTATGATCGCGCCGAAGCGCCTGCACCTCGCGGGTCAGCGTTGCCCGGTCGGCAAAGGGCAGTACAGGCGCATCCAGATCCCAATCAGCGACGAAGACCGCCCGCAGGACCGGTGGCAGGACACCGGCAAAGGCAATGGCCTGCCTGATATCGAGCCGACGCCTGAAAACCAGCAGAACGGCCTGGACCATCGTGTAGGTCTGGTTTCGCGTCGCAAGCCCCGACTGCTCCCGCGCACGCTGCAGGAAGCGCTCGAACACCTCGCCAGCATGTTGATATTCCATCGGCACTGTCATCGCTGGCCCATCCGGTCTCGCTCTCGGCCCTGATCCTGCCTCACGACCAACAGGACGGCCAACCGTCATGGTCGCCCCGTGGCGACTATCCCCCAGCTCAGCAGTGTCCGGCGCAGGACATCAACCCGCTGCCTCGCCAATGCCAAAAGCCGGCACAGTGCCTTCAGCATGCGCCATGCGCTCTCAATTCCATGCGTAATCTGCAGGGCAGGCAGATTGAGTTCGGTCTCGACGGGCGCAGCGGAGTCACCGAGGACAGTCACAGGCCTCCCTCGAGAGAGGCTCGAAAGAAATGCCCGTCGGGAGTGACACGTTTTGAGGATGCCGGTTTGGGGCAGCGCATTGAGCGCGACGCTTCTGGTGCAAGTCGTCAGCTCGTTCGCCGCAGCCTCCGTTCCCTTGCTCGGGCCTATTCTGACCCAGCGCTGGCACTGGCCGCCGGAAAGCATCGGCTATATCTCGGCCACGGTCTCGCTGGGCATCTGCTGGTGCCTGGCCTGTGGCGGACCGATGCTGGAGCATCACGGGCCGATCCGCACCCTGCAGATCGGTCTGGTCGCCGTCGCGCTCGGCATGCTGTTGCTGGCAACGCCGGTCGCAGCGGTGGGGCTGGCGGGGGCTCTACTGCTGGGCCTCGGGCTCGCTCCCAATAACCCCGCCGGCAGCACGATCCTGATGCGCACCGCGCCGCCCTCGCACCGCAACCTGATCTTTTCGATCCGGCAGGCCGGGGTGCCGCTTGGCGGCGCCATTGCCGGGATGTCGGTGCCGCCGATTGCAGCGGCGGTCGGCATGCCGCCGACCATTGCCTTCGTCGTCGCCATTGTCGCGGTCAGCCTGCTGGTGGTGCAGCTGTTCCAGCGACGTCTCGACCTGGAGAAGGGGCCGCCAAACCGGCGCTGGGCCCGGATGTTCCTGTCGCCCTCGGCGCTCCGCAAATCGGCGGAAGCGATCCGCGCCCACCCATCCCTGCCGCTTCTGACCGGGATCGGCATCTCGTTTTCGATTGCGCAGGCGAGCGTCACCGCCTTCACCGCGACCTATCTCGTCACCCACCACGGCCAGGATCTCGCCGCGGCCGGGCAGTTCGTTGCGGTTCTGCTCACTGCCAGCACGCTGGCGCGGATTGGCCTGGGATGGCTGGCCGATCGCTGGCGCCGTGGCCTGCTGCTGCTGTGCCTGCTGTTGATCGGCGCCGCCATCGCCATTCTTCTGCTGGTCCTGTCTTCAGCCTGGCCGGGATGGACGCTGTATCTCAGCGTCGCCTTGATCGGCGCGACATCGCTGGGCTGGAATGGCGTCTACATGGCGGAGTTGGCGCGGCTCTCACCGCCGGGCCTGATCGGCGACGTCACTTCGGCAGCGAACCTGTTCGGCTTCATCGGCTCGTTTTGCGGGCCGATCCTGTTTGCCCTCATCGCCAGCGCGACCGCCAGCTTCGATTGGCCTTACCTGCTCGTCGCGGCCCAGATGGCGGTCTGCGGGGTGCTGGCTCTCAGCTGGCGCTGAAGGCGCTGTCTCTGCTGTACGTTAAGTCTCAGAGCTAAAACTTGGAAGTCCGGCCGCTCTATCCTCAGCCTTCCGCTTGATTTTCCTTGCGGGGCGCTCTGCAATCGGCGATCTCAACGCTTCATCATTGGATGTTTCATGCCGATAAACCAAGCGTTGTTCCGCCGGACCAACCTGCTGCTGCTTGCGGCGGGCATTGCCGCTTTGCTGGTGATCGTCACGACGTCGCTCTGGCTGACATTGGCGACCGAGCGAAACTTCACCGACGTAGTCGAGGCTCGCGAGGTCAGAAGCGCTTCGGCCGATCTGATCTCGCTGATCCAGGATGCGGAATCAGGCCAGCGCGGCTTCCTTCTGACGCGCGATCCGGCCTATCTCGCGCCCTATAACAGGGCGGTGGCGCAATATCAGGAGCGTTTCGACCGGCTGGCGACATCCGTCATCGAGCTACCCAATATGGAGCCGGCTGTGGCTGGCCTGAAAACCGTCATGACGGAGAAGCTGGCAGAGCTTGCGGCCACCGTGAAGGCCGCCGAGGAGGGCGATTTCGAGCGCGCCCTGAGCATTGTGCGCGAGGGGCGGGGGCAACTCCTGATGGACCAGGCCCGCGAGGGCTTTGCGAGCATTCTCAGCCGTTCTGAAGCGGCTCTGCGGGAGGCGATTACGGCGCAGGAAGCGGCGGCGACACGGCTGCGCTGGGTCATTATCCTCGGCGCCATCGTCATTCTCGGCCTCGCCACCGCCGCAGCCTGGACCATCATCAGCTACACCAACGAACTGGTCGGCGCCCGCCGCGAGCTCGAGCAACTCAATCAGGGGCTGGAAGAGCGGGTGCGGGAACGAACCGAGGCGCTGGTCAAGGCCAATGACGAAATCCAGCGCTTTGCCTATATCGTCACGCATGATCTGCGCGCGCCGCTGGTGAACATCATGGGCTTCACCAGCGAGCTGGAAGCGACGTTCAAGCCGATCGAGGCTTTTGTCGATGCGGAAGACGGAGCGGCTGCGCCTCTGCGCGCGGAGGCGACGCTGGCGCTGAAGAGCGAAGTGCCCGAGGCGCTGGGCTTCATCCGCTCATCGACCCGCAAGATGGATGGGCTGATCAACGCCATCCTCAAGATCTCGCGCGAGGGCAGCCGGGCGCTCAAGCCGGAGCGCATCCAGCTCGCTGCCCAGCTCGAGGCGGCGGCGGCTGCGGTCCACCACCAGGCCAACGAGACTGGCGGCGGCATCGAGATCGATTGCGACGTCGCCGCGATCGTCAGCGACCGCCTCTCGCTCGACCAGATCATCGGCAACCTGCTCGACAACGCCATCAAATACCGCTCGCCCGAGCGCCCGCTGCAGGCGGTCATTCGGGCACGAAGCAAGCGGCCGGGCTGGGTGGCAATCGAGATCGAGGATAATGGCCGCGGCATTGCCGCCAGCGACCACGAGCGGATCTTCGAGCTGTTCCGCCGCTCGGGGACGCAGAACACCCAGGGCGAAGGCATCGGACTGGCGCATGTGCGCACGCTGGCGCGCAATCTGGGTGGCGAGATCACCGTGCGCTCGACCTTCGGCGAGGGAACGACTTTCACGGTCCTGCTGCCGCAGGACATGACCATGATTGCAAGGAGGGCCTGACATGACCAATGCAAAGCCAGTGTCGATCGTGATGATCGAAGACGATGAAGGCCATGCAAGGCTGATCGAGAAGAACATCCGGCGCGCCGGCGTGAACAACGAGATCATTCCTTTCACCAACGGCACGGAAGCGCTGGATTACCTCTTCGGCGCCGATGGCTCAGGCATGGTCAGCTCCGGCCGTCAGCTCCTGATCCTGCTGGATCTCAACCTGCCGGACATGGGCGGTGTCGCGATCCTCGAGAAAATCAAAGGCAACGTTCACACCAAGCGTTCGCCCGTCGTCGTTCTCACCACCACCGATGACAGCCGCGAGATCCAGCGTTGCTATGATCTCGGCGCCAATGTCTACATCACCAAACCGGTCAATTATGAGGGCTTCGCCAATGCCATCCGTCAGCTCGGACTGTTCTTCTCGGTAATGCAAGTTCCCGAAACGGCCTGACCTCCAGGGCGCTCCACACTCATGCCAGACCGCTCGATCACAGTCCTCTACATTGATGACGATCCCGCCTTGGGGCGGCTTGTCCAGAAGGTGCTGGGGCGGCGCGGCTATGCCGTGGAGCATGTCGTCGATCCCGAGGCCGGGTTCGCCCGCATCGCGGCCGGCGGCATCGATGCCGTCATCCTCGACCATGATCTCGGCACCAGTTCGGGCCTCGAGGTGCTGGCGCATCTCGGCACCTGCGAGGCTGCGCCGCCCGTCGTCTATGTCACGGCCTCCTCGGAGCTTTCGGTCGCCGTTCAGGCGCTGAAGGCCGGCGCCATCGACTATGTCGTCAAGACCATCGGCGAGGATTTCGAGGTGCTGCTGGTCTCGGCGCTCGAACAATCCGTCGAGCGGGCGCGGCTGATGCGCGCCAAGGAAGCCGCCGAACGCGAGGTCCGCCAGGCGCGCGACCAGGCGATCATCCTGCTCGCCGAGGTCAACCACCGCGTCGCCAACAGTCTCTCGCTGGTGAGTTCGCTGGTCCGCATGCAGGCTTCTGCCGTGAAGGATGGCGGGGCGCGCGCGGCGCTGGCGGAGACGCAGGCGCGGATCACCGCCATCGGCAATCTGCACCGCAGCCTCTACACCTCCGACGATGTGCGCACCGTGGATTTGTCGTCCTATTTGCACTCGCTGGTCAGCGAACTCGGCCAGTCCATGTCCTCGGCGGGCCGCACCCCGACGATCCGGCTCGAGGCTGAGCCGATCATGATCAAGACCGACAAGGCGGTGTCGATTGGCATGATCGTCACCGAACTCGTCACCAATGCGATCAAATACGCCTATCCCGAAGAGACCGGAGAAATTCGCGTATCGCTGCAGCGGGACAGTGCAGGAAATACCGTGCTCGTTGTTGCCGATGACGGGATCGGCTGGTCCGGGCACGGCGCGGCTACGGGCACCGGGCTGGGCAGCAAGATCATCGGCGCCATGGCCAAAAGCCTCTCCACCGCCATCGAATATGTGCAGACCGTCCAGGGCACGCGCGCTCTGGTCCGCATTGCCGGTGATGTGACGCCCTGATCGGGCTTCTCGGCGCCGATCCCGGCACGGCCGGGCAATGTCCGATTTGAACTGACGCGTTCGTGTTCCCTCGGCGTTGAACCCGACGACCCCTCATCCGTTCTCTCCGCAGCGCGGCGCTCTCGGGCGCAGCAAGTCGCGACCCCATGCCGAAAATCGGAGGCGGAATGCCAACTCCCGGAGATCTGGAAATGAACCGACGTGACCTGATGGTGGTCGCCGGTGCCTGTGCTGCCTTTCCCGCTGCGACGGGCACCGCGAAGGCGCAGCCGGCACCGGTTGGAAAGCCGACCCTGCGCGAGGTGTCGTTCAGCGTAAATGGGCAGAGCCAGACGCTGGAACTGGATACGCGCACGACCCTGCTCGACGCGCTGCGCGAGCATCTTCAGCTCACCGGCACCAAGAAGGGCTGCGACCACGGCCAGTGCGGCGCCTGCACGGTGCTGGTCGATGGCGAGCGGATCAATTCCTGCCTGACGCTGGCGATCATGAACCAGGGGTCCGAGATCACCACCATCGAGGGCCTTGGCGGGGTCGACAACCTGCATCCGATGCAGGCGGCCTTCGTGAAGCATGACGGCTTCCAGTGCGGCTACTGCACGCCGGGCCAGATCTGCTCCAGCGTCGCCATGCTCGACGAGATCAAGAACGGCGTCCCCAGCCACGTTACGGCCGATCTTAACGGTGAGATCGGTGTGACCGAGGCGGAAATCCGCGAGCGCATGAGCGGCAACATCTGCCGCTGCGGCGCCTATTCCAACATTGTCGAAGCGGTCACCGAAGTTGCGGGGAGGCAGGGATGAGAGCGTTCTCCTACGAAAGACCCGGCTCCACAGCCGAGGCCGCCGAAGCTGCCGCCAACAACCCGGCCGCAAAGTTCATCGCTGGCGGCACAAATTTGCTCGATTTGATGAAGTTGCAGATCGAGGTGCCGACACATCTGGTCGACGTCAACGGGCTTGGACTGGACGAGATCGAGGAGGCGCCGGAGGGTGGCCTGCGCATCGGCGCGCTGGTGCGCAACACGGCGCTTGCGGCCGATGAGCGGGTGCGCCGCGACTATGCGGTCTTGTCCCGCGCGCTTCTATCTGGCGCCTCGGGCCAGTTGCGCAACCGCGCGACCACAGCCGGAAACCTGCTGCAACGGACCCGTTGCCCGTATTTTTATGACACCGCGCAACCCTGCAACAAGCGCGAGCCCGGCAGCGGCTGCTCCGCCATTGGCGGCTATTCGCGCCAGCTCGCCGTTGTCGGAACGAGCGAGGCCTGCATTGCCAGCCACCCCTCCGACATGGCGGTGGCGATGCGCGTGCTCGATGCAACGGTTGAGACCGTCAAGCCGGATGGCGCGACGCGCGCCATTCCCGTTGGCGATCTGCATCGCCTGCCGGGCGACACGCCGCATATCGAAACCGTCTTGGAGCAGGGCGAGCTGATCACGGCAGTCACGCTGCCCAAGCCGGTCGAGGGTACGCATATCTACCGCAAGGTGCGCGACCGCGCCTCCTATGCCTTCGCGCTGATCTCCGTCGCCGCCATCGTCCAGCGCGACGGAAGCGGCCGCATCGCGATTGGCGGCGTGGCGCCCAAGCCGTGGCGCGTCGAACAGGCGGAGCGCGAATTGCCGCGTGGCGCGAAAGCGGCTGCATCGGCTCTGTTTGCCGATGCCAAGCCGACTGAAGACAACGCATTCAAGCTGCCGCTGGTCGAGCGCACGCTTGGCGCGGTGCTGGCTCAAGCGAGGGGTTGATCATGAAATTCGACAAGCCAGCAACAGACAACCCGATCGATCGCCTGCAGGTCGTCGGCAAGCCTCATGACCGCATCGACGGTGCCCGCAAGGTCACCGGCACCGCCCGCTACGCCTATGAGCAGCACGATGTCGTGCCTAACCAGGCCTATGGCCACGTGGTCGGCGCCGGCATCGCCAAGGGCCGCATCACAGCCATGGATCTCGACGCGGCGCGCAAGGCACCAGGCGTGTTGGCCATTCTCACCGCCAAGGAGGCCGGCGAGCTGAAAAAGGGCAAGCGCAACACGGCGCGCCTGCTCGGCGGGCCGGAGATCGAGCATTATCATCAGGCGATTGCGCTGGTCGTGGCCGAGAGCTTCGAGCAGGCCCGCGCGGCTGCGGCGCTGATCAAGGTCGAATACGCCGCGACCAAGGGCGCCTTCGATCTGGAAGCGGCCAAGGACAAGGCCAAGAAGCCCGAGGGCGACGATCCCAGCCTCGACGACACCAGTGTCGGCGATTTCTCCGGCGCTTTCGAGAGCGCGCCGGTCAAGCTCGACCAGACTTATACGACGCCCGACGAAAGCCACGCGATGATGGAGCCGCATGCGACGCTTGCGGCCTGGGAAGGCGAGAAGCTGACGCTTTGGACCTCCAACCAGATGGTCGCCTGGGGCGTCACCGACATGGCGACGACGCTGGGTATCCCTAAGGGGAACATCCGCATCGTCTCGCCCTTTATCGGCGGCGGCTTCGGCGGCAAGCTCTTCCTGCGTTCGGACGTGCTGCTGGCAGCGCTCGGCGCGCGGCTGGCCAAGCGCCCGGTCAAGGTGGCGCTGACCCGCCCGCTGATGATGAACAACACCACGCATCGTCCCGCCACGATCCAGCGCGTCCGCCTTGGCGCGACCAAGGATGGCAAGCTGACCGCCATCGCCCATGAAAGCTGGTCGGGCGATCTGCCGGGTGGCGGGCCTGAGGTCGCGGTGCAGCAGACACGGCTGCTCTATGCCGGTGCCAACCGGATGACGGCGATGCGCCTGGCGGAGCTCGACTTGCCGGAAGGCAATGCCATGCGCGCACCGGGCGAGGCGCCGGGGCTGATGGTTCTGGAAATGGCCATGGATGAGATGGCGGAGACGATCGGCATCGATCCGATCCAGTTCCGCCTGCTCAACGATACGCAGGTCGATCCGGAAAAGCCGCAGCGGCCCTTCTCGATGCGGCGTCTTGACGAATGCTTCCGTGTCGGTGCCGAGCGCTTCGGCTGGTCGCGACGCTCGGCCGTGCCGGGCCGGATGCGGGATGGCAATTGGCTGATCGGCTACGGTGTCGCCGCCGCCTTCCGCAACAACATGGTGATGAAGTCGGGCGCCCGCGTCAGCCTCGACGCCAAGGGCGTCGTCACGGTCGAAACCGACATGACCGATATCGGCACCGGCAGCTACACCATCATCGGCCAGACAGCCGCTGAAATGCTCGGTGTCGGGCTCGACAAGGTGGTGGTGAAGCTGGGCGATTCCGCCTTCCCCGTCTCCTCCGGCTCGGGCGGGCAGTGGGGCGGCAACAGCTCGACGGCCGGCGTCTACGCCGCTTGCGTCAAGCTGCGCGAAGCCATCGCACAGAAGCTCGGCATCAACTCGACAGAGGCGGTGTTCGCCGATGGCGAGGTCAAGGCCGGCAATCGCAGCCTGAAGCTGGCCAGCGCGGCCGAGGCCGGAACGCTAACGGCCGAGGATACGATCGAATACGGCGATCTCGACGAGAAGTACCAGCAGTCAACCTTTGGCGCGCATTTCGTCGAGGTCGCGGTCGATGTGGCCACGGCCGAGACGCGGGTCAGGCGCATGCTGGCGGTCTGCGCCGCCGGTCGCATCCTCAACCCCAAGACGGCGCGCAGCCAGGTTATCGGTGCGATGACGATGGGGGCGGGCGCCGCGCTGATGGAGGAGCTGGCGATCGACAAACGACGCGGCTTCTTCGTCAACCACGACCTCGCCGGATACGAGGTGCCGGTGCATGCCGATATTCCGCATCAGGAGGTCATCTTCCTGGAAGAGACCGATCCGATGTCTTCACCGATGAAGGCCAAGGGCGTGGGCGAACTCGGGATCTGCGGCGTCGGTGCGGCGGTGGCCAATGCGATCTACAACGCCACCGGCATCCGCGTGCGCGATTATCCGATCACGCTCGACAAGCTGCTGCATCGCATGCCCGACGCAGCCTGAGGCGGTCCGGGCCTCGAGCCCGGCGCAAGCTCCGATCCAATACAAATGGGCCGCCCCAAAAGGGCGGCCCATTTGCGTTTCTGACTTTGGTTGAAGACCTCGGCGGCCGCCCGTTCGTCTCAGGCGCTGGCCGCCACGCGGGCCGAAGCGATCAGCGTAACCGGGATCGACTTTGCAGCGGGCACCTTGGCGCGCGAGGCATAGTGCCAGATCGGGATCAGCGGGTTGCATTCCGGGTAATAGGCGCCGCAGCAGCCGGGCGGGATGTCATAGGCGGTGATGCGCAGCCCCTCGACGCTGCGATGCGTGCCATCTCCGGCCTCGCTGATGACATCGACCCTGTCACCATCGGCAAAACCCAGCCGTGCGATATCCGCGACATTCATGAACAGCACCGTCCGGCTGTTCCGCACGCCGCGGAAGCGGTCATCATAGCCATAGATCGTGGTGTTGAACTGGTCGTTCGAACGCAGCGTGATCAGCTGCAGCACATCGGGACCGGGTGATGCAGGCATGTCCGGGTTTTCTTCCAGCCCGGCCGGGACGATGAAATTCGCCTTGCCGGTCTTGGTCTTCCAGACCCGGTGTCGCGCCGGGATCGGCCGATGGAAGCCGCCGGGCTTGTCCATCCGCGCGTTGAAATCGCGAAAGATATCGGGGTAGGTCGCCTCGATTGCATCCCGGATCAGCCCGTAATCGCCAATCCAGCGCTGCCACGGCACCCTGTCGTTAGGCGGCAGCGACGCCTCGGCCAAACCGGCGACGATCGCCGGCTCCGACAGCAGATGCGGGCTCGCAGGCTGCGATGTACCGCGCGAAGAGTGGATATGCGCGGTCGAGGATTCTGTCGTCACGATCTGCGGACCGCTGGCCTGCCTGTCCTCTTCGATGCGCCCCAGGCAGGGCAGCACATAAGCGACCTCGCCATGGATCAGGTGGCTGCGGTTGAGCTTGGTCGAGACCTGGACGCTCAGCCTCAGCCTGCGCCACGCGGCTTCCATCGCCACTGTTTCGGGGATCGCCCGGATGAAATTGCCACCGAGCCCGAGAAAACCTCGGACCTCGCCCTTCAGAATTCCTTCGCAGGCCTCGACCGTGTTGAGCCCCTTCTGGCGCGGCGGCTCAAAGCCATAGAGCTCCTTGAGCTTGTCGAGCGGCGCCAGCTCCGGCTTCTCCGTGATGCCGACGGTGCGCTGGCCCTGCACATTCGAGTGGCCGCGCACAGGGCAGATACCCGCACCCGGCCGGCCGATATGGCCGCGCATCAGCAGGAGATTGGTCAGCATCTGGACATTCTCGACGCCGGTGCGGTGCTGGGTCAGCCCCATCCCGTAGACACCGATGGCCGCTTTCGCGCGCGCATAAACCTGCGCGGCTTGTTCGAGCGCGCCCTGCGTCAGCCCTGATTGCCGCTCCAGCGTCGGCCAATCCTGCGCCCGGACAGCGGCCTCGAACGCCTCAAAACCATGGCTGTGCTCGGCGATGAAGGCGACATCGAGCACGCGCGGCGCGCCTGAAGCCCGCGCCGCATCGTCGAGCGCCAGGACCGCCTTGGCGATCCCGTAGATCGCCGCGATGTCGCCACCGGCCTTGACCTGATGATACTGAGAGGAGATCCGCGTCTCGGAGCGGGTCAGCATTTCGACCGGGGATTGCGGGTTGGTGAACCGCTCCAGCCCGCGCTCGCGCAGCGGGTTGAAGCTGATGATCGGCACCCCGCGCTGCGAGGCTTCCTGCAGGGGATGCAGCATGCGCGGGCTGTTCGAGCCGACATTCTGACCGAAAAACAGGATGCAGTCGGTCTCTTCGAAATCATCGAGCGATACGGTACCGACCGGCACGCCGATGCTTTCCGGCAAGGCCACAGAGGTGCTCTCATGGCACATATTCGACGAGTCCGGCAGGTTGTTGTTGCCGTAGAGCCGGGCGAACAACTGCCAGAGATAGGAGGTTTCGAGCGAGGCGCGACCCGAGGCGTAAAAGACGACGCTCTCCGGCTCCATGGCCCTCAGCTCGGAGCCAATTTCGGCAAACGCCTCAGCCCAGGACACAGGGCGATAGGTGTCGCTGGCGGCATCCCAGCGCATCGGGTGGGTCAGCCTTCCCTGTTCCTCCAGATCATGGTCCGGCCAGGTCTCGAGCTGGGCAAGCGTGTGGCTGGCGAAGAAGTCGGGGTCGGCGCGCTTGCGCGTCAGCTCCCAGGCGGTCGCCTTGGCGCCGTTCTCGCAATATTCGAACAGTCGCGGCTTGCTCGGCTTGGCCCAGGCGCAGGAGACGCAGACAAAGCCGCCGGGCTTGTTCTGCGCCAGCATGCGGGCATTGCCCGAAACCAACACCCCCTCGCGCTGCAGAACCTCCTCGACGGACCGGACCGAGCCCCATCCGCCCGCGGGCCCCTCATAGGGCTCGATCTTCGGATCATCTTCAGCCATGGCGTCGGCCTTCCGCTTAGCGAGCTTGATGCGACCCGGAGGCCTCTGCGGCGCGCGCTGCGGCCATCGGGCAGCCATTATGGGCGAACCTGTACCGCGCGGACGCCTGGTAGGTCGGCTTGCGCAGGCGCATGATCGAGCCCAGCGGCCGATGTGCGGCCAGTCCATGCCAGGGGCTGAAGGAGAGCCCGTCATCGATCGCTTGCGACTTGGCCTCGCTCCAGGCCTCCTGCGGCTTCACGGTGATGCGCGCGACCGTAATGAAGGGGCTGGCCTCCTGCGGCCATTCGACTGTCGGATCCTCGACCGGCATCGTCTCGATATCGGTGCAAAGCTGCGCCCGCAGCTCCCAGACGCCGCCATGGCTCTGGAAGAAGCTGTTGGCGGCCTTGCGCAGGCCATCAGGCTCGCCCGACAGATCGACCTTCGCATCGGTCAGGGCAATCAGCTCCGGCGAGACGGGAAACAGCGCCATCTTGGCGATGTAGTCGCCGTAAAGCACCGGAACCTGAGTGAAATAGGCGTCGCCCAGCGGATTGGTCTCGGGATGGCCGCCGAGCTGGATCAGGGTCGAGCTCTTGCCGCCGAACAGCTCGACCAGCGACTCCACGCTTTGCAACACCGTCGAAAGCAGCTTCTTGGCGCCCTCGGCCTTGTCGGTCGTGCTGGCCACCAGCTTCAGCGTCTTGAGGAAATCCTTGCCAGTCTTGGCCCCGAAGACCGGCCCATTGACCATCACGAAATCCTGGCTCGTCTCATCCTGCGAGCCTTCAAGCCGCGGACCCGGAACGTCCTTGATCTTCAGCGCCAGCCCTCGCGGCAGCGAAACATTGTCGTCGAGGATATCGCCGGGGATGGTCGAGATGCGCATGGTGACGGGGTAGGTCGCGGGTGCCGCAAACAGCCCCTGGGCAAGCACTGCCGGCAGGGCGGGCAGGATCTCGATCTCGCCTTCGAGCAGGGCATGGCTCTTGGCATGAACGCTGCGGATGGCGTGGCCGCTATCCTTGTAGGTGGTCTCGCTGATCGACAGCAGGGTCTCGACGAGAGCGTCTGCCGTAGCTGCCTCATCCGCCTCGTAATGCTCGACATCGGGTCGGTATCTCAGCGGCGCAGTCGGCGGAACGGATGGGGTCAAGGGTTGATCTCCACGAGCGGTGAGGGGCTTTTCCAGCTGTTGCGCAACACCTGCTCGCCGCATCGGTTCCTGAGCGGGCGTCTGTCCTGCCGACAATTTCCCGTGATGAGCGCCGGGTTACTGCGCTGCCGGGGCGGTGGCGATGCGCTGGGCGTGGGTGAAAACCTGAAAGCCGTCATCGCGCGCGACAGCAACCAGCGTGATCCCCGCATCCTCCGCCGTCTGGATCGCCAAGGCCGTCGGCGCCGAAACCGCGACAAGCAGCCGCGCCCCCAGCCGCGCCGTTTTCTGCACCAGTTCGACAGAGACGCGGCTGGTCAGCAGCACGGCAGCCGCCTGCGTCTCGACCTCGGCCAGCAAGACCGCGCCGACGAGCTTGTCCAGCGCGTTATGGCGCCCGACATCCTCCCGCACCATCAGCCCAGGCTGCCCCGGCACCCAAAGCGCCGCCGCATGAACGGCGCCGGTCTCGTGATGTAGCGGCTGCCTTGCGCGCAGGCCGCCCATGGCCTCGGCAATCCCGGCGGCATCGAAACGCAGCACATCACACGGAAGCGACGGCAGCACGCGCGCAACCTCGTCAAGGCTTTCCAGCCCGCACAGGCCGCAGCCGGTCGGTCCCGCCAGATGGCGGCGGCGTCGCGACAGGGTCTGGCCCCGGTCGCGCGACAGCCACATCCTGAGCTCGACCCCGGTGGGCTGGTTGACGATGTCGAGCGACTGGATCTCTCCGGCTTCGCTGATGATGCCTTCGCAGAGGCTGAAGCCAAGAGCGAATTCTTCGAGATTGGCGGGCGTCGCCATCATCACCGCTTGGGTGGAGCCATCATAGGTCAAGGCGATGGGCGTCTCTTCGGCAATCATCCGCCTGCTGGCGGCAAGCGGGCCGGTCATGCCGATACGCCAGTTCATCGCTGGCCGGGACTGGGTCGTCAGCAAGGCGGTTTCAGAGATTGCGGTCACTGCGACCCCCTCTTTGACGTTGGTTTTTCGGGAAGGCGCAGATCGCGGCGAGCTCAGGCGGCGTCAGGCCAGCAACAGATAATGCGCGCAGGCCCGCACGGTTCCACGGGCAGCGTCCCGATGACGGGGCAGGGAGGTGCGCTTTCGCGCCAGTCAGGCCTCAGTGCGGGCGCGCAAGATCAGGGCCGGCATGGTCTGCGTCGCTTCGGCAATGAAGAAGCGATCGCGGCCGGAGCGTTTGGCATGATACAGCGCCGCATCGGCGAGCTTCATCGTCGCCTCCAGGCTCTGCTCCGTCCGGTGGCTGGCGCCGCCGACGCTGATCGTCAGAGCGATGTCGTGCCCGGCGATGGACTTGCCCCGCGCCCGCATCGCCTCGCAAAGCGACATCGCAGCGGCTGCCGCCTCGGTGTCACCCGCGCCGGGCAGGAAAACGCCGAACTCTTCGCCGCCGAGCCGCCCGACCAGCGCATCGATGCTCAGCGTGGTCCGCAGCACTTCGGCGAGGCGCTTTAGCGCTTCATCGCCGACATCATGCCCGTAAGTGTCGTTGATCCGCTTGAAATGATCGGCATCGACCATCAGGAAGGCGCCGCCCTCGGCCGCGATCAGGTGATCGCGCATCTGCCCGAGCAGATAAGCTCGCGTCAGCACGCCGGTCAGGCTGTCGAAGCGGACATAGGCATCGACCCGGTCGATCGTAACCGTCAGCAGCCTCAGGACGGACAGGGCGAAGAAGGCGATGGGAGGCGCGATCAGAAGCGGGATCGCCGCGCAGATCGCGAGAATGCCGATGGCATTCGCGAGCGGAACCTTCAGCCAGTAGAACAGGACGAAGGAGAAGGTCAGGACCGGCGCCCCGACCGCAATAGCGGTGATCAGCGCCGTGCCCCACAGCACCTGGCGGCTCGATCTGATGCGCAATGCGCTCAACCAACGGTCCATGCGCTACTGTGACAAAGCTTACTGAAGAAGCCGTAAAAGCGCAGCAGCCAAGGCCCATGACGCAGCAGTCAGCCAGCGCTCGCTCAACGGCAACGGAGCAGGGCGCTTTCAACCGGGCGCCGGGCCTCGCAGCCTCTCGGCAAGGAAATCGACAAAGACGCGGACGCGCGCCGGGATCGTTGCGCCACCCACAAAAACGGCGTGGATGATCTCGACATCTCCGGGATTGAACTCTTCCAGAACGGGCACCAGCCTTCCGTCGGCGATCTCCTGCGCGACGCTGAAGGCGCCGACACGGGCGATGCCGACGCCAATTGCCGCAAGCTGACCGAGCGTCTCCCCACTATTCGCTTCGATGTTGCCCTTCACGCTCATCCCAAAGGCGCGCCCGTCCCGCAGGAATGGCCAGACCGGCTCGATCCGTCGGAAGTTGAAGTTCAGGCAATTATGCCGGTGCAGATCTTCCGGCACCTCAGGCGTGCCGAAGCGGGCGAGGTAATCGGGCGAGGCCACGATCACGCCCCGCGTCTCGCCGAGCTTGCGGGCGGTCAGGGTGCTGTCGGCGAGAAGCCCGAAACGGATCGCGACATCGGCCTGCCCGGCGGCAATGTCGACCACCGTGTCAGTGAGCGCGATGTCGACGAGGATATGCGGATAGAGCGCTGCGAACTCCCCCAGCAGCGGCACGATGCAGAGCCGCCCATGCGCCTGCACCGCACTGACCCGAAGGCGCCCGCGCGGCACACCATGATCGGCAATCGTCTGCTCCGCATCATCCAGATCAGCGAGGATCCGCCGCGCCGCCTGCAGATAGCTCTGCCCCTCCGCGGTCAGCACCAGCGCCCGTGTCGAGCGCAGCAGGAGCCGGACGCCCAGCCTCGCCTCGATGCGGTCGATCGTGCGGCTCACTGCGGACGGGCTGAGGCCCAGTTGCCGCCCGGCCGCTGAAAAACTGCCCTGTTCGACGACGGCGGCAAACATCGCCAGCGAATGGGCCCTGTCAGCTCCCAACAGCATCTTTGCGTCCACTGCAAATATCATCGCCAGCCGGGCCTTATAATTAAGGGAAGAGGGCGCCGCTATCTATGCCGCAACCTATCAACAGAAGAGGAAGCCATGGAATATCGTCAGTTGGGATTGTCGGGCCTGCGCGTTCCGGCCCTGAGCTTCGGCACCGGCACGTTCGGCGGCCAAGGGCCGCTGTTCAGTGCCTGGGGACAAAGCGACGCGCGCGAGGCGCGGCGCATGATCGCCACGCTGGATGCGGCGAGCGAGGTCCTGCCGCCCTATCCCCACACGCCCTATCGGCAGCAGGAGGGCTTCGCCCGCCTGGCTCCGCGCGTCATCTGAGGTCTCGCCATGAAACTCAATCCCGGGCTGCTTGCCCTTTCCATCGGCGCATTCGGCATCGGCGTCACAGAATTCGCGCCCATGGGCCTGCTGCCTATCATCGCCAGCGACCTCGGGGTTTCGATCCCCAGCGCCGGCCTGCTGATCAGCGCCTATGCCATCGGCGTCGTGATCGGCGCGCCGCTGATGACACTGACCACCGGCAGGGTGCCCCGCCGCACGTTGCTGATCGGGCTCGCCTTCATCTTCACCCTCGGCAACGTGCTGGCAGCGCTGTCGGACAGCTACGCCACATTGCTGGCCGCGCGCCTGCTGACCTCATTCAACCATGGCGCCTTCTTCGGCGTCGGCTCCATCGTCGCGGCCAGCCTCGTGCCGCCGCAACGCCAGGCGGGTGCAGTCGCCGCCATGTTCATGGGCCTGACCATCGCCAATGTCGTCGGCGTGCCGCTCGCCACTTGGGCTGGCGAGCATCTGGGCTGGCGCGCCGCCTTCTGGGGCATTGCCGGGCTGGGCGTGGTGACGATGGCAGCGCTCCGGCTGAGCCTGCCGCGGCTGCCGGCGCCTGAAGGAGCGAAAATCCTGGCAGAACTGCGCGCATTGACCCGCGGCGATGTGCTGGGCGCGCTCGCTCTCACCGTTATCGCGTCGAGCGCGATGTTCACCGTCTTCACCTATATCGCGCCGATTCTGCGCGAGGCGACGCAGGGCTCCTCGGCCTTCGTCACGGCGATGCTGTTCACCTACGGGCTAGGCCTGACCATCGGCAACTGGCTGGGCGGTCGCTTCGCCGACAAATCCGTCGAGCGGACTTTGATCGTAACCCTGGCCGCGCTTTCGGCCGTTCTCATCGCTTTCGCGATGCTGATGGGCCATGCGGCCGCGAGCGCCGTGCTGATCTTCGTCTGGGGCATCGCCAGCTTCGCCCTCGTGCCGCCTTTGCAGGTGAAGGTGATGTCGGCGGCCTCGGATGCTCCAAACCTGGCCTCGGCCGTCAATATCGGCGCGTTCAATCTGGGCAATGCACTGGGTGCGGCGCTCGGCGGCGGCGTCATCGCTGCAGGCTGGGGTTATCCGATGGTGGCGCTCGCGGGCGCAGCAACGTCGGCGCTGGGCCTGCTGGCGGTCCTGCTCACCCGCCAGCGCGACGCCGCCCGGCTTTGCCCTGACGCGAACCTCTGACGATTTACCGGCGCCGGGCAGGCTTGCGCCCGGCGCCGACTAACCGCGCGCCTCTACGCATCGTCCCGAAAACGTCCTAGTCTACCCGGCATGGGACGTTTGACCTTCAGCATCAATCTCACGCTCGATGGCTGTGTCGACCATCGAGAGGGCATCGTCGACGACGAGACGCATGCCTTCTTCACCCGCCTAATGGATGAGAGCGGAGCGATGCTGTGGGGCCGCATCACCTATGAGATGATGGAGAGCTACTGGCCGGCCGTCGCCCGCAATGAGGTCGAGGCACCCGCCTTCATCAAGGAGTGGGCCGTCAAGCTCGAGGCCAAGCCGAAATATGTCGTGTCGGCCACCCGGCATCACTTCCCCTGGACCAACAGCCATCACATCGCCGGCGATCTTCAGGCCTCTGTGCAGAGGCTCAAGGACGCGACACCGGCCGGCGTGCTGCTCGGCAGCGGCCAACTCGCCACCGCGCTGGACCGGCTGGACCTGATCGACGACTACCGGTTCCTGGTCCATCCCCGGATCGCAGGGCACGGGCCGAAGCTTTTCGAGGCAGGGCTCGCCCAGACGAGGCGGCTCGGGCTGGTCTCGTCACAGCCTATGCGCAATGGCGCCGTCATGATGCATTACCGGCGCGAAGGCTGACGCGCCCGAGCTCAAGCTATTTCCGGGCAGGCTCCATGCCCCTCTCGGCCAGCACGCGCCGGCCGGCATCACCGGCAAGATAGGCGAGAAAGGCTTTGGCCGCATCCGGCTGCGCGGAAGCGGCCCCGATGCCGCCCGCATAGGTCGTGTAATTCTGGATCTCGGCGGGCAGGGGCCCGACCAGATCAGCCCCCTTCACCGCCAGGATTTCGCTGATCTGGTGGATGGCGAGGTCCGCCTCGCCGGTCACCAGCTTCTCGGCCACGAGCCCGCCGGGCACCAGCACCGCCTTGGCCTTGACGGCTTCGGCAATGCCCAAGCTCTCCAGCAACTTGGCGAAATAGATGCCGCTCGATCCGCCTGCCGCAGGATCGATATAGGCGACCTTGCCGGCCGCCAGTAGCGCAGCCTTGAACTCCGCAACCGTGGCGATGGCGGGCTTGGCAGCGCCCTGCTTGACGGCAACACCGATCGAGGTCCGGGCCAGATCGACAGCAGTGCCGGTAGCAATCCTGCCCTTTTCAGCCAGTTCCTTCACCGCGCCAGGCGTGACGATGGCCAGATCAAACGCCTCGCCACCACCGATCCGCCTCAACAGCCCGCCGGCAGTATCATTATCGATCGTCAGCTTATGCCCGCTCTGACGCTCGAAATCAGCGGCCAGCGCCAGCACGATCGGCTTGAAAGCACCGGCCGTGAGCACCTTGACCTCGGCAGCCGGAGCAAGCCCGGCCTCAAAAACACAGGCAGCCACCGCCACAAAAGCCATCAAACGACGCATCGAGACATCTCCTGTAGGCGCAAGGCAAGGGCGCGAGGGTGCAGCCTAGCGGCGCAGCAGGGGTGTCACAAGCGAGTGGGGGGTGGGGTAGGAAGTGGCGGAGACGGAGGGATTCGAACCCTCGATACCCTTGTGGGGTATGCTCATTTAGCAAACGAGTGCCTTCAGCCTCTCGGCCACGTCTCCGTTGAGTGCTCTATGCCCGATTGCAGCGCGCTTTGACAAGCCGTTCCCGCCCCAAAATAAATGCGCCTGTCCGGAAGCCTGTGTGGAGGGCGTATCACCGGTCAAAATCCGGCTTTGCCCTCACGCCCTCCGCTCTGCCGCCACCTCTGCGGCCTTGCTCCGCAGCCTGTCCGGCTACGGTGCCGGATGCCACGCGGCCTCTGGCGGATTTCGATTCGGGTGCTGCACTCAAACTTGCGACCCTGCACGGGGCCTCTGCCGCGTCAGCTCCAACCGACCACCGCCCGCACTCTCAGCCAACACAGCGCAGATAACGGGCAGATCAGCTGTCCATGCACCTCTGTCCGAACGGCAGGAGAGGCGGCTTTTTCCCGTGCCTCGCCGCCGGCTGGCGGGTCACAATCGGCTTCTGCCCACCTGCGCAGCAAATGGCGCGGAAGTTAGCAACAGGCGCCCTCGGTCCGGGTCGTTGACGAGGGCTGCAATTGCGGTTCTGATGGATGGAATTCTGCGCTGATATATGAACGTTGCCGCCGGATGGATGGGTCGGAAGATTGACGACACAAGCCGAGACGGCTTCGGGATTGGCGCTGGATCGGGGTTGGCTTGGATATTGCCTGTCCTGGAGGATGACAGACGGGTGCGCATGGGGGTGCGATATATAAGGCGCGTGACGGGGGGATGACGTTTTGCCCTGTGGCAGAGGGATCGGAGGCATTGCCGCTTCCTCCCTATGTCCGGGTGATCAATCCTCCCTGCTGATCGGTTCGAGGCGCATGCGATGCTGATGCATGGAATGCGGTTCGGCCCTGTTTGATGACGGTCCGGGCGGGGGCCGGACGATTGAGCCTGCCAACAGACAAGAACAGAGGGAAAGGAAGAAACAATGATCGGATTCAAGGGCTTCATGGCGGCTTTGGCCGTAGCTGGCGGGCTTGGCCTGGCCGCGCCTGTTGCGCATGCGCAAAACAAGCTCGAGCTCAACATGGCGACGCCCTGGGCGGGCGGCCACTGGCTCGATATCGGCGCCAAGAAATATGCCGAGAACGTCGAGCGGATGACCGAGGGCCGCATCAAGATCAACGTCTTCCCGGCCGGCGCGCTCGGGCCGGCGCTGAAGGTGACGGAGACCGTGCAGAAGGGCGTGGCCGATATGGGCCATTCCTGGCCGGGCTATGACTGGGCCGTCGACCGCACGGGCGCGATCTTCTCCGGCTGGTCGGCAGGGCCGAACCCGGAAGAGATGATGATGTGGCTCTATCAATGGCGGCGGCGCCGAGCTCTGGAAGCAGTGGCGCAAGGAGAAGTTCGACGTCGTCGCCTTCCCCTGCGGCGTGCTGGAGACCGAGTTCTTCATGCACTCGCACAAGCCGATCCGGACGGTCGAGGACATGAAGGGGCTGAAGCTGCGCACTTCCTCCTCCTGGGCCGAGATTGCGCCGATGCTCGGCGCCTCCACCGTCGTTCTGCCGGGCTCGGAAGTGTTCAGCGCGCTCGAGCGCAAGGTGGTGGACGCCATCGAATGGGGCGGTCCTGGCAGCAATCTGTCGGAAGGTTTCCACAAGGTCGCGAAGTACATCATCATGCCGGGCCTGCATGCTCCGTCCGGCGCGCATGATTGCATCTTCAACAATGCGACCTGGGCCAAGATCGGCGACAAGGACAAGCAGCTGCTCGAACTCGCCGGCCGCCTGACCGTGTTCGACACCTATCTCGGCTACGCCAAGAGCGATCTCGACGCCTACAAGCAGATCCGGGCCACGCCGAACCTCGAGGTCATCCAGGTCGATCCCAGCCTGACCGCCGCCGTGGTCAAGGTCTCGAACGAATGGGCCGAGAAGCAGTCCGGCAGCAATGCCTGGTTCAAGAAGGTCTTCGAGAGCCAGAAGGCGTTCATGGCGACGGTGAAGCCGCTCGCTGAGTTCCGCTTCGCGACCGGCTCGCGCTGATCCCTGTACCGGCGGCGCAGCCTCTGCGCCGCCGGCCACTGTCCCGGCTCAAGGTCATATCCATGCCCATCATCCGTTTCATCGGCCGGCTCTCCTTGTGGTCGGGCCGACTGGGCGCCTTTGTCGTGCTCCCGCTCGTGCTCGCCATGGTGTTCGAGGTGGTCAGCCGCTACGCCTTTGCCGCCCCGACGGCCTGGGCCTTCGAGCTCAGCTACATGATGATGGGGACGATCTTCCTGCTCGGCCTGTCCTATGCGGTGCTGCAAAACCAGCACGTCAATGTCGACTTCATCCACCAGATGCTGCCGCGCCGCGGCGTCGCCCTGATCGACGCGATCGGTTATCTGCTGATGGCGGGCATGCTGGCCTGGCTGACCAATGTCCTCGTCGCCAACGCCATCGGCGTCTACCGCACGGGGGAGGGCTCCGGCCTCTCGGCCTGGAACCCGCCGATCTGGCCGTATCGCTTCATCTATGCGCTGGGCTTTGGCCTGTTCGCGCTGCAGTGCCTCGGCAAGGCGCTTGAAAACCTGCTGGTCCTTGCTGGCCGCGACCCCAACGAGGCCGGCCAATGACATCGCAGACCGTACTTTGGATGTTTCCGGCCCTTTTGGGCCTGATCTTCCTCGGCTTCCCCGTCGCCTTCTCGATGATGCTGGCAGCGCTCGGCTTTGGCCTGATGCGCTTCGGCGGCACGCTGGTGCACCAGTTCGCCCAGCGCATCGACGATCTCGCCACCAATTACGTGCTGGGCGCGATCCCGCTCTTCATCTTCATGGGCTCGATCCTGGAGCGAGCCGGCATCGCCGAGCGGCTGTTCGATGCGCTCTACATGTGGACGCGGCGGCTGCCCGGAGGGCTTGCTGTCGCGGCCCTGCTGATGTGCACCATTTTTGCCGCGGCCAGCGGTGTCGTCGGCGCGACCGAGACGCTGGTCGGCATGCTGGCCATCCCGGCCATGGTCAAGCGCCGTTACGATAACTCGCTGATCGCCGGCACGATCTGCGGCGGCGGCTCGCTTGGCACCATCATCCCGCCCTCCGTCCCGGTCGTGGTTCTGGCGCCGATCGCGGCTTTGTCCATCGGCGATCTGCTGGCCGGCATCCTGCTGCCCGGCCTGCTGATGTCGACGCTGTTCATCCTCTACATCGTCATCGCCTGCGGCCTGAAGCCGTCGCTGGCGCCGCCGGAGACGGAGCCGGACCTGCGCAGCGTCAGTGAGAAGATCAAGATCACCCTGATCGCGCTGATCCCGCCGGCCTTCCTGATCTTCACCGTGTTGGGTACGCTGTTCATGGGGCTTGCCACGCCGACGGAAGCCGCAGCCTGCGGCTCGCTCGGCGTGCTGATCCTCGCCATTCTCTATCGCCGGATGTCCTGGAGCCTGCTCTTTCAGGCCGCGCTGCAGACGGTGTCGCTGACGGCGATGATCCTGGCGATCATCCTGGCGGGTGGCATGTTCTCGGGCGTGTTCTTCGCCTCGGGTGGCATGCAGGCCACCAAGGGCATCCTCGACGCCTTTGGCCTCTCGCCCTGGTCCGTGATCGCGATCATCCTGTTCGTCGCCTTCATCCTGGGCTTCCTGATCGATTCCATCTCGATCATCCTGATCATCGTGCCGATCGCGATCCCGCTGGTGAAGAGCTTCGGCATCGATCCGATCTGGTTCTCGGTGGTGCTGCTGGTGATGCTGCAGACGGCCTATCTGACCCCGCCCATGGCGCCGTCGATCTTCTATCTGCGCGCGATCGCGCCCCCGAGCATGAAGCTGAAGGACATGTATTGGGGCGTCATCCCCTTCATCTGCTGCCAGCTCGTGGTGCTGGCGCTCCTGATCGCCATGCCCTGGCTCGCGACCTGGATGCCGAAGGTGATGTATGGCTGAGGCCGGAGCGATGCGGCCTGCAAAATTCGCAGCCGCATCAGGCGTTGGGCCGGGATGCGCCCGCGCCTGAACCCGGCATGATACGCACATCACAAAATAACCGACGGCTGCTCAGCCGGGAGAGTTCAGACGATGAAACTGGCAGGCAAGATTGCGATCATCACCGGCGCAGGCTCCGGCATCGGCCATGAGGCTGCAAAGCTGTTCGCGCAGGAAGGCGCTCTCGTTGTCGTCGCCGACCGCGATCTGGCTGCCGCCGAACGGGTGACGGCGGAGATTACGGGGCAGGGTGGCAAGGCCGAGGCTTTGCGTGTGGATGTCAGCAAGGAGGCCGAGGTCAAGGCGATGGTCGAGGGGGTCGTGGCAGGCCATGGCCGGCTCGATATCCTCGTCAACAATGCCGGCTTCGGCTTTGCCGGCACCGTCGTCACCACCTCCGAGCAGGATTGGGACGCGCTGATGGCGGTCAACGTCAAGGGCGTGTTCTTTGGCTGCAAGCACGCCATCCCGGTGATGGAGCGGCAGGGCGGGGGCGTCATCGTCAACACCGCCTCGGCCGTCGCCAATATCGGCATCACCGACCGCGCGGCCTATGTTGCGTCCAAGGGCGCCGTTGCTGCCCTGACCCGGGCGATGGCAATCGACCATGTCGCGGCGAAAATCCGGATCAACTGCGTCGCGCCGGGGACGATCGAGTCGCCTTACTTCACCGAGATCCTGAAGGCTCCCAACTCCGCCGAATTGCGTCGCGGCCTCGAGCAGCGCCAGGCGATGGAGCGCCTTGGGCAGCCCATCGAGATCGCCAAGGCCATGCTCTTCCTGGCCAGCGACGATTCCTCCTTCTGCACCGGCTCGACGCTCACCGCCGATGGCGGCTGGACGGCCCGCTGACACCCTCGAGGACCGGGGGCAGACAAGCCCTGGCCCTCACCTGACTTTATTTGCAAAGCAGCTGCGCCGGCACGGCCGCAGCTGATCGAAAACCAACAGGGACGACCATGTACGGACTTCAAGGACGCAAGGCGATCGTCACCGGCGCTGCCCACGGCATCGGCAAGGCCATCGCCGCCCGGCTCGTGGCAGAGGGCTGCGATGTCGGCATCTTCGACCGCGATGCGACCGCCGCCGAGGCCGCTGCCGCCACCATGCGGGCTTCGGGCGGGAAGGTGTTCGTCGCCAGCGGCGATGTGTCCTCGAAGGCCGATGTCGACGCCGGCATCGGCGCGCTGATTGCCGAACTGGGCGAAGTCGACATCCTCGTCAACAATGCCGGCATCTGCCGTGTCGGCAAGCTGATGGAGACCAATGACGCTGACTGGAACGCCACTTTCGGCGTCAATGTCGACGGGCTGTTCCACGTCACCCGCAAGGTCGCCCCGCAGATGATCGCGAGGCGCCGCGGCTCGATCATCAACATGGCGTCGTGGATGGGCAAATCCGGCGTTGCGGCCTATGGCGCCTATTGCGCCTCGAAATTCGCGGTCGTGGCGCTGACGCAGTCCTTCGCGGCCGAGGTCGGTGAATTCGGTGTCCGCGTCAACGCGATTGCGCCCGGCCTGATCGTCGATACCCAGATGCGCGACGAATCCGAGGTCGAGCGTGCGGCCCAGGGCCTGCCCTCCGCGCATGACCGGGCGCAGTCGATCCCGCTGCGTCGGCCGGGCCTGCCGGAGGATATCGCCAAGGCCGTGATGTTCCTGGCCTCGGAGCAGGCCGACTACATCACCGGCGAGACGATCAGCGTCACCGGCGGGCTCTGGAACGACTAAGGCCGCCAAGGCACCACGACAGGGGAGGAAGGATGATGCCGCGCTTCAGGGATTTCCGCCCCGCCGGGGTCATTCCGGCCACCCTGCTGGTCCTCAACCAGGATATGAGCATCGACGAGCGCCAGACCCGCAAGCATCTGCGGGACTGCGCGCTGGTCGACGGCGTCTCCGCCGTCACCGTCAACGGCCATGCCTCCGAAGTTCATGCCTGCTCCTTCGCGGAACAGCAGCAGATCCTGGCGGCATCGCTCGCCGAGGTCGGCGACGCGGTCCCGGTGATCAACGGCATCTACGCCGATGGTTC
Source organism: uncultured Alphaproteobacteria bacterium (assembly GCA_963759925.1). GTDB lineage: Bacteria > Pseudomonadota > Alphaproteobacteria > Rhizobiales > Beijerinckiaceae > Allobosea. Next base: position 57,753 of record CAVXBE010000007.1, read on the forward strand.
GCTGGAGGCCGCCCGCATCGCCGCCATGGCGGAGAAGGAGGGCGCCTCGGCCCTGCTGGTCTTCCCGCCCAACAGCATGGCCATGGGCGGCCATTTGCACCCGGAGATGGCGCTGACCCATTACCGACGCATTGCCGACGCGACCGATCTGCCGATCATCGCCTTCCAATACCCGATGGCGAGCCATCTCGGTTACACCTTCGAGACCTTGCTCAAGCTGTTCGAGGCCGTGCCGAGCATCGCGGCGATCAAGGACTGGTCGAATGACGCGATGCTGCATGAGAAGCACATCCGGACCTTCCAGAACCTGCCACGGCCGGTCAACGTCTTGACCACTCACTCGTCCTGGCTGATGGCCTCCCTGACCCTGGGCTGCAACGGTTTGCTCTCCGGCTCCGGCAGCGTCATCGCCGATCTGCAGGTGGCGCTGTTTCGCGCCGTGCAGGCTGGCGATCTGAAGGCGGCGCAGGCGGTGAACGACCGGATCTATCACCTCTCCCAGGTCTTCTACGCGCCGCCCTTCCTCGACATGCACAACCGCATGAAAGAGGCGCTTGTCCTGCTCGGGCGCATCGACAAGGCCGTGGTTCGCCCGCCACTGGTCAAAGTCTCGGACGCCGAAATCGCGCGCATCGGCCAAGCGCTGCAACGCGCTGGCATTGACCGGGCAGGGGCGCTCGGCCTCGCGGCGTAATCGGCAGCACTGTGACTGACGCTGCAGTGCGTCCGTATGATGCCAGGAAACACAGCCGGCGGCCCTTCACGCTGATCAAAAGCGAAATCTGCGTACAGCATGAACTTTGCGGCACCTGCCGACAGTTCGTTGCCATAATAGGCCAATGTTAGCTCAAGCCATTTTACTCAATACGCGCTATTCTTACAGATAGACTGACATCGCAATCCGTCATGGTTGCGGCGAGAGGTGGATTTTTCCGACGACTGAGAGGGCGCAATAATCGCCAAGAGGGCTCTCACCCTACCGACTCCAAATATTAACGCATGGCACGGAGAAGCCTGACTAACGTAAATAGAGCGCTGGAATTTGACATCACTGTCGCATGCGTACATATTTTTACGTGCATTTTGTTCGTTGCGTACAAAGTTTGCCGTTCCGTATTCGCTCCCGTCGACTTCAAGAAGGGGAGAGACGAATCTCGCGAGTGGAGCGGTGACTTGAAAGACTTTCAGGGGCGTCAGCCTTACGCAGGGGCGTACTCGTGGCGGCTGTAAGAAAGTCCCCTTATGGGAACAGGCTTCTGGCAGGGTTGAGCATCGATGATCTCGCTCTGCTGCAGCCGCATTTGACGCCGATCGACCTTGGGCTGCGCTTCAAGCTGGAGACGGCTAACCGGCCGATCGAGAATGTCTACTTCCTCGAGCAGGGGGTCGCCTCGATTGTGGCCCAGGCCCAGCGCGGCCGGATCCAGGCCGAGGTCGGCATCGTCGGCAGGGACGGGATTACCGGCATGTGCCTGCTGCACGGCTCGGACCGTTCGCCCAACGATACCTTTATGCAGGTTGCCGGCCACGGCCACGCCATCGAGGCCGAGATACTGACGGACCTGCTGCTGCAGAGCCGCAGCCTCGAGCGCCGCCTGCTGCTGTTTGGCCATGTCCAGTCGGTGCAGACGGCGCAGAGCGTTCTCGCCAATGCCCGCGGCAGCATCGAGCAGCGGCTGGCCCGCTGGCTGCTGATGTCGCATGACCGGTTGCGCGCCGACCGCTTCAAGCTGACCCATGAATTCCTGGCGCTGCTGCTGGGCGTTCGCCGCCCCGGCGTGACGATCGGGTTGCAGCGTCTGGAGCAGCAGGGTCTGGTGCAGACCAGCCGGGGCGAAATCGGGGTGATGGATCGCCCCGGCCTGGAGCGTGTCGCAGGCGGCTTCTATGGCGTGGCCGAAGCCGAATATGAGCGGCTTTTCGGCCCCCTGTCGCTGTAGAGGCAGGCACGGGTTCTGGAGGTAGGGCTGGGACCCAGAGGCAGGGGACTCGTCAGGCCCCGTAGCGGCGGCGCAGATGCGCCTTGAACACTGAAGCGTCGAGCGGCCGCCCGGTCGCTGCCGTCATCAGCTCATCGGTCTCCAGCCTGCTGCCATGGCTGTGGATGTTGGCCCGCAGCCAGCTCACCAGCGGCGCGAAATCGCCACGCCCGATGCCGGGCATGATATCGGGCTCGGCCTGGCAGGCAGCCTCGAAGATTTGAGCGGCTGACATGGCGCCAAGCGTATAGGTCGGGAAATAGCCCCAGCCGCCGCTCGGCCAGTGGATGTCCTGCAGGCAGCCGCGCCTGTCATCGGGCGGCGTGATGCCGAGCAGGGTCTGCATCCCGTCCCGCCAAGCCTCCGGCAGCGCCGAAAGCGGCATGGTGTCGGCAATCAGCGCCTTCTCCAGCCGATAGCGCAAAATGACATGGGCGGGGTACGTCACCTCATCGGCATCGACGCGGATGAAGCCGGGCTCGACACGGGTATAGCGCCGCCAGATCGCGTCGGCCTCCCAGGCCGGACCCTCGGCGGAAAACGCCTCCCGCATCAGCGGCGCGGCATAGCTGAGGAACTCGCGGCTGCGGCAGGCCTGCATCTCGACCAGCAGGGACTGGCTCTCATGGATGCTCATGCCCCTGGCCTGCCCGACAGGCTGGTTCAGCCAGGCCTGCGGCCGTCCCTGCTCATAGAGCGCATGGCCGGTCTCATGCAGCACGCCCATCAGGGCGCGGGCAAAATCCGCCTCGTCATAGCGGGTGGTGATGCGCACATCATTATCGGCCCCGCCGCAGAACGGATGCATCGAAACATCTAGCCTGCCGCGCTCGAAGTCATAGCCCAGCGCCTTCATCATCCGCAGGCCGAGCGCCCGCTGCCGCTCGATCGAGAAGGGGCCCTGCGGATCGGGCAGGCGCGGCCGCCTCTCCTGGACAGCGAGTGCTTCTTGCGTGAAATCCGGCAGGAAGGCTGCAAGGTCGTCGAAGAGCCCGTCGATCCGCTCCGAGCGCCCGCCAGGCTCGTAATCATTGAGCAGCGCGTCATAGGCCGACAGCCCCAGCTTCTCGCCCTTCGCCTGCCCAATCTCGCGCTGTAGCGTCAGCACCTCGCTCAGCAGCGGCAGCAGGCCGGCAAAGTCGGAATCGGCACGGGCTTGGCGCCAGCGCATCTCACAGGCGGAAATCGCCTTGCTCGACGCCTCGACCAAAGCGGCGGGGAGGGCGGTATCGACCGTCCAGACCCGCCGGATCTCACGCAGATTGGCGCGTTCCCACTCGCCCAGGCCAGCATCGTTCTCCGCCGCCCCAAGCCAGTCACCGATGCGCGGCTCCGTCGCCATGCCATGGCGCAGCACCTGCAGCAGCGCCATGCTCTCGGCCCTTGTCTCGGCTGCGCCTGTCGGCATCATCGCGGCCTGATCCCAGCTCAGAATGCCGATCGCGTTGGACAGCGCGGAGATGCGGGCAAAATGGGCGGATAGCTCGGTATAGGCAGACATCGTCGCTCCGGGTCTCGATGGCGGACAGGCAGCGCCCATAGCACTGAAAATCGCGGCAGGCTCGCCTTGCTACAGATAGACGGTGCTCAAACCAGCAGATCGCGATACTGGCGGGGCTGCGAGCGCAGATACTGGCTCGGCGCCTTGACCGTTGCGCCGAGTTCGGCCGCTGCATGCCAGGGCCAACGGGGATCGTAGAGGATGCCACGCGCCAGAGCGACGAGATCGGCATCGCCGGTGCCGATAATCGCCTCGGCCTGTTGCGCTTGCGTGATCAGCCCCACGGCGATGGTCGGCAGGCCGGTCGCCTCCCGCACCGCCCGGGCCAGCGGCACCTGATAGCCCGGCCCCAGCGGGATTTGTTGTGCCGCGGAGATGCCGCCGCTGGAGACGTCGATGAAGCTGCAGCCGCGCCCCTTTAGCTCATCGGCGAAAACGATGGTCTGGTCGATATCCCAGCCGCCTTGCACCCAATCCGTGCCCGAGACCCGCACGCCGACTGGAATAGCCGCAGGCGTCACGGCTCGGACCGCCTCATAGACCGCCAGCGGAAACCGCATCCGGTTTTCCGGCGAGCCGCCATAGGCATCCTCGCGCCGGTTGGAGAGCGGCGACAGGAACTGGTGCAGCAGATAGCCATGGGCGGCATGAATCTCGATCGCGTCGAAACCCAGCCTGACGGCCCGGCGCGCGCATTCGGCGAAGCGGGCAATCAGCGCCTCGATCGCGTCTTCGCTCAGCGCCTGGGGGGCGCGCGCCTGCCCGTCAAAGGGAATGGCAGAGGGCGCCACCGCCTGCCAGCCGCCCTGATCGAGCCCGAGCTGCCCGCCACCCTTCCAGGGCTGGGCGGCAGAGGCCTTGCGGCCGGCATGGCCGAGCTGGATGCCGATTGCCATGCTGGACTGGCTGCGCACCGCCGCCAGCGTCCGCGCCAGCGCCGCTTCCGTCTCATCGCTGTAGAGCCCGACATCGAAGGGCGTGATCCGGCCGATGGGTTCGACGGCGGTCGCCTCGATGATCAGCAGCGCCGCGCCCGACAGCGCCAGATGGCCGAGATGGATCAGGTGCCAATCGGTGGTCTTCCCGTCCTGCGCCGAATACTGGCACATCGGCGAGATCACGATGCGGTTCGGCAAGGACAGCGCGCCGAGCTGGAACGGGCTGAAAAGCTGGCTCATCGGTGAAGGCTCTCACAGGGCTGATGCAGCCACATGTCAGGCCGGTCCCGCCCTGTCCAGTGCGGGCTGAGTGGCTGTCGAGCGTTTTCGAGCGAAGTGGATACCGGTTCGCGTGAAGAAAACGCGACAAAAAATGATCTATCCGACGACCAGCCACATCGTCAGCGGGAAGGTCAGCGACGCCAGCGCCGTGGCGGCAACGACCGCGACCGCGATCGGCCGGCTGTCGGTCTGGAAGCGCTCGGCGATGACGAAGACGTTGGAGGCGATCGGCAAGGCCGCATAGAGCACGCCCGCCGTGACCCAGAACGGATCGAGCCGCAGCAGCACCGCCAGCACCACATAGGCCAGCAGCGGGTGCAGGATCAGCTTGCCGAGCACCAGCGGCGCGATCTCGGCCAGCCGGGCAGGGGCGGCCTGCGCGCTGCCCTGGCCGGTCCATTGCCGCGCTGCCAGCCCCAATGCAAAGACCCCGACAGGCGCGGCCGCTCCGCCCAGAAACACAAGGAACCGGTCGACCGGCTCTGGGATTGGCCAGCCCGCCAGTGAGATCGCCAGACCCGCAGCCACCGACAACATGAACGGGTTGAGCAGCGTACCCTTGACCAGCCGGCCGGCGATCGCGACCACCGAGCCGCTGCCACGCCCCGCCTCGATCAACCCGATCGAAAGCGGCACCACCAGAGCCGTGTCACATATCAGCCCGATCGCAATCGGCGCTGCGGCTTTTTCGCCCAGGAAGGCCAGCATCAAGGGAATGCCCAGAAAGGCGAAATTTCCGCCGATCAGGCACTGCGCCCGCGATACGGCGGTGCCATGGGCAAGCCCGAAAATCCGCCGTCCGACCACCAGCCCCGCCAGCAGCATCACCAGCGCGATCAGCGCCAGCGCCGCGAAATAGGTGGTGTTCCACAGCTCGCCCAAAGGCTGGCGCGCCATCACCCGAATGACGACGGGCGGGATGGCGATGGTGAACGCAAAAGTATTGAGAACCTTGACGGCCTCAGGCCCGAATAGCCCCCGGCCGGAGACAAGGGCGCCCAGGCCGATGACGGCAAAGAAGGGCGTGCTGATCGCAAGAAACTGCAGCATGGAATCCATCGCCGGCCGCGGGACCCGCTCTGTGGCGCTATTGCGCTGAAGGAGCAAGGGCGGGAGCCGCTTGAACCACACCTCAGCCCTCGTCCTGAGGAGCTGCGCAGCAGCGTCTCGAAGGATGGTCCAGCGCGCGCGGGAGCCTGCTGGAGCATCCTTCGAGACGGCCCCTGAGGGGCCTCCTCAGGATGAGGGCTGAGGGGGTGGGGACGGGAAGACCGGGCCTCACCAGCTGTAGCGCAGTGTCGCCTTGCCGCCGAGGCTGCGGCTGGCCGGCGTGGCGCCCCTCAATGACCGTATCCCACCAGCCCTCGTCCTGAGGAGCTGCGCAGCAGCGTCTCGAAGGACAGTCCAGCGCGCGCGGGAGCCTGCTGGAGCATGCTTCGAGACGGCCCCTGAGGGGCCTCCTCAGGATGAGGGCTCAGGGTTTAGGGACGGGAAGAGGCCGGGGTACCGATGCTCACCAGCTGTAGCGCAGCGTTGCCTTGCCGCCGAGGCTGCGGCTGTTGCTGGCGAATTCGCCCTCAAAGGCGGTGGCCAGCGTCAGGGCCTTGCTGAGCTTCAGCTCGGCAGCGGCGCTGGTGCGTAGCGCGTTGCGGTCGGGTGAGGCGCCCTTCACCAGGAAGCTGGCGCCCGGCAGGGTCTGGAAGGTCGCCGTGGCGCTGGCCTTGGTGTTGCTGTTGGCGACCCAGGCGGCACCGGCGCGCAAGGTCAGATCCAATCCCGCGATGGTGAGCAGGCGGTCGACGCGCAGACCAAGTTCGCTGCGCAGACGGGTGGTATCCTTGCCGGCGAAGGAGAGCGCGAAGGTGCCCGGACCCGACAGGGCCGTCTCGCGATAGCCCGGCAGCGACAGCAGGCTGAGCTGGGCGGCGGCGTAAGGCGTGATGCCGAAGCCCGCGAGGTTGAGCCTGTGCCCAGCCTCGATTCGGCCAGCATAGCTGTTGGCGTTGAAGCGGCCTTGCAGATGGTCGGAAGCCGACAAGCTGCGGTCGGTGGTCACATCCTGCCAGGCGTAAGCGGCGGAGGCCGAGAGGTAGCTTGCCCCGAGTTGCTGGCGCAGGAACAGCCCGGCCTGGAACAGGTCCGAGGAGCCCGAGCCCAGCCCGAAGCTGTTGAAGCTGGTCGCGCCGCCGCCGAGCGCAAAGCCCAGCGTCGTATTCGTAGCCAGCCGGTAATCGGCACCCACCGCCGCACCATAGATGCGATTGGTGGCCGCTGCCGTGCCGGCGACAGCATCGGAGCCATGGAACTGCACGCCGCCAAAGCCGCTGCCCCAGACGCTCCAGCGCCACAGGTCAGGATCGGGCGTGATCGCGACAGGCCGGGCCGGTCGGTCGGTCTTGCCGGATTTGGCCGAGGAATAGGAGGCAAAGCCTGCCGGACCCGCCGCCAGCGAGATCCCGCGCTCGCCGGGGACACCGTCGGTCAGCGCGCCCATGAACTGGGTGATCGCAGCCGAGGCATTGGTCTGCACCGCCGTCACCGGCTCACCCGCCACCTGGCTCAACCCCTGCGGCGTCAACCCGCCGAAGATCATCGGGATGCCGCCATTGCTGTTGAAGTAGGCGGTCAGCGCATTGGCGGCGCTGGTCTGGTTCGGGTTCAGGCCGCGATTGGGTGAAGTGGGCGCCGCAGACGCGGCACCAGCGCCGGGCTTGGCCTTGCTGTCGTCCTGACCCTTGCCGTCGGCTTTGTTGGACGAATCGGACGAGGCAGCGCCTGGCTTTGCCGTGGTCTCTGGGCTGGTCGTCGGCTGCGAGTAGTCCAGCGTCAGATCGAGGAAGACCTTCGTTGCATTGTAGCTCAGGGAGGACTTCAAGTTCTTGGGTAGGTTCGTATCGACCTTGGAGGCAAAGGTGCCGAAGACTCCCTCTTCCGCTGAGACGAGGACATGTTGCTTTTTGACATAAGTCCCGGACTCGAAGGTGACTGCGACCTTGGCACCCCCTAGCGTTGCCTTGCCATTAACATCAACCCTGTCGGAGCCAGTCGGCGAAACGTCGACCGCATAGGTCGAGTTTGAGTCGAACGTGAGGTTCAAGGTTGCGAACGTGCCGATCGGATTTCCCGGCGCGAGTGTACCGCCGTTGATAGTCACTGATCCAACCGATCCAATACCGCCAATTATCGCGCCAGGGTCGACGGTGAAGTTCATGTTGGAGGGTGCGCCATCAACTAAGAGCCGGCCCTCCTTGACCCGCATCTCCCTTACCGCCGTCGTTGTTCCTGTCAGGGTCCAGGTCGAGGAACCGATCTTCTCGAGGTTTGTCAGGCCAATAAACTGAGTGGCAATGTTCGTGGCGTCGAAAGTCCCGGCCTTAGTGCCGCCGAAGACGAGGGTTCCGCTCGTACCAACCCCGGTGGTGCTGACCACGCCATTGATATTGAAACCGCTCTGCAGCTCGAGGCGGTTCTTGGTGCCGGAGGTGAAGTTGATGGCGTAGCCGGCCTTATTCCCAGTGCCACCCGAGACGGTTGATTCGGGCGTCAGAATGATATCGAGGTTGCCACCCCTGATACCATCGCCACCGGTGCCGCTGGTGGCGCCGCCATTTCCGCCCTTTATGATTGCATCGCTGTAAAGGTTGATCTTGACGATACCGTCTCCATTGCCGACCACATCGATGCCGGTACCACCATTGCCATCCACTCCGCCGGAGCTGCCCTTCGTTCCGCCATTGCCGCCGATGATCGTGCCGCCGATCGTCAGTTCGCGCGCTCCCGAGGCACCGAAGTAAAGGCCTGCTCCGCCATTGCCGCCGCTGCCGGTCGTGACGCCGCCATTGCCGCCATTGCCGCCGGTGAGCAAGCTCATGATCCTGATCGGCCCCGGTCCAGCCGAAATCACCGCGCCAAAGCCGCCACCGCCACCGCCACCGGTTACGGCGCCATTGCCGCCATTTCCGCCCTTTACGCCGTTTCCGCCCCCTGTTGGCGCCGTGTCTCCAACATAGCCATGGGCGCCACCGCCGCCGCCGGCACTTGACGTGTCGAAGTCCGGCTGGGCGGCCCCACCATTGGCTCCCGGGGTCTTACCACCTGCGCCGCCTCCGGTTCCGGCGCCAGCGCCACCTTTCGTGCCCGCGCCACCGCCGGAGGTATCGGATCCATTCACTCCGATACCGCTGGGGTTTCCGGCGCCGCCAGCCACTTGGCTTCCATCCTTTCCGCCATCACCATCGGCCGCCTGAACCGGCAGTGCGATTACGAGCAAAACGGCGAGGACGCCGCCCGTCAGGGCGGTGGTGCGATGCAAGGATGAGGTGGCCATGGCGATCCCGGTGACGACGGTCATACGAATAATGACGTTAGGTCATCACGCGGGCGTGAGGCTGTCCAGAGTGGACGGGCATTTAATAGCAGCTGTGACGTAAATGTCGAAGAACGCGAATGAATACTGAGTCATCCATCGCGGCATTTTTCGGAGCGTGGAGATAAATTGCGCGTTGTGTATCGCCGCAAGATCGGAAGCGGCGTTGCGCTTCTTGTTCGACGGCGGATAATCGCGAATCATCTCTCGCGCGGAAGCTGACTCGAGCCTGAGTTTCTGTGTCGTAAGCTTTCGAAGTACGCTTCGGACGGTTCCGGAGCTGCAGGCCCTTCTTGGAGGGCGGTCGCTAAGCGACCCCCGCAGGCGGCGGGCCAGTTGGCCATACCCCCCAACAAACCCCAGCCCTTGCGGCGCTTTCGCTGCGTCAGTCCAGGATTGTCGACAGCACCTTTTCCAGCGAGTGCTGGCGGTAGGGTTTGCGCAGCAGCACGGTGCGCGGTGCGTTTTCGAAACCCGGCACCTCGTCGCGGCCCGTGGCGAAGATGATCGCGATGGTCGGGCTCACCGCGCGCAGCCGCCGGGCCAGCTCGTCGCCGGGGATGTCGGGCAGGCCGATATCGGTCAGCAGGATGTCGATGGGCTGCGCGCCCGCCATATCCAGCGCCGACAGGCCGTTTTCCGCCTCCAGTACGGTGTGGCCGAAATCGCGGATCATGTCGGCCGTGTCCATCCGGATGATCGCGTCATCCTCGCAGACCAGCACTGTCAGAGGCCCGCGCTGCGTCTGCTCGGCCATCACGGCCTCCGCAGCAGGGGCGGGCGTCGCCAGGGGCTTGCCGTCCTGTGCCGGAGGCTTGCTGGCCTGTGCCGGGGGCTTGCCATCCTGTGCCAGCACCTGCCGGATTTTTCGCGCCAGCGCCTCGCGCGTATAGGGCTTTGACAGCAGGTTGACGCCCTCGTCCAGCCGGCCGCCATGCACGATGGCGTTCTCCGTATAGCCGGAGGTGAAGAGCACGCTGAGATCGGGCAGGCGCTCCTTGGCCTTGCGCGCCAGCTCCGGGCTCTTCAGCGGGCCGGGCATCACCACATCGGTAAACAGCAGGTCGATCGGCACGCCGCTTTCGATCACCGCCAGCGCGCTTTGCGCATCGGGCGCCTTCAGCACGCGGTAGCCGAGCTCGCCGAGCAGGGCCACGCACCGTCTCGCGCACCGCCTCATCATCCTCGACCACCAGCACGGTCTCGCTGCCGCCCGTCGACCGGGCCGCTTTCGCTTCTCGACCAGCAGATCCTCGGCCTGGGTCGAGCGCGGCAGATAGAGCTTGATCGTCGTGCCCTGGCCCGGCTCGCTGTAGATCTTCACATGGCCGCCGGACTGGCTTGCACGAAGCCATAGACCATCGACAGGCCGAGCCCCGTGCCCTTGCCGTCCGGCTTGGTGGTGAAGAACGGCTCGAACACCTGCTCCATCACCTCCTGGCGTCATGCCGGTGCCGGTATCGGTCACCGCAATCATGGACATATTGTCCGGCGCTGACATCGGTATGAGCCGCGGCATAGTTATCGTCGAGGAAGGCGTTGCCGGCCTCGATCGTCAGCTTGCCCTGCTCATCCATGGCGTCGCGGGCATTGATGGCGAGGTTGAGGATCGCGTTCTCGACATTGGTCGGATCGACCAGGGTGTTCCACAGCCCCCCGGCGATCATCGTCTCGACCTCGATCGCCTCGCCCAGCGTGCGCCGCAGCAGATCGTCCATGCCGCGGATCAGCCGGCCGACATTGACGACCTTGGGCTCCAGCGGCTGGCGCCGGCCAAAGGCCAGCAACTGCGCCGCCAGCTTCGAGCCGCGCGCCACGCCCGCCATCGCATTCTCGATGCGCTTCTCGGCCCGCTCATTGCCGCCGACATCGCGCGACAGCAATTGCAGATTGCCGCTGATCACCTGCAGCAGATTGTTGAAGTCATGCGCCACGCCGCCGGTCAGATTGCCGATGGCCTCCATCTTCTGGCTGTGGCGCAGCGCGTCCTGGGCCTTGGCCAGTTCGGCGGTGCGGGCCGCGACGCGCTCCTCCAGCGTCTCGGCGAGATCGGCCAGCGCCGCCTCGGCGGTCTTCTGATCGTCGATATCGGTGTTGGTCCCGATCCAGTGGGTGAGATGGCCCGCCTCGTCCCGCGCCGGGATGGCCCGCGCAATATGCCAGCGGAAGGCGCCGTCATGCCGGCGCAGCCGGAACTCCATCTCATAAGGCTCGCCATCGCGCAGGGCGTTTTCCCAGGCGGCGGAGGCCGCCGCGATATCCTCGGGATGGACCATGACGGCCCAGTTTTCGCCGTCGAGCGTGCCGGGCGCTGCGCCGCTATAGGCGTAGATCTGCTCGTTGAACCAGTCGAGCGCGCCATCGGGGCGCGCCGTCCAGACATGGTTGGGCAGGGATTGCGACAGGCTGCGGAACCGCGCCTCGCTCTCCTGCATCGCCGCTTCCGCCGCCTTGCGGGCGGTGATGTCGAGGAACAGCACGGAAAAGCGTTCGGGCGCAATGCGCCTGGCCCGCGCCTCGAACCAGCGATTGCGCAGCGCCGGCACATGCACCTCATAGCGCGCCGGTTGGCCGCTTTCGACGACGCCGGCATAGACCTGCACCAGATCGGGCGGCAGGTTCGGGATGACCTCGCTAACCGCCCGGCCAATCGCATCCTCGACGCGAATATCGGTGCGGGATTCAAACGCCGGGTTCATCTCCAGAAAGCGGAAATCATTCATCCGCCCGTCGCCATCGCGAATGGCCTCGGCGATGAAGAAACCTTCCTGCATCTGCTCGAACAGGCTGCGCCAGCGCGCCTCGCTGGCCCGCAGCGCCTCTTCCGCCGCCTTGCGCGCGGTGATGTCGAAGCAGACACCGATGAAGCGGACGCGGCCGCTCTCGGGCGAGGACACAGCCTCACCCTGCCGCGCAATCCAGATGGTGGCGCCGCTGACCGGGTCGATGCGGCGATACTCGGCATAGACCAGCGGGTTGGGCTCGTGCAGCCGCGACGAGCCGCCGAGCGACTTGTCGTCAGGGTGCATCAGCGAGGTCAGCAGGGTGTCGGTGACCTCCACATCCGGGGCCAGTCCCCAGATGCGGCGATAGGCGGGGGAGACATCGAGCCGTCCGCTTTCGGGATACCATTCGAAGACACCGACGCCGCCGGCTTCCTGGGCGATCTCCAGCCGCTGCTCGACACGAACCCGGTCGGTGGTCTCGATGACGATGGCGAGCACGCCGGCCGGATGGCCCTTCTCATCGATGATCGGCATGTAATCGAGGTCGAGCCAGCAATCCTCGGGGATGCCGCGCCGGTTCAGCACCAGGCGCTGCTCGCGCAGGGAGAGCGTGCCGCCGGCCAGAACCGTGTCGAGCACCCGGCGGTTGAGGTCCACCGCCTCAGGCCAGGCGGCGAGCACCTTCATGCCGAGCAGCGCGGGATGGCGCGCCCCGGCAAAATCCGCATAGGCATCGTTATAGATGAGGTAGCCGTCCGGCCCCCAGAGCATCACCATCGGCAGCGGCGCCCGGAGCATCAGCGCGACGCTGGTACGCAGGCTCTGCGGCCAGCTCTCCAGCGCGCCCAGCGAGGTCGCCTCCCACGGGAAAGCCTTGATCAGCGCGCCGGTGGCGCCGCCCTCGTTCAGGAACCCGGTTTGCTCGGTGGTGTGCGGGGCCGACATACAGCTCTCTGATCGGATACGGGGCTAGGGTTTTTGGCCGGTTGCGACCAAAGCCGCAAGGGGCTTTGCTGGCGCAGCCCCGGCACAAGCCGTTGACCCAGCGTCACTTTTCCAGAGCCTGCTCCAGAATGCGGACAACATGCAGCGCCTCCCGCTGCGCTCCGTCATGGATTTGATGCCGGCAACTCGTGCCATCGGCGACGATCAGATCATCCGCCGCAGCCCGGCGCACCGCCGGCAGCAGCGAGAGCTCCCCCATGGCGAGCGAGACATCGATAGTCTCCGCCCTGTAGCCGAAGGCGCCGGCCATGCCGCAGCAGCTGGATTCGATCGGCCGGACCTCGAGACCCGGAATGGCCCGCAAGGTCGCTTCCACGGCGCCCATGGCGGCAAACGCCTTCTGGTGGCAATGACCGTGCAGATGCGCGACGCGCCCGCCCTGATCCCGCAGCGGCAAGCGAGTCGTTCCCGCCTTGATATCGGCCGCCAGCACCTCCTCGATCAGGAAGGCCGCCTTCGCCACCGGCTCCACCTCCGACTTCGGCAAAAGCGCGCTGAACTCATCCCGCAGGGTCAGGAGGCAGGAGGGTTCGAGCCCGACAATGCGCGCCCCGCGCGCGACATAGGGCGCATAGGCCTCGACCACGCGCCGCGCCTCGGCCCGCGCCTCCTCCACCAGCCCGGCCGACAGGAAGGTGCGGCCACAGCACAGCTTGCGCCCGCCATCCACCGCCTCGACCCGGTGCAGGCGATAGCCTCCCGCCGCCAGCACAGCCTCGGCCGCATCGAGGTTCTCCGGCTCGAAAGCGCGGTTGAAACTGTCGCCGAACAGGATGATGTCGCGGCCATCGCCCTTGATATCGCCGGGCCGGGCAGGGGGGCGCTTGTCCTGCCAGGGCTTGCGCCAGACCGGCAGCGAGCGCCGCGCGCTGAAGCCGAGCAGCGCCTCGCTCAGCCGGGCCAAAGCGGGGATACGGTCGCGCAGATTGAGCAGCGGCGCGATCCGCGCGGCGAAGGGCGCATAGCGCGGGAGATAGGCGATCAGGCGCTCCTTGAGCGGCAGCCCATGGCGCTGGTGATAATGATGCAGGAACTCGATCTTCATCCGCGCCATGTCGACGCCGGTCGGGCATTCGCGCTTGCAGCCCTTGCAGGAGACGCAGAGATCGAGCGTTTCCTTCATCTCCGCCGAGGTGAAGGCATCGGGGCCGAGCTGGCCGGAAATCGCCAGCCGCAGCGAGTTCGCCCGGCCGCGCGTGACGTGCTGCTCATCCTCTGTCGCCCGCCAGGAGGGGCACATCGTGCCGCCGCTCATCTTCCGGCAGGTGCCGTTATTATTGCACATCTCGACGGCGCCGCCGAAGCCGCCCCAATCCGACCAGTCCAGCGCCGCCTTGGCCGGAACCGGCGTCGCATAGCCGGGCGCAAAGCGCATCAGGCTGCGATCGTCCATGTGATAGGGCCGCACGATCTTGCCGGGGTTGAGCCGGTTGTCGGGGTCGAACCCGTCCTTCACCTGCTCGAAAGCGCGGGTGAGGGGGGCACCGAACATCGGCTCGACGAAATCCGAGCGGGAGATGCCGTCGCCATGCTCGCCCGAGAAGGAGCCCTTGAAGCGGCGCACCAGTTCGCAGGCCTCCTCGGCGATGCCGCGCATCGCCTTGACCCCCGCCTCATCCTTCATGTTCAGGATCGGGCGGACATGCAGGCAGCCGACCGAGGCATGCGCATACCAGGTGCCGCGCGTGCCATGGCGGGCAAACAGCGCGGTGATGCCGTCGGTATAATCGGCGAGATGCTCGAGCGGCACCGCGCAATCCTCGATGAAGGAGACCGGTTTGCCGTCGCCCTTCATCGACATCATGATGTTGAGGCAGGCCTCGCGCACCTCCCAGACCGGCTTTTGCCGCGCCGGCTCGACCACCTCCACCACCGCATCGGCAAAGCCATGATCGGCCATGCATTGGTCGAGCCGCCGAAGATCCTGCTTCAGCGCCACCAGATCGTCACCGGCGAATTCCACCAGCAACAGGCAGTTGGGCTGGCCTCGTGTGATGTCGGCGAGCGTCCGCACGAAGAGCGGGATGTCGGCACCCAGCACCAGGACGTTATTGTCGACCAGCTCGACGGCCGCCGGATCGAGCGCCACGATATGCCGCGTCGTTTCCATGGCGGAGCGGAAGCTGGGGAAATGGCAGACGCCCATCACCCGGTGGGCCGGAAGCGGCGAGAGCTTCAGCGTCGCTTCCGTGGTGATGGCCAGCGTCCCCTCCGAGCCGACCAGCAGACGCGCGAGATTGGGCTGGCCATGCAGCAATTCGTCGAGATTATAGCCGCCGACACGGCGCTGAACCTTCGGAAAAACGCTCTCGATCTCGGCGCGATGGCTCTGCGCCAGCGCGATCAACCGGGCCATCAGCGCCTGCGCGCGGGGCGAGGCATTGCTGCCAAGCGGGCTGTCGCTCAGGGCAAAGGCGTCGCCATCATGGAACTGCGCGCGCAACGCCAGGACATTGTTCGACATCTTGCCGTAGCGCAGCGAGCGCGCGCCCGACGAATTATTGCCGACCATGCCGCCAATGGTGCAGCGGCTGGCGGTCGAGGGCTCGACCGGGAAGAACAGACCGTCCTTGCGCAGCTGCGTGTTCAAGCGCTTCCAGCACCAGGCCCGGCGCGACCGTGACGGTGCGGGCCTGCTTGTCAAAGGCGCGGATGCCGTTGAAGTGCCGGCTGAGATCGAGGATCAGCGCATCGCCGATCGGCTGGCCGTTCTGCGAGGTGCCGCCGCCGCGCGCGATGACGGCAACGCCATGCTCGGCCGCGATCTGCAGGGCGGCACCGATATCCTGCTCATGGCGCGGGAAAACCACGCCCTGCGGGATGATCTGGTAGATCGAGGCATCGGTCGCGTAGCGCCCGCGGGTGAAGGCATCGAAGCGGACCTCGCCCTCCAGCGCTTGCGACAGCCTGCGCTCCAGCCCGAGATTGCGCGCCGCGCCGCGGCCTGCCGCCTGATGTCCCATCGAATTCTCTCCCATGGCCGGTTTGCCGGCCTATTTTGAATTCAAAATTGGCTTAATCTGCAAGCGCAGGCATGGCATCGGCGGTGTCGGAAGCGACAACATCCGGCCCCGAAACCGAGCGCAGCTTGTTGCGCAAATGCCGGAACAGGATGTCGCTGAGCTCCCCGCCATCGCGGCGCGACAGCGCGTCCAGGATCGCCTCATGCTCGCGCATCGCTTCGCCCCAGCGGTCGCGCTGCTTGTCGAGATTGGCGGCGTAGCGCACCCGCCGCAGCCGGCCCGACAGGCTGGCATAGGTCGCGCTCAGCGTGGCATTGCGGCCAGCAGCGACGATGCGGTGGTGGATCTCCTGATTGAGCCTGAAGTAGACGGTCAAATCCCGGCGCAGATAGGCGCGATACATGGCGTGGTGGGTCTCGACGATCTCCGCCAGCTCCGCCTCGGTGATGCGTTCGCAGGCCAGGCGCCCCGCCAGTGCCTCAAGCCCGCCAATGACATCGAACAGCTCCTCGATATCGGCGCGGGTCAGCGCGCGCAGCCTTGCGCCGCGATGCGGCAGCAGCTCGATCAGCCCCTCCGCCGCCAGCACTTTCAACGCCTCCCGCAGGGGCGTCCGCGAAACACCGAAGCGCAAGCAAAGCTCGCGCTCCGGAATACGCCCGCCCTCGCTGACATGCCCCTCGACAAGGTAGTCCCGCAAAGAGGCGACAAGCTCCTCATGCAGCGTGCTGTTGGTCTCGCTCTCGCTCAAACCGCTCTCCCAGGATTAGCCCGGCCCGCGCGCTGCAAGGCGGCCGCGTAGCAGGTGGGTGCTGAGGCTCATGACCGCCTGCTCTCTTCGGAGCAGCCACAATCCGCCCGCCTCAGCTGAAGCTTGAGCGACAAGCATTGCACACATCACATTCGCTCGCTACCATCGAATTGAATGCAAAACTGAGCTCCCAACAGAGCCGAGCAAAACAGAACCGAGGGAGAGCCACCATGAGTGCGCAAGGCCGTCATTTCCTGCACATTCCAGGCCCGAGCCCGATCCCGGACCGGATCCTGCGCGCCATCGCCATGCCGATCATCGACCATCGCAGCGCCGAATTCGCCAAGCTCGGCAAGGAGGTGCTGGAGGGTTGCAAGGCGGTCTTCAAGACGAGCCAGCCGGTGGTGATCTACCCCTCGTCCGGCACCGGCGCCTGGGAGGCGGCGATCGTCAACACGCTCTCGCCCGGCGACACCGTGCTGATGGCCGAGACCGGTCACTTCGCCACGCTCTGGAAGCAGATCGCCGACCGCTTCGGCATCAAGGTCGAGTTCATCCCCGGCGATTGGCGGCGTGGCGCCGATTCCGCCGCGATCGAGGCGCGGCTGGTCGAGGACAAGGCCCGCATCATCAAGGCGGTGATGGTCGTGCATAACGAGACCTCGACCGGCGCGACCAGCCGCATCGCCGCCATTCGCAAGGCGATCGACGCGGCCGGCCACCCCGCGCTGTTCATGGTCGACACCATCTCGTCGCTCGCCTCGGTCGATTACCGCCACGACGAATGGGGCGTCGACGTCACCGTGTCCGGCTCGCAAAAGGGGCTGATGCTGCCGCCCGGCCTCAGCTTCAACGCGATATCCGAGAAGGCGATGGCGGCGTCCAAGGCCAACACGCTGCCGCGTTCCTATTGGGACTGGCAGGAGATGGTGAAGATCAACGCCAATGGCTTCTTCCCCTACACGCCAGCGACGAACCTGCTCTACGGGCTGAAGGAAGCGCTGGCGATGCTGCAGGAGGAGGGGCTGGACGAACGTCTTCGCCCGGCATCAGCGCCTGGCCTCGGCCTGCCGCGCTGCCGTCAAGGCCTGGGGTCTCGAGATCCTGTGCGAGAACGAGGACGAGCAATCCCCGGTGCTGACGGCTGTGATGATGCCGCCGAGCCATGATGCCGACCGTTATCGCAAGATCGCGCTGGAGAAATACAACATCTCGCTCGGCTCGGGCCTCGGCAAGGTCGGCCGGCAAGGTCTTCCGCATCGGCCATCTCGGCGAATGCAATGACCTCATGCTGCTGGGCGCGCTCTCGGGCGTCGAGATGGGGCTGGCGGCGGCCGGCGTGCCGCATCGCAGCGGCGGTGTTGCGGCTGCCATGAAGATCTTCGAGGCGGCTGACGCTGGCAATGCTCCGGCAGCGGCAGTAGCCTGAGGGCATGACCGAAACCGTCCTGCTCTCGATATCCGGCGGCGTCGCGACCGTGACGCTGAACCGGCCCGCGATGCTCAACGCCATCGATGTCGCCATGGCCCAGGCCTTCGGGGAGCGTGTCGAGGCGCTGGCCGGGCGCGACGATGTCCGCGCCATCCTGATCCGGGGCGAGGGCCGGGCCTTCTGCGCTGGCGGCGACATCTCCCAGTTCAACGCGGGCGGGGATGCCACGACGGCGATCGACGCCATCATCGGGCCGCTCCATGCCGGGCTGCTGCGGCTGTCGCAGTTGCCTGCGCCGAGCATTGCCTGCGTCCATGGCGCGGTTGCAGGCGGCGGTTTCAGCCTGGCGCTGGCCTGCGACCTCACCATCGCCGCCGATGATGCCAAGTTCAGCATGGCCTATGCCCGCATCGGTGCCACGCCCGATGCCTCCGGGACCTGGCATTTGCCGCGACTGCTCGGCATGAAGAAGGCGCGGGAACTGGCGCTGCTCGGAGACACTGTGCTGGCCGATGAGGCGCTTCAGCTCGGGCTGGTCAACCGCGTCGTGCCGCGGGCCGAGCTTGCGGACCAGGCGCAGGCGTTGGCGGAGCGGCTGGCCGCAGGGCCGACAGCGGCCTATGGCCGGATCAAGGCCTTGCTCAACGCCTCGCTCGGCAACACGCTGGCCCAGCAGCTGGACGCCGAGCGCCAGACCTTCCGCGCCTCGACCCAGACCGCCGACTTTGCCGAGGGTATCAAGGCGTTCTCGGAGAAGAGCCCGCCGCGCTTTATCGGGAAATAAGGCGCTGATGGAACCACAGGCTTGTCGCTTGCGTTCGTGCCGGCTTGCAGTACCTCAAGACTTGAAACACCTCAAGGATCGCACGGAATGACCCGCACCGCCTCCATCGCCGCCCTGTTCGCCACCCTGCTGCTGGCGGGATGCCAGCCCGGCGGGCCTGTCGGCAATGCGTCGGTGCCGGAACCGCGCAAGCCGGTCGAGCTGCAGCGCTATCTCGGCACCTGGTATGAGATTGCCCGCTATGAGGCGAGCTTCCAGCGTGGCTGCGAGGCCGTCACCGCCTCCTACAGCCTCAAGCCCGATGGTGAGATCGCGGTGGTCAACACCTGCCGCCAGGACTCACCGACCGGGCCGGAGCGCTCCGCCGAGGCCGTGGCGACGCCGGTTGAGGGCTCGCAGGGCGCCAAGCTGAAGGTCTCGTTCTTCCGGCCCTTCTATGGCGACTACTGGGTGCTGGACCGCGCTCCCGATTATTCCTGGTCGATCGTCGGTGAGCCCTCGGGCCGCTACCTCTGGATCCTCTCGCGCACGCCCCGTCTCAGCGAAGCGCGGGTGAAGGCGCTGGTCGAGCGAGCAAGCCAGCTCGGCTACGACACCAGCCTGCTGCGCCGGACGCGCTGGTAGGGCTGGCGAAGTTTGGCCGCTTTAATCCCGCGACAGCGCGTCGCGCAGCGTAGCGATGCTCAAGAATAGCCGTAGTGGCTTCTCCGCCAAGGGCTGGAAGCCATAGCTCTCATAGAGCCGCTTGCGGCGCGCGATGGCAGTCGCGTCGCCATCGTCCAGAATGTCGAGCATGACGACTGCGAGGCCGATCGCCTCGGCCGCACCCGCAATCCGCTTCAGCGCATCGACAAGCAGGTCGCCGCCAAACCCCTTGCCGGTATGCCGCTGGTCGACACCGATCATCGCGATGTAAGCGGCCGGTATCTGGCCATGACCGGGACGGTTTCGCGCAAATCTGGCAGGCAGGGCGGTGTAGTCGACGCTGTGGGCATTGATCGCATAGAAGCCGATGACAGAGCCGGATGCGTCGCTGAGCACATAGACCCGCAGATGGTTGGCCTGCGCCAGCTTGTTCGCCGTCCGCTTGAAGAAATTGTCCACCGTGGGCACCCCGCAAGCAAAACCCTCGCGATCGTGCTTTTGCGGGTCGAAAGGCTCGATGTGGAGGCGCTTTCCCTCAGATCCGGTCACTTGCTGACAATGGTGCGCTTGTGACGCTCCACAGCCGCCAGTAGCCGGGGCGCGGGCGCGGACGGATGATCCAGCGCCGTAAAGAACGCTGCGTGATCGGCCGGTGTCAGGGCCGTGCGCTCATGCGCGGCAATGGTGTCCAGCGCGGCGCGATACGCGGCATTCAAGGTGAAGGTGGAATCGTCCATCCCCGCCAGCGCCGCCGCTTGCTGGATAACACGCTTGATGCGGGGCTTGGTGCGGAAATTCATCCGCTCGCTGCTGCGCTCTTCGCGCTCTTCCATAACGCTCATCGCTTCACCCCACGCCTTTGCCAGCAGCTCACCCGAGCGGGAGCAAGTTGACGACATATGTACGCCTAACGGGCGTACTTCGCAATAATGCCCTCGGGAGAGGGCGGTGCCCCCTTAACCCTTCAGATAAGGCATCCGCACGCCCTGTTCGCTCATGGTCGAGCGGTTGGCCTCGCGCCGCTTCTTGATCTCGCTGCGCGCGACGGTGCGCAGATGCACCTCGTCAGGCCCGTCGATAAACCGCAGCGCCCGGCCCCAGGAGTAGATGAAAGCCAGCGGCGTATCATTGGTCAGGCCACCGGCGCCGAAGACCTGGATCGCCCGGTCGGCGAGTTTCGTCTGCAGGCGCGCCGCCACCACCTTGATCGCCGAGACTTCGGTCCGGGCAGCCTTGTTGCCATGCCGGTCCATCATCCAGGCGGCCCGCAGGCAAAGCAGCCGCGCCTGGTCGATCTCCATCCGGCCTTCCGCGATCCAGTCCTGAATATTGGCGTAATCGGCCACCTGCCGGCCAAAGGCTTTGCGCTGCAGGGCGCGCTCGACCATGAGTTCCAGCGCCACCTCGCATTGGCCGATGGTGCGCATGCAGTGATGGATGCGGCCTGGGCCCAGGCGCGCCTGCGCCAGCGCAAAGCCCGCCCCTTCCTCACCCAGCATATTGGCCGCCGGGACGCGGACATTGTCGAAATTGGTCTCGGTATGGCCCTCGGGCGAGAGGTGGTTCAGCACGGGCAGATTGCGCATCACGCTCAGGCCCGGCGTGTCCATCGGCACCAGAATCATCGAATGGCGCTTGTGCGGGTCAGCGTCGGGGCTGGTGTCGGAAAGCCCCATCACGATGCAGAGCTTCACATTCGGATGCAGCGCCCCGGTGGTCCACCATTTCCGGCCGTTGATGACATAGTGATCGCCATCGCGCGTGATCGTGGTCTGCAGATTGGTCGGATCCGAGGAGGCGACGCCCGGCTCGGTGATGCCGACGCAGGAGCGGATCTCGCCGCGCATCAGCGGCTCAAGCCATTGGCTGCGCTGCTCCGGCGTCGCGAACATATGCAGGATTTCCATGTTCCCGGTGTCGGGAGCGTTGCAGTTGAACACCTCCGACGACCAGAAGAAGCGCCCCATCATCTCCGCCAGCGGCGCATATTCGAGGTTGGTCAGGCGCGTGCCGGGCTCGTCGGGCTTCAGCGCAGGCAGGAACAGGTTCCACAGCCCCGCCTCGCGCGCCTTCGCCTTGAGCCCATCGATCAGCGCCATCGGGTAATGCCCGGCCTCGACCTCTTCGCGCCATTGCGCGTCGGCGGGCTGGATATGCGCGTCCATGAAGCTCTGCAGCTTGGCGCGCAATTGCTCGACGCGGTCGGAATAGGCGAAATCCATGGCGTGCGTCCCTGTCGTGTTGTCCGGCGCTGCAGCGTCGTTTTCGTCAGTCGCCGGCTTCGATGACCGCTTGCGCCCGCAGCGCAAAGCTTTCCGCCAGCTCGCCGACGGCAACCGCATTCTCGGCTGCGGCATTGCCGGCCTTGGCTCGGGCCGCGATCCCGTCGAGGATGACGGCGAAGCGAAACAGCGAGAAGGCGAGGTGGAACCGGCCGGGGCCGCTGACCCGCCCCGCCGCCTGGCAGTAGCGCTCCAGATATTCGGCCTGCGTCGGGATGCCCAGCACCTGACGGTCGAGCCCGACAATGCCGGCATACATCGCCGGGGTGGATTGCCAGGGCAGGCAGGAGAAGGCGACATCCGACAGCGGGTGCCCCAGCGTCGAAAGCTCCCAATCCAGCACCGCGACAATCTTCGGCCCCTCCGGCGCGAACATCAGATTACCGGGCCGGAAATCGCCATGCACGATGGTGGTCTCGGCTGAGACGTCGAGATTGTCCTGCAGCCACTCCATGGTGCGGTCGATGGCTGGGATATCGCGCGTGCGCGTCTCCCGCCATTGCCCGCCCCAGCGCTTCAGCTGGCGCGCGTAATAATTGCCGGGCTTGCCGAAATCCCCCAGCCCCGCCGCCTGCCAGTCGAAGCAGTGCAGCGCGGCCAACGTCTCCGCCATGGCGAAATACATCTCGCGACGCTCATCCCGGCTCACGCCCGGCAGCGAGGCATCGTGAAACACCCGGCCGTCCAGCCGCTCCATCAGGTAAAACGGCGTGCCGATGACGTCGCTGTCTTCGTGCAGCAGCAGCACCGGCGGCACAGGCACAGCCGAGCCGGCCAGCGCCTTCAGGATGCGATACTCCCGCTCGATCGCATGGGCCGATGGCAGCAGCGGCCCCGGCGGCTTCTTGCGCAGCACCAGCTCGGTGCCGGCCTCGGCATAGGACAGGAAAAACGTCGGGTTGGACTGGCCGCCGCTGATCCGCTGCAGCGTGATCGGCCCGCGCGCGCGCTCGGGCAGGGCCGCTTTCAGGAAGGCGTCGAGACGGCCTGTTTCGAATTCCGGAGCAGAGCCGGGCGGCAAATCGGCGGACATGGCGGCATCATCAAGGCCACCGCCAGCCACGTCAACGCGGCAGATCATTCAGCCGCGACGGACGCTTGCTTCGCAGTCCGTGCTGGCAAGCCGTGCGAGACTGCGAGCCCTCATCCCGGGGAGTGACGAAGTCGCGTCTCGAAGGATGGTCCAGCGGACACCGGAGCCTTCTGAAGCATCCTTCGAGACGCCATTCCCAACGGAATGGCTCTCAGGATGAGGGCTGAGGGTAGCTCAAACGTTCTTAAGCCGCATCCAGCCCGTAGAGCGAATGCAGCGTGCGCACCGCGAGCTCGGTGTAGGCGGCATCGATCAGCACCGAGAACTTGATCTCGGAGGTGGTGATGGCGCGGATGTTGATGCCCTTCTCGGCCAGGGCCCGGAAGGCGCGCGCGGCGACGCCGGCATGGGAGCGCATGCCGATGCCGATGGCCGAGACCTTCACCACATCGGTCGCGCCCTGCAGCGCCTGATAGGAGATCTGCGCATGCCGGCTCTCGAGCAGCGCCTTGGCCCGCTCATAATCGGCCGTCGGCACCGTGAAGGTGATGTCCGTGGTGGCCTGATCGTCGGACACGACCTGGATGATCATGTCGACATTGATGTTGGCATCGGCCAGCGGCCCGAAAATCGCGGCGGCGACGCCGGGCTTGTCGGCCACGCGGCGCAGCGTGATCTGCGCCTCGTCTCGCGAGAAGGCGATGCCGGTTACGATCTGCTGTTCCACGATGTCGTCCTCGTCGCAGATGAGGGTGCCGGGCTTGGGATTGTCGGGGTCGTCGAAGGAGGAGCGGACATAGGTCGGGACGCGCTGGACCATCGCGATCTCGACCGAGCGGACCTGCAGCACCTTGGAGCCGAGCGATGCCATCTCCAGCATCTCCTCGAAGGCGACCTTATCCATGCGCCGCGCCTTGGGCACGATGCGGGGATCGGTGGTGTAGACGCCGTCGACATCGGTGTAGATGTCGCAGCGGTCGGCCTTGAGCGCGGCGGCGAGAGCCACCGCGCTCGTATCGGAGCCGCCGCGGCCGAGCGTGACGATGCGGCCGCTCTCCTGATGCACGCCCTGGAAGCCCGAGCAGACCGCGATCTCGCGGCGCTCGGTGAAACCCTTCACGATGGCCGTGCCGTCGACGCCCTCGATGCGCGCGGCGCCATGCGCGTCCGAACCGTAGATCGGGATCTGCCAGCCCTGCCAGGAGCGGGCGGGCAGGCCCATATCCTGCAGCACGATCGCCATCAGGCCCGACGTGACCTGCTCGCCCGAGGCGACGACGACATCGTATTCCGCGCGGTCGTACAGCGGCGAGGCCTCGTTGCACCAGGCCGACCAGCTCATTGGTCTTGCCCGACATGGCCGAGACCACGACGGCGACCTCATGGCCGGCGTCGAATTCGCGTTTGACGTGGCGGGCGGCGTTGCTGATGCGCTCGACCGTTGGCGACGGACGTACCGCCGAATTTCATCACGAGACGGGCCATGGCGGTCCAGAGGCTCTCAACTACGTGTCCGGACGCAAGCCGGGGCGAAACGTCGCCCTCGCATGCAGCGCGGGGCGCGTGTAGATGACGGGCAGAGGCGGCACTGTCAATGCGAACGCATGGCCGGGCGCGCGCGGAGAGGATCACGACCATGGCTGCGACCCGGGAACGCGACGGCTCGACCATCGACACGGCGGAGGTGGCCCGTTTCGACGCGCTGGCGCGCAGCTGGTGGGATCCGAAAGGCCCGATGGCCGTGCTGCACAAGTTCAATCCGGTGCGCGTCGGCTTCGTGCGCGACCTCGTCTGCGAGCGCTTCGGCCGCGATCCGCGCGCGCTCGACGCGCTGGAGGGGCTGTCGCTGGTCGATATCGGCTGCGGTGGCGGTGTGTTGTCGGAGCCCCTGGCGAAGCTCGGTGCGCGCGTGACTGGGCTCGATCCGGCGCCGACCAATATTGCCGTGGCGCGCGCCCATGCCGAGCGCGTCGGGCTGGAGATCGACTACCGGGACCAGACGATCGAGGCGCTGGTCGCCAAGGGCGAGCAGTTCGACATCGTGCTGGCGATGGAGGTCGTCGAGCATGTCGCCGATGTCGAGGCTTTCATCGCGTCCTGCTGCGCGGCGGTGAAGCCGGGCGGCCTGCTGGTCATGGCCACGCTGAATCGCACCCTGAAATCCTATGCGCTGGCGATCGTCGGCGCTGAATATGTGCTGCGCTGGCTGCCGCGCGGCACTCATGACTGGAACAGGTTCGTTACCCCTGATGAATTGCGGGATGCGATTGCCCGCAACGGGCTGGACCTGGGGGAGGGGGTTGGCGTCGTCTATAATCCGCTCACCGACCGCTGGTCAGCCTCGCGCGATATGGACGTGAACTACATGCTGGCGGCGTTCCGCGCGCCCAGTCAGGCATAGCGCCGACTCAAACGTAACGCCGCAGCAGGCTCGCCCCCAGCAGAGAGAGCAAGGCAGAGACCAGCGCGACTGTCGCTGTGACGGCGCTGGCGTCGAAGACCACGCGCAGGTTCAGCTTGCGCCAGAGCCAAAGGCCGAGCGCGGCTCCCAAAATCATGACGAGCGCGTTGCCGATCACGCCCATCGCGCCATTGCCGAGAAGCAGATCCGCCAGCCAGGCCAGCGACAGCGCCGCCAGAGCCAGCAGCGCCAGCGAAACCAGCGCCTGATTATCGGACAAGGCGGGCAGTCCCAGCAGGAAACCGAGCGTACGGGTCAAGGGAGTATCCTTCGTACGAATAGCGCGCCGAAGCTAAGCCGCCCCGCAGACCCTGGGTCAAGCCGTCGCGGCACAAAAGCTGAGGAGCATTGTTCCCCTTGTTTTTTGCGCTGCGGCGTCGTTCCTTAGGTTAATGGCGCAGTGCAACATAGAGCTGCATCATCAGCTAGGGAAACGAGGCGCGACGGGTAGGCCTGACACGCTTCCGCCGTGCCCAATGGGGAGAAACGCGATGACCAAGCCTGCTGCGAGCCCACTTAAGGATCTCTACGAACTCGGCGAGTTGCCGCCGCTCGGCCACGTTCCTGCCTCCATGTATGCCTGGACCATCCGCCGTGAGCGCCATGGCCCGCCGCAGGAGAGTTTTCAGGTCGAGGTCGTGCCGACCTGGAGCATTGGCGAGGAAGAAGTGCTGCTGCTCGTGATGGCCGGTGGCGTCAATTATAACGGCATCTGGGCAGGTCTCGGCCAGCCGATCTCCCCCTTCGACGTGCACAAGCAGTCGCTCCACATCGCTGGCTCCGACGCGTCCGGCATCGTCTGGGCCGTGGGCTCGAAGGTGAAGCGCTGGAAGGTCGGCGACGAGGTCATCGTCCATTGCAACCAGGATGATGGCGACGACGAGGAGTGCAATGGCGGCGATCCGATGTTCTCGTCCAGCCAGCGCATCTGGGGCTACGAGACGCCCGATGGCTCGTTTGCGCAGTTCTGCCGGGTGCAGTCGCGCCAGCTGATGCTCAAGCCCAAGCACCTCGCCTGGGAGGAGGCGGCCTGCTACACGCTGACGCTGGCCACCGCCTACCGCATGCTGTTTGGCCACGCGCCGCACACCATCAAGCCGGGCGACAACGTGCTGATCTGGGGCGCGTCCGGCGGCCTCGGCGTGTTCGGCGTCCAGCTCTGCGCCGCGTCGGGCGCCAATGCGATCGGCGTGATCTCCGACGAGACCAAGCGCGACTATGTGCTGGGGCTCGGCGCCAAGGGCGTGATCAACCGCAAGGACTTCAATTGCTGGGGCCAGATGCCCACCGTGAACTCGCCGGAATACGACGACTTGGGTGAAGGAAGCCCGCAAGTTCGGCAAGGCGATCTGGGACATCACCGGCAAGAAGGATGTCGACATCGTCTTCGAGCATCCGGGCGAGGCGACCTTCCCGGTCTCCTGTCTCGTCGCCAAGCGCGGCGGCATGGTGGTGTTCTGCGCCGGCACCTCCGGCTTCAACATCACCTTCGACGCCCGCTATGTCTGGATGCGCCAGAAGCGCGTGCAGGGCTCGCATTTCGCCCATCTCAAGCAGGCATCCGCTGCCAACCAGTTCGTCATCGACCGCCGGGTCGATCCCTGCATGTCGGAGGTCTTCCCCTGGGACAAGATCCCGCTCGCGCACCACAAGATGTGGAAGAACGAGCACGCGCCCGGAAACATGTCCGTGCTGGTCTACGCCCCGCGCACCGGCCTGCGGACCTATGAGGATGTCGCCGAAGCGCTGGGCGGCTGACGTCGAACGAACCGCGCTGACGCCAGCGCGGTTTGTCCTATGGGAGAGGCGCACATCACGATGAGCGACCCGGCGCAAATACGCCGGGTTGCTTACCGACTCAGGCGGTGCGTTTCAGGGCGGCTTTTCCCGCTTCCTGCTCAATGAAGGCAGAGCGGCTGACGCCCCGGGCGCGCGCCGCTTCGTCGATGGCGCGCAGCACCCTCCGGTCCAGCATCACATTGACCCGCTCCTTGGGCGGGGCGATCTCGTCCAGCGGGACGTGTTCCAGTACCGCACCGGCGCACAGCCTGTCGTCCGCGACGACGTCCTTGATCTCGGCAACGATCTCGGGATCACCCAGCAGTTCCTTCAGCGTTCTCGCCGGAGGAACCGCTTCTCCATCGGCGCGCAATGCCGCGACGTGACCAGCCAAAGCCTCCTTCGCCTTGGCGCGCGCCTTGTCTTCCGTCGCTCCCGAAGACACGCAGCCCGGCAGGTCCGGAAACGTGACGCCCCAGGTGGAGGAACCGGGTTCAGGCAGATGGAGCAGGGCGAAGTAACCGGTCGGCATCAATGGCACCTGTCGAGGTTGCGGCGGGTCAGGCTTCGGATAGTCCGGCCTGCCGCCTTACAGATTTCACGGTCTTCGGGTGCATGTCCCGGACCGGATGCGGCAACGTGACCTTGCCCGGCTTCGATGGATGCTTGAAGTGGTGATGGCTGCCCGTCACGGAGTGCAGCATCCACCCATCCTGTAGCAGCTCCCTGATAAGCTCGCGGGAATGCATCGAGTCCGATCCGGTCGGATGTGTAAAAAATACACATCAAGTCCAAAAACACAAGGCGCGATGGCCGGTGCCAGCCATGACTGCTCACGCAAATACATTCGTCCGCAGCTCATCAGCTGGGTAAGCATGCCCGCCGCGCGTGTCAGTGGGGCGACAATGCCACGGCTTCGGCCTATCAGGCGCTGAAGCAAAAGCTGGCTCCCATGCTCGAATCGCCCCTGTTCCTGCGGCTCGTCCCGCTGATCTTCACCTTCCTCTGGTCGACGGGGTGGGTCGTCGCCGGCTATTCCGCGCAGTATTCCGATCCGCTGACCTTCCTGGTGGTGCGCTATGCCTGCGCCGCCATCCTGATCACGGCGCTGGCCCTGGCGGTCGGGGCGCCATGGCCGAAGGGCCGGCGCGCGATTCTCGACTGCGTCGTCACCGGCATCATGCTCCACGCCGCCTATCTCGCCGGCGTCTGGTGGGCGGTTCGCCACGGCCTGCCGACCGGCATTTCCGGACTGATCGCCGGGCTTCAGCCGATCCTCACCGCGCTGTTTGCGCCGATGCTGGTCGGCGAGCGCATCTCGCTGATCCGCTGGCTCGGCATTCTCTGCGGTTTCCTGGGCATCGCCCTGGTGCTGGAGCCCAAGCTCGCAGGTGTCGCACCGGCCGCGCTCTGGGCGGTGGCGATCCCGGTCGTGGTCAATGTCGTCGGCATGCTCGCAGTGACCTTCGGCTCGTTCTACCAGAAGGCGCGGATCGTCACCGGCGATCTCAGGACCGTCACGGCGGTGCAGTACATGGCAGCGCTGCTGGTGACGCTGCCCTTTGCCTATGCGCTCGAGCCCATGCGCATCGAGTGGAACCTGACCATGGCGCTGGTGCTGGCCTGGTCGGTTCTGGCCCTGTCGCTCGGCGGCATCGGGCTCTACCTCTTGATGATCCGCCGGGGCGCCGTCTCCCGCGTCTCCACCTTCCTCTATCTCGTGCCCGCGCTGGTCGCGGTCGAGGCCTGGTTCCTGTTTGGCGAGACGATGACCCCGCTGCAACTCGTCGGGATGGCAGTGACGATAGTCGGCGTGGTGCTGGCCAGCCGCAAATAGTGGGCACCTGCGCCCGGCCGCGACCTGCTGTCGCCCGTCGAAAGAGGGATTTCGCATTCCCCCGATCTCGCCCTATGTTGCATTGCGATAGGGAGAGACAGACCATGAGCGCGCAAGCAGCCCTGCATCAGACCGCCCCGACCACGGCCGTCGGCCTGATCGACGCAAGCCTTCCAGGTTTCGAGACCCTGCTGGAGCAGGCCACTGCCAGCGTCCGCCAGATGGTGCTGGTCGACGGCAAGATTTCTGCGTCTAGGCTCGAGGCCGAGCAGCATGCCGCCCACGGCCTCGCCTGGCTCGCCACCTATGTCATGGCGCTGCGCGAGCTGAAGGCCTATGGCGAGCGGCTGCAGGCCGAGGACCGCTACGGCGCCATCGAGGATTACGCGATCAGGATCGGCGCCGGCGAATACGCCGCGCAGATCTTCGGCGGCATCCCGATGAGCCAGGGCGAGATCGTCCGGCTGCCGGCGCTCGGCCTCTCGCAAAAAGCCATTGCCGCAGCCCAGCACCGAGGCGGCCCGAACGCTGATCGCGGAAGGCAATACGCCGGAGAACCGCGCCCGGCTCGTCGAGCTGTTCAGCCAGAACCAGGGCTCGCCAGCGTCGGCGATCCCGGCCTCGACGAGACGCTGGAGGCGATCCGCAGCGAGATGCGCCGCTTCTGCGAGGCGGAGGTGGCGCCGCATGCGCATGAATGGCACCTCGAGAACAGCTACATCCCGATGCCGGTGATCGAGAAGATGGCCGAGCTCGGCGTCTTCGGCCTGACCATTCCCGAGGAATTCGGCGGCATGGGCCTGGCCAAGGTCTCGATGTGCGTCGTCTCCGAGGAGCTGTCGCGCGGCTATATCGGCGTCGGCTCGCTCGGCACCCGCTCCGAGATCGCAGCCGAACTGATCCTCTGCGGCGGCACCGACGGCGCAGAAGGCGAAATGGCTGCCGAAGCTCGCTCGGGCGAAGTGCTGCCGACCGCCGTCTTCACCGAGCCCAACACCGGCTCGGACCTCGCCTCGCTGCGCACCCGCGCGGTGAAGGACGGCGACGATCTGGAAGGTCACCGGCAACAAGACCTGGATCACCCATCCCGTCCGCGCCGACATGATGACGCTGCTGGTCCGCACCGACCCCGACGCGGCCGGCTATCGCGGCCTGTCGATGCTGCTCGCCGAAAAGCCGCGCGGCACCGACGACGAGCCGTTCCCGGTCGCGGGCATGACCGGCGGCGAGATCGAGGTGCTCGGCTATCGCGGCATGAAGGAATACGAGCTCGCCTTCGACGGCTTCGAGGTCAAGGCCGAGAACCTGCTCGGCGGCGTCGAGGGCCAGGGCTTCAAGCAGCTGATGCAGACCTTCGAGGCCGCCCGCATCCAGACCGCGGCGCGCGCCGTCGGCGTCGCGCAATCGGCCTTCGATCTCGGCCTGCGCTATGCCCAGGAGCGCATCCAGTTCGGCAAGACGCTGATCGCCTTCCCGCGCGTCGCCGACAAGCTGGCGATGATGGCGGCCGAGATCATGATCGCCCGCCAGCTCACCTATTTCGCCGCGCGCGAGAAGGACGCCGAGCGCCGCTGCGATCTCGAAGCCGGCATGGCCAAGCTGCTGGCCGCCCGCGTCGCCTGGGCCGCGGCCGACAACGCCCTGCAGATCCACGGCGGCAACGGCTTCGCGCTGGAATACCCGATCAGCCGCGTCCTCTGCGACGCCCGCATCCTCAACATTTTCGAGGGCGCGGCGGAAATCCAGGCGCAGGTCATCGCGCGGCGGCTGGTCGAGGGCTGAGGGATGGGAGGCGGCGGGCGCGCCGAGCTGTCTGGCGTCATTGCGAGCGCAGCGAAGCAACCCATATCTCAGAGCGCTACGCTCCCCTGGGTTGCTTCGCTTACGCTCGCAAAGACGGTTGCGGAATTGCCACGAGCCTAGGCTCAACGTCACGAAGGAATATAGCGACCCTCGGCCAGATTGCGCAGTGTAAGCCTGGCGTCGGCGGTCTGGGGCATCCAGTTCATCTCCGCCAGTTCTTCTAGGTCGCTTATGGCCGCTTCGCGATCGATAGCGAGCAGAGCCGTGGCAGCCATGAGCCGAGCCTGAAGATTGCCTTGGCCGAGCAGAACCGTGAGCGCCTTGCGCTGGTCTCCCGGGCGACGTTTCAGTTCTGCCTCGATCGCCATGATCGCGTCGAAGCGGCGTTGGAGGGCCGCTATCCGCTCCTCATCGACATCGATCGAGAAGGCGATGCATTGGTCGCGATAGAGCCTGACGAGGTCTTCCGTAGAAGTGACTTCGAGATCGACGACACGCTTCATTTGAGTACCCCTGCATCACGCAATGCCTGCAGTCCAACACGTTGCCGCTCGGCCCAGTCACGGCCGCGCAAATACTGGCGTGGCGAAGCGCCGCCGAACTGGCTGTTCGGTGTCTGGTACCAGACCGTAATCTGCCTATGTCTATATATCGGAACACTCACCACGTTTTCATAACCGTCGATAAGTGACCTCGGAAAGCCGTCGCGCGCCGCCGGCGTCTGTTCACTGATGTGGTGGCGATGATAACCTGGACGTGCGCTTTGAGCATTGAGACGTAGTTCCTCCAGGCTCTTGGGACCGTCTAGATGGGAGCGGATCGAGGGCAACTCCCCGACAAGCCAGCTTGCGGCCTCGATGGCCGCCCAGACAGCGGCGACGATGGGTGACCGCCGCAGAGCAAAGTGCGCTAGCCAATTCGCTGCCTGTTTGGCATAGCCGAGCCAGTTTGCGCGCCCAGGGTCCCTCTCGGGTATATCGGGCGGTTCCTCGTGCTTCGGGCCTTTATTGTGGCCCATGCCGGGGTATGCGATGACGTCGACGACAAGCGGGCGAGCGACGTCGCTCCCACCACCGCCATCGCCGGTAACCCACTGGCCGCCATCCGGGCTACCAGCAGGCGCCCGCGGCTGGTCGGGGTCGAATTCCTTGGCGACGAGCGCTCCGAGCCGGTCGAGCGCTGCCATCATCCGATCGCCGGCGATGCGGCAGATCAGGGCATTGTGGCGCCTGCGAAAGTCGCGCCTGTTGCTGGCGATGAGAGAGGGGTGAAGGCTCGGCATCCGACGCTGGTTCTCCGCGAAGGATGCGGAGACTAAGCATCTGAAATAATTGGGGGATAAGCGGTTGAGTTATCCCCGCCGAGGCCAGCCGTCATTGCGAGCGCAGCGAAGCAACCCAGATCTCAGAGCTCTACGCCCCTTGGGTTGCTTCGCTGACGCTCGCAAAGACGTAGAGCAAAACGAACGGGTGGGCGGCAGCCGAACTCAGCCCGGCCGGCTGACGCCTTCCATGCGGATGCGGCCATCTGCGCCTTCCGTCCAGGCGCGGATGGCGCCGTCCTCCAGCCGCTTGGCCTTCACTGTGAAGGGTGCGCCAGCGATTAGCGGGTTGATGCCGCGATAGTCGAGCTTGATCGGCGCGCCGCCATTCAGCGTCGCGATGATGTTGAGCATCAGCGTGGCCTGGATCGGCCCATGCACCACCAGCCCGGCATAGCCCTCCTCAGCGGTGACATAGGGCAGGTCGTAATGAATGCGGTGGCCGTTGAAGGTGATGGCGGAATAGCGGAACAGGAAGACCGGGCTTGCCTCCACCTCCCAGGCCAGGTCGGCCGCCTCAGGCTCGGCCGGAGTGGCAGGCGCGGGCGGGGGAGCGGCGCCCGGCGTCGCCGCTTCGCGATAGACGATGTTGTGGTGCTCGCGCAGCGCCAGCCCGCGCGGGCTGATGATCTCGTGATCGACGGCGACGAAGCAGAGCGGGCCGGTGCGGCCGTCCTTGGCGGTGACATCGGCGATGGTCGAGCGCCGCGTCACCTCGTCGCCGAGGCGCAGGGGCGCGATCGTCTCGATCATCCCGCCCGCCCACATCCGGCGCGGCAGCGGCACGGGCGGCAGGAACTCGCCCCGGCCCGGATGCCCATCTGGACCCAGCGCCGCCATCGGCGCGATCGGCGGAGCGAGGCACCAATGCAGCGCCAGCGGCGCATCTTCGGCCGGGCAGGGGGCGAGATGCGGCGCAAAGGTCGCGTCGAAGCTCTGCATCAGCCGCTTGGTGATGAGGTCGGAGGCCTCTTCCGTGCGGCCGATCCAGGAGCGGAGCCTGTCGATATCCATGGGCGGAGCCTCAATAGGAGCGCGGCATGCCGAGCACATGCTCGGCCAGATGCGACAGGATCAGATTGGTCGAGATCGGCGCGACCTGATAGAGCCGCGTCTCCCTGAACTTGCGCTCGACATCATACTCCTCGGCAAAGCCGAAGCCGCCATGCGTCTGGATGCAGGCATTGGCCGCTTCGAAGGAGGCATCGGCCGCCAGCATCTTCGCCATGTTGGCTTCCGCGCCACAGGGCTCGCCGGCCTCGTAGAGGCGGATCGCCTCGCGCACCATCAATTCGGCCGCCCGCATATTGGCGTAGGCTTTGGCGATCGGGAACTGAATGCCCTGGTTCTGGCCGATGGGCCGGCCGAAAACCTGCCGCTCCTTGGCATAGGCCGCGGATTTCTCGGTGAACCATTTGGCGTCGCCGACGCATTCCGCCGCGATCAGGATGCGCTCGGCATTCATGCCGGAGAGGATGTAGCGAAAACCCTTGCCCTCTTCGCCAATCAGGTTCTCGGCCGGCACCTTCACATTGTCGAAGAAGACCTCGGTGGTGGCGTGGTTCATCATGGTGCGGATCGGCCGGATCGTCAGACCCGCCTTCAGCGCCTCGCGCATGTCGAGGATGAAGACCGAGAGACCCTCGGTGCGCTTGGCCACCTCCTCGCGCGGGGTGGTGCGGGCGAGCAGCAGCATCAGGTCCGATTGCGCTGCCCGGCTGGTCCAGATCTTCTGGCCGTTCACGATGTAATGGTCGCCATTGCGCTTGGCGGTGGTGCGCAGCGAGGTGGTGTCGGTGCCGCTGGTCGGCTCTGTGACGCCAAAAGCCTGCAGCCGCAGCTCGCCGGAGGCGATCTTGGGCAGGTATTGCTGCTTTTGCGCATCGGAACCGTGCCGCAGCAGCGTCCCCATAATGTACATCTGCGCATGGCAGGCCGCGCCATTGCAGCCCTGGCGCTGGATTTCCTCCATGATCACGGCAGCGGCCGAGAGCGGCAGACCAGCCCCGCCATAAGCCTCGGGGATCAGCGCAGCGAGAAAGCCGCTCTCGGTCAGCGCCGCGACGAACTCGCTGGGATAAGCCATCTCACGGTCGAGCTTGCGCCAATACTCGCCCGGAAATCCGGCGCAGAGCCTGGCAACGGCGTCACGAATTTCGGCGTGGTCGGCGGGATGCTGCATGACTTTGCTTCTCTCTGTGAGATTATGATTTGACCTCATGCGGGGAGGCCGAAGGAACATGTCTTCTGCGGGCTTACCGTGAATGCGAGCGCAGCAAAGCTTTCAGAGGCAAACGCTCACCCCGTCCCGCTGGGTTGCTTCGTCGCTGACGCTCCTCGCAATGACGACTCGCCCAGCCCTCATCCTGAGGAACTGCGCAGCAGCGTCTCGAAGGGCTCACGAGGGTGCAGGGGAGGCTCATGTCGAGGTATCCCGGCCGCCAGCTCCGAATTCCTGCCGCAGCATCGCATCATGCGCGCCCAGAGCCGGTACGGGCCGCATCCGCGTGCGCTGGCCGTTGACGATGGCCGGTGGCGCCATCACCTCGACCGGGCCGACCGGTGTTTCCACGGCGAGCGCGGTGGCGGAAGGGTGGCTGATCAGGTCGCCGACGCTGGAGACAGTGCCATAGGCGATGCCCTCCTTGTTCAGCGCAGCGGTGATTTCGGCGAAGGAGCGGGTGATCAGCAGGGACTGGATCGCCCCATCCAGCTCCTTGCGCTCGCGGACGCGCAGGACATTGCTGGCAAAGCGCGGCTCCCCGGCCAGGGCCGGGCTCTTCAGCACGTCGCGCGCCAGAATGACCCATTCCCGCTCGCTCTGCACCGAAAGCAAGAGCGCGCCATCGGCCAGCGAGAACACGCCATAGGGTGCGATCGAAGGGTGGGCGAGGCCGAGCCGCGGCGGCTCGATGCCGCCATAGCGCCTTGTCAGATACGGCACGTTCATCAGATCGGCGATCGTATCGAACAGCGAGAGCGCGATATGCGAGCCCTCGCCGGTGCGCGCCCGCCGTAGCAGCGCCTCCAGGATCGCGGCATAGGCGGCCTGCCCGGTCGAGATGTCGACGATGGAAATGCCGATGCGGGTCGGCCCCGAGCTTTCATTGCCGGTAATGGCGGAGAGCCCGGTCTCGGCCTGCACCAGCAGATCATAGGCCTTGCGCCGATAATCCGGGCTGTCGGGCGCATAGCCCGAGACATCGCAGGTGATCAGCCGGGGATGGCGCTGGCGCAGGGCCGCGCTGCCGATGCCGAGGCGGTCGGTCGCGCCCGGCGCCAGATTCTGGATGAAGACATCGGCCTTGGCCAGCATCGCCTCGACCATGGCGAGGTCGGCGGGCTGCTTGAGATCGACCCGGCAGGATTCCTTGCCGCGATTGATCCAGACGAAATAGGAGGAGAGCCCATTGGCATACTCGTCGTAGCCGCGCGAAAAATCGCCCTCGGCCCGCTCGAGCTTGATGACGCGGGCCCCGGCATCCGCCAGCCGGCAGGTTGCCAGCGGCACGGCCACGGCCTGCTCCAGCGCCACCACCAGAATTCCCTCAAGAGCATCTGCCATGCGCGCGCGCCAAATCCTGTCGAGCCTGCTTCTCGGGGCCACACGGCTCCTTCAGCGCTCAGCAGTCAAATAGCGAATTTCGATAAGACCCATAGCGCAAAGCGGCTCTCTCGGCCGGACTATAGATTCTCGCTATGCCCCGCATCGCTTTATCCTTCTTGCGGGCCCTGCGCGCCCATGCACCCCTTGCCCTTAGGTTGCGCGCCATCAAGAGCGCGCTCCGTGAGGATATCAGGGAGAGCACCATGATCAGACGAACCGTAGCGGCTGCGGCTTTGGCGGCCAGTGCGTTGCTGGCCTTGCCGGCCTTGGCGCAGGACAAGCCCAAGGAGCTGGTAGTCGGCATCGCGACCTTCCTGTCCGGCCCGGCTTCGGTGTTCGGCGTGCCCGGCAAGAACGCCGCCGATTTGTTCTTCGAGGAGGTCAATGCCAAGGGCGGCATCCTCGGCGTGCCGGTGAAGCCCGTCTATGTCGATGAGGGCGCGGGCACCAACCAGCTGATTTCCGAATACCGCCGCGTCGTTCAGGACCAGGGCGCGCAGGTGATGTTCGGCGCGATTTCGTCCGGCTCCTGCAATGCGCTCGCCCCCGTCGCCGAGGACCTCAAGGTCGTCAACATCATGTGGGATTGCGGCACGCAGACCATCTTCGAAGAAGGCAAGTGGAAGTATTCCGTCCGCACCCAGGGCCATGCCGGCGCCGAGATGATGTCGACGCTGCTCTACCTCATGAAGGTCAAGCCGGACTTCAAGAGCATCGCGGTGGTCAACCAGGACTATGCCTGGGGCCGTGAATCCTGGGCGCTGTTCCAGGCAGGCCTCAAGGCGCTGAAGCCGGATGTGAAGATCGTCGCCGAGCTCTTCCCGAAATTCGGCGCGCCCGACTTCTCGACGGAGATCACCAGGCTTGTCGGCGCTGCGCCCCGATGTCGTGCTCTCGACCTCCTGGGGTGGCGATCTCGACACCTTCGTCCAGCAAGCGGCGGCGCGCGGGCTGCTGAACCAGTCGACCTTCGTCCTGCCGCTGGCCGAGAGCTCGCTGGAGCGCCTGGGTTCGGTGCTGCCTGAGGGCGTCATCGTCGGCGGGCGCGGTGACCACTACTTCCTGCATCCCAAGCACAAGAACTCCCCGGAGATGCTGAACTTCGTCAAGAAGTACAAGGAGAAGACCAACGTCTATCCGATCTACCCGACCTTCCACATGAACCAGGCAGTGACGGGACTGGTGAAGGCCTATGAGAAGGCCGGCGCCGCAGCGGGTGGCAAATGGCCGACCAAGGAGCAGGTGATCGCCGCTTTCGAGGGTCTTGAGTTCAAGTCGCTGACGGGGACGATCAGCATGCGCGAGGACCATCAGGGCCTCGAGGACCAGCTGCTCGGCACCACCAAGCGCGTGCCGGAATACCCCTTCGCCGTCTATGACAAGATGGCGCTCTACCCCGGCAAGCTCGTCACCACGCCTGTCGGCCAGAAGTCGCTGGACTGGTTTGCCAAGGTCTCCAAGGACCTGATCGACGACAAGTCGATCGAGACCTTCAGCTACGCCAAGTAAGTAAGCCCGCTCGCAAGCCGAGCCGGAAAACCCTGACGGATGCTCCCTCCGGCCCCGCCGGCGGGGCAAACCCTACCCTTCACCCCTCCCCATGCTGGGGAGGGGCACAGGTCGCGGACATCAGATGCCCCCTGAAATGATCTTCCTCGCCGCCC
The DNA here is from genome assembly GCA_963759925.1 of uncultured Alphaproteobacteria bacterium. Lineage (GTDB taxonomy): Bacteria > Pseudomonadota > Alphaproteobacteria > Rhizobiales > Beijerinckiaceae > Allobosea. Next base: position 94,912 of record CAVXBE010000007.1, read on the forward strand.
TCGACGGCATCGCCTATGGCTCGCTGATCTTCCTGGTCGCGGTCGGGCTGTCGCTGATCTTCGGCGTTCTGGGCGTGCTCAACGTCGCCCATGGCTCCTTTTACGCAATCGGCGCCTATGTCGCCGCCAGCGCGGTGCTGGCCGCCGCCGGCATGGGCCTGCCGACCTGGCTCGCCTTTCCGCTGTTTCTGGTCTCCGCCATCCTCGTCGGCGTGGTCGTCGGCGGGCTCGTCGAGGCGCTGCTGCTGCGCCGGATCTACGGCAAGGAGGAGGTGCTGCAGCTCCTCGTCACCTTCGCCGTGTTCATGATTCTGGAAGACGCGCAGAAGGTGATTTTCGGTGTGCGCCCGCTCTTCGCCAATGCCCCGATGAACTGGCTCGGCACGGTCGAGGTGTTCGGCATCTACTACACCAAGTACCAGCTGATCCTGATCCCGCTCGTCGCGCTTGCCGTGCTGGTCGGCCTGCGGCTCTTCCTGCGCCGCACCAGCTTCGGCCGCGCCATCGTCGCGGTGACGCAGGATCGCGAGGCGGCCATGGCGATGGGCATCGACGCCACCCGCATCTACCTCTTCACCTTCATGATCGGCGCCACCCTGGCGGCGCTCGGCGGGGCACTGTCATCGGCGACGACGTCGCTGACGCCCGGCATCGGCTCGGGAATGATCGTCCTGTCCTTCGCAGTCGCCGCCACGGCCGGCCTCGGCCGCATCGAGGGCGCGGCGGTTGCGGCGCTGATGATCGGGCTCGGCCGCTCGATCGCCGTCTATTTCGCCCCCGAATTCGACGTGCTGATCCCCTATCTCATCATGGTCGCCGTACTGCTGATCAAGCCCGAAGGGCTCTTCACCACCGTGCAGACGAGGAAAGTCTAAATGACGCGCCAGATCATCATCGGCGCCGGGCTACTCATCGCCCTGATCGTCTTCCCTCTGCTCTCGCCCTGGTCCACCGTCATCCTGACGGTCGCGCTCTGCGAAGGGCTCGCGGCGCTCGGCATCCTGATCCTGCTGCGGGCAGGGCAGGTGTCCTTCGGCCATGGCCTGTTCTTCGCCTTCTCGGCCTATGTTGTCGCCTTCATGGCTGCCGCGAAATTCGGCCATGAGGTGCTCCTGCTGGTGCCGATTGCGACAGCCGCTTCCGGCATCGTCGCGGCGCTGGTCGGGCTCTTCATCGTCCGCTACCGCGCCATCTTCTTCGGCATGCTGAACCTCGCCATCTCGATGGTGTTCTTCTCGCTGCTGGAAAAGCTGTTCTCGGTCACCGGCGGCGCCGACGGCAAACGCGTGCTGCGCCCGACACTGGCCGGCATGACGCTGGAGCGCGAAACCTTCGAGTTCTGGATGTTCTACATCACGCTGGCGCTGGCGCTGATCGCGGCCCTGGCCGTCGCGCGGTATCTGGTCTCGCCCGGCGGCAAGGCGCTGGAGGCGATCAAATCCAACGAGACGCGGCTGGAATATCTCGGCGTTTCCAGCCGCAAAGTGCTCTACGGCGCCTATCTCGCCTCCGGACTGCTGGCCGGACTTGGCGGCGCCATCATCGCGCTCGTCTCCGGCCATGTCACACCGGAGCTGGCCTATTGGGTGCGCTCGGGCGAGTTCGTCTTCATCGCCATCCTCGGCGGGGCAGGTGGCGTGGCCGGGCCGTTCCTCGGCGCGCTGATGTTCCAGATCATCCGCGGCTATGCCGCCGTCTACGCGCCCGAAACCTGGCATGCGGTGCTGGGCGTGATGCTGCTGGTCATCATCTTCTTCGCCCCGACCGGGCTCTACGGGCTGATACTCGGCCGCAAGCGCGCGGGAGAGGCAAAATGAGCGAGGTCATTCTCGAAGCGCGCGACCTGCAATTGCGGTTTGGCGGCGTGCAGGCGGCTGCCGGTGCCAGCCTCACCGTGCGCGCCAATGAGCGCATCGCGATCATCGGTCCCAATGGCGCGGGCAAGACCACCTTCATCAATCTCTGCACCGGCTACATCAAGCCCGAGAGCGGCAGCGTGATCTTTGCCGGGCGCGATGTCACGGCGCTGTCGCCGCGCGCCATCACCCGCCTCGGCATCGGCCGCTCCTTCCAGATCCCGCAGCTCTTCATCGAGAATACGGTGATGGAGAATTTGCTGCTGGCGCTGAGCGCGCGGGAGGGCAGCTGGTCGCCCTTCCTGAAGCTCGACGACCACCCGAAGGCCGAAGAAATGTGGGCGCTGCTCGACATTGTCGGGCTGAAGCAGACCGGCCACCGCATCGTCCGTGAGCTGCCGGAAGGGATGCGCAAGCTGATCGACATTGCCGTCGCGCTGGCGCTGGAGCCCAAGCTGATCTTCATGGACGAGCCGACATCGGGCGTTTCCAGCCACGAGAAATTCCAGGTGATGGACACGCTGACCCGGGCGCTCGATGCCAGAGCCACCACCGCCATCTTCGTCGAGCACGACATGGATGTGGTGGCGCGCTACGCCAGCCGGGTTGCCGTCTGGTCGGGCGGCAAGATTGCGCTGGAGGGGACGCCGGATGAAATCCTGAACCATCCCGAGGTTCTCGAGACCGTCATCGGCGTGGGGGTCTGAGATGCTGGAGATCAAGGGATTATCGGCCGAGATCGAGGGGGTGCAGGTGCTGCGCCAGGTCGATTTCGCACTGGGCGAGGGCGCAACCGTCGCCCTCATCGGCCGCAACGGCGCCGGCAAGACGAGCCTCTTGCGTGCCATCATGGGCTTCATGAAGGTGACCGGCGGCAGCATCGCCTTCGATGGCAAGGCTCTGGCCGGGATCAAGCCGCATGATCGCCCGCGCCTCGGCATCGGCTATGCGCCCGAAGACCGCCGCCTGTTCTCGACCTTCACCATCGAGGAGAATATCCGCCTTCCCGCCGAAGTGATGAAGGTCACCGGCAGCGAGATCGGCCGCCGGCTGAACGACATCTATCAGGTCCTGCCGGAACTGGCGGATCTGCGCCATCGCCCGGCGGCCGGACTTTCGGGCGGGCAGGGCAAGATGGCGGCCCTGGCGCGCGCCTTGATGGTCGGCCAGCGCCTGATCCTGCTGGACGAGCCCTTTCAGGGGCTGGCTCCGGTGCTGGCCCAGCGCTATGCCACGGCTCTGCGGGCCCTGCGCGACAGCCACCCCGACATCGCCTTGCTCATCACTGAATCCAATCCAAGCCTGCTGCGAAATTTTGCCGAGCGCGCCTATGCGATCGAGCGTGGCGAGGTCACGGAGGTGGCCGGCGGATTGGCGGCGAGCTCGCTGGCTGCCGCGGGAATGCATTGAAAGCCTAAGGCGCCGGCCGCTCTCGGTCAAAACCGTTGCGGCGGCCTCGCCAACCGATGGCTTGAGAGACAGGAGAAACAGCATGACTCAACACTTCATCAATGGCCGCCATGTCGCTGGCCGGACTGGCGAAACCATGTCGGTCGTTGCCCCCGCCACGGGCGAGGAGTTCACCCGGATCGCCTGCGGCACGGCAGAGGATATCGATGATGCGGTCAAGGCTGCGCATGCTGCCTATGAAGGCGCCTGGGGCCGTTTGACCGCCGCCGAGCGCGGCCGGCTGATCGCGCGGCTGGGGCAGAAAGTGCTCGACAATTTCGATGAGTTGGCGCGCACCGAGGCGCAGGATACCGGCAAGCCGATGGCGCAGGCGCGGGCCGATATCGAGGCGACCGCGCGCTATTTCGAGTTCTATGGCGGTGCCGCCGACAAGGTCCACGGCCATGTCATTCCCTTCCTGAACGGCTACAGCGTCAGCGTCGTCCACGAGCCCCATGGCGTCACCGGCCATATCCTGCCCTGGAACTATCCGGCGCAGATGTTTGGCCGCTCGCTGACCGCCTCGCTCGCAATGGGCAATGCAGTGGTCCTGAAGCCAGCCGAGGAAGCCTGCCAGACGGCGCTGAAGCTTGCCGTTCTCGCCTCCGAGGTCGGCTTTCCCGATGGCGCGATCAACATCGTCACCGGGCGCGGCCATGAGGCGGGTGCGGCGCTCAGCGCCCATCCCGGCATCGGCTTCATGTCCTTCACCGGCTCGCCGGAAGTTGGCAAGCTGGTGCAGCATGCCTGCGCCGAGAACCTCATTCCCTGCACGCTCGAACTCGGCGGCAAGTCCCCGCAGATCGTCTTCGACGATGCGGATTTCGACGCCGCGGTTCCCGTGGTGTGCAAGGCCATCGTCCAGAACACCGGCCAGACCTGCTCGGCCGGCAGCCGCGTGCTGGTGCAGCAGGGCGTTTATGACGCGTTCATGGGCGCCGTCGCCAAGCAGTTCTCCAAGCTGCAGGCCGGTACGCCGGAGATGGATCTGGATTGCGGCCCGGTCATCAACGCCAAGCAGCGCGGCCGGGTGCAGAGCTTCATCGATCAGGCCCGCGAGCAGGGTATCCCGGTGATTGCCGAGGGGCAGATTGCGCAGGGCGTGCCCAATGGCGGGTATTATGTGACGCCGACCTTGTTTGGGCAGGTGCCGCGCGGCAACCGTCTGGAGCAGGAGGAGGTGTTCGGCCCCGTCCTCGCCGCCTTCTCCTTCACGGATGAGGAGGATGCGATCAAGCTCGCCAACTCGACCGCCTACGGGCTGGTCGCCGGTGTCTGGACCGGCAATGGCGGCCGCCAGCAGCGCCTCGCCAAGCGCGTCCGCGCCGGCCAGGTCTTCATCAACGGCTATGGCGCGGGCGGCGGCATCGAACTGCCCTTCGGCGGCACCGGCAAAAGCGGCCATGGCCGGGAGAAGGGTTTGATCGCGCTAGAGGAATTCGCAGTGACGAAGACCATCGTGCACAAGCACGGGTGAGCGGCTCTCTGTACCGTCATGCTCGGGCTTGTCCCGAGCACCCACGTCTTTAGCTCCGCCCGCGCCCAGCGAAGACGTGGATGGTCGCCACAAGGGCGACCATGACGAAGGCGGCTCCCCCTTCTCCCGCAGGGGGAGAAGGGAAGAAGCGTTGCGGTTCTCTGCTGCCGTCATGCTCGGGCTTGTCCCGAGCACCCACGTCATTAGCTCCACCCGCGCCCAGCGAAGACGTGGATGGTCGCCACAAGGGCGACCATGACGAAGGAGGCTCTCCCTTCTCCCCCGGCGGGAGAAGGTGGCTCGGCGCAGCCGAGACGGATGAGGGGGGCTCCGTGAGGGTTCCGCTGAACACAACGCCAGCCGGTTAAGCGCACGGCAAACCCCTCATCCGACCCTCCGGGCCACCTTCTCCCGCAAGGGGAGAAGGGTAGAGGCGTCGCGGTTTCCCCTAGCCTCATGCTCCCACCTGCGCCGAATAAGGAGCGCCCTGCACCCCTCACATCATGATGATGTGCCTGATCGTGCGGCCCTCATTCAGCGCGTCGAAGCCTTCGTTGATGCCGTCGAGGCCGCTTTGGCTGGTCATCAGCCTGTCAACCGGCAGCTTGCCGCGCTGGTAGAGGTCGACGAAGCGGGGGATGTCGCGCATCGGGATGCAGGAGCCGACATAGGAGCCCTTCAGCGTCCGCTCTTCGCCGACCAGCCTGACCGGCGCCAGTGACAGGGTGTGAGCGGGATTGGCGAGGCCCGCCGTGGTGGTGGTGCCGCCGCGCCGGGTGATCTGGTAGGCCAGATCCAGCGCCTTCACCGAACCGGCCATCTCCAGCCCATGGTCGACGCCGCCCCTGGTGGCGCTGCGGATTGCTTCGATCACGCCGGGGTCGCCGGCATTGAAGCAGTCGGTGGCGCCAAGCGAGCGGGCGATTTCCAGCTTCTCGTCCGACAGATCGACCGCGATGACGCGGGACGCGCCGCAAGCGGCAGCGCCGAGCAGGGCGCTGAGACCGACACCGCCGAGCCCCACGACCGCGACCGTCTCACCGGCCCGGACCTTGGCCGTATTCACTGCGGCACCGACGCCGGTCAGCACCGCGCAGCCGAACAAGGCCGCGATCTCATGGGGAATATCAGCCTCGATCTTCACCAGCGAATGGCGCGAGATCACCGCGTATTCGGCAAAGGCGGAGACGCCGACATGGTGGTTGACCGGCTGGCCGCCCATTGAGAGGCGCCTTCCGCCATTCAGCAATTCGCCGACGCCATTGGCGGCATTGCCGGGCTCGCACAGCGCCGGGCGGCCTTCGCTGCAGGGTGAGCAATGCCCGCAGGAGGGCACGAACACCATGATGACGCGGTCGCCCTTTTTCAGATCCTGAACGCCCGGGCCGGGCTCGACCACCTCTCCGGCCGCCTCATGCCCCAGCACCATCGGCACCGGGCGAGGGCGGTTGCCATCGATCACCGAGAGGTCGGAGTGGCAGAGCCCCGCCGCGCGCACCCGCACCAGCACTTCGCCCGGCCCCGGTGGCGCAAGCTCGACCTCCTCGATGGCGAGCGGGCGGCTCTGCGCATACGGAGCTGCAACGGGGCTGGCTTTCAGAACGGCGGCGCGGATTTTCACAGGCATTTCCTCGGCTCAAGCTGGCTCGATCTCTGCCGCGACACGGGCTTCACCCTGCCGCAGCGTCGGCTTGGAGCGGAGTGTCCAACCTGCCAGCCGGCGCTGTCAAAGACGAAAAGGCGATCACCCGTATAAAGCTGGGGCATCGCCATCCTCGCCCAGTGTCGCGGTCCAGGTTTCGTCCTGCACCAGCCCGCGCAGGATCTCCCAGGAGAGCTGGCCGATGGCCCGCGCCGCCGCCGGCATCGGGCGCTCGGTGGAGTAGGCGAGGTAGACCTTGCGATAGAGCGTCGGCTGCGCAATCCGCCAGCTCTGGAAGATCCCGGCCTTTTCATGCTCCGTCACCGCCATGCGCGGCAGGATGGAATAGCCGAGCCCGCGCTGCACCAGCCGCTTGATCTGGCCATAGGATTCGATCTCGATCGCCGGCCGGATGGTGGCCTTGCTCCCGGCCGCTTCCTCGATCTGGTCGCGCAGACCGTGCCCGAGACCCGGCAGGATGAGGTCGAGCGCCGCCGCCTCGGCCATCGTCACAGTCCCGCCCGGCGGTGTCTTGACGCCGTCGAGACCGGGCGCTCCGAACAGGCACAGCTCCTCGGTCAGGACATGGTGGATGCCGAGCCCCTTGGGGTCCGAGGTTGAATAGATGACCGCCAGATCGACCTCGCCACGGCGCAGCCAGTCCAGCACGAAGCCGCTCATCGCCTCGGCAATGCGAATGCGCACAGCCGGGAAGCGCTCGCGCGCCGCCTCGATCAGCGGCACGCTGAACTGCTCGCTCACCGTTCCCGGCAGTCCGATCCGGACTTCGCCGCCCGGCGCCACCGATTCGCCCCTGACCATATCCCGCAGCTCGCCGAAATCGGCGAGGATCGAGCGCGCGCGCTCCAGCAGTCGCTCGCCGGCCTCGGTGGGGAGTACGCCGCGCGTGCCACGGTGCAGCAGGGCGACCCCGAGCTCATCCTCCATATGGCGCAGATGCTGGCTCAGCGCCGGCTGGGCGACACGCAGCTTCGTCGCCGCTTTCGAGAAGGAGCCTTGCTCGACGATGGCCGTGAAGTATCGGAGCTGGCGCAAATCCATGTCGTGGCAAATCCCGCTGGTGATGCGCCGCAGCGCGGGACTTTGGTAACGCCGCCGGGCGGGGGTGGCTAGGCCATGCGGTGCAGGGTCTGCCAGAGCCGGCCGATTCAAACAAAAAGGGCGAGGCCATCACTGGCCCCGCCCTGTTCTGAACTGGTGAGGCCTCAGCCTCGCCGGTCTGGCTCAGCGGCCGAAGAAGCCGTTCAGCTCGCTGTTCTCGTCCCGATGGCGCCCGCCCATCTGGGCTGCGAACCAGGCGGTGGCAGCACCGAGCAGGAGGACGGCGGCGGTGAGGAAGGCCGTGACGATGGCCGCCTTGCGCGCCTTCTCAGCTGCCTTCTTTGCCTCTTCCTTCGCCTGCTGCAGCTTGGTGTAGGCGGCATCGACGCGGGCCTGCGCCTCAGGCTGGGCGACACCCGTCCGCGCTGCAATGCGCGAGGCGAGGTAGTCACGATCGGCCGGGTCGAGGGTGCCGGTGGTCATGGCGGTGACGAGGATGCGCGACGCTTCCTGACGCTCTTCGGCAGTCGGCGGGTTTTCGCCGGTGCTGCGCATCACGCTGTCGACGGCCGTACCGAGCGGATCCGCCTGCTGGCTGAGCAGCGAGCTGGCGCTGTTGGCCGCAGCCGCAGCGCCGTTCACAGCAGTCTTGGCGACGCCGAGCAGCGACGAGCTGGCGATCATGGTCGCGATCAGCGCACCGACGGCCCAGACCAGAAGACCATGCGCGCCATCGCGCACATCGCGCTCATGGCTGGCGCTGTCCTGAACGGGACGGCGCATCCGGCCGGCGAGATAGCCGCCAGCGAAACAGGCGGAAACGGTGATCCAGATCAGCCACAGCCCACCGGCGATGGTGATCAGGGCGAGGCTGGAGGTGCGGCCGGTCTCGGCTGACACCAGCGAGAGGCCCAGCGCCGATCCGAACGCGGCCATGACCATGGTGATGGCCGCCGAAAGGACGCCGCCGCCAAGGACGGGACCCCATTCGAGATAGGAGCTTTGCGAGCCAGTGGTGGCTGGCGGTGTGACGACGACGAGATCTGAGGTGCCCATTGACATGATCGCGGTCCTATCTCAGCCCGAGGAACGACAGGATGGCGAGAACCACCACGATGAGACCGATGATGTAGATGATGCCGTTCATTGCGCCCTCCAATACGCCACCCAGCGTGGCATCACCAAAACGTGAGCCGGAACAGGAAGGTTCCCGATGGAACCGTAATCTGCGGCGGTACGGTGGGTTGTTCGGTTGGTCGCCAACGCGTAGGCAAAGGCGCAGTCGCGCCGGGCGCACCAGACGCGAAGCCATAGACAGGGATGAGACAATGACCCCTACCGAGACCTTGCGCGACGCGCTGATCGCCTGCCGCCGCGGCCATTCGCTGATCGAGATGACGACGCAGCCGGTTCCGGCCGGGCTGCAGGAGGGTCTCGCGATCCAGGCCGAAATCGCCCGCGCCATGGGCTATAGCGAAGCCGGCTGGAAGGTGGCGATTGCCGAAGACGGCACGCCGCTGGCTGGCCTGATGCCTGGCCCCTATCTCGCGCCGGGCGCTGTTTATGATGGCGCTATTGGCGCTGAGCTGCGGGTCGAGATCGAGCTTGGCCTGCGCCTGGCCAAGGACGTGCCGATGCGTCCCGACCGCCCCTATGACCGGGCGGAGCTTTTGCAGCATTGCGAGGGCGCTTTCCTCGGCATCGAGATCGTCGAAAGCCGCTTCTCCAACTGGGTCGGCGCGCCCATGCCGCTGTGGCTGACCGATGCCATGGGCCATGGTGGCTACTTCATCGGCCCCGATCTCGATCTCAAGGTCCTCGACGATCTCTCAGGCCTGGGCTGCTTCATCTCGCTGAACGGCGTGACGCTCTATGACCAGCCGGCTGTGCATGGCAATGGCGACCCGATGGTGCCGTTCCTGGCCTGGGCCAACCGCAAGGTGGAGTTCATGGGCGGGCTGAAAAAGGGCCAGGTCGTCACCACCGGCAGCCTCTGCGGCGGCGTTCTGGCGCCCGGAAAAGGCAAGGTCGTCACGAAGTTGTCACCCCTCGCCACAGTAGAGCTGACCCTGGGTTAAACAGTTTTGGGGTTCAGCCTGCAGACCCGACAGTGTATGCATGAATATCGCCGGGGCTGCGGAACATCGTCCGCGCCTTGAGCGTTTGGTTCTGGTTGTGCGTTTGCGGAGGTCGGATGCGGGTGTGGCGGAGCGTGACCCGCAGCGCGGCGAGGCAAGGGGCGGCTGTGCTTCTCGCCATCTCGGCTGCGCAGCCCGCGGCAGCGCAGGGTTTTGACCTCTCCTCGCTGGACGTGTTCGGCTTGTTCACCTCGCAGGAGAAGCCGCCTGCGCCGAGCGCGGCCGCCTTGCCATACCAGCTCACCTTCGACCTCGGCGGCGCTGCCGATGCCAAATCCCTGACCAAGAATCTGCAGGATGCCTCGCTGCTCTACCGGCTGCGCCAGGATCCGCCGCCCGATGGCGAGACGCTGTCGCGTCGCATCGCGGCCGATATCAACCCGCTGATCGATGCGCTCTGGTCGCAAGGCTATTTCAACGCCGAGCTGGCGATTGCCATCGATGGCGTCGCGCTGAAGCCGGGCGAGGAGCCGGGTGCGGCGCTGGTGCGCCGGGCGGAGGCCTATCGGAACCAGACCGCGGTGCCGATCACGGTCCGGGTCGCGCCAGGACCGGTTTTCGCGCTGCGCAGTGTCTCCGTCCAGGAGCAGGGGGTCGGCGCGCCAGCCATTGCCGATCCGCAGAAGGTCTCGCGCCTGAATCCCGGTGACCCCGCCGTCTCGGCCTCCTTGCGTGCGGGGCGAGCGGCTCTCGTCGATTACCTGCGCAATCAGTCGCGCCCGCTGGCCAAGGTCGTAGACCTGCGTCCTGTCGTCGACCACGCCACCCGGACCATGGACGTCACCTATGTCGTGGAGCCGGGGCCGATCGCCGGGTTTGGTGCGGTGAATGTCGGCGACACCGGCGACATTCCGCCCGCCGTGGTGCGCTCCTTCATCTATCTGCAGCCGGGCGATCCCTATTCGCCGAAGGCAATCACCGACACCCGCAAATCGATTTCGACCGTGCCAGCTGTCGGCGGTGTGCGAATTCGCGAGGCGACGGAGCTCGATGCCGCCGGCAATCTGCCGATCTTCGTGGAAGTCACGGAGCGGCCCAAGCGCCTGCTCGGCTTCTCCGCCCGCTATTCGACCATCGACGGGCCGCAGGTGAAAACCTATTGGGAGCATCGCAACCTGTTCGGCGGGGCCGAGCGGCTGCGGCTGGAGGGGGACGTGTTCTTCACCCCTCGCATCGACGGCACCAAGATCAGGAAGGTCGGGGATTTCGAGGAGACCGATCTCGGTGGCCGTTTCACCGTCAGCTTTTTGAAGCCGGCGCTCGGCGGCAGTCGCTATGACTGGCTGCTGGACGCGACCGGCACCCGCGAGCGCGTCGGCACCACCCGCTATGGCGGCTATACCGCCCGCTACGCCAACGTCACCAACGCGATCCGCCAACGCTTCAGCGACACCTTCTCGATCCAGGCCGGGATCGAGTATGAGCGCGGGCAAAGCAGCGATGTGCTGGGGCAGGTCGATTACACGCTGGTCGGGATCCCGCTCTCCGTGCGCTATGATTCCACCGACAGCCTGCTCGACCCGACCCGGGGCATCCGCGCGACCGCCTCGGTCACGCCCTATCCGACCTTCCTCGGCTCCTCGGTCGGGATCGTTCAGGCCAAGGGGCAGGCCTCGGCCTATTACGCCCTGGATGAGGATGCGCGCTATGTGCTGGCCGGGCGTATCGGGCTCGGCTCGATTTCAGGCGCCAGCCTCGACGAAATCCCGGCGACGCGGCGCTTCTATGCCGGCGGCGGCGGCTCGGTGCGCGGCTACGCCTATCGCACACTCTCGCCGCTCGGACCGCTGAACCAGCTCACCGGCGGCCGCAGCCTGTTTGAAGCGTCGGTCGAAGCCCGCATCAAGATCACCAACACCATCGGCGTCGTGCCGTTCTTCGATGCCGGCATGGCCTTCAACTCCGCCGTGCCGAACTTCAAGGAGCAGATGCAATACGCTGCCGGCGTGGGCCTGCGCTATTACACTGCGATCGGGCCGATCAGGCTCGATGTCGCGGCGCCGCTCAACCCGCGCAAGGGCGACAAGCCGGTCGCACTCTATATCAGCATCGGGCAGGCCTTCTGATGGCAGCGCGCTTCAGCCTAGCGCGACTGGCGCTGTTTGGCCTGCTGCTGCTGGCGAGCCTCATCGGCTCCTCGGCCTTTGTCGGGCTGGCGCAGAATGCCGAGACCGATCGCGGCGTCGTCGCCAATCTGATCTCGCGGGCCCTCTCCAGCGACAGCAGCCAGGTCTCGATTGGTGCAGTCGAGGGCGCGCTGTCCTCCGATGTCACCATCCGCGATATCGTTCTCTCCGACCGGGACGGGGCCTGGCTGCGGCTTGACCGTGCCCGGCTGGTCTGGACACGCACGGCGCTGCTGCGTCGCCGGCTCGAGGTCAACCGGCTCGAAATCGGACGGCTGGAAATCCTGCGTCGCCCGGCGCCGCGACCGGCGACCGTCGCAGCCGGCGATCAGCCGATCCTGCCGGAATTGCCGCTGAAGGTGATCATCGAGGCCTTCCAGCTCAGCGAACTCGTGCTCGGGCAGCCCGTGCTGGGCGATCCCGCCCGCCTGACCGCCAATGGCGCTGCCACGCTCGGCCCGCCGGCCGAGGGGCTGGATCTGCGCCTGGAGGCGCGTCGGCTCGACCGGGCCGGACAGGCGACCATCCGTCTGGTGTTCGTGCCCCAAACCAGCGAACTGCAAATCGCGGCCAAGGTCGACGAGCCCGCTGGTGGTCTGATCGCCAAGCTTGCCTCGCTGCCCGGCGACCCGCCGGTCCAGCTCGATCTGAACGGCTCGGGCCCGCTCGATTCCTTCCGCTCCAACCTCACCTTCACCGCCGGCCCGACCATCGGCGCCCAGGGCACGGCGACGCTGACGCGGGTCGGGGCAGGGCGCGATCTCGCTCTGGCGTTGGACGCGCGTATCGAGGGGCTGATGCCGCCGCCCATCGCGCCGGTCTTCGCCGGCTCGACCAGGCTGGAGGGCGCGGTGGGTTTTGCCGATGACGGAGCCATCGGCATTCGGCAACTGGCGCTGGTCTCGGCACTGGCAAGGCTCGATGTCAGCGGTCGTTATACGGCGGACCAGATGCTGGACCTCAGGGTCACCGCTGCCGCATTGCCCAATACTGCGGGCAAGACGGTCGCCTCCGGCACTGAGATCGGCAAGCTGGCTTTCGATGCGACGATTCAGGGACCGGTCGCCGGGCCGAAGGTCGTTGCGGCGCTCGATCTCGAGGATGGCCGGCTGCCGCTCGGCGCCCTGAACAAGCTCACAGCGCGCTTCACCGCGACGCCCAGCGGCAAGATCGGCGATGCGGGAACGCAGGTCGCTCTTGTGGCGGATGGCGAGGCGACCGGGGTGGCCTTGACCGACCGCAGCCTCGCCCGGCTGGTTGGCGAGCGGGTGGTGTTCACCCTGCGCGGCACCGCCCATGACGATGCCACCGCTGATTTCGAGACGCTGCGCCTCGCCATGTCGGGCGTCGAACTCGATTATCGCGGCAAGCTTGGCCAGGCCCGCATCGACGGGCAGTTGAAGGCGCTGCTGCCCGAACTCGCCCGGCTCAGCGGCCTGGCCGGGCGGCCGCTCGGCGGCACGGCGGAAGTGACAGCGAAGATCGACGCGACGCCGCGCAGCAACACCTATTCCGCCACGCTGGACGGCCGCGCCGACAGGCTATCCACGGGAGAGCCGACGGTCGATCGGCTGCTGGCCGGAGCGCTGACACTGTCGGGACAGATCGGCGCTGCAGCCGGCGATGTCACAGTGAGCGGCTTTCGCGTCGCCGGGCGCCATGCCAGCTTCACGGCCGATGGCGCTGTGCGGGTCGAGCGTTCGGATCTGCGACTGCAACTTGCGCTGCCGGATCTGAAGCGCGCCGATCCACGGCTGTCCGGGCGGGGCGACCTCACCGCGACGATCACAGGACCGCAGGACCGGCTGAACGCGCAGGCGCAGCTCACCATTGCCAACGCCACGGCGCTGGGGCGGCCGATTCCCCGGCTTTCCGTTGCCGCCGATATCCGCGACCTGCAAGGCGCGTTGCAGACCGATGCGACGCTCGATGGCGAGATCGAGGGCAAGCCGGCCAAGGGCCGCGTCCAGCTGGCGAGGCTCCCCGGCGATGGCTGGAACCTCTCGACGCTGGACCTCACCATCGGCTCCGTGCGGCTGAACGGCGCCGTGACTTTGGATGCAGCCGGGCTGGCGGCTGGCTCTTTGAAGCTGGCGGCGCGCAATCTCGACGATCTGTCGCCACTGGCCTTGACCAAGCTCGGCGGCCAGCTCGACGCAGAGATCACCCTTGCCACGCCAGAGGGGCGGCAGGATGCCAATGTGATCGCGACAGGCGCCCGGCTCTCGGGCCCGTCGGTCAGGCTCGACAAGCTCGACGCGCGGCTGGCCGCGACGGATCTCTACCGCCGCCCGGTGATCGACGGCACGCTGACGGTCGACCGCGCAGTCATCGCGGGAGAACCGGTCAGCGCCATCAGCTTCGCCTCGAAGGGAACGCCGAGCGCCAGCGATTTCACGCTCAGCGCCGCTGCGCGCGGTTTTGCCCTGAACGGGGCAGGGCGGCTTGTGCCCGCAGAACCGGTGCGGCTGGAGCTGACAAGCTTTGAGGCAAGGCGCGACGCCCGTCGCATCGCGCTGGCTGGACCCGCGACGATCGCCTTCCCGGCTCAGGGTGTCTCGATCTCCGGCCTCGCGCTGGCCATCGATCGCGGCCGGGTGACGCTCGATGGCGTGATCGGCGACAAGCTCGACCTGCGCTTCGCCGCGCGCGACGTGCCGCTCTCGGCTGCGCGAATTGTGGCGCCGACGCTGGATCTGGCCGGTACGATGAATGCGCAGGCGACGATTGGCGGCACAGTCGCAGCCCCAACCGGTGACTGGACCCTGCGCGTTGCCGGGCTTGTCTCCCGCGAGACCCGCAGCGCCGGGCTGCCGCCGATTGCGATTGCCGGCGATGGCCGTCTCTCCGGCGACCGGACGACCGTGGACCTGTCCCTCAACGCCGGCAGTCGCGCCAATCTGACCGTGCGCGGGACGGCGCCGCTTCAGGCGAGCGGGGCGCTCGATCTCGCGGTTCAGGGCCAAACTCGACGCCGCGATTGCCAACACCATGATCGCTGCACGGGGCCAGCGCCTCACCGGCAGCGTCGCCATCGACATGCGCGCTGGCGGTGATATTGCGGCGCCCCGTCTCAGCGGTGGTGCCACGCTCTCCAATGGCAGCTTCATCGACGCCTTGCAGGGCATCAGGCTGACCAATATCGAGGCGCGGCTGGCGGCGAACGGCGATAACCTGACCATCGAGCGCGCCTCGGCCCGTACACCCAATGGCGGCACGCTATCGGCCAGCGGTCAGGTCCGCGTCGATCCCGCCGCAGGCTTCCCCGGCCAGCTCCGCATCAATGGGACACGCGCACAGCTCGTCGCCAACGGCATCGTCACCGCCGTGGCCGATCTCGCCTTGCAGCTATCGGGCCCGCTGGCGCAGAACCCGACGATTGGCGGGCGCGTCGATGTGATCTCGCTCGATGTCGCCGTGCCGGACCGGCTACCCGGCTCGCTCGAGCCGGTGCAGGGCATTCGTCATGTCCGCCCGACCAAGACCGCCGCCGCAAGACTGGCCGACAAGGGCAAGGCGCAGAAGGCTGGCACGGCGCGCAATCGTGCCGCCGCCGCCCTTCAACGCCACGCTTGCCCTGACAGTGTCGGCACCGAACCGCGTCTTCATTCGCGGCCGGGGCATCGATGCCGAACTCGGCGGCCAGCTTCGTGTCGCCGGAACTCTGGCCAACCCTGCTGTCGACGGAGCCTTTGAGCTGAGGCGCGGGCGCTTGTCGGTCGCGACCCAGCGGCTGGATTTCACCCGCGGCCGCATCACCTTTACCGGCGGCGTGATTCCCGAGCTGGATTTCGTGGCCCAGACCCGCGCTGGCGATGTCACCGCGCAGATCCTGGTGACCGGCCAGGCCAACCAGCCGAGCTTCGCCTTCACCTCCCAGCCGGACCTGCCGCAGGACGAGGTGCTGTCGCGAATCCTGTTCTCGCGCGCGTCGGGTTCGCTCTCGCCGTTCCAGGCGCTGCAACTGGCGCAGGCGGCTGCGCAATTCTCCGGTGCCGGTGGCGATGATTCCTTCGAGCGGCTGCGGCGTTCGCTCGGTGTCGACAATCTCGACATCCAGTTCGGCGAGGGCGGGCCGACCATCGGCGTCTCCCGCTATATCGGCAACAACGTCACGCTCGGCGTGAAGGCCGGGGCTCGTCCTGAGGATAGCGGTGTCTCGATCGGCATCGATCTGACGCGCCGACTCAAGCTGCAGGCCGAGACCGGCGTCGATGGCAGCGCCGCGGTCGGTCTTGGGGCCGAGTGGGAGTACTGAGTTCGAGCGCATCGCTGCCGGCTCAGGGATTCGCTCATCTCTTCCGCTTTTTCAGAACACGATTTTAAGTTCTACAACCGGTTTTCGGCCTGAACCGCGCCTTGTTGGTAAACGCCTCGTAAATTTCCGGGTTCAAAGCGTGGCGTCACTGCAACAGTGGGGTCCAAAGAACCCCCTGAGGCCCCTCAGTGACATGATCGCGGTTGATCGGCAGTCCGGCATTCGTATGGTGAACCTGCGTCGGGACTTTCCCGGTCGCTGTTTTTCGTCTTCGCCTCTGAATGGTTCAGGGACGTGGGCGAAAGGCCGGGAAAAGGTAAGCCCGACGGACGGTCTCCTGGGATCGCCGTTGACAAGCAAGCCGAAGCCCGAGGGTCTCGAAACTCATTTTGGAGGTTACCAATGAAGCTCGTAAAGAGCCTCCTCCTCGGTTCCGCCGCCGGCTTCGCCGCGGTCGCCGGGGCACAGGCCGCTGATCTTCCCTCGCGGAAGGCCGCTCCTGCCGCTGTCGAATACGTTCGCGTTTGCTCCACCTACGGTGCAGGCTTCTTCTACATCCCGGGCACCCAGACCTGCCTTCGCGTCGGTGGTCGTCTCCGCGCTGAGTACCTGGTCCAGGAGACCTTCAACGGCGTCGGTCTCGACACCGCTGACAACTATGGCTTCCGCGCTCGTGGCCGTCTGAACATCGACGCCCGCACCGCCACCGCCTACGGCACCCTCCGCACCTTCGTCCGCTTCGAGATGACCGTCTCGAACGGCTCGTACGGCCAGGGCGTCAACTCGACCGGCCCGCAGTTCGTTGCCGCTCGCGGCGGCGCTGGTGGCACCGTGTCGAACCTCGACAAGGGCTTCATCCAGTTCGGTCCCGTCACCGCTGGTCGCGCTCAGTCGTTCTTCGACTTCTACGCCGACACCCACAACTACGGCCCGATCCGTGGTTCGGACATGACCGCCAACCTGTTGGCCTACACCGCCACCTTCGGTTCGGGCTTCTCGGCGACGATCTCGCTGGAAGACCAGGCTGAGCGTTCGGTCTCCAACGCCACCATCGGCAACTACGCCGCTGGCGGTCAGACCTATCCGGACCTCGTCGGTTCGTTGAACCTGACGCAGGGCTGGGGCTCGGCTCAGCTGTCGGGCGCTGATCTTCGAGCGTAAGGCTCTGCTCAACAACTTCGTTGCTGGCGGCGCTTCCGACAAGACCGGCTACGCCATCCAGGGCGGCGTCAAGATCAACCTGCCCATGCTCGCCGCTGGCGACGAGCTCTGGCTGCAGGCCGCTTACACCGAGGGTGGCATCTCCTACCTCGGCTACGGCGGAACCGGCACCGGTTCGACCTGGGGCCCCAACAGCACCGTCGGTCGTCTGGCTTTCGCCAACAGCGACGCGAATGTTGACGCCAACGGCCGCACCAAGCTGACCAAGGGCTACGCCCTGACCGCCGTCCTGCTGCACTACTGGACCCCCACGATCCGTCAGGCCGTGTATGGTTCGTATTCCAAGCTCGACTACGGCACCCGCGTGAACATCGGTGGCGGCCTCTCCGGCTTCAACCAGGACCCGCAGGAGTTCCGCGTCGGTTCGAACCTGATCTGGTCGCCGGTTTCCGGTCTCGACATCGGCGTCGAGGTTCTCTACGCCAAGGTCGAAGTCAAGAACCGCATCCAGGCTGCTGGCCGTCCGGCTGGCTTCCTGATCAAGTCGGACGACGCTCTTCAGGGCCGTCTGCGCATCCAGCGCGACTTCTGATCGGTTCTCCGATCCTAGTCGGAAAGCCCCGGGGAAACCCGGGGCTTTTTTCTTTTGGCGCATTTGCGTTGATGACCTGTCGCGGATTTCCGTCATCCGCTTGACAGGGCAGGGACTTACGGACTGTCTTGACGTGCTGTGACGCATGCGCCGGGGGGCGCCGTTTCAGGCTGTGTCTGGGGGTTCGAATGGCGCAAGCGACGCGTTGGCTCTGGGGTCTCGCGCCTTTGGCGTTGCTCTGGGCGACGGGCAATTTCGTTCTGGAAGACCGCATCGAGCAGCAGATCGCGCAGCGTGCCATCGCCGCTGCCAATGCCGTTGCCGGCTCCGCTCCCGGCGCCAAGCCGATTTCCGCCCGCGTCGTCGGTCGCGATGTCATCATCAGTGGCGAGGCTTTGTCGGCCGATGGTGCATCCCGCGCCATGGCGCAACTGCGCTCGGAATTCGGGGTTCGTCGTGTGCTGGGTGGGCTGTCGCAGGTCGTGGCCCAGAAGCCTTACAGCTGGTCCGCATCGCGCGAGGCGCAGAGTGTCTCGTTGAACGGTTTCGTTCCCGATGAAGCAACGGCGACGGCCAATGTCGCCGCTGCCAGCGCCGCCTTGCCGGGCGTCAGGGTCGATGACCGCCAGAGCCTGGCCTATGGTGCGCCTGACGGTTTTGCCGAGATGACCAAGGCGCTTATGGCCGAGCTGCCGCGCCTGCAATCCGGCAAGCTCGCTCTGGATGATGGACGGTTCTGCATCGAAGGGCAGGCGACAACCCCCGACGCCTTCCTCTCCCTAGAATCCGCCTCCGCCGCGATGGCCCAGCGCGGCTTCAAAACGGTCGATTGCACGCTGCGCCCGCCTGCCATCACACCGTACCGCCTGGTCATCGAGCACGATGTTGGCGGCTCCGTCTCCCTGAGCGGCTTCTATCCCGATATCTCCATCCGGGATCGCATCATCCAGCTCGCGCGCTCAGCCTTTCCGCAGGCCTCTGCATTCAAGGCTGAGCTGAAACCAGCGCTGGGCGAGCCTTCGGCCTTCCTTCTGAAAGCCAGCCGCGCCATCGCCGACCTCCAGCGACTTCGCAGCGGCAAAGCCGAACTGCTTGGTGATACATATGTTCTGGCCGGGCCGGGACCGGAGGATTATGATGCCTGCCAGGCGCTGCGACTGCTGATCGCGCAGACGGATGGCCCCGATTCCGTGGCGCAAGCGACGATTTCCTGCCCGCCAGCCCCGCCGCCATTGCCGCCCCTGCCTGCCCTGCCGGAGATTCCGCCGCTGAACGTCACGGTGGTTCCTGCGCCATCCTTCGCGCCATCGCCCGCTGCAGAACCGACGGTGCCGCTGCGCTGGCGCGCCGAGAAAACCGAGACGGGCCTTCTGCTCTCGGGGCTGGCACCCGACGATGCCGCCAGTCGCGCCGTAGCGGAGGCAGCATCAGCCCTGTTGAAGACCACGCCGGAGAACAAGCTCGAGACCAAGGCCGCGCTGGCCACCGTCCCGGACTATGCCGCAGCGACCCGCTATGCGCTCAGCCTGCTGGTCCCGATGCGGCAAGGGGCGGTGACCATCGATTCAGGTGAGATGACAGTCTCGGGCGAGGTGCCGGACCTGCCGGCGTTGACCAAGCTGCAGGCCTTGCTGGACGGGGCGCGTCCCGAGGGTCTGGCGCTGAAGCTCGCGCCGGATTCGATCCGGGTGCGGCCTTACCAATTGGAGATTTCCTCCGACAGATCCGGCCTGAACCTGCAGGGCTATCTGCCCGACGAGCCGGCCCGGACCGATCTGAAGGCGGTTGTCGGCACGACGCCGGAACGCAGCAAGCTCGACGACCAGACGGCCCTGGTGCCCTCGGCCCCGCCGGGATTTGCGGCGGCCTCCAGACTGGCGACCGAAAATCTGATGCGGCTCGATTCCGGCTCCGCCAGCGTCTCGGAAAAAGGCGTGTCCTTGCGGGGCCTCACCTGCCGCGAACTGATCAAGAGCGAGGTCGAAACCAGCGCCGCCACGGCCCGCGCGGCCGGCGTTCCGGTCGATGCCACGGTCGGGCTGAGCCAGACCGGCTGCGACCGTGACCCGCCCAACACCTGCCAGAAGGATCTCGACGGTCTGACCCGCGAGAACAAGGTCCTGTTCGGGCAGGGCACCTCGGTGGTCACGCTCGATCCGGTGACGGCGAAGGTGATCGAAGCCGCGCACACCATCCTGAAACAGTGCCCGCAATCGCGTATCACCATCGAGGGTCATGCCAACCGGGATGGCGATGCGACTGGCTTCGACAATCTCGACCTGTCGCTGCGCCGGGCATTGAGGGTGCGTGACGAGTTGGTGAAGCGCGGGGTCGAGGCGGCCCAGCTCGCGGTGCAGGGCTATGGCTCGAAGCGCCCGCTCATTCCCTATGGCGAAGCCGATGCGCGGGCGATGAACCGCCGCGTCCAGTTCACCGTGGCAAAGTAGGAGACAGGCATGCTGTACCTCGCGACGCAGTTCGTCTGGTTTCTGATTGCCGCCGGCGCGGTCGGTCTGGTGATGGGCTGGATCAGCCATGATGGCAGCAAGCTCAGCCTGGGCGGCCCGCTGGGCTTGTTGCTCGGGGGGCTCTTCGCCGTCGGCGGCGTAATGAGCTGGACGCAATCGCTCAACGGCGCAGCGGCGCTCTGGCTGGAGAGCGCATTGCTCTTCATCGCGGTCTATGTCGCGGCCTGCATCCTCGGCAGCCTGCTGCGCGGGCAAGGGGCCGCGCAGCGCTAAAAGCCTCAGGCCGCCAGCCGCTCGGCCCGGCTCACCAGCTTGCCGATGCGTTGCACCATATCCCTGCTTCCCAGCACAGGCGCATGGCCCTGGCCCGGCACCGTATGCGTCTGGCAATCGGGATGGCGCTGGCCCATCTCCTCCAGCGTCGTCTCGGCAAGGAGGTCGGAGTTGGCGCCGCGTATCGCCAGCACGGGCACGCCGTTGAGCCCTGCGAAATAATTCCACAGCACCGGCAAGGGCGCTTCGAGATCGAGCTCTTCGAGCACCTTCATCAGGTTCTGGTCGTAGTCGGGCACGATCCGCCCCTCCCGCTCCGTCCATGTCCGGCGCGCCATCATCTCCCACTCGGCGTCATCGAAGGCGGAGAACTGCTGGTCGGACAGGCGCTTCAGGATTTCGGCACCTTCGGCATAGCTGCGTGGAATCGGCAGCTTGCCGACATAGCCCTTGATCCGCAGCAGGCCGCGCGCATCGATCACCGGGCCGACATCGTTGAGGACGGCGCCCTTGATCAAGCCCGGCCGCGCGGCGCTGAGCGCCATAGTCAAGAGCCCGCCGCGCGAGGTGCCGACAAAGACCGCCTCGGTGATGCCAGCTGCCGTCAGCATCTGCATCATATCGTCGAGCTCGATGCGGATATCGTAATTACGCCAGTTGGGGTCATAGTCCGAGCGCCCGCGGCCGCGATAATCCAGTGCGAGCACCCGCCGCGGCTTGCCGGCATCCTGCGACAGGGCCAGCGCCAGCTCATGGAAATCAGCGGAGGTCCGGGCAAGGCCGGGCAGGCAAACCACCGGCAGCAGGCTGGAGGCGGGCGGGCCATAGTCGCGCGCATGCAGCCTCAGCCCATCGCGCGCGCGGATGAAGAACGACGTAAAGCCCTTCTCGGTGTCGAAGCCCGTCTCGCTAGTCATTCCGGATCCCAGATCGAGAGGCGGCAAATTAATCGCGCCGGCCGCCGCGCTTCAAGTCATGGTCGATCATATAGGCGGTGCGCTGGTCGAGCCTCTGGCGATAGACCTGCACGTTTTCCATGACCCGCTGCACATAGTTGCGGGTCTCGTAGAACGGGATGCGCTCGACCCAATCGACCGCATCGACATCCGGCCGGCGCGGGTCGCCATAGGCAGCGATCCATTTCCGGACATTGCCCGAGCCGGCATTATAGGCGGCGAAGGTCAGGATATACGAGCCGCGCCACTCCTTGAGCAGGTCGATCAGATGCGCCGCGCCCATCTGGGCCGAATAGACAGCATCGTGGCCGAGCCTCGGCCAGTCGAAGGGCAGGCTCGCGCGCCTGGCGGTTTCGCGTGCGGTGGCCGGCATCATCTGCATCAGCCCGCGCGCACCGGCCTGGGAGGTCGCGGTCGGGTCGAAGGCGCTTTCCTGCCGGGCGATGGCGTGGACGATCGCCCGCTCCATCGGATCACCCAGCACGGGGAAGTCCGGCACACCCGTCGTCGGGAAAGCCGCCTCATCGAGCGGAAAGCCGCGATGCAGCGCCTTTTTGCCGATAGCGAGCAGGGCCTGCACATCGCCCTGCGACCGCGCGATCTGCGCAATCGACTCCAGGGCCGGCGTGGTCTGCAGGCGTTGCGCCAGATCGGCCAGCATCTGCGCCGCCAACCGCCGCTCGCCCAGCTGATACAGCAATTGCACGCCCTGATGCCCCGGCAGGTGGCCAAGCGGCAAGACAGCATTGGCCCGCAACTGCAGATGGCGCTCGCCCAGCCGGGCCAGCGCGAGCTGGCCGTAATAGGCGACCGGGTGCTCGCCCGCCTTGCGGAACGCCAGGCGGGCCTCGTCCTCCTGGCCCAAAGCTTCGGCGGCGCGGCCGACCCAGTAGCTGGTGCGGGCGACGGAAACCGGCGTGCTCGCCAGCTCGGCCGCAGCGCGGAAATGGTCGAGCGCCAGCATCGGCGCATCCCGGAAGCGCAGCGCAATGAACCCAGCATGCCACTCGGCATCGATGCGGGAGGCTTCATCCTCGGCGCCATGGCCTGCGACGACATCATAGGCCAGGGTGGCGGCGCCCTGGTCCAGCAGATCCCGGGCGATCAGCCGGCGTTCGGTCCACCAGCCATCGCCATCGCCGAGCAGGGCAGGGTCGCGCGGGACGGAAGCCATGGCCTTGGCGGCCTCGGCAGGCTTGCCTTCGCGGCGCGCCTGTTGCGCCTGCAGAAAGGCAAAGCCCGGCTCCTGACGCACCGATTCCGGCAGGCCGGTGATGGCATTCGCTGCCAGCGCCCGCTTTGCCTTGGCGCTCGCAAGACGCAGCTGCGCCAGCTTGACGAAATCGGGCGAGACCCGCGCAGCATTGCGCAGCGCAGCGGCTGCATTGCCCGCGAAGATATAGCGCTCGGTCCGCAGCTTGTGGTCCTGGCGGGTCAACCCCGCCTCAAAGCTCGCCAGCACCAGCCGTTCGAGCGGCGCACCTAGATTGTCCTGCTTCCAGCTTTGCCGGATCAGGGCGAGCGCGTCGGCCGTCTCGCCCTGCGCCTGCAGGGCCAGCGCCAGCGCCACCCGTCCCGCCGGGCTCATCGGCTTATGATCGGCAAAGAAGGCGCGGACGACATCGGGCTTGCGACGCTCGGCCACCAGCGCCTCTTCGGCCCGGCGCCGGAACAGCTCGATGGCGGGATAATCAGGGTTTGCTTGCAGGAAGCCCGACAGTCGGGCGAAGGGCACGGGGTTGGCGCCTGCCCGCAGAGCCGCCCATTCCAGCAGCGCGCGGGCGGCCGGGTTGTCGATACTGCGCGCCGCCAGATCGCCATCGGCCAGCGCGCCCCGCCGATAGGCTTCGATCGCGGTGCGGATCGGCGCCGGATCGACAGCGTCGAGCGCCGCCCCTGCCTCCGGCTGCAGCGAGGCGGTGGTGTCGACATCCGTCGGCTTCAGATCGCGCGGATGCTCGCCCGCCTCCAGCGCGTAACCTGGTGAGGTGGCGAGAGCGAGCGGCAGAGCGAGGCCGAGAAGGCCAAGCCGCAGCCTCTGCAGAGGCGAGCGGCGCGAGCGCGAGGCGGGCATGGCCATTGACGGACTCCAAGCCGGAACTTCAGGACAAGCGAACAGCAAATAATGCGGGGCTTCAGGATGGAATGGTCGACCAAGCCTGTTGACGAAGTGTTAATCATGCTCCGTGCGGCTTTTTGATGAATTGCCGGCTTTGCCACTTCTGCCCCAGGCGTTATGTGTCTGTCCCTTCGCCTGATCTCTCGCCCAGGACCAAGCTGCCATGACCAAGCACACGCCCTTTACCGGCTCCATGCCCGCGCTTGTGACGCCGTTCAAAGGCGGCCGGATCGACGAGGAGAGCTTGCGGGCGCTGGTCGAATGGCAGATCGAGAACGGCAGCAGCGGCCTCGTGCCGGTCGGCACCACCGGTGAAAGCCCGACGCTCAGCCATGCCGAGCACAAGCAGGTGGTCGAGATCGTGCATCGCGCAGGCCAAGGGCCGCGTTCCGGTCATCGCCGGCGCCGGCTCCAACAACACCACCGAAGCGATCGAGCTCGCCGTCCATGCCGAGAAGGCCGGTGCCGATGCCGTGCTGGTGGTCACGCCCTATTACAACAAGCCGACGCAGGAAGGCATGTATCAGCACTTCAAGGCGGTGAACGATGCGGTCGGCATTCCGATCATCATCTACAACATCCCGCCGCGTTCGGTGGTCGACATGTCGGTCGAGACCATGGCGCAGGCTCTATGAGCTGAAGAACATCGCCGGCGTGAAGGACGCGACCGCCAATCTCGCCCGCGTCTCGCAGCAGCGCCACGCGATGGGCCCGGATTTCATCCAGCTCTCGGGCGAGGACATGACCGCTCTGGCCTATATGGCGGCGGGCGGCCATGGCTGCATCTCGGTGGTCGCCAATGTCGCGCCGCGCCTTTGCGCCGAGCTGATGACCGCGGTCCTGAAGGGCGATTACGCCACCGGGCTGAAGCTGCAGGACCGGCTGGTGCCGCTGCATGATGCCATCTTCAAGGAGCCGGGCCTCGCCGGCGCCAAGCACGGGCTCTCGCTGCTCGGGCGCGTTCAGGAAGAGGTGCGCCTGCCGCTGCTGAAGGTGACGCCGGCAACGGGCAAGGTAATCCGCGAGGCGATGGTGTTCGCCGGCCTGTTGAATGACTAGATGAGAGGGCGAGGCTGCCGGCCCGGGACGCGTTCCCGATCCAGGGCCGCTGCCGATCCTCCCCGGAGTTGACGATGTACGAGCCGAGCCACTTCAAGGTCGAGGATCGCGACGCCCTGTTTCAGGTGATGCGCGCGAACCCGCTCGCGACGCTGATCACGGCGGGCGAGGGCGGTCTTCTGGCCAATCCGGTTCCCTTCGTGCTGCATGTCGAAGCGGATGGCCGCGCCCTGCTGCGCGCTCATCTGGCGAGGCCGAACCCGCAATGGCAAGCGGTGGCTGCCGGCGCCGAGACGCTGATCGTCTTCACCGGCGTCGAGCGCTATGTCACCCCCGCCTGGTATGCGTCGAAGCGCGAGCACGGCAAGGTCGTGCCGACCTGGAATTATGTGACGGTCCAGGTGCGCGGGCCGGCCCGCACCATCGAGGATCCGGCCTGGCTGCGCGAGCATCTCGAGCAGCTGACGCAACAGCAGGAGGCACCGCGCGCCGAGCCTTGGGCCGTCGCCGATGCACCGGAGCCTTTCGTCGCGGCGCAGATGCGCGGCATCATCGGGATCGAGGTCGAAATCGCCTCGCTCATCGGCAAATTCAAGCTCAGCCAGAACCGTCAGGAAGCCGACAAGCTCGGCGTCTTCAATGGCTTGAGCGCGGACGCTGAATCAGAATCGCAGGCCATGGCCTCGCTCGTCAAGGCGCATGCGCTCGGCAACACAGCATGAAAAAACCAGATCCAGATCGCTACAAGCTCGCAGCCGACAACCGCAAGGCGCGCTATAATTACGAGATTATCGAGACGCTGGAAGCCGGCATCGCCCTCCAGGGCACCGAGATCAAGTCGCTGCGCGGTGGCAAGGCGACGATCGGCGAGAGCTATGCCGGGCCGATGGGCACGGAGCTCTTCCTCTTCAACGCGCATATTCCGGAATATCTCGAGGCGAACCGCTTCAACCACGATGTTCGCCGCCCGCGAAAGCTGCTGCTGCACCGCCGTCAGATCAACAAGCTGATGGGCGCGATCCAGCGCGAGGGTTACACGGTCATCGCGCTGAAAGTGTATTTCAACGAGAAGGGTCGCGCCAAGGTCGAGCTCGGGCTGGGTCGCGGCAAGAAGCTGCACGACAAGCGCGAGACCGAAAAGACCCGCGACTGGAATCGCGACAAGGCCAGGATCATGAAGACCGGCGGGTGAGGGGCGCATCCGTGTTTGAGTGACCGGATGTTTATCTGCGCTCCCACGAGCCTGCGCTCCCACGAGCCCTCATCCTGAGGAGCCGCGAAGCGGCGTCTCGAAGGATGCTCTAGTCAGCGCGGGAGCCGACCGAGGCCTGCTGGACCATCCTTCGAGACGGTCCTTGCGGACCTCCTCAGGATGAGGGCTCCAGGGGATCGAGGCCTGCAAAGGCCCCACCGTCCTTGGGCCCCACCGTCCTTGCGAGCGGAGCGAAGCAACCCAGCATCGAAGGGCTCGACGGTGCTGAACTGCTTCGCCGCTCAAGGACGGCGGCCTGATCCTCAGGCCATTGCCTTCTTGAAGGCCTGGTTGGCCTTGTCCCAGTTCACCACCTGCCACCAGGCGGTGAGATAGGCGGCGCGGCGGCTCTGGTGCTTGAGATAATAAGCGTGCTCCCAGACATCGACGCCCAAAACCGGCTTGGCGCCGAGTTCGAGCGGGGTGTCCTGATTGGCGGTGCTGATGATCGCCATCTTCTTGTCCTTGTCGACAACCAGCCAGGCCCAGCCCGAGCCGAAGCGGCCCATCGCAGCCGCGTTCAGCTTGGTCACAAGGTCGGTGGTCGAGCCGACAGTGGCTTCCATCGCGCTGCGCAGCTCTGCCGAAGGCTGCTTGGCGCCGCCCGGCGTCATCAGCTCCCAGAAGAAGCTGTGGTTCCAGTGGCCACCGACATTGTTGCGCACGCCCGTGCGGACATTCTCCGGCACGGCGTTGAGATCGGCCAGCACGGTCTCGATCGGGGTGGTGCCGAGCCCGTCCCACTGCGCGACCAGCGCATTGGCGTTGTTCACATAGGCCTGATGATGGCCGCTGTGGTGGATCCGCATCGTCGCCGTATCGATATGCGGCTCCAGCGCTTCATAGCCATAGCCGAGCGGCGGCAGGCTGAAGACCGGAGGCGGGGGCGGCGCTGCCGGAGCCGGCGCCGTGGTCGGCGTGGCGACCTGGGCGAGGCCGCGGTCGGACCGGGCGAAAGCGGTCAAGCCTGCGGTGCCGGCGGCAAGACCGGTGATGAACTGGCGACGAAGCATTGGGGTACCCTCCAGGATAGTCTTCTGATGCTGCAAGGTGGCCCGGACGCGACGACAGTCAAGGCCGCACAAAGTCAGATATCGGCGAGATCATCGCCCTGGCGGATGCCATAGCGCCGTTCCAGCCCCGGATTGCCGGGCGTCACCGGCGCAGCGGCAGCACGCGGCGCGCGCTCCGAGGGGTCACGGCCGATCTTCTGCATCAGATGCGACAGGTCGATGAACTCGTCGCATTGGCGGCGCAGATCGTCCGAGACCATCGGCGGATTGGTCGAAATCGTCGAGACAACCGCGACCTTCACGCCCTTGCGCTGCACGGCCTCGACCAGCGGACGGAAATCGCCATCGCCCGAGAACAGGTAGATCTGGTCGAGATGCGGCGCGAGCTCGAGCATCTCGATCGCCAGCTCGATATCCATATTGCCCTTGATCCGGCGCCGCCCGGTGGCATCCGTGAACTCCTTGGCGGCCTTCGTGATCACCCGGTAGCCGTTATAGTCGAGCCAATCGACCAGCGGCCGGATCGAGGAATACTCCTCGCTCTCGATCAAGGTGGTGAAATAGAAGGCCCGGATCAGATTGCCGCGGGCCTGAAAATCCTTCAGCAGCCGCCGGTAATCCATATCGAAGCCGAGCTGCTTCGATGTGGCATAGAGGTTCGCGCCATCAATGAAGAGCGCGATGCGGGGATCCGCCATAAGAATGACTCCAGCTCAAATGATACGTGACAAACCGGTTGCTGAAATAAAACGCGCCAACAATGTCGAATGAGAAGTCCAAGGCATAAAAAACAGAAGGCGGGCCGCCCGATCAGGCGGCCTGAAAGTCAGGCGCTGAGGCCGCGGCTGCCGGGCTTGATGGCAGGAATGGCGGCCAGTTCCGGCGGCAGCGCGTCGGGCTTGTAGGCGGGGATATCCATCGCCACGAGGCTGACCAGCGGCACACCGAGATCGGCCTTGCCGGCCGAGCGATCGACAAGGCAGGCGGCGCCCAGAATCGTCCCCGGCTCGCCAGCGATCGAGGCCAGGCATTCCCGCGATGACAGCCCGGTGGTGACGATATCCTCGACCATCACGACGCGTGCGCCTTCGGGAATCGCAAAGCCGCGCCGCAGCCTGAACTGGCCATCCTCGCGCTCGACGAAAATCGCCTTGGCGCCGAGATGCCGTGCCGTCTCATAGCCCGGCACGATGCCGCCGACGGCTGGCGAGACGACGTAATCGATCGTCCCGAAACGCGCCTGAATCTTCTGCGCCAGCGCCTTGCAGAGCCGCTCGGTGCGCACCGGATCCTGGAAGATGAACATCTTCTGCAGGAAGACCGGGCTGCGCAGCCCCGATGACAGGATGAAATGGCCTTCGAGCAAGGCGCCCGCGTCACGGAACTCGGCCAGAACTTCAGCGTCAGTCATGGCGTGCGGGCTCCTGTGCGGTCAAAAAAGCTGGGGCCGTGTTTGCTTGGGAATGGCGCCCAGCGCAAGGCCTGTCGACGCCCTTTACCCGGACGGATTCCAAGGCGGTGGTCGAAGGGCCGCCAAGGCCTCGCTCCCCCGCGAGCCCTCATCCTGAGGAGGCCCGACAGGGTCGTCTCGACGGATGATCCAGGAGGCTCCGCCATGCGCTGGAGCATCCTTCCGGACGCCGCTCCTCGGCTCCTCAGGACGAGGCCTGGAGGAGATTTCGGGCCGGTGACGTCTCAGCCCCGCGGGAACTCCAGCCCCATCTCGCGATAGCGCTCCGGATCGTCGCTCCAGTTCTCGCGGACCTTGACGAACAGGAAGAGATGGACCTTGGCCTCGGCCGCTTCGGAAATCTCGATGCGCGCCTTCTGGCCGATCGCCTTGATCGTCTGGCCGCCTTCGCCGAGCACGATTTTGCGCTGGCCCTCGCGCTCGACATAGATCGTCTGCTCGATGCGGACCGAGCCGTCCGGCCGCTGCTGCCATTGCTCGGTCTCGACCGTCGAGCGGTAGGGCAGCTCGTCATGCAGGCGCTCGAAGATCTTCTCGCGGGTGATCTCGGCGGCAAGGAAGCGCAGCGGCGCGTCGGAGATCTGGTCTTCCGGATAGAGCCAGGGCCCCAGCGGCAGCCGCGTCTCCAGCCAGCCCATAATGTCCTTGACGCCATAACCGGTCAGCGCCGCGATCATGAAGGTCGCCTCGAAGCGGCCCTGGGCGTTCACCTTTGTGGTGATCTCCAGCAGCTTTTCCTTCGCCACCGTGTCGATCTTGTTGAGGATCAGGAATTTCGGCTGCTTCAGCTCCGCCAGCTTTTCGAGCAGGCGCGTGTTTTCCTCGGTGTCATAGCGCTCGACATCGATCAGCACGCCGATCAGGTCGGCATCGGTGGCGCCGCCCCAGGCGCTGGTCACCATCGCGCGGTCGAGCCGGCGCTTGGGCTGGAAAATGCCGGGCGTGTCGACAAAGATCACCTGCGCCGCGCCCGACAGCGCGATGCCGCGCACCTGCGTGCGGGTCGTCTGCACCTTGCGCGAGACGATCGAGACCTTGGCGCCGACCAATTGGTTCAGCAGCGTCGATTTGCCGGCATTGGGCGCGCCGATCAGCGCGACGAAGCCGCAGCGGGTCGGGCCGCGGCTGGGCGCCTCGTTCTGCGTCCCGGCATCCGGCTCTTGCTTGGCCTCAGCCATGGTCGCTCTCCATCGTTTCACTCCACAGGCCTTCCCGTCTCAGGAAGGCCTCGGCTGCCGCCTGCTCGGCCAGACGCTTGGAGCGTCCGTCGGCCTCGGCATCGGTCAGCCCGGTAATGCGCGCCGCCACCCGAAACAACGGCGCATGGTCCGGCCCCGAGCGGCCACGCTCGCTATAGGTCGGCGTCGGATAGCCCTGGCCCTGCGCCCATTCCTGCAGGGCGGTCTTGGCGTCGCGCAGCGGCTTGGGCGGCTTGGCCAGCCGCTCGCCGAAGCCACGCTCCACCAGCCCCCGCGCCGCCTCATAGCCGCCATCGATGAAGACGGCGCCGATGATCGCCTCGCAGGCATCGGCGAGGATAGCACGGTTCTTGCGGGCCCCGCCCAGGATTTCGCCTTCGCCAAGCCGCATGAAGGTGCCGAGATCCCAGGCCTGCGCTACCTCCGCGCAGGTCTCCTTGCGCACGAGGTCGGCCAGCCGGCGCGACATGTCGCCTTCTTCGGCCTGCGGGAAGCGCGCGAACAGCATATCGGCGACGCTGAGGCCGAGGACGCGGTCGCCCAGAAATTCCAGCCTTTGATAGCTGCCGATGCGCGAGCCCTCGGCGCTCATATGGGTGAGTGCCGTGGTGAGCAGGGTCCGGTCGCTGAAGCGATGGCCCAGCGTCTTTTCGAGACGGGCGAGATCGGGCGCCTTGCGCCCGCTATCGGCGAGCTTGGTCACTTGATCCCGCTGAACAGACGGTTCCAGCGCACCGACCAGGGCCATTCCCAGATCCGCCAGGCGGAGGCGCCTTCCTCGATCGAGAAGAAGATCAATTCTGCGCGGCCGACGAAATTCTCGAAGGGCACATAGCCGACGCTGCGATCGCGCGAATCCAGCGAGTTGTCGCGGTTGTCGCCCATCATGAAGAAATGCCCGGGCGGCACCAGAAACACGCCGGTATTGTCGAAGGTGCCGGTATCGCCCTCGCGCTCGATGATCTCGTGGCTGACGCCATTGGGCAGCGTCTCGCGATAATGCGCGACAGAGGAGGTGCGGCCCCAATTATCGGTGGTCGCGAAGTCGGCGATGCGCTCGCGCTTCACCGGCTGGTTGTTGATGTGCAGGATGCCGTCGATCATCTGGATGCGGTCGCCCGGCAGGCCGATGACGCGCTTGATGTAATCGGTGGAATTGTCGGTCGGCAGCTTGAACACGGCGATGTCGCCGCGCTTGGGCTCGGCGGCCCAGATGCGGCCGGAGAAAAGCGGCGGGCTGAACGGAACCGAATGCTTGGAATAACCGTAAGTGTATTTGGAGACGAACAGGTAATCCCCGATCAGCAGCGTCGGGATCAGCGAGCCGGAGGGGATGTTGAACGGCTGGAACAGCAGGGTGCGGATCACCAGCGCGATCAGCAGGGCCTGGACGACGACCTTGATCGTCTCAAGAACACCGCCTTCATCCTTGGCCGGTTTGCTCTTGATCTCGGCGTTTTTGGCCACGCGGGCGCTCCTGTTTCCGTCAGCAAAGCGCGGTCTAGCTCAATGTCGCGGCTTGGACAACGCAAACTCCATGCCGGTCGGCGATGCAAGTTTGGGCGCGACAGCGGCGGCAGGCCATGCTTCAACCCTGACGACCCCAGCGCGAGGCTGCCGTCCGGCATCAGCGGCGGCGCCGGCGCCATCCGGCTTCCACCCGCTGCCCGACCTGACCGCTGACGATCGTTTTCGCCACGCATGACCCTGCTTCCGATCGAACCGCCTGCAACCAGGCCCAGTCCCATGGGCCTTGCCCTTGCGATTGGCACTTTCGCCGTGGCGCTTGTCCTGCGCATGGCCGTCGATGACTGGCTGCCGCAGGGTTTCCCTTACCTGACCTTCTTCCCGGCGGTGATTATCACGGCCTTCTTTGGCGGTGTCGGGGCAGGGGCTCTCTGCGCCGTGCTTTGTGGCCTGGCCGCATGGTACTGGTTCATCCCGCCCGCAGGATTTGCGCTGACCGGCGCCAGTGCGCTCGCGCTCGGCTTCTATGTCTTCATCGTGACCGTCGATATCGGCCTGATCTACCTGATGCACGGCGCCATGGCTCGTTTGCGCGCAGAGCAGGGGGTTTCTGCCGCATTGGCCGAGCAGCAGCGTACCATGTTCGAGGAGCTGCAGCACCGGGTCTCGAACAACCTCGCCTTCATCGCCAGCCTGCTCAACATGTCCCGCCGTCGCATCGCGGGCGATCCTGCCGCCGCGCCTGTGGTGATCGACGATGCGCGCGCCCGCATCGAGACCATGGCGCGCATCCACCGCCGCCTGCATGACCCCAACAGCGTCGATGTCCCGGTCGAGCGCTATCTCCAGGAGATGTGCAGCGATGTGCTGGCGATCACCGGAGGCAGCCATGTCAGCTGCAACGTCTCGGCCCCGCAGATCACGCTCGATATCCGCAAGCTGACGACGCTGTCGCACTTCGTGACGGAAGCGCTGACCAATGCGCTGAAGCACGCTTTCCCCGGCGCCCGGCCCGGACGCGTCACCATCTCGCTGGAGCGGGAGGGAGAGAACTTCGTGCTGGTGATCTCGGATGATGGGGTCGGGCTTGGGATCGTGACCGAGCAACCCAGCGGCCATGGCATCGGTATGCGCATCATGAAGTCGCTGGCCTCGCAGCTGCATGGCGAGTGGACGACGCGGTCCGAGCAGGGCGTCATCAATCGGCTGGTCTTTCCCGCCTAGCCGGACGTGCTGCCCGCGGTCAGGCCGTGGTTTTCAGCCTGGCTTCGATGACCACGAAGGCCTGGGCCAGCGGCGGATCGTCCGTCAGCGAGACATGGACAAAGGGCTCGTATCCCGGCGGCACCATCTGCGCCAGCCGCACAGCCGCGCCACCCGTCAGCCGCATCGTCGGCTGTCCACCCGGCAGGTTGACGACCTCCATGTCGCGCCAGAACACGCCGTCGCGCATGCCCGTGCCGAGCGCCTTGGAGCAGGCTTCCTTGGCAGCGAAGCGGCGGGCATAGGACGGGGCGCGCGAGGCGCGCCGGTCGGATTTCGCCCGCTCGCCTTCGGTGAAGATGCGCTGCGTGAAGCGCTCGCCGAAACGCTCGAGCGATTTCTCGATCCGGCGGATATCGCAGAGGTCGGAGCCGATGCCGAGGATCATGATGCTTGGCTTGCCGCGACGCCGCGACCTTCATCCATCGCCCGGCGCATCTGGCGGATGGCCTGCTCCAGCCCGATGAAAATCGCCTCGCCGATCAGGAAATGGCCAATGTTGAACTCGACGAAGGCGTCGACGGCGGCGAGCGTCCTGGCGCTGTCGAAGTCGAGCCCATGTCCGGCATGGACCTCGATGCCCAGAGAGGCGGCATAGGCCGCACCCCGCGTCAGCCGCGCCAGCTCCAAATCCGCCTTTGCCGTCTCGCCATCGGCCAGCGCATGGCACCAGCTGCCGGTATGCAGCTCCACCACCGGTGCGCCTAATTTGGCCGCCATGGCAATCGGCGCCTCATCGGCTTCGATGAACAGCGAGACGCGACAGCCTGCCGCCGCCAGCCGCGCGATCTTGGGGCGCAAGGCTGCCTCCTGCCCGACGACATCGAGGCCGCCCTCGGTGGTGCGTTCCTCGCGCTTCTCCGGCACCAGACAAGCCGCATGCGGCTTCAGTCTTTCCGCCAGCGCCACCATCTCCTCCGTGGCGGCCATCTCGAAGTTCAGAGGCTTCGTCAGCTCGGCAGCCAGCCGCGCCATATCGGCATCGCGGATATGGCGCCGGTCTTCCCGCAAATGCGCGGTGATGCCGTCGGCTCCCGCCGCGATCGCCAGTTGTGCCGCCCGTACCGGGTCCGGCACCGCGCCGCCGCGCGCATTCCGCACGGTCGCGACATGGTCGATGTTGACGCCCAGCCTGAGTCGGTTCTTTGCCATCGCCGCCACCTCGTTGCAGGCCTTCCATAGCGGGGCGGGCAGAGGGGCTCAAGGCAAGCTGTTTGATCAATTCGGATCGGCGCCGTGATGAATGGCGGCTGCGTGTGTATCGCTTCCGATTTCCGGATTGGTAACCCCGTCTGCAGTTAGCGCCACAGTAAGCATCAGCAATAGGCAATTCTCAATCGACGCCTCCTAGGGTTGTTGCCTTAGACAGGCGTCAAGAGAGGCAGAGACCACTGTGCAGCTGGCAGTGAAACCCGGACAGTTCGAGACAGAGCTGCAACCCGAGCGCAGATCGGTGTTCCAGACGCCTGAACGCGTTCTGGGCCGCGTGATCGCCTGCGACGGCTCGCGCGCCACGATTGCCAGCAGCATCGACTCCAGTGGTTTTCAGGGCCCCGATAGCTGGACCATCGGCCGGCTGATCTCGATCAATCTCGGCACCACCCGCATCGTCTGCCTCGTCTACGAGATGAAGGCGATTCAGGAGCAATGGAGCGAGACCGGCCCCAACCCCGTGCATGTGCAGGTGGAGTTGCTCGGTGAGGTCTCGGAGATTCCCGGTCAGCCGCCGCGCTTCCGGAGCGGCATCGGCGTCTATCCCTCCGTCGGTGCGCCGGCCCACCGCATCCGCGCCGAGGATCTCACCCTCGTCCATGATCTCGGCACGCGAGAGGCAGTCGTCATCGGCAACCTCACCCAGGACGAGACGATCCCAGCCACCGTCTGCATCGGCGACATGCTGTCGCGCCATTTCGCCATTCTCGGCACCACCGGCGTCGGCAAGTCGAGCGCCGTGTCGCTGCTGCTGCGCAAATGCGTCGCCTCCCGGCCGCGGCTGCGCGTGCTGATTCTCGATCCGCACAACGAATACGCCAACGCCTTTCCCGACCGGGCCGTGACCATCGACGCCGATAGCGTCGACCTGCCGTTCTGGATGTTCAAGCTGGAAGAACTCGCCGATGTCGTGTTCCGGGGGCGCGATGCGCTTGCCGATGAAGGCGGATATCCTGCGCGAGGTCGTCTACACCGCCCGCGCCCGCTACCGGGCGCCGACCACCCATTCCCCCTCGCGCGATCTCGGCGCCTCCCTGCTCAAGCGCCCGCTCGATCGGCGGCCGCGATGGCGGCGGCGACACGGCCGGCGGCAGCACGGTCGATGCGCCGACGCCCTATCGCATCAAGGATGCCTTTGCCGTTCTCGACGAGCTGATCGGCCTGCATGAGCAGCGTTGGCCCCGAGCCTCGCTCCGCTCGCTCAAGGTCCGGCTGGAAGCGCTTTATGCCGACCCGCGCTACCGCTTCATGTTCGCCCGCGCCAACATGATCGAGACAATGGGCCCGATCGTCTCCCAGCTCTTCCGCGTGCCCGATCATGGCCGCCCGATCACAGTTTTCCAGCTCGGTGGCCTGCCGTCGGAGGTGGTTAATGCGGCCGCCTCGGTCCTGTCCCGCCTGGCCTTCGATCTCGCAGTCGCCAGCCAGGGCGCCTATGAGGTGCTGGTGCTCTGCGAGGAGGCGCATCGCTATGTGCCGTCCGATCCGGAGCTAGGCTTTGCGCCGACACGCCAGGCCATCGCCCGCATCGCCAAGGAAGGGCGGAAATACGGCGCCTATCTCGGCGTCGTCACGCAGCGGCCGGGTGAGCTCGATGCCACCATCCTGTCGCAGTGCTCGACGGTCTTCGCCATGCGCCTCGCCAATGAGCGCGACCAGCAGATCATCCGGTCTGCCGTCGCCGATGCCTCGGCGAGCACCATCAACTTCCTCTCCTCGATCGGTAACCGCGAGGCCATTGCCTTTGGCGAAGGCGTCGCCACCACGATGCGCCTGCGCTTCTCCGAGCTGAAGCCGCATGAGCTGCCATCCATGGCGGTGGCCGAGCGCCAGGAGGGGCTGTGGCGGGGCGAACCCAACCTCGACGAGATTGTCCGCCGCATGCGCGGCTGAGCTCGCGGTCAGAGCTGCGCCCAATCCGGCTGGGCGAAATCCGCGCCTTCAGCAAAATCTTGCATTGTCCGGCCATAGCCTGTAAGGCCGGGCATCATCTTCCCTGCATCGCCGAGATCAGAAGGAGCCGCCCCATGGCTCGCGTCACCGTTGAAGATTGCATCGACAAGGTCGACAACCGTTTCGAGCTGGTCCTGCTGGCCAGCCATCGCGCCCGGATGATTGCGTCCGGCTCGTCCATCCTGGTCAACCGCGACAACGACAAGAACCCTGTCGTCGCCCTGCGCGAGATCGCGGACGAGAAGCTGAAGCCGGAAGATCTGAAGGAAGACCTGATCCATTCGCTGCAGAAGCATGTCGAGGTCGACGAGCCGGAGGCCGAGACCGTGCCGCTGCTCACCACCTCCGTGCCGAACGCGACGGCCTCCGATTCCGAGGTTCAGTTCGACCGCATGAGCGAGGACGATCTGCTGCGCGGCCTGGACGGGCTCGTGCCCCCGACCGAGAGCGCCGACGACGAGGATTGAGCGCTGTCGCGCGATCTTCACCCTATTCGCTAAAGCCCGGCATTGCCGGGCTTTTTCTTGTCCGGAGCAGGGAATGAAGCTTGCCGCGCCGTGCGGCGAGGCCGATATTCATCCGTTCGGAGTCGGCAGGCGTGACAGAGGGCCCGCATGGGCATGATGCGGCAATACGAGCTCGTTGACAGGGTCAGGAGCTACAATCCCAATACTGACGAAGACATGCTCAACCGGGCCTATGTCTACGCCATGCGCGCGCATGGAACGCAAAAGCGCGCCTCGGGGGACCCGTTCTTCGCTCATCCGCTCGAAGTCGCGGCCCTGCTCACCGATCTCAAGCTCGACGACGCCACCATCGTCGCGGCCGTGCTGCACGATACGGTCGAGGACACGGCGGCGACGCTGGAAGAGATCGAGAGCATGTTCGGCCCCGAGATCCGCCGGTTGGTGGACGGGCTGACCAAGATCAAGAAGCTCGACCTCGTCTCGAAAAAGGCGGTGCAGGGCGAGAATTTCCGCAAACTGCTGCTCGCCATCGTCGATGATGTCCGCGTGCTGCTGGTCAAGCTGGCCGACCGCCTGCACAACATGCGGACGCTGCATTTCGTGCCGCCGGAAAAGCGGCTGCGCATCGCCGAGGAAACGCTGGAGATCTATGCGCCTTTGGCTGGGCGCATGGGCATGCAGGAACTGCGCGAGGAGCTGGAGGAGCTGGCCTTCCGCCACATCAAGCCGGAGGCTCACGCCACCGTCACGAAGCGGCTGGAGGAGGTGACCGAGCGCGAGGGCAAGGTCATCGGCATCGTCGAGAGCGACCTCAAGGAGAAGCTCGCGGCGCGCGGCATCCAGGCCGAGGTCTCGGGGCGGCGCAAGCGCCCCTATTCGATCTGGAAGAAGATGGAGCGCAAATCCGTCTCCTTCGAGCAGCTTTCCGATATTTTCGGCTTCCGCGTCATCGTCGAGGAGCCGGAGGATTGCTACCGCGTCCTCGGCATCGTCCATATGACCTGGCCGATGGTTCCCGGCCGCTACAAGGACTACATCTCGACCCCCAAGCAGAACGATTATCGCTCTGTGCACACCACGGTCGTCGGTCCGGGCCATAGCCGCGTCGAGCTGCAGATTCGCACCGACACCATGGACCGCATCGCCGAATACGGCATTGCCGCCCACGCCCATTACAAGGATGGCCGCACCACCGAGCTGATGCAGCTCGGCGATGAGAGCCGTGCCTATCAATGGCTGCGCCGGACGGTCGACCTGCTGGCCGAGGGCGACAGCCCGGAAGAGTTCCTGGAGCACACCAAGCTCGAACTCTTCCACGACCAGGTCTTCTGCTTCACGCCCAAGGGCAGGCTGATCGCGCTGCCGCGCGGCGCGACGCCGATCGATTTCGCCTATGCGGTGCACACCGATGTCGGCAACAGCGCTGTCGGCGCCAAGATCAACGGCCGCATCGCGCCGCTGCTGACCGAGCTGCAGAATGGCGACGAGGTCGAGATCACCCGCGCCGAGGGGCAGGCGCCCCCTGCGGCCTGGGAAGCGCTCGTCGTCACCGGCAAGGCCCGCGCCGCGATCCGCCGCGCCACCCGCGCCGCCGTGCGCCGCCAATATGCCGGGCTCGGCCGCCAGATCCTCGAACGCGCCTTCCACCGCGCCGAACGGCCGTTCAACGACGACAAGCTGAAGGCCGCGCTGAAGCGCCTCGCCCGCACCAGCGTCGATGATGTGCTCGCGGCGGTCGGGCGCGGCGAGATGTTCTCGGGCGATGTGGTCAGGGCCGTCTATCCCGATCTCGAGCCGGAAAAGCGGGCCGCAGCCGATGCCAAGGCAGCCGGGCTGGGCGCACCGGCCGGCAAGGGCTGGTTCGAACTGCGCAAGGGCGACAACCTCAAATTCAAGCTGCCGGGCGAGGGGCCCGATGCCGGCGCCATTCCGATCCGTGGCCTGGGCGGCGATCTGCCGGTGCGCTTTGCGCCCGATGGCGGCGCCGTGCCCGGAGACCGCATCGTCGGCATTCTCACGCCCGGCGAGGGTGTGACGATCTATCCGATCCAGTCATCGGCGCTGGCAGCCTTCGACAACGAGCCGGAGCGCTGGCTCGATGTCCGCTGGGATCTCGACGACAAGGCGCCGCAGCGCTTCCCGGCGCGGATCGCGTTGAAGTCGATCAACGAGCCCGGCTCGCTGGCGCAGATCACCACCACCATCGCCGAGCATGGCGGCAATATCGATCAGGTCCAGATGGTCAGGCCGAACCCGGACTTCACCGATGTCACCATCGACCTGACGGTCTTCGACCTGAAGCATCTCAGCGCCATCATCAGCGAACTGCGTGAAAAGCGCGCCATCAGCCGCATCGAGCGGGTGGTGGGGTAGGGACGGGCTCAGCCGTCGCGAAACGCCGCAGCGAGCTCCCGGAGAAAGGCGCTCGCACGCGGCGCAACCACCTGGCTGCGCAAGACGACGCAAGAGGTGCCGAGCGCGGGCAGGCCCCAATCGCGGCCCGACCTCCACACGTGCCCGGCGGCGCCAGCCGCTCGGCCAGAGGCGAGACGCCGAGGCCGCCCGCAATGGCCGCCAGAACGGCTGCCATGCCGCCGCCAATGAACGCCTCGCGCCACGCCAGCCCTGCCTTGTCGAGCGCTGCCATTCCGTGCCGGCGCAGCCAGCAATCCGGCATCAGGCTGATCAGCGGCAGCGATTCGCCCGGCCGGCGTACCAGCCGCTCCGATGCAAACCAGCCGAATATATCCTCGCGTAGCACCTCTCCGGTACGGCCAGGGCCAAGCCGGCGGATGATAGCAGCATCAAGATCACCGCTCTCGAAAGCCTTTTCCAGCGCCTGCGACGGTTCGATCCGCAGGGTAATGATCACGTCGGGATGCGCCTTGGCCAACCGTCCGAGGACTGCCGGAATATCTGCACCGACTGCCTGTTCGCTAATGCCGATAGCGATGCGCTCGGCTGCAATCGTAAAGATCGACAGCGCCTTGCCCTGAGCAGCCATGAGTTCACGGGCTGCAGGCAGAAAGCGTTCGCCTTCCGTGGTCAGGCGCACCAGGCGCGGATGGCGTTGCAGGAGAACCTTGCCCAATCGCTCTTCCAACCGTCGGATTCGGGTACTCACAAGGGATTGCGTCGTCCCCAGGGCCGCAGCAGCGCGGGTGAAGCTGGCGAGATCGGCAGTCCTAAGAAAGGCGGCAACCGCGTCGGGATCGAGCGAGGCAGACATCATCCATCCTAAATCCGTATCTTTGATATCCTAAGTGATACGCTTTCGCGATGATGCTGCAAATCCTAATCTTCGGCAGTTCGCGGGCCCGCCCGCCTCAGCACCGGAGTTAAATCATGCCCCTGATCCGCATTTCCCTGCAGCGCGGTCACCCCGCCGAACATTCCGCCGCCATTGTCGATGGCGTCTATCGCGCATTGCGTTCGACGTTCGAGGTGCCGGAGAACGATCTCTTCGCCGTCATCCACCAGCATGACGAGGATGATTTTATCTTCGACGCCAACTTCTTCGGCTTCCAGCGCAGCAAAAAGCTGACCGTGATCCAGATCACAGTCGCCAATACGCGCGGCGTCACGCAGAAAAAGGCGCTTTACGCAGCCATCGCAGAAAATCTGCAACAGAACCCGGGGCTGGCGCCGGACGATATTTTCATCAACCTGCTGGAGGTCAAGCGTGAGAACTGGTCCTTCGGCGGCGGCATTGCGCAATATGTGGCGTAGAGCGTCGCAGTCGATCGCAACGGTCCCCGGTGCGGAAAAGCTGGAAACTGCCACGCCATTCGCCCTAACTGCGGCGATGGAATGGAGCGACGAGGCCACCATCATCGGCGTCCGGAAGCATGGCGAGAGCGCTGTGATCCTGGAGGCGATGACGCGCGATCACGGGCGCCATCTCGGCCTGGTGCGCGGCGGTCGCTCCTCGAAGCAGCAGCCGGTGCTGCAGCCTGGCAACGCCGTTTCGCTGACATGGCGGGCGCGGCTGGACGAGCATCTCGGCGAGTACCGGGTCGAGCTCCTGACCTCGCATGCGGCGCGGCTGATGGCCCAGCCCGTCGCGCTATACGGGCTGGGCACAGTGGCCGCCCTGCTGCGCCTGCTGCCCGAGCGCGATCCCCATCCCGGGCTGCATGAGGCGCTGTCGGTGATGATCGCTCATCTCGACGAACCCGCTCTGGCTCCGGCGCTGGTGATCCGCTTCGAGATCGCCATGCTGGGCGAGCTTGGCTTCGGCCTCGACCTCACGCGCTGCGCCGTCACCGGCGCGATGGAGGATTTGAGCCATGTCTCGCCGAAAACCGGCAAGGCGGTCAGCCGCCAGGCGGCGCAGCCCTATCTCGACCGGCTGCTGACCCTGCCGCCCTTCCTGAGCGAAGGGCAGGGCGCGCGGCAGCCGACTGCGGCCGATCTCGCGGCCGGCTTCGCGCTGACCGCGCATTTCCTGCGCCGTTACGTCTTCGAGCCGCGCGGCTTGGCCGAACCGCCCGAGCGCGCCCGGCTGGTCGATCTCGCGGCGCGCACCGGGCCGGTGTCCGAGCCCTGAGCGCTGCGCAGCTCCTGCAGAAGCTCGATCTGGACCTCCTGGATTTCGGCCAGCCGCTGCCATTGCCGGTTCACCAGATGGTCCATCTTCTCGTGGAGGTGCCGGATTTCCAGCTCGGCCTTGAGGTTCACCTGATAGTCGTTGCGCGAGCGGGCGCGGTCCTTCGCCTCCTGCCGCTGCTGGCTCATCATGATCACCGGCGCCTGCACGGCGGCGAGGCAGGACAGAGCGAGGTTGAGCAGGATGAACGGGTAAGGGTCGAAATGCACGGCGCCGACGACATTGATCCCCATCCAGATCACGATCAGCAGCCCAAAGGAGATCAGGAAGCGCCAGCTCCCGCCGAAGCTCGCGACCTGATCCGCCAGCCGCTGGCCTAGCGTCCGGTCGCGGTCGATCTCCTCATCGGTGTTGTTGGAGATCAGATCGGAGGAGGCGAGGCTTTCCGCCACCTGCCGGTCGAGCTCGGTCAGCTCCCCGCGTTCGCTCGCCAGCAGTGCCGTGACATAGCGGGCGCGGTAGGCCGCAACCTGATCCTGAGCCACCAGCGCATTCGGCGGCAGATTGGGGTAGTCCTGACGGATGCGCCTCGGCCAGGGCAGGGCGCAGCGCATCGAGCCGCAGCAGGTCGCGGCGCG
This sequence comes from uncultured Alphaproteobacteria bacterium, assembly GCA_963759925.1. Taxonomy (GTDB): domain Bacteria; phylum Pseudomonadota; class Alphaproteobacteria; order Rhizobiales; family Beijerinckiaceae; genus Allobosea. The sequence goes on from CAVXBE010000007.1 coordinate 136,032, forward strand.
GCAGCTCCCGCCCGGTCAGCGCGCAGCTCGCCAGTTCCGTGCTGGGGTCATGGGTGCTCATGCGGTTCTCCGTCGCCGGCGGACTCATCCAGCCGATTTCATAAGGGGATATCGCCCGGCACCCTTCTAGCGGGGCGATTCGGGCTGTGCGATAGAGGCGCGAACGAAATTCGCAAGGGGGTGATTGCGCCATGGGCAAGCCGGTCGATCCGCCGCCGGAGGATGAATCCGAGCGCATCGATCTGAAGACGGCGCTCGAAGAGCGCTATCTCGCCTATGCGCTGTCGACCATCATGCACCGCGCGCTGCCGGATGCGCGCGACGGGCTGAAGCCCGTCCATCGCCGCATCCTGCATGCGATGCGCCTGCTCCGGCTCGACCCCGGCCAGGTGCACAAGAAATGCGCCCGCATCGTCGGCGACGTCATCGGCAAGTTCCACCCGCATGGCGACCAGTCGGTCTACGACGCGCTGGTGCGCCTCGCGCAGGATTTCGCCCAGCGCTATCCGCTGGTCGACGGCCAGGGCAATTTCGGCAATATCGACGGCGATAACGCCGCCGCCTATCGCTATACCGAAGCGCGCATGACCGAGGTCGCGCGCCTTCTGCTCGACGGGATCGAGGAGGACGCGGTCGATTTCCGCGAGACCTATAATGGCGAGGACGAGGAGCCGATCGTCCTCCCCGCCGCCTTCCCGAACCTGCTGGCCAACGGCTCGCAGGGCATCGCGGTCGGCATGGCGACCTCGATCCCGCCCCATAACGCCGCCGAGCTGTGCGACGCCGCGCTTGTACCTGATCCAGCACCCGGATACGCCCTCCGAGCAGCTGATGACCTTCGTGCAGGGCCCGGATTTCCCGACCGGCGGCATCATCGTCGAGACACGCGCCTCGATGGCCGAGACCTATCGCACCGGGCGCGGCGCCTTCCGCACGCGGGCGCGCTGGGAGAAGGAGGAGCTTGGACGCGGCGCCTGGCATGTCGTCGTCACCGAGATCCCCTACATGGTCCAGAAGGGCCGGCTGATCGAGAAGATCGCCGAACTGCTCAACGACAAGAAGCTGCCGCTGGTGGCGGATCTGCGCGATGAATTCGGCCGAGGACATCCGCGTCGTCATCGAGCCGCGCTCCCGCACTGTCGATGCCAATCTGATGATGGAATCGCTGTTCCGGCTATCGGAGCTGGAAGCGCGCATCTCGATGAACATGAACGTGCTCACCGGCGGGCTGGTGCCGCGCGTGCTGGGGCTGAACGAGGCGCTGCGCGAATGGCTGGACCATCGCCGCACGTGCTGCTGCGGCGCTCGCGCTTCCGTCTCGGCCAGATCGAGCGGCGGCTGGAAATCCTGCGCGGCCTGCTGATCGTCTATCTCGACCTCGATCGCGTCATCAAGATCATCCGCGAGGAGGATGAGCCGAAGGTCGAGCTGATGCGCTATTTCGAGCTCACGCGAGGTCCAGGCCAACGCGATCCTCGACACCCGCCTGCGCGCTTTGCGCAAGCTCGAGGAGATGCAGCTCAAGACCGAGCTCGACGAGCTGATCAAGGAAGAGGAGCAGATCGAGGCGCTGCTCGCCTCCGATGCGACGCAGTGGAAGACTGATTTCGCACGATATCCGCGCAGGTCAAGAAGCTCTTCGGGCCGGAAACCGCCATCGGCAAGCGCCGCACCAGCTTCGCCGACATGCCCGACACCACCGATATCGACCTGACCCAGGCCATGGTCGAGCGCGAGCCGGTGACGGTCGTGATCTCGAAGAAGGGCTGGATCCGCGCGCTGAAGGGCCACATCCAGGACCATGCGACGCTCAGCTTCAAGGGCGATGACGGGCTGCGCACCGCCTTCTTCAGCGAGACGACGGCGAAGATTCTGGTGCTGGCCTCCAACGGCAAGGTCTTCACGCTGGATGTCGCGCAGCCTGCCCGGCGGCCGCGGCTTCGGCGATCCCGATCCGCCTGATGATCGAGCTGGAGGAGACGGCCGAAATCGTCTCCGCCTTCCCCTATCGCCCGGGCCTGAAGCTGCTGATGGTCACCACCGACGGGCGCGGCTTCGTCGCGCTCACCGACGAGGTCGTGGCCAACACCCGCAAGGGTCGGCAGGTCCTCAATGTCGATGCGCCGGCCGTCGCCTTGCTCGCCGTGCCGGCTGAGGGCGACCATGTCGCGATCATCGGCGAGAACCGCAAGCTGATCTGCTTCCCGCTCTCGGAAGTGGCGGAAATGGCGCGCGGCAAGGGCGTGCGCCTGCAGCGCTACAAGGATGGCGGCGTCTCGGACGCCAAGGTCTTCAAGCTCGCCGATGGCCTGACCTGGCGCGATACCTCCGGCCGGACCTGGACCGTGGCGCAGACGGAGCTGATGGAATGGCTCGGGCACCGCGGCGAAGCCGGCCGCCTGCCGCCGAAGGGTTTCCCGAAGAACAACCGCTTCGCTTGAACGATGGAACCACCGTCATTCCGGGACGGCGCAAAGCGCCGGGCCCGGAACCCATGGCCACGACGGAGTGAGAGTAAGCTGAACCGTCCAAGCCCTACCGCCAAACGCGGTGGTCATGGGTTCCAGGCTCGGGCCTGCGGCCCGCCCCGGAATGACGGGGTTGGTGCTGTTAAAGACCGTTTGAGTTATCCTCAGCCCTCATCCTGAGGAGCCATTCCGATGGGAATGGCGTCTCGAAGGATGCTCCAGAAGTCTCCGGCGTCCGCTGGACCATCCTTCGAGACGTGACTTCGTCACTCCTCAGGATGAGGGCTGGCAGTCTCCAACGGTTTCTTAGCTCAGCGCAGATCCTGGCCGACCACGCCGACTTCGAGGCCGAGCGTCAGGTTGTTGGTCACCGCCCATTCCACCCCGGCCTTGGCGACAGGGCGAATCGCGATGTCGCTGCGGCTGAACGGTGCGGAGAAGGGCGTGGCGCCGAAACGGACGCTCTCGTTCAGCGCCGCAGCGCCGACCTTGGTGTAAAGCAGCAGGTTCTCATTGAGCAGAACGCCGGTCTTCACCTCGAAAGCTCCGGCGAAATCGCGGGTATAGGCGACATTGCCGAAGCTCGGCGTGCCGTAGCCGCCAATCGCCGGCATATATTCCAGGGCCCCGACGACGCCATAGACGAAGTTGCCCTCGCGCTTCAGCGTTCCCGCTTCAAGCCCGATGGTCGGCCCGGCCGAGGTGCCGAGGCGCTTGGAACTGGTGACCTGGAAGCCGCTGGAGATGCGGGCATAGGAGCCGTCCCATTTCACCCCGCCGGGAGCCAGGGTCGGCTCGGTCCAGGCAAAGGAGGGCAGGGAGGAAAAGCCCCAATAGGGCAGCGCGACCTGCGCCTGGGCGGTGCTCGCGGCAAGGATGGCCGCGCCGAGCGCCGCGCCGATCACTGTCAGTTTCACGATAGCCCGTCTCCGCATCAACGTCTCAGCCTAGCAGAGGGCGTCGGGATTGTCGCGGATTTGTGGCGGGCTGGCCCGGCGCCCTCAGCTCAGCTTGGTCCGCAGCTTCAGGAAACGCAGCGTCCGGTCGGCGGTGGCCGCGTCGAGCCTGGCATAATCCTTGACCGCATCCTCGATGTCATTGGCCTTGAACAGCAGGCGGCGCCCGCGCAATTCCATCGTCGCCGAGAAGGCGGGCACACCCAGCCCCAGCGATTTGCAGGTCACCGCGATGCCTGTCGGGTCGCGCTGCATCAGCACGCGCAGCGCCTGTTCGGGCGTGATCGAGGCGGCCTGCGCCATGACCTGCGCCAGATGATAGGCACGGTCTTCTTCTGCCAGCATGGTCACGACCTCATCCAGAACCCGCACGCTGGCCGCGAGATCGGCGAGCAGCAGCTTGACCTCGAGCCGCTGCTGGCGCGCCTGCCGCGCCAGCGAGCGCGCGGCATCGGGGCCCGCCACGGTCGGATCAGCCATCTGCTCGACGATGCGCAGCACACGCGCCGCGCGCTGGGGCTGCAGATCGCCACGGCGCGAGAGCGCGCCGGTGATTTCGGCATCGCCACCGCCGCGCTTCAGCAGCGTGTCGAAGCCCTGATCGGAGAAAGCCGCGCCCTCGTTCGAGCTGACGGTATGAAGGACGTTGCGGTCGCCGCGCTCGACCAGGATGTCGGTCAGGCCTTCGGAGAGGCGCGCGCGTTCGGCAATTGCGACGAGGTGGCGCTGCGATTGCGTCACCGCGATCGCTGCCAGGTCTGTGTCGGTCAGAACCGGCGACAGCTTCAGCACCAGACGCGCCACATCCGCATCGGCATCGTTGGCGAGGCTGACGGCGACGGTGCGCGGCAGGGTCGGCACATCGGCGACCTGGCCGGCATAGCCCTTGCGATCCTCATCGCCGAGATGGACGAGCGATTGCACGGCAATCTCGCCATAATGCTCCTTGGAGACCTCGCTGGGGTCCTCATCGAGCAAAAACAGGTCGGTCACCGCGTTCAGCAATTGCCTGCGCGCGTCCGACGACAGATCCGCCGGCATGCGACTTAAATCATGTAGCATAGAAGCCCCCAGCCCTTTGGCCTGGGGACACTATGCAGCCATTCCTTTGAGAGAGACTTAAAGCGAACAACGAAACTGAAAAGCGAATGACAAAAAACGATGCAGTCTAGCCGCAGATGATCAGGCCGCCGGCAGGCAGGCCGGGCCGATCGGCTCGAAGCTCTTGTAGGTCAGGATGAATTCCTGATGGCCCAGCGCTTCGGACTTGGTGCGTGCCGCCAGCGGCGAGACCGACCACGAGGTCGCGGATTTCCTGGCCCGACCTCGTCGAAGCCGGCGCGGCCTTCGAGGATGCGGCCGGCATCGACATCCATGTCGTCCGCCATGCGCCGATAGGTCTCGGGATTGGCGCAGATCTTGACCACCGGCGAGATCGCCGAGCCGACGACCGAGCCGCGGCCCGGTGACGAACAGGACGACATGCGCGCCGCAGGCGATCAGCTCGGCGATCTCGGCATTGTCGTTGATGTTGGGGAAGCCGAAGCGCACCTCGCCGTCCGGCACGACGTCGAGCAGATAGAGCCCGCCGCGCGGCGGGATGTCGCCGGGCTTGATCAGGCCCGAGATCGGCGAGGCGCCGGACTTGGCATAGGCGCCCATCGACTTCTCCTCGATGGTGGTGAGCCCGCCCTCGGCATTGCCGGCGGCGAAGGAGCCATAGCCCAGCGTCGCGTAGTAGCGCGCCGCCTTGGCGACGCGAGCGCTCGAGCTCCAGCCCGAGCTCGGGCGTCGATCGCGCGCGCCGCCATGATGTGCTCGCAGCCGATCAGCTCGCCGGTTTCCTCGAAGATGCAGGCGGCGCCCTCCGCGACCAGCAGGTCGAAGGCGCGCCCGGCGGCGGGATTGCCGGTGATGCCCGAGGTGCCGTCGGAGCCGCCGCAGACCGTGCCGATCACCAGCTCGCGACACCGCCATCGGCACGGTTTGCTGGCTGTCGAGCGCGAGCTTGTTGCGCCTCGATCCAGGCTCGGCCTTCCGCGATCGAGGCGCGGGTGCCGCCGGTGGCCTGGATGACCAGCGTCTTCACCGGCCGGTCCGCTCGCCCGCACAGCCCGCTCCAGCGCGTATTTGTTGAAGCTCTCGCAGCCGAGCGAGACCAGCAGCACGGCGCCGACATTCGGATGCGTGCAGAGCCGCTCCATCATCGGTCTCGGCATAGGCGTTGGGATAGCAGCCGGGAAAGCCGATGACATGCACGCCGTCCTCGCGCAAGGGCAGGGCGATCTCGCGCGCGACATGGTGGGCGCATTCGACGAGATAGGCGACCGCGACGGTGTTGCGGATGCCCTTGCGCCCGTCCGAGCGCAGATAGCCGCGCAGCGTGCTCATGAACCCGCTCCCGGCTGGCGTTCGTCTTCGAGATGGTAGGTCGGCGTGTAGTCGCTGCGCATATTATGCACATGGACATGCGCGCCGGCCGCGATGGCCTGCGTCGCCACGCCGATGGGCGCGCCGTACTTCAGGATCGGTCTCGCCAGCCGCGATCGCGCGCCGCGCGATCTTGTGGGCGAGCGGCGCATCGCGGTCGAGCATCGGCTGCGCCAGCCCCCGTCTCGATGCGTTCGCCCGCGCCGAGCCGCACCCGCGCCACGAAGACATTGTCGCGCGGGTCGAGCAGGATCAGCCGGCTGTCATGGTCGCTGTCAGAACTTGCCATATTGCAGATAGGCTTCCTGCGGGTCGGTGCCGGCGAGAATGGCGGTGCGCACGCGGTTTTCGGTCGAGATCGCGGTTTCCGCCTTGTCGAGCACCTCTTCGATGATCTCGACGGGGATGCGCACCACGCCGTCCCGGTCACCCAGAATGTAATCGCCGGGCCGGATCCAGACTTCGCCGATCTTGACCGGCTCGTCGATGGCCTTGGGCAGCCAGGCGCCGACAATGTCGCGCGGGGTGAAGGCCTTGAAGAAGGCCTGGAAACCCATCTCGATCATGAATTCGGTGTCGCGCGACAAGCCGTCGATGACGCAGCCGCGCACGCCCTTGTTCTTCAGCGTCTCGGCCGAAAGCTCGCCCATCAGCGCGATCTCGTCGGTATTGGGCTGGCAGACCCAGACATGGCCGGGCTTGGCGCGCGAGAGCAGGCCGGTCCAGCCGAGCAGCGTCTCATGGGCATCGAATTCGCCGGTCTTGCCTTCGACGGTGAAGGCCGGCCCCGCGAGCTTCTGCCCCGGCAGCAGCGGGCGCAGTGCGGGCGGCAGCGTGAAATCGCTCAGCCCCATCGCCCGCATCGTATCGTGGATGATGCCGGTGTAGCAGCGCTCCAGGCGCAGCGTCAGCTCGTCGCTCATGCGTCCTCCAATGGCCTCTCAGACTGGGCCGTTGCAGGCAGAGTGGCGAGCGCAGCCGCCGGGCGCAAGCTCGTTAATGCCGCGCCGCCATGCGTTTCAATCGGTTAGAAGCCGCTCAGCCGACGCGTTCCCAGCCCTGGGGCGTCAGCCGCTCCTGCGGCGTGAAGCGGGATTTGTAGGCCATTTTGGGCGAACCATCGACCCAATAGCCGAGATAGACATAAGGCAGGCCGAGCTTGCGGGCGCGGGCGATATGATCGAGCACCATGAAGGTGCCGAGCGAGCGCAGCTCGAGCGCTGGGATCGTAGACGGAATAGACCATCGACAAGCCGTCATTCAGCGTATCGGTCAGCGCCATCGCGAAAAGATCGCCCTGACCCCGGCCGGTAAAGCCGCTATCGGGGCCGCGGCGGCGGTATTCGATCAGCGAGGTCTCGACATGGGTGTCCTCGACCATCATCGCGAAATCGAGCGCCGACATCGTCGCCATCCCGCCTTCGGGGTGGCGCTCGTCGAGATAGCTGCGGAACAGCGAGTAGTGCTCGGAGCGCGGCTGCGGCGGCAGCGCCTCGCCGATCAGGTCCGAATTGCGCGTGGCGATGCGCCGAAACCCGCGCGACAGCCGGAAATCATTGACGCAGACGCGGACCGAGACGCAGGCGCGGCAGCTCTCGCAGGCCGGGCGATAGGCGATGCTCTGCGAGCGCCGGAAGCCACCCTGGCTCAGCACGTCGTTCAGGTCGCGCGCCCGCGCCCCGACGAGATGGGTGAACACCTTGCGTTCCTCGCGCCCCGGCAAATAGGGGCACGTGGTCGGGGACGTCAGGTAGAATTGCGGGGCATCCCGCAACGGGCGCGTCACGTTCGTTCGGCTCCGGCATAGAGGATCGCGGCACAGTCTAGCAGGTGGGGCGAGCGCAACAAGCGCCGCGGAGATGACCGGAGCAAGCGCTCGATGGGAGAATCGGCTGACGCGAGGAGTTCGGCATCGGCCTGACGTCAAGGGAGCAGAATTACCGCTTCAGGTCAGATGACGCCGTCTCAGATGATGGAGCTGATCTCATGACGATCATCACAGTGCAGCTTCCAGATGAATCAGCCCAACGGCTTGAGGTGCTTGCCGAGGCCAAGGGCCTCACCACCAGCGAACTCGTCGAACAGATGATGGCGGTTGCGCTGTCGTCCCTGAATGCAGAGGCGGAATTTAACGAGTCGCGAGGACAGCCTCCGTGCCGGCTGCCCTCGCTGTTCTTGATCGGCTGGATCGCGATGCTGGCGCGTCCGAATAGCGCGACAATTTCAGGCCCGCACCACCACCAGCCCGGTCAGCAGGTCATGGCCCATGCGGCGGTCGCTGCGCGCGAAGCCGATGATGATATCGAGCGCCCAGAGGCCGACCGTGCTGGCGGCGACATAGAACAGCAGCGCGTGCACCGCCGCCGCAAGGCCGTCCGGACGGCCGCCGGTTGCGGTCTCGACCTTCAGCCCGGCCATGCGCATGCCCAGCGTCGCCTGGCGCGGTCCGCCGACGGTAATGGCGGCATAGCCGAGGCCGGTGGCGACGGTCGCGATCGGGATCAGCAGCCAGGTGGCGCCGAAGGTGACGATGCCGAGCACGCCGAGCAGCAGCACGATCAGGCCGCCCAGGAAGAACAGAATGATGAAGTCGCCGATCCAGGCAAAGAGCCGCGAGCCCAGAACGCCACTCACATCCTGCAGGGGCCGTTGCTCGATCGGCGTAATCGGGCTCTGGCTGTAGCGCTGGTCGGTCATTCCAAGTGGTCCTCAAACGACATCTTGCTGGCGACCGCCGACGGCGCCCGCTCTGCGCCGATAATATTTGATCGCCACGCCTGTTCCGCAAGGTCCGCCCGTGCGGTTTTGCTGCCGCTGCGCTGCCTCAGCCTGGCTCCTGCCCGCGCGGAAAAATCCGGCGTGGAGCGTAGCCATGCTGGCGCAGCGCCGCCTCGATGGCGCGGGCATGGCTGTCGCTGCGCGTCTCGACCGTCACATCGAGCGTCACGCCCTTGGCCGGCACGTCGAGAAACAGCCGGCCATGGCTGACCTCCAGGATATTCGCGCCTTCCTCTCCCAGCAGGCTCGCGACCTTGCCGAGCAGGCCCGGCCGGTCGCTGGTGGTCAGGCGGAAGGAGACGATGCGGTCCTCGCGCTCCAACTCGCGCACCATGATCGCCGCCAGCAGGCGCGTATCGATATTGCCGCCGCAGAGGATGAGCCCGACCTTGCGCCCGGCATAGCGGCCGGGCTCCTTCAGCATCGCCGCAAGCCCGGCCGCGCCCGCGCCCTCGGCCAGCGAATGCTGCAGGCAGGCATAGGCATTGACGGCGCGCTCGATCAGATCCTCCCCGACCAGCACGATATCGGAGACAAGGCCCGCTACGATCGGCAGGGTCTGCACCCCCACCGTCTTGACCGCGATGCCTTCGGCCAGGGTCGGCCCGCCAATCGGCAGATCCTCGGCGTTCACGGCGTTGTGGAAGGAGGGATAAAGCCCCGCCTCGACCCCGATCAGCTCGATCGACGGCTTCAGCGCCTTGGCGGCCACGGCATTGCCGGCCATCAGCCCGCCGCCGCCGAGCGGGACGATCAGCACATCGAGATCGGGCGCATCCTGCAGCATTTCACAGGCGATGGTGCCCTGGCCCGCCATCACCGCCGGATCGTCATAAGGGTGGACGAAGACCAGCCCCTCGGCATCCGCCAGTTCACGCGCCCGCTGCGCCGATTCGTAGAGCGTCTCGCCATGCAGCACGACGCGCGCCCCGTGCGCCCTTGTATTCTCGACCTTCACCAGCGGTGTCGTCTCCGGCATCACGATGGTCGCCGGCATCCCGAAACGGCGCGCGTGATAGGCGACGGCCTGGGCGTGGTTGCCGGCCGACATGGCGATGACGCCGCGCGCTCGCTCGGCCTTGTCGAGCGTGAGCAGCTTGTTGACGGCGCCGCGCTCCTTGAAGGAGGCCGTCGCCTGCATGTTCTCGTGCTTGACCAGCACGCTCGCGCCCGTCAGCTCGGACAGGCGCGGCGCCGGCACCAGCGGCGTGCGCAGCACATGGCCGGCAATGCGCTCTGCCGCGGCCTCGACCGCCGCGAAATCGATGCTGAAGGACTGGCTCATCGCCGCTGCTCCGGTCAAACCTCGCGCGGCGCCAAAGCCCCGTCGCCAAAGAACCCGCCGGGCCGCAGAATCAGCACGATGGCGAGCAGAGAGTAGACGGCGAGGTCGCGCTGTTCGAGCGGCAGATACAGTGACCACAGCACCTCGAAAGCGGCGATCGCCACCCCGCCAAGCGCTGCGCCCTGCACCGAGCCGATCCCGCCGAGCACGGCTGCGACCAGCGCCTTCAGCCCAAGCGAGAAGCCGCCCGCAAAGCCCATGCCGCCATAGATTGCGGTGACGATGACACCGGCCAGCCCGCAGGCGGCGCAGGCCAGGAGCAGGGCGAGATCATGGACGCGCCTGGCCTCGACGCCAAACAGCGCCGCCGTGCGGGCATCGTCGGAGACGGCGCGCCACGCCCGCCCAAAGCCGCTGAACCGGATCAGCAGCACAAGCCCGAGCGCCAGCGCCAGTCCCAGCGCAGCCAGTGCGAGCCCCAGCGGCGTCGCCGTCACCACGAAACTGCCGGAATGCGCCAGCCCAATCGGCTCGTTGAGGACCGGCGGCAGCCAACGCAGTTCCGGCCCCTGCACCAGCCGCAAATACTCCGACAGCGCGATGGCGAGACCAATCGTGGCAATCAGCACCTGCTGGCCATTGGCGCGGCGCAGCGGCCCCAGCACATAGCGCCCCATCGCAAAGCCATGCAGCGCCGCGACCCAGACCGCCACCACCAGCGCGACCACCAGCCCCGCCACCGGCGTCGAAGCCGGCAGCGACAGCACCAGCGCGACACCGACGACCGCTGCCAGTGCGCCGAGCGCAGCAAACTCTCCGAAACTCAGGATAATGCGGCCGGTCAGCCCGTAGATCAGCGCGTAGGAGGCAGCCAGCAGCGCATAGACGGCGGCCGAGGGCAGGCCGCTCAGCCCCTGTTGCAGCCCATAGGCGAGGCCAGGCGACAGGCGGGGCAGATCGTCGAGCTGGGCCGCACCCGGATCAGGCGGGGGCTCGGCGCGGTTTTCCAGGTAGAAGCGCCGCATCAGATAGAAGCTCGCATCGCTCATCGGCCGGCCATCGGCGGCAACGCCGATCAGCACGCCGCGCTGCATGCCGCTGCCATGGCCCTGAAACAGGCAGTCGAGCGTTCGCCTGCGGCTCACACCGCCGGGCAGCTCTGCGCGGTAACTCAGCCGCAGGCTGTTGGGGACAGGGCCGGCCCCGCTGCTTTCGATCGTGATGCGCGCCTGCGGCGGGTTGAACGGCGGGATCGCCTGACGGCACAGCCGGCGCTGATCCGTGTCGAAGCTCTCGCCACAGCCGGCGAGGGCAAGCACGAAGCCAAGAATCAGCAACAGTGGGAGCAGAAGGCGGCGCATTGCCCCGACCCTAGCGGCATCTCCGGGGGCTTGAACAGCGCCGGCGTAACGGCCGACCAGTCGGCCGCTGCCGGAGCAACCTCTCGCCGCTCACAAAACCGAAGACGCCAATCCCGTCAGGCGCCTGCGTTCAGCTTGGCTGCGACGCGCGGGGCGAAATAGGTCAGCACGCCATCGGCGCCGGCGCGCTTGAAGGCGGTCAGGCTTTCCATCATCGCCTTGTCGCCATCGAGCCAGCCATTCTGCGCGGCGGCGGTGATCATCGCGTATTCGCCGGAGACCTGATAGGCGAAGGTCGGAACCCGGAAATGGTCCTTCACCCGCGCGATGATGTCGAGATAGGGCATGCCGGGCTTGATCATCACCATATCGGCGCCCTCATCGAGATCGAGCCCGACTTCGGCGATCGCCTCGTCCGAATTGGCGGGGTCCATCTGATAGGTGCGCTTGTCGCCGATCAGCGTCGCATTGGTGCCGATCGCATCGCGGAACGGCCCGTAGAAGGCCGAGGCGTATTTCGCCGCATAGGCCATGATCTGCACATCGTCGAAGCCCGATGCGTCGAGCGCGCCGCGAATGGCGCCGACGCGGCCATCCATCATGTCCGAGGGCGCGATCACATCCGCCCCCGCATCGGCCAGCGCCAGAGCCTGCTGGGTCAGCACCCGCACGCTGGCATCGTTCAGGATCCGCTCGCCATCCATCACGCCGTCATGGCCATGCGAGGTGTAGGGGTCGAGCGCCGCATCGCAGATGATGCCGATGCCGGGCACCTCCTGCTTGATGGCGCGCACGGCGCGGCACATCAAATTCCGGGCATTGAGCGCTTCCGAGCCCGTGGGATCACGCAGGCTCTTCTCGACGAAGGGGAAGGGCGCGATGGCGGGAATGCCGAGTGCGAAGGCATGGGCTGCCTGGCGCACCGCTTCCTCGATATTGAGCCGGTCGACGCCCGGCATCCAAGCGACGGCGGAGCGGGCCTCCGTCGAATCGACCAGGAAGAGCGGCCAGATCAGGTCGTTAGTGGTCAGCACCGTCTCGCGGATCAGCCGACGCGACCAGTCGGATTTACGGTTGCGCCGCATCCGGCGCGTCAGGCCCAGCGAATCCACGCGCTGCTGGGCAGGCTCGTCCTGGCGCGATTGCGGAGGAAAACGCCGCACGGTGCCCGATGTCATAGCCGTCTCCGCTTCCCCAAAGCGCTGCCATGGCGCTGCCTGTCATCGAACCTTAGCACATCGGAACGATTCCAAAACAGCACCCATGGTCGCAAGACGGCGTTGCGCCTTGCGCTCGGCTTGACGGTCCGTAACTGCGCCTTGCGTTGACAAGCGCAGGCTTCGACCTCCAGAACCGCCACGCAACCGGGAAGTCCAAGAGCCCATGTCCGCTGAAGCCGAAATCCTCTGCGAGACCCGCGGCGCCGCCGGCGTCGTCATCCTGAACCGGCCCAAGGCGCTGAACGCGCTGTCGCTCGGCATGGTGCGGGAGCTCGCGCGGGCGCTGGATGCCTGGGAGCATGATCCGCAGGTCACCCGCATCATCGTCTCCAGCGCCAGCGAGAAGGCTTTTTGCGCCGGGGGCGACATCCGCGCCCTGCACGATCTCGGCCGGCAGGGTCGCCATGACGAGATGCTGGCCTTCTGGCGCGAGGAATACATCCTCAACACCCGCATCAAGCGCTACGCGAAGCCCTATGTCTCGCTGATCGACGGCATCGTCATGGGCGGTGGCGTCGGCATCTCCCTGCATGGCAGCCATCGCATCGCCGGCGACCGTTACCTCTTCGCCATGCCGGAAGTCGGCATCGGCTTCTTCCCCGATGTCGGCGCCACCTATGCGCTGCCGCGCCTGCCGGATGCCGCCGGCACCTATCTCGCGCTGACGGGCGACCGTGTCGGCGCGGCCGATGCGATGACGCTGGGCCTCGCCACGCACTGCGTGCCCAGCGGCCGCATGGCCGAGCTGGTGGACGCGCTGACCGGACGCGCTGCGCTGGACGAGATCCTCTCCGGCTTCAGCCAGCATGCCGGGCCGGGCAAGCTCGCCCCGGAGCGGGAGCTGATCGCCGATTGCTTCGGCCAGGACAGCTTGCCGGCGATCACGCAGCGGCTGCGCCTGCATGCGGAGCGCGGCAACAGCTTTGCCGGAAAGCTGCTGCAGACCATGGCCGCCAAGTCTCCGACCAGCATCGCCATCGCTTTCGGGCAGATGCAGCGTGGCGCGACGCTGGACTTCGAACAGGCGATGCAGCTCGAATTCCGCATCGTCTCCCGGATCGTGCGCGGCCATGACTTCTATGAAGGCGTACGCGCTGTGGTGGTCGACAAGGATCATGCCCCGCACTGGCAGCCCTCGACGCCGGAGGCCGTGGTTGAGGCGGATATCGCCGCCTATTTCGCGCCCCTGGGTGCGGACGACCTGTTTCCGGAGCACTGAGCCATGCCGATGGGGGCCAATGGCGAGCCGCTGGGCGCCATCGACGGGACGCTGAGCGGCGCGCGCGAAAAGCCGACGCGCTGGCGGCTCGTTCTGGTCTGGCTGTTGCGGCTGCTTATCCGTGATCTGGATGGTCAAGGGGCTGATGGCCTGGAGCATCATCTTCGGCGTCGGCCCGGATGCCGGCATTCCCTTCGAGAACCGGCTGCTGAGCTTCCAGGCGGTCACGGTCTATTTCGCGGTGATCGACCTCGTTGCCGCCGTGGGCCTGTGGCTGACCAGCACCTGGGGCGGTGTGCTCTGGCTGCTTGCCTGCATCAGCCAGCTCCTGCTGGGCTTCTTCTTCCCGCGCCTGCTGCCGCTGAGCCTGCCGCTCCTGATCTCCTACGGCTCGCTGATCCTGGCCTATTTCATCGTTTCCTGGCTTGCCGAAGCGGAAAACGTCTGAACCCTTCGCTTCATTGCTAGGGTCGGCGGTAACTATCGCTTTAGCTTAAGCAATTTCCGCTTCATCTTGGATTCACCCAAAGCAGGAAATCTCTCGTTCATCCTGATATTTAAACTCGTTTTCATGCGTTCCGCCTAGTGTCAATTTCAGAAGCGGACCGGGAGCCAATCCTGGCCGAACAGACAACAGGCAGGGTATACCATGAAAGCGAGCACCAAGACTGTGGCTGTTGCCACATCCGAGGACGTTCAACTGCAGGTCAAGCCGCTCTATTTGGAGTCTCTGACTCTGGTCGAGCGTCTGCATCGGCGCCTGCTGGATGTCATCAAGGACGAGTTCGAGCGTCGCAACCGCGACGACGTCAACAGCGTGCAGGCCTTGCTGCTCTATAACATCGGCGACGCCGAGCTGAGCGCCAGCGAACTTCGGACGCGCGGCTACTATCTTGGCTCCAACGTCTCCTACAACGTCAAGAAGCTGGTCGAACTCGGCTTCCTGCACCATTCCCGCTCGCGCATCGACCGCCGGTCGGTCCGCATCAGCCTGACCGAAAAGGGCCGGGAGGTGCATAATCTGGTGAAGGGCGTCTACGACAAGCACGTCCGCACCGTGGAACAGATCGGCGGCATCGCAGCCGACGATTTCGAGCGGATGAACAACGCGCTGCTCCGCCTCGAGCGCTTCTGGACCGACCAGATCCGCTTCAAGCTCTGAGCGCCAGGACGCAAAATCACCCCCCGGCCCCGATCGCTCGGGGGCAGGGGGTGAGGCGCAAACAGGTCGCGGGCGGGTCGTCGCGTCGATCGCGGGCAGCGTCAGCTTGTGAACAAGCCGACTGCCGCAGCAGGCCCTAGGCTTCCACGGTCTCGGGCGCATACCAGTGGAATGGCCATGGTACGGGCGGGTGGTCGGCTAGCGACTTCATTTCGCTAGGTGGCGCGTTCAGCATCTTTACGATCTGATTGGTCGAGCTGTGGATGCGTACGCCTTTCACCCAGCCCGGAACCGGGAATGCCTGGGTGACGGAAACAGGTGTCAGAACCTGCAGCACGATGCCGGCGGGCGGAGAGGCCAGAAGGTCGAGGTCCAGAATCCCGTCCGCAGGCTCTTTGATGTACATCCAGGGGCCCAACTCCGGATGGGTCCAGCCGGAAGTTGCCGTGTAGCCCTTGACCTCCACCGAAATGACCGGCGGGTTCTCGGGGATGGTCATCAGATATTGGGCTTTGACTTCGGTGACAGAGTAGACGCGCGACGACATGGGGTCTCTCCGAAAGATTGCATTAAGCCGATTGATGCAACCATAAGTTACTGAAGCTGTCAGTTTCGTCAGGTCGGGACTTGGCAGTGTCTTTCCAGCCGTCTTGCCGCCGTCGCGATGCCCAGCGCATCGCTCAGTCTGACCCGCTCCCACCGCCATCCGTGGTCTTTCTGCAACAGCCCTGCGACAATCGCAGGCGGTCGCACACTCATCGCCCTCAGCCCCGGCCATGCCCTAAAATCGCCGCTGTCATCACGCGACGTTAACCGTGGTAGGGGAGTTATCGGCCTGATCGATGCCCGCCTCAGGCGGCGCGTCCGCCATCCTGTCGGCCGATGCCCCTTCGCGGGCGATGTGAGGAAGAGGATACGATGTCGAAGATGAGCCTGACCCGACGCGACACCCTGCTCGGACTGCTGTCCGGGGCCGCGACTGCAGGCAGCCTTCCGGCTTTCGCCCAGCAGGCTGAATGGCGCCAGAGCTACGATGCCGGCGCGCGCACCGCAGTCCAGCGCTCTTCGACCCCGATGCTGTCGCCGGAATCGCTGCAGGGCACCGAGCAGGCGATCGCCGCCTATCGCGATCTCGCCGCGCGCGGTGGCTGGCCGCAGGTTCAGCTCGGCGAGCGCATGGGCGTCGGTGCCCGTGGTCCCGGCGTTATCGCGCTGCGCCAGCGCCTGATCATCACCGGCGATCTCGACGCCGCAGCCGGCACCAGCAATGTCTATGATTCCTATGTCGAGGCCGGGGTGCGCCGCTTCCAGTCGCGCGTTGGCCTGTCGACGACGGGCGCGATCAACCGCGCCACGGTCGCTGCACTGAACGTTCCGATCGAGCGGCGCATTCGCCAGCTCGAGACCAATGTGGTGCGCCTGCGCTCCTGGTCGGGCAATCTCGGCAATCGCTACGTCGTCGCCAATATTCCGGCCGCAATGGTCGAGACGGTCGAGAACGGCCATGTCGCCACGCGCCATGCCGCCGGCGTCGGCAAGATCGACCGGCAGTCGCCGCTGCTCTCGACCAAGATCCCCGAGATCAATTTCAACCCGACCTGGACCGTGCCGGCTTCGATCATCCGCAAGGATCTGATCCCGAAGATGCGCAAGGAGCCGAACTACCTCACCGAGAACAAGATCCGCATCATCGGCCCCAATGGCGAGATTTCGCCGGCCAATGTGAACTGGAACTCGGATGAGGCGACCCGCTACACCTTCCGGCAGGATCCGGGCGGCGACTTCAACTCGCTCGGCTTCGTCCGCATCAACATCCCGAGCCCGCATGGCGTCTACATGCACGACACGCCGGCCAAGGGCATCTTCGGCGACGATTACCGCTTCGTCTCCTCGGGCTGCATCCGCGTCCAGAACGTCCGCGACTATATCGGCTGGCTGCTGAAGGAAACGCCCGGCTGGGATCGCGCCAAGATCGACCAGGTCATCCAGTCCGGCGAGCGCATCAATGCGCGCCTCGCCCAGCCGGTGCCCTGCTACTGGGTCTATGTCACCGCCTGGGCGACGCCCGATGGTGGCGTGCAGTTCCGCGACGACATCTACAACAAGGATGGGCTTGGACCCGCCCCCGTGGCGGCGCTTCAGGGCGATCAGGACATCTGACGCTTGAGCCGGAGAGGGCGCACAGGCCTCGGCCTTCGCCCTCCCGCCTCCATCGCCGTCCGCACCGAGAGCGGGCGGCGCCCCGCTCACGCCTATGTGATGCGGGAGGGTTCGCAGCGTCACGGCCTGACGAATGCTAGCTTAGCCGCCAGGCAATCCCACCATTACATCTGCAAAGCTGCTGGGAAAGCGACTTTCGCCGCGCCTCACGCTTCGGCATGGCCAGAGGGCTGGGGAAGGGCTGGTTCTTCGCCCTCGCAAAATAACGATTTATTAACTAACTCAGGTCGGAGCCACCGGCGCTAACGCCGGGCCGGCCGACCGGAGTTAGAGATGACCGATCCGCTGACCGAAGCTGCCAGAGACCTGCGCACACTCTCGGTCACGCATGGCTTCGATCGGCTTTTCATCGACAGCGTCTCCACCCGCCACGATGTCACGGCAGAGGCTGTGATCAGCCGCTATGCGGCGCTGTATCGTGAGGCGCCCGAGAGCTGCGCCAGGATCGACATCAGGCCTCAGTCGCAGCCGCTGGCTTTGCCGTTCGGCGTCAGCATCAGTTGCAACGGCGCGACCCAGTATTTTGGCCGGCGCTTTGTTCTGGACGGTGAGATTTACGTGCTGGCCCTGCGGCGCTGGGAGTGTGGCGCCGATGCCTTCCGCCTCAGTGACGGCCAGTTGTGCCGCTTCAGCGAGACGCACTGGCAGCGCGCGACGCTCGAGCTGGACCAACAGACCCGGCGCGCCGGCTAACAGAACCTCCGTCATTCCGGGACGTCGCGACAGCGACGGGCCCGGAACCCATGAGCACCGAAGCCTCCCGGACCATCGATAACCCTCGTGTTCATGGGTTCCGGGCTCGAGCCTTCGGCTCGCCCCGCAATGACGGCTGCGGATGCTCTACAGCGCGCGCCGTCTCGGCAGCACCAGCATCCAGCTTCCCACCAGCACCACCAGTTCTGAGGCGGCTGCGCCGAGCAGCGCCCAGCGCGGCGGCGCAACCAACAGCATGCCCCAAACCAGACAGAGCCCGATCAGCGCCGCGAGCAGGGAAAGCCTGGCGATGGAGCGATAGTCCTGTTGGATTTCCAGCCAGATCCGCGGTGTCGCGTAGAGCATCGGCACGGCGCTGGCGATCCAGGCCAGCACCAGCACGCCGTCGACAGGCGGCAGGGTCACGCCGGTGGGCAGCAGAGGCAGCGCTACAAGCACCGCGGCGAGATAGAAGACCCCGAGCAGCCCCAGCAAAAGCGGCCAGAGCAGCAGCACCCGGCTGATCTCCGGCTTGTCCCGCCGCGCCATCAGCCGCGCCAGTTCGGGATGGGCCATGTTGGCGAAGCCGGCGGACAGGATGCGAAGCGGCGCAAACAGCAGCAGAGCCGCGGCGATCGGCGCGAAGGCGGCCGGCCCCGCAAGCGCGGCGACGAGGAAGGCCATGCCCTGGCCCTGCGCATTGGTGATGCTGACGCTGAGCAGCGACCAGCGCAGATCGCGCCAGAGCTTGCGATAGCGCCGCAGCAGGTGGCGTGGCGGGGCGAGCCGGAGCTTGTCCCGACTTAGGCCAAGCATCAGCAGGATCGCCAGGCCATTGGCCAGCGCCAGACTCCAGAACACCATGGGCAACACATCGGCGCCCCGCACCAGCGACAGCACCAGCACCGCGCCCGCCATGCCTGAAACGGTGAAGGTGACGTCGCCGAGGCTGGCCAGCTTGTGGCGCCCGCGCGCGAAAAAGACGGTGCGCAAATGGCTGCGGACACTCCACAGCCAGATGAAGACGCCGCCTGCCAGCGCGCCATGCTCAAGCCAGCGGGACAGCAGCCCGGCTGTCAGCCCGGCCGCCGCCAGCGCCAGGATCACGGCGGCCGCGCCAAAACTGGCCTCGATGGCTTGCGCCGCGGCAGTGGTCCGGCTCTGGGCGATCAGGATGCTGGCGGGGAGGGCGGTCAGCGACCGGATATAGGTCAGGCCGAGGCCGCCAATGATCATCACCAGCGCGAAGACGCCGTAATCATGCGTCGAGATGACCTGAAGCAGGGCGAGATTCAGGACGAGGTTGAAGACGCCCTGCAACGCCTCGCCACTGACCATGACCGCCAGCCGGGCCAGTAATCGGGGCAGGGCCGCGATCATGAGCGGGGCGGCCGCGCCGTCACGGGTCGGTTCATTCCGCCGCCACGGCAGCGGCCGGTGCGGATGTCCGGCTGCGCCAGAGCTTGTACTGGCGGCGAGCGGAATCGGCCGCCAGAGCGAGATGGCCCCATGGCGTGCGGGCGCCCACCAGCGAGGACAGGATCACCGATCGTGTCGCGAAGCGGCGCTTGAACTCCTCGCCTCCGCACAGGAAATCCACCTCTTCCAGTCCCTGGTCGATCGACCAGCGGATATAATCGCACATCAGCAGCATGCCGGGCGAGGCGCGCTCGAAATTCGGGTCATAGGTGGTGACGAACGCCATCATCCGGTTGCGCTGGATCAGGTTGATCGAGATGGCGACGGTAGCCGACCCGCATTCCAGCACGAACAGGCTGAGGACGCCGAGCCGGCGCAGTTCCTCGACCAGGGCGGGCAACGCGGCAGAGCCCTCGTCGAACAGATCGGATTCCCGGCCATGCCGCGCCAGCCATTTCCGCTTCAGCGCGGCGACCTGGGCCAGCACCGGCGCCAGCGGCTCGTCATCGGAAAACAGCCTGAAGCGCAGCGGGCCGGTTTCCTCGATGAATTTGCGGCCCCGGCGGTAATTCTGCCTGGTCTTCTTCGACTGGCTCTCCAGCCAGGCCTCGCCGCTCGGCCAGCCGCCGGCCACGCGGAAGTTGTCCTCATGGCGCCAGTAGGAGCGCAGCTTGATCGCGGGCGAGCGCTCGGCCAGCCGCTGCGCCAGCGCATCCGGCTGCAGCCGGTTCAGATAGATCAGGTCGAAGCCGCCCGAGGTCGCGACATGGCGCCACAGCGCATCCAGCCCGGCCGGGTCGCAATCGGGCGCGACCAGCGCATCGCAGAAATCGCTGTGATCGCGCGCGGCCCATTCCAGTGTCCGGATCAGCCCCTGCCGGCGAATGGCGAGGGGGAACAGGGCGATGAGCCGCTCGCCCTGCCATAAAAGCGCGATGCGCAAGTCACGGCGGGACTGGTCCGGCGCCGTCCGCCACCAGGCCGAGATCCAGTTATGACTCTGGAACACCAGCCCGTCGGCATCTTTCCAGAGCCTCTGCCAGGGCGCGGCAAGTTCTGCCAGCCGCTCGGAAGACCGGACGATCTCGAAGGTCAGGCCAGGCGAGGCTGGCGCGGCGGGAGGGATCACGAGCGCTGCGCTTCCGATTTCGTCGCCTGATCAGTGGGCCGCTTGGCAAAGCCCAGCCGCTTGGTGATCTGCCGCCACATCCGCTTCAATGGCATCAGATACAGCCCGCGCAGGCTTTGATAATCGCTGGCATTGCGCTCCATCAAGCCAAAACGGAAATCCTCATTGGGGTCGGGCACGCATTGGGTTCCGAATAGCCGGTCCCAGAAGGAAAACAGCAGCCCGAAATTCTTGTCGTAATGCCGCGGATCGGTGCTGTGATGCAGCTGGTGCCAATGCGGGCAGAGAATGACCTGGTTGAGCGGCCCGAACGAAATCTTGAAATGGGTGTGCCGGACGAAATCCATCATCAGGATATTGCGCATTACATAGACGTTGACGCCAAAAATCGTCAGCTCGACCAGGTTGAACGCCACCAGCGACCAGATGCCGAAGCAGATGCCGGGAATGACGCCGTCCCAGGCCCGGTTCATCAATTCGTCGAGCGGGTGCACCCGGTCCTTGGTGATGCCGACCATGACCTCGGCCGAATGGTGGACCTTATGCAGCTCCCACAGGATCGGGTAACGGTGCTGGGCGACATGATAGAGATAATAGGACAGGTCGTAGGCGACGAGCATGGTGAGGGTGAAGATCACCACCGTCAGCGGTCCCGGCTCCCCCGCCATCAAGGGCGGGGTGAATGGCAGCACGGCCGAAAGCACGGTCCGCGTAGCGTAACCCACGGCAACGACGAAGGTTATTCCTGCCGGCAGCATCAGCAATGGCATCAGCGCCTTGCGAGTCACCCAAAACAGAAGGTCAGCCTTGGCTGAAGGATGCGTAATGATCTCGTTGGGAAAAACGAAATCAAAGAACTCGCGAAGGCTCTTCTTCTCGACCGTGCGCCAATAGGCTATCAGCGCGCTGCCCAGGGCGGTGAGTAGTAGCAGTCCCGTGGTCAGCAGATTGGCAGCTGAGACCTTCTCGAGGATTTGCGCGATGAGATTGTGTGCCGTCTCGACCATTCCGCCAACTTGATAGTGCCGTCTTAAATTTTGCCTATAGCTAGAGGGTAAAACTCAAGAGTCGAATAAATTTCTTGGTATCGAACCTCGCCGAGATGACGCAGGGGGGCGATAGCAGGGCGACAGGGCAGGGAACCCACCCCTCCGCGACACTGCCGCCCGGTCGTCGCCCTTTTCCTGAAGGGCACTCGCATGCTACGGCACCGCGCAACCGACACGGCCGTGAGTCATGGCCTGCCGCCTTACCAGCGCCGAGGAGCCGCCGATGAGCCGTGACGCCGCCGCCGACAAGCATCTGTCGAACTCCTTCTTCGCCGCCTCGCTCGCCGATGCCGATCCGGAGATCAACCGCGCCATCGAGCTCGAGCTTGGCCGCCAGCGCGAGGAGATCGAGCTGATCGCCTCCGAGAACATCGTCTCCCGCGCCGTGCTCGAGGCGCAGGGCTCGGTGATGACCAACAAATATGCCGAGGGCTATCCGGGCCGGCGCTATTATGGCGGCTGCCAGTTCGTCGATATCGCCGAGAAGCTGGCGATCGAGCGCGCCTGCCGGCTCTTCGGCTGCGACTTTGCCAATGTCCAGCCCAACTCCGGCAGCCAGGCCAACCAGGCCGTGTTCATGGCCCTGATGCAGCCCGGCGACACCTTCATGGGTCTCGACCTCGCTGCTGGCGGGCATCTGACGCATGGGGCGCCGGTCAACCAGTCCGGCAAGTGGTTCAATGTCGTGTCCTACGGCGTCTGCGTCGTCGATCAGCTGATCGACTACGATGCGCTGGAGCGGCTGGCCCGCGAGCACAAGCCGAAGGTCATTGTCGCTGGCGGCTCGGCCTATGCGCGGCATTGGGATTTCGCCCGCTTCCGGGCGATCGCGGACGAGGTCGGCGCCTATCTCTTCGTCGACATGGCGCATTTCGCCGGGCTCGTTGCGGGCGGCGCCCATCCCTCGCCCTTCCCGCACGCTCATGTCGCCACCACCACGACGCACAAGACCCTGCGCGGCCCGCGCGGCGGCATGATCCTCACCAATGACGAGGCGCTCGCCAAGAAGTTCAACTCGGCGATCTTCCCCGGCATCCAGGGCGGCCCGCTGATGCATGTCATCGCCGCCAAGGCGGTCGCGTTTCACGAGGCGCTGCAGCCGGAGTTCAAGCTCTATGCCCGCGCCGTGGTCGAGAATGCGAAGGCGATGGCCGAGACGCTGAAGAGCCGCGGCTTCGACCTCGTCACCGGCGGCACCGACAACCACCTGATGCTGGTCGACCTGCGCTCCAAGAAGGTCACCGGCAAGGCGGCCGAGGCGGCGCTTGGGCGGGCTCACATCACCTGCAACAAGAACGGCATCCCCTTCGATCCGGAGAAGCCGATGGTCACCTCCGGCATCCGCCTCGGCACCCCGGCCGCGACCTCCCGCGGCTTCGGCGTCGCCGAGTTCCAGCGTGTCGGCGAGCTGATCGCCGAAGTGCTGGACGGGCTCAGCCAGAACGGCGAAGAGGGCAATGCAGCCGTCGAGCAGGCCGTAAAGGCCAAGGCGCATGAGCTGACGGGGCGCTTCCCGATCTATTGAGGCGCACCCAGGCGGACGACTTGCACTGCCCGCCCTACAGGCTTACATACAGCTATGCACTGGAGGGCGGTATGAGCAAGCAAGCCGTGACAATGCGAGAGCTGCAGAAGATGTCGGCAGCGACCATCAAGGCGCTGCCGCATGCTGTCCCCATTCAGAGCGACGGGGAAACAGTGGCATTTCTGACTCCATTGAAGGCTCCCGATTCCGAAGCCTGGATGCGCGTCCTAAACCAGATCGAGGCGCATCATGCCCAGCTGAGTCCTGACACCAAGGCTTGGCTGGAGCACTTTCTCGACGCGCGCCAAAAGTGACGATCGGCCGCAAACCCACGGCTGCTCTGGTTGTCGATACCAATATTGTTCTGTCGCTGGTGATGGGTTTCAAGCTGCGCGATGTCTGGGGCCGGGTCGTAACACGCCGGCGTCTGCTCTTTTCGGAAGAATCTGTCGCGGAATTGATGGCGGTGACCTGGCATCTGCGAGATCGCGTACCAAACGCAGAACATGACGCGAAAAGCGTGCTGCGCCTGCATCGAGGTCCCGCCGGCAACGCATTATGATGTGTCGCTGGCATCGGCCGCCGACGTTCTTCTCAACGCGCCAGCCTCCAGAAATGGCAGCGTCAAGGATGCCCACGTTCTTGCGCTGGCCTGGACCTATGAATCCGACATCTGGACCCACGACCGCGATTTTGCCGGCACAGGATGGCCCTCCTGGTCCAGCGCCAACCTTGTCGCAGCCTTGAGCGATGAGGCTGCGGCCTCCGTCGCCAAGCTCTGAAAGCCTGCCATGCGCTGTCCCTATTGCGGTTCCCTCGACACGCAGGTGAAGGATTCCCGTCCGACCGACGATTCCGCCTCGATCCGCCGCCGCCGCGTCTGCCCCGATTGCGGCGGGCGCTTCACCACGTTCGAGCGGGTGCAGCTGCGTGAGCTGACGGTGGTGAAACGGTCCGGCCGTCGCACGCCGTTCGACCGCGACAAGCTGCAGACGTCGATTGAGGTGGCGCTGCGCAAGCGTTCGGTCGCCCCTGAGCGGATCGAGCGCATGGTCAATGGTATCGTCCGGCAGCTCGAAAGCTCGGGCGATTCCGAGATATCGAGTTCGGCCATCGGCGAGCTGGTGATGGAGGGGCTGAAATCCCTCGATGATGTCGCCTATGTCCGCTTCGCCTCGGTCTACAAGAATTTCCGCGAAGCCCGCGATTTCGAAGAGATTTTGGGCCAGCTCGGCTCTGACGAGGAGGTCGCGGCAGACGCGCCGCCGCCCGCTCGCAGCGATGACTGAGCAGGACGCGGTCGACGCCGCCTTCATGCGTCAGGCGCTGGCGCTTGGTGCGCGCGGGCTGGGCACGACCTGGCCCAATCCCAGCGTCGGCGCCATCGTCACGCGCGACACGCCCGACGGCCCGGTGGTGGTGGCGCGTGGCCTGACCCAGCCCGGCGGTCGTCCGCATGGCGAGGCGGCGGCTTTTGCCAGGGCCGGCACGGCGGCTGCTGGCGGCACGCTCTATGTTACGCTCGAGCCCTGCTCTCACCGCACCATTCGCGCGGCGACCCCTTGCGTCGAATACACCATCCTCTCCGGCGTCCGTCGCGTGGTCTCGGCGATGGCCGATCCCAATCCCCGGATCGCCGGGCTTGGCCATGCCCTGCTGCGGACGGCCGGGCTCAGCGTCACCACCGGCGTGTTGGAGGCGCAGGCCCAGCGCAGCCATCGCGGCCATGTGCTGCGGGTCACCACAGGCCGCCCGATGGTGACCTTCAAGATCGCCCGCACGGCGGATGGCTATGCAGGCGGGCCCGGCGGGGCGCGGCTGGCGGTCTCCTGTGCCGAAGCCTCGTCCTGGGTGCATCTCCAGCGCGCTCATCATGACGCGATCATGCTGGGCATCGGCTCGGTGCTGGCTGACGATCCGCAGCTCACCGTGCGCCTGCCCGGCATGGCGGAGCGCTCACCCGTCCGCGTCATCCTCGATTCGCAGTTGCGTCTGCCGCTGGATGGCCGCCTCGCCCGCACGGCTCGCGAGGTGCCGGTCTGGATGATCGCCGCCGAGACCGCCCCCGTGGACCGCGAGATCGCGCTGGTTGCCGCCGGTGTCGAGGTGATGCGCGTCGGCCTCGGGCCGCAAGGTCATCTCGATCTGGGCGAGGCCCTGCAATTGCTCGGCGCGCGCGGCATCACGCGGATCTTCTCCGAAGGTGGCCCGACGGTCGGAGAGCAACTGGCGCAGGCTGGCCTCGCCGATGAAGTCATCGTCTCGACCTCGCCGAACCGGCTCGGGGCGGAGGGCGTCGTTGCCGTCCGTCCGGCCCTTGCCGCGCTGCTGGCCGATCCCGATCTCTACAGCCGCATCGATGCCGGCCGCATCGGCTGCGACGCATTCGAGCATTTTGTAAGGACGTTCTGATGTTCACCGGCATCGTCACCGCCATCGGCACCGTCGTCTCGGCTGAGGCCAAGGGCCCGAGCCTGAAGCGCCTTGCCATTGCCTGTCCGTGGGATGCAGCCGGCATCGAGATCGGTGCCTCCATCGCCTGCGCCGGTGTCTGCCTCACCGTGACCGATCTGCGCCCGCGCGATGACGGGCAGCAGGGCTGCATCTTCCAGGTCGAGGCGGCGGCCGAGACCCTCGCCAAGACAGGCGTCGGCAGCTGGGCCAGCGGCACCCGCATCAATATGGAGCGCTCGCTGAAGGTGGGCGATGAACTCGGCGGCCATCTCGTCACCGGCCATGTCGATGGCATCGCCACGATCGAGGCGATCGATGCCATTCCCGCCGATCCGGACCAGCCCTGGGGGGCGACGGCGCGCTTCCACATCCGCGCGCCCCAGGCGCTGTCGCGCTTCATTGCGGCCAAGGGCTCGATTTGCCTCGATGGCACCTCTCTCACGGTCAACACCGTCGAGGGTGACGTCTTCACCGTCCTGCTGATCCCGCACTCTTTCAGCGTCACCACCTGGGGCGACCGGAAAGCAGGCGACCCGGTGCATCTCGAGGTCGATCTGATGGCGCGCTATGCGGCGCGGCTTGCAGAGGCGCGCGGGCAGGGGTAAGAGCCCGTTCCAACTCAGCCCTCATCGGAGAGGAGCCGCCAAGGCGGCGCCCGGACTGATGCTCCAGATCCGACTGGACCATCCCTCTGGACGCATCGTCAGGCGAAGTCGCTCCTGAGTACGAGGGCACCCGGTGCTTCGGGTCGCTACCGCCCGCAACTGCGCCTAACCTTGAGGACAAGATAATGGCCGGACCCCGGCAGATCTCGGCCGAAGACGCCGCTACTCCCGCCACGCCGCTCGATGGCGCCCGCGTGCTGGTCGTCGAGGCCCGCTTCTACGATACGCTTGCCAATGAACTGCTCGAGGGGGCGCTGGAGGTGCTCGACGCTGCCGAGTGCCGCGTCGATGTCGTCACCGTTCCCGGCGCTCTGGAAATTCCGGCTGCCATCATCATCGGCTTGCGCGCCGCAGACGAGGCCGTCGATCCCTATGAGGCGGTCGTCGCGCTCGGCACCGTCATTCGGGGCGAGACCGGCCATTACGACATTGTCGCGGGCGAGAGCTCGCGGGCCCTGATGGATATTTCGGTGGCCTTCGCGCTGCCGCTCGGCAACGGCATCCTGACCGTCGAGAACGAGGCGCAGGCCTGGGCCCGCGCCAATCGCAGCGAGATGAACAAGGGTGGTGGCGCGGCCGAGGCGGCGCTCTCCGTGCTGCGCTACAAGCGCTCGCTCGCGGAGCAGTCCAAGTGAGCCGCGCCGAGCTGCGTCGCGGTGCCCGCCTGTCGGTGGTGCAGGCGCTGTACGAAATGGAGATCGGCGGGCGCGGCGTGGTCGAGGCCATGGCCGAGTTCGAAGCCTTCTGGATCGGCAAGGAAGTCGAAGATATCGAGCTGCCCAAGGCCGAGATTGCCTTCTTCCGCGATCTTCTCGGCGGCGTGGTCCGCGAGCAGCGCCTGGTCGATCGGGCCGTCGATGACCTCCTGGCCGATGGCTGGCCGCTGAAGCGTGTCGAGGCCGTGGTGCGCGCTGTCTTCCGCGCCGGCGCCTATGAACTTGCCTTCCGCAAGGATGTGCCGGCGCGTGCGGTCATCTCCGAATATGTCGCCGTGGCGCGGGCCTTCTATGATGGCGAGGAGATCGGCATGATCAACGCCGTGCTCGACCGCATGGCGCGTGACTTCCGGGCGGAGGAGTTCGAAGCGCCGACGGCGTGACGGGCTGAGCCACGCCGCTCAGGCGATGCGGTGTTAAGAGAGACGGCATGGCTGCTGCGGACCGACCCGGCGAATTTGAACTGATCGCTCGTTATTTCCAGCCGATGGCGGGGCCGGGCGGTCTTGGCCTGCGCGACGATGCCGGGCTTTTGCGGCCGGCGCGGGGCTATGAGCTGGTGGTTACGGTCGACGGGCTGGTCGCTGGCGTCCACTTCTTTGCCGATGATCCGGCAGGATCGATCGCCCGCAAGGCGCTGGCGGTCAACCTCTCCGATCTCGCTGCCAAGGGCGCTCGGCCCGACGGCTTTGTCCTGACGCTGGCGCTGCCGCCGGACTGGACCGAGGGCTGGCTCGAGGGGTTCGCGGCCGGTTTGGCGGCGATGGCGCAGCAGACGCGTTGCGCGCTGATCGGCGGCGACACGGTGATGACGCCGGGCCCGCTCAGCCTCTCGATCACCGCCTTCGGCAGCGTACCGGCTGGCCGGATGGTGCTGCGCTCGGGCGCAAAACCGGGCGATCGCGTGCTGGTTTCGGGCACGATTGGCGATGGTGCGCTGGGCCTGCTGGCCCATGGCCCCAATCGGCCATCCTGGGTTGCGGCGCTTGCCGAGCAGGAGCGGGCGGCGCTGGCCGATCGCTATCTGCATCCGCAGCCGAGGTTGGCGCTGGCCCCCGCTCTGCAGGCCCATGCCTCCGCCGCAATGGACATCTCGGACGGGTTTGTGGGCGACCTCGGCAAGCTGCTGAAGGCCTCGGGCGTCGGCGCCGAGATCGATCTCGATGCCGTACCCTTGTCGGCTGCGGCCCGCGCCGCTGTCATGGCTGATCCCGCTTTGCTGGAACTGGCGTGGACTGGCGGAGACGACTACGAAATCCTCTGCACAGCGTCGGAATTGGAATATTCTGCGCTTGTCGAGGCCGCCCGCGAGAACGATACCCCGCTGACGGTCATCGGTACGATCACGGCGCAGCCGGGCACGGTGCACTATCGCGAGAAGGGCAGGGCGCGCAGCTTTGCGCGTGGCTCCTTCACCCATTTCTGACGGCGTCCGCCCGGTCGCCGACACCAGATCGGCAGACGGCTCATGAACCAACCTGTCCAGCCCGGCGATGGCGATGCCCTGGCCAAGCGCAACTCGGTGGTGCTCGCCTGCGCACAGGCGCTGGGTGGCTCAAGCCCGCCGATCGTGATCTCGCTGGGCGGGATCATCGGCGCGCAACTCGTCGCCGACAAGACCTTCGCCACTGTCCCGGTCAGCCTGATGCAGCTTGGCATTGCCTGCGGCGTCATTCCCGCCGCCATGCTGATGCGGCGCTTTGGCCGCCGAAACGGTTATCTCATCGGCGCGCTGATTGGCGTCACCGCCTCCAGCATCGCCGCCATGGGCGCGGGCGGGCGGCTGTTCTGGCTGTTTTGCATCGGCACCTTCATGTGCGGGCTCTATGGCGCCTTCGTGCAGAGCTACCGCTTCGCGGCGGCCGATACCGCCAGCGAGCCATTTCGCCCCCGCGCCATCTCCTGGGTGATGATCGGCGGGCTCGCGGCCGGCATCATCGGCCCGCAATCCGTCTACTGGACCCGTGACCTGACGCCCGCCGCCCCCTTCGCGGCGAGTTTCCTGGCGCAGGGTTTGCTCGCCCTGCTGACCATGGCCGTGGTGATGATGCTGCGCGCCCCGCCGGTCGCTCCGGTGAAGTCGGGCGGCGGCCGGCCGCTGTCTGAGATCATGCGCCAGCCGAAATTCATCGCCTCGGTCACCGCCGCCCTCGTCGCCTATGGGCTGATGAGCTTCGTGATGACGGCGGCGCCGCTCGCCATGGTCGGCTGCGGCCATTCGATCGGCGATGCCGCGCTCGGCATCCAGTGGCATGTGCTGGCGATGTTCGGCCCGAGCTTCTTCACCGGCCGGCTGATCGCGCGCTTCGGCAAGGAGCCGGTCACCGCCGTCGGCCTCGTCCTCACCGCGCTCGCCGCCATTGTCGGGCTCACCGGGCTCAGCGTCGCGCATTTCTGGATCGCGCTGGTCCTGCTCGGGGTCGGCTGGAATTTCGGCTTCATCGGCGCGACCGCGCTGGTCACCGACTGCTACCGGCCGGAGGAGCGGGTCAAGGTGCAGGCCGCCAACGACTTCCTGGTCTTCGGCTCGGTCGCCATCGCCTCCTTCTCGTCCGGCGGGCTGCTGCAATTCCGGCGGCTGGGACAGCGTCAACTGGCTCGTCTTCCCGCCCGTGGCTGTCGCGCTGGCCATGGTCGCCTGGCAGTGCATGCAGAAGCGGATGAGCCCCGCCTGAGCCGGCACCGCTCCGCCTCCGCCGCCATGCGTCGGAGCGCCTTCCGCCTTGCTGACAAAGCTGAGCCTTTGTCAGCGGGCGCGTTTGCGATTTCGTCGGAAACTTGGCACAAATCTGGCTGACACTGGCGATCGTAGGCCGGGGACGATTCCGTGCGCCCCGTTTCCGCATCTTTGGCGTTCAAAAAACCATAAGCGTGGCCAAGCCGCGCGGGATGAAATCTCGAGGTCAGGAAATCAATGTCTGCTCTGCTCATCATCATCGTCTGAGTGCGCTTCTCGATCGCCTACGGCCTCTGGGCCTATGCCGACGTCATGAAGCGCGACGCCGGCAACGGCCCGCATGCAGGAGATCGCGGCCGCGGTCGCCGAAGGCGCGCAGGCCTATCTGAAGCGGCAGTACCTCACCATCGGCATCGTCGGCATCGTGCTCTTCGTCGTGCTCGCCTGGCTGCTCGGGCATCTGGGTCGGCAGTCGGCTTCCTGATCGGCGCGGTCCTGTCGGGCGTCGCCGGCTTCATCGGCATGAACGTCTCGGTGCGGGCCAATGTCCGCACCGCGCAGGCCGCGATGCAGTCGCTGGGCGACGGGCTCGACGTCGCCTTCAAGTCCGGCGCCGTCACCGGCATGCTGGTCGCCGGCCTCGCGCTGCTCGGCGTCGCCATCTACTACGCGCGTCCTGACCTCGATGCTCGGCTTCGCCCCCTCCAGCCGCATCGTCATCGACTCGCTGGTCGCGCTCGGCTTCGGCGCCTCGCTGATCTCGATCTTCGCCCGTCTCGGCGGCGGCATCTTCACCAAGGGCGCCGATGTCGGCGCCGACCTCGTCGGCAAGGTCGAGGCCGGCATCCCGGAAGACGATCCGCGCAACCCCGCCACGATCGCCGACAACGTCGGCGACAATGTCGGCGACTGCGCCGGCATGGCGGCCGACCTCTTCGAGACCTACGCGGTGACGATCGTCGCCACCATGGTGCTGGCCGCGATCTTCTTCGCCGGCCAGCCGGTCCTCGAGACGATGATGCTCTACCCGCTCGCCATCGGCGCGGCCTGCATCGTGCACCTCGATCATCGGCACCTTCGCCGTGAAGCTCGGCGCAGAACCAGTCGATCATGGGCGCGCTCTACAAGGGCTTCATCGCCGCCGGCGTGCTCTCGATCGGCGCCATCGCCGTCGTGAACTTCCTGATGTTCGGCGGCTTCTCGGCCGCGCTTCACGACGGTCCAGGGCGTGACCTTCACGTCGGGCGAGCTCTTCGGCTGCGCGCTGACGGGCCTCGCCGTGACGGCGCTGATCGTCGTCATCACCGAATACTACACCGGCACGGGCAAGCGCCCGGTCGTCTCGATCGCCCAGGCCTCGGTCACCGGCCACGGCACGAACGTCATCCAGGGCCTCGCGGTCTCGCTGGAATCGACCGCGCTGCCGACCCTCGTCATCGTCGCCGGCATCATCGTCTCCTACTGGCCTCGCCGGCCTGTTCGGCATCGCCATCGCGACGACCGCCATGCTGGCGCTCGCCGGCGTCGTCGTGGCGCTCGACGCGTTCGGCCCGGTCACCGACAATGCCGGCGGCATCGCCGAGATGGCCGGCCTGCCGCCGGAAGTCCGCCAGTCGACCGACGCGCTCGACGCGGTCGGCAACACCACCAAGGCCGTCACCAAGGGCTACGCGATCGGCTCGGCCGGTCTCGGCGCGCTGGTGCTGTTCGCCGCCTACACCTCCGACCTCAACTTCTTCATCGCCGAGGCGAACAAGGCGGGCTCGACCACCTTCCAGTACTTCAAGGGCGTGGCCGTCGATTTCTCGCTCTCCAACCCCTACGTCGTCGTCGGCCTGCTGCTCGGCGGCCTGATCCCGTTCCTGTTCGGCGGCATGGGCATGACGGCGGTCGGCCAGCGCGGCCGGTTCGGTCGTCGAGGAGGTGCGCCGCCAGTTCCGGGAGAAGCCCGGCATCATGGACGGGCACGGAGCGGCCCGATTACGCGCCGCGCCGTCGACCTGCTGACCAAGGCCGCGATCAAGGAGATGATCATCCCCTCGCTGCTGCCGGTGCTGGCGCCGATCGTGACCTATCTTCGCCATCAACGCCATCGCCGGCAGGAACCAGGCCTTCGCGGCGGTCGGCGCCATGCTGATGGGCGTCATCGTCACCGGCATCTTCGTCGCCATCTCGATGACCTCGGGCGGCGGCGCCTGGGACAACGCCAAGAAGTCCTTCGAGGACGGCTTCGTCGACAAGGACGGCGTGCGCCACATGAAGGGCTCCGAGGCCCACAAGGCCTCCGTCACGGGCGACACCGTCGGCGACCCCTACAAGGACACCGCCGGCCCCGCCGTGAATCCGGCGATCAAGATCACCAACATCATCGCGCTGCTGCTGCTGGCGATCCTCGCCCATAGCTGAGCATCGGAGCGATCCATCGTCGGAGCCCCGCGGAGCAATCCGCGGGGCTTTTTCTTTGGGCGCGCTGAACTGGGCTGTCTCCGAAACACCAGACAGCTGTCGACAAGCGCGGCCGACCGGCTCTGACGAGCCGATCAAGCCATGAAAAAACCCGCGGCAGGCGCCGCGGGTTCTTCAAACTCCAGCCAGTGGCGGCCGCTCACGCACCGAAGGGCGTGAACTTCGTGACGCCGCGGAAGAGGTTGCGCAGGAAGCTCTGCTCCTCGCCGCCGGTCTCGGTGGTGCGGCTGATGAAGTCGAAAATCACGCCGTCCTTCAGCCCGTAATTGGCGACACGCTCGACCTTGAAGCCCTTGTTGAAATAGACGACCAGCACCTTCTGGTCGATCACGCTCAGATCCTGGAACTGGAAGCGCCGCCGCACGGTTTGGCTGATGTAGTAGAATGTGCGGTTGCCGACGGTCGAGGTGGTCGAGGGCGTGCCAAGCGTCGTCAGCACGGTCTGCACATCCATGCCGGGCTTGATCTGGGCGATCAGCCCCTCATCCATGACGAAGCCGCGGGTGTATTCCTCGTTCAGCCCGGCGGAGGTCGGCAGCTTGAAGCCACCGGCATCCGGGCCGCAGCCGGCCAAAGCAAGGGATGAGGTGGCGAGGAGGCCAAGCAGGGCTGTGCGGCGTGTGATGACGGTCATTCGGGACTCGATCCGGGGCCGTTATGGCGCAAGGCGTGACGCCTTGGCCGCTTGTCAAACAGGTAATGCTTGGCGTAACGCCCGAGGATGGCTTTGGCAAGGCAATGGCTTCACCGGGAGAGCGACGCTTGATGTTTGGCCTGTTTGGCAAGCGCGAAGACCGTCTGGCACCGGTAAATCAGGTGTTTGCGCGGGTGGCTGAGGCCTCGCGCCAGCCCTGGCTGTATCTCGACGGCGGCATCCCCGACAGTTTTGAGGGCCGCTTTGAGTCGCTGACCCTGCACGCCTTCCTGCTGCTGCGCCGGCTGCGTCGTCTGCCCGAGCCGGCCGGCGCCTTCGCCCAGGATTTCACCGACGCCACCTTTTCCTATCTCGAACTCGGCTTCCGCAATGGCGGCATCAGCGACATCGCCGTACCCAAGCGCATGAAGAAGGTGGCGCAGAGCTTCTATGGCCGCGTCCAGGCTTATGAGGATGCGCTGGCCGTTGGCGATCACGCTGCCTTCGTCGAGGCGCTGCGCCGCAATGCCAGTCCGGGCGAGGGCGCCGAGGCGCTG
>CAVXBE010000008.1:2500-250664 GCA_963759925.1 uncultured Alphaproteobacteria bacterium
GAACTGGACGGTTATGCGCTGGATGGCCGGGCCCGCGAGGTGCTGGCCGGGCTCGGCTTCAGCGCCGAGATGATGGAGGGCGATGTCGGCGCGCTCTCGGGCGGCTGGAAGATGCGTGTCGCGCTCGCCCGCATCCTGCTGATGCGCCCCGATGCGATGCTGCTCGACGAGCCCTCCAACCATCTCGATCTGGAAAGCCTGATCTGGCTGGAATCCTTTCTCAAGGGCTATGACGGGCTGATCCTGATGACCTCGCATGATCGCGAGTTCATGAACCGCATCGTCGACCGGATCGTCGAGATCGATGGCGGCTCTCTCACCTCCTATTCCGGCAATTACGAATTCTACCAGCAGCAGCGCGCCATTGCCGAGAAGCAGATGCAGGCGCAGTTCGAGCGCCAGCAGGCGATGCTCGCCAAGGAGATCAACTTCATCGAGCGCTTCAAGGCGCGCGCCTCGCATGCGGCGCAGGTGCAAAGCCGGGTGAAGAAGCTCGACAAGATCGAGCGCGTGGAGCCGCCGCGGCGACGCCAGACCGTTGCCTTCGAGTTCCAGACGCCGCCACGCTCGGGCGAGGACATCGTCACGCTGAAGCAGGTCAGCAAGAGCTATGGCAGCCGCAGCATCTATGAAGGGCTGGATTTCCAGGTGCGGCGCAAGGAGCGCTGGTGCGTGATGGGGGTCAACGGTGCCGGCAAGTCGACGCTGCTGAAGCTGGTGACCGGCGCTGCCTCGCCCGATGCCGGCACTGTCGCGCTCGGCGGCACGGTGCGGATGGGCTATTTCGCCCAGCACGCCATGGAGGTGCTGGATGGCGACCGCACCGTCTTCCAGACGCTGGAGGATCTGTTTCCGCAGGCGGGACAGGGCTCGCTCCGGGCTCTGGCCGGCTGCTTCGGCTTTTCGGGCGATGATGTCGAGAAGCGCTGCCGGGTCTTGTCAGGCGGCGAGAAGGCCCGGCTGGTGATGGCGACCATGCTCTACGACCCGCCGAACTTCCTGGTGCTGGACGAGCCGACCAACCATCTCGACATCGCCACCAAGGAGATGCTGATCGCCGCGCTGGCGAATTACGAGGGCACCATGCTCTTCGTCAGCCACGACCGGCACTTTCTCGCAGCTTTGTCCAACCGGCTGCTGGAACTGACGCCCGACGGCGTCCACGCCTATGGCGGCGGCTACACGGAATACGTCGCCCGCACCGGGCAGGAGGCTCCGGGGCTAAGGAGCTGAGCGGGGGCTTTGGTAAGTAAGGCTCTCACCAGACAAAACCCCGCCGGAGAGGCGGGGTTTCGATCGATTGGGCCCGGAGGCTCAGCGGCAGCCGCAGGACTGCTTGCCGTTATAGGTGGTGTAGCAATCATAGCGGGTGCCGGGAGGGCATGAGGCCCAGGCCGCCGCGTTGAAGGCGATGAGAGCGGTGACGGTGATAAAAGCGCGCAGCATATTCAACCCTCGGTTGTGGTGACGGCTGAACTGAACGTTTTGCTCGTCACAAGTCAAGGGGCGCCTGTAACTTGTCAGGGTGAGGCAACGGTGCGGAGCAGCCTTGCGCGAGCTGAAGCAGTCTCGAATTTCGTTGGGAAGAGTTGGCTCAGGCTGCGTATTGGTGCCGCCTGAGGCCTCGACTGCAACAGCCACGGTACGCGCGGCGCCTCACGCGGCCAGATAACGGTAGGCGAACCAGCCGGTCAGGGCGAGCGAGACGAGCCAGATGGCGCCGATGACGATGGCGGCGGTTTGATTGACCGGTCGCTCCTGAGCCAGTGCAGCAGCCGCCCGATGCTCAGCCATGATGCC
This sequence comes from uncultured Alphaproteobacteria bacterium, assembly GCA_963759925.1. Lineage (GTDB taxonomy): Bacteria > Pseudomonadota > Alphaproteobacteria > Rhizobiales > Beijerinckiaceae > Allobosea. The sequence goes on from CAVXBE010000008.1 coordinate 4,301, forward strand.
TTCGGGGATCAGACGGACGACCAGCAGCACACCGAGCGGCACCAGCACGATATCGTCGAGATAGCCAAGCACCGGAATAAAATCGGGGATCAGGTCGATGGGCGAGAGCGCATAACCGGCCACAAGCACCGCCACCGCCTTGGCAAACCACGGGACGCGCGGGTCGCGGCTCGCGAGGTAAAGCGCGTGGACGTCACGCTTGATCGTGCGGGCCCATAACTTCAGGCGCTTCAGCATGGAGCGAGGGTAGCAGCCGCCGATGGCGGGGCAAAATTTTGCTGCGCGGTGGAGGGTCCAGCTTGCGGGGCCGGAGCGAATGCAAGGGACGGCTTAGGACGGGCCGAACTTGGGTTGGGCTAAACGCCGCTGATTAATCAGCGCTCCAACCGCAGAACACCGCGGGCCTTCGATTTTATAGGGGGAAGAGAATGGTGCCCAGAGCTGGAATCGAACCAGCGACACTGCGATTTTCAGTCGCATGCTCTACCAACTGAGCTATCTGGGCGCCGGGGAGGCTGTGTGCTTCCCTGTTGGTGGGCGGGGTATAATGTCTCGCTCAGGCGCTGTCCAGTCGCTTCAGGAATTTTGCCGGACAATCGTTCAGGCGGGTCGCGCAGCTGAGCAACTGGCCCACGCCCCTCCTGCTTTTTGCGCGTCCGCCGATGACATCAGAGTGTCCCGTTCCAGCCAACGGCCGAGTGTCGGGGGCTCTGAGCGCTGCTCAGCTCTCCTGATCGTCCTCATGGCCGGGCTTGCCGGCTTCTGCTTCGTCCACCGGTGCGCCGGGGATGACATAGCTGCCCTTCAGCCAGCGGCCGAGATCGATGTCGGCGCAGCGTGACGAGCAAAACGGCTTGAAGCGCGCTTCTGCCGGCTTGCCGCAGATCGGACAGGGTTTTTGCCGTGCGGCGGGGGGTGTGGTTGCGTCTGCCATATCGGAGTGCGGGTCTTCCAGTTGAAGGGGGCGTCAGGCGCCGATGTTGAGCCAGCCGAAGCGCACGGGGTAGCCCTCCCCGCCCAGCAGGTTGACCGTCTCGTAGAGCGGGAGACCGACCACGGCGCTGTAGGATCCGACGAGCTTGACGACGAAGGAGCCGGCAATGCCCTGGATGGCGTAGCCGCCAGCCTTGCCGCGCCATTCGCCCGAGGCGAGATAGGCCTCGATATCTTCGCTCGACAGGCGCTTGAAGCGCAGCCGTGTCTCGACGATGCGCTCCCGCACGGCGCCGGACGGTGTGACCACCGCCACGCCGGTATAGACACGGTGGGCGCGGCCCGAGAGCAGGCGCAGGCAGGCGGCGGCCTCGTCGACGATCTCGGCCTTGGGCAGGATGCGCCGGCCGACCGCGACCACCGTGTCGGCGCCAATAACGTAGCAGCCTTCGAGTTCGGCCTTGGCCTTGGCGCCTTCGGCGGCAGCCTGGGCCTTCTCGCGGGCGAGGCGACGGGCGAGATCGCGCGGGCGCTCGCCCTTCAGCGGGGTCTCGTCGAGATCGGCCGGGAGCAGCGCATCAGGCGTCAGCCCCGCCTGCTCAAGCAGGGCGAGCCGCCGGGGCGAGGCCGAGGCCAGGACCAGCATGGGCCGCCAGCCGGGCGGCTTGGGAGAAGAAAACAGGTTCACGATAACTGGCTCACGCGGCTCTGGACGATACCCCCCATCGCTCTAGAGCAGGAGCGGCGAAAGTGGAAACCGGATTTCCGGCAGGAGCCGTTCTCACCGCTGGGCTCGCTGAAGCCCTGCGCTGGCTGCAGGCTGAGAGGTTCCATGCGCTCCGCTCATTCCCATTGCGCAGAGCGGGAGAGCATCTTGCATTGCATCATGAGCTGCGAAGGCCCACACTCCTGGCTTGTCCCAGCCCATTTCAGGGCTCTTTCGACTGAACCGGAGCACCGCCCCGCATGGCTAGAACCGCGAAACCTCTCGAATCGATAGCTGGTGCGGGGGTCGAGGCGCAGGCTCTGGCGACACGCATGCTGGCGATGCAGGCCGATGCCGGGCTGACCATCGCGCTGCGGATGCCGATGCTGGTCAAGGGCGCGCTGGGAGATCGGCGCGGCCAGACGGAAGCCGCCAAGGCGGTCACGGAAAAGGTCACGGCGGTGATCGAGAGCGGCTTTGCCGCCAGCCACGCCACCGCGATGTTCTGGTGGGGCGTCGTCTTCAACCCGTTGGCGCAGGTCGATCTGCATGAGGCGACAGCGAAGGTGGTGAACCATTCGCTGGAGCCGTTCTCGAAGCGGGCGCAGGCCAATGCCGTGCGGCTGCGCGCCCGCAAGCGCTGAGATCAGAGCGTCTCGGCCGGCTGCTCCAGCGGGGCCGGCTCCGGCAGCTTCGCCGCATGCTCACGCTCGAGCTTGCGATAGCGCGCGACGCTGACCGGCAGCAGGCCGAGATAGGCCACCACCACCAGCGCCAGCATCTCGAACGGATAGGCGAAGAGCAGCCCCGCCACCACGACGACGGCCACGAAGATCGGCAGCACCCTGTCGCGCGGGATGCGCGTGCCCAGCGTCTTGCCGGCATAGCAGGGGATGCGCGAAATCGTCAGAAAGGCGATGAACAGGATATAGAGCCCGACGAAGGGGGCGCCGTATTCCTGCACCGGCACGCCGATGAAATGCAGGTAGAGCGGCAGCATTGCCGTAATCGCGCCAGCCGGCGCCGGCATGCCGACGAAGAAGTTCTTCTGCCATTCCGGGCGGTCGGGATCGTCGATCATGACGTTGAAGCGCGCCAGGCGCAGCGCCATGGCGCAGGCCAGCGTCAGCACGACGATCCAGCCGAACGACTTAAGCTGGTGCAGGTTGAAGATCCACAGCACATAGCCGGTGGCGACGCCGAAATTCAGGAAGTCCGACAGCGAGTTCGAGCTCCGCGCCAAAGCGCGAGGTGCCCTTCAGCAGCCGGGCCAGCCGGCCATCGACGCCATCCAGCGCCGCGGCGACCAGAATGCAGATGGTCGCCGTCTCGAGCCGGCCATCGACCACCAGCCGCATCGCGGTGAGGCCGAGGCACAGCGCCAGCAGGGTCACGAGGTTCGGGGCAATCAGCCGAAACGGGATCGCCTTGAAGCGAGCCCGGCGCGTCTCGCGCTCAGGCTCGAAGGGGGGAAGAGATCGCTCATACCAGCCGGAATACGCGGTTTCGGCGGGTGGCGCTAGGCGCGATGCAAGGAAAGGTCGCTTTCTTGCCCGCCGGAAGAGCCTGTGCGGCTCAGATGCCGCGATAGAGGCGCTTCTCGATTTCCGGCGTGACGGCATCGGCCAGCACAGTTTCGCCGGCAATCGCCGTCTGCCCCTCGCCGACCAGCGGCACGACGCTCGTCGGCAGATAGACATCGACGCGCGAGCCGAAGCGGATCAGGCCGAAGCGCTCGCCGGTGCCAATCACCTCGCCCTCCTTGACGAAGGGCACGATGCGGCGGGCGATCAGCCCGGCGATCTGGACGACACCGACGGTGCCGAAGGAGGTCTCGATCGCCAGCGCGTTGCGCTCATTGTCGTCGCTCGCCTTGTCGAGCTCGGCATTGAGGAAGAGGCCGGGCGTATAGGCCATCTTGATGATGCGGCCTGGCACCGGCGCACGATTCACATGGCAATCGAAGACGTTCATGAAGATCGAGATGCGGGTCATCGGCTCGGCCGGCAGGTTCAGCTCCGGCGGTGGCAGAGCCAGCGCGACCTGGCTGACGCGGCCATCGGCGGGCGAAATCACCAGCCCGGCGCGCTGCGGCGTGATGCGGATCGGATCGCGGAAGAAATAGCAGACCCAGAGGGTGATGATCGCGCCCAGCCAGCCGAACGGCGTCCAGAGATGGCCGAGAACCAGCGTCGCCACCAGCGCAATGGCGATGAAGATGTAGCCCTCCTTATGGATGGGCACGATCACCTTGCGGGTGGAATCGAAGAGCGACATGCGATGTCCTGGTCGTTTTGGCGCAAGCAGGGCGCGCTGTGGCGAGATGCCGGCCGCCGCAAGGCGCCGAGCGTTGGGGGGTGTTTAGGCGGTTCAGCGTTCCGGGGAAAGGGGTCTGGTGTCGCGGTGCTCGCTGCAGCCCGGGCGCGCTTCTCACACGAGCCATTCGCTGGCCTGGATCGGCGGGCGGCGCCGGCGGCTGAGTTCGGTCCACGAACCGGCCAGGGCCGAGGGCTGTCAGCAACTCTGCGATGGCATCACTTTGTCCAGGCAATCTTAACCTGAGATGCACCTACATGCCGTAAGGTAATTTACGTACGCCCCTGTGTGCGCTGACCAGAGCCGGCTGCCGAATGCTCGACACGAATACCATGTTGATTTCCAGCATCGGCGCACGGTGTGGTCTGACACTGTTTTTCATCCTGTTCAGCATCATTGGCGGGGCACGGCGAGCCTTTATGTGGTGGCTGATCGGAATCAGCCTCTCATGCGCTGGGCTCTGGCTGCATTATGGCGTTGCACCGCAATATGAGCCGGGGGCTCTGTTAGGCACCCTGATCTACCTGTTGTTTGGCCTGAGCATCACCTGCGTCTGGAAAGGCGGAGCCGTCTATTTCAACCGCCGGGTTCCGCTCACCGCATTCCTCATCGCGAGCTGCGGGCCAGGGATCGTCTATGGCGGGCTGGCCCTGATGGCCCTCTCCGAAACCGTCGTGCTGGTCCCGGTGTTGCTGATGATGGCGTACGCCTTGCTGCGGACAGCCCTGATATTCTGCAACAGTCGGACCTGGCGTTCGCCTTCGCAATCAGTCGTTGCCCTGGCACTCCTGACTTATGCCCTAGCCCTGGCAGCTTCGGGGCTGCTGATCGGCTTTGCTCTGTACAATTCCGTCCCGGTAGACGTCGGAACGGTGGACCATCGGCAGTATGCTCTCATGGTCGACCAGATGGGCTCGACGCTGATCTATCTTGGGCTGATCGCGATGACACTTGAGCATGCCCATGTGCTGCTCAAGGCCCATGCGGCCAGCGACCCGTTGACCGGGCTCGCCAACCGGCGCGGTGCGCAGGAGCGGGCCCAGGCGGCGATTGGGGACGGCCAGCGGACGCAAATCGCCGTGCTGATCGCCGACATCGATCATTTCAAACAGATCAATGATCAATTCGGGCACGAGGCGGGGGATCTGGTGTTGCAAGCTCTGGCCCGCCGGATGGAGCAGACCATCAAGCCGCACTGCGATGTTCTCGCGCGCTGGGGCGGCGAGGAGTTTTTGCTGATTTTGCCAGGCAAGGACGGTGCCGCTGCGTTGCAGCATGCGACGCGGATTTGTCACGTCATAGCCAGTGAGCCGGTCACCGTCGGCAAGACAGCGATCCCGGTCACGATCAGCATCGGCGTTGCTGTGTTCCGCCCCGGCGAGACGGAGCTGAAGGATGTGGTCGTTCGCGCCGACACCGCCTTGTACGCCACCAAGAGGGGCGGCCGGAATCATGCGAGGCTGGCGCTGGACGCGCCGGACTTAGAACGCGATTGCGCTCCTCAACGCACTGCGGCCGCGTCCTAAATCAACGCGAATGAACCCGGCCCGCGCGGCCGCTCGGCTCAGCTCAGGCTGACCCGCACGCTCGCGCCCTCCTCCTCCGCCGCCTGCTTCAGCGTCGCCTTGGCTTCATCGACCTGGCGCTGGCGGTTCCACAATGCGGCGTAGACGCCGTTGGCGGCCAGAAGCTGCGGATGGCTGCCGCGCTCGACGATCAGCCCCTTGTCGAGCACGATGATCTCGTCGGCGTTGATCACCGTCGACAGGCGATGCGCGATGACGAGCGTGGTGCGGCCTTCGCTGACCCGGTCGAGCGCGTCCTGGATTTCCTTCTCGGTGAAGGAATCGAGCGCCGATGTCGCCTCGTCCAGCACCAGGATCGGCGGCCCCTTCAGGATGGTGCGGGCGATGGCGACGCGCTGCTTTTCGCCGCCGGAGAGCTTCAGACCGCGCTCGCCGACCGAGGTTCCATAGCCCTCGGGCAGGGATTTGATGAAGCGGTCGATCTGGGCGAGCCGCGCCGCCTCCTCGACCTCGGCCTCCGTCGCTTCCGGCCTGCCATAGCGGATGTTGTATTCGATGGTGTCGTTGAACAGCACCGTATCCTGCGGCACCATGCCGATGGCGGCGCGCAGCGAGACCTGCTGCACATCGGCGATGGGCTGGCCGTCGATCAGGATGCGACCCTGCTGCGGCTCGTAAAACCGGAAGAGCAGCCGCGAGATCGTCGATTTGCCGGCGCCGGAGGGGCCGACGATCGCGATAGTCTTGCCGGGCGGGACGGAGAAGGAAATGCCGCGCAGGATCGGGCGCTCGGGGATATAGGCGAACTTCACATCCTCGAACACGACCTCGCCATCGGGCACCTGCAGCGGCGCGGCACCGGATTTGTCCTGGATCTCAGGATCCTTGCCGATCAGCGAGAACATCTGCTCGATGTCGAGCGTCGCCTGCTTGATCTCGCGATAGACGGTGCCCATGAAATTCAGCGGCTGGTAGAGCTGGATCAGCATGGCGTTGATCAGCACGAAATCGCCGACCGTATGGGTGCCGGCGCGAAAACCCTGCACCGCCATCACCATCGAAATCGTCAGGCCCGCCGCGAAGATCGTAGCCTGTCCGAAATTCAGTAGCGCGAGCGAGGTGTAGGCCTTGATCGAGTTGCGCTCATAGCGCGCCATCGACTTGTCATAGCGGGCCGTCTCGCGCGCCTCTGCGCCGAAATACTTCACCGTCTCATAGTTCAGCAGCGAGTCGATCGCCTTGGAATTGGCGTCGTTGTCGCTCTCGTTCATCGCCCCGCGGATGGCGATGCGCCATTCCGTGGCCTTGATGGTGTAGGCCATGTAGGCCGTGACCATCACCACCAGCACGACGACATAAAGCCAGTCGAACAGGGTGAGCAGCACGGCGATGATCAGCGTGACCTCGACGATGACGGGGACGAGCTGGTTGAGGCCGAGCCGGACCATCTCCTCGATGCCGTTGCGGCCGCGTTCCAGCACGCGGGTCAGCCCACCGGTCTTGCGCTCGAGGTGGAAGCGCAGCGACAGATGATGCAGATGGCCGAAGGTCTGCAGAGCCAGCGTCCGCACCGCATGCATGAAAACGGGCGCAAACAGCGCATCGCGCGCCTGGATGAAGGCAGCAGAGCCAACGCGGGCCACACCGTACAGGACCGTCAGGGCCAGCGGCGCTCCGACCAGGAAGGGCAGCCAGCGCTCGAGCGTCGACGGCGTATTGGCCAGCGCATCCGTCGCCCATTTGAAGGTGAAGGGCACGCCCATCAGCACCACGCGGCCCATCACCAGCAGGATGAAGGCCAGCACGACGCGCTTGCGCAGATCGGCGCGGTCCGCCGGCCAGAGATAAGGCCAGAGCGCATGGAAGGTGGCGATGAACCCGGCCCCAGGCTTCAGGGCCGCCGAGCGGGCGAAATTCTGCGCAGGCGTCGGCACGACAGAGGGAGGCATTTTCGGATGATTCCAGATTGGCTGCCTGCGGTATAAGCTGAATTGTCCGACAATGCATGCCCGGCGACAGTTGTGGACAGGTCGCGCAACGCAGCCTTGTTATTGCCGCGGAGCCGGTGTCACAATGTCGCGGTGGGACCAATCCGCCACATGGGGAAGCACACGCATGAAAACGGTTCACACCCTCGCGCTTGCGGCCGTCACGGGCCTTGTTCTGTCGCATGCCCCGGCCCTGGCCCAGCGCGCCAAGCCGCCGGCGCAGGTCAACGTCACCAATGGGCGCAGCGTGCCGCTGACAACGCTGGAGATCGCCACGACGGGAGAGCAGTCGCGCCTCGTCGCCAAGCTCGCCAAGCCGCTGGCGCCCGGCAAGACCGTCGCGCTCAAGCTCAACAAGCCGGCCGGCTGCAATTACTTCGTGCTGGCCAAGTTCGATGACGAGGTGGAGAGCGATTCCGAGAGCATGGATCTCTGCAAGGACAAGGTCATCCGTCTGACCGAATGAGCGGGTCGCCTGCCGAGGCGCGTGACGAAGCGACGGCCGCTCAGGCCGTCGCGCCCTCGCGGACCAGCTTGTAGGTGATGGAGTCGACCAGCGCCTGGAACGAGGCGTCGATGATGTTGGCGCTGACGCCGACCGTGGTCCAGCGCTCGCCGGTTTCGTCGGCGGATTCGATCAGCACGCGGGTGACGGCATCGGTGCCGCCCTGGAAGATCCGGACCTTGTAGTCCACCAGCCGCAACCCGCCGATCAGCGCCTGATAACGCCCGAGATCCTTGCGCAGGGCGAGGTCCAGCGCGTTGACCGGGCCCGTGCCCTCGGCGGCGGAGATCAGCACGTCCTCCCCGACCTTCAGCTTTACAGTCGCCTCCGAGAAGGTGACGAGGTCGCCATTGGCATTGTAGCGGCGCTCGACATTGACCTTGAAGCGCTCGACCGAAAAATACTCGGGCACCTCGCGCAGGATGCGCTTGGCCAGCAGGAAGAAGGAGGCATCAGCGCCCTCGAAAGCGTAGCCTTGCGCCTCCTTCTCCTTGACCTCGTCGAGAACCCGGCCCAGCCGGGGATCATCGCGGCCGATGGTGACGCCGATGCGCTCGAGTTCGGCGGCGAGATTGGATTTGCCGCCCTGATCCGAGATCAGCACCTTGCGCAGGTTGCCCGTCGCCTCCGGCGGGACATGCTCATAGGTCCGCGGGTCCTTCAGCACGGCCGAGGCATGGATGCCCGCCTTGGTGGCGAAGGCCGAGGCGCCGACGAAGGGCGCGTGGCGATTGGGCGCCCGGTTGAGCATCTCGTCGAGCGCGCGCGAGACATGGCTGAGCTCACCGAGCTGGCGATCATCGACGCCGAGCGCAAAGCGCTGGTTGTAGAGCGGCTTCAGCTTCAGCGCGCCGATCAGCGTCACCAGATTGGCGTTGCCGCAGCGCTCGCCCAGGCCGTTCAGCGTGCCCTGGATCTGGCGTACGCCGGCTTCCACCGCCGCCAGCGAATTGGCGACCGCGCAGCCGCAATCATCATGGGCGTGGATGCCGAGATGATCGCCCGGCACGGTCTTCACCACCTCCGTGACGATGGTCGCGATCTCGCCGGGCAGCGTGCCGCCATTGGTGTCGCAGAGCACGACCCAGCGCGCCCCGGCCTCGAAGGCGGTGCGGGCGCAGGCCAGCGCATAGGCTGGATTGGCCTTGTAGCCATCGAAGAAGTGCTCGCAATCCAGCATCACCTCGCGCCCGGCCGCCTTGGCGGCTTCGACGCTTTCGCGGATGCCGGCGAGGTTGTCCTCCAGCGAGATCTCGAGCGCGACATGGACATGATAGTCCCAGCTCTTGGCGACGAAGACGATGGCATCGGCCTTCGCTTCCAGCAGCGCGGCAATGCCGGGATCATTGGCGGCGGAGCGCCCTGCCCGCTTGGTCATGCCGAAAGCAGCGAATTTCGCATGCTGCGTCGGCTTTTGCGCGAAGAAGGCGGTGTCGAGCGGGTTGGCGCCGGGATAGCCGCCCTCGACATAATCAATCCCGAGCCTGTCGAGCATGCCGGCGACAGCGCGCTTGTCGTCGAGCGAGAAATCGACGCCGGTGGTCTGCGCGCCATCCCGCAAGGTGGTGTCGAAGAGGTGGATGCGAGCGGGGGTCATGATTTCCGCCGCAGCTTGAAGCGCAACACCCGCGGCATCACCATGGCGAGCATGACCAGCTTGATGGCAACGGAAAGCGAGCCGGCGGGGCGGATTTTGGGGGTCATGAGCGCAGCTCGGCAGTGTCAGAGGGATCGGTGCGAGGCAGGCCATCGAGGTCGTGCCACAATGTGTCCAGAACAGACTGCCGCTGATGGAAGATGTCGCCGTTCCAGAAGCGCCTTATGCGAAAGCCGTGGCTCTCGAACCAGCGGTCGCGCGCTTCATCATAGCTGTTTTCGGCATGCTGCCCGCCATCCGCCTCAACGATCAGGCGCCTGTCCAGGCAGGCGAAGTCAGCGACATAGGGGCCGATTGGCACCTGACGGCGAAATTTGAAGGCGCTGAAGCGCCGGTCGCGAACGATGTGCCACAAAGCACGCTCGGCGTCCGTCGGCTGCTTCCGCATCGACCGCGCACGGCTTCGCAAGACAGCCGCCCGTTCTTGCGGTTCGCACGATAGCTGACAGAACGGGGCACCACTTCCCTTCTCCCCTTGCGGGAGAAGGTGGCTCGGCGACTCGCGCAGGCCGAGCTGACCGGAGTTGCGCGTGCCCGTTGTCAGCCGCGCCTCTTCATCGGCCTTGCGCGAACGTGCCTACAGCGGGGCGCAGCCCTACGGATGAGGGTGTGCCGTGAGCGCAATCGCTGGCGCGGGGCGCTGAGACGGCGGATGTCGAGCCTCCCCCTCACCCCAACCCTCTCCCGCAGGGGGAGAGGGGGTCTGTTGCGGTTCGCGCGCTAGCTGACAGAACGGGGCGCCTCCCTTCTCCCCTTGCGGGAGAAGGTGGCTCGGCGCAGCCGAGACGGATGAGGGGTTCCCCGTGAGCGCAATCGCTGGCGTTTGGCGCTGAGACGGCGAACGTCGAGCCTCCCCCTCACCCCAACCCTCTCCCGCAGGGGGAGAGGGGGTCTGTTGCGGTTCGCGCGCTAGCTGACAGAACAGGGCGCCTGCCTTCTCCCCCTGCGGGAGAAGGTGGCTCGGCGCAGCCGAGACCGATGAGGGGTTCGCCGTAAGCGCAATAGCTGGCGCGGGGCGCTGAGACGGCAGATGTTGAGCCTCCCCCTCACCCCAACCCTCTCCCGCAGGGGGAGAGGGGGTCTGTTGCGGTTCGCGCGCTAGCTGACAGAACGGGGCGCCTCCCTTCTCCCCCTGCGGGAGAAGGTGGCTCGGCGCAGCCGAGACGGATGAGGGGGTGGCCGTGAGCGCAACAGCCGGCGCGGGGTGGTGAGACAGCGAACGTCGAGCCTCCCCCTCACCGCAACCCTCTCCCGCAGGGGGAGAGGGGCTCTGTTGCGGTTCGCGCGCTAGCTGACAGAACGGGGTGCCTCCCTTCTCCCCTGGCGGGAGAAGGTGGCTCGGGGCAGCCGAGACGGATGAGGGGTTCGCCGTGAGCGCAATCGCTGGCACCGGGCGCTGAGCCGGCAGATGTCGAGCCTCCCCCTCACCCCAATCCTCTCCCGCAGGGGGAGAGGGGGTGGTGTCGCGGTTCATCGCTTCACCTCCCAGCTTGTGATCAGCTCGCCGGCAGCATTCTTGCCGTCTTTCAGAACGATGCCCATGGCCAGCAGCTCGTCGCGGAGGCGGTCCGATTCCGCGAAGTTCTTGGCGATGCGGGCGGCCAGCCGGGCTTCGATGAGTGCCGCGATCTGCTGGTTGAACAGCAAGTTTACCGCGCCAATTGGCTCAGCGTCGACATCCATGCCTAGGAATAGCAGCGTTGCGCGCAATTCGTTGGCAGCTTCCGACTGCCCCTCGATTGCAGTAGCCGTTGTCAGTGCCTTGACTTCATCATCACTGAGGGAACCCACCACGCCGTTCGCCCGACGCGCGATGGCGTCCATTTCCGCCAGAGCGGAGGGTGTGTTGAGGTCGTCGGACAATCGCTGGACGACGATCTCAGAGGGGCTAGCCGGATGAGCAGAGCCAAACTTCTTGATTAGGCCACGATAGCGCTCCAGCTTTTTCTCAGCCTCCTCCAGCGCCTTCACCGTCCAGTCGATCGGCTGGCGGTAATGGGTTTTCAGCATGGCCAGCCGCAGCACTTCGCCGGGCCAGCGCCGACCCCCGAAACTGTCCGTCTCCAGCAGCTGGTTGATGGTGACGAAGTTGCCGAGGGATTTCGACATCTTCTCGCCTTCCACCTGCAGGAAGCCATTATGCATCCAGATGTTGGCCATGCGCCCTGCCCCATCGGTGCCGCCAAAGGCGCAGCAGGATTGGGCGATTTCGTTTTCATGATGCGGGAAAACAAGGTCGATGCCGCCGCCATGAATGTCGAAGACGTTCTTTGAGGGATCGTCGCAGGACAGCCCGCCGCCAAAGGGTTCGAGCAGCTTGGCCATCGACATCGCCGAGCATTCGATGTGCCAGCCCGGGCGGCCCGGACGGGTGATCCCCTCGGGCGCGCCCTGGGGCCAGGTCCAGCCCGGATCGACGCCATCGCGGCTCGGCTTCCAGAGCACGAAATCCATCGGGTCGCGCTTGTAGGGAGCGACATCCACCCGCGCCCCGGCAATCATTTCGTCGAGCGGGCGCCGGGCGAGCGAGCCGTATTTCGGCGCCGCGCGCAGATGCGCCACGGCCGGGACATGAAACAGCACATGCTCTTCCGCGACATAGGCGACGCCGCGCGCGATCAGGCGATGGATGATCGCCTGCATCTGCTCGATATGATCGGTGGCGCGGGGCTCGGCATCGGGCGGCAGGCAGCCGAGCGCGGCGATGTCGGCATGGAACTGCGCGGTCGTGCCCTGCGTCACCTTCGCGATCGCCTCGTTCAGCGGCAGATCGGGATAGTCGCGGGCGGCGCGTGCGTTGATCTTGTCGTCGACATCCGTGAGGTTGCGGGCATAGGTGACGTGGTCGGCGCCGTAGAGGTGCCGCAGCAACCGGTACAGCACGTCAAAGACGATGACCGGGCGCGCATTGCCGATATGAGCGTAATCATAGACGGTCGGCCCGCAGACATACATGCGGACATTGTCCGGATCGATCGGAGAAAAATCCTCCTTCGTCCGTGTCAGCGTGTTGTAGAGCCGGATCTGGGGCGACATCGCGCTAATTCCCGAAACAAGACGAACGAAACGACCTGGCCGCTGGCCGGGGCGCTTTTGTCAGGTCTTTTTCGGAAGACGAGGACGTGAGCAGCCGGCCAGCGAAAGCTAGCGGCAAATCCGACAAATGAGGATGGCGGTGCGCGTCATGGAATTCTGCTTGCCTGTGCGCGCGCTTTGCGTCAAGAGGGCGGCCCCTTGCTGCACTGCACAATCAGCGCCCCGGCAAGTTCACGCAACCTTAACCGCTCGGAACCATACTCTCGATTCGAGGGTTTGCGTCCTGTCGGATACGGGGACTACAGAAATGCGCCGCGCCATTGCCTTGGTTGGTCTGTTCGGAATGATCGGCGGCGGGCTTTCGCTGGCTGTCCTTCCGGCTTCGGAGACTGTCGCCGCCCCCAAGAGCGCGCAGACGTTCCTGATCCCGGCCAGCGATGGCTATGGCGTCGCCGATTGCATCTCCAGCAAGGCCGAATGCGGCAAGATCGTCGCCAATGCCTGGTGCGAGGCCAAGGGCTACCGCCTCGCCACCTCGTTTGGCATCGCGTCCCGCGAGGATTTCACCGGCTCGCTGTCCAAGGCCAGCACCGCCGGTTCAGCGCCCGAGCAGCCGCTGGTCATCACCTGCGGCCCGTAAGCCCAGCCGCCTCAGGCGACTACTTCACCCAATCGGCACAGCGCGGCGGCTCGCCTGTCGCGCCCCAGGGCATCAGCGGGACGCTCGAGGTCGAGTTCTTCGGCGAGCCTTCGATCAGGCGGTCCGAATAAACCATGTAGATCAAGACGTTGCGCTTGGCATCGCAGCCGCGCACGATCTGCATCTTCTTCCAGATCAGCGACCGCCGCTCGCGGAACACGACATCGCCCTGCTCAAATTTCTGCTTGAAGCGGATCGGTCCGATCTGCCGGCAGGCGAGCGAAATGTCCGACACCTCCTCCGCCACACCGAACATGCCGGAGACGCCACCCTTTTCGGGCGTGGTGTAGTGACAGGCGACACCTTCGACCACCGGGTCATCGACGCCGTAGACTGCGAGCTTGTCGTCGGGGGTCAGCATCTTCCAGACCGTCGACTTCCTGAAAATCAGGTCTTCCTGCGCCGCAGCGGGGACCACGGCCGCAAGGCTGAGGGCGACGCCCAACAGGGCGGACGAGAACGAGGTCAGGCGCATGGCAGAAGCGTCTCCGGCAGAAGGGGTCTGGCCGCGCATATGGCCCCGGTTCTGCCCCAGCGCTAGGGCCTGCCTCAAATCGCCAGCGGCCGCCAGGCAAGCCAGGCCGCCGCGATGGCGCCCACTGTACCAAGGCTGAACAGCACGAGCTTGATCTGCGTGATCCGGGAGGCGAAGGCCACCTCCCGCTCGCCAAGCACAGGATAATGATCGAGCAGGCGGGCAACCGCGATGTTTTCGGCAACATCTGCGATGGCGCCAAGCAGCCAGCCGCCGCCGCACAGCACAGCGAGCCAGAGCGGCTGGCCCCGCATCACCAGCGCATAGATCGTGAGCGCGCCGACGATGCCATAGAAAAAGGCGAAGGCGACATCGGCCGGCAGGACGCGATTGCGATAGATGCGCCGCCGGGTTTCGCCATAGGCCGCAAACAGCTTGTCGACATCGGCGACATTGAAGCCGTTCCAGTCGCTCTCAAGCACGCGGGGAACGCCGGCCCGGCTGGCCCAGAAGCCGGCAAGCCAGAAGAACAGCATCACCCCGGCCGGAGCCCAGACGAAGAAGGCCAGCGGAATCGTGTCGGAGTAGAGTGGGGTCGGGTCGATCATATCTGTTTGTCGCGGGGCGCGGGCAGAGCGTCAAGGCTCGTTCGTGGCTCGGGCGAGCGCGACCGCCGCATCCAGCACGTCGAGATCGCCGACCTGATTGGCGAGGATCAGCACCAAACGGGCGTTCAGCGCCGCACTTTGCCGTTCATCCAGGCCGCGATGAGCCCGCGCGAGCAGCTGATAGGCGGCGTCGGGATCGGCGAGACGCACCGTTTTGCCCAGACGTGTCGCCTCAACCGGCAGATACGGCTCAGTCACGCTGCTCTCCCTTCCAATCGCTCGATTGCGCCCATGACATCGGCGCGGGTCGCGTGGCGAAAGCGGGCGGCGACATGCCCGTCCGGCCGCAGCACATAGGCATCTCCGGGTTCCGTCGCATAGCGCGTGGCGAACAGGGAGGCCTCAGTCATCGGCTTGCTTGGCGCAAGGCGCGTTGGCCCACTGGACGCCATCGGGCGCCAGCGCCGCGCCATCCTCGCCATGCGACAGCACCACCGGACGCCCTGGGCGCAGCGCTTCGCTGAGCCATCCGCCTTCCGCCAGAGGCGCATCCCGGAACGGCGCACCGGGTGGCACACCGCCGATCCAGCCACGTTCGGCGGTGGAGAGCGGCGAGTTCCGATAGCGCGTCGGCAGGGAGAGCCGGCCCGAATTGACGAAGCTGCGGGCGAAGGGCGCGCGCCCCGCCAGCGCCAAAGCCGCATCCCGCAGCACCCGTTCACCCGCAGAGCGCGGGGCGATGAAATCGGTGGCGCGCGTCGAATTCAGAATGTTTTCCTCGGCAGCCTCGACACGCTCACTGTCATAGCTCTCCAGCAGGGAGACCGGGCTCTTGCTCTTGATCACAAGCGCGAGCTTCCAGCCGAGATTATCAGCGTCCTGAATGCCGGAATTGGCGCCTCGCGCCCCAAAGGGCGAAACCTGATGGGCTGCGTCGCCCGCGAAGATGACGCGACCGTGCAGGAAGCGTTCGAGCCGGCGGCACTGGAAGCGATAGACCGAGACCCATTCCAGCGCGAAGCTGCCATGGCCGAGCATCTGCGCCAGGCGAGGCCGGACAATCTCCGGGCGCTTCTCATGCTCGGGATCGGCATCGGGACCCAGTTGCAGATCGATCCGCCAGATATCATCGGGCTGCTTGTGCAGCAGGGCCGATTGTCCGGCATGGAAAGGCGGCTGGAACCAGAACCAGCGCTCGGTCGGGAAATCGGCCTGCATCTTGACGTCAGCAATGAGGAACTTGTCCTCGAACTGCTCGCCGACGAAGTCCAGCCCGAGCATGGCGCGGGTGGGAGAGCGCGCGCCGTCGCAGGCCACCACCCAATCCGCCTCGAGCCGGTACTCACCATCGGGCGTGGCGATGGTCAGCATGACGCCCTCGCCATGCGGCTGAACGGCGCAAACCCGGTTCGACCAGCGCAGATCGACACCTTCTTCCTGCAAGGCCGCATCGGTCAAAGCGGCTTCGACGTAGTATTGCTGGAGGTTGATGAAGGCCGGCTGCTTATGGCCGGGCTCGGGCAGCAGATCGAAGCCGTAGAGCGGCGTGTCGCGGTGGAAGACCTTGCCTGTTCGCCAGGTGACGCCCTTCGCGACCATCGCCTCGGCCAGACCCAGCCGATCGAGGATCTCGAGGGTTCGCTTGGCAAAGCAGATGGCGCGGGAGCCCTCGCCGATGCGGTCGGAATCGTCCAGCAGCACCACAGGCACCTGCCGGCGCGCCAGATCGAGCGCAAGCGTCAGCCCCACCGGCCCGGCGCCGATAATCACCACGGGATGCCGAACCGGCCGTGCCGCATCCTGATCCGGGCTGCGGCGGTAGTTGAACTGGCGGGTGGGGGTCATGGCCGGGCAACACCTACCGTAACGTCATTTGCCTCTGGCGTTGCCGTCGCCGGCAGCGTATCTATGGAGGCAGGAGAAGAACTCATGCGCAAAGCTCAGATCCTCTTGAGGGATGACCAGACAGCGGCGCTCCAGCAGGTGAGCTACCGCACAGGCCGCACCAGAAGCGAGCTGATCCGCCATGGCGTCGATCTGGCGCTTGCGGAGACTGACATCGTTGGCCGTGAGGCATCTCACTGCGACGACGCATCGTGGAGAACGGCCTGGCTGAATGCGGCCGGCCTCTGGTCAGGCCGCACCGACTTGGGCGATCTGGACCGCGGCCTAAGCGGTGGAGAGCGCCAGGACCGTTTGGATAAGCAATGGCGTGACGATGCCCCGGCTGGTCGATAGCAGCGTTGTGATCGATGTCTTGCGCGGCGAACCTGCTGCCATTTCCTATTTCGAGAAGCTGAGGGCGCGGCCCTGTCTCTCCGTGATTACGGTCGCGGAAATTCGGGCAGGAGAGCGGGGAGACAAGGAGCGTGGTGTGATCGACATGGTCTTTGCCAACGCCACGCTCCTGCCCGTCGATCGCTCCATTGCTGAAGCGGCCGGCGCATTGATGAAGCGCTTCAGCAAGAGCCACAGGCTCGATACCGCCGACGCGGTCATCGCAGCAACAGCACAGCACCATGGGCTGGAGTTGGTGACACTCAACCTCAAGCATTTTCCAATGTTCCCGGGCCTGCCTCGCCCTTATTGAGCGGCCGCCTCACCCCCGCAACTCCAGCCACATCTGCCTGTCGCGCTCGTCCGTCCAGATGCGGGGATGGTCGAGGCCGTTGGCTTCGTCATAGGCGCGGCTGACATTGAAGGGCAGGCAGTGCTCGAAGATCACCCAGTCGCCATAGGCTGGCTTCAGCGTCGCATGCACGCGCTCGAAGGTCTCGCGCAGGGAGCGCCCCGCCCGGGCGTTGTCCTTCACCGCCTCATAGAGATCGCTGAGGAAGGCGCGGGTCCCGGCGATGCCGTCCGAGACCATCGCCGCTGTGGTCAGCGCCGCGCCCCTGCCCGGCACCATCGCTGTCGCGCCGAACTCCGCCAGCCGGTCCAGGGTCGCCGGCCAATCGCCGAAATGAGCGTCGCCGCAATAGGGCGTGGCGCCGTATTCGACGAGATCGCCTGCGAAGCAGATCTGCGCATCGGGTATCCAGGCGATGATATCCCCGGCGGTGTGGCCGCGGCCGATCTGCATCAGCCTGACCTCGCGCCGGCCGAGCCAGATCGAGGCGCGCTGCGTGAAGCTGGTGGTCGGCCAGGTCAGCCCGGGCAGGATCGATTCCGCGCCCTGGAACAGGCGCGGAAAGCGGCCGATCTCGCTCGCCTTGTCCTGCTCGCCGCGCTCGACGATCATCGCGCGCGCCGCGTCCGAGCACAGGATCTCGCGCGCGCCATAGGCCGGGGCGCCGAGCACGCGCACGGCATGATAATGCGAGAGCACGACATGGGTGATCGGCTTGTCGGTGACGGCGCGAACGCGGTCGATCACCGTCTGCGCCATTTTCGGAGTGGCCTGGGCATCGAAGACCAGCACACCCTCATCGCCGATGACGACCCCGGTATTGGGGTCGCCCTCGGCGGTATAGGCGTAGACGCCGGTGCCGATCTCATCGAACGAGATCGTCTTCTCGCCGAGATCGGCGCTTGAGGCGAAAGCGGGCTTGTCAGGCTGCATGGGGGAGGATGTCCTGTTCGATCGCGCCGAAGATGGAATGGCCGGCCGCATCCTTCATCTCGATGCGGACGCTGTCGCCGAAGCGCAGGAAGGGCGTGCTGGGCTGCGCCCGCGAGAATGGTCTCGACCATGCGCTGCTCGGCGATGCAGGCATAGCCGAGCGCCGCCCTTGGCGAGCGGCTGGCCGGGGCCGCCGGCCGCGTCGCGGTTGGAGATCGTGCCGGAGCCGATGATGGTGCCGGCCGCGAGCGGACGGGTCCGGGCGGCGTGGGCGATCAGCGCTCCGAAATCGAAGGTCATGTCGACCCCGGCATTGGGCTGGCCGAACGGCTTGCCGTTGACCTGGCAATGCAGCGGCAGGCTGAGCTTGCCGCCGGCCCAGGCGGAGCCGAGTTCTTCGGGCGTCACGGCCACCGGCGAAAAGGCGGTGGGCGGCTTTGATTGAACGAAACCAAAGCCTTTCGCCAGTTCGCTGCCAATCAGATTCCGCAAGCTCACGTCGTTTGCGAGCATCACCAGCCGGATATGCGCGAGGGCCTCTGCGGCGCTGACGCCCATCGGCACATCGCCGGTGATCACGGCGATTTCAGCCTCGAGGTCGATGCCGTCCTCCTCGCTGCGCGCCAGGATCGGCTGGCGCGGGCCCAGTGGCGAATCCGATCCGCCCTGGTACATCAGCGGATCGGTCCAGAAGCTCTGCGGCATCTCCGCGCCGCGCGCCTTCCGAACCAGCTCGACATGGTTCACATAGGCCGAGCCGTCGAGCCATTGATAGGCGCGCGGCAAGGGCGCGGCACAATCATGCTCGTGGAAGCGGAAGGATGGCACCGAGCCATGCTCCAGACTCTCGGCGAGATCGGCCAGGCGCGGCGCGTAACGCTCCCAATCGTCGAGCGCCGCCTGCAGGGTCGGCACGACCGGGAAGGCATCGGTCGCGCGGGTGAGGTCGCGGGAGACAACGACGAGTCGGCCATCCCGACCATGCATAAGCGACGCGAGTTTCATGACTTTTCTTTCCTTCCCCGACGCGCCACAAAGGGCGCAACAAACCTTTGGGAGGTGAGCTTATGAAACGTCGCGACTTTTTGAAAACAGGGGCTCTCGCAGCCGCCGCCACGCCGATCGCGATGCCCGCGATCGCGCAGGCGATGCCGGAGGTGAAATGGCGCCTGACTTCGAGCTTTCCGAAGTCGCTCGACACGATTTACGGCACCGCCCAGCAATTTGCGAAGCTGATGTCGGATGCGACCGACGGCAAGTTCCAGGTCCAGACTTTCTCGGCCGGCGAGATCGTCCCCGGCCTGCAGGCGCTCGACGCCGTCACCTCCGGCACCGTCGAATGCGCGCATACGCCGACCTATTTCTACATCGGCAAGGATGCCGACGCTCGGGCTCGGCACCGGCATCCCCTTCGGCCTCAACGCCCGCCAGCAGCACAGCTGGTGGTTCTTCGGCGGCGGCGCAGGAGATCGTCAACGACGAGCCTGGCCAAGTTCAACGCCTATTCCATCCCCTGCGGCAATTCCGGCTGCCAGATGGGCGGGTTCTTCCGCAAGGAGATCAAGTCCGTCGAGGATCTGAAGGGCCTGAAGTTCCGCATCGGCGGCATGGGCGGCGCGGTGCTGGCCAAGCTCGGCGTGGTGCCGACGCAGATCGCGGCGGGCGACGTCTATCCGGCGCTGGAGCGCGGCACGATCGATGCGGCCGAATTCGTCGGCCCCTATGACGACGAGAAGCTCGGCTTCGTCCGCGTCGCCAAATACTACTACTACCCCGGCTGGTGGGAGGGCGGCGCCATGCTGCATCTCGTCATCGGCCAGGAGGCCTGGAACAAGCTGCCCAAGCACTACCAGGCGATCGTCCATCAGGCCTGCGAAGCCGCGAATAACTGGATGCTGGCGAAGTACGACGCCGTGAATCCGGGCGGCCTGCGCCGGCTGGTGGCCCAGGGCGCGCAGCTGCGCCCCTTCCCGCTCCCGGTGATGGAAGCGGCCCTCAAGGCGGCGGAAGAATACTACGCCGAGACCTCCGCCAAGAACCCGCAATTCAAGAAGGGCTACGACTCCATGGTCGCCTTCCGCGGCGAGAACCTGCTCTGGTGGCAGGTGGCGGAGCTGTCCTACGACAGCTTCATGAACCGGCTGAAAGCGCGGTAAGCTCCATCCCCCCTCCCCGGCGGCCGCGCCGGGGAGGGTTTTTCGTATCGGATTAGCTCAGCAGCCAGCCTCACCACGCGTCCTTTCGCGTCGGGTCGAAGCGCTTCTTCAGTCCTTGCCAGCAATCGGCGTAGTTCTGCTGCAGCTGTGGCAGGCCGGCGGCGTAGCCGGTGACGCGCTGGGGGAAGCGGGTTTCGAACATGAAGGCCATGGTGCCGGTCAGCTTCACCGGCTTCAGCTCGCAGGTGCTGGCATGCTCATAGGCCTGGGTGTCGGGGCCGTGCGGCAGCATCAGATTATGCAGGCTGAAGCCGCCGGGGGTGAAGCCTTCGGGCTTGGCGTCATAGACGCCGTAGATCAGCCCCATGAACTCCGACATGATGTTGCGGTGATACCAGGGCGGCCGGAACGTGTTCTCCGCCACCAGCCAGCGCTCCGGAAAGATGACGAAGTCGATATTGGCGGTGCCGGGCGTCTCGGAGGGCGCCGTCAGCACCGTGAAGATCGAGGGATCGGGATGGTCGAAGCCGATGGCGCCGACCGGCGAATAATGCCGCAGATCGTATTTGTAGGGCGCGTAATTGCCGTGCCAGGCGACGACATCCAGGGGTGACTGCCCCAGCTTCGAGGCGTAGATCTCGCCGCCCCATTTGGCGTAGAGCGTCGCCTCCTCCTCGCTATCCTCATAGGCGGCCACCGGGGTGAGGAAATCGCGCGGATTGGCCAGGCAATTGGCGCCGATCGGCCCGCGATCGGGCAAGGTGAAGGCGCCGCCATAATTCTCGCAGACATAGGCGCGTGCCGGGCCGTCGACCAGTTCGCAGCGGAAGACGACACCGCGCGGGATCACGCAGATTTCGCCGGGCTCGATCTCGATGATGCCGAATTCGGTGAAGAAGCGCAGCCTGCCCTCCTGCGCCACGATCATCAGCTCGCCATCGGCATCGAACAGGTATTCGCGCTGCATCGAGGCGGTGACGAACAGCATATGCGCCGCCATCCCGCCCTGCGTATCGGCATCGCCGGCCGTGGTCAGGGTGCGCAGGCCGGTGAGGAAGGTCTGCGCCTCCTCGGGCAGAGGGATCGGGCTCCAGCGCAGCGCTCCGATCGGCAGATCCGCCTCGTCGCGGCAGGGCGCGGTGCGGATCAGGCCCTTGTCGATCTTGGTCCAGCGCCCGCCATGCTTGACGCTGGGGCGGATGCGATAAAGCCAGGAGCGCTCATTGGAGGAGCGCGGCGCGGTGAAGGGCGAGCCGGAGAATTGCTCGGCGTAGAGCCCATAGGCCGGCCTCTGCGGCGAATTGCGCCCGACCGGCAGGGCGCCCGGCAGCGATTCCGTCTCGAAGGAATTGCCGAAGCCGGACATATAGAGCGGCGCCGGCCGCGTGGCAGCGGCCTGGCTCGGCTCCATCCTCGACTGGATGTTCATCGGAATTCTCCTGCCTCATGAGCTGCGGCCGGCTTTGACAAGCGGCGGCTTTGGGGATGATCGTCGGGATCGTCGAACGACCGAAATAGTTACAGGTGAAACTAATGGCAAAGACTGCGCCTGTACAGGGGCCGGCCGGGGCCGAGCCGGATGCGGGCGAGCAGCTGCGCCTCGAGCAATTCCTGCCCTACCGACTGAACGTGGTCGGGTTCTTTGCCAGCCGCGCGCTCGGGCGCATCTACGGGGCGCATTTCGGCATCGATATCCCGCAATGGCGCGTCATCGCGCAGCTTGGCGAGTTCGGCACGCTGACCTCGCGGGACATTGGCGAGCTGGCGCAGATGCACAAGACCAAGGTCTCGCGCGCCGTCACGGAGCTGGAGAGCCGCGGCCTGCTTTCGCGCTCGGAAAACCGGCAGGACCGGCGCGAATCCTTTGTCAGCCTGACCGCGCCGGGGTTGCGGATCTACCGCCAGATCGTGCCGCTGGCGCTGGCTTTCCAGGCGCGCTGGACCGACGGGATCGCGCCTGACGAACTCAAGGTCTTCGAGCGGGTGCTGTCGACCCTGACCGAGCGCGGGCGCCTGCTGGCGGGCGGCTATCGCGACGAGTAGGCTGGGGTCGGCAAGGCCAATTGCCGGGGAAAGGCAAATATGCGAATTGAGCTTTGCCCTTCCGTCAAGCGATTCAAGCCTTGGGCCTGCCCTGGAGCCTTCCATAGTTCCGTCGTGTTTCACAGGTCAGGTGATTTGGCTGGCGGCGCGGCCTAGGCAATGGTCTGTCGGGCTGATCCGTCCAAAAGCAGGTGATGTGATTCCTACCGCGATGACAGCTCTCTTTTCACGCCGCGTCGGAGCGATCTTGCTGGCGCTGATCGGGCTGAGTGGCGCGGCGATGGCGCAGTCCCCGGCCTGTAACGCCTGGCGCGCCGAGCTCGACGGGCTGCGCGGCCAGCGTGGCGGCGATCCGCGCGCGGCGGAAGCGGCGCGGCGCGTCGGCGGCCAGCTGGCGCAGGCGACCAACCAGTTTCGCGGCCTGGGTTGCGAACCGCGGCTTCTCCTTCTTTGGCGACCAGCCGCCGCCGCAATGCGGCTTCCTGCGGCGCCAGATCGGCGATCTGCAGCAGCAATATGCGGCTTTGTCGCAACAGGCCCAGGGCGGCGGCGTCGAGCAGCGGCGCGCCCAACTTGCAGCCGCCATTCGCAGCAATTGCCAGGAGCAGCCACGCGGCTTCTTCGAGACGATTTTCGGCATCGAGCCACGCCGCGGCGAAATCGATTCGACCATGCCGGAGCTGGATCCGACGCCGACCGAGCCGGAGAAGCCGCGCATGGGTGGGCCGAATACGGTCTGCGTGCGCAGCTGCGACGGCTACTTCTTCCCGCTCGCGAATTCGCCCGGTGGGCGCGAAGGCGCCGACGAGATGTGCCAGGCGCTATGCCCCGGCGCCGAGGTCACGGCCTTCGGCATGAGCGGCGGCGGCGACATCCAGAACGCCGTCTCGCGCAGCACCGGCCAGCCCTATTCCTCGCTGCCCAACGCACTCAAATACCAGCGCAGCTTTGACGCGACCTGCACCTGCAAGACGCCTGGCCAGAGTTGGGCGCAGGTGCTGCGGCAGGCGGAGCAACTGCTCGACAAGCGCAAGGGCGACGTCATCCTGACCGAGCAACGCGCGGCCGAATTGTCGCGCCCTCGCACCGAGCGGGCTGACCCGAAGAAGCGCGGTGCGGCCCCGGCGGCCCAGCCTGCCGCTGTGCCCGATCTGCTGGATGAAAAGCCGCTGCCATCTGAGAACTCGCCGACCTCGGGCACGGAATCGGCCGGTGTCGGCCCGCAAACGGTGGGCGAGACTGTGCGGGACCGGGGTGACGGGCTGCGGCGCGAGACGCGCAGCGTTACCGGCGAAAGGCGCACCGTGCGGATCGTAGCGCCAAATCTGGCGCCCAATCTCGGCGCGGCGACGACCCGCCAGTAGCGGCGACGGCGCGCCGGTTGCTGCGAGAGCGTTTTCAAGCGAAAACGGTGCCGGTTCGCGTGAAGAAAACGCGACAAATCAACAAAACCAGAGCATTCAACGATCCAGTGGATCGAGAAATGATCTGGCGTCAGGCGGCCTGACCGTCCAGACGCTTGAGAGCGCGCTCCCGGCCGATCAGCGGCAGAAGCGCTGCCAGTTCCGGGCCGTGATCCTGCGCCGTCAGCGCCTGGCGCAGCGGCATGAACAAGGCGCGCCCTTTCAGGCCGGTGGCGGCCGCGACAGCGCCGGTCCAGCTTTTCCAGGTGGTTGCGTCGAACGGCTCGGGCGGCAGCAGCGCCGCTGCCTGTGCGCAGAAGGCGGCATCGGCCAGCACCGGCTGCAGCGGGCCATGGACCACCTGCCACCACGCCTTCACATCCTCCAGCCTGGCGAGATTGCCGCGCACGGCGAGCCAGAAAGCCTCTCCGCCGTCCGCGCCCAAGTCGGTCAAGCGCGACTGAACCCGCTCATAGGGCAGCTGGTGCAGGGTCCGCGCGCTCAGCGCCTCCAGCTCATGCTCATCGAATTTGGCGGGGGCGCGCGAGACATGGGCCAGCTCGACCAGCCCCGCCAGCTCATCCAGGCTCGCAACCGGGCGCACGGCATCGGACGAGCCGACCAGCACCGCCAGCGCCGCAACCGCGAGCGCCTCGACGCCGGAGTCGCGCAAGCCCCGCAGGGAGAGATGGCCGAGGCGCTTGGACAGCCCCTCCCCGCTGGCCGTCGTCAGCAGGTTGTGATGGCCGAAAACCGGCAAGGGCGCGCCGAGCGCCTCGAAGATCTGGATCTGGACGGCGGTGTTGGTGACGTGGTCCTCGCCGCGGATGACATGGGTCACGCCGATCTCGGCATCGTCGACCACGGAGGGCAGCGTGTAGAGATAGCTGCCATCCTCGCGCGCCAGCACCGGGATCGGAGAGCGAGGCGCAATCGACATGGGCCTCGCCGCGGACGAGATCGGTCCAGGTGACGCTGCGCGGCTCGAGCAGGAAGCGCCAATGCGGCTTGCGGCCCTCGGCTTCGAGCTTGGCCCGGTCTTCGGCGGTGAGTTTTAGGGCGGCGCGGTCATAGACCGGCGGCAGGCCACGCGCGAGCTGGCGCTTGCGGCGCCGGTCCAGCTCATCGGCGGTCTCATAGCAGGGGTAGAGCCGCCCTGCGGCGCGCAGACGATCCGCCGCAGCGTCGTAAATCGCCAGCCGCTCCGACTGGCGGATGGTCAGGTCGGGGATGATGCCGAGCCACGCCAGATCCTCGGCGATGGCATCGGCATATTCCGCCTGCGAACGCGCCGTGTCGGTATCGTCATAGCGTAGCAGGAACCGCCCGCCATGGCGGCGCGCGAAGAGCCAGTTGAACAGCGCCGGGCGGGCATTGCCAATATGCAGATAACCCGTCGGGGACGGGGCGAAGCGGACGAGCGGGGCGGTGGGATCGAGCTGGGTCATGGCTGGCTTATGGCGCTTTTGGCCAAGGCCGACAATCACTGGCTGTGATGGCGCAGCGCGTCTGCGCGCTGCTCAATAGTCGAAGCCCTCGCCGCCGGGCTTGCCGACGCCCTTGACCAGAGCGAGGTCCGGCTGGTGTGGCGGCGCAGCGCTCTCACTGAAGCGATGATGCAGCGGATAGCGCCGCTCCGGCCGCAGCGCCGCCAGTCCGATGCGAACACCCGGCGCACTGCGCAGGCGGGCGCTATGCGTGCTGGCGATCCGCTCCGCCAGTGTCTGCGCCAGCACGAGGTCATGGCCTTCGGCAACGATATCGGCCAGGCGCATCTGCGCCTCGATCATCAGGTGCAGGATGGCGTCAATCTGCTCGGCCGGCGCCTCATAGGCTGGGGCGCGACCCTTCATCGGTAGCGGTTCGCCGGCCGGCGCAAGCGAGCCGGGCGGTGTCCAATGTTGGCGCAGGGCCGCCAGTTGCGCGACCTGTGTCCCATAGAGATGCTTCAACGGGTTGAAGGCGGCGGTGTCGATGCCGCGACGGCCGCAGATTGTCTCGGTGAGGTTGCGGGCCGTGATCAGGAAGACGCCATCATCGGCAGGCTGGCCGGCGATGCGCAGCCTCTCGGGCCCCAGCGCATCCACGGCCAGGGCCGCGACCAAAGCCGCGTCCAGACCACCGGCGCCATCAAAAGCGATTGTTGCAGCGCCGGATTTCTCGACCGCGTCGCGCAGGGCCAGCATGCAGGCAAGGTAATCGGCCTCATCGCCTCCGGGGATGCTGGCGAGCGAGCCGGGCTGGCAGCGCCAGCGTCCGGCCTCGCGCGCCCATTCCGTCACGACCAGCGTCTCCTCGAAAGCCGGCAGCTGCAAAGCCAGGCTGCGGTCGCCATTCAGCACGGTGGAGGCGCCATCATAGACATGCTCGTCCTGCCCGCCGATTTGGTTGAGGTAGACCAGCGGCAGATCCGTCTCGACGCTGCGCGCGACGATCCGGTTCATGCGCTCATCGCCAACGCCGAAGCGATAGGGCGAAGCATCGGCCGCCAGCAGCAGCTCGCCGCCGGTCTCCGCGAGGCATTCGCAGACCTCCTCGCTCGCCAGATCCTCGCCGATGGCTAGCCCCAGCCTGACCTTGCCGCGAAACACCACCGGCCCCGGCAAGGGCCCCTGCGCGAACAGGCGGGCTTCATCGAACAGGCAATAGGCCGGCAAGGCGACCTTGAAGCGCACGGACTGGATCAGGCCGCCATCGAGCAGCGCCATGGCATTGTAGAGTTCGCCATCCTCCTGCCAGGGCAGCCCCAGCAGCAGGCCCGGCCCGCCATCTTCGGTTTCCCGCGCCAGTTCCTCGCAGGCTTTGCGACAGGCCTCCTGAAAGGCCGGCTTCAGCACGAGATCGCCCGGTGGATAACCGCAGAGGAAGAGCTCCGGGAGCATGACCAGCTCGGCCCCAAGCTGCGCCGCCTGGGCGCGGGCCGCACGCGCTCTAGCGGCGTTTCCGGCGATGTCCCCGGCAACGGGATTGAACTGCGCGAGGGCGAGGCGAAAGCTGGGCGTCGTCATGCAGCCGCTTTAGTCCATCGGGTCGCAAAAGAATATCCGGCTTTCAGGATGTGCCGGTGCGGATTGATGCGCCTGGTCCGGCTGCGCCATCCGCCGTTTAACCGGTCGGTAAGGTTAATCCGCCATAAACGATGGCATCGGGCGGCGTTGCAGGCCGGTCCGGTTTGGAGAGACACGATGCGGACCCGCTCCACCTTGCTCACCGGCGCTTTGGGCGCCGCCCTCGCGCTGACCGCGCCATGCGCTCTCGCCGCCGATTACCCGGTGCTACGCGGATCGCAGTTCGACGAGCCCCCGCCGTCGCGGGAGATCGAAACGCCGTTCAGCTGGTCGGGGTTTTATTTCGGTGGTGGCGTTGGCGTCTCGGAGACAAAGTTCGAGCCCGGCGGAACGGGACTGCAAAATCTGGCCCGCTATGCCTTCCGTAACACGCTGCTCGGCTCTGAAGTCGATTTCGGGCAGTTCGTCGACAAGCTGCCCGTCAAGCGCGATAGCGGAGCCGCGTTCTTCGGCTTCACCGGCTATAACTTCACATTTGGCGATGCTGTTCTAGGCATTGAAGCCGACTACACCCGCTCCGGACATGACTATTCGACGAGCGATTTTATCGCCCGCCAGTCGGTGACCTCGGACGGCACGGTCAATAACTGGTCGCTGACCTCCAGGCAGAGCGCGAAGCTGAATGATTATGCGACCGCGCGGCTGCGCATGGGCTGGGCCTTTGGCCGGATCATGCCTTTCGCCACCGTCGGCGGCGCTGTCGGCCGCTTCGACACTGCGGCAACGATCGACGCTGACTGGCGCTTCACCCGCACAAACCCCGTGACCGGTGCAATTTCGAATAACGTCCAAGCCAATGGTTACCCGCTGCGCGTCGGTCAGCCAAAGAACAATGTCTATGGCTATGGCGTCAGCTTCGGTGGCGGTATCGACATGGCGCTGGCCGACAACCTCTTCCTGCGCGGCGAGTACCAGCTCGTCCGGTTCGCCGATGTGGAGGGCACGGTGACCACGATCAACACCGCGCGCGTCGCAGCGGGCCTGAAATTCTAAAATCTCAGGCTGCTTGCCTGAATGGAAAAAAGGCCGGGCTCATCGCCCGGCCTTTGTCGTTTCTCGGCTCGTGGGACGCGCCTCTTACTCAGCCGCCTCGACCTCGGGCCGCACCCGCCCTGCCCGCTCGCGCTTGACCAGCTCGGCAACGAGGAAGGCCAGTTCCAGCGCCTGCTCGGCATTCAGCCGCGGGTCGCAGAAGGTGTGGTAGCGGTCGTTGAGATCGGCATCGGTCATGCCGCGCGCACCGCCGGTGCATTCGGTGACGTTCTTGCCGGTCATTTCGAGATGCAGGCCGCCGGCATGCGTGCCTTCCGCCTGATGCACGGCGAAGAAGTTCTTCACCTCCGACATGATCAGATCGAACGGCCGGGTCTTGTAGTTGCCGGCCTTGACGGTGTTGCCGTGCATCGGATCGCAGGACCAGACGACGTTGCGGCCTTCGCGCTTGGTGGCGCGCACCAGCGCCGGCAGATTGTCGAAGACCTTGTCGGCGCCGAAGCGGGCGATCAGCGTCAGCCGGCCCGGCGTGTTCTGCGGGTCGAGCACTTCGATCAGCTTCATCAGCCCATCGGCCGTCATTGACGGGCCGCATTTCAGGCCGATCGGATTGCGGATGCCGCGGAAGAACTCGACATGGGCATGGTCGAGCTGACGGGTGCGGTCCCCGATCCAGACCATATGGCCGGAGGTGTCGTACCAGTCGCCGGTGGTGGAATCGACGCGGGTCATCGCCTGCTCATAGCCGAGCAGCAGCGCCTCATGGCTGGTGTAGAAATCCGTGATCCGCATCTCGGGATGCGTCTCCGGATCGATGCCGATGGCGCGCATGAAGTCGAGCGTCTCGGTGATGCGCTCGGCCACTTCCCTGTAACGGCTCGACGCCGGGACATCCTTGACGAAGCCGAGCATCCAGCGATGGGCATTGTCGAGATTGGCATAGCCGCCGGTCGCGAAGGCGCGGATCAGGTTCAGCGTCGCCGCCGACTGGCGATAGGCCTCGAGCTGGCGACGCGGATCGGGAATGCGCGCCTCGGCCGTGAAGGCGTTGTCGTTGACGATGTCGCCGCGATAGCTCGGCAGCTCGACACCATCGATCGTCTCGGTGTTGGCCGAGCGCGGCTTGGCGAACTGGCCGGCAATACGGCCGACCTTCACCACGGGAGAGCCGCCGGCAAAGGTCAGCACCACCGCCATCTGCAGGAACAGCCGGAAGAAATCGCGGATGTTGTCGGCAGAATGCTCGGCGAAACTTTCCGCACAATCTCCGCCCTGGAGCAGGAAGGCTTCGCCATTTGCGACTTTGGCCAGAGCCTTTTTCAGCTTGCGCGCCTCACCCGCAAAAACGAGCGGCGGAAAGCCGGCGAGCTGCTGCTCAACCGCCTTCAAGGCTGCCTGGTCCGGATAATCCGGCATCTGCTGGACGGGCTTTGCCCTCCAGCTCTCGGGCGTCCACCGCTCGGACATGGATTCTCTCCTGCACTTCCGCGCCTGCGTTAACGGGAAATTGGCGCGAAGGGGGGCCTATACACCGATCGGCACGGGCTGGCCACCACCCTGCCGCAGCGAGGCTGTCCGAGGCCCGGCCTCAAGACGCGCCGGAATTCATGAGTCGCAGCAAGGCGCTAGGCGGCGCGGCTGAGATAATGATTCAGCGACTTCACAGTTTGATTCAACGGGCTGACAGCGAGATTCAACTGCTTGTCGCGCTGATTCAAGCGCGCGAAGTGGTCGTGCTGTGCATCAACATCGAAACGAGGGCTGAGAGTTTGAGCTATCCTCAGCCCTCGTCCTGAGGAGCCATTCCGTTGGAATGGCGTCTCGAAGGATGCTCCAGAAGGCTCCGGCGTCCGCTGGACCATCCTTCGAGACGGTCGCTGCGCGACCTCCTCAGGATGAGGGCTTGTCAAACTATGGGCTGCCGCCGGATGGTCGCGCGTTCCCTAAAACAGGCGCTCGTCCCGCAGCCGCCAATCGCGCCTATCCGGCGCGTGGCGTGCGCATCGTCACCAGCTCTTCGGCTGCGCTGGGATGCAGGGCGATGGTCCGGTCGAAATCGGCCTTGGTCGCGCCCATCGTCACCGCGATGGCGACAGCCTGGATGATCTCCCCGGCATCATGGCCGAGGATATGGACCCCCAGCACCCGGTCGGTCTTCGCATCGACCACGAGCTTCATATAGATCCGCTCCTGGCGTCCGGAGATCGTCGCCTTCATCGGCCGGAAGCCGGATTCGAAAACCGTCACCTCATACCCTGCCGCGAGCGCCTGCTGTTCGCCGAGACCCACCGTGCCGATCTCGGGCGTGGTGAAGACCGCCGAGGCGACGAGGCTGTGATCGGTCGACCAGGGCTTGCCGCCAAAGACCGAATCCGCAAAGGCATGGCCCTCGCGGATCGCCACCGGGGTCAGGTTGACGCGGTTGGTGACGTCTCCCACCGCATGGATCGAGGCGACGCTGGATTGGGAGTTGTTGTCGACGACGACCTCGCCCAGCGGACCGAGCTCGACGCCGGCATCTGCCAGCCCCAGACCGACGGTGTTGGGGCGGCGGCCTGTGGCGACCAGAACAACCTCGGCATCGATCGGCGCGCCGCTGGCGCAATGGGCGCGGCGCACCCCGCCCTCCAGCAGCTCGATCCGCTCGACCGTGCAGCCGAGGCGCAGGGTGATGCCGGCATGCTCCAGCGCGTCACGCAGCCGGTTGCGGACATCCTCGTCAAAGCCGCGCAGGATGTTGTCGCCACGGTGCAGCACCGTGACCTCGACACCCAGGCGCACGAACAGGCTGGCGAATTCCAGCGCGATATAGCCGCCGCCGACGACGAGCATGCGCTTGGGCAGGCTCGGCAGATGGAAGATCTCGTTGGAGGAGATGCCGAGTTCGCCGCCGGGGATCGGCGGATCGAAGGAGGGGTAGCCGCCGGTCGCCACCAGGATATGGCGGGCGCGGATGGTTTCGCCGCTGCGGGCGAGCTTGACGCTGTTGGGGCCGGTGACGACGGCGCGGTCCTCGCGGATGGCGACCTTGGCGCCCTCGAGCCCCTTGCGATACAGGCCCGACAGGCGGGTGACCTCGTTGGCGACGGCGTCGCGCAGCGTCAGCCAGTTGAAGCTCGGCTTTTCCAGGGTCCAGCCGAAGCCGGCGGCATCCTCGAAATCCTCGGTGAAGCGGCTAGCATAGACAAAGAGCTTCTTCGGGACGCAGCCGCGGATGACGCAGGTGCCGCCGATCCGGTCTTCCTCGGCGATCATCACCCTGGCGCCATGGCCGGATGCGATGCGGGCGGCGCGCGTGCCTCCGGAGCCGGCACCGATGACGAAGAGGTCTACATCAAAATCGCTCATCGGCTTGTCCTGCTCAATCAGAGGGTCTTGCGCCGCGCTGCAGCGCTCTCTGGCACCAGCAGCCAGAGTGCGGCGATGACGAGTGTCGCGATCCACCAGCCCTGCCAGGCGCCATGCGCGACGGCTGCAATGGCGAAGCTGGCGGCGACCAGCGCGAGGCGCGGCGCCAGGTCCCTCGCCGTGAAGTGCCGCAAGCGCCACAGCAGCAGAAGCCCGGCCAGCGTCAGGAGCAAGGCACCCACCGCCCCGGTTTCGACCCAGGCCTGCATCGGCGCGCTATGGGGATGGCCGACCGCGAGCATCTTGCGGTGCTCGTCCGAAACCTCGCTGCGCGACCGGATGCTGGTCGATGCTGGCCGAACTGGCGAAGCCGGTGCCCATCAGCGGGCGGGCCCGGATCGCCTCGCCAAAACTCAGCCAGATGTCGGCGCGCTCGCGGCTATGCGATTGGGCCAGGCGCTGATGCATGCCGGCGGGCAACAGCTTGTCGACGAGGAGCCCGGTCACGGGCGCGAGCGCCATGGTCGCGACGAAGCCAATGGCGACAGCGCCGAGCATCAGCCGCGGCGCCAGCAGCGCCAGCCCCCAGACCATAGCCAGGATGATCATGCCGAAAGCCGCCGCGCCGCTGTCGGACATGATGCTCAGGCCCAGCACCGTCACCACCAGCAACAGTCCGAGCCAGGGGCGCGGGTTTTCTGGCCGGTTGAGGAGGAGCGGCAGCAACCCGGCTGCGACCAGCAGACAGGTCACGGCCGGGCGGTTGAAGACGAAGCCGTAGGGGCGGCCGATACCGAGCGCCGCCCGCTGCGACAGGCCGCTGAGAAGCTCCACCGCCATCAGGACAGATGCGACGATGATCAGAAAGGCTGCAGCCCTACACCAGCGCGGATCGGGCCGGAAGCGGTCGCTCGCGGCGATCATCACGCCGCAGGCAAGCGGGAAAGCGAGTTCGAGCCAGGCAGCGAGGCCCGCCATCGGCGGCCGGTGGCTCCAGCCGAGCGAGAGCAGCGCCCAAAGCAGGAAGCCGATCAGCGCCAGGCCGATCGGGCTGGCCAGCATTGTCCGCAGCCGCTCCGACAGGCGGGATGGGCCGGAGGCAGCCAGCGCGGCTGTCACGAAGCCCAGCGTCGAGAGCGCGAGCAGCAGCGGCGCCGAGCGGTTGGCGAGCCACATCGCCAGCGGTGCAAGCACGAGGCAGGCAAGCCCGGACCGGTCGCCAAGGCGCACCAGCCCCTGCGCCGCCGTGGCGGCTGGGGCTGCGTCCGGTGCGTGGTGAATGGTGTCGCGCGTCATGCCCTGCGCTTACGCGATCGGTGGCGGCAAGCCTAGGGGGCTGATGCCTGCGTCCCGGCACAAGAGCGCGACTGCGCCAGAAATCCAGGCCTTCTACCAGAACAGGATAGATTTCGACGGAGAGACGGAGCAACACTGCGGCTACAGGTGGAAAGACCTTGACTCAAGATTATGCAATCAGGAGCAATTGACGGCGAGAACGGGCTCGCGCGACAAGCGGTCGCGCCATTTAAACAATCACGCGGGACAGCCGCGATCGGAGGACGATAATGCTGACATCCATTCTCAAGCGGGGCGCGATCGCGACCCTTGCCCTGGCCGGCCTGACCACGGCCGCCTTCGCCCAGATGGAACTGAAGATCATGGCCCCGGCAGCGCCGGGCGGCGGCTGGGACGGAACCGCGCGCTCGATGCAGCAGGCTCTGACGGCTGCCGGCATCGCCAAGAGCGTGCAGGTGACGAACGTTCCGGGCGCCGGCGGCACGATCGGCCTCGCCCAGCTCGTCAACTCGTCGAAGGGTGACGGCTCGACAGCTGATGGTCAACGGCTTCGTCATGGTCGGCGCGATCCTGCTCAACAAGTCGCCGGTCGATCTGACGCAGACTACGCCGATCGCGCGGCTGACCGCCGAGGCGCTGGTCGTCGTGGTGCCGGCGGAATCGCCGATCAAGACCGCCAAGGATCTCGCTGAGCGCGTCAAGGCCGATCCGGCCAAGGTGACCTGGGCCGGTGGCTCGGCCGGCGGCGCGGACCACATCATGGCCGCGCTGTTTGCCGGCACGGTCGGCGCCGATGCCAGCAAGATCAACTACATCCCGTTCTCGGGCGGTGGCGAGGCTCTGGCAGCCATGCTCGGCGGCCGCGTCACGGCCGGCGTCTCCGGCTATGGCGAGTTCGAAGGCCAGATCAAGGCCGGCAAGCTGCGCGTCATCGGCGTGACCTCGCCCCAGCGCCTTCCCAATGCGCCGGACGCTCCGACCTTCAAGGAGCAGGGCGTCGATCTCGAGCTGCTGAACTGGCGCTCCGTCGTGGCTCCTCCCGGCATCACCGCCGATCAGCGCAAGGCGCTGGGCGACGCGATGGACAAGATGGCGAAGTCGAAGGAATGGGCGGAAATCCTCAAGTCCCGCGGCTGGGACGATGCCTATCTGCCGAGCGCCGAGTTCGAGACGTTCCTGAAGGCCGAGAAGGCCCGCGTTGAGACGGTGATGAAGACCGTCGGCCTGATCAAGTGAGATCGGCGCAGCGACAGTAACAGCGAAGGGCCGGGAGACCGGCCCTTTTTTGACCGCGGCGGGCGCGCTCGCCCGATGGCAACAAGCGGAGCGAGCCAGCATGGCCGATCAGAAAATGCGCAGCGGGCCTGACAGGCCGGCTCTTGTGGTGGCCGTGCTGCTGCTGGCGGTAGCGGGGCTTGTGGCCCGCGACGCGGCGAGCCAGACCATCGTCTCCAATTACGGCATCGGCCCTACCGCCATGCCCTATGTCGTCGCTGGCGGGCTCGCCCTGCTCGGTCTCGCCCATCTCGTAGTCGCCTTCCGGGATGGGCTGCCTGCTCCCGACACGGCCGATCCGCGCGCGCTCGGCTGGATCATCGCCGGCCTCGTCGGCTTCATTGCCTGCGTGACGCTCGATGGCGGCTTCTCGATCGCCACTGCCATGCTCTTCGGCTTCACCGCCAGGGGCTTCGGCAGGGAGGCTTTGGTCAAGGACCTCGCCATCGGCTTCTTCATGGGCCTGATCATCTACGTGATTTTCTTCAAGCTGCTGACGCTCTCGCTCCCCGCGGGTCCGCTCGAGCGGTTGCTGGTCTGAGGAACGGCCGCCATGGACACTCTCCTCGCCCTGCTCAACGGCTTCAACGTCGCACTTGAGCCGTCGAAGCTGCTTTTCTGCCTGATCGGCGTGTTCCTCGGCACCGCCGTGGGCGTTCTGCCGGGCATCGGGCCGGCGCTGACGGTGGCGCTGCTCCTGCCGGTCACCTTCAAGCTCGACCCTGCCGGGTCGCTGATCATGTTCGCCGGCATCTATTACGGCGGCATGTATGGCGGCTCGACCACCGCTATCCTGCTAAATGCGCCCGGTGAATCCGCGTCGCTCGCCACGGCGCTGGAAGGCTCCAAGATGGCCAAGGCCGGGCGCGGCGGCCCGGCACTGGCGACGGCGGCGGTCGGCTCCTTCGTCGCTGGCCTGATCGCGACGCTCGGGCCTCGCCTTCCTGGCGCCCTGGCTGGTCGAGATCGCGGTGAAGTTCGGCCCCTGGGATTATTTCGGGCTGATGATCCTGGCCTTCGTCACGGTCTCCGCGACCTTCGGCGATTCGCCCCTGCGCGGGCTGACCAGCCTGTTCATCGGCATCACGCTGGGCCTCGTCGGCATCGACAAGCTGACCGGCCAGGCGCGCCTGACCTTCGGCGTGCCGGAACTGCTCGAACGGCATCGAGGTGACGACGCTCGCCGTCGGCCTCTTCGCGGTCGGCGAGGCGCTCTATGTCGCCTCCAAGCGGCATCGCGACCCCGAAGAGATCATCCCGATCAAGGGCTCGCTCTGGATGACCAAGGAGGACTGGAAGCGCTCCTGGGCGCCCTGGCTGCGCGGCACCGCCTTCGGCTTCCCGATCGGCGCCCTGCCGGCCGGTGGCGCCGAGGTCCCGACCTTCCTGTCCTACGCAACCGAGCGCAAGCTCTGCAAATACCCCGATGAATTCGGCAAGGGCGCCATCGAGGGCGTTGCCGGCCCGGAAGCGGCCAACAACGCCTCGGCCGCCGGTACGCTGGTGCCGCTGCTGACGCTGGGCCTGCCGACCTCCGCCACGGCCGCGATCATGCTGGCCGGCTTCCAGCAATATGGGCTGCAACCCCGGCCCGCTGCTGTTTGCCGAAAAGCCGGATCTGGTCTGGGGCCTGATCGCCTCGCTGTTCATCGCCAACGTGATGCTGGTGATCCTCAACCTGCCGCTGATCGGGCTCTGGGTGAAGCTGCTCGCCGTGCCTCAGCCCTGGCTCTACGCCGGCATCCTGGTCTTCGCGACCATGGGCACGCTGGCGGTCAACCCCTCGCCGGTCGAGCTCGGCATGCTCTTCGGCTTCGGCTTCCTCGGCTATCTGATGCGCCGCTATGATTACCCGGTCGCACCCATGGTGGTCGGGCTGATCCTCGGACCCGATGGCCGAAGCACAGCTGCGCCGCGCGCTGCAGATCAGCCTCGGCGACCCGATGATCCTGCTGGAGAACCCAGGCTCGGCCATCCTGCTCGAGCCTGGCCTTCATCGGCCTGATCGCGCCCTTCGTGCTGAAGGGACTGAACCAGTTCAAGGCGTCGGAGGATTAGCCGGGCTTCCGGCTCCCCCGCCGCTTGACCATTCTTCGAGACGGCCCTCACGGGCCTTCTCAGGATGAGGGCTAAGGGAAGAGGTTCGGCCGGCTGCCGAACCCTAACGCATCCCGAGCAGCCGCGTCAGCGGCGTCACGAAGGATGGACCGAGAGGCTCTCAGGAACCTCTCCGGGTGAAGTGCAAGAACTTATCCGGGTAAAGCGCAAGCCAAAAGCTTGCCCGATCACTCAGAGATTGTGGCCGCGCTTGCGCATTTCCTGGCTGAAGCGATCGAACAGGAAATTGCTGGTCTGCAGGCTCCAGGGCTCGAGCACGCCATACAGCTCCTCGATCGCCTGCGACCGGGTGGTGTTGTAGCGCTGGCCGGCGGGGGACTTGAAGAAGGCGACCGTCTCCTTCAGATCGGCTTCGGTCATCGTCTTGGCGAAGATCCCGGTGGCGACACCGGTGATCTCGGCGATCTTCTTGTCGGCTTCCGGCTTCAGCGAATCCACGACCTCGTTGAGGTCCTTCACCAGCTCGGGACGGGTCACGCCGACCATCTGGCGGGTGCGGTCACGGAACTCGGTATAGATCGAGCCGAAGGTCGCGGTGACGTTGGTCAGGTCCATCAATTCGCGCGCCAGGGCCAGATGCGAGGGGCTGGCGGACTGGGTCTGCGCCGGAGCGGGCGCAGCGGTCTGCGCCATCACAGGCGCCGACACGGCGAGTGCGACGCAAAGAGCCGCGCTGGCGAACTGGGTTTTGAACATGCGGTCGCGTCCTTCGATGATGATCTCTGCCTCGCCCAGCCTTCAGGCTTGAAGCGAGGAGCTTTGTCCTTGCTGTCGCCTATCAGGTCCGCCATGCGAGGCCAAGCGTCTTCAAAAAGACAGTCTTGAAAAGGCAGGGCCTCGGACTGTCGAGCGTTTGCCCGACCAGCCCTTGCCTAAACAAGCCGGCCCAAAGATGGCGGCCGGCACCAGAGGCTTCAGTCGGTTTCGCCCATCAGCTTGATGCCATCGGGGCTGGCCAGCACGGCACCGGTGGCGAGGCCGAGGAACAGCCCGTGCTCGACCACGCCGGGCACGGCATTGAGCAGGGTCGCAAGCCGATCGGGCTGCTCGATCCGCCCAAGATGAGCGTCGAGCAGATAATGCCCGCCATCCGTCACCAGCACCGAGCCATCCGGGCGAAGGCGGAGGACGAGCTCGCCCGCCGCTCCCGCCTCAATGATCGCGGTCTCGACGGCCCGGCGGGTCGCAGCGAGGCCGAAGGGCACGACTTCGATCGGCAGCGGGAACTTGCCGAGCTGGCCGACCAGCTTGCTGTCATCGGCGATGACGATCATCCGGGCCGAGGCGGCCGCCACGATCTTCTCGCGCAGATGCGCCGCGCCGCCGCCCTTGATCAGGCGCAGATCGGCGTCGATCTCGTCGGCGCCATCGACCGTCAGGTCGAGTTCCGGCGTGTCGTCCAGCGTCGACATCGGGATGCCGAGCCCGAGCGCCTGGGCCTGCGTCGCCTCGGAGGTCGCGACGCAGAGGACATCGAGGCCATTGGCGACGCGCGCGCCGAGCAGATCGACGAAGTGCTTGGCCGTGGAGCCGGTGCCGAGGCCAAGCCGCATGCCCGGCCGCACCATTTCCAGGGCGCGCGCGGCGGCGAGCTTCTTGAGGTCGTCTGGGCTCAGGCTCACGCTCCCGCACCACTCGTTCCGAGGCCGCCCATCAGCATGTATTTGATCTCCACGAACTCATCCATGCCGTGCAGCGAGCCTTCGCGGCCAAGGCCGGATTCCTTGACGCCGCCGAAGGGCGCGACTTCCGTGCCGAGCATCGCCGAATTGATGCCGACCATGCCGTATTCCAGCTCTTCGGCGACGCGGAAGGCGCGGCCGAGATCGCGGGAGTAGAAATAGGCGGCGAGGCCGAACGGCGTGTCATTGGCCATGGCCACGACCTCCTCCTCGGTCTTGAAGCGGTAGATCGGCGCGACGGGGCCGAAGGTTTCCTCATTGGTCACCAGCATGCGCGTGGTGACGCCCGACAGCACCGTCGGCTCGTAGAAGGTGCCGCCCCAGCGCATGGC
Source organism: uncultured Alphaproteobacteria bacterium (assembly GCA_963759925.1). Classification (GTDB taxonomy): domain Bacteria; phylum Pseudomonadota; class Alphaproteobacteria; order Rhizobiales; family Beijerinckiaceae; genus Allobosea. The sequence continues at coordinate 42,027 of CAVXBE010000008.1, forward strand.
GCTTGCCGCCGACCATCACCTTGGCGCCGTTCGCCACGGCATCGGCGACATGGCGCTCGACCTTTTCGACAGCGCGCTCATTGATCAGCGGGCCCTGCACGACGCCCACTTCGGTGCCGTCACCGACCTTCATCTTGGCGACCTCGCCGGCGAACTTCGCGACGAAGTCGTCATGGATGCCGTCCTGCACGAAGAGCCGGTTGGTGCAGACGCAGGTCTGGCCCATGTTGCGGAACTTCGCGGCGATGGCGCCCTGCACGGCAGCGTCGACATCGGCATCGTCGAACACGATGAAGGGAGCATTGCCGCCGAGTTCGAGCCCGACCTTCTTCACGGTCGAGGCGGCCTGCTGCATCAGCAGCTTGCCGACCGGCGTCGAGCCGGTGAAGCCGATGAAGCGCACGGCCGGATGCGAGGTCATCACCCCGCCGATCGCCTTGGCATCGCCCGTCACCACGTTCAGCACGCCCTTGGGAATGCCGGCGCGCTCGGCGAGGACCGCCAGCGCCAGCGCCGTCAGCGGCGTATCGGGAGCCGGCTTGACGACGAAGGTGCAGCCTGCGGCGAGGCCGGGCGAGCATTTGCGGGTGATCATCGCCGCCGGGAAATTCCAGGGCGTGATCGCGGCGCAGACGCCGACCGGCTGCTTCTGGACGATGATGCGCGAATTCGGGAAGGGCGAGGGAATCGTCTCGCCATAGATGCGCTTTGCCTCTTCCGCGTAGAACTCGACGAAGGAGGCGGCATAGGCGACCTCGCCGCGGGATTCGGCGAGCGGCTTGCCCTGCTCGGCGGTCATGATCTGCGCCAGATCTTCCTGATTGGCCATGATCAGGTCGAACCATTTGCGCAGGATGACCGAGCGCTCCTTGGCGCTCTTGCGCGCCCAGGGCTTGAAGGCGCGGGACGCGGCCTCGACGGCGCGGGTGGTCTCCTCGGCGCCGAAATCCGGCACCTTGGCCAGCACAGCGCCGGTGGCCGGATTCTCGACCGCAGTGACGCCTTCGCCGATCCAGGCGCCGTCGACCAGGCATTGCGACTTCAGGAGCGACGGGTCGTTGAGCTTCAACATGGCGGACCTCGTGAGAGCGGCGATTAGGTGACCTTCGCTCTAGCACGCTCTCTGGCGAGACTTCGACCGTCCTGACCGCATGGCCACGGCATAAGCAGCGCAAGGCGCCGGGCCGCCCGGCTGATTATTTCGCTTGCGGCGTGCACACCGTCCTGTCGTCGAAGACGTAGCAGATGCTCATCTCGCCGGTGCGGACGTTGACGCGGAAGATTCCGCCTTCCCGCTCATGGCGCGATGGCATCAGCTGGTAGTCGCTGGGCGCCTGTGGTCCCGCCCCCTCCCCGGCCGGAAAGCACATGGTGACGCCGACGCCGCCATCCTTGAGCTGGAACTGGCAGGCGGCGACTTCGCCCGTCGCCTTGTCGACCCGGTAGACCCGGTTGAGATCGGTCTGCGGCGCGGGCGCGAACTCGAATGGCGCGGCCAAAGCGAGCCCCGGCGCCGCCAGGATGGCGCAGCACAGCGCCAGCATGCCGAGGCGGGACTGGCCTTGCACGGATAAGGACATGGTCGGCTCCTGCAGCGAATCGTGACGGCGAACTTACACCATCACCATCGCGACGTGGCGTGGCCGGTGCGCCACGGCGGCATTTTCAAGGCGCGCTTGCCAAAAGCCGAGCCAGCGCCTTTAAGCGGGCCATCACAGGAAAAACGCCATGAGCCTGCCGCCCATCGTCGTCTTCGATCTCGACGGCACCCTCGCCGAGACCGCGCCCAACATCATGGCGACGCTCAACATCATCCTGCAGCAGGAGGGGCTGGCGGCGTTGCCGATCTCGCGGGCCCGCGAGCTGGTCGGCGCTGGAGCGCGCGCCCTGATCGAGCGCGGCTTCAAGGTCTCGGGCCGGCCGCTGGATGCGCAGCGTCTGGAGCAGCTTTTCGAGGAATTCCTGCTGATCTACGCCCGGGACGTCGCCTCCGCGAGCCACCTCTATGACGGTGTTCTGGAGGCGATGGATGCGCTCAGCGCCTCGGGCTACCTGCTCGGCGTCTGCACCAACAAGCCGATCCTGCACACACGGCTGATCCTCGACCATTTCGGCATCAGCGACCGCTTCGCGGCTGTGGCGGGGCGCGACAGCTTCCCCTTCCACAAGCCGGACCCGCGCCACCTGACCATGACGATCGAGACAGCCAAGGCCGATCCGGCGCGGGCGGTGATGATCGGCGATTCCAAGACCGATATCGCCACGGCCAGGGCAGCGGGTATCCCCTGCATCTGCGTGCCCTTCGGCTACACCGATGTGCCGATCGAAACGCTGGAGCCGGATCTGGTGATCCAGCATTTCGAGGCGCTGCCGGGCGCGGTGGCGCAGGTTCTGGGGCAGGCCTAGCAGCTGCCCGTCTCCCGGACGCGTCCCTGAAGGTTGGTTCGAAAAGAGCTGTCGCTGTGAGAGCGCAGCGTTCTTGACGGCAGCCGTCCCGGCGACTAGGAGAAGCGCCGGTGCGGGCGACTAGCTCAGCGGTAGAGCACTCCCTTCACACGGGAGTGGTCACAGGTTCGATCCCTGTGTCGCCCACCATTTTCTCCTAAATCAGCCGATCTGCTGCGCCTCACACATCATTCGATGAGTTGAGCTGGCCCGGTGTCAGCGCTTCATTGGCGTCCGGCGATGCCTGACCGTCCAGCCCTGCGATCTGGCGCAGCGCTGCGTTGATGCGGTCCTGCCAGCCTGGGCCTTCTGCCTGAAAATGCTCGAGCACCGCGCTGTCGATGCGCAGGGTGACCTGTTCTCGCGCACCGGGAATGGCTGCGCTGGGCGCTGCCATGGCAGGCTTGGGCGCGGTTTTCGTGAACAGGGCTTCGGCGTTCTTGCGAGGATCGGCCGGCCTGCGTGTGGTCCTGTCGTTGCTCATCATGTCCTCATGCGCCGCATCGGACGCTTAGCCATCGGTCGCCAGGAAATAGAAGGCGGTCAGGCCCGAGCCTACTGCGCCATGCCCTGAAAAGACACCGAGCATGGCCAGAAAGACCTCGGTCTTTTCGGCCTCGGCCGCCAGCATCGTGCCGATCGGGCCAAGGTCGAGGCCGACGATCAGCAGAAAGGCGGCGGCGCCGAGCGCGGCGCCCAGGCCGACATGCAGGGGCACGGTGCGGAAGCGGCTGGCTTCGTGGCGATGATGCATCGGCCTTACGCTCCCTTGCTGGTCCTATCGGGGGCAACGGGGCGAGGCCACCAAGGGTTCCGTGCGCGGTCGGCGCGGCATCGTGCTTTGCTCTTGAAGTGCAAGCCCGTTTATAGCGGCACATCACCAGCCTTGCCGCGTTGCCCCGTGGCGAAGACCACGCCAGGAGAGATAAGCCATGACCATCGAGCGCACCGGAATGACCGGCCGCTACAGTGATTCCGCTGCCTTTCGCGGCATCGTTTTTCTGGCCGGGCATGTCGCCGAGAAGACCGAAGGGGCATCTCTGGCGGAGCAGACGCAGGAGGTGCTCAATTTGCTCGATGAGACGCTGGCCACCGCCGGCAGCAGCAAGGAGCGCCTGCTCAGCGTCCAGATTTTCCTGACCGATATCGCGCGGATCGGCGAGATGAACGCGGTCTGGGATCGCTGGGTCGCGCCGGGCCATGCCCCGCCCCGTGCCACGGTCCAGGCGGCGCTGGCCTCACCGGGTTACGCGATCGAGATCACCGCTGTCGCCGCGAAGGCGGATGGCTGAGCCGTGACTGCGCCGGCCCTGCGTATCGCGCTGGCCCTCGGCCTCGTGCTCGGCATGGGCAAGGCGGTGCTGGCGCAGGAGCCGGCCTCATCCGGCATCGATTCGGCGCTCTGCCGGCTGATCGACGAGGCGGCGCTGGCGCATGATGTGCCCTCCGGCTTCCTGACGCGGCTGATCTTCCAGGAATCGAGCTTTCGGCCGGGGGTGACAAGTCCTGCCGGCGCGCAGGGCGTGGCGCAGTTCATGCCCGGCACAGCGCGTGAGCGGGGCCTCGCCGATCCGTTCGACCCCGAGCAGGCCGTGCCCAAGGCCGCGCATTTCCTGGCGGATCTGAAGACGCGCTTCGGCAATTGGGGGCTGGCGGCGGCGGCTTATAATGGCGGGCCGACCCGGGTTGCAAGCTGGCTCGCGGGACGTGGCTCGCTTCCGTTCGAGACCGAATCCTATGTCAGCCGGATCACCGGCTCCTCTGCGGATGCCTGGGCCGAGGATTTGCGGGCACGCCAGGCGGGAGAGAGCCCGCCGGCCCGCGCTGCCGCTCCTGAAGCGACCGCCTCCTGCACGGTGGCGGTGGCCGCGCTGCGGGCCGGGCGCGGCGGGCCCAGCTTTGCGGAGGCGCCCTTTGCACCCTGGGGGGTGCAGCTGGCCGGGAATTTTTCCAAGGCACGGGCTTTGGCAGCGTTCCAGCGCGCAGGATCACGCCACCTCTCGATCATCGGTGAGCTCCGGCCGATGGTGATCGGCACGCGCCTGCGCAGCCGCGGCACGCGCGCCTTCTATAGGGTCAGGATCCCCGCCCAGTCCCGGCAGGAGGCCCAGACTTTGTGCCGCCGCATCCAGCAGAACCAGGGCGCCTGCATCGTGCTCAGGAGCTAGGCGCGCGTTCCGGCTCAGTCGCGGTCAGGCGCGCCGAGCGGGAAATAGGAGCGGTATTTGCGGGCCTCCTCGACAGCCCGGGCGAAGGATGGCCGGGCCAGCAGCCGGCTGCGATAGGCGCGCAGCGCTGGGTAATCCGGGCCGATCTGGTGCACCCAGTCGCCATAGAACAGCGAGGGTGCGGCGGCGCAATCCGCCAGTGAAAAGCTCTGGCCTGCTGCCCATTCGCGGCCCGCGAGCCGCTGCTCGAGCCAGCCATAGGCCGTCTCCAGCGCCTTCGCCGCGCTCTGCTTGGCTTCGTCCAGCCGGTCCGGGCGCTGGCGCAGCGACTCGTTCACAGCGATCTGGGCCGCGTTCATCACATACTGGTCGAAGAACCGGTCGAGCATCCTGACCTCGAGCGCGGCAGCCGGATCATCGGGCAGAAAGCGCACCGCGCCGCGATGATGCAGATCGAGATATTCGATGATGATGCTGGTCTCGACGATGGTGGTGGCGCCATCGACCAGCACCGGAAACTTGCGCAGCTTCCACAGCCCGGCCAGCTCGTCGGCGACGCCCGGCTCCTCCATATGCCGGTAGGCGAAGGGGGTGTCGTTCTCCCACAGGGCCATCAGCACCTTCTGGCAATAGGACGAAAACGGATGGGCGTAGAGCGTGAGCGACATGGCGATCTGTCCTTGTCCAGCTGCGCTGCGCAGCGCATGAGCCGTTGCAGGAATGAATCGTACGGTTTTGGGCGCATTGAGCCGGCTCGGCAATGTTGCCTAAGGGCAACGGCAGAGTGCAAAGCCCGTTCGCTCTCACCGATGTGATGGACACACAATTGCCAGGAATCTTTGAGTCTGACAGGAACTTGAAGGGTTGTTGACGATTATCAGTCAGCTTACCGATCCCGCCCCTGCAGACGTCCGCCCGAGGTCCCGATGAACCGTTCTCTTCGCATTTCCGCGCTTGCCGGCTTTGGCCTGCTGGCCGTCGCGGTCTCTTCCGCTCATGCTTATGAGATCGATCCGCTGACGCGCCAGCCGCTGGTCCAGGATGCCGATCCGACCAAGGCGCAGGCCACCACGATCCCGCGCGAGATCGTCAGCTATCCGACGCGCCATGCGCCCGGCACCATCGTCGTCAACACCCAGGAGCGTCGGCTTTATCTGGTGATGGCTGATGGCAAGGCGATGCGCTACGGCGTCGGCGTCGGCCGCCCCGGCTTCGACTGGGCCGGTTCGCAGAGCATCACCCGCAAGCAGGAATGGCCGAGCTGGACGCCTCCGTCCCAGATGCTGAAGCGCCGTCCCGACCTGCCGCGCTTTATGGCCGGCGGCCCGGAAAACCCGATGGGCGCCCGCGCGCTGTATCTCGGCTCGACGCTTTACCGCATCCATGGCTCGAACGAGCCGGAGACGATCGGTCAGGCCGTCTCGTCGGGCTGCATCCGCATGCTGAATGACGATGTCATCGATCTCTACGAGCGCGTGAAGGTCGGGACCCGCGTCGTCGTCGCCCGCTGAGCGTTCGCAACTCTCGTATTCAGGGCCGTCCCTCGGGGCGGCCCTTTTTGTTGCGTCGGCCTCGCTCGCGTCACTGCCTATTCGGGATCAGAGGCGCCGCCGACTGCGTGACAGGCCCTTGGCTTCGAGTTCGTCGAGATAGGCCTGCATCTTGGCGTCACCGGTCTCACCGAGCTCGCGCAGATAATCCCAGCCATAGATCCCGGTATCGTGCATGTCGTCGAAGGATAGCTTCACGGCGTAATGACCGACGGGCTCGACCTTGATGATCTCGACTTCCTGCTTGCCCGGCACCGTCTTCTTCTGGGTCGGGCCATGACCCTGCACCTCGGCAGACGGGCTCTCGACCCGCAGAAGTTCGGCGGGAATGGCAAAGGCCGCGCCATCGTCGAAGCTGACATGCAGGGTGCGGCGATCCTTGGCGAGGCGGAGCTCGGTGGGCCATGGCGTCGTCATCGTTCATTCCTTCCAGGCGGGCTGCGACCTTGCCGCGCTTGACCTTGGCCAGCACGATGCCGATCTGTTGAGCCAACGCAATGCTGCAGCTCCATGGCATGTGCTATAGAATGCGTCATCTCCGGCAGGTGAGGCCAACCGCGTGATCCTAGAACAGACCAATCCTCTGGCGCGTGCGCCGCTGATCGACCCGTTTGGGCGCGATATCTCCTATCTGCGCATTTCGGTGACGGATCGCTGCGATTTTCGCTGCGTCTACTGCATGTCGGAGGATATGAGCTTCCTGCCGAAGCGCGATCTTTTGACGCTGGAAGAGATCGATCGCGTCGCCTCCGCCTTTGTCCAGCGCGGCACGCGCAAGCTGCGCATCACCGGCGGCGAGCCGCTGGTCCGGCGCGACATCATGAGCCTGTTCCGCTCGCTGTCGCGCCATCTCACCTCCGGCGCCCTCGAAGAGCTGACGCTGACGACCAATGGCTCGCAGCTCGCCCGCTATGCGCAGGAGTTGGCCGATTGCGGGGTGCGTCGGGTCAATGTCTCGCTCGACACGCTTGATCCCGACAAGTTCCGGGCGATTACGCGCTGGGGTGACCTCGGCAAGGTGCTGGAAGGCATCGAGGCCGCGCGCAAGGCCGGGCTGAGGGTCAAGATCAATGCCGTGGCGCTGAAGGGCGTCAATGAGGATGAGATCGAGGGGCTGATGCGCTGGGCCCACGGGCTGGGCATGGATCTGACCCTGATCGAGGTGATGCCGCTTGGCGAGATCGAGCCGGGCCGGATCGACCAGTTCCTGCCGCTTTCCGTGGTGCGGGCACGGCTGATGGATAGCATTCAACCTCGTCGACGACCCCTATCGGACCGGTGGGCCTGCGCGTTACGTGCGGGTGCAGGAGACCGGCGGGCTGATCGGCTTCATCACGCCGATGACGCATAATTTCTGCGAAAGCTGCAACCGTGTGCGCCTGACCTGCACCGGCACGCTCTATATGTGCCTGGGCCAGGAGGATGCAGCCGATCTGCGGGCGCCGATCCGGGCGTCGCGTGACGATGCCGCGCTTCACCGCGCCATGGACGAGGCCATCGCTCGCAAGCCGCGCGGCCATGACTTCGTGATCGACCGCAGGCGTGGCAAGCCCGCCGTCGGCCGTCATATGAGCGTCACAGGCGGCTGAGCAATTCGCTTAGTGTCCTAAGCCTGCGCAATCCGCTATTTGCTGTTCGCCCCGCCGTGCTTACCTTTGGTAAGCACAGAAACTGGGGGCGGTCGGAATGGACAGGGTTGGGGATCACCCGCTGGCGGCCCTGTGGTTTGGCTCCAGCCTGGGCCGCCTGATCCGGGGCGCGTGGGCGGTCAGGCGCTCTTCGCTGATCGTCGCCCTGCTGGTGGCTTTGGCCGCTCTCTTCGCTTTGGCATCTGGTGGGCTCGCAGCCGTTCAGGTTCATGCTGGCCTCGGAGACCTCGCTGCGCCGGGTCGGGCGCTGGCGGCAATCTGCGCTGCCGTCGTCGCGACTGAGCTTGCGGCTGCCACCCTCCTTGCCGCGACACGCGCCCTGTTGTGCCTGGCGCAGGATATCGGGCCCCGTCGCTGCGATGTGCTGATGGCGTTGACGACGCTGCTGGCCGCGATCGTCACGGCTGCCATCGCCTGGTTCTGGGACTACACGGCCGGTGCGCTCGCGGCGCAGGCGGTGTTCGTGGTGCTCATCGTCCTGCGGCCGCATTTTCGGCGGCTCTATCTGCGCCCGGATCATCCGGCCCTGCGGGATTTCTTCGCGGATGTCCTTGATTTGCAGCTGATCCTGTCGCCGCGCGCAGGGGGTACGCCATGAGGCATGAGCCGACCCCGCCGGTTCAGCCGGACCTCGCCACCGTCTCGACCTTCCAGCTTTCGCAAAGCCTGCAGGCCGGCGCCCGGGGCGCACGCGATGCTCTCGACAATTATCCGCCCGCCCAATCCGCCAGCCCCTCCCAGACCGAGGCGACGCTGCGGTCCCGCGTCGCCGAGTTGCACGGCGCGCTGCGTCAGGAGGTGTCGCAGCGGCTCGACCGCGTCGCCGGCGAGGTTCTGGCGTTGCGCGAACATGTCACCGAAGAGCGCTATCTCAGCCAGCTACGGACGGTCGATAGCGGGATTCGCTCAGCCCTCGCGCAGAAGGGCGGGACGTTGGAACGACTGGTCCATCAGGCGCTGAAGGCCCGGCGCAACTATGCCTATTTCAACTATGCCAACGGCCTGACCAGCGATCCACGGATCGAGCCGGCAGCCGTGACGCTCGCCTTCTTGATCGTGCCGCTGGTGCTCGAAAGCCTGATGAACGGCCTGTTCTTCGCCCAGGCCAGCGATTTCGGCCTGCTCGGCGGCGCCGGAACGGCTGTCATCATCTCGACCGTCAACGTCACGCTCGGCTTCCTGCTCGGCTTTGGCCCGGCGCGCTATTGCCGGCATGTCAGCGCTTCGCATCTGTTCTGGGCCCTGCCTTTATATGCGGCGATGGCGGTCCTGATCCTGCTGTTCAACCTGGCAGTTGGGCATTACCGCGAATTGCTGCTCGCCGATCCCGATGCCGCCTCGCATCGGGTGATGGCCCACCTGCTCTCGACCCCTCTGGCCATCGAGGACCTGAAGTCGCTCGCTTTGGTGCTGATCGGCTGCCTCATCGCCATCTTCGCGGCCTTCAAGGGCTTTTCGGCTTTCGGCTCCTATCCCGGTCAGGCTGTGCTGTACCGACGGTGGCAGGACTGCTCCGACGCCGTCGAGGCCGAGCGGCGCCGGCTCGATGCCGACCTGACGCCCGAGCTTGAAACGCTGCGCCGCTCGGTCGACGGCTACCGCGATGCCTGCGCCACGGCGCTGCTGAAGCTCCAGCAGCTCAAGGGCTCCGCCGACACCTTGCGCGACCAGTACAAGATCCGGCTCAACCAGCTGCGCACGGCGCGCGATGCGGTGGCGAGCGAGTATCGCGAGGCGAACTTCGCTGTGCGGAGCGATCTGCCGCCTGCCTATTTTTCGCGGCGGCTCGCCATCCCCGACATCGACGATCCGGCCGAACTTTCCGCCCATGGCAATGTCGCGCAGCTGATCGGCGATGTGGAGCATCAGCTGCAGCAAATGCCGGCGCTGATCGAAGCCAAGCTGAAGGAGCAGCTCGCTTTGCTGAACGGGCTCGATCTGATCGGTGAGGTGGAGCGCATGAAGCTCAAGGCCATGGAGGCCGGCCGGGCCGCCTTCGTGGAGGAGGAGGCCCAGCGGAAGGATGTTGCGGCGGCTTTCAACGCCGCTGCGCGTTGAAGCGGCGGCGATGAGCCGGCGCGAGTCCTGGGCAATCGCTGCCTCGCTGGTGGCCTGCCTGATCCTGGCAGGGTTCCTCGCCGCCCCCTGGCTGCTGGCGGGCGCGAGGCGGGACGCTGCCACGCTCTGCAAAGCGAGCGGGCGGCTGGGTCATACGCTGGTGCTGGTCGACAAGAGCGACCCGTGGAGCCCGGTGCAGGCCGAGCGCCTGAAGCTGCTGGTCAAGCGGCTGGCGGAGGCGCTGCCAGCCGACCAGATGCTGTCGATTTACGCCTTCAGCGACAGGTTCGAGCCGAATTTCCCGCCGCTGCTGGCGCTCTGCAATCCGGGGCGGACGGTCAGCGAGTGGATCGGCAATCCACGGCGCGACTATCAGCGCTGGCTGGCGCAGTTCGGCCGCCCGCTCGATGACGCGCTGAGCCAGCTCGCGCAACCCGGCTCGGGTCAGCATTCGCCGATCGCCGAAGCGGTCGGGGATGTTCTGTCACGGCCGGAGACGCGGCCTGAAGCCGGGACGCTGGCGCTCGTGCTGGTCTCCGACATGCTGCAGAATTCGTCCGGCTTCAGCTTTTATGGCTCCGGAAGCCAGCAGGCGCCCGAGCGCCTGCGCAGGCTGCTGGCGCAAAGGTGGCCGGATGCCAGCCGCTGGAGTTTGAGCGTGCATCAGGTTCAGGGTGTCTACGAGCCGCAGCGTCTGGAGCAGGTGGCGGCGGTCTGGCACGCTCTGTTGCGCGAGATGCGGCTCGCCTTCCGCTGGGAGCGGCTTTGAGCTGAGAGGCGCGATGCGAGCGGTGCGTCACATCGTATAGGCCATACGGACGCCGCCCCAATGGCGGCCATTGATGCGCAGCGGCGCATCGACCTCCCGCATCAGCTGCGTCACGCCACCGCCCATGTCGCGCAGGTAGGATTGCACCAGGAAGGGCCGCACCGAACGCGCTGCCATAATGCCGGCGCGATCGTCGAAAATCCGCCGATTGCGGCTGTTGGCAGCATTCCAGACCGCATCACCTGGTCGCTGCGGCTGGCTGAAGACGGCATTATGCACGGGGATGTAGCCGTTGCGATCGATCGCCAGCGCAAAGATCAGGCGCGAATCCTCGGCCAGGACTTCAGCAAGCAGCGGCGGCAGGATGTCGTCCAGCACCGGCAAAGCGAGATTGGTGAATTGCTGCGGGTCCGTGCCCTCGATGGGTCGATAGTCAATGTCGAACAGCGCGGCTTCGCTGAGCCGGCGCTCGCGGATCGCCTGCGTCATCAGCGCCTCGACATCGCCCGCAAAGCGCTGGGCGCGCTCGATCAGGGGGCGATAGCTCTGCTGGATCCGCGAGAGCAGCGCTTCCAGCTCCGCCCCACCCTGCCCCGGATCGAAGGAGACGTGCAGGCCCAGCTCGCTGACGGCGGCGAGGCGACAGCCGAAAGGCGGCAGGTCGGAGACCGTCAGCGCACCCTTGGAGCCGATGGGTGGCAGCGGCCCGTCCGAACGCGCCAGCAAGGCTCCGCCAAGCCCGATATCGACGGTCTGGGTGACGAGGTCGCGGCCGCCGATGGACAGCTTGGCGCCGTATTCGAAGGGATAGCGATCATGCTCGCGGCGGTCGGCGAAGGCGGCATGGCGCAAGGTCGGCACGAAGCGACGCAACAGGCTGTTGGCCTGGTTGGCGCCCTCGGCAAGGGCTGCGCCGGCCGCGACACTCTCACGCGCCGATTCGAGCGCGACATGGTCGATCTCATTGACCCGCCGCATCAGCATATCGACAAACCCGGCGGTTTCGCCGGCGCTGCGCGAGAGTTCGACGGCCGCAGCCGCCTGCTCCTGCGAGGCTGCGCCGATGGTCGCCATCACCGGATTGACCTCCCGGACCATGGTCAGCGCCTCGGTGACGATGGCGGCCGAGCCCTGAGCGGTCTGGGTGAGGTTGTCGACGCGCCGGCGGATATGGTCGACGGCGTTGCGCACCTCCACCGAGAGGTCCTTGACCTCCTTGGCGACGACAGCGAAGCCGCGCCCGGCCTCACCCGCACGCGCCGCCTCGATCGTCGCATTAAGCGCCAGGAGATTGGTCTGCCGCGCGATCTCGGCGATGGAATCGACAATGCTGCGGATCTCGATGGTGGCGGCGGCGAGGCCGGTCATCATCTGCGTTGCTTCTGTCGCGCGGGTCGCGGCCTGGTCCAGCCTGTCGCGCGCATCGCAAATCGTTGCGCCAACCTGCTCGGCAGCATCGGAGACCTGTTGCGTCGCGCAGGCCAGCGCAGCGGAGTTGGTGCTGGCGGTGACCGAGGCCTCGCGCACGGCGCTGACGCGGTGATGGATGTCGCGCGCGCAGGCTTCCGCATGGGCCGAGGCGGTTTGCGCATGGTCGAGACCGCCGGTGAGGCGGCGCATCGCTGCAGCAACGTCCTGCTCAAGCTCGGCAACGGCATCGGCAAGGCCGGAACCCGCACGCTCAGGCAGTGACGTTAGGACAACTTCCGGCTGTGCGGGCGCGACGCTGCCATGGGCTGACGGCATGGCACGGCGACCGAGCAAGCGCTGGAAACTGCCGAGCATGCCTGTTCCTGGATGGAGCCAAAACTGTTCGTATCGAACGGATTAGCCGATCATCCCGGCAATTCGTTAATAAAGCTCCGCATCACGCGACACGCCCATGTCGAAGGCCTCATGGACCGAATGGCGACGGCGCGTTAGATCAGGCTGCCTTGCGATGCGGATCCGAGCTCATGTCCCAGACCAGCTATGATGTTATCGTCGCCGGCGTCGGCGCCATGGGCTCGGCCGCCTGCTGGCATCTGGCGCAGCGCGGGCTGCGGGTGCTGGGGCTCGAGCGCTTCGATCTCGGCCATGGCATGGGCTCCTCGCACGGGCTCTCCCGGATCATCCGGCTCGCCTATTTCGAGGGCTCTCACTATGTGCCGATCGTCAAGCGCGCGCATGAGCTCTGGGCGCAGACCGGCGAGCAGGCGGGGCTGAAGCTGCTGCATGTCACCGGCTCGCTCGATCTCGCGCCGATTGGCGCCGGGCCCGTCGAATCCTCCCTGCAATCCTGCCTCGATCACCGGCTGGAGCATGAGCAGCTCGACCGCGCCGAGATCAGCCGTCGCTTCCCGGCCTTTCATCTCCCCGAAGGGCATATCGGCCTGTGGCAGCCGGGCGGCGGCTTTGTCGCTTCGGAGAAGGCGATTTATGCGCATGTCGGGCTGGCGCAGTCGCGCGGTGCCGATATCCGCACGAATGAGCCAATGCTGGACTGGGCCCCGACGGCCGATGGCGGCGTGACCGTGCGGACCGAGCGCGGCAGCTATTCCGCCGGGCGGCTGGTCATTACCTCCGGTGGCTGGATCGGCGATGCGGTGCCGGCTCTGGCGCGGCAGGTCCATACGGTGAAACAGGCCATCGGCTGGTTCACCACGCGCAAGCCGGAGCTGTTCCGGGAGGGCGCCTTTCCGGTTTTCATCCTCACCGCCGATGAAGGCAGCTTCTATGGCTTCCCGCTCTACGAGCATCCGGGCTTCAAGATCGGCGGGCCGCATTTCGCGCGCGAACCGATGGACCCGCGGGAGCCCGATCGCACACCCAGCGCGCGCCAGGTCGGGCTGATCCAGGACTGCCTGAAGCGCTATCTGCCGGATGCGGCAGGGGCACCGCTGACCCTGAAGGGCTGCGTCTATACCGTTTCGCCGGATGAGGATTTCATCATCGACGCGGTGCCCGGTGTGCCGCAGGCGGTGTTTGCCTCCTGCTGTTCGGGGCATGGCTTCAAATTCGCCAGCGCCATCGGCGAAATCCTGGCCGATCTGACGACCGACACCCCCTCCCCCTTCGATCTCTCCCCGTTCTCCCTCGGCCGCTTCGCAGCCTGAGTTTTCCGACAGGACCTGCCTTTGGCCAGCGCAGCCGATAATCGACGCGGCATCATCTACACGCTCCTGGCGATGATGCTGTTCGTCAGCAACGATATCCTGATGAAGCTGGCGCGGGAGGTTTTCCCCGCGGGACAGGCTATCGCGATCCGCACAGGATTTGCCGTCATCGTCGGGCTGGGAATGGTCTATGCGCTGCGTGACGGGCCCAAGCTGCTGATGGGGCTGCGGCCGATCCTGCTGCTGCGCGGGCTGATCGAAAGCGGCGTCGCGCTCAGCTTCATCTGGTCGCTCGGCCTGTTGCCGCTGGCTAACATCACCGCCATCGTGCTGGCGACGCCGATCATCCTGGTAGTGATGGCGGTCATCCTGCGGATCGAGACGATTGGCTGGCGGCGCACCGTCGCCATTCTGGTCGGCTTTGCTGGTGTGCTGCTGGTGGTGCGCCCGACTGCGGAGGGTTTCAGCCCTGCGGCCATCGTGGCGCTGATCAGCGCTGTGCTGGTTGCCGCGCGCGACCTCACCACGCGCCGCATCCATGCGACGATCCCGACCACCGTGATCTCCCTCACCACCACCGTGATCGTCGGCCTCGTCGCCTCGATTGTCGGCGGCTTCGAGGTCTGGCAGCCGGTCTGGCGGCTGGAAACCGTTTACCTGGCGGCGGCAGCGGTTCTGGTAGCGTCCGGCAGCTTCTTCATCGTCGGCTCCTTCCGGAACACCGATGTCGGCGTCGTCGCGGGCTATCGCTATGCGGTGGTGATCTTCGCCCTGATCGGCGGCTATCTGGTCTGGGGCGATGTGCCCGACGCCTACGCCTTCGCCGGCATCGGGCTGATCGTTGGCGCCGGGCTCTACACCATCCACCGGCAGCGGGTGCGGCCGGATTCGAAGCTGAAGCCGACGCTCGAGGCGGCGCCATGAGCGAGGCACCGGTCAAGCCGCGGCCGACCCTGCTGATCCTGGTCGCGATTTCGACGCTGCAGCCGATCGCGCTCAACCTGCTGGCGCCCTCGACGCCGACGCTCGCCCGGCATTTCCAGACCAGCTATGCGGCAATCCAGCTCACCCTGACGCTGTTTCTGGTGGCGGTGGCGGTGATGCAGCTGATCATCGGGCCGCTCTCGGACCGCTTCGGGCGCAGGCCCTGCGTCAATGCCGGCATCGCGCTCTTCGTCATCGGATCGGTGCTTGGGCGCAGTGTCGGACACCACATCCGTCCTGCTGCTGGCGCGCATTCTGGAGGGGGCGGGCTCCGGCGTCGCCTTTGCGCTGTCGCGCGCCATCATCCGCGACACGGCCAGCCGCGACCAGGCCGCGAGCCAGATCGCCAGCGTCACCATGGTGATGGTGGTGGCGCCGATGCTGGCGCCCTATCTCGGCGGCCAGATCGAGACCCTGGCAGGATGGCGCGCGATCTTCTGGTTCATGACCGGTGTCGGCGTCATCGTGCTGCTGCTGACGCTGGCCAAGCTGCCGGAGACCGCGCCCAATCTCGGCCAGCGCAGCTCGCTGCTCGGCGTCTTCAGCGCCTTTCCCACCCTGATCGGCGACAGCAGCTTCGTCACCAATGTGATCGCGCTGGCGATGACCTCGGCCGCCTTCTTCTCCTTCATCGCGGCTGCGCCCTACGTCGTGGTCGAGACCATGGGGCGGGGGCCGGACGTCTACGGCACCTATTTCATCATGACCGCCTTCGGCTACATGGTCGGGAATTTCCTGATGTCGCGCATCGCCGTGACCTTCGGGACGCGCCGGCTGGTGCGCATCGGGCTGGTGATTTCCTGCACGGGCATGACGATCGCGCTCGGGCTGGCGCTCAGCCCCTACTGGACACCGCTGACGCTGTTCCTGCCGCTGGTGCTCAATGCCATCGGCAACGGCATGACCATTCCCGGATCGACGGCTGCGGCGCTATCGGCCCGGCCGGAGCTGGCAGGGTCGGCCGCCGGGCTGATGGGGGCGCTGCAACTCGGCTCGGGAGCGCTGGGCACGGTGCTGATCGGCTGGCTGGTGACGCTGTGGGCGCCATCCCTGGTTGTGCTGATGTGGGCTCTCACCTGCATCGGTCTGTTTGCATTGCGCTTTGAAGGCCAAAAAAGCAGCAAATGAGTCAGGGGATGGGCCGCCCCGAAATCTTGTGCTGCCCTCTGCCATCGTATAACAGCGCGACATAGCTCGCATGCAAAGCGCGCATCCGTCTAACGGGCGGGCAGGCGGAGGGATAAACGTGCAGGGATTGCTTAAGCTCAGCCGTGTCATCGACACGATCAACAGCCAGATCGGGAAGAAGGCGGCGTGGCTGATTTTGGCCGCAGTGTTGGTCGCCACGGTCAACGCCATCATCCGCAAGCTGTTCAACGTCTCCTCGAATGCCTGGCTCGAACTGCAGTGGATGCTGTTTGGCGCGGTGTTCCTGCTGTGCGCCGCGTGGACGCTGCAGGTGAAGGAGCATATCCGCATCGATATCGTGAACAGCCTGCTGCCGCGCTCGGTGCAGCGCTGGATCGACCTGATCGGCCACACCCTGTTCCTGATGCCGTTCTGCCTGCTGATGGTCTATCACTCCTGGCCGTTCTTCCTGCGCTCCTACGCCATCAACGAGCAGTCGCTTTCTGCCGGTGGCCTGGCGCAGTGGCCGGCCAAGGGCCTGGTGGTGATCGGCTTCTTGTTCTCGCCTTCCAGGGCGTTTCGGAGATCATCAAGCAGATCGCGATCATGCGCGGCTATCTGGAGGATGACGAGACACTGCGCGGGCATGCGGCAGCGGCGGAGGCCGAGGCGCAGCGTCTCCTCGACGTCGCCAAGGCCCAGGGCCTGGCCCCGTGAGGCCTGCCGCCGCTTCCTCAGACACTCCGCGCAACTCCAACGACGTCCGGACCCTCTCCATGACCGCTTTCCGCCTTGTGCGCGTCGCCGGCCTGCTTCTTGCCGTGACCGCGGCAGCCTTTTTCACGCTCCACACCGGTGAGGCTCACGCCGCCGTCGGCGAATTCGTCCGGACCAATATGGCGCCGGTGATGTTCGCCGCGCTCGTCGTCTTCCTGCTGCTCGGCTACCCCGTCGCCTTCGCGCTGGCTGCCAACGGCCTGCTGTTCGCGATCGTCGGCATCGAGCTCGGCCTGTTCCAGGAGAACTTCCTGCAGGCGATGCCGGAGCGCATCTACGGCACGATGAACAACGACGTGCTGCTGGCGATCCCGTTCTTCACCTTCATGGGTCTGGTGCTCGAGCGCTCGGGCATGGCGGAGGACCTGCTCGACACGATCGGCCAGCTTTTCGGCCCTATCCGTGGCGGCCTCGCCTATGCCGTGATCTTCGTCGGCGCCCTGCTGGCGGCCACGACCGGCGTCGTCGCGGCCTCGGTGATCTCGATGGGCCTGATCTCGCTGCCGATCATGCTGCGCTACGGCTATGACCGGCGGCTTGCTTCCGGCGTCATCGCCGCCTCGGGCACCCTGGCGCAGATCATCCCGCCCTCGCTCGTCCTGATCGTGCTTGCCGACCAGCTCGGCCGCTCGGTCGGCGACATGTATGAGGGCGCGTTCATTCCCGGGCTCGTGCTGTCGGCGATGTATGCCGGCTACGTCTTCCTGGTCACGATGGTCTATCCCGCCCGTGCGCCTGGCCTGCCGCCTGAGGCGCAGACCCTGCGCGATGCGGATGGGCAGACGCGCCGGCTCTCGCTGCTGGTGATCACCATCATCTCCTTCGGCGTCGCCTATGCCTATATGAAGCTGTTCACGACCCTGAAGGCCGGCGCTGACTTCGTCGTGCTGACCATGTCGATCGCGGTCGGCGTCTCCTTCGTCATCGCCATCCTGAACAAGCTTCTGCGGCTCAACCTGCTGTCGCGCATGGCCGAGCAGGTCATGTTCGTGATGGTGCCGCCGCTGGCGCTGATCTTCCTGGTGCTGGGCACGATCTTCATCGGCCTCGCCACGCCGACCGAAGGCGGCGCCATGGGCGCGGCGGGCGCGATCCTGCTGGCGCTCGGCAAGCGCCGCCTGAGCTTCGACCTGCTGCGGCAGGCGACCGAGTCCACCGCCAAGCTGTCGGCCTTCGTGCTGTTCATCCTGGTCGGCGCGCGCGTGTTCTCGCTGACCTTCTACGGCGTCAACGGCCATCTCTGGGTCGAGCACCTGCTGATCGGCCTGCCGGGCGGCGCGACCGGCTTCCTGATCGTCGTCAACATCATGGTCTTCCTGCTGGCGTTCTTCCTCGATTTCTTCGAGCTCGCCTTCATCATCGTGCCGCTGCTCGGACCTGCGGCGGAGAAGCTCGGCATCGACCTGATCTGGTTCGGCGTCATCCTCGGCGTCAACATGCAGACCTCGTTCATGCACCCGCCCTTCGGCTTCGCGCTGTTCTACCTGCGCTCGGTCGCGCCCAAGCACGCCTATCGCGACAAGGTCACGGGCCAGCAGATGGAGCCGGTGACGACGGGCCAGATCTACTGGGGCGCGGTGCCGTTCGTGGTGATCCAGTGCATCATGGTGGCGATGGTGATCATCTTCCCGCAGATGGTGATGCACTACAAAGCCTCGGCCGTGCAGCTCGACCAGAAGGCGATCGACAAGCAGTTCGACTCGATCCAGATCCCGGGCTTCGGCGCACCGGGCGGCGCTGGCGGCGCAGGTGGCCTGCCGGGCCTCAACCTCGACGAGCCGCCCAAGCTGAACCTGAACTGAGAGCGTCCGATAGAAGAAAGGCCCCGGAGCGATCCGGGGCCTTTTGCGTGGCGACGCCGCCATTGCGAGGAGCGGAGCGACGGAGCAACCCCGGGGGGGTGGCGCTTTACGACGCTGGGTTGTTTCGCTGACGCTCGCAATGACGCACATTCGCCATTGCGAGGAGCGGAGCGACGAAGCAACCCAGGGGCCGGAGAGCTCAACGACGCTGGGTTGCTTCGCTGACGCTCGCAATGACGCACATCCGTCATTGCGAGGAGCGGAGCGACGAAGCAACCCAGGGGCCGGAGAGCTCAACGACGCTGGGTTGCTTCGCTGCGCTCGCAATGACGGTCATGAGGCTGTCGCGCCGGTTTCGCAGAATACGTTCATGCGTGAGCCGGCTGTTTACATCATGGCGAGCCGTCGCAACGGCACGCTCTATACCGGCGTCACGTCGGATCTGTCGCGGCGCGTCTGGCAGCATCGCTCGGGAGCGTGGAAGGGTTTCACCCTGCGCTACAACTGCAAACGGCTGGTCTGGTATGAGCGGCATCCGCGCATGGACGAGGCCATTGCTCGCGAAAAGCAGATCAAGGCCGGGTCGCGAGCTCGCAAGCTGGCCTTGATCGAAGCCATGAATCCGACTTGGCGCGATCTGTATGAGGAGTTGGCTCTGTAAACCTCACCCGTCATTGCGAGGAGCAGAGCGACGAAGCAACCCAGGGGGCGGAGACCTCAACGATGCTGGGTTGCTTCGCTGCGCTCGCAATGACGCACATCCGTCATTGCGAGGAGCGTAGCGACGAAGCAACCCAGGGGGGCGTGGAGCTCAACGACGCTGGGTTGCTTCGCTGCGCTCGCAATGACGCACATCCGTCATTGCGAGGAGCGGAGCGACGAAGCAACCCAGAGGGCGGAGAGCTCAACGATGCTGGGTTGCTTCGCTGCGCTCGCAATGACGGATGAGCCTCGCTGACGCTCGCAATGACGGCGCAGCGTCAATCCTCCAGCCGCGCGATCAGGCTCGACGTGTCCCAGCGCGCGCCGCCCATCTTCTGGACTTCGGCGTAGAACTGGTCGACCAGCGCCGTGACCGGCAGCTGCGCGCCGTTGCGGCGGGCTTCCTCGAGCAGATGCCGAGATCCTTGCGCATCCAGTCGACGGCGAAGCCGAAATCGAACTTGCCGGCGTTCATCGTCTTGCAGCGGTTCTCCATCTGCCAGGAGCCGGCGGCGCCCTTCGAGATCACCTCGAGCACCGCCTCGACGTCGAGCCCGGCGCGCTTGGCGAAGTGGACGCCCTCCGACAGCCCCTGGACGAGGCCGGCGATGCAGATCTGGTTGACCATCTTGGTGAGCTGGCCGGCGCCGGCCGGGCCCATCAGCTTGCACATGCGCGCGAAGGCGACGATCACCGGCTCGGCGCGGGCATAGATCTCGGCGTCGCCGCCGCACATCACGGTGAGAACGCCGTTCTCGGCGCCGGCCTGGCCGCCCGAGACGGGCGCATCGATGAAGCCGAAGCCGGCTGCGGTCGCCGCGGCATCGAGCTCGCGCGCCACATCGGCCGAGGCCGTGGTGTGGTCGACGAAGATCGCGCCCTTCTCCATGCCGGCGAAAGCGCCGGTCTCGCCCAGCGTCACCGAGCGCAGATCGTCGTCATTGCCGACGCAGGCGAAGACGATCTCCTGGCCCGCTGCCGCATCGGCCGGGGTCGGCGGCGCGACGCCGCCATGCTGCGCGACCCAGGCCTCCGCCTTGGCGGGGGTGCGGTTGTAGACGGTGACCTCATGGCCCTTGGCCTTGAGATGGCCGGCCATGGGATAGCCCATGACGCCGAGACCGATGAAGGCGACTTTGGCCATGTTTCGCTCCAGAGCTGACTTTTTGAATGCAGGATCATGGGCTTAGCCCGCGACGGCCGCGCTGGGAAGCCGGCTTAACGCAAGGCGCATGATGGCCGTGTCAGCCGCAGCTCCAGGCGGTCCCAGACGCGGCGGATGATCTCGACCAGGACAAGGTAGATCAGCGCCGCGATAGAGGTAGATCGATGAGGTCGAAGGAGCGCGCAAAGGCGAGCTGCGTCGCGCCCATCAGGTCGAAGAGCGTCACCAGCGAGGCGAGCGCGCTCGACTTGATCATGATGATCAGCTCGTTGCCGAGCGGGCGCAGCGCCACGATCATCGGCCTGGGGCATGACGACGTGGCGCAGGCTGGCCCAGCGATGCAGGCCGAGCGCCAGCGCGGCCTCGAACTGTCCGCGCGGCATCGACTGGATCGCGCCGCGCAGGATCTCGGCCTGATAGGCGGCCGTGTTGATGGTGAAGGTGAAGACGGCGCAGTAGAACGGCTCGCGGAAGAACCACCAGAGCCCGACATCCTGCCAGAACACGCCGGAACTGGCCGAGGCCGTAATAGACCAGGAAGAGCTGGCAGAGCAGCGGCGTGCCGCGGAAGAAGGTGGTGTAGCGCGCCGATCGCACGCTGCGCCCAGCGCGGCCCGTAGAGCCGGGCGAGCGCGAGGCCGCAGCGCCAGGACGAAGCCGAGCACGACCGAGATCGCCACCAGCTCGACGGTGATCCAGAGGCCGCCGAACATGCGGCAGCCATAGTTCTGCAGGACCTCGCTGCCGACGAGATAGCCGGGATACTCGCACCAGTTCATCGCGTCGCGCCCCCGAAGCTCGGCGAAGCCGCGATTGGTGCGCGCTTCCAGCCGGCCGATGCCCCAGGCCGAGACCAGCGAGAAGACACAGGTAGATCAGGCACGCCGCGCCGAAGAACAGGAACGGCTCCTTGGTCACGACATTGGCGCGCGTGGTCGATGAACATGATGTCGGGCAGCGTGATGACGGAGACCAGCGAGGTCTCCTTCAGCAGCACCATCCAGTTGTTGCCGAGGCCCGGCAGCGCGACGCGCAGCAGTTGCGGGAAGACGACGAGGCGGAAGCGTCTGCGCCTTGTTCAGGCCCAGCGCCGACGGCAGCCTCGCGCTGGCCCTTGTGGATGGAGTTCAGCGCGCCGACCCAGACCTCGCTGGAGAAGGCCGACGAGCACGACGCCGAGCGCGACCATGCCGGCGACAAAGGGCGGCATCGAGAAGTTGCCCGGCAGGCCAAGCTCTGCCCAGAGCTCCTGCAAGCCGGATCTGCACGCCGAAATAGATGATGTAGAGCGTCAGAAGCTCGGGCACGCCGCGGAACACCGTGGTGTAGACCGTCGCGAGCCGCGCGGCACCGCGCTGTCGCGAGCGCTTCCCAGCGCCACGATGCAGCCCGAGCGCGAGGCCGAAGGGCAGCGTCGCCAGCGCGAGCGAAATGGTGATCACCGGCGCCCTGCAGACAGGCGCCGGGCCCCAGCCGCCGTCGGCCCGAAGCCGAGTAAAGCGCAACTTGTCGAACATGAACCGCGCCGGCGCCGGGAGGAAACAGGCAGCACGGCCGGCGCTGAGGGCGGCGCGGCCGAGCGTGCCGTCGTCGATCAGTCAGTCGACCGATGAACTTGAAGTACTTGTCGGCGATCTTCTTGTGCGAGCCGTCGGCCAGCGATTCGGCGATCGCCTTGTCGAACATCGCGCTTCAGGGCGGTGTCTTCCTTGCGCACGGCGCCGCCGACGCCGGGGCCGTGGATGGTGGCATCGCGCGTCGACTCGCCGATCTTCTTGCAGCAATCCTTGCCCTTGCCGTTGAGGAAGTCCTCAAGCGCCAGCGAGTCGGCGACGATGTAGTCGAGACGGCCGTTGATCAGGTCGAGATTGGCCTCTTCCTGGGTCGGATAGAGGCGCGCGGTCGAATCCTTGTAGAACTTCTCGAGATAGTTGGCGTGGATGGTCGAGCCCTGCGCGCCGATCGACTTGCCCTTCAGCGCGGCCGGGGAGAAGTCGGTCGCGGTGGTCGCCTTCGGGCCGACGATCCAGATCGGCGTCTTGGTGTAGACGGCGGTGAAATCGACGCGCTTCTTGCGCTCGTCGGTGGCGTTCATGCCGGCGATGATGATGTCGTACTTGTTGGCGAGCAGCGCCGGGATGATGCCATCCCAGTCCTGCGACGACCCAGGTGCACTTCACCTTCATCTTCTCGCAAAGCATGTTGCGCGTAGTCGATCTCGAAGCCTTCGAGCTCCTTCTTGGCGTTGAGGTTGTTGAAGGGCGGATAGGCGCCTTCGGTGCCGATCCGGATTTCCTTCCACTCCTTGGCCTGGGCCAGCGCGCCCGTCACACCGACGAGGCTCACACCCGCAACCGTCATGGCCGCAGCCGCAATCAACTTGACGAAACCCTTCATGGTACCTCCCACGCGTTGACCGCCCAGTCTTGAAGGACAGGTGCGGCTGGTGCCGACAGATTGGGCAAGTCGCTTCCCCAGCGCAAGTGGTCCCCTGCGGCTTTTCTGTGCGCTGCGGCACAATCTCGCGGCAGCTCAAATTGCTGATTTCGCTGTTGTTTTGACCGCCTCGCACAGAGGCCGTTCAAGCGGCCTGCCGGTGGCTGCCAGCGCGTGCCGCCGCGAAAACCGCTTCGCAGCGGGCCAGCCCCCAATCCAGCTCCTGCCGGCTAATCGTCAGCGGTGGCGCGAAGCGGATCACCGTCTCATGCGTCTCCTTGGTCAGGACACCGGCCTGGGCCAGGGCCGCGACGATGGCCTTCGCCGACGCTCTGGCCGGATCGATATCGACGCCGACCCAGAGCCCCAGCCCCCTGACATCACGCGCCAGCCCGGCCGTCATCGCGCTCAGCCGCGCCTTCAGATACGCGCCCTGCTCGGCCGAGCGCTCGACCAGCCGCTCCTCCTCGATCACGCAGAGCGCTTCCAGCCCGATGGCGGCGGCAAGCGCATTGCCGCCGAAGGTCGAGCCGTGGGAGCCGGGCTCGAAGACCTGCATCACCTCGCGCGAGGCCAGGAAGGCCGAGACCGGATAGACCCCGCCGCCCAGCGCCTTCCCGACGATCAGCCCATCGGGTCTGATATCCTCGTGCTGATGCGCAAACCAGCGGCCGGTGCGGCCAAGGCCCGACTGGACCTCGTCGAGGATCAGCAGAACCCGATGCGCGTCGCAGAGCTGGCGCAGCTGGGCGAGATAGCCCTTCGGCGGCAGGATGATGCCGGCCTCGCCCTGGATCGGCTCGATCATGATGGCGGCGGTGTCGGGAGTGATCGCGGCCTCCATGGCGGCGATATCGCCAAAGGGCACCCTGTCGAAGCCAGGCGTGAAGGGGCCAAAGCCCCGGCGATACTCATCCTCGCTGGAAAAGCCGATGATGGTGGTGGTGCGGCCATGGAAATTGCCGTCCGCCACGATGATCCGGGCGCTGGCCGTCAGGCGATGCGCTTGACTTGATGGCCCCAGCGCCGCGCGGCCTTGATCGCGGTCTCGACAGCCTCTGCGCCGGTATTCATCGGCAGCGCCATCGCCATGCCCCGACACGGCGCAGAGCTTTTCGAGGAAGGGCGCGAGCGGGGCGCAGTGGAAGGCGCGGCTGGTGACGGCGAGGCGCGCCGCCTGCTCCGCCATCGCCTTCAGGATGCGGGGATGGCCATGGCCGAGGCTGACGGCGGAATAGCCGCTCATCATGTCGAGGCGCCGGGTGCCGGAGGTATCGGTGAGCCAGACACCCTCCCCGCTCTCCAGCATGATCGGCAGCGGCGCGTAATTCTGAGCGCAGACCGACTGCTCCTGACGGATCGCATCGAGCTGGTTGGTCGCGGCAGTAACGGTGTTTTGGGCGGTCTTCATGGGCGCTCTCCCTGTTTCCTCACAGGATAAGGGAGGCGCGCGCGCCGAAGCTGACGCGCCGGACGCAGGCTCACAGCAGAAACTGTCGTTTCGACAGCGATCTTCTGTCGTGGACCGGCTGCGACGGCTGTCGGGCCGGGCGCTGTCGCGGGTCGGTCTGGCGTGATAGAGCGGCCCTTCCCCCATACGGACCTCGCTTGTGATCCCCTGGACCCATCTCGACACGGCCGCCCTCCCCGGCGGCGGCGAATTGCGGCTGAAGCGCCGGGGCAGCGAATTCTCGATCATGCTCGGCACCAACGAGCTGATGAACAGCCGGCTCAGCGGCTCGGAAGAAGCCTTGGCGACGTTGAGCTGCGCGCGCCTCGCCGGGCGGCAGCACCCGCATATGCTGATTGGCGGCCTCGGCATGGGCTTTACCTTGCGCGCTGCCCTGCAAGCGCTGCCGCCAGGTGCGCGGGTCGAGGTGGCCGAGCTTGTGCCGGAGGTTGTCGCCTGGGCGCGAGGAGCCGATGGCGGAGGTCTTTGCCGGCAGCCTCGATGATCCCCGGGTCGCCATCACGCTTGCCGATGTCGGCGCGACGATGCGGGCCGGCGCCGGGCGCTATGACGCGATCCTGCTCGATGTCGATAACGGCCCCGAGGGACTGACCATTGCGGCCAATGACGGGCTTTACAATGAGGCGGGCCTCGCCGTGGCGCGGGCGGCGCTGAAGCCGGGCGGCGTGCTGGCGGTGTGGTCGCAAGGGCCGGACAAGAGCTTCACGCAGAGGCTGCGACGGGCGGGTTTTGCTGTGGAAGAAGTCGCAGTCCGCGCCGCGGCGCGGCCGCGGCGCGCGGCATGTGATCTGGATGGCGGTGCGCTAGTATTGTTTTTGAAAAACGGGTTGCCCGGTCGTCCGGCATTGAGACCGCTTGAGCGATCCTCAGCCCTCATCCTGAGGAGCCATTCCGTTGGAATGGCGTCTCGAAGGATGCTCCAGAAGGCTCCGGCGTCCGCTGGACCATCCTTCGAGACCCGACTTCGTCGCTCCTCAGGATGAGGGCTCGCAGTCTCAAACGGTCTCTAAGACCCAGCTTGCTGGGCAGGCTCCTCAAAAATGACTTTAAGGCAGATCAAGGCTCCGCCAGCGGGTAGCCCTGGAAGTCCTGCAGCGGCTTGAGCACGAATGTGGTGGCGATGCGGGCGATGCCGAGATGGGCGTCGGTCAGCCAGGCGCCGGTCACCTCCTCATATTCCGCCAGGGAATCGGCGACGATGCGGGCGAGATAGTCGGCCTCGCCGCTGACGACATGCAGCTCCACCACATTGGGGCAGGCGCGCAGCACCTTCTCGACACCCTCGCGGCGGCCGACGGAATGGTCACGCAAGGCTAGCTGCGCGAAGGCCGTGATGGCATGGCCCGCCAGTTCCGGCGACAGGCTGGCATGATAGCCGCGGATCAGGCCCGAAGCCTCGAGCCGGCGCACCCGCTCCAGGCAGGGCCGGGCCGAGAGCCCGACCTGCTCCGAAAGCGCCTGATTGGTGATGCGGCCCTCCCGCAGCAGGATCGCGACGATCTTGCGGTCGATCGCGTCGAGCTGAACCCGGGCACGTTTCACGGCCGCCCCTTGCCGAGCGCGCGCGCCTCCGCGATCAGGCAGAGCTCGGTGAACAGCACCTGCGCGGCGCAATGGGCGGTGTTGCTGGTGGCGTCATATTGCGGCGCGATCTCGACGACGTCGGCCGCGACAATGTCCCTGCCCTTCAGGCCGCGCAGGATCGCCAGCGCCTCGCGCGGCGTCAGGCCACCGACCTCGGGCGTGCCGGTGCCCGGCGCGAAAGCGGGATCGAGCGAATCGACATCGAAGGAGACATAGGTCGGGCCGTCGCCGATGACCGCGAGCGCCTTTGCGATGACGGCCTCCAGCCCCATCGCATCGACCTCATTGGCATGGATCACGGTCATGCCGGACTCGTAGGAGAACTCCCAGAGATATTCGGCGCCGCCGCGGATGCCGATCTGGATCACCCGCTCGGGATCGAGCACGCCTTCGAGAACTGCCTGGCGGAAAGGGCCGCCATGGTGGAACTTCGAGCCCTCATAGGGGCCCGACGTGTCGCAATGGGCGTCGATATGGACCATGCCGACCGGCCGCTTTTCACCGACTGCCTTGAGGATCGGCAGGGTGATGGAGTGGTCGCCGCCGACAGCCAGGGGCGAGACACCGGCGCGGACGATGGTCTTGAAGGTCGCCTCGATATCCTCGTGGCAGCTCTCCAGCGAATAGCGCGAGCGGAAGGGCACATCGCCGATATCGGCAGCCTTGAGCATGCCGAAGGGCGCGGTCCCCATGACATGATCCATCGGCCCCATGCGCTCGATGGCGCGCACCGCCCTCGGGCCGAGCCGCGTGCCGGCGCGGTTGGTGACGCCAAGATCCATCGGCAGGCCGATGATCGCGACATCGAGCCCGCCCAGCGCCTCGCTGGTCAGGGCGTCGGGCCGATAGGGCGCGCTGATGAAGGTGGCGACATCGGAGAAGGGCCATTTGCGCTTGTCGCCCTTGAACTGGTCGGCTGCGACTTTTGCAAAACGCGGATCGTGGATATCGGCGCCACTCGCATCCGCATAACGCGCCCTGAGCTTTGCCAGCTTGTCCTGATCCATGATCCAATCCTTCCGCTCGCGCCGGCCTTAGCCCGGATGTGCCCGTTCCAGCATGGTGACGGGGCTGTCGTGATAATGGGCTTCACCAAAGGACCTGTAGCCAAGCTTTTGCGCAAGGCGAAGCGATGGCGCGTTGGCAGGGTCGATGATGCAGACGCTGCGTGTGCCACCATGCCGGGCGGCAAACCAGTCATGCGCGGCCGTCATCGCCTCAAGCGCATAGCCATGGCCGCGCGCCTGAGGGGCCAGCAGCCAGCCGGCTTCGGGATAGGGATCGAAATCCGTTCCGAGGCCACGCTCGGCCCGCATCAGACCGGCCTCGCCGATCACGGCTCCGGTCGCCTTGTCCGTGACGACGAAGAAACCATAGCCAAACAGCGCCCATTGCCCGGCCGCCCGCAGCAGGCGCTGCCAGCTCTCCTCCCGCGTCAGGCCTTTGCCGCCGATGAAGCGCATCGACTCCGCATCGGAGCGGAGGCCATAAATCGCGTCATAATCGTCAAGTCGATGAGGGCGGAGAAGCAGGCGGGGCGTGTCGAGCATGGCGCTATTTTAAGCAAGCCGGAGGGTGTCTGACAGGTGAAAGAGCAATTCGGTCAGAACTGCGTCACAGGCTTAGACAAAAGTCGATAGGTCCTTTGCCGAAAGCTCTCGCGGTTTGCCAATTCTTCATCTAGAAGGCGATCAAGCGCGGCTAAACCGCCATCCGGCTCGGAAAAAGTGCCGATCTTCCAACATTCCTCCCAAGGAGCTTTTCCATAATGAAGCGTCGTCAATTCATCCAGACCGCTGCAGCTGGCGCAGCCGCGAGCGCCGCCATCGCCATGCCGGCGGTTGCGCAGTCGAATCCTGAGGTCAAGTGGCGCCTGGCGTCGAGCTTCCCGAAGTCGCTCGACACGATCTATGGCGGCGCGGAAGTCATGGCCAAGATGGTCTCCGACCTCACCGACGGCAAGTTCCAGATCCAGGTCTTCGCAGCCGGCGAAATCGTCCCCGGCCTGCAGGCGGCAGACGCCGTGACCAATGGCACGATCGAAGCCTGCCACACCGTGTCCTACTACTATGTCGGCAAGGACCCGACCTTCGCGGTCGCCGCCTCTGTCCCGTTCGGCCTGAATGCACGCCAGCAGAATGCCTGGCTGTATCAGGACGGCGGCAACGACATGTTCAACGAGTTCTACAAGAAGTTCAACATTTACGGCCTGCCCTGCGGCAACACCGGCGCCCAGATGGGCGGCTGGTTCCGCAAGGAGATCAAGACCGTTGCCGACCTGCAGGGCCTGAAGATGCGCATCGGCGGCATCGCCGGGCAGGTTCTCGCCAAGCTCGGCGTCGTGCCGCAGCAGATCGCGCGGCGGCGACATCTATCCCGCGCTCGAGAAGGGCACCATCGACGGCGCCGAGTGGGTCGGCCCCTATGATGACGAGAAGCTCGGCTTCTCCAAGGTCGCGCCGTTCTACTACTATCCCGGCTTCTGGGAGGGTGGCCCGACCGTCCACGCCTTCTTCAACCTCGACAAGTACAACGCCCTGCCGAAGACCTATCAGGCAGCCCTGCTCGCCGCCTGCACCTATGCCAACACGCAGATGGCCGCGAAGTACGACGTGCAGAACCCGGCAGCGCTGAAGCGTCTCGTCGGTGCCGGCACGCAGCTGCGCCCGTTCTCGCAGGAGATCCTGGAAGCCTGCCTGAAGGCCTCCAACGAGCTCTACACCGAGATCTCGGCCAAGAACCCGGACTTCAAGAAGGCGATCGAATCGATGGCCGCCTTCCGCGCCGACCAGTATCTCTGGTGGCAGGTCGCCGAGCTGACCTTCGACGTCTTCCAGGTCCGTTCGCGCGCTCGCTGAGCTGCGTTCAACCTCTGCAGATCATAAGCAGGCCCGGCGTCACCGCCGGGCCTGTTGTCGTTGAAAGCACTAATTTGCAGAGAATTTGAGCAGCTACCGCAAATCTGCTGGCAATCCGCGAAGGCGCAGCAGAATTTCCCAATAGTCATGCGATACATGCATGACCCCCATGCTTTTCCACTTGCACTTCCCTCAAGAGCCGGTTTTGGTGGTGCGCAAGCGACGACCGGACTGAACCGGGCGCGCCGAACGGTCTCTGAGGGAGGGCTATCAATCAATGAAACGTCGTCAATTCCTGAAGGTTGCGGGAGCCGGCGCTGCCGCCGGCGCCATTGCGAGCCCGGCCATCGCGCAGTCCACCCCCGAGGTTAAATGGCGCGTCACCTCGTCCTTCCCGAAATCGCTCGACACGATCTTCGGCGCTTCGGAAGTTCTCTCGAAGGCCGTGTCGGAAGCGACTGACGGCAAGTTCCAGATCCAGGTCTTCGCGGCCGGCGAAATCGTGCCCGGTCTGCAGGCGGCCGACGCCGTGACCAATGGCACGGTCGAGATGTGCCACACCGCGTCCTATTACTATGTCGGCAAGGACCCGACCTACGCCTTCGGCACCGCCGTTCCCTTCGGCCTGAATGCGCGCCAGCAGAACGCCTGGTTCTACCATGGCGGCGGGCAGGAGCTGCTGAACGAGTTCTACAAGAAGTCGAACATCTACTCGCTGCCGGGCGGCAACACCGGCTGCCAGATGGGCGGCTGGTTCCGCAAGGAGCTCAAGACCGTCGCGGATCTGCAGGGCGTGAAGATGCGCATCGGCGGCTTCGCCGGCCAGGTGCTGCAGAAGCTCGGCGTGGTGCCGCAGCAGATTGCCGGCGGCGACATCTACCCGGCGCTCGAAAAGGGCACCATCGACGCAGCCGAGTGGGTCGGTCCCGCCGACGATGAGAAGCTCGGCTTCAACAAGGTCGCGCCGTATTACTATTATCCGGGCTGGTGGGAAGGCGGCGCTTCGCTGCACTTCTTCATCAACACCGCCAAGTGGGATGCGCTGCCCAAGATCTACAAGTCGATCCTGACCACGGCAGCCGCCTTGGCCAATATCGACATGCAGGCCAAATATGACGCGCGTAACCCGGCAGCCCTGAAGCGGCTGGTCGGCGCGGGCGCCCAGCTGCGGCCGTTCTCGCAGGAAATCCTCGAGGCCTGCCTCAAGGCGTCCAAGGAGGTCTATGCCGAGACTTCGGCCAAGAACCCCGACTTCAAGAAGATCTACGACGCGATGTCGGCCTTCCGGAACGACGAATATCTGTGGTTCCAGATTGCCGAGTACACCTATGACAACTTCCTGATCCGCGCTCGCGCGGCCAACCAGCTCTGAAAAGAGCGACTGGTCGAGCGATCGGCCCAACTCGAGACTGTCGAACCCCGGTCGCAAGACCGGGGTTTTTCATGGGCGCGGATCAGGCTAGGTTGAGTCGGCCTCGGTCGGCACCGGCATCATCATGCCGCCCTGATCGGCAGGCATCGTCAGCGTCTGTCCATTCGCGGAAATCCGTCATGCTGCGCATCTCCCTTGCTGTCGTTGCCACTCTCGCCGTTCTGACCCCGGCTCTGGCGCAGTCCATCGGAGAGCCGATCCCCGGCCAGCGCCGCAGCGAAACGAAGCCGCGTACCGGCAAGGCGGAGCCCGCTCCTCGCCCCTGCCCCGAATACGGACCAGGCTTCGTGCGCGTCGAAGGCTCGTCCTATTGCGTGCGCGCCGGCGGCTCCGTGCGGATGGAAATGGGGCGCAGCAGCACTAACCGCACCGGCACCGCCACCTCCGCTACGGTCCAGCTCGAAAGCCGCGGCGAGAGCGCTCTTGGTCCGGTGCGCAGTGTTCTGCAGGTGCGCGGCACGGCCGAGCGCGGCCTGTCCTCGGGCAATGGCGCCTATGGCGCGCGCTACTGAGCCGGGTCCGGCGAAACCAGCCGCGCCACCTCCTGCCGCAGGACCGGCAGGAGTTCAGCCTCGAACCAGAGATTCCGCTTGAGCCAGCCACTGTTGCGCCAGGACGGGTGAGGCAGCGGCAGAATGCGCGGCCGGCGCGGCGATGCCAGGATCGCCCGCCAATCCGCGACGGTTTCGGTCAGGCTGCTGCGGGCGTCCTCCCCGAGATGCCAGGCCTGCGCATATTGGCCGATCGCGAGAACGAGCTCGATCTGCGGCATCGCCTCGAACAGGCGGGCGCGCCAGGCCGGCGCGCATTCCCGGCGCGGCGGCAGATCGCCGCCCTTGGCATCGAGGCCGGGGAAGCAATGGCCCATGGGCAGGATTGCGATGCGGCGCTCATCGTAGAACAGCTCTTCGTCCAGCCCGAGCCACTGCCGCAGCCTGACGCCCGAAGGGTCGGTGAAGGGGCGCCCGCTGGCATGAACCCGCGTGCCCGGCGCCTGACCGGCGATACACAGCCGCGCCGTCGCGGAGGCCTGGAGGACCGGGCGCGGCTCATGCGGCAGCGGGCCGCCGCGCAACGGCGTGTCCCGGCACAAGCGGCAAGCGCGCAGATCCTGCAGCAGCGCATCGAGCCGCTGTTCCGGTTCGCTCCTCATCTGACCTTGGGCGCGGGCCTGAACGCGGCAGGTCGCGGCGTCATCGGCAGGGCCGGCGCCTGGGAGATCAGGCCGTCGCACTGCCAGGGGTCGCCACCATCGCTGTGATCGCGGGGATTGCCGGGTTCGATGCTCGCCAGAGCGTTGATCTGCCCGTTCGAGACATTGCGCAGGACGTAGAGCTTGTTGGACAGCTCGACCGAGAAGCAATGGACGGTGCGGTTGCTCTGGGGGCCATAGTAATAGCAGACATCGTTGGCCCGCGTGGTCCAGCAGGCGTCGCGATTGGGCTGCCAGCCATTATGGCCGAGCGCACGGCCATCGATGGCGTGATACTCGGTGAAGAAGCCGCCATTGGTGTAGCGGCCACTCACCGTGTTGCCCTCGAATGCGCGGCGAATGGCGGCGCCGTCGAGCTGGTCGACAGCGCTGGCCGGGCCTGCTGCGAGCATAGCCCCCGCCAGAAGCGCAAGGGCGCCCCGCCTGCCGGGGCGAGACCGCGTCATCAGGCCTTCCAGCTCGGGCGGGCAGAGAGTTCGCCATGCCAGCGCCGGATCTGCACGAACTCCTCGGAGAGCGGGATCCGCGACGGCTTCATGAAGTCGATGGCGATGCCGGCGGTGATATCGGCGATAGTCAGCGTATCGCCGCAGACAAAGGCGTTGCTCGCCAGTTGCAGCTCGAGCAGCCAGAGATGATCGTCGATCAGCTCGCGATTGGCCTCCGCCCATTCCGGCACCTGGCCTTCGAGCGCCGCCATCGAGGGGTGGCTATGGCGGAAGACGGCCGCGACGCTGGCAAACAAGCCAAGCTCGACGCGGCGATTCCACATCTCGATCTGCGCCTGCTCCTTGGCGTCCCGCCCGAAAAGCGGCGGCTCCGGATGCAGGCTCTCGATATAGCGGCAGATGGCGACCGTCTCCGCCAGCGCCGTGCCATCATCCAGCACAAGCACCGGCAGGCGCTGGAGCGGGTTGATCTTGGTGAAGGCCTCGCTGCGATGCTCGTGCGCGGCAATGTCGACCGGCACCAGCTCCGGCAGGGGCACGCCCTTTTCGGCGAAGAAAATCCGCACCCGCCTCGGGTTCGGCGCACGCCCACCATCATAGAGTTTCATTGCGATACGCTCCTCATTCAGGGCTGGACCGGACCATGCCTCGATGGGCGAGGTCAACTGCCGCTGTGTCCGAGCGATGCGGTTTTCAGCTCAGCGCGGATGAGCCCGCCGCCACGTCTCCGGCCGCTCGAAATCCAGCGCCCACAGGCCGCGCCCCGCCGCCCGCGCCTGCTCTTCCTGCCGGCGATAATCGCCATAGGAGACGGCCTGGCCGGCCTCGACCATCGCAGCGTTGAGATCCAGCCCATTGGCCCGGCAGCGCGCGAGGCCACGGCCGTAGCGGTCGGTCTTGCCGATATCGCAGCTCACCGGGCCCTGCCCCGCCAGCCCGATCAGCGCCTGGCGCGCCTGCCGGCCGCAGCCGACGGGGCTGCCGTTCTTGTCCGTGCAGCTCTGGTGCAGTTCCGGCGCGTCGATGCCCTGCAGGCGCAGCTCCTGGCCGTTCAGCCGCAGCGAATCGCCATCGATGATCCGGGGAAAACCGACAAGCGGCTGCCCCTGCCCCAGCCTCAGTTGCAGCACCGCGCCGGCAATGGCGAGCAGCAGCAGCAGGCCCAGCGCGACGACGAGATCGACCGGGCGTCCCACCCGCCGCCAACGCAAAAACTCCATGAGCGAATCGTCTCCCAATCCGGCGCAAGCCATCAGTAAGAGCTTAACGATTTGCAGAGCATGGTGACGAGCCGGCCGTGCCTCCCGCTCTGCCGGGGAAGGAATGCGCGTCCAGTCCATGGCGGAAATCACGGCCGAACAGGTGCAGCGCGGGCGCGGGCCCGACCCTGCGTTGCTGGCGCGGCGCAAGCTCGTCACGCGCGAGGTCAAGTCCGTGCGCGAAAGGCTGACCTCCTCGACCGGGCTCGAGCGCGCTTTCGACTACGAACTTCTGCGGCTTTTCGCGCAGTACCGCCTGAATGGCAGCATGGGTACGCCCGTGCTGGCCTTTGGCGTGGCGGCGGCGGCCTGCGTCTGGGTGCCGCCGTTCAAGGTCGCGATCTGGACCTTCTTCGTGATCATCAGCATCGGCCTGATGGCGCTGCTGTGCCGCCGTTTCACCCGGCAGACGACAGGCCAGGTGCGGCTGGCGCTATGGCGGCGGGTGTTTGTGATGGCCGAAGGGCTGCACGGCCTGTCCTGGGCCATGCTGTTGCTGCTGTTCAGCCCGGAAGCGCCGGGCGCCTCGGTCTTCGTGACGACGACGCTGCTGATCGTCAGCGCCGTGACGGTCATGCTCTCGGCCTCGATCCTCGGCGCGGTTTATGCCGGGCTGATGCCGATCACCATGGGGATCGGCCTGTTCTTCTGGGGTCGATCCGAGATCGACAGCGTCACCACGGCGCTGATGGCGGCGGCCTCGCAGCTGTTCTTCATCTTCCTGGCCAACCGGCTCTATGCCAGCTCCGTCGCCACCATCGAGTTCCGCGCCGAGAAGGATGCACTCATCGCCGAGCTGGAGACCGCGACCGCCAATTCCGACGAGGCCCGGCGCAAGGCCGAGGAAGCCAACCTCGCGAAATCCCGCTTCCTGGCGACGATGAGCCATGAGCTGCGCACTCCGCTCAACGCCATCCTCGGCTTCTCGGAGGTGATGAAGAACGAGGTTTTCGGCGCTCATGCCAATTCGGCCTATCGCGAATATTCCGGCGATATCCACGATTCCGGCCAGCATCTTCTCAACCTGATCAATGAGATCCTCGATTTGTCGCGCATCGAGGCCGGGAAATACGAGCTCAACGAGGAAGCCTTGTCGCTGGCCGCGATCGTCGACGATTGCAGCCACATGCTCAATCTGCGCGCCAAGGCCAAGGGCCAGTCGATCCGCGAGGCGGTGGAGCCCGATCTGCCCAAGGTCTGGGCCGATGAGCGGGCAATCCGCCAGGTCGTGCTGAACATCCTGTCGAACGCGATCAAGTTCACCCCCCAAGGCGGCGAGATCACCATCAAGGTCGGCTGGACCGCCAATGGCGGGCAGTATGTTTCGGTGACCGATACCGGCCCGGGCATTCCCGAGGATGAGATCCCGGTTGTGCTGCAGACTTTCGGGCGCGGCTCGCTCGCCATCAAGACGGCGGAGCAGGGCTCCGGGCTCGGCCTGCCGATCGTCAAGGGCCTGATCGACCTGCATGGCGGCGGCTTCCACCTGAAGTCGAAGCCGCGCGCCGGCACCGAGGTCACGGTGACGCTGCCGGCTGAGCGGGTGATGGACACGCTCGCGGCGGTGCCGCAGCCAAACCTGGCCCGCCGCTCCGCAGCCTGAGGCGTTTCTCGTCCTGCGCCCCATGCGGCCCTGCCCACCGCCCAAGCCCCGCGCAGGACCCGCCACTGTCGCTATCATGCGGCCGGCCCCGATTCCTTCAACCGAGATAGCCATGACCCAAGCCCCTGATTTCGACGAGCTGATCGACCGCCGCGGCACCCATTCCTCCAAATGGGACATGATGGAGCCGAATTACGGCGTGCCCGCTGCCGACGGCATCGCGATGTGGGTCGCGGATATGGATTTCCGGCCGCCGGCCTGTGTGCAATCGGCCCTGACGGCGATGGCGGACCATGGCGTCTACGGTTATTTCGGCGATGACCGCTCCAACCTCGCCGCGATCTGCTGGTGGATGAAGCAGCGGCATGGCTGGGAGGTCGAGCCGGCCTCGATCTTCACCACCCATGGGCTGGTCAATGGCACGGCGCTCTGCGTCGAGGCCTATACCAAGCCGGGCGACGGCGTGCTGCTGATGACGCCGGTCTACCACGCCTTCGCCCGCATCGTCCGCGCCTGCGGCCGCCGCGTGGTGGAATGCGACCTGGCGCTGGAGGATGGCCGCTACACGCTCGATATCCCGGCCTGGGACAAGCTGATGACGGGCTCGGAGCGGATGCTGATCCTGTGCTCGCCCCATAATCCCGGCGGGCGGGTCTGGACGCGCGACGAACTCCGCGCGATCGCCGATTTCTGCAAGCGCCACGAACTGATTTTGGTGTCGGACGAGATCCACCATGATCTGGTGATGCCGGGCCACAGCCATCTGCCGATGCCGCTGGCCGCGCCCGAGATCCTCGACCGGCTGGTGATG
Source organism: uncultured Alphaproteobacteria bacterium (assembly GCA_963759925.1). Lineage (GTDB taxonomy): Bacteria > Pseudomonadota > Alphaproteobacteria > Rhizobiales > Beijerinckiaceae > Allobosea. The sequence goes on from CAVXBE010000008.1 coordinate 77,435, forward strand.
ATGACCGCCACCACCAAGACCTTCAACATTGCCGGCGCCCATATCGGCAATGTCATCATCCCCGATGAGGCGCTGCGGGCTCCCTTCCGCGCGCGCATGAATGCGCTGGGCATGTCGCCCAACTCCTTCGGCATGGTGATGGCCACCGCCGCCTATAGCCGCGAAGGTGCTGTTTGGGTCGATGCGCTCGTGCAGTATCTCGACGGCAATCGCCGCCTGTTCGACGAGGGTCTCGGCAAAATCCCGGGCGTGCGCTCGATGGATCTGGAATCGACCTATCTGGCCTGGGTCGACTTTTCCGGCACGGGAATGGAGCCGAAGGAATTTACCGCCCGCATTGAGAAGCAGGCCAAGATCGCCGCCAATCACGGGGCGAGCTTCGGCAGCGGCGGCGACAACTTCCTGCGCTTCAACCTGGCGACGCCGCGCTCGGTGATTGCCGAGGCGGTCCAGCGCCTGCAGCACGCTTTCAGCGATCTGCAATAAAGGTCCGAGCGTCTCCTGCCGCCATTTCTCCGGTAGTGGCGGCAGGTTTCGGCTGAAGCGGTCAGCTCTGGCGGGCGACCTGCGCCTGTTCGAATGTCGCCATGCCGCTATGGACGGCTGCTGCCGCCTTCACGAGCCCGGCGGCCAGGGCAGCGCCCGAGCCTTCGCCAAGGCGCATCTCCAGCGCCAGCAGCGGCTGCTTGCCAAGCCGCGCCAGCACATCGCGATGCGCGCCTTCGGTCGAGAGATGGCCGGCGAGGCAATGGTCGAGCGCCGACGGCTCCAGCGCCTGCAGCACGGCGGCTGCGGCACAGACGACATAGCCGTCCAGGATCACCGGGATGCGCTGCAGCCGGGCGGCGATGATGGCGCCGCAGATCGCCGCCATCTCGCGCCCGCCGAAGCGGCGCAGGACTTCCAGCGGATCGCCGAGATGAGGCCGATGCAGGGCCAGGCCGGCCTCGACAGCCGCGATCTTGCGCTTGAGCCCGTCATCGTCGACGCCGGTGCCACGCCCGCACCAGAAGGCGGCATCACCGCCATAAAGCGCGGCATAAACCGCCGCTGCGGCGGTAGTGTTGCCGATGCCCATTTCGCCGAGGCAGAGCAGGTCGCAGCCGCCAGCCAGCGCCTCCATGCCGAAAGCCATGGTGGCGACGCAGGCGCGCTCATCGAGCGCATCGCCTTGCGTGAAATCCCCGGTCGGCAGATCGAGCGCGAGGTCGAAGACCTTGAAGCCGAGATCGATAGGCCGCGCAGATCTGGTTGATGGCGGCGCCACCAGCCGCGAAATTCTCCAGCATCTGGCGGGTCACGCTCTGGGGATAGGCCGAGACGCCCTGCGCCACGACGCCATGATTGCCGGCGAAGACGCAGACCAGCGGCCGATCGACGCGCGGCGGCGCCTTGCCCTGCCAGGCTGCGAGAAATTCGGCAATCTCCTCCAGCCGGCCAAGACTGCCAGCCGGCTTGGTGAGATTGGCGTCGCGGGCGCGCACGGCATTGGCGGCCGCCATGTCGGGGCCGGGCATGCTGGCGATCATGCCGCGAATATCATCGAAAGGCAGGCCGGACACGGACATGGCGATCTCATCAAGGCAGGGGGCAAAGCTGGCGGCGCGGCGCTTGCCCATGGCTGCCGGCCCTGCCCTGCTGCTATAGGCTCAGGCCGGCGAAGACTAGTCTCGAGGGAGGCCTAGCGGCATGGAGGCACCGGGCGTGGGTGAGGCACGAGGCGAGACAGCGCCCGATAGCATGGCCGCTCCTGCCGGCGCTCAGCCCGCCTGGCCGGGCTGGCTGCGGGCCACCGCGACCTGCATCCGCTTCTATTCGCGCCTGCCGGTGCCGGCTTTGGCTGGCGAGGCTGACCGCCACGCCCTGCCCGATTTCCGGATGATCCCGCGCGCGGTGCCGCTCGCTGCCATGGTGATCGCGCTGCCTGCGGCGCTGCTGCTGCTGGGCAGCGGCGCTGCCGGTGTTCATCCGATGCTGGCGACGGGGCTGGCCGTCAGCGCGCTGGTGCTGACGACGGGCGCTTTCCACGAGGATGGGCTGGGCGATACGGCCGATGGGCTGTTTGGCGGCCACAGCCCGGAACGGCGGCTCGAGATCATGAAGGATAGCCGCGTCGGCTCGTTCGGGGCGGTGGCGATCGCGCTGTCGCTGCTGCTGCGGGTCGCGGGCCTGGCCTCGGTCCTGGTCGCTGCCGGGCCGCTCGCGGCTGCCTGCTGCCTGCTGCTGGCGGCCTGCTGGTCCCGTGCCGAAGGTATTGGGCTGCTGGCGCGCGAGGCGCCGGCTCGCTCCGGCGGAGCCTCGGCTGCAGTCGGCCGGCCACTCGCCAGCACGGCGGCGATTGCGTTCGGGCTTGCGGCCTTGCTTGGGCTGGGGCTGGCGTGGCTCGGCGCGCTGCCGCTGATCGGGCTCGTTCTGGCGCTCGCGCTGTCGCATGGCGCCGCACGCGGGCTTGGCGCGCTGGCGCGGCGGCTGATCGGCGGACAGACCGGCGATGTGGTCGGCGCGGTACAGCAAATCAGCGAGATCGCGATCTATTGCGGCTTTGCGCTGGTGCTTGGCGGAGCCGCGGCCATGAGCAAGGCCTCGAGCCCCTGCATCAAGCTCTGCGTGATCGACCCCGCCAGCCGGCTCTGCGAGGGCTGTGGCCGAACCCTGCAGGAGATCGCGCAATGGGCCCGCATGAGCGAGCCGGAAAGGCTGGCGGTGATGGCGCGCCTGCCCGAGCGGCTGGCGCAGTTTGAGCAGGATGGCGCGGAAGCTGCCGCCGCCATCCCCTCCTGACGCGCCCGCTGGTCAGCTGACCAGCGAGATGATGAAGCGCGAGGCGACCACCAGCAGGAACAGGCCGAACGCCACCTCCAGCCGGCGCTTCGACAGGCGGTGCGCCAGGCGCGCGCCGATCGGTGCCGTCCAGATCGAGGTCGGGATGAACAGCAGGAAGCCGATGAACGAGACGTAGCCGAGCGAAAGCGGCGGCAGCACGTCCATCTTCGGCCAGCCGGCATAGATGTAGCCGAGCGCGCCGGGGATCGAGATCAGCACGCCGAGCCCCGAGGAGGTCGCGACCGCCTGGTGGATCGGGCGGCCATAGAAGGTCATGAACAGGCTGGAGAGCTGGCCGCCGCCAATGCCCATCAGCGCCGACAGCACGCCGATGATGCCGCCGAGACGGTCATCAAGAAACGGCCGGGCATCTCCGTGCCGAGCTGCCATTTGTCGGAAGCGAAGAGCAGGCGCAGCGCGCTCGCCACCGCCACGACGACGAAGACGATCTTGAACAGGTCCGGCGGCGCGAAGCGGGCGATGTAGCTGCCGCCGATGACGCCGAGCACGACCGGCACGGCCCCAGATCTTCAGGATGGACATATCCACCAGCCCCTTGGCGCGGTGGGCGTGGAAGGAGCGGATCGAGGTCGGGATGATGATGGCGAGCGAGGTGCCGACGCAAAGCGGCATGCGGACCTCCTCCGCCACGCCGATGACGCGGAAGACCTCATAGAGGATCGGCACGATCACCGCCCCGCCGCCGACGCCAAACAGCCCCGCCAGTACGCCGGTAAAAGCACCGGCCAGAACGAGGGAGACGGCCAGGAAGACGAGATCGCCAATGGGTATGCCAGCAAACATTGGGAGGTTCCGCTATGAAGGGGCCGCAGCTGTGATCGATTTAGACCCTCACGGCAAGCGTCACAGGACAGAGCTGACATGCCCGCGCGAGGGTGGTCGAAAGCAAGACGCAGGCCCTGCCGCATGCGGTAGCGGCGGGTCCGCCCGCTCCTGATGAGGCTCGACCGGGAGGTGTGGCGCTGCTGATCTGCAAGCAGGGCGTCACGGACCACGCCGCCACTCACAAGGAGACATTCAGCCAGAGAATCACTGCAACACAGGGCTAAATCGTTTCAATCACTCATAAAATAACGGGAGGACACGATGAAAGACCGACATGCAGACCACTCCATGAATGACCGGCTCTCGCGGCGCGGATTGCTCGGCGCGACGGGCGTCGGGTTGATCGCCGCAGCCGCTGGCCCCGCTTTTGCGCAAGGCACCGCCAGCCCGGTCGCGCCGCCGAGCACGATCACAAATCCGCCACGCGATTTCAGCCCCAGCGGTGCGCCGACCACCTATTTCTGGGATCCCGACATCATCACCATCGACCCGTCCTTTGGCGGGCTGGCCCAGCCCAATGCGGCGATCCAGCGGCTTTGGACCGGAGCGCTCTGGTCGGAGGGACCGGCCTGGAACGCGCAGGGGCGCTATCTCGTCTGGAGCGACATCCCCAACAACCGCCAGATGCGCTGGCTCGAGGATGATGGCCGGGTCAGCGTCTTCCGCACCCCGTCCGGCAACAGCAACGGCAACAGCTTCGACTTCCAGGGCCGGCAGCTCTCCTGCGAGCACCTCAACCGCCGCGTGGTGCGCTATGAGCTCGACGGCTCGGCGACCGTGCTGGCCGACAGCTTCGACGGCAAGAAGCTGAACTCGCCCAACGACGTCGTCGCTCATCCCGATGGCAGCTACTGGTTCACCGATCCGCCCTATGGCGGGCAGCTCTATGAGGGCGCACCGGATGCGGCCGGCGGGCCGAGCAATGCCAATGGCAAGATCAACCCGCGGCTGGGCCAGCCGCCGGGCATCGGCCTCGCCAAGCGCGAGCTGCCGACCAATTGCTACAGGATCGATCCCAGCGGCCGCGTCGATCTGGTGGTCAGCGAAAGCCAGGTGCCCGATCCCAACGGGCTGTGCTTCTCGCCCGACTACAAGAAGCTCTACATCGCCTCCACCGGCAAGGGACCGGGCGATACCGGCCCCGGCGGCAAGGGCGATATCCATGTCTTCGATGTCGGCGCGGACAACAAGCTCTCCAACCAGAAGCTGTTCTCCGACTGCATGGTCGATGGCGTGAAATGCGGGCCCGACGGGTTGCGCTGCGATGTCGAGGGCAATCTCTGGGCCTCCAGCAATGCCGGGCGCGCCGTCGGCTATAACGGCGTCACGCGTCTTCAACCCCGACGGCAAGCTGATCGGCCGGATCCGGCTGCCGGAGATCTGCGGCAATATCTGCTTCGGTGGGCCCAAGCGAAACCGGCTGTTCATGGCGGCGAGCCAGTCGCTCTATGCGGTCTATCTCGGCACACAAGGCGCCGGGCCGGCCTGATCGCTCAGTCGGCAACACCATCGCGGCCTGCTACGCTCATGCAGGTCGCGGTCATCACGGCGCAAAGCTTCTGGCTGTCGCCCCGGATGGCGAAGACCTCTGCCATGGCCAGGGTCAGCGTGCGCCCGGCCTTGATGACGCGGCCCTTGGCGAGCAGGCGCTCGCCTGCCGCTGGCGCGACCAGATTAATCTTGAACTCGGCCGTCAGCACGCCGACGCCCGGCGCCATCAGGCTCAGCGCCGCATAGCCGCAGGCGGAATCGGCGATGGAGGAGACGGCGCCGGCATGGACGAAGCCGTGCTGCTGGCAGATGTGCCCGGCGACGGGCATGGCGATCTCGACCTCGCCGGGGGCGACATGCTCCAAAGTCGCGCCCAATGTCGTCATGAAGCTCTGCTTGGCGAAGCTCGCCTCGACGCGGGCACAGGCCTCTGCGGGGGACAGGGTGGGCTCGGGCATGACAGGCCTCCTCAGGCCGCTTCCGTCACAGGCTCATCGCGGGCGACATGCGCCACGGCCGCGCGCAGATCGGCAAGGCTCGCACCGGCGCCGACACAATGCTCGGCGAGATGACGGCGGAACAGGCGCGAGCCGCGTCGGCCGGGAAAAAGCCCGACGAGATGGCGTGTGAAGGCATGAAGCCGCCCACCATCCTGCAGATGGGCGGCGATGAAGGGCTCCAGCGCTTCCAGCATGGCGAAGGCGTCGGGCACCGGCGCCGCCTCGCCAAACAGCAGCGGGTCGACCTGAAGCAGCGTCTCCGGGTTCTGATAGGCCTCGCGGCCGACCATGACCCCGTCGAGATGCGTAAGATGAACCGCCCACTCCTCGGGATCGCGGATGCCGCCATTGATCGCGATCGGGAGATCGGGATGGGCGGCCTTCAGCCGGTAGGCCCGGTCGTAATCAAGAGGGGGAACCTCGCGGTTCTCCTTGGGCGAGAGGCCCTGCAGCCAGGCCTTGCGGGCATGGACGATCAGCGCATCGACCCCGGCAGCGCGGGTGGCGAGCGTCAGCGCGTCCAGCGCGGCCTCGGGGTCCTGCTCATCGACGCCGATCCGGCACTTCACCGTGACGGGAATGCTGACGACGGCCTTCATCGCCGCCACGCAATCGCCGACGAGATCGGGCTCGCGCATCAGGCAGGCGCCGAAGGCGCCGCCCTGGACCCGGTCGGACGGGCAGCCGCAGTTGAGATTGATCTCGTCATAGCCGAAATCCGCGCCGATCCGCGCCGCCTCGGCGAGCCGTTGCGGATCATTGCCGCCAAGCTGCAGCGCGACCGGGTGCTCAACCGCATCGAAGCCGATCAGGCGCTGGCGATCGCCGCGAATGACCGCCTGCGCCGTCACCATCTCCGTATAGAGCAGGGCATGGCGCGACATCAGCCGGTGGATGACCCGGCAATACCGGTCAGTCCAATCCATCATCGGCGCGACGCTGTAGCGCCAGGGCGATGGCTGTTGAGCGGATATCTGCGAGCGGATCACGTCGAGCAAGATTGATCTGGGGTTGAGGAATGGCGGGCGCTTTGGCGATGCCCTGCGCCGTTCCCTTAGCAAAGGCCACCTCTGCCGTAAACGCGGCCGCCCCCTGCGAGCCAAGCGGTCAGCAATCCGACGCATCCCGCTTATACAAAAAATCACGACACAAGACTGCTGCGGTTCATTGCGCCGCTGACGCCGCTGCCGCTAAAGCAGCAAGCGCATTGGAGTTTACTGAATGCCCCCCTCGCCGAAAGGGCACAGCAGTCATGGCCAACGGCCGCGTCCCCGCGTCGGCCGCGACTTTGTTGCCGCGCTCGCCAAAGCCCTGGTCACGGATCGCTTCCCTCCGGGATCGACACTGCCGCGCGAGCATGATCTCTGTACCGAGTTCGCGGTCAGCCGGACGGTGGTGCGCGAGGCGCTGAAGACACTGGAGTCAAAGCGGCGTCGTCCGCTCCCGTTCGCGCGCCGGCACGCTGGTGCGGGACCGCTCGGAGTGGAACCTGCTCGATGCCGATTTGCTGGAGTGGATCGGCGACAAAGTCGTCGATGTGCCCTTCGTCGCGGCGGTGATCGAGGCGCGCCGGGCCATGGAGCCGATCGCGGCCGAACTTGCCGCCGCCCGGGCGTCAGAAACCGATGTCGAAGCGCTCAATGCCGCCTGGGAGGCCATGCGGGATGCGGGGCTGGGCGATGACGAGGCTTTTACCGCAGCCGATGCCGAGTTTCACCGCGTCCTGCTGCGCGCCAGCGGCAATCTCGTGTTCGCGCAGCTCTCGAGCGTGATCGACGCGGCGATGGTCCGGGCGCTGGACCGGACCAACAAGTCGGTCGAATCCCATCGTGAGACGGTCGCGATGCATGGTCGCCTGGTTGAGGCGGTGCGCCGCCGCGATGGCCCAGCGGCGCGGATCGCCTCCGAGATCATGCTGCGGGAGGCCCTGCGCGATCTGGCGGCGATCAGGCCGTCTGCCGCCTGAGTCTCACCCCGCCAGAAGCGCCAGTCCTGCCAGCGCGACGCCGCCACCGGCGAGCCGCGCAGCCAGCATGGAGCGGGTCGTCAGCACCTGCGCCAGTTGCAGGCCCATGAAGTGCAAAGCGGCGGTCGCGAGCACGAAGCCGAGCGAATAGGTCAGGCCGGTTGCCGCCTGCGGCAGCTCCGCCCCATGAGCGTAGCCGTGGAAGATCGCGAAAATGGCGCAGGCTGCGCTGCCCGCCAGCAGCGGCGGGTTGGCCCTGAGCGCGATGGCGAGGCCCAGCACCAGCACGCTGACGGCAATGCCGACCTCGACGCCGGCCAAAGCGGCACCGGACATGCCCCACAAACCGGCGACCAGCATCATGACGATGAAGGCGGCGGGAAAGGCGATGCGGGCGCGCCCGCCGACCAACCCGGCCCAAAGGCCGACGGAGACCATTGCCAGAAGATGGTCGATGCCGGTCAGCGGATGGACAAGGCCGGAGAGGAGGCCATGACTGCTGTCGAGGCCGGTATGGGCGGAGGCCGCCCCGGAGATGCTGATGCCGACCAACGCCAGCCCGTATTTTACTGCCTGAAGCATCATTGCCACCATCTCCATTGTCAGCCAGCCGCCGGCGCGGTCTGCAACCCGCCGGCAGTCTCGATGAACTCCATCACGATGTCGACGCCATCGCCCGCCCGTGTGTTGGTGAACACAAAGGGGCGCTTGCCGCGCATCAGACGCGAATCCCGGTCCATGACTGCAAGATCTGCGCCGACATGGGGGGCGAGATCCGTCTTGTTGATGACCAGAAGGTCGGACCGGGTGATGCCGGGCCCACCCTTGCGCGGGATCTTCTCGCCCGCCGCGACATCGATGACGTAGATGGTGAGATCGGCGAGCTCCGGGGAGAAGGTCGCAGCGAGATTGTCCCCGCCGGATTCGATCAGGATCAGGTCCAGAGCGGGGAATTTCGTCCGCATTTCCGAGACCGCCGCCAGATTGATCGAGCAGTCCTCGCGGATGGCGGTATGGGGGCAGCCGCCGGTCTCGACGCCCATGATGCGCTCCTGCGGCAACGCCCCTGCGACGGTGAGCAGCCGCGCATCCTCCTTGGTGTAGATGTCGTTGGTGATGGCGCAGAGGTCGTAGCGATCGCGCATGCGCTTGCACAGCGCCTCCATCAGCGCCGTCTTGCCGGAGCCGACAGGGCCGCCGATGCCGACGCGCAGCGGGCCGTTGGGGGATGATGTCATGAGCGGAACAGCCTCGAATACTGGGTTTCGTGCTTGAGAGCGGCAAGATCGGAGCGGAAGGCGCAACCGCCGAGATCATCCAGGCTGGCGGCCTCCGCAGTTCCGGCTGCCGCATGCAAGGCCGGCACCAACCGCGCCGTGATGCGCTGTCCGTCGGTCTGCCCGACGATGCCGAGGCGCACCGCTGCCGAAACCAGATTGGCGATGAAGGCCAGCCCATAGGCTTCCAGGCAGGCGCGCAGCGGCAGCGCATGACCGGCAGCAGCCACCGCCACCGCGACGGGATAGGCGACATCGCCGGGCCAGGCAGCGGGCAGATCGTCAAGCGTGGCGCAGGGCCAGGAGGCGCGAGCGGCCGCGACGAAGGCATTGCCCTGGGTCACCGTCTCCAGCCGCCGTTCCGCCGAATTGGCGAGCGCCAGCGCCAGTTCCGCGACCTCGGCCAAGCCGCGAGCATCCTGCGCCAGGGCCGCGCGATGGCTGGCGGCGACAATCAGCAGGTCGTTGCGCAGCGAACCCTGCTCGACCAGCACCAGAAGCCAATCCTGCAGGCTTTGGGCATCGGTGAGATCACCGGCCTCGAACGCCCATTCCAGCCCGTGGGAATAGGCGAAGGCGCCGACCGGGAAGGACGGCGAAAGCCAGACCATCAAGGGAAGATGATGGGCGCTCACGCGGCTCAGTGATCGTGCGAGTGGCCCTTATGGCCATGGGCGACGCCGTGCTTATGGCCGTGATCATGCTCATGGCCATGATGATGATGCCCATCGGCGTGATCATGACCGCAGCCGCAATCCGCGCCATGGGCGTGGGCTTCATGCTGATGCGCGTGATCGTGGCCATGCGCGTGATCCTGGCCGTGATCATGGCTATGGCCATGGTCATGGTGCGAATGGCCGTGATGATGGTCGGGATGGTCGCAATCGGCATGATCATAGGCCCCGCCTTCCGGCTGGAAGGGGCGCGTCACCATCGCCATGGCGCAGCCCTGGCCGCGGACCATTTCGGCCAGAACATGGTCGTTCTCGATATAGATGGCGTCGGCGGTGATCTCGGCCGGGGTATGGCGGTTGCCGATATGCCAGGCGACGCGCATCAGCCGCAGCGGGTTCTCGGCGCGGATCTCGAGCAGGCTCTGCGGCGCCGCCTTGATCTGCACCAGCCGGCCATCCTCCAGCTTCACCGCATCGCCATCGTTGAGCCCGGTCGGCTTGTCGAGGTCGAGCAGGATGTCGAGGCCGCTATCGCCCTTCAGCGCGATGCGCCGACGGGTCCGGTCCTCATGGTCGAGGGTGAGGGTTTCGATGATTTTGTCGGCTTTGACCGCGGCCTTGCGAACGACAGAGGTGGCGCGAAGCATGATAGAATTTCCGTGACTGGCGTGACGCGATGGGACCAACGCATGGCGAAGGGCAGTTCGACCACCGGCAGCGCCGGGATGCAAGCCCCTCTTCGCCTGTCACGGATCTCCAGCAGGTGCAGCCGCGCGCGAATGCGTCAGGCGCGGCGTGGCACTGAGCCAAACAGCAGGCCCAGCCCTGCCCCCCAGGCGATGCCGAGGCAGAGGCCGAGCGCCAGCCGCGTCGGATTAAAGCCGCTGAACAAGGCGCCGTTCTGCTTGATCAGGGGCACGAGGATCCAGCTACCCAGCAAAAGCGGCCCGATCAGGCTGAAGATCACGCCCTTCTGCCAGTAGAGCCGGCCCGGCACGAGCGGCCAGACCAGGGCGAACAGCGTGCCCCATAGCCCGCCCCAAAACATCTGGCTGACAATGAATGGCACGCCGAGGGGCGGGATCGGGCGCAGCGACCAGGGGCTGTTCGGGATCAGCCCGGACAGAAAGGCCGCAAGAACGACGCTTTGGTGGAAGGCGACGACGGCGATTGCGCCAGCAATGAAGCCTACAGCGAGATCGCGCAGCGAAAGGCTGGCTTCGGTAAAACCTGGGGCTTCCATCTTGGACTTTCGACCGCTGCCGACGCGCGCGAAATTGCCATGGGGAAGCTCATGCTGCAATGCATGGCTCGCAGTCGGAAGTCATATATTTCAATGCCATGCGAACCGCATAGAATTCGAATTTTATTGCTTCAAAACAGAAAATAGCGCTGCGCCAGCGGCAATTCCCTGGCCGGTTCGCACACCAGCAATTCGCCATCCGCCACCACCGCATAGGTCTCGGGGTCGATCTGGATATCGGGCGTGGCGTCGTTGTGGATCATGCTCTTCTTGGAGATGCCGCCGCGCGTGTTTTCCACCGCGACCATCTCCTTCTCAGTACCAAGCCGCGCCCTCAGCCCATTGGCCATGGCCGCCTGCGAGACGAAGACCAGCGAGGTCGTGCTCACCGCCTTGCCGAAGGCGCCGAACATCGGCCGGTAATGCACGGGCTGCGGTGTCGGGATCGAGGCGTTGGGGTCGCCCATCGGCGCGGCTGCGATCATGCCGCCCTTGATCACCAGATCCGGCTTGGCGCCGAAAAAGGCCGGCGACCACATCACCAGATCGGCCAGCTTGCCGATCTCGACCGAGCCGATATGCCGGGAGATGCCGTGCGAAATCGCCGGGTTGATGGTGTATTTCGCGACATAGCGCTTGGCCCGGAAATTATCCGCGCCGGTGCCGACATCTTCGGCCAGCGCGCCACGCTGCACCTTCATCTTGTGCGCCGTCTGCCAGGTGCGGGTGATGACCTCGCCGATCCGGCCCATAGCCTGGCTGTCGGACGACATCATCGAAAGCGCACCGAGATCGTGAAGGATATCCTCGGCCGCGATGGTTTCCTTGCGGATCCGGCTTTCGGCGAAGGCGAGATCTTCCGGGATAGAGGGCGAGAGGTGGTGGCAGACCATGAGCATGTCGAGATGCTCATCCAGCGTGTTCACCGTGAAGGGACGCGTCGGATTGGTGGAGGATGGCAGCACATTGGGCAGCCCCGCCACCTTCATGATGTCGGGGGCATGGCCACCCCCCGCTCCCTCGGTGTGGAAGGCGTGGATGGTGCGGTTCTTGAAGGCCTTGATCGTATCCTCGACGAAACCGCTCTCGTTCAGCGTGTCGGTGTGGATCATCACCTGGATGTCGTAATCATCGGCGACCGAGAGGCAGTTATCGATCGCAGCCGGCGTCGTTCCCCAATCCTCGTGCAGCTTGAGGGCGCAGGCGCCGGCCTCCACCATTTCGACCAGCGCGCCGGGCAGCGCCGCATTGCCCTTGCCGGCGAAGGCGAGGTTCATCGGGAAGGCGTCGGCGGCGCGGATCATCTGGCCGAGATGCCAGGGACCCGGGGTGCAGGTGGTGGCCAGCGTGCCATGGGCAGGGCCAGTGCCGCCGCCCAGCATGGTGGTCAGCCCGCTCATCAGCGCATCCTCGATCTGCTGCGGGCAGATGTAATGGATGTGGCTGTCGAAGCCGCCGGCGGTGATGATCTTGCCTTCGCCCGCAATGACCTCCGTGCCCGGCCCGACGATGATCGTCTCCGAAGGGTCGAAATTGCCGAAACCGCTCTGGATGTCGGGATTACCGGCCTTGCCGATGGCGCAGATCCGCCCGGCGCGGATGCCGATATCGGCTTTGACGATACCCCAATGGTCGAGAATCAGCGCGTTGGTAATGACCGTATCGACGGCGCCATCGGCATTGCGCACCTGGCTCTGGCCCATGCCGTCCCGGATCACCTTGCCGCCGCCGAACTTCACCTCCTCTCCATAGGTGGTGAAGTCCTTCTCGACCTTGATCACCAGTTCGGTGTCGCCCAGGCGCACCGTGTCACCCGTAGTGGGGCCGAACATGGCGGCGTAGGCATTGCGCGGGAAGGGAAAGGGCATGGGCTAGCCTCGGGCGAGAAGGGCAACAGGCGGATTTTTCGCAGCGGCGCGAGCCAACATAATGGTTGCCTCGCATCCGCTGCCCAGGTTGAGTTCGGCGATCAGGCGATCCGTGACCGCGACATTGATGGAGGGCGGACGCTGGCTCATGCCTTCGCTCAGCAAGTCCTGCGCCAGCGCCGTGTCGACCGGGTGGTCAGCCATCACCGCCCGCAGCAGAGCATTGGCGTTAGAAACCGTTGGAGAATGCGAGCCCTCATCCTCGGGGAGCGACAAAGTCACGTCTCGAAGGATGGTCCAACGGACGCAGGAGCCTTCTGGAGCATCCTTCGAGACGCCATTCCTAACGGAATGGCTCCTCAGGATGAGGGCTGAGGATAGCTTAAACGGTCTCTGAGGGGCGCGGGATAGGTGGGCAACATCCCCTGCCATCAGTGCGACTGTGCCGCCACTACCGAGCATCTGAGCAACCCCAACGATCGTCCATGACACGCTCCAACGTCTTGCATCACTGCAGAAGCGCTGGATGCTCGGTTCTACAATTTCCCCATCACCTCTTGGCGGAAGCCGTAGACTTCGCGCTTGCCGGCCATCGCGACCAGCCGCACCTCCCGCGACTGGCCCGGCTCGAAGCGCACGGCAGTCCCCGCAGGGATATCCAGCCGGAAGCCACGGGCGCGCTCACGCTCGAAACGCAGCGCCGGGTTGGCCTCGAAGAAGTGGTAATGCGACCCGATCTGGATCGGCCGGTCGCCGGTGTTGGCGACGGTGAGTGACAGGCTCTCGCGCCCTTCATTCATGATCAGGTCGCCCGGCAGCGTCGTGACCTCGCCCGGCTTCAGCCGGCCGGCAGAGCCGCGGATCGGCTCATGCACCGTCACAAGCTTGGTCCCGTCGGGAAAGGTCGCCTCGACCTGCACGTCGTGGATCAGCTCGGCAATGCCGTCCATCACCTGATCGGCTGTGACGACATGCGCGCCCGCAGCCATCAGATCGGCGACCGAGCGGCCGTCACGCGCACCCTCGACAACAAAGTCTGTGATCAGCGCGACGGCCTCTGGATAGTTCAACTTGACGCCGCGCTCGAGCCTGCGCCGCGCCACCATGGCGGCCATGGCGACCAGCAACTTGTCTTTCTCGCGCGGCGTCAGGTTCATGCCAGTCCCTTCTGCGTCCTTGCAGGCCTAGTTCTTGCCGGATTCAGGCGAGGTCTCGTCCTCGTCCTCGTCATTGTCCTGCTCGTCTTCGTCTTCGTCCTCGTCCTCATCGTCGAGGTCGATATCGATGTAGTCATAGCCGAAGACGATCTCGCCGGATTCCGGATCGAAGCCGCTCGTCGTCGAATCCTCGAACGCCCTGATCAGCATCTCGGCATCCTCGGGGCCGTCGATCTCGAAACGGCGCACCGCATTCTCACCTTCGACCGTCAGGGCCAGTTCCATGGCCCAGCTCCGCGAGCCGGTGTCGTAGATGCATTTCAAACCCTGGATCGCCAGCATGATGCTCTCCTTACGTCGACCATGTGCGCGGCAGCGCACTGCCGCTGACTTGCCTCAGGAGAGTGACGAGAACACGACGCAGCGCCTGCGCATCGCGCGACAGCAGGCGCACGACCAGAAGATTGGCGACGATACCCGCGCCGGATTCAACCGTCTCGCCGCCGCTTTCGAGAAGGAGCGTGCGGATCGCATCGAGGTCGCACTGGCCGCGTGTCGCCACCATCGTGGCGCAGGCGCAGGCGCTCGCACCGATCGCCGCGCGTGACAATTGCTCGGCGATGGCGCCCTCGATCCTGAGATCGTCGGCGAAGACCAGCCTGCCGTCGCGGCGCAGGCGCCAGCGATCGCGCAAGGCGCCGCGCTCGACGGTTTCGCCCATGGCTGAGCGACCGAAGAACAGCGATTCGCAGGCGATCAGCTCGGCGCGGCTGCCGAGATCGATGGTCAGGCTGCGCTTGAGGCGGGCGCCGGAGAACAGGATCGTCTCCTGTGGCAGCCAGGCCAGACGCGCCCCATCGGCAACAGTCAGCGTGGTGTCGACCTCGGTGTCGGGACCCTGGCTGCGGTAGATTTTCTCGGCAGCCTGCGAGGTGATGATCGCATGAGCGCCCTCGTCGAGCACAGCCTCGACCCGCATGGTATCACCACCGGCCATGCCGCCGCCGGTGTTGATCAGCACCGCCTCGCAGCTCGCATCATAGGTGGTGGGAAAGCGCGCCCTGTAGCCGCCGGACTCAGCGACATCGAGCCGGTGCGTCCGCCCGCCGCTGCAGCCAAAGCGCAGGCGCACGCCACCCGCCGCGCGGATCGAAAGCGGCAGCAGCGCTCAGGGCGGCCGGCACAGGCGGCGCGAACATCGGACAGGTTTCCGGCAGGTCAGCTGCCCCAATCTTTCCCGGTCGCTGCCGCGCGGCAAGAGCAACGGAGCCGGCTAACGCCTAAATTTGAGGCAGTCGTGCCGCCGCGCTGGGCTTCAGCCGTGCTGGGCCAGGAAGCGCTCGACCTCGGCGCGATCGGGCGCGCCGGAGCGTCCGCCGAAGCGTCCGCATTTCAACGCCGCCGTCGCTGAGCCGAAGCGGACCGCCTCGCGCTCGCTCATCCCCTCCGCCAGCGCCAGCGCAAAGGCGCCGTGCCAGACATCGCCGGCCCCCAGCGTATCGACCGTCTCAACCGGGAAAGCCGGGATATGGCTGATGCCCCCGTCCTCCTGGAACAGCACGCCCTCCTTGCCGAGCGTCACGGCCAGCCATGTGTCGAGACCCGCCGCTGCCTTGGCGAGGCCCTCGCGGGGATTGTCGAGCCCGGTCACTTCCCGCAGTGCCTGCGCGCTGAAGGCGACATGGCTCGCGGTGGCCAGCAGGGCGGGATGGGGCGGCGTCCGGTCGGCATCGAGCACGCCCGGCACACCGCTGTCGCGCGCCAGCCCAAGCGCCACGAACGAGCCGTCGCCCCAGCGTGTATCGGCGAGGACGGCCTGCGCCGCCTGCGGCAGTTCAGAGGGCAGCCAGCCCGTGTCCTCGGGCATGGCCGGGTCGGAATAGGAGATCACCATGCGCTCGCCTTCGCTGTCGACGAGGATGGCGGAGACCGGCGAACGCAGCTCCGGCACACGCAGCGCATAGCGCGTATCGACCCGCTCGGATTCGAGGTCGGCCAGAATCCGGGCGCCGGTGAGATCATCAGCCAGCCGCGTCGCCAGCCAGACCTGCCCACCCAGCCGGGCGATTGCGACCGAGGCGTTGCTGGCGCAACCGCCGCCGACGACCGCCAGATCCGTAGCGCGGTATTTCTCGCCCCGCGTCGGCAAGGTCGGGACGCTGTAGACATAATCCAGCGTGGCGATGCCGAGGCAGAAGACGCCGGCCATGATCTATCCTCCGAACCTGTATTCGCTCACCTGCCGATAAACCTCTCCGGGACGCAAAACAGTGCTCGGCAGATGCGGCAGGTTTGGGGAATCCGGGGCGTGTTGGGATTCCAGCGCGATACCGGCACTCGGCCCATAGGGCCGGCCATCGAGCCCGGCCACCGCCGTATTGAGCTTCCAGCCGTCATAGACCTGCAGGGCCGGCTCGGTGGTCCAGAGCTGCATCGCCAGGCCGCTGCGCTCGGACCGCAGCGTCGCCGCATGCGCCAGCTCCAGCCCCTCAGCGACCGATGGCTCGCGTCTGTCGCGACGCAGAATGTAGTTGTGATCGTAGCGGAAGCGGCTGCCATCGGCCTCGATGAAGCGGATCGGCCGGGTGCGGCGAAAATCGAACGGGGTGCCGGCGACCGGAACGAGTGCGCCATCGGGGATGGAATCGGCATCGACGGGCGTCATCAGATTGGCGCGCACCTCGAGCGTGTGGTCGAGGATATCCTGGCTGTCATCGAGCCGGAAATAGGAGTGGTGCGCCAGGTTGACGATTGTCGAGGCGTCGGTGGTGGCGCTGAGTTCGATACGCAGCGTCGCATCGCCGACCAGGCTGTAGCGGCACCAGCACCTGAGTGTGCCGGGATAGCCGGCGTCGCCATCGGGCGAGACCAGGGCAAGGGTCGCACTGCTCTCGTCATGATGCACGAGCGTCCAGGGGCGCTTGCCGAAGCCGTGCCCGCCGCCATGCAGGGAGTGCCGGCCATCCTGGTTCAGCGGGAGTTGGTAGGTGGCGCCATCCAGCGTGAAGCGGCCATGGCCGATGCGGTTGGCATAGCGCCCGGCAATCGCGCCCATATGCGGGGAATGGGTCGGATAATCCGCCAGATCCGGCAGACCCAGGACCACGCGCTGCAGCCCGCCATCGGGGCGGGGCACGCCGGAGGTCGCGCAGCACGGCGCCCCATTCCATGATCCTGGCCTCGGCGCCGGCGGGCGAGCGCAACAGGACCTCGCGAATGGGGGTGTCGGCGATGGTGCCGAGAAGAGTGCTGGTCACGTCGGGCTCTTTCGCAAGGGTTTGCGGCCGAGGCTCTCAGCCTCGGCCTCCGGCTCGACGGGGACCCTAGCCCCGCAAGCCGGCTTTTCCCACCAGATTACACCCAGCGGCAGCAGGCGACGCCTTACCAGGCGCCGGTGTTGGGCATGCTGATCCAGGGCTCGGCCGGCGGCTTCGGATCGCCCTTCTGCAGCAGCTCGATCGAGATGTTGTCGGGCGAGCGGACGAAGGCCATGTTGCCGTCGCGCGGCGGGCGGTTGATGGTCACGCCGGCCTTCATCAGCTTGTCGCAGGTGGCGTAGATATCATCGACCTCATAGGCGAGATGGCCGAAATTGCGACCGCCGGTATAGGCTTCCGGATCCCAGTTATAGGTCAGCTCCAGCGTCGGCCGGCCGCGCGAGCCCTGGGCGCGCACGGTCTCGACCTCATCGGGGGCGGCCAGGAAAACGAGGGTGAAGCGGCCCTTCTCGTTCTCGATGCGGCGGGTTTCGACCAGCCCGAACTTGTTGACGTAGAAATCGAGTGAAGCATCCAGATCGGTCACGCGGACCATGGTGTGGAGATAGCGCATGGAGTTGAGCCTTCGGGTTGTGAGCGGGTCCGGGTTGATCTTGTGACTAGATCGGGCCAAACGAGGCGCATTCCAAGAGGCCGCATGCGGGACGGGCCATGAAACAAACGCAAGGCGAAGCCGCGCCACGTCTCGACGCCGCGACATTGTCCAGCATCAAGCAGCGCGCCGCCATCCTGTCCGTGATGGCAACAGTGCTCCTGACGCTGGCCAAGGGTGTCGCCGCGGTGATGTCGGGCTCACTGGCCCTATTGACCGACGCCCTGCAGGGGCTGGTCGATGTCGGCTCGACCAGCTTCACCTGGTTTGCCGTGCGCGCCGCCGACAAGCCGGCCGATGACGAGCATCATTACGGGCATGGCAAGGTCGAGGCGCTGGCGGCGCTGGTCGAGACCGCGATCCTGTTTGCGCTGGCAGGCGCGATCTTGTGGGAGGCGGGAAGCCGGCTCTGGACCGGCGTGCTGAGCCAGGTTTCGGTGACGCCCGTCGTCATCGGCGTGCTGATCCTGTCCATGATCGTCGATGCCGTGCGCTGGCGCTCGCTGCTGAAAGTGGCGAAGGAGACCGGGAGCGAGGCGCTTTCGGCCGAGGCGACGCATTTTTCGGCCGATTTCGTCGGCTCCGCCATGGCGCTCGCAGGCCTGATCGCCTCCTGGTACGGCTTTGCGAAGGCCGACACGGTCGCGGCCTTCGCGATTGCCGCCTTTACCGCGCTCTCAGCTTTCAAGCTCGGGCGGCGGACGCTCGACACCCTGCTGGACACCGCTCCCGCCGGCCTGAGCGATCGCTTGACCGAGGCGGCGGCCGCTGTCGGCGGTGTCGTCGCTGTCGACTGGCTGCGGCTGCGCCATGCCGGCGGGCGGGTCTATGGCGAGATCGGCATCAGGGTCTCGCGCACCTTGCCGCTGGACCGGGTGGTGGCGATCAAGTCGGAACTGCTGAGCGTTATCAACCAGCAGGAGCCGGGCGCGGAGATCACGATCACCGCCAACCCCGTCCAGGTCGATGATGAGACGGCGCTGGAGCGGGTGCTGCTGATCGCGCTGAAGATGAAGATCCCGGTGCATCATGTCACCGTGCATACGATCGGCGAGCGGCTCTCCGTCAGCCTCGACATGGAGGTCGAGGCTGGGCTGCGGCTTGGCGCGGCGCATGATCTCGCCTCGCGGCTGGAAGCGGCGATCCGGGCCGAGTTCGGCGGCGAGACCGAGGTCGAGACGCATATCGAGCCGATGGATACGGGCGCGCCCAGCGGGCATAATGCCGCCTGGGAAACGGTCGAGGCGATCGGCAAGTCGCTGGCCGCCGAGGCGGCGCGCGCAGGCGGGCCGGTGCATGACATCCACAGCGTCCGGGTGCGGCAGACGGCGAACGGGCTGGTGGTGAACTATCATTGCCGGGCCGATGCGGATCTCGATGTCGCAGCCGTGCATGCCGCCGTCGATGCGATTGAGCGCGCGGTGAGGCTCGCCCGGCCGCAGGTCTGCCGCCTCGTCAGCCACGCCGAGCCGGCCCACCGACCCGCCTGAAGCGGTCTGGCCACTCACCCTTTGCGTTTATTCGTAGCGGCGGAGCGCAGCGTGCGGCTTCGCGCGCACAGCTCGGGCTTTCGGTGCGAGGTCGCGCGGTCTACACCGTGTGCGAGTCCAAACCATCCAGGATAGAGCATGCGCCCCGACGACACCCAGATGATCCGCCTGGAGGCTTATCGTCCTTCCGACTGGCTGATCGACACGGTCGATCTCGACATCAGGCTGGATCCGCAGGCGACACGGGTGCGCGCGCAACTGGGCATGCGGCCCAATCCGGCCGCCCAGCCCGGCGCAGCCTTGGTGCTGGATGGCGACGAGCTGGCGCTGGAAACCTTGCTTCTGGATGGGGAGAGACTGGACCGCAGTCTCTATGAGGCCAGCTCGCAGAAGCTGACGCTGCATGCGCCGCCGCAACGGCCCTTCACGCTGGTGATCGAGACGGTGCTCGACCCCTCGGCCAATACCAAGCTGATGGGGCTTTATCGCTCGTCCAACGTCTATTGCACGCAGTGCGAAGCCGATGGCTTCCGCCGCATCACCTATTTCCTCGACCGGCCCGATGTCATGTCGCGTCTACACGGTCCGGCTCGAGGCGCGGAAGGCTGACGCCCCGGTGCTGCTGTCGAACGGCAATCTGGTCGCGACGGGGGAAGTCGCCAATTCCGACCGGCACTTCGCGGTCTGGCATGATCCCCATCCCAAGCCGGCCTATCTTTTTGCGCTGGTCGGTGGCGCGCTCGACCATGTCCGCGAGCGCTATGTCACTGAGGATGGCAGGCCAGGTGGAGCTCGCCGTCTATGTCGAGCCGGGCAAGGCCGGACGCGCCGGCTGGGCGATGGATTCGCTGATCCGCTGCATGCGCTGGGACGAGCGCGTCTTTGGCCGCAATTACGATCTCGATGTCTTCAATGTCGTCGCCGTCTCCGACTTCAATATGGGAGCGATGGAGAACAAGGGCCTCAACATCTTCAACGACAAATACGTGCTGGCCGATCCGCAGACCGCGACCGATGGCGATTATGCCAGCATCGAAGCGATCATCGCCCATGAGTATTTCCACAACTGGACCGGCAACCGCATCACCTGCCGCGACTGGTTCCAGCTCTGCCTGAAGGAAGGGCTGACGGTCTTCCGCGACCAGGAGTTCACGGCCGACGAGCGCTCGCGCCCGGTGAAGCGGATCGCCGATGTGCGGACGCTGCGCGCGACGCAGTTCTCTGAGGATGCCGGCCCGCTGGCCCATCCGGTGCGGCCGCGTGCGTACAAGGAAATCAACAACTTCTACACGCCGACGGTCTATGAGAAGGGCGCGGAGATCATCCGCATGCTGAAGACCCTGATCGGCGAGGACGCGTTCCGGACGCGGCATGGATCTCTATTTCCAGCGCTGCGACGGCACGGCGGCGACGGTCGAGGATTTCCTGGCCTGCTTCGCCGAAACCTCCGGCCGCGACCTCTCGCATTTCGCGCAATGGTACGAGCAGGCGGGTACGCCGACCATCGTTGCTTCCGGCCGATATGACGCGGCAGCGCGCAGCTATACGCTCGACCTCGCCCAGACCACGCCGCCGACGCCGGGCCAGCCGGACAAGGCAGCCGATGGTCCTGCCGGTCGCGCTCGGGCTTGTTGGCCGCGAGGGCGAACTGCCGCTTGCGGACGCAGTCTCAGGCCTATGCCGGTGAGGGGCTCGATCATCCTCGACAAGGCTCGTCCGTGACGCTGACCTTCACGGATCTGGATGAGGCGCCGATCCCCTCGCTGTTGCGCGGGTTCTCGGCACCGGCGCGGCTGGAACTCGATCTGGCGGATGCGGAGCTGCTGCGGCAGTTCACCGCCGATAGCGATTCCTATCAATCGCTGGCAGGCCCTGCAGAGCGTCGCGATGCGCGCGCTCGTCGCCGGAGGGCGCCCGGGTGCCGATGGCGCCGCCTTGACGGCGCGCGCCCGCGAGATCGCCGGTGCGCTCGACCTGTTCCTGAGCCAGCACGGCGCGGCCGATCCGGCCTTCGCCGCGCAGGTGCTGCGCCTGCCCTCGCCCGCCGACATCGCCCGCGAGATCGGCCGCGATGTCATCCAGACGCTGATCTTCGCCGCGCATCGCGAACTTGGCCGCGATCATTGGCCGGCAGATCAGCCCGACCCTGCTCGCGCTGCGCGAGACCCTGAAGCAGCCCGGCCCATTCTCTCCCGATGCGGCCTCGGCCGGCCGGCGCGCGCTGCGCAACGAGGCGCTGGGCCTGATCGCGCTGGCGGAACCGGCCACCGGCGCGGAGCTGATCCGAGCAGCAGTTCGCGCAGGCCGACAACCTGACCGACCGGCTGGCGGCCTTGGCTGCCATGACGCTCATTCCCGGCGCGGCGCGCGAGGAGCTGATCGCGCCGCTTCGCCGACGCTCTATGCAGGCGAGCCGCTGGTGCTCGACAAATGGCTGATGGCGCAGGCGCTGATCGCCGAGAGCGGCACGCTGGAGCGGGTGAAGACGCTGATGGAGCATCCCGCCTTCTCGCTGGGCAATCCCAACCGTGTTCGGGCGCTGATCGGCGGGTTTGCGGCCAATCTGACCCAGTTCAACCGGACCGATGGCGCGGGCTATAATTTCATCGCCGACATGGTGATCGCGCTGGACCGCACCAATCCGCAGGTGGCGTCCCGGCTGCTCGGATCGTTCAAGAGCTGGCGCATGCTGGAGCCGGTGCGCAAGGGTCTCGCGGAGGCCGCCCTGGCCCATGTGGCCCAGATGCCGGGGCTCTCCCGCGACGTCTCCGACATCGCCGAAAGAGCCCTCGCCTGAAGTGTTAACGCCGACCTGTCCAAAAGATTAACGCTTCATTACGCGCACAAGATTCAATCGAATCCGCAGCGCAACCTGAGGGCGAATTCTGCAGTTCCGATTCAACTCAGGGCTAGACAAACGACTCACGCGGGATTCAACTGAAAGTGATTCGCGGGGATGCGGCACGTCTCCCGATCTTACTGACGGTAACGGTTTTCCGAAGGGGGACGGGCATGACGCGTGCAAACGCGAGCTGCGCGCCTATGCGCGCACGCACGATTCTTGGGGTAGCGAGGTCGGTTCGTAACCCGCTTCACAGCCGCTTCGAAACCCTTGAGCCCGGCATCCGCGCCATCCTTCCCGCCATCGTGGTGGCGTTCCTTTTGACGCTGTGCCTCGGCGCCCTCGTCCAGACCGCAGCGATGCGCGACGACGCGCTGGAAAGTGCGACACGCGACATCGATGTCGCTCTCCGCCCTGATCGCCGTCGAACTGGATTCCGCCTCGCGGGTCGAGAAGAGCGCCGAGATCGCGCTGGCGGCGCTGGCCGCGCGCTATATCTCCAAGCAGGGACGGATCGTCCATGTCAGCAGCGCCAATGGCCAGATCATCGCCAGCGAGCCGGTGATCGGCCGCACCCAGCGCACCCTCGTCGATATTCTCGGGCCGACACAGCCGCTGACCGTGTTCGGCGAGCGCGCCGGCGTGATGCGGGTCACGCTGCCGAGCGGGCAGGACATGCTGGCCTCGGTCCGCAACCTGGCCGCGCCGCTCGGACAGGTCGCCGTGATGCAGCCGGTCTCGCGGGCGCTCGATCGTCTGGCACGACCGTCGCCGCGGGCTCGCGGTGCTGTTTGGCGCAGCCGGGCTGGTTCTCGGCGCGACCACCATCGCCTTCATCCTGCAGTCGCGCCGGGCTCGCGCCGCCGACGAGGATTGCGACTGCGTGCGCGAGCGCATCGACACCGCGCTGAACCGCGGCCATTGCGGCCTGTGGGATTGGGATCTCGCGCGCGGCCAGATCTACTGGTCGGATTCGATGTACGCCATGCTGGGCTATGACCGGGCCGGTGACTTCATGTCCTTCGGCGAGGTCTCGGCCTTCATCCATCCCGACGATGCCGATTTCTACACGCTGGCCGATGCGATCAGCCGCGGCGAGGCCGATCATCTCGACCAGGAATTCCGGGTCCGCGACGCCTCCGGCGACTGGGTCTGGCTCAAGGCCCGCGCCGAGCTGGTCACCGACCGGCGCACCCGCTCGCAGCACCTCGTCGGCATCGCCGTCGATATCTCCGAGCAGCGCCGCATGGCCGAGTGCACCGCCACCGCCGATGCCCGCCTGCGCGACGCGGTGGAGGCGATCTCGGAAGCCTTCGTCCTGTGGGATAGCCGAGCAGCGCCTCGTGCTCTGCAACGCCAAGTACCAGCAACTGCACCAGCTTCCGCCGGAAGCGCTGCAGGCCGGCATCAGCCATGATGAGGTGATGGCGCTGAGCGCGCAGCCGAGCATGGATCGCGAGCCGCGCCAGATGACCGGATGCGTCCGGCTCCTATGAAGCCCGCCTGTCGGATGGGCGCTGGCTGCAGATCAATGGCCGCCGCACCAAGGATGGCGGTTCGGTCTCGGTCGGCACCGACATTACCAAGCTGAAGCAGCAGGAAGAGCGGCTGACCCAGTCGGAGCATCAGTTGCTGATGCATGTCACCGACCTCAAGGCCTCCCGCCAGAAGCTCGAAGCGCAGGCCCAGCAGCTCGCCGATCTGGCCGAGCGCTATCTCGAACAGAAGGCCGCGGCGGACAGCGCCAACCGCGCCAAATCCGAATTCCTCGCCAATATGAGCCATGAGCTGCGCACGCCGCTCAACGCCATCATCGGCTTCTCCGAGATCATGGAGCATGGGTTGTTCGGCAGCCTGGGCTGCGACAAATACCTCGATTACGTCCGCGATATCCGCTCCAGCGGCGACTATCTGCTCGGCGTCATCAACGACATCCTCGACATGTCGCGGATCGAATCCGGCCGGATGCGGTTGGAGAAGTCCGATATCGCGGTCGGGCTCGTGGTCGACGAGGCGGTGCGCCAGCTCACCGACGAGATCGACCGCAAGCAGCTCAAGCTCAGCGTCGAGGGCCCGCGCGACGTCCAGATCCATGCCGACCCGCATGCGCTCTATCAGGTCCTCGGCAATCTCCTCGGCAACGCCGTCAAGTTCACGCCCGATGGCGGCGACATCGCCCTGCGCATTCGCCAGGTGCCGGGCGCGCTCAACATCTTCGTCGAGGATACCGGCATCGGCATTCCCAAGGAGAAGATCGACCGGATCGGCCGTCCGTTCGAGCAGGTCGAGGGCGATATGACCCGCAGCTACAAGGGCTCGGGCCTTGGCCTCGCTATCGCCCGCTCGCTGGTGGAGCTGCATGGCGGCTCGCTGCAGGCTGCGCTCCGCCATCGGCGCCGGTACCATCGTGATGGTGCACCTGCCGCTGAACCTGCCGACGGCGAAACTTGCCAAGGCCGCCTGAGAATTGAGACCACAGGCGCTGATAGGCAGCGCCTCAGTTTGAAGGCGGCGACGGGCTCTTGCGAGCCGCACCGAGAATGGACAGGAAGCGTGCCCTGACGCCCTGGCGCAGCTCGTCCAGCTCCGCTTTCAGGACTTTGGCATCGGGCCGGCCGACAGCGGTGGCGATGCGGCTGAGAACGCGGGGCGGGATGGCGCCGGCTTCAGCCCCCTCCTCCACCGTGAAGCGCTGCCAGAGCTGCACCGCGCCGATCAGCTTGTAGGCCTCTTCGAGAAAACCGGCATCGCCCGGTCCAAGCAATCCAGCAGCCCGCGCGGCGCTGAAGACGGCGCCCGTATCGGGTACCAGCAGCTCCGGATGCCGCGATGCGTGCGCCAGCACCAAGAACTGCGCCAGGAAATCCAGATCCGTAAGCCCACCAGCGGCGAGCTTCAGATCCCAGGGATCGTTCTCGCCCTTCTCCTGCGCGATCAGGCCGCGCATCTCCAGAACGGCGGCCGCGACCGTTGCCGCCTTGCGCTCGCGGCGCAGGATGGCAGCAATGCTTTGCCGCGCGCGCTCGGCCAGTTCCGCGTCGCCGAGAATAATCCGCGCCCGGGTCAGCGCCATCTCCTCCCAGATTTCCGCCTCGCCCCGGTGATAGGCCTCGAAGCCATCGAACTGCGTCGCTACCGGGCTTTTATTGCCGGAGGGCCGCAGCCGCATATCAACCTGATAGAGCGTGCCGCGCCGCGTCGGCACCGTGAGCGCCGCGACCAGCCGCTGGGTGAAGCGGATGTGCCAGGTCACCGGATCGAGCGGCTTGCGGCCCTCGCTCGGCTCGGCCTCCGCAGGCGGGTCGTAGAGCAGGATGAGATCGAGATCGGAGGATGGGGTCAGTTCGCCGGCCCCGAGCCGGCCCAGGCCGAGCACCACGGTCTGCGCCGCCTAAGACGAGCCCGTGTTCGGCCGCAAAAGCCGCGCGCGTATCGTCATAGGCGACGCGCAGGCAGGCCTCGGCCACGGCACAATAGGCCTCTCCGGCCCGGTGGGCATCGTAGACGCCCGAGAGCAGGCGGGCGCCGACCAGGAAGTTCTCCTGGCGCGCTGCATCGCGTAACCGGTCGAGACCCTCCTCGACGCTGGGCGGCGGGGTGCCGACGAAGGAGCGGATGCGCTGGGCCTTGGCAGCGACATCGAGCGTCGCCGAGGTAAAGGCGGGGTCGATGATGGCGTCCAGCACATGCGGATGCATCGCGGCGACGCGCGCCAGCCTCGGCGCACTGCCGAGGATATCGGCGAAGATCGTCAGCAACCGGTCATGCGAGCGCAGCAGCGTCAGCAGCTCGACTGCGGCGGGCATCCTGACGAAGGCATTGTCGAGATGAGCCAGCGCACCATCAGGATCGAGCGTGCGGCCCAGAGCCACCAGCAAGGCCGGCGTCAGCTCCGTCAGAACCTCGCGCGCGCGGGCGCTGGTGACGGCGGCTCGGCGGCCGAAATGCCAGCCACGCACCGTTTCCGCCGCTGTCTTGGGATCGCGAAAGCCGAGCTTGCGCAATGTTTCCAGTGTCTCGGGATCGAGGTCCTGCCCGGTGAAGCTCAGCGTGCCGGCTTCCGCTGCAAGGCTCGGTCCTTCCTCGAAGAGCAGGGCGTAATGCCCCTCGACCTTGCGCGCGCAGGCTGTCAGCGCCTTGCCGAAGGCCGCAGAGGAGGCATAGCCGCAGAAGCGGGCGAAGGCATCGAGATCGGGGGCGGCCTTGGGCAGCGTCTGGGTCTGCTCGTCATGGCGCATCTGCAGCCGATGCTCGATGGTGCGCAGCCAGCGATAGCATTCACCGAGCTCGTCGCGCGCCTTGGGGGTGATCCAGCCCTCCTCCGTCAGCTCGCTGAGCATGTCAAGGGTACGCGGGCCGCGCAGGGCCGGTCGCCGCCCGCCGAACACCAGTTGCTGCGTCTGCACGAAGAACTCGATCTCGCGGATGCCGCCGCGACCGAGCTTCACATTGTGACCGGCGACGGCGATGGTCTCATGGCCCTTCACCGTCTGGATCTGGCGTTTCATCGCGTGGATATCGGCGATGGTCGCGAAGTCGAAGTATTTGCGCCAGATGAAGGGGGCGAGATCGCGCAGGAAGGACTGGCCAAGGGCAATGTCCCCGGCGATCGGGCGCGCCTTGATCATGGCCGCGCGTTCCCAGTTCTGCCCGACCGTCTCGTAATAGGCGTAGGCACTGGGCAAGGGCACGGCGACATGGGTCGAGGCCGGGTCCGGGCGCAGCCGCAGATCGACGCGGAAGACATAGCCGTCCGGTGTCCGCTCCTGGATGATCCGCGCCATCAGCTGCGTCAGTTTGACGAAAAAGGTGGTGGGCTCGGCGACGCCGGCCGCCTCCGCAGCCTCCGGATCGAAGAAGACGACGATATCGATGTCGGACGAGTAGTTGAGCTCGCCAGCCCCATGCTTGCCGAGCGCGAGCACGACCAGCCCGGTGCCCAGCCCCGGCTGTGCGGGATCGGCGAGCGTGATCCGGCCGAGATCGGCCTGCTGGCGCAGCGCATGCTCCGCCGCGAGCCGCACGGCGGTGTCGGCCGTGGCGGTCAGGG
The DNA here is from genome assembly GCA_963759925.1 of uncultured Alphaproteobacteria bacterium. Taxonomy (GTDB): domain Bacteria; phylum Pseudomonadota; class Alphaproteobacteria; order Rhizobiales; family Beijerinckiaceae; genus Allobosea. The sequence continues at coordinate 104,532 of CAVXBE010000008.1, forward strand.
CCTCGGTCACCGTCTCGACGCTCCAGGCGCCGCCGATATCGGCCAGCGCGACGAGCAGGGCCATGGCCTGGCGAAAGCGCCGCAGCAGCCGCATCAGGCTCGGCGTATCGGCACCCGCACTCTCGGCGATGACGGCTGCAAGCAGGGCGTCGCGCCTGTCCTCGGGCGCCTCGTTCAGCGAGGCCAGCAGCAGGTCGGGGTTTTGCCGGATAATCTGCGTCAGGAATGGCGAATGCGCCAGCAGACCCGCGACCAGCGCCTTCGAGGCCGGATGCGCTGCGAGATGCGCCTGCAAGGCGGCTGCCGCCTCCTCGTCGCGCAGGCGCTCGAGCAGATCGCGCGCAATCAGCGCCTCGGGCTTGGCCCGCGCCGGCAGGACCGGCGCCTGCGTCAGCCGTTCAAAGAGCCGCCCTTGCATCTGCCGCCTACCTCTCTCCCCGCCCCGCCCGTCGATACGCCGGAGCGATGCGAGGCCTGCTCGATCAGGCGGGATCGAGAGCAGCAGGCTTGGCAGGCGGTGTCGAGGGCAAGGCGCCGGGCTGCGGCGGCATGTCCACAGGCTGTTGGAGCGCGAACGCACCGGCAGGCAAGGTCAGGACCACGCGCAGGCCCGGCGCCTGATCTTCGAGCTGGAGCTGGCCGCCATGCAGCCGGACCACGGCGGAGACCAGCGACAGCCCGAGGCCGAAGCCCGGCTTGCTGCGGCTCTGGTCAAGCCGGACGAAGCGCTCCAGCACCCGGCCACGGTCGGCCTCGGGAATGCCCTGGCCGTGATCGGCTACGGAGAGGATGATGGAGGCGCCGTCACGCTCGGCTGCGATCAGGATTTCCGGCGCGGCGCCGCCGGTGGCGGTGCCATATTTCAGCGCGTTGTCGATGAGATTGGCCAGCGCCTGGCCGAGCAGCTCGCGATTGCCGGTGATGCGCAGCCCTGGCGCGATCCGCGTGCGCAGCGTCAGCCCCGCCTCCTCGGCCAGCGGTTCGTACAGCTCGGCCATGCCGCCCACGATCTCCGAGAGGTCGAGATCGGTCATGGTCTCGCTGATCCGCCCGGTCTCCAGCCGCGCGATCATCAGCAAGGCGTTGAAGACGCGGATCAGCCCATCCGCCTCCTCGATCGAGCCATCCAGCGCGGCGCGCAGTTCGTCAGGCGTGCTGGCGCTGCGCAGCGCCTCCTCGGCGCGGTTGCGCAGGCGGGTCAGCGGCGTCTTCAGATCATGGGCGATGTTGTCCGAGACCTGCTGCATCCCCGCCATCAACTCGCCGATGCGGTCGAGCATGGCGTTGAGATTATCGGCCAGACGGTCGAGCTCATCGCCCGTCCCGGCGATGGCGAGGCGGCCCTTGAGATCGCCCGCCATGATGGATTGCGCCGTCTCGGTCATGCCGTCGATGCGCTTGAGCACGCGGCGGGCGACGAACCAGCTGGCGAAACAGCCCAGAACCACCACCAGCAGCAGCGACCAGCCGGCGGCGCGCCAGATGACGACACTCAGCCGCTCCCGCTCCTCCAGATCGCGCCCGACCAGCAGCCGGAAACCGGCCGGCAGGATGAAGACGCGAACGAGCGCCTGGCTGGGCGTCTCGACGCCTTCGCTGGTGCGCGAATACTGGATTTCCCGCTCGCCGGGCCGGTCCAGCGCGCCGGGCGGCAGCGCATCGACATTGCCGGTGATGCGCTCGCCGATCGGCGAGGTCACGAGATAGAGCGAGGCGCCTGGCCCGCCCGAGCGCCGCTCGATCACGTTAATCAGGCGCCGCATGCCGCCCAGCCTTTGCTGCTCGGCCAGGCCCTGGATCTCGGCATCGATGGTCGAGCGGATCTGGTCGTCGAGCAGGCGGCGCGCATTCCATGCGACATAGCCGAGGACAAAGCCGGCGAAGAGCGCGAAGACGACGAGGTAGACCGCCGTCAGCTTGAACGCGGTGGTGCGGAACAGGTTGGGCAGCAGATGCTGGCGCCGGCCAGCCCCTGCATCAGGATCAGCGGCTTGCGTCACGGACCATGTACCCCGCACCGCGGATGGTGTGGATCATCGGATGCTCGAAACCCTTGTCGACCTTGGCGCGCAGCCGGCTGACATGAACATCGATGACATTGGTCTGCGGATCGAAGTGATAATCCCAGACGTTTTCGAGCAGCATCGTCCGCGTCACCACCTGACCGGCATGCTTCATCAGATATTCGAGCAGCCGAAACTCGCGCGGCTGCAACAGCACCTCCTCCGAGCCGCGCGTGACGCGATGCGCCAGCCGGTCGAGCACGAGGTCGCCGACGCGATAGGTGGTGGGCTCGGAGGCCGGGGCGGCGCGGCGACGCGACAGGACCTCGACACGGGCGAGCAGCTCCGAAAAAGCATAGGGCTTGGGGAGGTAGTCATCGCCGCCGGCGCGCAGGCCCTTCACCCGGTCATCCACCTGCGCCAGAGCCGAGAGGATGAGAGCGGGCGTGGTGTCGTTCTGCTCGCGCAGGGAGCGGATCAGCGAGAGCCCGTCGAGGCGCGGCAGCATGCGGTCGACGACCAGCACGTCATAACCGCCGCCCTCGGCCATGGCGTAGCCCTCCAGACCGTCAGCCGCATGGTCGGCGACATGGCCGGCCTCGCGAAAAGCCTTGGTCAGGTAGGCCGCAGCCTCGGCATCATCTTCAACGATCAGGAGTCGCATGGAGAGACCCTATCTCACTCGACGGAAAAACGGCAGGCCGGACGGGAGACCCATCCGACCTGCCGCAGCGAGGGCGAGGCGCCAGGCTGGGGGCGACAGGAGACTGACGCCGCGCCCCGCGATCAGGCCGGCATATTGCCGACTTCGAAGGTCAGCTCACGCTCCTGGCCATCGCGCCAGACCGTGATCTTGGCCTTGGTACCGGGCGGCAGCAGCGCGACACGGCGGGAGAGTTCGCGCGCGTCGCTGATCTTCTCGCCATTCAGGGCGAGGATCGTGTCGCCGCGCTTGATACCGGCCTTGGCGGCCGGGCTGTTGCGCTCGGCGCTGGCGACGAGGGCGCCGCGCGCCTCCTTCAGCCCGATCGCATCGGCCACTTCCTCGGTCACCGGCTGGATCTGCACGCCGATGAAGCCGCGAGCGACCTTGCCGTCCTTCTTCAAGGCTTCGACGACCTGATTGACGGTCGAGGCCGGGATGGCGAAGGCGATACCGACATTGCCGCCCGACGGCGAGAAGATCGCGGTGTTGACGCCGACAACCTCACCCTTCTGGTTGAAGGTCGGGCCACCGGAATTGCCACGGTTCACCGCTGCATCGATCTGCAGGTAATCATCATAGGGACCAGAGCCGATATCGCGCCCCTGGGCCGAGACGATGCCTGCGGTCACCGTGCCGCCGAGACCGAAGGGATTGCCGACAGCCAGCACCCAGTCGCCGATGCGCGGCTTGCCCGGAGCGAGCTGCACGAAGGGATAATTCCCGCTCTCGGTGACCTTCAGCAATGCCAGATCGGTCCGCGGATCGGTGCCAATAACCTTCGCGGCCAAGGTCTTGCCGGTGTCGGTCACAAGCTGGACCTCATCGGCGTTCTGGACGACGTGGTTGTTGGTGACGACATAACCGTCCTGGCTGACGAAGAAGCCGGACCCCTGGGACATGCCCTGGCGCGGCTGCGGACGGTTCGGAGCGCCGCCGCGCTCATCCCGGCGAAAGAAGCGCTCGAGCGGGTGGCCCGGGGGCAGTGCCTCAGCCATGCCCTCTTCGCTGTCATCAGCCGCGGCGACCAGATGGGTCTTGACGCGAACCGAGACCACGGCAGGCTTCACCTTGTCGACCATGTCGGCAAAGCTCGGGAGCTGGGACTGGACGCCCGACAGCTGGATCGGCTGGGCGAAGGCGGGATGGTCGAGCTTCAGGGCGCCGTCTGCGATGCCGGCCGCGAGGCCGATGCCGAGGGTCGCTGCGCCAGCGATCATCACGCCGCGCTTCAGAATCGACTTGGAAGTCCTGGGTGTCGTCATGTCGCTTACCTCAGATGTCTGGGGCGGGCTCGTCCCGCCTGTGAGGTGCACCATGAGCGCCGCAGCCTTACGCGGTTTTCGCCCTAACATGACGATTTCGTAAGCTTAGGCTTGACGCTTGGAGGAGCGGGCGCGAGCGTTCAGCTTTGATCCACGCGGCCGGCCCGGTCGAGATCGCACTTGCAAGAGCGAACAGGACGTCGATGCGCTGGTTGATTTCCGCCCTGGTTTTCCTCTGTGCAGCCGGTCAGGCGAGCGCGCAGACCAAGTCCGCCTATGCCGTCGGGCTCGATCTGGCCCACAGACGCGGGTACGACAACGCCAATTGCTACGCCACTGTCTTTGCCCGCCATGCCGTCAAAGTTGAAAAAGCGAACGGCCGCCGAGGCTGGTTTGCGGCTTCAACGCCGGCTTATAATGCAGAACAGCGCCAGCACTGCGGCATCGACCGGCTATCGGGTATCCGCGCCGAGCGCGAGGCAGGCCGGGTTTCTGGAGAGGCGTCGTCGGGCGCGCGGGCCGCTGGCGGTGCTTATCGGCAGGGCCTGAGGATCGCCAGACAGCGAGGTTACTCCGGTGCCAAGGCTGATTGTCTTGCGCGGGTCTTCGTCAGGCACGCGACCTTGCGCCCCTCGCCCTTCCGAGCCGGCGTCGTCGACTGGAGCGCGCGGTCAGGTCCGGCGCTACGCGGAGAAATGCACAGCATCTGCGGCATCTCGATCTGAAGGACAGCTCAGTCCGGTCGCCCGGTCAGTTCCGCCAGCCGCGCCTGTTCATCGGCCGAAAGCGGCGCCGGAGTGTTCGGCGTCGCCGGCAGGGAGCGGGCGCGCCGCCAGATGAAGAGCAGGCCGAGCAACAGGACGAGGAAGGGGCCAGCCCATAATCCGATCGTGCGCAAATTGACCGGCGGGCTGAGCAGCACGAAGTCGCCATAGCGGGCGACAATGAACGAGGTCACAGCCGCATCGCTGTCGCCTGCCACCAGCCGCTCACGCACCAGAACCCGCAGATCCTTGGCGAGGGGCGCGTCGGAATCATCGATCGACTGGTTCTGGCAGACCAGGCAGCGCAGGCCGGATGAAATCTGGCGGGCGCGATGTTCGAGCGCCTGATCCTGCAGCATCTCGCCGGGCTGGACGGCGAGGACTGGGCCGCAGAGGCTGAGGGCGACAATGGCGAGGGTCAGGATGCGGCGCATGCTCTTCACTCCGCCGGCTGGGCCGCCGCATGCGGCAAGGGCGCGGCGCGGCGACGGGGAGCAGCCAGCCGGAAGCGCCGGTCGGTCAGCGACAGGCCGCCGCCGAAGGCCATGACCAGGGCGCCGATCCAGATCAGCAGGACGAGCGGCTTGTCGTGCAGCCTGACAGCGATTGCGCCATCGCCCTGCGGCTCGCCGAGACTGACATAGACCTGGCTCAGGCCGTCGGTCCGGATGCCTGCCTCGGTGGTCGGCATGTTACGCGCAATGTAGTGGCGCTTGGCAGCCTCGACCGGCTGAAGCACCCGGTCGCCGGCCTTGATCGTGAAGCGGGCGACCTCGGCGCGGAAGTTCGGGCCGGTGCGCGGCGTCACCGATTCCAGCGTCGCGCTGTAGCGGCCGCTCGTCAGGCTGTCGCCCTGGCGGAGCACGCCGATAGCCTCGGTGCTCCAGGCGGTTGCGGCGATACCGATGACGCTGATGCCGACACCGGCATGGGCCAGGGCCGTCCCCCAGGCCGAGCGCGGCAAGCCGACCGCCCTCGCCCAGATCGCCGGCCAGCCGCTGGCCCGCGCCACGATCCGCTCTCCGAGGTCGAAGGCGGCGCCCGCGATCAGGAAGATGCCGAGCCCGATCCCGAGCGGCGCCAGCACGGGTCCACCCCAGCGCAACGCGAAGATGGCGACCATCACGACGATTGCGATCGCGAGCGCCAGCATGCTGCGCTGGGCGGCGCCCAACAAATCCCCGCGCTTCCAGGCCAGCGACTGGCCGATCGGCAGGATCAGCAGCAGCGGCACCAGCAACGGGATGAAGGTGGCGTTGAAGAAGGGCGGGCCGACGGAAATCTTGTCGCCAGTGATCATTTCCAGCGCGAGCGGGTAGAGCGTCCCGATGAAGACGGTGGCGCAGGAGGTGGCAATGAAGACGTTGTTGACCACCAGCGCGCCCTCGCGCGAGACCGGCGCGAAGATCCCGCCCTGCCGCAACAGCGGCGCGCGCCAGGCAAACAGCGCCAGCGAGCCGCCGACGAAGACGACCAGGATCATCAGGATGAACAGCCCGCGCGCCGGATCGGTGGCGAAGGAGTGCACCGAGGTCAGGACGCCGGAGCGGACGATGAAGGTGCCGAGCAGGGAGAGCGAAAAGGTCAGGATCGCGAGCAGGATGGTCCAGACCTTGAGCGCGTCGCGCTTCTCCATCACCACCGTCGAATGGATCAGCGCCGTCCCGGCCAGCCAGGGCATCAGCGAGGCGTTCTCGACCGGGTCCCAGAACCACCAGCCGCCCCAGCCCAGCTCGTAATAGGCCCAGTAGGAGCCCATCGCGATGCCCAGCGTCAGGAACACCCAGGCCAGCAAGGTCCAGGGCCGCACGGCGCGCGCCCAGACCGCATCGATGCGCCCATCGATCAGGGCTGCGACGGCGAAGGCGTAGGTGATGGAGAAGCCGACATAGCCGACGTAAAGCAGCGGCGGATGGATCGCGAGGCCGAGATCCTGCAGCAGCGGATTGAGATCCTGCCCCTCGGCGGGGGCTGGCAGCATGCGGCGGAACGGGTTCGAGGTCAGCAGGGTGAAGGCGAGGAAGGCCACCGTCACCATGCCCTGCGCCGCCAAGTGTGCCGGCCCGCAGCCGCTCCGGCAAGGAGCGCCGGGAGATCGCCACCAGCGCGCCAAACAGCGTCAGGATCAGCACCCAGAGCAGCATCGAGCCTTCATGGTTCCCCCAGACCGAGGTGATCTTGTAGATCAGCGGCTGAGCGGAATGGGAGTTGGCCACGACATTCTCGACCGAGAAGTCCGAGCGGAGATAGGAGATGGTCAGGGCCGCGAAAGCGAGGCCGACGAGCAGAAAACTGGCGATTGCCGCCGCCTGCCCGACCGAGGCCAGGGCCCGGTCCTGCCGCGCCACGCCCCAGAGCGGCACCGCCGATTGCACCACGGCGACGCCGAGCGCGAGTGCGAGCGCAAAATGGCCGATCTCGACAATCATGCTGATCTCACTGCGTTACCGCCGAAGGCTTGGCCGCTTCAGGCTTGGTAGCCGGATTGGGAGGAGCCTCGCCCGGCTGCCAATGCCCCTGCTTCTTCAGCGTGTCCGCGACTTCGCGGGGCATGTAGGTTTCATCGTGCTTGGCCAGCACGGAATCGGCGCGGAAGCTGGAGCCGCCCTCGAAGACGCCCTCGGTGACCACGCCCTGTCCCTCGCGGAACAGATCAGGCAGCAGCCCCTCATAGATGACCTTCATGGTGCTCTTGCTGTCGGTGACAGCGAACATGACACGTTGCCCGGGTCCCTTCTGCACAGAGCCCTTCTCGACGAGACCGCCCATGCGCATGCGGGTGCCGGGCGCGATGCCCTTTTCCGCAATTTCCGTCGGACCGTAGAAGAAGACGATGGTGTCGCGCATCGCCACCAGAACCAGCGCGGCGGCAATCGCCAGCACCAGCCCGCCGGCCGCGAGCATCGCGAGCCGCTTCTGCTTGCGGGTCATCCGCTTTTTGGCGGGCGCTGAACGTGTGGGATCAAGTGCCGTCATGGGGTGGCGTCCTTGAGCCCGAGCTCGACGGCCAGCGCATTGATCTGCGTCAGCGCCTCGGCATCTTGCGCCAGACGTTGGCGCGCTGTCACCAGAGCCGACTGCGCCGCGTCCTTGTCCCCCAGCACGATCTGCGAACGGATCAGCCGGCCCCAATCGGCGGCGCTGCCGCCGCTCTCCTGCAGCCGTGCGGCAAGGCCTGCAACCATGCCGCGGATGGCTTCCTGCTGCACGCCGGGCGGCAGCCTGGCGATGGATTCCGCCGCGCTCTCGCTCGGCGGTGCCTGTGTCTTTTCGCCCGGCAGCGCCTCGAGCCGCTGGCGCACGGTCTGCGCCCATTCGGCGCCGGCCGGGGCTTCCTGCAGCAGCGCGCGCAGGGCCGAAGCGGCACCTGCGAGATCGCCATCCTGCTCCTGGCCGATCGCCAGGAAGAACCGGGCACGCGGGTTCTTGGGATCGCGGCGGACGGCTTCGCTGAGCGTCTCGCGTGCGGCAGCGGTCACCACCCCGCCAGCGGCGAGGATCTGCGCCTCGCCCTGACCGGCGAACATATCCGGCCCATCCTGGCCATTGCGAATGGCCGATGCGAAGGCGCGTGCCGCCTCGTCGAACCGTCCCTGCCTGAGATAGACCGGCGCCAGCACGGCCCAGCCGCGCCCATCGGAGGGATTGGCGGCCAGATGCGCCTCGATCCGGGCCAGCGACATCGCGAAATCCTGTCGCGACGGTTCTTTCTCGATGCGGGCGGAGAGCGGCAGATCAGGCGCATTGGGAGAGCCGAAGGCGCCATAGACCAGCAGCGCCAGCAAGGGCACGCAGGACAGGGCGAGGGCGGAGCTGGCGCGCCGGCGCCGCAGCGAGGCCTCGGTCTCCCCTGCCGCCCCGACCTCGTCACCCGCCGAGCGTAGCAGGCGCCGCGCAGCCTCGGCCTTGGCGGCCTCGGCATCGGCCGGTCCGATCAAGGCGCGGGCAACGTCGCGGTCGATCTCGCCGATCTGGGCGCGGTAGAGGCTCGCCGCATCGGCCGTATCGGCAAATGCCTCGCGCGGACCGCGATTCAGCGGCCAGAGCAGCGCGAACACGGCGGCTCCTGTCATGGCCGCGAAGATGATCCAGATCAGCATGGACGTTACATACTCAATCGCGCAGACAGCATCATGTCCCAAAATGGCGACAAAGGGTCACGTGCGCCATGCATCTCGCGCGATCCTCACACTGCCGGCAGGGTCAGGCGCGCCCGCAGGCCGCCCAGCGGCGATGGCTGCAGCACCAGCTCGCCGCCATAAAGCTTGGCCAATTCCACCACGATGGAGAGCCCGAGTCCGGAACCCGGCGTGGTTTCGTCCAGCCGGCGGCCGCGCTTCATCACATCGGCAATGGCATCGGCCGGCAGCCCCGGCCCGTCATCGTCGATCAGCAGAGCGAGCAGGCCCGATTTCTCCGGCTCTGCGGGTGCGACGCTGACTTCGACGCGGGAGCGGGCCCATTTGAAGGCGTTGTCGAGAAGATTGCCCAGCATCTCCTCGAAATCCTGCTTCTCGCCGCGAAAGCGCAAGCCGGCGGCGACGTCGTGGTGCCCGACGATGCCGCGCCCCTGCGCGATCTTGGTGAAGGTCCGGATCAGCGCATCGAGCGAGGGGGCGATTTCGGTGGCGCCGCCCAGCGCGCCGCTGAGCGCGGCGGCACGGGCGCGGTCGAGATAATACTGGACCTGATCGCGCATCACCGCCGTCTGCGCCTTGACGATCTGCGGCAGCGGCCCGTCGCCCGTCGCCTCGTTCTGCATGATGCTGAGCGGGGTCTTCAGCGCATGCGCGAGATTGCCGACCTGGGTGCGGGCGCGCTCGAGGATTTCGCGATTGGCGTCGATCAGCAGGTTCAGCTCGCCAGCGAGAGGCGCGAGATCGGGCGGGTACTTGCCGAGGATCCGCGGATCGTCGCCGGTGCGCACAGCCCCGACGGCGGCGCGCAGGCGCACCAAAGGACGCAGGCCGAAGCGGACCTGGATCAGGGTGGAAGCGACCAGCGCGAGGCCGAGCAGCAGGAAGGTCAGGGTGAGCGCGATGCGGAAATCGCGGATGTCCTCGGCGATCTCGTCAGCCGGGGCGGCCACGGCGACGGTGAAGCGGCCATCCTCGCCGACATCGATCTCGCGTTCGAGGATGCGCAGCGCCCGGTCATCGGGACCGGAGATATAGCTTTCGCGCAGGCCGCGCGCATTGGGCTGGATCTGCTGGTCGAGCAGTTTGGGCAGCTGGCTGCCGACGAGCGAGCGGGAGGCCCGCATCACCGGGCGTTCGCCATCGAACCTGATGATCTGCCAGTACCAGCCCGAGAGCGGCAGGTCGAAGCGCGGCTCGCCGAGATCGCCGATGGACTGGCGCTCCGTCTCGGGCGGCGCCGCCAGATCGGCCACAAGCTCCTTGATATAGACGCTCAGGCGCTCGTCGAAGCCGCGCTCGGCGGAGCGGCGATAGAAAGTTGTCAGACCGATCCCGGCCAGCACCAGCACCAGCGCGCAGCAGATCGCAGCGGAGATGAACAGCCGCGCGCCAAGCGAGTAGCGGTGCGACTTGAGCGGCATGGGCGGCCGTCAGACCTTTTCAGGGGTCGCCGCGGCGATATAGCCGAGACCGCGAACGGTCTCGATGATCTCGACACCCAACTTCTTGCGCAGCCGCCCGACGAACACTTCGATCGTGTTGGAATCGCGGTCGAAATCCTGGTCGTAGAGATGCTCGACCAGCTCCGTGCGGGAGACCACCCTGCCCTGATGGTGCATGAGATAGGCGAGCAGCCGATATTCATGCGAGGTCAGCTTGACCGGGGCGCCATCGACCACGACGCGGCTGGCGCGGGTATCGAGGCGCACGGGGCCGCAGACCAGTTCGGAGGTGGCGTGGCCGGCCGCACGGCGCAGCAGCGCGCGCACCCGGGCCAGAAGCTCTTCCATGTGGAACGGCTTGACGACGTAATCATCGGCGCCGGCATCGAAGCCTGAGACCTTGTCGCTCCAGCGGTCGCGCGCGGTGAGAATCAGCACCGGCATCGACTTCGCCGCCTTGCGCCAGGCCTGCAGCACGGCCACGCCATCGACCTTCGGCAGGCCGAGGTCGAGGATCACCGCGTCATAGGGTTCGGTCTCGCCGAGATACAGGCCTTCCTCGCCGTCGAACGCCTTGTCGACGGCGTAGCCAGCATTCTCCAGAGCGGTGACGATCTGGCGGTTCAGGTCCTTGTCGTCTTCGACGACCAGCAGTCTCACGTCGGCTAGCTCCTGTTGGGGCGGATGCGCGGCTCGCTATAGCACGCGGTTCAGCGGATGGCCTCGACCTTGCCCGAGTTGCCTTCAAGCGTCACGCGGGCCACCCGGCCATCGCGCTTCAGCGTCGTGACGACATAGACATAGTCGTCGCCCTGCCGGCAGAGCCGGATTCGCAGCACCTCGCCCGGCGCCGCCGCGCGCGCATGGCGCGAGGCCTGAACCGGCTGCATCACCTTGTTCTCGGCCACCGCCTCGCGCACCTCTTCTGCCGACAGGCAGGAGATCGGCGTCGGGTCATCCACCGTCAACACGGGGACGAACAGCAGGCCAAGAGCAAGGAGGGGTTCGACGGGCATCATCGCCTTCCGGTAGTGCGGACCGACTGAACGCGCCATGAATGATAGGGCGCAGTCTATGTCAGGCGACGTTGATCCGTCCACGCCACTCTTCGCCGCGGCCGATCACATGGCTGAGCTGGGCGATGCCCAGCGAGAGCTCGGACTGAACGGCTCCGAAATCGGCGAGTTCATCGTCCAGCCGGTAACTCCAGACTGGCGACCCGGTTTCGACGCTTCGGATCAGGCTTTGACCCTTGAACAGGGTGAGCCCGTAGCGCTCGCCATCTTCGCCGAGCGGCGGCTGGTCGAGATCCCAGGAATCGCCGTCGATCCGCGTCCGGCGGATCCAGCTGATCTGCACGGCGCTGCCGACGCGCCTTGCGCGGGGATGGACCGGCGCGAGCGGCCGCAGCGCCCTGCCCGTTGCAGTGAGGCGAAGCTCGACCATGCTCGGATCGCCGGGATCGCGCTGGGCCGGCCCGATGCGATAGCGCCGGAGCTGGCCGATGTCGGAGAGCTGGTCCGTCAGCGCCGCCTGTGCCCCGTCCAGCACCACGACGCGCGACCCTGCAGGCAGCAGGCGGGAGGCCGCGGTCTCGGAACCGCCGAGGCCGCGAACCAGCCCCGACAATCTGAAACGCTGCGGGCCGATCAGCTCGACTGTGGCGGCGGTCACGATCTCGATGGCGCCATTCGCATCGAGCAGGGCGAGCGCATTGGCGCCGGCCAGCGCGGCTTCTGGACTGACCGAGGCGAGAATGCCGCCGCGCAGGCGGATGTCGAGCGTGGCCCGGCGATCGCTGCGCCAGATCGGTCCGGGCGGCAACGCCGACAGGGTTTCACCGACGATGGAGGCCGTCTCGATCAGGCGGAGCAGCGCGAAATGTCCGCTGCTATCGGCCTGCCAGACTGCCAAGGCACCGGGCCAGGGTGAGGCAAAGGCAGCGACCGAGAGCAGCGGCGGCGTCAAACTGCGGGCGATGGGCCAATCCAGGGCAATCAGATAGGGGCGACCGGGCAAGGCTGGCGCACTGCGCGGCGCAGGCAAGGCCGCCGGAACCGCCGCTGCGGCATAGATGGCAGGCTCGACCGCGCGGGCGCTGGCCCGGCGGGACAGGCCGTCGGCAATACGGGTGAGGCGGTAAAGACGCCGGTGTCCGGACACAGGAAGCGAGACCACATCCCCGGGTTCAAGCGCGATGCAGCGCGGCGAGAGCACGATCTCCAGCGTCTCGCGGCTCGCCCAGATATCCTGCAGGCGCTGGTCGGCCAGCCGCTGGGCTTCGGCATGGCGGGTCACCAGAGCCGTGTCGAGCGCCAGTTCGCGGCGCGCGGCGCCGGCCAGTCGCCGCGAGCGTGAGGCGGCGGCGCGGTACTCCTGCTGGCTGTCGCTGAAGCCAACCCGCAACTCGCAGGGCAGCTCGGTCTCCTGCGCCCGCCGCAGTTCGAAGGGCGAGGCCTCGCGGTCGAGCAGCCAGTCATCGTCGGTCAGGGCATGGGAGACTGCGCCGCCACGGCCGCGGAAACTCAGGCGCCCCCCGCTCATCGTCGCGTCGAAGCCGAAAAGCGCAGCCAACGGCTCCAATGCAGCGCGGGCGGACATCGGCCGATCCAGCACATAACCATCGGCAAATCCGTCAAGGCTCAGCTGATCGGCAGCCGGGAGGCCGAAATCCGCCAGGATCGCACTGACCAGCCGCTCCAGCGGCGCGCCTTCGATGCGGCCATTGAGCCAATGGCCGGTTTCGAAGTTGCGGCCATCGGCCCAGACACCGGCGAGGTCGGGAAAGGCCGGGAAAGGACGCGCATCCCAGGTCCAGACGAATATCGAAGCCGGGTCGATCATTCGCAGGCCGGTGCCGGGATGGACCGGATTCCGGTCGGAGGAGAAGCCGTGGCGAGCTGGATCGAAGCCGGACAGGATGGCTTCCAGCCCGCGCGCCTGGACCAGATCATCGCGCGCGCCGCTGGAGAAAAACGGCAAGCCACCCTCAGACGAGCGCGGGTCCGGGAAGACATTGGGAGCATTGGCGCCCTTGTCGACGGCGGGAATGCCGACCTCCGTCAGCCAGATCGGCTTGCTCCCCGGCATGAAGGCGGTCGCGCTCGTCTCGATGCCGCCGCGCCGCGCGATATGGCGGTGGCTCCACCAGCCGGCGAGGTCCTTTTGCCGGAACATCCACGGCTTGGCATAGGCGCCGTCGGTGATCGGGTGGCGGGTCTGGGCCGCACGGGCGGCGGCGTCGGGATAGTACCAGTCATAGGCTTCGCCGGCCGTCAGCCGCTCGCGCAGATAGGAGAGGTCGCTGGCGCTGCGAGCAGCCTTGGCATCGGCATGATCGCCCGTATCGCGCCAATCCGAGAGCGGCGGATAGAAATCGATGCCGATCGCATCGATCGCGGGAGACGCCCAGAGCGGATCGAGCGGGAAGTCGATATCCTGGCCGCCGGCGCGGACATCTGCGCCATATTCGGTCCAGTCGGCCGCATAGGTCAGCTTTGCGGCCGGCAGCATTGCGCGGACATCCTGAGCCAGCGCAACCAGCCCGGCGACCATCGGATAATCCTCGCCCGAGCGCAGATGCGTCAGCCCGACCATCTCCGATCCGATGATGAAGCCGTCGATCCCGCCCGCAGCCTGGGCCAGCGCCGCGCAATGCAGGACCAGACGGCGGTAGCTCCACTCCTGCGGCTTGCTGCAGGAGACGACGCCATCGGCATGGCTGATGTCGCTCGGGCCGACACCGCCCAGAAAGCCCCTCACCGCAGCGGCGACATCGCCCGAGGCCGTAATCCGCCCGCGCCAGGGATAGCGAGGCTGGCCGGGTGCCCCCGAAATCGGGTCGGGCAGGGCATTCCCCGCCGGGATGTCCATCATGATGAAGGGGTAAAGCACCACCTCCAGCCCATGATCCTGGCGAAGCTTTCGGATCAGGGCGATGATGCTGTCATCGGACGGCGTGCCGCCGAAGGCCGGCTTGCCCTCGACCTCGCTGACGACGCGGGCCGTGCTGCGGGCAAGCCCTGCCGCCGCCCATTCCGCCCCAAAAGTCGGCTTCAGCGCCACCTCGACACGCGGAGCGACCGTGCAGGAGCCGGCCCTGAGGTCGTCTCCGAACCAGGTGACGACGAGGGAGATCTTCTTCAGCTTCGGGCACAAAGCCCGGAGATGACCCAGCGAGGCATCGACATCGGACCCGCCGAAAAGCTGGTTGCGCGACAGGCTGCGGCTGACGCCCGGTTCTGGCTCATGGCTGACCGCCCGGGTCTCGTAGACGAACTCGCCCGCTCCGGGGATGAGGGTTACGGCGCGGACCATGCCACCCAGCCCCTCCACCGCCCGCACCACCTCAAAGGTGAATTGCGGGACGCGGTTGCCGTAATCCGCCAGCGGGAACCGCTCGAACACGACATAGGCCAGGCCGCGATAAGCGGGAGCATCGCCGCCTTCTTTCGCGACGATCAGCGGGTCGGCCTGCTGCGCCGCGTCGCCGACATGCAGGCGCATCGCGACCGTCGTGCGGTCGAGCTCGCGCCCATCGACCCAGATGCGCCTGACGAAACTGACCGGCCCTTCGCAGAGGCCGATGGCGAGGTTGGCGTAGTAGGCGTAGGTGGTTTCGATGGTTTTTGGCGACGGCCCTCCCTTGCCGCCGCGCTTGCTGCGGCTGGTGGTGACACGCACCTCCTCTTCAAAGCGCGTCGCCCAGATCAGCTGTCCGCCCAGCCTCGCGCGGCCATAGAGGCGCGGGATCGCTGCCCCCTCGGTGGACGCCAGGCCGCCGATCTCCTTCAGCCGTGGCCCCTCGGTGCGCTTGGCGCCGCCATGGCCCAGCAGGGCGTTGTCGATGCTGGCGCCGGCAAGACCACCCAGTGCGGAACCGAGAATGCCGCCGACCGGCCCGCCCAAGGCTGTGCCGAGCGCCTGGCCGGCCACCTGCAGAAGAAGCGTCGCCATCAGTCGGTTACCTCCGGAAAGCAAAAGACGTGGCTGAGACGGCGCCGCCACCAGCCCGTCAAAGCCACTTCGGTCACCGCGGCACCGTCATGAGCGTGGATGATCAGCATTTCGCCGCTCATGATGGCGCAGTGCCTGGCCGGCTGATGCGAGCGCCAGCGGAACAGCAGCACGTCGCCTGGACGTTCCTCGCCGGGCGAAGCAGGGCGCAAATGCCGGCCCGCCGCGTCTGCCAGCATTTCGCTGCCGAGGCTTTCGGCCCAACTGCGGGAATAGGCCGGCAGCGCCTCGGGCTCCGGCCCGTAAAGCGTGCGCCAGACGCCGCGCAACAGGCCGAGGCAGTCGCAGCCGACGCCGTGGAGCGAGGCCTGATGATGATAGGGCGTGCCGAGCCAATCGCGTGCGGCGGCGATGATGGCGGCGCGCGAGACCGGTTCGCTCATCGAAACAGGCTCCCGCCATCGAGCGCGCCATCGCCCGGCCTGACGCCGCCGATGATGAAGTCATTGCCGGGAATATGGGGAAAGCCGCGAAAGTTGAGCCCATTGCCGAATTTGCGGCGGCAGGTCTCGAAGCTCTTGTCGCAGCCGGGCGTCACCTGAAAGCCGTCACCGACCGCAATCGAAGCGGGGGCGGCCTGCCAAAGCTGCAGCGTGACCAGCCCCTCGCGCGACCCGTGCCGCTTGATCTCGCTGGCAAAGCCGAGATTGGCGCCGCTGGTGAAGCTCAGCCGCCCACCGGTAAAATGCCCGTCCGGGAAGGCTGCAAGCGCCGGTGCGGTGATCGACAGGCGGCCATCGCTGCCGGTGACGGTTGCGGTAGCGGGGGCCAGCGCAACTCCGCAGCGGGCGTCGCCGAGATCGGCGGAGCAGGAGCGGCTGTAGATGCGGCCGCGCTCCTCGTCGAAGGCTCTGGCGGCACCCCTCACCTCGGCCGAGAAGCCGGTGTCGCTGCGCTTGATCTCGCCGATGAAGCCGTGATCGAGCAGGATCCGCTGTTGCGGGTCCGCCCAGTTGACCAGGTACACATCGACGCGGGCATCATCGTAAAGCCCGCGTGCGAGATCGGCCTCGCTCAACCCTGTCGCTGCGAAAGCGCCCGAAACCTCGCCGCCGCCAATGGCAAAGCCGAGCTCCGACGTGGTCTCGGCCGCCTCGAGCGCCGCCACCGGCGAGAAGCTCCTGCCGTCAAAGCCGAGCGGGCGGTCATGATCGGTGAAGCCCAGCACCGTGCCGTCGCGCCTTGTCAGGGTCCAGCATCGGCACAGCGTGGTGGCGCCCTGCGCCAGATGGGCTGCGAGCCCTGCGGGAAGATCGCGCATGCCGGCCTCCTAGGGGATGATCTCGATGACGGGGATCTTGGGGATGTCGCCGGCCTCGAACGCCGAGAGATCGACCTCCAGCGCATCGATGTCGAAGCGGACCGGCACGTCGAACAGGAAGCCCGCCGTGATGACGGTCCCGGGTTTGGGAATGCGCCCTGGCACGAAGCTGACCAGCCCGGTGCTGGCATTGCAGCTGAAATCCGTCCCCGCCATCTGCTCCACGCCATCGACCGCGACACGCACCTCGTCCGGCCAGGGCTTGGTGATGGTTCTGCGATAGGCGGTGGCGCCGGTGCCGTAGGTCTTGCCGAGCTGGAACGTGGCGGCGAGCCCGTCGCCGGTGCCCAGCACCTGGTCGGTCGCGCTGGGCGCCTTCGACGGCAGGCAGCTCTTCCAGTCGAGCCTGTCGCGCCAGCGAAAGCCGTAGAGCCGGCCGCGCCTTTCCTCGAAGAAGGCGACGATCTGGGCCAGCGCATCGAGCGTACGGACGCCGAAGCCGGCATCGTAGCGGCGCCGCGAATGGGCCCAGCGGCTGTTGCGGACTTCGCGCCCCGAGGCGAGCGTGACGATCTGGGTCAGCCGCTCGGGGCCACCGCTGGCGCCCCGCGCGATCTCGAGCGGGAAGCGCACCTCGTGAAAATCGCTCATTGCTGATCCTTGTCCCTGCCGGTCAGAGGGCGCGGCTGCCGCGGGCGACGGCGCGGGCGATGGCGGCAGAAACCTGCGCTTCCGAGCGGCGGAAGCTCTCCGCATCGGGCGTCGAAACCTGCACGGTCACGGATAAGGGGCGGGCGCCGCGCCCCTCGCTGCGCACGCCGAGCCGGCCATCGGCGCCGCGCGAGAGCGGCAGGATGGCTTCGGCGCCGGCCTCGCCCATCACGCCCAGCCCGCGCCCCAGCGGAAAATACGAGGGCGACGAGACGATGCCGCCATCGGCGAAGGGTGTGACGCGGGGGCCGCCGGCCTGCCCGCCAAGGCCGGAGCCCAGTGCCCCGATCAGGCTCTTCACGCCCGTCGCGAGCAGGCCGGAAATGCCTGATGTCAGCGGCTGCACGGCGCTTTTCAGCAGTGACTGGCTCATCGACTTGCCGATGCCGCGCAGCACATCCTCGAAGCGCTTGCCCTCGACGATGCCCTTGCCGAAGGCGGAGCTGAGGGTCTTGCCGAAGGTTTCCGAGGACGCCGAGAGGTCCTTGGTCAGTGTTTCCAGCGTGCGCAGTTCCGAAAGCCGGTTGGTCTGGTTGTCAGCCATGAAGGCTCCTGTCGCTGTCGGAGAGATCGGGGTGGAGCGCCATCAGCCGCTCCAGCGCAGCGCGGCCGGGCGGGGCGAGCTTGCGCCCCGCGCCATGAGCCTGCAGGGCAGCGGCGATCTCGCGTGGCGTCGCGGCCCAGAAGTCGCGCGGCGGCCAGCCCAGCCGACCGAGCCCGAAGGCCATGACATCGTCCCAGGGAAAGGCCGCCGGCGCAGCTAACGGGCCGGCGGCTGCGGAGGGTTTTCGTGGGGCTCGCCCCCCTCCCCGCTGCCGAAGCTGGCATGGAGCAGCTGCATCGCGGCGGTGATCGCGCCGTGGAGCCCGCCATCGAAGCACAGCGCCGACACCTGCTCGTCGCTGATGCTGCAGCCGGCGCCGCGCAGCCCGGCAGCCAGGATGCGGATGATGTCGCGGGCCGAGAGATGGCCGGTGACGAAACGCTCGCCCAGCGCCGGCAGGTTGTCGACGCCGAAAGCGTGCTCGAGCTCGGCCAGCGCACCGAGCGTCAGGCGCATCGGCAAGGCCTCGCCCTTGACCATAAGCGGGGCATCGCCCCTGTGACGGTTGATCATGATCAGGCTCCTCAAGCTGCGGTGAAGGTGAGCGGACCGGCGGAATCGAGCGCGAGATCGAAGGTGATCTCGGTCGCGTGGTCGCCGCGGTATTCGAGGCTGGTGAGCTGGAACAGGCCCTGGATCGTGCCGAAATCCGGCACCAGCACCTGCCAGCTCCGGATCGCGCCATCGAAGAAGATCTGCCTGACCAGAAGGTCCGAGGCCTCGTCCTTGAACAGCCCCGCCCCGCTGATGCTGGCGCGGCGCATGCCGGCTCCGGCCAGCAATTCGCGCCAGCGACCGACCGATTCCGAATGCGTGACGTCGACCGCTTCGGCGTTGAATGCGATCTGCCGGGCGCGCAGCCCGGCGACGGTGATGAAGACGCCGCCTGCATCGGCCGCTTTCAGCAGCAGGTCCTTGCCTCGTTGAGCCGACATCGGCATCTCCTGTTGGGTCGGTGGTCAGAGCCGTTCGGTGACGGCGCGAAAACGCGAGGTGACGGAGGCGAGCCCGGTGTTGGGCGTCGCGGCTCAACCGGCTGGTTTGCCAGCGCAGATCGATCAGGCGGTGGCCCACCAGCGCCGGCCTGGCCTCGTCGAGCGCGAGAGCGACGAGGGCTGCGGCTTCGAGGGCCGATTTCACGCTGCTGCTCTCGCCCGCCCAGATGATCAGGGAGAGATCCTGTTCGCAGCCGCTGCCGCTGCCGGTCGACCAGTCCCGCGCCTCGACCTCGCCATGGGTGATGTAGAGGCCCCTGGTGGCGCGCGGCGCCTCATCGAAAACCCGCCCGGGACCGATCAGCGCCGTCAGCGCCGCATCGCTTGCGAGCAGGGTCTGGATCGCGGCCCGCAGCGGCAGGATGGCGTCGCTCATCGGGAGATCTCCTCGGCCAGGCAGACAAGGCGGCGGCGCGCACCATCGGGATCGCCCAGCGCACGGATGGCGTAGATCCGGTCGCCATCGCGAAGGCGCTGGCTGGCATCGAGCCCGGGACGCCAGCGCAGGGTGATGCGGTGGGTGCCGACCTGCTCAGGGCGCCCCTCATGCCAGCGCTCGGTACCGGCCAACCATTCGACCTGCGCCCAAACGGCCGCGAGGCGCTGGAAGCTCTGCTGCGCGCCGCCCAGCCCATCGGCCGTTGCGACGGGAGCCTCGATGACGAGGCGGCGCCGCATGGCACCGACCTCTCCTCCTGACTGACCGGCCATGGCTCAAAGCCTCGCCCGGCGAAACGGCGCGACGAGCGCCATGATCTCGGCCGGCAGGGTCGCGGCATCGCGGCCGACGACGTCGCCGCGTTGCTCGAACCAGCGTGCCGCCAGCAGCAACACGGCCTGACGCAGCAGGGCGGGCACAGCGCCGGCAGCTCCGAAGCCGGCGAGGATATCGATCTCGATCGCGCTGCGGCTCCGGCCGATCTCCGGCACCTCGCCGACGATCCGGATCACCGGCGGGTCGGCCTGCCGGTCGAGTTTCAGCGCGGAGGCTGCGACCGCTTGCGGCGCGCCCATGACATCATAGACCCGGGCCTGCGTGACCGACAGGATCGGCGAGAGCGGCAAGCGGATCTCGCCATTCGACGGCCAGCGATCGAGCACGATGCGCCAGGCCTGCTCGACGAGCATCCGGCCCGACGCCGCCTCCACCATCAGCCTTGCGGCTGTGATCAGCGTGGAGAGCAGCGCGTCTTCCTCATTCTGGTCGAGACGCAGATAAAGCTTCGCTTCGGCCAAGGTGACCGGCTCTGCGGCTGGGGGCGTCAAAGCAAGGGGCGTCATGATGTCTCCGCCTTTAGGGTTCAGTTGGCGCGGCTGGCGCGCTATCAGCGCTCCCTTGGCTGGAAGGAGCTGCGATGCGCGTCCGTGGTGGTTTGATTGCGATGGCGGCGGGTGTTGGCCTGACGGGTCTGGCCGGGCCGGCGATGGGCGTGGTCGGAGGGCGCGAAGGCGGACCGGCCGCAGCGTCGACGCTGATGGTGCTGAATGCCCGTGGCGGCGTCTGCTCCGGCATCGTGCTGTCGCCACGCGCGATCCTGACCGCGGCGCATTGCGTCGCGGGCGGCACCGACATCCGCGTGCACTGGAAGGATGGCGGCAGCGAACCGGTGCTGGTCCCGCCTGCCAGCGTCACCCTGCATCCGGGCTATGATGGCGACGCCATCGCCGCGCGCCGCCGCTCGATCGACATGGCGCTGCTGCGCATGGCGGCGCCGCTGCCGCAGCGTTTCACGCCCGCAACCCTTCATGATGGCGAGCTGCCGCGCGCCGGGGCGCCGATCACGCTGGCGGGCTATGGCGTCACCCGTGAAGGCGAGGCCCAGACCACCGGAACCTATCGCTCCGCCTCGCTGACTGCCGTCGAGCCCTATGGCCCGGGCAAGCTGCTGATCTGGGCCCAGGATGCGAAGGCGGCCGGCAAGCCCGGCGCCGGCGTATGCCAGGGCGATTCCGGCGGCCCGATGTTTTCAAGCTCGGGACTGGTCGTCGCCGTATCGAGCTGGTCGACCGGAGCGTCCAACCGCCGCTGCGGCCTGCTCAGCCAGGGTGTGCTGGTCGCGCCACAGCGCAGCTGGATCGACCGCACCCTGTCAGCCTGGGGCGAAAGCGCGGTCTGGGGCGGCAGCCGCTGATCGGAAAGGCTGGACTGGCGCGCCGGAAGCCATAGACTGTTTTAACGTTTCAACATCGGTCCTGAGCATGACGATCCGTGTCCTTCGCCTTCGCCATCGCCCTGAGCGTGGCTTCATCCTCGGCCTGGGCTGTCGTCGGCGGTGCGCCGACGCGTGACGTGTCCGGCGTGCGGGCCTCGACGCTGCGGGTCGAGACCAGCCAGGGCGAACTCTGCTCCGGCGCAGTGATTGCGCCCGAGCTGGTGTTGACCGCGGCGCATTGCCTGATGGGCGGCGGCTCCGTCAGTGTCACCAGCCTCGATACGCGCTTCCGGGCACGGCGGCATACGGTGGTCGCCGTGCTGCCGCATCCGAGCTTCGTGCCGGGCACGACCCCGCGCACCCAGCCGGGTGCCGATCTCGCCTTGCTGCGCCTGTCGGCGCCGCTGCCTCGCGACATCGAGCCGCTGATGCTGGGCGGCGGGCTCTGGCAGGGCGAAGACGTCACCATGGCCGGCTTCGGCCTCGGCGTCGAAGACAACAAGAAGACCGCGCGGCGCCTGCGCGAGGTCATGCTGGTCAACGCCGGCAACTACACCACTGCCAACACGGTCAAGGTCGCGGTCGATCCCCAAGGCCGTGGAGAATCGCCCGGTGCCGGTGCCTGCAGGGGCGATTCCGGCGGGCCGATCCTGCGCGGCGGCCCGGCTCGCGCGATCTCGTCGGCATCGTCAGCTGGTCGAGCGGCCCGCTGAACGCCTCCGTCCGGCGGATCTGCGGCGGCTTCACCGCGATCACGCCGATCAACGAATATCGGGGCTGGATCAACCAGGCCAGCGCCCGCCTTCTCGCTTTCGGGGACGAAGGGCGGCCGGAACCTGTCCAGCCGCCCGCCAGCTATAGCTGGTGGTTCTCCCGCTGAGTGGCCGCTGCGCCTGAGCCGGCGCAGCCTGCCGCACTAGACGGCGAAGCGCAGCGCTTTGATCGCCGCGAAGTCCTGCACGCCGCCACCGACGCGCTTGGTGGTGTAGAACAGCACGTAGGGCTTGGCGGAGTAGGGATCGCGCAGGATGCGCACCCCTGCCCTGTCGACCACGAGATAGCCGCGCCGGAAATCGCCGAAGGCGAGCGCCAGCGCGTTGTTGGCGGGGTTCGGCATGTCCTCCGCTTCCGCCACCGGGAAGCCCATCAGCGTGGCGGCGGCGCCGGCCGAGGCCGGGGGCTGCCAGAGATAATGGCCGCTGGCATCCTTGAACTTGCGGACCAGCGCCTGGGTCTTGCGGTTCATGACGAAGCTGGCGTTCTGGCGGTAGCCGGCCTTCAGCGCATAGACGAGATCGACCAGGATGTCGGAGGGGTTGGCGTTGGGAAAGCCGCCTGCCACGCCGGTGTTCAGCACGCCGATCTGGCCCCAGCTCCAGTTCGCTTCGGGGGTGACGGGATAGGCGAGGAAGCCCTTGGGCTTGTCGACACCGTCACCCGAGATGAAGGCCGCGCCCTCCTGCTCGGCGAAGACGGTCTCGACCTCTTCGGCGATCCACTGGTCGATATTGACGATGGCGTCGTCGAGCAGCGTCTGCGTCGCCGCCGGCATGGCGTAGAGCTCCATGGCCGGGAAGGACAGTTCCGCCAAAGTCGGCGAGCCGGTCTGCGGACGCAGCGCCGTCTCTGCCACCCAGCCCGAGGCCGGCCCGGTGGTGGAGTAGGCCTTCTTGTAGACGCCGGAGGAGATCGTCCTGACCGAAGCGAGGCTGCGGATCGGGGATGCGGTCGCGAGGCGGCGCAGGATCTCCGCCTCGACCGTGCTCGGAGCGAGATAGCCGCCATCGGGTCCGGAGCCGGCGGAGAGGGCCTTGGCCTCCAGCCGCTTCAGGCCGCCGGCCTCGCCATTGCGGATATAGTCGACGAAAGCCGCCTTGTGCTCGGCGATCTGCGGATCGCTCGGCCCGTCCTGGCCCTGCCCCAGCGCCGGGCGGCCGCGATCCAGCGTCAGCCGGTCGATGCGCGATTTCGCCTCGTCCAGCGCGGCATCCATGCGCGCCATCTTTTCCTCGGTCAGAGGATCGACGCCGCGGCGCGTCTCCATCTCGGCCAGGCGCTGGTCGTTGCTGAGGCGGTAGCTGTCGAGCGTGTAGCGCAGATCCTCGAAAGCGAGGGTGAGATCGCCGCCAGCGGCCTTGATCTCGGGAGCTTGGGTCACAATGGTCATGGTGTCTCCTGGGGTGAAGAGGGGTCAGGCGTGAGCGCAAGCCGCCGCGCCGGGCAGAGCCTTGACGGCGCTGACCCTGGCCTGCGGCAGCATGGGGAAGGTGACGAGCGAGATTTCCCAGAGGTCGACGCGCTCGAGGTGGCGCAGCTTGCTGCGCGGCTCGGTGCGGGCGCGCTCCGAGCGGAAGCCGATGGAGAGGCCGTCAATCGCGCCCTCCCGCATCAGGCTGTGGATTTCGCGGGCCCGGCCCACGGAAAGCGAGAGCTGTCCGCGCACGAAGAGCCCGCGCGCATCCTCGACAAGGCTGAGCCAGCGCCCGATCGGCTCGGCCGGATCATGCTGCCAGAGCAGCTTGACGCCCGCCGGGCCGCGCCGGAGCAGGCTGTCACGGAAGGCGCCGGGCTCGACCACATCCTTGCCGAGGTCGGCAATGCGGAACAGGCTGGCATAGCCCTCGAACAAGCCCTCCGTCCGCAGGGCGCGCGGCGGCTGGGCGAGGAACTTGGCCTCGCAGGCAAAGGGATGCGACAGCGGCCGCCGGTTCATCAGCGCGCCCCCTTGCCTGGCTGCTCACCCGCCTTGCCGCCTTCGAGGCGCGACAGCGTGCTGACGAAGCGGCCAAAGACTTCGCGCCCCATCTGCGGCCGGCTTGCGCCTGCGCCCTGCCCGCGCTTGCCCCCTGTCGGGGTGGGGGCGGAGGGGCCCTTCTTGCCGGAACGCGTCATGACTGTTCTCCTTCCTGGCGGGAATTGAAGCGGTTGAGCTCGCGGACGAAATCGTCGAAGCGCCGGTTGGCCGCCGTCAGCTCGCGCAGCGACAGCATGGCGAAGAAGGAGGCGGCGAAGGCCCAGAGCAGCAGGCCGAGATGGCCGACATCGGCGCGTCCGACGAAGGCGGTGATGATCTGTTCGATGGCGTTCATGAGGGGGGCCCTTTCTCCCTGTCGCGGCGGCCGTATCCGACCGCTTCGCGCTTCTCGTCCGTGCTGAGGAAGTCCGCCTCGCCGACCCGGCGCCACAGCGATTCCCGCTCCTGGGCCAGCGCCTCGATGGCGTCGATATCGGGCTCCAGCGTCAGCCCGTCCCCGAAGGCCGGGCCAAGCCATTGCGCCAGAGACTGGGCGCTGCGACGCACCAGCGGGATCGCCGTCTGGCGCCAGAAGGCGCGGTTGGCCTCGGCGAAATTGGCGTGGGTGTTGTCACCGGGCAGGCCGAGCAGGAGCGGCGGCACACCGAAAGCCAGCGCGATCTCCCGGGCTGAGACCCCCTTGGCGGCGACAAAATCGAGCTCAGCCGGGGTCAGCGACAGCGGCTTCCAGTCGAGCCCGCCCTCGAGCAGCAGCGGCCGGCCAGCATTGCGGGCGCCTTGGAAGCTCTCCTCCAGCTCCTGCTTCAGCCGGGCGAACTGTGCCTCGGTCAGGCTGGCGCCGTCGGGTCCGTCATAGACCAGCGCGCCCGATGGCCTGGCCGCGTTGTCGAGCAGCGCCTTGTGCCAGTTGCTGGCGGCGTTGTGGATATCGAGGGCGCAGGCCGCAGCCTCGATCGGCGACAAGCCATAATGATCGTCGCTCGGGTGAAACAGGGTCAGGTGCAGGATCGGCGGCACCCTCGCCTCTCCCTGCCGGAAGCGCACGGTGTCGGTGCCGATCGTGTAATCATAGGCCTCAGGCCAGCCATCCCGGCCCGGCACCACCCGCATCCGGTCCGGCCGCAGCGCATAAAGCTCGCGCGGCTCCTCATCGAGGCTGACCGCTTCGACATAGGCATTCCCGGCCACCAGCAGATGGCCGTAGAGCGTCTCCCGAAAGGCGATGCCGCCCTGGCGCGGATTGGGCCGCTCGATCAACGCCAAAGCCGGATGATCCGGCATTTCGCGCCCGTCGCGCTTGGCAATCAGCGGGGTCTGCGCAGCAGCTTCCGCGATCAGCCTGATGCAGCGATGCGCCACGGGATTGCGCTCATAGCCCTCCCGCGCCAGCGCGCCATAATCCCGCGGTGTCCAGACGGGCCGACCCGCCTCGTGCAGGGCGATGAGCGGGCCGGCACGCGAGCGCTTCCGTTCCGGCGCGGCAAGGCCGCGCAAGCTGCGTAAAAGATTGAGCATGGAGATCTCGCTGTTGAACAGGTGAAGCGACGGCGCGCGCCGGCCAGGTCATTGATTTTTCGCGGTTTCTCGACGCGAACTGGGATCCACTTCGCTTGAATGCGCTCTAGATCCCGCGCACGCGCGGTTGGCCTCGCTGCGACAGCATCAGATGCGTCAGCGCCCAGACCAGCGCGTCCAGCCGGTCCGGTGAACGGCCGGAGCTCAAGCCGGTGGGGCCGAAGGCGCAGAGTTCATCCTCCAGCGCCGGAAAGCGCCCGGCATGGCGGACGCGCCCTTGCGCGTAGAGCGCGGCCACCGGCTCCGCCCGCAGATACTTTCCGCGCGTCGCCCGCACCGGCGTGACCGGCACTTGCGGATCGACCTCGCGGATGACGCTTGTCGCCATCTCGCCGCCCTGGTTGACCTCGACGACCAGCGCATCGGCCTCATGACGGCGATACAGCGCGACGGCCTTCGCCGCCCATTCATGCGGCCTTGCGCCGGAGACCGTGCCATCCTCCAGCACATGGCCGCCGCCCTCGGCATCGAGCCCGGCGACCACGAGCCCGCAGGCATCGGCGCGGCGCGAGGAGGAGGCCGGCGGATCGACCGCCACCACGATCCGCGCCAGCCCCGGCGGGGCAGCCTCGCGGCAGGCTTCGATCATCGCCCGCGTCCACAGCGCATCGGCGCTTTCCTCGACGATCTCGCCTTCGATTTCCTGGCGCCCCAGCCTTGTGCCGCCATAGCTGCGCTCGATGCTGCGGATGAAATCGGCTGCGAGATTGGCTCTGTTGGCATGGGTGGAGGCCCGGCTGACCGCAACATGCGGCTCGGTCAGCAGACGCTTGAGCAGCGGTACGGGGCGCGGCGTCGTGGTGATGATCTGGCGCGGCCTGTCGCCGAGCCGGAGCCCGAATTGCAGCATGTCCCAGCACTCCTCGGGATTGGGCCATTTCGCCAGTTCGTCGGACCAGGCGGCGGCGAATTGCGGCCCGCGCAGCCCCTCCGGATCTTCAGCCGAATAGACCTGCGCCACCGCGCCATTGGGCCATTCCAGCTTGCGCAGGGACGGGTACCAGCTCGGCCGTTCGAGGCGATGATGGATCGCCATCAGCCCCGAAACGCCCTCAATCATGACATCGCGCACCTGGCCTTGCGTCTCGCCGACGAGGGCGATCCGTCCGGCGGGGCTGGCGGCAAAGGGCGGCAGGCCGAGCGCCATGGCCTTGACCCATTCGGCGCCGGTGCGGGTCTTGCCGGCGCCGCGCCCGCCCATCACCAGCCAGACCGACCAGTCGGCGTGAGACGGCGGCAACTGGTCGGGCCGCGCCCAGAGCAGCCATTCGCTCTGGATGACTTCCAGAAGCTCAGGGCTCGCCTGCTCCAGCAGCGCCTTCTGCAGCTGGATCCGCCGGTGCGGCGGCAAGCCCAGCCAGGCGGCGAGCCAGCTCGGCCCGCAAGGCGGCAATGTGTTCACGGCCGGCTGCGGCAGATCCATCTTCGCTGGCCTTTGTGGTTTGCGGCGTTGTCGAGGCTTCCAGCGCCACCAATTCGCGGACGGTGCGCGCCAGGATGGCCAGCGCCTTGGCCTCGCTCTCGCTGGCGGCAGCGCCCGGCGCCAAGCCGTCGAGACGGGCCTCATGCGCAGCCAGCTGGCGCCGTGCGGCGGCCCATAGCTTGTTGACGACGGCCTTGCGGCTGGCGGGCACGCGGCTGCGCCGGCCGGCCGGCAGGGCCGGCGCGTCATCCTCATCATCCGACATGGGTTTTGAACTCCGCGACCAGACACGCAAAAGCCGCCGGCAAGGTGCGCGGCGGCTTCGGTTCAGGTCAGATTTCTTGAGCGTGAAGACTGTCTAGCCGATCAGCGTGACGCTGTCAAGGATTGTTTTCCTATTTTGATCTGCCCGTCATTCCGGGACTCCGCGAAGCGGAGGGCCCGGAACCCATGACCACCGCGCTTTATAGCTAGGGTCACAGCCCACCCGGCCATCGTCCCGTTCATGGGTTCCGGGCTCCGGCCTTTGGCCGGCCCCGGAATGACAGGAGTGGGTTGCTACCGTCGAGCGTCTTCTCCTCAGACCTCATCCTTCTCAACCCATGTACGAACCGGCGCCGGGTAAGCCGGCATGTCTTAGAATGACGCATCGCGAAAGCGCTTTGGCCACACGTGACTAAGATTACTTTTTTAGCCACCCGTCATTCCGGGACTCCGCGAAGCGGAGGGCCCGGAACCCATGACCACCGCGCTTTCCAGAAAAGTCACAGCCCAGCCGGCCATCGTCCCGTTCATGGGTTCCGGGCTCCGGCCTTTGGCCGGCCCCGGAATGACGGGAGGTGAGTTGCTACCGTCGAGCGTCTTCTCCTCAGACCTCATCCTTCTCAACCCATGTACGAACCGGCGCCGGGTAAGCCGGCATGTCTTAGAATGACGCATCGCGAAAGCGCTTTGGCCACACGTGACCAAGATTACTTTTTTAGCCACCCGTCATTCCGGGACTCCGCGAAGCGGAGGGCCCGGAACCCATGACCACCGCGCTTTCCAGATAAGTCACAGCCCACCCGGCCATCGTCCCGTTCATGGGTTCCGGGCTCCGGCCTTTGGCCGGCCCCGGAATGACAGTGGTTAGGGCCAGATTCCCCTCAGACCTCTTCCTTCTCGACCCATTTATAGACCGGCGCCGGGACATAGGCCTGCATGGCGTCGAGCAGGGCGGCGGGGTCGGTGCTGGTCATCGCCATGGCGCGATGCTGGTCCTTCAGGAAACCGGCGCGCACCGTGCGCGTCGAGAAATTGCGCCAGCGGATCGTAGAAGCCGGCGATGTTGAGCAGGCCGAGAGGCTTGGTGTGGATGCCGAGCTGGCCCCAGGTCCAGATCTCGAACAGCTCCTCGAAGGTGCCGATGCCGCCGGGCATGGCGACAAAGCCGTCGGAAAGCTCGGCCATGCGCGCCTTGCGGGTGTGCATGGTGTCGACCACCTCGAGCCGGGTCAGCCCGTGATGACCGACTTCCTTGCGGCGCAACGCCTCGGGGATGACGCCATGGACCTCGCCGCCAGCCTCCAGCGCGGCATTGGCGACGATGCCCATCAGGCCGACCGCGCCACCGCCATAGACCAGGACGAGGCCGCGGCGGGCGATTTCCGCGCCCATGGCGCGCGCGCCGGCAGCGTAGACCGGATCATTGCCGGGGTTGGAGCCGCAGAAGACGCAGACGGATTTCATCGCGCCACCTTCATCGCGCCCAGCGCATCGAGGATACGCGCCCAGGACCGCTGGCCCTTATGGAAGGAGGAGAGGTCGTATTTCTCATTGGGCGAATGGACGCGGTCATCATCGAGGCCAAAGCCGACGAGCAGCGTGTCGATGCCGAGCAGGCGCTTGAAATCGCCGACGACGGGGATCGATCCGCCCGAGCCGATGGTGACGGCCTTGCGGCCCCATTCCTCGGTCAGCGCCGCGCGGGCTGCGGCCAAGGCCGCCGAATCCTCGGGCACTGCGATGGCCGGCGAGGCGCCATGCTCGATGAAGCTCGCGGTCACATCGGCGGGCAGGCGCTCGCGGACGAAGGCCTGGAAGGCCTGGCCGATGGCCTGCGGGATCCTGCTTGCCGACGAGGCGGAACGAGATCTTGGCGGAGGCTTTCGAGGCGATGACCGTCTTGGTGCCCTCGCCGGTATAGCCGCCCCAGATGCCGTTGACGTCGCAGGTCGGGCGCGACTGGATCTGCTCGATCAGCATGCGGCCCTTCTCGCCGATCGAATGCTTCAGCCCGATCTGGCCCAGGAACTCGGCCTCGGTGAGGTTGAGATCGGCCCAATCGGCTTTCTGCTGGTTGGTCGGCTCCTCGACGCCGTCGTAGAAGCCGGGGATGGTGATGCGGCCGGTCTCGTCATGCAGCTGCGCCACGATGTTCGCCAGCACATGGATCGGATTGGCGGCCGCGCCGCCAAACAGGCCCGAATGCAGATCGCGATCGGCGCAGGTGATGGTCACTTCCTGATAGACCATGCCGCGCAGCGAGGCGGTGATGGCGGGGGTCTCGCGGTCCCACATGCCGGTGTCGCAAACCAGCGCGACATCGGCCTTCAGCGCCGCAGCATTCTCGCGGACGAAGGCCGGCAGGTTGACCGAACCCGATTCCTCCTCGCCCTCGACCATCACGGTCAGGCCGACCGGCAGGTCGCCGGTTTCGGCGAGGGTGGCGCGGATCGCCTCGATGAAGGTCATCACCTGGCCCTTGTCGTCGCAAGCCCCGCGAGCGACGATGACACGGCGGCCGGGCGCGATCTCCTTCACCACAGGCTTGAACGGCTCGGTATCCCACAGCTCCAGCGGATCGACCGGCTGCACGTCGTAATGGCCGTAGAACAGCAGATGCGGCGCGCCCGGCTTGGGGCGGTGGGCCAGCACGATGGGATGGCCGGGCGTCTCGGCCAGCGCGGCCTCGAAGCCGAGCGACTCCAGATCGCGCGCCAGCCATTCCGCCGCGCGGCGGCTATCGCCGGCATAGGCGGAATCGGTCGAGATCGACGGGATTTCGAGCCAGGAGGACAGGCGCGCCAGAGAGCCCTCAAGATCGGCATCGAGGCGGGACAGGATGGAGGCTAGCTTGGACATGGGAGCTCAATTCTGAAGCGGTTGGCGCGTGCCGGCGCTGGATCCGGGCGATGGCAGAGGGTCTTCCATCGCAATGGGCGAGGTCAAGGCATGGCTGACGCGCTGCCCGTTCATGAGGGCAGCCGGTCATGATGTCCGCGACGGAGCTTCTCCCTGTGAGGAGCGAGCGGCGCTGCCTCAGCGCTTGCCCGTCATCGAGCCCAGCACGCCGCGCAGGATGGCGCTGCCGATCTGGCGCCCCACCGAGGAGGCGACGGAGCGTGCAGCGGAGGTGATGATCTTTTCCGTCATCGACTGCGGCACACGTCCGCCCCGGCTGCCGGGGCCGGTCGTCGGCGTGGTGGCGCCTGTCGCATTGCCGAGCCAGCCGCCGATCGTGTCCATGATGCCGCCGCCGCCCGCCGCGCCGGCCTCGACCGGTGAGCCGTCGGGCTTCATGCCCTTGCGCTGCATCAGGATCTCGTAGGCCGATTCGCGGTCGACCATCGTCTCGTACTTGCCCTTGAGCGGCGAGGCGTTGATCGCCTGCTGCCGCTGCTGCGGCGTGATCGGCCCGACCTGCGCCATGGCGGGCGCGATCAGCGTGCGCTCGACCATGGTCGGCGTGCCCTTGCCTTCGAGCGTCGAGGTCAGCGCCTCGCCGACGGCGAGCTGCATGATCGCCTCCTCCGTCTTGAACTTCGGGTTCTGACGGAAGGTCTCGGCGGCAGCCCGGACGGCTTTCTGGTCGCGCGGGGTGAAGGCGCGCAGCGCATGCTGGACGCGGTTGCCGAGCTGGGCCAGCACCGTATCGGGAATATCGAGCGGGTTCTGGGTGACGAAATAGACGCCGACGCCCTTGGAGCGGATCAGGCGCACCACCTGCTCGACCGCGGTCAGCAGCACTTTGGGCGCGCCGTTGAAGAGCAGATGCGCCTCGTCGAAGAAGAAGACGAGCTTGGGCTTGTCGAGGTCACCCACCTCCGGCAGCTGCTCGAACAGCTCCGAGAGCAGCCAGAGCAGGAAGGTGGCGTAAAGCCGGGGATTGGCCATCAGCTTGTCGGCGGCCATGATGTTGACGATGCCGCGGCCGTCGCGATCCGTGCGCATCAGGTCGCTGATTTCCAGCGCCGGCTCGCCGAAGAACATCTGGCCCTTCTGGTTTTCCAGCACCAGCAATTGCCGCTGGATCGCGCCGACGGACTGGGCGGAGACGTTGCCGTATTGCGTGGTCAGCGTCGAGGCGTTCTCGGCGATATGCGCGAGCACGGCGCGCAGATCCTTGAGGTCGAGCAGCAGCATCTTCTGCTCGTCGGCCAGCCGGAAGGCGATGTTCAGCACGCCTTCCTGGGTGTCGTTGAGATCGAGCAGGCGCGAGAGCAGCAGCGGCCCCATTTCGGAGATGGTGGCGCGGACCGGGTGGCCCTGCTCGCCGAAGACGTCCCAGAACACGGTGGTGAACTGGTCCGGCTCATAGGGAACGCCGATTTCCTGGGCGCGCTTGACGAAGGGCGGCTTGGAATCGCCGGGCGCTGCAATGCCGGAGAGGTCGCCCTTGATGTCGGCGGCAAAGACCGGGACGCCGTTGCGGGCAAAGCCTTCCGCCAGCACCTGCAGCGTCACGGTCTTGCCCGTGCCGGTCGCGCCGGTGACGAGGCCGTGGCGGTTGGCGAGCTTGAGCAGGAGCGTCTCCGGCTTCCAGCTCTTGCCGATCAGGATCGTGCCGTCTTCCGCCATTGTGTTCGCCTGTCGCTTGTCGAAAACGTTAGGACAGCATGTAGCGAACGCCGCCTGTTTGCGGAAGGGCCAGCGGATCGCCCTCTCCCCGAGCGATTAGCCTGCAAGCGGCGTTGTGCAGACTTGATTTGGATCGTCAATATGTGAACTATCCGCCGCGACTGCGCGAGAGCGCCAATGGGAGTGATACCGATGGAAGAACTTGTCTCGCGCATTATGACCGCATCCGGCCTGGACGAGGCCACGGCCCGCAAGGCGATCGGCATCATCCTCGCCTTCCTGCAGAAGGAAGGCCCCCCGGCCGAGATCGGCCAGTTGATGACCGCCCTGCCCGGCGCGCAGGAGCTTGCCGATTCCAGCAATGGCGGCAAGGGCGGCCTGATGGGCATGGTTGGCGGCATGATGGGCGGCGGCGGCGGTGTGATGGCGCTCGGCGGCCAGCTGATGGCAGCCGGCCTGTCGATGGGGCAGATCCAGTCCGTCTCCAAGGAAATGTTCGCGGTCGGCCGCGAAAAGGCCGGCGAGGACACGATGGGCGCCATTGTCGGCGCCATCCCGGGGCTCGGCCAGTTCGTCTGAGCTTCCTCGAAGATAACGGTTCGCAGTGCCGCCTCCGGGCGGCATTGTCGTTTTTGCGGATTGCCTTGCGACGAAGTAGGCATGGCGCTGCCGGGCGGCTCGTGGCAATCAACCGCCCGCGACTGCATAATGGCGGGATTACCGGGAGCATCTTCGCGCATGACATCGGTCTCAGCCTCGGACGTCTCGCTTTCCGACCTGCCCTTCATGGCAGCCTTTCCGGCGCCCGATGCCGCGCAATGGCGCGCCGCTGTCGAGAAGGTGCTGAAGGGCGCGGATTTCGAGAAGAAGCTGGTCTCGCGCAGCGCCGATGGCCTGCGCATCGAACCGCTCTATCCGGCCGCCGAGGCGCCAGCGCGGCAGGTTCGCGGCGAGACCGGGCGCTGGAGCGTCGTCGCGCGTGTCGACCATCCGCAGCCCGAGCAGGCGCGCGATCTTGCCCTGGCCGATCTCGAAGGCGGGGCGGATGCGCTGGCGCTGAGCTTCGCCGGTTCGCGCGCAGCACGTGGCTATGGCCTGCAGGCCGATGATCTCGCGGCGCTCGACCGGGCGCTGGATGGGGTGATGCTCGATCTGATCCGGCTGCGGATCGACCCTGTCGCTGATGGCGCCGCCAAGGCGCAGCTTTTGGCTGCGCTGGTCGCTCAGCGGCGGCTGTCACCGGCCGGGACGCAGATCGATTTCGGGCTCGATCCGATTGGTGTGTTTGCAGGCACGGGCGCGGCGCCAACCTCCTGGCCGGAGTCGGGCCGGGAGCTGGCGGATACCATCCGCGCGCTGAAAACCCAGGGTTTTACCGGCCCGTTCATCACCATCGATGTGCGGCCCTATCACGAGGCCGGCGCCAGCGAAGCCTCCGAACTCGGCATCGCCATGGCCACCGCAATCGCCTATCTCCGGATGCTGGAAGCCCAGGGTTTTTCGCTGACTGAGGCGCGCGATTGCCTATCCTTCACCCTGGTCGGCGATACTGACGAGTTCCTGACCATCGCCAAATTCCGGGCCGCGCGGCTGCTATGGGCGCGGATTCAGGAAGCCTGCGGGCTCGCGCCTCAGAGCATGGTCCTGCATGCCGAGACGGCGTGGCGCTCGCTGACCCGGCGCGACCCGTGGGTGAACATGCTGCGCTCCACCGTCGCGACCTTCTCGGCCGGCATTGGCGGGGCCGACACTCTCACCGTGCTGCCCTTCACCTCGGCGCTGGGGCTGCCGGACGCCTTTGCACGGCGTGTCGCGCGCAACACGCAGCTGGTGCTGCTGGAAGAATCGCATCTGGCGCAAGGTCAGCGATCCCGCAGCGGGATCGGGCGGGTTCGAGGCGCTGACCCAGGGCCTGTGCGAACAGGGCTGGAGCGTCATGCAGGAGCATCGAGCGTCAGGCGGAAGCCGATACTGCCCGGCATCGTGGCGGCGCTGTCGAGCGGGCGGTTGCAGGCTGAGCTGGCGCAGGCCTGGGCGGCGCGTGCCAAGGCCGTCGCAACACGGCGCGAGCCGATCACCGGCACCAGCGAGTATCCCAACCTGCAGGAGGGCAAGGTGACGGTGCTGGATGTTGCGCCCGCCGCCCGCAATGCGGCGAACGCCCTGCCCGCCATGCGGCTGGCCGAGCCGTTCGAGGCGCTGCGTGACCGGGCGGAAGCCTGCCTCGGCGGGCGCCCTGGCGTCTTCCTCGCAACGCTCGGCCCCATCGCCGATTTCACCGCCCGCGCCGGTTTCGCCCGGAACCTGTTTGAGGCCGGCGGCCTGGCGGCACCGGTCGGCAATGGCTTCGTGGCGGCCCTGGCACCGACATCGAGGCATTGGTCGCGGCCTTCACCGCATCGGGCGCCAAACTCGCCTGCCTCTGCGGCAGCGATGCCGCCTATGCCGCGGAGGCCGGCAAGGCCGCACAAGCGCTGCGCCAGGCAGGTGCGAGGTCTGGCTGGCCGGCCGCCCCGGCGAGCTTGAGGCGGAGCTGAAACAGGCCGGTGTCAGCGACTTCCTCTATGCCGGCTGCGATAGCGTGGCCGTGCTGGAGCGAGCCCTCGCCATCGCCACGACAGCCTGATGGTTCAACCCAACGCCGGAAGCCGCGACGTGAACGCCTCCCCACCCATTGCGCTGACGATTGCGGGCTCCGATTCCAGCGGCGGCGCCGGCATTCAGGCCGATCTCAAGACATTTGCGGCGCATCAGGTCTATGGCGCCAGCGTCATCGTCGCGCTGACCGCCCAGAACACGCGCGGTGTCAGCGCCATCCATGCCGTGCCGGCAGCCTTTGTGCTGGCCCAGATGGAGGCGGTTTTCTCCGATCTCGATGTCGCTGCGGTCAAGATCGGCATGCTGGCCACGGCCGAGCTGATCGAGGCTGTGGCCGAGGGTCTGGAGCGCCACAAGGCCCGCAACATCGTGCTCGATCCGGTGATGGTGGCGGCCTCGGGCGCCAAGCTGCTGGAGGATGAGGCGATCGAGGCTGTCAGGCGCCGGCTGTTCCCGCTGGCGACACTGGTGACGCCCAATCTGCCGGAGGCGGCGGCGCTGCTGGGCACGACCATGGCCGAGACCGAGAGCGCCATGGCCGAGCAGGCCGAGAAGCTTGCAGCGCTCGGCGCCGCCAATGTCCTGGTCAAGGGCGGCCATGGCTCAGGCGATACGAGCAGCGATCTGCTGTTGTTGGCCGGTGGCCAGCGCCAGCGCTTCTCCGCGCCGCGCCACGAAACGCTCAACACCCATGGCACCGGCTGCACCCTGTCCTCGGCGATCACGGCCGGGCTTGCGCGCGGGCTGGCTCTGCCGGAGGCTGTGGGCCACGCGAAGACCTATATCACTGCCGCCATTGCCGCAGCCGATTCCGTCAGGGTTGGCCATGGGCACGGGCCGGTGCATCATTTCCACCATTGGTGGGACAAGCCGGACGGGAGTTCCCGATGACGATGATCCCGGATTTCGCCACGCTGCCCTACAGCCCGCCCGCCGCCGGTGTCGCACCCGCGACGGCCGAGCCCTGGCTGACGCCGGAGGGTATTCCGGTCAAGCCGCTCTACACGGCCCAGGATCGTGACGGCCTGCCCTTCGTCGCGACGCTGCCGGGCATCGCGCCCTATCTGCGCGGCCCCTACCCGACCATGTATGTCAACCAGCCCTGGACCATCCGGCAATATGCCGGCTTCTCCACCGCCGAGGATTCCAACGCCTTCTACCGGCGCAATCTGGCGGCGGGACAGAAGGGCCTTTCAGTTGCCTTCGATCTGGCGACCCATCGCGGCTATGACAGCGACCATCCGCGCGTTGGTGGCGACGTCGGCATGGCCGGTGTCGCGATCGATTCGATCTACGACATGCGCACGCTGTTCTCGGGCATTCCGCTCGACCAGATGAGCGTCTCGATGACGATGAACGGCGCGGTTCTGCCGGTGCTGGCGCTGTTCATCGTGGCGGCGGAAGAACAGGGCGTGCCGGCGGCCAAGCTCTCGGGGACCATTCAGAACGATATTCTGAAGGAGTTCATGGTCCGCAACACCTATATCTATCCGCCTGCGCCCTCGATGCGGATCATCGGCGACATCTTCTCCTACACCTCGGCGCATATGCCGAAGTTCAACTCGATCTCGATCTCCGGCTATCACATGCAGGAGGCCGGAGCGACGCAGGATCTGGAGCTCGGCTACACGCTGGCCGACGGCATCGAGTATATCCGGGCCGGGCAGCGGGCGGGCTTGGGCGTCGATGCGTTCGCGCCGCGCCTGTCCTTCTTCTGGGCCATCGGCATGAACTTCTTCATGGAGGTGGCGAAGCTGCGTGCGGCTCGGCTGATCTGGGCCAAGCTGGTCAAGGATTTCGGCGCGCAGAACGAGAAATCCCTGCCGCTGCGGACGCATTGCCAGACCTCCGGCTGGTCGCTGACGGCGCAGGACGTGTTCAACAACGTGCCGCGCACCATGATCGAGGCGATGGCGGCGACGCAGGGCCATACCCAGTCGCTGCACACCAACGCGCTCGACGAGGCGCTGGCGCTGCCGACCGATTTTTCCGCCCGCATTGCCCGCAATACCCAGATCCTGCTGCAGCAGGAGAGCGGCACCAGCCGGATCATCGATCCCTGGGGCGGCTCCTATTATGTCGAGCGGCTGACGGCCGAACTCGCCGCCAAGGCCTGGGCGCATATCCAGGAAGTCGAGGCGCTGGGCGGCATGGCCAAGGCGATCGAGGCCGGGATTCCCAAGCTGCGGATCGAGGAAGCCGCCGCCAAGACGCAGGCGCGCATCGATGGCGGCCAGCAGGCGATCATCGGCGTCAACCTGTACAAGCCGGAGAACGAGGCGAGCGATCGACGTGCTCAAGGTCGACAACGCCTCGGTGCGGACCCAGCAGCTCGACAAGCTGCGCCGCCTCCGGGCCGAGCGGAACGAGGCCGATGTCCAGGCGGCGCTGGCAGCGCTGACGCAAGGCGCGGCGGGCGACGCCAACCTGCTCGACCTCGCGGTCAAGGCGGCGCGGGCCAAGGCGACGGTCGGCGAAATTTCCCTGGCGATGGAACAGGTCTTCGGGCGCCATCGGGCCGAGATCAAGTCGATCTCCGGCGTCTACAAGCGGGAGGTCGGCACGATGAACCCTGCAGTGACGCGCGTGCAGATGATGACGCAGGCTTTCGAGGAGGCCGATGGCCGCCGGCCGCGCATCCTCGTCGCCAAGATGGGGCAGGACGGCCATGATCGCGGCCAGAAGGTCATCGCCTCGGCCTTCGCCGATCTCGG
Organism: uncultured Alphaproteobacteria bacterium; assembly: GCA_963759925.1. Classification (GTDB taxonomy): domain Bacteria; phylum Pseudomonadota; class Alphaproteobacteria; order Rhizobiales; family Beijerinckiaceae; genus Allobosea. The sequence goes on from CAVXBE010000008.1 coordinate 141,492, forward strand.
CTTCGACGTCGATATCGGGCCGCTTTTTGCCACGCCGGACGAGGCGGCGCGGCAGGCGGTCGAGAACGACGTCCATATCGTCGGCGTCTCGTCGCTGGCGGCCGGCCATCTGACGCTGGTGCCGGAGCTGAAGCAGGCGCTGGCGGAGGCCGGGCGCCCCGACATCATGATCGTGGTCGGCGGCGTCGATCCCGCCGCAGGATTTCGACGCGCTGATGCAGGCGGGCGCGAGCGCGATCTTCCCGCCGGGGACCGTGATCGCCGACGCGGCCGAGAAGTTGCTCATGGAGCTCAACGGGCAAGCTCGGTTACGCCCAGCGCACAGCGGCGGAATAGCGACGAGGCCGCTTCACGCGGCCCCGCCACATTTCAAACGTTAGCGCCACGCCGCCACCATAGCCGTAACGCGGGGGCGGCGGCGGGGCGCGGAAGCCGTAGCCGTCATGATGGCGGCGCCAGTGACGGTGGCCCCAATAGCCGTGATAGGCGGGCGGCGCGGGGCGGTAGGCGTAGCCGGGCTCGAAGCCGGGGCCGCCGCGACCGTCCCAGGCCTGGGCCGGGGCGGCAGAGATCAGGCTCGATCCAACCAGCGCCGCCGCGCCGATGACGAGGGTGGTCAGGCTGGTGGAGAGGCTCTTGCGGGACATGGGGTCCGGTCCTGTTGCTGGGCAGGGTCCATCCCCGTCCTGAGCCAGACCATCGCACTGCCGGGCTGAATGGCGGTTGAGGCCGCCGTTCAGCCGCCGTTTATCGCGCGCTCAGTTGCTCGCGCTTCAGCAGCAGCGAGGACAGGATAACGGCGACCGCGACGGCCGCGATCATGATCGTGCAGGCGGCGTTGATCTCGGGCGAGACACCGAGCCGCACCGCCGAGTAGAGCCGCATCGGCAGCGTCGTCGCGCCCGGCCCGCTGGTGAAGCTGGCGATCACCAGATCATCGAGCGACAGCGTGAAAGCCAGCATCCAGGCCGCCGCAATCGAGGGCCAGATCAGCGGCAGGGTCACCGTCCAAAAGGTCACGAAAGGCGTCGCGCCCAGATCCTGCGCTGCCTCTTCCAGCGAGCGGTCGAAACCGGTCAGCCGCGCCTGCACGACGATGCAGGCGAAGCCGAGGCCGAGCGTGGCGTGGGCGATGGTGACGGTCCAGAAGCCGCGCTCGATCTCGGCGGCGACGAAGAGCAACAGCAGCGACAGGCCGGTGATCACTTCAGGCATCACCAGCGGCGCGAGCACCATGGCCGAAAACAGCATGCGCCCCCGAAAAGCTGCCGTGCCGGGCCAGGGCGAGCGCGGCCAAGGTGCCAAGCAGCGTCGCCAGGGTGGCCGAGACCAGTGCCAGCCTGAGACTGAGCCAGGCGGCGTCGAGCAAGGGCTGGTTCTCCAGCAGGGCGCCATACCAGCGTGTCGAAAAGCCGCCCCAGACCGTGACCAGCCGCGACGCGTTGAAGGAATAGGCGATCAGCGCCAGGATCGGCAGATAGAGGAAGGCGAAGCCGCCGATCAGGGCGAGCAACAGGCCCGGTCCTAGCCGTCTCACAGCTGCGCTCCCGCGCGTCAGCCTGGCCCGCTGCAGCAGCGCCAGCGGCAGCACCAGCACCAGCAGCAAGACCACCGCCACGGCCGAGGCCAGCGGCCAGTCCCGGTTGGAGAAGAACTCGGTCCACAGCACCTTGCCGATCATCCCCGTCTCCGGCCCGCCGAGCAGGTCGGGAATGACGAACTCGCCAATGGCCGGGATGAAGACGAGGGCCGCGCCGGCCAGAATTCCGGGCAGCGACAGGGGCAGGGTCACGGTGAAGAAGGCCGCCTGCGGCGTCGCGCCGAGGTCCGATGCAGCCTCAAGCAGCGAGCGGTCGAGCTTTTGCAGGGTGGCAAACAGCGGCAGCACCATGAAAGGCAGGTAGGAATAGACCATGCCGATCAGCACGGCGGCCTCGGTGTTGAGCAGGCGCAGCGGCTCCGTCGTCAGGCCGAGACGCCATCAGTGCGCTGTCGAGCAGCCCATCGGGCCGGAGGATGCCCGCCCAGGCGTAGACCCGGATCAGGAACGAGGTCCAGAACGGCAGGATCACCAGCAGCACGAGGATGCCCTGCCAGCGGCGCGGCGCGGCAGCCATGGCGTAGGCCAGCGGATAGCCGACGGCGAGCGCGATCAGCGTCGTCAGCGCTGCGATGCGCAAGGAGGTGAGATAGCTCTGCCAATACAGGGAATCGCTCGAGCAGCAGCGCGAAATTGTCGAGGTCGAGCGCGGCGATGAACTCGCCGAGCTGGGCCAGGCCTTCGAAATGCGGCGCGTAAGGCGGCAGAGCTGTCGCGGCGTCCGAAAGCGACATGCGCAGCACGATGATGAAGGGCAGCAGGAAGAACAGCGCCAGCCACAGATAGGGAATGGCGAGGGTCAGGCCGTTGCTGCGCGGCGGGCGCGGGGTCATGGCGGCAGGACGAGCCCCGCTTCGACGTCCCAGCTGAGCCAGACCTCGTCCTCCCAAGCGAAAGGCCGCTCGATCCTGCGGCTGCGATTGGTCAGCGAGACCTTCAGCAGCTGCCCGTCATCGCCCCCGACCATGATCTGCACCATGGTCATGTCCCCGAGATAGCCGATGTCCCAGATCTCTCCCCGGACCTTGTTGACGGTTTGCGGCGGCTCATCATGGCTGAGCCTGATCTTTTCCGGACGCAGGCCGATCGCGACATCGCTGCCGGGGGCGAGTTGCAGCACCTCCTCGTCGAGCTCGACGGGCCCGACCAGCGCACTTTGAGCCCTGACGATCTCGCCCTCGACCGCGGTCACCCGCGCCTCCAGAATGTTGATGTCGCCGACGAATTCAGCCACGTAGCGGCTCGCGGGTGCTTCGTAGATCAGATCGGGCGGAGCGATCTGCAGCAGCCGGCCACGGTCCATCACCGCCATGCGGTCGGCCATGGTCATCGCCTCGTCCTGATCATGCGTGACCACCATGAAGGTCGTGCCGAGTTCGCTCTGCAGATCCATCAGCTCGAACTGCGTCGCCTCCCGCAGCTTGCGGTCGAGCGCCGCCATCGGCTCGTCGAGCAGCAGCAGCTTGGGCCGCTTGGCCAGCGAGCGGGCGAGCGCGACGCGCTGGCGCTGCCCGCCGGAGAGCTGGTCGGGCTTGCGGCGGCCCAGACCCTCGAGCTTCACCAGCGCCAGCATCTCGTCGACGCGTCGCGCGATCTCGGCCTTGGCCAGCCCCTCGCGCTTCAGTCCGTAGGCGATGTTGTCGGCGACGCTGAGATGCGGGAACAGCGCGTAGGACTGGAACATCATGTTGACCGGGCGCAGATGCGGCGGCACGGCGGTGATGTCGACGCCGTCGAGCAGGATCTGGCCCTCATCGGGCGTCTCGAACCCCGCCAGCATCCGCATCAGCGTGGTCTTGCCGCAGCCCGAGGCGCCCAGAAGCGCGAAGAATTCGCGCGGATAGAGCGCCAGCGACAGGTCATCCACCGCCGTGACCGAGCCAAAGCGCTTGACCACCCGCCGGAACTCGACGAGCGGCCGGGCGCCGGCATCGTTCCAGGGCTGGAACGAGCGCCGGCACACTGCCCGGTGAGGCCCGGCGCTGGCCTGATCCCGCGGCCGAGCGCGCCGCAACTCCCCGGTTCATTTGCCGGATCTTGACGCGCGTCCAGAGCCTGTTGACCAGCCTCTGCGCCTTTTGATCATAGGGGGTGATGGTATAGAGCCGCGCCATCACCGCATCGGGCGGATAGATGCCGGGATTGTCCCGGACGGCGGGGGAGAGCAGCGGCTTTCGAGGCAAGATTGCCATTGGCGTACTGGATGAAGTCGGAGTTCTTCGCCGCCATGGCGGGGCGGTTGACGAAGTCGATGAAGGCCAGCGCCGCCTCGGGATTGCCGGCATCCTTGGGGATGACGAAGGAGTCGAACCACATCAGCGCGCCCTCCTTGGGGATGGAATAGGCGATCTCGACCTTGTTCTTCGCTTCCTCGGCCCGCTTCTTGGCCTGCAGCACATCGCCGGAATAGCCGACGGCCAGGCAGATATCGCCGTTGGCCAGCGCGTTGATGTATTCCGAGGAGTGAAATTTCTGGATGTGCGGGCGGATCTTGCGCAGCAACTCGCCTGCCTTGTTCAGATCGGCCTCGGCCTTGGAATCGGGGTTCAGCCCGAGATAGCGCAGGGCCGCCGGGAACAGCTCCTCGACCGCATCGAGAACATGCACCCCGCAATTCGACAGCTTCTTCAGCTGATCGGGCTCGAACAGGATTTTCCAGCTGTCGATGACGGCATCGGCGCCCAGCCGCTCCTTCACCTTGGCGACGTTATAGCCAATGCCGGTGGTGCCCCACATGTAGTTCACGGCGTGTTTGTTGCCGGGATCGTATTTGGCGAGCCGCGCCTGGATCTCCGGCCAGGCATTCTGCAGATTGGGGATCTTCTCCCGATCGATCGGCGCATAAAGCCCGAGCGGGATATGACGCGGCAGGAACGAGGCGGTGACGACGATCAGGTCATAGCCCGTGCGGCCCGCCAGCAGCTTGGTCTCCACCGTCTCCATCTGGTCGAAGGTGTCGTAGACGACCGTGATGCCGGTTTCCTTCTTGAAGGCGTCGAGCACCCCCGGATCGACATAGTCGGACCAGTTGTAGATGCGCAGTTCCTTGCCCTGGGCCGCGGCGTCGCCACCGGCGAGGAGCGCCAGCCCCATCGCCACGCCGGCCCACACGCTCTTCAACCCTGCGCCCTTCAACCATGCGCCTGCCACCATCGCGTCGCGACTCCGTCTTGCTGTCGGAAATGAACGGCTGCCGGAGCGAGGCTGCGGCAACGCTGCGCTCGAAACTAACAGTTTGCGCCTGCGCCTCAACACGATTGTGAATGGGCGCGGCCCGGAGCCGCAGCGGGCGCAACCTTGTGGCTCATGGCCGGGCCTCCATATCCAGCCAAGCCATGCTGATCCTCCGTGCTTTCCTGCTCGCTCTTCGCGCTTCTGTTCCTGCTTCCGCTCGCGACCCATGCCGCCTGGTGGCTCTACCGGCCGCTGGCCGATGATTGGCGCCGGGCCGACTGGTCGAGCGCCAAGCTGCTTCCCGCCGCCGTCACCGAGCCGGAGGCCACCATCCATGTCTTCGCCGCGCGGGTCGGGCGCTGGCGCGGCGTGTTCGCGCATCACTCCTGGGTGGTGGTGAAAGAACGCAATGCCAGCGGCTTATACCCGTTTCGACGTGGTCGGCTGGGGCACGCCGGTCCGGGTCAATCATCGTGAGGCGGATGGGCGCTGGTTCGGCAATGATCCGGAGCTGGTCACGGAACTGCGCGGCGCGCAGGCGGAGCGGCTGATCCCGCAGATCAGGGCGGCGGTGCAAAGCTATCCCTATGCCAAGCCCGGCACCTATCTCGCCTGGCCCGGCCCCAACTCCAACAGCTTCGTCCAGCACGTCCTGGCCCAGGTGCCCGAGCTGGCGCAGGCGCTGCCGCCTACCGCCATCGGCAAGGATTGGCGCGATGACGGGCTCTTTGCCGGGCTGACGCCAAGCCGGACCGGCATCCAGGCCTCCGCCTTCGGCGTCGCCGGCATCACGCTGGCCTGGGTCGAAGGCATCGAGATCAACCTGCTCGGGCTGGTCGCCGGCCTCGACCTGCGCCAACCCGCGCTGAAGCTGCCGGGCTGGGGGCGGATCGGGGTGTAGCGGTCAGTCCCGCCTGAGACGTCTGACGCTGGCACCGTGGACGACCGCCAGGATCAGGGCACCCGCCTCGGATTGCCCAGGGCCATGATATCTCCGACGGTCGCGTCGGTTGACCCTTCCGCGCGCGCTTCGGCAATGACCTCTCGCAGTTGGACCAGCGACAGCTCGGAGCGCTGTCGCCTCTCGCTATCCCGCAGCACGAGATCCCTGACATAGTCGCTCGTGCTGGCGTAGTCGCCCTGCCGGATCTGGGCGTCGATCCAGTCTTTCATCGCATCTGGCAGCGACACAGTCATGGTTGCCATTGCGCGCTCTCCCGTCCGCGATCAGTCACAGTTGCGACGCTGCCCTGATCTTACCGGAAGAGCACGTTGGGCGCTATGGTCACACCGCTTCCAGCGCCTGCGCGAGATCCGAGATCAGGTCCTCGATGTTCTCGATGCCGACCGAAATCCGGATCAGCGCGTCGGTCAGCCCGATTTCCTCGCGCAGCTCCCGGGCCACGCCGGAATGGGTCATGGCGGCGGGGTGGGAGACCAGCGTTTCCGTGCCACCGAGCGAAACGGCGAGCTTCATGATCTGGAGGTTGTCGAGCAGCGCGAACGCCTCCTTCTCGCCGCCGACCACATCGAAAGCGAAGGTCGAGCCCGCAGCGGAGCATTGCCGATCGAACACCGCCTTGCGCGGGTCATCCTCTGCGAGATTGCCGAGGTAATGCACCTTGGCGATCTTGGGGTGGGAGGCGAGGTAATCCGCGACCAGCCGGGCGTTTTCGTTGGCGCGGCTCATGCGGATATCGAGCGTCTCGAGCGAGCGCATCAGCATCCAGCAGGAGTTGGGATCGAGCTGCGTGCCGAGCGACCCGCGCCAGCTCTTCACCTGCCGCACCAGCGCATCCGAACCGCTGATCGAACCGCCGACGAGATCGGAATGGCCGCCGACATATTTGGTCAGCGAGAGCAGCGAGAGGTCGGCGCCCTGCTTCAGCGGCTTCTGGTATTTCGGCCCGAGCATGGTGTTGTCGACCACCACCGGCGGGCGATGCCCCTGCGAGGCTTCGAGCTCATCGGCGATCAACTTGCAGGCGGCAAGGTCGACCAGCCCGTTGGTCGGGTTGGCGGGCGTCTCGACCAGGATCATGCCGACGCGGCCCTTGGCGGCGGCGGCCTTCGCCGTCTCGCGCATCTGGTCCAGATCGAGCCCGTTGGTGAAGCCGAAGGCGCTGACGCCGAAAGCCCCCATCTGGTTCTTGAGGAGCGTTTCGCTGCCGCCATAGAGAGGGCGGGAATGGATGATGCTGTCGCCGGGGCGCAGGAAGGCGAAGCAGGTCGTGGCAATCGCGGCCATGCCGCTGGCAAAGACGGCGCAGCGCTCTGCCTCATCCCAGATGGCGAGCCTGTCCTCCAGGATTTCCATGTTGGGGTGGTTGAAGCGGGAATAGACCAGGCCGGATTTCTCGCCCGGCTTGGGTTGGCGCCGCCCGGAGGTCAGGTCGAAGAAATCCTTGCCCTGCTGAGCATTCTCGAAAACGAAGGTCGAGGTCAGGAAGATCGGCGGCTTGAGCGAGCCTTCCGACATTGCCGGCGAATAGCCGAAGCCCATCATCAGCGTTTCCGGATGGAGCTTGCGATTGGCGATGCGATCCTTGTGATAATCGTCCTGGCTCATGGCGCCCTCGCGGTCGGCTGTGAATGATGCGTCCAAGATAAGGACGATCCCTCGCGATTGCTTGGATGCTTCTCACTCTCTACAAACTGAATTCAGCATTTTTCTGCCAAATTTTGTGAGCCAAGGAGCAGCCTGTGCTCGACAGTACCGATCGACGAATCCTGGCCGTTCTGCAGGAGCAGGGCCGCATCACCAATCAGGAGCTGTCGGAGATGGTGGGGCTGTCTCCGACCCCCTGCCTGCGTCGCCTGAAACGGCTGGAAGAGACCGGCGTGATCCAGGGTTATGCGGCGATCGTCGACGCCAAGGCCTATGGCCTGCCCTTCAGCGTCTTCGTCTCGGTGCGGCTGTCGCAGCAGACGCAGGAGAACATCGCGGAATTTGAGAAGGCGGTGGAGAGCTGGAGCGAGGTCAGCGAGTGCTATCTGATGACGGGCTCGCAGGATTACCTGCTGAGGGTGCTGACAGACGGCATCGAAGGCTATGAGCGTTTCCTGAAGCAGAAGGTGACGCGGCTGAAGTGCATTCAGTCGGTGGAGTCGAACTTCGCTCTAGCGACGATCAAGAAGCGCAACGGCCTGCCGCCCCTGTGAAGGCCGCCACCGCGATCACCCTTGCGAGCCCTCATCCTGAGGAGCCGCGGAGCGGCGTCTCGAAGGATGGTCCAGAGGACACCGGATCGTCCTGAAGCATCCTTCGAGACGGCCCTACGGGCCTCCTCAGGATGAGGGCTGTGGGGGGAAGCGGCTAAGCCAGTGCGGCGAGACCCGCTCACTTGGCGCCAAACAGGGCCTGCGCTGCCGCATTCGCCATCTTGCGCTGCTCATGGGCGGTGTCGGGCACGATGATCTCGCGCCATGGGCTCTCGACCCCGAGCCGCTGCGCTTCCGCACGCGAGACCGCGATGAAATGCTGACCGCGGGCCAGGCGATTGGGCCCCTGCGCCTCGGCACCCCTGGATTTGTTCAACTGCTCATGATCGGGATCGTCATCGCGCCCGCCCAGCATCACCAGCAGCTTGCGGGAGAGTGCGAGCTTGGTGCTGGCCGCTGTCGCCGGGGTGCCATCGAGCGAATAGGGATAGGAAAAGCCGCCGGCCGCCTCCTTGCCGAGAGGCAGCGTGTAATAGCCGGCATTGGCGCTGATCGCGGTCGAGAACCGCGCCTCCGGCATCAGCAAGGCCATGCGGTGGACGAACTGCGCGCCGGCCGAGTGACCAAACAGCAGATAATCGCGCCCCTCGACCCGCCCGCTCTTCAGCGCCACATCGAAAAAGCGCTCGATGATCGCATAGACCCAGCGCGAGCGGTCGGGCTCTCCCCTCACCCCGCCCTGCTGGTAAAGCCGGGTCGGGAAGCGCTCCTTGTCGAAATGCGGCGCGGCGATCAGGAGCCCATAGCGATCGGCCGCGTCGATCCAGTTGTCGCGCGCCGCCTCGGCATTGCGCTGCAAGCCATGCATCGAGATGACCAGCGGGCAGGGTTTGCCGGCACAGGCCTGCGGCATATAAGTCTCGATGTTGATGGTCTCGGTACCGCCAGGGCCAGCATCCTCATGCAGCACATGGCTGCGGCCGACCTCCTGAAACGGGCGCAGATCATGGGCGGAAGCGGGCATGCCGAGCAGCAGCCCCGGAATGAGCGCCAGCACCACAATCCTGATCATCGCGACCGCCCTCCCCGCGCCATTCCGCAGCGTGGGGCCTGTCACGGCAATCGGCAAGGGGCTCAGCCCTTTACGCGGTCCATCGCGCGGCGCACCACCAGCGTCACCTCGCTGTCGGAGAGGAAGAGGTCGTGGCGCAGCATGCTCCAGCCCCGGCCGGAGGTGTCGGCGACGCGGACACCCAGCTTTTCCAGCCGGGCCCGTTCGGCCGCGCCAGCGCGCGCGACACCGCCCGCGATGCGGGCCGAAATCGCCAGCGCCCGATCACCGGGATCGATGATGACGGTCATGCGCTGGGCGAGCGAGCCAAGTTTCGAGACGGTCTGCTCGAAGGCGTCGATGTCGATATCTGGCGAGGCGAAGACGACGGCGCCGATCCGCGCCGAAACATCGCTCTCGCTGCGCAGCTCACGCAGCGCCTCCAGCGTCAGGAAGGTGCCCATGGAGTGCGCGACGATATGGATGCGGCCGACGGTGGGGTTGTTGACCAGCGCGCGCAGGGCCTGGACGAAGCCGTCCCGCGACCACAGGGCGCTCTCGCGATCATAGCCATAGTCGAAGAGCTTGCCGCCCGAGGGCCAGGTGAACAAGGCGGTGCGGCCCTGGAATTCCAGCGCATGCGACAGCTGGCCGGCACTGCGCGAGGCTGATTCGAAGGTCTCGTTGTAGCCATGCACGTAAAGCAGCACGTCGCGGCCATTGGCGGCCTGCGAAAACGTCTCGGCGGCATTGCTGGTGGTGCGCTGGTTCAGCCCGAGCACCGCCCAATCGCCGTTGATGACGGAGGAAACCTGGCCGGAAATGCCACGGCCGGGCGGCGCCAGCGCGACCTCGGCAAAGGTCAGGCCTGAGCCGCGATCGGGACCAAACCAGGGCTGGCCCGCCCCCACGGCCTTGCGCGTCGTCATCACCAGCAGGCGCGGCTCCTTGCCTATGGCTGAAGCATCGGCCCGCGTCGGCTCGGAAAATGGCGAGACCGAAGCCGCCTCAGGCGAGGCGCAAGCGGTCAGTCCGAGCGGCAGGAAAGCCGCCATCAGAGCAAGGCGGCTGGAGAATTCGCGCCGGGAGAGTGGCATGGGCAAGAGCAATCCAAAGGTCGAGGATGAGCCGAATTGGGCAGGCCTTGCTTAAAGACAGACTAACGCGGCCGTATTGCGGCGCATCAGCGGCCGACAATGCTGCGCCGGTGCGCTGACCACCAGCTCGACCGTGGAGCCGACAGTGCCGACGAGCCCGCCGGCGATATCGCCCAGCTTGTCGCCAAATCCGGGCCCGGCGGTGGCAATGCCCTTATCCGCCTGCAGCCTTGCACCGATCAGCTGAACCACTTTCGGGGATGCTGCAAATTTCGCGTGGTTCAGCGGATCGCTGCTGGCGACATCGGAGAGGTCGATGATCTTGGCGCCGAGCGAGTCGAGTTCCGCGATGATGTCCTTGTCATTGGCCGACAGCGCGCCCAGCCGCGTCTTGTCCCCGGCGAAACGGCGGGAGAAGGCGAGCGCGCGATCATCGGCGGAAACGAACACCGTCACCGGCCGCTTGATCTGGCGCATCTGCGTGCGAAACACGTCCAGATCGACATCGGGAGCGGCGAGGATCACATCGCGCAGCTTGCCACCGAAGCTGCCATCGCCCCGGATCGAAGCCTGGCGAACCGCTTCCAGCGTCAGCAGCGTCCCCATCGAATGGGCGAGGACATCGATGCGCGTGGTGCCGAGGTCCTTGGCAATGGCGCGCAGGTTCAGCTCGAGAAAATCGCGCGAGTAAAAGGCGCTCTCGCGATCATAGGGGTATTGCAGCAGCTCGCCGCGCGAAGGCCAGGTGAACAGCACCGGCACGCCCTTGAACCCGGAATCATAGACGATCTGGGCGAAGCGATAGGCCGCATCGGCAAAGCTGGTGTTGTAGCCATGGACGAAGACCAGCACGTCCCGCTCCGCTGCCGGACGTCGCTGGATTTCCCGCTTCACCTCGGCGACGACCGGGGCCAGATCCAGCCGATCGACCTCGGCTACGGCAAAATGCAGCGCCGGGTTGATGGTGCCGCCGACCTTCGGCAGTTCAAGCTCGCCCGGCCGATGCGCGCGCGGCACCGTGACGTCGAGCTTGGCGAAGGCGAGCTTGGCGCCGCGCTCACCGTTGAAATACAGCGGCTCGTCGGCTTTCTCGCGGGTGGTGGCGACGAAGACGCGCACCGTGCCGGCAATATCGGCAGCGCTGTGCTGGGTCACGGCCAGCGTCCGGATGTCGCCTGCGCAACCGGCCAGCGCCAGCGGCGCCAGCACCAGCGCGATCAACAGGCGGAGCGGGAACGGGCGACCCTTCATGCAGCGATTGCTCTCACCGTTAGCGGCGGAGGAGCAAGTGCGCGCGGGACACAGTCATGCCCTATCGTCGCCTTGTCGCGACGCCCCTCGCCTTGCTAGGCAAGCCTGATGGATGATCCTGCCGCCCTTCCCCCGTCCACGCCGCATGAGCTTGTGCCGCAGGCGCTGGCGCAGCGCATCCTGGCGGGCGAGCGCGCGGCGCTGGCGCGCGGCATCACGCTGGTGGAGTCGCGGCGGCCGGACCATCGCGAGCAGGCTCTGGCACTGCTGCAGGCGTTGCTTCCGCATAGCGGCAAGGCGATCCGCATCGGCATCACCGGCGTGCCGGGCGTCGGCAAATCCACCACCATCGATGCTCTCGGCAGCTTTCTCACCGCCAAGGGCCACCGGGTGGCGGTGCTGGCGGTCGATCCGTCCTCGACCCGCAGCGGCGGCTCGATCCTCGGCGACAAGACACGGATGGCGCGGCTGGCAGTCGACCCGAACGCCTATATCCGGCCCTCTCCCTCCTCCGGGACGCTGGGTGGCGTGGCGGCAAAAACCCGCGAGACCATGCTGCTGTGCGAGGCGGCGGGCTTCGACGTCATTCTGGTCGAGACCGTCGGGGTCGGCCAATCCGAGACCACAGTTGCAGAACTCACCGACTTTTTCCTGGTGCTGATGCTGCCCAATGCCGGGGATGAGCTGCAGGGGATCAAGAAGGGCATCATCGAGCTTGCCGACATCATCGCCGTCAACAAGGCCGATGGCGCCGGCGCCACTGCTGCACGGGCTGCTGCGGCCCAATACAAGGCGGCCCTGCACATCCTCGCCCCGCAATCGCCGCTTTGGAGCACGCCGGTCCTGACGCTGTCGGGGCTGACGGGCGAAGGGCTCGACGCGCTTTGGGCGAAGATCGTCGATTACCAAACCCGTCATGAGGCCAAGGGGCTGCTCACAGAGAAGCGTCGCAGGCAGGATGTGAAATGGATGTGGGCGATGTTGCAGGACCGGATGCAGGCCAGGCTGAGGCAGGACCCGCAGCTGAAGGCGCTCGCTCCGGCGCTGGAGACAGCCGTTGCGTCGGGCGAGATGGCGGCGACCTTCGCCGCCGACAAGATCGCCGGGGCGCTGGGGCTATGAGCGCCGGGCTGGATATTCTGGTCACGGGCTTTGGTCCCTTTCCGCATGTGCGGGTCAATCCGACCACGACCCTGTCGCTGGCCGTGGCGCAGCGGCTGAAACGCGCCGGCTGGGCCGCTGAAGCCCTGGTCCTGCCGACCAGCTATTCCGGCGGGCTGCCGCAGCTGCGGACGGCTCTCGCCGACAAGCGCCCCGGCGCAGTGCTGATGCTGGGCGTGGCGGCGCGTGCCCGCACGCTGCATGTCGAACGCTTTGCGCGGGGCAATGCCAGCCGTCTTCATCCCGACGCTTCGGGCGCGGCGCCAGGCCGGCCCAGTCGCTGCACCCGACCTGCCACGGCGCAGCACGGCCGCCGTCGAGCCGGCTCTGGCCGCGCTGCGACAGATGGGATTGCGCGCCCGGTTTTCGGCATCCGCCGGCCGCTATCTCTGCGATTCCAGCTATGCGCTGGCTCTGAAGGCGCTCGCCGGCTCCGGCGTCCCGGTGTTGTTCGTGCATGTGCCATGGCTGCGGCCGGCAGCGGGCCAGCGCCCGAGCGGGCGCGTCGCAGGCTTTCGCCCAGGGTCGGAACCGCTGGCGCGGGCGCTCGCACAGATCGGCACCGGCATGGCCCGAACGGGGCGCGGCAACCGTGCCAGGATGAGACAGGCGCTCCGGCACGATCCTTGATCCAGCGCTCGGGAACGGAGTTCTCGATGGTCTGGTCAAGGCGCACATTGCTGACAGCGGCTCTTTCTGGCACGGCCGCTTTGGCGGCAGGGCGCAGCTTTGCCCAGGCGCCGACGCGTGTTCAGCCGATGGCGCTCGGTCAATACGGGCTGGACGCCGCACAATTTGGCCTGCGCGCCGGCTCTTCCGAGGACCAGTCCCGCTCATTGCAGACGGCGCTAATGGAAGCCACCAAGCGCAATGCGCCTCTGGTCGTCGCGCCCGGCCGCTATCGGATCGGCCAGGTGGTGCTGCCGGAGGGCGCGCGGCTGATCGGCGTCCCCGGCGCGACGCAGTTCATCGCGGCCCAGGCCGGACCGCTGCTGGTGGCCCGCCGGATCAAGCGCTGCGCGATCGAGGGGCTCAACCTGGACGGGCTCGACATCAAGGCGCCGCAGCGCAGCGGTCTGGTGACTTTCGAAGAGGTGCTGGAGGCCAGCATCTCGTCCTGCGATTTCGGCAATGCGGGTGCGGTCGGGCTGGTTTTGTCCCGCAGCGCCGGGCGCATCGACCGGAACCGCTTCCACAGCATGCGTGATGCCGCGCTGTTCTCGCTGGATTCGCGCGGTCTCTCGATCGAGCAGAACCAGATCGAGGATTGCGGCAATAACGGCATCCAGCTCTGGCGCAGCCAGCCCGGCGACGACCAGTCGCTGATCCGCGGCAACCGGATCAACCGCATCCGCTCCGATGCGGGCGGGGATGGCCCCAATGGCAATGGCATCAGCCTGTTCAAGGCGGGCGGCGTGATCATCGAGGGCAACAGCCTGCGCGATTGCGCCTTGACCTTCATCCGCAATAATTCCGGCTCAGGCGTGCAGATCCTGGGCAATCAGGGCCGTCGCTGCGGCGAGACCGCGCTCTACTCCGAGTTTGCCTTTGAGGGCGTCATCATCGCGCAAAATCTGGTGGAGGACTGCGCCCAGGGCGCCAACATCACCAATCTCGACCATGGCGGCAGGCTCAGCGTTTTCGCCAACAACATCATCCGCAACGCGCAGCGCGGTTTCGCCCCCAAGGGCAAGGAGCTGATCGGCGGGCTCGGTGTCCATGTCGAGGCCGAGGCGGCGGTGACCGGCAATGTCATCGAATCCGCCAGCGAGATCGGCATTTCGCTGGGATGGTCCTGGGGCATGCGCAATCTCGTCGCGACCGGCAATATGGTGCGCAAGACCGGCATCGGCATCTCGGTCTCGCTGGTGCCCAAGGAGCGCAACGCCCTGATCGCCAACAACACCATCAGCGAAGCCGCGCGCGGTGCCGTTGTCGGCACCGAATATGGCAAGGCCGTCACCGGTGACCTGACGCGCGAGCCCGACCGGCGGGCTGCGGGCGTCAGGGTCGAGAACAACGCCGTATCGTACGGCTAGCCGACCGTTTGCGACTGCGAGGCCTCATCCTGAGGAGCTGCGCAGCAGCGTCTCGAAGGATGGTCCAGCGGACGCCGGAGCCTTCTGGAGCATCCTTCGAGACGCCATTCCCAACGGAATGGCTCCTCAGGATGAGGGCTGAGGATAACTCAAACGGTCTCTAAGTGGTTATTCAGCGGAGGAGTCTGCTCGTGCCGACCTAGGGAGGCGCAGCCTAGAGCGCGGCTGCCCTTACCCGGCCGACCTCGATGCCGTTCCAGTTCTTCAGCACGGCCTCGCGCAAGGGCGCGAAGCCTTCCGTCTCAGTCTCGCTCATCGGAAGAAAGCGGGCGATCAGCGCGGCCATCACGACCTCGGCAGCGCGGCCCGCGCCATCGTCGCATTTCAGCGCGATGCCATAGCCGAGCTCCGGCAATGCGCCGCAATAGACCCCTTCCGCGCCGGTCTTGATGAACAGGCGCTCGCGCAGCAGCTCCATGGCGCGGGTGTCGAAGCGGCCGGTTCCCGCCACCATGAAGGGATGGGCAGCCGCCGCCTTGCGAATCCGCGCCGCCGCCCGCGCGCGCTCCGGGCCGAGCCCGTGGCCGCTGCCGATACGGGCAAAGCCCAGTGCCAGTGCCGTGAGCGGCACGGCATAGCTGGGAATGGAGCAGCCATCAGTGCCGGCCAGAGCGGGATCGTGCTTGGCGCCGGTGACCGATTCCAGCGCATCGCGCACGGCCCGCTGCACGTAATGATCGGGCTTCACATAGCCGGTGGGGTCTTCATCCTGCGAACAGGACAGGCAGATGAAGCCTGCATGTTTGCCGGAGCAGTTATTGTTCAGCGCCGTCGGCTCCGCGCCCGAGCGCGCCAGCGCCCGTGCCGCCACCTCGTTGCTCGGCCAGTGCGCGCCGCATTCGAGGCAACCGGTCTCGCGGCCGGCCTTGCGCAGCATGCCGAGCGAGGTTTCCGCGTGGATCGGCTCGCCCGAATGCGAGGACACCGCAAGCGCGATCTCCGCTTCGCTCAGGCCATAGCGATCCGCCGCGCCGCTTTCGAGCAGGGGCAGAGCCTGGATCGACTTCACCGCCGAGCGGGGGAACACCGGACGCGCGACATCGCCCAGCGACAGCACCACGGCGCCATCCGCATCGACAACGATGGCCGCACCACGATGCCGGGATTCGACCACGGGGCCCCGCGTCACTTCGGCTAGAATCGGATTATCCAAGGCGCTCTCCATCGGCTTGTCGCTTGGCTCGCCTTGTCGCTTTTGAAGAGGAGCCTGTCAAAAGCCTCGACCTGTCTTGAGGCTTGACGCAAGATGGCGAGGCCCGCGAAGCAGGGGCGGCTTGCCCGCCTGCACCCGGTCGAACCCAAGAGTTCTGGATGAAGCCCGACTACGAAGCCGAATACAACAACCGCGCCCGTGTGCCGGAGCATCCCGGCATCATTGCCGGCTGGCAGGCCGATGCCGCCGCCTATCGCAGCGTCGCCGTGGCTGAGTTCGGCATCTCCTATGGCGACAGCGCGCGGCAGCGCTACGATCTGTTCAAGCCCGAAGCGGTGAAGGGCGATGCCATCGCGCTCTTCATCCATGGCGGCTATTGGCAGGCGCTCGATCCCAGCTTCTTCTCGCATCTGGCCCGGGGCGTCACCGGGCTTGGCGTGCCGATGGCGATTGCCGGTTATGATCTGTGCCCGCAGGTCACCGTCGGAACCATCGTCGAGCAGATGCGCAAGGCGGCAGTGGCGTTGTGGCAGGCCTATCACCTGCCAATCGTCGCCTGTGGCCATTCGGCCGGCGGGCACCTCGCCGCCTGCCTGCTGGCGACCGACTGGAAAGCGATGGCGCCCGATCTGCCGGAGAACCTCGTCCGCGCGGCCTATGGCATTTCCGGCCTCTACAATCTCAAGCCGCTGACCGAGACCAGCGTCAACACGGCGCTGGGTTTGAGCTTCGAGGAAGCCGAACGGCAGAGCCCGTTCTTCTGGCCCGCACCGGCGCGGCTGGTGATGGACGCCGTCGTCGGCGGCGCCGAAAGCGAGGAATATCTGAAGCAGAGCCGCCGCATCGTCGATGTCTGGGAGCTTGGCGGCGCCCAGACCCGCTATGAGGAGATCCCCGGCGCCAACCACTTCACCGTGATTGCGGGGCTGGCCGAGCCCCAGAGCGGGATGAGCCGCCGGATCGCCGAACTCGCAGGCGCTTGATCTGACAGGACTTGAGGCCTTATCGAAGGCCTCGCACAACTTCGGAGCCCGCGATGCAGACCTTCTTCGTCGAAATCAAATGCAAGCTGGGCAAGACCTATGAGGTCGCCAGCGAGCTGGCCGATCGCGAGATCGCCTCCGAAATCTATTCGACAGCGGGCAATTACGACATCCTCGCCAAATTCCATGTCGGCGCGGATGTCGATATCGGCCACTTCGTCGCCGAGAAGGTGCAGTCGATCCCCGAGATCGCCGACACGCACACGATCATTACGTTCAAGGCGTTCTGAGCGGGTCAGGCCGCCTCGGCATCTGCCAGTTCGGCCGTGATCTTCGACCATGGCACACTGATCAGGTTTTTATCGTCGCGCGCGATCAGCCCCGCCTCGACCAGCCGCGTCACATCGGTGTGGACGGCCTTGTAATCGCGACCCAGCGCCCCGGCCAGCGCGCGGATCGACCACGGGCCGTGACGGCGCAACTCCGACAGCAACTGCCAGCGCCTTGCATTCAGGAGTTCGAACAACTGGTGCGATGCTTCAAAGGTGAGGCCATAGTCCCGCACGGCGTAATCGCCCGCGTCGATGCGTTTCGCCGCCCGTTGCAGCCGCTCGTGAAATTCATCCGAGCTTTCGACTCGCAGCTTGAAATCAGCCATGGCGCTGTCTCTCCGCAGCAACATCCCGTTCGAAGTCGCGTAAAAGCGTCACCTTGCTATGTTCGCACTGACATAGGCTCGGATGATCGGCAACCGGTCGCGCCCCGTCATTCGACCACAGCATTATTGCCGTAACGCTTCTTGACGCGCGGGTCGTTTGTGCGCGACCTCGGCGCGTCACCTTACGCTGGTCGGGAAGCAGAGCGATGAAGAGCACCTTGTCCGCCGATTTGCGCTCGGGCGCGCTGGTCTATCACCGCTCGCCCAAGCCCGGTAAGATCGAGATCCAGGCGACCAAGCCGCTCGGCAACCAGCGCGACCTTGCGCTCGCCTATTCGCCGGGCGTTGCGGCGGCCTGCGAAGCGATCGTCGACGATCCCTCGCAGGCCGCCGAACTGACCTCCCGCCAGAACCTGGTGGCCGTCATCACCAACGGCACCGCCGTGCTCGGTCTTGGCGATATCGGCCCGCTCGCCTCCAAGCCGGTGATGGAGGGCAAGGCGGTCCTGTTCAAGAAATTCGCCGGGATCGACTGTTTCGACATCGAGGTCGAGCAGAAGAACATCGAGAAATTCGTCGAGGTCGTCGCGGCGCTGGAGCCGACCTTCGGCGGCATCAACCTCGAGGATATCAAGGGGCCGGAATGCTTCGAGATCGAGGAGCAGCTCAAGGCCCGGATGAATATCCCGGTCTTCCATGACGACCAGCACGGCACCGCGATCATCGTCTCGGCGGCGATCCTCAACGGGCTCGATCTCTCGGGCAAGAAGATCGGCGACGGTCAAGATCGTCGTCTCGGGCGCGGGCGCGGCTGCGCTGGCCTGCCTCAACCTGCTGGTCGAGCTCGGCGCGCAGCGCAGCAACATCTGGGTCACCGACCTCGAAGGCGTGGTCCACAAGGGCCGCAACACGCTGATGGACCGCTGGAAGGAGGTCTATGCGCAGGAGACCGATGCGCGCACGCTGAGCCGAGGTGATCGAGCGGCGCCGACGTCTTCCTCGGCCTCTCGGCCGCCGGCGTGCTGAAGCCCGAAATGGCCAAGCAGATGGCGGCCAAAGCCGCTGATCCTGGCGCTGGCCAATCCCAATCCCGAGATCACGCCGGAGGACGCGCTGGCCGTGCGGCCCGATGCGATGATCTGCACCGGTCGCTCGGATTATCCCAACCAGGTCAACAACGTCCTGTGCTTCCCCTATATCTTCCGCGGCGCGCTCGACGTGCAGGCGACGACCATCAACGAGGCGATGAAGCTCGCCGCCGTGCGCGCCATCGCCGCTCTGGCGCGTGAGGCGACCTCCGATATCGCGGCGCGGGCCTATGGCGGCGAGGCCTCGACCTTCGGGGCCACCTCGCTGATCCCCAACCCGTTCGATCCGCGGCTGATCCTGCGCATCGCGCCGGCTGTCGCCGAGGCCGCGATGGCGACCGGGGTGGCGCGCAAGCCGCTCGTCGATATCGAGGCCTATCGCGAGGATCTGTCGCGCTTCATCTTCCGCTCCGGCTTCATCATGAAGCCGCTCTTCGCGCAGGCGAAGGCCGATCCCAAGCGGGTCATCTACGCCGAGGGCGAGGATGAGCGCGTGCTGCGCGCCGCCCAGGTCGCGCTGGAAGAAGGCCTCGCCATCCCGATCCTGATCGGCCGGCCGAGCGTCATCGAAACCCGCATCGAGCGCTTCGGCCTGTCGATCAAGCCCGGCATCGATTTCGAGCTGGTCAACCCCGAGGACGATCCGCGCTATCGCGACTATGTCCAGACCTATCTCGACATCGCCGGCCGTCGCGGCGTCACGCCCGAAGCGGCGCGCTCGCTGGTGCGCACCAACAACACGGTGATCGCGGCGCTGGCTGTGGCGCGCGGCGAGGCCGATGCGATGATCACCGGGCTCGAGGGGCGGTTTCTGTCGCGGCTGCGGCACATCAAGGACATCATCGGGCTGGAGCCCGGCGTCTGCGACATCTCCGCGATGACGCTGATCGTCACCAACAAGGGCGCCTTCTTCCTCGCCGATACCCATGTGAAGGCGGAACCGACGGCGGAAGAGATCGCCGACATGACGGTGCTCGCCGCGAGCCATGTCGCGCGCTTCGGCATCGAACCGAAGATCGCGCTGCTGTCGCATTCCGATTTCGGCGCGGCCGACACGCCCTCCTCGCTCAAGATGCGCAAGGCGCTGGGGCTGATCCGCGAGCGCGCGCCCAACCTCGAATGCGATGGCGAGATGGAGGCCGATACGGCGCTGGTCGCCCTGGTGCGGGAGCGGGTGCTGCCCTCCTCGCGGCTGAAGGGCGTCGCCAACGTGCTGATCTTCCCCAATCTCGACGCAGCCAATATCGCCTATCAGTTCGCCAAGGTGCTGGGGGACGCGCTGCCTGTGGGGCCGATCCTGATCGGCGCCGCCAAGCCGGCCCATATCCTTACCGGCTCGGTGACAGCACGCGGCGTCGTCAACATGACGGCGGTTGCGGTGGTGGAAGCGCAGGAGCGGGCTAAGACCAAGCTGGGGTGAGGCGGGCTGCGCCTTGAATTGTCCGGCAGTTCTCCGTACAATCCATCAAGGAGATTGCGCCATGCCTCAAGCCCCTGCCCGGTCCACCCGCCTCGAAGCGCGTCTCTCGGTGGATACGCTGGCTGTGCTGAAGCGCGCCGCCGAGATCCAGGGTCGCAGCCTCAGCGACTTTGTCGTCTCCGCTGCGCAGGAGGCGGCCCAGCGGACCATCGCCGACACGCATATCATCAGGCTGGCGCTTGATGATCAGAAGGCGCTGGCTGCGGCACTGGCCGATCCGCCCGAGCCCGCCGCTGCACTGCGGCGCGCTGGCGAAGCGCATAGACGGCTGATCAGCCCCTCCTCGTGACCGCGCCCTTCAGCATTTGCCCGCTCAAGGCTGAGCATGATCGCCCAGCCTTTGCCTGCGGCCATGCGGCGCTGGACCGTTACCTGCACAGTCAGGCCAGCCAGGATGTCCGGCGCAAAGTAGCGAACTGCTTCGTTGCGATAGCGGCGGATGTCGGCGCGATCGCTGGCTATTACACCCTGGCTGCCGCCAGTCTTCCATTCAACGAGCTGCCGGAGGCGCAGGCCAAGAAGCTGCCGCGCTACCCTGTCCTGCCGGCAGCCCTGATTGGGCGGCTGGCCGTCGACAGGCGCTGGCGTGGCACGGGCCTGGGCGGCGCTCTGCTGTTCGACGCTCTGATGCGGGCAGCCAGAGCCGAACCTGCGGTGTTCGCGGTGATCGTCGATGCCAAGGATGAGCAAGCCTCGGCGTTTTACCGGCACTTCGGGTTTGCTGCTTTCGCCAGTCGGCCCCTGAGCCTGTTCCTGCCCATCGCGACGGCAGCCAAGCTCATGGACCTCAGCGACAGCTGATCACGCCGCTACTGCGCCAACACCTCGGGATTGACGACGCGGATTGGTTTTCCGTCGAGGAAGGCCAGCACGTTCTCGATGCTTTCGCCGTAATATTCGGCAAAGACCGGCGCGGCGGAATAGCCGAGATGCGGGGTCAACACGACATTGGGCAGGCTGCGCAGCGGATGATCGGCCGGGAGTGGCTCCTTGTCATAGACATCGAGCGCGGCACGGATGGCGCCCGATTGCAGGCGGGCGAGGAACGGCTTCTCCGCCACCAGCGGCCCACGGGCGGTGTTGACCAGGCAGGCGCCGGGCTTCATCGCTTGCAGCTCCAGCTCACCGACAATGCCGCGCGTCCGGTCCGAGAGCACGAGATGCAGCGAGATCACGTCGCTGCTGGCAAAGAGCTCGGCCTTTTCGACCCGGCGCACGCCCACGGCAGCGGCAGCCTCCTCCGTCAGGTTCTGGCTCCAGGCCACCACCTCCATCTCGAAGGCCTTGGCGTAGCGGGCGACGCGCTGGCCGAGCTTGCCGAGACCGACGATGCCGAGGCGCTTTCCGGCCACGACCTCGCCCAGCGGCACGCCCTCATGCCAGCCACCCTGGTGCATCGCCGCATCGGCCCGGCCGAGCCCGCGCGCGCTGGCGAGGATGAGAGCAAAGGCGAGTTCGGAGGTGGCGGCGCCGACTTGCGTGCCGCCGGTATTGGTGACGACGACGCCCCGCGCCGTGCAGGCGGCGATGTCCAGGGTCGAGGTGCGCGGACCGGTGGTGGCCAGCAATTTGAGCTTCGGCAGCCTGGCGAGCAGCGACCCGGTGAAGACGGTGCGCTCACGCATCGGGATGATGATATCGGCCTGCGCCAGAGCGGCAGCCACCGCTTCCTCACTCTCGAAAGCCTGGCTGAGGATGCTGAGCTCGGCGCGCGCCTCGAGTGCCGACCAATCGGCGGAGGCGCGCGCAACGTTCTGGCTGTCGTCGAGAACGACGATTTGGGGGCGGCTCATGACAGGTCCTTCGATGGAGGCCGCTGGGCGGATCAGTCGGCCTTGATGCCGTTGTCTTTGACGACAGCGCCCCAGATCCGCATCTGGTCGGCGAAGAAGCTCCTGAACGCCTCGCCGCCCTGGAGCGCCAATGTGATCTGCTGCTGCTCGACCAGGCGATTGGTCGTTGTCGGCTCGCGCACCGTCTCGACCAGCGCCGCGCGGAACTTGTCGATGATCGGCTTGGGCGTATTGGCCGGGGCAAAGACGCCCCACCAGGCATCGGCGGTAAAGCCGTCATAGCCGCTCTCGATGACGGTCGGGACATCGGGCATGGTGCTGATGCGCTTGGCTGCGGTCTGGACCAGCGGGCGAAGCGAGCCGCCCGCCACTTGCGGCGCCAGCAGCGCGGCCGAGCCGATGATGAGATCGACATGGCCGCCAACCGCGTCATTTACGGCCGGGCCGCCGCCGCGATAGGGCACATGGGTCAGCTCGACGCCGGCCCGCTTGCCCAGCAGCACCATGGCGAGATGGCCGAGGCTGCCATTGCCGATGGTGGCATAGGTCAGCTTGCCCGGCGCGGCCTTGGCCCCGGCAATCACATCCGCCAGTGTCTTGAACGGCCGGGACTGATGGCAGGCCAGCACCATGGGCGCCGTGCCAAGCAGCTCGACCGGCTCCAGATCCTTGACCGTGTCGAAGGGCAGGCTCGGCAGCAAGGCCGGGTTCACGGCATGGGTGTCGAAGACCATCAGCCAGGTCTGGCCGTCCGGGGCTGCCTTCGCGACGGCGTTGGCGCCGATGGAGCCGGAGCCCCCTGCCCGGTTCTCGACAATCACGGTGGTGCCGAGCCGCTGTTGCAGGCCTGGCTGCAGCAGACGGGAGATCGCGTCGACTGAGCCGCCCGGCGGAAAAGGCGCGACCAGCCGGACAGGGCCTGATTGGGCGAGAGCCGCGCGCGGCAGCAGGGCTATGGCGCCGAGCCCGAGGAGAACCTCGCGCCGCCGCAAACGCTTGTCGATCATGATCGTGCTCCCTTGGCCGGGCCGGGCGTGCTTGCTGCCGCTCTTTGCCCTGTGTTCGTCCCCGCCGCGAAGCTAGGGCTCCAGCCGGGGCTTGACCAGCCCTCGCTTCAGGATTGAACGCACGCGGGACGCTCAGCGCTGCAAAGGCAGCTCCGGGCCGACTGGCGCCGCCGTGCGGGCGCAGTTCATCACGGTCGCGAGCAGCTGGTAGTAGCCCATCAGCGCCGCCAGCTCGACGACGCCGCGTTCGCCAAAGCGCCCGCTCAGCGCTGCATAGCTGCGGTCGGAGAGGCGCTTGCTCCGGTCGATCTCGGCGACGCAATCCCAGATCAGCGCCTCGTCCTCCGTCATCGTCTCGGGACGGCGATCTTCCGCCAGCGCAGCGATGACGGAGGCGGGAAGTCCGGCGCGGGCGGCGATCTCGGAATGGATCGCCCATTCCACCGGCTGGTCGTAGCGACGCGCGGTGAAGAGGATTGCGATCTCCGCCAGCCGCACCCCGAAACACAGCTCCTTGCGCATGAAATCGCCGACCGGCGCGAGGCGCAGCATCAGATCCGGGCTGCGATGCAGCGGCACAAAGGGACCGAAGACGGGCTGGTCGCGGATGGTCTTGAACACCTCCGAAGCGCTGGCCTGCTCCGGGGTCTGATCGGCGGCAGCGAGCGGCGGCATGCGGTCAGCTTTGGTCATCGGCTCTTCCTGTTTGCACACACCGCCTCAATAGCGCGCAGAGGAGGTCTGGAGAACGGTTTTCGCGATGCGCCAAACGCCGATCCGCAAGCCGGCTTTGGCTCTCGCATCGCTCCTTGCGCTCGGCTAGGACTGTGTTTCCTTTTCGCTGAGCAGAACAGAGACCGTCCCATGAGCCGCACCGTCTATGTCAATGGCGCGTATCTTCCCGAGGAAGAGGCCCGCATTTCCATTTTCGACCGCGGTTTTGTCTTTGCCGACGGCATCTATGAGGTGTCTGCCGTGATCGGCGGCAAGCTGGTGGATTGCGAGGCGCATCTGGCGAGGCTCGAGCGCTCCTGCGGCGAAATCAAGCTGGCGCTGCCCTGGTCGCGTGCCGAGCTGATAGCCATCCATGAGGAGCTGATCACCCGCAACGCGCTGGATGAGGGCGGTGTCTATCTGCAGGTCACGCGCGGCGCGGCCGATCGCGACTTCCCCTTCCCCAAGGAGGTCACGCCGACGCTGGTGATGTTCACCCAGGCCCGCAACATGACGACGGCGCCGGCGGCGAAGACCGGCATCAAGATCGTCTCCTGCCCGGACATTCGCTGGGCGCGGCGCGACATCAAGAGCGTCGGCCTGCTGGCGCAGGTGCTGGCCAAGCAATACGCAGCCGAGAACGGCGCAGCCGAGGCCTGGATGCTGGAAGGCGATGTCGTGACCGAAGGCGGCTCCTCCACCGCCTGGATCGTCAA
Organism: uncultured Alphaproteobacteria bacterium; assembly: GCA_963759925.1. Lineage (GTDB taxonomy): Bacteria > Pseudomonadota > Alphaproteobacteria > Rhizobiales > Beijerinckiaceae > Allobosea. The sequence goes on from CAVXBE010000008.1 coordinate 165,679, forward strand.
GGGCAAGACGCTGATTTCGCGGCCGCTGTCGCAGAAGGTGCTGCCCGGCATCACCCGCCAGGCGGTTCTCGCCTTCATCGCCGAGAGCGGCTACGCCTTCGAGGAGCGCGAGTTCACGCTGGCCGAAGCGCTCGACGCCGAGGAGGCCTTCATCACCTCCGCGACGAGCCTGGTGATGCCGGTGGTCTCGATCGATGGGCACACCATCCATAATGGCGCGCCGGGTCCGGCTGCGATCCGCCTGCGCGAGATCTATCTCAGCTTCGCCGGCAAGGGTGGCGCGCTGGGCTGAGGCTCAGGGCGTGGCGGGCGGCGCGACGCGCTGCCCCATCACATAGGTCGCGGCGACATTACGCTCGTCGCCAAGCGTCACCAGCACGAACAGCTCCTCGGCAAGGTCGCGCGCCGTCTCCAGACGGTGCGCCATCACCCGTGTCGCGCCGGTATCGAGCACCACCAGATCCGCCTCGCGACCCGGCTCGAAGGAGCCGATCCGGTCCGCCAGCCCCAGCGCCATGGCATTGCCGCGCGTGATGGCATGGAGGGCAGCGAAGGCCGAGAGCGTCTGCCCCTGCAATTGCAGCACCTTATAGGCCTCGGCCAGCGTCCTCAGCATCGAGTAGGAGGTGCCGGCGCCGATATCGCTGGCGACCGCGACGCGCACGCCCTCCCGCCGCGCGCGGGCCCAGTCGAACAGGCCGGAGCCGAGAAACAGGTTTGATGTCGGGCAGAAGACGGCGACTGCACCGCTCGCCGCAAAGGCGGCCCATTCGCGCTCGGTCATATGGATGCAATGACCCATCAGGCTGTTGGCCCGCAGCAACGCGTAATGCTCATAGACGGCAGTGTAATCGACAGCGTCCGGATAGAGCTCGGCCGTCAGCGCGATCTCGGCGCGGTTTTCGTTGATATGGGTCTGGATGTGGCATTCGGGATGCTCGGTAGCGAGCCGCCCCGCCGCCGCCAATTGCTCGGGGTGACGAGGTGATCGCGAAGCGCGGCGTCACCGCATAAAGCTGCCTGCCCTTGCCGTGCCAGCGCGCAATCAGGGCCTTGCTCTCGGCATAGCCGCTTTCGGCGGTGTCGGTCAGCGCGGCAGGGGCGTTGCGGTCCATCATCACCTTGCCGGCGATCATGCGGGTGTTGCGCCCTGACGAATCGCGCAAACAGCGCCTCCACCGAGGCCGGATGCACGGAACCGTAGATGCAGGCCGTCGTGGTGCCGCTGGCCAGCAGCTCTTCGAGGAAGAAGCGCGCCTGCCGCTCGGCATGGGCGGGATCGGCGGATTTTTGCTCCTCCACGAAGGTGTAGCGGTTGAGCCAGTCGATCAGCTGCGCGCCATAGGAGGCGATGACCTGCGTCTGCGGCAGATGCAGATGCGCGTCGATGAAGCCCGGCATGATCAGGTGCGGCCGGTGATCGATGATCTCGGCGCCGTCAGGAAGCTCCGAAAGCAGCGCGGAGGCGGGGCCCGCCGCCAGGATGAGCCCGTCGCGGATCAGCAACAGCCCGTCCTCGAAGTAGCGGTGCGCCGCGCCGCCCGCTGTTTCGGGATCATCGACAAACCAGAGCAAACGGCCGCGCAAAGCCGAGATCGCTGCGTTTTCAGTCACTGGCTTCGGCTCCGGCCCAAAATCAGTTCATATCTGCACCAAATCAAAGCTTCCGGCCAAGCAGCGAACATGCCTAATCTGCAGGCATGATTTGGTCGCCCCACCATGCGTAGAACCCTGCGCTTCATCCTCGGCGAGGAGCTGATCGAGATCGCGGGCTGCGATCCGACGCTGACGGTTCTGGATTGGCTGCGGCTGGACCGGCGGCTGACCGGCTCGAAGGAAGGCTGCGCGGAAGGCGATTGCGGCGCCTGCACGGTCGTCATCGGCCGGCTCGACCATGGCAAGCTGCGCTATGAGGCGATCAACGCCTGCATCCGCTTCCTGCCGACGCTGGATGGCTGCCATTTGCTGACAGTGGAGCATCTCAAGGGGGCCGATGGCACGCCTGCATCCGGTGCAGCAGGCGCTGGTTGCGCATCACGGCTCGCAATGCGGCTTCTGCACGCCGGGCATCGTGATGTCGCTCTTCGCGCTCTGGCTGAACGAGGCCTCGCCCGATGCGGCGCGGATCGAGGATGCGCTGGCTGGCAATCTCTGTCGCTGCACAGGCTATCAGCCGATCCTGCGGGCCGGGCTCGCCATGTACCAGGAGGGCCGGCCTGAACAGCGACTGGCGCGGGCCGAAGCGGCGATAGCGGCGCGGCTGGCAGAGCTGGCCGATGATCAGACGCTGGTGCTGGGCGAAGCCGGCCGCAGCTTCTATGCACCGGCGACGCAAGCGGCGCTGGCCGAGCTGGTGATGCAGCATCCCGACGCGGTGCTGGTGGCGGGCGCAACGGATGTCGGGCTCTGGGTCACCAAGAAGATGCAGCGACCGCCCGCCATCATCTATCTCGGGCGCTGCGAAGGCCTGCGGGAGATCGTCGACGAGGGCGCGCATTTGCGCATCGGCGCGATGGTCAATCATGTCGATGTGCGCCGGGCGCTGACGGCGATCTCACCCCAGCTCGACGAGCTGATGCGCCGTTTCGGCGGGGAGCAGGTGCGCAATGCCGGCACGATCGGCGGCAACATCGCCAATGGCTCACCGATTGGCGATCTGCCGCCGGCCCTGATCGCGCTGGGCGCCCGGCTGGTGCTGCAGGCGGGCGAGACGCGTCGGGAGATCCCGCTGGACGCGTTCTTCCTCGACTACCGCAAGCAGGATCGCAGGCCGGGCGAGTTCGTCGTCGAGATCATCGTGCCCCGGCTTCCGGACAGCGCGCTGTTCCACATTTCCAAGATCAGCAAGCGGTTCGACGAAGATATCTCGGCTCTGTGTGCCGCCTTCTTCGTCCACAGCGGACGCGGCCGGCCGTATTGTCGAGGCAAGGCTGGCCTATGGCGGCATGGCCGGCATCCCCAAGCGCGCCAGGGCTGCCGAGGCGGCGCTGCTCGGCCAGCTCTGGAATGACGATGCTGTCGACGCGGCCATGGCAGCGTTGGCGCGCGATTTCACGCCGCTCAGCGATATGCGCGCCAGCGCCTCCTACCGGCTCACCGTGGCCGGCAATCTGCTGCGGCGCTTCCTGATCGAGACATCGCGAACCTGCCGTCGCCACCCGCGTCGCGGGGCTGCTGGCGGAGGCTGCCCATGGCTGACGGCTGGCTCAGGAGGCTGCTGCTGCGACGGAGACCGGCCCGGTCGGTCTCGGCAGCAAGCACGATTCCGCGCCCAAGCATGTCGCGGGCGAAGCTCTCTACATCGACGATCTGCCGGAACCGGCAGGCCTCGCCCATGCCTATCTCGGCCTCAGCACGATCGCGCATGGCCGGCTGGTCTCGCTCGACCTGATGGCTGTCGAGCGCGCGCCGGGCGTGCTCACCGTGCTGACGGTGGCGGATATTCCCGGCGTCAACGACATCTCCTCGACGCACCGCCATGACGAGCCGATTTTCGCGACGGATGTGATCTCGCATCACGGCCAGCCGCTCTTTGCGGTGGTGGCGCGGACACGGGGCGAGGCGCGGCAGGCGGCGCTGCTGGCCAAGGCGGTTTATGAAGAAGCCGCGCCGTTGCTCGATGTCGCTTCGGCGCGCGAAGCCGGCGGGGCGCTGGTCACGGAGCCGCTGAAGCTCGAGCGCGGCGATGTCGCCGCAGCGCTGCAGGCCAGTCCGCGCCGGCTCAAGGCCGCGATGACGATCGGCGGTCAGGATCATTTCTACCTCGAGAGCCAGATCGCGCTCGCCATTCCCGGCGAGGATGAGGACATGCTGGTGATGTCCTCGACCCAGCACCCGAGCGAGGTGCAGCACATGGTGGCGCAGGTGCTCGGCGTCGGCTCGCATGCCGTCACGGTCGAGATCCGGCGCATGGGCGGCGGGTTCGGCGGCAAGGAAACCCAGGCCAACCTGTTCGCCGTCGTCGCGGCGCTGGCGGCCCGCAAGCTGAAGCGGGCGGTGAAGCTGCGGCCGGACCGCGACGACGACATGGTCATCACCGGCAAGCGCCACGATTTCGTCTGCGATTACGAGATCGGCTTCGACGATGACGGCCATATCCTGGCCGTCGATGCGGTTTATGCGGCGCGCTGCGGCTGGAATGCCGATCTCTCCGGGCCCGTGACCGACCGGGCGCTGTTCCACGCGGACAACTGCTACTTCTATCCCGCTGTGCGGCTGCGCTCAGAACCGCTGCGGACGAACACGGTGTCGAACACCGCCTTTCGCGGCTTTGGCGGGCCGCAGGGCATGGTCGGGGCCGAGCGCTTCATCGAGGAGGTCGCCTTCGCCACCGGGCTCGACCCGCTGGAGGTGCGGCAAGCGCAATTTCTATGGCGGCGAAGGGCGCGATATCACGCCCTACCACCAGCGCGTCGAGGACATGATCGCCCGCGAGGTGATGGCCGAGCTGGAGCAGGACTGCGATTATCGTGCGCGGCAGCAGGAGATCCGCGCCTTCAACCGCGAAAGCCGCATCATCAAGCGCGGGCTGGCGCTGACGCCGGTGAAGTTCGGCATCTCCTTCACCGCCACCTGGTACAATCAGGCCGGCGCGCTGGTGCATGTCTACACCGACGGCACGATCGCGCTGAACCATGGCGGCACCGAAATGGGCCAGGGCCTCTATATCAAGGTGGCGCAGGTGGTGGCGCAGGCTTTCGGCGTCGGGCTCGACCAGATCAAGATCACCGCCACGACCACCGGCAAGGTGCCCAACACCTCCGCCACCGCCGCCTCGTCCGGCTCCGACCTCAACGGCATGGCGGCGCTGGATGCGTGCGAGACGATCAAGGCCCGGCTCACCGCCTTTGCCGCGCGAGCATTGGCAGGAGAACCCGGATGCGATCGTGTTTCGTCAGGGCCGTGTCCGGGTCGGCGCGCGCGAGATCGCCTTCGCCGATCTGGTCAGGGCGGCCTATGTCGCCCGGATCCAGCTCTCGGCCACCGGCTTCTACACGACGCCCAAGATCCACTGGGACCGCAAGGCCGGGCGCGGCCATCCCTTCTATTATTTCGCCTATGGCGCGGCTGCGACCGAGGTCGCCATCGATACCCTGACCGGCGAGTACAAGGTCGAGCGGGTCGACATCCTGCACGATGTCGGCACCTCGCTGAACCCGGCCATCGATATCGGCCAGATCGAGGGCGGCTTCGTGCAGGGCATGGGCTGGCTCACCACCGAGGAACTGGTGTGGGACGAGAAGGGCCGGCTGCGCACCCATGCGCCCTCGACCTACAAGATCCCCGTCGCCTCCGACCGGCCGCGCATCTTCAATGTCGCCCTGCTGCAGAATGCGCCCAACCGCGAGCCGACGATCCATCGCTCCAAGGCCGTCGGCGAGCCGCCTTTGATGCTGGCGATCTCGGTGCTGCACGCCCTGTCCGATGCGGTGGCGAGCGTCGGCGACCATCGCATCTGCCCGCGTCTCGATGCGCCGGCGACGCCCGAGCGCGTGCTGGCGGCAGTGCGAGCGGGTGCGGGCGGAGGCGCGAGGGATGACGCGGCTGTCGGCCTTTCTCGCCCGCCATGCCGACCAGGGCGTCATTCTGGTGACGGTCACGACCGCCCGCGGCTCGACCCCGCGCGAGGCCGGCGCGGCGATGGCCGTTTCTGCTGACGCGATCGCCGGCACGATCGGCGGCGGCCAGCTGGAGTTCCACTGCATCGACACGGCGCGCGGCCATGCTCGAGGACGAGCGAGCCCAGCCGCGACCTCGACATCCCGCTCGGGCCGCAAATCGGCCAGTGCTGCGGCGGCCATGTCGAGATTGCGCTGAAGCGGGCGGGACCAGCCGACGTGCAGCCTGGTCGCGGCACGGGAGAAGGCCGCAGGCGGCGGCGCGACCTGCCGTCTTCATCTTCGGAGCGGGCCATACCGGCCGGGCTCTGGCGCGCGCTCTGGCGCCCCTGCCCTTCGCGCACGCGGCTGATCGACGATCGCGACGGCGTGTTCGACGGGCTGCCGGCGGCGATCACCTGCATGCGGCTGGACGACCCGGCCGAGGCTGTGGACAGCGCGCCGGCCGGTGCCGCCTTCGTCATCCTCACCCATAGCCACGCGCTGGATTACCGGCTGACCGAGGCGGCGCTGGCGCGGGGCGATGCGGCCTATGTCGGCATGATCGGCTCCGCCACGAAGCGCGCGCGCTTCGAGAGCGGCTATCTGCGCGCAGGCGGGCGCCGGGACAGTCTGAGCCGGCTGACCTGCCCGATCGGCGGCAGCGATGTGGACGACAAGCGGCCGGAGGTGATCGCGGCCTTGACGGCAGCCGAGCTGGTGCGGAGCTTGCTTGGCCACAAGAATGAGGCGATGGCACTGACGGAGTTGCAGACGCGATGATCGGGTCCGGGGGGCGAAGGATGGTACAGGCGGCTCGACCCTGTCAGGCGGCCCTCTGGTCCTGTCCGGCATAAGGGTCGCGTAATGGCTCCGCCCCGGCTGGCGCTGGCCCACATTACCAAGAGCTTTCCGGGCGTGGTGGCGAACGAGGATGTCAGCCTCAGCGTCGCGCCGGGCGAGATCCACGCGCTGCTGGGCGAGAACGGCGCCGGCAAGTCGACGCTGGTCAAGATCATCTACGGCGTCAGCAGCCCGACGAGGGCGAGATCGTCTGGGACGGCGAGCCGGTCGACGATCGCCAACCCCAAGGCCGCGCGCAAGCTCGGCATCGGCATGGTGTTCCAGCACTTCTCGCTGTTCGAGGCGATGACCGTGCTCGAGAACATCGCGCTCGGCCTGGACGCAAGCTGTCGACCGCGCGCGAGCTCGAAGCGCCGGATCCGCGCGGTCATGCAGCAGCTACGGCCTGCCGCTCGATCCCGCAGCGCGAGGTCGCATACGCTGTCGGTCGGCGAGCGCCAGCGCATCGAGATCGTGCGCTGCCTGCTGCACGAACCCGAAGCTGCTGATCATGGACGAGCCGACCTCGGTGCTGACGCCGCAGGAGGTGGAGCAGCTGTTCGAGATGCTGCGCCAGCTCGCGGCCGAGGGCTGCTCGATCCTCTACATCTCGCACAAGCTGCACGAGATCAAGGCGCTGTGCGACGCGGCCACGATCCTGCGCGGCGGCAAGGTGGTCGGCACCTGCGATCCCAGGGTCGAGACGCACGCGCGCGCATGGCCGAGATGATGATCGGCGCCGAGCTGCGCGGAGATCGAACGCAAGCCGGCGCAGACGGCGGGCGCGGTCCGGCTGAAGGTCGATCGACCTCTCGCTGGCCGGCGAGCCGGCCCTTCGGCGACCGCTCTGCGAGGATATCAGCTTCGAGGTGCGGGCCGGCGAGATCTTCGGCATCGCCGGCGTCGCCGGCAACGGCCAGAACGAGCTGCTGCGGCGCTCTCCGGCGAACGCCCGGCGCAGGCGGACAAGGCCGATCACGCTCGACGGCAAGCCGGTCGGGCGGCTCGGACGCCGGCGCGCGCCGGCGCGCTCGGGCTCTGCGCTGCGTGCCCGAGGAGCGCAACGGCCATGCCGCCGTGCCGGATTTCACGCTGGCCGACAACGCCGTGCTGACCGCGCGCCACCGCCTGCCGCTGGCGCCGCTCGGCGTGATCAGCACCGGGCGACGCCAGCCGCTTCACCGTGCAGGTCATCGAGCGCTTCGCCGTCGCAGGCACCGGGACCGGCGCGCTGGCCGCGGTCGCTGTCCGGCGGCAACCTGCAGAAATACATCATGGGCCGCGAGATCCTGCAGGAGCCCGGCGGTGCTGGTGGTCTCCCAGCCGACCTGGGGCGTCGATGCCGGCGCCGCGGCCGCCATCCACCAGGCGCTGGTCGATCTCGCCGCCAAGGGCTCGGCCGTCGTGGTGATCAGCCAGGATCTCGACGAGCTGCTGGCGCTGTGCCGACCGGCTCGCGGTGCATCAACGAGGGCCGGCTGTCGCGCCGCGCGCCGTCGCCGAGCGCTCGGCATCGAGGAGATCGGCCTGCTGATGGGCGGCATTCACGGCGCCGGCGCCGACAGGCGGAGCCAGCGGTCCATGCTTGAATGGCGGCGGCGGCGCGAGCCCAGCACGGCGATGCTCTATCTCAGCCCGCTGCTCGCGGTGGTGCTGACCATGCTGCTCGGCATGCTGATCTTCACCTGATGGGCTATGACGGCTTCCACGCCGTGCGCGACATCTTCCTCACGCCGCTGCTCGAGCCGCAACGCTGGCCCGACCTCGGCGTCAAGGCGGCGCCGCTGATCATGATCGCGCTCGGGCTCTCCATCGGCTTTCGCGCCAATGTCTGGAACATCGGCGCCGAGGGCCAGTACATCATGGGCGCCATCGCCGGCACCGGCGTCGCGCTCGCTGACCTATGAGATGAGCGGCTGGTGGATCCTGCCGGCGATGGCGCTGGCCGGCATGCTCGGCGGCATGGCCTGGGCGGCGATCCCGGCGCTGCTGCGGACGCGGCTCAGCGTCAACGAGATCCTGACCAGCCTGATGCTGACCTATGTCGCGGTCCAGGTGCTGTATTATCTGGTGCGCGGCCCGTGGAAGGACCCGGACGGCTTCAACTTCCCGCAGACCCGGCTGTTCACCGCCGACCAGACGCTGCCGGTCGCTGATCGCGGGCACGCTCGTCCATCTCGGCATCCCGCTCGCGCTCGTGATCGCGGCGCTGCGCCTGGTGCGTGATGGCGCGCACCATCGGCCGGCTATCGAGCGTGAAGGTCGTCGGCCTGGCGCCGCCGCGGCGCGCTATGGCGGCTTCAGCGCCGAACGCGCACGATCTGGCTGGCGCTGCTCGTCGGCGGCGGGCTGGCCGGCCTCGCCGGCTGCTCGAGGCCGCCGGGCCCGTTCGGCCAGCTGACCCCGCAATTCCCGCCGGCTACGGCTTCACCGCGATCATCGTCGCCTTCCTCGGCCGGCTGCAATCCGCTCGGCATCCTCTTCGCGGGCTCGTGCTCGCGGTGACCTATGTCGGCGGCGAGGTGGCGCAGACCACGGTCGGCCTGCCGCAGGCGGCGACCGGCATGTTCCAGGCGATGCTGCTGTTCTTCCTGCTCGCCACCGACATGCTGGTGCGCTACCGGATCGGCTGGAAGGCGCGCACGGCATGACCCCCCTTCCCCGTCAGGGCGAGAGCAGCGAAGCCGTTCCCGTCATTGCGAGCGCAGCGAAGCGACCCAGTGCCGTAGCGCTCGCACGCCCGCCTGCGATTGCTTCGTCGCTGACGCTCCTCGCCATGACGGGGCATCGTCATGAACACCGTCATCCTCGTCTCGATCGTCATGACGCTGGTCGCGGCCTCGACGCCGATCCTGCTCGCGGCGCTCGGCGAACTGGTGGTCGAGAAGAGCCGGCGTGCTCAATCTCGGCGTCGAGGGCATGATGCTGATCGGCGCGGTCGCCGGCTTCGCCGTCGCCGTACGCACCGGCAGCACCGATGCTCGGCCTCGTGGCGGCGGCGCTGGCGGCGGCTCGCGGCCGTCGCTGATCTTCGCCGTGCTGACGCTGACCCTCACCGCCAACCAGGTCGCGACCGGGCTGGCGCTGACGATCTTCGGCACCGGCGCCTCGTCGCTGATCGGGCGCCGGCTTCGTCGGCCGCACGATCGACGCCGCTCGGGCCGCTCTTTCCCGCCGCGCTGGCGCGCGCACCCGCTGGCTGCGGGTCGCTCTTCGGCTACGACTCGCTCGTCTATCTCTCGCTCGCGCTGACGCTCGCGGTCGGCCTGGTTCCTCAGCCGGACGCGCGCCGGGCTGATCCTGCGGGCGGTCGGCGAGAACGACCAGTCCGCCCATTCGATCGGCTATCCGGTGATCGGCGTCCGCTATGCGCGCGGTCGCGCTTCGGCGGCGCGATGGCCGGGCTCGGCGGCGCCTATTTCTCGCTGGTGCTGACGCCGATGTGGGCCGAGCGGCTGACCGCCGGCCGCGGCTGGATCGCGCTGGCGCTGGTGGTCTTCGCCGCCTGGCGCCCGGGCGGCTGCTGCTCGGCGCCTATCTGTTCGGCGCGGTGATGACGCTGGAGCTCCAGGCCAAGGCCGCCGGCTTCACCTGGCTGCCGCCGGAGGTCCTGGCCATGGCTGCCCTATCTCGCGACCATCGTCGTGCTGACCCTGATCTCCGCTCGGCGAGGTGCGCGGACGGCTCGATGCGCCGGCCTGCCTCGGCAAAGCCTTCTCGGCCGTCCTGACGCCAACGATCTTCACAGGAGACGACCAGACATGACCTCCATCATCACCCGCCGCCGCTTTACCTTCGGGGCCGGCGCTGCAGCCGCCCTGCCGCTCTCCGGCCGGCCGCGTCCTGGCACAGGCACCGCTCGAGGTCGGCTTCATCTATGTCGGCCCGATCGGCGACTATGGCTGGACCTAGCGCACGACCAGGGCCGCAAGGCGCTCGAGGAGGAGTTCGGCGACAAGGTCAAGACCAGCTACGTCGAGAACGTCGCCGAGGGCCCGGACGCCGAGCGCGTGCATCCGCCAGCTCGCCGCAGGCCGGCAACAAGCTGATCTTCACGACCTCGTTCGGCTTCATGAACCCGACCGTCCAGGTCGCCAAGCAGTTCCCGAACGTGAAGTTCGAGCACGCCACCGGCTATCAGCGCGCCGACAACGTCGCGACCTACAATGCGCGCTTCTACGAGGGCCGCGCCGTGATCGGCACCATCGCCGGCCATATGTCGAAGACCGGCACGGCCGGCTACATCGCCTCCTTCCCGATCCCCGAGGTGGTGATGGGCATCAACGCCTTCACGCTCGCGGCGCAGAAGGTGAACCCGAACTTCAAGACCAAGGTGGTCTGGGCCTCGACCTGGTACGACCCGGCCAAGGAAGCCGATGCCGCCAAGGCGCTGATCGACCAGGGCTGCGACATCATCACCCAGCACACCGATTCCGCCGGCCGCCCTGCAGGCGGCCGAGCAGCGCGGCGTCTTCGCCTTCGGCCAGGCCTCCGACATGAGCGCCTTCGCGCCCAAGGCCCACCTCACCGCGATCGTCGACGACTGGTCGGGCTACTACATCCGCCGCGTCAAGGAAGCGATGGATGGCAGCTGGAAGACCGGCGACGTCTGGGGCGGCATCAAGGACGGCATGGTCAAGCTCGCGCCCTACAACGCCTCGATGTCCCCGGCAGCTCGCGAGGCCGCCGACGCCGTGCAGAAGCGCATCGTCGATGGCTCGCTCCATCCGTTCACCGGCGAGCTCAAGGACCAGAAGGGCGTGCTGCGCCTGAAGGCGGGCGAAACCGCTGTCCGACGAGATGCTGTCCAAGATGGATTGGTATGTCGAGGGCGTGCAGGCCTGAGCCGCGCCATCCCGCTTAACAGCCTCCGGGTGGAGGGTCGATTTTCTGTCCCTCCACCCCTTTCGACCCCTTGCAGATATTTTAAGCTTGAAACAATATGGGCCGGACGCGCGCTGGAGAGGGTGAGGGCCCCCCGTCGCGCCGAGGCGTTCACGCTCGTCCCGGGAGGACATCGGACATGACACTCAAACTCGCATTCTCGCTGGGCGCTGGTCTGCTGGCGCTGACGGCAGCCACCGCACAGGCTCAGGACGCGCTGAAGATCGGCGTCGTCAGCGTTCTCACCGGCCCTGCCGCCTCGCTCGGCCAGCAGGTCCGCGACGGCTTCCAGCTCGCGGTCGACAAGAATGGCGGCAAGCTCGGCGGCGTGCCGGTGCAGATCACGGTGATCGACGATGAGCTGAAGCCGGATGTCGCGGTCGGCAAGGTCCGCAGCTTCATCGACAGCGGCAAGGTCGATTTCGTGGTCGGCCCGGTGTTCTCGAACATCCTCGGCGCCATCGCCAAGCCGGTGCTCGATTCCGGCGCTTTCCTGATCAGCCCCAATGCCGGTCCCTCGACCATGGCGGGCAAGGGCTGCCACCAGAACTTCTTCGTGACCTCGTACCAGAACGACCAGGTCCACGAGGTTCTGGGCAAATATGCGCAGGATCAGGGCTTCAAGCGCGCCTATATCATCGCCCCCAACTATCAGGCCGGCAAGGATTCGCTGGCCGGCTTCAAGCGCCATTTCAAGGGCGAGATCGTCGACGAGGTCTATGCGCCGCTGACCTCGATGGACTTCGCGTCCGACCTCGCCAAGATCGCCTCGACCAAGCCTGACGTCGTCTTCGCCTTCCTGCCCGGTGGCCTGGGCGTCAACTTCGTCAAGCAGTGGTCGCAGGCCGGCCTGCAGGGCAAGATCCCCTTCCTCTCCGCCTTCACGGTCGATGAATCGACCCTGCCGGCCCAGCAGGATGCGGCGGTCGGCCTGTTTGGCGGCATGACCTGGGCGCCGAACATGGACAACCCGCAGACGAAGGCCTTCGTCAGCGCCTATGAGGCGGCCTACAAGATCGTGCCCGGCTCCTATGCGCAGCAGGCCTATGATGCGGCGATGCTGATCGACTCCGCCGTCAAGGCGGCCGGCGGCACGGGCGACAAGGACAAGCTGCGGGCGGCACTGAAGAAGGCCGATTTCACCTCGCTGCGCGGCAAGTTCAAGTTCAACACCAATGGCTACCCGATCCAGGACTTCTACCTGGTCAAAGTCGCCAAGCGCGCCGACGGCAAGTTCCAGACGGAAATCGCGCAGAAGGTCTTCACCGACTATGCCGATCCCCACGCCAAGGATTGCGCCCTGAACTGAGGCGCGAAGGACCCTTGTCCTTAGCCGTGAACCAGGCTGCCGTTCCGGGCCTTCTCGAAGTGAAGAGCCCGGAACCCATCACCGCCGCGGTTTGTCGCCAAAGGGTGGCGGCCGATCGCTCCATCTCATCGAGACTGTGGTCATGGGTTCAGGGCTCGCGGCTGCACCGCGCCCCGGAATGACCGAAGAACCGTCGCCAAAGCCATGACCACCGGTCTCCTCATCGTCCAGATCCTCAACGGTCTCCAGCTCGGCATCCTGCTGTTTCTGGTCGCTGCGGGGCTAACCCTCGTCTTCGGGGTGATGGACTTCATCAACCTGGCGCATGGCGTGCAGTACATGCTGGGCGCCTATCTCGCCGTCACCTTCATCGGGCTGACAGGCAGCTTCCTGCTGGGGTTGGTCATGGCGCTGGCGGCGGCGCTGCTGATCGGGCTGGCGCTGGAGTTCCTGATCTTCCGGCATCTCTATGAGCGCGACCATCTCGACCAGGTGCTGGCGACTTTCGGCTTGATCCTGTTGCTGAACCAGGCGGTCAAGATGATCTGGGGTGCTGCACCGCTCTCGGTTGCCATTCCGGAGCTGCTGAGCGGCAATGTCCGCCTGCTCGATGGCATCCTCTACCCGACCTACCGTTTCGTGCTGATCGGCGCCGGGCTCGCGGTCGCGGCGCTGCTCTGGTTCATCGTCGAGAAGACGCGCACCGGGATGCTGCTCCGGGCCGGCGCGTCCAATGCCTCGATGGTTTCGGCGCTCGGCGTCGATATCCGCAAGCTGTTCATGGTCGTCTTCGCCTTCGGCACCATGCTGGCGGGTTTTGCCGGGGTGATGGCCGCGCCGATCCTCTCGGTGGAGCCGGGCATGGGCGACAACATCCTGATCCTGGCCTTCGTCGTCATCGTCGTCGGTGGCATCGGCTCGATCCGCGGCGCCTTCGTCGGCGCGCTGATCGTCGGGCTGGTCGATACGCTCGGCCGGTCCTTCATGAACGACCTGCTGCGGCTGTTCATGAGCGCGCCCTCGGCTCGCGCCACCGGCGCCGCGCTGTCCTCGATGCTGATCTATCTGGTGATGGCGATGGTGCTGTTCGTGCGTCCCGAAGGGCTGCTGCCGGCCAAGGGCCGCTCATGAGCATGGCCAGCCCCGAGGTTGCGCCTGCGCCGCGCCCTGCCGCACCGGTGCGCAAACGCCCGCTCTTCACCATCGCGCTGTTTCTCGTGCTGGCTGCCGTGCCGCTCGCGGTCGCGCTCGGCCTGCCTTCGCACTGGCTGACGCTGATTACGCGGGCGATGATTTTCGCCGTGGCGGCGCTGTCGCTCGACCTGATCCTCGGGGTCGGCGGGCTGGTGTCATTTGGCCACGCCGCCTTCATCGGCATCGGCGCCTATGCCACGGGCATCATGATCACCGAGGGCCGGGCGGAGGCGCTGGTCATCCTGCCGGTCCTGCTCGCGGCCTGCGGCGTGTTTGCGGCCGTGACCGGCGCCGTCTCGCTGCGCACGCGCGGCGTCGCCTTCATCATGATCACCCTCGCCTTCGGGCAGATGGCGTATTTTCTGGCGCAGGCGCTGTCGGCCTATGGCGGCGATGACGGGCTGACGCTCAACGAACAGGCCACGCTCGCCGGTTTCAAACCCTTCGAGAACCGCACCTCCTTCTTCTATGTCGTGCTGATCGTGCTGATCGGCTGCCATGCGCTGGTCAGCACGCTCGTCGCCTCGCGTTTCGGCCGGGTGCTGCGGGCCGCGCGCGAGAACGCCACGCGGGTGACGATGACCGGCTTCGATGTCGGGCGCGTCAGGCTCGTCGCCTATATCATCTCCGGGATGATCGCCGGGCTGTCGGGCTTCCTGCTCGCCAACCAGACCGAATTCGTCAGCCCCGCCTTCATCTCCTGGCAGCGTTCGGGTGAGCTGATCTTCATGGTCGTGCTCGGCGGTGTCGGCAGCCTGCATGGCGCGATCCTCGGCGCTCTCGCCTTCCTCGTCGCGGAGGATGTGCTGTCGGGGCTGACCGAGCACTGGAAGGTGATTTTCGGCCCGATGATCGTGCTGTTCGTGCTGTTCACGCGGGGCGGCCTGGTCGGCCTGCTGGGCAAGCTCGGGGGCCGGCGCGATGACTGAGCCGGTGCTTGCCCTGATCGGGCTGAACAAGGCTTTCGGCGCGCTGAAGGTCACGGAAGCCGTCGATCTCCGCGTCCAGCCGGGTGAGTTGCATGCGCTGATCGGCCCCAATGGCGCCGGCAAAACCACGCTGGTGCACCAGATTGCCGGCGTGCTGCGTCCCGATTCAGGCCAGATTCTGTTTCGCGGCAGCGATATCACCGCACTTCCTTCCGAGAGGCGGGCGCGTGCGGGATTGGCGCGGACCTTCCAGATCACCTCGACCATTCCCTCGCTTTCGGTGCTGGAGAATGTCGCCCTTGGCGTGCAGGCGCGGGCGCCGCATCCTCTCGCGCTGTTTCGCAATGCGGCGCGCGATGCAGCCTTGAACGAGCCGGCCTTTGCCGCGATCGAGGCTGTGGGGCTGACCGACCGCGCGCATGTGCTTGCGGGCCGGCTGTCCCATGGCGAAAAGCGCGCGCTCGAGATCGCGATGGCGCTGACGCTGGAGCCGACGCTCATCCTGCTGGACGAGCCGTTGGCCGGTGTCGGGCGCGAAGAGGGCGAGCGGCTGATCGCGCTGCTGGACAGCCTGAAGCGGCGCTATTCGATGCTGCTGGTCGAGCATGACATGGAAGCGGTGTTCGCGCTGGCCGACACCGTCTCAGTCCTGGTCTATGGCCGCGTCATCGCCTCGGGCGACCCTGCGACGGTGCGCGCCGACCCGGCCGTGCGCGAAGCCTATCTCGGCGAGGAGGGCTGATGGGCATGCTCGTCGTCGAACAGCTCGATGCCGGTTATGGCGAGGCGCAGATCCTGTTCGGAGTCGACCTCGCGATTGGCGAAGGCGAGGTGGTGACGCTGCTCGGCCGCAACGGCATGGGCAAGACCACGACGGTGCGCGCCATTATGGGGTTGATCCCGGCCAAGGCCGGACGGATCAGAGTCGATGGCCGCGATCTCACCGGCGCGCCGCCCTTCCGCATCGCACAGGCCGGGATCGGGCTGGTGCCGGAGGGACGGCAGATCTTCCCGACACTCAGCGTCGAGGAGAATCTGATCGCCACCGCCGCCAGCCGGTTCGGCAAGGCGCGCTGGAATATGGAGCGGATCTACGCCTTCTTCCCGCGCCTGAAAGAGCGCCGCGCCAACCGGGGCAACCAGTTGTCGGGTGGCGAACAGCAGATGCTGGCGATCGGCCGGGCGCTGATGACCAATCCGCGGCTGATCATTCTGGATGAAGCGACGGAGGGGCTGGCGCCGATCATCCGGCAGGAGATCTGGGCCTGTCTCGCCGCGCTGAAAGGCGAAGGCGAGTCCATTCTCGTCATCGACAAGAATGTCGACGCGCTCGCCAAGATCGCCGACCGGCATGTCGTGCTGGAAAAGGGCCGCGTGGTCTGGCGCGGCAGCAGTGACGATCTGCGCAGCGACAGCGCAGTGAAAGACCGCTTCCTGCATTTTTAAACCCCGGAGGACATACGATGAAGCCGCTGACAGCAGGCGTGACCCGCGCCAATGAGGGGCTGGACACCATCTCCTGGAATATTCTCGGGCAGACCTATGTGCCGAAGACGCTGACGCCGGAGAGCTTTTCCTGGCACGCGACCTTCCCGCCCGGCACCTTCGTGCCGCCGCATATCCATCCGACCCAGGATGAGTTCATCTACATGCTGGAGGGCAAGCTCGATCTGGTGCTGGACGGGCAGGAAAGCTCGGCTGGACCTGGCGACCTGATCCGCCTGCCGCGCAACATTCCGCACGGGCTGTTCAACAAGGGCGAGTCCACGGTGAAGTGCCTGTTCTGGGTCTCGCCGACGGCCCGGCTCTACGATCTGTTCTGGGCGATCCATTCGATGCCGGAGCAGAACCCTGCGGATGTCGTGGCCCTGTCGGCCAAGCATGAGGTCGATTTCCTGCCGCCGCCGCCCGAAGGCGCCTGAGCCAGGCACCAAGGTCTGGCTGGAGAGGCTCCGGCGCGCGCCGCTTAAGGTTAAGCAAAGCCAAAAGCTGCGCGTCGCCTGGATCTGCGGCAGAACTCTCCCTGCCCTGCCGCAGCCGGAGAGATCTCATGACCGCCAATCGCCGCCAGCACCGCCGCGAACGGATTTATGAGCAAGCGCAGCTGGCGTTCAATGGCGACCAGTCGGTCTTCGCCTGCACGGTCCGCAACATCTCGGAGACTGGCGCGCTGGTGCGGCTGGCGGACTGGACCGAGCTGCCACCGAGATTCGAGCTGGCGCGAGCAGGAGCGGCCCCGGTCCGCGTGCGGCAATGCTGGCGCCGCGGCGACGATGTCGGGCTCGCCTATCTCGATCCCGCACAGGACCAGCCGGAACCGCCGGTCGATCTGGCGCTATGGCGGGCGAGCCGGCAGCGTTAGTCTTGCATCCTTTATTCTGATGCGTCTTCACTTAAGCCTTGCAAACACAACCTTTGATTGTATTTTTATCCGGCAACGGAGAACGCAATCAATGAAGCGCCTGACGATTCTGCCCCTCATCACAGCTGTGCTGCTCATCGCTCCGGTGCTCTCGGCCCAGGCCGCCCGGACAAGCGCCACCCACGGCGAGCGCAACACTGTCGAGCGAACGGCACCGGCTCACGAGGCCCGTGGCGGTTGTGGCTCTCGCGGTGGGCCCGGATATCGGAAATCAAATGGGCAGTGCGCCGGCTGGAAGGGCTAAACTGCCCGTGCCAGTAAGGTTAAGAAAGCATTGCTGAAGACGTAGCGTCAGCCCTGTTCTACCGTCTGGCGAGAAGATGGGAGAGCGTGATGCAACAAGAGCGTCGGACGTCGATACGGAAACGGGCGCTGCTGGGCGCCCGCATCGTCTACAATAATCGCCAGACGACGCCGGATTGCGTGATCCGCAACCTGTCCGAAACCGGCGCCATGGTCGATGTCTCCGAGACCATCGCACTGCCGCCGCAGTTCGACTTCGAGATCCCGCAGCGGGCTTCAGCCTGCAAAGCCCGGCTGCGCTGGCGGATGGGCGCGCGCGCCGGGATCGAATTCCTCGCCTGAGACGCCCCCAGCGGCTTCAGCCCAGGGCGGGTTTCGCCAATTGCTCGACGGCGAAACCCGCCTTCCCAGCATAGGATTTCACGATCGCTTCGCGCTTGGCGTAGCCGAGCACGCGCTCGACATCGTCAAAGCCATTGGGCGCCAGCGCTTCGACCGCATCGATGACGCGCTCCGGCCCACCGACGCGGTTCATCGCCACCACCTCGGCCGTCGCCGGCAGGCGGATCGCCTCATAAGCCGCCAGAGCGTGGCGCGGATGCTCGGACTTTACCAGCAGATCGGCCAGGCAGCGCGCGTCGAGAATGGCCTGCGAGGCGCCATTGGAGCCGACCGGGTACATCGGATGCGCCGCATCGCCCAGCAGCGTCACCCGGCCATGGGTCCAGCGCGGCAGCGGATCGCGGTCGCACATCGGGTAATCCCAGAAGCCGGGCGTGGCCTCGATCAGCCCGAGAACATCGACGCCGGGCACAGTAAAGCGCCGGGCGAAGGGCAGCACATCCTCCAGCCGGCCCGGCTTCGACCAGGCCTCCTTCGGGGGCGGCCGCGCCGGATCGCCCGTGCGGATATTGACCACCCAGTTGGTCAGGCGCGTGCCGGGCGTCTTGCCCTTGGCGATGGGGTAGAGAACCAGCTTCCCTTTCATGCCGCCGGCAATGATCATGCTCTCGCCGTCGAGGAAAACCGGCCAATCGCAGGCGCCGCGCCACATCTGGACGCCGTTCCAGCGCGGCGGTCCCTGATTGGGGAAATAATGGCTGCGCACGGTGGAATGAATGCCATCGGCTGCGATCAACAGGTCGGCGCGGGCCGTTTCGCCGCTCTCGCCGCGGCGGGCATCGACGAAATGGGCGGTGACACCGCCCTCATCCTGGCTGAAGCCCTGCAGCCGGCGCCCGGTCTTCAGGGAGTCCGGTCCCAGCCGCTCGAGCACGGCATCGCGGATCACACCCTGCAGCCGGCCGCGATGGATCGAGAATTGCGGCACCGGGGCGCCGGCATGGACGCCACGCAGCTCGCGCCACACGGTCTGGCCGAAGCGGTTCATGTAAAGCAGTTCGCGGGTGCGGATCGCTACGGCATCGAGTGCCGGAAGCAGGCCGAGCCCGGCCAGTTCGCCGATCGCATGCGGCAGGGTATTGATGCCGACGCCGACTTCGCGGATCTCGCCGGATTGCTCGTAGACAGTCGCTTTGATGCCGCGCGCGTGGAGCATCAGCGCCAGTGTCAGCCCGCCGATTCCGCCCCCAACGATAATCACTTTCATGCCCGCCCCCTTAATTATTTTAAGTTTGAAATATCATTCCGGCGCTTGTCAATCGGTGCCGGAAGCAGGGACGGCTCCGCATTACCGTCAAATCCGGCGGAACGAACCGGTTTCCTGTGCGTATCTAGCGCCATGGCTGTCGCCAAGACGCGATTCGCGTGTCAAGTGGCAGTCCGTGCAAAGCGAACCGATGCATTTTGCATCGCTCGGGCTGCACCGGGTGCGGCTCCAGCCAGAGTGCGCTGGCCTGAATTTTCAGAAGGAGGGTTTTCATGACCAAGAACGAACTGATCGCTGCGATCGCCGAAGAGACCGGCAAGCCCAAGACCGACGTCTCCGCCATTCTCGCCTCGCTCGGCGCAGTCGTCGCCAAGACGCTGAAGGCCGGTGACGACGTCACCCTCGGCGGCGTTGGCAAGCTGTCCTCCGCCAAGCGCGAAGCGCGCGAGGCCCGCAATCCTTCCACCGGCGCCATGATCAAGGTTCCGGCCAAGACGGTCGTCAAGTTCAAGGTCACCAAGGATCTCGCCGACGCCGTCGCGTGATTTCCGGCCCGGTCAAGCAGGGCCGGCCTCCCCGGCACTGCTTGACCCGCCCGCATAACCGCTCACAGTAGCGGCATGTTTCTTCGCCTCTTCACCGATCTTCGCGCCGCCAAAATCCCCGTCACGCTGCGGGAATATCTCGCGCTGCTGGAAGGCGTGGAGGCGGAGCTGGCGGAGTACAAGGTCGAGGATTTCTACTATCTCGCCCGCACCTGCCTGGTGAAGGACGAGCGCCATCTCGACCGCTTCGATACCGTCTTCGCCTCGGTCTTCAAGGGGATGGAGACGCTGCAGCAAGCGCTGGAGCAGGCCGCCATTCCCGAGGAATGGCTGCGCAAGCTCGCCGAGAAATACCTCAGCGCCGAGGAGAAGGCCCAGCTCGAGGCGCTGGGCTGGGACAAGCTGTTCGAGACGCTGAAGCAGCGGCTGGACGAGCAGAAGGGCCGGCATCAGGGCGGCTCGAAATGGATCGGCACCGCCGGCACCTCACCCTTCGGCGCCTATGGCTATAATCCCGAAGGCGTCCGCATCGGCCAGGATGGAAACCGCAATTTCCGGGCGGTGAAGGTCTGGGACAAGCGCGAGTTCAAGGATTTCGACGATACGCGTCGAGCTCGGGGTCCGCAACCTCCGCATCGCGCTGCGCCGCCTGCGCAAATTCGCCCGGACCGGCGCCGCCGAAGAACTCGATCTGGACTCGACAATCTCGGAAACGGCCCGCCATGGCTATCTCGATGTGAAGCTGCGGCCGGAGCGGCGCAACGCCGTCAAGGTGCTGCTGTTCCTCGATGTCGGTGGCTCCATGGACTGGCATATCGAGCTGGCGGAGGAGTTGTTTTCCGCCGCGCGGGCCGAATTCAAGCATTTCGAGCACTTCTACTTCCACAACTGCCCCTATGAGCGGGTCTGGCGCGAGAACCGCCGCCGCCATGACCAGACCATCGCGACGTTCGACATCCTGCGGACCTACCCGGCGGATTACCGTGTCGTCTTCGTCGGCGACGCCTCGATGAGCCCCTATGAGATCGCCATGCCCGGCGGCTCTGTTGAGCACTGGAACGAAGAGGCGGGCGCGGTCTGGATGGAAAGGCTGACGGGCAAGTTCGCAAAGTCGGTCTGGCTCAATCCGGTCCAGCAGCACCTCTGGGGCTATACCCAGTCGATCCGCCAGATTGGCGGGCTGATGGGCGGCAGGATGTTCCCGCTGACACTCGACGGGCTCGACGGTGCCATGAAGGTTCTGGCGCGGTAGGTTGCTCTGCACCGTGCGACGCAGCAGCGCTTCCGCTTCCCTCCGCCTTCCGCAAGACAAGCGGGCAGGAAGCCGCTATGGCACAGCGATGCAGCACCATCCCGAAGATGCCCCTCCCCCGCATTGGCGCCAGCGGCCCAAGCCCGTCGGCTTCGAGATCAGCTATCGCCTTGACGGCGCGACCCTCGAGATCGATTCCACGCGCAAGGTCGACCGGGTGTCTCTCGCTGCAGTCGAGCAGGTCCGCTTCATCTATGCGCCGAGCAATGTTGCCTCAAAAGCCTATCGCACTCAGCTGCGGCTGACCGACGGCAAGTCGATCACTTTCGGCAATTTGTCATGGCGCTCGCTCACCGATGTCGAGCGAGACGATGTGCGCTACCATGCCTTCGTCACCGCCCTCTCCGCAGCCATCGCCAAGGCCAATCCGCGTGCCCGCTTCATTGCAGGCAAGCCTTACATCATGTGGCTGGCGCTCGCGGCGGTGGGTGTGCTGTCCCTGCTGATGCTCGGCTATTTCAGCCTGCGCGCTTTCCAGAAAGGCGCCACTGCAGCCGGCTTCCTCGGCGTCGGGCTGGCCGCGGCCTCGTTCTGGCAGGTCTGGCCGATGATCACGCTGAACCGCCCGTTCGAGCTGGCGACCGGACAGGTGCCCGATCATCTCGTGCCGGGCGGACCAGCGGAGTAGAGCCCGCCGCGCCTGAAGGCGCGCTAGCGGACCACCAGCACCGAGCACTTGGCCCGGCGCACGATTGTGGACGCATTGGAGCCCAGCACATAGGCCAGCATGCCCGGCTCATGCGATCCGATGATGATGAGGTCGACGCCCGCGGCTTCGGCCTCGGCCAGCACCTCGCCATGCACCGAGCCGACCAACACCTTGGCGGAGACCTGCTCGGCCGGCAGCGGCACCTTGGCGGCAATCGCGGCAAGCTTGGCCTCGGCGTCGCTCTGCTGCTCCGCATCGAAGTCGGCAGGCACGAACTCCATATAGGTGATCGGTACGAGGGAGCGCACATAGATGAGGCGCACCGTGCCGCCCGAGGCCTCGGCGAAGGAGACTGCGGCGCGGACCGCCGGATCCGACAGCTCGGATTCCGCCAGATCGATCGGGACGAGGATGGATTTGTACATCGCGCTCTCTCCTGTTTGACTGGCCCAGTATCGGCGTGACCGCGGAGCGCCGGCCATGATCCAGCGCAAATTGGCGCATGCGCGTCATGTGCTGCGCCGAATTGACGCTCCGACGGGTGGCCTTAAGAGTATCTCCCCAATCGGCAATGTCTGTGAAGCCCCGCCATCAGGCGGCTCCCGGCCATCGCCCCTCTGCCAGACCGGACAAGCCCATGACCGACGCCACCGCCGCTCCGCGAGGCTTTCAGGCGCTCCGGCATTCGCCCACCGCCTTTCTCATGGTGCTGGCCTTCGTCAACTGGCTCGGCTTTGCCAGCTGGACGGCGCTGCTCAACAATTTCGCCAAGGAAGCCGCAGGGTTCAGCGGCCAGGATATCGGCGTGCTGCAGTCGGTGCGCGAAATCCCGGGCTTTCTCGCCTTCACCGCCATCGTGCTGTTCTGGTTCATGCGCGAGCAGATCCTGGCCTATCTCAGCCTGCTGGCGCTGGGGCTCGGCGTCGCCATCACCGGCTTCTACCCAACGCTGGGCGGGCTGCTGCTGACCACGACGATCATGTCGCTCGGCTTCCACTATTACGAGACGAGCCAGCAATCGCTGCAGTTGCAGCTCCTGCCGAAGGCGCAGGCCCCGCGGCTGCTCGGGCGCGTTGCCGGCGCCTCGGCGCTGGCGCAGCTGCTGGCCTTCGGCTCGATCGCGGTGATCTGGCGGGTCTTCCAGCCCGGCTTCATCAGCGTTTTCCTCACGGCGGGGCTGCTGACAATCACGCTGACCCTGGCGGTGTGGCTGATCTTTCCGCGGTTCCAGGGCGCGGTCCCGCAGAACAAGGGCTTCGTGCTGCGGCGGCGCTACTGGCTCTATTACGCGCTGACCTTCATGTCCGGCGCGCGCCGGCAGATCTTCATGGCCTTTGGCGGCTTCCTGCTGGTCGAGCGCTTTGGCTACGACGTCTCGGCGACGGCCACGCTGCTGCTCGCCACCTATGGCATCAACACCTTCATGGGGCCGGTGCTGGGCGGGCTCGTCGGCCGGATCGGCGAACGCGCCACGATCCGGATCGAGAACATCTCGCTGATCGCCGTCTTTATCGGCTACGCGCTGGCGAGCCATGGCCATTTCGCCGGATGGGGCGTTGCCGTGGCTGGCGCTCTCTTCGTCGTCGACGGGGTGTTCTTCACGCTGACCTTGGCGCAGCGCACCTATTTCCAGAAGATCGCCGATCCCGCCGACATCGCGCCGACCTCGGCTGTGGCCTTCACCATCAACCACATCGCGGCGGTGTTCCTGCCGGTGACCTTCGGCCTGCTGTGGATCAAGGATCCGGCCATCGTCTTCTATATCGGGGCGGGGATCGCGACGATCTCGCTGACGCTGGCGTTTCTGGTGCCGCGCCATCCGGCGCCGGGCGCCGAAACCGTGCTGCAGCCGATGCTGCCTGCTCCCGCCGAGTAGGCAGCCCTGGCTGCCGTTGCCGGTGCGATCGATCAGCCCTGGCGGGCCGGGGTGCGGACGATCAGGCCGTCCAGCTCATCCTTGACCCGGATCTGGCAGGAGAGGCGCGAGGTCGGGCGGACATCGAAGGCGAAATCCAGCATGTCCTCTTCCATCGACTCGGGCGAGCCGGTCTTCGCGGCCCAGGCATCGTCGACATAGACATGGCAGGTGGCGCAGGCGCAGGCGCCGCCGCACTCGGCCTCGATGCCCGGCACGGCGTTGCGCACGGCGGTCTCCATCACGGTCGAGCCGACCTCGCCCTCGACGGTACGGCTCTCGCCATGGGAATCGATGAAGGTGATCTTGGGCATGTCTTGCTCCGCAGGCCTGCGCTTCCGTTCCGCTTAGAATATTTCGAAGCAGATGTGAAAGGCGTTTTGCGCCTCAGGCGGCTGCGTCAAAGCGCGAGATGGCCGCACGGGCTTCGGCTGCAGCCAGGGCGAGTGCATCCATCTCGGCGTCGGCAGCCTGCGAACCGGTGCCAGACAGGCGCTCCTCGATGCGCGCGGCCGCTTCGGCCACTTGCCAGGCGCCGATCGCCTGCGCTGCGCCCTTCAGCGTGTGGGCTGCATCGAGACGGGCCTTCTCATCGCCCTCGTTATGGATCGCGCGCAGCTGCCGGACGCATTGCTGCGAAAACAGCGCGAGCAATTCGCGCTCCAGTTCCTGGTCGCCGCCGGTTTGGCGGGCAAGGTGGACGAGGTCGATCGCAGGCTGGGGCATGATGGGCTCGGAAGCTGGAGTGTCGGTCGGCGGGGTCAGCCGAAGCCATTCTTCAAGCGCTCGTATGGTGAACGAGGCGTTAACGACGTTTGTGAATCGAGCGCTCAAATGGGTTTCAATCGAGGGAACGCTCAACTACCCTTCGGATTGGTAAATATGGGCGTCGTGTCCGCGCGTGATTCCGGGCCAGAGGCGGCTTCGGGATCGAGGCGGTACACAAGGCGGATGCCCGTCTTCAGTGGCGTAGCGAGGCGGCTAGCATGACCCGGCAAAATAAGCTTCAGGACCCGACCGAGGCCGCCATGTCGGCCATCGAGGAGGCTTTGAGGCTCGATCAGCCTCAGGGCGAGACGCAGACCGGAGCCGAAGGGCCGAGGCTTCCTTCGGCCACAGAGGCCGACCTGAAGTTCGACCTGCCCCGCGTCGAGGCGCCTGCGCCTGCCGCCAAGCCAGCGCCCGAGCCTGCGCCCGCTCCCCGCGCCCTGATCGCGCCCGATACAACCCGCGTCGCCAATGATGACCGCCGCGATTCCAGCTCGCTGGTCCAGGCCTTTTCGGCGCGCCCGTCGCTGAAGCCGTACTGGTTTGCAGGGCTTGGCTCGCTGGCCTGGCTCGCTGGCGTCGCCTTCGTCATCGTCAGCCGCTATGGCTCGTTCTCGGCCGGCATGCCTGAGGCGTTGACGCGCCTTGGCCTGGGCGAATGGACGCTGCTGGCTCTCGCGGCCGGCGCGCCCGTGGTCTTCTTCTTCGTCCTGGCCGCGCTGTACCGCCGGACCCAGGAAATGCGGCTGGTGTCGCGCGCCATGACCGAGGTGGCGCTGCGCCTGGCCGAGCCGGAAGTGGTCGGCGCCGATTCCATCCTGTCGCTGAGCCAGACCATCCGCCGCGAAGTCGCCGCCATGGGCGACGGCATCGAGCGCGCGGTTGCGCGCGCCGGTGAGCTTGAGACCATCGTGCGCGGCGAGATCGCGACGCTCGAGCGCGCCTATGCCGACAATGAAATCCGCCTGCGCTCGCTGATCGACGAGTTGGTGACGCAGCGCGAAGCCGTGGTCGGTAATGCCGAGCGGGTGAAATTTGCGATCAGCGGCGCCCATGAAGGGCTGTCCAAGGATCTCGACAATGCCAGCCGCGTCATCGCGGAGGCGGTGTCCCAGGCCGGCGACCGGGTGTCCGGTTCGCTCGGCGAGAAGGGCGACCAGATCACGCTGGCGCTCGGCCGCGCCGGAGAGCGCATGGTCGAGGAGATCAGCGGTCGCGGCAACGAGCTGGTCGAGCGCTTGCAGCTGACGTCGGGCGAGGTCAGCGAGCGGCTGGCCGGCGCCAGCGACCAGCTTTCGACCCTGCTCGATGGGCGGGCCCGCGAGATTTCGGCTTCGCTGGAGCGCACGGGCGCTTCGCTGACCGAGGAACTGAGCTCCGGCGCGCGCGAAGTGACGCGGACCATCAGCGAAACCGGTGCGCAGGTTGCCGACACGCTGGCGCAGCGCGTCGAGGCGGTGAACGAGACGCTGCGGGCCACCGGCGACACGCTGACAAGCGAGATCGCCCAGCGCGGCGCGGATGTCGCAGAGCGCCTGCAGGATTCCAGCCGCTCCATCGTCGCCCTGATCGAGGGCCAGACCGACGCTGTCGGCCAGCGCCTCACCGAGACCGGCGAAAGCCTGCGCTCCCTGCTGGCCGAGGAAGGCGAAAGCGTCACCACCCGGCTTGCCGAGGTCGGCCGCGGCGTCAACGGCCTGCTCACCCGCCAGAACGAGGCGATCACCACGCGCCTGCAGCAGGTTGGCGAGACCGTGCATGCGCTCATCGGCACCCAGGGCGAAACCCTGGTCAGCCGCCTGAACGAGACGGCCCGGACCGTCGATGACGTACTGCGCGAGCGCAGCGACTCCATCGTCCTGCGGGTCGACGAGGCCGGCAAGGAGCTGGCCCGGACCGTCGACAGCCATGGCACGGACCTGACCGCGCGGATCACGGAAGTCGGCGCCTCGGTGCATGGGCTGTTCAGCGAACAGGGCGGCAATCTGGTGCAGCGCCTGTCCGAGACGGGCGAGACCGTCCATAATCTGCTCGAGCGTCAGTCCGGCGCCCTTGTCTCCCGCGTCGCCAATGCAGCCCAGGAAGCCGCCGGCCTGCTCGACAACCAGAGCGCGACGGTCGTCTCGCGCGTGACCGGTGCAGCCCAGGAAGCTGCCGGACTTCTCGACAACCAGAGCGCCGCAATCGTCTCGCGGGTCTCTGGTGCGGCGCAGGAGGCCGCCAGCCTGCTCGACGACCAGAGCAGCGCGGTTGTCGCGCGTGTTTCGGGTATCGGCACCGAGGTCGGTGACCTGCTCGACACCCGCAGCCAGGCACTGGTCGCCCGGCGTCAACCTCGCCGGCGCAGAGGCGGCTCGCCTCATCGACACCAACAGCGACGCGCTTGCCACCCGCGTCTCGGCCGTGGCGGCCGAAGTCGGCGCGACGCTCGACCTCCGCACCGAGACGCTGGTCTCGCGGCTGGGCGAGGCCGGCCAGCAGATCGACGAACTCGTGGTCAGGCAGAGCGATACGCTCGTCGCCCGGGTGCAGGATGCCGGCGAACAGCTGCAGGGCCTCATCGGCTCGCAGCGCGAGGCGCTGGTCAACGGTCTGAACGAGACCGGCATCCGCGTCGGCTCGATGCTGGACGAGCAGGCCGGCGCGATGACCGTCAAGGTTTCGCAGGCCGGGCTCGACCTCAAGGATCTGCTCGGCGACCAGAGCCAGGTGCTGGCGACCCGCATCGCCGATGTCGGCCGCTCGGTCCACGGCGTGCTGGCCGAGCGCAGCGGCGCGCTGATCACCCGCCTTGCCGAGACCGGCGAGACGGTGAACCGGCAGATCGAGGCGCAGGCCGAAACCCTGACCCAGCGTGTCACCGAGGCCGCCGAAGGCGCCCGCCTGGCGCTCGCCGCGCAGCAGGATGGGCTGATCTCCGGCCTGTCGGAGACCGGCGAACGCGTCGGCAGCTTGCTCGGCAACCAGCGCGAGGCGATGGTGCGCGATCTCACGACCGCCGGACAGGAAGTCCATGGACTGCTTGGCGAGCAGAGCGAAGAGCTGGCGCGCCGCATGGCCGATGCCAGCCGCTCGCTCACGGAGACGATCAATGTCGATGGCCGCCATGTCGCGGATCGCGTGCTCGAGGCGACGGATGGCCTGCGCCAGACCTTCACCACCCATGCCGAGGAGGCGCGCACGCTTCTCGCCGGCACGGGCCGCGAGATCGTCATGGCGCTCACCCAGCAGGGTGGCCGCGTCAACGAGGCGCTGTCGCTCAACGCCGAAGTCGATGCTGCGCTCCGTCGAGGCGCGTTCGCAGGCGCTGAACGAAGCGCTGGCCGGGCGTCACGATGCGCTGGTCAAGCTGTTCGACACCCAGGGCCGTCATATCGAGATCGGCCTTGGCGAAAGGCTGGCAGCGTTCGAGGACATCATCCTCAACAAGGGCGGCGATCTCGCCTCGCGCGTCAGCGCCGAGACCCAGTCCTTCACCGAGACCGTCACCAGCCGCCTCGCCCAGATCGAGCGCCTGCTGGCCCATGAGGGTCAGGCGCTGGCCGAGAAGGTCGGGGCGCGCTCCAACGAAGCCGCCGAGATCCTGGCGCGTCGCACTGCCGAGGCCGCTGCCGCCATGGAAGCGCAGATCAAGGTGTTCGAGGAGCGCTCCAGCGCCAAGAGCGCCGAAATCGGCCAGTCGCTCGACGGGCTCATCGCCCGCATCGACGGCAATCTCGGCTCCCGCGCCACCGCGCTCAACGAGGCGCTGGTCGAGCGCACTGTCGACATTGCGCGGGTGCTGGCCGAGGGCGGCCGCGAGGTCACCCGCGCGCTGGCTGCCAAGGCCGACGAGATCGGCGAGGTCGTGACGTCGAAGAGCGAATCCCTCACCCGGACGCTCAGCGACAAGGCCGACGCCATCAACTCGACGCTTGGCGGGCGCGCCTTGCAGATCGCCGACACGCTCGACCAGAGCGTGGCGCGCTTCGAGGAGCGTGTCGTCAACCGGCTCGACCTTGTCTCCGGCGTGCTGGACTCCCGCGGCCAGGAACTGGCCGATACGCTGCAGCAGCGTTCCGACGCTCTTGCGACCAGCTTCGGCAACCGCACCGACGAGCTGCGCACCCTGTTCGACGACAAGGGCATCACCCTGGTCGGCGAGTTCGGATCGCGCGGTCAGGCGATCGCCGACGAGGTCGGGAGCATCGGCGACAGCGTTGTCCGGGCCATCGAGAGCCGCGGCAACGCCATTGTCGAGCGCCTGCGCGAGCGCAGCGCCGACATCACGCTTGCCTTGGAGACATCGAGCGCCGGGCTGCGCGAGACCCTCGAGACCGGCTCGCAGCAATCGGTCGAGGCTCTGGTCGCGACCAATGAGAAGCTGCGCGGCGAGTTGGGTGGCATGCTCAGCCGCCTCGGCGAAGCCAACCAGCTGATGCAGCAGATCGTGACGGGGGCGAACAAGAACCTCGCCGCTGTCGAAAGCGGCCTGTCGAACCGCGTCGGCGAGCTGCAGAGCGTTATTGCCAGCGTCATGGACGAAACCGGGCGCGCTTCGCAGCAGGTCGCCGAGCAGGTGAACCAGCTCAAGGCCTTCTCGGAAGGCGCCCTGCGCGAGACCACCGCGCTGGTTGGGCAGCTCGACGACAAGAGCGCCAATCTCGGCGCTGCGACCCAGGAGAGCGCCGCAGCCCTGCATGCTGTCGCGTCCCGCCTGGAGCAGGTCGAGGCCCGCGTCGGCAAGGCGCTGGCGGACCGCAAGTCGACGCTCGACGAGCTGCATGGGCTGATCGCCAGCCGGACCGACGATGTCGAATCCGTCACGCGCTCCTTTGCTGCCCTGATCGACGATTCGCTGGCGGCGGCCGAGGCCCGCGCCCGGCAGATCGGCGGCGTGCTCAGCGAGTCCGCGGAATCGACCAGCACGGCGCTCGCCGAGCAGTTCGAGCAGATCCGCGCCGCCACCGGCAAGGAGCGCGAGCGCACCGCCAACGCCCTGCGCGCCGCCTATGAGCAGGTGACGCGCGAGGTTGGCGGCGAGCTCGCCAAGGTCACGGAGCGCTTCCAGACCGCGGCCGAGGACATGCGCAACGTCACGGCCGAGGTCCAGCGCGAGCTGGAGGCGACCCGCTCCGAGCTGAAGCGTGGCGTGCTCGACCTGCCGCGCGAGACGCAGGAATCGACCGCTGCCATGCGCCGCGTCGTGGCCGAGCAGATCAAGGCGCTGAACGAGCTGACCGAGATCGTCACCAAATCCGGCCGCCGCAGCGATGTCGCCATGCCCGCCGATGCGCAGCCGCGCCGGGCTGCAGCGTCCCCTGCCCTGCCGGGCCCGAGCTACACCACCGTGACCCAGACGCGGATGCCCGCCGTCCAGGAGCCGCTGCTGCGGCCGTCGCTTGACCCGGTGTTGCAGGAGGAGCCGCGTGTCGAAGCCAAGCCGACGGCCAAGCCGGTCGCGCAGCGCCCGGTCGCGCCCGGTCGAGCCTGCTCGCCGCGCGCCGGAGCCGCAGCCCCAGCCGGCCAAGGCGGGCTGGCTGTCGGACCTGCTCAACCGCGCCTCGCGTGAGGACAAGCCGGCCGAGGTCAGCCGCCCGACCTCGCACTCGATCGAGCGGCTGGATTCGCTGTCGGTCGATATCGCCCGGATGATCGACCACGAAGCGGCGGTCGAGCTGTGGGATCGCTACAAGCGCGGCGAGCGCAACGTCTTCACCCGCCGGCTCTACACCCTGCAGGGCCAGCAGACCTTCGACGAGATCCGGCGGAAATACCGCCGCGATCCGGAGTTCAAGGAGACGGTGGATCGCTATATCGAGGAGTTCGAGCGTCTGCTCGGCGAAGCCGCCAAGGATGACCGCGACTCGATGGTGACGAAGACCTATCTCACCTCCGAGACGGGCAAGGTCTACACGATGCTGGCCCATGCCAGCGGGCGCTTCGAGTAAGAGCGCGCCAGCCTCTCCAATGACAAAAGGCCGCCAGCGATGGCGGCCTTTTTCATATCGTCGCGGTGGTTCTGGCGAGGGCTAGCATCTGTGTCTGAGCGAGGGTTAGCATCCGCGTAAGCATGCGGCGACGCTTGAGCGAATCGCAAGCGAGCCGTCATTCCGGGGCGGGCTGCAGGCCCGAGCCCGGAACCCATGAACAGGACGAGGATTTCAAGAGCCGCAGCGCGTCATCAGGGCCCGTGGAGACGGGTTCCCGCCGCTGCAGCGCGACGCCCAAAAGCGACTGAGCCTTTGACGAGCCGAACTCGGCTCGCGACGCGCTCAGCGCGTCCAGCGAACGATCTGGATCAGGACCTGGGAGAGCGCGCGGTCCAGCGCCTGGGCTGCGCCCGCAGCATCGCCGGCTGAGGCCGGAACGCTGGCCGAGAAGATCTTGGCGCGCTGGACCTGGCCGTTCTTGTCGCCGACCAGCTTGGCGGTGATCTCGACCACCGCCGATCCGGTGGCGGTGTCGATGGTGAAGCGGCGGATGTCGGTGATCAGCTGCAGATCAGGCGTGATGCGGTCGCCCGGACGCGAGACGGAGGCGATCCGGCTGGCGTTCTCGAAGGTCTGCACCATCCGCGTTTGCACCAGCTTGGGCACACGGTCGGACCATTGCGCCCCACCCAGGAAGGAGAGCGCACCTGAGGAATCGCGCACGATGATCCGGTCCGAATCTAGCGCCTGAACCGTGGTCGGCTCCGCGATCACCAGAGCGGCACGGGAGCCGCCGACACGGCCGAAATCGGCGGGCGCCGACAGATCGAAGGTGGTCGGCGTCGCGCCACCGCCGCAGCCGGAGAGCAGCAGCAGGGCCGAGAAGGCCGCCGGCAGAAGATGGGCGGGAGCGGCCTGGAAACGCGATAGAACTGACATGGTCATGAGGTTAGCGCGATCCGCCATATTGAGGAAGCGGCGGCTTGCCGCCGAAAATGAATTGCTGCGGATTGCGCTCGATGTTGCGCAGCGTCCGGTTCAGGTCGGTCAAGGTGCGCTTGCCATCTGTGGCCAGCGATTCGATCTCGCGCAGGCCGGGTCCGGTGAAGCGGGAGATGCCGGTGGTGATCTCGGCCGTGCGCTTGTCGAGATTGTCGGCCAGCATACGGATCGATTTGGCGGCGTCGGCCACCTCCTGGAAGGCGCTGCGTCCTTCCGTTCCGGCCGCCGTGTTGAGGAAGGTCTGCGCCGCCTTCAGCACGCCCTCGACCTGATCGGCGGCGCGGTTGAGCTTGTCGGTGATCGAGGCGACGTCCTTCACGGCCTTGCCGACATCGCCACTGGAGCTGCCCAGCGCGGCGGTGAAGCGGTCGACATTCTCGACGATGCTCGCTGACCTTCTTCTGGTCGACGGACGCGCACGATCTGGGTCAGTTCGTCGCTGAGCGTGCCGAGCTTCTGCGCCAGCGGCGTTGATCGGTCTCGGCGATGGTGCCGAAGCTCTGCATCAGCTTGTCGATGCCGTCGGAGTTGTTGCCCAGCGCCGCCGAGAATTTCTCGACGTTGCGGACGGTGTTGCTGATCGGCCCGCAGTTTTCCTTGACCAGGCGTCTCGACGCTGCCAAGCATCTCGTCGGCGCGCTTGGCGATGGTGCGCACGGTCTCGATGATATCCTGGAACTCGGACCGCTCGGCCACGATGGTCGGCATGTCCTGGCCCTGCGCCGGCTTCAACGGATCGGCGCCGGGCTCGCCGCCGAGCAGCTGCACCGCGACCACACCGGCGAGACCCTGCGCCTCGATCCGGGCGCGGGTGTCGACCCGCAGCGGCGTCGAGCTGTCGACCTGAACACGGCATAGATCCGGCGCGGATCGTCCGGCTGCAATTCGATGCGCGGTGACCTCGCCGACGCGCAGGCCGTTGAACAGCACGCTGGAGCCGCGGCCGAGCCCGGTCACGGTGCCGCTGAAGATGATGCGCACATCCTGACGGCGCCGCTGCCGCCGCCGCTGTTGAACCAGTAGACGAAGCCGAACAGCGGCCAGCGAGCACAGCGAGCGTGAACAGCCCGACCAGCGCATAGTTTGCACGCGATTCCATCGTCTAGTGCTTATCCCTGGGCCGAGCCGGGCAAACGCGCCTGCGCGCGCTCGCCGCCGAAATATGATTTGCAGCCAGGGATGGTCCGAGGCCAGCATGGTCGCGAGCGGGCCGACCGCGATGACCCGCTTGTCCGCCAGCGCGGCGATCCGGTCGCAGGACGAATAAAGGCTGTCGAGATCGTGGGTTACCATGAACACGGTCAGCCCCAGAGTCTGCTTGCAGGGTCGCGATCAGGTCGTCGAATTCGGCGGCGCCGATCGGGTCGAGCCCCGAGGTCGGCTCGTCGAGGAAGAGGATGTCCGGGATCGAGCGCCAGCGCCCGCGCCAGCGCCGCGCGCTTGATCATGCCGCCCGAGAGCTCGGAGGGAGATTTGTCGGCGGCGTCCGGCTGCAGGCCGACCAGCGTCGAGCTTCAGCATCGCCATCTCGTCGAGCAGGGCCGGCGACAGGTTGAGATATTCGCGCATCGGCACCTGGATGTTCTGCTTCACGGTCAGCGCCGAGAACAGCGCGCCGTGCTGGAACATCACGCCCGAAGCGCCGCTCCAGCGCCCGGCGCTGCGTGCCGATCCAGCGAATCGATATCCTCGTCCGAAGACCTCGATCGTGCCGCGCGCGCTTGCGCGACGAGGCCGAGGATGGTGCGCGTCAGCACCGACTTGCCCTGCCCCGAGCCGCCGACGAAGCCGAGGATCTCGCCGCGGCATCACGTCGAGATCGAGCCCGTCCATGATGACCTTGTCGCCGAACGCGACCTTGAGGTCGCGCACGCGGATGACCGGCTCCTGCGCGGGCGGCGCGGCATGCGGCGCTGGTCTCGCTGGCTGGTGCGCTCGTCACGTCGCTCATGGGGCGGTTACGGTCCTCAAAATGCGATGGATGCAAAGAACATGGCGAAGAGGCCGTCGACGACGATGACCATGAAGATCGACTTCACCACCGAGGCCGTGACCTGGCGGCCGAGCGACTCGGCCGAGCCCTTGACCGCCAGCCCCTCGATGGAGGCGATCAGGCCGATCACGAAGGCCATGAACGGCGCCTTGATGAGGCCGACGGCGAAATGTTTCCAGGTGATGACCGATTGCAGCCGCGCCAGGAAGGTGTCGATCGCCGATGCCGCCATAGAGCCAGGCGACCAGCGCCGCACCGGTCAGGCCCGACATGGACGAGATGAAGGTCAGGATCGGCAGCGAGATCACCAGCGCCAGAATGCGCGGCACGACCAGCACCTCGATCGGATCGAGCCCCATGACCCGCAGCGCGTCGATCTCCTCGCGCATTTTCATCGAGCCGATTTCGGCGGTGAAGGCCGAGCCGGAGCGGCCCGCGATCATGATCGAGGTCAGCAGCACGCCGAGTTCGCGCAGGATCAGGATGCCGGTGAGATTGACGACGAAGGCGGTGGCGCCGAATTGCTGCAGCTGGAAGATGCCCTGCTGCGCGACGATGCAGCCGACCAGGAACGAGATCAGCATGATGATCGGCGCGCCGTTGAAGGCGATCAGCTCGATCTGGTTGACCAGCGAGGGCCCGCGGAACTTCGACGGCTTGACGATGACGCGGCCAAGGCCGACCACCACCTCGCCCAAGAACATCGAGCCGCCGACAAGATC
Source organism: uncultured Alphaproteobacteria bacterium (assembly GCA_963759925.1). GTDB lineage: Bacteria > Pseudomonadota > Alphaproteobacteria > Rhizobiales > Beijerinckiaceae > Allobosea. The sequence goes on from CAVXBE010000008.1 coordinate 199,527, forward strand.
GCGCCCGAAACGGATGATCGCCGCGCCGATATTGACCAGCACGCTGACCACGCCGAATTCGCCGGGTGGCGCGATGGTGGCATGATCGTGGACCGCGACCTCTTCCAGCAGGATCGCGTGCTCGCGCCGCTCGCTGACGATCTCGATATCGGTGCCGTCAGGGTTCTGCGCCTTCAGCCGGTTGACGACATAGGCGCCCAGCGTATCGAGCCTAGCAACCGCCGACAGATCGACCCGCGCGCGCTTCACCGCTGCGATCCGCTCGCCGATTTCGGCGATCAAGGCTTCGACGCGCGGCGCCCGGTCGGCGCTCCACGAGCCCGACAGCATCACGGCGAGCGTTCCGGCGTCGTCGCGGAAAATGGCCTGGGGTTCGGCGGGGTCTAGGGTCGCCATGGTGCTAAGTGACATCCTTCGCCCGAGCTTGTGCGGTCTCATGACCCGCCCGTGGCGCCTGTCCGATCGGTCCTGATCCACCCCTGCCCTCTCTATCGCCGGGCAAGTTGCGCAATGCAAGCGCAACACAGCAAAGACCTGTGATCGCAAGCGGAATCATCGCCAGGAAGACCAGTTCGGCATAGCGACGATAGAGGTAGCCGGAGAGGATGGTCATGCCGGCGCTGGCCACCGCGCTGACAGCGACCAGGCGCCCCTGCGCCGCCGCGCGCCGCCCGCTGGGCGCCAGCGCCGAGACCGCAGCCATGGCGCCGAGATGCATCGCGCCAAAGCTCAGCCCGTGCAGCAATTGCAGCAGCGCGGTGCCGACAAAGCCGGGATCGAGCGCCATTGCGCCAAACCGCACCAAGGCAGCCGCGCCGCCCATGGCCACCCAGCGCAGCCCGGCCGCAGCGCCGCGCGCGACCACGCCGCCACCCCACAAGAACAGCGCGATCTCGGCGGCGACGCCGACACCCCAGAGGGCTCCGATGGCCGGGTCGCTGAAGCCCCGGCTGCGCCAGTGCAGGGAGCCGAAGCCGTAGAGCGCGGCATGGGTGGCGTTGACGCAAGCAATGGCCGCGAGCGCGTACCAGAAGGCGCGCCCGAAGCGCAAAGCGGCGGGATCGGTAGCGACGGCCGAAGCCGCTTCGGCCGGTGGGGCGGGTGCCATCAGCGCGGCCAGCGTGGCCAGCGCCGAGCCCAGGCAGAGCGCGAGCGGCACGACACCGGGACCGAAGGCTGCGATCAGCCAGCCGCCGGCGATGTTGGCAGCAAAGAAGCTGACCGAGCCCCAGAGGCGCACGCGGCCGTAATTGACGGCGGGGTGGACGCGGCTCTGGGCGGTGGTCAGCAGATCGGCCAGCGGCACCACGCCGGAGAGCGCCACGGCGTTGAGCGCCATCACCAGGCCGATGACCGGGCCGCTTTGCGCCGGCAGCAGCGCCAGATAGGTCAGGCTCACCGTGGCGTTCAGCACAGCGAGCAAGGTCACCGGCGAGATCCAGCGGTCGCCCAGCCCGGTGAGCCAGGAGGCCGCGACGATGCGCACCATGATCGGGATGGTCAGGAGATAGCCAATGGCGACCTCGTTCATGCCCCGATAGGCGAGCCAGATCGGGAAGAACGGTAGGTAGATGCCGACGCCGATAAAGTTCAGCGCCTGCAAGAGACCCAGCCGCGCCGCAGCAGAAGGAGGTGGAGGCTCACGCATGGTTTGTATTGCGCGTTACACGAAAGACCATCGGCCGAAAGCACTTCCTTAACGTCTTCCAGAACAGGCTGGGCTGATATCTCGACTGACGGATCATGATTCGGCCAGTCCAGCACGAACAGGTTGGCCATGAGCGAAGCGCGTTCGCTGACACCGCTGAGCGAAAAAGACTATGAGGCGATCGCCGCCGCCGTGATGGAGACGGCGCGCGGCCGCTGGTTCATGGCCGAGTTCGCCAAGCGCAACAGGCAGTCCGACACGGCGCAGGTGCTGTCGGCGGTGCAGCGCCTGGAACGGGTGATGGGCGTCTCGCCGCATGCGCAACCGACAGAGCCCGATACGCGCGAGGCCGCGGCGCTGATCGCCGATCTCCGGCTGGATCTCGAACGGATCAGCGGGCGCGATAGCAGCGTGTCGTCGGGCCTCGCCGGCCGGATCGAAGCCGCCGCGGCGTCGATCGTGGTGGCCACCGAAAGCATTCAGGAAGTGGCCTGGAAACTCCGCGAAGCCGGGGCCGATGAGGGGCTGTGCGACCAGCTCGACCGGCGCACCACGGAGATCTACTCCGCCAGCGGCCAGGTCGAGGCCACCAGCCAGAAGATCGCCAAGATCTCCGACACCATCGCCATGCTCGACAGCAGCCTGAGGGCCCTGAGCGGCAAGGCCGGCGAGAGCGCCGAATATGCGACGCGCTATTCCACCAACTTCATGCACGACGCGGCCCCGCTCGGCCACTATGACGACATCGAGATCGTCGAGATCGACGCTGGCCCGGTGTCTGTTCTGGCCGATGCGCGCTCCGTCTCGGCCCGGCCGGCCTCGGAGCTGAAGCTCAATTCGCAGTCGCTGGTCAGCGATGACATCGTCTTCGAGGAAATCGAGCCGGAGACCGGCGGGCCGCAGAGCCATCTTGCCGCTGAGGCCGCGCTGGCGGAAAGCACGGCGGTCGAGCCGGCCTTCGCCCCTGAAGCGCCGCCTCAGGCAGGCCCGGACGTGTTGGGCGAGCCTGCAACATCCGAGGTGGATCTGGACGATGCCGATCTCGGCATGCCGCTCGCGGGCCTTGCTCTGGCGACCTCCGAGCACGCCCTGCGCGAGCTCGACCAGATGGAAGCCGACCGGAAGCTTGCCTATTTCGCCTGATCTGCGGCGACGAAGCTGTCCATCTTGCCGGGGTTGAGCAGCCCGTGCGGGTCAACCTCGTGCTTGAAGCCGAGCTGGTCCGCATCGGCGCGCTTGTGGCGGCTGCCGCCTTCCAGCGAGACGACATGCGGGTTGGCGATCATCACGCCCGCCGCCTCATGCTCCGCAATGATCTGGTTCAGCCGCTCGGCAGTGGTGTAGCGCAGCACCGGCAGGGCGCTGGCGGTGACGCGTCCGCCGAAGCGGATGAACTCGTGATGCGCCAGCACCTCGTCGGGAAAGCGCTCGATCATCTCGCGGGCGCTCTCGATCAGCCTGTCATGCGGGAACAGGCATTGCAGATAGGTGACGGAGCGGTCGCTCTTCAGCCATTGCAGGGTGGTGTGGTTCCAGCGAGTACTCGTAGAGCGGCACCGTGCCCGGCCCCTCCTGCGACGGCGCCTCATAGGTCACCGCGCCGCGCTCTCCGATGATCGCCTTGAACGGGCCGAGCGAGGCTTCCGCGATCATGCAGATCAGGATGCTCTTGCCTTCGGGGCAATGCTGCTTGAGCGCGCCGAAATAGCCGGGGATCGGCCAGGTGATCGGCGTCACCAGCTTCTTGACGACGCCGTCGGCGAGGGCGACCTCGTAGCCGGCCTTGAAGGCCTCCATATAGTCGTCGAAGGCGACGATCACGTCGATCCAGGGCCAGGCCGGCGCCAGCGGCATTTCCAGCGCGGTGATGATGCCGGTCGTGCCATAGGCGCGGTTGACCTTCTGGGCCGCGTCATCGCGCAGTTCCAGGATGCGCGGCTCCTCCTCGACCGTGACGATGCGGGCCGCCAGAATGTTGCCGGGCTCGCGCAGGCCGCCATAGGTGACGGAGCCGACGCCGCCCGAGCCACCGGCGACGAAGCCGCCGAGCGTGGCGGAGCGCTTGGTCGAGGGATGCATGCGCAGCTCGAAGCCGTTTTCGCGGGTCGCCATGTCGAGGTCGAGCAGGCGCGTGCCGGCGCCGGCGCGGACGATGCCGGGCTTCTGCCACTCGATGCCTGTCAGCGCGGTGATATCGAGCAGGACACCGCCCTCCAGCGGCACCGCCTGCCCGTAATTGCCGGTTCCGGCGGCGCGAACGGTCAGCGGAATGCGACGCCTGGCGCAGGCCGCTGCAATGCGCACCACCTCCGCCTCGTCGCGCGGCAGCGCGATGATATCGGCGGATTTGTCGGCCAGCTCGCTGGTTCAGGATCGGCGAATACCAGAAGAAATCGCGCGAGCGCTTGCGCACCACCTGCGGCTCGTCGATCAGCTCGATGCCGGCGACATCGGCCTTGAAGCCGGCGATATCGTAGCGGACGGGCCGGGACGGGCGCGGCTTGCGGTCGGGAATGGCGCTCATCTCAATTCTCCCGCTTCAGCGCGCTTTCGTGCCAGCGGCGCAGCAGCCAGATGCGAGATCCAGCTGGTCGACGAGGAAGATCGCGATGCCGGAGACCGAGATCATGATCAGCGCCGCGAACATGCGCGGGATCTTGAGCTGGTAGCCGGATTCGAGGATGCGGTAGGCGAGGCCCGACGCGCTGCCGCCGGTGCCGGCGACGAACTCCGCCACGACCGCGCCGATCAGCGCGAGCCCGCCCGAGATCTTCAGCCCGCCGAGGAAATAGGGCAGCGCGGCCGGCAGCTTGCAGATAGCGCAGCGTCTGCCAGCGGCTCGCGCCGATAGAGCTGGAACAGGTTGATCAGGTTGTGGTCGGCCGAGTTGAGCCCGAGGATCGTGTTCGACAGGATCGGGAAGAACGCGACGATCCAGGCGCAGATCAGCAGCGACAGGTTGATGTCGCCGACCCAGATGATGATCAGCGGCGCGATCGCGACGACCGGCGTCACCTGCAGGATCACCGCATAGGGGAAGCAGCGACATCTCCAGCCATTTCGACTGCGTGAAGATGACCGCCAGCGCGACGCCGACGATCACGGCCGCGACCAGCGCCGCGAAGGTGATGCGCAGCGTGATCCAGAGCGAGCCCGACAGCGTGCCCCAGTCGGTCGACCAGCGTCTGGCGCGATCAGCAGCGGGCCGGGCAGGATGTAGGGCGGGATGCCCTTGATGCGGACGACGAACTCCCACAGCCGCCAGCGCCAGCGACGCCGATGACGAGCGGCGCGAGGATGCCGCGGCCAGGCGCTGGCCGGCAGGCCGAGGATGCGGCGCTCCGTCGGCGAAGACCGGCCGCGCCTCGGCGTCGGTGCCGTCATGGAGCTCGGCATGAGCGACGGTGCGCTCATGCGCCGATCGCCTCCTTCAGCGTTGCCGGAGGCGACGCGGCAGAGATGGGCGTAGTCGGCCGAGGTGCGGAACAGGTCGTCGCGCGGATAAGGCGCATCGACGTCGAGATCGGCCATGACGCGGCCGGGCCGCGCCGCCATCACCACGATGCGCTGCGACAGGTAGACCGACTCGAACACCGAATGGGTGACGAAGACGGCCGTGAAGCGCTCCTGCCACCAGAGCGCCAGCAGGTCGTCGTTGAGCCGGTGGCGGGTGATCTCGTCGAGCGCCGCGAAGGGCTCGTCCATCAGCAGGATCTTCGGCCGCGTCACCAGCGCGCGCGCGATCGAGACGCGCATCTTCATGCCGCCGGAGAGTTCGCGCGGATAGGACTTCTCGAAGCCCTTCAGCCCGACCAGCGCCAGCATCTCGGCCGCGCGCGCCTCCGCCTCGCGCTTGCGCGACGCCCTTCGAGCGTCAGCGGCAGCATGACGTTGCCGCAGCGCGTTCGCCCACGGCATCAGCGTCGGGTCCTGGAAGACGAAGCCGAGATCGCGGCTCGCGGCTTGCCGCGCGGCGTCATGGCGGCGCGTCGGCCAGTCGATCGTGCCGGACGCAGGGCGCGCCGAGGCCGGCGATGATGCGCAGCAGGGTCGACTTGCCGCAGCCGGAGGGCCCGAGCAGGCTGACGAACTCGCCCGCGCCGAGATCGAGATCGACGCCGCGCATCGCCAGCGTGCCGTTGGCGAAGTGCTTGGAGACGTCGCGGATCTGAAACGAGCGGGCGGCGCGCTTTCGGCGCGCCGGCGGCGCGGCGGCCAGGCTGCGCTCACGCGCCGACGCCCTTGTTGACGAACTCGAGGCTGTAGGCCTTCTTGCACGTCGATGCCCGCCGGGAAGGCGCCGGCATCCGTCATCGTCTCGTAGAAGCGCTTCCAGCGCTCGTCGGTCATCGCGCCGATGCCGAGCTTGAGGGCGTCGCCCGGACGTCACGATGCCGCTGCTCGTTCATCACCTTGAGCGCGTAGGCGATCTTGTCGTGGTCCATGTCGGGGTTGTCCTTCATGATCGCGGCGTTGGCCGCCGCGATTGCCGGCGCCGCCCTTCATGTATTCGGCCCAGCCTTCGAGCGTGGCGTTGACGAAGCGCTGCACCACGTCCTTCTTCTCGTCGACCATCTTCCGGGAGATGTTGATCGTCGTGTTGTAGTTCTCGAAGCCGGCATCGGCGATCAGATGGACGACCGGCTTCACGCCGGCCTGCATGATCGCGAAGGGCTCGGAGGAGAGGAAGCCCTGCTGCGAGATGGTCTTGTCGGCCAGGAACGGCGCCATGTTGAAGGTGTAGGGCCGGACCTGCTCGTCGCGTGTAGCCGAACTTCGCCTTCAGGAACGGCCAGTAGCTGGTGCGGCCGCGCCGCGCCGATCAGGATCGGCTTGCCCTTCAGGGCCGCCAGCGTGTCGTTGCCGACGCCCGGATGCGAGATCAGGACCTGCGGGTCCTTCTGGAAGATCGCGGCGATGCACGAGGAACGGCAGGTTCTCCTGCGCGTAGTTGATGCGCCTCGAACGAGTTCGACATGATCATGTCGACGCGGCCGCCGAGCAGGAGCTGCGACGGGTTCTGCTGCGGCCCGCCCATGCGGAGGTCGCAGTCGATGCCGTACTTCTTGTAGATGCCGTTGGCGACGCGCGTAGATAGAAGCCGCCATGCTCGGCCTGGGCGCGCCAGTTGGTCTGGTAGCTGACCTTGTCGAGCGTCTGGGCATGAACGCGCGCACCGGGAACCGGCACCAGCACCGAGGCGGCGAGCCGCCGAGCAGGCCCAAGCGCCGCGCGGCGGTCGATCCGATACTTCATGGTCATGGTCTGGCTACCTCCCTGAAACGCGCGGCCGATGCCGGCTTCGGACGCGGGCGAGCAACATGTATGCCACGCCAAACCGGCGACTGAAAATGCACGTGTCGCGCTTTCGCACAGACAACGTGCATGTGCTGAAATTCAGGCAACGCAATTCTGCAGCGCCGTCGTCATAAGGAATTGATATGAGGTCGCTGCCGCGGCTGCGACGAGCATCCTTGCTCAGACTGAAGGCTGCAGCTGCGTGCGATAGTCCGGCTTATTCCGAGGAGGCGCTTCCCTCTCCTGCCCGGCGCGTTAAGGTGCACGTCCTCAGCCGGAACCGCATGACACATTCTGCCCTGGCGGCGCTGCGCGCCGAATTGCCGACCTGACGATCTATGACGACGCACCGTCGCTGCGCATGAACAGCCGCGACTTCTTCTGGTTCTCGCCGGTGCTGAAGCCGGATCTCGACGGCAAGGCAGGCGGACTCGTCATTTTGCCGCGGGACAAGGCGGAGCTGCGGCCGCGTCGCCGCGGCCTGCGCGCGCCATCGCATTCCCGCTGACGGTGCGCGGCGGCGGCACGGGCAATTACGGCCAGGCCGTGCCGCTCGAAGGCGGGGTGGTGCTCAACATGACGCGGCTGAACCGCGTCGTCGCGACCAGCCTGGGCGCCGGCCGGTTCGAGGCCGGCGCCAACATGCTCGACATCGACAAGGCGCTGGCTCCGACACGGCCAGGAACTGCGCATGCACCCCTCGACGCGGGCGCAGGCGACGATCGGCGGCTTCATCGCCGGCGGCGCGGCCGGGGCCGGCTCCTGCACCTGGGGCCAGATCGACAATCTCGGCGCCGTCATCGCAGCTCGAGGTCATGACGGTGGAGCCGGAGCCGCGGCTGATCGAGCTGCGCGGCCCCGATATCCTCAAGGTCATGCACGCCTATGGCGTCAACGGCATCATCACCGAGGTCGAAGTGCCGCTGGCGCCCGCCCATGCCTGGGCTGAGCGCATCGCGACCTTCGACAGCCTGCAGCAGGCGGCACAATTCGGCCAGGCCTTCACCGAATGCGACGGCATCGCCAAGAAGCTGGTCAGCATCCACGATCCGCGCATCGCGCCTTATCTGCGCCGGCTGACGCCCTGGCTTGGCGAGAACAAGGCCTTCGCCATTCTGATGGTGTCGGAGCCGCAGGGCGACGAGCTCGACCGGCTGGTGGCCAAGATGGGCGGTACTGTAACCTTCACGCGCAATGCGGCGGAAGCTCGCGCGGCTGCCTTTGGCGAACACCGCGAGAAGGGCGCGCCGGGGCCGCTCTACGAGTACACCTGGAACCACACGACGCTGCACGCGCTGAAGGTCGACCCCAGCATCACCTATCTGCAGCTGCGCTTCCCGCCGCTGCGCAATCTCGAACTGCTGGAATGGGCCGAGACGCACTTTCATGAAGATGTGCTGTTCCACATCGAGTTCCAGCGCCGCCAGGGCAAGGTTTATCATTCCAGCCTGCCGCTGGTCCGCTTCACCACTGCGGAGCGGCTGCACGAGATCATGGCGCAGGCGGAAGCTGCGGGCATCCAGGCCTCGAACCCGCATAGCTGGGTGCTGAACAATGCCGGCTGGAAGCAGATCGACGCGCCGCAGCCGGAGTTCAAGCGCCAGGCCGACCCGCTCGGACTGATGAATCCCGGCAAGCTGCTGGGCTGGGAAGCCAGCGTCGAGGCGGCGGCCGAATAAGCCGCCCGCTCTCCCGAACCGCGATCTACTCTCTACACGATAAGGACCAAGCTCGATGACTGCGCGTTTCTGGGGCGACCTCAAGACCACTGATTTCGAAGGGCTCTCGGCCGACAGGACCGTGGCGGTGTTGCCTCTGGCCGCGACCGAGCAGCATGGGCCGCATCTGCCTGTGTCGGTCGACACCGTCATCATGAACGCGATGCTGGCCGAGGCCATGCCGCATGTGCCGGCCGATCTCGATGTGCTGGTGCTGCCGACACTGGCGATCTGCAAGTCGAACGAGCACCTGCATTCGCCCGGTACGCTGACGATGAGCTGGGAGACGGCGACGCGCGCCTGGATCGAGATCGGCGAGAGCGTCAAGCGGGCGGGCCTGCGCAAGCTCGTGATCGTCACCTCGCATGGCGGCAATATCGACCCGATGAAGGTGGTGGCCCGCGAGCTGCGCGTCAGCCATGGCATGATGGCGGTGACGACCTCCTGGCGCAGCTTCGGCCTGCCCGATGGCGTCTTCGACGATCTCGACGCCGCATCACGGCATTCACGCCGGTGACATCGAGACCTCGCTGATGCTGCATTTCCGCCCGGACCTCGTCGCCATGGACAAGGCTGGCCGGTTCGAGCCCGTGACGATCGCGATGCAGGACGCCTATCGCTGGCTGCGTCCGACCGGGCTGCATGCGATGGCCTGGATGGCGCAGGACGTCCACGCCTCCGGAGCGGCCGGCGATGCGAGCGTCGCGACGGCGGAAAAGGGCAAGGCGACAGCCGCGCTGCAGGCGCAGCGCTTTGCCGAGCTGCTGGCGGATGTCGCCAAGTTCCCGCTGGCGAGCCTGCACAAGGCGGTGTGAGGGTCAGCCTGTCGGCCTAGGGGTCAGGCAGGACCGTGCAGTTCGGCCGGTCCTGCTTTGGTGGTCGCTGCTACAAGTGCGCGTACACGCGCCTCAGCCTGCTTTTCTCTGAGCTTCCATGTAACGCCGCAGAACCGCGTTCATGCGGGTTTGATAGCCCCGGCCGCCAGACTTAAACCAGGCAACCACGTCAGCATCGAACATGGCATTCACCGGCGCCTTGCGAGGCGGAAGGGCCACGCTCATCCGGGCCCAGTCCTCGCTCGGGCTAACCGGATTGTCCGCGTCTTCTGCGGCAATCGCCTCGACCTCGGCTTCAGGCGTCGCTCGCAACTTGGCCCAGTTGGTCCGGCCTTCAGGGCTTTGCCTTGGCATAGACGTCCCTTTCCTTCCTGTTCGCAATTCGCGCCGAAATGAGCTGATATTTGCCTGCTCGTGGCGTGAAAGTGATGTTAAGGACGATGTTAAACTGGCAGGCCAACATGTTGAAGCGGGGCTCACCGTAATCTCGCCTATCGTCCACCTTCAGAACTGCATTCTTGTCTTCAAAAAATGGCTCCAGATCAGCGAAATCAATCCCGCGGGACAGGAAAACGCTTTCGCGCTTCCCATCATGCCACGAGCACGTCGCGTTCTCCCCCATGCGCCTAATCTACATAATTATGTAGATTGAGCAATGCTTGTAGCGCTCCTATCGCTGCCAGGCTCTGGCGGCTGAGGCGGGCTTTCCCCACCCCGGTCACCGCTTCGCATAAACATCCTTATACGTCTCGCGCAGCAGGTTCTTCTGCACCTTGCCCATGGTGTTGCGCGGCAGGTCGTCGACGATGAAGACCTGCTTGGGCAGTTTGAACTTGGCCAGGCGCTGCTCCAGCGTCTGTGCGATCGAGGCGGCGGTGATCGGTCGCTCCGGGCTTCACCACCACGACGGCCGTGACGCCTTCGCCGAAATCAGGATGCGGGCAGCCGATGACGGCGCTCTCGACCACGCCTGGCATCTCGTCGATCTCGGTCTCGACCTCCTTGGGATAGACATTGTAGCCGCCGGTAATGATCAGGTCCTTGCCCCGTCCGACGATGTGGACGTAGCCGGCCGGATCGATCTTGCCGAGATCGCCGGTGATGAAGAAGCCGTCGGCGCGGAATTCGGCCGCGGTCTTCTCCGGATTGCGCCAGTAGCCCTTGAAGACGTTGGGGCCCTTGACCTCGATCATGCCGATCTCATCGCGGCCGAGGATGGCGCCGGTCTCGGGATCGGTGACGCGGGCACTGACGCCGGGCAGCGGGAAGCCGACCGTGCCGGCCACGCGCTCGCCCTCATAGGGGTTGGAGGTGTTCATGTTGGTTTCGGTCATGCCATAGCGCTCGAGGATGGCGTGGCCGGTGCGCTCGCGCCATTCGCGATGCGTCTCGGCCAGCAGCGGCGCCGAACCGGAGACGAAGAGGCGCATATGCGCGGTCGCCTCCCGCGTCAGCCGCGTGATCCTGCAGCAGCCGGACATAGAAGGTCGGCACGCCCATCATGCAGCTCGCCTGCGGCAGGTATCTCATCACCTGATCGGGATCGAACTTCGGCAGCAGGATCATCGAGGCGCCGGAGAACAGCACGACGTTGGTGGCCACGAAGAGCCCGTGCGTGTGGAAAATCGGCAAGGCGTGCAGCAGCACGTCCTGCTGGCTGAAGCGCCAGTAATCGACCAGCGCCAGCGCATTGGAGGAGAGGTTGCCATGGCTCAGCATGGCGCCCTTCGAGCGGCCGGTCGTACCGGAGGTGTAGAGGATGGCGGCGAGATCGTCGGTCTCCCGCGCGACATCCGCGAAATCCGTCTGCGCCGCCAAAGCCTTGTCGGATAGGGTGCCGGCGGAGATATCGGGCGTGCGCCAGACGCCCAGCGTCTCCAGCTTCGCACCGGCCTTGTCGGCATAGGGCTGCATCGCCTGCGCCCTGGCGGGATCGCAAACGAACACCGCCGGCTCAGCATCCCCGAGGAAATACTCGATCTCGGCAGGGGTGTAGGCCGTGTTGAGCGGCAGGAAGATGGCGCCGGCACGCACCGCGCCGAGATACAGCATCAGCGCCTCGATGCTCTTCTCGACCTGCACCGCAACGCGGTCGCCCGGCTTGACCCCAAGATCCACCAGAACGTTGGCGAAGCGGCCGGAGACATCGACCATGTCGGCGTAGCTGTAGCGCCGCCCATCATCCATCAGCGCGAACGGCGCGTCGGCGGCAGGCATGCGGGCGCGGATGAGGTCGAAGAGGTGGTTGCCCATGTGACGGGTCCTAGCTGGGAAGCGAATGGCAAATGGCGATTGGCGAAGAGCGAGGCGGCGGTGATGGCATATCCATCCGCCGCTCGCCATTCGCCCTATGCGGCGGCTGGCCTCAGCAAGCGGCGCGCGGCGTTGGATGCGACGACTGTGTTGCGGGTGGCGAAGGCCTCGTGATTCACCTCGATATCGTCGAGATCATAGCGGTAATTGACCATGACGCCGTGCGATTCCCGCAATCCCCTCGCCGAGAGATTGCCGCCGACATTGATGCGTTCGAGCCTGGCGCCATTGCCGAGATGGAAGCGCGCGACCGGGTCGATGACGCGGCCCGATGCCGAGCGCGCGCGCAGCAGGTAATGCGCCGCCATCTGGCCGAGCAGCTTGTCGCGCCGGGTGCGGGTCTGCTCGTCGAGCGAGATGGTCTCGCCGCTTGGCCGCGCCAGCTCTGCGCGCTCCTCATTGGTCAGGCGCAGCTCGGTATCGTCGAGCGCGCGTGGTCAGCCAGCGGGCGAAGCCCGGCAGCGGCGACAGGGTGACGAAGGTGTCGAGCCCAGACAGTTCGCGCTTCAGATCCTCCGCGACCTGCTTGATCAGGAAGTTGCCGAAGGAGATGCCGCGCAGCCCTTCCTGGCAATTCGAGATCGAATAGAACACGGCCGTGGTCGCATCCGCAGCCGGCAGGATCTGGCGGTTATCCGCCAGCACCTCGCCGATGCTGCGCGGAATGTCGCCGGTCAACGCCACCTCGACGAAGATCAGGGGGTCGTCGATCAGCTGCGGGTGGAAAAAGGCAAAGCAGCGCCTGTCGCTCGGCTCCAGCCGGCGGCGGAGATCGTCCCAGCCCTGAATTTCATGGACGGCCTCATAGCGGATGATCTTGTCCAGAACATTGGCGGGCGTGCGCCAGTCGATCCGGCGCATGACCAGAAAGCCGCGGTTGAACCAGGAGCTGAACAGGTGGCGGAAGTCGCTGTCGACCGCCTTCAGCTCCGGCGCGCGCTCCATCGCCTCGAACAGGGCTTCCCGCATCCGCACCAGCACATGGGTGCCGCCCGGCGCGAGGTTGAGCCGGCGCAGCAGCTCCTGCCGGCGTGGCTCGGAGGCGAGATGCAGCGTCTCCAGCGTCGCAGCGTCCGGCTGCGCACGATAGGCATCGATGGCTGCCTCCAGCCGCTCTGTCTCCGGCCCGAAGCGCTCCAGCAACATGGCGAAGAAGGCCTGGCGCTCATCCTTGCCGAGCCGCTCCCAGGCATCGAGAACCGCTTGTGCCAGCGCCATCCCGGAAGCTTCGCCGCGGCCGGAGAGGAGATCGTCGCAGAGCCGGTCGATCGGCCGGACACGGCCCAGTCCCAGGCGCTCGAAATTGATCAGCGCACGGCCGCGATCGGCCACGCTGGTCAGGAGATCGCCGAGAAACGCCATATCCATAAGAGCTCCGTCGAGAGACGCACGATCCCATACGTGGTCGCAGCTTTGCAACCATGCCGCAGAACGGTTCAGTCCAGCAGTTGCCAGGCTTTCACGAAGAAGTCCGGCGCACCGAAATTGCCCGATTTCAGCGCCAGAACCAGTTCCGGCCCCTCGACCGCGCGGGTCCACGGCACGCCGGGGTCGATTTCGGGACCGATTTCCAGCGTCTTGATGCCGAGCCCCTGCACCACCGCGCCCGAGGTCTCGCCACCGGCGACCAGCAGGCGGGTCAGGCCCGCTTGCGCCAGAAGCCGGGCGATCCCGGCAAAGGCGTGCTCGACGATTTCGCCTGCCTTGTCGCGCCCGAGCTTGTCCTGGATCGCCTTGACCTCCGCAGGATCGTCGCTGGAATAGAGCAGGAAGGGGGTCTCCGGCTTCTGCTCCAGCGCCCAGGCGACGAGCTGCTCGGCGCGTTGCTCGCCCGAGGCCAGCGCCAGCGGATCCAGCTTGAGCGCGGGGTAGCCGGCAGCGACCGCAGCCTTGATCTGGCCGCGCGTCGCCGTCGAGCAACTGCCAGACAGGATGCCGGCGCGGCCCTGTGGGGCGCGCAAGGTGACAGGCGCCGAGCGTTCGCTCAGCAGGCCGGCGTTGCGGAAGTTCTGCGGCAGACCCATGGCGATGCCGGAGCCGCCGGTCAGCAGCACATGCCCGGCCAGGCTCTCCCCCAGCACCATCAGATCGGCATTGGTCAGCGCGTCGGTGACGACATAGCGCACGCCCTCCGCCGCCAGCTTGGCGTAGCGCGCCTTCACGGCCTCGGCTCCGGCGAGAACGGTGGGGTAATCGACATGGCCGACCGGCGCCTCGGTCTGCGCGCCCATCAGCCGCATCAGGTTTGAATCCCGCATCGGCGTCAGCGGATGGTCCTTCATCGAGCTTTCATGCAGCGGCACCGGTGCCGACGAAGAGATAGCCCTGATAGATCGAGCGGCCATTGGCCGGAAAAGCCGGGCAGACGATCGCCAGCTTGGCATCGAGCCGCTGCATCAGCGCATCCGCCACCGGGCCGATATTTCCCTGCGCGGTGGAATCGAAGGTCGAGCAGTATTTGAACAGGATCTGCCTGGCGCCGGCCGCCAGAAGCGCCTCGCAGGCAGCCAGCGAATCCGCGACCGCCTCGGCCACAGGGTTGGTGCGCGATTTCAAGGCGACCACCACCGCATCGGCATCCGGCAGAGCTGCGCCCGGCAGCGGCGCGCCGATGACCTGGACCGTCCGCATGCCGGCCCGGTTCAGCATCAGCGCGACATCGGTCGCACCTGTCATGTCGTCGGCGATCACACCCAGCAGCATAGCGTTTCCTGTTTTGGTTTTCGGACGGCGACCTTCGGTCTCCGCAGGCCATTGTTAGCAGCTATCGCAGCGACCGAAACAGGGCCGGGCTGCATGGCCAGTCCTGCGCGGCGGGCGGATGGGCAGGAGGCGCTGGCCAAAGATTTGCTTGCGCCATGCGCCGCTGCCGATGGCTAAAACTGACCCAACGTCAACAGGATAGCCATCGACGGCGCCAAAAATCTGGACCAAGTTGGTGCCGGTTGGAACAATAACTGCAGGCACGGGTGGCGCGGGGATTGACGTCGGCTCCGCACGCTACAGATGCCGGCGCAACGACAACAAGGGGATAAGACCGATGAAGCTCCTTACCATCCTGGCCTCGGCCAGCCTGCTGGCCCTGAGCGCCCTGCCCGTGCAGGCGCAGACGCCCTCGACCCTTCGCATCGGCCTGCAGGAAGACCCGGATGTGCTCGATCCGCACAAGGCTCGCACCTTCGTCGGGCGCATCGTCTTCAAGGGGCTGTGCGACAAGCTGCTCGACATCAAGCCCGACCTCACGATCATCCCGCGGCTCGCCACCTCCTGGAGCTTCTCCGAGGACGGGCTGACGCTGACGATGAAGCTGCGGACCGACGCCAAGTTCCATGATGGCGAGACGCTGGATTCAGCCGCTGCCAAGGCCAATCTGGAGCGTGCCCGCACCCTGCCGGACTCGCTGCGCAAGTCCGAGCTCGCCTCAGTCGACAGCATCGAGACCCCCGATGCCGGGACGCTGGTGTTCAAGCTGAAGCGCAAGGACGCCACGCTGCTCGCCCAGCTCACCGACCGCGCCGGCATGATGCTGTCGCCCAAGAGCCTGTCGGGCGATGTTGGCGCCAAGCCGATCTGCTCGGGCCCCTACAAGTTCGTCGAGCGGGTGCAGAATGACCGCATCGTGCTGGACAAGTTCAAGGAGCATTGGGAAGCGGCCAATTATCATTTTGACCGGGTGGTCTACCGCTCGATCCCCGACACCACCGTGCGCCTCGCCAATCTGCGCGCCGGCGAGCTCGACATGCTGGAGCGGCTGGCCCCGACCGATGTGAAATCGGCTCAAGGCGACAAGTCGCTCACCGTCGCCAGCATCGCCAATCTCGGCTACCAGGGCATCACCATCAACACCGCCAATGGCGAGGCGGCGAACCAGCCGATGGCCAAGGACAAGCGCGTGCGCCAGGCGCTGTCGCTCTCGATCGACCGGAAGGTGCTGAGCCAGGTCGTGTTCGAGGGGCTTTATGCGCCGATGGTGCAGCCCTTCAACCCGGGCAATCCCTATGAGAGCGCCGATTTCCCGGTGCCGGCGCGCGATGTCGCCAAGGCCAAGGCGCTGCTGAAGGAGGCGGGCCTGTCCAAGGTCACCGTCGAACTCTTCGTCACTAACAATCCGGTCGATGCCCAGCTCGGCCAGGTCATCCAGGCGATGGCGGCCGAGGCCGGCATCGACATCCAGCTGCGGTCGACGGAGTTCGCCAGCCAGCTGCGCGACCAGCAGCAGGGCAAGTTCCAGATGAGCCGCATCGGCTGGTCCGGTCGGATCGACCCCGATGGCAACATCCATCAGTTCGTGACGACCAAGGGCAGCCAGAATGACGGCCGCTATTCCAACGCCGAGGTTGACCGGCTGCTGGACGAGGCTCGCACCGTCTACGATGTGCCCGCACGCAAGAAGCTCTACGATGCCGCGCAGAAGATCCTGATGGACGAACTACCGATCGTGTACCTCTACAATCAGACGGTGTTCTTCGCGATGCGCTCCAACATCGACGGCTTCACCATCAATCCGGACGGGATGATCCGCCTGGCTGGGTTGAAGCGGAAGTGATGGCGGCTGCGCTGACAGCGCCGGGCGCGATGACGACAAGGGCTCCTTCTTCTTTCGCCGGAGAAGGAGGCCCGGCCCATCGACGTCATCGCCTGCTGCAAGCGGCGGGTCTGCGATGCTGACGTTGATTGCCCGCCGTGTCCTGATCGCGATCCCGACGCTGTTTCTGGTGTCGCTCTTCGTCTTTGCGCTGCAGCGCGCTCTCCCCGGCGATCCGTTTCTGGTGATGGCGGGGGAGGAGCGCGATCCGGAGGTGATTGCGCGGTTGCGCGAGATCTACCGGATGGACGATCCGATCTTCATCCAGTTCTTCGCCTGGCTAGGACAGGTGGTGCAGGGCGATTTCGGCCGCTCCCTGCGCACCGGCGAGCCGGTGCTGGGGCTGATCCTGCAAAAGCTGCCGGTGACGATCCAGCTCGCCACCGCCTCGATCCTCGTGGCGCTGGTGATCGGCATCCCCGCCGGGATCCTCGCCGCCCGCCGCAAGGGGACCTATGTCGATTATTCCGCCAGCGCTCTGGCGCTGACAGGGCTGTCGATCCCAAATTTCTGGCTCGGGATCATGTTGATCCTCGTGGTATCGGTCGAGCTGAAATGGCTGCCGGCCTCGGGCTATGAATCCATTTTCGTGGACCCGAAGGCGGCGATCGAGCGGCTGATCATGCCGGCCTTCGTGCTGGGCGGGGGGCTTGCCGCCTTCATCATGCGCCATACCCGCTCGGCGATGCTGGAGGTGCTGCGTTCGGACTATGTCCGCACCGCCCACGCCAAGGGGCTGGACGAGGACACCGTCATTCACCGCCATGCGCTGCGCAATGCGCTGATGCCGATCATCACGCTGTCCACCCTGCTTTTCGGCGAACTCCTGGCCGGGGCGGTGCTGACCGAGCAGGTCTTCACCATTCCCGGCTTTGGCAAGCTGATCGTCGATGCTGTGTTCAACCGCGATTATGGCGTGGTCCAGGGTGTGGTGCTGTGCACGGCGCTCGGCTTCATCCTGATGAACCTGCTGGCCGATGTGCTGTATGTGCTGGTCAATCCGCGACTGAGGACGGGCTGATGACGCAAGCCGTGCTCGACAGCCCCGCCCCTCTCAATCCCGGCGAACCGGTGCTGAAGCCTCGCCGCGGCACCTTCGGCAAGCTGATCCGCAATCGCTCCGCGCTGATCGGCGGTACGATCGTGCTGATCTTCGTGCTGATGGCGCTTCTGGCGCCGCTGCTGCCGCTGGCGGACCCGCTGAAGTCGAACTTCCTCGCCATCCGCAAGCCGCCTTCGGCGCTGTACTGGTTCGGTACCGATGAGCTGGGCCGGGACCAGGTGGCGCGGCTGTTCTTCGGCGCCCAGACCTCCCTTCTGGCCGGCATCGTCTCGGTGATGATTGCGCTGGCCATTGGCATCCCCTTCGGCCTGCTGGCGGGCTGGTATGGCGGCTGGATCGACATCGTCATCTCGCGCATCACCGAGGCGCTGCTGGCCTGCCCCTTCCTGATCCTGGCCATCGCCTTCGCCGCCATTCTGGGGCCATCGCTGACCAATGCGATGATCGCGATCGGCCTGTCCGCCGTGCCGATCTTCATCCGGCTGGTGCGCGGCCAGGTGATGAGCGTCAAGGCCGAGGATTTCGTCGAAGGTGCGCGTTCGGTGGGGGCGCGCGATCTGCGTATCATGTGCGTCCATGTGCTGCCGAACACGCTCTCGCCCATCGTGGTGCAGTCGACATTGTTCATGGCGCAGGCGATCATTCTGGAGGCGTCGCTCTCCTTCCTCGGCCTCGGCCAGCAGCCACCCGCCCCGTCCTGGGGCCAGATGCTGAACGTCGCCAAGAACTTCATGGAGCAGGCGCCGTGGATGTCGATCGCACCCGGCATCGCCATCTTCGTCGCAGTCCTCGGCTTCAACCTGCTGGGCGACGGGCTGCGCGACGCGCTGGATCCGAAAGAAAACTGATGGCAGGGGCACAGGCTTTGGGGTGGAATCCCACCAGCCCTCATCCTGAGGAGGCCCGAAAGGGCCGTCTCGAAGGATGCTCCAGCTTGCGAAGGAGCCTCTTAGACCATCCTTCGAGACGCGCCTACGGCGCTCCTCAGGATGAGGGCTGTGGGTTGGATAACGAGGATTCAGGCAAGCCAACCGACGGGTCCTGCTCAAGTTCAATCCTGCGCATCATCCACAGCCCTCATCCTGAGGAGCCGCGTCAGCGGCGTCTTGAAGGATGCTCCAGCTTGCGAAGGAGCCTCCTGGACTATCCTTCGAGACGCGCCTGCGGCGCTCCTCAGGATGAGGGCTGTGGGTGGGATGACGGGGATTCAGGCAAGGCAACCGACGGATACTGCACAAGTTCTATCCTGCGCATCACCGACAGCCCTCATCCTGAGGAGCCGCGTCAGCGGCGTCTCGAAGGATGCTCCAGCGGGTTCCGGAGCCTCTTGGACCATCCTTCGAGACGCACCTGCGGCGCTCGTCAGGATGAGGGCTGTGGGTGGGATGGCGGGGATTCAGGCAAGGCAACCGACGGGTATTGCTCAAGTTCTATCCTGCGCATCACCCACAGCCCTCATCCTGAGGAGCCGCGTCAGCGGCGTCTCGAAGGATGCTCCAGCTTGCGAAGGAGCCGCTTGGACCATCCTTCGAGACGCGCCTGCGGCGCTCCTCAGGATGAGGGCTGTGGGTGGGATGACGGGGGTTCAGGCAAGGCAACCGACGGGTACTGCTCAAGTTCTATCCTGCGCATCACCCACAGCCCTCATCCTGAGGAGGCCCGAAAGGGCCGTCTCGAAGGATGCTCCAGCTTGCGAAGGAGCCTCCTTCTGCAGCACTCTCCGTGCGACAGGCCGAGGGCTTGGGCGTGGGTTCACCGGGTGGTCAACTATGCGGGACAGCGACGGGTGCTGGCTCTATATCCTGCGCTGCAGCGATGGGCGGTTTTACGCGGGTACAACCCGCGGCGCCGTGGAGACGCGGGTCAGCCAGCACAATTTAGGGCAATTCCGTCGCGCCTACACCTTTACACGACGGCCCGTCACACTGGTCTTCTGCGAGCATTTCCCGGTGATCACCGACGCTATCGCGGTGGAGCGCCGGGTCAAAGGCTGGTCGCGTCAGAAGAAGCAAGCTCTCATCGATGGGCAGTGGGACTTGTTGCCCGAGCTCTCCAAACGCAGGAACTGACCACTCAGAGACCTCATCCTGAGGAGGCCCGCAAGGGCCGTCTCGAAAGATGCTCCAGCGGGTTCCGGAGCCTCTTGCACCATCCTTCGAGACGCGCCAGCGGCGGTCCTCAGGATGAGGGCTGAATTTTTTCGCTTAACTCAGCAAACAATCGCACTGGAAATCTCCATGTTCACCACCCGCCCGGAAATCCTCGGCACGTTCGGTGTCGTCACCTCGACGCATTGGCTGGCCACCGCATCCGGCATGGCGATGCTGGAAAAGGGTGGCAACGCTTTCGATGCCTGCGCCGCCGCCGCTTTCGTGCTGCAGGTGGTCGAGCCGCATCTGGTCGGGCCCGCCGGCGATATGCCTGCCGTGTTCTACTCGGCCAAGACGAAGAAGGTCGAGGTGATGTGCGCGCAGGGGCCGGCGCCGCAGGCGGCCACGATCGAGGCCTTCAAGGAGCTCGGGCTCGACCTGATCCCCGGTTCCGGCCTGCTCTCCACGGTCGTGCCCGGCGCCTTTGGTGGCTGGATGGCGCTGTTGCGCGATCATGGCCTGCTGACGCTGCGCGAGGTACTGGAGCCGGCCATCGGCTATTTCGAGAACGGCCACCCGATGCTGCCGCGCGTCTCCGACACCATCGCCGGGCTGACCGACCTGTTCACCGGCGAGTGGAAGACCTCGGGCGATGTCTATCTGCCCGGCGGCGCGGTGCCTGAAGGGCGCAAGCTGTTCAAGAACACGGCCGCAGCCGACACCTACAAGCGCATTCTGAGCGAAGCGGAAGCCGCCTCCTCCGACAGGCAGGAGCAGATCCAGGCCGGCTATGACGCCTGGTACAAGGGCTTCGTCGCCGAGGCCATGGACGCGTTCTGCCGCAGCACGGAAGCGATGGATTCCTCCGGCCGGCGCCACAAGGGCCTGCTGACCGCCGACGACATGGCCCGCTGGCAGCCGAGCTACGAGACGCCGGCCAGCGTGACCTATCACGACTGGGAGGTGTTCAAGATCGGCGCCTGGGGTCAGGGCCCGGTCTTCCTGCAGACATTGAAGATCCTGGAAGGCATCGACCTTGCCGCCATGGGCCCCGCAAGCCCGGCCTTCGTCCATCATGTGATGGAGGCGATGAAGCTCGCCTTCGCCGATCGCGAGGCCTATTACGGCGACCCCGATTTCGTGAAGGTGCCGCTGACGACGCTGCTGTCGGAGGATTATGCGCGCGGTCGCCGCAATCTGATCGGCGAAGAGGCGTCGCATGAGCTGCGGCCGGGCATGGTCCCCGGCTATGAGGAGCAGGTGCGCCGCATGCTGGCGGGCGTGCGCATAGCCGGCCAGTCCGGCAAGGGCGGCGCGACGGTGGGCGAGCCGACCATGGCCTCGATGGTCGCGGCCGGGCGCCGTGGCGACACCGTCCACATCGACGTCATCGACAAATGGGGCAACATGATCGCGGCGACGCCATCGGGCGGCTGGTTGCAGTCCTCGCCGGTCATCCCCGCGCTTGGCTTCCCGCTGAATTCGCGGGCTCAGATGTTCTGGCTGGAGGACGGGTTGCCGGCCTCGCTTGCGCCGTTCAAGCGCCCGCGCACCACGCTGACGCCGACCATTGCCTTCGAGAATGGTGAGCCGCGGCTCGCCTTCGGCACGCCAGGCGGCGACCAGCAGGAGCAATGGCAGATGGGCATGTTCCTGCGGCGCGTGCATCATGGGCTGAACCTGCAGGAGGCGATCGACCTGCCGCTGTTCCACACCCAGCATTTCCCCTCCTCCTTCTATCCGCGCGAGGCGCGGCCGGGCCATCTGATGGTGGAGGAGAGCATCGGGGCCGCCTCGCTCGACGATCTGCGCCGCCGCGGCCATGCCGTCGAGGTGGCGCCGGAGTGGACAGTGGGCCGGCTGACAGCAGCGGAAAAAAGCGCCGACGGGCTGTTGCGCGCCGCCGCCACTCCGCGTCTCATGCAGGCCTATGCGGCGGGGCGGTGACTCGCGCTTTGCGCCGGGGTTGCGCCATCATGCGACACCCCGGCCGCTGAAACCTGCAAGGGAATAGACTTCATGACCTGGTCCATCGTCGCCCGCGACGCCGCCACCGGCGCCTATGGCGTCGCCGTCTCGACCTGCGCCTTCGCTGTCGGCTCGCGCGTGCCCTATGGCGGCGGCCGCATCGGTGCCATCGCCACCCAGGCCTTCGTCAATCCGCTCTATGGGATCGACGGGCTCAGGCTGCTGCAGGAAGGCCGCTCGGCCGTCGAGATCATCGCGACCCTGACTGCAGCCGATGAAGGCCGTGCCCATCGCCAGCTGCATGTCATCGATCGGGACGGCAAGATCGCCGCTTATACCGGCTCGGCCTGCATCGACTGGTGCGGCGCCGTGGACGGGCCGCAGGTCTCTGTTGCCGGCAACATGCTGGCGGGGCCGAAGGTCATCGAAGACACGCTGAAGGCCTATATTGCGGGTTCGGCGCTGGATTTCGACGAGCGCCTGCTGGTGGCGCTGGAGGCCGGCGAACATGCCGGCGGCGACAAGCGCGGCAAGCAATCGGCGGCGATCCGGATCTGGGCCAATGATCCGATGCCGAGCTTCGACATCCGCATTGACGACCATGCCGAGCCGCTGGTCGAGCTGCGCCGGCTCTGGCGCATCGCGCATCAGCGCTATGTGCCGTTCCAGGCGGCCTCGCCCTCGCGCTCCCGCCCGGCCGGCGTCACCGAGCGAACCGAACTCGACCGGCTCTGCACTGAATACGCAGCAGCCTGGAACGCCCGCCACCCGGAGTAGATCTTCACAGGGACAGTGCCCGGATGGCCGCGCGCCGCTAGAGCGGGCTTGAACGAGGCGACCCGGGCCTGACTGTGATGGCTCAGACCAGCTTGCCGCGTGCCGCCACCGGCAATTCGCCGATCAGCTTGTCGCCGCGCACCGTCACCAGACGATCGACCATGTTGACGACGACGCAGACATGGTTGGGCACCACGCGCACCACTTCTCCGACATTGGGGCGCTCATTGCTGGCGGCGAGGTCGAGGAAACCGTGCTCCTCGGCAAAGCGTGCGATGCGCGCTGTCGGGTATTCCAGGATATGGCCATGGCCATCGAGCCCGCCAGTGTCGCTGGTCAGCGTCTTGGAGCCAGAATCGAGAATGCCGCGCTCCGGACCGGCCCGGCTGACGACGGTGGCGTAAACCGTCAGCGCACAATCATCGAGCGTGGCGACACCGGCTGCGACCTGCATGCGGTCGTTGAAGATCGAGGTGCCGGCGCGATGTTCGGTCGCCCCCTTCAGCCTGCCGACATTGGGAATGTTCGGCGAGCCGCCCGTCGAGACCATGCCGGCTTCCAGCCCGGCATCGCGCAACCCGGCATTGGCCGTGTCGAGGAAGCTCTGGGTGCGCTCCCAGCCATCCTCTGGCGGATACATCAGGAAACCGGCAAAGCGCAGGCCTGGCGACGCCGCGATCATTTTGGCCAGATCGACCGCCTCCTGCGGCGTCTCGACGCCGGCGCGCTTGCGGCCGGTGTCGCATTCCACCACCACTTCGAGATCGCGCCCGGCTATCGAGGCCGCCGTCGGCAGCCCGGCAATGGTGACGGGATTATCGGCCGCCACGATCATCCGAACCCGGCGTTGCAGCGCACCGAGCCGACCAAGCTTCTGCTCGCCCAGGATGTTGTAGCTGATCAGGATGTCGTCGATCCCGCCATCAGCCATGACCTCGGCCTCGCCGAGCTTCTGGCAGGTGATGCCGCGGGCGCCGGCTTCTATCTGCAGCCGCGCCAGCTCGGGCGATTTATGCGTCTTGATATGCGGGCGGTTGGCGACGCCGGCCGCATCGCACACCGCCTGCAGGCGCCGGATATTCGCCTCGACCTTGTCGAGATCGATGACGACGGCGGGCGTGCCGTGGATGCGGGCAATCTCTTCGGCCAGCGCGGTCACGGCAGCACCCTGATGATGGCTTCGATCTCGACCGGCATGTTGCCCGGCAGCGAACCCATGCCGACGGCCGACCGGGCGTGGCGCCCATTCTCACCAAGGACCGCGACCAGCAGGTCGGAGCAGCCATTGATGACCTTGGGCTGGTCCCCGAACTCCGGCACGGCATTGACCATGCCCAGGAGCTTGATGACCTCGACCTTGTCGAGCGAACCGGCCGCTTCCTTCATCGCCGCCAACAGGCCGAGGCCTGTGTTCTTGGCGAACTCATAGCCCTGCTCGACCGTGAATTCGCGGCCGACCTTGCCGTTGGGAATGCTGCCATCGGGATTGCGCGGGCCCTGGCCCGACAGGAAGACCAGCTCCCCGGAGCGCTTGAAGCGCACGTAATTGGCCATGGGCGGCGTCATGGCGGGCAGGCTCAGACCCAGTTCGGCAAGCTTGGCTTCGGCGGACATTCTGCGTTTCCTCTGTTGAGTTTTTTTGATCCGGCTGCTGTGGCCGGAATGCTGTCCCGATCCACTCGAGCCCTCATCCTGAGGAGGTCGCGGAGCGACCGCCTCGAAGGATGATCCACAAGGCTCCAGCGAGATCTGGAGCATCCTTCGAGACGCGCCTTCGGCGCTCCTCAGGATGAGGGCTAAAGGCGTGGAGGTGGCGATCAGGCGACCTTCCGGAACTTGTTGGAGCGGCGCGGGTGCCACCAGGCGCCCTTCAGCACGACGCCCTCGGAGATGATCTTCTTGTCGCCGGTCATGTGCTCGCCGGTGACGTCGGCATAGTCGAACTTGCCTTCCTTGATCGTCAGGATGGTGGCGTCGCCGAGCGAGCCGACCCTGCAGCGAGCCATATTCCGGGCGCTTCAAAGCCATGGCCGCATTCACCGTGGAGGCGGCGATGACGTTGTTCAGGCTCATGCCCATGCAGCAGGAATTTCGACATGGTGGTGACCTGGTCATAGGCCGGGCCGTCGATGCAGAGCTTGTGCACGTCCGACGAGATCATATCCGGCTCGAAGCCGTTGGCGAGCATGGCGCGCGTGGTCTTGAAGGAGAACGAGCCCTTGCCATGGCCGATATCGAAGATGACGCCGCGCTTGCGGGCGGCCTGAACCTCCGGCTTCACCGTGCCCTGCGCCGTGCACGGCGCATTCGGGAAGGGACGGAAGGCGTGGGTCAGCACGTCGCCCGGCCGCAGCATGTCGACCACCTCCTCATAGGATGGCGGCGGATGGTCGATATGGCACATCAGCGGCATGCCGACCTCATCGGCGACCTGCAGCGCGATGTTCAGCGGCACCGTGCCCGGAAGTCGCCCGAGGCGTGCAGGCCGACGCGGACCTTGATGCCGACGATGAGGTCGCGGTTCTCGTCGGCGACCTCGACGCAATCGATCGGGTTCATCATCCGCAGATCGCCGCTCTCGCCGACCATGACGCGGTGATCGAAGCCGTAGATGCCGGCATGCGAGACATGGAGATAGGCGAGGATGCGGGCCTGGCTCGGCTCGATGACGTGCTTGCGGAAGCCCGGCCAGTTGCCGGGACCGGCCGAGCCGGTATCGACGGAGGTGGTGACGCCCGAGGCGCGGCAGAACTCGTCCGCATCGATGCCGAGCGAGGTGCCGCCCCAATAGACATGGGTGTGCAGGTCGATCAGCCCGGGCGTGACGATGTAGCCGGAGACGTCGCGGGTTTCCTTGGCGCCCTTCGAGGTCCTTGCCGAAGCCCGAGACCTTGCCGTCGGTGAAGGCGACATCGCAGATGCCGTCATGCTTCTGGGAGGGGTCGATGACCCGCCCGCCTTTGAGAATGAGATCATGGGTCATGTCGAGGGTCCTCTCCGGCGGTGGCTGCATGCTGCGGCAAAGCCGCGTTCAAACCCAGTTCTCGACGCGCAGACCGGGCATGCGGTCAAACTCGCGGCGGTTATTGGTCACGACGATCAGGCCCTTGCTGCGGGCATGGGCGCCGATTTGAGTGTCGTGCAGGCCGCAGGGCGTACCTGCGCGCTCAAGCTCTGCCCGAAGCCGTCCATAATGCTCGGCCGCAGGCTCATCGAATGGCAGGATCGCCAGATTGCTGGCGAGATCATCGACCGCCCGCATGCTGCGCTCCCGATGCTGGGACTTCTCAGCGCCGAACCTCAGCTCCGCGAGGGTCATGATCGAAATGCAGATCTCATCGGCCAAGGCTTCGAAACGCGTTTTCAAAGGTGAGCTCAACGTCGACTTCATGACGTAGATGCAGATGTTCGTGTCGAGCATGTAGCTGCGCATCACAGCGGTTCACGCTCGTCTGGCGGAAGCTGCGTCCAGTCGGCCATGAAATCCGGATCGACATGCGGCCCCCGCGCGAAATAATCCTCCCACCCCTTGCCCTTCGGGACGATCAGCAGGCCCGAGCCCTGCTTGATGATCTCGACCTCGGTGACATCGGGCGGAAAGGCCAACTCCTTGGGCAGGCGCACGGCCTGGCTGCGGTTGGTCATGAACAGCTTGGTGGTCGCTACCATTGCCCTACTCCGTATATCCCGATGGGATATACATAAGCCCGGCAGCCCTGCGGAGCAAGTTCGGCTGGACGGGCGGCGACCGCTCGCATCATGCCGGCCCCACCGCGCCCTTGCGCTCGACGATCAGCCCGTAATGCTCGGGCTCGCGATGGCGCTCGAAGGCGAAGGTCGAGGCCTTGTAGCTCTTGCCGAGGTCGAGGTCGCAGCGGGCGACGACGAGCTCGTCGTCCTCGGTCACGGCCTGCGCCACGACCTCCCCGGTCGGGGCGATGATGCAGGAGCCGCCGATCTGGTCGACGCCGGCCTCGAGCCCCGCCTTGGCGACGCCGACGACCCAGGTGGCGTTCTGGTAGGCGCCGGCCTGCATCACTAGCTGGTTGTGGAAATTGCCGAGCCGATCATGGTCGGGCGCCGGCGGGTTATGCTTGGGCGTGTTGTAGCCAAGCACGATCATCTCGACATCCTGCAGGCCCATGACGCGGTAGCTTTCGGGCCAGCGCCGGTCGTTGCAGATCATCATGCCGATATTGGCGTCCATCGCCCGCCAGACCTCCAGCCGAGATTGCCGGTCTCGAAATAGCGCTTCTCGAGGTTCTGGAAGGCGCGTTCGCGGCTCGTGGTCGGGATGGCCGGGCAGATGGATCTTGCGGTATTTGCCGACGATGCGTGCCGGCCTTGTCGACGAGGATCGCGGTGTTGAAGCGGCGCTTGCGGCCCTCTTCGATGGCGAGCTCGCAATAGCCGAGGTGGAAGCCGATGCCGAGACGCTGCGCCTCGGCGAAGAGCGGCGCCGTCTCGTTCGACGGCATCGCCGTCTCGAAATAGCTGTCGATCTCGTCCTCGTCCGTCGATCCACCAATGCGGGAAGAAGGCGGTCAGCGCGGCTTCTGGATAGACGACGAGGTCGCAGCCATGGCCCTTGGCCTGGCGCATCAGCTCGATCATCCGCGCTACTGCATCGCTGCGGCTATGCTCGCGCTGGATCGGCCCGAGCTGGGCGGCGGCGACAGTCAGGATGCGGCTCATGCTTCCACCTCCTCGGCCGTGCGGCCGACGATGCTGCTGTAGACCTGCGGATCGGTGGCGCCCTCCGTGCCGTAGCAGAGCACGCGGGAGCTGGCGTCGAGCTTCAGCGCCTGGCGCAGCACAGGGTCGGCCGCGGCCTTGATCAGCCCCGCCAGCCCGGCCACTCCGGATTCGCCGCCAACCACGCCAAGCTGCGCCAGCAGGCGCATGGCCTCGGCTGCCGCGGTATCGGTAATGGTCATGAAGGCGTCAGCGCCGGGATCGAGGATGCGCCAGGCCAGAATGGAGGGCTCGCCGCAGGCCAATCCGGCCATGATCGTATCGAGATCGCCGCCAACGGTGGTCAGTGAGCCGGCTTTGGCGGATTCGAACAGGCAGGCTGCGGTCTCAGGCTCGACCACCACCAGGAGCGGCCGCTCAGAGCCGAGCTTCTCCCAGCGATAGGAGAGGACGCCTGCCGCCAGCCCGCCAACCCCGCCCTGGACGAAGACATGGGTGGGCTTGGCGCCCTGCGCCTCCGCCTCCATGGCCAGCACGGCATAGCCCTGCATCACATCCTTCGGCACATCCTCATAGCCGGGCCAGGATGTGTCGGAGACGATCTGCCAGCCTTGCGCCTGTGCCGCCTGCGTGCAGGCGCGCACGCTGTCATCATAGGTGCGGCCTTCGCGGACAACCGTCGCCCCAAAGGAGCGGATCGCTTCCGCCCGGCCTTCGCTGACGGTCTCATGGACATAGATGACCGCCTTGACCCCGGCGCGGCGGGCGCCCCAGGCCACGGAGCGGCCGTGATTGCCGTCGGTGGCGCAGGCGACCGTCAGCCCCTCCTTGCCGCGTGCGGCGACAATGCGATCCACCGCATAGGCTCCGCCCAGCGCCTTGAAGCTCTTCAGCCCGAAGCGCTTGCCCTCATCCTTGTAGAACACCTGCGCGAGATCGAGCTGGTCTGCCACGGCGTGGAGGTTGCGCAGCGGCGTCGGCGCGTAACCCTCCCAGCGCCGAGATGGCGGCATGAGCGGCCTTTGCGCCCGCCAGCGACAGGATGCTGCGCTGCGCCTCGCCATAGGCCAGAGCGCGGTCGAGATGCGGATTGGGCAGGAAATCGCTGGTTTGGGCAGGGTCGGGCATGATTCAGGGTCGGCTTGGCGCCGCTCTTGGGGTCAGGCGCTCGCGAGCGCGGCTTCGGGATGTCTCAGCATCGGGTTTTCCGCCGCCGGCAGGTCATGCAGATGGCAGGCGGCGACATGGCCTTCCGCCATCACGCGCAGCTGCGGCTCGTCGGAGAAGCAGCGGGCGAAGGCGTAGGGGCAGCGTGTGTTGAAGCGGCAGCCCTTGGGCGGGTTGACCGGGCTCGGCACGTCGCCCTTCAGCAGGATGCGCTCGCGCTTCACCCGCGGATCGGGCACCGGCACCGCCGAGAGCAGCGCCTTGGTGTAGGGGTGGCGAGGCGCGGCGAAGATCTGCTGCTTGGTCCCCATCTCGACGATCTTGCCGAGATACATCACCGCGACACGGTGGGTCATGTGCTCGACGATCGCGAGGTCGTGGCTGATGAAGAGCAGGGCGAGGCCCAGCTCCTTCTGCAGGTCGCCGAGCAGGTTGACGATCTGCGCCTTGACCGAGACGTCGAGCGCGGAGACCGCCTCGTCGCAGATGATCAGCTCAGGCTCGGCCGCGAGCGCCCGGGCGATGCCGATGCGCTGGCGCTGGCCACCGGAGAACTCATGCGGCCAGCGATGGACCGCGTCGCGCGGCAGCCCGACCTTGTCCATCAGCTTCATGGTGCGTTCGGTGATCTCGTCCTTGCCGCTGGCCAGGCCGAAATTGGTGATCGGCTCGGCCAGGATATCGCGCACGCGCATGCGCGGGTTGAGGCTGGAGAACGGGTCCTGAAACACCACCTGCACCCGGCGGCGCAGCGGCCTCAGCTTGCCGGTGGAGAGCTGGTCGATGCGCTGGCCATCCAGCACCACCTGCCCCGCCGTGATCGGGAACAGCCGCAGGATCGCCTTGCCGACCGTCGACTTGCCGCAGCCGGATTCGCCGACCAGCGACAGCGTCTCGCCCTTGTGGATGTGAAACGAAATCCCGTCGACCGCATAGACATTGGCGGTCACGCCGGAGAAGAAGCCGCCGCGGATGGGATAGTGCTTCTTCAGGTCGTTGACCTGGAGGATCGGCTCGCTGGTCATGTTTGGGCTCGCCATCATCATGCCGCCACCGCGTCCTTGGGCGAGAAATGGCAGGCGGCGATGTGGTTTGCCGCCTTCAGTTCCAGCCCCGGCGCGATCTTGGTGCAGACATCCTGCACCATCGGGCAGCGCCCGGCGAAGACGCAGCCCTGGATGCGCGATTTCAGGCTCGGGACCAGCCCGGGAATTTCCGCCAGCCGCTCGGTCGTGCCGGTCAGCGAGGAGCCGAGCTTGGGCACGGCGCCGAGCAGCCCTTGCGTGTAGGGATGGCGGGGATTGGCGAAGAGATCGTTGACCGAGGCTTCCTCGACCTTGCGGCCGGCATACATCACCACAACCTGGTCGGCGACCTCGGCGACGACGCCGAGATCATGGGTGATCAGCATGATCGCCGCACCGACGCGGTCCTTGAGATCGCGCATCAGGTCGAGGATCTGCGCCTGAATGGTGACGTCGAGCGCCGTCGTCGGCTCATCGGCGATCAGCAGCTTGGGCGAGCAGGCGAGCGCGATGGCGATCATCACGCGCTGGCGCATGCCGCCCGACAGCTGGTGCGGGTATTCGCGTGACGCGCCGCGCCGGCTCGGGGATGCCGACCAGGGTCAGCATCTCGACAGCCCGCGCCATGGCCTGGCTGTTCGACATGTTCTGGTGCAGCCGCAGCGTCTCGCCGATCTGGCGGCCGACCGTCAGCACCGGGTTGAGGCTGGTCATCGGCTCCTGGAAGATCATGCTGATCTCGTTGCCGCGGATCTGGCGCATCTCGCGTCGCGAGCACTCCAGCAGATCGCGGCCCTGGAAGCGGATCTGCCCTGCCATCTTGCCGGGCGGCTCAGGGATCAGCCGCAGGATCGACATCGCGGTCACGGATTTGCCGCAGCCGGATTCGCCGACGACGGCCAGCGTCTGACCGGCCTCGATCTGGAAGGACACTCCGTCCACGGCACGGTTGATGCCGTCGGGTGTGCGGAAATGCGTCTGCAACTGGTCGATTTCGAGCAGGGCCATCAGCGAACCTCCGGCCGGCAAGGCGAGGCGATAGGTGACATGAGCTTCATCACAGCCTCTTCGCCATGCGGGGATCGAGCGCGTCGCGCAAGCCGTCGCCGAGCAGGTTCACCGCCAGCACGGTCAGCGAGAGGAAGATCGCCGGGAACAGGATGATGTGCGGACGGACCTGCCAGAGCGCCCGGCCCTCGGCCATGATGTTGCCCCAGGACGGGGTGGCCGGCGGGATGCCCGCGCCGATGAAGGACAGGATCGCTTCGACGATCATGGCGCTGGCGCAGATATAGGTCGCCTGCACGCTCATCGGCGCCATGGTGTTGGGCAGGATGTGGCGGAAGATGATCATCGGCGTGCGCGTGCCGGCAGCAATCGCCGCATCGACATAGGGCTGCTCGCGCAGGCTCAGCACCACGCCGCGGACGAGACGCGCGACGCGCGGGATTTCAGCGATGGTGATGGCGATGATGACGTTCTGGATCGAGCCGCGGGTCAGCGCCATCAGCGCGATGGCGAGCAGGATCGGCGGGATCGACATCATGCCGTCGATGACGCGCATGATGATGCCGTCGGCGACCCGGACGAAGCCGGAGAACAGGCCGATGGCCAGCCCCGCCACGGAGGCGAGAAGCGCGACGCTGAAGCCGACCAGCAGCGACACCCGCGCGCCATAGACGACGCGGGAATAGATGTCGCGGCCGAGCATGTCGGTGCCGAACCAGTAGAGCTCGGAGGGCACGCGGGTGCGCCGCGCCGTCGAGATCGCGGTCGGGTCCACCGTCCAGAGCAAGGGCGCGAAGATCGCGATGAAGAACATGATGGCGAGCAGGATGCCGCCGATCGCGATGGACGGGTTCTTGCGCAGGAAACCGGTGAAGCCGGTCAGCTTCTTGCGCGGCGCCAGAACATCAGGGAGGTCCGGGGCGACCGCGAGATCGGCCGGGACGGGACGAGGCTGCTGAATGGTCAATAGCGGATCCTCGGATCGACGAGGGTGTAGATCAGGTCGATGACCAGGTTCACCAGCACGTAGACAAACGAGAAGATCAGGACGACGCCCTGGATCACGGGGTAGTCGCGGCGCAGGATGGCATCGAGTGTCAGGCGCCCCAGGCCGGGAATGGCGAAGACGCTTTCGGTCACCACCGCGCCGCCGATCAGCAGCGCGACACCGATACCGATGATGGTGATGATCGGGACTGCCGCGTTTTTAAGCGCATGCACGAAGAGGATGCTGTTTTGCGCCACGCCCTTCGAGCGGGCGGTCCGGATATAATCCTGCTGCAGCACATCCAGCATCGAGGCGCGGGTGATGCGCGCGATCAGCGCGATATAGACGAAACCGAGCGTGATCGACGGCAGGACGAGGTTCTTGAACCAGGGCCAGACCCCCTCGGAGAGCGGCGTGTAGCCCTGCACCGGCACCCAATCGAGCTTCAGCGCGAAGGTGTAGGCAAGGAGATAGCCGACGACGAAGACCGGCACCGAAAATCCGAAAACGGCGAAAGCCACCACGACGCGGTCGATCCAGGTCCCGGCCTTCCAGGCGGCCAGCACGCCGAGCGGCACCGCGATCGCGACAGCCAGGATCAGCGTCAGCACCATCAGCGACACGGTCGGCTCGATCCGCTGCCCGATCAGTTGCGTCACCGGCAGCGAGGTGAAGATCGAGGTGCCGAGATCGCCCTGCAGGACGCGGAAGAACCACTCGCCGAAGCGCACGAGATAGGGCCGGTCGAGACCCAGGCTCTGGCGGATCTTCTCGACATCGGCGGGCGAGGCCTGATCGCCCGCGATGACCGCCGCCGGATCGCCTGGCGCGATATAGAGCAGCGAGAAGACGAAAAGCGCCACGAATGCCATCACTGGGATGGTCGTGATGATCCGTCTGACGATGAATGCAAACATTGTGAGCTAGCGGTCCCGGATGGCGTGTCGCGGATGGCTCGATAGCCAGGGAGGCATCGAGCCGCCTGTGCTGCAGGGCAAGGGACGTGCCGCGGCAGGCGCTGGTGCAAGCAGCCTGCTGCGGCGACGATTGCGAGGCTGGCGGGGAGCGATGACCTCGCGCCCCGCCTTGGGCCTCACGCCTTGGCGACGCCCCAGAAGAAGGGCAGCGGGCCGCTCTTCACGCCGGTGACGTTCTTCCGCCAGGCCTGATAGGCGAGGTAGAAGCCGGTCGGCGCGTAGACGACATTGTCCATGGCGGCCTTGTTCAGCTTGGCCATGGCGGCCTTTTCTTCGTCGATGTTCTTGGCGGTGAACCAGGCCGTGACCTGGCTCTCGACATCCGGCACATCCGGCCAGCCGAACCAGGCCTTGTCGCCATTGGCCCGGATCGCGGTGTAGGAGGCCGGGTTCACGCAGTCGGCGCCGGCATGCCAGGTGTGGAACATGCTCCAGCCGCCCTGCCCGGGTCCGGTCTTCTGGGCGCGACGAGCGCCGACAGTGCCCCAGTCGGTGGCGACGAAATCGACCTTCATGCCGATGCTCTTCAGCAGCTCGGCCGTGACATCGCCCATCGCCTTGGTCGCGGCCATGTCCTGCGCGACGACGCAGATCACCGGCTCGCCCTTGTAGCCGGATTCGGCCAGCAGCTTCTTGGCCTCGGCGACACTGCGCTTCTTCAAAACGTCACCGCCATTCTCGGTGTAGAGCGGCGTGTTGGGGGTGAAGAAGCTGGGCAGCGCCTTCCAGAGCTTGTCATCGTCACCGACGATGGCGCGCATATACTCTTCCTGGTTCAGCGCCGTCATCACGGCCTGGCGCACCTTCGGATTGTTGAAGGGCGGGTGCAGGTGGTTCATGCGGAAGGCGCCGATATTGCCGAGCGGATCGCCGATATCGACGTTGATGTCCTTATGGCTTTTCAGCACCGGGACAAGATCGGAGAGCGGGGTTTCGAGCCAGTCGACCTCGCCATTCTGCAGCGCGGCGGCGGCGGTCGCAGCGTCGGGCATGATCACCCATTCGATGCGGTCGACCAGCATGTTCTTGCCGCCGGAGAGCCAGTCGGCCGGCTCGGTGCGCGGAATGTAGTCGGCGAACTTCTCGAACACCGCCTTGGCGCCGGGCACCCACTCGCTGCGCACGAACTTCATCGGGCCGGAGCCGATATATTCGGTGATCTGCTGGAAGGGGTCGGTCTTGGCGATGCGCTCGGGCATGATGAAGGTGCAGGGCGCGTTGTTCTTGGCCAGCGCCAGCAGCATCTTCGGATAGGGCTCCTTCAGAACCACTTCCAGCTGGTGTCGTCGATGGGAGCCAGTTCGACCTGGATCGCCTTGATCATCAGGCCCATCGGATCGCGGGCCTGCCAGCGCAGCAGGCTCTGCACGACGTCCTTGGAGGTGACCGGCGCGCCATCATGGAATTTGAGGCCCGGAGCGCAGCTTGAAGGTCCAGGTCAGGCCGTCGGCGGAGACGGTCTCGCTTTCGACCATCTGGCGCTGCGGCACGAATTTGGAGTCGACGCCGTAAAGCGTGTCCCAGACCAGGGCCGCCGCATTACGCACGACATATTGTGTTCCCCAGATCGGGTCGAAATTGGCGAGGTTGGCCTGCGGCACGAACCGCAGCGTCTTGGCGCCGGCGGCTTGCGCCACGGCCTTGGTCGTCAGCGCGCCGGACGCAGCCAGCACGCCGGCACTGGTGGCGGATTTCAGGAATGATCTGCGGTCCATCGATGCTCTCCCCATTTTTAGGCAACCTCTCTCGGGTGTCCTTGCCACTACATTGGGCAGAAATTTCAGCCCTGACAACAACAACCCGTGGAGCCAAATTGCGGGAACAACGCCTGCAGGGTTCGTGCCAGACGGAACCGGATTGCGGCCCCGCGACGATTGTTCGCATCGGATGCCGCAAAAAGCCGGGAGACTCGCAGAAGATTGCGTCAGCGCCCTGTCACCTCACCTTTCGGAGCGTCAACTGTCGCAAACGGACGCGCCGCTTCGAAGGCGGCGGCGGCCCGCAGGACGAGGGCATCGCGGCCATAGGGGCCGACAATTTGCAGGCCGGCCGGCAGGCCGTGCTGCGTCAGCCCGCAGGGCAGCGAGATCGCCGGTGCCTGGGTGATGTTGAAGGGGTAGGTGAACGGCGTCCAGCGCGTCCAATCCTCGCCATAGCCACCATGGCCGGGCGTGTTCCTGCCGACGGCGAAAGCGGGCAGCGGCAGTGTCGGCGTCAGCAGCAGATCGAAACGCTCGTGAAACTTCGCCATGCGCAGCGCCAGTGCGTTGCGCTGGTTCAGCAGCGCGTCGACATAGGTCGAGCCCGCCACCTGCTCGCCCGCCTCGGCGACAGCGACCAGACCGGGGTCCATGCGCTGGCGATCCTCTGCACTGGCGCTCCGCAGCGCCAAGGCCGCTCCGGCCGACCAGATCGTCATCAGCGTCTCGATCGGATCATCGAAGCCCGGATCGACCTCCTCGACCGTGGCGCCGAGATCGCGGAAGGCCATGGCGGCCGCCCGGGTCAGCGCCGCAATCTCCGGATCGACCGCGACCGAGCCGCCGAGTTGCGGCGACCAGGCGAGACGCAGCCCCTTCACCCCACCAGCCAGCCCCGCGACGAAATCCGGCGGCTGGTCGATCATCGCGGTCAGGTCGCGCTGATCGGGTCGGCCGATCACGTTCATCGCCAGGGCCGTATCGGCAACCGTCCGTGTCAGCGGGCCGAGATGGGCGAGGAAGCCCATGGTCGAGACCGGATAGGCCGGCACCCGGCCATAGGTCGGCTTCAGCCCGACGACACCGGTGAAGGCTGCCGGGATGCGCACGGAGCCGGCGCCATCGGTGCCGATATGGATGCAGCCGAGATTGAGCGCGGCGCAGGAGGCCGCACCCGCCGATGAGCCGCCCGGCCCTGTCGCGATGTCCCAGGGATTGCGGGTGATGCCGGAGAGCGGGCGAATCGCCGACACCCTTCCAGCCATATTCCGGCATGGTGGTCTTGCCGAGGAAGACGCAGCCCGCCTCGCGCAGCCGCGCGGCAGCGGGCGCATCCTCCGGCCAGGGCGCATCCGAGGCCACGGCCGAGCCGCGCCGCATCGGCCAGCCCGCTACGCCGATATTATCCTTGATGGTCACCGGCACGCCATCGAGCGGACCGAGCGCCTGTCCCGCGCGATGGCGCGCCTCAGCGGCCTCCGCCATGGCCAAGGGTCGTCTGCGCGTCGCGATGGACGAAAGCGTTGATCGATGGCTCGAAACGCTCGATCCGGGCGAGCGCATCCTTGGCCACCTCGACCGGAGAGAGCTTGCCGGCGGCAAAGAGCGGGCCGAGATCGGCGGCGGAAAGCGAAGCGATGTCGGTCATGGGTCCCCCTCAGGCGTCAGCAAAAATCATCAGCGCGGTAGCCTCGGCGCAGCGCCTCGACCCACCTGTCCGGATAGCGTGCCTGCTGGCTCAGCCATTGGCGATGCGCCAGGCGGCGCTCAGCAGGATGTTGGCTCCGGCGATCATGTCTTCATCCCGGCTCAGCTCGGCCGGGTTATGCGAGAGGCCGCCGATGGAGGGGATGAACAGCATCGCCGTCGGGCACAGCCGCGCCATCATCTGCGCATCATGGCCGGCGCCCGAGATCATCCGCCGGATCGGCAGGCCATGCGCCGCGGCACTGGTCTCGATCTCGGCGATCAGGCTTTCGGTGAAGGGCGTGGCGGGGAAGCGGGCGAGATCGCGGATTGCTATGGCGATGCCGTCGCGCTCCTCAAGCTCCCGGCACAGGCTGCGCAGCGCGGCTTCCGCCTGCGCCAGGCTGGCATCGTTGGGATTGCGCAGATCGAGCGTCATCACCACCCGCTCCGGCACGACATTGACATTGCCGGGCTCGACCCGGAGCACGCCGACATTGGCAAGCTGACCCGCGATCTCGCCCGTCAGCTCATGGGCCCGCACGGTAATGCGGGCGGCAGCGAGGCCAGGATCGAGCCGATACGCCATCGGGGTAGTGCCGGCATGGCTGGGGCGGCCCGAAAGCGTCAGCTCCAGCCAGGTGATGCCCTGCACGCCCGTGACCGCGCCGAGCCCGCCGCCTTCGCTCTCCAGCACCGGCCCCTGTTCAATGTGCAGCTCGAGATAAGCATGGGCCGGTAGGAAGCCTGGCTGTTCCGGCCCATTATAGCCGATCCGGTCGAGCTCCTCACCCAGGACGAAGCCGTCGGCATCACGCCCTGCCCTTGCCTGCGCGATATCAAGGCCACCGGCCCAGACCAGCGAGCCCAGCATATCCGGGTGGAAGCGGGCGCCCTCCTCATTGGTAAAGGCGATGACTGCAATGGGGCGCTGCGGCGTCAGGCCGGATTCGCGCAGGCTCGCCAGGATCTCGACGCCAGCGACCACACCGAGCGCCCCGTCGAAACGCCCGCCGGTGGCCACCGTGTCGATATGCGAGCCGAGGATGACGGCAGGCCCATCCTCCTGCCCCGGCAGGATGCCGACGATATTGCCGATCGCGTCGATGCGGACATTGAGCC
This sequence comes from uncultured Alphaproteobacteria bacterium, assembly GCA_963759925.1. GTDB lineage: Bacteria > Pseudomonadota > Alphaproteobacteria > Rhizobiales > Beijerinckiaceae > Allobosea. Next base: position 236,191 of record CAVXBE010000008.1, read on the forward strand.
CGATCGCGCGCATTTCCGCCACCAGCCAGTCGCGGCCCTGCCGGTCTTCATCCGAGAGCGCCATGCGCCGGCAGCCGCCCTCCGACGTCGCGCCGATCTGCGCCAGCGCGGCCATGCGCGCGATCAGCCTGTCACCATCGATCCTGAGATTGTCAGCCACGGGACCCCGCCTGCTTGTCGACGATCGGCATGTTCAGGCCCTTGGTCACGCGCTCAACAAAGCCGGCTTGCGGCGATCGACCCAGCCGGTCGCATCCTCATAGGCCTGGCCGATTTCCAGCAGCAGCCGCTCGGACTGGTTCGGCCCCCAGAGCTGCATCCCCATCGGCAGACCCTGCTGCGTTGAAGCCGGCCGGCACGTTCAGCGCCGGGCAGCCGGACATGGTGACCGGGATCACCGTCTCCATCCAGCGATGATAGGTGTCCATGCGCGCGCCCGGCGATCTCGCGCGGCCAATGCGTCTCGGCCGCGAAGGGGAAAAGCTGGGCGCTGGGCAGGACCAGAATATCGTAGCGCTCGAACAGGTCCCGCACATGCTGGTACTAGTGCGAGCGGACGCCCGACGCCTGCATCACCTCATAGGCACTGAGCGCCAGTCCCTGCTCGACCTCCCAGCGCGCCTCGGGCTTGAGCAGATCGCGCCGCGCGGGGTCGCTGATAGATCGGCAGCAGCCCGGCGCCGACCTGCCAGGAGCGCAGCCTGGTCCAGCTGCGCCAGACCAGCTCCGGGTCGATAGCCGAGGCTGGCATCCTCGACGACGGCAGCCGAGCCCCTCGAACGCCCGCAGCGCCTCGCGGCACAGCGCCAGCACGCCCTCCTCCATCGGCAGATGGCCGCCGAGATCGCCGAGCCAGCCGATGCGCAGGCCCTTCAGGTCGCGCGTCAGCGGTCCGAGAAAATCGGACGGCTCCTCGCGCACTCGAAAAAGGTACGCGCGGATCATAGCCGGACTGCACCGCCAGCAGCGCGGCGAGATCGCAGGTTTTCCGCGCCATCGGCCCGGCCACGCCCATTTGCGGCACGAAGACTTCTTCCGTCGCCGAGGGCACGCGGCCATAGGCGGGGCGCAGGCCGAGTACATTGTTGAAGGCTGCGGGATTGCGCAGCGAGCCGGCATGGTCGCTGCCATCGGCGACCGGGAGCATGCGCAGCGCCAGCGCCACAGCCGCGCCGCCGCTGGAGCCGCCGGCCGTGCGGCTCTGGTCATAGGCGTTGCGGGTGATGCCGATAGACCGGGTTGTAGGTCTGCGAGCCCAGGCCGAATTCCGGCGTGTTGGTCTTGCCGATGATGATCGCGCCGGCCTCCCGCATCCGCTCGACGAAGATCGCGTCGGCCTCGGCGATCTGCTGCTTGAACAGCGGAGAGCCCTGCGTCGTGGCGAATGCCCTTGGCGGCGGCGAGGTCCTTGATCGCCTGCGGGAAGCCATGCATCCAGCCGCGCGAGCGCCCGGCCGCCAGTTCCTGATCCAGGCGCTCGGCCTCCTTCAGGCAGTCGGACCGCTCGCGCAGCGCGACGATGGCGTTGACGATCGGGTTCAGCCGCTCGATCTGCTCGAAGATAGGCCTCCATCACCGCCACGCAGGAGATGCTGCGCGCATGGATCGCCTGCGACAGCTCGATGGCGTCGAGCGTCACGATATCGTCATGCGGTGCGGGTGATTGGGATTGAGCCATCGGTCTCTCTTTCAAGGGAACGGCCGATCATGGCGGGATGACGCCGCCGCCGCCAGCGCCGTTTCGGAAGGGGGCCGCCTGCGGGACGCGCATTGCGCAGCCCCGCCAGACGGGAGGTTGGCTGTCGCGATCACAGCAAGACGGATAGAAGCGACGGCCCATGTCAGATTTCCCCGCCACTATCCGCCCGACCCGCCCCTGGCTCACCGAAGGCCTGGCCCTGCTGCAGCTGAGCTGGCCGCTGGTGCTGACCAACCTCGCCCAGACGGCGATGACGGCGACCGATGTGCTGATGATGGGCCAGCTTGGCCCCGAGGCACTGGGTGCCGGCGCGCTCGGCTCCAACCTCTATATGGCTGTGCTGATCTTCGGCATCGGCGTCATGGCCGCGGTCGCGCCGATGCTGTCGATCGAGCTCGGCCGCAATCGCCATGCGGTGCGCGAGATCAGACGCACGGTTCGCCAGGGTTTCTGGGCCGCGGTGACGCTGGTTGGACCCATGTGGCTGTTTCTCTGGCAGGCCGAGGCGGTGCTGGCTGCGATGGGGCAGGATCGCGCGCTGTCGGCCGCGGCGGGCTCCTATGTCCAGACCCTGCAATGGAGCTTGCTGCCCTTCTTCTTTTATCTGGTGCTGCGCGGTTTCGTGGCGGCGCTGCAGCGGCCTTTCACGGCGTTCCTGGTGGTTCTGCTCGCGGTCGGCTTCAACGCCTTCGCCAATTGGTGCCTGATGTTCGGCAATCTCGGGCTGCCAGCGCTGGGACTGCCCGGCTCGGGCATCGCCACCACGCTCTCGTCGACACTGATGCTGGCCGGGCTTGCGGGCGTCGTCAGTCTCGACCGGCGGTTCCGACGCTTTCGCCTGTTTGGCCGGTTTTGGGTGGCGGACTGGCCGCGCTACCGCGCCTTCTGGCGGCTCGGCCTGCCGATTGGTGCGACGCTGGCCTTCGAGGTCATCATCTTCAACGGCGCGGCTTTCTTGATGGGGCTGATTGGCCCGGCCTCGCTGGCTGCGCATGCCATCGCCATCCAGATCGCATCGCTGACCTTCATGGTGCCGATGGGCATCGGCCAGGCAGCGACCGTGCGGGTCGGGCGGGCTTTCGGCGCCGGTGACCGCGACGGCATTGCGCGGGCCGGGACGCTGGCGATCCTGCTCGGCGTCGGCTTCATGACCCTGACGGCGCTGGTGATGTGGCTTTCGCCGGAGATGCTGGTGCGCCCCTTCCTCGACCTGACCAAGCCGGGCGCAGCGGAGGTTGCGGCGCTGGCGATGAGCTTCCTGCTCTATGCGGCGATCTTCCAGATTGTGGATGGCGCGCAGGTCGTGGGCTCGTGCCTGCTCAGGGGCATCGGCGATACTCGGGTTCCGATGATCTATGCCGGGCTCGGCTATTGGGCGATCGGGCTGCCGCTCTCGATCGCGCTCGGCTTCTGGACGCCGCTCCAGGGCATCGGCATCTGGATCGGCCTTGCGGTCGCGCTGGCTATCGTCTCGGCGCTGATGCTCTGGCGCTGGTGGCGGCGGGAATCGCTGGGGCTGGTGCCGGCGTAAAACGTGAGAGGGCTTCGAAGCGCCCTTCTCGTCATTGCGAGGAGCGATAGCGACGAAGCAACCCAGGGGGACGTAGAGCGCTACGCCACTGGGTTGCTTCGCTACGCTCGCAATGACGGGTGGAGGGTCTAGAACTCCTCCCAGCCTGTATCACCAGCGCGGCTGTTGGCGATCTTCTTGGCCGGGGCACGAGCGGGCGTGAACGCAGTTTCGGCCATCACACGGAGGCGCTCGGGCTCTGAAGCCGTGATTTTGCTGAGGGTGGCGAAGCGCCCTTCCGTCATTGCGAGGAGCGATAGCGACGAAGCAACCCAGGGGGACGTAGAGTGCTATGCCACTGGGTTGCTTCGCTACGCTCGCAATGACGGGTGGAGGGTTTAGAACTCCTCCCAGCCAGCATCACCAGCGCGGCTGTTGGCGACTTTCTTGGCGGGGGCACGAGCGGGCGTGAAGGCGGTCTCAGCCATAGCGCGCAGGCGCTCGGGCTCGGAAGCCGGGATTTGGCTGAGGGTGGCGAAGCGCCCTTCCGTCATTGCGAGGAGCGATAGCGACGAAGCAACCCAGGGGGACGTAGAGCGCTACGCCACTGGGTTGCTTCGCTACGCTCGCAATGACGGGTGGAGGGTTTAGAACTCCTCCCAACCGGTATCGCCGGCGCGGCTGTTGGCGACCTTCTTGGCCGGGGCGCGGGCGGGCGTGAAGGCGGTCTCGGCCATGGCGCGCAGGCGCTCCGGCTCGGAAGCCGGCTTGCGCGGAGCGGGTGCCCGTACCGGCGCAGCGGCGCGCACTGGCGCAGCGGCGCGAACGGGAGCCAGGACAGCGCTGTCCTGCCCGGTCTTGAACGCCGCGACCAGATCGTTGAGCTGGCCGATCTTGCCGGAGAGCGAACCGGCCGAGGCGGCGCTCTGCTCGGCCAGCGCGGCGTTCTGCTGGGTCATCTCGTCCATATGGGCGACGGCCTGGCTCATCTCGTCGATGCCGTTGGCCTGCTCGCCCGAGGCCGACGAGATCTCGGCGACGGTGGCCGCGACCTTCTGCGAGGCCGCCACGATTGCTCCAGCGCCTCGCCGGCCTGGCGCACCAGCTTGACGCCCTCGCCGACCTCCATGTTCGAGGAGGAGATCAGCGCCGAGATGTCCTTGGCCGCCTCGCTGGAGCGCTGCGCCAGCGTGCGCACTTCGGAGGCCACCACCGCAAAGCCCTTGCCGGCATCGCCGGCCCGGGCCGCCTCCACCGCCGCGTTCAGCGCCAGCAGATTGGTCTGGAAGGCGATGTCGTCGATCACCCGGATGATGTCGGAGATCTTCTGCGAGGCGGTCTCGATGCGCGCCATGGCGTCGACGGCCTGACCGGCGATCGCGCCGCCGGCCAGCGCCGCCTGCATGGCCTCGTCGGCAATCGCAGCCGCCTCGCGCGAGGCCTGCGCCGAGGCCTTCACGGATGCCGCGAGCTCCTCGGTCGTGGCGGCGGTCTCTTCCAGCGAGGAGGCCTGCTCCTCGGTGCGCTTGCACAGATCGTCGGCGCCCATGTTGATCTCGCGAGCCGCGAGGCCGACATCGGCCGAGGTGGTCTGGATCGTCCGCACCGTCTCGGACAGGCGGTCGACCGTCTCGTTGATCGCGTCCTTCAGCTCGGCGAAGCGGCCGCGATAGGCGGTGTCGATCTGCTGGGTCAGGTCGCCCTCGGCCACCGCCTGCAGCGACTGCGCGAACTCGGTCGTGGCACTGTCGACGACCGCGTTGATCTCGTTGATGCCAGCCACAAGCTTCTGCATCTGCTCGTCGGCATCGGTGATCTGCAGCCTTGCCGAGAAATCGCCGGCTGCGGCGGCTGCGACGACGTCGCCGACATCGGAGACGATCGAGGCCATCGAATCCGCCGCTTTGAGGCGCGCGTGCAGCAGCCTCGCGCTCCTGCGCTTCCAGCGCACGGACCTGCTCGGTGCTTTCGCGCAGAACCGAAACGGCGCGCGCCATCTCGCCGATCTCGTCGGAACGATTGGTGTGCGGGACGTCGATCTGCGTCTCACCCGCCGTCAGGCGAGACATCACTCCGCCAAGGTCGAGGATCGGGCGGGCGATGGCGCGCTGGCCGAAGACCGCCGCGACGACGAAGGACACGACCAGGCCGGCCAGCAAGATCAGCGGCAGCAGCCAGTTGATCATCGCGGTGAAGGTTTCGGCTTCCGCTGCAAGGGCGTTGCCAGCGGCCTCGTTGCGGTTGCCGAAGGCGACGAGCAGATCGTTCAGCGCCTTGCGGTTGGCGCGGTTCAGCTCGTTATTGCCCTGCGCATTGGCGGCTTCCGGCGAAACCTCGCGGCCCAGCCGCACCGTCTCGGTGCGGAAGGCGATGAATTCATCGATCGCTTTCGCGATCTGCTGGCCGCGCTCCCGCAACTCGTTCGGCAGGGTACGGTTCAGATCAGCGGCCAGGGTGCGCAAGGTGGCGAAACTCGCCTCCATGCCCTTGGCGAAGGGCTCGGCATCCTTGGCGGTCTTGGCGATGTAGATACCGCGCGCATCCATCACGATAGCGAGCACGCGCGAGTTGATCCGCTCCGTGAGCAGGGCGATGTCGCCTTGTGTGCTCGAGCGCTGGTTCAGGCTGCTGGAGCGTTGCAGCGCGAACAGGCCCAGCCCGGCTGCGAGGATCGCGCCGATGGCGACGATCGCCATCATCGACAGGAGTTTGGCTCGAATGGTTTTCATTGTTCAGGACCTTACGGCGACACGCCGGACAAGAAGCTCGTGCCGAAAATTAGAGCACAAGCCTTAAAAGTGACTGAAGATGAGCAGCGAGTCGATTTATAACTTCAGTATTAAACGGACAAAACTGTTTCATACTAGACACAATTATTTGCTCGGACCGTCAGTTTGTGAAATCAGCATATCGCGCAAATTCAAGCCATGACCAGATAAATCTGACGAAACGTCAGATTATGCACCCAACGTACTGTCCGGCAAAGCAGCTGGGGTTGCGATCGCGAAACCGTCGATCACGCAAGACGTGGTTGCCGCATCTGCAACAGGTCCTGAACGCCCTTGTTTGGCCGCAATGTATTCACCGCGTCGCCACAGCGAACTTCTTGATGGGGGAGCTTCATTGGCAGGGCTGGACCCGCAACGGAACCGTCCCTGCCGCCCCTCGTTGTTCCTCCCGCCTCCCCTTTCAGGACTTGATTTTTGCTGTGCCCCGTCTCTCCGCCCAAAGCCTCGCTACATCCCTGAAACGCCTCTCCGCCCTGCTGCTGCCGCTTGCGCTGGCAGCCTGCGTCAGCTCCCAGCCCCCGGTTGCGGTCGAGCAGGCGAGCATGCGCATGGTCAGCCCGCAATACCTCGCCATGTATGGCGAGAGGCCCGACGAGCCGTATCCGCTGCCCGCGACCGATATTTCGGAGGTCGATCCGCGCTATCTGCGCCGTGAGGTCGCCTATGAGACGCGCGAGGCGCCCGGCACCATCGTGGTCGATACCGACAACCGCTACCTCTATCTCGTGCGCGAGAACGGCCGTGCGATCCGCTACGGCATCGGCGTCGGCAAGCAGGGCATGGCCTGGCGTGGACGCGCCACTGTCGGTCGCAAGGCGGCCTGGCCGCGCTGGACCCCAACCAAGGCGATGATTGCGCGTGAGCCGGAGCGCAACGCGCAATGGGCCGCCGGCATGCAGCCGGGGCTGGAAAACCCGCTCGGCCCGCGCGCGCTCTATCTCTACAAGGATGGTCGCGACACGATGTACCGCATCCATGGCACGACCGAGCCTTGGTCGATCGGCGAATCCGTCTCCAGCGGCTGCATCCGCATGTTCAACCAGGATGTGATCGACCTGCACAGCCGCGTCCCGACGGGCACCACCGTCGTGGTCCTGAACCGTGGCCAGCTCGAGCCGCAGCAGGAAGACGAATTCGGCGAGGTCGCCGGATTGTACTGAGGCCGCAAGGACCTCTCCGGGCCGCCTTGATACCGTCACAGCGGCCCACCACTTCTCTTCAAGGCGGCGCAACCGCGCCGCCGCGAAACGAGAGGAGATGACGATGACGCCGCAAGAACGCGACGTGATCGCCGGTATTTTCGACCGCCTGAGACAGGCTGCCGATCAGCCCCGCGACCCCGAGGCTGAAAGCTACATCGCCCAGCGGCTGCGGGAGCAGCCCTATGCTCCCTATGCGATGGCTCAGGCCGTGTATGTGCAGGAGCAATCGCTGCTGAACCTGCAGGAGCAGATCGAAAGCCTCCAGGCGCAGGTCAAGGATCTGCAAGCGCGCGCGGCCCAACCGCAGCAGGCGGCCCCCGCAGGCGGCTTCCTGTCCGGGATATTTGGTGGCGCGCCGCAGCCGAGGGCCGGCTCTGTGCCGTCCTTCCCGCAGCGCAGCGCCGCACCCGAGCAGCAGCCTTCCGGCCAGCCCTCCTCTGCCTGGAACCGCCCCGCGCCGCAGCAGGGCATGACGGGTCAGGGCATGGCGCCGCAGGGCATGGCTCCCCAGGGAATGCCGCAACAGGGGCAGCCAAGCCCGTGGCAGAACCAGCCGGCCCAGGCTCCCGGACGTGGCGGTGGCTTCATGGCGACCGCGCTTACCACGGCGGCCGGTGTCGCCGGCGGCATGATGCTCGGCAATGTCCTGACTAACGCCTTTGGCGGCGGCAAGGCTGGCGAGCACGCAAAACCTGCCGAGACCGCCAGCGCTGCCGAGACGGCCAAGCCCGATGCCGGAAGCGCTCCAGAGACGGCCACTCCGGCGGCCGATCCATACGCAGCAGCGTCCGATGACAGCGCGGCGGGCTACCAGTCTGCCGGCTATGAGGAACCGATGGATCCCGGCTTCGACGATGGCGGGTTTGGCGGGGACGACGATAGCTGGGCCTGATTAGTTGGCCTGATTCAGAATGCTGAAGCCCGCCCGGTGAAGATCGGGCGGGTTTTTTCAGGCGCGCTTGCGGGCGGTGACATAGGCCTTCAGCACCGTTTGCATCCGGGTCAAATGCCCCTTGCCCTGTGCCTCAGCATAGAAAAAGTCGAAGACGTCAGGATCGATCTTGAGGTGGACCGAGCGTGGTTTCTTCGGCGGAACGAGCGCCGCATCCTTCCAGAAGCCGGGCTGCGTGACGTCTTCCACGGGCGCATCGCCATCGTGAAACAGCTCACCCCTGCTATGCATCTCCTTGATCGCGGCCAGTGACGCGCGCTTGATACTGGGCTCGCTCATCGCGACCTCCTTTCCAGGCGGTAATCAGGCGGGTGACCTCGCCGCGCTGGGTGTGGACGACAAGGAAGCACTCCTCCCCCACCATGCCCATAGAGATCTGTCGCTCTTCGCCGTAATCGGCGCGATCATCGATCCGCGTCAGCACGAACCCTTCAAATATCTGCGCCGCCCACAGCAGATCAACTCGTCGCTTCTCAATGATCTCTGCGCGTTTCTGCTCATCCCACTCGAAAAGCACGCTGCGGACCCCAAGCCTTCCGCAACGTCATATCCTATCGACGACGCGGCTGGCTAGGGACAATCTCGATTGTGTACACCATGAGTGTACACCTGCTGTGAGGGCCGCTGCAAGACCCGGCGTCAGATCACCAACACCTTCGCCCCGACCCTGACCCGCTCGTAGAGATCGGTGACATCGTCATTGGTCATGCGGATGCAGCCGGAGGAGACGGCCTGGCCGATGGTGTGGGGCTCGTTGGTGCCGTGGATGCGGTAGAGCGACGAGCCGAGATACATCGCGCGGGCGCCCATCGGATTATCGGCGCCGCCGGCCATGAAGCGCGGCAGGTCGGGCCGGCGCTTCAGCATTTCCGCAGGCGGCGTCCAGCTCGGCCACTCCGCCTTGCGGGTCACCGACTTCATGCCGGCCCACTCAAAGCCCGGCCGGCCGACGCCGATGCCATAGCGCAGGGCCCGGCCACCCGGCTGCACCAGAAACAGAAAGCGGCGCGGCGTGTCGATGACGATGGTGCCCGGCTTGTGGGGACCATCATAGGCGACCTCCTGCCGCTGGAACCGCGGATCGATAACCTTCTCGATCGGCCGCGAGGCCTGCACGGGTTCGCCCAGAGCGGCCATGCGGCGGGTGGGGGCGACCGGCTCGGCCGGTTCGAACGGATCGGGATAGGCAGCAGCGCCGCCATAGCCATAGGCCGCACGCCCCCCGGAGCGCGAGACGGGGCTGTTATAGACCGCCCCACCCCGGCCGGCGGAGGGGTCGCGGCCCGTCATCAGCATCTCGATGAAGCCGCCGCCATAGTTGGGGCGGCCCTGCGAGGCCGTGGTCATCGGGTCGAAAGCCTGCCCGCGATAGGATTGGGCGCGGGACGGGGCTGCAGCCCCCAGGGCGCCGGCCAGCACAAGCAGAGGAATGATACGGACAGGACGCATGACGCAACGCTCGCCTTTCGAAAATCGATAAGCAAGACTGCGGATCGGGGTTAAAAGGAATGGTGAATCGCTGGCTCAACGGGCGGTAATACATGGTTAATAGAGCTAATTCGCCGGATTAACCTTAAAGCGCACCGAAGGGACAGAGTGAACGAAGCCTTTCTGCTGCGCCCCAGTCCTAAAGCGTTCACGCCGCGCGCCGACGGCTGCGCCGTGCGAGCCACCAGAGCCGCAGCATGGTGCGTAAGCGCAGCGCATCACTTGCGAGCACGACGCCGCCATAGATGATGGCGCCGAGTCCGGCCTGCAGCACGAGTTCGGGAAGCGGGGCGAAGCGCTCGCGCAAGGGCCAGACCGCAGCCGCCATCACCGCAACAGCGAGGAGAACAAGGGCGCAATCCTTCAGTGGCGGGGTGGGCAGGCTGCGCAGCGCGACAACACCCGTCACCACCAGCACGGTCAGGAACGCAGCGGATTGGCCGATTGCATAGCCATGCGGACCGACGGGACCGGCCAGCGCATAGCCGATGCCGAGATTGACCGCGAGCGCCAGCGATGCGGCCAAGCGTCGCGACCAGAGTGCGCTTCTCGACGAGGAAGACCGGATAGAGCGCCGCCTGGAACAGCGTGATCGCCACGAAGCCCGGCAGCAGCAAGGTCATGTAGGCGGTGAAACTGCCGCGGAAACTCGGCGGCACCACCAGCCTGTCAAAGGCCGGCAGCACGCAAAACAGCCCGACCGCGACGGGGAGGCCGATCAGCAGGACCAGCGGCAGGTTTTTGGCGATCCGCCGGCGCGCCGCCGCCCTGCCCTTCTCCTCCTCCACCCGCAGGATCTCGCGCAGCAGCACGATTTCGATGGTTGCGCCCAACGTGCCGAACAGGCGCAGGCCGATATCGGAGGCGAGCGAGAAATAGCCGGCTTCGGCAAAGCCATGCGCGCTGGCCAGGAGCGAGCGGTTGATCAGCGGGATCAGCGAGTAGATCGCGTTGCCCGCGACAAGCGGCAGCGCATAGCAGGCAAAGCTCCAGGCCAGGCCCTTGCGAAAGCCAATGAGGCTCAATGGCGCATCGGCAAGGGCGCGACGCACGGCCAACAAGCGAGGCGGCTGTGCTGGCGAGACCGCCGAGCAGCACGGTCGTCGCGTCCCGCAGCCACCAGGCTCCGCCCACCATCAGCACGAGGCCGAGCAGGTTCTTGACCAGCATCATCCTGGCATAGGCGGCGTCGAGATAGCGGGCGCGGGCGATGGCGCCGTGATAGTCGAACAGCCCTGCCGTAATGCCGGCCAGCACGGCGGCCGAGACGAGCATCGCCGGCAGCCGGAAATCGATGCCTGCAGCCACGGCCGCCACCAGCAGCGCGCAAAGCGACAGGCTGATGCCGGCCGCCAGGACATCCAGCGTCGCCCGGATCTCTGGCTGGGTCTGCCGCGCCGCCTGCGAATAGAAGCGCACGGCAGACAGCTTCAGCCAGTCCATCAGGGCGGTGTTGACCAGCACGATGATGGCGGCGCCGATGGCGTAGCGGCCGAACTCGTCAGGTCCCAGGAACAGCGCGACCAGCAGGCCGAGCACGAAATTCATGCCGGCGTTGATCACGAAGGGCAGCAGGACTGTCATCTCGGCCGGGCGCACCATCTCTGCGGCGTTAGATCATGGGCCGATCCAACCGGATCGTTGCCATGCTCTAATCTATTGGTTTGCGTGTTTTCTTAACGCGGACCGGTAGCCATTTCGCTCGAAACGCTCTGGCGACTCATCGTGCGCCAGCCGCCCGCCTCCTGCCGTAACGGGCGGAGCCGGGATTTCCAAGAGCGCGCTTGCGGAGGCGCCAGCCCCCGTCTTACGCCTGCCTGCTTTTCGGCAGGAACCAGGCCAGCAGCCCCATCGCCGGCAGGAACGAGCAGAGGTGGTAGACGGTGTCGATCCCCAGGCGGTCCGCAAGTTGGCCGAGGATTGCAGCCGCGAGCCCACCCAGCCCGAAGCTCAGCCCATAAAACAGCCCGCCGATCATGCCGACGCGGCGCGGCGCCAGATCCATCGCGTAGATCAGGATGCTGGCAAAGGCGCTCGACATGATCAGGTTGATCAGCACGGTGAGGACGCCGGTCCAGAGCAGGTTGGCGTAGGGCAGCATCAGCGCGAAGGGCAAGGCGCCCAAAATCGAGAACCAGATCACCCTGTGGCGGCCGACCTTGTCGCCGATGATGCCGCCGACCAACGCGCCGACTGCGGCCGAGACCAGGAACAGGAACAGCATGATCTGCGAGAACTGCACCGAAACGCCGAAGCGGTCGATCAGGAAGAAGGTGTAGAAAGAGGTGAAGCTCGCATTATAGGCGTTCTTCGAGAAGAGCAGGATGATCAGCACCGCCATCGCGCCGATCACCGTCGCGCGCGGCAGTTCGGGCTTGGCCTCGCCTGCCCCGGCGCCGGCACCGGCCTTGAGCTGGGCGCTGCGCATCTCGGCGAACCGCCGTGCGGTCCAGACCATCAGCACCATCGCCAAGAGGGCGGCGGCCGAGAACCAGGCGATGCTGGCCTGCCCCCGCGGCACGATGATGAAAGCGGCGAGAAGCGGCCCCAAGGCGCCGCCGGTCTGCCCGCCGACCTGGAAGATTCCCTGCGCCAGACCTTGCCGGCCGCCGGACGCATTGCGCGCCATGCGCGTCGCTTCCGGGTGGAAGATCGAGGAGCCGAGGCCGACGCAGCCCGCCGCCAGCAGGAGGTGAACATAGCTCGCCGCATAGGACAGGCCGATCAGCCCGACCAGCGTGAAGCCCATGCCCACCACCATGGAATAGGGCATGGGGCGGCGGTCGGTGACATGGCCGACAAGAGGCTGAAACAGCGAGGCCGTGATCTGGAAGGTCAGCGTGATCATGCCGATCTGCCCGAAATCCAGCCCATAGGCGGATTTGATGATCGGGTAGATCGCCGGGATCAGCGACTGGATCATGTCGTTGAGCAGATGCGTCACGCTCAGCACCACCAGCACCGGCATGGCGGCGCGATGGGTCAGGGATTGCGTCGGGCTGATTGCAGTCACGGGCCTTGGCCTCATTTGTCGCTTTGTCACAGGCCTAAACCCTGATTCAGCAAGGCGGAAGCGCGATCAGGCCGATGGGGAGGGCGCGGGAACGCATGGCACTGAGGAGGGCGCTGGCGTTCGAAGCGAACAGACCCTAGAATGCCGTTAGGAAAGCTCGCAGCCATTTGCGCCGGCTCGGTGCCGGGGCCCTGCTGCGCTAATCACATGCAGGGTGGCCGCAGGCATCATGACTGGCGGTCGGGGAATTTGCTAAAGCCATGGCCATGACCGCGCTCCCCACCCTCCGCCCGATCCGTGACACTGATTCCGACGCATTGGCCGCCTTGATGACGGCAAGCTTCGACGAATATCCCAACTGCTATTTCGTCTGGGACGAATTTCCGGAGCTGCGCGCGCCCGCGACCAGCTATGCCGCCAAGGGTGGCCGGCTATGGGTTGCCGATGCGCCGGGTGGCGGCATTGCGGGCTCGCTCGGCATTGCGCCGGTGCCGGGCCAGAATGTCGGCGAGATCACCAAGGTCTATGCCGACCCGGCCTTTCGCGGCTCCGGGCTGGCGCAGGCGCTGTTTGCACAGGCGCTCGACTTCGCCCGCACCCAGGGTTTCGCCGAGTTGATGCTGTGGTCCGACAGTCGCTTTGCGCGTGGGCATCGCTTCTATGAGAAGCTCGGCTTTGTGCGTTGGCCGGGAGACCGCTATCTCGCGGATGTCTCGGAGACCTGGGAATACCATTATCGGAAGTCGCTCGACGGTCCCGGTTCATGAGCTGGCGCACCGCGCTGCGGGCCATTCTCGGCATCGCACTGCTGACCTTGATGGATGCGGTCATCAAGGCGCAGATGCAGCAGCATCCGTTCCTGATGGCGCTGTTCATGCGCTTCGCCATGGGCGGCCTGTGCGCGCTGGTGGTGCTGGCGCTGGTCCGCCCGCCGCGGCCCAACCGCGACAGCGTCCTCGGCAATCTGGTCCGCGTCCCCGTGGTGGTGGTGACGGCCGGCAGCTTCTTCTACTCGATCTCGGTGCTGCCGCTGGCCGAGGCGCTGACCCTGTCCTTCCTGGCGCCGGTCTTCGTCGCGCTGATGGGCTCGCTTCTGCTGAAGGAGCGCTTCGACGGGCGTATCCTGCAGGCGCTGGGTTTTGGCGTGGCGGGCATGCTGATCATGGTCTGGCCACGGCTGCAGGGCCAGGTCAGCGGCGCCAGCCTCGGCGTCGCGGCCGCTCTGTTCTCCGCCCTCTCCTACGCCTTCAACCTGATCCTGCTGCGGCGGATCGCGCTGAAGGAGCATCCGGCCGTCATCGTCGCCTTCCAGAATCTCGGCCCTGCCATCTGCCTGGCGATTCCCGCCAGCTTCGTCTTCGTGCCGATGACCGGCGCCGACTTGCCGCCTATGGGCTGGCCGGGGCGCTGGGCGTGAGCGGGCATCTGCTGCTGACCTCGGCTTTTGCGCGGGCGCCCGCCTCGCGGCTGGCACCGCTGGAATACACCGCGCTGATCTGGGCGAGCCTGCTCGGCTACATCATGTTCAGGGAGGTGCCGCTGTTCACCACCTATGCCGGCGCGGTGCTGATCGTGGCCGGAGCGATCGCCGTCAGCCGGCGCTGATGCGATGCAGGGCCATGATCGGGGCGGCTCGCAGCGCAGTGTCCTCGGCGGCGGCGTTCACCTTCCGCTACGGCTTCGTCTATCCCCGCCTTGACTCCTGCGGCAGCCCCTCCTATCTCCCGGCCACCGCGTTTGGCACTCGATAAACGAGACTGCTAACAGGTGCCCATGGCGGGCCGGCCTTCAGGCGCCCGCATCGAATAAGACCGAGAGGAA
>CAVXBE010000009.1:0-554155 GCA_963759925.1 uncultured Alphaproteobacteria bacterium
ACAGAACCATGAAGTTCCGTCCGCTGCATGACCGCGTCGTGGTCCGCCGCCTGGAAGGCGAAGAGAAGACCAAGGGTGGCATCATCATCCCCGACACCGCCAAGGAAAAGCCCCAAGAGGGCGAAGTCGTCGCCGTCGGCCCCGGTGGCCGCGACGAGGCCGGCAAGCTCATCCCGCTGGACGTCAAGAAGGGCGACCGCGTCCTGTTCGGCAAGTGGTCGGGCACCGAGGTCAAGATCGACGGCCAGGATCTCCTGATCATGAAGGAATCCGACATCATGGGCGTCGTCGGCTGAACAGCCTGAGACCGCTCTCATCCCGTCATTTCATTCAAGGAGTTGCTCTCATGGCAGCCAAAGACGTCAAGTTCTCCACCGACGCCCGCGACCGCATGCTGCGCGGCGTCGAAATCCTCGCCAACGCCGTCAAGGTGACGCTCGGTCCCGAAGGGCCGCAACGTCGTCATCGACAAGTCGTTCGGCGCTCCCCGCATCACCAAGGACGGCGTCACCGTCGCCAAGGAGATCGAGCTCGCCGACAAGTTCGAGAACATGGGCGCCCAGATGGTGCGCGAAGTGGCCTCGAAGCAGAACGACGCCGCCGGTGACGGCACCACGACCGCCACCGTTCTCGCCGCCGCCATCATGCGCGAAGGCCTGAAGTCGGTTGCCGCCGGCATGAACCCGATGGACCTGAAGCGCGGCATCGACCTCGCCGTCGAGGCCATCGTCGCGGACCTCAAGAAGAACTCCAAGAAGGTCACGTCCAACGCGGAAGTCGCGCAGGTCGGCACCATCTCGGCCAATGGCGACGAGTCCGTCGGCAAGATGATCGTCGACCGCCATGCAGAAGGTCGGCAACGAGGGTGTCATCACCGTCGAGGAAGCCAAGACCGCCGAGACCGAGCTCGACGTCGTCGAGGGCATGCAGTTCGACCGTGGCTATCTCTCGCCCTACTTCATCACCAATGCCGAGAAGATGGTCGCCGAGCTCGAGGATCCCTACATCCTCGATCTTCGAGAAGAAGCTGTCGTCGCTCCAGGCGATGCTGCCGATCCTCGAGGCCGTCGTGCAGACCGGCAAGCCGCTGCTCATCATCGCCGAGGACGTCGAAGGCGAGGCTCTCGCCACCCTCGTCGTCAACAAGCTCCGTGGCGGCCTGAAGGTCGCGGCCGTCAAGGCTCCGGGCTTCGGCGATCGCCGCAAGGCCATGCTCGAGGACATCTCGATCCTGACCGCCGGCCAGATGATCTCGGAAGACCTCGGCATCAAGCTCGAGACCGTGACCCTCGAGATGCTCGGCCGCGCCAAGAAGGTGCGCATCGAGAAGGAGAACACCACGATCATCGACGGCGCCGGCAAGAAGAAGGACATCGAGGGCCGCGTCCAGCAGATCAAGGCGCAGATCGAGGAGACCACCTCGGACTACGACCGTGAGAAGCTGCAGGAGCGTCTGGCCAAGCTCGCCGGCGGCGTCGCGGTCATCCGCGTCGGCGGCGCGACCGAGGTCGAGGTCAAGGAGAAGAAGGACCGCGTCGACGACGCGCTGAACGCGACCCGCGCGGCCGTGGAAGAAGGCATCCTGCCGGGCGGCGGCGTCGCCCTGCTGCGCGCTCTGCAGACGGTCAAGTCGATCAAGACCGCCAACGACGACCAGAAGACCGGCATCGAGATCGTCCGCAAGGCGATCATGGCCCCGGCCAAGCAGATCGTCGACAATGCCGGCGATGACGGCGCTGTCGTGGTCGGCAAGCTGCTGGAGTCGAAGGACTATGCCTTCGGCTACAACGCCCAGACCGGCGAGTATGGCGATCTGGTCAAGATGGGCATCATCGACCCGACCAAGGTCGTGCGCACCGCGATCCAGGACGCTGCTTCGATCGCTGGCCTGCTGATCACCACCGAGGCGATGATCGCCGAGCTGCCCAAGAAGGACAGCGCCCCGGCGATGCCGGGCGGCGGCGGCATGGGCGGCATGGATTTCTGATCCATCCACCCAGCTTCGAGACAGGAGGCCCGGCGCAAGCCGGGCCTTTTTCGTTGGTGGAGGGGGCGTCGTCATCGGCCTGACATGCGGCTGTAACGCCGCCGACGCATCGGCATGGTCTGTCGCAATCAGCCAGACCGGAGACCAACCATGCTCATCAACCGCCGCAACCTGCTTGCCGTCATCGCCACCGCAGCCGCACTGCCCGCGCTGGCGCAACAGGATTGGCGCCAGAGCATCAAGGAAGTTCGCTTCGGCGTGTCGTCGGCCGAAAATGAGGCCGGCGCATTGGCGCGTACGCAGCCGGTCATCGCCTATCTGACGGCAAGACTGGGCGTGCCGGTGAAGCTCTACCGCGTCAGCGACTATGCCGGTCTGGTGGAGGCGATGCGTGCCGACCAGTTGGAGTTCGCAAAGTTTGGCCCCGCCGTTTACTCGCTCGGGCGGCGCGTGCTGGGCGACAAGCTGCAGCCGCTCTTCCGCGACATCGATAACAACGGCTTGGAAGGCTATTTCTCAGTCATCCTCGTCCGGACCGACAGCCCCTATCACAGCGTCGCGGATCTCAAGGGGAAGGGCTTTGCCTTCGCCGATCCCAACTCGACATCGGGCTACGCCTTCCCATCCTACTTCCTGCGCAAGCAGGGGCTCGATCCTCAGGGGCTGTTCGGCGGTACCGTCTTCTCGGGCAGCCACGACAACTCGGTTCTGGCCCTGGTGCGTGGCCAGTTCGAGGGCGTGGCGACCTATCAGGTCAACGCAGAGTCAGGCGTGGCGCAGCGGCTGGCGAAGCGGGGCATGATCCCCGTAGGCTCCACCCGCGTGATCTGGACCTCGCCGCTGATCCCGGCCAGCCCGTTCTCGACCCGCAGGAACCTGCCCGAAGGGCTGAAGGCGGATTTCACCGCCGCGATGATGGCGATGAAGACCGAGGCGCCCGAGGTCTGGCAGAATTTCACCGACGGCAACGTCTCCGGCTATGCCCCCGCCAACCACGACGATTATCTCGACGTCATCGCAGTGACCGAAGAACTCGAAGCGCAGCGGAAGAAGAAGGCCGGCGGCTAACCGCTCGTCAGGGTTTGCTTTAGCGGCGACTGGGACCTCCGCTTTGAGTGGAGAGGTACTCAAGACGTGGATGTTCGGACAAGCCCGAGCATGACGGCAGCGGCGAACCGCGACGCCTCTTCCCTTCTCCCCGTTGCGGGAGAAGGGGGAGCATCCTTCGTCATGGTCGCCCTTGTGGCGACCATCCACGTCTTCGCTGGGCGCGGGCGGTGTTTAAGACGTGGATGCTCGGGACAGGCCCGAGCCATGACGGTAGCGGGAACCGCGGCGCCTCTACCCTTCTCCCCTTGCGGGAGAAGGTGGCCCGGAGGGTCGGATGAGGGGTTTGCCGTGGGCTTAACCGGCTAGCCTTGTGTTCAGCTGAGACCTCACGGAGCCCCCTCATCCGTCAGCGCTGCGCGCTGCCACCTTCTCCCGCCAGGGGAGAAGGGGAGCCTCCTTCGTCATGGTCGCCCTTGTGGCGACCATCCACGTCTTCGCTGGGCGCGGGAACTAAAGACGTGGATGCTCGGGACGAGCCCGAGCATGACGGTGGTGGGGAAGCGCGGCGCCTCTTCCCTTCTCCCTTGCGGGAGAAGGGGGAGCCTCCCCCGTCATGGTCGCCCTTGTGGCGCCCATCCACGTCTTCGCTTAGCGCGGGCGGAGCGAAAGACATGGATGCTCGGGACGAGCCCGAGCATGACGGTAGCGGGCAACCGCGACGCAACTTCCCTTCTGCCCCTGCGGGAGAAGGGGGAGCCTCCGTCGTCATGGTCGCCCTCGTGGCGACCATCCACGTCTTCGCTTGGCGCGGGCGGAGCTAAAGACGTGGGTGCTCGGGACGAGCCCGAGCATGACGGCGGCGGAGAACTGCAACGCCTCTACCCTTCTCCCGCCAAGGGAGAAAGGGACCCCTCCCCACCCTCTTCGCAACTTCGTGATGTATTGCACCACAGCAAAGGCGGATCTACAGATTTTGTGGTTTTGCATGGCGGCGGTGGCCACTAGGGTCGCGCCCAATCGCCTGTCGGCGGCCCCACGCAACCAAGGACTGCTCCATGCTCGCCTCCCCTGCCCTCACCGATGCCGCCAAGCTGATTGGCCGGATCATGCTTGCGCTGATGTTCGTGATGGCCGGCTGGTCGAAGATCGGTGGCTATGCCGGGACACAGCAATATATGGCCAGCGCTGGCGTGCCCGGCATGCTGCTGCCGCTGGTGATCGCCGTTGAACTGCTCGGCGGGCTGATGATCGTTGTCGGCTACAAGACCCGCTATGCCGCGCTGGTTCTGGCCGGCTTCACCCTCGTCGCGAGCTTTCTGTTCCACATGGCGCCGGACCGGATGCAGCAGCTGCTGTTCATGAAGAACATCGCCGTCGTCGGTGGCTTCCTCGTGCTCTTCGCCTCCGGCCCCGGCCGCTGGTCGCTCGATCGCGGCTGAGCATCATCACGAATCCATGACCCTGAAAGCCCGGCCACAAGCCGGGCTTTCTTCTCGGGCAGTAGCGACTACAACAGGCTGTCGAATCGTGGCTTTCCGCCACGGCCTGTCGTTAGGATACTGTCGATGCGTCCGCTGAGTTCTGGCTGTTGCCGTCCTTGCCGCGCTTGCGCTGGTGGTGGGACAACAATCCGGCAGTGCCGGTATCCTCGGAATGGGCGTGGTCGGGGTGTTCCTGGCAGCAGCGCTGTTCCGCTCCACCGGCATCGACTACTTCCTGAAGATCTTTTCCTACATCTTCGGTACCGAATACGTCGTCTTCGGCGCGGCCGCGCTGATCGCACAGCTCGGCTATTGGCCCGCAAGCTGGCAGGCGGCGGCGCTGCCGAGCAGCCTGCCGACCACGGTCGCGGTTTTCGGCATCCTGATCTACCTGATCTCGTTCATCCCGGTTGTGCAGCGGATCGCGCGCATCTCCTCGCCCTATTTTCTGTCGGAGGCGCGCACCACAGCCAATCTCTGGCCGTTTGGCCGCTACTCCGTCAGGCTCGGCCATATGGCGGTGGCGCTGATTGTCTTCCTGGTCGTGCTGAACCAGGCGCAGGTCGGCATTTCGCTGCGGCTGAACTTCTTCTATCGCGACTTCTACAATGCGCTGCAGGAGAAGAACGCCGATGCCTTCTGGTATCAGCTGATCTTCGTCTTCTGCGTCTGGGCGGCGATTTCCGCGATCAGCAATCTCGTCGAGATCGTCGGCCAATCCGTGCTGCTGATCCGCTGGCGGGAGTGGATGGCGGCAGAATATAACCGTCGCTGGCTGAGCAACGGCACGCATTACCGCATTTCGCTCGCCGGTACGGCCGATAACCCTGACCAACGCATCGCCGAAGACACGCGTGCCTTCCTCAACCAGACCTATTCCTTCTCGCTGACCATGCTGACGCAGGTCTCGACGCTGGTCTCGTTCTCGATCATTCTCTGGACGATCCCGGTCGCGATCACGGTGCCCGGCACGAACCTGGTGATTCCGGGCTTCATCTTCTGGGCGACGCTGATCTATGCCGCCGTTGCGACCTGGATTACCCACCTCATCGGCAAGCCGCTGATCGCGCTGGATTTCGAGCAGGAGCGGCGCGAGGCGAATTTCCGCTTTTCGCTGGCGCGGTTGCGCGAATATTCCGAGCAGATCGCGCTGATGAATGGCGAGTATGCGGAGCGGCAGCATCTGGCGCGCAGCTTCTCGGCCATCGTCGCCAATTTCTTCGATCTGATGTGGCGCAAGCTGAAGCTCACAACCTTCACCCTCGCCTATAACCAGGCCAATGTGGTGATCCCGTTCGTGCTGCTGGCGCCGTATTACTTTGCCGGAGCGATCACCTTCGGTGTGCTGAACCAGGTGTCGTCCGCCTTCGGCCGGGTGGAGACGGCGATGTCGTTCTTCATCAACTCCTACCAGTCGATCGCCTCCTACCTCGCCTCGATCAACCGCCTCACCAGCTTCGAGGCAGCGATTGCGCAGGCGCAGGCCGCCGATGCCGGCGAAAAGGGCATCCACCGCGCCAAGGCGGAGGACGCTGCTGTTCATGTCGGGCATGCGGTGCTGACGCTGCCCAACGGCCAGCCGATCGTGCGGGTCGACGGGCTCGATCTCGGGGCGCAGCGGCGGACCCTGGTGGTTGGTCCGTCCGGATCGGGCAAGTCAACGCTGTTTCGCGCCATTGCCGGCATCTGGCCGTTTGGCGAGGGCAAGGTCGGCATCCCCGAGGGCGCCAAGGTCATGCTGCTGCCGCAGCGGCCCTATCTGCCACAGGGCTCGCTGCGCGCGGCGATTGCCTACCCCTCCGAAGACCATATCTACCCGGATGCGGCGATCACCGAGGCGATGGCTAAGGTCAATCTCGGCCATCTTGCCGAGCGACTGGACGAGGTCGATCTCTGGGGGCAGCGCCTGTCGGGCGGCGAGCAGCAGCGGCTGGCCTTCGCCCGGGCGCTGCTGGCGCGGCCGGACTGGCTCTTCCTGGATGAGGCCACGGCCTCCCTCGACGAGAAGCTCGAGGGCGAGGTCTACAAGCTGATCGACAAGGAACTGCCGGAGACCAAAATCGTCTCAATCGGCCATCGCTCGACGCTGCGGACGATGCATGACGCTGTTGTCATGATGCATCCCAATGAGGATGGCACCTACAGCCCGACGGCGGAAAAGCGCGAGATGGTCGAGCCGGGCTAGAGCGTGTTCAGGCGAATTGGATACGGCTTCCCGGCCGACGAAAACATCGTCATTCCCTCTTGGAGTGACGATGGAGAGGCTTAGATGCCGCGGTCGAAATGGACTTCGCCGGCTGCGCCCTTGATCACCAGGCGGCCATCGACGAGATCGTAATTGCGGGCACCGCGCAGCGCGAGCAGGAAGGCGCGCTCGAAATCCATCATGCCCTTGTCGCAGTTGCGCTTGGTCAGGGCCAGCGGCCCGACGGCAAAACCCTGCTGGCGCAGCGGATAGGCCGCGGCCGAGAAGGTGTTGCAGCCGCTGAAGCCGGTGCCGCGGAGATTGGCATCGACCTGGAAGGTGGCGCGGCGATCGCTGATCGGCTTGCCGTTCAGCAGCACGGCAGACCAACTGGCGCCGAGCGGGAAGGTCTTCTCATTGCCCTGGCTCGGCGGCGGAACCTGCTGCGCCGGCGGCTGCTGCGATGGCCGGCCACGCGATTGCGCATCGGCGGGTGTCACGCCGGCAAGCAGCAGCGGGGACAGCGCAGCGAGAAAAGCGGCAAGGCCTGAGCGTCGGTTCATCGTTCCGTTACCTGCAAGTCAAGACCGTGGCGGGCTCGCCCGAAAACGATCCCCCTCACAGCGCGTAACCCCTGCGCGCCTGCGGATCAATCTCCAACAGGCGGCACAGATGTGAATTGTCGTATTGTGTCGGGGCCGCGTGGCAGGGATATGGCCGGCGGCCTGCGTCAGATCCGGCTGAACAGCCGCTCGATCAGCGGGTTCGTCTTGCGGAAAACATAGCTCGGCGCCGCGACGGTGATGTCGTCCACGCCCGATTCCGCCAGTTGCTCGACCAGCCCGAACACCGCCTTGTCCGGGCAGTGGATGATCTGCACCCCGCCATGATGGGCGACGCCGAAGGGCAGCCGGGCGCCGAAGGGGCGGCAGAGCGTTTCCAGCGTCTCATCGGCGCATTCCAGCGCCCGCAGCCTGATTTCACGCAGCGAGCGCGCCTCTTCCTCGGCCGCGATGCGGGAGAGGATGGTGCGGGCGGCCGTGCGGGCGCGCTCGCCCCAGGGCGCACGCACCGATGCGACGAGATTGGCCTCGGATGCGAGCATGACGCCGTCATCCAGCACCTTCAGCGCATTGGCGGCGAGCGTCGAGCCCGTGGTGGTGATGTCGACCACGATCTCGGCCGTGCCGGCTGCCGGCGCACCTTCGGTGGCGCCGAGGCTTTCGACGATGCGATAATCGGCGATGCCG
This sequence comes from uncultured Alphaproteobacteria bacterium, assembly GCA_963759925.1. Classification (GTDB taxonomy): domain Bacteria; phylum Pseudomonadota; class Alphaproteobacteria; order Rhizobiales; family Beijerinckiaceae; genus Allobosea. The sequence continues at coordinate 7,954 of CAVXBE010000009.1, forward strand.
TGCTGGGCGAAGAAGCGCCGGGTCAGGTTGACGTATTTGGTGGCGACACGGAGCTTGCGGCCCTGGCGGATGCGCATGGTCGAGGCGACATCGTCGAGATCGGCGATGCTGCGCACATCGATCCAGGCCTGCGGCACGGCGACCACGACATTGGCGTGGCCGAAGCCGAGCGGCGTCAGCATTTCCACGGCGGAATCGGCGTTGGGCACCTGCTCGCGCACCAGATCCTCGCCGGTGACGCCCAGATGCGCCGCGCCGGAGGACAGCTGCGAGACGATCTCGGAGGCGGAGAGGAACGCGACCTCCGCACCCTCCACCCCGGCGATCGAGCCGCGATAATCGCGCGCGCCGCGCGACTGCACGAATTTCAGGCCGGCGCGCCCGAAGAAGGCGAAGGCGTTTTCCTGCAGCCGACCCTTGGAGGGAACAGCGAGGACAAGCGGGGCATCGTCGCGATCAGGCTGGCTCATGCCCGGTCTCCGGTCAGCCGGTCGAGCCAGAGCGAGGCTCCGACGGCGGGAATGGCGCTGCTGGCGCCGAGACGGCCGAGCACATTGTCGTAGCGGCCGCCACCGGCCACCGGCTTCTGCTCCGGCCGCGCCGGATCGTGCAGTTCAAAGATAAAGCCGGTGTAGTAGTCGAGGTTGCGGGCGAAGGCGGTGGTGAAGGCGATCTGCGTCACATCGACCCCGCGCACGGCGAGGAAGCCGGTGCGCTCGTCGAAGGCATCGAGCTGGCGGGCGAGGTCGAGCGAGGCCTGCTCGGCCAGGCCGCGCAGGGTGGCGGAGGCGGTGTCGGGATCGCCCGCAATCGCCAGCGCCTGCGCCAGCAGCGCCTTGACCTCGTCACTGACAGGATTTTCGCGCTCGGCCGCCCGCGCCAGGAAGCGCTCGGCAATGTCACCGGCGGTGCGCCCGCCGACCGTGGAAATACCGGCGATGGAGAGGACATCCTCGACGAAGGCACGCGCGGCCTTGGGGTCCTGGCCCTCCAGCGCCTTGAGCAGCCCGGCATGAGCCGCCTCGCTCTGCGCGTGCGGGGCGTCGAGCGCCGAGACGGCGTCCGCGCCCTTGCCCTGCACGACGGCGCGCATCAGCCGGCGACGGGCCGCCGGCGGGACGGACAGCCCCTCGAGCAGCGCCTCGAGCAAGGCGACATCGCCCATCTGGATCTTGGGAGCGGACAGGCCCAGCGCAGCGGCGGCTTCCAGCGTCAGTGCCATGATCTCGGCATCGGTCGCGGCAAAGTCGCTGCGGCCGAAGGATTCGATGCCGGCCTGAGCGAACTCGCCCGGCTCCTGCGCCCGCATCCGGAAAACCGGACCGGCATAGCAATAGGAGGCGGGTTCATCGCTACCGGCGGAGAGATGATCGAGCGCGACGGGGATGGTGTATTCCGGCCGCAGGCACCAATCGCGGCCCTCGGCATCCTGCGTCATGAAGATGCGGCGGCGAATATCCTCGCCCGAGAGATCCAGGAAGACATCGGCCGGCTGCAGGATTGCCGGTTCGGCCCGGCCATAGCCTTCGCGCGCAAACAGCGCGATCACGGTCTCGATGCTGGCGGCGGTAGCGGGCACGGCTGTTTCATCCTGTTGCGGGGGTGTCCTAGCAGCGACCGCTTCAGTTTTCGAGGGTTTTGCAGGAATTGGGTGAACGGGAATTCAGAGCGGGGTGCGCTCGGGCTTGACCCGAGCATCTCAGGACGAGGAAGGCGCGGGGAACCCTCTCCCGTAGGGAGAGGGCAGGGTGAGGGGTCGGCCGTTTGACGTTTGAGCGGAGACCTCACCGCTGCCTGCCTGACAGATGGGCGCCTCGCTGGTCCAGGGGCCGACACCTCACCCCTGCCCCTCTCCTTACAGGAGAGGGGTTCCTCGCGCGCTACGAATGCCGCGCCAGCACGTCCTTGACCGCTTCGACGAGCTTGGCCAGCGGCACGGCGAACTGCGCTTCTGCCTGCTTGGCCTTGTGTTCGGCGGAGTCCTTCACATCGCGGGAGGCGGCCGCGAGTTCGGCGCCGAGGATCAGATCCTTGATCACGACCGTTCCGGCATCCCGCTCCGACGAGCCCTGGATGACGGCGCAGATCGCACCGCGGCGATCGGCATACTTCATCTGGGCATTGAAGCCGGAGGAGCCGAGATAGAGATCGGCGCGGCAGAGCGGCCTGGCGTTGTCGTCGCTGGCCTGGCGCAAGGCCGAGACCATGGCCTGGTAGCCCGGCATGAACTCCGGCGATTTGTTGTCCATCGCCGTGACGACGACGAGCGGGAGCTCGTTCCGGCTGTCGACGATGGGCGATTTCACCGCCTTCAGCGCCGAATAAAGCCTGGATACGCCGATCGAGAAGCCGGTCGCCGGGACCGGCTCGGGCCGGAAGCGCCCGACCAGCCCATCATAGCGCCCGCCACCTGCGACAGAGCCGAAGCGCACGACCTGACCGTCATCATTGGTGACCGGGAAGGTCAGTTCGACCTCATAGACCGGGCCGGTATAGTATTCGAGGCCGCGCACGACAGAGGGGTCGATGCGAATGCGGTCGGGCCCATAGCCGGCAGCCACCACCAAATTCGAGATCAGGGCCAGCTCGGCCAGTCCCTCCTGCCCGACGGTCGAATTCTCCAGATGCTTTTCGAGCGCCTCATTCGCCTCGACGAAAGGCGCGCTGGCCAGTTCCAGATACTTCAGCAGCGCGGAAATAGCGGGCGCATCGAGGCCAGCGCCCTTGGTGAAGTCGCCGCTTTCATCCATGCGCCCGGCGCCCAGCAGATCCTGAACGCCGCGCGGGCCGACCTTGTCCAGCTTGTCGATGGCGCGAAGCACGGTCAGCCTGCGCCCGGCATTGTCGTCGCCGCCGAGCTGGACGGTTTCGAGAACCCCGTCGAGGATCTTGCGGTTATTGACCTTCACCACATAGTCGCCGCGCTTGATGCCGAGCTTCTCCATGGTGTCGGCGGCGAGCATGCAGATCTCGGCATCGGCGGCAACTGAGCCGGCGCCGACGATATCGGCATCGAACTGCATGAACTGCCGGAACCGACCCGGACCGGGCTTCTCGTTGCGGAAGACATAGCCGGCGCGGTAGCTGCGATAAGGCTTTGGCAGCGCGTCGAAATTCTCGGCGACATAACGGGCGAGCGGCGCCGTCAGATCATAGCGCAGCGACAGCCATTGTTCGTCATCGTCCTGAAACGAAAAGACGCCCTCATTGGGCCGGTCCTGATCGGGCAGAAACTTACCGAGCGCGTCGGTATACTCGACGAAAGGCGTCTCCACCGGATCGAAGCCATAGTGCGCAAAGCTCTCACGGATCACGCCCAGCATGCGCTCGGTGGCGGCGACATCGGCCGGGCCACGATCGACGAAGCCGCGCGGCTGGCGGGCCTTCAGCTTGGAGGGGGCGGGCTTGTCGGCGGACATGGCGTTCGTTTTCTGCAGGAGGCGGGCTTTGCCGTTCGGTAGCTTGCGGCGGCGTGAGGAGCAAGCTTTTGCGACCGACAAAGCCGCGCCTCCGCCCTCATCCCCTTCCCCCCGCTTGCGGTGGGGAAGGATTAGGGATGGGGGGCGGCAAAGCTGGCGCTCCGTCCTTGGTCGTTAGAGCCAAGCGGCGCTGCCCCCCCACCCCAGCCCTCCCCACCGCAAGCGGGGGAGGGGAGTAGCGCCCTACTCCGCCGCAACCAGCCGCGTCTCGCGCAAGGGCGCATCGACAAACCCCGCCCGGGCCAGCTTTTCCGGCAGCGGGCCACCGGTCGCCCAATCCAGCAATTCCGCCGTGTGAACCACCGGCGTCGTCGCGCCCTTATCGGCAAAACCCTTGGCGATCTGGGTGATGCAGCCGATATTGCCGGTTGCGACCAGCACCGGCCGGGTCTTCTCGATGTTGCCGACCTTGCGCGCCCGCAATTGCCCCGCGATCTCCGGCTGCAGGATGTTGTAGACCCCGGCCGAGCCGCAGCAGATATGGCCTTCGGGGACTTCCTTGACCTTGAAACCGACGCCGGACAACAGCCGCTTCGGGCCGTCCTTGAGCTGCTGGCCGTGCTGCATCGAGCAGGCGGAATGATAGGCGATCGGCATTGCGACATCGCGCCGGGGCTCGAGGTCCAGCGTCTCCAGAAACTCCGTGACGTCCTTGGCCAGCGCTGACACCCGCGCCGCCCGCTCGGCCTATTCAGGGTCATTGCGGAACATGAAGCCGTAATCCTTGATGGTGGTGCCGCAGCCACTGGCGGTGATCAGGATGGCATCCAGCCCCCTGCCCTCAACCTCCGCCATCCAGGCGGCGATGTTGGCCTTGGCGAAGCCCTGCGCATCATGCTCCTGCCCCATATGATGGACGAGCGCGCCGCAGCAGCCCTCGCCCTTGGGCAGCACCACCTCGACACCATGGCGGGTCAGCAGGCGGATCGTCGCCTCGTTGATGCCGGGGTCGAGCACCGGCTGGGCGCAGCCCGACAGGATCGCCACCCGCCGCGAGGCCGGCGCCTCGGGCGAAAACTGCTGTGGCCCTTCCATCGGCGAGCGGCTGGGGATCGCGGCCGGCGCGAGCTGCAGCATCGCCTTCAGCCGCGCGCCAACCAGCGGCAGCGCTCCGAAGACCGGGGCGAAAGGCTTTGCCAGCCGTGCCGCCAGCATCGCCGTGCGGAACCGGCCGGGATAGGGCAGGATGAGAGCCAGCACACGGCGCAGCGCCTTGTCGTGCCAGGAGCGCTCATAGGTTTCCTCGATATGGGCGCGGGCATGGTCGACGAGGTGCATGTAGTGGACGCCGGAGGGACAGGTCGACATGCAGGAAAGGCAGGAGAGGCAGCGGTCGATGTGCTTCACCACCTCCTTGGTGGCCGGCTTGCCGTTCTCCAGCATGTCCTTGATCAGGTAGATGCGGCCGCGCGGCGAATCCAGCTCGTCGCCGAGCAGCAGATAGGTCGGGCATGTGGCGGTGCAGAAGCCGCAATGCACGCAGGTGCGCAGGATCTTTTCCGACGCGGGAAGGCGCGGATCGGAGGCGAGATGATCGGGCGTGAAGTGTGTCTGCATCGTCGAAAGTCCGTTTCACTCACCGTCACGCCCGGACGCTGCCGGGCATCCACGTCCTGGTGACGCGGCTGAAAACTGGGCGTCGATGGCCGGGCGAAACCCGGCCATGACCAGAGGGCTCACACCCCCGCATACATCCGGCCGGGCTCGAACAGGCCGGCAGGGTCGAAGCTGGTCTTGATGCCGCTCGTCACCCGCAGCAGCGGCGCGGGCAGCGGCTCGAAGACGGGAACGGTGGCGCGGATGGCGTCTGGGGCGCGCACCAGCGTGGCATGACCGCCCAGCGGAGCCATTGCGCGGCGGATCGCCGCCGCTCCGGCATCCTGCTCGGCCGGCACGCCCAGCCAGACCAGGCCGCCGCCCCAATCGTAGAAGAAGCGCGCCTGCGGGATCGCAGCCACGATGGCCGCTGTGGCCCTGGGGCCTTTGCTTGGCGCCAGGGAGAGCCGCCAGACCGCTTCCTGCGTGCCGGAAAAGGTCGTGGCGTCGCGAATGTCGCGCCACAGCGCTTCGGACGCCGCGCCCTCGACCAGCTCCGGCTCGCCATAGGCGGCGAGCAGCGTCTTCAGCTCGGCCATGCGGTAATCGATGGAGACAGAGAAATTCTCCAGCCGGAGCAGGGTTTGCGCATCCTCGCCCGCAATCCCGGCCGGCAGATGCGCCGCCGCGAAGGGTTCGAAGGGCGAGCCGAGCGCGCGCGACAGCAGGATCACCGCGTCGGGGTCGGCCAGACCGCGCCAGCTCAGCGTCACCACGCGCTCCGGAACCGGCAGGACGCGGAAGATGACCTCGGTCAGGAAGCCGAGCGTGCCATGGCTGCCGGAGACGAGCTTCACCAAATCGAGGCCGGTGACGTTCTTCATCACCCGGCCGCCGGATTTGATGGCCTCGCCCTTGCCATTGATCAGGCGGATGCCGATCAGGCGAATCGCGCGCGGCCCCGGCATTGATGCGGCGTGGGCCGGACATATTCCCGGCGGCGACCGCGCCGATCGTCGGCTCGCCGGTGCTGCCAAACAGGGCGCGATGATCCATCGGCTCAAAAGGCAGCATCTGGCCGCGATCCGCGAGGGTCTTTTGCACCTGCGCCAGCGGCGTGCCGGCGCGGGCGGCGATCACCATCTCCGCCGGCTCGTAAAGGGTGATGCCGGTCAGCCCGGCGCTGGACAGGGTCGCCTGCGTCTGCGTCGGCCGACCGAGGCCGGAGCGCGTACCGCCGCCACGGATCGCCAGCGGCACAGCGCCACCGATCACCGATTTTACGACGGCACAGGCCTGCGCCTCAGTGGTAGGAGTATGAATCGTCACGCAAAAGCTCCGTCATTCCGGGGCTTGGCGCAGCCAGGAGCCCGGAACCCATGAACGCGTCGGCTGAGAACTGATGCTGGGAATGGCCATTGGTTTGCGCCAGCGCAGGCCAATGTCGCGCGGCAGGCAAACCGGGATTGGTCGTGGTCATGGGTTCCGGGCTCAGCCCTGCGGGCTGCCCCGGAATGACGGGGGAGGATCATCGGGCCAGCAGCGGGTAGAGGTCGATCCAATCGGGATTGTGCTCCTCGATAAGCCGCAGTTTCCAGTCGCGCCGCCACTTCTTGATGTCCTTCTCCCGCTCGATGGCAGACATGGCCGTATCGTGCGCCTCGTACCAGACCAGCCGATCGACGCCGTATGTCCGCGAGAAACCCGGCAGGGCCTTGGTTTTGTGCTGGTAGACGCGGCGCGAGAGATCTCGGGTCATGCCCAGATAGAGGGTGCCGTCGCGGCGGCTCGCCAACAGATACACATGGAACGACAAAGCTCGCTCCCCCGTCATTCCGGGGCTTCGCGCAGCGGAGAGCCCGGAACCCATGAACACGACGATCCCCGGCGCAGACAACTCTCGCGCGCCAGGCAAACCGGAATGTGACGTGGTCATGGGTTCCGGGCTCAGCCCTGCGGGCTGCCCCGGAATGACGGGGTTCGTGATCACGCCGCAACTCGTCCTTCCAGCGGGAATACTTTTGCGGGGTTCATCAGCCATTGGCCGTCGAACACCGCCCTGACCCGCATCTGCTGCTGCAGATCGGCCGGGTTGAACTGCACCGTCATCAGGTCGCGCTTCTCGATGCCGACGCCGTGTTCGCCGGTGAGGCAGCCGCCGACCTCGACGCAGAGCTTGAGGATGTCCATGCCGGCATCCTCGGCCTTCTGCGCCTCGACCGGATCGTTGCAGTTGTAGAGGATCAGCGGATGGAGATTGCCGTCGCCGGCGTGGAAGACATTGGCGACGCGCAGGCCATAGCCCTTGACGATCTCGTCCATGCGCCGCAGCACATGGGGCAGCTGGCCGGTCGGGATGGTGCCGTCCATGCAGATATAGTCGGCGATGCGGCCCGGTGGCGCCGAAGGCGGATTTGCGGCCCTTCCAGATCGGCGGCCGCCTCCATGGCCGACTTGCTCTCCTTCACCGTCTTGCACGCCATGCTCGCGGGCGATGGCGACGATGCGCGCAAGCTGCGCGTCCATCTCGGCGTCGGAGCCCTCGACCTCGATGATCAGCAGCGCCTCGACATCCATGCGGATAGCCGGCCTTGGCGAAGGCCTCGCAGATCTCGATCGCCGGCTTGTCCATGAACTCCATCGCGACCGGGATGATGCCGGCGCCGATGATGGCGGCGACCGCATGCGCCGGCCTGCTCGCTGGTCGGGAAGCCGAACAGGACCGGGCGCGCGCCCTCCGGCCGCGCGCAGGATGCGCACCGTCGCCTCGGTGACGATGCCGAGCTGCCCTTCCGAGCCGACGATCAGGCCCGAGCAGATCGAGGCCGCCGGCATCGAGATGGCTCGCCGCCGATCTCGCACGATCGATGCCGTCGAGCATCACCAGCGTGACGCCCAGCACATTGTTGGTGGTGACGCCGTATTTCAGGCAATGGGCGCCGCCCGAATTCATGCCGATATTGCCGCCGATCGTGCAGGCGAGCTGCGAGGACGGGTCAGGCGCGTAGAAGAAGCCCTCGGCCGATCACAGCGCCCGGTGACGGCGAGATTGGTGACGCCGGCCTGCACCCTGGCGATGCGGTCGGCATAGTCGATCTCGAGAATGCGGTTCATCTTGGAGACGCCGATGACCACGGCGTCCTCCTGCGGGAATCGCGCCGCCGGCCAGCGAGGTGCCGGCCCCGCGCGGCACCACCGGCACGCCCTGCTCGCTGGCAGAAGGCCAGCACGGCGGCGACCTCCTGCGTCGTCGAGGGCAGCACCACCGCCAGCGGCAGGCGGCGATAGGCGGTCAGGGCATCGGTCTCATAGGGTCGGCGCTCATCGGCTGTCGTGATCAGCGCTTCCGGCGCGACGAGCTGCGCCAGACCGGCGATGATCTCGTCGCGGCGGGCGATGATCGCAGGCGTCGGGCATCGGGAAGGCGATGGCTGACATCTGAAGCTCCTGCGGCTCTGACCGCCCAGCCCTCATCTGAGGAGCGAGCAAAGCCCGCGTCTTGAGGGATGGTCCAGAGCACGCCGGAACATCCGTCTAGACGCCGCTTCGCGGCTCCTCAGGATGAGGGCTGACGCGAGTAAGGGTGCCGATACTAGACCAATTCCAACTGGCGCGCATTGCGACCAACGTGCATGATTGTTTCCGATTTGGAAAAGGTGGCGGCGAGATGGACCGGTTCGGTGACCTCGATGTCTTCGCGCATGTGGTCACGGCCCGCAGCATGTCGGCCGCCGGGCGCCATCTCAGCCTGTCGCCGGCCGTCATTTCCAAGCGCATCCGGCGGCTGGAGGAGCGGCTGGGCGTGCGGCTGCTGCAGCGGACGACGCGGCAACTGGCGCTGACCGAGGCCGGCCAGGGCTTCTATGAGCGGGTGGTCTCGATCCTGGCCTCGATCGAGGATGCAGAGGCCTGGGTCGCCAGCGGCGTCGGCCAGGCGCGGGGCACCTTGCGCGTATCGGCTCCGACCTCGTTCGGGCGGCTGCATGTCGCGCCGCATCTCAAGCCCTTTCTCGACGCCAACCCGCTGGTGACGGTCGATCTCGTCCTCACCGACGCGTTCGTCGATATTGTCGGCGAAGGCTTCGACCTCGCCGTCCGCATCGCCGACCTCCAGGATTCAGCCTGGTGGCGAAGCGGCTGGCGCCGAACCACCGCGTGCTCTGTGCCGCGCCCGATTATCTGGAGAAGGCCGGCACCCCGGACACCATCGAAGAGCTCTCGCGGCACCGGCTGATCGCCCATAACGCCGACCACTGGCGGCTGGACGGGCCTGATGGGCCGGTGATGGTGCGGGTCAACGGACCGTTGCGGACCAATTCCAGCGAAGTGGTGCGCGAGGCGCTGCTGGCGGGCGTCGGCATCGCCCTGCGCTCGACCTGGGATGTCGGCCCCGAGCTGAAATCGGGCGCGCTGCAACGGGTGCTGCCGGAGTATTCCGTGGGCAAGCGGGTTGCGGTCTACGCGGTCTACCCCAGCCGCCGGCACATGGAACAGAAAGTCCGCGCCTTCGTCGATTATCTCGGCGATCTCTACGGCGCGACACCTTATTGGGATGAGGGGCTGGCGCTGTAACGGGCTTGCAGGCGGTCATGAGGAGTTGACGATGTTTGGTGTTCTCGACGGGACCAGCGTTGCGGTGCTCGATCCGCGCTTTCACCGGATCGTGCCCGGTTCGGCGCGGATCGAACGGCTTTGGACGGGCGCCCGCTGGTCGGAGGGCCCGGCCTGGTTTGCCGCTCACAACACACTGGTCTGGTCGGACATCCCGAACAACCGGATGCTGCGCTACGATGCCTCGACCGGACAGGTCGGCGTGTTTCGCCAGCCGGCGCGCAACAGCCAACGGCAACACGGTCGACCGCGAAGGGCGGCTCGTCACCTGCGAGCATGGCGGGCGGCAGGTGACCCGCACCGAGCATGACGGCTCGATCACCGTTCTGGCGAGCCATTACCAGGGCAAGCGGCTGAACTCGCCCAACGATGTCGTGGTCAAGTCGGACGGCTCGATCTGGTTCACCGACCCCGATTACGGCATCCTCAGCGATTACGAGGGCGACAAGGCCGAAGCGGAGATCGGCCGCTGCCATGGTCTATCGCATCGACCCGCCATAGCGGCGCGCTGAGCGTGGTGGCGGATGATTTCGTCAAGCCCAACGGCCTCGCCTTCTCGCTGCGACGAGCGCATTCTCTATATCGCCGATACCGGCGCCAGCCATGACCCCGAAAACGGGCCGCGCCATATCCGGGCTTGCAAGGTCTCCGGCGACGGCACCGGCGCTCGGCACCTCCGATGTCTTCGCCACCTGCACGGCCGGGCTGTTCGACGGCTTCCGGCTCGACGAGACCGGCCGGATCTGGACCAGCGCCGGTCGACTGGCGTCGCAGATCTATCATCGGCGACGGTACGCTGATCGGCAAGCATCGAGATGCCGGAGCCGGTCGCGAATCTGTGCTGGGGCGGGCCCAAGCGAAACCGGCTGTTCATCTGCGGCACCACCTCGCTCTATTCAGTGATGACCCACACCAATGGGGCGAGCTGGCCGACTGCCTGAACGGTATACGCGCTGCTGCGGAGGCGATTAGGGCGCAAGCGACTGCCGAAGACTTGGCCGAACGATCGGAAAATCAGCCAGGCCTTAACTGAATTATTCGCAGACGCTTGATTCAAAATACAAAAAGGCTGATGGCGGCTTCACTCTTGTGCATGCCGCATGGGAGCCGATGGATCCCCTCATGAAAAAGCTTCTCCTCGCCTTCGCCCTGCTGGGTGCGTTCGCCACATCTGCCGATGCCCGCAATCTCGCCGTTCCTACCAAGAACCCGGCGATTACGCTCTCAATCCCCGACAACTGGGACACCGAGGAGATCGCCTACGGCTTTTCCGCCCAGTCGCCCGGCAAGGACGTGTTCTTCTCCGTCGAGTTCGCCAATGCACGCAACGTCGATGCGATGATGGAGAACAACGACAAGTGGATGAAGGAAAACAGCATCAAGCAGGTCAAGCCGAACAAGGTCGACGCGCCGATCAACGGCATCCCCGCGACGATCTTCCAGTTCGAGACCAGCGACAGCAACGGCCCGACGACGGTTGAGTTCATCATGATGTCGGCCGGCAAGGGCCGCATGATCATGCTGACGCTCTGGGGCTCGGATTCCGAGCGCACCAAGCATGGCAAGGCGATCGAACTCGATCATGTCGAGCGTCAAGGCCATCCAGTAAACCGCCTGAGCGGCGACAACCCGGTGGCGTCGCCTGCGACGCGCCGGGTTGCTTGCCTTTGACGCGCGACGGCGGCGTCTAGCCCATGATTCGCGCCAGCGCCTGCTTCACCTCTCCGGGATCCCGCTCGAGCCAGGTCGGAACCGGCAGGTTCTTGCTGCGCAGGAAAGCCGGGTTGAACAGCTTCGACTGATAGCGCGTGCCGTAGTCGCAGAGGATGGTCACGATGGTGTGGCCGGGGCCGAGTTCCCGTGCCAGCCGGATGGCGCCGGCGACGTTGATGCCGGACGAGCCGCCGAGGCACAGCCCCTCATGCTCCAGCAGGTCGAAGACGATCGGCAGCGCCTCCTCGTCCGGGATCTGGAAGGAAACATCGATCGGCGCGCCCTCGATATTGCGGGTGATGCGGCCCTGGCCAATGCCTTCGGTGATCGAGGAGCCCTGCGATTTGAGCTCGCCGGTGGTGAACCAGCTATGCAGCGCCGCGCCCATCGGGTCGGCGAGGCCGATCCTGATCCGCGGGTTGAAGCCCTTCAGCGCGATCGCGGTTCCAGCCAGGGTGCCGCCCGTGCCGACGGCGCAGATGAAGCCATCGACCTTGCCCTCGGTCTGCTCCCAGATCTCCGGGCCGGTCGTTTCGATATGGCCCTGCCGGTTGGCGGTGTTGTCGAACTGGTTGGCCCAGATCGCGCCATTGGGCTCGGTCTTGGCGAGTTCTTCGGCGAGCCGGCCGGAGACCTTCACGTAATTGCCGGGATTGGCGTAGGCCGACCGCCGGCACTTCCAGCAGCGTCGCGCCGGCCAGCCGCAGCATGTCCTTCTTTTCCTGGCTCTGCGTCTCGGGGATGACGATCACCGAGCGATAGCCCAGCGCATTGCCGACGAGCGCGATGCCGATGCCGGTATTGCCCGCCGTGCCCTCGACGATGACGCCGCCCGGCTTGAGCACGCCACGCTTCTCCGCATCGCGGATGATGGCCAGCGCCGCGCGATCCTTCACCGACTGGCCGGGGTTCATGAACTCGGCCTTGCCGAGGATGGTGCAGCCCGTGGCGGCCGATGCGGCTTTCAGCTTGATCAGCGGCGTGTTGCCGATCGCGGCGATGACGCCGTTGCGGATGGTCATGTCGCATTTCCCTGTTGGCCCTCAACCTGATAGGCGAAACGGCAGGACAAATCACCCATCGGAGCATCATGAGCAGGTCCGCACAGACGCAGGCGCCGGAGAGGCTGCTGGCGATGAACGAGACGCTGACGATCGGCAGGCTCGGCCAGCGCGGCGATGGCATCTGCGACAGCGCCGATGGCCAGGTCTTCGTGCCCTACACGCTGCCGGGCGAAACCGTGCGCACGGTGCGGGATGGCGAGCGCGGCCAGCTGGTCGAGATCCTGACCGCCAGCGACAGCCGTATCGCGGCCATCTGCCCGCTGTTCACGCGTTGCGGCGGCTGCGCGGCGCAGCATATGGAGCCCGGCCTCTACCGTGCCTGGAAGCGCAACCAGGTGGTGGTGGCGCTGGAGCGCGCCGGCATCGCCGCCGATGTTGCCGAGGTCGTGGATGCGCATGGCGCGGGCCGCAGGCGCGTCACCTTCCATGCCAGGCGCGAGGGCATCGGCATGATGGTCGGCTTCATGGCGGCGCGCACGCCATGATCTCGTCGCGGTCGAGGCCTGCCCGGTGCTGGCGCCGGGGCTGGCGCGGGCGCCCGCCGTGGCGCAGCTGGTGGCGAACCGGCTGGGCGGCTCCAACAAGCCGCTGGATATCCAGATCACCGCCTCCGAGGCGGGGCTCGACGTCGATATTCGCGGCCATGGCCCGGCCGGCGACAAGCTGCGGCTATCCCTGACCGAAGCGGCCGAGCGGCTCGATCTGGCCCGGCTATCGATGCATGGCGAGATCGTGGTCGAGCGCCGCCCGCCGATGCAGCGGATGGGCAAGGCCTATGTCGCGCCCGCACCGGGCGGCTTCCTGCAGGCGACGCAGGCCGGCGAGGAGGCGATCTGCGCGCTGGTGCTCGCGGAGCTGCCCAAGGTGAAGCGCGTCGCGGATCTGTTTGCAGGCTGCGGGCCGATTGCCTTCCGGCTGGCCGAGCGGGCGCAGGTGATGGCTGTCGAGAGCGACAAGGCGGCGGTGCTGGCGCTGACGCGCGGCAGCGGCCAGACCCAGGGCCTGAAGCCGATCGCCAGCGAAGTCCGCGACCTGTTCCGCCGGCCGCTGCTGGAGCATGAGCTCAACGGCTTTGACGCCGTGGTGCTCGATCCGCCCCGTGCCGGTGCCGAGGCGCAGGTGCGCCGGCTCGCCACCTCGAAAGTCGCGACCATCGCCTATGTCTCCTGCGATGCCGCCAGCTTCGCCCGCGATGCCGCGATCCTGATCGAGGGCGGCTATGCGCTGACGAGCGTCACGCCTGTCGACCAATTCCGCTATTCCGCCCATGTCGAACTGGTCGGCCTGTTCCGCCGGCCCGGCAAGCGCTGAGGAGCCCCGCTTTGAGCACCGCGATTCTCGAGCAGATGGCCGCCGTCACCGGCGCCCGCAACATCATCACCGATGCCGATGCGATGGTGCCCTACCTCAAGGAATGGCGCGACCTGTTCCGGGGCAAGGCGCAGGCCGTGGTGCGGCCGGGCTCGACGGCCGAGGTCGCGGCGCTGGTGAAGCTTGCAGCTCGAGACCGGCACCGCGCTGGTGCCGCAGGGCGGCAATACCGGGCTTGTCGGCGGGCAGATCCCGATCGCGGACGGCCGCGAGATCATCCTGTCGCTGCAGCGGCTCGATGCGATCCGCACGGTCGATCCCGAAGGCGACACGATGATCGTCGAGGCCGGGGTGACCCTGCAGCGCGCGCAGGAGGCAGCCGAGAAGGCCGGGCGGCTGTTCCCGCTCTCGCTCGCCTCGGAAGGCTCCTGCACCGTCGGCGGCAATCTCTCGACCAATGCCGGCGGCACCGCCGTGCTGGCCTATGGCAATGCCCGCGAGCTGTGCATGGGGCTCGAAGTGGTGCTGGCCGATGGCCGGATCTGGAACGGGCTGCGGCAGCTGCGCAAGGACAATACCGGCTACGACCTCAAGAACCTCTTCATCGGCGCGGAAGGCACGCTCGGCATCATCACCGCCGCCGTCCTGAAGCTCTTCCCGCTGCCGGCCGCGCGGGCCACCGCCTTCCTGGCGGTGCCCGGGCCGGAGGAAGCGCTGGCGCTGCTCAATGCTGCCAAGGCCGGCGCCGGTGGCGCGCTCACAACCTTCGAGCTGATGTCTCGAACTCTGCCTGGAGTTCGTGCTGCGCCACGCACCGGGCACCCGCGATCCGCTCTCCGAACGCTCGCCCTGGTACGTGCTGATGGAGGTGTCCTCGCAATCGGCCACCGGACTGGACGAGGCGGTCGAGACCTTCCTGGGCGAAGCGATGGAGAAGGGGCTGGTGACGGACGCCGCCCTTGCCGCCTCGCTCGACCAGCGCGCCGCCTTCTGGGCCCTGCGCGAGCATTTGTCGGAGGTGCAGCGGTTCGAGGGCGGCTCGATCAAGCACGATGTCTCCGTGCCGCTGCATGCCACGGCCGCCTTTATCCGCCGCGCCAGCGCCGTCTGCGAAGAGCTGATCCCGGGCTGCCGGCCCCTGCCCTTCGGCCATGTCGGCGATGGCAATGTCCACTTCAACGTCAGCCAGCCGGTGGGTGGCGACAAGGCGGCCTTCCTGGCGCGCTGGTCGGAGCTGAACAGCGCCGTGCACGCCATCGTCACCGAGATGAACGGCTCGATCTCGGCCGAGCACGGCATTGGCCGGCTGAAGCGCGATCTGCTGCCGGGGGTCAAGGACCCGGTCGAGCTCGCCCTGATGCGGACCTTGAAGCAGACGCTCGATCCCCAGGGCATCCTCAACCCCGGCGCGATGCTGGCGCCCTGAGGGCGCAAGCGACGGATCAGAACAGGCTGCCCTGCTCGTCTGGCGGCGGCGCGGGCCTGGTGCGCTTTTGCACCCGCGCCGGCTCGATGCCCGCGAACGGCTCCTGCACCGCCGGGTTATCATTGGCGACCTTGTTCACCGCCGCGCTGATCCGCACCATCTCCAGGAGATCGTCCGGCGGCGGCCGCAGGAGCGGCTGGACCGTGTCGGCACCCGAAGCAGGATCGAGCCAGCGGTCGAAATCCCGCGGTTCGATGATCACCGGGCAGCGATCATGGATTGCCGCCATCAGCCCATTGGCCGGGCCATTGACCAGCGCCACCGTGTCGATCTCGGAGCCATCCTGCGAATGCCAGGTCTCCCAGAGCGCGGCGAAGGCGAAGAGGCCGCGATCGGGCCGGCGAAACAGGTAGGTCCGGCTTTCGCCGTGGCGCCCCTCGCCGAGCCGATGCCATTCATAGAAGCCATCGACGGGCATCAGGCAGCGTCGGCGGGTCAAGGCCGCGCGGAAAGACGGTTTCTCGGACGCGCTCTCGCCGCGGATGTTGATGATCAGCGGGAAGCTCTTGAGGTCCTTGACCCAGCCGGGGATGAAACCCCAGCGCATCAGCATGAACTGCCGTGCGCCATCATGAGCGCGCACCACCGGCACAGGCTGCGTCGGCGCAATGTTGTAGCGCGGCGGAAAATTCGGCCGCTCGCCATAGGCGAAGAGCTGCTGCATCGCGTCAGGGGGTAGGGTGATGGCATAGCGGCCGCACATCCGCCTGTTCTGCTTTGGCGCGCTGCGTTCAGCAACACTTTCTTCGTGTTTAGCGGGCATGGTGGCCCGCGTTCCCGGGGCTCAGAATGACCATATCCGCCATGCGAGCGCCCTCCCCGTCTCCTGTCGAAGCGCAGGCAGGGTTGGTGCAGCCGCAGCTTTCCACGGACTATCTCAATCGCTTCGGCGAAGCGCTGATGCTTATCGAGATGGCGCCGATGGATCCCAGCATCCTGGCGGATCTGCAGTCCTGGGAGGTGATCGGCTATATCGATCATTTCGAGAAGTCGCAGCTGCGCTGCCGCGCGTCCGCGATTGCCGGCTATGAGCATTTGCAGCCGGCGCGCCGGGACGCCTTCGACGCCCTCTGCGACACCATGAACGCGCTGATTGCCGACGCGACAGCGACTTTGCGTGCCACACGTGATGAGGATGAGCTTTCGCTCAGCGCCAGCCTCGCCGGCGGCCGGCTGCGCGCGCTGATCTCGCAGGCCACGCAGTTCATCAACGCCAACGGCACGCTCGACCCGGATATGTTCGACGGCGCTGGGCTGCAGGACGATATCGACGCGATGTTCGCCTGATCAGGCGGACCGCACCGCGCCCACCAGAAATTCGCGATTGCCGTCACCGCCTTCGATGGGCGACGGGATAAGCCCGACGATGGTGAAGCGCAGCTCCTCCAGCGCCGCCACGATCTCGGCGCAGACCCGCTCATGGGTTTCAGTATCGCGCACCACGCCTTTTTTGAGCGCGGCCCGCCCCGCCTCGAATTGCGGCTTGACCAAAGCGACCAGCCTGGCCTCGGGACCCAGCAGAGCCGCGATTGTCGGCAGCACGAGCTTGAGCGAGATGAAGCTGACATCGATCACGGCAAGCGAGGGGACGGCTTGCGTCTCAGCTAATGCCAGCGTGCGGATATCCTGGCCTTCGAGGCTGGTAACGCGGGGGTGGCCGCGCAGCGAGGCATGCAATTGTTCACGCCCGACATCGACCGCGACGACATGACGGGCGCCGCGCTTCAGCAGCACATCGGTGAAGCCACCGGTTGACGCGCCGATATCGAGACAATCGGCGCCGGCCGGGTCGAAGCCGAACGCGTCGAGCGCCGCGACCAGCTTCAGCCCGCCGCGCGAGACATAAGGGTGTGGCGCCTCGGCTGCGATCACCGCCTTTCGCAGCAGCATGTCCGAGGCCTTGCGCACGACAGCGCCATCGGCCGTGACCAGACCGGCAGCAATGGCGGCCTGGGCGCGGGCGCGGCTCTCGAACAAGCCGCGCTCGACCAGCAGCTGATCGGCCCGTAGCTTCACCGTAGCCCGGTCGTTTAGGCGCGCCTGGCGGCGCTGGGCACGCCGAGCGCCTGTTCTACCGTGCGGACGATGCCGGCGGCATCGAGCCCGGCCAGGGCATACATCGCCTCGGGCTTGTCATGCTCCTGGAAGCTGTCGGGCAAGGTCAGGCTGCGGATCTTGAGGCCGCCATCGAGCAGCCCCCTCGCCGCCAGCAGATGCAGGACGAAGCTGCCGAAACCGCCGACCGAGCCCTCCTCGACCGTAACGAGGATTTCATGTTCGCGGGCCAGCCGCAGGATCAGCGCCTCGTCGAGCGGCTTGGCGAAGCGGGCATCGGCGACGGTGGTGGAGAGGCCGCGCTTGTCCAGCTGATCGGCCGCGGCAAGGCACTCGGCCAGGCGGGTGCCGAGCGAAAGCAGCGCCACGCGCGTGCCCTCCCGCATCACCCGTCCGCGACCGATTTCGAGCGGCACGCCGAATTGCGGGATCTCGACGCCGACACCTTCGCCACGCGGATAACGGAAGGCGATCGGCCCCTCATCATAGGCTGCCGCTGTCGCGACCATATGGGTCAGCTCCGCCTCATCGGCCGCGGCCATGATGACCATCTCCGGCAGGCAGCCGAGGAAGGCGATGTCGAAGGCTCCCGCATGGGTCGCGCCATCGGCACCGACAAGACCGGCGCGATCCAGCGCGAAGCGCACCGGCAGCTTCTGGATCGCGACATCATGCACGACCTGGTCATAGGCCCGCTGCAGGAAGGTCGAGTAGATCGCGCAGAAGGGCTTGTAGCCTTCGGTGGCGAGGCCGGCTGCAAAGGTCACCGCGTGCTGCTCGGCGATGCCGACATCGAAGGTGCGGCCGGGGAACTCCTTGCCGAACGCATCGAGCCCGGTGCCGGACGGCATCGCGGCCGTCACGGCCACGATCTTCTCGTCCTGGCGGGCGGCCTTCACCAAGGCATTGGCGAAGACGCCGGTATAGCTCGGCGCATTGGCCGGGGCCTTGGCCTGCAGGCCGGTGACGGGGTCGAACTTGACTACGCCATGATACTTGTCGGCGCTCGCTTCGGCCGGGGCATAGCCCTTGCCCTTCTGCGTCACGACATGGACCAGGATCGGGCCCTCGCCGGCATCGCGGACATTGCGCAGCACGGGGAGCAGGTGATCGAGGTTATGACCGTCGATCGGGCCGACATAATAGAAGCCAAGTTCCTCAAACAGCGTGCCGCCAGTCCAGAAGCCCCGGGCATATTCCTCGGTGCGCTTGGCCTTGTCGTGGAAGAAGCGCGGCAGGCGCTCGGCCAGATGCTTGGCGATCTCGCGGATGGACCGGTAGGTGCGGCCCGAAACCAGCCGCGCCAGATAGGCCGACATCGCGCCAACCGGCGGCGCGATCGACATATCGTTGTCGTTGAGAATAACCACCAGACGCGAGCCGAGCGCGCCGGCATTGTTCATGGCCTCGTACGCCATGCCGGCCGACATCGCGCCATCGCCGATCACGGCCACGACATTGTTCTTGCGGCCGGCCAGATCGCGCCCCACCGCCATGCCCAGCCCGGCGGAAATCGAGGTCGAGGAATGGGCGGCGCCGAAGGGATCGTAGGGGCTCTCGCTGCGGCGGGTGAAGCCCGAGAGGCCGCCCGGCTGGCGCAAGGTGCGGATGCGGTCGCGCCGCCCGGTCAGGATCTTGTGCGGATAGGCCTGGTGCCCGACATCCCAGATCAGCCGGTCGGTGGGGGTGTCGAAGACGGCATGCAGCGCCACGGTCAGCTCGACCACACCGAGCCCGGCGCCGAGATGGCCGCCGGTGACGGAGACGGCATCGATCGTCTCGGCGCGCAACTCATCGGCCAGCTGGCGCAGTTCGGCATCGTCGAGCGCGCGCAAGGCGGCGGGTTCGGCAATACGGTCGAGAAGAGGCGTGAGCGGACGTGACACGGGTTTACGGGCAGGGGTTGGCGCGGGCGATGTCTGGTCTGACGGCGTCAGGCTGGAATAAGCCTTAACTGCCAAACTGGCAAACAGCGAAGGGTGAGGTGTGGAGACCCCAGGCGGGAAACGGGTGGGTCGGGCTGCCTTTGCCGTGGCACGAGGGCAGCTCCATCGACCAAGGACCCCGCCATGCTCTCTCCCCTGCTCCCTGCCTTGCTGATCGCGGGGATCCTCGCGCAGTTTGCCGACAAGCTGGCGCTCGACACCATCACCCTGACCGCCACAGCCAGCGGCGCCACGCCTAGGCTGGTGGGGTTGCTGGTCGCCGCGCAGTCTTGCGCCTGGCTGCTGGTCTCGCTCCCGGCGGGTGTCTACGCCGATCGCATCGCGCCGCGATCGCTGATCCTGCTGGGGGGAGCGTTGCTGATCGGCGGTTCGCTCACAGGCGCCGTTCTGCTGGCTTTCGGGCAGATCGGCTTTTTGCTTGCGCTTTCCACCTTCGTTGCGGCGGCCGGGCCTGTCGTCATCGCGCTGTCGATCTTCGTGCTGATGCCGAGGCTGGCGCCGGTTGCGCTGCTGCCACGCGCCAATGGCCGGCTGGAATTGGGGCGCGCCAGCTTCACCATCCTGTCACCGCTGATTGCCGGCTGGGCCGTGGCGCGCGGGTCGAGCGCGGCCGGGCTTGTGGTTTGCGCCCTCGCAGGCGGGCTGGTGCTGCTCGCGGCGTTGCGTCTGCCGGCGGACAGGCCACCTCCGGCGCCGCGGCAGAGGCTGCATCGCGCCATTGCCGAAGGCGCCCGCTTCGTGACAGCGCATCCCTATCTCAGGCCGATCGCGCTCTGCGCCATCGCCTGGAACTGCGCCTTCTTCGCCTTTCTCGGCATCATGGCGCCTTATGCGGCGCGGGTGCTCGGGCTGTCGCCGGAGACGATTGGCCTCGCCTCATCCAGCTATGGCGCAGGACTGGTGCTGGGGGCGCTGACGGGGCCGGCCCTGATAGCCCGCTGGCCGACGGGATTGCTGCTGGTCTTCGGCCCGGCCTCGTCCCTGAGCGGTGCCCTGATACTCGCTCTCGCGCCGGCGGCTCTGGGCTGGCCGGCGCTGGCGACAGCCTTCTTCCTCTTCGGCTTTGGCCCGATCCTCTGGTTCATCGTCCAGACCAGCCTGCGCCAGGCCGTGACACCGCAGGCCCTGCTCGGCCGCGTCAGCGCGACGCTGACCACGGCGATGTACGGCATGCGGCCTGTCGGCGCCCTGGCGGGAGGGCTGGCGGCGGATGGGTTCGGACTGGAGCTGGCCATCTGGCTGCCCGTCCTCCTCTTCGCGCTGTCGACCCTGGCAATCCTGGCCTCGACCATGCCGGGATTGCAGACCCTGCCTGATGCGGAGCTCAGCGCTCGGGGCTAACGTTACGAAAGACCGTTGACAAAAGTAGCCTAAAGGATACAGATGAAGAGATGATGTTTCAGTCGCTCCCGGCTTACGATTCATGGGTCGGGAGCGTTCGCGACAAGGCGACACTGGCAAAGATTTCGGTCCGCCTGCTGAGGCTGCAGCTCGGGAATCCGGGCGATCATCGCTTTCTCGGTGACGGTGTCAGCGAGTTGAAAATCGACTACGGGCCCGGTTACCGGATTTATTTTGCCAGGCGTGGAGACGTGCTGATCCTGTTGCTTGGAGGCGGCGACAAGAGCACACAGGCGAATGACATCAAGAAAGCAAAGGCTAGCTTGAAAGGATGGATCGATGCCTCGCAATCCTGAACTAGAATCTCGCCCTTACGACATCGCGGAACTGGTTGCAGACCCTGAGGTTGCGCAGCATTTCCTGAGCGAGGTGATCGCAGGTGGTGATGTCAGCGAGATCGCGGAGGC
The DNA here is from genome assembly GCA_963759925.1 of uncultured Alphaproteobacteria bacterium. Classification (GTDB taxonomy): domain Bacteria; phylum Pseudomonadota; class Alphaproteobacteria; order Rhizobiales; family Beijerinckiaceae; genus Allobosea. Next base: position 28,963 of record CAVXBE010000009.1, read on the forward strand.
CATCGGCGTCGTGGCCCGTGGCATGGGGATGGCGTCGGTCGCGCAGCAGACCGGGCTATCGCGGGAAACCCTCTACCGCGCTCTGAGCCCGAAGGGGAATCCGACCTTGAGCACGCTGCTGAGCGTGCTCGATGCGCTGGGATTCAGGCTGCGCGGGGTCGAGCGGGTGGCGGCCACTGCAGCCGAGTGACAGCCGGCGCGCTCAGGGTCCCTCGGGTAGCGGAATGAACTCGGCCTCGTCGCCCGGTACGGTGTCGAAACGGCCGGCTTTCCATTCCGCCTTGGCCTGGTCGATGCGCTCCTTTGAGGAGGAGACGAAATTCCACCAGATGTGGCGGGGGCCGTCCATCGGTTCGCCGCCGACCAGCATCAGGCGGCTCTGGTCGATGGCGAGGATCGAGATCCGGTCGCCGGGCTTGAAGATCAGCAACTGGCCGGCGCCGAACTCATCGCCGGCAATGTCGATCTTGCCCGCCACGATATAGACCGCCCGCTCCTCATGATCGGCATCGAGCGGCAGGATGGCGCCCGGCGCCAGCACGGCCTCGGCATAGAGCACATCCCAGGGGAAACGCACCGGCGAGGTCTCGCCATAAGCCTGGCCCATGATCAGGCTGATGCGCTTGCCCTCCCCGACGATGCGCGGCAGCTCGGGCGCGGCATGGTGGATGAAGGCCGGCGGCGCCTCCTCATGCGTCTTGGGCAAGGCGAGCCAAGCCTGGATGCCGTAGAGCTTCGGCGGCTTCAGCCGCTCTTCGGCTCCGGTCCGCTCCGAATGAACGATACCGCTGCCGGCGGTCATCAGGTTCACTGCGCCAGGGCGGATCGCCTGCTGCGTGCCAAGCGAATCCCGGTGCATGATCTCGCCATCGAACAGATAGGTGACTGTCGAGAGGCCGATATGGGGGTGCGGCCTGACATCGATGCCCTCGCCCAGCAGGAATTCGGCAGGACCCATCTGGTCGAAAAAGATGAATGGCCCGACCATCTTGCGGCCGATGGAGGGCAAGGCCCGGCGCACCGAGAAGCCGCCGAGATCACGGGCGCGGGGAACGATGACCTGCTCGATCGCCTGGCAGGAGCGGGCATCGCCGAGGATCGGATCATCGGCTGGAAGCTGGGACATGGCGGTTCCTTCCAAAGCTGAAGGCTGCCAGAGTTCGCAGCCCGGCGGCAAGGCCCCTACGCCCGTCGAGCGCTTACTTGTCGATGTCGAGCGGCGTGGTCCCGGTCGGCTTGCCATCGGCACCGAGCGTGATCTTCTCGATGCGGGCCTCGGCCTGCTTCAGCAGCGCATCGCACCGCGCCTTCAAGGCCTCGCCGCGCGTGTAGATGTCGATCGATTCCTCGAGCGGCACATCGCCGCGCTCCAGCCGGGCGACAATCGCCTCCAGCTGCTTCAGCGCATCCTCGAAGGCAAGGCTGGCGACGTCGGCATTGGCGTTCTGATCGGTCAAGGCGTCGATTCCTGTTGCGGCGTTCTTATCGGCTGTCATGCCGGAGGCCGCAAGCCCGGCCTCACACCGGCAGGACCGAGGTCTTCTTGATCGTGCGCAGTGTCAGGGTCGATTGCACACGGGTCACGCCCGGCAGCTGGGTGATGATATCGGTATGGATGCGCTCGAAATCGGCGCTGTCGCGATAGATCACCCGCATCATGTAGTCATGCGCGCCGGCCAGCAGATGGCATTCCAGGATTTCCGGGAGGCTTTGCACGGCCTGCTCGAACCCCTCCAGCGAGGCGCGTCCCTGCTGGTCGAGCGTGACGAAGACGAAGGCGGTGCCGGGAAAACCCGCGGTCTTGTCGTCGAGCACCATGGCATAGCCACGAATCAGCCCGCTCTCCTCCAGCTGGCGGACACGGCGCAGGCAGGCCGAGGGAGACAGATGCACCTTCTCCGCCAGATCCGAATTGGTGATACGCCCGTCGGTCTGCAGGATCCTGAGAATCGAGCGGTCGCGGGAATCAAGTTCGATCGTCATGACTGAAACGCCTTTGGTTCCGCGATGCATTGTCGCAAAATCCAAGCGATGCAAGCAATTCCCTGCTCAGAGCGTACAACAGCGCAGAGCGAAGCGCCGTTTTTCACCCCTGCTGCAGCAGGTGATGCCGTAGCGGGTCAGCTCAAGGCGAGCTCGAACGGTTCCCCTTCGAACGCATCGGCGCCCCGGCCGATGCGGGCAATTGCCGCGCTCATCCGGCCGTTCCGGCCCAGCATCTCGTCGGCCAGCGCCACCAGACGGGCATTGGGTGTCGCCGAGGGCGAGGCTGCGCGCAGCGCCTGCGCGATCACCTCCTCGTCCCGCTCCGGGGCCAGGGCACAGGCGGTGATGTAGGCGCCGGCTGTCGAGCGGCTGATGCCGGCCCAGCAATGGATCACCAGCGGGCCGCTGCGACCCCAGCCCCGGACGAAATCCAGGAAGCGGGTCACATGGGCTTCCGCCGGGATGATGTGCCCATCCATGGGCGCGACGATATCCGACATGCCGAGGAAGAGATGGCGCTCGGGCGCGATGCCGATCGGCCGCTCCACCACCGTGCTGGCGTTGATCAGGGTCACGACATGGGTCGCCCCGACGCGGGTGACGGTGTCGTGGAGCTTGGACAGGGAGGAGACGTGCAAGCTGGGCATGGCGGGTCCGGGGGATCAGGGGAATCGGGGCAGCCTATCGACTTTCGGGGCCTTGAGGCTAGAAGCAGCGCTGTCCTGCCCTGTTGAGACGATGCTGTCGATGAACCTCTGGCTGCGCCTGCTCTGGCTTCTGCTGACGACCCCGTTTCGCCCGCGCCTGCATCCGCTGGAGCAGGCCTCGCGGCTGGGCTTCCGGGTCTGGCCGCATGATCTCGACACCAGCCTGCACATGAATAATGGCCGCTACTGGTCGCTGATGGATCTGGGCCGGACCGATCTGATGCTGCGCACCGGGCTGTGGCGCGCCGTGCTGCGCCATCGCTGGGTGCCGGTGGTCAATGCCGGCGCCATCCGCTTCCGGCGCGAGCTCAGGCTGTTCCAGCCGATCACGCTGGAGACGCGGATCCTGTGCTGGGGCGAAGGCTGGCTGGTGATGCAGCACCAGATCCTGCGGGCGGGGCGCGATGGCGGCGTCGTGGTCGCGGCCAGCGCCTTGGTCAAGGCAGCGCTGTATGACCGGCAGGCGAAGAGCTTCGTGCCGGTGGCGCGGTTGATGGCGGAGATCGGCGTCACGGCGGACAGCCCGGCGCCGAGCCCGGAGGTTATGGCTTTCCTGGCTGCCGAGGATGCCATGCGCATCGCGGGCGCCGACTCCCAGCCAGGCCTGAGCGCGCCGAGCCTATTCCGCCGCCACCCGTGTCGCGCGCCACTGCGCCAGCAGGGCCCGCAGGGCGCCCGGCTTGAGCGGCTTGTTGAGCAGATGCACCTCGAGCGCGGCAGCAGCCTCACGCACCTGCGGCGTCCGGTCGGCCGTCAGCAGGATCGCCGGCAGGCTGCCATTGGCCCGCTCGCGCAGGCTGCTGATGGCGGTGAGGCCGTTGCCATGGTCGAGATGGTAATCGGCGATCACCACATCGGGCTGGCCGACGCTGCGCATGTGCCGCAGCGCGTCGTCGATGCCGGATGCGGTGGTGACGATGCAGCCCCAGCCTTCCAGCAGCCCCTTCATGCCGTCGAGGATGGCGGGCTCGTTGTCGATGACGATCAGGCGCAGGCCGCCCAGCTGCCCCGCCGGTCCCGGCCGCGCATTGCCTGAGACAGCCATGGCCGGCAGGGGCGCGGCACGCGGCACCAGAACGCTGAAGCGCGTGCCGCGGCCGGGCACCGAGGCGAGCGTCAGGCGGTGGTCGAGCGCCCGCGCGATGCGCTGGACGATGGAGAGCCCGAGCCCCAGACCGCGCGCGACCTTGGCGCCCTGATCGAGCCGCTGGAACTCGCGGAACACGGTCTTCTGCTTGCTCTGCGGAATGCCGAGGCCGGTATCGAGCACCTCGACCGACGACCTGCCCGTCCCGCCTGCGGCAGCCGACCAGAACCTTGCCGTTGGGCGTGTATTTGATGGCGTTCGAGACGAGGTTCTGCAGCAGGCGGCGCAGCAGGCGCCGGTCGGAGCGCAGGGTCAGCTGGGTGCTGGTGAAGACCAGCTTCAGCCCCTTTTCCTGCGCGCTGGGCTCGAACTCGCGCTGCAGCTGGCGCATCAGCTCGTCGAGCCGGAAGGAGGTGATCTCCGGGCGCAGGGCGCCGCCATCCAGCCGCGAGATTTCGAGCAGCGCGGTCAGGATCTCCTCCACCGCGTCGAGCGAGGCGTCGATGTTCTCGGCCAGATCGGGGTTGCCTGCGGTGCGGTCCCGCTCGACCAGCGAGGTTGCGTAGAGCCGCGCCGCATTCAGCGGCTGCAGGATGTCGTGGCTGGCGGCGGCGAGGAAGCGGGTTTTCGAGGCGTTGGCCTCTTCCGCCTCGGCCTTGGCGCGCTGCAACTCCGCATTGACGCGCAGGATTTCCTCGGTGCGCTCGACGACGCGGCGCTCCAGGCTTTCATTGGTGCGCTCAAGCGCTTCCTGGGCCTCAACCGCCTCCGTGATGTCGGTGTAGGTGGTGACGAGGCCGCCATCGGGCAGCGGGTTCGAGCGGATCTCGATGACCTTCTTGTCCGGGTAGAGCTTCAGGCGCACCGGCTCGCGGTCATTGACGAAGCTTTCCAGCCGCGCCGCCAGCAGCTCATCCTGCTCGCCTTCGCCATAGGCACCGCGCGCCGCGTTGAAGCGGACGATCTCGTCCAGCCCCGTGCCGAAGCGCACCAGCGACGGCGGCAGGTCGTAGAGCTGGATGAAGGCCTGGTTCCAGGCCAGCAGGCGCAAATCGCGGTCCAGCACCGTGATGCCCTGGCCGGCATGGTCGAGGCCGTGCTGCAGGATGTCGCGATTGTACTGCAGGGCGGCCGAGGCATCGTCGAGCAGCTTGAAGGCTGCCTCGGTGCTGAGATTGCGCCGGCGCAGCAGCAGCGACAACACCAGCCGCGACGATGCCGCGCCGATGGCGGAGGAGAGCAGATGCTCGCCGAAGCGCAGCATGTGGATATCGGCTTCGCGATTGGGCGCCAGCCCCTCGCTGCGGCCGGCCGCGAAGCCCTCGAACGCGCGCTGGGTGCGCTCATGGCCGAGATAGCGACCAATCGTCGATTGCAGTTCCAGCTCGGTGACGCTGGAGCGCCAGAGCGAGAAAGACTGCGCCATGGTGGCGCGGTCCGAGGCGACGAAGGCGTTGGCCTGCAGCCGCTCCATCGCATTGGCGGGGCGCAGCAGCGAAAAGCCGAGATAGGCGAGGATATTCAGCCCCAGGCTCCAGACCACGCCATGCGGCAGCGGATCGAGATCGAGGCCGAGCAGGGCCTGCGGGCGCAGCGCCGTCAGGCCGAGCGGGCCATGCGCGGCAATATCACCCCAGATGCCGGCGGGGTTGGCGATGCTGGGCATCAGCAGCGTGTAGGCCCAGACGGCGATGCCGGTGATCAGCCCCGCCGCAGCGCCCGGCGCAGTGCCGCGCCGCCAAACCAGCCCGCCGAAGAAGGCCGGCGCGATCTGCGCCGTCGCGGCAAAGGACAGCAGGCCGATGGAGACGAGGGCGGCCTCGCCCGCCGCGCGGTAATAGGCGTAGCCAAGCAGGATCACCACAAGGATCGCGATGCGTCGGATGACCACCACCTTGGAGCCGAGATCGCCGCCGGTGGCGCCTTCATTTTGCGCCTGCGACCTGACCAGAGCAGCCGAGGCCGGGGCGCTCAGCCCCCGTCGCCCGCGCAGCAGGAGCGGCATGACGAGGTGGTTCGAGATCATGATCGCCAGCGCGACGGACGCGACGATGACCATCGCCGTGCCGGCCGAGAGACCGCCGAGGAAGACCAGCAGCGCCAGAAAGCCGGCCTCGCTCTGCAGCGGCAGCAGCAGCACGGTCATGTCGCGATCGACGCCCAGCCCTGGCAGCAGCACCTCTCCCGCCACCGCGAGAGGCAGGACGAAGAGATTGATCGCGATCAGATAGAGCGGGAACATCCAGGCTGCGCGCCGGACATCGCGGACATCCCGGTTTTCGACGATGGTCATGTGGAACTGCCGCGCCAGCAGCAGCGAGGCGCAGGACGACAGCAATGTCAGCGTCAGGAAGGTCTGCCAGTTCGAGGTTCGCTCCCAGATCGGCCCGGCCTTGCCGGCAATCTCAGCCGCCTTGGCGAACAGGTCATTGGCGCCGTCGAACAGGCCGTAGACGACGAAGACGCCGATCACCAGGAACGCCACCAGCTTGATCAGCGATTCCACTGCAATGGCGAGCACGAGCCCGTCCTGATGCTCGGTCGCGTCGATATGGCGGGTGCCGAAGGCGCAGGCGAAGCCGGCGAGCACCAGCGCGACCAGAAAAGCGAGGTCTCTCAGAACCGGGATATCCGGCGTCGTCGGGGGGCTGCCGGTCGCGGCCAGGAACACCGAAAGCGAACTCGACACCGCCTTGAGCTGCAGCGCGATGTAGGGCAGCGCGCCGATCACCGCGACGAGGCAGACCAGCGCCGCCACGCGCTCGCTCTTGCCATAGCGCGCGCCGACGAAATCGGCGATCGAGGTGATGTTCTGCGATTTTGCGATCTCGACGATGCGGGCCACGAAGCGGTGGCCCAGCCCGATCACGAGGATCGGCCCGACATAGATGCCGAGGAAATCGAGCCCTGCCCGGCTGGCGAAGCCGACCGAGCCGTAGAAGGTCCAGGAGGTGCAATAGACCCCCAGAGCAAGGGCATAGATCGTGGTGCGGGCGCGCCCGCTCATCAGCCTGCGGCCGGAGGTGTCGGCCATATGCGCGACGGCAAACAGGCCGCACAGATAGGTCAGCGCCGCCAATATGACCGTCCAGGCCGGGATCATCTCGCCTCCTTGGCGCTTGCCGGTCAAAACTCTTGCCGGACAAGACTTTGCCGGACAACACGGATGGTAACGAGGGCCGGGGCACGCCGCCATAGCGCTTTCGAGGCAGAGCCTGGCGGTAGCGGACTGCGCTGGCAGGCGAGACAAACCGCGCGCCCTGCACAGGATATAGCCTTCACCTGTACCACCTGACCTATTTCCTTCGTAAGGATCAGCGTCTTATGGTGGCATCGCGCCAGTTGGCGCAGGTGCGAGGGGGCTGGCGATGCTGAAGGAATTTCGGGAATTTGCGCTGAAGGGCAACGTCATCGACTTGGCCATCGGCGTGGTCATCGGTGCGGCCTTCGGGAAGATCGTGGAATTCGCTGGTCGGCGACGTGATCATGCCGTTCTTCGGCGCGCTGGGCGGTGTCGATTTCTCCAACTACTTCATCGGCCTCAACCGGGCCGTGACCTCCCCTGTGCTGGAAGAGGCGCGCAAGCAGGGCGCCGTCTTCGCCTATGGCTCCTTCGTTACTGCGGCGATCAACTTCACGATCATCGCCGGCGTCCTGTTCCTCGTCGTCAAGCTGATCAACCGGATGAAGCGCCAGGAAGCCGCAGCGCCGCCGGCGCCGGCCGTGCCGCCTGCCGATGTGGTGCTGCTGGCGGAGATCCGCGATCTGCTGAAGCAGCGCCAGGTCTGAGAACTGTTTGAGACCGCGAGCTCTCATCCCCGGGGAGCGACGAGTCGCGTCTCGAAGGATGGTCCAGCGGGCGGACGCCGGAGGCCTTCTGGAGCATCCTTCGAGACGCCATTCCCAAGGGAATGGCTCCTCAGGATGAGGGCTGAGGATAGCTCAAACCGTCTCTCAGACCGGCCCGGCCTGCAACCCATCACGCTGAACGATGGACCCGATCTCGCGAATTCATGCCGGCTAGCCTTTTGATCGGCTAAAGCTGGCGCAGGTTTTCGCGAGGCCAGGACCATGAACAGCACGACCGGGACCACCGATTTTCTTGCCGCCATCCGCCCCGAGGCGCGTGGCGCGCCGGAGAGCGGCATTGTCGAGGTGGTCAATCACGGCCGGCTGAAGCAGGGGCTGATCCCGCTCTGGGTCGGCGAAGGCGATCTGCCGACGCCGGGCTTCATCATCCGCGCCGCCGAGAAATCGCTGGCCGATGGCGAGACCTTTTACACCTGGCAGCGCGGCGTGCCGGAATTGCGCGAGGCGATCGCGCAGTATCACACCACGCTCTATGGGCAGGATTTCTCCTCCGACCGCTTCTTCGTCACCGGCTCCGGCATGCAGTCGGTGCAGATTGCGGTGCGGCTGGTGGCCGGGCCCGGCGACGAGCTGGTCATTCCGACCCCGGCCTGGCCGAATTTCGCCGCCGCCATCGGCGTCGCCGGGGCCAAGGCCGTCTGCGTCGCGATGGATCTGGCGGAGGGGCGCTTCACTCTCGACCTCGACAAGCTCGCCGCCGCGATCACGCCCCGGACGCGCGCGCTGGTGATCAACTCGCCCGCCAATCCGACCGGCTGGACCGCGACGCGCGATGAGCTCGCAGCCTTGCTCGCCCTCGCCCGCAAGCATGGCATCTGGATCATCGCCGACGAGATCTATGGCCGTTTCGTCTATGACGGACAGAAGCGCGCCGCCTCCTTCCATGATGTGATGGAGGAGCAGGACAAGGTGCTGTTCGTCCAGACCTTCTCGAAGAACTGGGCGATGACCGGCTGGCGTATCGGCTGGATCGAGGCGCCGGCCGCGCTCGGCCAGGTAATCGAAAACCTGATCCAGTATTCCACCTCCGGCAGCCCGGTCTTCGTGCAGCGGGCGGCAACCGCTGCGATCCTCGAAGGCGAGCCCTTCGTCGCCGAGCAGATCGCGCGGGCAACCGAAGGACGGCGGATCATCGCGGAGGGGCTGAAGGCGACCAACAAGGTCTCGCTCGCCGCCCCGGCCGGCGCCTTCTACCAGTTCTTCAGCGTCGATGGCCGCCACGATTCCCGCGCCCTGGCGATCGAGCTGGTCGACAATGCCAATGTCGGGCTGGCGCCGGGCACGGCCTTCGGGCCGGGCGGCGAGACCGGCCTGCGCCTGTGCTTTGCCCGCAAATCCTCGGATCTGGTCGAGGTGGTGGCGCGGCTGCAGAAGGCGCTCGGCCAGGGCTGAGACGACACCGCCGTTTCGCTAAGCGTACAGGGTGTGGGCGCAGGGCAGAGCTGCGTCCTCGCAAATTGACGCTTGGCCATGTCGCCGCGACAGTATGGCTCCCGCACGTTCCGAGACCTATCTGCCTTGCCGCATCGTGCCGTGACCTTTCTCAGCCCTCTCAAGCGTGAACTGGCAGTTCTTGCACTCGCCGCGGCGGGTGGAACGCTGTTTGCGCTGACGGGGGCGGAGGCGGCCTGGCTGTCGGGCTCCATGCTGGCTGTCGCCGCCTTTGGCCTGCTGCGGCCCTTGCCTGTGCTGCGCAAGGGCTGGTTCGAGGGCACGATGCTGCTCTCTGGCGCGCTGATCGGATCGGCTGCGACGCCGGAGGCCGTGGGCGCCGCCGCGCGCTATCCTGCCTCTCTCGCGGTTCTGTTTCTCGGGCTGGCGGCGATCATCATCGCGAACGGCGCCTATCTCCGCTTTGTCGGGCGCTGGAACTGGACGGATGCCGTGCTCGCTTCGGCACCGGGCGCGCTCACCGCGGTGATCGCCGTCGCCCATGCCAAGGGCGCCGATATCGGCAAGATCTCGGTGATCCAGCTCTTCCGCATCCTGGTCCTGGTCGCCTGCCTGCCGGGGCTGATGCAATATAGCGGCACCGGGGAGATCCTCGCGGTGCGCCCGGTGGCGCTCGTCTCCAGCCTGTCGGAGACCCTGCTGGTGCTCGGCTGCGGCGTGATCGGGGCGAAACTCTTCGCGCTCATGCGCATCACTGCGCCCACCATCCTTGGCGCAACCATCGCCAGCGCCATCCTCCACGGCACAGGGCTGGTCCAGGGCAATCTGCCGGCGCTGGCGCAGAACGTCGTGCTCGTCATGCTCGGCGCGGTGATGGGCGGGCGGATCTCGACCGTCAAGCGCAGCGAATTGCTGAAGCTGTTTCCGCTGGCGCTGGGCGGCTTCGTCGTCTCCATCGGCGTCGCCTTCGCCTTTGCCTGGCCTGCCGCGCTCGTGGCCGGAGTGCCTTACTCCACAGCCATGCTCGCCTTCGCGCCGGGCGGGCTGGAGGCGATGGCGATGCTCGCCTTCACGCTGGGGCTCGATCCGCTCTATGTCGGCGCGCACCATCTCGCGCGCTTCCTCGGGCTGGGGCTGGCAATGCCGTTCCTGGTCGGACGACGCCGGCCGGAACAGGCGGAGTAGGCTCAGCCCCTGCGCTAGGCGGTACCGCCGCCGTTCATCACCAGAGCCCGCGCGGTGTTGAAGGCGTCATGCAGGGCTTTGTGACCGGGGAGCCCTTCCAGCGCGTAGCTGTTCAGGAACTGCCGACCGGCGAAGAACCGGCTGTCGACAGGGCTGAGCTTTGCTTGCGCACAGACGTCGCCCCAATGTGCGGCAAGGGTCGTCACCTGATGTTCGATGAGCGCGACGGCCTCGGCTTCCTTGAGATGATAATCCGGGGCGGCCGCGAGCAGCGCGGCAAGCGTGCTGGCGCGGTTGTCGCCCTTGATCAGCATCGCTTGCGTGGCTTCGCCACCGCTGCGGCTTTGCGGGCAGATATCATAGGCGGGTGTGAGCGTGAGATGCGTGCCATCCCAGAACGCGGAGTGGTTGCGGGCATGATCATCCGTGTTCCCGCACAGCACATTGAAGCAGAGCCGCCCGTATAATTCTCGAAGCGAGCTTTTGGGGTCGCTGAAGCGATGCCTTATGATTTCCGCGAGGTCTTCATAGGAGGCGTAGCGGGCCATCATCTCGTCGAGGCCCAGCATTGTCAGGGCCGACACCATGGCTTTCCTCGTCCAGCCGGCCGTACTGTGCTGGCGGTCGAACCGCTCGATCAGCAGCACGTCCTTATGAGCCGCACGTGTCAATTCAACCTGCGCCGTGCGCAAGCCGCAGGCCGCCGCAAGCGTCATCGCGATGAATTCCGCCTTCACGACGCTGTAGGTGTCGTTGGTCGCCGAGAACTTGGCGATGAATTTCTTCGTGCCGCTGTCGATCAGGGCCTTGGGGCGCGCCCCACCGATCGACGTGCCATGATTGAGCGCGGCATCGAGCGCTGGCGTCAGCGGCATCCCTTTTTCAATGAGTTCCGCGGCTTCAAGCAGCTCCTCCAGGCTGGCCTGAGCAGCCAGACGAGGCACATAGTCCGTGGCCGACGCCTGGAAGTCGAGGGCTCCGATCCGGTCAGAGCCCGACTGCAGAAGGAAGGTCAGCTCGCTGATCTCCGGCACAGAAGCGGTACCGGTCGCTCTGCCGACCAATCTGTTGATGATGACCCTGCGGCCCCAGGCATCCGGAGAGCCATCCCGAATGCAACTCGCCATAGAGAGGCCGTTCCCGGGACGGATGCGGCCTTCCTCAATGGGCAGTTCCGGATCGTAGAGAGAGATCGCGTTGCGTCGCCGCCGGTAGCTCGCCCCGTAGGTGAAGGGCAGGCGCTCACCATCCTGATCCAGCCGACCCGCAACGACCGGCTCCGTCGCCCCCGGAAGCCAAATCCAGACGAAGGCTTCCTTGGGCTGCGGCTTAGAAGTCATCATCAATGCCCCGCGCACTCGCCCGGACGCTCTTGGGTAGCAACTTGAGCTTCTCGGTGGCACGCGCATTTTGCGCCTGCAATGCGCGCTCATCGTCATCGAACAGGCGTACGCCAACGAGTGCCGCCACCTCGAAAGCGAGACCGATCTCAGGACCCGGCGCACCTTTTTCGATGCTGGACAGAGTGGTGCGGCTGATCCCGGCGCGGTCGGCCAGCTCCTGCGCGGTCAACCCACGCTCCGCCCGCCCGAGGCGGATGAGGTTGCCGAGCAGAGCAAGGGCCTGATGTGTTGTCCGGGAGTAGCTTCTTTGGCGCGGCACTAGCGACCTCTGTCCATTTAAATGAACGCGAAGCTAGCTTACGTCCATTATTCTGAACATTCAACCGCCATCACGACGCGCCGCCTGGCTTCCGCTAAAGCCACTTCTTCCAGCGGAAGAACAGGTAGGGCAGCACGGCGAAGAGCAGCATCAGGAAGAGCGCCATCGGGTAGCCGAAGCGCCAGTCCAGCTCCGGCATCAGCTTGAAGTTCATGCCGTAGATCGAGGCGATCAGGGTCGGCGGCATCATCACCACCGAGACCACCGAAAACAGCTTGATGATCTTGTTCTGCTCGAGGCTGACCAGGCCCAGCGTCGCGTCCAGCATGAATTGCAGCTTGCTGGAGAGGAAGGTGGCGTGTTCCTCGATGGCCTGGACGTCACGGATCGAGGTGCGCCATTCCGGCGAAAAGCCGCTGGCCGCCTTTTTGGGCCGCTTGTAATTGGCCGAGAGGAACAGCAGCACGCGCTCGACCGAGACCATGCTCTCGCGCACATTCGAGATGATGTGCTCGTATTGGCCGATCTTCTGCAGCACGCCCTGATAGGCGCCGCCGCGTTCGACATCGGACGATTTGCCGTCGAAGATCCGGCGCGAGGCCAGGTCGACCTTGTCGCCGACGCCGCGCAGGACTTCGGCCGCGCGGTCGACTACCGCCTCGAACAGCCCCTCCATCACCGCCTCAGGCTCCGTGCCGCAGCCGCCTGGCTTGGTGACGCGGTTGAGGAAGATGTTGAAGGCGCCGGGCTCGTCATAGCGCACCGTCACCAGCGCCCGCTCGGTCAGGATGAAGGTGACATCGGCCAGCACGGGCACGTCGGAATCGGAGTGGCAGATCACCCGCGCCGTCATGTAATGCGCGCCATTCTCCGTGTAGATGATCTCGGACGGCTCAAGATCGTGCATTTCCTCGCGTGTCGGGATCGAGATGCCGAGATGCGCCTCGACCTGCTTGTCCTCGGCGGAGGCCGGGTTGAACAGGTCGATCCAGACAGCGCCGGCCGGGAAAGCCTCGCCTTCCATCAGGCGGCGATGGACCAGCCGGTCGCCATGGTCAGGGCAGATGCCGTGGATCAGCAGCATGGGGAGCTTTCGGTCGCGAGACGAGGGCGCGGCACGGCACCGCAACGGGAGGTGGCGGTATAGGCTGCCGCTCGCTCGCGGCCAAGACGCGATGAGCGGGCAGTTCCATCATCGGGATCTGGCGGAAGAGGGTTTTGGCCGAGCCTGTCGTTAGGCGTGCCCTTCGTGACACGCCGGGTTCAAGGCGTGGGTGTTGGGGACAAGCCCGAGCATGACGGGGCCGTGATCGTGCGGGCCATCAGCCGCGCGTCAGTTCCATAGGAAGCGATCTTTTCGGCCGGAGCCGTGCTGATTGGCCGGAAACCGTGGCGGGTCCAGAAGGGCAGAGACCCGTTTACGGCAATGAGGCGGATGGCGTCGAAACCGCAGGCTGCGGCATGATCGAGCACCAGCGCCACCGCGACGGAGCCAGCACCGCCGCCACGCCTCTCCGGCAGGATGGCGAGATCGTGCAGGTAGTAGCAGGCGGCAGGCACGGGTAACGTGCCGATCAGGGTGTTCAGGGCCGGCGGCGCAGCGTCATGCCAGGGATGGCTGATGAGATAGCCGTCGATCCCGCTATTGGTGGCCAGCACATGGCATCCCGCCGGATAGAGCGCCCGCCGCTCCGCGAAGACGGCGGGATCCTCGGGGAAATCAGGATGCACCTGCTCCGCGACTGCCAGCACCGCCGGCAGATCGGCCGCTGACATCGGGCGCCAGCTCTCGGCCGTGGCGGCGTTCGCAGCCATCAACGGCATGTTACGCCGCCCTGACGGGCTCGACCGCGAGCGTCTCCTCCCGCTCTCGCACCATGGCGAGATCGTGCCGGCTCTGCATCCTCAAAAGCGTGTCGGCACTGACGCCAAAGGCCTTTTCAAGCCGCACCGCCATTTCAGCCGACAATGCCGCCTTGCCGTTGAGCAGATTGCTCAGGGCCTGCCGCGTCACACCCAGCTTTCCCGCCGCTACAGTGACGCTCAGCGCATAAGCTTCGATCAGCTCCGCCCGGATCCACGGTCCGGGGTGGATGGCGAAACTCGGATGCAGCTTGATCACCATCAGTGATAATCCTCCAGATCCATCTCTTCAATCATCAGGCTGTCACCGATGCGAAAGGTCAGCCGCCAGTTCCACGTAGAGTGTCAAGCGACAAGTGTCACTTGACGGAGCCCGCCTCGATCACATCCCGCCCTTGACGCCCTGCGGCGGCAGATTATCCGCCGGAACGAAGAAGTCGGGCATCAGCGGCACGGAGGGGTCAACGCGGTAGGGGGTGAAGTCGGTGATCCCCTCGGCGGCCATGAAGCTGTCATCGATCAAGAACTGGCCGGAGAATTCGCGGGCGGGCTTGCTGAAGATCATATGGGCTGCGTCCGCCAGGATCGCCGGGGTTCGGCTCGCTTGCACCATCTTGTCACCGCCGAGCAGGTTCTGGACGGCGGCTGTGGCGATGGTGGTGCGCGGCCAGAGCGCGTTGACCGCGATGCCCCTGGGCGCCAGCTCGCCGGCCAGGCCGAGAACGCACAGGCTCATGCCGTATTTCGCGATGGAATAGGCGAGATGCGGCGCAAACCAGCGCATGCTCATGTCGAGCGGCGGCGACAGCATCAGGATATGCGGGTTCTCCGCCTTCTCCAGATGCGGGATGGCGTATTTCGAAACCATATAGGTGCCGCGCGTATTGATCTGGTGCATCAGGTCAAAGCGCTTCATGTCAGTCATCGTCGTATTGGTCAGCGAGATCGCGCTGGCATTGTTGACGAGGATGTCGATGCCGCCAAAGGTCTCGGCGGTCTGCGCGATGGCGGCGGCGACCTGCGCCTCCTCGCGCACATCGACCATCAGCGGCAGGCATTTGCCCCCAGCCGCCTCGATCTCCGCCGCAGCGGTATAGATCGTGCCCTGCAGCTTCGGATGAGGCTCCGCCGTCTTGGCGGCGATGGTGACATTGGCCCCGTCGCGGGCGGCGCGTAGCGCGATCGCGAGCCCGATGCCGCGCGAGCCGCCGGTGATGAAGAGCGTCTTGTTCTTGAGCGACATGCTTGTGAGCGACATGGGTCGCGCCTCCCCTTACTGCGGAATGGTGAACCGGCCCGGCTGGCTGCCATCGCGGTCGGTGAAGCCGTAATGCGCGGCGAGATCGGCAACATGCAGGGTCTGGCCGCTATGCCTGATGACATCGGAGTCGCCGAGCAGCGCGGCGATGCAGCGGCCGGCATAGGCCGGGCTTTCCGTCGTCTGCGCCGCCAGCCCCGCCTCCGCCACCCGCTCGGTCAGCACATGGCCGGGTGACAGGCCGAGCGCGGTGACGCCGAAGGGCCTGAGCTCATGCCCCATGGCAAGCGTCAGCCGGTTCATCGCGGCCTTGGCGAGATCATAGAAGACATCGCCGAGATAGGCTGGGCCGGTGTCGAAGCTGATGGTGACGATCAGCCCCTTGCGGGCCTGCACCATGGCGGGAGCAACCGCGCGCGCCAGCAGCAGCTGCGCATAGACACCGCTTTCGAAACTCTGGCCGAGGCGGGCGACAGGCCTGCGCCAGAACGGCGCGCCAAAGGCCGAGCCATCCGGGTAGCGTTGCCCATCATAGCCCTCATTGCCGCCCCAGACCGCATCGACCACGCAATCCAGCCGGCCAAAGCGCCGGAGCGACCAGGCCACCATCGTGTCGACCTCGCGCTCATTGGTGTGGTCGCAGCGATAGGGATGGCCCTTGCCGCCCGCCGCCTCGACCTCGCGCGCAGCATCCTCAAAGGTCTCGGCGCGGTTATCGGTGCGCGGCCCGGCCTCGCTGGAGCGGCCGGTGACGATGACGGTGGCGCCCGCTTCGCCGAGCGCCCTGGCAATGCCGCGCCCGAGCCCGCGCGACGCGCCCGCGACCAGGCAGATGCGGCCGGTCGATGCCGGTCCCGTTGCGCTCACGCCGCAAAAACTGCGTCGGCATCGGCGACAGCGCCCGCACCCTCGGTGACGGCGAGTTCCAGCGCCGGGGCCTCGGTCGCCAGCTGCTCGGCGTAGAACCGGGCGGTGGCGAGGTGCGGCGAGACCGCCCTCCTCCGCCCGCAGCGCCAGCGCCTTGCGGGCGAGGCCCGTGCCGCCCTGCGCCAGCGCGAAGAGCTTGAGATAGGGCGTCGCGCCCGCCAGAGCCGCGCCCTGATCGGTCCCCATGGTCGCCAGCATCCAGTCAGTCGCCCGCTCCAGAGCATCGACCGCCGCCTTCAGCCGGATGGCGCTGTGGCCGAAGCCCGGCGTGTTGGCCTGCTCGACCTGCGCGACGACGCCGCGCATCTCCGCGATCAGAGCCTTCACCGCCTCGCCGCCCGAAAGCGGCAGCTTGCGGAGCACGAGGTCGATGGCCTGGATGCCGTTGGTGCCCTCGTAGATCGTGCAGATGCGGGCATCGCGCAGATGCTGGGCTGCTCCGGTCTCCTCGACGAAGCCCATGCCGCCATGGACCTGCACGCCGGTGGAGGCGACCTCGATGCCGATATCGGTCGCATAGGCTTTGGCGACGGGGGTGAGGATCGCCGCCCGCTCCGTCGCCTGCTTGCGGGCGGCCTCATCGGGCGTGCGGCGCGAGCGGTCGATCGCTTCCGCCAGCACGAAGCACAGCGCGCGGGCGCTCTGGGTCTTGGCGCGCATCTCCATCAGCATGCGGCGGACATCGGGATGCACGATGATCGGGCTCATCGGCAGCGCCCTTCGGGGCGTTCAGTGCCGTGCCCTGCCGGCGCTCCTGGGCGAAGGCCAGCGCCTGCTGATAGGCGCGCTCGGCAATCGCCACGCCCTGCAGCGCCACATTGAGCCGGGCATTGTTCATCATCGTGAACATGCAGGCGAGGCCGCGATTCTCCTCGCCGATCAGCCAGCCGATCGCGCCGCCCTGCATCGCCATAAGCCATGGAGCAGGTCGGCGAGGCGTGGATGCCGAGCTTGTGCTCGATCCCGGAGCAGCGCAGATCGTTATGGGCGCCGAGCGTGCCGTCGGGATTGACCAGATATTTCGGCACCAGGAACAGCGAGATGCCGCGCGTGCCCGCAGGCGCATCGGGCAGGCGGGCCAGGACGAGATGCACGATGTTTTCGGTCATGTCGTGCTCGCCATAGGTGATGTAGATCTTCTGGCCGGTGATGCGATAGGTGCCGTCTCCGGCGCGCTCGGCCTTGGTGCGCAGCGCGTTGAGGTCGGAGCCCGCCTGCGGCTCGGTCAGGTTCATCGTGCCCATCCACTCGCCCGAGACCAGCTTGGCGAGGTAGGTCTGCTTCAGATGCTCGGAGCCATGGGCCTCGAGCGCCTCGATGGCGCCGACGGTCAGCAGCGGGCCGAGCGCAAAGGCGAGCGCGGCCGAATTCCACATTTCTGTGCAGGCGGATTGCAGCAGCAGCGGCAGGCCCTGCCCGCCATGCGCCTCGGGCGCCGGCAGCGCGTTCCAGCCGGCCTGCGCCCAGGCGTGATAGGCCTCCTTCCAGCCCGGTGGCGTGGTGACGGCGCCGTCCTTCAAAACCGAGCCGATGCTTGTCGCCGATGCGGTTCAACGGCGCGATCACGTCCTGGGCGAATTTCGCCGGCCTCATCCAGCACCGCCTCGGTGATGCCGCCTTCGAGTTCCGGCGCCAGCCCGTCGCTCACCAGCCGGTCAAGGCCCGCGACATGGCGGAGGGTGGCGAGATGTCTTCGACCGGCGCGCGATACTCATGATCGTTCTCCTCGGACGACTCCGGTCCTGCAGGTGGCAGGCAGGGCTTTCGCTTTTGACGTTGCCGCGGATGGTAGCGAGGAACTATCCCCCACGCCACGGAGAGCGCATGCTTTCCGGCTCCGGCGCTGTGTCGCAGCTGAATTAGTTTATATGTAAACCATCAAGGGTCAATGCCGTTGCGAGACCGCGAGACACGCCAGCTCGAGCCGTCTGAGGCAGGCCTTGCCGACGCCGCTGCCTTGCTGCGCGGCGGCGGTCTCGTCGCGCTGCCGACCGAGACGGTCTATGGGCTGGCGGCCGATGCGACCTCCGGCACTGCGGTCGCGGGCATCTATGCGGCCAAGGAACGGCCGAGCTTCAACCCGCTGATCGCGCATCTGCCCGATCTCGACGAGCGCGCGCAGCGCAAGGCCTGTTCGATGCCAATGCGCTGGCGCTGGCCAAAGCCTTCTGGCCCGGGCCGCTGACGCTGGTCGTGCCGGTCTCCAGCGGCTGCACGGTTTGCGATCTGGCGCGGGCGGGCCTGCAGACGCGTCGCCCTGCGCGTGCCCTCGCACCCGGTCGCACGGGCCGTGCTGCAGGCTGTGGGCCTGCCGGTCGCCGCGCCATCGGCCAATCGCTCCGGCCGGATCAGCGCCACCAGCGCCGCGCATGTGCTGGCCGATCTCGGAGGCCGGATCGACGCCGTGCTCGATGCCGGACCCTGCGCGGTCGGCGTGGAATCGACCATCGTCTCCTGCCTCGACGGGGCGCCCCGGCTGCTGCGACCGGGCGGGATCTCCCGCGCCGCCATCGAGGGTGTCATCGGCCGCCCGCTGGTTCTCGCCGGTGAGGCCGGCATGGCGCCGATCTCGCCTGGCCTGCTCGCCTCGCATTATGCCCCCGCCGCGCAGGTCAGGCTGGCAGCGCAGGCGCCGCTTCCCGGCGAGGCCTGGCTCGGCTTTGGACCGGAGCCGGCCGGCGACCAGCCTGGGATCGCGCTGAACCTCAGCCCGCGAGGCGATCTGACGGAGGCGGCGGCCAACCTCTTCGGTTATCTCCGTCAGCTCGATGAGGCGGGCGCAGGGGTGATCGCAGTAGCGCCGATCCCGCAGGAGGGGCTGGGCGAGGCCATCAACGACAGGCTGGCGCGGGCCGCCGCGCCTCGCTGAAGCCCGGTCACAAGCGCGCGGGCGGCAAAGACCGGCTTGCGTCGCCGCAAGATTTCGGCATGGTCGCGGCCATGTCGGGGGATCGCGATGCATAACAATCTCGCCTGGGACGATTTCCGCCTGATCAAGGCGATTGCCGATCATGACGGTCTGACCGGGGCGGCGCATGCGCTGAACGTCAATCACTCCACCGTCTTCCGCCGCCTCGGCCAGATCGAGGAACAGCTCGGCCTGCCGCTCTTCGAGCGTCGCAAGACCGGCTATGTCGCCACTGTCGCCGGGGCGGAGATGGCGGCGCTCGCGGCGCGGATGGAGGAGGATGTCACGGCCTTCGGGCGCAAGCTTGCCGGCCGCGACGTCGCGCCTTCGGGTGAGCTGCGGGTCACCACCACCGATACGCTCTATCTCAACGTGCTGCTGCCGATCTTCGCCGCCTTCCGCGCGCAGCATCCGCTGATCCGGCTCGATGTCGTCATCGGCAACCAGACGCTGAACCTCTCCAAGCGCGACGCCGATGTCGCGATCCGCGCCAGCGACACGCCGGGCGAGACGCTGGTCGGGCGGCGCATCGCGACCTTGACCTGGGCGATCTATGGCCGCGCCGATCACGGGCTCAGCCCTGCCGAGCAGGCGGATCCGAAGGCGCTCTACCAGCGCGACTGGGTTTCGCTGGGTGACCAGCTCGGCCATGTCAAAGCGGCGCGCTATGTCCGCGAGCATGTCGATCCGCAGAAGATCGCGCTGCGCAGCTCGGCGGTTCTGGGGCTGACCGAGGCTGTCGAGCAGGGTCTGGGCATCGGCCCCCTGCCCTGCTTCATCGCCGACCAGCGGCCGGGCCTGATCCGGCTGATGCCGCCCGACCCGGATTTCTCGACCGGTCTGTGGATCCTGACCCACCCCGACATCCGCCACGCCCCACGGGTGCGCGCCTTCATGGATTTCTGCGGCAACGAGCTGGCCAAGCGCCGGGGGTTGATCGAAGGCGAAGGGTGAAGACCTGACGCTTGGTCGTCATTGCGAGCGCAGCGAAGCAACCCAGTGCTGTAGCGCTCCACGCGCCCCTGGGTTGCTTCGTCGCTGACGCTCCTCGCAATGACGTTGGCGCGCCATTCGAGTGTCGGTGCGTCTCAGCCAATCTCCACCACGACCCGGCCCCGCACCTTCCCGTCGACAATGGCGCGGCCGGTTTCGATGACATCGGCCAGCGGGATCGTCGTGGTCATGGTAGCGAGCTGGCCAAGCGCCGGGGGTTGATCGAAGGCGAGGGGTGAAGAACTGACGCTTGGTCGTCATTGCGAGCGCAGCGAAGCAACCCAGTGCTGTAGCGCTCCACGCGCCCCTGGGTTGCTTCGTCGCTGACGCTCCTCGCAATGACGTTGGCGCGCCATCCGACAGTCGGTGCGTCTCAGCCAATCTCCACCACGACCCGGCCCCGCACCTTTCCGTCGACAATGGCGCGGCCGGTTTCGATGACATCGGCCAGCGGGATCGTCGTGGTCATGGTCGCGAGCTGGCCAAGCGCCGGGGGTTGATCGAGGGCGAGGGGTGAAGACCTGACGCTTGGTCGTCATTGCGAGCGCAGCGAAGCAACCCAGTGCTGGAGCGCTCCACGCCCCCCTGGGTTGCTTCGTCGCTGACGCTCCTCGCAATGACGTTGGCGCGCCATTCGACAGTCGGTGCGTCTCAGCCGATCTCCACCACGACCCGGCCCCGCACCTTCCCGTCGACGATGGCGCGGCCGGTT
Source organism: uncultured Alphaproteobacteria bacterium (assembly GCA_963759925.1). Classification (GTDB taxonomy): domain Bacteria; phylum Pseudomonadota; class Alphaproteobacteria; order Rhizobiales; family Beijerinckiaceae; genus Allobosea. Next base: position 49,513 of record CAVXBE010000009.1, read on the forward strand.
TCGATGACGTCGGCCAGCGGGATCGTCGTGGTCATGGTGGCGAGCTTGTCGCGGTCGAGGTCGGTGGCGAGGCGCTGCCAGGCTTCCAGCCGGCGCGGCTTGGGACACATCACGGAATCGACGCCGAGCAGCGCAACACCGCGCAGGATGAAGGGCGCGACCGAGGCCGGCAGGTCCATGCCCTGCGCCAGGCCGCAGGCGGCGATGGCGCCGCCATAGCGGGTCATCGCCAGCAGGTTCGCCAGCGTATGCGAGCCGACGGCGTCCACTCCGGCGATCCAGCGCTCCTTGCCCAGCGGGCGGCCGGGCGCCGACAATTCGTCGCGGTCGATGATCTCGGAGGCGCCGAGCCCCTTGAGATAATCGGCTTCCTCGGCCCGGCCGGTGGAGGCGATGACATGCCAGCCCGCCTTGGCCAGCAGCGCGATCGCGACGGAGCCGACGCCGCCGGCCGCACCCGTCACCACGACCGGCCCATCGGCCGGCTTCAGCCCGTGCTTTTCCAGCGCCAGCACGCAAAGCATGGCGGTGTAGCCGGCCGTGCCGATCGCCATGGCCTCGTCGGGGTTCATGCCCTTGGGCAGCGGCACCAGCCAATCGCCCTTGACCCGGCTCTTCTGCGCATAGGCGCCGAGATGCGTCTCGCCCGTGCCCCAGCCATTGAGGATGACGAGATCGCCGGGCTTGAAATCGGGATGGTCCGAGGTCTCGACCCGGCCGGCGAAATCGATGCCGGGGATCATCGGCCAGCGCCGCACCACCGGTGCCCGCCCGGTCAGGGCCAGCCCATCCTTGTAGTTCACCGTGGAATGGGTGACGCGGACGGTGACATCGCCCTCCATCAGATCCGCCTCGGCGAAATCCGTGATGGCGAGATGGGGGCCGGCCTCACCCTTGGTGGCCACGAGCGCCTTGAAGATCGACATGGGTATTTCCTCCTCGACAGAGCTTGTCGCAAGCGGGCTCGGCCCTTGCAACGCCTATGGCAGGCGCGCCAGGGTCTGCCCGTTCCAGCCGAGGCGGCGGATGCAGGGCTCGGAACCGCTCAGGCCGCAGGCTGTGCCGTGGAGGGAGAGCGAGAGGTGGTCGCCGCCTTGCCGATGCAGGATCGTGGCCGCGATGGCCGAGCCTTCATAAGCCTTGGACAAACCCTTGCGGCCGGAGATGAAGACCGCGAAATCGCAGCCGCCGGTGCCGCAGAATACCGAGGCCGTAGTCGGGCTGGAGCAGGAGAGCTGGCGCGCATCCAGCAGCAGGTCAGTGCGACCATCGCCGTTGAAATCGGCGCGGGTCTCGAAGCCCGGCAGGATGGTGAGCTTGCCCGCCGCGCTCTTGCACTGCGCGGCGAGCTTGGCCCGGTAGGCCGCCACCGGCCGCTCGCTGCCCAGCGCCGGTGCCGCCAGGGCCACGACGAGCAGGCAGGCCGACAGCGGCAGCAGGCGGCGCATGCTGCGGCCTCAGGCCGGCTGCGGCGCCAGCGTCCGGTCGACCGGGCGCTCCACGATCGGCAGGTTGATCAGGGCCGAGGCGATGCCCAGCGCGATCGAGAGCCACCAGACGATGGTGTAGGAGCCGAACGCCTCATACAGCACGCCGCCGAGCAGCACGCCGAGAAAGCCGCCGACCTGATGCGAGAAGAAGGCGAAGCCATAGAGCATCGCCATGTATTTCGTGCCGAACATCAGCATGACCAGCGACGAGGTCGGCGGCACGGTGGAGAGCCAGAACAGGCCGATCACGACGCCGAACATCATCGCGGTGGTCGGGCTCGGCGGCAGCAGGATGAAGGCGAGGATCGCGAGCGAACGGCCGAAATAGATCCAGGCCAGCAGATGGCGCTTGGGCATGCGCGACGACAGCCAGCCCGAGGAGAGCGAGCCGACGGCATTGGACAGGCCGATGACCGCGAGCGTCCAGCCCCCGACCCAGGCCGGCATGCCGACATCCTTGAGATAGGCCGGCATATGCGCGGTGATGAAGGCGAGCTGGAAGCCGCAGGTGAAGAAGCCGAGGACGAGCAGCACATAGGAGCGGTGCTTGAAGGCCTCGGTCAGGGCCTGCTTGACCGATTGGTTGGGCAGGTTGGCGGCGGATGCCTGCTGGACCTGGCCCTTGCGCGTGCCGAGCACGACCGTGAGCGGCATGACCAGCAGCACCGAGGCGGCAAAGACATACAGCGCCTGATGCCAGCCGATCTGCTCGATCAGGATGTTGCCGATCGGCGGGAACAGGAACTGGCCGAAGGAGCCCGCCGCCGTGCCGGCACCGAAGGCCATCGGCCGCCAGGATTCCGGCAGGAGCTTGCCGAAGGCGGCGAGCACGAGGTTGAACGAACAGGCGGAAAGGCCAAAGCCGATCAGCACGCCGGCGCCGAGATGCATGGCCAGCGGCGTGGTGGCGACGCCCATCATCACCAAGCCCAGCGCATAAAGCACGGCGCCGAAGCAGAGCACGCGGATGGTGCCGAAGCGATCGGCCACCGCGCCGGCGAACGGTGCGCCCAGCCCCCAGAGCAGGTTCTGGATGGCGATGGCGAGGCTGAACGTGTCGCGGCCCCAGCCGAACTCCAGCGTCATCGGGATCTGGAACAGCCCGGCACTGGCGCGCGGGCCGAAGGTGATCAGGGCGATGAGACAGCCCCCGGCGACGATGATCTCGGGCGCGTAGCTCCGCTTGGCCGCTGTGGTCATGGCTCGGTCTCCGCGGCGCTCGGCGCCGGATGTGAAAGCGGCCGCAAATTAGCGGCAAACTCATCAAAATCTCTAATGCCAATTGGTGAGATTGCGCATCACAAACCTGCATGGACGTTGCGGGAGGCGCAGGTGGTTTGTGGTGGCGGGGAAGCGCGACGTCTCTTCCCTTCTCCCCTTGCGGAAGAACCCCGTCATGGTCGCCCTTGTGGCGACCATCCACGTCTTTGCTGGTCGAGCGCGGTGTTAAAGACGTGGGTGCTCGGGACAAGCCCGAGCATGACGGCAGCGGACAACCGCGACGTCTCTACCCTTCTCCCCTTGCGGGAGAAGGTGGCCCCGAAGGGTCGGATGAGGGGTTGCTGTGGGCTAACCGGATGGCCTGGTGTTCAGCGTGAAAGCGCACAGAGCCCCCTCATCCGTCAGCGCTGCGCGCTGCCACCTTCTCCCACCAGGGCAGAAGGGGGAGCCTCCCCCGTCATGGTCGCCCTTGTGGCGACCATCCACGTCTTCCCTAGGCGCGGGCGGAGCTTAAGACGTGGGTGCTCGGGACGAGCCCGAGCATGACGGCAGGCGCGCCTCCCCTGTGCCAGTTTCCGCCACTCTTCAACGCCGGTCATTAACCCCGGCTCAACCCTACTGCAGACATAACGGGATTCGGCGCATGCGAACCGGAACCGGCCACCGCACGCTGTTCTCGATGGTCGAGTGGGTGTCAGTCAGGTGCGTCTTCGCAAGCGGACAAGGCGGATCGGGTCGGTTGGGCTGAAATGGGCCCTGGCTACGGTCGCGCCCTGGGCGCTGTCGATGGGGCTGCTGGTCTCCTTCACCGCTTCGGCCGGCCAGAATTATGACAGTCCCGGCCTGCCCTATTCGCTGGTGCAGCGCACGCCGCCGGCTTTCGCCTCCGAGCTGCCGGAAGGGCCGTCGCTGCTGATCGCGGCCAGCGCCTTTCGCCTGCCGGGGCTTTCCCTGCAATCCTCCTTCCGCGAGGCGCATCTCTCCTTCTCCGATCCGGAGCGGGTGATCGCTATCGATCCGCGCCAGCCGCGCGAGGATCTGAAGCGCGCCGCCAAAGGCTTTCCGGAGGTGAACCGCACCGCCAAGAGCGACCCGCTGCCCGGCCTGCGGCCGAGCCTGACCGGGCGCTTCCCGGGCGAGCTGGAGCAGGTGGTGTTCGGCGATACCCAGCCCGGACTGATCTCGGCCGGCTTCACCCGGCCGGCCAGCGATGCCGAGCCCGGCCAGGACATGCAGGTCGGCTTCGTGCCCTATGCCAATGATCAGGGCCTGACCGATCCCGCTCTGTCCGATGCGTCGCCGCATACGGTGCGTCCCGTCATCACCTCGCCGCGCCAGGCCGAGCTCTATCTGGAGAGCGTCGACGGCTCGACCCCGTCGGTCTCGCTGCGCGCTGCCACGGCCTCCAGCACGCCGGCGGTGAACTACAATGTCGCCACGCTGGCGCCTGCCACTGCACCGCTCCAGGTCTCGCTGGTGCGCCCGGAAGGGCTGGCCAAGACCCCCGATTCCGGCAGCACCGCCATCCGCAAGCAGGGCGACAACGCTCGCGAGATCTATACCGGGCTGATCCAGCCGGAGCAGATGGCGCGCGAGCAGCGCTGCCTGGCCGAAGCGGTGTATTTCGAGGCGCGTTCGGAATCCGATGAAGGCCGCGCGGCAGTGGCGCAGGTGGTGCTGAACCGGGTCAAGAGCGGGCTTTATCCCAACAGCGTCTGCGGCGTGGTCTATCAGAACAGCAACCGCTACCTCGCCTGCCAGTTCACCTTCACCTGCGAAGGCAAGTCGCTGCGGATCACCGAGCCGGGCCCCTGGCGCGACGCCGTCCGGATCGCCCGCGAAGTCTATGACGGCACGACCTACCTCACCGAAGTCGGCGCCTCGACCCACTACCACGCCAATTACGTCCGGCCCTACTGGGCCAAGAAGCTGAAGAAGATGGACACGATCGGCCAGCACATCTTCTACAAGCTGCGGCCGGGGCAGACCTGAACTACCTTTTTTGGAAATTTGGCGCTGGAGGTCAGATCCACGTCGACCGTATCAGCCCGGATGTCAGAGAGCTGCTTGTCGCGACGCTGGAGCAATAGCCGCTCTCCGGGAATGCGTTCTGTGGCCATTTGATCCTTCACTAATGGCCATCTGAAACTTCGCGCTACACCATCACGAGAAGAGAGGAGCAGCGCCGCCCGGACGCTCCCTCACTTGCGGAGGTCGCGGGGGGTGATGCCGAGTGTGGTGCGCAGCGAGCGGGACATCTCGGCGCTGTTCTCGAAGCCTGAGGCCAGCGCGGCCTCAGTCGGCGAGCGGCCCAGTTTCAGCTCCCTCACCGCCGCCTGGCAGCGCAGATCCAGCAGCGACCGGTAAGGCGTCCGGCCGGTGGTGGCACGGTAGCAGCGGGTGAAGTGGAACTTGCTCATGCCGACGACGCCGGCCATGTCCTCGAGCTGGATGTCGGCCGCAATATTCTCGTGCAGGTATTGATCAAGCCGCTTCAGCTCGAACGCGTCGAGCTTGCGGTCTGTGAGGCTCCGCGCCTTCTGCAAAACCTGTCGATTGGCCAGCTCGGCAATCGCGACCTGTCCGAGCGCGTCGACAAGGATGCTCTTGAAGGGCAGCGTGCCCTGCAGAACCTCCTTCATCTGCGACAGCGTTCGCAACAGCGTCGCCGAATGGAAGTAGATGTCCGGCCTCTCCCAGAAGGGTTGCGAGGCGATGGCATCGGGGATGGCGTTTGGATCGATGTAGAGGGCGGTGAAGGCCTGGCTGCGGTCGGAGGGTTTGCACCAGCCTTCGACCGTGACACCCGCAGGAAAGAAGGTCAGCGTCTCCCGCAGGTCATGCCCGCGACGGGGCTTCTCGCCCTCCACCCGCATCAGCGCATCATGGAAAACCAGATCGTGGAGCGCCAGATAGTGCATGTCGCTCTTGACCGCGAACTCGTAGGCGACGGGATTGGTCGTCTGGACGTGTTCGGCGGTTAGCGCTTGCGTGCTGACGGAGTCGCGGAGGACCCGGGTCCGCCGTTCGAGTGTCAGATTGATGACTTTACGCTGGGTCAAGGTAGAATCTGCTTCAGCGATCGCGCGCCTGCAAAACGACTACGCATTAGCTGCCATACCTCGCGCAGAATCGCAAAATCAGCAAAAATTGCGGAAGGCAGGATTTGCGTTGTGGCGCCTCTGATTTTTGGTTTGACGTCGATTTCGCGCTCCACTCGCATGGTTTCAGCAGTTTTCGGCAAATTCCGATCCTATATCCTTTCGCTCTATATCAATTGGTCAGTAGTAGTTCCCTCTCTCGACTGCCGCCTAAACGGAATTCTACATTTTCTCAGCGCAATATGCTGAGCTTCATCAACGGAATTTACTGCAAATTAAATTACGTGCGCCCATTTTATCATCGACAAGCGACAAACGGGCACGGCTGAGCCGCGCGATTCGAGCAAAAATTGCGGCAGCGGAACGACCAGACACTGTCGGATTTGGGGGGAAAGAGAGATGACGATTCGCAGTCTGATCAATCACGGCGCGCTGACCGCAGAGGTCGCGGCGATCAGGCAGACCCAGGCGGTGATCGAGTTCGATCCCTCGGGCAAGATTCTCGCGGCCAATGACCTGTTCCTCAAGACCATCGGCTATTCGCTGGCGGAAATCGAGGGCCAGCACCACTCCATGTTCATCGAGCCGGCCGAGCGCCAGAGCGAGGCTTATCAAGGCTTCTGGAAGCGGTTGGCGGCTGGCGAGGCGCTGCAGGCGCAGTTCCTGCGGATCGGCAAGGGCGGCAACCGCCTGTGGCTGCAGGCGACTTATACGCCGATCAAGACCCCGTCTGGCCGTGTGCTGAAGGTGGTGAAGTTTGCGACTGACATCACCGAGCAGAAGAAGATCGAGGCGAACCTCGAAGGACAGATTGCGGCGATCAACAAGTCGCAGGCGGTGATCGAGTTCGACCTGACCGGCCGGATTCTCAACGCCAACAGCAATTTCCTGGCAGTGACCGGCTACAGCCTGCCGGAGGTGGTTGGCCAGCATCACAGCATGTTCGTCACTGAGGACGACCGCAAGCAGGACAGCTATCGCCAGTTCTGGGAGAAGCTCGGCCGCGGCGAGTATGATGGCGGCCAGTTCGAGCGGCGCGGCAAGGGCGGCAAGGTCGTCTGGATCCAGGCCAGCTATAACCCGATCCTCGATGCCTTGGGCAAGCCCTACAAGGTGGTGAAATACGCCAGCGACATCACCGCGGTGAAACAGGCGGAGTTCGCGCTGAAGCACGCCATCGAGGGGATCCAGACTGCGGTCCGCGCCGCCGCCGAGCAGGATCTGACCAAGCGCGTCCCCGTTCAGGGGCTGTCGGGCGACATGCTGGTGTTGTGCGGCGGCGTCAACGAGCTGATCGACAGCTTCGCCACCGTCACCGGCACGGTCTCTGGCATTACCCGCGATATCGACGCCGCAGCCCGAGAAATTTCAACCGGGGCAGACGATCTGTCGAAGCGGACGGAGGAGCAGGCCTCCTCGCTGGAGGAGACGGCGGCCACCACGGAAGAGCTCGCCGCTTCGGTGAAAGCGTCCGCCAATGGTGCCCGCCAGGCCGCTTCGATTGCCGATGAGGCGATGCGAGCGGCGCAATCGGGCGGGACGATTGCCCAGCAGGCTGTCGATGCGATGGCCCGCATCGAAAGCGCTTCGCAGAAGATCTCCGAGATCATTCGCGTCATCGACGATATCGCCTTCCAGACGAATCTGCTGGCGCTGAATGCAGCCGTGGAAGCAGCCCGAGCTGGCGACGCCGGCAAGGGCTTTGCGGTGGTTGCCTCGGAAGTCCGCACCCTGGCGCAACGCTCGGGCGAAGCGGCCAAGGACATTTCCGAGCTGATCTCCTCGTCCAATACCGAGGTTGTCGAAGGTGTCCGCCTCGTGCGGAAGGCCGGCGACTCGCTGACCGATATTCTCGAGGCGACGAAGCGTGTCGCCAGCACGATCTCCGACATCTCGGCCGCATCGGGCGAGCAGGCCAACGGGATCGACGAGATGAGCCAGACTGTCGCGCATCTCGACGAGATGACGCAGGCCAATGCGGCCCTGTCGGAAGAGAGCGCCGCATCCGCCAACGCCCTGGCCGGCCGCATCGCCGAGCTCAATCAGCTTGTCGCGGGCTTCCGCACCGATGCTTCAGCGCCAGCCGCCTCCGAGCCGGAGCGGCTGCGGCAACTGGCGCAGCAGGCCTTCTCGGGCCCCCGCGCCAACAAGCCCACCAGCATGGGTGGCCGGCCGATTGCGCCGCCGCGCAAGGTTGCCAATGCCCGCGGTGGCGATGCTGGCTGGGCCGAGTTTTGAGACAGGCCAAGTCTAATCCAGCGGCCCCGCACCGTTAAGGCCGTCATGCCGCGCGCGCCCCTCTTGCCGGACGTGGCCGATGGGCTGGGCAGCATGCCGCCCGGCGAGGCTTTGCTGGTTTCGCTGAAGTTGATTACGTCGCTCGTCGCCGGTGTCAGCTTCCTCGGCTTTCGCGCTCGACCGTGCGCACCCGGTCAACCGGGTCGCGACCGAGATGACCGGCTGGGTTTCGCAAAGCGCGACCGGTCCTGAGGGTGCGATTGGCAGCCGCGAGCAGATCATCGCGCTGCTCGAACGCATCGGCTTCCAGATCTGGAGCCTCGCGGCGTTTCAGGAAGATGAGCAGGTCCGCGCGTCGCTGCTGGAGCTGATCGAGCCGGTCTGCCAGGCGCCTGTCGAGCTGATGAGTACAGCCGGCCATTGCTGACCAGCTGCGCCAATAGCCGGGCGGCCGCTGATCGCAGCGTCGCGCCCGGCCTCATTCAAAGTAGCGCCGGCTGCGCTCAGCGATCGATCGGCGCAACGATTGGCGGCGTCTGCTGGTGCTGGATCACGCGCCAGACCCCATGCTCCAGCCGTCGCAGCACCGAGGTGCAATGGGCGGTATAGGCCTCGCCATCGTCTTTACGCGCATCGGCCTTGTAGGCGATGACGATGAGCCCTTCCTGAGGCCGGGCCACCTGCCTTTCCGACAGGCTGACCTCGCTCCAGCGCGGCGTGTCCGAGACGGCCTCAACCGCCTCGGCGCCGGTCAGCACAAAGGGAGGCGCCGGCAGGACCATCAGGCACTCCGCATCGATGCGCTCTTTGTATACAGCGGCATCACCCTTCCACAGCCCCTCCTCGAACTCCCAGATCTGCTGATCTTCCATCACATGGTCTCCCTTTCCGACCGGCAACGGTTGTGGGGAGGTGATGTTCCGGGGGATGGGAGGCAGCGGCCAACCCGCTTCACTCTGCCGCTGCACGACCTTCCTGACCTGTCATTGCGGCCTCGAACCGTCTTTTCGACAGGCAGATGAAGGGAGGGGAAAGGTGGCGTTAACGCTGGCCTCGCTAAGGTTGCGCCCACAGATCCTGCAATCTTGTCGGTATGCCGCGCGACCGTGGTCCCCGAGAGGCCGGGTCAAGCGGCGGGGACTTGTTATGCGCGTAACGCATTTTCTGATTTGCACGATTGCGGCTGGCACCGCAGCGATCATGGCCAGCGGCTACGTCGCCTACCAGCAGATGCAGGCGCTTTCGACGGCGCGCGAGAGCCGCAGCCTGGTGATCGTCGCCGAGGCGGTCAGCCGGGTGTCGGAGCGGGCCGCGATCGAGCGCGGAAACTTGACGCAGGTGGTCCTCTCCGCCGATCCCGATGGCAAGATTGCCGCGACCGCCGCACAGTCGGCGCGTGACACCGATGCTCGCGTGGCGCAGTTGCAGGAAAGCTTCGCCACGACATCCTTTGCCAAGCGCCCCGACATGGCGGGCCCGGTGAACCAGCTCGCCCAGCGGCTGACGGAGGCGCGCAGCCTGGCTGTAGCGGAGGGCGCAAAGCCGCAGGCACAGCGTGATCCGAAAGTGGCGCAGACTTTCACCGCGTCGTTTCTCGAACTGCTCACGCAGCAATCGCGCCTGCAGCTCGCGCTCGGCGCCCGCATCGGCGAGCTGACACCCGCAGTCGGCAACACGGTTTCGCTCGGCGAGCTCTCGACGAATATGCGCGAGGTTGCCGGTAACCGGTCGGTCCATCTGACGCAGTATGTCGGCAGCGGCACCAAGCTCTCGCAAGCTGCCCTCTCCCAGGTCGAGCGGCTCAGCGGGCGGGTCGAGCAGCTTTGGCTGCTGATCGACCAGGCGGGCGACCAGATGGTGGCAACGCCGCAGCTTGAAGCGGCGCTGGCGGCGGCCAAAAGCGGCTTCCGGGACGAGGAAACAAAGACCTACGCCTCCATGTATGCCGCTGCGCGTGATGGCCAGCCTGTCGCGATGACCCTCCCCGAATGGCGCGCCTGGACGCAAAAGTCTCTGGCGACGCTGCTCCAGATGCGGGATGCCGCTTTCGAGCAGGCCAAAGCCGAGATCAATGCCGATGTGTCGGCCGCGGGCTGGCGCCTGGCTTTGTCGCTGCTTGCGATCCTGGCCGTCACGGCGATCGTGGTCGGCGTCGTGGTGCTGTTCAACCGTGGCGTCGTGCGTCCCCTGGGGCGTCTGGCGGAATCCGTCGGGCTGATGCTGTCGGGCGCCGATGATGCCCGCATTCCAGCCAGGGTCGGCATGGTCGAAATCGACGCGATCAGCCATGCTTTGGGCGATTTCCAGGAGAATTTACACCGCATTCGGGCTCTTGAGCAGCAGGAACAGGCCGCAGCCGCGGCTCGGCTTGCGCGGGCCGAATCGATGGAAGCCGTGGTGTCGGATGTCGGTGAGGTCGTGGCGGCAGCTGCGGCGGGCGACTTTTCCGCACGGCTGCAGATTTCCGATGCCGACGAGCAGATGCAGAAGCTCGTAGCCGGCATCAACGAGATCAACGCAGTGGTGGATTCCGCAACCACCGAATTCGCCGCAGCGCTGTCGGGAGTGGCCGGCGGCGATCTGACGGTGCGGGTCAATTCCGCCTATCGCGGCAAGTTCGCCGACTTGAAGGGCGCGATCAACGAGACGGTCGACCGCCTGTCCTCGACAGTGCGCACCATCCAGCTCACATCCGCCGATGTCGGCCTCGCCGCTCGCGAGATCAATATGGGCGCTGACGATCTCTCCAAGCGCACCGAGGAACAGGCCTCCAGCCTCGAGGAAACCGCCGCCACCACCGAGGAGCTTGCGGCCAGCGTCAAGGCTTCCGCCCAGGCCTCGAAGGACGCAGCCGCGATCGCCGATCACGCGATGCAGGCGGCGCAATCGGGCGGCACTATTGCGGGTCAGGCCGTCGATGCCATGGCGCGCATCGAAACCGCCTCGCAGAAGATCTCCGACATCATCCGCGTCATCGACGACATCGCCTTCCAGACCAATCTGCTCGCCCTCAACGCGGCCGTCGAAGCGGCCCGTGCTGGCGACGCAGGCAAGGGCTTTGCCGTCGTGGCCTCGGAGGTGCGGACCTTGGCACAGCGTTCAAGCGCGGCCGCCAAGGACATCTCCGCCCTGATTTCGTCCTCGAACACGGAAGTTGGCGAGGGGGTGAAACTCGTTCGTCAGGCCGGTGACCAGCTCAGCCAGATCCTCAGCCATTCCCAGAAGGTCGCCGCCACCATCGCCGACATCTCGTCGGCCGCCGGCGAACAGGCCAATGGCATCGACGAGATGAGCCAGGCCGTCGCTCATCTGGACGAAATGACCCAGCAGAACGCAGCCCTCTCCGAGCAAAGCGCAGCCTCCGCCGCTTCGCTGTCCTCCCGGATCGGGCAGCTCAACGACCTCGTCGCCGCGTTCAAGACTGAGCCAGAAGCGGCTTACGCGGCGCCAGCGACCCGCGCGCCAGTCTCGGAACCCGCGCGCCTGCGCCAGCTCGCGCAGGCTGCTTTCGGGAACAAGGCTTCCGCTCCTCGGCCCCAGGCATCGCGCGCCGCTCCGGCGCCTCGCCCAGGGCCGGACGCAACCGCGCCGCGCGCCAAGAAAATCGTCAACAGCCGCGCCGACGATACCGGCTGGGCCGAATTCTGAGCCGCAACCCTTCCGGCCTGAGCTAGCTCAGATCGGTGCGCCCTGCCCTCCGCACACTACGTTCCAGCAAAAAGCGCGCCCGGTCAGAAGCCGGGCGCGCCTATTTTGTTGTCCCGATGGCGGCGGCGCATAGCCGCCTGAACCCTCAGTTCAGGCCCAGCGTCCCGCGCAGTTTCGAGAGGTCTTCGGCCAGGGCGTTGACCGGGCCGCGCATGGCGTTCCGGTGCTTCTTGGTGACCTTGTCGTAGCTGACGAAGCCTCCGCCGGGGGCGGCATAGGTTTCCAGCAGCTTGTCGACCTTGGCGAAATTCGCGTCGATGCGCTGCACCAGCTTCGGTGATTCCTGCGTCGTCAGCGGGCGCAGCAGCTCGTGGATCTTGCGGGCGCCTTCGACATTGGCCTTGAAGTCCCAGAGATCGGTGCGGCTGTAGCGGTCTTCCTCCCCGGCGATCTTGGTCTTGGCAACCTCTTCGATCAGCACGGCGGCGCCACCCACAACCTTCTCGGGCGGAACGGCCAGGCTCTTGATGCGGCTCTGCAAATCCTTGATGTCGGCCAGCAGCTTGTCGGCCAGCGGGCTCAGCCCCTCGGTCGAGTTCTTGGCGAAGAGCCCGTATTCCAGCCGGTGGAAGCCGGTGAAGGCGGGGTCGGCCTCCTTCTTCTCGAAGTCGTCGGCGCGCACGTCGATGCTCTTGTCGAGATCGGAGAACAGCTCGGCAATTGGCTCGATCCGCTCGTAATGCACCCGCGCCGGGGCATAGAGCGCCTTGGCCTTGTCGAGTTCGCCGGCCTTGATAGCGGCAACGAAGCTCTCCGTGCGGCTCAGCAGCGCGTCCGTCTCCTGCCCCACCCAGATCTTGTAGTCGGCTATCGGCGCGACGAGATCGCCCGGTGCGACCTTGGCGGCGAGCGGGCCGGCGAGCAGCGCGCCCGCCAAAATCAGCGCGGCCGGCAGGGCGCGGCGCAGGGAACGGGTCTTGGACATGGCTTAGCCTTCCTTCTGGGTGGTCGATGCGGTGACGCCGGCCTCGCGCAGCAATGCGTCGCCGAGGATGGAGTCAGGGCCCTGGACGCCCGGCAGGGCGAAGAAGAAGCCGCCGCCATAGGGCTTGATGTATTCCTCCAGCGGCTCGCCATTCAGGCGCTTTTGCACGGCGAGAAAGCCGTTGCTCAGGCTGTTCTGGTAGCTGATGAAGAGCAGGCCCATATCGAGCTGGCCCGAGCGCGTGGCGCCGTTGGAATAGTTGAAGGCGCGGCGGATCAGCGGCGCCCCGACGCCGCGGCGGCCATCGGGATTGGCCAGGCGGATATGGGAATCCAGCGGGATGCGCGCGCCCTGGGGGTCGTCCTCATAGGCAGGTGCATCGAATTCATGGGCGCGGCCGAGCGGTGCTCCGCTATCGCGACTGCGGCCGAAAATTGCCTCCTGCTCGCCCAGCGGCGTGCGATCCCAGCGCTCGACATAGTTCCGGATCAGCCGCACCACCTGATAGGAGCCGCCCGCGATCCAGCCCGGCCCGTGCGACCAGATGATCCGGTCCATTTCGGCGGCGTCGGCGACATCGGGGTTGGCCGTGCCATCCTTGAAGCCGAGCAAATTGCGCCCGGCGCCGATCGGCTTGCCACGGCGCTGGCCATGGGTGGCGGAAAAGCCCTCCTGCTTCCAGCGCAGGGAGAGCGTGTCGGGCGTGTAACGGATGATGTCGCGCAAGGCGTGCAGCGTCTCTTCCGGCGTCTCGGCGCAGATCTGGATCAGCAGATCGCCATGGCAGGTCTCGGCCTCGAGCGCGTCATTGGGGAAACCCGGCATCTCGACCAGCTCCGGCGGCCGCAACCCTTCCAGACCGAAACGCTCATCGAAGAGCGAGGCACCGACCGAGACGGTCACCGTCAACCGCTCCGGCTTGATCTCGGGGCCGAGGATGCCGGAATCGGAAGGCGGGAAGCCGGGATCCAGCACCTCAGGCTGGCCGCCCTGGCTGAGGAAGCGCGCTCGCTCGGTCAGAACCGCAAACAGCGCGCGCAACTCGCCGCGCGTCTCGACCAGCAGATCGAACGCGGCGACAAGGCCGGCATAGGGCTGCGGCGTGACGATGCCAGCCTGATGCACGCCCTCGAACGGGACGATCAGCGGGGGCTCGGCGGGAGTGGCCGCAGCGGGCGCCGAGGGAGTCTCGGCCCGGACCGGAAAGGTCGAAGCGGCGGCCAGCCCGGCCATGCCAGCCAGGAGCTGGCGGCGCGCCGGCGAATGGGGCTTGTCGGTTGTCATGGTCAGATCAGCCCCAGCACGCCCGGCAGACGGGCAAGTTCGCCCGCAAGCGCCATGGCCGGCGGCGCAAGCGGCCCACCAGCCGGGACTGCCGCGCTCAGCGCCGCCAATTGCGTCTCCAGCGCCGTTCCCAGGGCCGGATCGGCCCGCTTGACCAGCGGCAGGAGATGGCTCGCCGGGGCCGTGATCGCGGCCAGCAGGGCCGCGGCATCGGCGGGCTCGGCCGTGGCGAGGCGCCGCGCGGTTTCCGCCACCCCCTCGATCAGCTGATTGGGCGAGGGCGAAAGCGCCCGCAACGCGTCGCTGAAGGCAGCGGCGGGGGCAGCGAGATCGGCTTGCGGATCGGCGATGGCAGCCTGCAGCGCCTGAGCCTGCGGCACAGCCTGCGCCGCCAGCGGCGACAGATGCAGCTGGGCGGTTCGGGCAGCCGTACGGTCCTGCGCTGCAACGGCCTTGGCGAGATCGGCCAGCGCCTGCAGCGTCCAGACCCGGTATTCGGCGGAGAGGCCAATCAGTTCGGACAGTCCGGGCCGTGCGGCGGCGGCCTGTGTGCCCCCCTCGGCATTGACCACGGTCAGCTTGCCGCGCGGGTTGCTGAGCAGCCCGCAGGTGACCTCGTAATCGCCGGGAGCGAGCGTCGTCACCAGCCGCTGCTTGAAGCCGGGCGCGATGTTCTCGCGCTCATCGACGATCATCACGCCCTTCAGGATTTCCCATTCGAGCGCACGGCTGCTGCGATTGGTGATGACGAAGGTCACCTTCCCCGCCGGCACGGTCAGCGCCTGCGGCTCGCAGCCCTTGGCCGTGACTGTGACCGGCACGGGTGCGGCTTCGGTCGCCGCGTATGATGAGGTCGGCAGGATGAGGGCCGCCAAAGCCAACAGCTTGGCGAGGTTGAGACGAGGGTCACGCATTCTGCACCTGTGCGGCAGCCGGCCGGCTCGACGGGCGGGCGCGCAGGAACAGCGCCAGGGCCGGGACGAGATAGGCGAGATAGAGGAAGAGTTCGCCGATGCTGGGTGTGTCGCGATAACCGAACAGGCCCGAGAGCAGCGTTCCGCCCAGACTGTCGACCGGCAGCGTCTCGCTCAGATCATAGGCGATGGTCTGGAAGTGGTTCCACAGCCCGGCCTCATGGGCGGAGCGCAGCGCCCCAGCCAGAAGCCCCGCCGCGACGAACAGGATCAGCACGCCGGTCCAGCGGAAGAAGCGGCGCAGATCGAGCCTGCGGCCAAAGCGGAAGATCACGATGCCAACTACCAACGCCGTGAGCAGGCCAAGGCAGGCGCCCAGCGGCGCGCTCCAGCCGACATCCTCTTGCGAGAAGGCGGCCATCAGAAACACCACGGATTCGAGCCCTTCCCGCGCCACCGCCAGGAAAGCGATGCCGGCCAGCGCCAGCCCGCCGCCTCCGGCCCGCGCCAGCGCTCCATCGACCTGTCCGTGCAGCGAGGCCTTGATCGACATCGCTGCCTTGCGCATCCAGAAGACCATCGCGGTGAGGATGATGGCGGCGAGCACACCGACCACGGCCTCGAAACCCTCCTGCGCCTTCTGCGGGAATTCGGCCGCGGCCAGTTCCAGGCCAATCCCCGCCGCAACGCAGATCAGGCAGGCCGCGCCGACGCCGAGCCAGACCGAACGCAGCGCGTCCGGCCGCCCGGTCTGCGCGAGATAGCTTGCTATGATGCCGACGATCAGCGCCGCCTCGACGCCTTCGCGCAGCATGATCAGAAACGGAATGAACATGAGTCGGAGATCTCTCCCTAGGGCAGATCGAGCTGTCTTATAGTATTGACCCTTCGTCAACTCAAGTTTTCTAGTTTTTATCTGTTCTAATATAAGTATTGGCTGGTTGCTGTTGAATTTGTGGGCCATTGGCGTGCCACAAAGTCGGCAGCTGAGAGGCCGTTCGAGCTATCCTCAGCCCTCATCCTGAGGAGCCATTCCGTAGGGAATGGCGTCTCGAAGGATGCTCCAGAAGGCTCCGGCGTCCGCTGGACCATCCTTCGAGACGCAACTCGTCACTCTCCGGGGATGAGGGCTCGCATCCTCGAACGGTGTCTAAGGCCGCTCCTGACTGCGCCCGCCTGAGCGCGGTCCAAATTTCGCACCGCTCATCGAACCCAGAGGGCAGTGCGCAGACGCGATGTCTCGCAATGGCGGTGGATAGCGCCGCCAGCGGCTGCGGCTGCATCAAATGCAAGTCTTCGCCTGCATTGTTTTTCAATCTGAATGAACGCAGCGCGCGGAGGCGAATTGGTTAATTTTACCTTGTTTGGCTGTTTACCTTGCGTTCATCACGTCGCTCCGGCTTTGTGCATTCAACAGGCGATGCACAGACATCGCGGGGCGAGGTCGATTGAACATGAAGCACATTGCCATCACAGTGTCGGTCCTGGGCGCAGCTCTTTCGCTTGGCGCAGTCAGCGCGCAGGCCGGTTGCTACGGCTCCTCCTGCCGTCCCGCCCCTTGCCGCGGCTCCAGCTGCTATACCCTCGAGCAGACCCCGCCGGTCTATGGCTCCGTTTCCGAGAGCTATGTGGCGCGGCCCGAGCAGGTCCAGTCCGAGGTGATCCCGGCGCAGTACGAGACCTACACCGAGAAGGTGATGGTCCACCCTGCCCGCCAGATCGCGCATCATCGCCCGGCCCAGTACGGCGTGGTTTCGGAGAAGGTGATGCTTTCGCCCGGCGGCAAGCGCTGGGAAGTCAGCCGCGACGCCTATGGCCGCATGGTCGGCTGCTGGGTGGAGACACCGGCGCAGTATGGCTATCGCCAGCGCACGGTCGAGATCGCTCCGGCCAGCGTCGCCTATGAAACCGTTCCGGCTGTCTACAGCCACCGCCACCGCAGGGTGATGACCACGCCGACGCAGGTCGTGCGCCACACCATTCCCGCTGTTTACGAGACGCGCCACCGCACGGTGATGCTCCAGCCCGCCTCCAGCCGCTGGGCGCGCGCGGGCTACTGAATTTGACTGCCAGACCCTATCGTCACGGATAGAACACCTGATACCCCGGCTTCGGCCGGGGCTTTTTTTTGGGTGTCAGGCCAGCCGGCCGGTAATCAGGATGAGGATGCCGAGCCCCAGCGCGAAGGCCAGGATGCGCGCACCCATGCGCATCAGCGCGCCCGGAGGCGTCTGCGTGATGTAGGCCGCCGCGAGCTCGACGATGCCGAGCCCGAGCAGCAGGAAGATGAAAGGCGGGAACGGTCTCGGATGTACCGAGCCAGCCGGCCCTGGCGGCGAAGCCGACACAGGCGCCGAGAACCGCGCCGACCGCGACGAAGAAGCAATTCGTTGCGGGTCAGCCGGGTCATGGTCAGCGGCGACGGAAGTTCTGGTTGCGCGGCGGTGCGCCGGGGCCAGGGCCCGCTGTCTTCTGGCGGAAATTGATGCGGCCGCGATCGAGATCGTAGGGCGACATTTCGACCACGACCCGGTCACCGGCGATGGTGCGGATGCGGTTCTTTTTCATCTTGCCGGCCGCATAGGCCAGGATGATGTGTTCATTGTCGAGCTTCACCCGATAATTGCCGTCGGGCAGGACTTCGACCACGGTGCCGTCGAATTCGAGCAGTTCTTCTTTAGCCATGCGTTCGTCCTTCGTGTGCCCAGAGGCGCTTGGACCGGACGGCGCTGATGGCCGATCCGGTCCGGCTTGACGGGTAGCGCGTCAGTTCGCGCGCCGCCGGGCGCCGTTGGTGCGTCGTTGATCTGTTCTTTGCTGCAAGAAAGCAACGCCGCCAAGCCCTTCCTTGGCCGGAGCGGTGTCTTTCCGCTGGACAGGCTGCTCGCTGCGAACCACGCGCTCGCCACGCGGAGCCTCGCTGCGCGGGCTGGCGCCCGCCGGCTTGGCGCCCTGGCGCTGGCCGGACGGCCGACCATGGTCGCGGCCGCTGCCGGCTTCACGCCCGCCGCCCTGCTGGCCACGGCCGCCACGGCCCTGGTTCTGCGGGGGCTTCTTGGGCGTGCGGCCGTCCCAATACGGCACCTCGCCGATCGGCGTGATGGCGACGCGGGTCAGCTTCTCGATCGCGGCGAGATCGCCACGCTCTTCAGGTGTGCAGAAGGCGATGGCCACGCCCGACGCTCCGGCGCGCGCCGTGCGGCCGATGCGGTGGACATAGGTCTCGGAGACGTTGGGCAGGTCGAAATTGACGACATGGCTGATGCCGTCGACATCGATGCCGCGCGCCGCAATGTCGGTCGCGACCAGGATGCGCAGCTCGCCATCGCGGAAGGCGCCGAGCGCCCGCTCGCGCTGGCCCTGGCTCTTGTTGCCATGGATCGCGGCGGATTTGATGCCGGCGATCTCGAGCTGGCGGACGACCTTGTCGGCGCCATGCTTGGTGCGGGTGAAGACGATGGCGCGTTCCATCTCGGGCACGCTCAGGGTCTTCGCCAGCAGGGCCGGCTTCTGGCCGGCTTCGGTGAAGATGACGCGCTGGTCGATCTTCTCGGCCGTGGTCGCCACCGGAGCGACGGAGACCTCGACCGGGTCCTTGAGATAAGCCGAGGCGATGTCGCGGATCGGCTTGGGCATCGTCGCCGAAAACAGCAGCGTCTGGCGCTTGGCCGGGATCAGCGTCGCGATCCGGCGCAGCGCATGGATGAAGCCGAGATCGAGCATCTGGTCGGCTTCGTCGAGCACGAGGTACTCGATCTCGCGCAGCGAGACGGCGCGCTGGTCGACGAGGTCGAGCAGGCGGCCGGGGGTGGCGACGAGGATGTCGACATGCTGGCCGAGCGCGCGGATCTGCTTGCCGACCGGAACGCCGCCGAACACGACCGTCGATTTCACGGTCGAGAAGCTGGCATAGGCGCGAATGCTGGTTTCGATCTGGGCCGCCAGCTCACGCGTCGGCGACAGGATCAGCGCGCGGACCTGACGGGTCTCCATGCGGCGCGGATTGGTCAGGAGCCGGTGCAGCAGCGGCAGCGCGAAGGCGGCGGTCTTGCCGGTTCCGGTCTGGGCGGCGCCGAGGAGGTCGCGGCCCTGGAGGATCGGGGGAATGGCCTGGGCCTGGATCGGCGTCGGCGTGGTGTAACCTTCGGCAGCGAGCGCCTTGAGGAGCTGCTCGGCCAGGCCGAGGTCGGTAAATTGTGTCAAAACAGGTCTTTCCGGACGCCGTGACGCAAGGGGCACATGTGGGTATCGGCTGTGCCGCCGGTTTGCGCCCGGCCAATGATTATTTGCTCTTTCCTGCCGGCGAACCGCTAAGCCACAGCGCCGGGAGGTGTCGTTGATGAGCCGGGCGGACGCGGAGGCCCGCCCGGCGAATAGCAGTCTCAGGCGATGGCGAGGTTGCCAGCCGAGGACTTGCCGGTCTTGCGATCGGCGACCAGCTCGTAGGAGACGACCTGGCCTTCGACCAGCTCGCGCAGGCCGGCGCGCTCGACAGCGCTGATGTGGACGAAGATGTCCTGGCCGCCGTTAGACGGGGTGATGAAGCCGTAGCCCTTGGTGGCGTTGAACCACTTGACGGTGCCCTTATCCATGGAAGGTAGTCCTTACGTTTCAGATCCGCGTATGGGTTGTGACCCAAGGCCCGACGCGCGGACGCCCAGCCCTGGTCTTGTAGCGATGTGTGGTGGATCTGAATCGTGACCGCCGACGGGATGAGCCGCAGGATAAATGGCCAGAACCCGGCCGCATCTCGTCTTACATGGGAGGGGCTAGCATAATTTGCAACGCAGGTCCAGCGAAAGCGCCGGAGGGCGCTGAGTCAGTTCGCAATCTAAGCGGCTGACTGTTTGTACAGGCCGCGCGCTTCAGAGCCGGCGTCGGCGTCCATCATTTCGCCGATGTGCTTCCATCAACGCATCCGATGGTGATGTCACTTCTTCCTCGTCCGATAGGCGCGCATCCAGCTTGTTCCCATTTTGGGAACATGATAATGATGGATCATGCAGGTCATCGCGCGCCGGACTTTACGGGAGTTCTGGGAGCGCGAACCGCATGCCGAGATGCCGTTGAGGGTTTGGTACACGATCGTCGACAAGGCGGATTGGTCTGGCCCCGCCGACATCGAGGCGCAGTTCGGAAGCACCGTCGACTTTATCGGCGACAATCGCGTTATCTTCGATATCGGAGGCAATAAGTATCGGCTGATCGTCCACTTCGCCTATGGCTACCGAAGGGCGCTCATCAAATTCGTCGGGACGCACAAGGATTACGACCGAATCGACGCGGAGACGGTATGATGCAAATGGATATGCGAGCGATCCGCACCGAAGCGGATTATGATTGGGCGTTGGCAGAAATCGCAGTTTACTTCGATCGCCAGCCAGAGCCCGGAACGGCAGAAGCCGATCGGTTCGATGTTCTGGCAGCGTTGTTGAAGCTCTACGAAGACGCGCATCATGCAATCGCTGCGCCCGACCCGGTCGAGATGATCAAGCAGTGGATGGCGATGCGTGGCCTAAGCCAAAGCGAGCTGGCGACGGTGATCGGATCGAAGCCGCGCGCCTCGGAAATTCTCAATCGCAAACGCGCGCTGACCCTGGACATGATTTTCAAGCTCACGCGCGATTGGGGCATGCCTGCCGAAGCACTGGTGACCCCCTACCCTTTGGCGGCCTGACCGCCTCGGGGCTTTAAACTCAAATGAGCGCGCTATGCGCGCTGTGGCTTGGCCGGTTCGACAGGTCTTCCTGATTTGGGAGGGTCTGATGGGTGACCTTGAGGCCGTTCTGCGCCGTCGCGCACGGCGGTGCTGTTGAAGCATTTGTCCGATGTCCCTGACACGCGCGATCCCCGACGAAGCCTTGGGCGCAAGCGCTAAAGAGGCGCTGAGTCAGTTCGCAATTTGCAGCAGGGCTTTTATTTTGGCGCGCACATCGGCAACAACGGTTTCTGGCATTTTGCAGATGAATTGCGCATTCCGGTCGGTCCAGGACAGGCTTTTTACCTGATCGCTGAGAACAACTCCGACCACTGTCAGGCCCGATGGCAGGGTGGTTTCGAACGGATAGCCTTTAACCTGGCTGGTGATCGGGCAGAGGACGCACAGGCGCGACGGGCCATTATAGCTTGCAGGCGATAGAACCAAAGCGGGGCGACGACCTGCCTGCTCCCGCCCAGCCTGCGGATCAAAGGTCAGTCCGATGATATCGCCCGCCTCCGGGAGGTAAGGCGGTTCAGCCGAACTCGTTGCCGACCGCAGGACCTGTGTCAGTCTCGCCATGCGAATTGCTCTCGGTGATTCGGCTGACCAACTCTGCAAGATCATAGCGAGGGGCGCCAAGCGGCTTGACGATAAGGCAGCCATTCTCCACCGAGATGTCGGCTGCCGCACCTTCGCCAACCGATAGCTCCTGCGCGAACGAGGCAGGAATCCGGAGCGCGAGGCTGTTGCCCCATTTAGAAAAGCGCGCGTTCATGATGGTGCCACTCCTCAGGCGCGGGCGCCCCTGTCGATACAAAGAAGATACATCGTATCGCGCAGTACGCAAGGCCTGAGGGCATCTCCAGGTAAGGCGGGCTCTCTCTAGCGCCCGCCCGCCTGCCAGTTGAAGCGCTAAAGCCCTAGCCTTCCTTCTGCTTCACCGCGCCGAGCGCTGCCTGCGCGGCGGCGAGCCTTGCGATCGGGACGCGGAAGGGCGAGCAGGAGACGTAATCCAGCCCGACGCTCTCGCAGAAGCCGATCGAGGCGGGGTCGCCGCCATGCTCGCCGCAGATGCCGAGCTTGATGTCGGGCCTTGTCTTGCGGCCGCGCTCGGCAGCGAGCTTGACCAACTCGCCGACACCCTCCTGATCGATGGTGACGAAGGGGTCGTTCGCCAGAATGCCCTTGGCGGTATAGGAGCCGAGGAAGGAGCCGGCATCGTCGCGGCTGATGCCCAGCGTCGTCTGGGTCAGGTCATTGGTGCCGAAGGAGAAGAACTCGGCGCTTGTGGCGATTTCCTGCGCCATCAGCGCGGCGCGCGGCAGCTCGATCATGGTGCCGACCTGATAGCTCAGCTCGACGCCGCTCTCGCCGATGACCGCCTTGGCCATGGCATCGATCCGGGCCTTGACCAGATCGAGCTCGGCCACGCCCATCACGAGCGGCACCATCACCTCCGGGATCACCGGCTTGCCGGTCTCTCGCGCGGCGATGACAGCGGCCTCGAAGATGGCGCGGGCCTGCATCTCGGCGATTTCCGGATAGGCGATGGCGAGGCGCACGCCGCGGAAACCCAGCATCGGATTGAACTCGTGCAGCTCGGTGGCGCGGTGCTTCAGCGCATCGGGCGTGACACCCAGCGCAGCAGCCACGGCCGCGATCTCGGCCTCGCCATGCGGCAGGAACTCGTGCAGCGGCGGATCGAGCAGGCGGATGGTAACGGGCAGCCCCTGCATGATGGTGAAGAGCTGGACGAAGTCGCGGCGCTGCATCGGCAGCAGCTTGGCCAGCGCGGCGCGACGGCCTGAATCGTCATGGGCGAGGATCATCTCGCGCATCGGCTGGATGCGGTCCTCGTCGAAGAACATGTGCTCGGTACGGCAGAGGCCGATGCCCTCGGCGCCGAATTCGCGCGCGGTGCGAGCGTCTTCCGGCGTCTCGGCATTGGCGCGCACCTTGAGGCGGCGGACCTTGTCGGCCCAGCCCATCAGCGTGCCGAACTCGCCGGAGAGTTCCGGCTGCTGCATCTTGATCTCGCCCAGCATGACCTGCCCGGCGGCGCCGTCGATGGTGATGAAATCGCCAGCCTTCAGCACGGTCTGGCCGACGCTCATCGTGCCCTTGGCGTAGTCGACGCGGATCTGTCCGGCGCCGGAGACGCAGGGCTTGCCCATGCCGCGCGCGACCACGGCCGCATGCGAGGTCATGCCGCCGCGGGTGGTCAGGATGCCTTCGGCGGCATGCATGCCGTGGATGTCCTCAGGCGAGGTCTCGACGCGGACCAGAATGACCTTGCGGCCGGCCTTGCGCGCGTTTTCGGCGTCGTCCGAGTTGAAGACGATCTCGCCGGCAGCCGCGCCGGGCGAGGCCGGCAGGCCCGTCGTCAGGATGCGGCGCTCGGCCTTGGGGTCGATCATCGGGTGCAGCAGCTGGTCGAGCGCGCCGGGCTCGATGCGGCCGACCGCCTCCTCCTGCGTGATCAGGCCTTCCTGCGCCAGCTCGACGGCAATGCGCAGCGCCGCCTTGGCGGTGCGCTTGCCGGAACGGGTCTGCAGCATCCAGAGCTTGCCCTCCTGGATGGTGAATTCCATGTCCTGCATGTCGCGGTAATGCCGCTCGAGGATGCCGTAGATGCGGCACGAGCTCGGCATAGGCCTCCGGCATCGCCACTTCCATGGAGGGCTTGTCGGAGCCGGCCTCCTTGCGCGCCTTCTCGGTGATGTCCTGCGGCGTGCGGATGCCGGCGACGACATCCTCGCCCTGGGCGTTGATCAGGAACTCGCCATAAAGCGCGCTTTCGCCGGTCGACGGGTTGCGGGTGAAGGCGACGCCCGTGGCCGAGGTGTCGCCCATATTGCCGAACACCATCGACTGGACATTGACGGCCGTGCCCCAGGCGGCGGGGATGTTGTTCAGCTCGCGATACTTGATCGCGCGCGCATTCATCCAGGATGAGAAGACCGCGCCGACCGCGCCCCAGAGCTGCGCCTGCGGATCCTGCGGGAACTCGCTGCCGAGCGCCTTGCGGACGATCTCCTTGTACTTGCCGACCAGGGTGCTGCCAGTCATCGGCGCGTGAGATCGGTGTCGAGATGCAGGCCCTTGCGCTCCTTATAGTCCTCGAGCGCCTCCTCGAAATGGCCGTGGTCAACGTCGAGCACCACGTTGGAATACATCGTGATGAAGCGGCGATAGCTGTCCCAGGCGAAGCGGTCATCGCCCGAGGCCTTGGCAACAGCCTCGACCGTGACGTCGTTCAGGCCGAGATTGAGGACGGTATCCATCATGCCCGGCATCGAGGCGCGCGCGCCGGAGCGGACGGAGACGAGCAGCGGGTTGGCCGGGTCGCCAAAGACCTTGCCGGTCAGCCGGGACATCTCGTCCAAGCGCGGCCTTGACCTGCGCCCTCGAGCTCCGGCGGGAAGGCTTTGCCGTTGTCGTAGTACCAGGTGCAGACTTCGGTGGTGATGGTGAAGCCGGGCGGCACGGGCAGGCCGAGATTGCTCATCTCGGCGAGGTTGGCGCCCTTGCCGCCGAGCAGGTTCTTCATGCCCGCTTCACCCTCGGCTTTGCCATCGCCGAAAGTGTAGACCCATTTCCCACCAGCCATCATCAAAGCCTTTTCAGTTCGAGCCAGCGCAGCAACGCTGTTGCAGTGCAAAAGTTTCGTGCGCGAGGCGTCCCACGGCCGCCTCAGGGAGGGGCGGCCAGCGTCGCGAGGTCATGCCCAAAACCGGGCGAACAATCAATGCATCGGCCTATTGGCCATCAGGGGGAGGCGCCTGGCGCGCCTCGCCTCAACGCGGCAGACGTGCGCCTCGGGGCCAGCGCAGCGGCCATTTGACGATGCGCTCCGGCAGGTCCTCCTCGTCGATCTCGTCCTCGGCGGCATAGACCCGGCCGCGCACCGAAACACCGGCCGCGACCACCGTCTCGGAATCGCCGGAGACCAGCGGGTGCCACCAGGGCAGGTCCCGCCCCTCGGCCAGCAGGCGGTAGGCGCAGGTCGGCGGCAGCCAGGGCAGGCTCCGCGCCGTCTCCGGCGTCAGCGTCACGCAATCGGGCACCGTCTGCGAGCGGTTGGGATAATCGCGGCAGCGGCAAGAACCGGCATCGAACAGGCGGCAGCCGATATCGGTGGCGAGGATGGCGCCGCTATCCTCATCCTCGAGCTTCAGCAGGCAGCAGCGGCCGCAGCCATCGCAGAGGGATTCCCACTGCTCCTGGCTCATCTGCTCGAGCGAGAGACTGCGCCAGAACGGGGCAAGGGCTGGATCATCTTCGGTCATGCCGGGCTTATGCCCCCAAGATGAGGCGGAAGGAAGCCGCTGCAGGCGGCAAGCTGCGCCAAAACCGGCCAAGGCGCGCGGCATGGTTCCTGCTCGCCATCGCCCTCTGCGGATCTGCAACAGCGGCGGGATATTCTTCCGAGCGCGGAACTTCGCCCCGCACGAAAACGTGATTAGCTCGATATTGCGCGGGCGGCATTGCCAAGTCGGTCCGGGCGCGGCAGGACTCCGAGACTCTGGCAGGAACCGGAACGGCGATGGAATTTCGCAAGGCAGGCTGGGGGACACGGTTCAAGCGCTATGCGCTGGCCGTCGACTCATGGGTCGATGCCGGACTTTGGAACGCCGCCCGCCGCGCCTCCGACGTGCATGAGCGGATCCGCAGCTTCGCCGACCGCTTCACCGTCACCGGCGGCAAGCGGCTGGCGGCGGAATTCGCCAGCGAAGGGCTGAATATCGGCATCGTCGGCGCGCTTCTCGTCCTGATGCTGGCGATACCCGCCTTCCAGCAAGGGCGCGAGGAAGCCCTGAAGAACCAGGTCTTCGCCGTCACCTTCCTCGATCGCTACGGCTCCGAGATCGGCCATCGCGGCATCCGGCACGACGATTCGCTGCAAGCTCGAGGAGATGCCGGACCATCTGATCAAGGCCGTGCTGGCGACCGAGGACCGGCGCTTCTACGACCATTTCGGCATCGACGTCGATCGGCACGCTGCGCGCGGTCACCGTCAATGCGCGGGCCTCCGGCGTCGTGCAGGGCGGCTCGTCGCTGACCCAGCAGCTCGCCAAGAACCTGTTCCTGTCCAACGAGCGCTCGCTCGAGCGCAAGATCAAGGAAGCCTTCCTGGCGCTCTGGCTGGAATACCGCCTGAGCAAGGACGAGATCCTCAAGCTCTATCTCGACCGCGCCTATATGGGCGGCGGCACCTTCGGCGTCGCGGCGGCGGCGCGATTACTATTTCGGCAAGTCGGTGAAGGACGTGACGCTGGCCGAGGCGGCGATGCTGGCGGGCCTGTTCAAGGCGCCGACCAAATATGCGCCGCATGTCAACCTGCCGGCCGCGCGCGCCCGCGCCAACGACGTGCTCAACGCCATGGTCGATGCCGGCTTCATGACCGACGGTCAGGTCGACAGCGCCAAGCGCAACCCGGCGACGCCGGTCGACCGCAAGCGCGAAGCCAGCCCGGACTACTATCCTCGACTGGGCCTTCGACGAGGTGACGCGGCTGGCCGCCGAGGGCAAGCTCGGGCCGGAGCGTGTGCTGACGGTGAAGACGCCGCACGACCCGGCGATCCAGACTCGCGCCGACGAGGCGGTCGAGACGATGCTGCGCCAGCACGGCGCCAGCTACCGGGTCAAGCAGGCAGCCGCGACGATTCTGGACCCCGACGGCGCGATGCGCGCTATGGTCGGCGGGCGCGACTACGGCGTCAGCCAGTTCAACCGCGCCACATCGAGCCTGCGCCAGCCGGGCTCCTCGTTCAAACCCTTCGTCTATGCGGCGGCGCTCGCGGCCGGGCTCTACCGGCCCAACACCATCGTCACCGACCGCCCGGTCTGCATCGGCAACTGGTGCCCCAACAACTACGGACGCTCCTTTGCGGGCTCGATGCCGCTGACGGTGGCGCTGGCGAAATCGATCAATACGATCCCTGTCCAGATGTCGATCGCCATCGGCAGGGCCACCGGCGAGACGCATGAGGCGCGCGCCGCCCGCATCGGCCGCAACAAGATCGTCGAAACCGCCCGCGCCATGGGCCTGACCTCGCCGCTGACCGATACGGTCTCGCTGCCCATCGGCGCGGCCGAGGTGACCGTCATCGACATGGCGGCCGGCTATGCGGTGTTCGCCAATGGCGGCAAGCGCGCCCGCCCCTATGCCGCCATCGAGATCCGCAATTCGCAGGGCGAGACGATCTACACGCCACGAACGGGATGAGCCGCCGCCGCTGCAGGTGCTGAGCACGCAGGTGGCGCAGGACATGAACTTCATGCTGTCGAAGGTGCCGACCGAAGGCACCGGCCGCCGCGCCGCGATCGACGGCGTCATCACCGCCGGCAAGACCGGCACCACCAATGGCTACAAGGATGCCTGGTATGTCGGTTATTCCGGCAATCTCGTCGGTGCCATCTGGTTCGGCAACGACGATTCCTCCGAGACCGCGAATATGACCGGCGGTTCGCTGCCGGCGATGACGTGGAAGGAAATCATGCAGTTCGCCCATCAGGGGCTGGAGCTGAAGCCGCTGCCGGGTGTGGCGCCCCCGGAGCCGAAGGGCGTGCCGATGGCGCGCTCCAATGCCCCGGCTGTTGCAGCCACGGCGCCGATGCCCGGGCCCGGCGCCGGGCACATGCCGCGCCAGTCCTTCGAGGTGCTGAACGCCGTCGGCAGCATGTTCAAGGCTGTCGAGCCGAAGCGCACGGCGCGGGCCTCCGTCCAGGCCGGGCTGCGCGAGCTTTCCCCGTCGGGACGCGTCACCGCCCTGCGCTGAGCCTGGTGTTGACGTGATGCGCCGCGCTGGTTCAACTCCAGGCTTCGCCGCCTTCACCGGATCGATCAGGGCCGTGCGCGTACTCAGCCTCGCTTACGTGATTGCGCTCGGAGCCGGGCTGGGGCTGGCTTCCGCCCATTATGCCGTGGCGCATCGGCCGATCGTCGGCAAGGTCCGGATCGGCCCGTGGGAGACCTGGCCCAATAGCGGCGGGCGCGATGTCGATCCCTATATGCGGGCCTATCTGGCGCGCGGCGTGCATTTGCCGCTGGGAACGGGCGAGGGCATCGAGCTGATCGCCGAAAGCGACGATTCCGGCCGCGAGCTCGAAGGCCGCTGCCGCTACCGCATCTTCGGTGCGACGCCGACGACACGGGCCTGGACGCTCACTGTCACCGATCTCGATGGCCGTGTCTTCCCCGCGCCGATCACGCGCACGGGCTTCAGCGATGCCGAGATCGTCCGGGATGAGAGCGGCAGCATGGATATCGTCGCAGCGCCCGGCGTACAGGGCGGCAACTGGCTGCCCCTGGCCGCCAACAGGCGCTTTGCCCTGCGTTTGCGGCTCTACGACACCCCGCTTTCCGGACAGGCCGGCGGCCTGCGCGCCGAGATGCTGCCGCGCATCAGCCGGGGCGAATGCGGATGAGCACGAGCCCATCCCCCTCCCCTGTGTTGAAGGCCAGGAGCACCGGCGGCGGTTTTGCCCGGTTTGGCCCCCTCACCCGGCTCGGCTCGGCGCTGCGCGGCTGGCTGCTTGCCACTCTGGCGGGGCTGGTGCTGGCCGGGCTGGTGCACATCGCGACGGTGCTTCTGGTCCCCCGCCTGTCGGAAAGCGATGCCGCCAGCGCCTATCTCCTGCTAGGCGGGAATGGGCGCACCGAGCTGGTCACCGGGCCCAATGCCAGCCGGGGCGTGCCGGAATTGCGGGAGGCCGATCCCGCCGTGGCGGTGGCCGCCTGCAGCTATGATCTCTCCGGCGGGCCGATGCGCATCGTGGCGCGGGCGGGGCTGGTTCCGCTCGGGCTGACCTTGCACCGGCGTGGCGGCGGGGTGCTCTATGCCGTGACCGATCGTGCGGCGGTTCGCGGCGTGATCGAGTTCGTGCTGGTGACGGAAGAGCAATTGGCCGAGCGGCTGGCGCGCGAGGTCGACGGCGAGACCAATCGCGAGCTGCGCATCGTCTCCGATACGCTCGAAGGGCTGGTCGTGGCGCGAGCGCTGGCGGGGCGGCCTTCCGACAAGGCCGATGCGGAGGCGCTGGCGGCTGGCGTCGAATGCGGGTTGGCGGATTAAGGCCTCTGCCGATCAGCCTTTGGCGACGATCGGCTCGGGCGGCTTGACGATGCCGTGCAGCTGCATCTTGCAGAGCGGGCCGATTTCCGCCTCCAGCGCCATGATGGCGCGCTCGCCCTGCAAGGCCTCGCGCGACGGCATCTCCACGACGAGATTGGCCAGCGCATAACGATAGCTCTCGAGCCGGAAGCCGACGCGCTCGCAGACCCAGAGCACGAGGCCCTCATTTTCCAGGACGCGAGCCAGCGCCGGGTCCTGCTTCTCGGGCGGCACCTGCGGCGAAATATCGAGCACCTTCAACCTGACCCGGTCGGCGGCTACGACGCGCTGGGCATTGCCCCGGAACGGCGTGATCAGCAGACGGTCGGAATGTGCGTCATCGGCGAGGCGGTTGTAGCGCGAGGTTTGCGAGGCATAGGAGCCGGAGGTCAAAGCCGTGAAATAGGCGGAGACATCGCTGGATTGAGCCGAGGTCGGCACGATGCGGGCATGAGCGAGCCCGGACACCTCGGCGGCGAAATAGCTCTTTTCATGCGCGGGCATGATCAGGCGCCAGGCCCGGTCGCGCAGTTGCAGCTCGTCATCGGTCATGCGGAAGGACGACGCCGCCTCGCCGCGCGCGCTGGCTGAGAGGAAGCCGATCTGCGGAGCAACAACCTGGCTCCAGATCGTCGGGCGCGGCCGGCCGAGATCGCCGGTGCAGGCGGTGAGAGCCAGGCAGAGTGCCAGCGCCGAAAGCGAACCTGCCAGCCTGGAGGTCAAGCCGGCTTTCCGACGCTCTGGGCCCGCCGCATCGGACGGGCCGGCCGGCGCTTGGGCTGTTCCGGACGCTCAGCGGCCACGGGCTCCTGATGGCGCTCGTAGCGTATGCCGGTGAAGAAGAGGATGGTGGCTGGCGTCGCCGCGACCTCAACCGAGGGCGCGACGGTTGCTGAACGGGGGCGAGGCGCGAAGGGAATGACGACGGACATGACGCGCCTCCTTGTTGGCGCCGGTTTCGAGTTCGCGGCTGGCCATGAACCGGTGGCGAGCACCTCGCCGTCGACGCATAGGCCCTCCTGAAATGCATCAAGGCTGGACATGGTTAACGCCAAATTAATGGCTGGGGGATTATCGCTTCCTGACCCTGATTTCCCCGTAGAGCAGTGTTCATGCCCGGCCGTATCTCAAGCGAACTTGCGCAACTCGCCCGCCTTGCCCGCGAGGGCGGCCTGGACCTGAGCCAGGTGTCGCTGCGGGTGAAGGTGGACCTGCTTTTGTCCACGCCTCATCCCGCTCCGGACGATATTGCCGCTTTCGAGGAGATGGCGGTGGCCTCCATCGCCGTCATCGACGAGGCGACGGCCGTGATCCTCGCCACCAAGCTCGCCGCCTGGCGGCATACGCCGGCGACGGTGCTGGCCGCGCTGCAGTTGCGCGGCGGCGCTGTGCTGGCGACCCTGCTGCGCCACGGCGCGCCGTTTGACGATGCCGAGCTGGAGACCTTCGCCGAGCATGGCGCGGCGGATGCCGCAGCCGCTCTGGCCGAGCGGCCGGAGCTCTCCTCGGCCGCGATTCTGCTGCTTGTCGAGCGCGACGAGCGGGCGGTCGACCTTGCGCTGCTGGGCAATCCCGCCATCGCGCTGCCGCGTGCCGCGGTCGACAGGCTGATCGAGCGCGCCCGCACCGACGCCGCCTATGGCGTGGTGCTGCTGGGTCGCAAGGACCTCTCGCATGTCGATGTCGCGCCGCTCTTCCTGCAGGCCGGCGCGGAACGGCGCCTCGCCATCATCGATTCGCTCAGCGCCATCGAGGCGCTCAATGGCGGCGACAGGCGCCGCAAGGCCCTGGACCCGGAGCGGCTGGCGGGCTTGCTCGATATGGCTGCAGCCGATCCGGCCAGCGCTTTCGGGGTCGTCGCCACCCATCTCGGTGCAGGGCCTGCTCTGGCCGAGGCGATGGCTGCCGATCCGTCGCGCGATCTCGTCGCGCTCGGGCTGCTGGCCTCCGGCGCCCGCGTCGAGGATGCGACGCGCTTCCTGATTCGGCTGGGAGACGAGGCGGCCCATTCGGTCGACCGCATCTTCGCGCTGGTCGCCCTGATGCGCTCGGTCAGGCCGGCCGTCGCCGAGCGGATCTGCCTGCAGGTCGCTGGCGATCAGCCGCAGCAGGCGGCGCGACGCGGCAAGCATCAGCCTGTCATGGACCCTTCGGGCACGCCTTCGCGCATGGGTGCCAGCCAGCCGGAGAGTTCTGCGGCGATGCCGGGCATCATGCGCAAGCTCGGCCTGCGCCGCGACCGGGGCTGAGCGAGCAGCCTGGGGCTAGTCGACCAGCTCGAGCCGCGGGTCGCCGGATCGGTTCTCGATCTCGACGAACCAGAGGTCGGGATCGAAGCGGCGCTCCTTCTCGATCCGCTCTTCCACCGAAGCCGGGTCCGCATTCATCAGCAGCTGGAAGCGGCGCGCGCCGCTCTCATCCGCCAGAGCCTGCGGTGCGGGTCCGTAGAGCGCCGCTGTCCCGTCGAGCCGGTCCAGCTTGACGAAGATCGCCCCGGCCTCCCTGGCGCCGCGGCGGCGCAGAACCGCGACCAGCCCATCCAGCGCCGCCTGGCGCAGATAAGCCGAGACCCAGAAATCGCTGGTCAGCCTGGCCATGGCAGGAGCGGGCTCGCAGCTGGCCTCAGTTCTCGACGGTCTTGCGGGCCGGAGCGGGACGCGAAGCGCCGCGGATTTCGGCGGGCGGACGCATATCGACGCCGTTGATCAGATCGGCGATCGGATCGCGCTGGGTGTTGCGAGCGGGCGTCACGGCGGGAGCCGGGGCGGGCGCGGGCGCGGGAGCCGCGGCACGATGGTTCGGAGCAATCGGAGCCGGCGGCCGGATCGTGGCTTCGCGCGCGGCCGGGGCGATGGCCTGAGGCCTTGCCGGCGGGAACGGAGCCGGTGTGGCCTCCTGCTGCGCTGCGGGCGCGGCCGGCGGCTCGGCCCGGCGCTCGACGGCGCGCTGGCGGCGGATGGGCGGCGGGAGCGGAAATCATCGGCGCCGGATGCCGCGCCGACTGGAAGAACAGGGCGTTGGCGAGAATGGCGCCCGCCACCGCCGAGAAGACGAGGAGTGTCAGCGTGCGGCCCGGCCGTTTCAGGGCGAGGCGCCCGAGGCGCGAGATCATCGCCGCCTTGCGGCGCGGCTTCTGGGCACGCCTGACCGGCGCGGACAGCGTGGCATTGCCATGGGAGCGGGCGGCGATCGTCGCGGACATGCGGGAGACTTCTCGATCAGGCGGTCAGGCGGATGGGGGTCTTGGCTTCGAAGGCACGACGCGGCGCCCTCGCATAGGTGGTGATCGGAACCGGCTGTGCGTCGCTGGCCGCACCGGCGACCGGCAGGCGGACACAGACCCGCGTACCCGTGCCGGGCGCGCTCTCGATGGTGAGCTTGCCGCCATGCAGGCCGACCAGCCCGCGCACGACGGAGAGGCCAAGGCCGGTGCCCTCATGGGTGCGGTTATAGGAGCCGCTGCGCCTGGAAGAAGGGCTCGCCCAGCCGGGGCAGATCGGAGGCCGCGATGCCGATGCCGGTGTCGGCGATCGAGAGGTCCAGCACATCGCCGTCCCTGACCACCGCCAGCACCACGCGGCCGCCGGCCGGGGTGAACTTCACGGCATTGGAGAGCAGGTTGATCAGGACCTGCTTCAGCGCGCGGCGATCTCCCATCACGGCCGGCAGATCCGGGCCGAGCACCTGCTCCAGCTCGACAGCGCCGTTTTCAGCCCGCAGCGCGATGAGGGCGCAGCATTCCTTCGCCATCGCCGCCATGTCGAGCGGCTCCGGCTCGATCGTCATCGCACCGCTCTCGATCTTCGAGATGTCGAGCAGGGTGTTGACGACATCGAGCAGGTGATGGCCCGATTCGTGGATGATCTTGACGTATTCGAGCCGCTTATCGGCGTTCAGCAGGTTCTGTGCATCGCTGCTCAGGATTTCGGAGAAGCCGATGATCGCGTTCAACGGTGTGCGCAGCTCATGGCTGACTGTCGCCAGGAACTGGCCCTTGATGTCGCTCGCCTTGACCGCTTCGGCATGGCCGCGCTCACGCTCCGCTTCCAGCGCCAGCCGCGCGGTGACGTCGCGCATCACGCTGACGACGGCCACGCCATCGCCGGCAGCGCCGTTCTCGATGCGATGCGCCTGCATTTCGAGCCAGAGCGAGACCGGGGCGCGCGGGGCGTCGGAGTCAGTCCTGGGCAGGAACAGCGTGCGGAAGCAGACGCTGGCGTGGCCCTTGCCATGGGCGGCCTCGCTCAGCGCCGTCAGGAAAAGCGGGCGATCGGCGATATGCACGCGCTCGAGCAGGCCGCGGCCCAACAGCTCCTGCGGTTGCGCACCGGCCAGGGTCGAGAGCCGCCGCATTGGCGAAGATCACCGAGCCGCTGGCATCATGCCAGGTGACGAGGTCGCCGACCGTGTCCAGCAGCAGCCGGGCGCGGGCCGCCGTCGCCTGATGCACCCGCGTCTCGCCGGTGCGGCTGCGCAACAGCCACAGGCCCAGCGCTCCGGTATAGGCGATGGCGAGGACGACGAGGATCAAAGCCGTGCCGGCAGAGCCCGTCGCGGCATCGGGCACATGCCCCAGCCACTGCAGGCCAGCGAGCGAAACCAGCCCCGCCAGCGCAATCGCCATGGCGCGGATGATGCCGGCATAGGAGCCCAGCAGCATGGCCTCGGCGGGAACAAGCGCCAGCCCGAGCAGCAGGGGCGAGCCGAGGCCGCCGGTCATGCTGGCCAGCGCGCAGACGGCAAGGCACATGGCGGTGGCGGAAAGCCCGTGGGCGAGGTCGAAGCGGCCGGTGCGCGAAAGCAGCACGACCGCCAGCAGCGGCAGCGCGACGGCGACAATGATGCTGGTTTCGACAGCGCCGACAGTTCCGCGCCAGGCGAGATAGGCCGGTGCCACGCCCAACCCGAAAACGCCGATCGCCAGACGCGAGAGCATGAACCGCTCGTGGCGGGACCGTTCAGGGCTCGAAGGCAGGATCGAGGGGTGGATCAGCTCCGCCACCTGTGTCCTGATCGCCGCTATTGTGATCGGAAAACGCAACGCAAAACCTCTGCGGGCCAAGCCGCCCGTGTTGAGAGCAACCTTGCCCGGGCCGGTTTAAGCGGGATTTAAGCGTGAAGGAGCCGAGGCCGCCCCAGGCCCGCCGAAATTCGCGCCTTACCCAATCAATTCAAGGGCTTGCTGGTTTTCACCGGATTGCGGGGGCCCAAACGCTTTGTTCCGGCAGGGTGAACGGATGCTGAAGATGACGCGTCGCATTCGGCTCAAAAGCGAGCGATCGACCACACCCGATCTTTGCGGCTGGCGAGCTATGGTGAAGCCGGGTGGGACGCCTATGGCCAGAGAGGGCCGGCGGCGCCCCGGCTGAGATGGGGACAGGGATGGCCTATATCTTTCGCAGTATCGTCGTCATCGGCATCATCGCGCTGAATTCGCCGGTGCACAGCGGCAAAGCCGAGAGCAGCATGACCGAGACCACCCGGCCCGGCGAGACCGCGCGGAGCCATGTGCTGAGCGCGGCCAGGGAGGCTGTCGGCACTGCCATCCATGGCGCCACGGCGGCGCGCGAGGCGGCGCAGATCATGGCAGGGCTCGACCCCGAGACGCGGGACAAGCTTCTGGGCCTCGCCAGCGCCGGGCTGAAAGCCCAGGCCGAGGCAGGCAAGGGCCAGGCACAGCGCTAGGCCAGGATCGATCGACTGTGGCAGAGCCCTCTCGGGCCGCCTGCGACGGGACGCCGCTTGACGGGCGCGCCCGACACGCCGAAGACGCTGGCTTGCGCCGCCATGCGGCTCCCAGACAGACAGGCCATGAACCCGACACTCGACGAGATCATCGCGAATTTCGAGCTGCTCGAAGATTGGGATGACCGCTACCGCTACCTGATCGAGCTCGGCAAGGGACTGACCCCCTTGCCTGAGGAGGCGCATAACGACGCCAACAAGGTGCGGGGCTGCGCCAGCCAGGTCTGGCTCGTCTCCTCGCAACGACGGCCAGGGCGCGCAGGCGCGGCTTGATTTCGGCGGCGACAGCGACGCCCATATCGTGCGCGGGCTGGTGGCGCTGGCGCTGGCGATCTATTCGGGCCGGACAGCGAGCGAGATCCTCGCCACCGACGCCTTCACCATCTACGAAAAGCTCGGCCTCGCGGCGCATCTGACGCCGCAGCGCTCCAATGGCGTCCGCGCCATGATCGAGCGCATCAAGGCGGATGCCAGGGCTGCTTCGGATGTAAAGCCCGCCTCGGCAGAGTAGAGCCCCCGCCGACAGCCGCGCCGCGATCGCCCCCTAGCCCGCCAGTTCGGCCGCTTGAATGGCTGGACGCGCACCTTCGCCCAGCCAGTGGCTGGCATGGGAACCGGAGCCGCGCCGGGACAGGCCGTAATGCTCCTCCAGCGCCGAGAGCGCCAGGCGCAGCACGATCTTGGCGGAACGCGCCGGCCAATGCCGCTCGCGCTCGATCTGGTCCAGCCCCTTCAGGAAGCCGCAGACATCGATGGCGATGCCGGCGAGATCGGGGCCGAGCCGGTCGCAGGCCAGCCGGACGCGCTGGCGCGCTGCGAGAGCCGCATCGGTGGCGGCGGCAGGACCGCGTGTGCCGGGCCCCCGATCCTCGGGAGACAGGGAGGCGTCCCAGTTCATCGTGGTGCGCGGCAGCATCCGGGCGCTGGTCAGATCGGCCCGGAACCGCTCGCCCGCCGCGAACTCACCATCGGAGATTTGCGGGCGCCCATCCTTGCCCTTGCGCCGGTAGAGCCAGAGCAGCGGGCTCTCGCGCTCATCGACGAGCACGCTCTGGATCTCGCCATCGACGCTCATGCTGCGGCGCGGTCAGGGACCTCCCCTGCCCCTGACCGGCTGCGAGCGTGACCCTGCGGCTGCGGCCCTCGCCGGTCCAGCACAGCAAGCCGTCCCGCACCAGAGCCTCCACCAGGTCGGCGGGGGCATAACCGGCGCCGAGGCTGGTCGAACCCTTGGCGCGATAGAGCGCGATGCGCCCGCAGCCCAAAGGCGATTCGCGGCCGAAAGCGCCGGCCTCACCCAGCGTTGCGAGCAGCCTTGCGCTGGCGCGCTCATCCTGATGGGACATCGTCATCGCAGCACCTCCCGCGACAGGCTGTGGCTGAGCGCGAGCATGCCGATTTCCAGCGCCGACAGCGCCATGTCGCGAGCGGGATCGTCGCGCCGGTCCTCCACCAGCGCGCAGGCATGGCGCACCGTGGTCCGGTCCCGGCCAAAGCAGATGCCAACCCGCGTATAGGACAGGCCGAAGACGATATGGGCGAGGTACATCGCGATCTGCCGGGCCTCGGCCGCAGGTTTGCGCCCGCGCTGGCGCTGCCTCAGACGCTGGCAGGAGATCCGCGCGCGCAGCAGCCGTGACCACCTCCGCCAGCCGCGCCGACGCCGAATGACCCAGATCCGCCAGCGGATCCGCCTGAATCATGTTCATCTTTCGTTCTCTCACTCACAACCGGGCGCCGGCGGCTCCCGTGTGAGTTACGAATAAATTCCTATGATGACGTCTGGCAAGACGAGCCTGGCTTATCCCCGGCTCAAAGGAGTCAGGAGCGTGACAGGGAGGGGTGGATCAAGGGCGAGAGAGGCGCCTGCTGCGGCAGGCCTGGCGCGACGCCTGCCAATAAAAAAGCTGCCGGCCCTGAGGCCGGCAGCTTCGGAATCGAGCGAGTGGTGGAAGACGCTCAGCGACGCTTGCGGCGCTGCTGGCCGAGACCCATCTTCTTCGCCAGCTGCGAACGGGCTTCGGCATAATTCGGGGCGACCATCGGATAGTCGGGCGGCAAGCCCCACTTCTCGCGGTACTGCTCGGGAGACATGTTGTACTGGGTGCGCAGATGGCGCTTCAGCGACTTGAACTTCTTGCCGTCCTCAAGACAGACGAGGAAATCAGCCGTGATCGACTTCTTCACCGGGATGGCGGGCTTGGGCGCCTCAGCCGGCGCGATGGGCGCGACACCGCCGAGCACGCGGCTCAGTGCGGAATGGACCTCGCTGATCAGGCTAGGCAGCTCACCAGCGGGAACCGAATTATTGGATACATAAGCCGAGACGATGTCGGCCGTCAGCTCGATGAAATCGGCGCCCTCATTGTCAACCATCTCGCATTTACTCCATTCTATTGTTGTTGGACCAGCGTCCGGTTATCGACCCGCCGTGTCATACGTGGCGATGACAACGAGGATTTCCATGAGCAGGGGCCGGTCGAGAGCCGATACGCAGGAGAATCATCTTTAACAGGCTGATCATTATTGGATGTAATCGAAGCCCAGTGCAGCCGCAAGAGAATATCCACGGCTTGGAGCGGTTTTGCAGTTACATTAACACTCTGACGTAAGTTCTCAGTGTCAAATATGCTGTCAATGCGGTAGACATATCCCGCATTGGTTGTATTACCCCTCGAACAACCGCTCTCCCACGTCCATATCCGCCGCTCAACCTGAACTGCGATCAATGATGATGACCTCAGAGCCTTCCAGTGTTTCATTAGACGAAGTCCAATATGCGCCACCTAAGCCAGCTAAGCGGCCGGTTGACCGGGTGGTTCACACTGTTGCGCTGAGTGATGAGTATGCATGGTTGCGTGCGGACAACTGGAAGGAGGTGCTGCGCGAGCCCGATGCGCTGCCAAAGCCGATCGCGCGGCATCTGCGCGCCGAGAACAGCTATTGCCGCAAGCTTATGCAGCCGACGCGGGAGTTGCAGCGGGCGCTGATCAAGGAAATGCGCGGTCGAATCAAGGAAGATGACAGCAGCGTTCCGGAGCCCGATGGTCCGTTTCTGTATTATACGCGCTACCGCAAGGGCGGCGAGCACCCGCTGATCTGCCGCCGGCCGCGCGAGCCGATCGCAGGCGCGGGCGCGAAGGCGGGCAAGGCGGCAAGGGCTGGCAAGGAGGGCTGGCGAGCAGGTCCTGCTGGATGCCGACGCCTTGGCCAAGGGCAAGGATTACTTCGATCTCGCCGATGCGGAGCACAGCCCCGATCATAAGCTGCTGGCCTGGAGCAGCGACGAGGCCGGCTCGGAATTGCATGGCATCCGGGTGCGCGATCTCGCCACCGGCCAGGATCGCGATGACCGCATCGAGGAGTCCACGGGCGAGATGATCTGGGCGCGGGACAGCCGCTCGTTTGTCTATGTCAGGGTCGATGCCGACCACCGCCCGTCCAGCGTTTACCGCCACCGGCTCGGGACCAGCCAGGCGCAGGACGAATTGCTGCATGAAGAGAGCGATGCCGGCATGTTCGTCGACATCGACCAGACACAGTCCCGCCGGTTCCTGCTGATCTCGGTCGGCGATCACGAGACCTCCGAGATCCGGCTGCTCGACCTCGAGGCGGAACAGGCCAGCCCTCGGCTGGTGGCGCCGCGCCTGGTCGGCCGGCAGTACAGCGTCGAGCATCATGGCGACGAGCTTTTTATCCTGACGAACGCGGATGGTGCCGAGGATTTCAAGATCGTCCGGGCGCCGGTCGCTAATCCCGATCCGGCTGGATGGCGCGATCTCGTGCCGCATCGCAGCGGCCGGCTGATCCTCAGCCATCTCTGCCTGCAGGGCCGGCTGATCCGGCTGGAGCGAGAGGACGGACTGCCGCGGATCGTCATTCGCGACCTCGCCAGCGGCGAGGAACGTAGCATCGCCTTCGATGAGGAAGCCTATGGGCTGGGCCTCGATGCCGGCTATGAGTTCGACACGCAGACGCTGCGCTTCATCTACGCCTCAATGGCGCGGCCGGCCGAAACCTATGATTACGACATGGCCACGGGCGAGCGCGTGCTGCTGAAGCGGCAGGAGGTGCCCTCCGGCCATGACCCCTCGGCCTATCGGGTGCGCCGGATCTTCGCCACCGCCCCGGATGGCGAGCAGGTGCCGGTGTCGCTGTTGCACCGCGCCGATACCCCGCTCGACGGTACGGCGCCCTGCCTGCTCTATGGCTATGGCGCCTATGGCTCGGCGATGTCGGCTTCCTTCCGGACAAGGCCGCTCAGCCTGGTCGATCGCGGCTTCGTCTATGCGATCGCGCATGTCAGGGGCGGAACCGATAAGGGCTGGCGCTGGTATCTCGACGGCAAGAAGCACAAGAAGACCAACAGCTTCACCGATTTCATCGCCGCTGCCGAGACGCTGGTGGCGGAGAAGTTCTGCGCCGCCGGCCGGATCGTCGCCCATGGCGGCAGTGCAGGCGGCATGTTGATGGGGGCCATCGCGAATATGGCGCCGGACCACTTCGCCGGCATCATCGCCGATGTGCCCTTCGTCGACGTGCTCAACACGATCCTCGACGACACCCTGCCGCTGACACCGCCGGAATGGCCGGAATGGGGCGACCCGATCCGGGATCGGGCGGCATTCGAGACGATCCGGAGCTATTCGCCCTACGACAACATCAGGGCTCAGGCCTATCCGCCGATCCTGGCGCTGGCAGGCCTGACCGATCCGCGCGTGACCTATTGGGAGCCGGCGAAATGGGTGGCGCGCCTGCGCGCGACGATGACCGGGGGTGGGCCGATCATGCTCAACACCAATATGGATGCGGGGCATGCGGGTTCGGCCGGGCGGTTCGATTCCCTGAAGGAGACCGCCCTGTCCTATGCCTTTGCCATCCAGGCGGTGGGTGAAGCCTGGCCGCAGGGCACGCTTCGGAAGCAGGAAGGCGCCTGATTAGAGGCCGAGACGGCTCTTCTCGCTGGCGAGATACGCCTTCAGCTCCTCCATGGAGTCGAAATCGTAATCGCCATCGGGGGTGCGCGCCTTGATCGAGCCATCCGCATAGATGGTGAAGTGCGCATCGCCGACCTGATAGGCGCCGATGATGCCTTCATCAGAGCTGGCGGGGGGAGCAGGCTCGGTCGGCTCCGCCTGAGGAGCCGGTTCCGGCTCGTCCAGCTCCAGCTCCGGCTCTGCCGGGGCGGCTGCCTCCAGCTCCGGCGCGTCGGGCGCAGGCTCTTCCTCGGCTTCATCGACCGGCAGGTCGGCCGGGGGCGGCGCAGCCTCCTCCCTCGCGGAGGGGAGCGAGGTCATCCAGCTATCCTCGCGCCTGACGGACAGCATCCAGGCATCCGCCGCTTCCGGCTCAGGCTCGGGCGTGATGTCGAGATCGCTCGATGAAGGCGCCGGACCCAAAAGGTTTTCGCGCAAGCGGTCGATGCCTTCGACGCTGGCGACATCGGTAGCCTTGTCCGCGGGATCGCCATCGCGGTCGTCGCTGTCATCAGCCGTCTGCGGCGCTTCATATTGATGCGGCTGCATCGCGGCCGCGATCGCCTCGGCAAAGGGGTCGGAAGCCCGCTCGGCGGGCGCTGCCTCCGGCCACGAGGCCGGTGCCCAGCCATCTGCGGGCAAATAGCTGCGGTCGAACTCCGGCTCGGAAACCGGCTCCGGCTCAGGCGCCTCCCTGGCGGGCGCGGCTTCGGACGGCAAGGCATCGTCGTGATGCGGCGGCTCGGCAGGCTCCTCCTCATCGACAGGGCGCGTCTCCAGCGGCCCGGCCATGACCGCGCCGGCGGTTGCAGCGGCTGCGCCGACCGCGATGGCCCCCAGAACAGGAGCGGAGGTATTCAACGGGGTCGCATAGGAGCTGGCCTGGCCCATGCCGATCAGCGGCGCGGCGCTCACAGGAGCTTCGCTTGGGATCACCGGCTGAGGCGGCTGGGCCGGCTGGGCCGGGGCTGACTGCAGCGCCGAGCGCATCCGCCGGATTTCGATCAGGACCCAGGCCAGGGCCAGAATAATCAGGCCGCCTGTCGCAGCAGTGACCCCACCCAGAACCTGCGTGAAGCCGCGTTCCAGGACGAGATAGGGAAGTCCATCGACAATGGTTGCGAGGCCGCCACCGAGCAGCACAAGACCAATAATGATGAAGAGCGTAATCAATGTTTGTCCTAACCCAGCCACCGGTCGAGCGAAGGAAAAATCGCAGACGTCCAAGCCTTACCGGCAGTTATCATGCAACGTATTGAATAAGAGAGAGTTTCATTCCAGACAGTTCCTATAGGAGTGCCTATAGGGCCGCAATCAAGGCGCGAATGCGACCACGCTCTTTTCCGCACCTTCTTGAGCGCGGCCTCAAGCGGCCACCAAGGCGTAATCGCCGGCAATCGGCATCGCGACGGTTGCCGCTGGCGGGGCGGAGGCTTAACTAGCAGGGCGAATGGAGGGCTGGGCTCGACTGGCCCAACCCGCGCCGTACTCCGGCTGCCCATTCCCGCGCCCTGAGATATTTTTCGCCATAGGAGAGGCCCAATGACCTTCACCCTTCCCGAGCTGCCCTACGCCCATGATGCTCTGCAGCCCTTCATGTCGAAGGAGACGCTCGAATATCATCACGACAAGCATCACCTCGCTTACGTCAACAACGGCAATAACGCGATCAAGGGCACGGAATTCGAGGGCAAGTCGCTCGAGGAGATCGTCAAGGCTTCGCATGGCAAGAATGCCGCCGTGTTCAACAATGCCGGCCAGCACTACAACCACATGCACTTCTGGAAGTGGATGAAGCCGAATGGCGGCGGCAACATTCCGGGCTCGCTGGAAAAGGCGATCGTCGATTCCTTCGGCTCGGTCGAGAAGTTCAAGGACGATTTCGTCGCCGCCGGCGTCGGGCAGTTCGGCTCGGGCTGGTGCTGGCTTGAAATGAAGGGCGGCAAGCTCGCCGTCAGCAAGACCCCGAATGGCGAGAGCCCGCTGGTCAATGGCGCCACGCCGCTGCTCGGCTGCGACGTCTGGGAGCATTCCTACTACATCGACTACCGCAACCGTCGTCCCGACTACCTCAAGGCCTTCCTCGAGAGCCTGGTGAACTGGGAGTATGTGGCGGAGCTTTACGAGGGCGCCCGGGCCTGAGCCTGGCAGCCTCTCGAACAGCCGAAAGCGGAGCCTCGCGGCTCCGCTTTTTTGTTGGGCGTAGCAGGATTGGGCGATCGGGTCGGTGCAGGCGTTACGCCGCGACGTTGCGCAGGAACTGGTCGACCGTCTTGCGCAGGCGTAGCGCCTGGGCCGCGACTTCGCCGGCCGCCCCCCTCACCTGCTCCGCCGAGCGGCCGGTTTCCTCGACGCTGTCGGCCAGCACGCTGAGATCGCTCGACACGGAGAGCGAGGACGAACTGGCCATGGCGACGCCGCTGGCGATTTCGCCGGTGGCGATCGCCTGCTGCTCGATCGAGGTCGCCACCGAATTGGCGAAGCTTTCGATCGCGCC
Source organism: uncultured Alphaproteobacteria bacterium (assembly GCA_963759925.1). Classification (GTDB taxonomy): domain Bacteria; phylum Pseudomonadota; class Alphaproteobacteria; order Rhizobiales; family Beijerinckiaceae; genus Allobosea. Next base: position 91,431 of record CAVXBE010000009.1, read on the forward strand.
CATGCGCTCGGCAATGTTCTGGATCGCTCCGACGACCTGGCCGGTCGCGCCCTGGATGGCGCCGACCTGAGCGACGATGCGGTCGGTCGCGTCGGCGGTCTGCGAGGCCAGGCTCTTCACCTCGGAGGCGACCACGGCGAAGCCACGGCCGGCCTCACCGGCGCGCGCGGCCTCGATGGTGGCGTTCAGCGCCAGAAGATTGGTCTGCGCGGCGATATCGCGGATCAGGTTGACGACCTCGCCAATGGCGCGGGCCGTCTCGTCCAGCGCCTTCACGGAGCTCGCAGTCTCGCGCGAGACCGAAGCGGCCTCGACGATTTCCGAGCGGACCCGGCGAACCTGGAACTCGACCTCGCGGATCGCGGCGCCCATTTCCTCGGCGGCCTGAGCGGCGTTCTCGACATTGCCCGAAGCGCCATGGGCGTTCTGGGCGGCGCGGGCGGCACGGCCTGAGGATTCCGCTGCCACGCGGGCGAGCCCGTCGGAGGCTTCGCTCATGCTGTCGGCGTTCGATTTGAAGGTTTCGAGCGCTGCACCGACTTCGGCACGGAAGACGCTGATCGCCTCATCGACGCGCTGCTGCTTGTGCCGCCGCTCTTCCTCGGACACCTGCTGCTTGTCCTGCAGCGTCGCGCGTTCGGCGAGCCGGACCTTCAGGATACCGAGCGCATGGGCGATGGCGCCGATTTCGTCACCGCGGCCAACGACATCGATGGGCGTGTCCAGCCGCCCGTCGGAAATGCCGACAATCGCCGTGGTCATGTTCTTGAGCGGCCGCATGGTGCGCGACAGCGTCAGCCAGAGCACCGGGGCGAGGACGATGAGCAGCGCCAGACCGAGGCCGACGGTGACGATCTTTTCCCAGTTGCTACGCTCGACCAGCCGGGTCTTGTCGAAGCGGATGGCGACGAAGCCGATGCGCTTCTGCTCGCGGCCGATGCCGACGACATGGAGCACGGTGATGCTGGTATCGGTCTCGACCCGCACCGAGGGTTCATTCGCAAGCGCCTGCCAGGGATCGCGGCCGAGCGCTTCGGTCAGGCTGCGCCGGTTCATCGACAGCCGCGCCGTCTCGGAGCGACCGGCGCTGGCGATGATGGTGAAATCGTCGCCGACGATACCGGCCTCGAAATCGGTGTCGCGGCGCAGCGATTCCAGGATGTAGTTGAGCGTCGCGTTGTCGCGCGACAGGATCAGGGCCGGCGCGGCGTTCACCACCATCATCGACAGAGCGAGGATCTTCTCCTCGAGATCACCCCGGGTCTTGGCATCATTGTAGCGCGACACGCCGATCACCACGAGCACCACCGCGACAGCGACGATGGTGACGGCAGCCGCCACGATCTGGCTGCTCAGCGACCTCTTGCGTTTTTCGCTGTAGCTGGCCTGTTCGCCCGGGAGCGAGGAAGGCGACGCAACAGTTTCACCACGCTTGAACATGCGTTGGGTATCCCAGGAGTGCGCCGCCGCCGACAACCGGAGCCTCGCGCCACTGCACCCTGACGGGACAAGGTAAAGAATGGCTTTCGTCGCCGAAAATTATCCCTTTCGGTCTAGTCCCTCCCCTCCGGGGTCAAGCTCGGCGAAGCGCCGCATGACCAGGCCAGGGGGCGGTGCGAATGCCAGAAGCGCGGCATGTTCGAGCGGCCGGGTCGCGATCACGGGGTCGAGCTGCTCGAGCTCCGCATCGACGAATCCGGGGTGGCACATGACGAGATGCGCCGGGCCGGGGCGGATCAGGAAGCGCGCGAGATCCTTCTGGAAGTCGGCTGCGGGGTCGAAGGGCGCGACGCCCGAAAAGCCGCGATTGACCGGGATGCCGCGCCGCCGGGCCGACTGTGCCAGCCCCCGCCCCAGCGCTGAAATGACCAGTGCCTTGCCCGTCGCGACGCCGCGCGCCCGGATGGCGCCGATCCTGTCGGAAGGGTCGCGCAGATAGACCGAGCCCGCAGGATAACGCCGTTGCAGCGCATCGAGGACCGCCCGCCGCACGCCGGGCAGGACATGGACATGCTGGTGGCCGTCGAGGAAAGCGGGCGCCCGGCCCATCGCATCCTCGAAGGCGTCGAGCTGGCGGTCGATCTCGTCGGCGATCTCGCGGCGCGCTGCGGGCGCGGTCGCAGCGGCGCGAGCAAGTTGCGGGAGGGAAGGCAGCAGGCCTTGCGGCGCGATGCGGGGCATGACTGAGAGCGGCGCGGCGCAGGTCAGGTTCAGGTGCAGGCCGAGATCGGCCTGCCCGGCGTGGTGCCCGAATTCGCTGGCGAGGCGCCGCCAATGCGGACGGTTCGTCATCGCGCCGGCGGCGCTCAGCCGGCGCGCGGCCAGCAGTTCCAGGATTGAGCGGCTGACGCCCTCGGTCAGCGCAAAATCGTCCGCACACAGGACAAAACCGGTCGGCTGGGGCTCTGTCATCCCGTGTTCATCCCTTGCGGATTACAGCCTGTGATCAGGCGCTGTCGGTCGCTCGCCATCCGGCTGTAGGGGGCTGGCAACGCTCCGGCAACCCTGCGACAAGATCGGGGACTGCGACAAGATCGGTAACGCTGCAGGATGTTGCGCCGCTGCAGCCCGCCGGATCAGGCGGGCGGGAAGGCGCAGGGTAGCGCGCTTGAGAGGTTGATTTGGTGTCGGAGACGTTTGCCCAGCCTGTGCCGTTCGCTGCCGCGTCGCTCCCGGAGCGGCCGGAGCTGTCGATTGTCGTGCCGGTGCATAATGAGGCCGACAACCTGCCGCTTCTGATCGAGCGGCTGAATGCGGTGCTGACCCCGGCCGTGCGGTCCTGGGAGGTGGTCTGCATCGATGATGGCAGCCGCGATGGCTCGCTGGCCGTGCTGAGGCTGCTGAACGCCGCCGATCCCCGCATCACCGCGATCTCCTTCAGCCGGAACTTCGGCAAGGAGGTCGCGATCGCGGCCGGGCTCGATCATGCCAAGGGCGAGGCCGTCGTGATCATGGACGCCGATCTGCAGCACCCGCCGGAGACGATCCTGCTGTTTCTGGAGAAATGGCGCGAGGGCTATCTGAACGTCTATGGCCAGCGCGCCGACCGGGCTGGCGAGGGCAGGCTGAAGCGCAATTTCGCCAAGGCCTTCTACCGGCTCTTCGCCCGCTTCGGCGAAACGGAGCTGCCGGAGGGCGCGGGCGATTTCCGCCTGCTCGACCGCAAGGTCGTCGATGCGCTGCGAGCCCTGCCCGAGCGGGCACGCTTCTCGAAGGGTCTCTATGCCTGGGTCGGCTTCCGCTCGACCGGCGTGGTGTTCGATGTCGCGGAGCGGCAAGCATCGGCGAGACGAAGTTCCGCTTCGGCAAATTGTTCAGCTTCGCCTTCGACGGCCTGTCGTCCTTCTCGACCGTGCCGTTGAAGATCGCGACCTGGACCGGGGCTGTCATCGCCTTCATCTCGACGCTGACGGCGCTGTTCTTCATGCTGCGCACCCTGTTCTTCGGGACCGATCTGCCGGGCTTCCCGTCGCTGATCGTCTCGATCATGTTCTTCTCGGGCATCCAGCTGATCTCGCTCGGCATGATCGGCGAATATGTCGGCCGCATCTTCGCCGAGGTGAAGCGCCGGCCGCTTTACCTGATCGGGGAACGCGTCGGCTTCGACGCCGGCAGCCTCGACACGCCGCGCGGAGACGCCCTGCCGCCGCAGGCGAAATGATAGAATCTGACGTTACGTCGCTTCTGTTATCTACTCGGCAACACTCCTCCGCTAGGCTTCACCCCGTCGCATCGCCGATGCGCTGATGGTTTCGCCCTGGGAGCTGAGAGTTGAGCCTGGCCACCTTGGATCCCTGAAAGCTCGGCCGAGCACGTCTGCACAGCAGACAGCAGGCCGGCTCGAGATCACGGTGACCATGGATCTCGACCAGGACGCACCCTGGCAACGCTGGTCGGCGCTGGAGGCCCGCGCTGCCGGGACGGCGTTCCAATCGCGTGCTTTCATCGAGCCGCTGTCGAAACGGCTTGTGCCGGCGATGGGGCGGCGCGCCTTCCTGATCGAGATTGCCGATGGCGCCGGGCCGGCTCTCGCCGCCATCCTCGCCACCAGGCGCTGGTTTGGTGCGACGATCATTGAATTCGCCGGGCTCGGCTATGCCGATTTCTGCGGGCCGCTGGTCCGGCAGGGCTTCCAGATCACCGATGAAACCCTTCGCCAGCTCGACGCCCTGCTGGAAACGCGGCTGCCTGCGCATGATGCGCTGATCCTGAAGCGGATGACGGATGCGATCGACGGGCAGCTCAACCCCTTCGCCATGCTGCCCGGCGTGAGCGAAATGGGATGCGGCACCTTCCAATTGCCGCCGGGCACGCGGATCTCGGGCGCATCGGGCACCATCCGCAATCATGAGCGGAAAGCCCGCAAGCTGCTGCGCGAAGGCGGCACCATTCGCCGCATCACCTGCCCTAGAGAGGCGCTGGCGGCGCTGGAGCGGGCATTCCATTGGCGCGCCAGCTCCAGCGACGAGCAGAGCTGGCTTGCCTCTCCCCTCGCCCATCCGGCCGCGCAGGATTTCTACCGCCAGGTCATCAGCGAAGGCGTGGCCAGCGGCCATTCCGTCTTGCATCAGGTCGAGGCGGCGAAAGAGCCGATCGCGCTGGTGCATGGCTTCGTCCATGGCGGGCGCTATCACGGCAGCCTGATGGCGGTGGACCGCAGCGCGCCCTCCACCCGGACCTATTCGCCCGGACAAATCGGGGTTCTGGCGGCTATCACCGAACATCTGGCGAGCGGCGCAGGCGCGGTCGATCTCGGCGCCGGCAACAATGAGTACAAGACCCATCTGCGCGGCGAATATCGCAGCCAGATGATGCTGACCCGGGCGCGGACAACGATTGGGACGCTCGCAGTCACCCGTGCCCGGCTGCACGATGCCGCACGGCACTGGATGCGCGCCCATCCCGAGACGGCCCGCTTGATCCGCGAATGGCGGGGGCAATGACTGCGCCGGCTGGACCCGGGGCTCCACCACCTTTAAGCGGCTGAGGGTCAGGTGGACCAAAGCGAAGCGCGCATGCTCAGAAAAATCCTTTCCGTCAGTGGCTTCACGCTGCTGTCGCGCATTTCCGGCTTTGCGCGCGATATCGCACTCGCCGCCGTGCTGGGCGCGGGCGCGATGATGGACGCCTTTTCCGTGGCGCTGCGCCTGCCCAACCATTTCCGCGCCATTTTCGGCGAAGGCGCCTTCAACCAGGCCTATATCCCGACCTATCTGCAGGCGCGGGAGCGGGCGGGCCAGGCTGCTGCAGCCTTGCTCTCCAACCGCGTCTTCACGCTGAACCTGATCATCCAGCTGGTCTTGCTCGGACTGGCGCTGCCGCTGATGCCGCAAATCGTCGGCCTGCTCGCGCCCGGCTTCCGGGACGATCCGCTGCGCTTTGATCTCGCCGTGTCGCTGACGCGGATCACCTTCCCCTATCTGCTCTTCGTCACGCAGGTGACGCTGCTCTCGGCCAATCTCAATGCCGTCGACCGCTTCGCTGCGGCTGCAGCTGCGCCGATCCTGCTGAACATCGCGCTGCTGATCGCGCTCGGCCTCGCCTTCCTGTTCCCCAATGCGGCCTATGCCGCGGCCTGGGGCGTGGCTGCGGCGGGGCTGGCGGAGTGGCTGCTGCTGGCTGCCGCTGCACGGCAGGCCGGTGTCAATACGGCTCTGGCGCGGCCGAGGCTCGATCCGCAGCTGCGCTCCTTCCTCAAGGCGTTCTGGCCGGCCGTCATCGGCTCGGCGGGCGTGCAGATCGCGCTGTTTGCCGACACGGTGATCGCCTCGCTGCTACCAGCGGGTGCCTATGCGGCCCTGTATTACGCCGAGCGGCTGTATCAGCTACCGATCGGCGTCATCGCGATCGGCGTCGGCACGGTGCTGCTGCCGACGATGAGCCGGTTGCTGGCGGCCGGTAACGTCGCTGCCTCGGACAGGGTGCAGAACCGCGCGGTGGCGCTAACGCTGCTTGCCTCGGCGCCCTTCGTGGCGATCTTCCTGGCCATCCCGGAGCTGATCGTGGCCGGGTTGTTCGAGCGCGGCCGGTTCGACGCCACGGCCAGCCAGGCGGCAGGCGCGGTGCTCTTTGCCTATGCGGTGGGGCTGCCGGCCATCGTGCTGATCCGCACGCAGATCTCGACCTTTCAGGCGCGGGGAGACACGACCACGCCGATGGTGGTCTCGCTATGCGCCATTGCCGCAAATATCGCGCTGAAGCTGCTGCTCTGGCGGGATTGGGGCGCGCCGGGACTGGCGTTTGCAACCGCTGTCGGAGCCTGGGTCAATGTCGTGGCGCTGAGCGTGCTTGGCGTCAAACGGGGCTGGGCCCGGCCGGAAAAGGGGCTGCTGCCGCTGGTGGTATGGCTCGGCCTGGCGACGCTGCTGGCTGGGCTCGCCGCGCGCTTTGCGGCGCAGCCTGTGCTGCGTCTGGCGCAATCGGCTCCGATCGAGCCCAATCTGGTGGCGCTGGTTGCGGTGGGGGCGCTGGCCGCGACGATCTATGTCGCGACCAGCCTGATCATGCTGAAAGCCAGCGGCCTGATGCGGCTGCTGCGCTGAGGCTCAGGCCTTGCTGCCGGCGAAGTCCATGTAGAGCTCGCGAGCCTTGCGGAAGAGCGGGCCGGGCTGCAGCGTGACGTTGTCGATGCGCGAAACCGGCATGACCTTGGAGTAATTGCCCGAGATGAAGATCTCGTCCGCCTGCTCGAAATCGCTGTAGCGCAGGCTGGTTTCCTCGACCGTGACGCCGCTGTCGCGCAGCAGCCCGATGACGCGCTGGCGGGTGATGCCGTTCAGGAACGTGCCGTTCGGCACCGGCGTCTTCACCACGCCGTCCTTGGCCATGAAGATGTTGGAGGTCGCGGTCTCCGCGACATTGCCGAGCATGTCGAGCACCAGCGCATTGTCGAAGCCGGCGGCCTTGGCGGCGCGCAGGACGCGGGCATTGTTGGGATAAAGGCAGCCCGCCTTGGCGTCGGTCGGCATCGTCTCCATCGTCGGGCGGCGGAACGCGCCCTGCGTCACCGAGAAGCCGGCGGTCGGCTGCGGCATCGGCGCCTCGAACAGGCAGAGGCAGAACTGGGTCGAATTCGGGGTCGGCCATGATGGTCGAGAGGCCATCGGCCTCGGCCCAGTACATCGGCTTGACATAGAGCGCCGTGCCGGGCGCTGAACTTCTTGACGCCCTCGATGGGCCTTGGCGACGATCTCCTCGGCCGACAGGGTCGGCTTCAGGCCCAGCGCCGTGGCGGAGCGGTTCACGCGGGCGGCGTGCTGGTCGATGTCGGGCGCGACGCCGTCGAAATAGCGGGCGCCGTCGAAGACCGAGGAGGCCAGCCAGATCGCATGGGTGCGCGGGCCCATGATGCCGGGGTTGCCCTCGTGCCATTCGCCATCGAACCAGGTCCAGGTCTGCGAATACCAAGCCATCGCGGCGCTCCATTCGGGAAATTTATTCTGGCAAGCACCGTCTGCCCTGGCATCGATCCGCGTCAACAGCGCGGGCGCCTGCAGGCGATGACGGGATGTGATGGATGCGATCGGACGCCGTGATGGATCAGAAGCCCGAGCGCCCGGGCGGCCGAGACCACGCCATGCCGACGATCAGCGCCAGCAGTTCGCTGCGCTTCAGCACCATGCTGCCGATCGCCGCCAGCAGCGCCAGCGCCGCCGCCAGGCCGAGCCGTTCGATCAGCGGGAGACCGTGGCGAAGACGATGGAGCCCGGCAGCGCCGCCAGCCCGCGGCGGACCTGCGGCGTCAGCGGGATGAAGCCCATCAGCACCACGCCGGAGATGCGGCAGAGATAGGTCGCCAGCGCCATCGCGAGGATCGCGATATAGGGCCCCCAGGGCCCGAGCTCAGGCAGGGTCATCGAGAAAGGCTCCCGAGCAGCGCGCCGGCAGGGAGCCGACGATGATGAAGACATAGCCATCGACCAGCTTGGCCGTGACCAGCGCGGCGACCCCGGCCACGACCCACGGGATCGCCGCGCGCTTGCCGCGCCAGAGCGGCACGATCATCGCCGCAAAGAAGATCGGCATGACGAGATCGATGCCATAGGTGCGCGGATCGGCAACCAGCGCGCCGAGCAGATAGCCCGGCAGCGTGGCCGCGACCCAGACCACCCAAAGCAGGATGCCAGCGCCGATCAGCACGCCGAGATCGCGCCCGCCTTCGGCGTGATAGCGCGTGCCGATCAGCCAGTTGGCATCGGTGAAGAAGAACAGCTGCAGGGCGTTCAAGCGCTTCGGATAAACCGCCGAACCAGTGCTGCAGCGAGGCGCCCTGCAGCACCATCCGGGCAGTTGACGGTGGCGGTCACGCACGGCGAGGCCGGCAATGGCGCCCCAGCTCCATTCCGGCCGCCAAACCTCCATGGCGACGAGCTGGGCGACGCCGGCATAGACCAGCCCGCTCATCAGCAGCGCCTCGAGCAAGCGTCAGGCCCTTGGCCGAAGCGGCAGCCCCGAAGGCGACCGCGAAGACCACCACGCCCGGCATCAGCACGGTGACGCGCCGCATGCCGAGCATGAAGCCTGCGACGGAGAACGTCAGGCGCCGGTCGGCTGGCGGAGGAGTGACGGGGGACGACATCGTGCTGTCAAAGCCCGTGCGCAGGGGCGCGTCAACGCTTGCGGGCGAAGCGGGCGTATGAACCGTACGCGGGGCGCCTGGAGGCCGAACGCTGCTGACGCAGAGCTGAGCGCTTGCAATGCCGTCATGGCTCAACGCCTGCGCCGAGCCTATCATGCCGGCATGAACTGGCTCACATCTCCGGGCGATACCGCCTCATCCCTTCCAGCCGCCTGGCTGCTTGCGACCGGCGCGGCGCCACGCAATCTCGATGAGCGCTCGGCGCTGCGACGCGGCCTCGGGCGGGCCGTGCTGGGGCGGCAACTCGGCCAGGAGGTCGAGATCGGCCATGACCCGCAAGGCCGACCCTTCATCGAAGGCAGGCCCACACTTCATATCTCGCTGGCGACACGGGGCGGCGTCGTCGCGATTGCGCTGGCAGAGCACGCTGTCGGGGTCGATGTCGAGGAAGTGGGCCGAAAGCCCCTTCCCCACCAGCATGCTGCACAGAAGCGAGGCCGCGGCTGATCGAGGCGCTGCCGGCACCGGCCCAGCCGCTGGCTTTCGCCGAGCTCTGGGCGGCCAAGGAAGCTTACGTCAAGGCGCGCGGGACAGGCTTCGCGCGCGCACCCGATAGCTTTGCGGTTGTGCTGGAGGGGAAGCGTTTTCGGATCGAGGATGGCCAGCAGCCGACCTTGGCGCGGGGCTGGCTCACGGGCCTCAACGCAAACGGCGGCCAGAACAGACTGGCCGCCGCGATGATCGTGCTTGGATAGGCGCTGAGGCTGCTCCGCTACGCCGTGGTGCGGCGCCCTTTCAGGACATAGGCGACGGCCACCACAAACGCCGCGCCCAGCGCCGATGTGACGTAATGCGGCATGTCGGCAGGGGCGAGACCCAGCGGATTGACGTCCGGCGGGACGGAAACCACCCAGCTCGCCATATTCGCCTGCAGCCAGCGCAGCACAAAGGCATCGCCCAGGATCATCTCAGCCGCGATCCAGCCGAGCAGGGCCGCACCAAGCCAGACCAGGATCGGGTAGCGCTCGATCACCGTGGTCAGGAACTGCGCGCCCATGATGATCAGCGGGATCGACAGCAGCAGGCCGAAGATGAACAGCTCGGGATGTCCGCGCGAGGCGGCCGCGATCGCGATGACATTGTCCAGGCTCATCACGGCATCGGCGATGGCGATGGTGCGCACAGCCTTCCAGAGCGAAGTCGCTGGCCGCGATTTCGCCATGCGATTCCTCCTCGCCCATGGCGAGCTTGATGGCGATCCAGAACAGCAGGACGCCACCGGCGACCTTCAGGAACGGAACGTTGAGCAGGTAGGTCACGACCAGCGCGAAGATGATGCGCAGGCCGATGGCTGCAGACGCGCCGAGCCAGATGCCGATCTTGCGCTGCTTCTCCGGCAGCGAGCGGCAAGCCAGCGCGATGACGACGGCATTGTCGCCCGATAGCAGGAGGTCGATCCAGATGATCTGGAGCAGCGACACCCAGAATTGGGAGGAGGAGAAATCCATCTGTCGGTCAGTCCCTTCTTACAGGGCCGGATCTGGCCGGCGGTTCTTGAGGAAATAGCCCAGGCCGAGCACGAGCAGCGCGCCCAGGGCAGCGGCGGGATATTCCAGCCCGTGCATCATCTCGGCGCCGAAGCGGCCGATCAGCCAGGGGTCGGTGTCAAACATTTCGCCCGCGACCCAGCCAAGCAGGCCCGCGCCAGCCCAGACCAGGATCGGGAAACTTCGACAGCAGGCTGGTGATCAGCGACGCGCCCAGCACGATCAGCGGGATCGAGATCACCAGGCCCGCAACCAGCAACGGCACGGAATCCTTGGCGACGGCGGCAATCGCCAGGACGTTGTCGAGGCTCATGACGATATCGGCGATGGCGACCGTCTGAACGGCTTTCCAAAGACGGCTGCTGGCCGCGATCGAATCCTCGTCCTGCTCGCCATCCTCGATGATCAGCTTGACCGCGATCCAGACCAGCAGCAGCGCGCCGATGATGTGCAGGAACGGCATGTTGAGCAGCGAAGCGATCAACACCGTGAAGATTACGCGCAGCACGACCGCGACGCCGGCTCCCAGAGCGATGCCCTTGGTGCGTTGCGCCGGTGCCAGCGCGCGGCAGGCCAGCGCGATCACCACCGCATTGTCACCGGAGAGGACGATGTTGAGCACGACGATCTCAAACAATTTGCCCCAGGAGGTGGGGTCGACCAGGGCCGCGAAGAAGCCGTCCATGAAATATCCTCTGTTGCTCGGCCGGCGTCCCGGCCTGTCTAGCGCCTTGGCCGCCTAAAGCGTTTTTCAGGCGAAATCGGTACCGGTTCGCCTGAAGAAAACGCGATAGATCCATAAACTAGAGCAGGCTCTAGAGCGCCTGTTCCACTGCCTTGCCGGCAGCCTCTGTGTTCAGCGTGCCGCCGAGATCCCGGGTGCGGGTGCGATTATCGCCCAGCGCGCGCTCGATAGCGGCCTCGATCCCCTTGGCCGCCTCGTGCTCTCCGAGGTGATCGAGCATCATCGCGCCCGACCAGATCTGGCCGACAGGATTGGCGATGCCCTTGCCCGCGATATCGGGCGCCGAGCCGTGGACAGGCTCGAACAGCGAGGGGAATTCGCGGGTGGGGTTGATGTTCCCCGAGGGCGCAATCCCGATGGTGCCGGTGCAGGCCGGGCCGAGATCGGAGAGGATGTCGCCGAAGAGATTGGAGGCGACCACCACATCGAAACGATCCGGATTCAGCACGAAATGCGCGGTCAGGATGTCGATATGGTACTGATCGACTGTGACATCGGGATAATGCCGCGCCATTTCCTTCACCCGCTCATCCCAATAGGGCATGGTGATCGAGATGCCGTTGGACTTCGTCGCCGAGGTCAGTTTGCGCCGCGGCCGGCGCATGGCGAGCTCGAAGGCGTATTTCAGCACGCGGTCGACGCCGACACGGCTCATCACCGTCTCCTGCATGACGATCTCGCGCTCGGTGCCGGCATACATGCGCCCGCCAACCGAGGAGTATTCGCCCTCGGTGTTCTCGCGGACGACGAAGAAGTCGATATCACCCGGCTTGCGGCCAACCAGCGGACCCGGCACACCCGGCATCAGCCGCACGGGGCGCAGATTGACGTATTGATCGAACTCGCGACGGAACAGCAGAAGCGAGCCCCAGAGCGAGATGTGATCGGGCACTTCGGCCGGCATGCCGACGGCGCCGAAGAAGATCGCATCATGGCCGCCGATCTTCTCCTTCCAGTCATCGGGAAGCATCTGGCCGTGCTTGTGGTAATAGTCGCAGGACGAGAAATCGAAGCTGTCGAGCCGCAGCTCGAAGCCGTATTTCTTGGAGGCGGCCTCCAGCACGCGCAGCCCCTCGGGCATGACCTCCTTGCCGATGCCGTCTCCGGCGATGACGGCGATGCGGTAGACGCGATTGGTCCCGGTCATGATTGTTCTCCGAAAAAGGCGAGAAATTCAGCAGCGACGGCGTCCGGCAGTTCCTCGGCCAGATAATGCCCGCCCGGCAGGCTGTGGCCACGGACATTCTGGGCGCGCTGGCGCCAGAGGGCGAGCGGATCGAAACAGCGACCGATGACGCCATGCTCGCCCCAGAGCGCCAGCAGGGGCTGGGCCAGCTTGCGGTCGCCATCCTCGTCATCATGGCGGATGTCGATGCCGGCGGCGGCGCGATAATCCTCGCAGCTGCCATGGATGACAGCGGGATCGGCGAAACATCTGAGATAATGCGCCAGCGCCTCCGGCGCGAAAGGCGTCAGGCCGGCCGAGCCGGAGCCGCATTTCTTGCGCCAATAGGCTTCCGGATCGGCGCCGATCATCCGCTCGGGAAAGGGAGCCGGCTGGATCAGGAAGAACCAGTGCCAATAGGCCCTGGCGAAGGCATCGCCGGTATGGGCGTACATTTCGCGGGTCGGCGCGATATCGAGCGTCGCCAGCCGGGTGACGCGGTCGGCATGATCGAGCGCCAGGCGATGGCCGACACGGGCGCCGCGATCATGCGCCCCGACCATGAAATGATGATGCCCCAGCGCCGTCATCACCTCAGCCATGTCCTTGGCCATGGCGCGCTTCGAATAGGGGCTGTGGTCTTGATCGGTGGGCGGCTTGTCGCTGTCGCCATAGCCGCGCAAATCGGCACAGACCAGGGTGAAGCGATGCTTCAGGCGCTCCGCCAGCTTGTGCCAGAGCACATGGGTCTGCGGATAACCATGCAGCAGCAGCAGCGCCGGCCCCTGCCCGCCGGTCCGCACGCGGATGCGCGCGCCTGATGTCTGCACATCGAGCAGGCGAAAGCCGGGGAACAGCGTGTCGGTAACAGGGAGATCGGTCAGGGTCATGGGCCGCGAAGGTTTCAGTCTTCCACAAGAGCTGGCGATAGCCCGACTCCGGCTGGAATGCGCGACCTGATTATTACACAATTGTTGATCAATAGCGGGAAGCCCTCAGAGACCTGTTGAGAATGCGAGCCCTCATCCTGAGGAGGTCGCGAAGCGGCCGTCTCGAAGGATGGTCCAGCGGACGCCGGAGCCTTCTAGAGCATCCTTCGAGACGCCATTCCCGACGGACTGGCTCCTCAGGATGAGGGCTGAGGATGTCTCAAACGGTCTCTAGCACGCCATCTCCGCCCGGCTCGATCAGGCCGGGCAGAGTTGGCTCTTTCGCCTGCGCTAGCCGCGCAAGGCAGCGCCGTAGCGCTTGCCCATTTCGGCGACGATCTTGGCCCCGACGGCCTCGATTTCGGCCTCCGTCAGCGTCTTCTCGACCGGCTGCAATGTGACGGCCAGTGCCACCGATTTGCGGCCGGGCTCGACACCCTGCCCCTCATAGAGATCGAAGACAGAGACATCGGCGATCAGCGCGCGATCGGCGTTCTGCGCCGTCTTCAGCATATCGCCGGCCGCCACCGCCTTGTCGACGATGAAGGCGAAGTCGCGCGTCACCGGCTGGAAGCCGGACAGCGCGAGCTTCGGCTTGACCTTGGTCGGCTTGGCTTTCGGCAGCGGCAGCGCGTCGAGATAGATCTCGAAGGCGACCAGCGGCCCCTTCACATCGAGCGCCTTCAGCACCTTGGGATGCACTTCGCCAAAGGCGCCGATCACGCCCTTGGGGCCGAACTGAAGCGTGGCCGAGCGGCCGGGATGGGCCCAGGCAGGCCCACCGGCGACGATCTGCAGACCGCCGACCGCGACGCCCAGCCCGGCGAGAAGCCCCATCACATCCGCCTTGGCATCAAGAGCATCGACAGGCTTGGCAGCGCCATCCCAATGGCGGCCGACGCCTTCCAGCCGCGCGGTGCCGCGCCGGATGCCGGTGGCCGCGATCAGCTGCCCCTTCGGCTCATCGCTGTTGAAGACCTGGCCGACTTCGAACAGGGCGACGTCGCCATAGCCTCGGTCGGCATTGGACTGCGCAGCCGAGATCAGGCCCGGCAGCAGCGAGGGGCGCATGTCCGAGAGATCGGCTGCAATCGGGTTGGCCAGCGCCAGAGCCGGCGAGCCGCCGCCGAAGAGCCTGGCAGCGTCCTGCGAAATGAAGGACCAGGTCACCGCCTCGACCATGCCGCGGCTGGCGAGAAGGCGCTTGGACAGGCGCGTGCGCTTCTGCAGCACGGTCAGGACCGGCTTGATCACCTCGCCCTTGATCCGCGGCAGCGGGGTCGAGACGATGCGATCGAGCCCGGCAATCCGCACGATCTCCTCGACCAGATCAGCCTTGCCGCCGACATCGGCACGCCAGGACGGCACTGTGACCTGCGCGCGCTCGCCCTCGCCCGAGACGTGCGAAGCCGAGCCGGGTCAGCGCCTCCTTCATCTCCACCAGCGAGAGCTCAAGCCCGGTCAGGCGCTTGACCTCAGACCAGGGGAACTCGATCGACTGGGCCGGCTCGGGCAAGGTCGCCTGCGAAGACGATCTCCGACGCTTCGCCACCGCAGAGATCGAGGATCATGCGCGTCGCCAGATCAAGGCCGGGACGGCAGAAATCGGGATCGACGCCGCGCTCGAAGCGGTAGCGCGCGTCCGAGTTGATCCCCAGCGCGCGGCCGGAGCGGGCGATGTTCAGCGGATCCCACAGCGCGCTCTCGACCAGCACATCGACCGTGCCCTCATCGCAGCCGGAGGCCTCGCCGCCCATGATACCGGCCAGCAATTCAACGCCCTGCTCATCGGCGATCACGACCTGCTCCTCGCCGAGACGATAGGTCTTGCCATCGAGCGCCAGGATCTCCTCGCCCGTCCGGGCACGGCGGACGACGAGATCGCCCTTGACCTTGGCGGCATCGAAAACGTGCAGCGGGCGGTTGCGGTCGAAGGTCATGAAATTGGTGATGTCGACGAGCGCGTTGATCGGGCGCAGGCCGATGGCGCGCAGGCGGGCCTGCAGCCACTCCGGAGACGGACCATTCCTGACGCCGCGCACCAGGCGCAGCGCGAAGGCGGGGCAGAGATGCCGGTCTTCCGCCGCGAAATCGAGCCGGACATTGACCGGGCACGGGAAGGCGCCCGGCACAGGCTGCACCATCGGCGTCTTCAGCGTGCCGAGCCCGACCGCCGCGAGATCGCGCGCCACGCCGGCGACGCCCAGCGCATCGGCGCGATTGGGCGTGACGGCGATCTCGATGACCGCATCGTCAAGGCCGGCATAGCTGGCATAGGGCTGGCCGACAGGAGCATCGTCGGGCAGATCGATGATGCCGTCATGATCCTCGGAGGTCTGCAATTCCGCTGCCGAGCAGAGCATGCCGTTCGAACTCGACGCCGCGAATGACACCCTTGCCGAGCGTGATGTCCTTGCCCGGAATGTAGGTGCCCGGCGGCGAGAACACGCTCTTCATCCCGGTGCGGGCATTGGGCGCGCCGCAGACAACCTGCACAGGCTCGCCGGCGCCGGTATCGACGAGGCAGACGCGCAGACGGTCGGCATTGGGATGCTGCTTGGCCTCGATGACATAGGCGATGGTGAAGGCCTGCAGCGCCTTGGCCTTGTTCTCGACAGCCTCGACCTCAAGCCCAACGCGCGTCAGCGCTTCAGCGATGGCATCGACGGATGCGGTGGTGTCGAGGTGCTCTTTGAGCCAGGAGAGGGAGAATTTCATGATGATGTATCTGTCAGCGGCGTTTTGAGGAGAGGATTGCAGCCGTGGCCGCGAGGCGTTGCTTCGGCTTCAGGGACCGAACGGCAATCGCGGCTTCCTTGGCTCGTATAATGACTTCCTGAGCTTCGCTCTTGCCCATTTTGAATGGCGACGGGTCGTAGTCTGCCTGCATGCGCAATTGCTGCAGAATTTTCAATGTGGCAGCGATGGCTCGCACATCACGATCTTCGGTCTCAAGAAGTTTCCTGAGAAGGTTGCCATGCTCGGGATACCGGTAGACCGAGGCGTAGACTTCGTCGTTCCGGGCTCCGCGCCCTGCGACCTGATCGGCAAACATCCGCAACAAGGCGTGGAAGAGCGCGTAATAGGCCGAGGAGATCGCGCGGCGTAGCGACGCCTGCTTGGGCCGCCCGCTTTCTCGCTCGGTGAGGTCCAGGGCCAGAGCGAACAAATCATCCGTCATGCCTGCCGCTTTCGCGGCTTGACGATGACATCCTCCGGATAATCGTCGTGAGGGCGTTTGGTCGACACATAAGGAAAGCGCGTCTCTCCGGTAGCCTCAAGCGCCGCCATGACCGCAAGCTGCATGTCGATAAAGCGCCGACCGAGATTATCCGGCGCTCCAGTGGTCAGGAAAACCTCGACGAAAGATCGACGCGTCTCCTTGCTCGTCCTGCTGGAAGCGCGTTTCGACGGCGTTGACGATCTCCCCCAACTCGGCCCGGACGGTCCGTTCGATCAAAGCCTCGATGCGACGCGCATAGGCCGCGCGATCTTTGGCCGACATCAGACGATCTCCACCGGGGTTTTCCGCCAGCATTAATATCGCCCTCACCCGCGGTTGTCTTGGCGGGCGGCCGCGCCGGACATGGCTCCGGCCACGATCAACTCATCAGCCCCATCAGTCCGGATCTTCATGGCGTTGCCGCGCCAGCTCACTTCGCCTGCGATGAAGGCGTAGGCCCAGATGCCGGGGAAGACGAGGTCGCGGGCGAGCAGCGCCAGCGGCATCCGCCATGACCAATGCCAGCCGATCCCGCGCGCCAGCACGGCTTCAGCCCCGTACCAGGGGAGCAGCACCAGCAGCGGCGCCAGCCAGGGCGAGAGGCCGAGGCCCGGCAGCGCCAAGGTCGCCAGGATCAGCGCCAGCAGTGGGCCAGACAGGATCTCAGGCGCGAAAAACGGCAGGAACGTCACGCGACGCAGCCGCGCCCAGCGGAATTGCCGCTGCACGACATCCTGCAGGCTGCGTGCGCCCAGAGGCTGCTCGAAAGGCTGGCCGACCAAATGGACGCGCTTGCCGGCCCGGCGCACCAGCTTGGTGGCTGCCGCGTCCTCGGCGATCTCCTGGCCCAAGGCCGCGATCCCGCCATTGGCGTCGAGGAACGGCTTGTTCCAGAGCATCGACTTGCCCTGCGCAAAGCCGAAGCCGAGCGCCTCTCCAGCATATTGCCAGCGGGCCTGGAAGGTATTGAGGAAAGCGCATTCCAGCTCGGCCCAGAAGCCGTCCGGGCGCGATCCGGCCGGTGTCGAGCAGACCAGCCCTGTATCGGGCCGCACGGCTGCGAGCATGCGCTGGATGTAATCTTTGGGCATTAGCACGTTGGAATCGGCCAGGATCACCCAGTCGGTGCGGGCCGCATCCCAGCCCTTGACGCAGTTGTTGAGCTTGGGATTGGCGCTGACCGCGACATCGCCGGTGATCAGGCTGACCCGCTCAGCGCCAAAGCGGGCGATCAGTTCCTCGACCAGCGGAACGATCGGATCAGCCGCGTCGGCCACGCAGAAGATCGTGCTGTAGTCGGGGTAGTCCAGCTCCAGCCCCGACAGCGCGGTCTCGCGGCTGAAGGCCTCGATGCCGCGCAGCGGCCGGATGATGGTGACAGGAGGTGTTGCGCGCAGCAGGGCGTTGACGGGGTCCTTCCGGCGCAGCCGCCGGAAGGCGATGGCCTGGCAGAGCAGGTTGACCGCGACGATCAGTGTCGCGAGCAGCGCAGCCCAGCCGGCCCCGGTCATGACGACAGGCCGCCCGTCAAGGTCGGCAGATCGAGCGGGCGGAAGCCGTAATGCTGCAGCCAGCGCACATCCGCCTCGAAGAAGGGGCGCAGGTCAGGCATGCCGTATTTCAGCATAGCGATCCGGTCTATGCCCATGCCCCAGGCGAAGCCCTGGTAGACATCCGGATCGAGCCCGCAATTGCGCAGCACGTTGGGGTGGACCATGCCGCAGCCCAGGATCTCCAGCCAATCCTCGCCTTCGCCGAAGCGGATCTCGCCGCCCTTGCGCGAGCACTGGATGTCGACCTCCATGGAGGGCTCGGTGAAGGGGAAGAAGGACGGGCGGAAGCGCATCTTCACATCGTCAATCTCGAAGAAGGACTTGCAGAACTCTTCGAGAATCCACTTCAGATGGCCCATATTGGCCGACTTATCGATCACCAGCCCCTCGACCTGATGGAACATCGGCGTGTGGGTCTGGTCGGAATCGTTGCGATAGGTCCGGCCCGGGCAGATCACGCGGATCGGCGGCTGCTGCGCCAGCATGGTGCGGACCTGCACCGGCGACGTATGTGTCCGCAGCAGCTTGCGCTCGCCTTGGCTATCGGGCGCGAAGAAGAAGGTGTCGTGCATTTCCCGGGCGGGATGGCCGACGGGGAAGTTGAGCTTGGTGAAGTTGAGATCGTCGCTCTCGACATCGGGCCCTTCGGCCACGGCAAAGCCCATATCGCCGAAGATCGCGGTGATCTCGTCGATGACCTGGCTGATCGGGTGGATGCGGCCCCTCGCTTCCGGGCCCTCGCGCACCGGCAGCGTCACGTCGATGCGCTCGGATGAAAGCCGCGCCTCGAGCGCCGCCTCGCCAAGAGCCTCCTTGCGCGCCGCCAGGGCTGACTGGACCTGATCGCGCAGGCCGTTGATCAGCGGGCCCTTTTCCTTGCGCTCATCGGGCGTCATCGCGCCCAGCGTCTTCAGCAAGGCGGAGATCGAACCGGCCTTGCCAAGTGCTGCGATCCTGACCTGCTCGAGCGCCGCTTCGTCCTGCGCGTTCGCAATGTCGTGGAGAAGGCTCACGCCAAGGTTATCGATCTCGCTCATACCTGCTCTGGTCCATGTTTGGCGCATCTTCTAGGGTGTCGCTGGCAGGGACGCTAGAGGCAATCATGGCGGCACGACAGGGCGACACAGCGTTAAGCCACCTCGATATGACGTGGCTGTCACATTGGCGCATCCTGCTCGCCCTGCTGGGCTGGCTGGCTGTCGCTCCGGCCCCGGCTTCGGCACAGGCTGGACAGCGCGTCACCGTGACCGGTGAGATCAGCGACACCTGGTGCCTCGTCAGCGGGCTGATGTTCGCAAAAGGCACGGCTCATCATCAATGCGCCGTCTGGTGCGCGCTCGGCGGCATTCCCGTCAGCATCCGCGACGCGCAGGGCAAGCTCTACCTCATCCTGCGGATCGGCGATGACGACCGGAGCGTGGCCAATCCACGCATCGCCCGGATGGCGACCCATGAGGTCACCGTCGATGGCGAGGTGCTGGAGCGCGATGGGGTGACCTATCTGCTGGTCGACGCGATCGCCGATGACAAGGGCGTCATCACCATGACCCACGAGGAATACGGCATCCAGCCGTTCGGGAACTGAGCCATGCGTCGTGCCATCGCAGCTTCCTTCCTGGCCTTTTATGCCCTGTCCACTCCTGCCCTGGCCGCAGAAGCCTGGGGCATCCCCGGGGAGAAAGCGACCGTGCTGAAGGGGCGTGTCGTCGATGCCGTCTGCCACCTCACCGGCCAATGCCTTCCCGATTGCGGCGGCGGTCGGCGCCAGCTCGGCATCGCCGTCGCAGGCGGGCCGTTTCGCCTCGTGGCCAAGGGACAGGTGGACTTCGCCGCGGCGGTGCCCGACCTCATCGGCTATTGCGGGCGCGAGATCGAAGCCGATGGGTTGCTGATCGAGGCCCCGGAGATCACGCTCTTCTTCGTCCAGGGCATCCGCACCGATAGCAGCCAGCCCTTCACGCCGACGGACCGCTTCAAGACGGACTGGGAGGCCCGCAATGGCAAGGCCGAGGAGTGGTGGCGGGCCGATCCTGAAGCCAACCGCATCATTGCCGAGGACGGCCCCTTCGGCATCAAGGGCCTGATGCCCAAGCCGAA
Source organism: uncultured Alphaproteobacteria bacterium (assembly GCA_963759925.1). Lineage (GTDB taxonomy): Bacteria > Pseudomonadota > Alphaproteobacteria > Rhizobiales > Beijerinckiaceae > Allobosea. The sequence goes on from CAVXBE010000009.1 coordinate 111,268, forward strand.
GCCGTGAGCGTTCTCAGCCGCCGCGGCGTTCTCGCCGGTCTGACAGCACTGGGGCTCGCACCGGCGCACGCCCAGCACCAGCACGGGCAGAGCCAGGCCCCAGCCGATCCGCTGGCGACGCAGTTTGGCGGAGCCTTCTCGCTGACCGACCATCATGGCAGCCGCGTCAGCGACACGGATTTTCGCGGCCGCTTCATGCTGGTTTATTTCGGCTTTACGCGCTGCACCGATACCTGCCCGGTTGACCTGCCGATCATCGCGCAGGCGCTGGACGGGCTCGGCCCCCGCGCCGAGACGATTGCGCCGCTGTTCATCACGGTCGATCCTGCCCATGACACGCCGCCGGTTCTGGCTGCCTATGTCGCGGCTTTCCATCCGCGCCTGATCGGGCTGACCGGCAGCGAGGCGGAGATTGCGGCCGTCGCGCGGGCCTACAAGGTCCACCGTCGCAAGCTGACCCTGCCGCATCACGGAGCGGGGCACTATGCGGTGGATCACGGCTCGCTGACCTATCTGATGGGCAGGGATGGGCGGTTCCTGACCTTGCTGCCGCATAACTCCGGCGCCGCGCGCATGGAGCTGGTCTTGCGGCGCTATCTCGACCAGGCTTGAGCGATGACAGACAACACCGCCCAGAAAAACTCGCCTTCCTACCGGCTGGCGGCGCTCGACCCCGACTTCATCCTCGGCGATTCCACGCGTGGCGCGCGCTTCATGCTGGAATACCAGAAGGCCGAGGATCATTTGCGGGCGCGCGGCATCGCCTCGACGATCATCGTCTTCGGCTCGGCGCGGGTGCAGGAAGGCCACCAGTGGTACGAGGCGGCGCGCCGCTTTGCGACGCTGGTCTCGCAACGCAACCTCGCCGACAACAGCTCAGGCGCGCTCAAGCATAACGTCATCGCCACAGGTGGTGGCCCTGGCATCATGGAAGCGGCCAATCGCGGCGCCACCGAGGCCGGCGCGCTCTCGATCGGCTTCAACATCACCCTGCCGCGCGAGCAGGAGCCGAATGGCTGGTCGACGCCGGACCTGACCTTCCGCTTCCATTATTTCGCGATGCGCAAGATGCACCTGGCGATGCGCGCGACCGCTCTGGTGGTGTTTCCCGGCGGCTTCGGCACGCTCGATGAATTGTTCGAGCTGTTGACGCTGACCCAAACCGGCAAGATGCCGCCGGTGCCGATCGTGCTCTATGACAGCGCCTTCTGGCAGGGGCTGCTCAACCTGGAAACCCTGATCGAAGCCGGAACCATCGCCCGCGCGGATCTCGACCTGTTTCATTACGCGGACACGCCGGAGCAGGCCTTGACGCTGGCGTTGAGCGGGAGCGCGGCGAAGGGTTGAGCGGGGGCGCGGCGATGGCGGAAACCGCAACGCGTCTTCCCTTCTCCCCTTGCGGGGGAAGGGGGAGTCTCCTTCGTCATGGTCGCCCTTGTGGCGACCATCCACGTCTTCGCTGGGCGCGGGCGGAGCGAAAGACGTGGGTGCTCGGGACAAGCCCGAGCATGACGACATCGGAGAACCGCAACGCCTTTCCAGGGGAGAAGGGGGAGCCTCCCTCGTCATGGTCGCCCTTGTGGCGACCATCCACGTCTCCGCTGGGCGCGGGCGGAACTAAAGACGTGGATGCTCGGGACAAGCCCGAGCATGACGGCAGCGGAGATCCTCGACGCCTCTACCCTTCTCCTCTTGTGGGAGAAGGTGGCCCGGAGGGTCGGATGAGGGGTTTGCCGTGCGCTAACTCATTGGCCTTGTGTTCAGCTCAGACCTCACAGAGCCCCCTCATCGTCAGCGCTGCGCGCTGCCACCTTCTCCCGCCAGGGGAGAAGGGGGAGCCTCCCCCGTCATGGTCGCCCTTGTGGCGACCATCCACGCCTTCGCTAGGCGCGGGGAGTTAAAGACGTGGGGGAGTAGGGCGAGCGCCCTTCCCCAAAAGCAAAAGGCCGGCATTGCTGCCGGCCTTTCACGGTTCATTCTGAAAACGACAGTCTCAGGCGGCCTTGGGCTCGGCCTGGGCCAGGGCGGCCTTCACGGTCTCGACCACTGCCGCAAATGCAGCGGCGTCGTCGATGGCCATGGCCGACAGGGTCTTGCGGTCGAGCTCGAGGCCGGCCTTGTGCAGGCCGTTGATGAACATCGAGTAGACTAGGCCGTGCTCACGCACCGCCGCGTTCAGGCGCTGGATCCAGAGCGCGCGGAACGAGCGCTTCCGGTTCTTGCGGTCGCGATAGGCGTACTGCATCGAACGATCGACGGCAGCCTTGGCGGCGCGGATCGTATTCTTGCGGCGGCCATAAAAGCCCTTGGCGGCCTTGAGTGTCTTCTTGTGCTTGGCATGGGACGTTACGCCCCGTTTCACGCGAGCCATGTGATGATCTCCGGAAGGTTAGGGGGCGTCAGCCGTTGGGGAGGAAATACTTCTTCACGTTGGCAGCGTCGCCCTCGAACAGGGTCGCGGTGCCGCGAAGATTGCGGATCTGCTTGTTGGTCCGCTTGATCATCCCGTGACGCTTGCCGGCCTGGGCGTAGAGCACCTTGCCGGTTCCGGTGATCTTGAAGCGCTTTTTGGCGCTCGACTTCGTCTTGATCTTGGGCATTTCAGCTCCTCATTGGTCGCGGACACGCGAATTGCGCCGCTTTCAAATTTGCTTTTTCAAGAATGGTTCTTGGGGAAGCAAAGATCGACCGCCACGGCAGCCCTTATCAGCCGGGCGATCGAAGGCCGCGCGTATGACAGAATTGTGCGGAGCTGGCAAGGGTCGCGGGCGATTCAAGCCTCACCAGCCGCCTGAACGCTCCGCTATTTTCCGCGATAGACCAGCGGGAACTGCTCCGGCTTCACGACCTTGCCGTCACAGGCCTCCTTCTCGCGGTATTCGACGAGGACGAACTCACCGGCCTCGTCGACGCGATGGCGCTCATAGACCCCGCAATCGCCCGCGCTGCGCCCCAGCGCGGTGCCGCTGACGGTCCGGGTCTTCACATCCCATTGCGGCGACATCAACTCGGCCGGCTCGCTGGTGCGCTTTTTCCCCGGCGGCGCGCGGAAGGTAAGGAACGTCAGATTGGTCGCCGGATCGGGCAGATAAACCCGCGCAAAGATCGAATTACCCTGGATGTTGAAGCTCTGGCAGGGGATGTCCCAGATCGCCGATTCTTCCGACATCTGGAAGCCGGTGATGCCCTGCTTCATCAGTGTCGGGCTGCAGCCGAACTTCTTTTCCGCCGTCGCCAGAAGCGAACGCGGCACCTGCGCCGGCCGCACCTGGTAACGCTGGAACATCCCAGTCGCTTCAGCAGCGGCAGGCGCCCGCGCGGGTTGTGCCGGCGGCGGGGCCGGGGCTGCAGCGGTCATGCAGCCCGCGCCACCCTTGACCGCGACCCGGCTCTGCTGCTTTCCGGGCATGCTGAGGATCAGCGCCCCCTCGATATCGACCGCCTCGCCTTCGACCTCGCCAAGCTTGAGCTCCAGGACGAGAAAGGCATCAGACTGCGACAGCTTGTAGAGCTGATAGGGATAAAGCCCGTAGCCTCCGGCCTTGCCGCCCGCCGCAACGCGCGTCAGCGTCAGCACCTGCTCGCCGACCTTGATGCGGCCCGGCTGGCGGGCATGGTTGGCACCGGTCAACGTCTCCATGAAGATGAAGGCGTAACGGTCCTTGTCGGGATCACGATTGGCCTGCCAGAGCGCTACCGAGCAGCCTTTGCTGCGATCGATTTCCGCCTTGTCGAAGAGCTTCAGATCGATCTTGGTTTCGTCAGCCTTGGGAGCCTGCGCCCAAGCCGCCTGCCCCAGCAGGAGGCTCGCCATCATCGTGGCAAAGATCGAACAACGCATGATGGCTCCCCAGCCGCTGCGGCTGCCCATCATAGGCGACCGCAACGTCAGGCTACCCGAACCCCTGGTTCAATCAAGCCAGCGCAACAACCCGCCTCAGACGCCTTCCATCCGGCGCAGCGCTTCGAAATGCTTTTCCGATTGATAGACCAGCACCTGCCGCCATTCCCGTGCGGTCGCCTCGATCTCGGCTGGCGGGATGAGCTTGAGCGGCTTGCCGGTCGACATCGCCAGGACCTGCTGGCGGCAGGCGCGCTCCAGGAAATAAAGATCGTCGAAGGCAACCGCCACCGAAGGGCCGCCGATGGTGACGCCATGATGGGCGAGGAAGGTGATGTCGGCCCCGGCATCGGCACGGTTGGCGGCGACGATCGCCTCGCCCTCGCTGGCGTCGAGCGCCAGTCCTCCGAAATGATCGACATAGAGGGTGCGGCCATGGAAGCGGCAGGCCGTCTGATGCGCCATTTCCAGCCGCCCGCCCTCGACCATGGTCAGCGCTGTCGCGTAGGGCATGTGAACGTGCAGCACCGCGACATGGCGCGGATTGGCCTTGTGGGCGGCGATATGGATGTTGCGGGCGGTGGCCTCGACCTCGCCCTCCCCTTCCAGCACCTGCCCGGCCTCGTCGATCAGCAGCAGGTCGGAGGGTTTCATCTCCGCCCAATGCACCCCGTAAGGGTTGATCAGGTAGCGCGGCCGGCCGTCGGCGCCATCATCCAGCGCAACCGAGAAATGGTTGCAGATGCCCTCGTTGAGCTCGAACTTCGCGGCAAGGCGAAGCGCGGCAGCGAGATCGCGGCGCTGGTGGGTGACGCTGGTCTGAGCCATGGCTGCATGCTTCCTCGATCGGGCCTCAAGCCCTGATCGAAGCATTGCCATGAGCTGCATGACAAGGCCCGGCGCCAGAGGCGGGCCATGCGTTTTGACAGCACGGGCGCGCGCCCCGAGCAGAGCCGTTGCGCAGCGTCCCGGGAGGCCGGCGCTCGCAGCGCTTACTTCGGGGCCAGAACCATGACCATCTGGCGGCCTTCCAGCTGCCAATCGCTTTCGACCTTGGCGATGTCGACCAGATCCGCCTTGACGCGCTCCAGCACCTTCACACCGAGATCCTGGTGCGCCATTTCACGGCCGCGGAAGCGCAGGGTGACCTTCACCTTGTCGCCTTCGTCGAAGAAGCCGTGCATCGCCTTCATCTTCACTTCGTAATCGTGCTTATCGATGCCCGGGCGCAGCTTGATCTCCTTGATCTCGATCGTGCGCTGCTTCTTGCGCGCCTCGGCCGCCTTCTTCTGCTCAAGAAAGCGGAAGCGGCCGTAATCGAGAATCTTGCAGACGGGAGGCACGGAGTTGGGGGCGATCTCGACCAGATCGAGACCGGCATCCTCGGCAATCTTCAGTGCCTCGAAGAACGACACGACGCCGCGATTGGCGCCCTGGTCGTCAATGAGCTGGACGTCACGGACGCCGCGAATGTCACGGTTGGCACGCGGGCCGTCTTTGGTCGGGGTTGGGGCAGCACGGAACGGGCGACGAATGGCAGTATTCTCCTGTTTCAGGCGCATCTCGCGCCGATGCGCAGACACATTGCATAAAGACCGGGGAAGTCAATGTGTGCAGTGGCAGAACTTGGTGCAAGAGGACGGGGATAAACCAATCTTCCTGCGTTTTTGATCCAGATCTGGTGTGGAAGTGGCGCTCAGCGTTCCAGCAGGGCGCAGTAGACGTCGAGCGTATCCTGGACCATGCGGTCGAGCGAGAAATGCTGCTCGACATGCAGGCGTGCCCGCCGTGCCAGGGCGTCCCGGGCCGAGGGGCGCATCGACAGCGCCTCGGTCAGGCCAGCGGCGAGCGCCACGGGATCGCCCGGCGGAACATGCCAGCCGGTCCGCTCGCCCGGCAGGACCTGCGGCGGGGCGAGGACGGTCTCGGGGACAGCGCCGAGATCGGAGACGACGACCGGGGCGCCCATCGCCTGCGCCTCGACAGCGACGCGGCCAAAGGCCTCGGGCTCGGTCGACGGAACTACCACGACGGACGCCGCAAGCAATGCGGCGGGCATGTCGTTGCAATGGCCGACGCGGCGGACACGGCCCTCCAGCCCTGCCTTGGCAATCAGCTGGTCGATCTCCTTCACATAGTTGTCGCGGCCCTGATGATCGCCGGCGAGGATGAAGGCGGTGTCGCTATCGCCCGCCTCGCCCATCAGCCGCGCCGCCTCGATCAGGATGCGGTGGCCTTTCCAATTGGTCAGCCGGCCCGGCAGGAGCACGATGCGCTGATGCGGCTCGACATTCCAGGCCAGGCGCAGGGCCTGGATCCGGTCGGTCGCCACCGCGCCCGGCGCAAAGGCTGCGAAATTAGTGCCGCGATGCACGACGCGGATGCGGTCATTGGCGAAGCCGTGCTTGGCCCGGATCAGATCGGCCGTGTAATGCGAGTTGGCGATGACGACATCGCCGCGCGCCATCACCGAATTATACAGCGTCTTCATGCCGAAACGGCTGGAATAGGAGCCGTGATAGGTGGTGACGAACGGGATCTTGAGCAGCCGCGCCGCCGCCAGCGCCACCCAGGCCGGCGCCCGCGAGCGGGCATGGATCAGTTCCACCCCCTCATGCCGGCAGAGCAGCACGAGCTTGCGCACATTCACCGCCATGACCAGCGGGTTCTTGGACGCGGCCGGGAATGGCAGCCAGAGCCCGCCCTTGGCCTGCAATTCCGCGACGAGACGACCGCCCTCGGAGGCGACGACGGCGCGTGCGCCGACATCGGTCAGACCCTTGGCGATGTCGACCGTGGTGCGCTCGGCCCCACCCGCTTCCAGCTCAGGGATGATCTGCAGCACGGTCCGCCCGCTCAGCGGATGGGTATCGGTCGAGGGCAGCGACAAATGCGCGCCTGGTTGAAAGGACATGCTCACCGTTTTCAAGACAGCTCCGGGCGTGGCGCGATATGACCACACGCGCTCCCCAGCCGCAGCCTATAATCGCTGATCCCGAGGGATTCGTCACAGGAGATTTCAATTTGGAACGCCAGATGCCTGATTGGCTGGAGGTTGGGCATGGCCCGTCCCGTCGCCGCCTGGCCTTTCTCAGCCAGGCTGGAGCCGCCCCGCCCGTGGTCTGGCTGGGCGGCTTCCGCTCCGACATGCGGGCGACAAAGGCCGAGGCCATCGCCGCCTGGGCGCAGCAGGAGGGCCGGGCTTTCCTGCGCTTCGACTATGGCGGCCATGGCGAATCCGACGGCAATTTCGCGCAGTTCACCCTGACCGATTGGCTCGAGGATGCGCTAGCGGTGATCACGGCGCAGTGTGCGGCAGCCCCTATTCTCGTCGGCTCATCGATGGGCGGCTGGATTGCGCTGCTGGCGGCGCGGCGGCTGCTGGGTACGGCTCATGCACCCGCAGGCCTCGTGCTGATCGCGCCTGCCGTCGATTTTTCAGAGGATTTGATGTGGGCGCAGATGCCCGAGGCGGTGCGCGAGACGATCATGCGCGACGGGGTCTGGCAGCGGCCCTCGGCCTATGCGCCGGAACCGACACCAATCACGCGCGCCCTGATCGAGGATGGGCGCCGCCATCTGCTGTTTGGTGGGGAAATCCGGACGGGATGCCCGGTGCATATCCTGCAGGGCATGGCTGACCCGGATGTGCCGTGGCCGCAGGCGCTGAAGCTGGTCGAGCATTTGACCGCCGACCCGGTGGTGCTGACGCTGGTCAAGGACGGCGATCATCGCCTGTCCAATCCCGATGATCTCGCCCGGCTGACGGCGGCGGTCGCCAAAATCGCGACCGCGCCGTAATCGGACCTAGTGGACGCTGACCATCCGCAGATCGTGCTCCCAGGCATTGGCCGTCGCGGCATCGCGCGAATCGGTCACCAGGATGGGGGCACCATCGGCCGAGAGCAGCGCGAAGAGCTGCAGGCCGGGCTGAATCTGGGGCGCCTGCGGGAAGATCCGCACGAGCTCTTCAGAGGTCATCGGCTTGAGGTAGGCAACCTCGCCCGTCCCGAGTGCTGCGAATTCAGCCTGGGTCAACGGGGTGGTCTGGACAGTGGCTTCGTTCATCGCGCCCTCCTTTGAGCAGTGCGAATAGCGGTGAGATTACACGACAGAGATGAACAGATGCAGAAACCGCGCCGCATGCTCACCAAGCCGTTGATTAATCGCGGCTCACGATATCGATACGCCGGACCAGACGTTCCGGTTCCGGCCTGACCAGATCAATGGCCAGAAGGCCATTGCTTAAATCCGCCCCCATCACCTGCATGCCATCGGCCAGCAGGAAGCTTCGCTGGAACTGGCGCGCTGCAATTCCGCGATGGAGAAACTGCCGGCTCTTATCCTCGACCTGACGGCCGCGAATGGTGAGCTGGTTCTCCTCCAGCGTGATTTCCAGCTGGTCCCGCGAGAAGCCGGCCACGGCCAAGGTGATCCGCAGCCGATCGGGCTCTTCCTCGCAGCGTGGCAACCGCTCGATATTATAGGGCGGGTAGCCTTCGCTGCCGCCCTTGGTGACCCGGTCCAGCGCCCGTTCGATGTCATCGAAACCGAGCAGGAAAGGGTGCGACAGGCTAGACGTACGCGTCATTCCAGAAAGCCCCCGAAAGGCGCCTCCAACTCAACCGGAGCCCACGCTTGCAGCGCCCCGTCGGCACAAGGCGAACCCTTGCGCGTTTCCAAGATATGGCGAAGACGGCGGTGCCGTTCAAGAGCGCTAGGCGCGACGCGGCATCATGTCCGGGGAGGAGGTTCGGCGGCAGCCGGAAGGCCAGGTGCGGCTGCCTTCGAAGGCGGGGGTGCGGGCGGGGTCGGGACCGGGAAATCCGGTGGTACAGCCACCCCGGCTTGAACGGGGGACCTCTAGATCCACAATCTAGCGCTCTAACCAACTGAGCTATGGCTGCCCGCACCCGGCGCTTGGCGATCGGTCGCTTTCGCGTGATCGGCGGCGGCGCGGAACCTAGAGCCGTCTCCGCATGATTGCAACCGTCGAATTGAGCCTGCGCGCCACAAACAGCAGCGCGCAGGACTTAGCCTGGCTCAGCCCTGGCGAAAGGGGCCGGCCGCGATCTTGGCGATGTCCTTGAGATAGGCTGCGTTCGAATCATAGCCGCGACGCACAGCCTTCGCCTGAAGCGCTACCGCGTCGGCGGCGCTGCTGGTGCGGGCCAAGGCCTCGGCATCGCTCAGGGTGGCCTTCAGCTCGCCGCAGACATGGTCGAGCATCTTGCCCTGCAAGGCCCCGAAGGTGCGGGCGAAGGTCAGCGTCTGCGCCATCAGTGCATGGACGGTGATATCGGCGAAGGCCGGCGGCTTGGGCAGCTGAGAGGCAAGGCTCGCCAGGGTGACCGGCGGAGCGATTTTGGCTGCAGCCTCCTTGATGGTCGCGGCGGCGGCCTGAACGGGGGCGACAGGAGCCGCAGCAACGGCAGCCACAGCCGCCTTGGCGGGCTGAGCGAGCGCGACGGGCTTGAGCTCCGCAGGCTTGGCAGCGATCGGCTTGGTGGCAAGCGGCTTGGTGGCGATGGCGCTTGGTAGCGACGGGTTTAGCGGCGACCGGCTTGCTCGCCACGGATTGAGCGGCGGCAGGAGCGGCCTTTGCAACAGCTGTCGCAGGCTTGGCGACTTCGGCAGGCTTGGCGTCTGGCTGCTTCGAGAACAGGCTTGGGGGCTTCAGCAGGCTTGGCAACTTCAGCCTTGGCCACCTCAACCTTAGCCGGCTGGGCGGGCTTGGCCGCTTCAGCTGCCTCAGGCTTGGCCGCAGCAACAGGCTTTGCCGGCTCGGCAGGCTTTGCCGGCTCGGCAGGCTTTACTGGCTCCGGCAGGCTTGGCCGCAGCGACAGGCTTGGCCGGCTCGGGCTCGGCAGGCTGCGGCTGCTTGCCGGCCTCGTTCGCGGGGGAAAGCGCCTTGACGGGCGAGAGGCTGACTGGCGCCTTGGCGCTGGTCCGGGTCGGGGCTGGCTTGGCCATCCAAGTCTCCTGCATCAGTGGTACAGCTCGGGGATCGGTAACGGCAGTGTCTTCAAAACGGCGAGTACCGGGCACGGGCCCGGCACTTCAGTCTGGCGAGCGAGGCGGCCGGAGGGCCACCTGCGACTCACGCAAGATCACTTGACCTTGGTGGCCTTGGCGGTCTCTTCAGCGGCCTTGGTGGCGACCTCCTGAGCGGCAGCGCCCATATCCTTGAGCTGCGTCTGCAGGGCAGCCATCTGCGCCTTCAGATAAGCCGACTGATGCTGCATGACCTCGGTGAGGTCCTTCGAGCGCACGAGGTTCTGGGCGAGGTCGAAGGCCGCCGCGATGTTGCTCTCGGCGTAGCTCATGGCCTTGCGCGTCACGTCCTGGGCGCTGACCCGAGCGGTCTCGGCCGAACCCTGCGCGGTATCGACGGCTTTCTGGGCGGCGCCGATGAAACCGTCAAACGCCTTGCGAGCCTGCTCGACGCTCTTCTCAGCGAATTCGCGCATCTCGGTCGGAACTTCATAGGGCGATTTGGTGTTCATCGGACAACCTCCGGTTGATAACGCTGAAACTGGTTATTGTGCACTGCAATATATCATTGCTGCGGTGCCGTTGCAAGACTTCCCCGTTGCAACAGTTGCCTGCCGATTAGGCGTCGCCCGGTTTCTTCAGGACTTGCCTGCTGATCCGCAGACGGGGCGCCGCGCCCGGCCTACCCCCGCTAGCCGCGTTAACGCTGTTTCGAGGAGACGTTGGACAGGCCTGTCGAGTTCCATGGATTTGCTGGCGTTCTGGGGCTATTAAACATTTGTTAGCCATAATGGCTGGGATGGACAGGCAGGCATGAACGAGGCCGGACAGGACTGGACGCAGTGGCGCGAGGCCGTGGCGCAGGATGCCGCGCTGACGGCATTCGCGACGGATGGCGCCCTGCTGCTCTGGGATGCCGAGAGCGGCGAGATCGCCTTTGGCAATGCCGGCGCCCGCGCCCTGCTGGGGCCTGAGCTTGCCGCCTCGAAGATGCCGGCCGTGACCCGCAACCGGCTGTCCGCCCTGGCCCAGGGCCTGGCCCCGCGCGAGGGGCTGCGGCTGGAGCGCCTGCGCCTGACCGCCGGATTTGCCGCAACGCTTTTGACCTGCGCCTGCAAGCTGGTCTCGGACGGCGAAGCCACGCGCCTCGTGCTGGGTGTGCCGGCCGCAGAGCTCGCCCGGGCGGGCATCACAGTGCCGGACAATGAGCCGCCAGCGGCGCAACCCACTGCGCCTCCTCCGGCGGATGCCTCGACATCAGAGATCGCAGCCCCGGAAGCGGCACCGGTCGCACGGCCGGCGCTGCTGCGCTTTCTGTGGACCAGCGACACGGAAGGGCAGCTCGCCAGCCTCTCGCCCAATATCGCCGGGCTTGTCGGCCCGACTGCGGCAGCCTCGCTGGTCGGACAGAGCTGGTCGGCGCTGATCGGCCGCGATGTCATCGATCGCGAGGGCGGGCTGCTTGCGCGTCTTGGCACCTCCGCGACGTGGAGCGGCCATCAGGTTCTCTGGCGCAGCGAGACCCCTGCTGAGGGTGTCCGGGTCGATCTGTCGGCTGTGCCGGTGCTCGATGCCAGCCGCGCCTTCAACGGCTTCCGCGGCTTCGGGCTGGCGCGGCTGAATGAGCGCGAGCCCTTCCCGGAGTTGGAGCAGGCCGAGGCGGAACAGCCGGTGGCTGAGCCCGTGATTGAAGAGGCTGCCGCTCCGGCTGACGAGACCTTTGATTTGGTGGCGGCGGTCGAGCTGCCTGAAGTTGAGGCTGCGCTGCCGCAGGATGAGCCGGCTTTGGTCCTTGACGAAGCCGAGACGAGCGCGGCCTTGCCTCTGGATGAGGTGGTGTCTGAGCCCGATGACAGCCTCGCCGCGCCTGCACAGATCGACCCGCTGACCGTCGAGCTGACGGACGCGCTGGACGCGGACGATGCTGCAGAAGAGACCGCAGACGAGCCGGAAGAGGATGTTGCGCCGGCCGACCTCGCAGCTGTTGAGGACGAGCCGGCGGCGCCGGTTGAGCCGGTGGTGTTGTCCAGCGATGCGCCCCCTGCCCCGCCTGCGGAGGCTGCAGCGCCGGGCAATATTTTTCCGCTGCGCAACGGCCATCTGACCACGGTCCGGCCGGTGCTGGAACCCTCTAAGGCGCATCTCAGCAGCGCCGAGCGCAACGCCTTCCGCGAGATCGCCAAGGCGCTGGGTGCGCGCATTGCCGGTGAGGATGAGCCGGGGCCGAGGCTGCCGCCCGTCGCGCCGCTGCAGATGCGCGACGAGACAGCGTCGGAGCGCCCGGCGGTGGCTACCGGTCGCCCGCGCCTGCCGAACTCCCACGCCGAACTGCTCGACAAGCTGCCGATCGCGGTGCTGGTCAACCGCAATGATGAGGCGCTCTACGCTAACCGCACGCTGCTCGACCTGCTCGACTATGCCGATCTCGACGATATGGCGGCCGGTGGGGGCGTCAGCCGCCTGATCAAGGGCGCGCAGCGCACCGATGGCGGCCCGATGATCCTGATCGACCGGCTCGGCCATCTCGTCAGCGTCGATGCGGTTCTCTCCAGCGTCTCCTGGCTCGGCGAGCCGGCGACGATGATGGCCTTCCGCCATCCCGATGGCGGCGGCGAGGTGCGGGTCCGCACACCCGACGAGGCCGAGGCTGAAGAGCTGGCGGCCGAGTTCGAGGCGGAAGAGGCCGAGAGCGCAGCCCGGGTCGCGGCGCTGCGGCTCGATGTCGACAGCCGCGAATCGCGCATCGAAGAACTGGTGGCGATGCTCGATACCGCGACCGACGGCGTGGTCACCGTCGATGAGCGCGGCCGCATGCTGTCGCTCAACAAGACCGCCGAAGCGCTGTTCGGCTACGACCAGCGCGAGGTCACTGGCGAGCTGTTCACGCTGCTGTTTGCAGCGGAAAGCCATGCGCCGGCGCTCGATTATCTCGAGGGGCTGAAGGGCGGCGGCGTCGCCTCGGTGATGAATGATGGCCGCGAGGTCATCGGCCGGGTGCGCCAGGGCGGCAAGATCCCGCTGTTCATGACGATGGGCCGGATCGCCGATGTGCCGGAGCGACGCTATCTGCGCCGTGCTGCGCGACATCACCGCCTGGAAGAAGGCCGAAGGCGAACTGGTGGAGGCGCGCCGCGCGGCCGAGAAGGCGAGCGCGCAGAAATCCGACGTGCTGGCCAAGATCAGCCATGAAATCCGCACGCCCCTCAACGCGATCATCGGCTTTGCCGAGGTGATGGCGGAGGAGCGCTTCGGGCCGATCGCCAATGAGCGATACAAGGAATATCTGCGCGACATCCACCAATCCGGTGGCTACGTCATCAGCCTCGTCAACGATCTGCTCGACCTCGCCAAGATCGAGGCCGGCAAGCTCGATCTCGACTTCGCCAGCGTCAACCTGAACGAGATCGCGCTGTCGACCGTGGCGCTGCTGCAGCCCGAGGCCAATCGCGGCCGCGTCGTGCTGCGCTCAGGGCTCTCGCCGAAGCTGCCGCCGGTGGTGGCCGACCAGCGCTCGATCCGCCAGATCGTCATCAACCTGCTGTCGAACGCGGTGAAGTTCACCGATGCCGGCGGCCAGGTGATCGTCTCCACCGCGCTGGGCGACCAGGGCGAGGCGATCCTGCGGGTCCGCGATACCGGCATCGGCATGGACGACAATGAGCTCGAAGCTGGCGCTGGAGCCCTTCCGCCAGGTGCCGACCACCCGCCGCGCCGGCGGCACGGGGCTGGGTCTGCCGCTGACCAAGGCGCTGGTCGAGGCCAACCGCGCCGCGATGTCGATCACCAGCGTCAAGAAAGAGGGCACGCTGGTGGAGATCACCTTCCCGCCGCAGCGCGTGCTGGCGGGCTGAGCCGGTGCCGGCGCCGAGACGTCGGTAAGCACGCGGCCGGCGCTTGTCACAAGCGAGTTGAGAGAGCAGCTGTCCGGGCCGTTTTGCCGGCGATAAAGCTAAGAACTTGCTCATCATTTGGGACCATGGTGATTTCAAAATCACCAGGCGCACCTTTAAATGATGAACTTCAACAACATCAAAATCAGCTCAAAAATCGCGCTGGCGGTCTTGTTCGCCGGTCTTGTCGGAGTCGGTGTTTCATTATTCGGCCGCGCGCAGATCAAAAACGTCGATCAGGCCTATGCGACGCTGGTTTCAACGCGGCCGCAGGCCATTCTGGCGTCGGCCCGTGCCGCACGGGCATCGAGCGTCCTTCTGGCTGAAGCCTACAAGATCATCGCCTACCCTGCAGGTGCACCGGCAATCGCCGTGGCGAAAGCCGCCAGCGAGAAGGACTTCAACTACGCCCTGCAAAACCTCGACAATGTTCAGCGGCTGGCCCCGGATGAGAAGGAGGTCGCCCAGCAGATTGCCGTCGAGATCCGGGGGCTCAAGGCCATGATCGGGGAGGTTATCGCCCTCGGCGAGGCTGACGAGAATGATAAGGCCTTGAAAGTCATGGACCAACTCGACGGCAAGCTCGGCGCCGTCGTCAATCTGTCGGTCCAGATGAATGCACGGCTGCTCAGCAAGACCGAGGAGAGCGCGGCCCAGCTTGGCCGGGACAGCGATCGGGCCGGCAGCTACATGTTGGCCGCAGCGATTGGCGGGCTGTTGCTGGGTCTGCTTGGCGCCGTGCTGCTGGCCTCGCGGACGATCACCCGGCCGCTCGACAGCCTGAAGCAGGCAATGATCGCGATCGCCGGCAATCAGCTCGACACGGCCGTCGCCGGCACGGCTCGCAAGGACGAGATCGGCGATATGGCGCGGGCTGTCCTGGTCTTCCAGCAAAACGGGCTGGAGATGCGCAGGCTGGCGGCCGAGAAGGACGAGCAGGAGCAGCGCGCCCTGCGCGAGCGGGAAGAGCGCGATGGCGAACGTCGCCGCGCCGAGGCCGAGCGGCTGGAGCTGGCTCAGCAGCAGCAGAAGGTCGTGACCATGCTGGCGGACGGGCTGGCCAGGCTGGCGCAGGGCGATCTCACCTGTCGCCTGACCGACCAGGTCGCGAAGGATTATGAAAAGCTCCGCAGCGACTTCAACCGAGCGATCGAAGGGCTCTCCGACACGGTTTTGACGATCCAGTCCACCTCGGCCGATGTCGGCAACGCCGCGCGCGAGATCAATATGGGCGCCGACGATCTGTCAAAGCGCACGGAGGAACAGGCCTCCAGCCTGGAGGAGACCGCCGCTACCACCGAGCAGCTCGCAGCCTCAGTCAAAGCCGCAGCCAAGGCCTCGCGCCAGGCGGTGAACATGGCTGAGGAAGCGATGGCGTGGCCGCCAAGGGCGGCGCGATCGTCTCCGAGGCCGTGGATGCATGAGCCGCATCGAGGGCGCCTCCCGCAAGATCTCCGACATCACCAGCGTGATCGACGGCATCGCCTTCCAGACCAATCTGCTGGCCCTGAACGCGGCGGTTGAAGCCGCGCGTGCCGGCGATGCCGGCAAGGGCTTTGCCGTGGTCGCCTCCGAGGTTCGCACGCTGGCCCAGCGCGCCGGAGAGGCCGCCAAGGACATCACGACGCTCATCGTGGAGTCCGGCAGCGAAGTTCAGCAGGGAGTGGTTCTGGTGCGCTCTGCCGGTGCGGTGCTGCAGCAGATCGTCGAAGCGTCGCGCAAGGTCGCCAGCACCGTGTCGGAGATTTCCGCCGCCACCTCCGAACAGGCGAACGGCATCGACGAGATGAGCCAGACTGTCGCCCATATGGACGAGATGACTCAGCAGAATGCGGCGCTGGCCGAGCAAAGCGCCGCCAGCGCCACCTCGCTATCGGGGCAGATCGAGAGCCTGAACCGGCTGGTCTCGAGTTTCCAGACCAGTCGTCCGGCGGGTTCGGCTGCCTCGGCCTCGCCCGGCACCTATCGACGCGTCGCCTGAACAGGCTACCGCCGCCTCGCATGACGTGAATACATAAAAGACCGGGCCGCTGCAGAGCGGCCCGGTCTTTGTCTCTTTGGCTCGGTAGTGCGGTTACTGGGTCGAGGTCTGGGTCCGCGACATTACCGGCTTGGACCCCGGCACATGCGACATCGTCTTGGTGCGGGAGCCA
Source organism: uncultured Alphaproteobacteria bacterium (assembly GCA_963759925.1). Classification (GTDB taxonomy): domain Bacteria; phylum Pseudomonadota; class Alphaproteobacteria; order Rhizobiales; family Beijerinckiaceae; genus Allobosea. The sequence goes on from CAVXBE010000009.1 coordinate 127,146, forward strand.
ACTTCCTCGCCTGCCTTGACCTGCGTCTTGGTCTGCGACTTCGAGAAGGTCCCGCCATCATGCGCCTGGGCCTTGCTGTTGGAATTCAGCACGGGGCCATTGCCCTGATTGACGTTGGTCCGGCTCTGCGCCTTGCCATTGACCGTAGCTGCGCTGCCGCCCGAGGCGATCGACGATCCGGTGCCGGAGGCGCCGACCGAGGTGCCGCCTGTGCCGAGCGTGGAAGCCGAGGTGCCACCGGCCGCAGCCGATCCGCCTGTGCCGCCTGTGATGCTCGTCTGCGCCGAAACGGGGAGAGCGAGAAGAAGCGATCCGGAGATTGCTGCTGCAAGGAGGTATCGCATGTTCGGACTCCTGAACTTAGTTGGTGCTGACAGTGCAGCCATTGACGGTGAGCGATCCCGCTGAGGAGGAGGATCCGCCCTGCCCGGCCATCGAGCTTGAGCTGGAGACGGAGCCGTTGCCGGCCTGGATCTGAACCGAGCTCCCGCCTGCCGACGAGCTTGAGGACACGCTGCCCGAGGAACTGGAGGAGGCGGAGGACCCGCTGCCGGACAAGGCGGTCAGCCGGCCATCGGCATGGCGTTCGACCCGCACGGAGCAGCTTGAGCCGTCAGCCTTCGTGCCTTTTTTGTCGATGGTCTCAGCCTGGGCTGCGACCGAGAGGCCGCAGGCGCAGGCCGCCATCAAGATCAGTCGTGTAGACCGCATGATCACACATCCTTCTGCCGCAGAGGCGGCCCGGTTGGGCCGCCTCTGGTTTGGCGTCAGTTCGTTGTCTTCTTCATCTGGCCGGGAGCCGTGGCACGGCCATGCTGCTCGCCGCTCTTGCCGGGCGAGCTGGACGAGCCAGCGGTGCCCATGGAGGACGAGCTCTTGCCGGAGCCTGCCGAGCTGCCGCCGGTGCCGACGGTTGAAGCTGAGCCTGCGCCGCCGGAGCCGGCTGCAGAGCCACCTGTGCCGACGGTCGACGAGCTCTTTCCGCCGCCTGCCGAGCTACCGCCCGTGCCAAGCGTCGAGGCCGAGCCGGCGCCGCCGGAACCAGCCGCGGAGCCACCCGTGCCGACCGTGGACGAGCTCTGGCCACCGCCAGCCGACGAGCCGCCGGTGCCGAGGGTGGAAGCGGAGCCGCTGCCGGAGCCAGCGGAGGAGCCACCGGTCCCGATCGTCGACGAGCTTGTGCCGCCGCCAGCGGTGGAGCCGCCCGTGCCGACCGTCGAGCTGGTCTGCGAGAGGGCAAGCGAGGCGCCACCGATAATCATCGTGGTGGCGAGGGCCGTGCGTGCAAGTGTTTTGAGCGACATCTGGGATTCTCCCTGGTTGCTTAGTGCCAGGATGAAAGAATTCAGCGCAGCAGATGTTCCGGCATCGGATGAATGCTTATCCGGATACTTGATTCCCTTGAGCACCAGAGGTCGCCGGCCCTCGCGACGTCAATCATCATCAAAAGCCAGTGCAGCACGGCTCTTGTCGCCGCTGTCGTGGCAGCCCTATGGTGAGTTAAGGCGGCCGCAGGCGGCCTGATTATTTTTTGCAGGGCTGCGATCCGCCAGCCGCTTGAAACCGACATGGCGCCGATCGTGACCTCTGCAGCCCCTCACACCCCTCTCCCGCAGGATGGCTTTGCAGCGGCCGGAGCTGACACACCGGACGAGCGCGAGGCCCGGCTGGCCGATCTGGCGGCGCAATGCGAGAGCGCTGGAGTCCCAGGGCGGGAACTGGACTGCGCTGTGTATGAAGCGCTCGGTTTTGTGGTGAGGCGCAAGCCCACGGGCCTGCGCAGTCAGCGCACGCCACATGGCGGCATTTATCTGCAGGGCGTCACCTGGAAGGCGGTGGGGCGCATCACTGTCGAAACCAATGTCGCGATCGACATCCTCGCCCGGGTCTTCCCCGATGCGAACTGGTCCCTCGCCCATGAGCCGACGCAGCCGGTGGCGTATCGAGCGGTGGTCGAGGGTCATCTCGGCGCAGCCCCGACACCGGCCTTGGCGCTGACGGCCGCCTTGCTGCGAGCCACCAGCCAGACTGGCCCTGCCCTGACCCGGCTGACCCCGCGTGAAATCCAGGCCGCAGCGAAAGCCCGCGCCTCAGCACCGGTGCGCTAGCCTGCCGATCGGCTTTCCGCTCCAGATGGTTGAGAGCTAAATTAAACGTTTGATGACTTTTGCGCCACCGCATTTTGCGGCGACTCCAGGCGCAAAAAAAGCCCCGCCTTCGGAAAGGCGGGGCCGATGATGCGTGAGCTTGAGGCTCAGTTCTCGTGGGTCATGATGTCACGATCCTTGGTCTCCGGCACGAAGAGCATGCCGATGACAAAGGTCATCATGGCGATCACGATCGGGTACCAGAGGCCGTAGAAGATGTCGCCGGTGCCAGCCACCATCGCGAACGAGGTCGCGGGCAGCAGGCCGCCGAACCAGCCATTGCCGATGTGATAGGGCAGCGACATGCCGGTGTAGCGGATGCGGGTCGGGAAGAGTTCGACCAGCGCGGCGGCGATCGGGCCGTAGACCATCGTCACGTAGATCACCAGGATCGTCAGGATCGCGATGACCGTCAGCGACTGGGTGCTGGTCAGGGCGCTGAAGAAGCCGACCTTGACGATGCGGGCATCACTCGGAGCCGGATAACCGGCCGCGACAGCTTCCTTGGCCAGGTTGGCGGCAAAGCCCGCGTCGATGGCGAGATCCTTGCCGTTGATCGTGACCTTGGCCGGGGTGCCGGCCGGGGCGGGAGCCTGGGTGTAGACGATGGCCTGCGTCGCCAGCGTCCGGCGAGCAACGTCGCAAGGCGCGGTAAAGGTGCGAACGCCGACCGGATCGAACACCGAGCCGCAGGTGGCGGGATCGGCGATGACCTGCACCTTGACGTTGCTGTGCGCCGCGGCGAGGCCGGGGTTGGCAGCCTTGGTGAGGGCATTGAACAGCGGGAAGTAGGTCAAAGCTGCGATCAGGCAGCCGGCCAGGATGACGGGCTTGCGGCCGATCCGGTCCGACAGCGAGCCGAAGATGATGAAGCCGCCGGTGCCGAGGATGAGCGACCAGGCGATCAGCACGTTGGCCGAGTAGAGGTCGACCTTCAGGATGCTCTGGATGAAGAACAGGGCATAGAACTGACCGGTGTACCAGACGACGGCCTGGCCGGCGGTGAGGCCGAAGAGGGCGATCAGCGCGATGCGGGCGTTCTTCCACTGGCCGAAGGCTTCCGACAGCGGAGCCTTCGAGCCGGTGCCCTCTTCCTTCATCTTCTTGAAGGCCGGGGATTCCTGCATCTGCATGCGGATCCAGACGGAGATGGCGAGCAGGAAGATCGACAGCAGGAACGGAATGCGCCAGCCCCAAGCTGCGAAGTCGGCTTCGCCCATGTTGACGCGGATGCTCAGGATGACCAGCAGCGAGAGCAGCAGGCCGAGCGTCGCGGTGGTCTGGATCCAGGAGGTGTAGAAGCCGCGACGGCCCGGAGGCGCATGCTCGGCGACATAGACCGCGGCGCCGCCATACTCACCGCCGAGCGCCAGGCCCTGCAGCATGCGCAGCACGATCAGGATAACCGGAGCGGCCCAGCCGATGGTGTTGTAGCTCGGCAGCAGGCCGACCAGGAAGGTCGAGGCGCCCATGATCACGATGGTGACGAGGAAGGTGTATTTGCGGCCGATCAGATCGCCGAGGCGGCCGAAGAACAGCGCACCGAAGGGACGAACGAGGAAGCCGGCGGCAAAGGCGAGCAGCGCGAAGATGGCGCGGGTATTGGGATCGAACGCCGAGAAGAAGTGCGCGCCGATCATCACGGCGAGTGAGCCGTAGAGATAGAAGTCATACCACTCGAACACCGTGCCGAGCGACGATGCGAGAATGACGCGTTTCTCTTCCTTGGTCATCGGGCGGGGTGCGGCCTTCGCCCCCATTGCATTTGCTGCCACGCTCATTGCGCTGTCTCCCTCCAATTGCCCGGCAGCAGGACGATCCGCGCTGCCCGTTTGCCTGTCCCGTCTGTTCTCGACGTGATTCCAGCGAAGCCTGAGGCGCAGTCTTGCCTGCGCTTACAGTCCGGCGCGAAGCAATGCGCGCGGGCAAGCCAGCGCGCAACGGAGCACTTGGTCTTGCACAATTAGGATTACGACTTTTGTATTAGATGTCTTGACTGCCGATTTGGATCGGCGTGGTCAGAGACTGTTTGAGACATCCTCAGCCCTCATCCTGAGGAGGCCCTGAAAGGGCCGTCTCGAAGGATGCTCCAGAAGGCTCCGGCGTCCGCTGGACCATCCTTCGAGACGGCCGCTTCGCGACCTCCTCAGGATGTGGGCTCGCATTGTCAAACGGTCTCTAAAAACGTCAGCTATCGGGCTTTGTCCGCGGCCAGCCTAGCCTCCGGCAAAGCCGTTGCTGCTTCCAGCAATGCGTCCCAGTCATCAGGCGGATTGCCCTTGTCGAGCATGCCCTTGAACACGTGATAGGCGTCGGTTCTGGAGCCGTAGGTCCGCAAGGTCGTCTCGTCATTGACCCAGGCGAAGATGATCACCCTAGCCTTGCTGTCATAGCGAAAGAACAGCCGGAAGCGGCCATTGCCGAATTTCGCTCGGAACCAGTGCTTGCGCGTTTTCCCTAGCGTGTCGCCCTGACGATAATCCGGCCTCGTCGGGTCGGAGGGAATCGTCTCGAACATCAGCTTGGCCAGCATGGCCAGAAGCTTGCCCTGAGCCTTGCCCGGTTCGCCTTTCTTGTTGGTGGCCTCGAGTGCCGAGGTCGCTCTCTCCAGCTGCGCGAGAAGCAGGGGATGCGCGAGGATCATCCAGCCGTTTATGAGCATGATCAGAGGGCCACGGGGCCGGTGATCTCCTCGTCCAGATCAACCTCTGCCTCTGCAGTCAGCGCCAGCATCCGTTCCTGCAGCTCGGTGGGGAAGACAGCGAGCCGAGACGGGTTGCGGGCCATGTCCTGCGCCAGGAAGGTCAGAAAGCCATCGACTACCGGATCGGTCTCGTCATCGCCTGCAAGCAGGCTGACATGCCCGCCCTCGTCAACGACATAGGTGATCTCCCCGCCATAGCCGACCCCTAGGGCCTGACGCACTGCCTTGGGAATCGTTGTCTGGCCTTTGGCGGTGATCCTGCTCCGCTCGCGTACCAGTACGCCCATCGGCTCGACCTCCCACAGAAAGTAAGGAATAATCCTTACCTCGTAATAGACGAGGCGGCAATTGGTTCTATAGCGCGCGGTCCAGCCACCACCCGGACACGGGGCGGCGCAGCGCCCATCGCGCTTCCGCCGGAGGGAATCTACTATAAGACTCCTCCCCCTCGATCACTCCCCCGAAGGCCGTTCCATGTCCCTGACGATCTATGGCTGCTACCGCTCGCGCGCGTCGCGCAATATCTGGCTCGCCAACGAGCTGGGTCTGACCTTCACCCATGTGCCGGTGATCCAGGTCTATCGCCTGCCTGATCCCAATGCTGCGGATGCGCCGATCCATACGCAGAGCCGTGAATTCCTGGCGGTCAATCCCAATGGCCAGGTCCCGAGCATGGATGATGACGGCTTCGTCCTCAACGAATCGCTGGCGATCAACCTCTACCTCGCCCGCAAGCATGGCGGCGCGCTGGCGCCTCGCGATGTGAAGGAAGAGGGGCTGGCGATGCAGTGGTCGCTCTGGGCTGCGACCTCGGTCGAGACCCACGCGCTGAACCTGCTCTATCACCTCGCCGCCTATCCCCAGGAGAAGCGCGACCCCGCCCTCGTCGCGGCGGCCATGGCAGCGCTGCCCAAGCCTTTCGCGGTGCTGGACAAGGCCCTGGCTGAGGGCGGCGGCTACATCATGGGCGGGCGCTTTACCGTGGTCGATATCAATGTCTCCGAGATCATCCGCTACGCCAAGCCGGCGGCGTCGCTGTTCGACGGCGCGCCGCATGTGAAGGCGTGGCTCGATGCCTGCCACCAGCGCCCCGCCTTCCAGGCGATGTGGCAGGCGCGCGAGGCGGAGCCGGCCTGAGCAGGAACCGGGTGGAGCGGCAAAGCCTCTCCCATTAAAGCGTTCTCAAGCGAAGCGGATACCGGTTCGCGTGAAGAAAAACACGGCGACTCAAGCGGCTAGAGCATTAGAACGATCTGGCTGGATCGAACAATGATCGAGCGCAGCAGGGGCGGCTCCCTCCCGGAGCCGCCCCTTTCGTTTCAGACAGGCCTGCCGCCTTGGCGGGCACGATGGACTTCACCGATGACGCAACCCGCCTCCGCAGCTCAGCCTCGCCTCACGCAGCAGCGCATGGGCGGGCGGGAATGGCTGCTTCTGCTGCTGCTGTCGCTGCTCTGGGGCGGGTCGTTCCTGTTTGCCAAGGTGGCGGTGACGGAGTGGCCGCCGATCGCGGTGGTCCTTACCCGGACCAGCATCGCTGCCCTCCTGCTGGCGCTCGCGGCACGGTTCAGCGGCGCGTCGCTGGCGGTGGGCTGGCCGCTCTGGCGGGCTTTCTTCGTCATGGGGCTGATCAACAACCTGATCCCGTTCGGGCTGATCTTCTGGGGCCAGACCGCGATCGGGGCTGGGCTTGCCGCCATCGTCAATGCGACGACGCCGGTGTTCGGCGTGCTGGTCGCGCATTATTTCGGGCATAACGAGCGGGCGACGCCGGCCAAGCTCGCCGGTGTCTTCGCCGGCATGGCCGGCGTTGCCATCCTGATCGGGCCGGAGGCGCTGACGGGGCTCGGTCATCAGCTATGGCCGGAACTCGCCTGCCTTGGCGCTGCCCTCTCCTATGGTTTTGCGGGCCTCTATGGCCGGCGCTTCAGCGGCTTGCCGCCGCTCGTCACCGCGACAGGCCAGCTCTCGGCCACCAGCATCATGGCGCTGCCCCTGCTCCTGCTGCTGGCGCCGCCCTGGACTTTGCCGACGCCCTCGGGCGCGGCGCTGGCTGCCATGCTGGCGCTGGCGACCATCTCGACAGCCGTGGCCTATGTCATCTTCTTCGAGATCATGCGGAAGGCCGGGGGCGGCAACGCCATTCTCGTGACGCTTCTGGTGCCGGTCAGTGCAGTCCTGCTCGGTATCCTCGTCCTCGGAGAGGTTCTGGCGCCCCGGCATCTGGCAGGGCTTGCAGTCATATTGACAGGACTGGCCCTGATCGACGGGCGCGTGCTGGCCCGGCTGCAGCGACGCAAATAATGCGCCGCGTTGCGGGGAGCCCTTGGTCCCTCAGAGAGCGTTGAGACTGCGAGCCCTCATCCTCGGGGAGCGACGAGTGGCGTCTCGCAGGATGTTCAGCGGACGCCGGAGCCTTCTGAAGCGCCTTCGAGACGCCATTCCGGACGGAAGGGCTCCTCAGCCTGAGGGCTGAGGATAGCTCAAACGATCTCTAAGACGGGGATTGATTGCGGCGGTTTATTGTCAAAAGATTATGAATTGCTCTACGGTCGCTTTCAGAGCGAGAACCGCTAGAGGCATAACCATAACAACTGGAAGATATCGAATAAAACGATACGCCAGAGGGGAGCGACGCACCAGATGTATATCAGGCACCTGCGATGCTTCATCGCGGTGGCCGAGGAGCTGCACTTCGGCCGCGCTGCCGAACGTCTCGGCCTCGCGCCGCCTGCACTGTCCCGCCAGATCGGCGCGCTGGAAGGCGAGCTTGGCGTTGCATTGCTGACCCGGACGACGCGGCAGGTCTCGCTGACCCGCGCCGGCCTGATCATGCTGGAAGAAGCCAAGGGCATTCTGGTCAAGATCGAGCATGCCGCGCGGCTGGTGCGGGAGGCCTCGCAATCATCGGGGCGGGTGCTGCGGATTGGCGCAATCGATGCCGCCTCCTCCAGCTTCGTGCCCGAGGCGCTGGCGACGTTCCGCGAGCGTAATCCCGATGTCGAGATCAAGTTCGTCGAGGCGATGACCGCGCCGCTGATCCAGATGCTGGAGGCGGGCAAGCTCGACATGGCGCTGACCCGCCCGCCGCGCAAACCCACCGACTGCGCCTTTGAAATCCTGCGTGTCGAGCGGCCCATCGTCGTTCTCAACGAGAACCACAAGCTCGCCCGCAAAGAGGCGCTGACCATGCTCGATCTGGTGGGGGAGCCCTTCGTGGTGCCCTCGAAGCGGATCCGGCCCTTCGCCTATGATCTGGTGATGGCCTATTTCGAAAGCGTTGGCGCGGTGCCGAAGGTGACTATCGAGGCGACGGAGAAGCCCGCCATGATGTCGGCCGTCGCGGCCGGACTTGGCATGGCGCTCGCCCCCGATTGGGTGTCGCGGCTGAGCTTTCCAGGCGTGACGATGCGGCGTCTGCGCGGCGCCCTGCTCGATCCTCCGCCTGCCGGGGCGCTGCTTGGCGTCGCCTGGCGGCCGCAACAGAAGCTCGCCGCGCGCGACACCTTCCTCGCCATCCTGCGCGACAGCGTCACCCTGCTCGACGAGCGTCAGATGCTGCCCTACGTCCCCGCCCCCACGATTCAACGCCCATCGAGCGCGATGCAAGCACACGCCGGAGGAACCCTATGAGTTTGAATTCAGCCGATCAGCCGCGTGGGCTGCGCATAAGATCAACGCAGGATTTTGCCGCCGGCCTGTTCATGATCGCTCTTGGCCTGCTGGCCTTCTATCTGTCGGGCGACCTGCCGGCCGGAACGCTGCGCCAGATCGGGCCGGGCATGCTGCCAAAGTCCTTCGCAGTGATCTGTGGCGGGCTCGGCCTCATCCTCAGCCTGACCTCGCTGCGCTTTGAGGGCGAACGTCTGTCCGGCTGGTCCTGGAAGGGCGTGCTGTATGTGCTGGGCGGTGCGGTGCTGTTTGGCCTCACCATCCGCGGCTTCGATATCGGGCCGATCCATGTGCCGGCGCTGGGGCTGGCGGTCTCGGGCCCGCTGGTCGTGATCGTCTCCGGCCTCGCCGCTGATGACCGGAACATCAAGCAGCTGGTGATCTTCGCCGCCTGCATGAGCCTGTTCTGCGCCCTCCTGTTCAAATACGCGCTGGGTCTGCCGATCCCGCTTGCGCCCTGGCTGCTGGGAATCTGATCGCATGGACATGTTTGCCAACCTGGCGCTGGGCTTCGGCGTCGCCTTCTCCCTGCAGAACCTCGCATTGTGCTTCGTCGGCTGTCTCGTCGGCACGCTGATCGGCGTTCTGCCGGGCGTCGGCCCGATCGCCACCATCGCGATGCTGCTGCCGATCACCTTCGGGCTCGATCCCGTCGGCGCGCTGATCATGCTCGCCGGCATCTATTACGGCGCCCAGTATGGCGGCTCCACCACCGCCATCCTCGTCAATATTCCCGGTGAGGCGACGGCAGTCGTCACCGCGCTGGACGGGCATGAGATGGCCAAGCAGGGCCGCGCCGGCATTGCGCTCGGCACCGCCGCGCTCGGCTCCTTCTTTGCCGGCTGCGTCTCGACGCTGATCATCGCGGCGCTCGGCGCCCCGCTGACCAAGATGGCGCTGCTGTTTGGCCCGGCCGAGTACTTCTCGCTGATGGTGATGGGCCTGTGCTTTGCCGTGGTGCTGGCGCGCGGCTCCATCCTCAAGGCCTTCTGCATGATCATGCTCGGCCTGCTGCTCTCCACGGTGGGCACCGATCTCGAGACCGGCCAGGAGCGCATGACCTTCGGCTTCCCGCCCCTGGCCGACGGCATCGATTTCGCCGTGCTGGCGATGGGCGTGTTCGGCTTTGCGGAAGTGCTGCGCAACCTCGAAAACGAGGAATCGCGCGATGTTGTGCGGGCCAAGATCGGCCGGCTGATGCCCAATTGGGACGACATCAAGCAATCGGCCATGCCGGTTGTCCGCGGCACGGCAATTGGCGGCATTCTCGGCATCCTGCCGGGCAATGGCGCGGTTCTCGGCCCCTTCGCCAGCTACACGGTCGAGAAGAAGATGGCCAAGGATCCGTCCCGCTTCGGCAAGGGCGCGATCGAGGGCGTCGCTGGGCCTGAATCGGCCAATAATGCTGGCGCGCAGACGGCCTTCATCCCGCTGCTGACGCTCGGCATCCCGCCGAATGCGGTGATGGCGCTGATGGTCGGCGCCATGACCATTCACGGCATTATTCCCGGCCCGCAGGTGATGACCAAGAACCCCGACCTGTTCTGGGGCATGATCGCCTCGATGTGGATCGGCAACCTGATGCTGCTGGTGATCAACCTGCCGCTGGTCGGGCTGTGGGTGAAGCTGCTGCAGGTTCCCTATCGCCTGATGTTCCCGGCGATCCTGATCTTCTGCTGCATCGGCATCTACTCGGTGAACAACCAGCCGATGGACGTGGCCTTCACGGCGATGTTCGGGCTCTTCGGCTATCTGCTGATCAAGCTCGGTTTCGAGCCGGCGCCGATGCTGCTCGGCTTCGTGCTGGGCCGGCTGATGGAAGAGAAGCTGCGCCAGGCGCTGATCATCTCGCGCGGCTCGTTCATGACCTTCGTCGAGCGGCCGATCTCGGCGGGGCTCCTGCTCGTTGCCGTCATCGTGCTCGTGGTCGCACTGCTGCCGTCCATGTCGAAGAAGCGCGACGAAGTGTTCACCGAATGACGCTTGCTTCCGGCGCGACCGACACCAGTTTTGAGCACGCGAACACACCAAGGGAGGTATTTGAATGAAGACGATCGCAATCAGCCTTGCAGCCGCCGTCTCGCTGGCTCTGTCCGGCGTGGCACAGGCCCAGGCCTATCCCGACAAGCCGATCACCATGATCGTGCCTTTCGCAGCAGGCGGGCCGACGGACATCATCGCCCGCATCGTCGGCGACCATATGTCCAAGACGCTGGGCAAGCAGCTGGTGATCGAGAACGTCGCCGGTGCCGGCGGCACCACTGGCATCACCCGCGCGCTCACCGCTACGCCCGATGGCTATACCATCGCCATGGGCCATCTCGGCACCTTCTCCGCCGCGCCTGCGACCTATCCCAACCTGAAATACGATCCGATCAATGGCATGCAGCCGATCGGGCTTGCCGGCGGCACGCCGATCCTGGTCGTCGCCCGCAAGTCGCTGGAGCAGGCTGACCTGAAATCCTTCGTGGCGGCGGTGAAGGCCAATCCGGACAAGTTCAACGAAGCCCATGCCGGCCTCGGCTCCGTGTCCTGGACCACCTGCACCCTGTTCAAGGGCCAGTTGGGCGTACCCAAGCTGAATGCCGTCGCCTATCGCGGCACCGGACCGGCTCTGAACGACCTCGTCTCCGGCCAGGTCGATTTCATGTGCGACCAGATCGTCTCGGTGGCCGAGCAGGTCAAGGCCGGCAACATCCGCGCCTATGCGGTGGCCTCGGCCGAGCGTTCGCCCGCTCTGCCGGATGTGCCGACCACCAAGGAAGCCGGGCTGCCCGACTACCAGATCGAGGCCTGGAACGGCATCGCCGCGCCGAAGGGCACGCCGAAGGAGGCTGTCGACAAGCTGGTCGACGCGCTCAACAAGGCGCTTAACGACGAGACCACGAAGAAGCGGCTGCTCGAGCTCGGCGCCGTCATTCCCACGGCCGAGGAGCGGACGCCTGCGGGTTTCGCAGCCGTGATCAAGCGCGATGCCGACAAGCTGAGCCCGATCCTGGCCGCTGCGCCGCGCTAAGCTTCAGCGCCTGTGACGATGCCGACGGCGGGCCTCAGGCCCGCCGTTTTTCGTTGGGGGGTCGAGCAGCCTCGCAGGGGACTGGCGGCCAAAGGTTGTCATCACCGGCTAACGACCTGCAGGGACAGGCATATCCCCTTACCACTGTACGTCTGAAACATCTTGTGACCTGAGAACCGGAACCGGAATCGTTTCGCCCCGTTGTCTCCGCGACAGTTCCTCAGGAAGGAGACTACAATGTTCAAGAAACTCGCTCTCGTAGCCGTCATCGCCGCCATCCCGGCAACGGCCTTTGCCCAGAACCCGCAGGGCGCCCAGGGTGGCGCAGCTAGCGGTCTCGCCACCGGTGCCATCGGCGGCGCGGTTGTGGGCGGCCCGGTCGGCGCCGTTGTCGGCGGCGTTGGCGGCGCTGTGGTTGGCGCCATCATCGGCGACAATACCCCGAAGTTCCAGCAGTACGTCGTGCAGCAGCGCGTCCCGTCCTACACCTATGCCGAGCCGGTTGCCGTCGGCGCGGTTCTGCCGTCGGATGGCGTTGTCTACCGCCAGGTGCCGGCCGAGTATGGCGCGACGCAGTATCGCTACACGGTCGTCAACGATCGCACCGTGCTGGTCGACCCGAGCACCCGCCGCATCGTGCAGGTCATCGAGTAATAGGAAGGCGACCTGAGCCGACGACGTCGACGGCAAAGGTCAAGGGCCCGCCCCTCAGGGGGCGGGCCCTTTTTCGTGGTCAGCGCGTGCCGAACATCCGGTCGCCGGCATCGCCCAGACCCGGCACGATATAGCCGTGGTCGTTGAGGCATTCGTCGATGGCCGCCGTCCAGATCCGGACATCGGGATGGGCGCCGCGCAGCCGGGCGATGCCCTCGGGCGCCGCCAGAAGGCAGACGAAGCGCAGATCCTTGGCGCCGCGTTCCTTCAGCCGATCGACAGCGGCAACCGCCGAATTGGCCGTCGCCAGCATCGGGTCCATCACCACCACCATGCGCTCGGCAATGTCCGACGGCGCCTTGAAGTAATACTCCACGGCCTGCAGCGTCTGCGGATCGCGATAGAGCCCGATATGGGCGACGCGGGCCGCCGGTACCAATTGCAGCATCCCGTCGAGAAAGCCGACGCCGGCGCGCAGGATCGGCGCGAACACCAGCTTCTTGCCGGAGATGATCGGCTGCTGGGTCAGCATCAGCGGCGTCTCAACCTCGATCATCTCGATCGGCAGATCGCGCGTCACCTCATAGCAGAGCAGGGTGCCGATCTCGTTGAGCAGTTCGCGGAAGCCCTTGGTCGAGCGATCCTTCTGGCGCATCAGCGTCAGCTTGTGGCGGACCAGGGGGTGATCGACGACGGTGACGCCATCCTGCTGCGTGGTCATCTTGTTCCTCTCGTCCCTCGCCCATGTCGGGAGCGTGATGCGTCTCTATGCGCCAGATCATTTGTCGACCCGCTGGATCGTTAAATGCCCTAGTTTTTTGGCTTATCTTGTTTTCTTTACGCGGACCGAATCCATTTCGCTCGAAAACGCCCTAGAAAACCGTGCCGTCGCTGATGATGGTGAGAGGCGGCCCACCGCCCGCCCGCTTTTCAGCCGCAATGCGCCGGCCGGAGGCCCAGGTGCCGCCTTCCAGGACCTTGGCGAGCGGCAGCTCCTCGCGGCTGCGATCCAGCTTCTCGCGGACCAGTCGGCCAATCTCGTCGAGCAGCGCCACGGTCAGCGCGCGCCATTCCACCACGACCGTCGAGCCGGCCTCATGCGCCCTCTGGGCATCAGCCGGATCCTTGAGGTGCAGCACGCCGCAATCGAGGAATAGCCCGCCATTGCGGTATTCCGGCAAGCCGGTCAGCTCGTCGATCTCGACGACATTGACGCCGGCCCATTGCAGCGGCTCGATCAGCGAATAGGTCAGCCATTGCGACAGCTTGTGGAAGGGCACGAGTCCGGCTGTCACCGTATCCGGCGCGATCAGATGGTGGCGCCAGGTGTCGCCAAGATGCACCCCGCCCGGCATCAGGCGCGAGGGCCAGATGCCGCCCAGCGTTCCCAGCACCTCGCCCAGCATGTGGCTGGCGCGGATGGTCCCGGTCTCGGCAACGCGGCGGAAGCGGTCAAACAGATCACCCGGACGGGACAGCCCCTGTCGCTCCAGCTCCTCACCGAGGCGGTTAAGCAGGGCGGCCCGGCCATCGACCGCCAGCAGCGGATTGCCCGGACCGGCCTGGAAACCGTCGGCGAGCGCCTGCGTATCCAGGCGCCTCAGCGCCCCTGCATCGGCCCGGTAGGGATCCTCAGGATCGCCCGAAAACAGGCCGGCTGCGAACATATCGAGCGAAGCCAGCGCCAGCCCTTCCGAGCGACCGATATCACGGCCCGTCACAGCGTCGCGATAGCGCCATTCCGCGCCTGCGCCGGCATCGAGCAGGACGCTGACGATGGCGAGGTCATAGGCGGAGCGGCCGCGCGCATCGGCATCGGCAAACTGCGCCTTGGTGTCGAGGGCGTGCCAGCGATCGACGCCATCGACGACAAAATGGCGCCAGCGGGCATGGAAGGGGATGTCGAGATCGGGATAATTCTGCCGGATCGTCTCCAGCACATAATCCGCGCATGCCTCGAGCCGGCCGAGATCGACGGTGAAATGCAAGAGCTGCCCGGCAAGTGCCAGCTTCAGCATCTCCTGCGCCCGGGCACGAACGGCAGCAGGCTTGAGCAGGGGGCGGAAATCCTCCGGATTGCGGTGAGGCATCGGCAAGCTCTAAAACCGGTCGAGATCGCGACCGACGGTCGCCTTGAGCGCGTTGTCACCCGGCGCGCCATCGGGCGAATAATAGCCGGCCGCCTTCTTCGCCTCGATCTCGACGGATGCGTCCGGCGGGATCAGCTCGGGCGGGATCGCGACACGCTCGCCGATCTCGATGCCGCTCTCGACCATGGCGTCGTATTTCATGTTCGACATCGACATCAGCCGGTCGATCCGGGTGACGCCGAGCCAGTGCAGCACATCGGGCATGAGCTGCTGAAAGCGGGCATCCTGGACGCCAGCGACGCATTCCGTGCGCTCGAAATAGGTCGCGGCGGAATCGCCACCTTCCTGGCGCTTGCGGGCGTTGTAGACGAGGAACTTCGTCACCTCGCCGAGTGCGCGGCCTTCCTTGCGGTTATAGACGATGAGGCCGACGCCGCCGCTCTGCGCCTCCCGCACCGCCTCTTCGATGCCATGGACGAGATAAGGCCGGCAGGTGCAGATATCGGAGCCGAAGACATCCGAACCATTGCACTCATCATGCACCCGGCAAGCGACCCGGCGCTTGGGGTCGGCAATCGCCGCGACATCGCCGATGATGTAGCAGGTGATCGACCCGATCGGCGGCAGGAAGACGGTGAGATCGGGCCGCGTCACCAGCTCCGGATACATGCCGCCCGTTTGCTCGAACAGGGTGCGACGCAGATTCTGCTCGCTGGTGCCGAAGCGCTCGGCAATGCCGGGCAGGTGCCAGACCGGATCGATGGCGATCTTGGTGACGCTGATATCGCCCGACGGGTGCAGGATACCGCCATCGGAGGCGAGCCTGTGGCCGGCCATGGCGGCCAGGATTTCCGGCAGGTTCAACCGTGCCTTGGTGATGGCGATGCTCGGGCGGATATCGATGCCCTCGCCGATCAGCCCGCCGAAATCCTGCGCCACGCGGTGGCCGAACGGATCGAGCGAGACGATCTTGCCCGGCTCGAACCATTGCGGCTGCGGCAGGATATCCGAGGTCGGATGGGTGTTGTGCAGGTCCGGGCGCTGAGACGGGTTCATGGCGCGGGCCGAAATCGCCAGAGCGCGGTAGATCGAATAGGAGCCGCCATGGGCGCCGATGACATTGCGATCCGCCGGATTGGTGGTCGATGCGATGATCGGCCCCCTCGCCTCCGGCGTGGCTGCGCCCCATTGAATCGGGAAGCGCGTGGCGGCGCTGCCTGGCTCCGGATGGGAGGTGAGCCGAATATGTGTCGTGCGGTTTGGCGCGTTCATAGCGGTTTCGCCCTGAAAACAGGAAAGGGCCCCCGACGCGCTGCGTCCGGGGCCCTCTGGACCTTATGAATTGTGCATCAGCGAAGCCGCAGCGTCAATCGTAGGCGTTAGCGCTTCCGGTCGGGCTCCATTCGCGATCTGGCCGGTCTCAGAAGACGGCGAGATAGCGCAGCAGCGAGATGATGCCGATAACGATGACGATGATCTGGACGACGTTCTTGATCTGGCTATCCAGCGGCAGCATGCGCACGAGATAGAGCACAAGGCCGATGACCAGAACGGTAATCAGAAGCGAAATCAGAATGGACATGAAATAACCTTCAGTCTTCGGCCGAAAGCCGGCCCCCCGGCACGGGAGCCGCGACGTGTTCGCGGCACCTCGGCGCCGCTGACAGAACGTTGCACTGCGAAATAGGTTCCGTAGGGGCGGGTTGAGGGCAGGATGCACTCTCGCGTCATGGTCGGGCCTGTTCCGACCACCCGCGGCTTCTCTGGTCGGGAGCGGTGTTCAAGACATGGATGCTCGCCACAAGGGCGAGCATGACGATCGAGTTCCGTGCCATAGCGGCCTCGGCCACGCCTCCACTAACTCACCTCACCTAGCGTCATCTCTCCTACCCCAACCGCGTCATGGTCGGGCTTGTCCCGACCACCCACGGCTTCTCTGGTCCCGGGCGGTGTTCAAGACGTGGGTGCTCGCCACAGGGGTGAGCATGACGGCGAGGGTTCCGCGCCGCCGCCGACGACTCGGCCACGCCGCCACTAACTCACCTCACCTCACCTCGCGCCAACCCAACCGCGTCATGGTCGGGCCTGTCCCGACCACCCACGGCTTCTCTGGTCGGGGGCGGTGTTCAAGACGTGGGTGCTCGCCACAAGGGCGAGCATGACGGTGGATGCTCCGCGCAACCGCCGCCGGGCGGTCGCGCGTCAGCCGGCGATACGCCCGAAATCAGCCACTGCGCGTGTGGCTTCGCGGAGCTGGTTCAGGAGCTTCAGGCGGTTGATGCGCAGCGCCGGGTCGGGATCGTTGACCATCACCGCCTCGAAGAAGGCATCGACCGCCGGGCGCAGCTCGGCCAGCGCCGTCATCGCCCCCTCGTAATCCTCCGCGGCAACGCAGGCCTGCGCCTTCGGCGCCGATTGGGCGAGGGCAACGGCGAGCGCCTTTTCCTCGATCAACCCGGCCGCGGCGATGAGCTGGAGGTCGGCAGCGCCGGCAAAGGCGCCCTCGCCATCCTTCTTCTCCTCGGCCCGCAGGATGTTGGCAGCCCGCTTGTAGCCGGCAAGCAGGCTCTTGCCGTCCTCGGTTTCGAGGAAGCGCCCGAGCGCCGCGACGCGGCGGGTGATCAGGAGGAGGTCATCGGAACCGCCGCCCTGCCCTTCTCCCCTTGTGGGAGAAGGTGGCTGCGCAGCAGACGGATGAGGGGGCGCCGCGCCCTCCCCGGTTTGCTGGGAAGGGCTGGCGCCGGCAGCGTCGCGCGCCCCCTCATCCGTCACGGCGCTGCGCGCCGCGCCACCTTCTCCCGCGAGGGGAGAAGGGGAGCCCGCGCCCGCCCCCGCCAGAACGGCATCGACGAGATCATGCCGCGCGCCCTGATCGCGCAGCATGACCTTCAGGCGGTCGTGGAAGAAGGTGAGGAGGTCGTGCGCCAGTCCCGCAGCATCGCTGCCAGACGGCGAATGGGCGGCAAGCATGCGGTTTACAGTGCCAGAGAGCCGCAACCGCACCCCATTCTCAACTACCAGCCTGATCACCCCCAGTGCCGCGCGGCGCAGCGCATAGGGGTCCTTGCTGCCCGTCGGCTTCTCGTCGATCGCCCAGAACCCGACCAGTGTGTCGAGCTTGTCGGCCAGCGCGACGGCCACTGCGACGGGATCGGTCGGGACGCGATCGGAGGGACCCAGCGGCTTGTAATGGTCCTCGATCGCCGCGCAGACGCTGGCATGCTCGCCCTGCAGCTCGGCATAGGTCCGGCCCATCAGCCCCTGCAATTCCGGAAATTCGCCGACCATTTCGGTCGGCAGATCAGCCTTGGCGAGCTTGGCTGCGCGCTCGGCCAATGCGGGATCCGCTCCAACGATCGGGGCCAATTCCCTGGCCAGCGCCGCGATGCGCTGCACGCGCTCGCCCTGCGTGCCGAGCTTGGCGTGGAAGACGACGCCGAGCTTGTCGAGCTTGGCCATGCGCTGGTCGAGCGGCTTGGCCAGATCGAGGCCGAGCTTGCCGGCGCTATCCTTCAGCGTCTCCAGATCGGGCAGATCGGCCTTGTCGGTCGCGAAGAAATAGGCGGCGTCGGAGAGGCGGGCGCGGACGACCCGCTCATTGCCAGCGATGATCGCAGCGCCGCCATCGCTGGCGCTCAGATTCGCGGTCAGGATGAAGCGGTTGGCGAGCGCCGGCTTGCTCCCGGCTGTCGCCGCATGGCGCAGCACGAAGCATTTCTGGTTGGCCCGGATGGTGGCGCGGATCGCCTCGCCGGGGATGTCGAGGAAGCGTTCCTCGAACGCCCCCATCAGCACCACCGGCCACTCGACCAGCCCCGCGACTTCCTCCAGCAGCGCCTCATCCTCGACCAGGTCGAGGCCCTGGGCGAAAGCGAGGTTGCGGGCGTCGGCCAGAATGATCTCCTTGCGTCTGTCGGCATCGAGCACGACCTTGGCCTGCTCCAGAGCCGGCACATAATCATCGAAACGGCGCACCGTGATCGGCCCCGGCGCGTGGAAGCGGTGGCCATAGGTGATGTTGCCGGAGACGATGCCATCGACCTCGAACGGCACCACCTCCGGCTCCTCGGTCTCGGCGCCGAAGGTGCAGAGGATCGCATGCAGCGGGCGGACCCAGCGCAGGCTGGCGCCGGCCGACGAGGCCTGGCCCCAGCGCATCGACTTCGGCCAGGGGAAGTTGCGGATGATCTGCGGGACGATCTCGGCGATGGCCGCCACCGTCTCCTGCCCCGGCTTCTCGACGATGGCGACGTAGGAATCGCCCTTTTTCGGATCGCTGACGATGGTGGCCTGGTCGATATGGCCAAGTCCGGCCGCTTTCAGAAAGCCCTGGATGGCGGCCTCCGGAGCGCCGACGCGCGGGCCCTTGCGCTCCTCGCGAATGTCGCGGCCGCGCACGGGCAGCCCGGCCACCTGCAACGCCAGCCGGCGCGGCGTGGCGAAGGCCTTGGCGCCTTCATAGACCAGCCCACGCTCGACCAGCGCGTCGGTGACGAGCTTCTTGAGATCGTCGGCCGCCTTGCGCTGCATGCGGGCGGGAATCTCTTCGGAGAAGAGTTCGAGGAGGAGATCGGGCATCGCTTCTATCCAGCCGTCTTGACGAGCAGGCCGTGCACGACGCCGCCCTCTTGGTCAAAGTCATTCTTGATGATGTCGAAGAACTCGGAATCCTGCTTTTCGTAATGGCGCCATAACGCATAGGCGACAAGATCCGCATATTGCACGAGACGAGAGGCCTTGGAGTCCACGAAAAACGGAACGTCGGCGAGGTTGTGCAATCGCCCCGCCCTGTGCCCGTGGAACCTGAACTCCGTCGCAAGCGCTTGAAGGCGCGTTTCCATCGTCGATTTGTCGAGCACGATGATACCACGCTCGGAGCGCCCGTTCCGATGAAGCCGTAGCAGCTTCTTGTCAAAACGCGACGCTACCTCTTCAAACGCAAACTCGGTCGGGTCCTCCGGTGAGACGGCGATCTTCTCGATCACCGCGCCGAACAGGGCCACATCACCGCGCAGGTCACGGATCGTGTTCAATCCGTCCGCTATGGCCTTGCGCCTGTCAGCTTTGGGAAAGTCCCGCCAGAACTTGCGACCGGCCAACATCTGGTTGCCATGAAGCTCCAGCGTCTTCGGTTCTGGATGAGCGAACCGCGCCGCCACTGCGTCGAGCAGCCGTTCCAGATGATAGGTCTGCCGCTCGAACAGCGCGATGCCGGCCAGAATGAAAAACCGCTCCTGAGGGTTTCCCACCGAACCGGCATCATCGAGATAGAGCAGATGCATGAAAAATGCGGCCGAGCGAACACCAAGGTCCGACGAACTGCTGAAGGCAGCTCTCTCAACCGCTCCCTGAAAATAAGCTCAAAACGCCAAAAAGCAAATGCGGATGCCAAACTCTCGCATCGCAATGTGACAGTGCCCGGACGCTCCCCGCTCAGGCCGCCCCGCCGCCTTCGGTCTTCAGCCAGGCGGCGCCGCAGGCCTTCGCCAGCTCACGGACGCGCAGAATGTAGCTCTGGCGCTCGGTCACCGAGATCACGCCGCGCGCATCGAGCAGGTTGAAGGCGTGGCCGGCCTTGAGGCACTGGTCATAGGCCGGCTGGACCATCAGATGGCGCGCGCCGCTATCCCCCTTGTCGAGCAAAGACCGGCATTCGGTCTCGGCCTCGGCGAAGCGGGTGAACAGAGCCGTGGTGTCGGCGTGCTCGAAATTATAGCGCGAATACTCCTGCTCGGCCTGCAGAAACACCTCGCGATAGGTGACCTTCTCGTCGCCCTCGAGCCCGTTGAAATTGAGCTCCATGATGCTCTCGACATTCTGCAGATAGCAGGCGAGCCGCTCCAGCCCGTAGGTCAGTTCCCCGGACACGGGCGCGCATTCGATGCCGGCGACCTGCTGGAAATAGGTGAACTGGCTGACTTCCATGCCGTCGCACCAGCACTCCCAGCCCAGGCCCCAGGCGCCGAGCGTCGGGTTCTCCCAATCATCCTCGACGAAGCGGATGTCGTGCAGCAGCACGTCGATGCCGATCGCCTTCAGCGAGTCGAGATACAGCTCCTGCAGGTTCGGCGGGTTGGGCTTCAGGATCACCTGAAACTGATAGTAGTGCTGCAGCCGGTTGGGGTTTTCGCCGTAGCGACCATCCTTGGGGCGGCGCGAAGGCTGGACATAGGCCGCCTTCCACGGGCGCGGCCCAAGCGAGCGCAGCATGGTGCCGGGGTGCGAGGTGCCGGCGCCGACTTCCATGTCATAGGGCTGCAGCACGACACAGCCGCGCTCGGCCCAGAAGCGCTGCAGGGTCAGGAGCAGACCCTGGAAGGAGCGGGTCGGGTCCATCGCCGCGGTCATGCCGGATGCGGAATGCGGAGCTGGGATTGCCACGGGCGTCGGACCTTTGCGCTTCGTCGGGGATCGCGCGGTGATTAGGGGTTGCCATGCGCCCCGGTCAAGCGTGACGCGCAGGCGGCGGCCAGCAGGAACCCTGGCCAGACAGGTTTCGTTCATTTGTGAAAGCGTAGTTTGCAGTCAACCGCGCGATCCGCGGCGTTCGGGGGCGAGCGCTCGAGCCGGAGAGGCGGTCCGTTCAGCAGGAGACCCTAACATGCTGTCATCTCGTCTTGTCGCCGCTCTTTTTGGCGCTGTCACGCTTGCCGGCGCCGCCTTCAGCAGCGCCCCTGCCAGCGCAGCGCCGGTTGCGGCCATGCCGCTTCAGCTGGAGCAGGCCGGCAATCTGGTCGAGCAGGCGCAGTATTACGGCCCACGCCGCTATTATGGCCCGCGCCGCCATTACGGGCCGCGTCGCTACTATGGCCGTCCGGTCTATCGTCCGCGCTGCTTCATCACCGATCGTCGCGTCTGGAACGGCTATCGCTGGGTGATCCGCCCCGTGCGCGTCTGCCGCTGATCCAGCAGCCCGGAGCGCCAGCCAGCTTGGGCGCTTCCTGACAAATCCCTGAACGGCGCAGTCCCACGCCGTTCAGGCTCCAGCCGCCATACTCTCGTTTCAATCTCGCGCATGATCGCCAATCAACGCGATCAAGGCCAAGAGGAGGATCCGGTTGATGTTTCGCAAGATCGTTCTGACCCTGTCGGCAGCGGCCGGTCTGGCGCTGATGGGCGCTTCTGCCCAGGCAGCCCCGCTCGGCGCCGCCGCTCACGCCCTCGATCAGCCGAACGGGCTGGTGGAGCAGGCGCAGTATTTCTACGGCCCGCCGCCCTTCTACGGGCCGCCGCCCCCGCGCTTCTACGGCCCGCGCCCCTATTACGGCCCGCGCCGCTATTACGGGCCCCGCCCCTATTACGGACCGCCGCGCTATTATCGCCCGCGCCCGTATTATGCGCCCCGCCCCTACTATGCGCCGCGTCCTTATTGGTGAGCGAGGCTGAGCTGGCCGCGGTGCAGCGCCTCGCTCTGCGCGGATCGCGCTCCGGTTGAATCGTGAAGCAGGAAAGCCGGCAGGATCTCTGCCGGCTTTTTGCTGTTGAGCACGGCGGTGACCAGAATGCGGATCGCCGGCCGCTCCGGATGCGAATGCACTGGCCGTACCGCAATGGCGCCAAACCCGGTCGCCAGCCCAGCCAAAATCTGGGGCAACGCCTCGGCGCGGTGGATCAGCGCCAGCGTCCCTCCCGGCTGCAGGCTGCGCCGCGCCACGCGGAACCAGACCCTGCAGATCCTGATCCACGACATGAGCCGCGCGACGGTTCGGCACGGGCGAGGCCCTGGTCTCGCCCGGCGCATAGAAGGGCGGGTTCATCGCGACGCAGGCGTAAGCGCCGGAGGCGAGCCCGGCCTCGGCCAGCGAGGCGGGCGAGGCCGTCGAGATCGCTGGCGATAATCGTGACCCGCTGCTGCCAGCCATTGGCCTGCGCATTGCGTTGCGCCAGCGCGGCGAGCTCTGGATCGCGCTCGAGCAGCGTGACGCGCAGCACGGCTGCAGGAACGCGGCAGCGAGACCGACCGTGCCGACCCCGGCGCCGAGATCGAGCAGCTTCCCCTCACCCAGTTGCGGCAGGGCACTCGCCAGCAGCACCGCATCGCTGCCGGCACGATGGCCCTTCTTGGGTTGCGCCAGCAGCAGCCTGCCATCGAGCAGCCGATCTTCGCCGATCTCGCCGAGGCCTGAGACGGCAGCTGCCTCACTCATCGCGCAGCTCGGCGCCGAAGCCGGCCTCCATCAACAGCGCGCGGGCGCGCTGGCGGTCCGCCTCGCGCACCAGCAAGCGGCGCGGAAATGCCCCGATCATCCCCTCCAGCGCGCTGATGTGCTGGTCGGCGATCAGGCAGCCGACATTGGCGGATGCCAGCAGCGCCTCGATGGCGCCGAGGAGGACGATGTCATTGGTGCGGATCAGCTCATGCATTCTGCCATGGAGGGGCAAGTGGGGGCTGGACGCAAGCGCCGGGGCTTCCATTTTGGGAGGTGCGGCGACAGGCGGCGTTTGCGGGGACTGGCCACCCATGCGACGAATGTGGCAAGGCTACCGCGTGTCGGGTTTGAATGGGCTTGTGCGCGGCGCGAGACGTCGCAGGCCGCTGGAGTGTTGAAATGGGCGTCGTCGTTCCGTTCGAGGATAAGGAAACCGGCCAGGCCCGGATCGAGCCGCTGGTCGGTCTGACCAGCGCCGATATGGGCCGGGTCAATGCCATGATCCTGTCGCGGACCGGTTCCGATGTCGCGATGATTCCGGAAGTCGCCAACCACCTGATCTCGTCGGGCGGCAAGCGGCTGCGGCCGATGCTGACCCTCGCGACCGCCACTCTGTGCGACTATCACGGCGAAGGCCATGTCAAGCTCGCGGCCTCGGTCGAGTTCATGCACACCGCCACGCTGCTGCATGACGATGTCGTCGACGAAAGCGACATGCGGCGCGGCAAGCTGGCGGCCCGGATGCTCTGGGGCAATGAGGCCAGCGTGCTGGTCGGCGATTTCCTGCTGGGCCAGGCCTTCCGGATGATGGTCGAGGTCGGCTCGCTGCGGGCGCTCGACATCCTGTCGACAGCCGCCACCGTGATCGCCGAGGGCGAGGTGATGCAGCTGGCCTTCGCCAAGAACACCGAGACCACCGAGGATGAATATCTCGCGGTGATCCGTGGCAAGACCGCCGAGCTGTTCGCCGCAGCCTGCGAGGTCGGTCCGGTGATCGCCAATTCCTCGAAAGCCCATGCCGCCGCCTGCCGCAGCTATGGCCTCAACCTCGGCATCGCCTTCCAGCTGATCGACGATGCGCTGGATTATGGCGGCGTCGATGCCAAGCTCGGCAAGAACACCGGCGACGATTTCCGCGAAGGCAAGATCACCTTGCCGGTGGTTCTTTCCTTCCGGCGTGGCAGCGAGGCCGAGCGCGCCTTCTGGCGCCGCACCTTGCAGGATGGCGAGATCAAGGACGGCGATTTCGAGGAAGCCCGCGCCATCATGCGCCGGCACAAGGCCCTCGACGACACGATCGAGCGCGCCGAGCATTACGCCAAGATGGCCAAGGACGCGCTGGGCCTGTTCGCCCCCTCCGCCATGAAGGACGCGCTGAACGAAGCCGTCGATTTCTGCGTCGCTCGAGCGCATTAGGCGGTTACGGCGGTGGAGGCTCCCCCTTCTCCCTTGGCTTGAGGAAGGGAGAGGCGTCGCGTTTCTCCGCTGCCGTCACGCTCAGGCTCGTCCCGAGCACCCACGTCTTTAGCTCCGCCCGCGCCTAGCGAAGACGTGGATGGTCGCCACAAGGGCGACCATGACGAAGGAGGCTCCCCCTTCTCCCCTGGCGGCAGAAGGGTAGAGGCGTCGTGGTTCTCCGCTGCCGTCATGCTCGGGCTTGTCCCGAGCACCCACGTCTTTAGCTCCGCCCGCGCCTAGCGAAGACGTGGATGGTCGCCAGAAGGGCGACCATGACGAAGGAGGCTCCCCCTTCTCCCCTGGCGGGAGAAGGTGGCAGCGCGCAGCGCTGACGGATGAGGGGGGCTCTGTGAGGGTTCCGCTGAACACAAGGCTAGCCGGGGTAGCTCACGGCAAACCCCTCATCCGACCCTCCGGGCCACCTTCTCCCGCAAGGGGAGAAGGGAAGAGGTGTCGCGGTTCTCCGCTGCCGTCATGCTCGGGCTCGTCCCGAGCATCCACGTCTTTAGCTCCGCCCGCGCCCAGCGAAGACGTGGATGGTCGCCACAAGGGCGACCATGACGGGGGAGGCTCTCCCTTCTCCCCTGGCGTCCGCGATGAAAATTTTGGATCCCCCTGTCGGAACCCTCCGCGCTGCTGCGTCCTTGTGCGGACGTCCCGGTCGAGGAACGCTGGGGCGGGGGCTTGCGAAGGAATTTGAGATGAGCACTCCCAAGAATACGATCTGCCTCTGGTATGATGGCGAGGCCGAGGCTGCGGCCCGGTTTTATGCTGACACCTTCCCCGATAGCGCTGTCCGCGCCGTGCATCGGGCTCCGGCCGATTTTCCCTCGGGCAAGGCCGGCGATGTGCTGACCGTCGAATTCACCGTGCTCGGCATCCCCTGCCTTGGGCTCAATGGCGGGCCGATGTTCAAGCATAGCGAAGCCTTCTCCTTCCAGATCGCGACGGAGGATCAGGAGGAGACCGACCGCTACTGGAATGCGATCATCGGCAATGGCGGCGCGTCGAGCGCCTGCGGCTGGTGCCGCGACCGCTGGGGGCTGTCCTGGCAGATCACGCCGCGCGTGCTGACACAGGCTCTGGCGGCCGGTGGCGAAGAGGCCAAGCGCGCCTTCATGGCGATGATGACCATGACCAAGATCGACGTCGCCGCCATCGAGGCTGCGCGTCGCGGCTGAGCTAGCGCAGCGTCGTCGGCTTGACCCACCAACCCGGCCGGGCGCGTTGCAACGCGCGCCCCGCCGCCGCGCTAACGCGGCAATCGTCGAACAGGGCAAAACAGGTGGCGCCGGAGCCCGACATGCGCGCCAGGCGACAACCCGGCAGGTCTCTCAGGCCGGACAGGACATCGGCGATGACCGGCGCGATGCGGCAGGCGGGCGCCTCCAGATCATTGCCACCAGCGCCCAGCGCCTGAAGCAGAGCCTCTGTCGAAGCCGCTTCGGAAGCCGGCTCGAGCTGGTCGGAATGCGGCTCTCCCGGCTGCAGGCCAAGCGCCCGGAACACGGCCGCCGTCTCGACCGGGACGCCGGGATTGACGAGCAGGCCGAAGAGCGGGGGCAAGCGAAGCGGCGGTCCCAGCCGGTCGCCCACGCCCTCCATCACCCGCGCGCGCGACTCGACGCAGACGGGGACATCCGCGCCGATTGCGGCTGCTGCCCGGAGCAGAACCGGGTCGGTCACCGCGATCCCGTTCAGCTGCGCCAGGAGACGCAGAGCCGCGGCGGCATCGGCCGATCCGCCGCCTATGCCGGAGGCGACTGGCAAGCGCTTCACCAGATGAAAGGCGCCCCAGCGCAGAGGGCCAATCTCGGCCGCGAGCGCCAGAGCCGCGCGCAGGACCAGATTGCCGCTATCGGCAGCGAGACCCGATCCGCTCGGGCCGGCAATCGTCAGAGAGAGCTCTTGAGCCGGCGTCAGCGACAGCGAATCACCGGCGCCGGCAAAGGCTACGAGGCTGTGGAGTTCGTGATAGCCATCGGCGCGGCGGCCGCGCACGGCCAGGGTCAGATTGACCTTGGCACGGGCGCGTGTCGTCAGCGGCGCCGCACGGGTCAACCGCCATCCTTATGCGGCTCAGGCGGCTTCGGCTCGACAGCGTTGGCGGAGGGCGGCTCGTCCAGGCCGCGCTCGATCTTGCGCTTGATCTTCTCCAGATCGTCAGGCTCGGGACCGAGATCGCGCGCATAGTTCCACTGGAACCCGGCCTCGAGCTTGCGGCCGACCTTCCAGTAGACATCGCCGAGATGGTCGTTGATCACCGGGTCGGAGGGGCGCAGCTCCATGGCGCGCTCAAGCTCGCGCAGCGCATCGTCGTAGCGGCCAAGGCGGTAATAGGCCCAGCCCAGCGAATCGGTGATGTAGCCATCGCGCGGCCGCAGCTCGACCGCCCGGCGCAGCATTGCCAGCCCCTCTTCCAGCTTCAGGTTCTGGTCGACGAGGGAATAGCCGAGATAGTTCAGGACGAGCGCGCGCTCACGGCCCAGCGGCTCGGGCATCAGCTCCAGCGCCTTGCGCAGATCGGCCTCGGCCTCGGCCCAGCGCTTGGTCCGCTCCCGCGCGATACCGCGGAAATAGAACAGGTCCCAATTGGCGCGGCCGGGAGAGGCGAGCTTCGCGATGGCCTTGTCGTAGCTGGCCGCCGCTTCCTCGAACATCTTGCGGGCGCGGTAGACATTGCCCAGCGCAGAGAGCGCATCGACATCGTCTGGACGGTCGGCGATGACGCCCTCCAGATGCTTCACCGCCTCGGCTGAGCGACCCAGCGTCTCCAGCGCCAGACCGGCCTGGATCTCGGCATTGGGACGCAGGGGCGAGCCCTCCGGCATGGTCTCATAGACCGCCACGGCATCTTCCGGCTGCTTGGCGCGCTCCAGAATATCGCCGAGCGTCAGCACAGCGAGATCATGCTTGGGATCGAGATAGAGCGCCAGGCGCAGGTAAAGCAGCGCGGCGGCCTCGTCCCCCTGGCGATTGCCAGCGCTGGCCAGGCCGTAAAGCACCTCGGCGGCACCCTCCTGGGCGTTGGCGACGGAGCGCGGCAACGGCGTCTTGGCGGCGACGCGGCTCAGGCCATCGCGGATGATCGGGTGGTTCGGCAACAGGCGATCGAAGGCGTTGTAGGTTTCGGCCGCGCCGTCCCAATCGCCGCTGCGAGCCTGGAAGCGGGCCCAGAGATCGACCAGGCGCAGCGTGGTCTTCTCCGACTCATAGGCGCCCTTCAGCTTGGCACCAGCATCGGCCTTGCGGCCGGCAAGGTCGAGAATCAGGCCGGCATGGTAATCCCGGAACAGATTGTAGGAGGGCTCGCCCTTCAGCCGGTCGAGCATCTCCAGGGCGCGGTTGGTCTGGCCGGAGCCGGCATGGGCCCAGGCCGAGAGCAACGTCGCGGTGATGTCGGCAGCCCGGCCGCGACCGCCGCGCTGCAAATGGTTGCGCGCCGTCTGGTAGCTCTTCTGCTTGATGGCGCGGATGCCGATGGCGAGCTGCGCCAGCCCATTGGCGGGGTCGCGCTGGATCAGCCTGTCGGCCGCGCGAAAGGCGTCGGTCATCGCGCCATCGGCGAGGAAAGCGACGAAACCGCGCTCCAGCAGGTCGTTATTCTGCGGATCGCCCTTGATCGCCTCGCGCAGATAGACCGAGGCCGCGCCGAGATCGCGCGAAGCGCCGGCAACGATCGCGGCGAGGTAGTTACCCTCCAGGCTGTCGGCGGGTTCTATCTGTTCGTTGGGACGCGTTGCCGCCGCACTCTGGGCGGATGCGCCAGCCTGAAGCGAAAGCAAAAGCGCAACGGCGATCGCCATGCTGCGACCACGACCCTGTGTTGCAAACGTCACGCTGCCATTCTCCTTCGGCACGCTGCCGGGCCCCTCTGGGGGCACTACAAGCGACGCGGCCGGAACCGATTTGCTCTAGGGCGGCAAGATGGCGGTTTCCGGGCGCACGGGCAAGGCGTTCTCCGGCCGGGGCAGCCCTTCCCCCCGCCGCAGCAGGGGTTTTGGCTGCAGGCCGGAGCCTCGGCGGTGCGGCTTTGGCGGGCAAAACCCGCCCTGCCCCACCGAATCGCCCGCTGCTCCGGCTCCGATCACATGTTCGAATAGGCCGGACCGCCGCCACCTTCCGGCACCGTCCAGGTGATGTTCTGCGAGGGGTCCTTGATGTCGCAGGTTTTGCAGTGGACGCAGTTCTGCGCGTTGATGACGAAGCGCGGATCGGTCTTGGCCTCGGCGTCCTTGTAGACCACCTCGTAGACGCCCGCCGGGCAGTAGAGCCGCGCCGGCTCGCCCCAGATCGGCAGGTTCCGCTCGATCGGGATCGACGGGTCGGTCAGCTTCAGATGCGCCGGCTGGTCCTCCTCGTGATTCGTCGAGGAGAGGAAGACGGAGGACAGCTTGTCGAAGCTCAGCTTGCCATCGGGCTTGGGGTAGGTGATCGGCGTCACCTCGCTGATCGGCTTCAGCGTCGCGTAATCCGGCTTGCCATGCTTCAGCGTGCCGAAAGGCGACCAGCCGAACAGCTGGTTCAGCCACATGTCGAGCCCGCCCAGCGCGATGCCGAGCATGGTGCCGTATTTCGACCAGAGCGGCTTGACGTTGCGCACCGGCTTGAGGTCGGCACCGATGGCGGTGTCACGCCAGCTGGTCTCGATCTCGATGACCTCGTCATGGGCGCGCCCTGCCGCCAGCGCCGGCACCAGCTTCTCCGCCGCCAGCATGCCGGAATGGATGGCGTTATGGCTGCCCTTGATGCGCGGAACGTTGACGAAGCCGGCCGAGCAGCCGATCAGCGCGCCGCCCGGGAAGGTCAGCTTCGGCACGGATTGCCAGCCGCCCTCGGTGATGGCGCGCGAGCCATAGGAGAGGCGCTTGCCGCCCTCGAAGACGTCGCGGATCATCGGGTGGGTCTTGAAGCGCTGGAACTCGTCGAAGGGCGAGAGCGTCGGGTTCTCGTAATTGAGGTGGACGACGAAGCCGACCGAAACCAGATGGTCGTCGAAGTGATAGAGGAATGAGCCGCCGCCGGTCTTGCCGTCGAGCGGCCAGCCAAAGGAGTGCTGGACCAGCCCCTTGCGGAATTTCTCCGGCTTGACCTGCCAGATTTCCTTGAGGCCGATGCCGTATTTTTGCGGCTCCCGGCCCTCATCCAGGCCGAAACGCCGGATCGCGATCTTGGCGAGCGAGCCGCGCACACCTTCTGCCAGCAGCGTATAGCGTCCGCGCAGCTCCATGCCGCGGGTGTAGCGCTCGCTGACTTCGCCATTCTTGGCGATGCCCATATCGCCGGTGGCGACGCCGAGCACCGCACCCTGCTCGTCGAAGAGCAGCTCGGCGGCAGCGAACCCGGGATAGATCTCGACGCCCAGCGCCTCGGCCTGGGCCGCCATGTAGCGTGTCACCAGCCCCAGCGAGCCGACGAAATTGCCGTGATTGTTCATCAGCTTCGGCATGCCGAAATTGGGCAGGCGGACCCCGTTCGGCTCGGTCAGGAAGTAGAAGACATCCTCCGTCACCTCCGTGGTGAGCGGGCGGGCCTCATCCTCGCGCCAGCCCGGCAGCAGGGCATCCAGCCCACCGGGATCGATCACCGCGCCCGACAGAATATGAGCGCCGACCTCGGCACCTTTTTCCAGAACGACGACCGAGATCGACTCGTCGAGCTGCTTCAGGCGAATGGCGGCAGCCAGGCCCGCCGGACCGGCTCCGACGATGACGACGTCGTAGTCCATGCTTTCGCGCGGCGCGCTCTGTGCTTCTTCGAGATCCATGTCCTGCCTCCGAACAGCCTGCGACGCCTCTCAGCGCAATCAGTTTATATATGAACTATCTCAACCCTGCCAAGGCGAGCCTGGCGCGACAACTCCGGAAAAACGCGGAAATCCGTCCCCCCAAGGCAGGCGGCGCAGCCAAACGCGTGTCGACGGAGGCAGGCCCCTGATCTGGAACCCCTCTATTCAAGCAGACGTTCCATTTTGCAACTGCACACGGGCTCGCGAAACCCGCTGGCGGCGTGGTAGGATCGGCCGATGATGTCCATGGCCGCTCCCAGCGCTTACGAGCTTGTCGCCTGGTACGCCGAAATGGGCGTGACCGAGGCGCTCGACGAAACGCCGCATAATCACTTCGAGGCGCCAGCTCCCGCGCAGCCCGAGGCGCAGCAGCGTCCGCGCCTGCCGCCCCGTCTGCAGCCCGGTGCAGGCCCGACACAAGCCGCGATCGCGATCGCAGCGGCGGCCACCGCCCCCGATGACGCGGCCCTCAGCGCTAGGGCGATGGCGCGGGAGGCGACGACGCTGGACGAACTGCGCGAGGCGATGGCCAAGTTCGATGGCTGCGCGCTGAAGGCCACCGCCAAGAACCTGGTTTTTGCCGATGGCAATCCGGCCGGGCGGGTGATGCTGGTGGGCGAGGCGCCCGGCGCCGATGAGGACAGGCTCGGCCTGCCCTTCGTCGGTCGCTCGGGGCAATTGCTCGACCGGATGCTGGCGGCTGTCGGGCTGACGCGGCAGGAGCATGTCTACATCGCCAATCTGCTGCCATGGCGGCCGCCGGGGAACCGCACGCCCGACGAGCAAGGAAATCGCGGTCTGCCTGCCCTTCATCCAGCGGCAGATCGAGCTGGCAGACCCGCGATATTCTCATTTGCCTCGGTCGGCCCAGTCGCCAAGAGCTTTGCTCAACGTGAAGAGCTTGATGGCCTCGCGGGGCAAATGGATGAATATGACTCCGACGGCCGACAGATTCGCGCCTTGGCCAGCTCCATCCTGATTATCTTCTGGACCAGCCTGTGCAAAAGCGCCTGGTCTGGCGCGATCTGCGGGCGCTGCGGGCCGCGCTGGACGCCGTCTGAAGCGGCCGGGAACGTCGCTACCTGTCCTGAACAGGTCGCGCTGGCGGACCCTTCGCGATGCTAGCCACACACGCATTGCGGGTTTTGTCCTTGCGACACCATGGACCGGTGAGGCACTGTTTAAAGGCGTTATGATCTGCAGATGGCGGGGTTGCACCCGTTCGCCAAGCCGGGCTGCTGAGCCCGAGACTGCCGGAGACCTGCGATGACGATCGATGCCTTCCTCCTTTCGCGCATCCAGTTCGCCTTCACCATCTCCTTCCACATCGTCTTCCCCGCCTTCACCATTGGATTGTCGGCCTATATCGCCACGCTGCTCGGGCTGTGGCTGAAGACCAATGATCCGAAATTCCATGTGCTGGCGCGGTTCTGGACCAAGATCTTCGCCGTCTCCTTCGCCATGGGCGTGGTTTCCGGCATCGTCCTGTCCTACCAGTTCGGCACCAACTGGAGCCGGTTTTCGGTGGCGCTCGGCAATGTGCTGGGGCCGCTGATCGGCTACGAGGTGCTCACCGCCTTCTTCCTGGAGGCTTCGTTCCTCGGCGTGATGCTGTTTGGCTGGAAGCGCGTGCCGCCCTGGCTGCATTTCCTCTCGGCCGTGATCGTCGCAGGCGGCACCGCGCTGTCGGGCTTCTGGATCCTCTCGGCCAATAGCTGGATGCAGTTCCCGGCCGGGCATGAGGTGCGAGACGGCATCGCCTACCCCGTCGACTGGATGAAGATCATCTTCAACCCGACCTTCCCTGTGCGCTACATGCACATGATGACGGCGGCCTATCTGACCACGGCCTTCGTCGTTCTGGCGACCGGGGCGCGCCATCTGCTGGCGGGACACCGCACCGGAATCGGCGCGGACGATGGTGCGGATGGCGATCCTGATGATCGCCATCACCGCCCCGGCGCAGGCCGTCATCGGCCACCGGCATGGCGAGGACACCGCCAAGTACCAGCCTGCCAAGCTCGCGGCGATCGAGGCGCATTGGGATTCGTCGCGGCCGGCACCGCTCGTGCTGTTTGCCTGGCCGGATGAGGAAAAGGGCATCAACCGCTTCGAAATCTCGATCCCGGGCGTGGCCAGCCTCGTCACCCATGGCAGCATGGATGCGCTGTTTCCGAGCCTGAACGACTTTGCCGTGCAGGACAGGCCGCCGGTCAAGATCCCGTTCTTCGGCTTCCGGATCATGGTCGGCATCGGCTTCTTCATGATCGCCTTTGGCTGGATCGGCGCCTATCTCTGGTGGAGAGGTCGCGTCTTCGAGGAGCGGCGCTGGCTGTTTGTGGCGCAATACACCTGGCCGCTCGGCTTCATGGCGATCCTGGCCGGCTGGTTCGTCACCGAGGTCGGTCGGCAGCCCTGGATCGCGACCGGGATCATGCGTTCCAAGGATGCGATCTCACCCATCACCACCGGGCAGGTCGCGGTCTCGCTGGCGCTGTTCGTCTGCGTCTACTGCGTCGTGTTTTCGGCGGGCATCCTGCTGATCAACCGGCTCATCGACAAGGGACCGGACGCGATCTCGAACCAGGACCCGCCCGAACAGCCATCGCAGCGTCCGCTCAAGGCGGCGCAGGCTCCGGCTTCCGATCTGTTCGGCGACGGAGAACCCGGCGACGACAAAATCCAGCCTGCGACCTGAGGAGCAACAGCCATGGAATGGTATCTCCCGGTGATCTGGGCTGGCCTGATCGGCACCGCCGTCATCCTTTATGTCGTGCTGGACGGGTTCGATCTCGGCATCGCCATCCTGTTTCCCACGACGAGGGATGAGGGCGAGCGCGACCAGATGATGAATTCGGTCGCGCCGTTCTGGGACGGTAATGAGACCTGGCTTGTGCTCGGCGGCGGCGGGTTGTTCGTCGCGTTCCCCACCGCCTACGCGATCATCATGCCGGCCTTCTACCTGCCGGTGACGCTGATGCTGCTGGCCCTGATCTTCCGGGGCGTCGCCTTCGAGTTCCGCTGGGTGGCCAAGCCGCGCCACGCGGTGTGGGACCTCGCCTTCTGGCTAGGATCGACCGCCGCCGCCTTTGCGCAGGGTCTGATCCTGGGTGGGCTGATCCAGGGCATCACGGTGGTCGACCGGCAGTTCGCTGGCGGCCCATTCGACTGGCTGACGCCGTTCACGCTGATGTGCGGCCTCGGCGTCGTCATCGGCTATGCGCTGCTCGGCGCCACCTGGCTCGTTTACAAGACGGAAGGGCCGGTGGCCGATCGCGCCCGGATCCAGGCCAAATCGCTGCTATTCGGGCTGATGTTCTTCGCTGTCGTGGTGTCGCTCTGGACGCCGTTTGCGCATCCGCGCATCGCCGAGCGCTGGTTCACCACCAGCAACCTCGTCTTCCTTTGGCCCTTCCCGCTGCTGACCGCCTTCTGCGGCTTCATGGTCTGGAAGCGCCTGAACGGAAAGCATGAGTTCACGCCCTTCGCCTTCACCATCGCGATTTTCGTGCTGTGCTTCCTGGGGCTGGCGATCTCCAACTTCCCGTATCTGGTGCCGCCGAGCCTGACGATCTGGGATGTCGCAGCCGCGCCCTCCTCGCAGATCTTCGTCGCGCTGGGGGTGACGTTCCTGCTGCCGATGATCCTGTTCTACACCGCCTTCGTCTACTGGACCTTCCGCGGCAAGGTGAAGGCCGATAGCGGTTATCATTGAGCCGGGCGGCTAGGGCAGTTCCTCGGGCCAGACAGCACTGCGCGAGGACTGTTCTGGAGAAGGCAGTCCGTGCCAGCGAAGCTTCACCTAGCCGTGCCGCTCCGGACGGAGACATTTTTCATCTCCCTTGGCCCCTTCCGCTTGAGTTCCGCGTTGGGGTCGCAGAGATTGCGGCGCTACGGGATCAGGAAGGCCTGCCATGAAGTGGGATGATTATCGCCAGTCCGAAAATCTTGAGGACCGGCGCGGTGGTGGTGGCGAATTCGCCGGCCTTCCCGGAGGGCGCGGTGGTCTCGGCATCGGCACGATGGTGGTGCTCGGCCTTGTCGGCTGGGCGCTCGGCATCGACCCGCGCCTGCTGATCGGCGGCGCCGAACTGGTCGGCGGCATCGGCGGGCGCAGCGCTCCGACGCAGGAAACCCGCCGGTCTGCCGGGCCGCCGCAGGACGAGATGGGCCGTTTCGTCTCCGCGGTGCTGGCGCAAAACGAGGATATCTGGTCGAAGGTACTGCCGCAGCAGGCCAATCGCCGCTATGAGCCCCCGCGCCTCGTGCTGTTCTCCGGTGTCGATCGCTCCGGCTGCGGCACTGCGCAGGCTGCGATGGGCCCGTTCTATTGCCCGCCTGACAAGCGCGTCTATCTCGACCTGTCCTTCTTCCAGGAAATGCAGCGCAAGCTCGGTGGCGGCGGCGATTTCGCCTATGCCTATGTCATCGGCCATGAGGTCGGGCACCACATCCAGAACCTGATCGGGATCCTGCCCAAGGCCAACCAGCTGCGTGAGCGCTCATCGCCGCGTGAAGCTAATGCGGTGTCGGTGCGGATCGAACTGCAGGCCGACTGCTTCGCTGGCGTCTGGGCTCACAATATCCAGGCGATGGGCCGGCTCGACACCGGCGATATCGACGAGGCGATGCGCACGGCGGCCGCAATCGGCGACGACATGCTGCAAAAGGCCTCACGCGGGCAGGTGGTTCCGGATTCCTTCACGCATGGCTCCTCGGCCCAGCGGACCCGCTGGTTCAATACCGGCTTCCGGACAGGCTCGATGCAGAGCTGCGATACGTTCAAGCCGAGCCAGGTTTGAAGTCTAGCGCCGGGTTGTCAGCTAGGCCGCCCTCTCCCGCCGGCAATCGAGCCGGCGCGGGCTCTGCTCCAGCCGCTCCGCTATGCCCTGACGCTTCGGCAGGATCAGGCCTGGACGCAAGGCGCGGCCGTGCAGCAGCAGGGAGGCGCGCTCGCCCAGTGCGCCCGCCAGATCGCGCCGGGGCAGCAGCGCCGGCCGATCGGGCGATAGGAGCAGATGGCGGTCGACGGCCTGGACCCAATGCGCCTGCGGCACATCGCCCGCATCGAGCAGGACAAGCCAATCCCCGCGCGCCTGCTCCGCCCCACGACGCCAGGCTTCGCTGCTGTCAGCAATGAGATAAACCGCGCCCGTCGCATCGGCGAGGCGTTCGATCTCGGCATTAGCCTCGGCCGCCACCACCACAGCGTGGCCGAGAAAACCTTCGGCGACCGCCGGAATCAGCACCGAGAAGGTGGCTGCAAGAGCGCTTGCCGAGCTTTCGGCGCGGATGACGGCAGTGAGCATGTCAGCGTTCTATGACGCAGCGCAACATGCCGCAATTGGCCCCTTGCGTTCTGTTCTCTTTATGTTCACATTGAAGCCCGTTGATAGCGCCGATTCCCGCTAGGTTCAGGACGATTTCGTCATGCAACAGGCTCGACCCTCCTCGCGCGCCATACCAGCGCAGCCGCTGCGGCGGACCGACCCGTTGCCGGCCTCGGTATCCGCACGGGTCGCGCCGGCCGACCCGCTGGCCTATGCGGGCAACCGGATCGATCCCGAGCGTCGGCGCGGGCGCGGCGCCACCATCAATCCCGGTGGGCGCTATGAGAGCGAGCAGCGGCTAAGCGAGGATGATGGCTGGGGCTCTCTCGGCGAGCTGCCTGCCTTCAAGACCGAAGTCGCGGTCGAGAAGCCACGGACGATCATCACCAAGAACGACTCGCCGGATATCTCGTTCGACCGCTCGATCAACCCCTATCGCGGTTGCGAGCATGGCTGCGTCTACTGCTTCGCCCGGCCGAGCCACGCCTATCTCGGGCTGTCACCGGGGCTGGATTTCGAGACCAAGCTGACGGCCAAGCCCGATGCGGCGGTGCTGCTGGAGAAGGAGCTGTCTGCCGCTTCCTACCAGCCGCGCACCATCGCAATCGGCACCAATACCGACGCCTATCAGCCGATCGAGAAGAAGCTGCGGATCATGCGCTCGATCCTGGAGGTGCTGGAGCGGTTCAACCATCCCGTCGGCATCGTCACCAAATCGGCGCTGGTGCAGCGCGACATCGACATTCTGGCGCCAATGGCGGCGAAAGGCCTGGCCAAGGTCGCGATCTCGATTACCACGCTCGATCCGAAGGTCGCGCGGACGATGGAGCCGCGCGCCGCCTCTCCCGCCAAGCGGCTGGAGACGGTGAAGCGGCTATCGGAGGCTGGCATTCCCGTCACCGTGCTGGTCGCGCCGATCATCCCGGCGATTAATGAGCATGAGATCGAGCGCATCCTGGACGCGGCCAAGGCGGCCGGTGCTCGCGAAGCCGGCTATGTGCTGCTGCGCCTGCCGCTGGAGGTCAAGGATCTCGTGCAGGACTGGCTGCTGACGCATCATCCCGACAAGCTGCGCCATGTCGTCTCGCTGATCCGCTCGACCCGGGGCGGCAAGGACTACGACGCGGCGTGGGGGCAGAGGCAGGTGGGTTCGGGCCCCTATGCCTGGATGATCGGCCGCCGCTTCGAAATGGCGGCAGAACGGCTCGGCTTCAACGGCGCGCGCCTGCGGCTCCGCAACGACCTGTTCGTCAAGCCGGAGAAGGAAAAGGCGCAGCTGAGCCTGTTCTGAAGGGGGGATAGCTGATGAGCCGGAGCGATAGCCTTTATCGCCAGTCCGGCTTGGTCCGTCTGCTCCGTTATTGCGCGCGCCGCCGGCGCGGCCTAAGGGTCCGTTTGCAAATGCGAGCCCTCAGCCTCGGGGAGTGACGAAGTCGCGTCTCGAAGGATGCTCCAGCGGGCGCCGAAGTCTTCTGGAGCATCCTTCGAGACGCCATTCCCAACGGAATGGCTCCTCAGGATGAGGGCTGAGGATCTCTCAAACGGTCTATAAGCCGCTGGCCATGTCCGCCAATTTCAGCCGTGAGCGACGCGCCATCAAATCCGGGCTTTGGCCGCTGGCCGGGATCGATGAGGTCGGTCGGGGTCCGCTCGCCGGCCCGGTGGTCGCGGCAGCCGTCATCCTCGACCCGAAGAAGGTGCCAAAGGGGCTGGCCGATTCCAAGGCGATCGAGGCGCAGGCCCGCGATGACCTCTACGAGTTGATCTGCGCCCAGGCGGTGGCGGTGTCGGTGGCGAGCGCTACCGCCGATGAGATCGACCGCATCAATATCCGGCAGGCGACCTTGCTGGCGATGCGGCGTGCCGTGGCCGGGCTTTCGCTGCAGCCTGTCATGGTGCTGGTCGATGGCAATGATCCGCCCGCCCTGCCCTGCGAGACCGAGAGCATCATCAAGGGCGATGCCTCCGTGGCCTCGATCGCGGCGGCCTCGATTGTCGCCAAGGTGGTGCGTGACCGGATGATGACGCGGCTCGGCGTCCGCTTCCCGCATTACGGCTTTGCCTCACATGTCGGCTACGGCACGCCGCAGCACCGCGCCGCCTTGCTGGCGCACGGGCCCTGCCCCGAGCACCGCTACAGTTTCGCCCCGGTGAAGGGCGTCTGGCAGCGCGCCTGAGGCGCCGGGACAGGGTCGAGGCTCGCTACGGCCTTAACCCGCCCTTAGCAATTTGCCATATCCGTCAAACAGCTAGGCAAAAGCTGCAGCCCCAAAACGAGACGTATTTTTTTCTAACCCGGAAACCCGGCTTTTACCCTGACTGGCCAATATCGCGACTGTTCAAGTTGCGTAACGGTCTTGGGGCGTCATGGGTATTTTGCGTACCGGGGCCACCAGCGCCGCCGTCCGGATTCAGGTCTCGCGTACCGGACGGCCTGCGCTGGGTTCCCGGATGAAGGCACACAGCCTTCCTCTGGAACTGCCGCTCGATCAGGTGCTCGTGGGCGATTGTGTCGCCGCGATCAACCGGCTGCCAGAGGCCAGCGTCGATCTGGTTTTCGCCGACCCTCCCTATAATCTCCAGCTTGGCGGCGATCTGCGCCGGCCCGACGACAGCCTCGTCGATGCTGTCGATGACGACTGGGACAAGTTCTCGTCCTTCGCCGAATATGACGCCTTCACCCGCGCCTGGCTGACGGCCTGCCGGCGCGTGCTGAAGCCCGATGGCGCGCTCTGGGTCATCGGCAGCTATCACAATATTTTCCGGGTCGGCTCGATCCTGCAGGATCTCGGCTTCTGGATGCTGAACGACATCGTCTGGCGCAAGGCCAATCCGATGCCGAATTTCCGCGGCCGGCGCTTCACCAATGCGCATGAGACGCTGATCTGGGCGGCGCGCGGCGAGAGCTCGAAATACACCTTCCATTACGAGGCGCTGAAGGGCGGCAATGACGACCTGCAGATGCGCTCGGACTGGTATCTGCCGCTCTGCACCGGCGAAGAACGGCTGAAGGACGGCAAGGGCGACAAGATGCATCCGACGCAGAAGCCGGAAGCGCTGCTGGCGCGCGTGATGCTGTCGGCGAGCAATCCCGGCGACGTGATTCTCGACCCGTTCTTCGGCACGGGCACCACCGGCGCCGTGGCCAAGGCGCTCGGCCGCCATTTCATCGGCGTCGAGCGCGAAACCGTTTATGCCGAAGCGGCGCGCAAGCGCATCGCCGCGATCGAGCCGCTGCCGCCGGAGGCGTTTGCGACTGGCTCCCTCGAAGCGCACCGAGCCGCGCGTGCCTTTCCTCAGCCTGGTCGAGGCCGGGCTGGTCAAGGCGGGCGAGGTGGTGACCGACGAAAAGCGCCGCCACACGGCGGTCATCCGCGCCGACGGCACGCTGGTGCTGGGCCCTGCCGTCGGGTCGATCCACAAGGTCGGCGCGCTGGCGCAGGGTCTGCCGGCCTGCAATGGCTGGACCTTCTGGCATGTCGAGCGCGAAGGCGGGCTGATGCTGCTGGATACGCTGCGCGGCCAGATCAGGGCGGAGATGGCGGCGGCCTGAGCGCCTCCAGCCCGGCCTCCAGCACTTTCAGCATGATACTCGGCAACGGCTCCTCGCGCAGCCGCTTGAGCTCCACGAACCGCATGCCATCCGGGGCCGCGAAATCGGCTGGCACTGTGGCGACCAGCAGGGTCAGCTCAAGCGGGAAATGCGTGAAGACGTGGCGGACCGGCACAGGCAGCCGGCGCCAGCTGACCGAGACCGGCGCATCCTGCACCGCGCCGTCGAGCTCATAGGCCGCCGTGCCAGGCGCTGGTCGGCACCTCGGCCATGCCTCCGAGCAGGCCCTTGGTGGCCCGCGTCCGCAGCAGCACAGCGCCATCCTCCCGCAACAGCACGTAAGCCGCGCCGAGGCGGGTCGCCCCGGTCGTCTTGGCGGCCTTGCGGGGAAAGGTTTCCTGCGTGCCCTCGGCCCGGGCGCGGCATGGCTCGCGCCAGGGGCATAGGCCGCAAGCGGGGTTGCGGGGCGTGCAGATGGTGGCGCCGAGATCCATCAGCGCCTGCGCGAAATCGCCGGGCCTCTGCGGCGGGAGCAGGGCCAGCACCTGCTCGCGGACCAGTTTCTTGGCGGCCGGCATCAGCGCCTCGATCGCGAACAGCCGGGTCATCACCCGCTCGACATTGCCATCGACGGCGGCTGCCGGCCGGTCGAACGCGATGGCGGCGATGGCGCCGGCCGTATAGGCACCGATGCCGGGCAGGCTGCGCAACCGTCCTCGGTATCGGGGAAGCGCCCGCCATGCTGCGAGACCACCGCCTGGGCGCAGGCATGCAGGTTGCGGGCGCGGGAGTAATAGCCAAGCCCTGCCCAGGCCGTCATGACCGCTTCGGACGGGGCTGCGGCAAGCGCCTCGATCGTCGGAAAGCGCGCCATGAAGCGCTCGAAATAGGGCTTTACCGCTGCGATCGTCGTCTGCTGCAGCATGATCTCGGATGCCCAGACCCGGTACGGATCGGCCTGCTCCCCCGGCAGCGCCCGCCAGGGCAGGACACGGCGATGGCGGTCATACCAGGCGAGGAGGTCGGCAGCGTTCGGGATCATCCGCGCTATGTAGCGGGAATGCAGGCTCGGGCAAGGCTGCCGGGCGTGCCACAGAACGGCCGGAACCTGTCTGCGGGCGTCACGTTGGCAGGACGAGCCAGACCGACAGGACGGGGAGACCGGCATGAACAGCTTCAGAGGTGGTTGCCTGTGCGGCGCGGTTCGCTTCACCGCCTCCGGTGAGCCCGATCGTGTCGGCCTTTGCCATTGTCTCGATTGCCGCAAGCATCACGGCGCGCCGTTTTATGCCGCCGCGATCTATCCCCAGGAGGCGGTCACGATCAGCGGCGAGACCCGCGACTATAAGGGGCGGCATTTCTGCCCGGTCTGCGGCTCCTCGGTTCTCGCCCGTACCGGCGAGGAGGTCGAGTTGCCGCTCGGTTCGCTGGATGAGCCGAACCAGCTGGTGCCGAGCTATGAAAGCTGGACGATCCGGCGCGAAGCCTGGCTGCCACCGTTCCCTCTGGCGATGCATTACGAGCGCGACCGCGAGGGCTGAGCTTGCGCGCCCGCTCCCGCAGCCTCACATTGGGCCATGGCCGCAAAACCTCTCGCCGATCTCATCGATGACTGCCTGGCGCCGGCTCTGGCGGCGCAGGGCTTTGCCGGCCGCGCCATCGTCTCGCTCTGGCCCGAGATCGTCGGCGAGCGCCTGGCGGCGCGGACGCGGCCGCTCAAGATCGACTGGCCACGCCGCCGCCCGGCTCCAGGCGATGTCTCCGACCCGGCGACACTGGTTGTCAGGGTCGAGGGCGCCTTCGCGCTCGACATGCAGCAACTGGCTCCGCTCGTGCTGGAGCGGGTCAACACGCATCTCGGCTGGCGCGGCCGTCGGCAAGATCGTGCTGAAGCAGGGCCCGGTCGAGGCTCCCGCCGTGCCGGCACCACCGCCCAAGCCCGATGCCGCGGTTGTCGCGGAGGTGGCGCGGCAGGTCGGCAAGATCGAGAATGACGGTCTGCGCGCAGCGCTTGAGCGGCTGGGCCAATCGGTGGCGATGCGGCGAAATTCGGCTGACACGGCTTCGTGAGTCGCCTGCAGCTGTTGTGAAGTGATCTTGCCACATTCGTGGTGGCCACTATGGTCCGGCCTATCAAAGCAGTTCAGGAACAGATGATGACCACTTCCAGGCGAGAGCTCCTCACCGCAGCCGCAGGCATCGCGGTGGCCACGGCATGGGGCGTAAACGGTGCCAGCGCCCAGTCCGGCGATCTCGCGACGGCAGGGCCGCTCGGCGATGTCTGGCTCGGCAAGAGCGACGCCAAGGTCACGATCATCGAATACGCTTCGATGACCTGCGGCCATTGCGCAGCCTTCCATAAGGATACCTGGCCGGCGCTCAAGGCAAAATACATCGACAGCGGCAAGGTGCGCTTCACGCTGCGCGAATTCCCGCTCGATCCGCTGGCAACGGCGGGGTTCATGCTGGCGCGCTGCAACGGCAACGACAAGTTTTACCCGATGACGGACATGCTGTTTTCTCAGCAGCGCGCCTGGGCTTTCACGGAAAAGCCGGTGGACGCTTTGTCGACCATGGTCAAGCAAGCCGGCTACACTCAGGAATCGTTTGAATCCTGTCTGAAAAGGCAGGATATCTATGATGCCATCACGCAGGTGAAGGATCGTGGAGCCCAGCTCGGCGTCGATTCGACCCCGACCTTCTTCATCAATGGACAGAAGCGCACAGGTGCCCTCAGCATCGCCGAGTTCGAGAAGATCCTGGACCCGCTTCTGGCGGGCTGAGCCGCCGCGCGCTTTTTTTACAGACACAACGCATGAGCTGGGGCGGCCTGTGGTGGCCGCCTCAAGCGCGAACCCGGCGCGCGTGCGGGCCTTCTGGAGCATCCTTCGAGACGCTGCTTCGCAGCTCCTCAGGATGAGGGCTCAAAAGGCGCTCGCTCCGGACGCCGCGCTTAGCTTGAGCAACCGTGCAGGCTCGGGGCTGCTATCATGCAGCTGACCCGCCTCAAGCTCACCGGCTTCAAAACCTTCGTCGAACCGACTGAATTCCTGATCGAGCCGGGGCTGACCGGCATCGTCGGCCCCAATGGCTGCGGCAAGTCCAACCTTGTCGAGGCGCTGCGCTGGGTGATGGGCGAAAGCTCGTTCAAGAACATGCGCGGCTCGGGGATGGAGGATGTCATCTTCGCCGGCTCCAATGACCGGCCCGGCCGCAATATGGCCGAGGTGGCGCTGACGCTCGACAATAGCAGCCGCAAGGCGCCGGCCGCCTTCAACGAGACCGACGTGCTGGAGGTGACTCGCCGGATCGAGCGCGAGGAGGGCTCGACCTATCGCGTCAACGGCAAGGAGGTGCGGGCCCGCGACGTGCAGCTGCTCTTTGCCGATGCGGCCACCGGCGCGCGCTCGCCGGCGCTGGTGCGGCAGGGCCAGATCAGCGAAATCATCTCCGCCAAGCCGCAATCGCGCCGCCGCATTCTGGAAGACGCGGCCGGCATCGCCGGGCTGCACAGCCGCCGCCATGAGGCCGAACTGCGCCTGCGCGGGGCCGAGGACAATCTGACCCGGCTCGAGGATGTGCTCGGCGAAATCGACGGGCAGATCGAGGCGCTGCAGCGACAGGCGCGGCAGGCGGCGCGCTATCGCAGTCTCGCTGCCGATATCCGCAGGGCAGAAGCAATCCTGGCGCTGATCGCCCGGCATGAGGCGCGGCTGCAGGAGGCGCAGGCGCAACAGGCGCTGGACGCGGCTGCCAGGCTGGTCGCCGACAAGACCGGCCTCCAGGCGGCAGCAGCGCGCGAACAGGCGGTCGCCGCGCATCAGCTGCCGGCGCTGCGCGAGGCGGAAGCCTCTGCTGCGGCCGGGCTGGTGCGGCTGCGGCGCGGGCTGGACGAGCTCGAGGCCGAGAACCGGCGGGCGACGCAGCGGGCGGAAGAGCTGGGGCGGCGCCTCATCGAGTTGCAGGGCGATCTGGCGCGGCAGGAGAGCGTGGCTGGCGATGCCAGCCAAAGCCTTGCCCGCCTCGCGGAGGAGGAGGCGGCGCTGACGCGCGACAGCAGCAGCGCCGGTGGCGCCGAGGCTGCAGCCAGGACGGCGCAGGCCTCGACCGAATCGCTGCTCGCCACGGCGGAAGCCGCTTATGCCAGCGCACAGGCCGCCCTCTCCGACCTCGCCGCCAAGCGGGCCGCGCTGGAGCGCAGCCTGCGCGAGGCGCGGGATCGGCTGGGCCGCGCCAGGACCGAAGGCGAGAGGCTGGAGAAGGAACGCGCCGCCCTGGAAGCCGCTGCCCCGGCAGCGCCGCTGGAGGCTCTGCGCCAGACGCTGGCCGAGGCGCAGCAGGGTGTGACGGCCGCCGATGCTGCAGCGGCCAAGGCCCGCACCGCGCTCGCCACAGCCCGCCAGCAGGAGGCGCAGGCGCGCGGCCCGCTCAACGAGGCGGAGCGGCGGGCGCAAGGGCTCGAGACGGAAATCCGGACGCTGGAAAAATTGCTCGCCCCTGCGGCCGGGGACCGCTTCCCGGCGATCGTCGAGGCCGTCGAAGTGGCCAGGGGTTACGAGGTCGCGCTGGGCGCGGCGCTGGGGGATGATCTCGACGCGGCGCTGGATGCGGCTGCGCCCACACACTGGCTCGATACCGGAGAGGGCCACCCCGATCCTGCCTTGCCCGATGGAGCGGCGCCTCTGGCTGCTCATATCAAGGGTCCCCCCGCGCTATCCCGCCGGCTGGCGCAGATCGGCGTCGTGCAACGCGCGGATGGGCCGCGTCTGCGCACTTTGCTCCAGCCCGGTCAGCGATTGGTGTCGCGGGAGGGGGATATCTGGCGCTGGGACGGCTTTACCGGCGCTGCGGAAGCCCCCTCCCCGGCGGCGCGGCGGCTGGCCGAGAAGAACCGGCTCGGCGAACTGCGAGACGCTGCAGCCCAGGCCCGCGCAGAAGCCGAGGCGGCGCGCGCCGTGCTCGATACGGCAGCCGGCGAGGTCAAGCTCGCGGCACAGGCCGAGGCCGCCGCTCTCGAAGCAATCCGCCAGGGGCGGCGCCAGCTCGATCAGGCGCGCGATCAGATGCTGGCGGCGGAACGGCGCGAGGCCGAGCGTGCCGCGCGCCGGGCGGCGCTCGATGACGGGCTGGCGCGAGCTGCGCGGATGATCAAGGAAGCGCAAGCCGAGGTCGCGGCGCAGGAGCAGTCCCTGAGCCAACCTGCCGCCGGTTACGACGCTGGAGACGGCCTTGCTGGAAGCGCGGGCGACGCTGGGGGAACGACGCGCCGAAGCGGCCGATCTCCGCGCCGCAGTCCAGACCCTGGCGCGCGAGGGCGAGCTGCGGAC
The DNA here is from genome assembly GCA_963759925.1 of uncultured Alphaproteobacteria bacterium. Classification (GTDB taxonomy): domain Bacteria; phylum Pseudomonadota; class Alphaproteobacteria; order Rhizobiales; family Beijerinckiaceae; genus Allobosea. Next base: position 171,035 of record CAVXBE010000009.1, read on the forward strand.
GCGGCGGCGCGCCGCGATCACCCAGGAGATCGCCGCCTGGACCGCCCGCGCCGCAACCGGCGCCCAGACGGCGGAGGAAACGCGGCGGCGGATCCTGGCGGTCACCGCCGAGCAGGCGGCGCTTGCTCGCCGCGCCCGATACCTTCCTGGTCGAACGCCGCCGGATGATCGGCGAAATCGAGCGCGCCGAGGCGTTAAGACAGCAGGCCGGCGACGCGCTGGCGGCAGGCGAGACGCTGCAGGCCCAGGCCGACAAGGCTGCACGCGCAGCGCTCGACGCGCTGGGGCTGGCGCGCGAACAGCGGGCATCGGCTGAAGCCAAGCTGGAGGCGGCGCGGCAGAAATCGGCCGATATCGCCCGCCAGATCGCCGAGGCTTTCGACATCGATCTGGCCGGGTTGCAGGCGCTGGCGGGCTTGAAGCCGGGCCAGGACCTGCCTGAAGCAGAGAGCACCGAGCGGCGCCTGCAAGGCCTGCGGGCGGAGCGCGAGCGGCTGGGCGCGGTAAACCTGCGCGCCGATGACGAGTTGGCCGAGGTCAAGGCCAAGCGAGAGGGGTTGACCGGGGAACGCGACGACCTGACCGAAGCGATCCGGCGGCTGCGGCAAGCGATCGGCGCGCTGAACCGCGAAGGCAGGGAGCGGCTGCTGGCCGCCTTCGACATCGTCAACACCCAGTTCCAGCGGCTGTTTGGCGTGTTGTTCGGCGGCGGGACCGCGGAGCTCAAACTGGTGGATTCAGAGGACCCGCTGGAAGCGGGGCTCGAAATCTTTGCCAGGCCGCCGGGCAAGAAGCCGCAGGTGATGACACTGCTTTCCGGCGGCGAGCAGGCGCTGACAGCCACCGCGCTGATCTTCGCGGTGTTCCTGACCAACCCCTCGCCGATCTGCGTGCTCGATGAGGTCGACGCGCCGCTCGACGACGCCAATGTCGAGCGCTATTGCGACCTGCTCGACGAGATGGCGCGCACCACCGCCACCCGCTTCATCCTCATCACCCACAACCCGATCACCATGGCGCGCATGGACCGGCTGTTTGGAGTGACGATGGCGGAGCGCGGCGTCAGCCAGATGGTCTCGGTCGACCTGTCGACGGCGGAGCGCATCCGGGAAGCGAGCTGATCCCGCACGGTCTCCACCCGCCCGGTGGGGCATTCCACGGGCTCATCCTCCGGTGTCAGCGCGTTGAAAATCGGCCACAATCTGCGCTGCAATGCGGCAAGAATGTCGCATCCGCCCTGAATTTAGAGAGATTTCAATAAGTTAAGCCAGTTTCGGCTGCCTTGACAGGGCGGAGGCCGGGCAATAAAGGAACCCCTGCTGACGACGGCTCGATGCGCGGGGCCGGCGTGGTGGGACGGCTTTTTGCTCGATCGTGGGCGATCCACGAAGAAGGAGGCCTCTGACCATGTCGGATCCAGATAAAAACGCCTCGGATACGGAGTTGCGCGCAAGACTGGACTCGCTGAAGACGTCGCTTGGACGGGCTGAAGCGAGCGACAAGCCGGGCGCAAGTCCGGTCGGACGAGACAAGGCGCTGGCTGGCGCGATGTCCTCCGGGTTTCGCGCAGCGACGGATCTGGCAGGTGGCATCATCGCGGGCGCCCTGATCGGGTACCTGGGAGACCGGTGGCTGGGGACGTCCCCGTTCCTGCTGATCGCCTTTCTGGTGATCGGGACCATCGCCGGTTTTCGTTCCGTCTATAAGCTCGGTTCGCGCCCGACCTCCGGGACCGGTCGCGACACGACCAAGACATGACCGATCCAGGCAGCCATCAGGCTGCACGAAAGGGACTTTGACATGGCGGCCGGCGGCGGAATCGATCCGATCCACCAATTCGAGATCAAGCCACTTATCGGCCTGCGTCCGTTCGGCCTCGACCTGTCTTTCACCAACGCTTCGCTGTTCATGGTGCTGACGGTCGCTGCCATCACCGCGATCATGGTCTATGGCTCGAGCCAGCGCGCCACCGTTCCCGGCCGCCTGCAGTCGCTCGCCGAGATCATCTATGAATTCGTCGCCTCCACCGTCACAGGCGTGATGGGCAAGGATGGCATGCGCTTCTTCCCCTTCGTGTTCTCGCTGTTCATGTTCGTGCTGATGGCGAACATGCTGGGCATGATCCCGGGCTCCTTCACCGTCACCAGCCATATCGTGGTGACCGCGGCCTTCGCCTTCCTGGTGATCGGCGTCGTGCTGGTCTATGGCATCGTCAAGCATGGCAGCCACTTCTTCGGCCTGTTCGTGCCGTCAGGCGTGCCGGGCTGGCTGCTGCCCTTCATGGTGCTGATCGAGGCTGTCTCCTTCGTCTCGCGCCCGATCTCGCTGTCGCTGCGTCTGTTCGGCAACATGCTGGCCGGCCATATCGCGCTCAAGGTGTTCGGCGGCTTCGTCGTCGCCCTGCTCGCCGGCGGCACTGTGTTCGGCATGGTGATCGCGCCGCTGCCGCTGCTGCTGGCCATCGCGCTGACGGCACTCGAGTTTCTCGTCGCTTTCCTGCAGGCCTATGTCTTCGCGATCCTGACCTGCGTCTATCTCAACGATGCTCTGCACCCGGGCCACTAGGCCCTAGCCGAGATCGCGAGAGTTCAACCCACCCCACACGCTTTTCACACCGGAGAAAGACCATGGATCCCGTTGCAGCCAAGTACCTCGGCGCTGGCCTCGCCTGTCTCGGAATGGGCCTCGCCGCCATCGGCGTCGGCAGCATTTTCGGCAACTTCCTCTCGGGCGCCCTGCGCAACCCCTCCGCGGCTGATGGCCAGTTCGGCCGCGCCTTCATCGGCGCCGCGCTCGCGGAAGGTCTCGGCATTTTCTGCTTCGTCGTCGCGCTCGTCCTGATGTTCGTGCTCTGAAGCACAGCTTTCACGACTTCCGTACTTCGCTTCCGGCGCCGCGCGCGCCGGAAGCCGGACTTTCCTTCGACAACCGGCTGAAAGGCAGCTCCATGCCGCTTCGTTCTGCAACTGTCTTCGGACGCGGATTGGCCGTTTGCGCCGCTCTGTTCGTGGCCGGTGCTGCTCAGGCTGCCACCCAGCCGGGTGCGAAGGCTGCGTTTCCGCCCTTCGATTCCAGCACATTTGCTGGCCAGCTGTTCTGGCTGGCGATCACGTTCGGCCTGCTCTACTGGCTGATGTCGACCATCGCCCTGCCGCGGGTCGGCGCCATCCTCGCTGATCGGGCCAGCACCATCGCCCGCGATCTCGACAATGCTGCCGCCATGCAGGCGAAGGCTGAAGAGACGGCGCAGGCTTACGAACAGGCCCTGACCGAAGCCCGCAAGAATGCGCAGGCCATTGCCCAGGCCTCCCGCGATGCCGGCGCCAAGGCGTCGGACCAGCGTCGCCGCGTCGTCGAGGCCGATCTGTCGGCCAAGCTCGAGCAGGCGGAAGCGCAGATCGCTGCCACCAAATCCACCGCCATGACCAATGTCCGCGATCTTGGCAGCGATGTCGCGATTGCGATCGTGACGAAACTGACCGGCCAGGCGCCGAGCGCGACCGAGGCGAATGCCGCGGTCGACCAGGCGCTGGCGCGCGGCTGAGGAGAGATCAGATGGATACTTTCTGGGTCGGCGTCGCCTTCTTCATCTTCCTTGCCATCCTCGCCAAGTTCGGCGTCCACAAGAAGATCCTGGGCGCGCTGGATTCGCGTGGTGAGCTTGTGGCGCAGGAGCTCGCCGAGGCTCGCCGCCTGCGGCAGGATGCCGAGCGCCTGCTGGCGGAGTACGAGACCAAGCGCAAGGCTGCCGAGGCCGAAGCCGCCGAGATCGTGGCTGCCGCCAATGAGGAGGCCAAGCGTCTCGCTGCCGAGGCCGAGGCCAAGCTGAACGACTTCGTCACGCGCCGCACCAAATCCGCCGAGGAGAAGATCTCCCAGGCCGAGATGCAGGCGGCGGCCGATGTCCGCGCCGCCGCAGCCGAAGCCGCCACCCGCGCCGCCGAGACAATCCTGCGCACGCAGATGGCCGGCCAGGCTGGCAACGCCGCCTTCGCGGCCGGTCTTCAGGAGGTCAAGGCCAAGCTCAACTGAGCGATCCGCCTTACTCATGCCTTCAGGCGCCGCGACCCTCCGGGTTCGCGGCGTTTTTCGTTTCGGGATCAGAAGGAAACGCCTGATGCTTTCGCGGCCCGCAACCGTCGCAGCGCTCTGCCTCAGTGCCCTCGCCTGTGCTCCGGCCCAGGCGATGGAGAGCGTCAGCTTCGCCTCGCGCGATGGCACGATGCTGACTGGCATGCTGGCCAAGCCGGAAGGTCCCGGACCGTTTCCGGCCGTGGTCGCAATGCATGGCTGCTCGGGCCTGTGGACGGGGAGCGGCCGGGTCAGCGCGCGCGAGGCGGATTGGAGCCAGCGGCTGGTGGAGGCCGGTTATATCGTGCTCCTGCCCGACAGCTTTCGCCCGCGCGGGCTGGGGTCGCTCTGCAATGACCGCGATCGCAGCCTGACGCCCCGTGGCCGCGCCCAGGATGCGTTGGGTGCAGCGGACTGGCTGAAGGCTCAGGGCTATGTCGGCAAGGGCAGCACCAGCCTGATGGGCTGGTCCAATGGCGGCTCAACCGTGCTTCATGTGGCCGGTGCGCCGGGCGCGGAGGCGTTTCGCCGGATCATCTCATTCTATCCGGGTTGCCGCGTCATCCTTAAGGCTGGCTGGCGGGCGCAAGTGCCGACGACGATCCTGCATGGCCTCGCCGATGATTGGACCCCTGCGGCCCCGTGCAAGGAGCTGGCGGAACAGGGGCGCGCGCGCTTTGTCGGCTATGCGAACGCCTTCCATAATTTCGACCATCCGAGCCTGAAGCTGCGCGAGCGCAAGGCCGCCTTCTCACAGCGCCCCGATGGCATGGTGACGATCGGCACCGATGCCGAGGCCCGGCGCATGGCGATCGTGGAGACGATGGCGATTCTCTCCGGTCGCTGAAAGCGTCAGTTGCTCGCGGTCCTTGCGGCTACCGGGGCCACGGGCGCGCCAGTGCCTGCGCCCATCCGGACCGAGAGCGGCCGGGCCGGCGGTTGGGTCACCGCCGCCCTCGCCTTCGGCTTGCGCGCGACGATGGTCGAGGTCGCGATGCCCTGGGGCGTGTCGAGCGAGTAGATATCGTCGCGGAACTGCACCAGCCCGTCAGCGCCCTGCCAGCCGGTCAGATAGACCCAGGCCACCGGCACCGGCTTCTTCAGCGGGATGTTCTTGCGCTCGCCCTTGGCGATTTCGGCCTCGATGGCCGGCAGCGTCCATTCCGAACCTTCAAGCAGCCACGCCGCCAGGTCACGGACGCCCTCGACGCGGGCGCAACCCGATGAGTTGAAGCGGACATCGTTCCGGAACAGGCTCTTCTTCGGCGTATCGTGCAGATACACGGCCTCCGAATTCGGCATGTCGATCTTGAGCTGGCCCAGCGCATTGAGCGGGCCCGGCTCCTGCCGAACCGTGAAATGCGGCCCGTTCAGCGCCGCCCAATTCACCGTCGCCGGGTCGATTTCCTTGTTCTCGGCGCCGAGCAGCTTCATGTTCGACTTCGTGATGAAGTCCGGCTCCTTGCGCATCTTGGGAATGATGTCGGCCTTCACGATCGAAGTCGGCACCGTCCAGTACGGGTTCAGGTTCACCGAGGTGATGCTGGCCTGGAGCACGGGCGATTGCCGGTCCGAGCGCCCGACGATGGCGAGGTGGCGGCGCTGGACGATGCCGTTTTCCACCGCCTCAACACTGGCGCCGGGGATGTTGACCACGACATAGCGCCCGGTGAAGGCAAAGCCATTGCTTTTCAGCCGCTCCAGAGTCGCCGTCAGCTGGTTCAGCCGCGACTCGACGGGAACATTCAGCGCCTTCAGCGTCAGCCGCCCGACCGTGCCGAGGTCGGACAGGCCATGACGCAGCTGAAAACGCTTCACTGCGGCAATGACGCTGGCGTCGTAGATGTCGCCGGGCATCGCCTCGGGCGGCAGATCGCCGCTGGCAAGCAGGCGCTGCTTCAGCACCACGACATCGGGCCCCTGCGCATCGGGCTTCAGCGCCGAGGCACTGGCGGGAACGCGTGGCCAGCCACCGCGGCTGGCGATGTCCTCATGCGCGATCAGCGCGTCGAGCGTGCGATCATAGGTGTTGGGCCCGTAGCTCGGCTCATTGGCTCGGGCGCCTGTCGCGCCAAGCGCCAAGGCGAACAGGGCGCCGAGGGTGGCGCGGGCAGTGCGGCTTGGGCGAAGCGAGCGGACGGACATGACGAATTCCACAGACGCATGAAGCGCATATCCCCAGCATCCGCCTGACATGGTCAAGGAAGGCTTAAGGGCCTGAAGGAATTGCGTCAGGCGGTGTCAGGAGTGCGGGCAGCGCTCGACAGAGGCGGCGCGATGACTACATTGACCATCTCTGCAACCGCGTCAGGTGGCCAAGATGGGCGTATCGGAAAAGACCGGCTGGACGGTAGCCAGCGCCAAGGCCCACTTCTCGGAGGTTATCGAGAAGGCGCGCGCGGAAGGCCCCCAGCTTGTGACGCGCAACGGCAAGCCGGCCGCGGTTCTCGTCGGTATCGACGAATGGGAGCAGCGGACGGGCCGCAAGGGCAGTCTGCGCGAATTCTTCCGGGCCTCGCCCTTGCGCGGAGCAGAGATCGAGCTGGAGCGGCTCAGCGATGCACCCGGCAAGAGCGAACTCTGATCGCCCAGCCAATGAAGCTCCTGCTCGATACCAATGTGATTTCGGAACAGCAGCGGCCGCAGCCGGATGCGGGGGTCGACCGCTTTCTGGATGAGGTGCCGGAAGATCGGCTCTTCCTCAGCATGGCGACCATTGCGGAGCTGCACCGCGGCGTCGCCTTGCTGCCCGCCGGCCGGCGACGCAGCGCTCTTGGGGATTGGTTGACCAACGAATTGCCGGAGCGGTTCGGTGAGCGGTTGCTGCCGATCTCGCTGCCGATTGCCGCTTCCTGGGGCGAGCTGATGGCCGCGTCGCATCGATCAGGCCAGAACCTGTCCGTCATGGATGGCTGGATAGCGGCCACGGCGGCGGCTCATGAGCTGGCGGTCGTGACGCGCAACACGCGTCACTTCGCCGGCTTGGGGCTGACTGTGATCAACCCCTGGACAGGAGCCTGAGCGCCGATCCTACTCCGCCGCCTCGGCAATCGGCTCCGGCTTCAACCATCTCAGCACCGGCTGGCGCGCGGCGCGGGTCTCGTCGAGGCGGCGCCGCGGGGCGTGGTGCGGCGCGCCGGTGAAGCGGCTCCGTGTCGCCGCGCCTTGGCCGCCATGGCGAGATCGCGCAGCGTCGCGATGAACAGGTCGAGCGACGCCTTCGATTCCGATTCGGTCGGCTCGATCAGCATGGCGCCGTGCACGACGAGCGGGAAATACATCGTCATCGGGTGATAGCCCTCGTCGATCATCGCCTTGGCGAAATCGAGCGTGGTGACGCCGGTGTCCTTCAGCCAGGCATCGTCGAACAGCGCCTCGTGCATGCAGGGCTGGTCGCCGAAGGGCAGCGACATCAGGTCCTGACAGGCCAGGCGCGGATGTAGTTGGCGTTGAGCACCGCGTCCTCGGAGGCCTGCCGCATGCCGTCGGCGCCGTGGCGACAGCATGTAGGCCAGCGCGCGGACGAACATGCCCATCTGGCCGTGGAAGGCGCGTCATGCGGCCGAAGGGCGCATTGCCTTCGGGCGCCTCGGCCGCATGCTCGACAAGCGCGAGCCGTCGCCATTCTCGACGATGGATGAACGGCACCGGCGCGAAGGGCGCGAGCCGCTCCGACAGCACCACCGGGCCGGCGCCCGGACCGCCGCCGCCATGCGGGCGTCGAGAAGGTCTTGTGCAGGTTGATGTGCATGGCGTCGACGCCGAGATCGCCCGGCCGCACCTTGCCGACGATGGCGTTGAAGTTGGCGCCGTCGCAGTAGAAATAGGCGCCGGCCTCGTGCACCGCCTCGGCGATCTCGACGACCTGCGGCTCGAACAGGCCGCAGGTGTTGGGGTTGGTCAGCATGATCGCCGCGACGTCGGGGCCGAGCAGCGCCTTGACGTCCTCGACATGCGACCGTGCCGTCGTCGCGGGCCGGCACGGACTTCACCGACGAAGCCGAGCAGCGCCGCGGTCGCCGGGTTGGTGCCGTGCGCCGATTCCGGCACCAGCACGACGCGTGCGGGTCGCGCCCTCGCCCTTGGCGGCGATCGCGGCCTTGATCGCCATCATGCCGCAGAGCTCGCCATGCGCGCCGGCCTTCGGCGACAGCGCGACGGCCGGCATGCCGGTCAGCGTCGTCAGCCAGCGCGCCAGTTCGCTGCATCAGCTCCAGCGCGCCCTGCACGGTCGAGACCGGCTGCAGCGGATGGATGTCGCCGAAGCCCGGCAGCCGCGCCATCTTCTCGTTGAGCCGCGGATTGTGCTTCATCGTGCAGGAGCCGAGCGGAAAGAGCCCGGTGTCGATGGCGTAGTTCTTCTGGCAGAGCCGCACGTAGTGGCGCATCGCCTCCGGCTCGGAGAGGCCCGGCAGGCCGATCGCCGTCCTTGCGCGCCAGCCCGCCGAGGCGGCGGCTTGAACGGCGTCGGGCTCGTCGAGGTCGACGCCGGTGGTCTCGTGGCGGCCGATCTCGAAGATCAGCGGCTCCTCGATCTGCAGCGCGCGGTTGCCGGTGAAGGTTGCCGGTGAACGTCGGCCGTGCGCCTCGCTGCGCAGCGCCGTCGCCGGCGCTGCGGTGGGACGTCCCTGACGGTTCAGCATCACAGCACCTCCGTCAGCGCGGCCGACGAAGGCGGCGCGGTCTTCGTCCGTGTTCACTTCGGTGGCGGCGACGATGAGCAGGTCGTCGAGGCCCGGCCTCGGGCAGGAGGCGCGAGACCGGCACGCCGGCGAGGACGCCCTTCGCCGCCAGCGCTTCGACGACCGCAGCCGCCGGCTTCGGCCAGCCGGAGCGTGAACTCGTTGAAGAAGCTGTCGTTGAGCACCTCGACGCCCGGCACGCCGGCGAGCGCGTCGGCGAGCTTCACCGCATTGGCGTGGTTGACGCGCGCCAGCCGGCGCGAGCCCGGCCTCGCCGAGCAGCGTCATGTGGATGGTGAAGGCCAGGCAGCAGAGGCCGGAATTGGTGCAGATGTTCGAGGTCGCCTTGTCGCGGCGGATATGCTGCTCGCGGGTCGACAGCGTCAGCACGAAGCCGCGCCGGCCGTCGGCATCGACGGTCTCGCCGCAGAGCCGGCCCGGCATCTGGCGGACGATATTTCTGCTGCGTCGCGAACAGGCCGACATAGGGGCCGCCGAAGTTCAGCGCGTTGCCGATCGACTGGCCCTCGCCGACGACGATGTCGGCGCCCATCGCGCCCGGCGGCTCGACGAGCGCCGAGCGACACGACCTCGGTGACGACGGCGATCAGCAGCGCGCCGTGCGGCATGCGCCTTCTCGGCGATCGGCCGTGAGGTCGCGCAGATTGCCGAAGACGTCGGGCGTCTGCACGACGACGCAGGAGGTCTCGTCGTCGATCTGCGGCGAGGATGTCCTCGCTGGCCGCGGACGTCCGGCGGCAGCGTCACGACCTCGTCGCTCGCCATGCGCGAGAGCGTCTCGACCACCTCGGCGTAATGCGGATGCAGCCCGCCCGAGAGCACGGCCTTGCGCCGCCTGGTGACGCGATGCGCCATCAGCACGGCCTCGGCGGTGCCGGTCGAGCCGTCATACATCGAGGCGTTGGCCACCTCCATGCCGGTCAGCGCCGCGACCTGGGTCTGGAACTCGAACAGATATTGCAGCGTGCCCTGCGCGATCTCGGGCTGGTAGGGCGTGTAGCTGGTGAGGAATTCCGAGCGCTGGATCAGATGATCGACGCTCGCCGGCACATGGTGCTTGTAGGCGCCGGCGCCGACGAAGAACGGCACGGAGCCGGCCGGCGACGTTGCGGGCCGCCATGCTGCGCCAGGATGCGCTCGACCTCCAGCTCGCCCTTGCGCGCGCGGCAGGTCGACGGGGGCCTTCAGCAGCTTGTCGGCCGGGACGTCGGCGAACAGCGCGTCGATGTCGGCGACGCCGATGCGCGCGAGCATGTCGTCGCGGTCGGTATCGGTGAGCGGGAGATAGCGCATGGTGGTTCCTCGGTCATGTCGGCCGCCCTGCGAGACCGAAAGCCCCGTCAAACAGGTGGTCTCAGAGCGTCTTGACGTAGTTCTGGTACTCGTCTTCGTTCATCAGCCCGTCGAGCTCGGCCGGGTCGGCGAGCTTGAGCTTGACGAACCAGCCCTTGCCGGCCGGATCCTCGTTGACGGTCGCCGGGCGCGGCCTCGAGCGCGCCGTTGACCTCGACGACTTCGCCGGAGACCGGCGCGTAGACCTCGCGTCGCGGCCTTGACGCTCTCGACCACGGCGGCCTCGCCGCCCTTGGCTGACGCTCTTGCCGACGCTCGGGCAGCTCGACGAAGACGACGTCGCCGAGCTGGGCCTGCGCGTAGTCGGTGATGCCGACGGTGCCGATGTCGCCCTCGATGCGGATGTATTCGTGGTCCTTGGTGTAGCGGGTCTCGGTCATGACGGGCTCCTGGCGAAAAAGGCGGGTGAAAGGCGAAGGTCACGGGTCAGCGCTTGTAGCGATTCGGGACGAAGGGCATCGGCGCCACGACCGCCGGCAGGTTCTTGCCGCGCACGATAAGCTCGAGCTTGGTGCCGGGTGCGGCATGGGCCTTGGCGACATAGCCCATGGCGCAGGGCGCGTTCAGCGTCGGGCCGAAGCCGCCGGAGGTGACGACGCCGACGATCTCGCCCTCGGGCGTGGCGATCTCCGCGCCTTCGCGCGCCGGAGCGCGGCCCTCCGGCAGCAGGCCCGACGCGAATGCGCGCCGGACCTTCCGCCAGTTCGCGCTGGATCCGGGCGGCGCCGGGAAAGCCGCCCTCCTCGCGGCGGCGCTTCTGGATCGACCAGACCAGCCCGCCTTCGATCGGCGAGGTCGTGGTGTCGATGTCGTGGCCGTAGAGGCAGAGCCCGGCCTCGAGCCGCAGCGAATCGCGCGCGCCGAGGCCGATCGGCTTCACCGCGGGATCGAGCAGCAGCGTGTCCCAGATTCGCCGATGCGGCTGGCGGCAGCCGAGATCTCGTAGCCGTCCTCGCCCGTATAGCCGGAGCGGCTGACATTGGCCTTGATCGCCGGCGATCTTGATGGTGCGCTGGCTCATGAAGGCCATGGCCGCAGCGTCGGGCGCGATCGCCGCCAGCGCCTGCTCGGCCGCGGGACCCTGCAGCGCGAGCAGCCCGCGATGCTCGGCCTTGACCAGCTTCACTTGGCCGGCAGGCGCGCCTCGATATGCTGATAGTCCTGCGTCTTGCAGGCGGCATTGACGACGAGATAGAGCGCGCCGTCCTCATCGGGATCGAGCGAGCGCGTGACCATGAGGTCGTCGAGGATGCCGCCTTCCTCGTTCAGGAGCTGCGAGTAGCGCTGCTGGCCGGGCGCGAGGTTGAGGATATCGGCCGGGACCAGGGCTTCCAGCGCCGCGGGCCGTCGTCTCGTGGTCGGGGCCGATCAGGAAAGCCTGGCCCATATGCGAGACGTCGAACAGCCCGGCCTTCTCGCGGGTCCAGTTATGCTCGGTCAGGATGCCCGTCGGGTACTGCACCGGCATGTCGTAGCCGGCGAACGGCACCATGCGGGCGCCGAGCGCGACATGGCGGGCGTGAAGCGGGGTCTTGAGCGGGGCAGCGGCCTGCGCCTGTGCGGCGGTGGCAACGTCAACATCGGCAGCCATGGACGGCCCCTTCCAGAATCGAGCGCAAGCCCCGGACGGATGTGTCCGGAGCGCGCCCCCTCTGTCTTGGAACCTGAGAGATTTCCCCATGCCGGCCGATCAGCCGGACAGGTTACACCCGTCGGTGGGCGGAATCGCTTCCGCCGCTTTCCAGAGTGCCAGTTCCCACGCGGTCCGTTTGCCTGAGCGTTTCCGGGGCGGTTGCGCCTTCGGCGCCGGGCTCCGGATCAATCCGGTCCCGGTCTCTCCCGCGGGGATGTTGCGGCTGGGGTCACTGATACTGGAGCACGGGCCCAAGTCAATCCGGGGTAGGAGCCGACCAGCGGCTTTTCCCCGTCGCCGGATCTAACGTCTGCTCAGACAGCAGGCTGAAATCAGCGCCTGCGGCCACGCGCCGGGGCTGCGCCACCGGGCTTCAGGTCGACGAAGATTTCGACATCGCCACGCCCTGCGGGAACCATGATGCCCTCTTCGACATGGGCGAAGCTGACGCCGCCCTGGCCTGAGCCGACCGTGCCGCCGACTCGCGAGGCCCGCCGCGCGATCGTCGCCGTGCCACGCTTCACCTCGGTGATCATCGTCGCATAGTAGGAGCCCGGCGCACCGGCCGGTCCGAGCAGGACACGCCCCTCGACGCCGACCTTCAGCACGAAGGCGCCCGACTTGCCCTGGGCGATGCATTCGCGGGCGACGTTGAGAATCGAAATCTGGTGACGCAGGCTGCCGCTATCGGGGCCGGATTGGGCCCGCAGCGCCGCACCGCCATCGGTAATCGTGACTTCGGGGCAGGTGAGGCGCGCCTCCTCATCCTCACGCTGGGCCACGACCTCGCCCTGTGTCCGCGCCGGCGCGACCGGAGGCCGCGTCGACTGGAACATCACGATATTGCCGATGGTCTCGAAGGTTCCCGGCTGGGACGACGAACCGGAGGAGCCGCAGCCGGCAAGGCCGAGGCAGAGCAGCGGCAGGGCGATCAGCCGCAGACGGGGCAAAGTCGCATCAATCACGGCAGGGTCTCCACACCAGGGCCGAATCCGTTGAGGGAGACCGGGATGCCGACGCCCTCTTCCGGTGTCTGAAATACGATGAAGGTGGCGCTCTTGCCGCCCTTGAGCTGGCCGAGCAGCGTATCGTCCATCACCACCTCGGCGACGCAGCCCGTGGTCAGGCAGCGCACGAAGCCGGCGCGACCGATATCCTTGTCGTCGATCTTGAGGCCGAGGCCGGACGGCAGCAGCACGCCGAGCGGCGCGACGACGCGCAACAGCCGGCTCTTCTGATCGGCGGTCTTCAGCACGATGACGAGCAGGGTCAGGTTCGGCCTGTCCTCGGCGGCGACGTTCTGGACCAGCGCACATTGCTCCGCCTTGGCGCCGGGCGGCACCTCGCAGCGCATCTGCCAGTCGCCATGGGTCGATTTCACCGCGCCCTGCGCACAGGCCAGCGTCGCGAACCCCAAGGTCGCAAACGTCGCCAGCAGCAGCCTGATGAACAAGACGGGTCGGATGAAATGTCCCATCTTCGCCAAACCTCCTCCTCGCCATCCCCTCGGGAGGCGGTCATTTCCGGAACGGGACGGTCGGGGCCGGCAGCTGAGCCGCCCTGCCTGCATCGACCGCATCCACCGCATCCACCGCATCATGTCTGCGTTGGGACCATGCAGGCCCTGTCCTGTCAAGGCGAGAGCCGGCCGGAGAGCGCCGACGCCTGTGTCAACTCGCGCGATTATGCCGCATGGGCTGCGTTGAACGCTCGCATTGCCCCACTGGCGCAAGCGTGATCTTTGATTTATCGCAATGCCGAAGAGCGGGCGGGCCCACCGGCCTCGCCCCGCCGCGCATGGGGCAGTTTCCGAGCAGGGCACCCATGGCGGGCTTGATGAGGAGCTAAGTCGGACCGATGCGATTTCTGAGCAGGACCCTTGCCGTTGTTGCCGCCAGCGCATTCCTTGCTGGTGCTGCGACACTCGCCCCTGAGGTCGCCACGGCCGGTACCGGCCAGCCCACGCCCTGGCAGATGAACCTGCAGGGGCCGGTCACGGAAGTGGCCAATTACATCCACTGGTTCCATGACTGGCTGAACGTGATCATCTTCGCGATCACGATTTTCGTGCTGGCGCTGCTGGTCTATGTCGCCTGGCGCTTCAATGAGAGCCGCAACCCGACCCCGTCGCGGACGACCCACAACGCCCTGCTCGAAGTGGCCTGGACCGTCATCCCGGTCCTGATCCTCGTCGTCATCGCCATTCCCTCGTTCCGCCTGCTCAAGCTGCAGCTCGAAATTCCGCAGGCCGACATCACCGTGAAGGTGACCGGCAAGCAGTGGTACTGGTCCTATGAGTACCCGCAGGCCGCCGGCGCCTTCGGCTTCGATTCGCTGATGCTGGACGAGAAGCAGCGCACCGAGGCGATCAGCAGCAACAAGATCGCCGCTGCCGAAGCCCCCCGCCTGCTCGCGGTGGACAACGAGGCGGTCGTGCCGGTCGGCAAGATCATCCGTGTCCAGGTCACCGGCGCCGACGTCATCCACAAGTTCACGGTGCCGTCCTTCGGCATCAAGATCGACGCCATCCCCGGCCGCCTGAACGAGACCTGGTTCAAGCGCCGATCGCGAGGGCATCTATTACGGCCAGTGCTCGTTCATCTGCGGCCAGAACCACGCCTACATGCCGATCGCCTTCCGCGTCGTCAGCGCCGAGCGCTACGCCGCCTGGCTCGACGAATCCAAGAAGAAGTTCGCCAATGCCGGCGATGCCGGAAGCAAGGTCGCGACCGCGTCCGAGTGAGCCGCTTCGCCACTTCCTGGCCGCCTCCCCCGGACGGCGCCAGACCTGAATGATGACTGACGCGAAATGATTTCGCACAAGGAGACCAACGGCATGGCAACAGCGGCTCCGCACGCTCACGAGCACGGACATGAAGCCGAGCACGCCAACCCGACCGGGTGGCGCCGCTGGCTGATGTCGACCAACCACAAGGACATCGGCACGCTCTACCTGATCTTCGCGATCATGGCGGGGCTGGTCGGCGGCTTCCTCTCGATCATGATGCGCATCGAGTTGCAGCAGCCCGGCCTGCAGATCTTCGCCAACGGCCAGACCTACAACGTCTTCGTCACCGGCCACGGCCTGATCATGATCTTCTTCATGGTCATGCCGGCGGTGATCGGCGGCTTCGGCAACTGGTTCGTGCCGCTGATGATCGGCGCGCCGGACATGGCGTTCCCGCGCATGAACAACATCTCGTTCTGGCTGACGGTCGCCGGCTTCGTGCTGCTGATCATCTCGCTGTTCGTCGAGGGCGCGCCGGGCACCAACGGGTGTCGGCGACGGGCTGGACGATCTATCCGCCGCTTCTCCTCCACCGGCCATCCCGGTCCGGCGGTCGATTTCGGCATCCTGTCGCTCCACCTTGCCGGTGCGGCCTCGATCCTGGGCGCGATCAACTTCATCACCACCATCCTGAACATGCGCGCTCCGGGCATGACGCTGCACAAGATGCCGCTGTTCGCCTGGGCGGTGCTGGTCACCGCCTTCCTGCTGCTGCTGGCCCTGCCGGTTCTGGCCGGCGCCATCACCATGCTGCTGACGGACCGCAATTTCGGCACCACCTTCTACGATCCGGCCGGCGGCGGCGATCCGATCCTGTACCAGCACCTGTTCTGGTTCTTCGGTCACCCCGAAGTGTACATCATGATCCTGCCGGCCTTCGGCATCGTCAGCCACATCATCTCGACCTTCTCGAAGAAGCCGATCTTCGGCTATCTCGGCATGGCCTACGCCATGGTCGCGATCGGCGTCGTCGGCTTCATCGTGTGGGCGCACCACATGTACACGGCCGGCCTGTCGCTCAACACGCAGCGCTACTTCGTGTTCGCGACGATGGTCATCGCGGTGCCGACCGGCATGAAGATCTTCTCCTGGATCGCGACGATGTGGGGCGGCTCGCTGCGCTTCACCGCGCCGATGGTCTGGGCGATCGGCTTCATCTTCCTGTTCACCGTCGGCGGCGTCACCGGCGTCGTGCTGGCCAATGCCGGCGTCGACCGCTCGCTGCATGCGACCTACTACGTGGTGGCGCACTTCCACTACGTGCTGTCGCTGGGCGCCGTGTTCGGCATCTTCGCGGGCTTCTACTACTGGTTCCCGAAGATGAGCGGCTACGTGATCCCGGACTGGATCGGCCGGCTGCACTTCTGGGTGGCGTTCGTCGGCGCGAACCTGCTGTTCTTCCCGCAGCACTTCCTCGGGCCTGGCCGGCATGCCGCGCCACTATGTCGACTATCCCGACGCGTTCGCGGGCTGGCACTTCTGGTCTCGTCGATCGGCTCCTACATCTTCGCGGTCGGCCTGCTGATCTTCTTCTACGGCGTCTGCGACGGCCTTCACGCGGAAGGAACTGGCCGGCGACAATCCGTGGGGCGAAGGCGCAACGACGCTGGAATGGACGCTGCCCTCGCCGCCGCCCTTCCACCAGTTCGAGACCCTGCCGCGCATCACCGGCTCGGACCACTGAGAGACTCACGACACTGGCATCTGGCGGCGGGCCTATCCTGGCCCGCCGCCGCCCCTCCCCAGAGCGCCTGCGCAGGCGTTCCGGCGATGGGCGGCAAGGCCGCTCCCTTTCAGCCCCGGCGCAGCGTTTCAGCGTCCAGTGCGAAGAGACCACGTAACCCGATGTCCGCTGCGTTCGAGACCCGACCCGATACCCTGCCGCTGACCTCCACCGGCGAAGCGCGCGATTTCTTCGCGCTGCTGAAGCCGCGCGTGATGTTCGCTCGTCGTCTTCACCGCGCTTGGCGGCATGGCGACCGCGCCCGGCGCCGTGCATCCGGTGATCGGCTTCGCGGCCCTGATCGCGATCGCGGTCGGCGCCGGCGCGTCGGGCTGCCTGAACATGTGGTACGACGCCGATATCGACGCGCTGATGGTGCGCACCGCCAAGCGGCCGATCCCGGCGGGCCGGATCCTGCCCTCCGAGGCGCTGGCCTTCGGGCTGACGCTGTCGGTCGGCTCGGTGATCGTGCTCGGCCTCGTCGCCAATCTGCTGGCGGCGGCGATGCTGGCCTTCACGATCTTCTTCTACGCCGTCGTCTATTCGATGTGGCTGAAGCGCTGGACGCCGCAGAACATCGTGATCGGCGGCGCGGCCGGCGCCTTCCCGCCCGATGATCGGCGAAGCGGTGGTGACCGGCGAATTCGGCATCGCGCTCGCTGGTGCTGTTCGCCATCATCTTCCTGTGGACGCCGCCGCATTTCTGGGCGCTCGCGCTGGTCAAGGCCGGCGACTATCGCCCGCGCCGGCATTCCGATGCTGCCCAATGTCGCCGGCCCCGACCGCGACCCGCCGGCAGATCCTGGCTCTACTCGCTGGTGATGGCGCCGGTCGCGGTGCTGCCGGCGCTGATGGGCTTTGCCGGGCTCGCCTACCTGATCGTCTCGGTGGTCACCGGCCTGGCGATGATCGCGCTCGCCGTGCGCGTCTTGCGCACGACGGAGGGCGACGCCGCCTACAAGGCCGCCTATTCGCTGTTTGGCTTCTCGATCCTCTATCTCTTCCTGCTCTTCGCCGTGCTGCTGGCCGAGAACAGCCTGGGCCTGATGTGGGCCCTGCCGAAGGTGCTGGGATGAGCGACGACGGCAAGCCTTCGCTGCCCCCGGTCGCCTTTTCGCCCGAGGATATGGCCCGCCGCCGCCGTCGCAACATCGCGCTGGCGCTGGTGCTGGCCGGGCTCGTGGTGTTCTTCTTCGTGGTGACGCTGGTGAAGACGGGACCAGCTATTCTGAACAGGCCTCTGTGATGGCAGCGCCTTTGTCCGACAGCCAGAAAGCCTCGACACGCCGCACGGCGCTGATCTGCTCGGGCGTGGCCTTGGGCATGGTCGGGCTCTCCTTCGCCGCCGTGCCGCTCTACGACATGTTCTGCAAGGTGACCGGCTTTGGCGGGACGCCGATGGTCGGGACAGCGGGCGCGAGCGTCATCCTCGACCGGACGATGTCGGTGCGCTTCGACGCGAATGTCTCGCCGAAGCTCGGCTGGCGTTTCGAGCCGGAGACGCCGGAGGTCACGCTGCGCGTCGGCGAGACCAAGACCGTCTTCTACAAGATCACCAACCGGTCGGATAAGCCGACCACGGGGATCGCCAGCTACAATGTGACGCCGGAGAAGAGCGCCGCCTTCTTCGTCAAGATCCAGTGCTTCTGCTTCACGGAGCATCACGCTCCAGCCGGGCGAGACGCTGGAGGCACCGGTGGTGTTCTATATCGATCCGGAGATCGCGCAGAATCGCGAGATGAACGGCATCAAGTCCATCACCTTGTCCTATACCTATTTTCCGACAAAGCCGGGCGCCGGTGCGTCGGCGGTCCCTGACCAGGCCGCCGTTTCGCCGGGTGACTCGGCCAAGACGAAGCTGTAAACACGCGCGCATCATCACGGCGCAAAATTGGACGCGGAGACTGTCACGATGGCCGGGGCCCATACCAAGAACCACGATTACCATCTCGTCGACCCGAGCCCGTGGCCGCTGGTCGGCGCGGTCAGCGCGACGATCATGGCGATCGGCGCGGTGATGTGGATGAAGGCGATGCCGCTGGCCGGGCTGAAGGCCGGTCCGCTGGTGTTCGGCGTCGGCCTGCTCGGCGTGCTCTACACCATGCTGGCCTGGTGGATGGACGTGATCCGCGAAGCGGAGAAGGAAGGCCACCACACCCGCGTGGTGCAGATCCATCATCGCTACGGCATGATGATGTTCATCGCCTCCGAGGTGATGTTCTTCGTCGCCTGGTTCTGGGCCTATTTCGACGCCAGCCTCTATTCGCATGAGGCGATCAACTTCACCCGCCAGGAATTCACCGGCGGCGTCTGGCCGCCCAAGGGCATCCAGACCTTCGACCCCTGGCACCTGCCGCTGCTCAACACGCTGATCCTGCTGACCTCGGGCACGACCGTGACCTGGGCTCACCATGCGCTGATCCATGGCGATCGCAGCGGGCTGAAGCAGGGCCTGTGGCTCACCGTGATCCTCGGCATCCTGTTCACCACCTGCCAGGTTTACGAATACTCCCACGCCAGCTTCGCCTTCAGCGGCCACATCTATGGCTCGACCTTCTACATGGCGACCGGCTTCCACGGCTTCCACGTGGTGATCGGCACGATCTTCCTGGCGATCTGCCTGTACCGGGCCTATCTCGGCCACTTCAAGCCGAACCAGCACCTCGGCTTCGAGTTCGCCGCCTGGTACTGGCACTTCGTCGACGTGGTGTGGCTGTTCCTGTTCGCGGCGATCTATGTCTGGGGCGCCGGAGCACCGGCGGCACACTGAGCGGGTCGTCTCGCATTATCCTGAAAGGCGGCCTCGGCCGCCTTTCGCTTTTGAGGAGGCCGCCATGGCCGCGCCTGACCCGAACCTGCCCTCGCCCTACAAGACCGGCCTCACCGGGCGCTGCCCGCGCTGTGGCGAAGGCCAGTTGTTCGACGGGTTTTTGAAGGTCCGGCCGCGCTGCAGCGCCTGCGGGCTCGACTTCGCCTTCGCCGATTCGGCCGATGGGCCGGCGGTCTTCATCATGCTGATCGCCGGCTTCGCCGTGCTTGGAGCAGCGCTTTATGTCGAGATCGCCTATGAGCCGCCGATCTGGCTGCATCTGGCGATCTGGCTGCCGCTGGCGGTGATCGTCTGCATCGGGCTGCTCCGGCCGATGAAGGGGCTGGCCGTCTCGCTGCAATATGCCAACAAGGCCGAACAGGGCCGGGTCGAGCCATGAGCGCCGTCGAGCAGGCTCCTCGCCGCCCGAAGCTGCTGCTGCCGGCGCTCCTGACCATCATCGGCACGGTTGTGCTGGCGATGCTGGGCACCTGGCAGCTGACGCGGATGAACGAGAAGCGTGCCTTCATCGACCGCCTCTCCGCGCAGGCCGCTGGACAGCCCGCTGCCATGCCTCCGAGCGCGACCTGGCAGGCGCTGGATCCTGTGGCGCTGGAGCTGACCCGGGTGTCGGCCAGCGGGAGCTATGTTGAGGGCCCGTTCGCCAGCGTGCGCACGACGATTGCGTCGGGCGGCCCCGGCACGCGCCAGCTCTCCGGTTTCGGGCGCTGGATTTTCCAGGGCTTCAAGCTGAGCGATGGCGGCGTCATCCTGGTCAATCGTGGTTTCGTCCCCGAAAGCCGGCTGGACAGCATCGTTGCTGCAACCGGGCCTGCAACCGTCATCGGCTATCTCCGCGCGCCAGAGAGCCGCGGCAGTTTCACGCCCGACGATTTGCCGGCCAAGCGCGAATTCTACACCCGCGACCCCGCCGCCATCGCCGCCGCCCTGAACCTGCCGCCAGCCCCGTTCTATCTCGAGGCAGAGCGCCAGGGCGACGGGATGACCCCGCCGGCGGGCGTGGATGCGAAAGAGCTGATCGACCGGATCCCCGACAACCATCTGCAATACGCGATGACCTGGTACGGGCTGGCCCTGACCCTGATCGGCGTCTTCACCGCCTTCGCCTGGCAGAACCGCAGGCGCAGCGGGGTTTAAGCTGCTGCGATTGGTCAGGCTTGTCCCGACGGCAAGGAGGGCTCCCCCTTCTCCCCTGGCGGGAGAAGGGTACAGGCGTCGTGGTTCTCCGCTGCCGTCATGCTCGGGCTTGTCCCGAGCATCCACGTCTTTAGCTCCGCCAGCGCCTAGCGAAGACGTGGATGGTCGCCACAAGGGCGACCATGACGGAGGAGGCCACCTTCTCCCGCAAGGGGAGAAGGGAATAGGCGTCGTAGTTCTCCGCTACCGTCATGCTCGGGCTTGTCCCGAGCACCCACGTCTTAGCTCCGCCCGCGCCCAGCGAAGACGTGGATGGTCGCCACAAGGGCGACCATGACGGCAAGGGAGGGCTCCCCTTCTCCCCTGGTGGGAGAAGGTGGCAGCGCGGAGCGCTGCCGGATGAGGGGGCTAGCGCGACCTTTCCGCTGAACACGACGCTGACTCGATAGCTCACAGCAAACCCCTCATCCGACCCTCCGGGCCACCTTCTCCCGCAAGGGGAGAAGGGAAGAAGCGTCGCGGTTCTCCGCTGCCGTCATGCTCGGGCTCGTCCCGAGCACTCACGTCTTTGGCTCCCGCGCCCAGCGAAGGCGTGGATGGTCGCCACAAGGGCGACCATGACGGGGGAGGCCACCTTCTCCCGCAAGGGGAGAAGGGGAGAGGCGTCGTGGTTCCCGCTGCCGTCATGCTCGGGCTTGTCCCGAGCACCCACGTCTTTCGCTCCGCCCGCGCGCAGCGAAGACGTGGATGGTCGCCACAAGGGCGACCATGACGGAAGAGGCTCCCCCTTCTCGCGCAAGTGGGAGAACGAGAGAGGCGTCGCGGTTCTCCGCCAGGCCCCTACGATCTTCGCCACGCGCGGGCTTTGCCCTTGGCGCTTCGGCGGCCTATAGCTTCAGGACGGACCACGCGAAGTCAAAACGTCGAGATCAACAACCGTGCTGCATGTTTCCACCCGCGGGGAAGCGCCCGCGCTTTCCTTTTCCGATGCGCTGCTGGCCGGGCTTGCCCGTGATGGCGGGCTTTATGTGCCGCAGAGCTATCCGACACTGACGACGGCCGACATCGCCGGTTTTGCCGGCAAACCCTATGCCCAGGTGGCGCAGCGTGTCGTCGGCGCCCTGTCCGATGGCGATATCGCGGCGGATGCGCTGAACACGATGATCGACCAGGCCTATGCCACCTTCCGGCACCCGGCCGTCTGCCCGCTGACGCAGCTGGGCGATAATCTCTTCGTCCTCGAGCTTTTTCATGGGCCGACGCTCGCCTTCAAGGATGTGGCGATGCAGCTGCTCGGCCGGCTGATGAACCATGTGCTGCGGCTGCGTGGCGAGCGCGCCACCATTGTCGGCGCGACATCGGGCGATACGGGCGGCGCCGCCATCGATGCGTTCAAGGGGCTCGACCGCGTCGACATGTTCATCCTCTACCCGCAGGGGCGGGTTTCCGATGTGCAGCGCCGGCAGATGACGACGGTAGGCGCCGAGAACGTCCATCCCATCGCGGTCGATGGCACCTTCGACGATTGCCAGAATCTGGTGAAGGCGATGTTCAACCATCACGCCTTCCGCGACGAGCTCGGGCTGTCGGGCGTGAATTCGATCAACTGGGCCCGGATCGCGGCGCAGGTGGTCTATTACTTCACCTCGGCCGTCTCGCTGGGTGCGCCCGGCCGCAAGGTCTCCTTCGCCGTTCCCACCGGGAATTTCGGTGATGTGCTGGCCGGTTATGTCGCCAAGCGCATGGGTTTGCCGGTCGAGCGGTTCATGATCGGCACCAACAGCAATGACATCCTGGTCCGTACGCTGCAGGGCGGCGCCTATGAGATGCAGGGCGTCAGCGCCACCACCTCGCCCTCGATGGACATTCAGATCTCGTCGAATTTCGAGCGGTTGCTGTTCGAGGTTCATGACCGCGATGGTGCGGCGGTGCGCCGGCTGATGCAGTCGCTCAACCAGTCGGGTCGCTTCGAGATCGCGGGCATCGCCGCTGCAGCGGATCCGCAGCGAGTTCGACGCTGCCGCCGTCGATGAAGCGACTGTTGCCGCGGAAATCGGCCGGAGCTGGCGCGAGGCCGGCTATCTGCTCGATCCGCATACCGCGATCGGCGTCGCTGCCGCGCGGAAGGGGCTGCAGCAGGATAAGGCCACGCCAATGATCGTGCTCGGCACCGCCCATCCCGCCAAATTCCCGGCCGCAGTGAAGGCTGCCAGCGGTGTCGACCCCGCCCTCCCCGCGCATCTCGCCGACCTGATGGAGCGCAAGGAGCTGTTCACATCGCTGCCGAACGATCAGGGCCGGATCGAGGATTTCATCCGCCACAATGCGCGCGCCGTGAAGGGCGCCGCCGCATGAGCAACGACATGACTGCCACCGGCCCGCATGAGGCCGCCGACATCGCAGCTCCCGCCCATGCCGGCGGCCGGCACGATCCCGATGTCGATCTGACCACGCTGCCCTCGGGCCTGCGCGTCGTCTCGCAGCGGATGCCGCATGCCGCGACCGTTTCGCTCGGCATCTGGATCGGCGCCGGTGCGCGCGATGAGCTGCCCCATGAGCATGGGCTGGCGCATCTGCTCGAGCACATGGCGTTCAAGGGCACGGCGCGGCGCAACGCGCTGCGAGATCGCCGAGGAGATCGAGAGCGTCGGCGGCGATCTGAATGCCGCGACCAGCGTCGAATACACCTGCTACACCGCGCGCGTGCTGGGGCAGGACCTGCCGCTGGCGGTCGATATCCTCGCCGACATCCTGACCTCCCCGGCGCTGACGCAGGACGAGCTGAAGCGCGAGAAGGGCGTGATCCTGCAGGAGATCAGCGCCGTTCAGGATACGCCCGACGATCTGGTCTATGACCGGTTCCTGGAAGCGGCCTTCCCGCAGCAGCCGCTGGGCCGGCCGATTCTCGGCACCGCCAAGACGGTGAAGAGCTTCACGCCCGACGCGATCCGCGCCTATCTCGCCCGCAATTATCACGCGGGGAACATGGTGCTGGCGGCCTCTGGCGCTGTCGACCATGCCGAGCTGGTGGCGCTGGCGCAAAGCCATCTGGCTGCCCTCCCCGCCAGCCCGGCAGAGCCGCATGAGCGCCAGGGCGGCGAGTATCGCGGCGGCGAAGCCCGCATCAAGAGCGATGAGGAGCAGGTGCACCTCGTGCTCGGCTTCCCCGGCAAGCCGTTTAGCTCCGGCGCGCATTACCCGCTGCAGATCTTCTCCTCCGTACTGGGCGGCGGGCTCTCCTCGCGGCTGTTCCAGGAGGTGCGCGAAAAGCGCGGCCTGGCCTATGCGGTCGATGCTTTTCACTGGCCCTTCTCCGATTGCGGCGTCTTCGGCATCAGCGCCGGCACGGCGCCGGACGATGTCGCGGAGCTGATCGAGGTAGCGCTGGGCTGCCTGCGCGACGCGGCGGAAACGGTGACGGAAGCCGAAGTCGCCCGCGCCCGCGCGCAGATGAAGGTCGGGCTGCTGGCCTCGCTCGAGAGCCCCGGCGGCAAGCTGGAGCAGATGGCGCGTCAGGTGCTGATTTTTGGCCGGGCGATTCCACGCGAGGAGCTGGCGGCGCGGCTCGATGCCGTGACTCTGGAAGCGGTCCGCGATGCCGGCCGGTCGCTGCTCGGCCACCAGCCGACCATTGCGGCGGTCGGTCCGTTGCATGGGCTGCCGCCGGCCAAGGCGCTGCTGCATGGCGCCAGAGCCGGGGCCTGAGCGCGATGGCGCTGTTTCGTTTCGCCAGTGATCCTCCCAAGCGCCCGCTGGTGCAGACACAAAACCTCTCGCTGCGCCCGCCCGCAGCCGAGGATTATGCGGCATGGTCGCTGCTGAGGATCGAGAGCCGGGCCTTTCTCACGCCCTGGGAGCCGGTCTGGCATGAGGATGATCTGACCCGGGCCAGCTTTCGCCTGCGGGTGAAGCGCGCGGCGCGGGAGATGGCCGCCGACGAGGCCTATTCCCTGTTCGTGACCGATACCGGCACGGGCGAGCTGCTTGGCGGGCTGACGCTGGGGCTGGTTCGCCGCGGTGTCGCGCAGGCCTGTACGCTGGGCTACTGGATGGGGCAGCGGCATGCCGGCAAGGGGCATATGACGGAAGCGGTTCGCGGCGCGCTGCAATTTGCCTTCGCCGATCTGGCGCTGCACCGGGTGGAAGCGGCCTGCCTGCCCAACAACCTGCCCTCCCGCCGCCTGCTCGAGCGCGTCGGCTTTCAGCAGGAGGGGCTGGCGCGGGCCTATCTGCGGATCAATGGCGCCTGGGAGGATCACCTTCTTTTCGCCGCGCTGGCGAGCGACAGGCTGTCGGGCGCGGGCTGAGCGGATGTTTGCGCTGTCCGCAGCTGTCTTGCCTCACCGCCTTGCCCTTGCCATGAGCCGCCGATACGACTGACCCCACAGTTGATGATCGTTTCCCTTCTCAGCCCCGAGTCGCGTTTGTCCCTCACCGACCGCCTTTTCCGGTATGGCCTCGCGCTGCTCGGGCTGGCCTTCTGGTTTGCTCTGGCGGCACCGGCCAGCGCAGTCGAAGCTGTGCGCGTGCCGGTCGATGCGCCGGTGCTCGACCTCACCAATGTCGTCGAGCGCAACCGCTCGGATGGCGACGTCATCCAGATTTCCACCGCACCCGGCCCCGACGGCATCGTGCGCCGCATTGCGGTGCGGGCGCGGGAATCGGGCGCGCGGCCGGACTGGATCGTCTTCGCGCTCACCAACGATTCCGACGAGCAGATCGACCGGCTGCTGGTGGCCCCGTTCCACAGGCTGATCGGCTCGGGCGTGATCTGGCCCGATCTCGGCGATACCCGCATCGAGGCGGTGACCGCGAGCCAGGGCCTGAGCCCGGACCGGGAGCCAAGCCCCGATGCCGACGTCTTCCTGATCACGCTCGACCCCGGCACCACCGTGACCTTCGTAGCAGAGCTGAAATCGCCGAATCTGCCGCAGCTCTATCTCTATGAGCAGGAGGCCTATCGCCAGAAGACCAACGGGCTGACGCTCTACAAGGGCATCATCATCGGCATTGCCGGGCTGCTCGCGCTGTTCCTGACCATCATCTTCGTGGTCAAGGGCGCGGTGATCTTCCCCGCCGCAGCCGCGCTCGCCTGGGCTGTGCTGGCTTATGCGGGGCTCGATTTCGGCTTTTTCCAGCGCATCTTCCCGCTGACGCCGGCGATCGAACGGATTTACCGGGCGGGTGCCGAGGTCGTGCTGGCGGCGACGCTGCTGGTCTTCCTGTTCGCCTATCTCAACCTCTCGCGCTGGCATGTGCGCTACAGCCATGTCACCGCGATCTGGATGATGGGCCTGACCGGGCTGGTGGCGCTCGCCGTCTTCGATGCGCCCATGGCGTCGGGCATTGCGCGCATCTCGATTGCCGCCGTCGCCGCCATCGGCTTCGTTCTGATCCTGCATCTGGCGACGCATGGCTATGAACGGGCGGTGATGCTGATCCCGACCTGGTTCCTGCTCGCGGTCTGGGTCACGGCCGCGGGCTTTACCGTGACCGGCCAGTTCCAGCGGGATCTCGTGGCCCCTGCGCTGCTGGGTGGGCTGGTGCTGATCGTGCTGCTGATCGGCTTCACCGTGATCCAGCATGCCTTTGCCGGCGGAGCTTTGTCGCAGGGGCTGGTGTCGGATACGGAACGGCGGGCGCTGGCGCTGTCCGGCTCGGGCGATCTGGTGTTCGACTGGGATGTCACGGCCGACAAGATCTTCGTCTCGCCGCAGGTCGAATTGCTGCTCGGCCTGGCCAAGGGTGCGCTCGAAGGCTCGGCTTCGCGCTGGCTCGAATTCATGCATGTCGGCGATCGCGACCGCTATCGCGTCACGCTCGATGCCGTGCTGGAACAGCGCCGCGGCAAGCTCAATCTCGATTTCCGGCTGCGCGCCTCCAGCGGCGCCTATCACTGGTTCAACATCAAGGCGCGGCCCGTGATCGGCTCCGATGGCGAGGTGATCCGGGTGATCGGCACGCTCTCGGATGTCACCGAGCAGCGCAATGCGCAGGAGCGGATGCTGCACGATGCTGTTCATGACAACCTGACCGGCCTGCCCAACCGCAAGCTGTTCCAGGACCGGCTCGCGGCCGTGTTCGGCTTCTGCCGCGCCGATGACATCGATGCGCCCGACCGTGATCGTCATCGACATCGACCGCTTCAAGCAGGTCAACGAATCCGTCGGGTTCTCGGCCGGCGACTCGATCCTGCTGACGCTGGCGCGGCGGCTCGGCCGGCTGCTGCGGGCGCAGGACACGCTCGCCCGCATCGGCGGCGACACCTTCGCGATGATCCTGGTCTCGGAACGGGACCCCGAGCGCATTCTTGCGCTGGCCGAGCTGGTCCGGCGGGCGATCTCGACGCCGGTGACACTTGGCCGAGCGCGAGATTTTCCTGACCCCGTCGATTGGGCTCGCGCTGTTCGACCCGACCCCGGCCGCACGGCAGGATGATGCGCTGAAGAATGCCGAACTCGCCATGGCCCATGCCAAGCGCCAGGGCGGCAACAAGATCGAAGTCTTCGTGCCGGCGATGCGCACCGACCGCAATGACCGGCTGGCGCTGGAAGGCGATCTGCGCCGGGCGATCGAGCGCGGCGAAATCCAGGTGGTCTATCAGCCGATCGTCCGGCTCGGCGACCGCACCATTGCCGGTTTCGAGGCGCTGGTGCGCTGGGATCACCCGCGCGAAGGCCGGCTGATGCCGCAGGATTTCCTCGCCATCGCCGAGGAAACCGGGCTGATCGTCGATCTCGGCGTCTATGTCATGGACCGCACCGCGCGCGAGCTCGAGGCCTGGCAGGCGGCGCTGGAGGTCGATCCGCCGATCTTCGCCAGCGTCAATGTCTCGAGCCGGCAATTGCTGCGGCATGACCTGCTGCACGATGTGAAGACGGTGCTGGGCCGACGCCGGGTGCTGCCTGGAACGCTGAAGCTCGAGATCACCGAAAGCCTGGTGATGGAGAACCCGGAATATGCGGCGCAGATGCTCCACCGCATCCGCGATCTCGGTGCCGGCCTGTCGCTCGACGATTTCGGCACGGGCTATTCCTCGCTGTCCTATCTGCAGCGCTTCCCCTTCGACACGATCAAGGTGGACCAGAGCTTTGTCAGGCAGATGGGCAACGGCAAGCCGCCGGTGATCCTGCGCTCCATCGTCCAGCTCGCGGCTGATCTGCGGATGGATGTCGTGGCCGAGGGTGCCGAAAGCGAGTCCGATGCAATCGAGCTCTACCAGCTCGGCTGCCAATATGCGCAGGGCTACGTCTTCGGCCAGCCGATGACCGCAGCGGAAGCGCGGCGACTGGTGGGCGCAGCCGCCGCATCGAGCGAAGCGGCCTGACCGAACCTCACCGTCAGTCCGGGGCGGGCCAAAGGCTCGAGCCCGGAACCCATGAACACGAGGATGCCTGGTTGGCCCGCAAGGCGGCGCATCTGCTCGGAACCGCGCGTTCATGGGTTCCGGGCCCGTCGCTTTGCGACGTCCCGGTATGACATCCTGCCTCAGGCGTGGCCGGCTTCGCGCGAGAGATAGGCCTGGTCGATGCCGATCTTGCCGAGGGCGCGCTGGTATTTGGTCTCGACGCCATCGTCGAACAGCAGATCCGAGTCGGCGGAGCAGTGCAGCCAGCCATTGGCCTGGATCTCGGATTCGAGCTGGCCTGCGGCCCAGCCGGCATAGCCCAGCGCCAGAATGGCATTTTCCGGCCCGCTGCCGATGGCGATGGCGCGCAGGATGTCGAGCGTGGCGGTCAGGCAGATGCCGTTATCGATCGGCAGGGTCGCCGATTCCAGGAAGAAATCCGAGCTGTGCAGCACGAAGCCGCGCTTGGTCTCGACCGGGCCGCCGCGCAGAACCTGCATGCGCTCGGCCTGGCTCGGCAGGCGGATCAGCTCGTCGGACGGGATCACGTCGAGCTGGACCAGCAGGTCCGGAAACCGCGTATCGGCCGCCGGCTTGTTGACGATGATGCCCATCGCGCCATCCTCGGAATGGGCACAGACATAGATCACGCTGCGGCTGAAGCGGCTGTCGCTCATGCTCGGCATCGCGATCAGGCATTGCCCGTCGAGATAGCTACGGCCGCTGATGCGAGGTGATGCGCCAATCTTCATGAGGCCATGCTAGTTCACTTCCCCCGGCCTGTGAACTGGCCGGTCACAAGAATTTCCAGCCGCAGCGGCCATGCTGGCCGGGTTTGCCGGTTTCCTCACGCAATCGTTGACGCTTCCCTCCATGCTGCAGTCGCAATTGCCCGCAACGACGCTTAAATGAACATCGTGAACATGAAACTGGCCCTGCTCGCGACGATCCTGGCCTTGTCTGGCGCTCCTGCCTGGGCGCAGCAGGCTGCCATGTCGTCCTGGTCGAGGGGTGACCACTCCTCGCTGCGCCTGATCGCGGGGGCGACCTCGCCCTCGGGCAAGCAGCGCGTGGGCGTCGAGATCGTGATGGAGCCGGGCTACAAGACCTATTGGCGCAGCCCCGGTGATTATGGCGCGCCGCCGCGCTTCGACTGGAGCGGCTCGGTCAATGTCGGCGGGCTCGATGTGCGCTGGCCGGCGCCCGAGCGCTTCAATGATGGTGCGGGGCACTCCATCGGCTATGTCGGCGAGGTGGTGATCCCGGTCTCCGTCCAGCCGACCGATCCGACCAAGCCGGTCATGGTGGTGCTCGCGCTCGATTACGCGATCTGCAACAAGATCTGCATTCCGGTGAAGGGCGAGGTGCGGCTCTGGCTCGAGCCCGGCGTCACCGCCGTGACCTCGCCGCGGCTGGAGATGTTCGAGGCGCGGGTGCCGCTTCCGGTCAGGCCGGGCGCGCAGCGGGATGGGCTCGGCGTCAACGACGCGCGCATCGACATGGCCATTCCGGAGCCCGGCCTGCGGTTCAACCTGGCTGTGCCGGCGGACGGGCGGATCGAGGATGTCTTCGTCGAAGGGCCGGGCCAATGGTCCTTCGCCAAGCCGGTGCTGACGCCGCAGCCGGACGGCACGGTTCTGGCGCAGTTGCGCATCAAGGACAGGCCGAAGGGCGCCGCCGGCCCGCTGCCCTTCATCGTCACCGCTGCGCGGCACACCGCAGCCGGTCGAGGCGCGGCTGGAACTCGACATCCCCGCCAGCAAGCCCTAAGTCCCTTCTGCGGCGCTGGCCGCAGATTTCACGGAGAACAGGTGCGATGACCATCAAGGTGGGTGACAAGCTTCCGCAGGCGACTTTCCGGGTAATGACCGCGGATGGCCCTGCCGCAAAGACGACGGACGACCTGTTCAAGGGCAAGAAGATCGTGTTGTTCGCCGTTCCCGGCGCGTTCACGCCGACCTGCCACAAGAACCACCTGCCGGCTTCCTGGCCAAGGCCGCCGAGATCAAGGCCAAGGGCGTCGATGCCATCATGGTCACCAGCACCAATGACGTGTTCGTCATGGATGCCTGGGCGAAGTCGACCGGCGCGGCCGGCGCCATCGAGTTCCTCTCGGACGGCAATGCCGATTTCGCCAAGGAGATCGGGCTTTCGCTGGACGGCTCGGGCTTCGGCCTCGGCACCCGCTCGCAGCGCTATTCGATGATCGTCGAGGACGGCGTCGTGACAGCTCGCTGAACGTCGAGGACGCACCCGGCAAGGCCGATGTCTCAGGCGCCGAGGCGCTTCTGGCCCAGCTCTGAGGCTTGGAGCTGGCTCGAACGGCCCGCGCGGCCCTGCCGCGCGGGCTTTTCTTCACTGATGCTGATCGATGCGATGCCGCTTGTCATGAGACAAGCGCGGCGCCGCAGTGCCTTAGCTTCCGGCTTCATGCAGGGCGCTGCCATGTCCGAGATCACCATTCGCCCGCTTGTGGCCGCCGACCGCGCGGCCTGGGACGCCGCTCTGGCGCGGCTACCTCGCCTTCTACAAGACGACGCTGCCGGACACGATCTACGATCACAGCTTTGCCCGGCTCACCGGCGACGACCAGCCATGGGCGGCTTCATTGCCGAGCGGGAGGGCAGGCGATCGGCATCGTGCATTGGGTGCTGCACCGCACCTTCTGGAGCGAAAAGGACATGTGCTACCTGCAGGATCTGTTCACGGCCGGAGGCGCGCGCGGCAGCGGAGCGGGGCGCAAGCTGATCGGGGCGGTCAGGCAGAGAGCAGCCGAGCTGGGCTGCCTGCGGGTCTATTGGCAGACGCATGAGACCAATCTGCAGGCCAGGCGCTGTATGACACGCTCGCCGAACGCAGTGGCTTTATCGTCTATCGCCAGTCCCTGCCGTGATCCGTCACTGCCTGGCGATCTGCGCTGCCGCCTGCTGCAGCGCGGCCGACATGGTCCGGGTCGAATAGGGCTTGCCCAGGAAGGAGGTGGCGGTCGGGAGATCGGCTTCCGCCGGCAGAATGCGCCCGGAGGTGACGATGATCACCACCGGCGGCCAGCGGCGGCGCACGGCATCAGCCAGCTTCAGACCGTCCATCGAGCCGGGCATATCGATGTCGGTGACGAGGATCCGGACCTCCGGATGGGCCTCGAGCAGGATGATCGCCTCATCGGCATTGGCCGCTTCGAGCCCGACAAAGCCCGCCTCTGCGACGGTGTCGGCCAGGTCCATCCGGATGAGAGGCTCGTCATCCACGATCAGCACGACGATTTTTGGCATGGACAAGCGCTTTCGTTGAACCAGTCAAACTGGATCCCGACCACATAGTTCACCAATTTCCTTTAGAAACTTGATAAATCGCGCCGAATAAATCTTCGCCCGCGCCATCTTGCTTGATAACGTTACATAATCCGACTTTATCAGGCCGTTGCCGCGCCTTGGCGAGCTGGCGCGTTAGACGTGCGCTTTCGCCAGCTGAGACGGCTAGCGGCCCGGCTTGAACGGAGCCATCCCGGCCCGGGCCAGCGCGTCGGCGCGCTCGTTCATGGTGTCGCCGGCATGGCCCTTGACCCATTTCCATTCGATGCGTGAGCGGCCGAGAGCGGCGTCGAGGCGCTTCCAGAGCTCCTCGTTCTTGACCGGCTTCTTGTCGGCGGTGCGCCAGCCATTGCGCTTCCAGCCATGGATCCAGGCGGTGATGCCCTGGCGCAGATACTGGCTGTCGGTATGCAGCGCGACCGTGCAGGGCCGCGTCAGCGTCTCCAGCGCCGCGATCGCCGCCATCAGCTCCATGCGGTTGTTGGTGGTGTCGGCCTCGCCGCCGGACAGCTCCCGCTCCTTGCCCTTGTAGGACAGGATCGCGCCCCAGCCGCCGGGGCCGGGATTGCCGGAGCAGGCGCCATCGGTCCAGATTCGACGGCATCGGTCATATCGATCGGTCCTGCGGTCGGCGCATCAGCGCTCAGCCCGTAGTCGCTGCGAATCGCCGACGCGCTGGTGGAAGACGAGCTTGCGGTCGTATTCGAGCGGATCATGCGGCTTGACCAGCGCGCCGTCGGCACGTTCAGCCAGATCGACCAGCCGCGTCAGCAGGAAGCGCAAGGCCGCGCCGCGGCACAGGATCGGCAGTGCCGCGACCTCGGCCGCGCTCGAGCGGGCGCACGCTTTCATAGCCGGCGAGCAGGGCCTGGCCCTTGGTCAGGTTGAAGGAGGCGTCCGCCTCGAAGCACCAGGAATTCAGGCAGATGGCGAGGTCATAGGCAAAGGCGTCGGTGCAGGCGAAATAGAAGTCGATCAGGCCCGAAAGCCGGTCCTTGATGAAGAAGACATTGTTCGGGAAAGAGGTCGGCATGGATGATTCCGCGCGGCAGGTCGCGCGGCCAGGCCCGCTCATGCGCTTCGATCTCGGCCATGACCCGCGCCGTCAGCCCGGGCGAGACCGTATCGCCCCGTCCCCTCGCCTGCTCGGCCAGCGGCCGCCAGATCGGCAACGGAGAGGTTGTTGGCGCGCTCCATCGGGAAGTCGGCACCCGGCCTGATGCAAAAGGGCGAGGCCGCGCCCGAGCTCGGCGCAATGGGTGGCGTTGGGACGGCGCACCGAAAGCCCGTCCAGAAAGGTGACGATCGCGGCCGGGCGGCCTGCGAGGCGGCTGACGGCTGACGCCGTCGCGCATTCGCACCGGCTGCGGGCAGGTCAGCCCGCGCTCGGCCAGATGCTCCATCAGCGCGATGAAGAACGGCAGATCCTGCTCCTCTGTCCGCTTCTCGTAGAGCGTCAGGATGTAGAAGGCCTTGCGTGGTGTGGAGCAGGAAGTTCGAGTTGGAGACACCCTCGGCGATGCCTTTGACGGCGAGCAACTCGCCAATGTCGTAGCGCGCCACGAAGGCGGCCAGCTCATCGTCGGGAACTTCAGTGTAGACGGCCAAGATCCGTGCCTTTTCGCTGGCGCTATTGCGCCGGGGCGGGCTGCGGC
The DNA here is from genome assembly GCA_963759925.1 of uncultured Alphaproteobacteria bacterium. Lineage (GTDB taxonomy): Bacteria > Pseudomonadota > Alphaproteobacteria > Rhizobiales > Beijerinckiaceae > Allobosea. Next base: position 203,587 of record CAVXBE010000009.1, read on the forward strand.
TCGCCCCGCAATTCGCGCGGCAGCGGAAAGAAGACGCTCTCGTCGGCCGTCGTCACGGTCTCGACCCGGACCTCATAGCGTTCGGCGAAGGCGTCGATGATCTCCTCGACCAGCACCTCGGGCGCGCTCGCGCCCGCCGTGATGCCGAGCGCGGCGGATGCCGCCGAACACCGCCCAGTCGATCTCGTCGGTCCGCAGCACCAGCCGCGACACCGGGCAGCCGGCGCGCTCGGCGACCTCGCGCAGGCGCTGCGAGTTGGACGAGTTGGGCGAGCCGACGACGATCATCGCATCGACCTTCGGCGCGACGCGCTTCACCGCTTCCTGCCGGTTGGTCGTGGCGTAGCAGATGTCTTCCTTGTGCGGGCCGATCAGCGCCGGAAAGCGCGCCTGCAGCGCCTCGACGATCTCGCGGGTGTCGTCGACCGACAGCGTCGTCTGCGTGACGAAGGCGAGCGGCTGGCTCGTCCGGCGGCGCGAGCGCCGCGACATCGGCCAGGGTCTCGATCAGCGTGATCGCGCCCTCCGGCAACTGGCCCATGGTGCCGATGACCTCGGGATGGCCGGCATGGCCGACGAGCAGGATGTGCCGGCCGCGCTTGTGATGGACCTCGGCCTCGCGATGCACCTTGGTGACCAGCGGACAGGTGGCGTCGATGGCGAAGAGGTTGCGGTGCCTGCGCCTCGGCCGGCACCGATTTCGGCACGCCATGCGCCGAGAAGATCACCGGCCGCGTCGCATCCGGCACCTCGCGACAGTTCGGCGACGAAGACCGCGCCCTTCCGCTTCAGCGATTCGACCACGTATTTGTTGTGGACGATCTCGTGGCGCACATAGACCGGCGCGCCATGCAGGCTCAGCGCCTTCTCGACCGCATCGATGGCGCGCACGACACCGGCGCAGAAACCGCGCGGCGCGCAGAGCAGGATGTCGAGCGGCGGCTTGGTCACGCGGGAGACAGGATCCTTAAGCTGATGCGTCTTCTTTCGGCGTGAAGCCGGCGATGTCAAGGAAGGCCGCGCTCCCGTTTCCCGCATGCACGCTGTTGCAGACGGGCTCTTGCAGATGTGCCCTCGAAAATTGCGCTGCAACATCCTAGGTTGCGCTCTCCGCCGGCCTCGGGCAGCCGCGCGATCCCTGTCCCTCCCGGATTTCGAGCAGCCATGGCCGACGCTTCCCACACGAGTTCCTGCCACCGATCCTGACCTTCTGTGCCGGGGCGGTGCTGGCCGTTCCGCTGTTTAGGCGGCTCGGGCAATCGGCGGTGCTGGGCTATCTCGCGGCCGGCATCGTCATCGGCCCCTCGGTGCTGGAGGTGATCAAGGACCCCGACACGATCCGCGGCACCGCCGAAATCGGCGTCGTGCTGCTGCTCTTCCTGGTCGGGCTCGAATTGCAGCCGTCGCGGCTCTATTCGATGCGCAAGGATATTCTCGGTGCCGGCCTCGCCGCAGATGACGCTGAGCGCCGGCTTGATCGGCGCCGTCGCCTGGGGCTTCGGCTTCAGCGTCGGCGGTTCGGTCGCGATCGGGCTTGCACTGGCGCTGTCGGCGACCTCGATCGCGCTGCAATGCTGGAAGAGCGCGGCGATGGCAGCAGCCCTATGGCCGGCGCACCTTCTCGATCCTGCTGTTCCAGGACATGTCGATTGCGCCCGCGCTTGCCCTGCTGCCGCTTCTGGCGACCACCAGCGGAGCGAGTGGCGGGCCGGGCAAGGCTATGGCGGCGCTGGGACTGGCTGCAGCTGCGGTTGCCGCCATCGTGCTGGCCGGGCGCTATGCGCTGAACCCGTTCTTCCGCATCCTCGCCAAGACCGGCGCCAAGGAGGTGATGACGGCTGCGGCGCTGCTGATCGTGCTCGGCGCCGCGCTGCTGATGGAGCATGTCGGGCTGTCGATGGCGATGGGCGCCTTCCTGGCCGGCGTGCTGCTGGCCGAATCGCATTTCCGCCATGAGCTGGAAGCCGATATCGAGCCGTTCCGCGGCGTGCTGCTCGGCCTGTTCTTCATGGCGGTCGGCATGTCGCTCGATCTGGCGCTGGTGCTTGAGAACGCTGTGCTGCTCGCCATCCTCGCGCCGCTTGCTGGTGCTGGCGAAGATCGCCATCGCCGCCTCGATCCTGCGCGCCTCCTGCTCCTCGATGACCGAGGCGGTGCGCGCTGGCGCCCTGCTCTCGCCGGCTGGCGAATTCGCCTTCGTGCTGTTGCCGCTCGGCGTCTCGCTCGGGCTGCTCAACGACCAGCAGGGCGCCATCGCCACGGCGCTGGCTGCATTGTCGATGCTGCTCGGCCCGGTGCTCGCCAAGCTGATCGACAGTTTCCTGCTGTCGCGGGCGACGACCGAGACGATGCAGGAGGATTTCGACGGCGCGGGTGCGGCCTCCGTAGTGGTGATCGGCTTCGGCCGTTTCGGCCAGATCGTCACCCAGGCGCTGCTGCTGCAGCATATCGACGTCACCGTCATCGATGCCGATGTCGAGCGCATCCGCGCTGCGGGCAAGTTCGGCTTCAAGGTGTATTATGGCGACGGGACGCGGCTCGACGTGCTGAAGGCGTCGGGCGCCGGCAAGGCCCGCGTGATCTGCATCTGCGTCGACGACCGGGCCGCTGCCTTGCGTATCGCCGAGATCGCCAAATCGGAATTCCCCTCCGCCCGCATCCATGCCCGCGCCTATGACCGCATCCACGCCATCGAGCTGATGAAGGCGGAGGTGGACTACCAGATGCGCGAGACCTTCGAATCGGCGCTGGGCTTTGGCCGGGTGACGCTGGAGGGGCTGGGGCTGACTTACGATGAAGCCAGCCTGATCATCGACCATGTGCGCGAGCGCGACCAGCAGCGCATGGAAATCCAGTTCACGGAAGGCATCAGCGCAGCGCTGACCAAGGTGCCGCGTGTGACGCCGGAGCCGCTGGTGAAGCCGAAGGCCAAGTCTAAGGCGCTGACGGCCGAGACCGAGACGGTGCTGGGCGGCGCGGATGTCGCGGTCGGTGGTGTCGGCGAGCCGGAACGGTGAGCGCCCCCGCCAGCGCCACTCAGGCGGTCTTCGTCACCGGCTCGACCATGCGCCATGTCGCGGTGATGACCGCGACGGGGTCGATCGGGCTGATGGCGATCTTCCTCGTCGATCTCCTGTCGCTGCTATACGTCTCCTGGCTTGGGCGGCCTGAGGCGACAGCCGGCGTCGGCTTCGCGACGATCGTGCTGTTCCTGATGATTTCCATCAATATCGGTTTGATGATCGCGGCGACGGCGCTAACGGCACGGCGGCTCGGCAGCAATGACCGCGATGGCGCCCGCCGCATCGCCGGCTCCACCATGGCGCTGATGGCGATATCCGCCATCGCGCTGTCGATCATCGCCCTGCCGCTGCTGCCCTGGCTGCTGCGGCTGCTGGGCGCGCATGACGAATCCTATGCGGTGGCGCTCTCGTTCCTGACGATCGTGCTGCCTTCCAATGTGCTGATGGCGCTTGGCATGGGCTTTTCCGGCATCTTGCGCGCTGTCGGCGATGCCAGGCGCGCCATGTTCGTGACACTGGGTGGCGGGCTGGCGACAGCCGGGCTCGATCCGCTGTTCATCTTCGGCTTCGGCCTTGGACCCGACGGCGCCGCATGGGCCATCGTCGTGTCGCGGGTGATCATCGCCGCTGTCGGTTTCCATGGCGCGGTGACGATCCACCGCATGGTGGCGCGGCCGCGATGGAGCACCTTCTCGGCGGATCTGCCGGCGGCGATGGCAATTGCTGCGCCGGCTATTCTGACCAACCTCTCGACGCCCGTCGCCAATGCGGTCTTCGCCAGTGTCATGGCGCGTTTCGGCGATGCAGCCATGGCGGCGATGGCGATCATGGACCGGCTGGTGCCGGTGGCGTTCGGTGTGCTGTTTGCCCTATCGGGCGCAGTCGGGCCGATCCTCGGGCAGAACTGGGGAGCCGGGCGCTTCGACAGGATGCGGCGCGGCCTGACCGACTCCGCCACCTTCGCGATTGGCTGCGTCGTGGCGGCCTGGCTCGTGCTGGTGCTGCTGCGCGAGCCGATCGTGCTGGCCTTTGGCGCGACCGGGCTCACGGCCGAGCTGGTGCGTTTCTTCTGCCTGCTCGCCGGCCCGATGTGGGTCTTCGTCGGGCTGCTCTTCGTGGCCAATGCGGCGTTCAACAATCTGGGCATGCCGATCATGTCGACTGTGTTCAGCTGGGGTCGCGCGACGCTCGGCACCATGCCGCTCGGCTTTCTCGGCGCCGCCTATGGCGGCCCCAAGGGCGCCTTGCTGGGATCGGCCGCAGGGGCCGTAATCTTCGGCGTCGTGGCGCTGGTCTACGCCTATCGCGGCATCAGCCGACTGGAGAGACAGGCGCAGAGCGACGCAGTCGCACTGACCCCGTTGTCGGCGCCTGTCGAAGCGGGCTGATACTGGCGACACCTCCTCGCAGGATGCGGGCAAGGGAGGAGGAATTGATGCTCCAATCCGTCCTTGCGAGGAGCATGAGCGACGAAGCCATCCAGGGGCGGTCGCGCTCCAAGCGCTGGATTGCTTCGCTACGCTCGCAAGGACGAGAGTCGTGGCCATCGCCCTCCCCTCAGCCCTCATCCTGAGGAGGCCCGCAGGGCCGTCTCGAAGGATGCTCGAGGAGGCTCCCGCGCGAGCTGGAGCATCCTTCGAGACGCGCCTTCGGCGCTCCTCAGGATGAGGGCTGGTGTCGGCTGCGACAGCACAGCCCGAAAACCGGTTCCCACTTTTCGGCATCATGCGAAGCCCGTCCATTGGCCGCATGATGTGGCCCGAAAACCGGTTCCCACTTTTCGGCATCATGCGAAGCCCGTCCATTGGCCGCATGATGTGGCCCGAAAACCGGTTCCCACTTTTCGGCATCATGCTCTATCGTCCAGGGACCAGCGGCAACAGACCGCGCAACAGCCGGAGAAACGCCATGATGACCCTGTTCGACATCATGCAGCAGGCGCAGAATGGCCAGGCCATGCAGAATCTCGCGCGGCAATATGGGCTGAGCCAGCAGCAGACGCAGGCTGCCATCGAGGCGCTGCTGCCAGCGTTCTCAATGGGGCTTCAGCGGCAGACGCAGGACCCCTACGCTTTTGGCAGCCTGGCCCAGATGATGGCGGCCAACCCTTATGCCCAAATGTTCGACGCTAATGGCGACGGCATCCCGGACCATGCCCAGGCGATGGGCAATACAGTGCTGAACCAGCTGTTCGGCTCCAAGGAAGTCAGCAGCGCCGTGGCGGCCCAGGCTGCGGCGACGACTGGGGTCGGCCAGGCCATTCTCAAGCAGATGCTGCCGATCATTGCCTCCATGGTGATGGGCGGGCTGTCGAAATCAGCCTCTAACCGCGGACTGGATGGGATTTTCGGTCAGTTCGCGGAGATGATGAGCGGCAAAGCGGCGACGCAGCCCCGAGATCAGGCCAGCCCGGTCAACCCGCTGGACGCGATTCTGGGCGGCTTTTTCGGCAATGCCGGCCAGCCTCCACGCCAGCCGACCCAGGCTCAGCCAGGCTCGACAACCGGGCCGATGGGCGCCGATCCCTTCGGCGGCATGCTGGGGCAGATCCTTTCCGGCATGATGGGTGGCGCACAGCCAGGTGCCGGCGCCGCGACGCAACAGCCGCAGGAAGCCCCGCGCGCTGAGCCGCAAGCGCAGGAGACGGATTCAGCTCCGGCCGGCCCCGGCGCGATCGGGCTCGACGCCCTCAACCAGATGTTTGAGCATGGGCGTCAGGTGCAGGATCAGCACCAGAATGCGCTGAAGGAGATTTTCGACACGATGATGGGCGGCCAGCAGCGCCGCTGAGACCTGCGTCGCCGCACTGCGACAGCGCCCATAAAAAAGGGCGGAAGCCATAAGCTCCCGCCCTCAGGAACGTGCTGCCCCAAGGGGTCAGGCACAGCACGCGATCTCGGCTTCGGATGGGCTGGCGCTCATCCGGGTCATGGCTGCGGCGCCGGCGGCTTGATGGGAGGCCTGCTCCCGCCTGTCGGCTGCGATGCTCGTGCGCTCGCAGGCCCGCGCCGCCAGAACTGCGGTGGGATCGCGCAGCCAGGATGTCGCCAGGGCGCCCGATACATCCGAGCGGATCAGGCCGATATCTTTCAATGAGCGCTCATCCATCTCGGAGAGCAGGTGCATTTCGCGTCGGTGCGCCACTGACTTGACCAGTTGCGTGACGCCAGCAGCGCCAAACGTCGCAAAACGGGCGAGGCCCGCAGTGACGGAAACAAGCAACTTTGCAGCAAAGGTCATGGAGAACATGACAGCCTCCTTCGGGTCAGACAGTGATGCCGCGGCACGATCACGCCTTGCGGGATGGCGCCAGCTCGGGCGGGCTTGCGGCACAGGCCCTGCAAGAGCCTGAGCGCCTTAAACCCGTCGTAGCGGACGCTATTCCTCGCAAATTGGCGGGACAGGTCGTGACAGTGCAGAAATCCTAGCTTTCGGCTGGTCATCAGCCAAACGAATGGTTATGATATTTGACAGCACGGATATTGATGAACCGTTTGGGGTGCCGCATGGCGCATGTGCTCGACGCCGACCAGCTCAAGACCTTCGTGGCGATTGCCGATACGGGCTCGTTCACGCGTGCGGCAGAGATCGTCTTCAAGACGCAGTCGGCGGTTTCGATGCAGATGAAGCGGCTCGAGGAGCGGGTCGGGCGGCCACTGTTTGGCCGCGACGGGCGCCATGCCAAGCTGACCGAGGATGGCGAGCGTCTGCTCGATTATGCCCGCCGCATCGTGCGCCTGAACCTTGAATGCGTGGCAAGCTTCGCCGATGCCGATCTCAAGGGTCGGATCAGGCTCGGTGTGCCCGATGATTATGCCGACCGCTATCTGCCCGAGATCCTGGCCCGCTTCGCCCGCTCCAATCCGCGGGCCGAGGTGACGGTGGTTTGCGAGCCGACGCCGATGCTGGCCGAGCGGATCGCCACCGGCGACATCGACCTCGCCATCATCACCCATGTCGAGAGCCGCGGACAGGGCGAAATCATCCGCATCGAGCCGCTGCTCTGGGTGACGTCAGCGCGCCATGCTGTGCATGAGGAGGACCCGCTGCCGCTGGCGCTGGGCCGGCCGACCTGCAATTGGCGCCAGGCTGCAGTGGAGGCGCTGGAGCACAAGGGACGGCGTTTCCGCGTGCTCTACGCCAGCTGGAACTCGACGGCTGTCGGCGCGGCCGTTGTCGCGGGGCTCGCGGTGTCGGTCCTGCCCGAAAGTGCTGTCAGGCCCGGTATGCGGATTCTTGGTCCGTCGGAGGGGTTTGCGACGCTGCCCTCCTGCAAGATCGGGCTGCTGCGCACACGGTTCGACCCCTCGCTGCTGTCGAATGCGCTGGCGGAGCACATCATCCAGAGCCTGGACAATCTGGCGAGCTTCAAGACGGCGGCGGAGTAACGCCGGCAGTTTCAGATCTTGAAACCGGCGGCGACGGCCTCGAAGAAGGCCCTGACCTGCTGCCCGATCAGGGTGACGGACGCGATGATGCCGATCGAGACGAGGGTGGCGATGAAGCCATACTCGATCATCGTCGCGCCGCGCTGGTTGGCGGCAAAGCACTTGATAAGGGCGCAAAGCGGCTTCATGGGGCGTAAGGTAGGCGCGCAAATCGCGCCAAATCCTTAATTCGCTCATCCAATTCCGGCGAATGCGCCCGCCAGTCCTGACCGAAACGCTGCCAGGGCGACCGAATCCTTTGCGGGATCGGTCGCATTGTTCAGATCGCGAGTTCCTCGAAGACCGGCTGCACCCGCTCCTGCCAGGGACCCTGGAAGCGCGCCGCCAGATCCTGCGCCATGGTGCGGTTGCGTTCGAGAATGCCATCCAGCGGGGACAGGAACACGGCCTCGTCTTCGCCATGCGGGTTGAGGCGGGCGCGGTTCTTCAGCCCGGCGCGCGACAGGGCCAGGACATCGCGGCCGAGATCACCGAGCTTGCGGCCGGCAATAGTGGCCTCAAGCCCCTGGGCAGGCACCGCATCGCGCAGCGCCTGGCGCTCGGCACTGCTCCAGCCCTTCACCAGATCCCAGGCGCCATCGAGGGCCGACTGATCATAGAACAGCCCGGTCCAGAAAGCCGGCAGGGCGTTGAGCATTTCGGGCGGGCCGGCATCGGCACCGCGCATTTCGAGAAAGCGCTTCAGGCGCACCTCCGGGAACATCGTCGAGAGGTGGTTGGCCCAATCCGACATGGTCGCGAATTCGCCTGGCAGCTGCGGCAGCTTGCCGGCCAGGAGATCGCGGAAGGAGGCGCCGGCCACGTCGTGATAGGTGTCGCCGCGCTTGACGAAATACATCGGCACATCGAGGGCCCAGTCGACATAGCCCTCATAGGACATGCCCTCGTCGAAGGCGAAGGCGAGCATGCCGGAGCGGGCCTTGTCGGTATCGCGCCAGATTTCCGAGCGCATCGACTGGAAGCCGTTCAGCTTGCCCTCGGTGAAGGGCGATGTGGCAAACAGCGCGGTGGCCAGGGGCTGCAGGGCCAGCGAGACCCGCAGCTTCCTCACCATGTCGGCTTCGGTGGCGAAATCGAGGTTCACCTGCACGGTGCAGGTGCGGAACATCATGTCGAGGCCGCGCGAGCCGACCTTCGGCATGTAGTTCGCCATGATCTTGTAGCGCCCCTTGGGCATCACGGGCGTCTGTGCGCGGGTCCAGAGCGGCGAATGGCCGAGCGACAGGAAGGCGATGTCGTGGGGAGCCGCGACAGCCTTGGCATCGGCGAGGTGGCCCGCCAGCTCGGCCGCCGTTTCGTGCAGCGTCTCGACCGGCGCGCCCGATAGTTCGAACTGCCCGCCGGGCTCCAGCGAGATGGCGCCGCCGCCATCGGGACCGGCCAGGCCAATAATGTGGCCGGCGTCGATGATCGGCTCCCAGCCGAGCCGTTGCTGCATGCCTTCCAGCAGATGGCGGATGCCGCCCTTGCCGTCCTTGCCCTCATAGGGAACGGGCGAGAGATCGCTCGTGTAGAACGGGAATTTCTCATGTTCGGTGCCGAGCCTGAAGGCTGTGGCCGGCTTTTCGCCGGCGGCAATCCAGCTGATCAGTTCGGCCTTGGAACCGACCGGAGTCGAATCGGACACGTCGCGAGCCATAGGCGCTCCGGCAGCAGTTGAGACAGCGCGCCACCAGCCACGCGGCGATGCGCGGTGCAGGCGGGCAGGAGCGCCAGACATAGGCGAGGCGTGAGGCTTCGACAACGACCCGGCCCCCGCGTTGGTGCAAGGGCCCTGTTGGCGTGGACGCAAGGCGCGCGGGCGGGAGCGGGCGCCGATCAGCGCTTCAGCGCGGCCAGTCCCCGAGCACGGCCTGCACCAGCGCTAGCGCCGCCACAGCCGCCGTATCGGCGCGCAGGATGCGGGGACCGAGCGAAATCTGCAGTGTATGCGGCCGCGCCAGTATGAGCTCCCGCTCGGCCGCGTCGAAACCGCCCTCTGGGCCGATCAGCACGGCGAGCGGGCTTGGCTTGCGGCTGTGCAGGGCTGCGACCGGCGCTTGCTGGGGCGCGCCTTCATCGCAGAAGACCAGCAGGCGCTCCGGCTCCAGCGCGGCAAGCGCCGCTTCGAGCGCAGCCTCGGGGCGAATGTCCGGCAGGGTGAGGATACCGCATTGCTCGGCTGCCTCGACGGCATTGGCGCGCAGCCGGTCGAGGTTCAGCCGCGACACCTGGGTGCGCCGCGTCAGCACCGGCTGCAGCACGCCTGCGCCCATCTCGACCGCCTTCTGGGCGAGGTAATCGAGCCGCGCATGTTTCAGCGGGGCGAAGAGATAAACCAGATCAGGGGCGGCAGGTTGCGGCTTGACCTGCCGCGTCAGGGTGAGGCTGGCCTGCTTGCGCCCCTCCCCCGTGACAGTCGCGAGCCACTCGCCATCGCGGCCGTTGAACACCAGAACTGAATCGCCGGTTTTGAATCTGAGGACATTCAGCAGATAATTTGCCTGCTCACGATCGAGCGGCAGGCGCCCATCCGCAACCAGATCATGCGCCAGAAACAGCCTGTAACGCGCGAAATCCGGGGCTGTATTGTCGGCTGACGCCATGGTTCGGGCACTCCTTCGCTGCAGCTCTGCTCATCGCCCGGTGCGGCCGCGACGCAAAAACCGCCACATTCACTGGTTAACCGCCCATGGACGCGTCGATGTATTTGGCGCTATCACGGCGAGGCGGCCAAGAGTACCGCCAATCGGCACACGCCCCGAACCAGAACAGCCGGAGCAGGATCCATGGGTGGCAAGAAGACGTTTCAGCGCAATTCGGCCCTGAAGGCGTTTGCGATGCTTGGGCTTGCTGCAGCGTTCTCGGCCGAGCCGGAGGCGGCTTTCGCCCAGGCGTCCGGCTGCGAGCAGATCCAGAAGCTCCTGACCCAGCGCCAGGCGATCGTGGCTAAGCTGAACAGCTCGCAGAAGTCGAAGCGCAAGCTGACCCCGCAGGAAGCCTGCAGCACGCTGAGCTCGCTCGTCAGCAATGGCAGCGCCGCTGTGAAATTCGCCACCGCGAATATGGATTGGTGCCAGATCCCGCAGAACTTTGTGGACGGGTTGAAGGCGGATAATGACAAGGCGGCCGGCATCCGGACGCAGGCCTGCAACGCTGTGAAGCAGCAGGCCGCGATGCAGAAGCGGGCGCAGCAGCAGGCGCAGGGCGCCAACCCGTTCGGCGGCGGCGACGCGATCACCGGCGGCGGCATCCGGATCCCGCAGGGCGCGCTCTAAGACGGAGCGTCGATGACGATCCAAGCTCCGGACGCGCCTGTTTCCGATGCGCCATTACCTGATGCGCTTGCAGGGCATTGGGTCGATACCCGCGCGCCGCGGCGCCTGCGGCCTTATCTCAAGCTCGCGCGAATCGAACGGCCGATCGGCTGGCAACTTCTGCTGCTGCCCTGCTGGTGGGCGGCAAGCCTGGCTGCGATTGCGGACCAGCGGGCTTTTCCCAATATTTGGCACTGCCTGCTCTTCCTGATCGGGGCGGTGGTGATGCGCGCCGCCGGCTCCACCTTCAACGACATCATCGACCGCAAGCTTGATGCGCAGGTGGCACGCACGCGCGGGCGACCCCTGCCGTCGGGCCAGATCTCGGCCAAGGCGGCGGCTGTCTTCATGGTCGGGCTGTCTTTGGTCGGTTTGCTGGTGCTGCTGCAGTTCAACCGGTTCACCGTCTGGCTCGGCATCGGCTCGCTGGCGATCGTCGCGATCTACCCGTTCATGAAGCGCATCACGCAGATGCCGCAATTCGTGCTGGGGCTCGCCTTTTCCTGGGGCGCGCTGGTGGGTTGGAGCGCAGTGTTCGGCCGGCTCGATCCGCCAGCCTACCTGCTCTATGCCGCCGCCGTAGTCTGGACCATCGGCTACGACACGATCTATGCGCTGCAGGATATCGAGGACGATGTCATTGCCGGCATCAAGTCGAGCGCGCGCTATTTCGGCCGGCATGCCCAGGCTGCCATCGGCGGCTGCTTCCTGCTCTGCGTGCTGCTGATCGCGATGGCCATCTGGCTGGCCGGTGGCGGGGCTTTCGCCTGGCTCGGCCTTTTGGCCTTTGCCGGCCATCTCGGCTGGCAGGTCTCGCGGATCAGGAACGTCACGCCGATGATGGCGCTGCGCCTGTTCCGCTCGAACTGGCCTGCGGGCCTGCTTTTGACGGCAGGCCTCGCTCTGGATGCGCTGGTCCGGTTCGGCTTCTAGAGCGTCATCGATCTAGTCCGTCAGGCGCTCGCCCTGGACAAAAACCGGCCGCTCGGCCAGTTGCCCTGTCTTGCGACGCATCAGGAACCGCGGACGCCGGCCGTTGAGGACGGCGTAGCGCCGACGAAGGCGGGTCGGCCCCAGCGCAAGGCGGCCGATCTGCGGGAACGGTTCGGAGACCACGCCCTCGGGCGTCTCCAGCAGGAGTGGCAGGCCGGTTGCCCGGCCGCAATCGCGCCAGAGCGCCACCGCGTCATCCTGCTCGACGCAGGCGATGGTGACGGAACGCCCATTGCCCTCGTTCAGCGTGAGTTCGAAACGCTCCTCGCTCTCCTCACCACGATCGGTGGCGAGGCGCAGCGCGACACCGCGCCAACCTGCGCCGGGGCGCAGGATACGAACGGAGCCGATACGCTCGACGCGCGGCCTTTCCTGGGGGCCGGGCGTGGCGGTGAGAGGAAGGTCGGTGTGTGTCGGGCAGCCGGAGAGATCGAGCCTGTGACTGATCTCTCCGGCAGCCGGCGTGACGCTGGCCATCGGTTATAACGCCTCTCTTGTCCCTGCTGCATCGGAGCCCTCTGTGAAGTCCGGGGCTCTCGTGCTTGCCAGGTGAGACTGCGTCCCAGCCGTGTCCGAGCGCTTAAAAGGTTGGGTTAAAGGTCTGTGATTGGGCCTGCTTCGGCCTTTCGATGGCCTGTTTCATGCTTGATGCTTGACGGAATCTTTCGAGCCGCGGGCGCATTTGCCCTTGAATGCGCGGCATTGCCAGCCGATACGGAGGCATCATGACAACGCAGCCCTTGGCTATCGCGCCGGATTTGATGCCGGCGATCCGCGAGACCTGTATCGAGGCCGGCGGCATCGCGCTCGATCTCTTCCGGCCCGGAGAGAAGACGGCCGCCCGGACCTGGTCGAAGAGTGGCGGCTCGCCCGTGACCGAAGCCGATATCGGCGTGGACACCTTTCTGCGGATCAAGCTGTCGGCGCTGCTGCCGGAAGCGGCGTGGCTGTCGGAGGAGACGGCCGATGACGAATTGCGGCTCTCGCGGCGCTTCGTCTGGGTGGTCGATCCCATCGATGGCACGCGCGCCTATATGGGCGGCTCGCCCGATTGGGCAGTCTGTGTCGCGCTGCTCGATGAAGGGCGGCCTGTGCTCGGCATCGTCCACGCGCCCGCCAGCCACGCCACCTACACGGCCAGGCTCGGGGGTGGCGCCTTGCGCAACGAGCAGCCGATCACGGCTTCAGCCGTGACGACGCTGGCGGAAGCGCGCATTGCCGGGCCGGTGCCGATGCTGGACGCGCTGGCGCGGTTCGAGCCCTTCACCGCCGCCGACAAGATCCCTTCCCTGGCGCTCAGGCTGGCGCGCGTGGCCGACCGGACGATCGATGCCGGGCTGGTCTCGCCCGATGCGCGGGACTGGGATATCGCCGCCGCCGATCTGATCCTCAGCGAGGCCGGGGGGCTGCTGACCGCTGGCGATGGCATGCCCGCGATCTACAATCGCAAGCAGCCGGTCCATGGCATGCTGGTCGCCAGCACAGGCGGGCTCAGCCAGCCCCTGTTGCAGGCCATGCGTCGAGTTCGCGCGGCGCAAACGCAGCGGCGCTGACCTTAGGACACGTCATTTCGTGGAAAACGCGCCGACCGCGCGTTCTGCACTCGCACCGGCGGCGCGGATGGCTTATCTGATGCCGCACTGCACAGGCGGCTCGGTCGGGCTGGAGGGTATGATCGTATGGAAACGGACCAGAAACAGCTTCTCCACCTCGTGATAGGCGGCGAGCTGAGCTCGCTCGACGGGGTGACGTTCAAGGATCTCACCAAGGTCGACATGGTCGGTGTCTTCCCGAACTATGCGGCCGCCCATGTCGCCTGGAAGGCGAAGGCTCAGGCCACTGTCGATCAGGCGCAGACGCGCTATTTCATCGTCCACCTGCATCGCCTGCTCGATCCGGAACCCGCCCAGGCCTGATCCGGCCGGGGTGACAGCCGCACAGATCAGCTGCGGCAGAGAGAAGATCGGTTCAGTTTCGGAAGATGGGTTTTTCCCTCCTCAAGACGCGTATCGCGCAAGAGACGCTCGGCCGCCTGCTGGCCGGGTATCTCAAGCTCGTGCGCCGCACCAACCGGCTCGTCGTCGAGCCGGCGGATATCTATGAGCAGGTCAGGCCGGACCTGCCGCTGATCATCGCGATGTGGCATGGTCAGCACATCATGATCCCGTTTGCGCGGCCGGACTGGATGCCGGCCTGCTCGCTCGTCTCGCGCCATGGCGATGGCGGCTTCAACGCGGTGGCGCTGCGCGAAATGGGCATTGGCGCGATCCGCGGCTCCGGAGCGCTCGGCAAGAAGATCCGGGAAAAGGGTGGCGCCAGCGCGTTCCTGGCGATGGTGCGCCGGCTGGCGGGCGGCGAAACGATGGTGCTCACAGCCGATATTCCCAAGCGCGCCCGCGTCGTCGGACCCGGCATCGTGCAGCTCGCCCGGGCATCAGGCAGGCCGATCCACCCGATCGCGGTGGTGACGAGCCGCCGCATCGACTTCAACAGCTGGGACCGCGCCTCGATCGGCCTGCCTTTCGGGCGGGGCGCCATCGTCGTCGGCGAGGGGATCCGCGTCGATCGTCATGCCGATGAGGCGGCCTGCGAGGCGGCCCGGCTGGCGGTGCAGGAGGGATTGGACCGGGTGCATGCGCGCGCCTACGAGATCGTCGGCGCGCGGGACCCCGGCGCCGGCCTGCGCGATGCCGCCAACGCCTCGAAGACCGGGCCTGCCGCATGATCGGCAAGGGACCCATCCTGCAAAGCTACCGCACCCTCACGGCCCTGCTCGAGCCCGCGGCCGCAGGGCTGCTGCTGTGGCGGCGGCGACGCGGCAAGGAAGATCCCACGCGGCTGGGCGAGCGGCGCGGTCATGCCGGCGTCAAGCGACCGGACAAGACGCTGGTCTGGCTGCATGGCGCCAGCGTCGGCGAGACCGTCACCCTGTTGCCGCTGGTCGAGCGCCTGCGCCAGCGTGGGCTGGCCGTGCTGGTGACGTCCGGGACGGTTACCTCGGCGAAGCTGCTGGCGGCCCGCCTCCCGGCTGGCGTAATCCACCAATATCTGCCGCTCGACGTGCCGCGCTATATGCGGCGTTTCCTCGATCATTGGCGCCCAGCGCTCGGTCTGGTCTGCGAATCCGAGATCTGGCCCAATCTGGTGCTGGAGGCCAAGCGACGCGAGATTCCGCTGGTGCTGGTCAATGGTCGGATGTCGGAGCGCTCTTTCCAGCGCTGGTACAAGGCGCCGCGCACCTCGCGCTTCCTGCTGTCCTGCTTCGATAGCTGCCTGGCGCAGTCGCAGGGCGATGGCGAGCGGCTGGCGCAGCTCGGCGCACCGCGCGTCAGCATTGCTGGCAATCTGAAATTCGATGTGCCGGCGCCCCCGGCCGACGCCAATACCCTGGCCATTCTCGACGGGCTGACCACAGGGCGGCCGGTCTGGATCGCAGCGAGCACGCATCCGGGCGAGGAAGAGATGATCCTCTCGGCCCATCTCGGGCTGCGGACGCATCTGCCGGAACTCCTGACCATCATCGCGCCGCGCCATCCCCAACGCGGCGCGGATGTCGCGGCGCTGGCGGCAGCCAACAGGCTATCCTTCGCTCAGCGCTCGCTCGGACATTCGCCGGAACGCGATGACGAGCTTTACATCGCCGATACGGTTGGGGAGCTGGGCCTGTTTTTCCGCCTGTCGCAGGTGGCGTTTCTCGGTGGCTCGCTGGTCCCCGTCGGCGGGCATAACCCGATCGAGCCCGCCAAGCTCGGCTGTGCCCTGCTACATGGGCCCTACATCAAGAACTTCACCGAGGTCTTCAACGCCTTCGACCGCGATGGCGGCTCCCGCGAGGTTGCCGATGCACAGGCGCTGGTCGCAGCGCTCCACCATTGGCTCAGCAATCCCGCAGCCGCCCGTATTGCGGCGCGGGCTGCGGCCCAGACCAGCGCCCAGCTCGGTGGCGCGCTGAACCGGACGATGCAGGCCATTGAGCCGCTGCTGATGCGCGTGGCGCTGGGGCAGCGCGAGACAGCGCCCTGATGCGAGCCCCCGGCTTCTGGTGGCGGACGCAGCCCAACTGGCTGGCGCTGCTGCTGAGCCCCCTCGGCTGGCTCTATGGCGCCCTGACCTTGCAGCGCATGCAGCGCAAGGGCGAGCGCGCCTCTGTTCCCGTGATCTGCGTCGGCAACTTTATCGCTGGCGGAGCCGGCAAGACGCCGACCGTGCTGGCGCTGGCAGCCATGATGCAACACCGCGGCGAAAAGCCGGTGCTGCTGACGCGCGGCTATGGCGGCAGGCTCGCAGGCCCCGTGCAGGTGGAGCTGTCACAGCACAAGCCTGATGATGTCGGCGATGAGGCGCTGCTGCTGGCGCGGATGGCGCCGACAATCGTCTCGCGCGACCGCGCCGCCGGCGCGCGGCTGGCTGTCTCGGCCGGCGCGAGCCTGATCATCATGGATGACGGGCTGCAAAATCCGGGGCTGGAGAAGCAGCTGAGCGTGGCGGTGGTCGATGCGGCGGCGGGCATCGGCAATGGGCTCTGCCTCCCCGCCGGGCCGCTGCGGGCGCCGCTGATGGCGCAGCTGCGCCTTGTGCAGGCGGTCATCATCATCGGCGAGGGTGCGCAAGGACGCAGCATTGCCGAGATTGCCGCGGCTCAGGGTGTTGCCGTGGTGGAGGCCAGGCTGGCGCCGCTGCCGGAGGCGCAGGCCCTCCCGGGCCAGCGCGTCATCGCGGTCGCGGGGATCGGCCGACCGGCCAAGTTCAGCGAGACCTTGAGGGCTCTCGGCGCCGTGCTCGTGGCTGAGCGAGCCTTTCCCGATCATCACGCCTATTCGGCTGCCGATGTCGCCGCCCTCTCCGCTCTGGCTGAAGAGAAGGACTGCCTGATCGCGACGACCGAGAAGGACATGACCAAGCTGGCGTCGCTCTGGCCTGAGGCGGCGCGCCACCGGCTGGTGGTGGTGCCGGTCGCGCTGCAGGTCGTCACGCCGGCGCCTCTCGATGCGCTGATCGAGCGCGTCTTGCCGCGCAGCTCAGGCGCGGCCGGCGCGCTTTAGCCGTGTCAGCACCGCTTCCGGCGAGGCATAGGCCTCCTGCCATTCGACAGACCAGTAGCGCAGGTCGTCGAGACGGATCGCGGCGCCGGTGATGGCGCAGCGCACGAAAGCGCCCGGACGCACGACACGGAAGTCGCCATGGCCGTAATCGACCGATGCTTCAGGGCCGAGAGGTGGCATTCGATTACTGATGTTCATCTTGATTTCGCAGAAGCCATTGATTGTGAAGCGGATTGTCGAGATAGTCCCATCTGGTGTTAACGTCGCGGCCCGCCATGTCCAGTCTTATGCGTCTCGGCGCAGCCTTGCTCAGCCTTGCCTGCACCCTGGCCACCGCCGCCTGGGCCACCGCCGCCTGGGCCGGCGGCTATGAGCGCGTGCGCCTGCCGGGCGACACCGTCACGCTCGAAGCCGTGCTGTATATTCCCGCCGGGACCGGTCCTTTTCCGGCCGTTGTGGCGATGCATGGCTGCAACGGGCTTTGGCGGCAGAACGGGCAGCTTTCGCTGCGCCACTCCGATTGGGGTGAACAGCTCGCCGCCGCCGGTCTGATGGTATTGATGCCGGACAGCTATGGCTCACGCAAGCTCGGCTCGCAATGCGGCGTCAAGGACGCCACCGTTCGCTCCAGCCGCGAGCGCGTGGCCGATGCGGCGACAGCGCGGCACTGGCTTCAGGCCCGCAATGATGTGCGTGCCGATGAAATCAGCCTGCTTGGCTGGTCCGGTGGCGGCGCTGCCGTGCTCGCCGCGATCCGGCGGGATCGCAAGCCGGCGGATGGGCGCCCAGACTTCAAGAGTGCAGTCGCCTTCTATCCGAACTGCCGGCTCCAATCGGAATCGGTGGATTTCGCGGCGCGCCTGCCGGCGCTGATCCTGATGGGCGACGCCGATGACTGGACGCCTCCCGCCCCCTGCTCCTTTCTGGTGAAGGGCGCAAAGGCGCGGGGCGAGCCGGTCGAGCTCGTGCTCTACCCCGGCGCCCTGCATGATTTCGATCACCCGCGGCTGGATGTGAAGGAGCGGTCCGATGTCGCGGTCTCCGCCACCGGGACCGGCAAGGCCATGGTCGGAACCAATCCGGAGGCGCGGGAGGATGCGCTGCGGCGGGTCAAGGCGTTCCTGACCCAGCACTAACAGAGCGTTTGAGCATGCGAGCCCTCATCCCAGGGGAGCGAGGAAGTCGCGCGGACGCCGGAGCCTTCTGGAGCATCCTTCGAGACGCCATTCCCGATGGAATGGCTCCTCAGGATGAGGGCTGAGGATAGCTCAAATGGTCTCTGACAAGACTGCTAGAACAGATCGCCCTGCCCCGGCTTCGCTGGCTCCTTGCGCGCAGGCCTCGGCGTCCGCGCCGCCCCCTCGCCGCCAGCGACCGCGGCGACTGCGCCATCGCCAAGCTGGATGGACAGTCTTTGGCCCGCCTGGACCTGCGTGACCGATCGCACAAGCGCACCTGACTCGTCCCGCACCAGCGCATAGCCGCGCGCCAGAACTGATTGGGGGCCAAGCGAGGCGACCAGCGCCCCGAGCGAAGCCAGCCTGTCGCGCCGGCGCACAAGCCCCTGGCTGAAGCAGCGCGTACCGCGCTCGGCCAGCGCCTCGATCCGCTCCTGGCGGCGCAGCAGCAAGGCGGCAAGCGCCCGTCCGGCGCGGAGGTTCAGCTCGCTAACGCGTTCATCGGCCCGCTTGACCCGCAACGTCTCGGCCCTGAGCAGCGCGTCGCGCCCGGCCCGCAACCGGCTCGACAAGCCATCGAGCCGCGCCGCGTAGCCTGCCAGCCTGACGGACGGCGACTGGCGCGCCAGCCTTTGCGCCAGCGCCTGGGCCTGCTGCTCATGCACCCGCGCATTGCGGGCCAGCGCAGGGGCGAGGCGCGCCGCCGACAGATCGAGCCGCTGGCGTGGCCCGGACAGGACAGCCTCCGGGCCGGGCAGCGCCCGCGCCAGGGCACGCAGATCGCTGCGGCGGCGATCCGAGAGGCGGCGCATCGCCCCGGACTGCCGGCGCGAAAGATCGGCCACCATCGCCATCAGCTCGGCGCGCACGGGCACGACCTTCTCGGCGGCGCCTGTCGGCGTCGGGCAGCGCAGGTCGGCGGCGTGGTCGATCAGCGTCCAGTCGGTTTCATGGCCGACGGCCGAGACGAGCGGGATCAGCGAGGCCGCTGCGGCGCGAACCACATTCTCCTCGTTGAAGCCCATCAGGTCTTCGAGAGAGCCACCGCCGCGCGCGACGATGATGACATCGGGCCGCGGGATGCGGCCGCCTTCAGGCAGGGCATTGAAGCCGGCAATTGCGGCTGCGACCTCGGCAGCACTGGTTTCGCCCTGCACACGCACCGGCCAGACCAGCACATGACGCGGGAAGCGATCCTCAAGCCGGTGCAGGATATCGCGGATGACTGCGCCGGTGGGCGAGGTGACGACGCCGATGACGCGAGGGCAGATAAGGAATGAGCTGCTTGCGCCCTTCCGCGAACAGCCCTTCCGCCGCCAGCTTCTTGCGGCGCTCCTCGAGCAGGGCCATCAGCGCGCCGACGCCGGCAGGCTCCAGCGAATCGATGATGATCTGGTAGCTCGACTTGCCGGCGAAGGTGGTGATCTTGCCGGTTGCGATGACCTCCAGCCCATCCTGCGGCCGGGTCTTCAGGCGGCCAAAGACGCCCTTCCAGATCACGGCGTCGATCTTGGCGTTGGCGTCCTTCAGCGAGAAATAGACATGGCCGGAGGCGACCGGGCCGCGATAGCCGGAGATTTCGCCACGGACACGGACAAAGCCGAACGCATCCTCCAGCGTCCGCTTGAGCGCGCCGGAAAGTTCGGAGACTGACCAGTCCGGGGCATTGGAAGTCTTGGTGTCGGGCGATTCGCTGTCCATGGCGCGAGCATAACGAGGTGGATGACACAGCAGAAGCGTTGCCCCGTCATCGCCCGAACGCTATTGCGCGTCATGAGCCCGGTCTCAGTCAGCCCTCATCCTGAGGAGCCGCGTCAGCGGCGTCTCGTAGGATGGTCCAGTGGTATCGGGAGCATCCTTCGAGACGCAAGCCTTCGGCTTGCTCCTCAGGATGAGGGCTGAGGGGTTCTCCTGATCGAGCAAGCGGAGAGACGGCGATGAACATCCTTCTGATCGGCTCGGGCGGGCGCGAGCATGCGCTGGCCTGGGCGATATCGGCCTCGCCGCTGTGCGACCGCCTGTTCATCGCGCCGGGCAATCCGGGCACCGCGCAATGCGGCGAGAATGTCGTGCTCGATCTGGCGGACCATGGCGCGGTCGTCGCCTTCTGCCGGCTGCAGGGCATCGGGCTCGTGGTGGTGGGGCCCGAGGGGCCGCTGGTCGACGGGCTGGTCGATAGCCTGCTGGCGGCCGGCATCAAGAGCTTTGGCCCCTCGAAAGCCGCAGCGCAGCTGGAAGGCTCCAAGGCCTACACCAAGGAACTCTGCGCCGAATGCGGCATCCCGACTGCCGGTTTCAGGCGCTTTGCCGATGCGGCTGCGGCCAAGGCCTATGTCGCCGCACAGGGCGCGCCGATCGTGATCAAGGCCGACGGTCTGGCAGCCGGCAAGGGCGTGGTGATGGCGCAGACGCTGGATGAAGCGAATGCCGCCATCGACATGATGTTCGCCGGCGGCTTCGGTGCCGCCGGCTCGGAGATCGTCATCGAGGAGTGGATGATCGGCGAGGAGGCCAGCTTCTTTGCCCTCTGCGACGGGACCCATGCGCTGGCGCTCGCCTCGGCGCAGGATCATAAGCGCGTCGGCGACGGCGATACCGGCCCCAATACCGGCGGCATGGGCGCCTATTCGCCGGCTCCGGTGATCACCAAGGCCATGCAGGAGCGGGTGATGGCCGAAATCATCCGCCCCACCCTGGCGGGGATGGCCAAACGCGGCACGCCGTTCAAGGGCGTGCTCTTCGCCGGGCTGATGATCACCGCCGAGGGGCCGAAGCTGATCGAATATAATGTCCGCTTCGGCGATCCCGAATGCGAGGTGCTGATGCCGCGCCTGCGCAGCGATATCGTCCCGGCACTGCTCGCCTGTTGCGATGGTGTGCTCGGCAATGTCGATCTGCGCTGGTCGGAGCAGGTGGCGCTGACCGTGGTGATGGCGGCCAAGGGCTATCCGGAGAGCCCGCAGACCGGCAGTGTCATCAAGGGCATCGAGAAGGCCGAGGCGCTGGACGAGGTGCTGGTCTTCCATGCCGGCACCCGGCAGGGCGCGGTCGATCTCGTCGCCAGCGGCGGGCGCGTGCTCAACATCGTCGGGCTCGGCAAGACCGTCAGCGAAGCGCAAGCACGAGCCTATGGCGGCGTCGATGTGATCGACTGGCCGGGCGGGTTTTGCCGGCGCGATATTGGTTGGCAGGCTGTGAAGCGCGAGCGGGAGGCCTGACATCGGCGGCTTTGCCCGGCTGGATCAGGCGGACCGGTCTCCACTTCGCTTGAAAACGCTCTAGGATCGCTTGGCCGATCAAGCAGGATACCGCCATGAGCAATCTCGACAGCCTCTTCCCCGGCTTCAAGGGCCACTGGATCGATACCGAGATCGGCCGGATTTTTGCCCGCGTCGGTGGCGAGGGGCCGCCGGTGGTGCTGATCCACGGCTTCCCGCAGACCCATGCCGAATGGCACCGGCTGGCGCCCGAGCTGGCCAAGACGCACACCGTGGTCTGCCCCGATCTGCGCGGCTATGGCTGGTCTTCGGCGCCCCATGGCGATGGCGGGCGCGAGACCTACAGCAAGCGCGCGATGGCCGGCGATATCGTGGCGGTGATGCAGGCGCTGGGGCATCTGCGCTTTGCCGTGGTGGGGCATGATCGCGGGGCGCGCGTCGGCTATCGGCTGGCGCTCGACCATCCCGGCCGGGTCGAGCGGCTGGCCCTGCTCGACATCATGCCGACGCTGGCGATGTGGGAGGGCATGACCGCCGCCCGGTCGCATGCAGGTCTATCACTGGACCTTCCTGGCGCAGCCGGAGCCGATGCCGGAGCGGCTGCTGCAGGGCGATGCCAAAGCCTGGCTGGAGCATATGCATCGCCAGCTGGACGGCCGCCAAATCGCTCGATGCCTTTCACCCGCTGGCTATGCAGTCCTATGCGGAGTCCTTCGGCGACCCCAGCCGGATCCATGCCGCCTGCGAGGATTATCGCGCCGGTGCGACCAGCGATCTGGCTCATGACCGGGCCGATCGCGACGCCGGCAAGACCATCCTTTGCCCGGTTCTGGCGCTCTGGGGCGAGGCCGGCATCCCGGCCCAGGGTGCCAGCCCGCTCGACATCTGGCGCGCCAGTTTTGCACCCCAGGCGCAGGGCCAGGCCATCGCCAGCGGCCATTTCCTGCCCGAGGAAAACCCGCAGGCGACGCTGGCGGCGCTGCAGCCTTTTCTCTCCGCCACCGTTGCGTGAGACGGCGCGCTGCCCCACATCCCGGCCATGTCGACCTCGGCTTTTGACAATGTCGCGACCGTCTCGCCCGCCCCCGGACAGCGGGAGCTTGCGCTCGTGCTCGGCGCTGGCGGGGCGCGGGGGCTGAGCCATATCCCGGTTCTGGAGGCGCTCGACGAGCTTGGGGTGAAGCCCACCCTGATCGTCGGCTGCTCGATGGGCGCGATTATTGGCGGAGCCTATGCGGCGGGGATGTCCGGCCGCGAGCTGCGTGCCCATGCGCTGCACAGCTTTCGCGACCGGGCCCGGGTCATCGCCAAACTGCTCGATGCCAGGGTCGGCAAGTTCACCGATCTGATGCGGGGGCTGGGCAACCCGGTCCTGGTCGATGGCGAGCGCCTGCTCGATCTGTTCTGGCCCGAGGCGGTGCCGGACCGGTTCGAGGATCTGCGCATCCCCTTTGCAGCGCTCGCCGCCGATTATCACCTGCATTGCGAGGTTTCGCTCTCGCAAGGGCCGCTGACGCCGGCCGTGGCGGCCTCGCTTGCCATTCCCGGCCTGGTGCGACCGGTGGTGATCGACGGGCGCGTACTGATCGATGGCGGCGCCATCAACCCGCTGCCCTATGACCGGCTGCTGGCGCCTGGCCGCATCGTCATGGCTGTCGATACCAGCGCTCCCGCCACGGTCAGCGACACCCGGATCCCCGAGCCGCTGGAGGCGATGGTCGGCGTCTCGCAGATCCTGATGCGGACGCTGGTGCAGCGGATGATCGACCGCAATCCGCCCGACCTGCTGATTCGCGCCGGGGTCGATGGCATTGGCGGGCTCGACTTCTTCAAGACGCCGGCGATCCTGACGGCTTCGGAACCGGTCAAGGACGAAGTCAAGCGGCGGCTCGGCGCTTTGCTGGAAGCCTGAGCCCGACGCTTCGGCCGATGCCGAAACGTTCGCTGGCGACAAATCCCGGTGCTTCGTTCACAAACCATCGGATGGACACATCTCTCGTCATCTTCGTCGCTGTCACCTTCCTGATCGCGGGCTTCGTCAAGGGCGTCATCGGCCTCGGCCTGCCGACCATCGCGATCGGCGTGCTCGGGGTGATCATGGCTCCGGCCCAGGCCGCCGCCTTGCTGGCTGTGCCCAACATCGTCACCAATGGCTGGCAGATCGCACGGGGACCGGGGCTGCTGGCGATCCTGCGCCGTCTCTGGCCGATGCTGACCGGGATCTGCGTCGGAATCTTTGCCGGCTCCGGGCTGATCGAGCAGCAGAAGAACGGCGGCGCGACGCTCTGGCTTGGGCTCGCGCTCATCGCCTATGCGCTGGTCGGGCTGAAGGCGGCGCGGCTGCATGTGCCGGCGCGGTTCGAGCCCTGGCTTGCGCCCTTGATCGGGCTGGCGACGGGCGTCGCCACCGCCGCGACCGGTGTCTTCGTGCTGCCGGCCGTGCCCTACATGCAGGCGCTGGGGCTCGACAAGGACGAGCTGGTGCAGGCGCTCGGCCTGTCCTTCCTGGTGTCCACCATGGCGCTGTCAGTCGGGCTGATTGGCACCGGCTTG
The DNA here is from genome assembly GCA_963759925.1 of uncultured Alphaproteobacteria bacterium. Taxonomy (GTDB): domain Bacteria; phylum Pseudomonadota; class Alphaproteobacteria; order Rhizobiales; family Beijerinckiaceae; genus Allobosea. Next base: position 227,338 of record CAVXBE010000009.1, read on the forward strand.
CTCGACTGGCAGGTCGGTGGCTGGTCCTTGCTGGCGCTCGCTCCGGCGCTGGCCGGCATGGCCATCGGCACCGCCCTGCGCGGCCGCATCTCCGCTGCAACCTTCAAGTTGTGCTTCTTTGCCGGGCTTCTCTCGCTGGGCGCCTATCTGGTCTGGCGCAGCATGGCGTGAGGAAGTTGCGGAATTTATATATACATCCGGTGATTGCTTGTCTGAATTTAACACTTCGTAGATAGACGTTATGGCGCGCAGCGTTGATCGCCGCATGCCGCAACTGAATTTTCTGCGGAGACATGAATGGCGCTGGCGTCTGACGTCATTTTGGCCCACCCGCTTTGCCACGCTGCCCTGCGTCGCCAGGCGAGCGCCTCGCTGGCGACGCATGATGCGCAACCGCGCCTGACCGCAATCTTCACCACCCAGCAGCGCTGGCTGCTCTCCATGCTAGCAATGTCGCTCTATCTCGGGCGCGAAGGCCACCCCGATTCGCCTGGCCTGCGCGCCACGCTCCTGCTCGACGAGGCGGTGCGGCACGATATTGCCAGCCGCAACACGGCCCACAGCTTTCTACAGGAGCTGCAACAGCAGGATCTCGTCACCATCGAGACCTCTGATGCCGACAAGCGCCTGCGGCTGCTGCATGCCCATGCGCATGCGCTCGAGACGCTCGACGCGTGGCTGACGATCCAGTTCGAGACGCTGGACGCGCTGGATGGCGGCCAGCGCGTGGCCCGCTACAGCGCAGCGCCGAACCGGCTGGCCAGGCTGCAGCCCCTGCTCGTGCAGGCGCTGCTGGGGGCCCGGCCGCTGCGTGTGCCCGGCGGCGCGCTCTCCTTCTTCACCTGGCTCGATGAGGGCGGCGTGGTGCTCGATTGGCTGATCGCCAATATGGCCGAGGATATCGGCGAGAATGGCCGTATCCGCGTGGCCGATACCTCGATCCCGCAGCTGTCCCAGCACCTCAACCTTTCGCCCGCAGATGTGACGCGGAAGCTGAAGGAGGTGCGGCTGGCCGGTGGCGTCGGCTGGTCGGATCTGCGCGGGCGCATCAAGCTCTGGATCACGCCCGATTTCCGCGACGAGTATTTTCTGTATCAGGCCGCGAAGCTTGCCCTGCTCGACGAGGTTTTCGAGGAGAGCGGGCTCTAGACGCGCTTGATTTAGCGCTTGTCCCGGAAGAAATCGCGCAGCAGCCCTGCCGCCTCGCTGGCGCTCAGCCCGCCATAGACCTCCGGCGCATGGTGGCAGCTCGGGCTGCCATAGAGCCTGACGCCATTCTCCACAGCGCCACCCTTGGGATCATCGGCCGCGAAATACAGCCGCCGGACCCGCGCGAAGGAAATCGCCGCGGCGCACATCGGACAGGGTTCCAGCGTCACATAGAGATCGCAGCCGATCAGCCGCTCCGAGCCGATAGTTTCGCAGGCGATGCGCAGCGCCAGCATTTCCGCATGAGCTGTCGGGTCCTTCAGCTCCAGCGTGCGGTTGCCGGCGCGGGCCAGAACCTGCCCCTCGCGCAGCACGGCTGCGCCGACCGGCACCTCGCCGCGAAGCGCTGCGGCTCGCGCCTCCGCGAGCGCCAGCTTCATGCCGTCGATCCTGCTGTCGTACGGTGTCACCGCCAACCCCTGCTTTGCCGCTCGCAGGGACCGGGACGCTCTGCTACAAGCGCCGGCTATCCAGGAGCGGTGATGAGCGACGACAACAACCAGAAAAGCCGGGGGCCGCGCAAGGGCGCGGGCGGCGGCAAAGGCGGCGGAACCGGCGGCGGCAAAGGCGGCGGCACGGGCGGCGGTCCTCGGGGCGGCGGCTTTGGCCGTAACGAAGGTCGTGGACCGGCGCGAGCCGGCGGCGCCCCGGGTGGCGAGCGCAAGCCCTTCCGTGGCCGCTCCGAGGGCGCTGAGCGCCCTGCCCGCAGCGAAGGTGGCGAGCGTCCGCCGCGCCGTTTCGACAAGCCGACCGGAGCCCCGCGCCCGCCGCGTGATGGCGACCGCCCGTTCCGTGCCCGTTCTGCAGAGGGTGAGCGCGCGCCGTTCCGCTCCCGCAGCGGCGAGGATCGCCCGGCCCGCAGCGAAGGCGGCGAGCGCCCCTACCGCGCCCGGCCCGATGGCGAGCGCAGCTCCAGCCGGCCGAGCCGGCCGGGCGGCGACAAGCGTTTCGAGCGGCCCCGTCCCGAGCGTGCCGAGGCCGAGCGGCCGCGGCGTGCGCGCGACGAGGAGAGTTTGGTGCCGCATCGCGCCGTCGCCCCTGCCGCTCCGCAGGAGCCGGAGCGCATCGCCAAGGTGATGGCGCGGGCCGGTGTCGCCTCTCGGCGCGACAGCGAAGTCATGATCGCGGAAGGCCGCGTCAGCGTGAACGGCAAGGTGATCGAGAGCCCGGCGCTGGATATCGGCCCGGACGATCTCGTCACGGTGGATGGCGAGCCCTTGCCGGCGCGTGAGCGCACGAGGCTCTGGCTGTATCACAAGCCGCGCGGGCTGGTGACGACCAACCATGATCCGGAAGGCCGGCCCACCGTCTTCGAGGCGCTGCCGGAGGATCTGCCGCGCGTCCTGTCGATCGGGCGCCTCGACATCAACACCGAGGGCCTGCTGCTGCTGACCAATGATGGCGGTCTGGCACGCGTGCTGGAGCTGCCGGAGACCGGCTGGCTGCGGCGCTACCGCGTGCGCGCCTTCGGCAGCATCACCCAGGACAGGCTGGACACACTGCGCGACGGCGTCACCATCGACGGCGTCAGCTATGGCCCGGTCGTCGCCCGGTTCGAGCGGCAGCAGGGTGCCAACACCTGGCTGGTGGTCGATCTGCGCGAGGGCAAGAACCGCGAAGTGAAGACCGTGCTGGAGCATGTCGGGCTCGACGTGAACCGGCTGATCCGCGTCTCCTTCGGGCCGTTCCAGCTCAGCGACCTGCCGGAGGGCGAGGTCGACGAGGTCCGCTCGCGGGTGATCAAGGATCAGCTCGGCGAAGAGCTGATGGCCAAGGCGGGTGTCGATTTCGATGCGCCGCGCCGGGACGAGATGCCGGCGCTGGAGCGCCCACCGGAGCCGCGCCGGGCTCCGGCCGGCGAGGATCGTCCGCGCCGCCGCGAGGGTGGCAAGCCCGAGCGTTTCGCCAGCGATGCGGTGCGCACCCCCTCGCGCGACGACCGCAGCGACAAGCCGTGGAAGCGCACCGTATGGCGCGATGCCGAGGCCGAGCCGCAGCGCGAGCGCAAGGCGCCACCGCGTCGCGGAGCCGATCCGCGTGAAGAACGCGTGGCACGCGAGGCGGCGGGCACTGTCAAGCGCGAGCGTGGCAATGCGATCGCCGATCCCAAGGGGCGGCGCGTGCTGGTGGAGCGTGTCAGCGCGCCGCCGCGCGATGACGCGCCTGCCCGGCCGCGACGCCCGCGGCCCGAGGCCGATGCCGGCCGCGACCGTGGCGACGAGCGGCCCTGGCAGGAGCGCGCCCCACGCGCCGAGCGCCCGGCCCGCGACGGCGCCGAGCGCCCACGCGGTCGCAGCTTCGGCGACAAGCCCGGCGGCGGCCGCTCCTTCGGCGGCAAGCCCGAGGGCAGACCATCGGGCGACAGGCCGGGCGGCGGCAAGCCGTTTGGCGGCAGGCCGGGTGGTGGCAAGCCAGGTGGTGGCAGGCCTTCTGGTGGCAGGCCTTCCGGTGGTGGCAGGCCTGGCGGTGGCAGGCCTTCCGGCGGCGGCTCCCGCGGCTGAGGTCTGAGCAATGCGCATCATTGGCGGCCGGTTTCGCGGGCGCACTCTGGCTGGGCCGAAGCCGGGGATCGGGACGATCCGCCCGACCTCGGACCGGCTGCGGGAATCGCTCTTCAACGTGCTCGCCCATGGCTATGACGAGGCGATCGAGGGCGCGCGCGTTCTCGATCTCTTTGCCGGGACCGGGGCGATGGCCTTCGAGGCTCTATCCCGCGGCGCTGCTTTTGCCCTGCTGGTGGATGATGGCACGGAAGCACGCGGCCTGATCCGCGAGAGCCAGATGGCGCTGGGGCTCGCCGGCCTTAGCCGGGTGTTCCGCCGCGATGCGACCAAGCTCGGGCCGATCTCGGGCATGCCGCCGTTCAGTCTGGTCTTCTGCGACCCGCCCTATGGCAAGGGGTTGGGGGAGCTGGCGCTCAGTTCGGCGCTGGCGGGCGGCTGGCTGGAGCCGGGCGCGCTGATCGTCCTGGAGGAATCAGGAGATGCCGAGGTCGCGCTACCGGACGGGTTCACCCAGATCGAGCGGCGCGACTATGGCGAAACACAGGTCCTGATCCTAACAGCGCCGTGAGCGGCTGGGGGAAAACCGCGACGCCTCTTCCCTTCTCCCCTTGCGGGAGAAGGTGGCCCGAAGGGTCGGATGAGGGGTTTGCCGTGGGCTTTACCGGCTAGCCTTGTGTTCAGCGGAGACCTCACAGAGCCCCCTCATCCGTCAGCGCTCCGCGCTGCCACCTTCTCCCGCCAGGGGAGAAGGTGGAGCCTCCCCCGTCATGATCGCCCTTGTGGCGACCATCCACGTCTTCGCTGGGCGCTCCCTCATCCTGCTTCGCCCAACCGCCTGATGATCGCAGCGTTTCGGGTCAGTTGCGCGCGGCGGGCTGGGAGGCCGATCGTGCCGCCGTTCCAGGCCCGGACGAAACCGGGGAAATCGGCGTGGTCGGCCAAGGGGAGCAGGCCCTTCCAGCTGCAAAACGCGGCGAGTATCGCCGGCTGGTGCTCCGGGTTGGTCGCCAGTTCCGGTGATCCCAGGAGATCGAGGCCGCAGCGTTTGCCGACCTGCTCGTAGCTGTCGCGCCCAGTGAGCTGCGGGCCGCCGCGGCCGATAAAGCGGGACCCGTCGCCCGGGCCGGTGTTGCCCATGCGATGGCCGTAGATCTCGTCGAAGGCCTTGAGCTGCCAGCCCTTGCCGGTGCCGAAGCGGCGGCGCACGGTGGCGGCGTCGGCGAAGCGCCTCGGGAAGATTTTCGCCAGGCGCTCGGCGCTGTAGTTGATGTTCTCGGTCAGGCGCGGGACCGTAAAGCCCCCGCTTTCATGGTCGAGGTTCGCCAATGTATAGGCGAGGCGCTGGCGATTGGCGGTGATGCCTGCCTCATCCAGGCAACGGGGCTGGCTGTCGAAAGCCGCGATGATCGCGTCTGGCGCGCGCGGGAACAGGGCGCGCCAGTCCTGGCGCGTGATCTTGAGCGGCATGGGAGGCTCCGGCTTGCGCCTGCCTCATCATGGCAATCCGGGCAGGCAGGGCGCGACGCTACATGCCGTAACGGCAGAGGGGATTGGCCCGACGCGTCATCCCCGCAGCGCGCCGCCTATCTGCGGCCGAAGAGCCGCTCGATGTCGGAGAGTTTCAGCTCGACATAGGTTGGGCGGCCATGGTTGCACTGGCCGGAATTGGGCGTGACTTCCATCTCGCGCAGCAGGGCGTCCATTTCCTCCGGCCGCAGCCGGCGCCCGGCGCGCACGGAGTTATGGCAGGCCATCGTCGCCAGCACATGGTCGAGGCGGCGTTCCAGCGACTGGGCCTGGCCCTCCTCCACCAGCGCATCGGCGACATCGCGCACCAGACGCTGGAGATTGCCGCCCGCCAGCGCGCTCGGCGCCTCGCGGACCAGCACGGCGCCGGGGCCGAAGCTCTCGATCACCAGGCCGAGCGAGGCGAGTTCAGGGGCCGCAGCCTTGACCCTGTCGGCATCGACCGGATCCAGCTCCACCACCTCCGGCAACAGCAGCGCCTGGCGGCTGATGCCATTGCGGGCGCGCTCCGCCTTCAGCCGCTCATAGACCAGCCGCTCATGGGCGGCGTGCTGGTCGATCAGCACGATGCCCTCGCGGGTCTGGGCGACGATATAGGTCTCATGCAACTGCGCCCGCGCCGCGCCGAGCGGACGGTCGAGCGCATCGGGGGCGGGCTCGGCGCTATGGGCGCGCGCATCGGCCGAGGGTGTCAGGCTGTCGAAGGCGGCCTGTGGCGCTTCATGAAACCCGTCCTGCGGGCGCGGCCAGGCTGGCGCGGTCGGCAAATCGCGGGCGCGGGATGAAGCCGGCGCGACCACTGGAGACGATGCTGCGGAAGGCCTCGAGCGTGCGGGCGCCGCCCGTCGTGGTGGCGCGGTGGCCGGCTTCCGCGAGCGCCGCCTTCAGCCCGGAGACGACGAGGCTGCGGACCAAGCCCGGATCGCGGAAACGGACCTCGCTCTTGGCGGGGTGGACATTGACATCGACAAGGCGCGGATCGCAGCCGACATCGAGAAACAGCACCGGGTGCCGGTCTGAGGGGACGACATCGGCATAGGCGCCGCGCACCGCCGAGAGCAGCAGCTTGTCGCGCACCGGCCGGCCATTGACGGCGAGATGCACGCCGGCCGAGGTGCCGCGGTGATAGGTCGGCAGCCCGGCGAAACCGGCAATGCCGAAGCCCTCGCGCTCGGCCTGGAAGCGCAGGGCATTTTCGGGGAAGTCGCGCCCGAGTGCCCGGGCGAGCCTGCGCAACTGGCCGTCATGGCCGATGGGCTCGGCCGGCCAATCGAAGCCGCTGACATGCTCGCCTTCCAGCGTGAAGCGGATGGCGGGATGGGCGATGGCGAGGCGCCGGAGCATGTCCGAGACGGCCTGCGCCTCCGCCCTGTCGCTCTTCAGGAATTTCAGCCGGGCCGGGGTGAAGGAGAACAGGTCGCTGACTTCGATGCGCGTGCCGAAGGCGGCGGCAGCCGGCCGTACGACCCCTTTGTCGCCGGCCTCGACGACAAGCGCGCTGCCCTGTGCCGCATCGCGCCGACGCGTGGCGATGGCGAGCCGGGCGACCGAGCCGATCGAGGGCAGGGCCTCGCCCCGGAAGCCCAGCGTGCCAATGGCGAAGAGATCGCCATCGGGGAGTTTCGAGGTGGCGTGGCGCTCGACCGCGAGCGCCAGATCGTCCGGCGTCATGCCCTGGCCGTCATCGACGACGCGGATCAGTTCGCGTCCGCCAGCCGCGATCGTCACGGCAATGGCGGTCGCGCCGGCATCGATGGCGTTCTCGACCAGCTCCTTCACGGCCGCAGCCGGGCGCTCGATCACCTCGCCGGCGGCGATGCGGTCGACCAGGACGGGATCGAGGCGGCGGACGGTCATGATCTGTCTTCGGCCCTCCCGCCGTATCTGCCGACAATGAGGGCCGCCGATTCGCTCAGCTGCGGCCTTCCGCAAGATAGCGCTTGGCGAGGAGCTTGGCCTCTTCCACCGCCGGCTGGTCGAACGGGTCGACGCCCATCGCATAGCCGGTGAGGATCGTCTCGAGCATGAAATGCATCAGCAGCTCGCCGTGAACCGCCTCGTCGATGTGGTCGATATGGATGCGCGCACGGCGCGGCCATTCTTGGCGAAGGTGTCGATCATCGCGACGCCCTGCGCGGCGACGAGATCGCCGATGGTCTTGCCGGCGAAGCCCTGCTCGCCGATCCGGTCGGCCAGGCCGGCATCGATCGTCGAGCCCTTGCCCTTGGCGCCGACGGTGATGACGGTGAAAAACTTGTCCTTCGGCCCGGCGAGATAGAGCTGCTGCTGCGAATGCTGGTCGACCGGGCCGAGCGCGGCGACGGGCTGGGTGCCCTGCCCGTCCTTGCCGAGGCTCTCGGCCCAGAGCTGCACCCACCAGCGCGTCAGCAAGGCGAGCTTGTCGGCATAGGGCATGAGGACGGCGATGCCCTTGCCCTGAGCGCATCGCTGCCAGATGCAGCGCCGCGCCGAGCGCGGCCGGCGTGTCCGCGACGCTCTTGCCCGCCAGCACCGGGGCCAGCGCCTCGGCCGCGCCAGCGCGCAGGGCCTCGATGTCGAGCCCGAGAATGGCGGCCGGCAGCAGGCCGCAATTGGTCAGCACCGAATAGCGCCCGCCGACACCGGTATGGTGCTCGAGGAAGGGCGACGCCGAAAGGCTCGAGCAGCGCCCGCAGCGCGTGGAGCTTGCCGGGCTTGGCCGGCTCGGACAGGCCCTGGAAGCGCTCGCCGATCTCGGCATCGCTGAAGCCGGCCTGGCGCAGGGCGGTGATCGCGGCGATGCACTGCAGCAGGGTCTCGCCGGTGCCGCCCGATTTCGAGATGGCGACGAATTTCGTGGTCTTCAGCGGCAGCTTCGCGAGCAGGCGCGGCATAGGTCTGTCAGGGTCGAGATTATCGATGAAATGCACGCGCGGCTCAGGCGCGAAGCGCGACAGGCCGGCAATGCCGTAATCGGCGAGCTGCGCCAGCGTCTGGCCGCCGAGGCTCGAGCCGCCGGTGCCGAGCACCAGCACGTCGGTCGCGCCCTGCTTCAGCCGCGGCCGCGGCCTGATCGACCGGGGCGAGATCGGCGGTATCGGACGGCAATCCCAGCAGCGGCAGCGAGCCGTCCTCAGCCTGACGCCTTCAACCGGGCCAACGCCGGGGCGAGATCGGCCAGCGCGGTCTCGAAGGCAGCATCGGGAATGCCGCCCGCGCCGACGCCGGATTCAAGCGCGAGATCGAAGGTTTGCTGCAGCATAGCGGAGTTCCCGAGGCAGTGAGGCGAGTGTGGCGGCCAGGAGAGGCCGGTTCAGACGAGATCGACCGGGCGGCCGACGGCCTGCACCAGCAGTTTCGGATCGCCGAACAGGCGTCCCGCCACGCGCTGGACATCGGCGAGGGTGATGTCGGCGAAGAGCTGGTTGCGCTGCGCCAGGAAGTCCGGCTCGAAGCCGTTCATGGCGAGGCCAAGCAGTTCGGAGGCGATCTTGGGCGAGGTGTCGAAGCGCAGCGGGTAGGAGCCGATGATGTAGCGCTTGGCCTCCTCGACCTCATGCTCGCTCGGCCCCTCATCGGCGAGCTTGGCCATCTCGCTCGCGAATGACCACCATGGATTCGGCGGCACGGTCGTTCTTGGTGGCGGTGCCGCCGACCAGCATGGCGCTGTCGCGCAAGGGCAGCAGGCTGGAGGAGACGCCATAGGCGAGACCGCGCTTCTCGCGCACTTCCATGAACAGCCGCGAGGTGAAGGCGGAGCCGCCGAGGATGTGGTTCAGCACGCTGGCGGCGATGAAGTCAGGATCGCGCCGCATATGCCGGGAGCGACGAAGCGCAGCACGGTCTGCGGCACGTCGAGATCGATGACATGGGTCTGGCCAAGACCCTGCAGCGGCAGCGGCTCGGTGGGGTGACGACGCGGCTGCGCCAGCAGGCAGCGAGCCGAACAGCTGTTCGAGCCGGCGGGTCAGCTCTTCGGCGGTGATATCGCCGACGACGACGATCTTGAGTCCGCCGCGGCTCAGCAGATCGGAGGTCAGCGCGCGCAGGCCGGTGCTTTCCAGCCGCGAGACGCTGTCGACATCGCCCTTCTCCGGTCGGCCATAGGGATGGCCGGGGAAGGCAGCGGCATAAAGCGCATTGCGGCAGAGGGTTTCGGGATTCTGCGCCTGGCGCTGCAGGCCGGCGACGACCTGCGCCTTGACGCGCTCGACCGCATCCGCATCGAAACGCGGTGCGTTCAGCGCCAGCGTCAGCAGTTCGAAGGCGGTGTCGCGATGGGTCGACAGCGTTTGCAGATGGCCATGGAAATCGTCGCGGCGCGCCTCGAAGCCGAGGTTGATGGCGTGGTCGGCCATCTTGCCCTGGAAGGCTTCGGCATCGAGATCCCCGGCGCCTTCATCGAGCAGGCCCGAGATCAGATAGGCGCTGCCGGCCTCATTGTCGGGGTCGCGGGTTGCGCCGCCATCGAAGGCGAAATCGACCGCGATCAGCGGCAGGCTATGCTCCTCGACCAGCCAGGCCTCGACGCCGGAGGGCGACGCGACCTTCTGCACCGCGAGAGACGGGCCGGCGGCGATGGCCGAAAGGGATGAGGGAATCGGGGCGTTCATGGGCAGTCCTCACGGCCAGGCGCGAAGCCCGGCCCGTTATGGATTAAGACGGGCAGCTCAGGCCTGAGCCGGCAGCAGCAGGCCGGTTACGGCGCGATCAGGCCGGAGATAACGACGCGCGGCGGCGATGACCGCCTCGCGCGACACGGCCTCGACACGCTCCGGCCAGGCCAGAACATCCGCAACCGTCTCTCCCACCGCGAGCGAAGAGCCGAAGATGCGGGCCAGCGAGGATTGGTTGTCGCGCGAGAACACCGTCTCCGCCACCAGCCTGGTGCGGGCGCGCGCCATCTCGATCTCGGTCGGGCCCTGGTCGAGGAAGGCGGCGAGCGCCGCGTCGAGGCCCTTTTCGAGGGTCTCCATGTCGACACCGGGGCGCGGGCTGGCCGAGATCTGGAAGGCCGAGCGATCGACCATCGAGCCCATGAAATAGGCCTGGGCGCCGGCAGCGATGCCATCCTCGACGCAGAGCTTGCGGTAGAGCCGCGAGGTGGTGCCGCCACCCAGGATCTCGGCCGCCAGCTCCAAGGCGAAGACCTCGTCGCGATCACCGCTGACATAGGTCGGCGTCAACCAGCCGCGGCGCAGCGAAGGCTGGCGCACGCGCGGATCGGCGACGGTGACGCGGCGCGAGGCGCGCGGCTCCGGCTCGGCCGGGCGCTTGCGCAGCGGCGTCTCGCCCCGCGCGGGGATGGCGCCATAGGTCGCTTCCGCCAAGGCCCGCACCTCGGCCGCGTCGGTATCACCGGCGACGACGAGGATGGCGTTTTCGGGCGTATAGAAGCGCTGGTAATAGGTGAAGGCGTCCTGCCTGTTCAGCTCCTCGATCTCGTGCTCCCAGCCGATGATCGGGGTGCCATAGGGGTGGTGCAGGAACAGGGCGGCCGAGAATTCCTCGCCGAGCTGGGCAGCCGGATCGGAATCGACCCGCATGCGGCGCTCTTCCAGCACCACGTTGCGCTCGGGCGCCACGACATCCTCGTCGAAGTGCAGCCCGGTCATGCGATCAGCCTCATAATCCATCATCGCCCGCAGATGCTGCTTGGGCACACGCTGGAAATAGGCGGTGTAGTCGAAGGAGGTGAAGGCGTTTTCCTGCCCGCCATAACCCGCGACGATCTTGGAGAACTCGCCGGCCGGCCATTTGGCCGTGCCCTTGAACATCAGGTGCTCAAGGAAGTGCGCGATGCCGGACTTGCCGGCCGGATCATCCGCCGAGCCGTTCCGGTACCACACCATATGGGTGACGATGGGGGCGCGGTGATCGGGCACCACCACCACATCCATGCCGTTGACGAGCCTGAAGGCATCAACCTGCGCGGCGATGTGGGTCGGCGGTGTATGGATCGTCATGGCGTGTCCACTGGTCGGGGGTCGGTCCGCCTCATATAGGACGCCCCCCGGCGCGTTGCCAGCCGTTGCGCCGCCTTACTGAATGGTCGGCGCGGGACGACCCGTGGCGAATTCGAGCTGGCCGATCGCCTGCGTGTCCTCACGCGGGCCGCCACGGCCGGGGCCCAGCGGCGCCGAACCAGCCGGACGACGATAGCCGACCGGCGGCTCATACAGGTACTGCCGCTGCGGCTCGGTGCCATAGGCGAGGTTGGCGGTGTTGTCCTCGTACTTGCGGGCGGCGAGATCACGGCCGACGCGGATCGGCCCGATATTCTCCTCATAGGTCTTGGTGGCGCCGCCTGTCGGGCCGGTGACATCGCGACCGGCAACCCGGCCCTTGCGCAGCTCGTCCTGGCTCAGCAGCGGCCGCTGGTTTTCGCGCCACTTGTCGCGCTCGGTCGCCGGGATCAGGGCGTTGGCGCGCTGCTCGCGGCGCTTGACGACATCGGGATCGTTCGGCCAGGCGGCGGAGCGGGCGCTGCCCGGCTCCTGCGGACGCGGCAGCGATGTCGAGGGCGGCACGACCAGCGGCGGCCGCTGGCGATACTCGATCTCGTTCTTGCCGCCGCCGATGACGCTCTCCATCAGGTTCTTGAACAGGACGCCTTCCTGCGCTGAGGCGGGGACCGCCGACAGCAGCATGCCGGCAGCCAGCAGGACATGCGGCGCACAGATGCGAAGAGCCATGTCTAATCTCCCTCGGAGTTTCTGATCTGCGCTCCCACAACCATGGAGGAGCGGCAAAACAATGGCGAAGCCAGCGATCAGGCCGGCTTGTCAGCACGAGACGGCAGGGACTCATACAGCAAGCCGGCTACTCCGACAACGATGGCGACATCGGCAATGTTGAAGATGTACCAACCGAAGTCGCCGTAATGCAGATGCACGAAGTCGACCACGGCGCCATAGACGGCGCGGTCCACGGCGTTGCCGAGTGCGCCGCCGATGATCAGCGCCAGCGAGGCCACGGTCAGGGACCGCGGCTCGCGCCACATCCAGCGGCCGAGCCAGATCGCGGCGACGATCGAAATCGCCACCAGCGCCCAGCGCCCGATATCGCCATCCTGCTGGAACAGCCCGTAGGAGACGCCGCGATTCCAGGCCAGCACGATGTCCATGAAGGGCGTGATCGAGAACGGGCCGTTCTCCGCCAGCCTGGCGACGAAGAGCAGCCAGAGCTTGCTCGCCTGGTCGGACACAAAGACCGCCAGGACGATGGCGAGGCCGAGGCGACGGCTTGACGTCATCGCCCGTTGCCCCCGCCGGCCGGCACGCCGAGCTCGCGCAAGGCCTTGGCGTCGCGGGCCGTGACATGGGGATAGGCCGGATCGGCGCTGGCCGGATCGAAATACTTCCAGGACCGCGCGCATTTCACGCCCGGCGCCCGGGCCGAGACGATGGCGACGCCCGGCACTTCACTGACACGGAAGGCCTCGTCGGGCCCCTCGCCTGCCGTGACCTCGATGCCGGAGGTGATGCTGATCTCGGCGAGATCGGCGCCCGACAAGGCTGCCAGCAGGTCTGGATCGGAGACGAAGACGGTCGGCGCCGCTTCCAGCGACGAGCCGATGCGCTTGGCGGCGCGCTCGACTTCCAGCGCGCCGGTGACGACGCGGCGGACCTTGCGGATCTTGCTCCAGCGCTCGGCCAGCTCGGGATCGAGCCAGGCGGCCGGCGCCTCGCCGAAGAGTTCGAGATGGACCGAGCCATCGAGCCCCTTCACCTCGGGATAGCGCTCCAGCCAGGCTTCCTCAGCGGTGAAGACCAGGATCGGCGCCAGCCAGGTGGTGAGGCAGCGGAAGAGATGGTCGACCACGGTCAGCGCGCTCTTGCGGACATGGCTCGACAGCGGGTCGCAATACAGCGCGTCCTTGCGCACATCGAAATAGAAGGCGGAGAGTTCGGTGTTCATGAACTGCGAGAGCAGGGTCACGACCTTCTTGTAGTCATAGGTGCGATAGGCATCCTCGACCTGCGGCCCGAGCTCGGCCAGCCGGTGCAGCATCAGCCGCTCCAGCTCGGGCATGGTCGCGACCTCCGCGACCCGCGTGTCCTCGCTGAAATGGGCGAGCGTGCCGAGCATCCAGCGCATGCGTGTTGCGCAGCTTGCGATAGGTCTCGACGAAGGTCTTCAGGATCTCCTTGCCGATGCGCAGATCGTCGGAATAATCCGCCGCAGCCACCCAGAGCCTGAGGATATCGGCGCCGGAATCCTTGATGATGTCCTGCGGCGCGGTGACGTTGCCCTTCGACTTCGACATCTTCTCGCCCTTCTCGTCCAGGCAGAAGCCGTGGGTCAGGACGATGTCGTAGGGCGCGCGGCCGCGCGTGCCGCAGCTTTCGAGCAGCGAGGAGTGGAACCAGCCGCGATGCTGGTCCGAACCTTCGAGATACATCATGCGGTCATTGCCGCCATCGCCGCGACGGCGGGCGCGCAGATCGCGCCCGCTTCTCCAAAGTGAAGGCGTGGGTCGAGCCGGAATCGAACCAGACGTCGAGCACGTCGGTGACGCGCTCGTAGCGAGCGGGATCATAGCCGAAGGGCTTGAGGAAGCGGGCGCCATCGGTGTCGGTGAACCAGGCATCCGCGCCTTCCGCCTCGAACGCCTCGGCGATGGCGGCATTGACCTTGGCGTCGACCAGGATCTCCTTCGTCTCCTTCTCGACGAAGACGGTGATCGGCACGCCCCAGGCGCGCTGGCGCGAGACCACCCAGTCGGGGCGGTTGGCGATCATGCCGTTGATGCGGTTCTCGCCGGCGGCGGGGACCCATTGCGTCTCCTTGATTGCGCCCAGCGCCACCTCGCGCAGGGTGCGGTTGCCCAGCGCTGTCCACCGCCTTGTCCATGGCGATGAACCATTGCGGCGTGTTGCGGAAGATCACCGGCTTCTTCGAGCGCCAGCTATGCGGATACTGGTGCTTGAGGCGGCCGCGCGCGACGAGGTTGCCGCTGGCGACCAGCGCCTTGATGACGACCTCGTTGGCGTCGCCCTTCTCGCCCTTGTCGGTGATGACCTGCGCGCCCTCGAAGCCCGGCGCATCCTTGGTGAAGCGGCCATCGGCGTCGACGGTGTAGGGGATGCGGGTCTCGATGCCGCGCTCGCTCAGCCGGCGGCCATTGGCCATCCAGATGTCGAAGTCCTCGCGGCCATGGCCGGGCGCGGTGTGGACGAAGCCGGTGCCGGCCTCGTCGGTGACATGGTCGCCGTCGAGGAGGGGGACATCGAAGTCGTAGCCATTCGCCAGCCCTCATCCTGAGGAGCAGACGCAGTCTGCGTCTCGAAGGATGCTCCAGTGCCCTCTTGACCATCCTTCGAGACGGCGCTGTGCGCCTCCTCAGGATGAGGGCTGAGGGGATGCCGGGCGGTGAGGCCCGCAAGCTGGTCGGCCGGCACATCCTGAACGAGCTCGAAAGCCTCGACCTTGGCGGCCTTGAAGACGCCCTCGGCAAGGTTCTTGGCGAGGATATAGGTCGCGCCGATCTTGGCCCAGTTCTGCTCGGGCGCGGCGGTGACGCGGTAGAGTCCGTAGGCGATCTTGTTGTTGAACGAGATCGCGCGGTTGCCCGGCATGGTCCACGGCGTCGTGGTCCAGATGACGATGGACGCATCGCGATAGGCATCTTGGCTGGCTGTCGGTTGAACCGGAAACGCCACGAAAACCGTGTCGCTGGTGTGCTCCTCGTATTCGACTTCGGCCTCGGCCAGCGCCGTCTTCTCGACGACCGACCACATCACCGGCTTGGAGCCGCGGTAGAGCTGGCCGGTCTCGGCGAATTTCATGATCTCGCGGGCGATCTGCGCCTCGGCCGGATAGGCCATGGTCAGGTAGGGGTCGGACCAGTCGCCCTCGACGCCGAGCCGCTTGAACTCCTCGCGCTGGATATCGACCCATTTTTCAGCAAAAGCGCGGCATTCCTTGCGGAATTCGACAACCGGGACATCGTCCTTGTTGCGGCCCTTGGCGCGGTACTCCTCCTCGATCTTCCATTCGATCGGCAGGCCGTGGCAGTCCCAGCCCGGCACATAGTTGGAGTCATGGCCCAGCATCTGCTGCGAGCGGACCACCAGATCCTTCAGCACCTTGTTCAGGGCATGGCCGATATGGATGTTGCCATTGGCGTAGGGCGGGCCGTCATGCAGCACGAACCGGTCGCGGCCCTTCGCCGTCTCGCGCAGCTTGCGGTAGAGGTCGATGCGGGCCCAGCGCGCCAGCAATTCCGGCTCGCGCTGCGGCAGGCCGGCGCGCATCGGGAATTCGGTCTGCGGCAGGAACAGCGTCTGCGAAAAATCGACGGTGTCCGCAGGCTTGTCAGTGGCTTTGTCGGTCATGAAATCCGGCTCGGGCAAGGGGGACGGGCTCGCCGATTTGCTGGCGGGCGCTTTCGTCCTTCGGGACAGGAAGATGCGGCGGTCATCCCGGACTGCGCAAGCGCCCGCGCGTCAGCGCAGGGCGGCAGCCGGGCCCGTAATTCGCCGCAGGCGAGCGGGTGATGACGCAAAAAGCGGACATGAGCGGCTTCTAGCAGGCGGCGCTTACGGAAGGAAGGGCGGTGTTTGCGCCAGCAGCGCGCGGGCCTTGGCGCTGTCGCGGTCCATCTGCGCGATCAGCGCGTCGAGGCTGTCGAACTTCTCCTCGCCGCGAAGATGACCGACCAGGGCGACATCGACGCTCTTGCCATAGAGATCGCCGCTGAAATCGAAGACGAAGGTCTCGAGCCGTGGCGCGCCATCATCGAAGGTCGGGCGGCTGCCGAAGCTGGCGACGCCATCATGCCAGACGCCGTCGATCTGGATGCGCACCGCATAGATGCCGTAGCGCAGCCGGCAATCGCGCGGCAGATGCAGGTTGGCGGTCGGGATAACCCAGCTCGCGGCCGCGCTTGTCGCCATGGGCGACCGTGCCGCGAACGAACCAGGGCCGCCCCAGCAGAGTTGCCGCGCGGGCGACATCGCCGTCCTCGCAGCGCGGTGCGGATCGCGGTCGAGGAGACCGCCTCGCCCCTCGACCAGGAAGGGCGGAACGACCGTCGACCGGCACGTCGCGGCCGCGGCCCGCGCCTGCAGCATTTCGGGCGAGCCGGCCCGGCCCTGGCCGAAATGGAAATCATAGCCGCAGACCAGGCCGCGCGCGCCGAGCTTGCCGAGCAGCAGGTCATCGACAAAGGCCTCGGCCGTGATCGCCGCAACCTCCTTGTCGAAGGGCAGGACAGGCTGGCACTGAAGCCGATGGCGCGCAGAAGCTCGCTCTTGATCTGCGGCGGGGTCAGGCGAAACACCGGCTCCTCCGGCCGGAATACGCTGCGCGGATGCGGCTCGAAGGTCAGGGCCGCGACCGGGGCACCCAGCGGCGCAGCCAGCGCCAGAGCCGCTTGCGCCAGGGCGGCATGGCCGCGATGCACGCCGTCGAAATTGCCGAGCGCGATCACCGCGCCGCGCAGAGTGGCGGGCACAGGCCTGGCCAGGTCGAGCACGAAGCTGGCGCGCGGTTCGGCATGCTCAGCAGCGACGGGTGCGGTCATGGAGATGAGGTGTCCGGTTGCCGGCAAGACAGCGAGTTCGGCGGTGTTTGGCCGAAAGCGCGCAAGCCCGTCAAGCCAGCCATGAATCCCGCTTGGTTACCCTGCCGCTCGGTCACTCCTGCGGTCGGCGGGATGTCGGCGGCAAGGCGACCCAGGCCTCGCCCTCCAGCACAGCCTTGCCATCGACGACGCATTCGCAGAACAGCCGCGCCCGGCGGCGCTCGGCCACCAGCTCCACCACCTCGACCCGGGCCAGCACGACATCGCCGATCTTCACCGGCGCCAGGAAGGTCAGCGTCTGCGACAGATAGACCGCGCCCGGACCCGGCAGGCGCGTGCCCAGCAGCGCCGAGACGAGGCTTGCCGTCAGCATGCCATGGGCGATGCGCTGGCCGAACTTGGTGGTGGCGGCATAGCGATCGCAGAGATGGATCGGGTTGGCATCGCCCGAGAGCTCGGCGAAGAGCGAGATATCCCGTTCCATCACCGTCCGCATCAGGCTCTCGCTCTGGCCGATGATCAGATCCTCGAAACCGTAGACCTGGTAAAGTCCGGTACTCATCGCGTCTGGCTGCCTTCCGACGATTATTGAGAGGGCGGCTCGCGCGGCCCGGCCCGAAGCGGGCTCGCGGCAAACGTCTCACAAGCCGATCGGTTCAACCATTGGACTTTGGTGCGCTTGCACCGCGCGAAGAACGGGAAACCGCAGAATGGGATTAACCGCGTTTGAAACCGGGGCCCTGTAGACCTAGGGTCATGCCGCCGACGCCGCCGGCAGCGCGTCCAGGCATCGTCTTCGACGCGATATGATGCTTGGAGCACCCCCCATGGCTCTCGACCCGTCCATGCCGATCCTGGTGGTCGATGACTACCAGACGATGGTGCGGATCATCCGCAACCTGTTGAAGCAGCTCGGCTTCGAGAATGTCGACGACGCTTCCGACGGCTCGGCCGCGATCGAGAAGATGCGCGACAAGAAGTACGGGCTTGTGATTTCCGACTGGAACATGGAGCCGATGACCGGCTTCGAGTTGCTGCGCCGGGTGCGCGAGGAGGAGGCGCTGTCCGAGACGCCCTTCATCATCGTGACGGCGGAATCGAAGACCGAGAACGTCATCGCCGCCAAGAAGGCCGGCGTGAACAACTACATCGTCAAGCCGTTCAACGCGCAGACGCTGAAGAGCAAGATCGAATCGGTCTGCGCCGCCTGAGCGTCGCCTTCACCAGACGAGATGCTCGCACGCATAGTCGGGCGGTGGCGTCTGCCCGCGCGAACCAGCCATGGCGCGCCTCCCAGGACGCCTCCATCAGATCCTGCGCATGGATCCCGGCCAGCACCATGATGCTGGTGATGCCGAAGGCGTGCGCGCCGGCGATATCGGTGCGGATCGCGTCGCCGATCGGCGCAGATGCGGGCTTTGTCGATCACGCCGCCGCGCTTCTCCTGCGCCGACCGCCAGCGCCACCTCATAGATCGGCGCGATGCGGCTTGCCGGCATAGATCGCCTCTCCGCCCATCTCCTCATAGGCCAGCGCCATCGAACCGGCGCAGGGCACGATCCGCCCTCCCCGATCGACCACGAGATCGGGATTGGCGCAGATCAGGTCGAGCCCGCGCCGCGGCGAAATCCGGCAGCATGTCGGCATAGGTCTCCGCCGTCTCGATCTCGTCGTCGAACAGGCCGGTGCAAAGCACATAGGCCGCCTCTTCGGCCGCGACGCGCGGCGCATCGAGCCCGGCGATCAGCGGCAGGTCGCGGTCGGGGCCGAGCATGAAGACCGGCTCGCCGGCCCGCGCCGCGATCAGCGCGCGGCAGACATCGCCTGAGGTGACGATCGCATCGAACGCGTCATCGCGGCACACCGAGCCCGGCGAGCTGCGCGCGCGATCTCGGCGATGCGGGGCGCGGCGCATTGGTCACCAGCACCACGGTGCCGCCCTGCTTGCGCATGGCAATGAGCGCTTCGACGGCGCCGCGATGGGCAGCGACGCCGTTATGGACCACGCCCCAGATGTCGCAGAGGCACAGGTCGAAATCGCTCGGCGATCTCGGAAAAGCCGGCGAGCGGGCGGGTTTGCGTAGCGATGGGCAGCGTCAAGGCGGTCACTCCGGGCGGCGGTGTCAGCGCCTTGCCCCGATTGCGGCGCCACTGCCAAGGGCGGTGACGGCCTTTCAGGTTCGCTGCCAGCGATGGTTCAGGCGGTGGCGCGGCGCAGGACGGAGCGGAACGGCAGCGCGCTCGGGCGTCTCCGCCGCCGGCTTGACGGGCTGCGGCCGCGGGATAGCCGAGGACCTCGGCCGAAGCCCGTGGCGCCGGAGCGGTCTGCCGGTGCAGGCTCGGCGAGATCCCGCGATTTCGGCGGCTCCGGCTCGGCGAAGACCTCGGGCTTCACCGGGCGCGGCGGCGAGAAGACATGCCCTGCGCGTAGCCGACCCCGAGCTCGATCATGTCGGCGACGGTCGGATTGTCCGCCGACCTCCTCGGCCACCAGCATGATCGAGGCCCGCGCCAGCAGCGTCGAAAGGTCGCCGGCGGCGATGTCGAGCGAGACATCGCCGTTCATCTCGGCCTGCAGCAGAGCGGCCGGAGCCTTGACGAAGCGGATGCCGCGATCGAACAGCGCCGCCGGGTCGAAGCCGCAGATCGGCGACCTGGTCGAGCGCGAAGCGCACGCCATTGGCCGACATCGCGCCGAGCAGGCCGAGGCTTGCGGGATCGAGCGCGCGGAAGACGCGTTGCGGCATCTCGATGACGAGGCTGGCTCGGCATGCTCGCGATATTTGTCGAGGATGCGCGGCCAGCGTCGCCAGCGCCCGGACCGAGCCCCAGGTGGCGCGGCTGAAATTGCAGGAGACGAAGAGTGGCGCGTCGCGCTCCTCCCCGCTCTTCTTCTCCGCGCCCGCCCTCTCGCCGTTCCGGGCGCCGGCCTTGGCGGCGAGATGGCGGGCGATGGCCAGGGTGCGCGTCAGCACCAGCGCATCCAGCGTCGGGCCAAAGCCGCGCTCCTCGACGATGCCAGGAACTCGCTCGGGCATCAGCAGCGTGTTCTCGTCGAGCCGCAGCCGGACCAGCGCCTCGTAGCCGCGGGTGCGGCGCTGCGGCAGTTGCACGATCGGCTGGAGATGGACCTCGACCTTGCCATCCGACAGCGCCGGCGCTGATGGTCGCGGCGCGCTCGTCGGCCGGCGCGGCGCTCGACTCCCGCGCCGCCTCGCCCGCTCGGCGGCAAGCGCCTCCTGGCGCGCCCGCCGCGCCGGCTTCGGGATCGATCACAGCACGGGGGCGACGGGAACCGGCGCGGCTGGGCAGCCGCCGAGCCGCTTCGCCGCGAGCTGCTCGTCATGATCGGCCAGTGTGGTCGCGATCTGGTGAATGAGATCGCCGAGCAGACCGACTTCAGCCGTCAGTTCATTGATCGCGGCGCGCGCCGGCAGCCGCGTCCGCCTCGCGCATCGGCATCTGCTCGACACGCTGGGAGAGATTATCGAGCCGGATCGCGTTGGTGCGCGAGCCGGACCTTGACCTCGCCGAGCGCGGCCAGGACCTGCTCGCGCTGCGCCAGCGCGTTGCGCTCGATGCTGCCAGAGCGAGCCGATAAGCCCGCCGCCAGCAGGATCAACCCCAGCGCACTGCCCAAGCGCACCGGGCATCAAGCAATATCGTGACCGCGCCCGCCGAAAGACCGGTGACGGCGCCGGCCAGTGGGATGCAAAGTGTTGAGTCGGGACGGGCCAAATCGGCAGTCGTTCGCAAGTCTGAATGAGGCAGGGAAAGCGGCGAATCACAAGAACTGCCGATACTGTACCCGGCAACCGACCCGCCAAGCGAGCCGTCGGGCCAGCTTGGCTGGGGATAAGTGAGGCGATGGGCAACAGGCGCAAAACCTGGACCGAAACCGTCAGTGCGCCTTCAGCTTCTCCAGCACCATGGGCCCCAGGCGCATCGAGCACATGGCGCGAGACCTGCGTGCCGAACCCCTTGCGCGCCAAGAAGGCGACGGGATGTCGCTGCCGGAAGAGCGGTTCGCGACGGACCAGCTTGCGCAGGCTCGACGGCATGCCGTCACCGCCGCCTCGTCCTTGCTCCGGACGGCTTCCATCGCCACGGCCAGCAGGCTGAGCGTGTTCTGGTCCATCATCATCACGGCCGATGCGGCTCGCCCATTTGCGGGTTCCCGATCAGCCGCGCGCCGAGATAGACGTAGAAATCATACCAGGGCGGCCGGCCCGCGCTGAGCTGGATGGCACGCTGCAACAGCGGCAGGCCTTCCTGCGAGCCGGTTCAGCATCACATAACGGGCGCCGAGATCGGCCATGATGTCGGGATCAAAGGGTTGCGGGCAAAGGCCTCCTGCCCCGACGCCAGCGATTCCTCGACCTGGCCGCGCGCAAACTGCGCCGACATCAGCGATTTGTAGGACCGTGCGCTTGAGGGAGCCAGGCGCACGGCGGTCATTGCCTGCGTCAGCGCCCTGTCCAGCGCCGAACCCGGCCGCGGATTCAGGCCCGAGCCATATTCCAGCAGGGTCAGCAATCGCCAGATGCGACCAGGCCGGCGCGAAAGTTCGGATCGAAGCGGACCAGATCCTCAAGGCAGGCCCGCGCCTCCTGATGCCCCTCGGCGGTGATGGTGCGGCGGAAATCCTGTGGGCCTGGAAGAGACAGCGGATCATCCGGGAGCCGCGAGTCATTGCCGCGAAATCCGCGCGGATGACCCATACGGTTCGGCGAGCCGGTTGCGAGGCGCTGGGCCATCTCGGCCATGTCGCTATCGGAGATGCGGCCTCCGGGCGGGCTCGCGACCGAGGTGGTCCAGACGATGCGGTCGTCCCTGACCGCACGCAAGCGACCAGAGGCACTCGACGCGATTCGCCGCTGCGCTCGACACTGGTCTCGAATACGTAGTCGACATCGTCGCCGGTCGGCTTGCCCGGGCTTTGCATGCGTACGCCGACAAATCGTCGAAGCGCGCCAGAGCGTCGATGAACAGGCGCGAGAAGTCCGGTCCGCTTCCATCAGCGTCGGATCGTCCGGGTTCGCTGACTCACAGCGACGAGCGGCAGAGCCGGGCGCGGTTGACGCCGGGCTGGCCGCCCACGAGCTGGCTGCTCAGGCCCTGAGCCGGCGAGCCGACGGTGGAGCCACCTCCTTCGGGCGCCCGCGCTCGTCGAGGCTCGTCACCGCGCCGCCGACCAGCAGGTTTTCCTCTTCCGCCACGAACCAGAGAGAGCCCCGCCAGCAGCGCCCCGGCCATGAAGGCACGAGCACCCAGGCGCAGGCAATCCAGCCGCGGAGCCGGAGCCAGCCGGGTTTGGCGCCGCTACCGGCTGCTCTGCTTGCGAGGGCGCAGGTCAGGCAGGGGCGGAAAGCTGGGCGCCGGGCCGTCGGCGCGCTCGAAACTGCGGGACATAGGCGCCAAGCGGCATCGACGATGCGGAGCGGATCGTCCTTGCCCTCATAGGCATAGTAATGAGCCGAGAGCCCTGCGCAGCCGCCCCGCCTCGACCCGGACGATCGGGTCCGACTGTGGATCGAAATCGGGCGGGCGGCCGAGCGCTTCGGTCAGCGATGGTATAGCCCTTGAGCTCAGCTGGCGCGGCCATCGGGCAGCGCTTCGACGACAAGGACAGGAAAGCCGAGAGCTTGGGGGCGCTGCGCAACGGATCGGAGGCGAGCACGCGCGTCAAGGCGACGCGCCGGGCATCGGCGGGTCTAGGCGCTTTTCGCGGCGACTGGCATAACGCGGCCTTCCAGGCATCGGGGCGTATGTCCCAGTTTCGCTCATCGCCAAAGTTACGCATAAAGGTGCCTAGTCACTTCACATCTTCGCGTCCACATACAGTATGCGCAGGGTCGCGCTGATTATGCGTCATTTCCCAGCGTGAACAGGTGCTGCTAGGCTGCAGGCAAGCTTAACCCACAGGAACCATCATGACCTCCGCCCTGAAGCCTCTGGGAACGCCCAACGACCTCGAAGCCTTCTGGATGCCGTTCACGGCCAACCGCGCCTTCAAGCAGAGCCCGCGCATGATCGCGCGCGCCAAGGACATGCACTACTACACGCCCGAGGGCAAGCCGATCCTCGACGGCTCCGCCGGCCTGTGGTGCTGCAACGCCGGCCACAACCGCGAGCCGATCGTCGCAGGCGATCCAGGAGCAGGCCGCCGAACTCGATTTCGCGCCGGCCTTCCAGTTCGGCCATCCCGAAGGCGTTCGAGCTCGCGAGCCGCATCGCGGCGCTGGCGCCGGGCGATCTCGACCACGTGTTCTTCTGCAATTCGGGCTCGGAGGCGGTCGACACCGCGCTGAAGATCGCGCTCGCCTACTGGAACGTCGCGCGGCAAGGGCTCGCAAGACGCGGCTGATCGGCCGCGAGCGCGGCTATCACGGCGTCGGCTTCGGCGGCATCTCGGTCGGCGGCATCGTCGCCAACCGCAAGTTGTTCGGCGCGCTGCTGGCCGGCGTCGACCACCTGCCGCACACCTACAACCGCGCAGAAGCAGGCCTTCACCAAGGGCGAGCCGGAATGGGGCGCGCATCTCGCCGACGAACTCGAGCGCATCGTCGCGCTGCACGACGCCTCGACCATCGCCGCCGTCATCGTCGAGCCGATGGCGGGCTCGACCGGCGTGCTGCCGCCGCCGAAGGGCTATCTGAAGCGCCTGCGCGAGATCTGCGACAAGCACGGCATCCTGCTGATCTTCGACGAGGTCATCACCGGCTTCGGCCGCCTCGGCCACGCCTTCGCCGCCGAGCGCTACGGCGTCGATGCCGGACATGATCACCTTCGCCAAGGGCGTCACCTCCGGCACCGTGCCGATGGGCGGCGTGATCGTGCGCAAGGGCATCTACGACGCCTTCATGAACGGGCCCGGAGCACGTCATCGAGCTGTTCCACGGCTACACCTATTCCGGCCATCCGCTCGCCTGCGCCGCCGGCGCTCGCGACGCTCGACCTCTACCGCGACGAGGACCTGTTCGAGCGCGCGCAAGAAGCTGGAGCCGATCTGGGCCGACGCGGTGATGTCGCTGAAGGGCCTGCCGAACGTGCTCGACATCCGCACGCTCGGCCTCGTCGCCGGCGATCGACCTCGCCTCGCGCGCCCGACGGCGTCGGCAAGCGCGCCTACGAGGCGATGGAGCGCGCCTTCCACGAGCACGGCATCATGTTCCGCATCACCGGCGACACGATCGCCGCTGTCGCCGCCGCTGATCATCACCGAAAGCCAGATCGACGAGCTGACGGAGAAGGTCCGGCGCGTGATCCGGGCTGTGGCGGGCTGAGGATCGTTTCTAGCTGAGACCGTGTTCCGGAGCGGGCCGAGAGGCCCGAGCCGGGACATCAATCCTGGCGCGGAGGGCAAGCGGAGGGCGGACCGCCTCTCCGCTGAGTGTCGTGGTCATGGGTTCCGGGCCCGTCGCTTGCGCGACGTCCCGGAATGACGGTGGTGGTTGCTTCCCAGTGGCTTCAAGCTGCCTTTCCGGCGGCTCCGTAATAGCTCTCGCCGGTCTTGGCCATGCGCTTCAGCTGCTCGTTGGGCTTGAAGCGCTCGCCGTGCTTTTTCGCCAGCGCCTCGCAGAGCTCCACGAAGGCCGGCGCGCCCATGCCGTCGATGTAGCTCAGCGTGCCGCCCGTGATAGGGCGCGAAGCCGAAGCCGATGATCGAGCCGACATCGGCCTCGCGCGGATCGGTGACGAGCCCTCCTCGACGGTGCGCGCCGCCTCCAGCGCCTGCGTCACGAGCAGGCGCTGCTTCAGCTCCTCCATGTCGATCGCTCTCGGGATCGAGCTGCTCGCCGGCGAGGTCGGCGAGGCCGGGCCAGAGCCGCTTCGGCCCGGCTTCCGGGGTAGTCGTAGAAGCCCTTGCGGTTCTTGCGGCCGAGGCGGCCATGCGTCTCGACCATGGCGCGCCAGCAGCTTCTCCTGCGCCGGATCGACCGCGGCGTCGCCGAGCTGCGCCTTGGTCGCCTTCAGGATCTTCAAGGCGAGATCGACCGCGACCTCGTCGTTCAGCGACAGCGGGCCGACCGGCATGCCGGCCATGCTTGCCGGCGTTCTCGATCATCGCCGGCGGCACGCCTTCCATCAGCATCAGATGGCCTTCGCGGATGTAGTTGCCGACGCAGCGATTGGCGTAGAAGCCGCGGGCGTCGTTGACGACGATCGGCGTCTTGCTTGATCGCGCGCACAAAGTCGAGCGCCAGCGCGAGCGCCTTGTCGCCCGTCTGCTTGCGCCATGATGACCTCGACCAGCAGCATCTTCTCGACCGGCGAGAAGAAGTGGATGCCGATGAATTGCTCCGGACGCTGGCTGGTGCTCGGCGAGCCCGGTGATCGGCAGCGTCGAGGTGTTGGAGCCGAAGATGCGTGCGCGGGCCGATCAGCGGCCTCGACCTTGGCGATGACCTCGGCCTTGACCTTCGGGATCCTCGAACACCGCCTCGATGACGAGGTCGCAGCCCTTCGAGCTCGGCGTAATCGGCCGAGGGCGTGATGCGGGCCGAGCAGCGCGTCGCGGTCGGCCGTCTTGGCGCGGCCCTTCATGATCTGGTCGGAGACGAGCTTGTGCGAATAGGCCTTGCCCTTCTCGGCCGCCTCCATGTCGCGGTCGATCAGCACGACCTCGAGGCCCGGCATTGGCGCGTGACATAGGCGATGCCGGCGCCCATGAAGCCGGCGCCGACGACGCCGATCTTCTTGAGCTTGCGTCGGCGGCACGTCGGCCGGGCGGCGCGCGCCCTTGTTCAGCTCCTGCATCGAGACGAAGAGCGTGCGGATCATCGCGGCCGCCTCCTTCGAGCGCAGGATCTTGGCGAAGTAGCGGCTCTCGACCTTGAGCGCGAGGTCCATGGGCAGTTGCAGCCCCTCATAGACCGCCGTGCAGGATGGCGCTGGGCGGCCGGGTAGTTGTCGTGGGTCTCGCGGCGGTAGATCGCGTTGGCGGGCGGCCAGATCAGCATGCCGGCCGGCGAATAGACCTTGTTGGACGGGCAGCCGGAACCCTTCGGATCGTCCCAGGGCGCCTTCGCCGCGGATTGCCGCCTTGATCCAGTCCTTGGCCTTGGCGACGATCTCGGTCGCGCGGGGCGACGGCGTGGACGAGGCCCATGTTGCGCGGCCGGCAGCGCCTGATCTGCTCGCCCTTGAACAGCATCTGCAGCGCGTCGCCGGTCTGCATCAGCCGCGACGACGCGCTGGGTGCCGCCGGCGCCGGGGAACAGCCCGACCTTGATCTCGGGCAGGCCGACGCGGGTCGCTGCGCATCGTCGGAGCACGACGCGGTAGTGGCAGGCGAGCGCGAGCTCGAAGGCGCCGCCGAGGCAGACGCCGTGGATGGCCGCCGCGAAGGGCTTTCCGCAGGTCTCGAGCTTGCGATAGAGCAGCGAGAGCTTGCGGCTCTCGTCGAAGAAGCGCTGCATGGCCGCCTCCTCGCCCTGCTCCTTGGCGAGCGCCGCATAGAGGTCGCGCAGGCCCTGCAGCATGGTGAGGTCGGCGCCGCCGGAGAAGCTCTCCTTGCCGGAGGTGATGACGCAGCCCTTGATGGCCGCGTCGGCCGCGACCGTGTCGATGATGCTCGTCGAGTTCGTCCATCACCTGCGGGGTGATGACGTTCATCGAGCGGCCGGGCATGTCCCAGGTCGCGATCGCGATGCCGTCGGCGTCGGTCTCGAAGCGGAAATTCGGTCGAACGCTTCCGATCTGATGAAGTCTGCCCTCGTGGACGGGCATCGAAATCGGCTCGATGCCGTCAGACCCGCTCGATGATCGTCGCCGATGCCCATGCCGGCGGCGACGCAGAGCGTCACCAGCGCGGTGGTCTTGTCCGGTGCGCTCCAGCTCGTCGAGCGCGGTGCCGAGGATCATCGCGCCGGTGGCGCCGAGCGGATGGCCCATGGCGATGGCGCCGCCATTGACGTTGAGCATCGCGTCGATCGATGTCGAAGGCCTGCATGATAGCGCAGCACGACCGAGGAGAAGGCCTCGTTGAGCTCGAACAGGTCGATGTCGCGCGTGGTCATGCCGGCCTTGCGCAGCACCAGCTCGGTGACGTCGACCGGGCCGGTCAGCATCAGCGCGAGATCGGAGCCGATGGTGGCGAAGGCGCGGATGCGGGCGCGCGGCTTCAGGCCCGCCGCCTTGCCGCCCTTCTTCGAGCCGACCAGCACGGCCGCGGCGCCATCGACGATGCCCGACGAATTGCCGGCATGGTGGACGTGGTTGACGAACTCGACCTCGGGATGCGCCGCGGTCGCGACCGCGTCGAAGCCGCCCATCTCGCCCATCTGGACGAAGGAGGGCTTCAGCGCGGCCGAGCGACTGCATGTCGGTGCTGGGGCGGATGTGTCTCGTCCGCGGTCGAGGATGGTCAGGCCGTTGACGTCGCGTGACCGGGATGACCGAGTTCGTGAAGCGGCCCTCCTCCCAGGCCGCAGCGGCGCGCTTGTGCGAGCGCACCGCGTAGGCGTCGACATCGTCGCGCGAGAAGCCGTATTTGGTGGCGATCAGGTCGGCCGAGACGCCCTGCGGCATGAAATAGGTGTCGATCGCGACGGACGGGATCGACCGGCCATGCCGAAGCCCGAGGCGCCCATGCCGACGCGGCTCATGCTCTCGACGCCGCCGCCGATCGCCATGTCCTTCTGGCCCGACATGACCTGCGCGGCGGCGAGGTTCACCGCATCGAGCCCCGAGGCGCAGAAGCGGTTGATCTGCACGCCCGGCACCTCCTTGCCGTAGCCGGCCTTGAGCGCCGACGGCGCGGGCGATGTCGCCGCCGGCCTCGCCGACCGGATCGACGCAGCCGAGGACGACGTCCTCGACCAGCTTCGGTGTCGAGGTCGTTGCGGTCGCGGATGGCGCGCAGGGTCTGGGTGCCGAGCTCGATCGCCGTCACCTCGTGCAGCGAGCCGTCGGCCTTGCCCTTGCCGCGCGGCGTGCGGACATGGTCGTAGATGAATGCGTCGGCCATCGGGGGCCTCCCGGGCTGTCTTGCGTGGCGGCTAGTCGTGCATCGGGCGTCCGGCAGGTCGGAATCCGAGCGCAGGTTACTGCACTGCCGCGATGCCGCGCGCCTGCCTACGTGCGCTGCGCTCAGAACTGCTCTGCGCTGCAGCGCCATCGTCGCGTCGGCGCCGGCGGTGATCCGCGCCAGATGCGCGGCCGTCTCCGGCAGGCTGCGCTCCATGAAGAAGCGCGCCGTCACCAGCTTGGCGTTCATGCGCTCGGTCGCGCCATTGGCGCCGGCCTTGAGCTTGTCCTGCGCGGCCTTGGCCATGCGCGCCCACATGTAGCCGAGCGAGACGAGGCCGAGCAGGTGCATGTAGTCGGTGGCGCCGGCGCCGGCATTGTCGGGCTTGGCCAGGGCGTTGTGCATGAACCACATCGTCGCCTGCTGGAGATGGCCGAGCGAGGCCTGCAGCGGCGCGAGAAGCGGCTTCAGCGCCTCGTCCTCGGCCGTTCTCCTTGAGGAAGCCGCCGACCTCGTTGAAGAAGGCCATGATGGCGCGGCCGCCGTCGCGGCCGAGCTTGCGGCCGACGAGGTCCATCGCCTGGATGCCGTTGGCGCCCTCGTAGATCATGGCGATGCGGGCATCGCGGACGAACTGCTCCATGCCCCATTCGGCGATGTAGCCATGGCCGCCGAACATCTGCTGGGCCTTCACGGCGTTGTCGAAGCCGACATCGGTCAGCACGCCCTTGAGCACCGGCGTCATCAGGCCGAGCTGGTCGTCGGCGGCCTGGCGCTCGGCCGCGTCGGTCGAGCGATGGGCGATGTCGGACTTCAGCGCGGTCCAGAGCACGAAGCGCGCGCGCCGCCTCGTTGAAGGCCTTGATCGACAGCAGCGTGCGGCGCACGTCGGGATGGACGATGATCGGGTCGGCCGGCTTGTCCGGCGCCTTGGCGCCGGTCAGCGAGCGGCCCTGCAGGCGGTCCTTGGCGTAGGCGACGGCGTTCTGGTAGGCGACCTCGGACTGGGCCAGGCCCTGGATCGCGACGCCGAGCCGCGCCTCGTTCATCATCACGAACATGGCGTTGAGGCCCTTGTTCTCCTCGCCGATCAGCCAGCCCCTGGCGCCGTCATAGTTCATGACGCAGGTGGCGTTGCCGTGGATGCCCATCTTGTGCTCGATCGAGCCGCAGGAGACGCCGTTGCGCGCGCCGACCGAGCCGTCCGCGTCGATCGCATTGCGCGGCACGACGAAGAGCGAGATGCCCTTGATGCCCGCCGGCGCGCCCTCGATGCGGGCGAGCACGAGATGGATGATGTTCTCGGTGATGTCGTGCTCGCCGGCCGAGATGAAGATCTTCGTGCCGGTGATCGCATAGGAGCCGTCGCCCTGCGGCACGGCCTTGGTCTTGATCAGGCCGAGATCGGTGCCGCAATGCGGCTCGGTCAGGTTCATCGTGCCCGACCAGGCGCCCTCGATCATCTTCGGCAGGTAGGTCGCGCTTCTGCTCCGTCGGAGCCATGGACGTAGAGCGCGGCGATCGCGCCCATGGTCAGGCCCGGATACATGGCGAAGCGCCATGTTGGCCGAGGAGGCGAACTCGTTCATCACGGCGCCGAGCGTGTAGGGCAGGCCCTGTCCGCCATATTCGGGATCCATGGCGAGGCCGATCCAGCCGCCCTCGGCGTAGGCCTCGTGCGCCGTCCTTGAAGCCCTTGGGCGTGGTGACGCGTGCCGTCGGCGTTGCGGGTGCAGCCTTCCAGGTCGCCGGAGCGGTTCAGCGGCTGCAGCACCTCCTCGCAGAGCTTGGCGCCCTCGCCCAGAATCGCCTCGATCACGTCGGGCGTCGCATCGGCGAA
This sequence comes from uncultured Alphaproteobacteria bacterium, assembly GCA_963759925.1. Taxonomy (GTDB): domain Bacteria; phylum Pseudomonadota; class Alphaproteobacteria; order Rhizobiales; family Beijerinckiaceae; genus Allobosea. The sequence continues at coordinate 256,899 of CAVXBE010000009.1, forward strand.
GCCGGGCAGGTTGTTGTAGCGCTCGATGTTGAAGACGTCGTTGAGCAGGAACAGCGTGTCTTCGACGGGCGCCTTGTAGACCGGCATCATATCCTCCTCGGATCCGCGCAGCGGCTCTTACCGCTCGATATAGTTCACATATAAACTATCGGTCTGCGTTTGAGAAGGGGCTATCTCCGGCTCATGCAGGATTCCGCGAGCGGCCTCAGCAAAAAACCCCGGGCCATCGGACCCGGGGTTGAACACGTCTTGTCGTCTCAGATTCTGCAGTCGAGCCACGCTTGCCGGCCCGGAAAGGCCCGCGAGGCGCTGCTGCAAATCAGCTCTTGGCCTGCGTCGGCCTCGAGCTCGGCAATCGCGGCATCGATCTCGGCGCGCTGCGAGCGCAGCAGCTCGAGCTGCTCGGCAATCTGGTCGGCGCTGAGATGCAGGCCGCCGACCGTTGCCGTTCCTTCAGCAGCGCCAGCGCCGCCCTTCTTCTCTTCGTTAGCCAGCATCTGCCGGATCTCGACCAGCGTGAAGCCGAGCTGCTTGCCCTTGAGGATCAAAGCAAGCCGGCTACGGTCACGGCCGGAATAGATGCGGGTCATGCCCGAGCGGGTTGGCGACAGCAGTCCACGCGATTCATAAAAGCGCAGCGTCCGCAGGGTGACGTCGAAATCCCGTGCGAGGTCGCTGATCGTAAAGCCACCGGCTTCCGCATTGTTATCAGAGGCGGCGGAGCGGCCGGTTGTCGAGGCGGAAACCGCCAGGGCGCTTTGGCGCGGCATCATGTTGTCCTTCAACTGAGAGGCGGGCTTCGTCGGCGACGGAGGCCTAGGCCTTTTGGTATGCACCCAAGCTACGCGGCGGCAGCTGCTATGCGTTAGGTAAGCTCTGACTTCCCCGAGGTAAGTTACCGTTATCTGTGCCGCGATCGGTCGACCATAACCCCCTCGGCGTTTGGGAAAAATTAACATTTGATCGCTTTTTTAACCACCTGTTTACCTTAATTGCCAAAAGTGCGGCATCGGTTCGGAAGTTGGCGGCAAGTTAGCTGCTGCTTCGCGTGATTCGTACGGATGGTCGCGGCCTCGGGGGCCCGTGCCATGCGGGCAAGGAGCAGCCCCTAGGCGAGCAGACACATGGCGACGAGCTTGCCCTGGAGCGTGAAGGGCGTTGACCCCCGGACCCGCGATGCCGCCAAAGCCGCAGCGCGCCGCGCCGGCATGACGTTTGGGCGAATGGCTCGACCACAAGATCCGCGAAGAGGCGGAAGAGGATCTCGGCGGCGATGCGCCGCGCCGGAGCAGCTCGATATCGCTGCCCTGTCGGAACGTCTCGCCAGGCTCTCGCAGGGCCGGACGGAAGCCTCGCATCGGGCTGCCACGGCAGGGCGCGCAGCCCGCCGCTGTCGCGCGGCGAGATCGAGCCGGTGATCGACCAGGCCGCCAGCGGCTGAGCGCCTGACCCGCGAATCCAGCGCCAAGACCGCCGGCGCCCTCGATTCCATCGCCCGCTGGATCGAGAAGACCGAAAACCGCCTGGTCTCCAGCGAACGTGCCGCTGCCGAGCGCCAGGAGCGCGCGACCTCCGTCATCGCCGATGCGATCAAGACGCATGGGCGAGAGGCATTGTCGAGATCGAGCGCAAGGCCGTCGAGGCGCAGCGCGCCGCCGCGGCCTCGCCGCGCCCGCGCCTCGCCTTCAGCCGCGAACGGTCTCGCCGATGCCGTCAGCGATATCCGCACCCGGCAGCGTGGCCTCGACCCCGAGCGCGCGCCAATGGCCCGCGGCGGCATCCCCGAGAACCGTATCGCGGCCCTGCGCCAGGATCTGCGCGATCTCAGCGCCCGGATCGTTCCGGCGGGCAACCCTGCCACGCCTCCCCGCGCCGACCGGCCCATGCAGGCTTCGGGCCGAGAGCCGTCCGGGTCCAATCGAGGCCATGCTGGCCGACCTCGCTGCACGCGCTCGACCGGCTGGACCGGCGCGACCGCCTGGAGCCGGTGCTGAAGCCGCTGGCGCGGATCGAATCCGGAACTTTCGCGCCTGTCGCAGGATCGTTCTGGCGAAAGCTATCAGCGCGTCGAATGGAGATCGCCACATCTCGCCGCCAAGGTCGATGCGCTGGCAGCTCGCGGCGCCGACCGTTCGCATCCTCGCGCCGGTGCAGCGCGACATCGCCGAACTGCGCGAGATGCTGCGTCGGCTCCTCCGGCCAGGAGCCGCGGCTCGACGAGATTTCGCAGCAGATCGCCGCGCTTTCGTTCGACATCAGCGGCTGCGCGAAGCGCAGCCCGGATAATCGCGAGGTCCGCAGCCTGGCGCTGGCGATCGAGGATGTGCGGGACGCGATCCTCGCCGCCATCGCAATCGGCCCGCCATCGATCCCGGCGCGCTGGCCTCTCTCTCCGGGCAGGTCGAGGCGCTGGCCTCGCGGCTCGACGCGCTGCCGTCGCTCAACCGCGACGCCCTGACCGCCCATGCCGAGATGCTGGCCCGCCGTCTGGACGATCTCGACCAGTCCGGCTCGGGTGCGTCGAGCGCCCTCGCCTCGCGTCTCGAGACACTGATGGTGCGGCTGGAGGATATGGCGACCCGTCAGCCGGCCCAGATCGAGACGCGCATCGACAAAATGCAGCAGCGGCTGGAAATGCTGGCCGAGAACGGCCCGATCGCCGTCACCCGCCAGATCGAGGCGCTGGCCGGGCGTATCGAAATCGATGGCCGCCGCCAGCAATCTGACGCAGATGGTTCATGACGGGGTGGCTCCGGTCGCGCCGCAGGTGAATTTGCGGCCGATCGAGGAGATGCTGCGCAGCCTGGCGACGAAGATCGACGAGGCCGGGCGTCCGGGCGCGGAGGCTGATGCCTTCGATTCGCTGGAGCAGCAGATTTCGGGCCTCGCCACGCGCCTTGACGCAGCAGTCGCCACCCGCTCCGCCGAAACCGGCATCGAGCGGACGCTGCAGGATCTGGTCGTGCATCTGAAATCGCTGCGGCAGGAGACCACGGAAGCTGCGTCGCGCGCAGCCAGGGAAGCTGTCGCTGCGGTTGGCGAGCGTCCCGATGGTCGCGCCAGCGAGCTGAGCGAGCTGCTCTCGGGCCTGCGCGAGACCCATCTCAGCTCCGGTCGCGAGACGCAGGACGCCATCGGCGCTGTCCATCAGACGCTCGAGACGATTATTTCCCGTCTCGGCAGCATTGAGGCCGAACTGGCGCAGGAGCGTCCGGCTCCGGTTACCGCTCCGCTCCCGCCGCGCGCCCGCACGAGCCAGGCCGCCATGGCGATGCCGGTCGCGGCGCCGCTGGCCGCTGCGGCCGCCGATCGCATCGTGCCTGAGCGGCAAGAGCCGCGCCAGCCGGAGCTGCCGGCTGCCAGCGCGCTCGACCTGCCGCTCGAGCCCGGTTCGGGCCGGCCGCGTCCTGGCGCTGGTGCGGAGATGTCCGCGACCGCACCCGGCACCGATCCGCAGTCGATCCGCCAGAACCTGATCGCCGCGGCGCGCCGCTCGGCCAAGGCTGCCAGTGAAGCCGCCGCGCCCGCCGCTGCTGCGCCCGAGCCGCAGGCCAAGGGCCGCAGCCGCATCAAGGACGCGATCGAGAAGCGCCGTCGGCCGATCCTGCTCGGTCTCGCCGCCATCGTCCTCGCCATGGGCACCGCCCATGTCGTCAAGGGTGTGCTGGACGAGGAGACGCCGACCGCCGAGCAGGCCGAACAGGCTGCGGCGCCGAGCGCTGCACCGATGCAGGCGGCTGCCGAGCCCGAAGCGCCTTCTGCCTCCAAGGACCAGAGCGCTCTGGCCGCGGCGCCCGCCGCTGCCGAGCCAGCCGCTTCAGCCGCAGCACCGCAACCCGCTGCAGTCGAGCCCGCGCCTCCCGCCCTGCCCTCTTTCGCGCTGAATGGCCCGACACCGGGTACCGCACCCGATACGGTCAAGGCCGCGACCAATGTCGGCGAACTGCCCGCCAATCTCGGCAGCGCCAGCCTGCGCAAGCAGGCCCAGGCCGGCGATGCGCGCGCTGTCTATCAGCTTGCCACCCTGGCAGCCGATGGCCCGGCGGCGAGCCGCGACGCCAAGCTGGCACTGCGGCTGTTCGAGCGGGCGGCTGTGGCCGGGCTTGCGCCCGCGCAGTTCCGCGTCGGCAACATGTTCGAAAAGGGCGTCGGCACGGCGCGCGACCCTGGCCTGGCCCGGGTCTGGTACGCGCGGGCCGCCGAGCGCGGCAATGCCAAGGCGATGCACAACCTCGCTGTGCTCCATGCCGAGGGCGTGTCCGGCAAGCCCGATTACGCGCTGGCAACCGAGTGGTTCAAGAAGGCCGCCGACGTCGGTGTCCGCGACAGCCAGTACAATTTGGCGATCCTGCTCGGGCGCGGCCTCGGCACGCCGGCCGATCTCGGCCAGTCCTATGTCTGGTTCGCCATCGCCGCCAATCAGGGCGATGAGGATGCCGGCCGCAAGCGCGATGAGGTGGCCCAGCGCCTGAACGCCTCCGATCTCGCGGCCGCCAAGGCCAAGGTCGAGGGCTGGAAGCCCAAGCTGCTCGATCCGGAAGCCAATGAAGTCGCGGTGCCTGCCGTTAACAGCGCCGAGACCCCGCCGCCGGGCCGCAAGCCGGTGAAGCCGGTGCGCGGCTGAGACAAGCGAGCCGGCGAATAAGGGGGCGCACGCGCCCCTTTTTCATAGGCGTCATTGTTTCGACGTGTTGAGGCGGCAACTGCTTGATACCGCCCGTCCGGGCGGTCTCTCGCACGTGGCAGCCGATTGCTGTGCCAGATCATGGTCCCGCCACCATGCCTTAACCGGATTGGTGCATGCTGGGACCATCCTGCGGCGGCGGGACAGTGGCGAACCGAGGATCACGGGTGCAGATCTATCTCCCGATCGCTGAGCTACCGATCGGTGTCCTGACTGTGCTCGGGCTGAGCGGAGCCGTGGGCTTCATCTCCGGCCTGTTCGGCGTGGGCGGCGGCTTCCTGCTGACGCCGCTCCTGATCTTCCTCGATATTCCTCCGGCCGTTGCCGTGGCGACGGTGGCGGCTCAGGTCGCCGGTTCCTCGACCACGGGGGTGCTGACCTATTGGCGGCGCCGGGCGCTCGATCTCAAGCTCGGCAGTATCCTGGTCGGGGGCGGTATCCTTGGCACTGTGCTGGGCGTGCTGTTCTTCAACCTGATGCGCAGGCTCGGCCAGCTCGAGCTCGTCATCACGCTCTCCTATGTCACGCTCTTCACCATCATCGGCGGCCTGATGCTGTATGATGCGGTGCGGGCGATGATGCGGGTGCGGGCCGGCAAGCCTGCGCGCCTGAAGCGGCGGGCCGGGACTCACCCGTGGTGGATGGGCTTGCCGCTGCGCATGCGTTTCCACCAGTCGAAGCTCTATGCCAGCGTCATCCCGATCGCCGCTTCTGGCGGTGATCATCGGCTTCATCGGCGCGGTGCTGGGCGTCGGCGGCGGCTTTATTCTGGTGCCGGCGCTGATCTACTTCTTCCGGGTGCCGCCGGCCGTGGTGATCGGCACGTCGCTGTTCCAGATCCTCGTCACGATGACGGGCGCCACGCTGCTGCACGCGCTGACCAACCAGTCGGTCGACATCATCCTGGCCGTCCTGCTGCTGGTCGGCGGCGTCGTCGGCGCCCAGTTCGGCGGCCAGGGCGGCGCGGAACCTGAATGTCGAATCCTTCCGGCTGCTGCTGGCCCTGCTGATCCTCTCGGTCGGGATGCGTTTCATCATCGAGTTGGTGGTCACGCCCAGCGAGCCGTTCTCGGTGGTCATGCCGGAGAGCGCGCGATGAGGTGCCTGCTCGCCACCCTGTTGCTGGCTCTGGCGCTGGCGTCGCCCGCCGCGACCGCGCGCGCCGAGACGCTGATCGCGGCGATGTCCAGCCATCAAATCCAGATCACCTCGAACTACACCGGCGACCAGCTCACCGTGTTCGGGCTGGTGGAGCGGGATGGGCGTACGGCTGCCCGAGGCGACCCCTATGACATCGTGATTACGGTGCGGGGGCCGCGACGCATGCTGATCGTGCGCGAGAAGGAGCAGATGGGGCCGATCTGGCTGAACCGGACGCAGCGCCGCTTCCCTGACCACCCGGTCTTCCTGTCCGTCTCCAGCAACCGCCCGCTCGACGAGATCGTCAGCGAGGAAGCGGCCCGGCGCGAGCGCGTCGGCCTGGCCAATGCGGAGCGCAAGGCGGATTACGGCCTCGATTTCGATGTCACCACCACCCATGTCCGCGAAGGCCTGCAGCGGATCATGGAGGAGAAGGGGCTGTTCCGGGAGGAGCCGCGGGGCGTGACCTTCCTCTCCAACACCCTGTTCAGCGCGCGCGTCATTGTGCCCGCCACAGCGCCGACCGGCTCCTATGACATCGACATCGTGCTCTATGCCGGCGGCGTGCCGCTGGCGCGGCAATCCACAAATTTCGAGGTGGTGAAATCCGGCATCGAGCAGAGCCTGGCATGGGGCGCCCATGAATGGCCGCTGTTCTACGGGCTGATCACGGCGATGATGGCGGTGTTCTTCGGCTGGCTCGCCAGCGTGGTCTTCCGCCGGGATTAGGCCAGGAGCGCCTCATAGGGGTAAAACGGCACCATGCTGCCCTCAGCGATCGCGGTGGCGGCGTCGGGCAGTTCGACCAGCCCGTCGGTGCGGGTGAGCGAGGTCAGAACGCCAGCCCCGTCCTGCGGGTGGCGATGCGCCAGGGGCACGCCATCGGCCGCCTCTGACGAGCGAGACGCGGACATATTCGCGCCGCCCGGCCTTCTTGCGATAGGGGAAGGCGAGCCGCACCGGCAGGGCCACGGGCAGCCGGTACAGACAGCCGCCAAGCCTCGCAATCAGCGGCCGCGCCACAAAGGCGAAGGTGACGAAGACGGCGACGGGATTGCCCGGCAGCCCGACGAAGGGCTTGCCGGCAACCATGCCCATCGCCACAGGTCGGCCGGGCTTGATGCCGATGCGCCAGAAATCCAGCGAACCCGCCTGCTCCACAGCCGCCTTGACGTGATCCTCCTCGCCGGTCGAGACGCCGCCCGAGGTGAGGATCAGGTCGCAATGGCTGGCGGCCTGCTTCAGATTTTCAGCGAGGCTGGCGCGGTCGTCGCGCAGGATGCCGAGATCGACGACCTCCGCGCCGGCGCGGGTCACCATGGCGCGCAGCAGCGTGCGGTTGGCGTCGTAGATCGCGGCCGGGCCGAGGCTGCAGGCCGGGCTCGGTCAGCTCATTGCCGGTCGAGAAAATGGCGATGCGCGGCCGGCGGCGAACCACAACCTCGGTCTCTCCCAAGGCTGCGAGCAAAGCCAGATCCTGCGGCCGCAGGCGCTGGCCCGAGGCAATGGCTTGCGTCCCCCTGGCGATATCCTCCCCGGCGGGGCGGGCATTGGCGCCGCAAGCGAGGCCGTGAGGCAGGACGACATGTCCCTCCTCCAGCGCCACATCCTCCTGCATGAACACGGTGTCCGCGCCGGGCGGCATCGGTGCGCCGGTGAAGACCCGGACGGCGACGCCATTGGCAGGGCTCAGCGTCGCATCGGCCCCGGCAGGCACCCGACCCAGCAGCGGCAGGCGCGTCTCTCCCGCAGGCGCCAGATCCGCACAGCGAACGGCATAGCCATCGACAGCGGAATTGGCGAAGGGCGGCAGGTCGATTGCGGCGGAGACGCTACCGGCGATTACTCTGCCATCGGCCTCCTGCAGCGTCAGGGTCTGCACCTCCGGCACCGGGACGACCAGCGCAAAGGCGCGCTCCGCCGCCTGTTCAACGCTCATCAGCGCGCCAAAGGCCGCTTCATCCAGGCTGAGCTGCGCCATGATCTTCAGCCTGTCTGCTGTTGCCGCGCCAGCACTGTCGCCAGCGGCTCGGCTGCCGACAAGGCCAAATCGGCGATGGTGGCAATATCGTCCAGGCTCACGACCGGACGCCCGGCCTCGGGGAAGGCACGGTCGCTGGCGATGGCGATGATGCTGGGCGTCCTGCGGATGCAGGGCCGGCTTGCCGTTGGCGTCCCGGAAAACCTCGATCTTGGCGTGCGGCTCGCGCTTGAAGCCCTCGATGATGACAAGATCGACCGGCGAGAGCTTGCCCAGCAGGGCATACAGACTGGCTTCGCTCTCGTCCCGCAGCTCATGCATCAGCGCCCAGCGCCGCTCCGACGAGATCAGCACCTCGCGCGCGCCCGCTTCGCGGTGTGCATACGAATCCTTCCCGGGCGTATCCAGGTCGAAGGCGTGATGGGCGTGCTTGAGCGTCGAGACGGAGAGGCCGCGCCGGCCGATTTCGGGAATCAACCGGGTCAGCAGCGTCGTCTTGCCGGCACCGCTCCAGCCCGCCAGACCAATCACCCGCATGAAACAAGTCCTTGAAAACGAAAACCGGGCGCAAGCGCCCGGTCCTCTTGATTGACATTGGCCGCTACGGTCAAGCCGGATCGGGCACGCCGTGGCGTCGCCCGCCGAGGCTCACTCCGCCGGCTGCAGCGCCGGGTCCTTGTGGACGCCGCCCTTGCGCATCTGCTCCTCGACCCAGAGCGAATGGTGCTCGCGGGCCCAGTTCAGGTCGACTTCGCCCGAACCCATGGCGTCGAACGCGCCCTCCATGCCGAGCGAGCCGATATAGATGTGGGCCAGAATGATCGCGACCATCAGCACCGAGACGATGCCATGGACCGAGTTCCAGAACTGCAGGTTCAGCACGCCACCGGCATAGGCCGGGAAGAGCAGGTAGAAGCCCGACAGCGACAGGGCTGCGCCGCCCGTGACGACCGACCAGAAGATCACCTTCTGCCCGGCATTGAACCGCCTGGCAGCCGGGTGCCCCTTGCCGATCAGGCCGCCGCCCTGGAGGAACCACTGCACGTCGGCAGTGCCCGGGATGTTGTCCTTGATCCAGATGAGGAAGGTCAGGGCAATGCCGAGCATGAAGGGCCAGGCGAGGTAGTTATGCGACCATTTGGCAATGATCGAGATGTTGGTGAAGGCCGAAGGGCCGATCAGCGGCAGCAGCACCGCCTTGCCGAAGGTGACGTTGAGCCCCGACAGCGCCAGGATGATGAAGCAGCTCGCGGTCAGCCAATGGGTGAAGCGCTCGAAGCCGTTGAAGCGCGTGATCGTGCGGCCTGACAGGCCGGCCTCGATCCGGATGCGGCCGCGGATCAGGTAGAAAGCCGTCAGCACGAGCAGCGTTCCGAGGACGGCGATGGCGCCGATCCGGAACATCGTGCCCTGATGGAAAGCGCGCCATTCGCGGCCGGCCGGGCGCTCCAGCGTCGCAGCCTTGCCGTCAGGGATGGTGATACGACCCTGCAGCTCGGCGTCCTTGTTGCCCTTCAGCGCGTCGAGGAACTGCTGTTCCTTGACGGAGCTAGCGGTCGGGTTGACCTGCTGGGCCGAAAGCGGGGACGCGAAGCTGGCGGCGAAGGCCAGCATGAGGCCGAGGGCCAGGAAACGGAGTTGAGCGCCGAGACGCATGAGCGAAATCCTCTCGCGAGATGAACCGGACACCTGTCCTGGGGGGCGGACGCGCCCGGCTGTTGAGCAGCCGTGACGCGCCCTCTCCCCAAGCTTCAGATGGCGATCGTTTCCTTGTAGGCGGTCTGCCAACCCCAGGCGCCGGAGCCATAGCCCCGCTTCACCACCCGCTCCTTGTAGATCTGGGCGATGATTTCGCCGTCGCCGGCGAGCAGGGACTTGGTCGAGCACATTTCGGCGCAGAGCGGGAGCTTGCCCTCGGCCAGACGGTTCGAGCCGTATTTCTGGAATTCCGCAGGCGAGAGATCCGCCTCCGGGCCACCGGCGCAATAGGTGCACTTGTCCATCTTGCCGCGCGAACCGAAGTTGCCGACCTTGGGGTATTGCGGCGCGCCGAAGGGGCAGGCGTAGAAGCAATAGCCGCAGCCGATGCAGAGGTCCTTGCTGTGCAGCACGACCGCATCGGCCGTGGTGTAGAAGCAATCGACCGGGCAGACCGCGGCGCAGGGCGCATCGGTGCAGTGCATGCAGGCCATCGAGACCGAACGCTCGCCGGGCTTGCCGTCATTGATGGTGACGACACGGCGGCGGTTGATGCCCCAGGGGACATCGTTCTCGTTCTTGCAGGCGGTGACGCAAGCGTTGCACTCGATGCAGCGGTCGGCGTCGCAGAGGAATTTTACACGGGCCATGTTTCAGTTCCTCTTCACGCCGCTGCGATCTGGCAAAGCGTGACCTTGCCTTCATGCATGGCGGTCACGGGGTCGTAGCCATAGGTGGTGATGATGTTGACGGACTCGCCGAGCACGATCGGGTCCGTGCCCTTCGGGTAGTTCCCGCGCTGATCCTGCCCCTGGTAGAAGCCACCGAAGTGGAAGGGCATGAAGGCGACGCCGGCACCGACGCGCTCCGTCACCAGCGCCTTGACGCGAGCCTTGGCATTGTTCTCGGGACCGGACACCCAGACGAAGGCGCCGTCCTTGATGCCACGCGCGGCAGCATCGGCGGGGTTGATCTCGACGAACATGTCCTGCTGCAGCTCGGCCAGCCAGCGGTTCGAGCGGGTTTCTTCGCCGCCGCCCTCATATTCGACCAGACGGCCGGAGGTGAGCACGATCGGGAAGGACTTGGCGATGCCCTTCTCCACGGCGGCCTTCTGGACCGAGGTGTGGAGGTTGGGGATGCGCAGGGTGCGCTCGTCGGGACGGGCCGGGTATTTGGCGACGAGGTCGACGCGGGGCGAGTAGATCGGCTCGCGATGGACCGGCACCGGATCGGGCAGGTTCCAGGCATTGGCGCGGGCCTTGCCGTTGCCATAGGGCACGCAGCCATGCTCGAGCGCGACACGCTGGATGCCGCCCGACAGGTCGGTCGTCCAGCTGACGCCGTCGATGGCGTTGCCGCCGATCGCGGTGATGGTCGCGAGTTCCGCCGGGGTCAGATCCTTGTCCCAGCCGAGCTTCTTCAGCACGCCCATGGTGAACTCGGGATAACCGTCCTTGATCTCCGAGTTCAGCGAGTAGGAGCCGTTCTCCGCCAGCAGGGTGTCATTGACCTTGCTGCCATCGGCCAGCGTCCGCTCGCGGGTGAGGCCGAAGCGCGGACGGAAGGTGCCGCCGCCATTCCTTGCCTCAAGCGAGGTGTTGTAGAGGATATGCGTGCCGGGATGCTTGAACTCCGGCGTTCCCCAGCACGGCCAGGGCAGGCCGTAGAAGTCGTTCTCGACCGGCGAACCCTTGGCGCCGCGCAGCGAGACGAGATCGAACTTGTCCTGATGCTGCATGTGCAGCTTCAGGCGCTCCGGCGACTGGCCGGTATAGCCGGTGGACCAGCCACCCTTGTTGATCTCGCGCAGGATGGATTCGGCCGACGGCTCCATGCCGTACTTGCCCTGCACCATCTCGTAGTTCTTGCACATCGCCTCGGCGAAGCCGAGCTTCTGGGCGATCTTGTACATCACCCAATAGTCATTGGCGGCCTCGAAGATCGGCTCCACCACCTTCTCGCCCCACTGCACCGAGCGGTTGGAGCAGGTGCGCGAGCCCGAGCACTCGAACTGCGTGCCGATCGGCAGCAGATAGGTGCCGTTCTTGCGGCCACCGAGCGAGACGAAGTTGGTCGGGTGCGGATCGGCGACGACCAGCAGCTCGAGCTTCTCCAGACCCTTCACGGCGTCAGGCATGCGCGGGATGGTGTTGCCGCCATGGCCCATGACGAACATGGCCTTGAGGTTGTCCTTCTGGTCGACCTGCTCGGCCGGCAGATTGGCCGCATCGAACCAGCGGGTCGAGGTGTGGCCGGACGTCTCCATATTGGCCTTGCGGGTGCGGGCCGGACGGCCGCCCTTGGCAGGGACCTCGTCGAAGCGGGAGACGAAATAGTCGTAAGGCACGTCCCAGACACGGGCCCAGTGGCGCCAGGCGCCTTCGACCAGCCCGTAATAGCAAGGCAGGTTCGAGATATCCAAGCCGAAGTCGGTCGCGCCCTGCACGTTGCAGTGGCCGCGGAAGATGTTGGCGCCATTGCCCATGCCGCCGACATTGCCGGTGGCGAGCAGGAGGTTGCAGATGGCGCGGACGTTGGCGGTGCCGACGGAGTGCTGGGTCGACGCCCATGCACCAGATGAAGGTGGCGGGCTTGACCGTGGCGAAGGTCTCCGCGACGCGCTTCATCTGCGCCTCAGGCACGCCGGTGATGTCCTCGACGGTCTTGGGATCGTATTTCTCGACCTCCTTGCGGACATCGTCCATGCCGTGAACGCGCGCGGCGATGAAGTTCTTGTCTTCCCAGCCGTTCTTGAAGATGTGCCACATCAGGCCCCAGATCACGGCGATGTCGGTGCCGGAGCGGAAGCGGACATAATCGGTGGCGTGGGCGGCAGTGCGGGTCAGGCGCGGGTCAAAGACGATGACGTTGGCGCGCTGGACTTCCTTGCCTTCGAGGATGTGCTGCATCGCGACCGGGTGAGCCTCGGCAGCGTTGGAGCCCATGAAGAGCACGGTCTTGGCGTTGCGGATGTCGTTATAGGAGTTCGTCATCGCGCCGTAGCCCCAGGTGTTCGCGACACCTGCGACCGTGGTGGAGTGGCAGATGCGGGCCTGATGGTCGACGTTGTTCGTGCCCCAGAAAGCAGCGAACTTGCGGAACAGGTAGGAGCCCTCATTGGAGAACTTGGCGGACCCCAGCAGATAAACAGAATCCGCGCCGGACTTGTTGCGGATCTCCATCATCTTGTCGCCGATCTCGTTGATCGCGACATCCCAGCTGATGCGCTGCCACTGACCATCGACCAGCTTCATCGGGTACTTGATGCGGCGGTCGCCATGGACCAGCTCGCGCACCGAGGCGCCCTTGGCGCAGTGGCTGCCGCGGTTGATCGGGCTTTCCCAGGCCGGCTCCTGGCCAACCCAGACGCCATTGGCGACCTCGGCCTTGACCGTGCAGCCGACCGAGCAATGGGTGCAGATGTTCTTGACGATCTTGGTGCCGGTCGCGGGACCGAAGCCAGCGGCGGCTTCAGCCTTGCGGACGGAGCCGATCTGCAGGGCACCGGCGGCGGCGACGCCACCTGCGACGAGGCCGGAGCGGCGCAGGAAGGTGCGGCGGTCCATCACCCCGGAAGAGAGGCCAGCCATGGCGGCCTGCAGCTTGCCGCGCTGAACATCGGCCGATTTGCGCTTGATGAGCATTGGTTTCGACCCTCTCAGTACCGGTTGACCCGATAGAAATTCTTCACGTGATCGCTCTCGCGATAACGACCCTTGGTTTCTTCCTTGCCCGGATCGACGGCGGCAGCGGGCGTCACCACGGCGGGCGTGGCGGCCACGGCAGCGCCGGCCCCGAGGGCCTTGAAGAAGCTGCGGCGATCGAAAGCGGCCTTCGTTGCCGCCTGCTTCCCTGTTTCTTGCGACATCGTCGTCTCCTTCGCGTCGGGCATCACGGTGTTTTTGCTCATGACGGCAGCCTCGCGGCCTCCGCCTCGATGGACAGGAACAGGCTGCCGATACGACCGACGGCCTTGTAGAATTTCGCGGCTTTCGCGATCTCGAGATCGGCGAACAGCCTTTCGCCCCAGGGCTCGAGATGGCGCGAGAAGAAGCTGGCCTCGTCGACACCGGCACCCGCGAACTCGCCGCGGATCAGGTTCGCCATGATGTCCATCAGGATGGCGATGTGATCCTCGGGCTCGCCGGCGCGTTCGGCGCGGGCGATGCCGAGCTTGCCCATATCTTCGCGGACCAAGGCGAGCGGGCGCTCATGCAGGAAGCCGGTCTGGTAATAGGAGCCGTAGGGCAGGATTTCGCCACGGCCGACGCCGATGAACAGCTCGAAATATTCGTCGCGGATCGCCTCCGGCGTCGTCTGCGCGGCGATATCGGCCAGGGCCAGATGCGCCAGGCCCAGCGGCGAGCCATCGCCCTGCAAACCCTGCAGGAACTCCAGCGTCTCGGCCGTCGGGGCGCGCCACATCAGCGCGCCGATCAGTTCGTATTCGCGGGCCCGCGCTTCATCGATCTCGTCGACCAGAGGGCTCTGCAGGTCACTCATGCGGTTGGGTTCCGGAGCCTGCGCCTCGCAGGGATAGAGATCGGGGCGGAGTTCGGACCGGGAGACACCCGTCGACGCTTCAACAGCCAGGACGCGGGCAGCCGGCACGCGCTTCCAGCCGGAAATTGCGGGCTGCGACACGCCGAGGCTTCGAGCCAGGGCGCGCATACCGCCCACGACATCGATAGCCCTGTCCAGAGCCGCGTCCCGCATCGAAGTTTCATTCCCCAAGGCCAAGCCGACGTTTGCCGCCGCTGTTCATTTTTTAGACAGCTGATAATGAGCGCTTATCACTTCAAATTACAACTGTTCCAAACACGCGCTAAAGGGGTGTTGCACCCCCACCGCGTTTGCGAAAGCGCGGTTGCTGGACCAGCTCATCCGGATTTTGCTGCGCTGCAGCAAAGGCGCCAGTCCGAAATTCGGCAGTTATTGGCGGAGCTTCTGTCGTCTCAGGCTGAATTTCAGGAGCGCGAACAGCGGCCACAGACCCGTCCTGCTCGTCATTATGTTGCGGCGCACCCAAGCCTGCGACATTTTCGGCCTTCGACGAAAGTTCCTGCGCCACGGTGTCGCAGAGTTGATCCTGGTCAACGACAGCGGGCTCGGGCGGGGCATCGCCGAACACCTTGCGCACCATTTCGGCAACGTCATCCGATTCCGTCAGCGGTCCGTAGCCGGGCGCGCCGCCGGGCGTATTCCAGTCCAGCGCGTAGTCGCGGGCGGGGTCGAGATAGTCGCGGATCGCAGGATCACCCTCCCAGGCGCGCCTCAAGGCGGCAAGCTTCCAGCTCTCGGGCACGTTCTGCTTCAGCCAGTGGGCGACGTCGAAATCCTTGTCGATCAGGTCGAGCGAAGGCGGCTCGACCATCTCCGGCTCGGGCTCGGCCGGTGCGTCCGCTACAGCGGGCAGTTGCGCGGCCGGCGCCGGCTCGATGGGCTTGGCCGGCCGGTCCTGCTCGGCGAGCTCCCGCTTGCGCCGTGACCAGCGCGCGAGGAAACCACCCTCATCATCGTTGCTGGCGCTCACGAGCCTCTCCCTCCGCGGGCGCCGGGCGGACCGGAGCGGGGGCCGCCACCCTTGCGCGGGTCGAACTCGGCCCGCTGGCGCTTGACGAATTCGCGCTCGACATGATGCGTCTCAAAAAAGGCAAGAACCTGAAGCGCGATCGGCTCAGGCATCGGCACGGCCTCGACGAGGTCATCGACATTCTCGCAATAGACCTCGCCCTCGAACGGATCGGCGGTCACACCGACGATCTCGAGTTCCGGCTCCAGCCCCGTCGGCCGGATCGCGACCCAGAGCTTGGCCCGGCCAGCCTGAAAGTTCTCGCGGAAATGCGCGGTGTCGACCGAGTGGAGCGTCAGCACGGCAGGGCCGAGATAGACACTGCGGCGCTCCGGCGTTTCCGTCAGGACCGTCCAGGGCGCCAGAGCCGGAGGCTCCGGCAGGACAGCGAGCGGCGCCCAGGCGTGGTCGGCCCAGGGCGAGTCGATGCGGCGGCGCTCGGCGACGATGCCGACCTCGATGTAATGCTGCGTCATCGCCTGCTCCTCAATGCCGCTGGCCGGGTGCCTGGCCCGGTGCGGAGGCTGCGAGTGGCAGGCCGGTCACCAGGTTCTGCGGCTTGATCCTCAGCAGCTTGTCCGGCGTCATCGCCATGATCAGGTAGATCGGCGCGCCTGCGGCGGCGGCCAGCACCGGCACCTGCGGTGGCAGCGTCATCCGATAGAGCGCGATCAGGCGCGACAACGGCTCCTCGCCGGGCGCCTCGCCTTTCCAGAGCGCGTTGCCGATGGCGGTTGCTTCCGCATCCAGCCCGACGAACCAGCGCCAATTCGCGTCCTGCACGGTCTCGACCGGTTCGACCTCGACCTTGAAGCCGTGGATCGCCTCGACCCAGACCGCCAGCGCCTGGCCGAGCGCGGCCCGGCCGGCCGGCTTCCCGCCGAGATCCAGCACCATGTCGAACCCGTCGGAGCGCTGCCAGTACTGGTCGGCATTGGCGGTCTTGAGAATGTCGAGCGAGGTCACGGCCGGGCCACCCAGCATGGCCAGCAAGGGCGAGGCGTGCCTGTCGGCCTCATGACCCTCGATGATCTCGGCATCGGCCAGCAGCAGCGTTCCCTCGTGGACACTGACGCGCTGGGGCCGGAACAGGCATTCGGCGGCGCGCACCAAGAACGGGTCCTCCGCCTCGTCCAACGCCCCGCGCAGGATGACGTGGACAAGCTGGTCGAGGAAAAGCGGCGGCACACCCGCGGCACCCTCGCGGATGATGCGGGCATAGGCGGCCTCCAGCGTCGGCTCGGCCAGCAGCCGGTCGCGCCAGCCCAGCAGGAACTGCCAGTTCTCCCGCGCATCGGGGTCAGCCAGCGCGGCGATCTCGGCTGGAGAGACGCCAGCCTGCGGCGTTTCCATCAACCGCGCATGCAAGGCGCGCTCGGCCGGGCAGGCATCCTCGGGCGGCAGCACCTCCGGCCGCGCCAGATAGGCCTTGATGAAGTCATCGGTGACGACGAGCCCGCCCTGCGGCAGGCGGTCGAGCAGCAGATGACCGGAGGTCGCCCAGAAATGCGTCATGGTCTGGCGGTTTTCCCAAGGGCTAGCAGATCGACCTGTTCCGAAACGCCCTCATCCTCGCCTTCGACAGCGAGAAATTCGAAGGCACGGAAGCCTTGTGTATCGTGAGCAGGTCGCGGCGTCAGCGTGCGGAAGCGCTCGCGGATTTCGCCATCCTCGACGCTGCGGTGGAGCGCCAGCAGGGTCTGGTCGGGGTGGTCGCAGAGCGAGGCGGCAAAGCCGATTTCATCCTGCGCGGCCTGCCGCGCAACGGTGAGGCTGGGCGCACCCAGACGCTGCATCAGCTGCTGCGCCAGTTGCTCGATGGCGGCCTCAAAATCCGCCTCGCTGGCATCGGTGACCACGGCCAGCGTCGACCAGCCAAAGCTGCCAATGCCGAGGAAGCCCGAGCGGAAGGCGGCGCGGCCCTTAGGGTCGAGACTGTCGAGTCCGGCCGGATCGAACAGGAAGGAGCCGGTGACCAGCCATTCGCCGGGCTCGGCCGCCTGGCGGAAGACGAAGCTGTCGGAGGGGTCGAGCCGGATCGCCCGTGGCAGCCTGAGCGCGCTCACAGCTTGGGTCCGCCGCTGTCGCGGTCCAGCCAGTCGACGCGCGCCAGAGCTTCGACAAAACTGCGCCGCTCGGTGCCGGCCTGGGTGGTCAAAACGAGATCGCCATTGGGCTCAATGCCATGGCGCGTGCCGGTGACCTTCTCGATCCGGTCCAGCCAGCGCCGCGCGGTGGCCTTGGGGCCGTCGCTCTGCCAATGCGTCACGCCTAGCATCAGATGGCGCGCGAAGGCCTCGATCAGATCGACCGCATCGACCTCCTCGAAACCCTCCTCGGCCATGCCGACGCCGATATGGCCCATTTCGAACGGGGTCATCGTGCTGGCGCGGATCATGCCGCCGAAGACGAGCCAGTCCGGCACATCGGTCTCGGCGCAGCCTTCCGGCCAGGCGAGCCTGCCGCCGCCGATCAGGCCGAGATCGTAGATCAGCGCATCGGGCCAGCGGAACAGGATCGGCCGCTCAGGGGGGCAATGCACCGCCAGCGCGTCGGCCAGCGCGTTCATGGCGAGGTAATGGGCGAGCCTCGCCTCCGAGAGGGGCGCATCGGGCTCCAGCACCACCGCAAACTCGACAGTGTCGAAACGACGCACCCAGACCAAGGTCGCGGCGCCGGCTTCCGTCGCGATGGCGCAGGCATGGGCGAAGGCGTCACCCGATTCGCGCAAGGTCACCAGCGAAAACCCCGGCGGCAGCACGGGTTCGCGGCGCAGATCGTCGGGGCGGGCAGCGCTCAGCGCCATGGGCAGTCGATCCTCCCGAGCCGCAATTCAGCAGCGGCCTTGCTTCTTTTGAACCTCTCCAATTCCATATATGCGTGGCTGATCGCAAGGGAGACGAAAAGACGCTCCCGGAAACGCCAGGACCACCTCCTCATGACCGCTACCGGCCACACGCTGATCGTCTGCTCCTGCGAGGACACGATGCCGCTCGATGGCGAGGCGATCGCGCGCGGCTGCAAGGGCAGCGAGTTGCGCGCCGCTCGCCATCTCTGCCGGACCCAGACGGATTTGTTCCAGACGCTGCTGGGCGAGAGCCGGGCGATCACCGTTGGCTGCACCCAAGAAGCGCCGCTGTTCGAGGAAATCGCGGCCGATGCCGATTACGGCGGGCAACTGATCTTCGCCAATATCCGCGAGACGGCAGGCTGGTCCCGCGATGCCAAGGCTGCGGGCCCCAAGATGGCGGCGCTCCTGGCCGCTGCGGCAGAGCCGATGCCACCGGCCGGCTTCACCACGCTGGAAAGCAAGGGCGTGGCGCTGGTCTATGGCCGCGACGAAACCGCGATTGCGCTGGGCCAGCGGCTGGCGGAGCATCTCGACGTCACCATCCTGCTCACCCGCCCGGGCGATGTCACGCCGCCACGGGTGGTCGAGACCCCGGTGCTGAAGGGGACCATCGTCGGCGCGACCGGCTGGCTCGGCGCGTTCGAGCTGCGGGTCAATGATTACGCCGCGCCGGCGCCATCCTCCCGCTCCCGGCTGGTTTTCGGCGAGCCGCGCCAGGGTGCGGTGTCGCATTGCGACATCGTCATCGACGTCTCCGGCGGCGCGCCGCTGTTTCCGGCTGGCGATCTGCGCGCCGGTTACTTCCGGGCCGATCCTGCCGACCGGGCGGGGATCGAAAAGATCATCAGCGAGGCCAGCCATCTCGTCGGCGAGTTCGACAAGCCGCGCTATGTCCGGCTGCAGGAAGAGCTCTGCGCCCATTCCCGCTCGAAGAAGACCGGCTGCACCCGCTGCCTCGAGCTTTGCCCGACCGGGGCGATCACCCCTGCTGGCGATCATGTCGCGATCTCGGCCGAGATCTGCGCCGGTTGCGGCGCCTGCGCGGCGGTCTGCCCCACCGGAGCCGTCACCTACTCGCTGCCGCCGACCGATGCGCTGCTGCGCCGGCTACGCACCCTTTTGACCACCTATGCCGAGGCGGGCGGGCGTGACGCTGTCGTGCTGCTGCATGATGGCGAGCATGGCGAAGCGCTGATCGACGCGCTGGCTCGCTTCGGCACCGGGCTTCCCGCCCATGTGCTGCCGCTGCGGGTCAATGAGATCACCCAGCTCGGGCTGGAAAGCTATGCCGCGGCGCTGGCCTTCGGCGCCTCCGCCATTCGGGTCCTCGGCCCGGCCCGCCCCAAGCATGACCTGTCCGGGCTGCAGCGCAATCTCTCCTACGCCAATGCCCTGGCTGGCGCGCTCGGCTTCGGCACAGGCCGCGCCGGAGTGATCGAAACCGACGATCCGGACCAGCTTGCCCAGGCGCTGGCGCTGATCGTGCCCGGCACCGTCTCGCCCCAGCCGGCGAAATTCCGGCCGATGGGCGATGGCCGGCCGCTGCTGCGCCAGACCATCGGTGAACTCCATGCTGCAGCCCCTGCGCCGGTGGCGGCGGTGCCGATGCCGGAGCGGGCGCCGTTCGGCACCATCCATGTGGATACCGAGGGCTGCACGCTCTGCCTCGCCTGCGTCTCCGCCTGCCCGGTGCAGGCGCTCTCGGACAATCCCGAGCGCCCCACCCTCACCTTCCAGGAGGATCTCTGCGTGCAATGCGGGCTCTGCGCCGCAACCTGCCCGGAGAAGGTGATCACGCTCGAACCGCGCATCGATTTCGAGGCGTGGAAGGGCGGGCGGCGGGTAATCAAGGAAGAAGAGCCCTTCCATTGCATCAACTGCGCCAAGCCCTTCGGCGTGAAGAGCACAATCGAGAAGATCGCCGCCAAGCTCGAGAACAAGCACTGGATGTTCTCCGGCGCTACGGCGCCGCGCATCTCGGTCATCAGGATGTGCGAGGATTGCCGCGTCGAAGTGGTGGTCAATGAGAGCTTCGACCCGCATCTCTCGCCGCAGCGCCCGCCCGTGCGCACGACTGAGGATTATCTGCGCGAGCGCGCCGAGCGCGGCGAAGACCCGCTGCAGTAAGCGCGGGTTCGCTAGCGGGTCGCTTTCTCCAGCCAGTCGACCAGCGCCTGGCGGTCTTCCTGCGCCTGGATGGTCTGCTCCGGCATCTTGGTGCCCGGCGTGTAGGTGTTGGGACCGACCTCGAACAGCTTGGCCACAGTCTCCTTGCTCCAGACGATATCCATCTGCTTCAGCGCCTCGGAATAGGCATAGCCCGGCGCTGTCGCGATCTTGCGCCCGAAGATGCCGTGCAGCGTCGGCCCGGCGCGGTTGCCATCGGCCGGGGTGAGGGTGTGGCAGGCGGCGCAGGCGCGGAAAACCTGCGCCCCGCGCTCACCCTGCAAGCCTGCCAGCAGATCGGGAGCCGCGCGCGGCACGACCGGACCGATATGCTCCCCGGTCACCGCATTCCAGCGCCGCACCAGCCGGTCCGCCCCGCCCGAGAGCAATTGCCGCCCATCGGGCATGAAGGCGAGCGACCAGACCGGCAGGCCGGGACCGACCAGCGTCGCCCTGATCCGGCGCTCCTTGCGGTCGATGAGGGCGACCTGTCCGCGCAGTCCGCCTGTCGCAATCGTGGCGCCATCGGCCGAGAGCGCCAGCGCGATGAGCGGCATATCGCCGATGACGACCTCTCCCCGCGCCTCGCCATCCGGGGAGAAGAAGCGCAGGCGACCATCGGCCGCAGCGACAGCGATCTCACCATCGGGCGCGACAACAACGCCGTTCAGCGCGGCAGGCAGGGTGATGATCCGGGCGGGTGCATCGCTCGGTGGCCAGATGCGCAGAGTCGCATCGTAACCGGAGCTGACAAGGGTGCCGCCGGGCGCGAAGGCAACGCCGTTGACCGGCCCCTTGTGACCCATCAGCACCCGCGCCGCGCCACCTGCCAGGGGCGTGACACGGACCGTCTCGTCCCAGGACGCGGAGGCGATGCTAGCGCCATCCGGCGAGATGGCGAGTGCCGCGACCGGGCCCTTATGTCCTTCGAGAACCTGCGCCGGAATGGCTCCGGCGCCCTGCCAGAATGCGATTTTTCCGTCTTCGGCGCCGGTGGCGAAGCCGCCGCCCGGCAGCGCCGCAACGGCGTTGATGGCGCCCTCATGGTAGCGCAGCACTGCCTCGGCGGTGCCGGCCGGCAGGCGCCAGAGAATGGCAGATTGGTCGAATGAGCCGGTCAGCGCCTGCTCGCCATCGGCTGCGATGGCGATGGCGCGCACGGGGCCGCCATGGCCGCGCAACTCCTGCGCCGGAGCGGCTGCGACGATCAGTCCAGCCAGCAGCAGGCCGGGAAGCGCAGCTCTCATGGAACGGATGTCATTGCGGCAGGTCTCCAGGGCTATCCTGATCCAGACATCATGGGTCGGTCGCGGGCGAAGGCAAGGCGACCGGTTGCCCCGGCGCGCAAAGCCATCATATGAAGCGCGTCACTCTCGTACGGTTCCGCCATGACTGCCGTTTCCGATCCGACCGCACTGCCGCTCAATCTGCGCGGCCTGAAATGCCCGCTGCCCGCCCTGCGGGTGCGCAAAGCGTTGAAGACGGCGACAGCGGGGACGCTGTTCATCGTCGAGTGCAACGACCCCATGGCCGCCATCGACATTCCCAACCTGATGCGGGAAACCGGTGACAGCATCGAGCAGAGCGCCAGCGACGGCGAGCTGCTGGTCTTCCATATCCGCAAGGCCTGAGGGCCGACTGGAGACGCCATCGTGGCCCTGACCCAAGCCGATATCCTGCGCGCGCTCGAACTGGTGAAGCTGCCGGCGAGCGGACAGTCGCTGACCGCCTCCGGCCGCGTCGGCCAGGTGCTGGTCGATGGCGGCAAGGTGATCTTTTCGATCGGCATCGATCCGACGGAGGCGCAGGCGATGGAGCCGGTGCGCAAGGCGGCGGAAAGCGCGGTCTCCGGGCTGCCGGGCGTGACGCAGGTGCTTGTCGGGCTGACCGCCGACAAGGCGCCCGCCTCGAACGCCGCGCAGGCGCGTCAGCAGGCGCATGGCCAGGCGCCGGGTTCGCCGACGCCGAAGGCCGCCGGTGTGCCGGGCGTCAAGCAGATCATCGCGGTCGCCAGCGGCAAGGGCGGTGTCGGCAAATCCACGACCACCGCCAATCTCGCCGTGGCGCTGGCGACGCTGGGCCTGCGCGTCGGCGTGCTCGACGCGGATATCTATGGCCCCTCCGTGCCCAAGATCTTCGGCATTACCGGCAAGCCGCGGCTGGTCTCCGGCCGTACGCTGGCGCCGATGGAGGCCTATGGGCTGAAGATCATGTCGATCGGCTTCCTGATCGATGAAGAGACGCCGATGATCTGGCGCGGGCCGATGGTGATCTCCGCCATCACCCAGATGCTGCGCGAGGTCGCCTGGGGCGAGCTCGACGTGCTGGTCGTCGATATGCCGCCCGGCACGGGCGATGCCCAGCTGACCATGGCGCAGCAGACGCCGCTGGCGGGCGCCGTGATCGTCTCGACGCCGCAGGATCTGGCGCTGCTCGATGCGCGCCGCGGCGTGGCGATGTTCAAGAAGGTCGAGGTGCCGATCCTCGGCGTCGTCGAGAATATGAGCTATTTCATCTGCCCGGCCTGCGGCACGCGCTCGGACATCTTCGCCCATGGCGGTGCGCGGCACGAGGCGGAGCGGCTTGGCGTGCCGTTCCTGGGCGAGGTGCCGCTGGCGATGTCGATCCGGGAAACCTCGGATGGTGGCCGCCCGATCGTGGCGAGCGATCCCGACAGCCCGCATGCCAAGGCCTATCTCGCCATTGCAAGGCAGGTTCAGGCCGGGCTGACCGGCGCAACCCGCGCCGCGCCCCGGATCGTCATCGAGTAGACGAAGCGCGCCCGGTCACCACGCAGCTGGTCCGGCCCGTCGCGTTCGCGAGGGACCGGTGTCAGTTCAGGCTCATCAGCCCTGATCGCGAGGAGCGGACAAACGCTCCAGAGCAATCTCAGAGGCGGACGCCGCCTGTCGAGAAGGCGCTCTCAACCGGCTTTTGGAAGACGTCGTTGAGGACGAGGCTCGCGCCGAAGGCGGAGATGATGGCGATGGTGATGGCGACGACGAAGGCCTTCATGTGCATTCCCCCAAGCTTGATGCTGGCAGTTTTTGTTTGCGACTTCTTGTTTGGACGAATTCTCGTCTGCGCTACGAGATAGCGGGGGCTGTGGCGCTTATCAAGCGGCCTGAAAGGCGGCGTAAAGCCGCTCGGCCTCCGCCAGATCCTCAGGCTTGTTGGCGTTGAAGAAGGGATCGACCGGTTCGATCGGCCACTCCACGGCGGCGACGCCATGGCGGGCGGTCCAGCGGTCGATCTTGCGCTCCTGCTCCTGGGTCAGCGCATGCCGCAGATCCTCGCGCAGCGCGACCGGCCAGAGCCCGATCACCGGGTGCGTCCAGCCGCCCGAGGCCGCGCAAGCCAGCGGCACCTCGGCACACAGCCTTGCCTCCTGCAGCCGGCTGACGAGATCGGCGGGAATAAAGGGCGTGTCGGCCGCGACGCTGACCATCCAGGTGAGATCGGACCGGTGCTCGGCCATCCAGTCCAGCCCCGCCAGAACGCCTGCCAGAGGGCCGGCAAAATCGGGCACGCTATCGGCGATGACGGGCAGGCCGTAACTGGCAAAGCGCTGCGGGTCGCCATTGGCGTTGATCAGAAGCGTGTCGCATTGCGGCTGCAGCCGCTCCACGACATGGGCGAGGATGGTGCGCCCGGCGATGCTGCGCAGCGGCTTGTCGCCGCCGCCCATGCGGCGCGCCAATCCGCCCGCGAGCAGCAGGCCAAGCGTCGGTATTGCCGGCTCAGTCATCGCGGTCGGCCCCTTTGCGGCGGCTCTTTCCAGCCTCGTCCTCGACGGTCTCCGGATCCTGGTCGAACAGGATGTTCTGCTCGCCTGCGAGAGCCACGAAGCGCTTGCCGCGCGCCCGGCCGATCAGCGTCAGCCCCGCGCGGCGCGCCAGCTCGACGCCCCATTCGGTGAAGCCGGAGCGCGAGACCAGCACGGGGATACCCATGCGCACGGTTTTGATCACCATTTCCGAGGTCAGCCGGCCGGTGGTGTAGAAGATCATTTTTGCCGGATCGATGTTGTGCCGGAACATCCAGCCGGCGACCTTGTCGACCGCGTTATGGCGGCCGACATCCTCCATATAAACCAGCGGCCTGTCGCCCTCGCACAGCACGCAGCCATGGATCGCGCCGGCTTCGAGATAGAGCGAGGGCGTGGTGTTGATCTTCCTGGTCAGGGCATAGAGCCAGCTGGTCCGCAGCTGCGCCTTCGGCAGCTCGATCTCGTCGATCGCTTCCATCAGATCGCCAAAGGCCGTGCCCTGGGCGCAGCCAGAGGTGAGCGTCTTCTTCTTCAGCTTCTCTTCGAAATTGGTGCGCTCCGGGGTTCGGACGACGACAACCTCGAGTTCCTCGTCATAATCGACAGCGTCGACGAGATCGCCGCGCTTCAGCATGTTCTGGTTCAGCAGGTAGCCCAGAGCGAGATAATCGGGATGGTCGCCGATCGTCATCATCGTGACGATCTCCTGGGCGTTGAGATAAAGCGTCAGAGCGCGCTCGGTCACCACACGGGTCTCGACTGCCGTCCCGCTCTGGTCGATCCCGGTGACGGTGGCGCCAAGGCGCGGCGCCGCGGGATCTGGCCGGATCAGGTAGTCGTCGAGAAAGCTCATATCCTGTGCCATGGCCGCTTGCTCAGGCTGCCAGCGAGGTGCGGGTCAGGGCCCATGCCGCGACAGCGTCGGGATCGGCGGGAAGGTCGGTCCAGTCTTCGCCGGCAAACTCCCGCCAGGCGTCGAGCCAATCGCTGCGCACCGCCAGCAGTACCGGCACGCCGGCTGCAAGCGATGCCGCCACCTCCTGCCGCAGCCCCTGCCCCAGCATTTCCTGCCGGCCGAACTTGTTGACCAGCATCAGGTCGATCTCGGTTTCGAGCGCTGCGAGCATCGCGCCGCCCGCGGCAGCTAGGCCGGAGGCATCGAGAACACAGCCGCTCGCCTCTGCGCCACGCGGTGCGCTGATCGGGATGCGCGCCCCCGTCGCCAGATCCTCGAGCACCATGGCGGCGCAGCCGGTCCCGCAGGCGCCCTGATTATGCTGGACGACCCCACCCAATCGCAGGCCGCGCTGCGCCAATGTGCCGGCGAGTGACGCCATGAACGCGTCGATCGGGAAGCCCCGTGCATAGGGAATGGCTGCGAGCATGGTCATGCCGCTTCTTCCCATGAATGAGGCAAGCGAGCCAGCCTCGCTTTCGTCGCACGCGCTTCAGGGCGGGACTGCGGTTCAGCGACGCTGTTTCCGGGCTGAAATCGTCAGGGAGTGTTGCAGCGCACCTACAGCCGCGGCCCGGAGCGCAGGCTAGGCTGGCACTGGTCGATGTCCGTCACCGCGCCGGGCGCGACCCTCTCTGGTTGCGCCTCATGAATCGCCGTACCGCTCAAGGCCAAATCAACCCCGCCGCTGACGCAGCGTTGCTGCTGCGCCGCATCGGCTTTGCCACGCTCGCCGTGGCGCTGCCGATCGCCTCGCTGGTTTCGCGCCGCGCGGCGGTGGTGCTGGCACCCATCGGTGTGATCCTGCTGGTGATCGCGGCGCTGGTGGAGGCGCCGGCCTGGTTCACGCAGACGCTGAAGCGGGAGGTGCTGAGCCGGCCGGGCCTGATCCTGATGGGGCTGGTCGGCTGGGCGATGCTGTCGCTGGTCTGGAGCCCCTACACCTTCTCCGCCACGGAGAAGGCCAGCCATTTGCTGCTGGCGGTGGCGCTCGGCTTTCTCGGCTCCGCTGCCTTGCCGGAGCGGATGCGCGCCTCGAACCTGAACCTGGCGGCGCTCGGCACGGCTCTGGCCGCCGCCTTCGCGCTGGCGCTGGTGATCATCGCCGCGCTGCGCCAGGACGATACGCTGGCCGGCATTGTCGAGCGCGGCATCAGCGTCATCCTGATCATGGTCTGGCCGGCGCTGGCCTGGTTGCTCTCCCGCGAGCGCGGCTTGAGCGCGCTGGGTCTGGCGCTGATCGTCGGCCTGCTCGCGCTGACCCGGTTGGAAGAGGGCGAGGCGGTGGCCGTGCTCTGCGGCGCTGTCGCTTTCGGGGCGGTCAGCGCCAATCGCCGCAAGGGCGCGAGCATGATCGCGCTAGTCGTGGCGCTGCTGATGCTGCTTGCGCCGATCCTGCCCTTCCTGCTGATCCCGATCGTTTCGCTGTTTCCCGATAGCAGCGGCGATGCCAGCCGGGTGCTCGGTGTCTGGGCCGATGTGGTCGGCCGCGACCCGATCAAGCTTTTCACCGGCCATGGCCTCGACACCGTGCTGCGCAGCCGCCTGACGGGCATGCTGCCCAATGCGACGCCGACCACCCTGCTCTTCGAGACCTGGTATGAGCTCGGCATCGTCGGCGCGGCGACCGCCTCCGCCTGCCTGTATTTCGCGATCCGTGCGGCTGGGCACATGCCGGGGGCACTCGCGGCAGGTGGTGTGGCCGCCTATGTCACGGCGTTCGCGCTGACGGCGCTGGGCTTTGCGACCTTGCAGCCCTGGTGGCTGTTCACACTGGTCGCCGTCGCGCTGATGTTCACCGCCATTGCCCGCGGGCAATACCGGACCGACCGGCCGATCGCACCGCTGTCGACAAACGAATCGAAGCGACCGCGTGCGCCTGTGATCTCGACGCCGGAGCCGGCCGGGGAATAACCGGACCCCGGCTCAGGCGGCTGCGCGCGCGCCGTTGACGGCGTGGCACGCGACCCCGTCGATGACGGCAGGGTTCTCGATCCGGCAACGCTCGAAGACCAGCGGGCAGCGCGGATGAAAGGTGCAGCCTGAGGGCGGGTTGATCGGGTTGGGGATTTCGCCCTTCACAGCCCTCGCGCTGCTTTCCGACCATCGCCAGATCGGGCACCGCATCCAGCAACATCCGCGTATAGGGATGACGCGGCGCGGCAAACAGGGTCTTGCCATCGGAGACCTCGACCAGCCGGCCGAGATACATCACGCCGATCCGGCTCGCCATGTGCCGCACCACGGCGAGATTATGCGAGATGAAGAGATAGGTCAGCCCGAACTTCTCCTGCAGATCGCGCATCAGATTGAGGATTTGCGCCTGCACCGAAACGTCGAGCGCCGAGGTCGGCTCGTCGCAAACGATGAAGTCGGCGTTTGAGGCCAGTGCGCGGGCAATCGCGATGCGCTGGCGCTGCCCGCCCGAGAACTCATGCGGGAAGCGGCTGGCATCGGCGGAATGAAGGCCGACCAGCGCGAGCAGCTCGCCGATGCGGTCCTGGATCGCCGCCTCGCCCTCGACCACTCTAAACGCCCTGATCGGCTCGGCGATGATGCGCCCGACACGCCAGCGCGGATTGAGGCTGGCATAGGGGTCCTGGAAGATCATCTGGATGCGCCGACGCAGACGCTGGCGCTCCTCAGCCGCCGCGGCATCGCTCATCGAAATGCCGTCAATGGTGACGGTGCCGGCCGAGGGCGGCAGCAGGCCGACCACCATGCGCGCCACGGTCGACTTGCCCGAGCCGGATTCGCCGACAAGGGCGAAGGTCTCGCCGCGCTTGATGTCGAAGGAGACGCCGTCCACCGCCTTGAGATACTGGCGCGGCGCGCCCTCAAGCACGCGGTTGAGCCAGGGTTTGGAGACGTCGAAGACGCGCTTGAGGTCACGGACCGCGACGAGGGGCGCGTCTGGCTTGGCGATGCTCATGCTGCCACCTCCGCACGGGGGCTGTCATAGAGGTGGCAGGCGACCTGGCGGCCATCCACGGCGATCAGTTCGGGCCGCTCGACATGACAGCGCGCGAAGGCATGGGCGCAGCGCGGATTGAAGGCGCAGCCGGGTGGGATGGCCGACAGGCGCGGCATCGAACCGGGGATCTGCACGAGCCGCGTCGCATCGCCCTCCAGCGAGGGGATCGCCCCCATCAGCCCCTGCGCATAGGGGTGCAGCGGCTGCTTCACCACGTCCCGCACCGGGCCGATCTCGGCCACGCGCCCGGCATACATCACGGCGACACGGTCTGCGGTCTCGGCGATGACGCCCATATCATGGGTGACGAGCATCACGGAGGTGCCGCGCTCTTTGCAGATGCGCTTGATCAGCGCGATGATCTGGGCCTGGACCGAGACATCGAGCGCGGTGGTCGGCTCATCGGCGATGACGAGCTCCGGCTCGGCACATAGCGCCAGCGCAATCACCACACGCTGGCGCATGCCACCGGAAAACTCGTGCGGATAGCCGTCGATCCGGCGCTCCGGCGCGGGAATGCCGACCTCGTCGAGCAGGGCGATGGCGCGCTGCCGGGCCTCCGCGGCGTTGAGAGCGGTATGGGTACGGATGGTCTCGATCAGCTGCTCGCCGACCCGGTAGAGCGGGTTCAGGCTGGTGAGCGGATCCTGGAAGATCATGGCGATGCGCTTGCCGCGCAGCTTGCGCATGGCTTCCGGCGGGAGATTGTCGACGCGGGCGCCGTCGAGCCTGATCTCGCCGCCGGTGATGCGCCCAGGCGGATCGATCAAGCCGATAATGGCGGCGCCGGTGACGGATTTGCCGGCGCCGGATTCGCCGACCACACCCAGCACTTCGCCGCGACCGATATCGAAGGAGACCTGATCCAGCGCACGCAGCGCACCGCGCCGCGTCACGAACTCGACGGTGAGGTCCCGGACGGAGAGGACGGGGGCGTCGCTCATCGCGTCACCTCAGCTTGGGGTTGAGCGCGTCGCGCAGCCAATCGCCGAACAGATTGATCGACAGGGCCAGCAGCACGAGCACGAGCGCGGGGAAGAGCAGGATCCACCACTCGCCGGAAAACAGATATTGCTGGCCAAAGCGGATCAGCGTGCCGAGCGAAGGCTGGGTCGGCGGCATGCCGACGCCCAGAAACGACAGGGTCGCCTCCTCGATCACCGCCAGCGCCAGGTTGATCGTGGCAATTACCAGCACCGGGCCGGCGACATTGGGCAGGACGTGCTTGAGCATCACCGGCCAGGCCTTGAGGCCGATCAGCCGGGCCGCGTCGACATAGACCTTGTTCTTCTCGACCAACGTGGAGCCGCGCACGGTGCGGGCATATTGCGCCCAGTTCGACAGGCCGATGGCGACGACGAGGACGAGCAGCGTCATCTGCTCCTGCATGGCCGGCGGAATCAGACCGCGCGCCACACCAAACACCAGCAGCGCGACGAGGATGGCGGGGAAACTCAGCTGGATATCGGCAATGCGCATGATCAGCGCTTCGGTCCGGCCGCCGACATAGCCGGCTATAAGGCCGAGCCCGACACCGATCACCAGCGAGAACAGGACGGAAGCGGCGCCGACCAGCAGGGAGACGCGGGAGCCGTAGAGAATGGCTGAGAAGATGTCGCGGCCCTGGCTGTCGGAGCC
This sequence comes from uncultured Alphaproteobacteria bacterium, assembly GCA_963759925.1. Lineage (GTDB taxonomy): Bacteria > Pseudomonadota > Alphaproteobacteria > Rhizobiales > Beijerinckiaceae > Allobosea. The sequence goes on from CAVXBE010000009.1 coordinate 286,330, forward strand.
CAGCCAGAAGACCTTGCCGGTGATCTCATTGGTCTGCATCGGCCGCGAGAAGCCGTCCGACAAATCCAGCGAAGCCGGATCGAAGGGGTCATAGGGCGCGATCAGCGGCGCGGCCAGGGCGGCTGCGACCAGCAACACGGCCAGCACCGTCGCCAGCACCGTCACGGGCGAGGAGCGGAACGACCAGATGATGTCGGAATCCCAGAAGCGCGCGAGACGTCCGGGCGAGCGCGGGGCGGGCTGCGGGGTCGTGCTCATGCGCCACCGCCGGAGTTGATTACGCGAGACATCACTTGGCCATGGCCGGGTTGCCGGTGCGCAGCCGGGGATCGAGCGCGACATAGACGAGATCGACGATCAGCGAGGTAACGACGAAGACGAAGGCGACGAACAGCAGATAGGCCGACATCACCGGGACATCGACGAACTGGACCGCGTTGACGAAGAGCGCGCCCAGCCCCGGCCACTGGAACACCGTCTCGGTGACGATGGCGAAGGCGATGACGCCGCCAAGCTGGACGCCGGCAATGGTGATGACCGGGATCATGGTGTTGCGCAGCGCGTGGCGAAACTCGATGCGCCGCTCAGGGATGCCGCGGGCCCGGGCAAAGCGGATGAAGTCGGCCCGCATCACCTCCAGCATCTCCGAGCGCACCAACCGCATGATCAGCGTCAGCTGCAGGAAACCCAAAGTCAGCACCGGCATGACCAGCGATTGCAGTCCGCTCTTGGTCAACAGCCCGGTCGACCACCAGCCGATCGAGACGACATCGCCGCGCCCGAAGCTCGGCAGCCAGCGCAGCTCCACGGCGAAGATGTAGATGAGGCCGATGCCGATCAGGAAAGTCGGCAGGCTGACGCCGATCAGCGAGAGCGACATGACGAGGTTGGCGACCCAGCCATCGCGCCTGATGGCGGCATAGACGCCGAGCGAGACGCCGACGATGAAGGCAAACAGCGCCGACAGCACTGCAAGCTCCACCGTCGCCGGCAGCCTCTCCATGATCAGCGCCGAGACCTTGCGGCCCTGGCGGTAGGAGATGCCGAAATCACCCTGCGCCGCATCCAGAACGAAGCGACCGAACTGCAGCGGCACCGGATCGTTGAGGCCGAGCCGCTCGGCCAGCTCGGCGCGATCCTGCAGCGTCGCCTCCTGGCCCAGCATGTTGACCACGGGGTCGCCGACGAAGCGAAACATCGAGAACGCGATGAAGGCGACGGCGAGCATCACCACCAGCCCCTGCATCAGGGAGCGCAGGATATAGGCGAGCATCAGGAGGCCCTGTTCAGGTCAAAAGGCGACGCACGCCACCCACGCCTCCGGGTGTGCACCCGGCGAGCGTGGATTGGGATGGTCGGGACAAGCCCGACCATGACGATGCAGGCGGCACGAACTTCGCTCGGAACCGACTAGGAGCCCTTGAACGACACCATCTTGAGCTTCGGATTGTTGCCGACATCGACCGGGATATCGAGCGGCGCGGTCATCGCGTAGCTCAGCGACTGATGATGGATCGGCAGGTAGATCGTCTCGTCCTTCAGCTTGGCCCAGAGCTTGGCGATGGTGGCGTCGCGCTTGGGCAGGTCGATCTCGCGCGAGAGCGACTGGATCATCGCATCGACATCCTTGTCGCTGTAGCCGGTGGCGTTCCAGCTGCCCTGCGAGCCGGTGCGGCTGTGGTACATGTAGGAGAAGATGTAGTCGCTGTCATAGGTCGGGACGCCCCAGCCGACGAGGTAGAAATCGGTCTCCGGCGGGTTGCGCTGGATCAGGTTGAAGTGGATCGACTTCGACTGCGAGACCAGGTTCACCTTGACGCCGATCTGGCCGAACATGCCGACAGCCGCCTGGCAGATGCCCTCATCGTTGACATAACGGTCATTGGGGCAATGCAGCGTGGTGGAGAAGCCATTGGGGTAACCCGCTTCAGCCAGCAGCGCCTTGGCCTTGGCCATGTCGGTTGCGGGCGCGGCGTCCAGCTCCTTGGTCCAGCCATTGACGAAGGGTGGCATGATCACGCCGGTGGGCACCGATTCACCGCGCATCACCACGCGCTGGATGGCAGAGCGGTTGATCGCCATGTTCAGCGCCTGTCGGACGCGCTTGTCGGCGAAGGGGTTCTTGCCCTCGACATTGTCGCTCTTGAGGTCGGCGGCGCCGACATTCATGCCGAAGAAGATCGTCCGGTTCTCAGGCCCGGAATTGACCTTGATCTTGGGCTGGCTCTTCAGGCGGGCGATGTCTTGCACCGGCACGTCCTGAACGAAATCGACCTCGCCGGAGAGCAGCGCGGCGACGCGGGTGGCGTCCTGCTTGATCGGCACCAGCGTCAGCTCGGTGATCTCCAGCGGCACCTTGCCCTTGTTCCAGTAGCCGTCATTGCGCTTCATCACCGTCTTCACATCGGCTTCGCGCGAGACGAGGATGAAGGGGCCGGTGCCATTGGCGTTGCGGACCGCGAAATTCTCTTCCTTGTTCTTGAAGTCCTGCGTCTTGGTGGCGTTGTTCTTCTCCGCCCAGGCCTTGCTCAGGATGCGGATCGACGAGGTGTTGTTGACCAGCAGCGGGTTGGGGCCCTTTGTCTTGATCTGCACCGTCATGTCGTCGGTCTTGCTGACCTTCTCGACCGAGGTGAGATAGCCCTTGAAGTCCGAGGTCGGCTGCATGGCGCGCTCATAGGAGAACACCACGTCATCGGCCGTCAGGGCCGCGCCGTCATGAAATTTGACGCCCGGCTGGAGCTTGAACTCCCAGACGGTCGGATCATCCGGCAGGACACGCCAGGAGGTGGCGAGCAGCGGCAGAAGCTTGCCGGCATGGTCGCGCTCGGTCAGGCTCTCATAAATGTGCTGGTTGAGCGAGGTCGTCGGACCCTCGTTCTGGGCGTGCGGATCCAGCGTCAGGGCGTCGCCTGCGGCTGCCCATTTCAGCGGGCGCGCCTCGGCCGTGGCAAGAGCCAGCACGGACGCGCCAAGCAGCGCGGCAAGAGCGAGAAAACGCGGTTTCATCAAGTGGTGCCTCCCCTATGCCAGCCATTCAAGGGCTGGCGATTGAGGCAGCTTAGCCAGAGCTTACGCGTGAGTCACGGGGCTAACATGCGCAAACTGCATGCCGCCCGTCACAGCTCTGCGAGTTTTTTCGTCAGCCTCAGCGGCTCAGCTCGGCGATGACGCCGCGCACGAACTCCGTGCCCTTGTCGAGCTGTTCGACCGTGATGAACTCGTCGGGCTGGTGGGCCTGGGCGATGTCGCCGGGGCCGCACACCACTGTCGACCAGCCGGCGCGCTGGAACAGGCCGCCCTCGGTGCCATAGGACACGACATGGCTGCCATTGTCGCCGGTGAGGCGGCGGCAGAGGGTTTCAGCCGCGCCGCCCTGCTCCGGCCCCATCGCCGGGGTGTAGGAGGTGACCTCGAATTCGATGCCGGTTTCGGGCGCCACCGCCTGCATCCGGGCCTCGACCTCGGCGAGCTTGGCGCGATAGCGCTGCTCGTAATCCTCGTCGCGCTCGCCGGGAATGCAGCGCACCTCATGGGTGAAGGAGCAGAGTTCAGCGGTGATGTTGACCGCCGTGCCGCCATGGACGACGCCGACATGGAGCGTGGTATAGGGCGGCTCGAACGGGGAATCGGCCGAGGTGCGCGCCTTGTTTTCGGCCATCACCTCATTGTGCCAATGGATCAGTTCGGCTGCGACCATCACGGCGGGAACGCCGGCATGGACGCGGCTCGAATGCACGGCATGGCCGCGCACCGTGGTGCGCATGCGCATGCCGCCCTTATGGCCGGTCACCACCTGCATCATCGAGGGCTCGCCGACGATGACGGCCGAGGGCGCGAAGCCGGTCTCGACCATGTCCTTGATCATCACCCGCACGCCCTGGCAGCCGACCTCCTCATCATAGGACAGCGCGATATGGACCGGGCGCTTCAGCGGCGCCTTCAGCATCTCCGGCACCAGCGCCAGCGCAATGGCGTCGAAGCCCTTCATGTCGCAGGAGCCACGGCCATAGAGCTTGCCGTCGCGCTCGGTCAGCGTCCAGGGATCGGAACTCCAGTCCTGGCCCGCGACGGGCACGACATCGGTATGGCCCGAGAGCACGATGCCACCAGCCGCCTGCGGACCGATCGTGGCGTAGAGATTGGCTTTCTGGCCGTCGGGGCTCGGCACGATGCGGCTTTCGACGCCGAGACCGGCGAGATAGTCACGGCAGAAATGGATGAGCTCCAGATTGCTCCGCTGCGATTCCGTGTTGAACGAAACCAGCTTGGCGAGCATCTCCTTGGGCGTCAGCGTCACGATGCAATCTTTCCGATATCAGGTTGGCCATCCATGGATTGAAGGCAGCGTAGGCAGACGGAAGACAGGGTTCAACCGCTTTGGCGCATGCGGGGCCAGCGTGTGTGAGGTGAGAAGGGCAGCCTTCACCCTCCAGCGCTACGCCCTTGCATTTGCTCTCGCAGCCATCATCCTGAAGGCGTACCGCCGTTTCGCGCCTTCTCAGCCAAGGCAATACAGGGCCTCCCATGACCTCCCCAGCCTTTGACGTCACGCTTGCCCATATCCAATCCGCTGCGGCGCGGCTGTCGGGGCGCATCCGGCGCACGCCGACCTATCATAGCGCCGGGCTGTCGGCGCGGCTTGGGGTCGAGACCATGGTCAAGGTCGAGAGCCTGCAGATCGGTGGCTCGTTCAAGGTGCGCGGCTGCTTCAACAAGATGATGCAGATGAGCGAGAATGAGCTGGCGCGCGGCGTCGTCACCGTCTCCGGCGGCAATCATGCGATCGCGCTCGCCCTCGTCGCCAAGACGCTCGGCGCCCATGCGCTGGTGCTGATGCCGAAGAATGTCGCGGCCTTCAATATCGAGATGACGCGCAGCCTCGGCGGCGAGGTCGAGCTTTGCGAGGATGCGGTCGAGGCGTTCGAGCGCGCTGCGGCTTATGAAGAGCGGGGCATGGTTCATGTCCATTCCTTCGACGACCCCGCCATCATCGCCGGCCATGGCACGCTCGGGCTGGAGGTGGTGGCCGATGCGAGCGGGCGGCTCGACCATGTCTTCCTGTCGATCGGCGGCGGCGGGTTTGCAGCCGGCGTCGGCGCGGCGCTGAAGGGGCTCGACCCCGCCATCCGCATCCATGGCGTCGAGACCGAGGGTGCCACCGCGATGACGCAGGCTTTGGCTGCGGGAAAGCCGGTGCCGATCCAGCCGACGTCGATCGCCCGGACGCTGAACGCGCCCTTCGCCACGGAACGCACCATGGCGGCAGCGCGCGAATTCCTCGAGGACATCATCGTCGTGCCCGATGCGGCGGCGGTGCGTGAGATCGGCTGGGTGCTGCAGAATGGCCGCGTGCTGCTCGAGCCGGCGGCAGCCTGCGTGGTGGCGGCCGCCGAGGCACGCAAGGAGATGTTCAAGCCAGGCGAGCGGGTCGGGCTGGTGCTGTGCGGCTCGAATGTCGCGCTGGAGGATATCGAGATGTGGCGGCGCCAGTTCGGGCTGTAGCAGCCTGCTACAGCGTAACGTCACCATTCCTGGCGCACCCGCCCCTCATGCCGCAATGGGCTTGGACGACAGGCGCGCGCCGCGCTAGGTGTGAAGTCAGGCCACCCGTTTTCTGAAACGGCCCAACCCCTTGTCTCCCGCCCGAGGATCCGATGCCAAAATCCGACCTGATCGCCGCGCTCGCTCCTGAAATCACCGCCATCCGCCGCGACCTGCATCGCCATCCCGAGCTGATGTATGATGTGCATCGCACGGCCGGCATCGTGGCGCGAGAAGCTGACGGAATGGGGCGTGGACGAGGTTGTCGCCGGCATCGGCCAGACCGGTGTCGTCGGCGTCATCAAGGGCAAGCGCCAGGGCTCGGGCAAGGTCGTCGCGATGCGCGCCGACATGGATGCGCTGCCGATCCATGAGGAAACCAATCTCGAACATCGCTCGACGGTGCCGGGAAAGATGCATGCCTGCGGCCATGATGGCCACACCGCCATGCTGCTGGGCGCGGCCAAGTATCTGGCCGAGACCCGCGATTTCGACGGCACGGCCGTCGTCATCTTCCAGCCTGCCGAAGAGGGCGGCGCCGGCGCCAAGGCGATGATCGATGACGGGTTGATGACCCGCTTCGGCATCCAGGAGGTCTACGGCATGCACAACAAGCCGGGCCTGCCGGTCGGCCAGTTCGATGTCCGCAAGGGCCCGACGATGGCGGCGGCCGACCGCTTCCACATCAAGATCGAGGGCCTGGGCGGCCATGCCGCTGCGCCGCACCGGGTCGAAGGATCCGATCGTCGCCGCGAGCCAGCTGGTTACGGCGATGCAGACGATCTCGTCGCGCAATGCCAACCCGCTCGACTCGATCGTCGTCTCGGTGACGGCGCTGCATGGCGGGCGAGGCGTTCAACGTCATTCCGCAGACAGCCGAGATCAAGGGCACGGTGCGGACCCTGACGCCGGAGATGCGCGCGCTCGCGCAAAAGCGCATCACCGAGATCGTCGACGGCGCTGATGAAGGCCTTCGGCATGGAGTACAGCCCTGGAATACCACCTGCGGCTATCCGATGACCTTCAACCACGCCGAGCCAGACCGAATTCGTGACCAGCATGATCGAGGCCGCGTTCTGGGTCGGCAAGGTCGATCACACCGACGTGCCGCCGACGATGGGGTCGGAGGACTTCTCCTACATGCTGGAGGAGCGTCCCGGCGCCTTCATCAATATCGGCAATGGCGACTCCGCCGGGCTGCACCACCCGGCCTATGAGTTCAACGACGCGGCGATCCCGGTCGGCGTGACCTATTGGGCGAGCCTCGTCGAAATCGCCATGCCGCAGCGCGCCTGAGGCCAGAAGACCAAGCGATGAGCGATATCGATTGCCTCGTCATCGGGGCCGGCGTCGTCGGCCTCGCGGTTGCGCGCGCGCTGGCGCTGGCCGGGCGCGAGGTCGTCATCGCCGAAGCGGCAGACGGGATCGGCACGCAGACCTCGGCGCGCAACAGCGAGGTCATCCATGCCGGGATCTATTATCCGCCGGGCTCGCTGAAGGCGCAGGTCTGCGTGGAGGGGCGCAAGCTGCTCTACGCTTACCTGCAACGAGCGCGGCCTGCCCTACAAGGCCTGCGGCAAGCTGATCGTCGCGACCACGGCGGCGCAGAAGCCTGGCGCTGGAGACGATCATGGCCCGCGCGCAGGCCTCGGGCGTGGACAGCTGCGCTGGGTCGATGCGGCGGAAGCCAGGGCGCTGGAGCCGGAAGTCCGCTGCGAGATCGCGCTGCTCTCGCCCGAGACCGGCGTGGTCGACAGCCATGCGCTGATGCTGTCGCTGCTCGGCGAATGCGAGGCGGCCGGCGGGTCGCTGGCGCTGAACACGCCGATCACCGGCTGGCGGCGGGAGAGCGAAGGCTTCAGCGTCGATTTCGGCGGCGACGATCCCGCGACCTATACGGTCCGCACCATCGTCAACTCAGCCGGACATGGCGCGCCGAAGCTGCTGGGCGAAGCTCGAAGGCTTCCCGCGCCGCATGTGCCGGTGCAGCATTTCGCCAAGGGCAATTACTTCGCCCTGCTCGGCAAGCAGCCTTTCTCGCATCTGGTCTATCCGATTCCGGAAGCGGCCGGCCTCGGCATCCACGCCACCATCGACATGGCCGGCCGGGTCAAGTTCGGCCCGGATGTGGAATGGGTGGCGGATGACCAGGACCTGGTCGTCGATCCCGGCCCGCGCCGACAAATTCTATGCCGCGATCCGGACCTATTGGCCGGCCCTGCCGGACGGTGCGCTGGTCGCCGACTATGCCGGCATCCGGCCGAAGCTGCATGCGTCCAAGCGAGCCGATGCCGGATTTCCGGATCGACGGGCCGGCAATCCATGGCGTGCCGGGACTGGTCAACCTGCTCGGCATCGAGAGCCCGGGGCTGACGAGTTCGCTGGCGATCGCGGAGCTGGTGGTCGAGGCGCTGGCGGCCTGAGCCCGTCGCCGCGCAGCGCCTTCGACCCGCTCCCGCGCTTCCTTCGCCAGTGCGTCACCCGCGCCCAGTCGCCCTTGGCGACCGCATCGGCCGGGACCAGCCAGGAGCCGCCGACGCAGATGACCTGCGGCAGGGCGAGATAGTCGGCGAGATTGTTCAGGCCGACGCCGCCGGTCGGGCAGAATTTCATCTGCGGGAACGGGCCAGACAGCGCCTTCAATGCCGGCGACGCCGCCGGCCTGCTCGGCCGGGAAGAACTTGCAGATGCAGCCGCCCGGCGGCGACAGCGCGCATGCAATCCGATGCGGTGGCGACGCCCGGCAGCCAGGGCAGGCCAGCCGCTCGCATCGCCTCATCGACCGCCTCGCTGAAGCCGGGGCTGACCACGGCCTGCGCGCCGGCATCCTTGACCTGCGCGACCTGCGCCGGCGTCACCACCGTGCCGGCGACCGCCAGCGCCTTCGGGCACCTCGCGCGCGATCGTCTCGAGCGCCGCCATGGCCGGCGGGGCGGCGCAGCGTGACCTCGACGACATCGATGCCGCCGGCCACCAGCGCACGGGCGAGATCAATGGCCAGCGAGGCATCCTCGATCACCACCACCGGCACGACGCCGCAGGCCTTGAGGCGGGCGATCTCGGCTGTTTCGTCCATGGCAGTTCTCATTCCTGACGCTGGGTGCGGCTGGCTGGAGCCGTGCTTTAGCGCTTCGCCCAGTAGACGTCGAGGCCTTGCGCGCCGGCCGAGCAGCAGATCGACCGGCAGGGGCTTTCCGCGCGAGGGCGCAGTCATCCAGCACGCCCTGCTTGGCGGCGCCCGCGACCAGCAGGCCGGCCCAGCCGGCGCCGAGCAGGCGCGCGGGCGAAAGCGACAGGCGCGGCGGTAGCCCGTCCGGGCGCGCGACGATACGCCGCTATCGGGACAATCGGGCTGCAGCGCCTGATCGCCAGGGAAGAGCGAGGCGATGTGGCCATCGGCGCCCATGCCGCTGATCAGCAGGTCGAGCGGCGGCAGCGTCGGCGATCATGCCTGCAGAGCGCCGGCGGCCGCAGCCTCGAGATCGCTGCCATAGCCATGGAAGGAGACGAAGCGCGCCGCGGCCTTGCGCCAGCGGGCGCGAAGCGCTCGCGGATCATGCGCTCGTTCGAGGCCGGGTCATCGGCCGAGACGAAGCGCTCGTCGGTCGGCATCAGCGTGACGCGCTCCCAGTCGAGCCCGTCTCGGCCCAGCGCCGCCAGGAAGCGGGCCGGGCGTCGTGCCGCCGGGCACGGCGATCAGCACGCGCTCCTGCCGCGGCGAGCCGTGCGCGCAATGCGGGTGGCGACGCTCTGGGCCAGCGCCTGGAGGCTTCGTCCAGCGTCTCGAAGCGGAGCCAGGCGAGCGGACCGGCGGGCGCCATTACAGGCTCTCCGGATCGGCCCAGGAGCGGCCATCGCGCTCGATCAGGCCGATGGCCTGCGACGGCCCCCAGGAGCCGGCGGCATAGCGATGCGGCTGCGGCGAGATACTCCTGCCAGCCGGCGAGGATCGGGATCGACCCAGGCCCAGGCCTGCTCGACCTCGTCGCGGCGCATGAACAGGGTCTGGTCGCCGCGGATGACGTCGGTCAGCAGCCGCTCATAGGCATCGGGCGTGCGCACATCGAAGGCCGTCTCGTAGCGCAGATCGAGCTGGCGCGGCACGATCTTGAGCCGGCCGGAGCCCGGCACCTTCATCATCAACTGCAACTGCACGCCGTCATTGGGCTGCAGCCGGATCACCAGCCGGTTGGCGTCGAGCCTGTCGCAGCCCGGCCCGCTGCCGAAGATGGAGTGCGGCACGGGCTTGAAGGTGACCGCGATCTCGGAATAGCGCTGCGCCATGCGCTTGCCCGTGCGCAGATAGATCGGCACGCCAGCCCAACGCCAGGTGTCGATCTCGCAGCGGATTGCCACGAAGGTTTCGGTGTTGGAGGCGTGGCCGAGTTCCTCGGCATAGCCGCGCACGCGCTGGCCGTCGCTCTGGCCGGCGCCATATTGCCCGCGCACCGTATGGCGCTGGACATCGGGCCCGACGATCGGCCGCAGCGCCTTCAGCACGCGCACCTTCTCATCGCGGACCGCATCGGCCTCCAGCATGTTGGGCGGCTCGATGGCGAAGAGGCAGAGCAGCTGCATGACGTGGTTCTGCACCATGTCGCGCATATGGCCGGCCTTGTCGTAATAGCCGGCGCGGCTTTCGAGACCGACCGTCTCGGCCACGGTGATCTGGACATTGTCGATGTCGCGGCTGCGACCAGGAGCGCTCGAACAGCGTGTTGGCGAAGCGCAGCACCAGCAGGTTCTGCACCGTCTCCTTGCCGAGATAATGGTCGATCCGGTAGGTCCGGCTCTCCGGCAGGATGCGCGCCACGGCGTCGTTGATCTCGCGGGCCGAGGCGAGATCGCGCCCCAACGGCTTCTCCAGAATGACGCGCGAGGTCGGCGTCAGGATATCGGCCTTGGCGAGATTCTCGCAGATCGGGATGAACAGGTCGGGCGGCGTCGAGAGATAGAAGGAGCGCACGCGGTCGGTGTCGCCCAGCGCCTTCTTCAGCGCGTCGAAGCGTCTCGGGCTTCAGCGCATCGAGCCTGGACCATGGTCAGCCTGCGCAGGAACGCCTCGACCTCGCTGCGCGGCCAGCTTCTCCTCGGCCAGCCGCTCGGCGATCTGCTTCGGCAGCCCGTCGACATCCTCGCTCCTTGCGGACGACGGCGAGAATGCGGCTCTCCTCGGGCAGCACGCCTTCGCTGATTGCGCTGGGCCAGCGCCGGAAACAGCTTGCGCAGCGCGAGATCGCCGCTGGCACCGAAGATCACGAGATCGAAGGGCGGCACCGGCGTGCGCTCGGGGCGGCCTCCGGACGGAGGGCTGCGGTCGGCGATGGCGTCCATGGGCGTGGCATCTTTCGTCTGGCAGGGTTCGCAGAGGCATCTCCCCCGCGAGTCGCACCATCATGCCGCGCTTTTGCGGAAACATCACGACGCTCCGATCAGCCGGCGCGCTTGAAGCCTTCGCTCGCGGTCAGCAACTGCCGGGCATAGTCGGTCTGGGGATCGCGCGCGGCCAGCGTCGCGGCCGTCATTTCCTCGACGCCGCGGCCAAACTGCATCACCAGCAGGCGCTCGCACATATGCGCGACGACCGCGAGATCGTGGCTGACCAGGATATAGGTCAGCTTGCGCTCGCTTGCGCAGCGCCTGAGCAGGTTCAGCACCTCGGCCTGGATCGAGACGTCGAGCGCCGAGGTCGGCTCGTCGAGCAGCAGGATGCGTCGGCTCCAGCACCAGCGCGCGGGCGATGGCGACGCGCTGGCGCTGGCCGCCGGAGAGCTGATGCGGATAGCGGAAGCGGAACGGAGCCGGCAAGCCGACATCGGCCATGGCCCGGCCGATCCGCGCCTCGGCGTCGCCGATGCCGTGGATGGTCAGCGGCTCGGCCAGCGCGTCATCGACCGTCTTCTTGGGATGCAGCGAGCCGTAAGGGTCCTGAAAGACCATCTGGACCGCGCGGTGGAAGGCCTTGTCGCGGAGCTTCGGCTGGGCTTGCCCAGGATCTCGACGCCGCCGCTCCAGTCGCGGTTGAGGCCGGCGAGCACGCGCAGCACGGTCGATTTGCCGGAGCCGGATTCGCCGACGATGCCGTAGCTTTCGCCGGGCTGGACCGACAGCGAGAGGTCCTTCACGACATGGGCATCGGCGAAGGAGACGTTGAGCTTGTCGGTCAGGATGGCGGGGGCGGTCATGAAAAAGCTCCGTCATTCCGGGGCGTCGCGCAGCGAGGAGCCCGGAACCCATGAACACTACGCAAGACGAACCGGGTCGCGCCGTCGCAGCTGCAAATTGCGACGCGGCGGCTAGGGTTCCGGGCTCGCTGCTGCGCAGCGCCCCGGAATGACGGGGATACAGGCGCATCAAGCCAGCCATGCCGGGTCGCGCTCCAGGGTGGCGAGCTTCGCCTTGGGATGGTCGAGATCGGGCAGGCAGCCGAGCAGGCCCAGCGTATAGGGGTGGCGGCGGGCGCTGGCCGTCTCGTCGGCGAGTTCGGCAGCCGGCAGCGTCTCCATCGCCTTGCCGCCATACATGACGATGACCCGGTCGCAGAAGGACTGCACCAGATGCAGGTCGTGGCTGATGAAGATCAGGCCCATGCCGCGGCTGGTGACGAGATCGTCGAGGATCTTCAGCACCTGCAGCTGCACGGTGACGTCGAGCGCCGAGGTCGGCTCGTCGGCGATCAGGATGTCGGGCTCGGCGATCAGCATCATCGCGATCATGACGCGCTGGCCCATGCCGCCGGAGACCTCGTGCGGATAGAGGTCGTAGACGCGCCCCGGCTCGCGGATCTGCACCGCTTCCAGCATGGCGAGGCTGCGCTCCTTGGCCTCGCGGGCGCTGGCCTTGTGATGGACGCGATAGGCTTCGGCGATCTGGTCGCCGACGGTCTGCACCGGGTTCAGCGAGAATTTCGGGTCCTGCATCACCATCGAGATGTGGCGGCCGCGCAGCTTGCGGCGCGCTGCGCTTGTCCATCGTCAGCAGATCCTGGCCGCGATAGACGCATGCGGTCGGCCAGCACCTCGCCCGGCGGCGGGATCAGGTCGAGGATGGCGCGGCCGGTCATCGACTTGCCGGAGCCGGATTCGCCGACGATGCCCGAGCCGCTCGCGGCCGAGCGTGAAGGAGAGCCCGCGCACCGCCCGGACGATGCCGGTGCGGCGTGTGGAAATTGACGCGGAGATTGTCGAGTTCGAGCAGCGGCTGTTCGTGTCGTGTCATCGCGCTCACCTCGCATCCATCACGTCGCGCAGGCCATCGCCGAGCAGGTTGAAGCCGAGCGCCACGATGCAGATCGCGATGCCGGGGAAGGTCGCGACCCACCATTGGTCGAAAATCTGCTCGCGGCCGGCCGAGATCATCGCGCCCCATTCCGGAATCGGCGGCTGCGCGCCGAGGCCGAGAAAGCCGAGGCCGGCGGCGGTGAGAATGATGCCGGCCATGTCGAGCGTGGTGCGCACGATCAGCGAAGGCAGGCAGAGCGGCACGACATGCTTCCAGACGATGCGCCATTGCGACGCGCCCTGCAGCCGCACGGCCGCGATGTAATCCTGCTGGCGGATGATCAGCGTCTCGGCGCGGGCGACGCGGGCATAGGGCGGCCAGGCTGTGATGGCGATGGCGATGACGGCATTTTCCAGCCCCGGCCCGAGGGCGGCCACGAAGGCGAGCGCCAGAACCAGGCGCGGAAAGGCGAGGAAGATATCGGTGACGCGCATCAGCGCCCGGTCGACCCAGCCGCCGAGATAGCCCGAGGCCGCGCCGATCAGCAGCCCGACAGGCCCGACCATGATCACCACCATGATGACGATGACGAGGGTGACGCGGGCGCCATGGACGATGCGGCTGAAGATGTCGCGGCCGAGCGAATCCGTGCCGAACCAGTTGACGGCCGATGGCGGCATCAGCCGGCGGTCGAGGTTCTGGGCGAGCGGGTCGAAGGGGGCGATCAGCGGCGCGAAGGCCGCCACCAGCAGCAGCGCGACGACGATGCCGAGCCCGATCACGGCCAGCCGGTTGCGCCGGAAGGCGAGCCATTGCCGATAGAGCTGGCCCAGCCGCGCCTGCCGGCGCGAGCTCGGCGAATCCGTCGTGAGATACGCAGTCCAGCTGCTTGAAGACGAGGTGTTGGGGGTCGAGGTGCTCATGGCCGGGCTCACCGTGTCCTGGGATCGACCAGGCGGCCGAGAATGTCTGAAAACAAATTGACCCCGATGAAGACGGCGCCGACGACCAGCGTGCCGCCGAGCACGGCATTCATGTCGGCATTGAGCAGGGAATTGGTGATGTAGCGGCCCAGCCCCGGCCAGGCGAAGATCGTCTCGGTCAGCACCGAACCTTCGAGCAATTGCGCATAGGACAGGGCGATGACGGTGATCAGCGGCACCAGCGCGTTGCGCAGCGCATGGCGCCAGACCACGCGGAACTCCGACATGCCCTTCACCCGGGCGGCGATGACATATTGCTGCTGCAGCTCGGTGATCATGAAGCTGCGGGCCATGCGGCTGATATAGGCCAGGCTGAACAGGCCGAGCACGGCGGAGGGCAGGATGAGGTGGGAGAAGGCGTCCCAGAACGCGTCCCATTCGCCCTGCATGGCGGCATCGAGCAGGATGACGCCGGTGACGGGCGTGACGAAATCCTGCCAGGCGACGCCGATGCGGCCCGGCCCACCGACCCAGCCGAGCTTGGCGTAGAACAGCAGCAGCCCCATCAGCCCCAGCCAGAAGACCGGGATGGAATAGCCGAACAGGCCGAGGATACGGGCGAGCTGGTCCGGCCAGCGCCCCTGATACACAGCGGCGAGCACGCCAAGCGGCACGCCGAGCAGGACGCCGATCAGGGTGCCCAGCGTCGCGAGTTCGAGCGTGGCGGGGAAGACGCGCTTGATGTCGTCGGTCACCTTCTGCGCCGTCAGCACCGAGGTGCCGAGATCGCCGGTGAAGACCTTGCCGACATAGATCGCAAACTGCTGCCAGAGCGGCTTGTCGAGGCCGAGTTCGGCGCGCGCGGCGTCATAGACCTCAGGCCGGGCATTGTCGCCGACCACGGCCAGGACCGGATCGATCGGTACGACACGCGCGATCAGGAAGGTGATCAGCAACAGGCCGAACATCGTGATCGCGACGGTGCTCAGTTCGCGGCCGATCAGCCCGCCCCAGCGCGAGGCGCGTTCGCGAAAGGTTGGACCTCGCCTGCTCGTTTCCGCAACCGTCATTGGATTCGCTTCTTGTTCTCGTCCGGCCCGCAGCCCTCATCCTGAGGAGCGCCGTCAGGCGCGTCTCGAAGGATGGTTCAAATGGCTCCGGAACCTCCTGCGGCATCCTTCGAGACGCCGCTGCGCGGCTCCTCAGGATGAGGGCTGTGAGAGTGTCAATGAGAAAAGCAAAACCCCGCCACGTCCGCAGGACGTGACGGGATTGCCGGTGTCAAAGGCCTCAGTTCTTCGCGATCGGCGCGTAGAAGTTGGTGTCGGAGCTCGGCCCGATGGCCCAGCCACTCACGCCCTTGCGCATGGCCGAAACCTCGACCTGCTGGAACATGATGACGAAGGGCGAGACCTTCTGATGCTCGCGCTGCAGCGTGCCATAGGTGGCGGCGCGCTTGGCAGCGTCGGATTCAAGCACGGCGGCCTGCGTCACCTTGGTCATCTCGGGGATGTCCCAGGCATTGCGCCAGGCCAGCGTCTTCGACTTCGCGTCCTCGCCATTGTTCTCGTTGATGGCGAAGGTCTCGGCATTGGTGTGCGGATCGAGATAATCCGGGCCCCACTGGCCGATATAGATGTCGTGGGTGCGGGCGCGGTACTTCGTCAGGGTCTGCTTGCCGTCGCCGGGGATCAGCTCGAGCTTGATGCCGGCCTGGGCCCAGCTCGACTGGATCGCCTGGGCGATGTCGGTGATCGGGTTCACCGAGCGGACATCCATGGTGACGGTGAAGCCATCGGGGTAACCGGCCTTGGCCAGCAGCTCCTTGGCCTTGGCGGGATCGAACTTGTAGGGCTTGTCGTCGATGGCGCCGAGGAAGCCCTTGGGCAGGAAGCTCTCATGGTGCTTGTAGGTGCCCTCGACGATGTTGCGCTCGATCGAGGTGTAATCCACCAGCCACTTCATGGCCTCGCGCACTTCCGGCTTGGCGAAATACGGGTTCTTGGTGTTCAGGCCGAGATAGAGAATGTAGCCCTTGTCGCCCTGGACGATCTGGATGTCGGCCTTGTCCTTGACCGCGGCGAGCTGGTCCTTGGAGAGGTTGCGGGCGATGTCGACGTCGCCCTTCTCCAGCAGCAGGCGCTGCGAGGCCGGCTCGGCGACATGGCGGACGATGACGCGCTTGTTCTTCGGCGCACCCTTGTACCAGGTCTCGTTGGCCTCGAGCGCATACTGCTCATTGGGGCGATAGGCGCGGACCTTGTAGGCGCCGGAGCCGGCCGAATTCAGCTTCAGCCAGGCATTGCCGAAATCGCCGTCCTTCTCATTGGCCTTGACCAGCTTGGAGTCGACGATCGAGGCGACGCCGGAGGTCAGGCAGTTCAGGAAGAAGGTCGGGGCGAAGGGCTTGGAGACGGTGACGACGACGGTGGTGTCATCGGTGGCCTTCACCTTCTCGAGCACGTTCTCCTTGCTGAGGCCGAACTGGGCGAGGATGAAGCCGGGCGACTTGTTCAGCGTCACCGCGCGCTGGAAGGAGTAGACCACATCGGCCGCAGTCAGCGCGTTGCCGGAGTGAAACTTGACGCCGGGGCGCAGCTTGAAGGTGTAGGTCAGGTTGTCGGGGCTGACCGTCCAGCTCGCGGCAAGCTCGCCGACCAGGGCGTTGCCCTTGGTGAGATCGACACCCATCAGCTTGTCATAGACATTCGCGCCGACCTCGACGCCCGAGAATTCGAAGGCCTCGGCGGGATCGAGCGAGATGATGTCGTCGATCTGCTTGGCCATGACGACCGTGTCCTTCGGCGTCTGAGCGATGGCCGCCGATGACGCCATCAACGCCGCAAAGGCGGAGACCGTCAGCATTTTTGCGAATTGACGCATGGAATTCCCCATTGATCTGTCCGGCGGCCGCGTCGGCCGACGATGGCCGCAATGTGGAACCAGTCATGCGCCGGAGTCCAGCGCTTCCATTCAGTTTGCGGCCCCGTTTCCCGTCAAATGCTCATTTCTTGCGCAGCTTGAGCCGTAGCCGGTGCGAGCTTGCTCAAGGTTATGCTTTGCGCGAGCAAAGCGCGTCGCTAACCTGCGGCAGGCCGGCGCCCCGCCGCGTGCCGAACGAGCAGGTGTCAGACCCTTGGCCATCATCGCTGCGCTGAATCACGTCACGCATTACGCTTATGACCGCCCGGTCACGCTCGGGCCGCAGATCATCCGGCTGAGGCCGGCGCCGCATTGCCGGGCTGCGATCAAGAGCTATTCGCTCAAGGTGACGCCGGCGGAGCATTTCGTGAACTGGCAGCAGGACCCGAGCGGCAACTGGCTGGCGCGCTATGTCTTTCCGGAGCCGGTGCGGGAATTCCGGATCGAGGTCGACCTCGTCACCGAGCTTTCGATCATCAATCCCGTTCGACTTCTTCGTCGAAACCGACGCCGAGATCTTCCCCTTCAGCCTATCCCGACGAGCTGCGCGCGGAGCTTGCGCCCTATCTGGTGACCGAGCCGCCGGGCCGAATTGCTGACGCGCTATCTCAGGGATCTGCCGCGCGACCGACCAACACCGTCAATTTCATCGTCGATCTCAATGCGCGGCTGGCGCAGGCATGTCGCCTATGGCATCCGCATGGAGCCGGGCGTTCAGGAGCCCGAGCACACGCTCTCGGTCCGCTCCGGCTCCTGCCGCGATACAAGCTGGCTGCTGGTCCAGATCCTGCGCCATCTCGGCCTCGCTGCCCGCTTCGTCTCGGGCTACCTGATCCAGATGAAGGCGGATATCGACGCCGCTGGAGGGGCCGGCGCGGCACCGACAAGGATTTCACCGACCTGCACGCCTGGGCGGAGGTCTATATTCCCGGCGCGGGCTGGATCGGCCTTGATCCGACCTCGGGGCTGTTGACCGGCGAGGGCCATCTGCCGCTGGCCGCGACGCCGCATTATCGCTCGGCTGCGCCGGTCTCGGGCGTCGCCAGCTATGCCGAGACCACCTTCGACTTCCATATGAGCGTGGCGCGCGTGCATGAGGTGCCGCGCATCACCCTGCCCTTCTCCGATGAGTCCTGGACGCAGCTCGATGCCTTGGGCGAGCGTGTCGAGGCCGACCTTGCTGCGCAGGATGTCCGGCTGACGATGGGCGGCGAGCCGACCTTCGTCTCGATCGACGACCAGACCGGCGAGGAATGGAATATCGCCGCCGTCGGCCCGACCAAGCGCCAGCGCGCCGATGTGCTGATCCGCCGCCTGCGCGAGCGCTTCGCGCCCGGTGGCATGCTGCATTACGGCCAGGGCAAATGGTATCCGGGCGAGAGCCTGCCGCGCTGGGCGTTCGCGCTGTATTGGCGCCAGGATGGCCAGCCGATCTGGCGCGATGCCGGGCTGATCGCGCGCGAGCCGGGCACCTCGACCGGCGCGCGATCTCGAGCTTGAAGCCGGCGCCACCATGGCGGAGGCGGAGGCGCTGGCCGAGGGGCTGTCGGAAAAGCTCGGGCTCGGCGCCGATTACGTGCTGCCAGCCTATGAGGATACCGGCGTACTGGCTGCTCAAGGAGGCCCAGCTTCCCGATAATGTCGATCCGCTCGACCCCGGGCTCGCCGACCCGGAGGAGCGGGCGCGGATGCAGCAGGTCTTCCAGCTCGGGCTCGGCAAGCCACGGGGCTATGTCATTCCGGTCCAGCGCTGGCAGAGCCAGGCCCAGGATCGGCGTTGGCGCTCGGAGAAGTGGAAGCTGCGCCGTGGCCGGCTGTTTTTGGTGCCGGGCGATTCCCCCGTCGGCTACCGCCTGCCGCTGGGTTCGCTGCCCGTGGTGCCCAAGGCCGAGTATCCGCATATCCACCCGCAGGATCCGATGGAGCCGCGCGGGCCCTTGCCTGCCGGTGCGCCCTCCGCCTTCCAGACCAGCCCTCACTCCACCAGCCCTCATCCTGAGGAGCCGCGCAGCGGCGTCTCGAAGGATGGTCCAGCCGGCTCACCTCCTGGAGCATCCTTCGAGACGCAGGCTGCGCCCGCTCCTCAGGATGAGGGCTCGCGTGGCGCGCATCACCAGATGTCGCGCAGTGTCGAGGCGACCGGCGCGGCCGCTCAGGATCGCACCGAGCAGGAGATCGGCGGCGAGCATGTCCGCACCGCGATCAGCCTGGAAATCCGCGACAATGTGCTGTGCGTGTTCCTGCCGCCGGTCGAGCGGCTGGAGGATTATCTCGATCTCGTCGCCAGCGTCGAGCAGGTCGCCCGCGAGCGCGGGCAGCCGGTGCATATCGAAGGGTATCCGCCGCCGCACGATCCGAGGCTCAACGTCATCAAGGTGACGCCCGATCCCGGCGTGATCGAGGTCAACATCCACCCTGCCCGCACCTGGCGCGAGGCGGTGGAGATCACCCGCGGCGTTTATGAAGAGGCGCGGCAGGCGCGGCTCTGCGCCGAGAAATTCATGGTCGATGGCCGCCATACCGGCACCGGCGGCGGCAATCATGTCGTGCTGGGCGGCGTCACGCCCGCCGGATTCACCCTTCCTGCGCCGCCCCGACCTGCTGAAGAGCATCATCCTCTACTGGAACCGCCATCCGGCGCTGTCCTACCTGTTCTCGGGCCTGTTCATCGGCCCCACCAGCCAGGCGCCGCGCATCGACGAGGCGCGGCAGGACCAGCTTTACGAGCTGGAAATCGCCCTGGCGCAGGTGCCGGGGCCGCTGCAGGGCACGATCCCGCTCTGGCTGGTCGACCGGCTGTTCCGCAACCTGCTGGTCGATGTCTCCGGCAATACCCACCGCACCGAGATCTGCATCGACAAGCTCTATTCGCCGGATGGGCCGACGGGGCGGCTCGGGCTGATCGAGTTCCGCGGCTTCGAGATGCCGCCCGATGCGCGGATGAGCCTGGCCCAGCAACTGCTGGTGCGGGCGCTGATCGCCTGGTTCTGGCGCGAGCCGCAGGACGGCAAGCTGGTGCGCTGGGGCACCGAGCCTGCATGACCGTTTCATGCTGCCCGAGCTGGTCTGGCAGGACTTCAAGGATGTGCTCGCCGATCTCGGCCGCGCCGGCTACGCCTTCGACCCGGCCTGGTTCGAGGCCCAGCACGAATTCCGCTTCCCCTTCTTCGGCAAGGTCGAGCATGGCGGGGTTGCGCTCGAACTGCGCCAGGCGCTCGAACCCTGGCATGTGATGGGCGAGGAAGGCGCGATCGGCGGCACGGTGCGCTATGTCGACAGCTCGGTGGAGCGGCTGCAGGTCAAGGCGACAGGCTTCGTGCCCGGGCGCCACCTGATCACCTGCAATGGCCGCGCCTGCCGATGACCAGCGCCGGGCTTGGCGGCGAGGCGATCGGGGGCGTGCGCTTCAAGGCGTGGCAGCCGCGCATCGGGCCTGCATCCGACCATTCCGGTGCATGCGCCGCTGACCTTCGACATCGTCGATTTGCTGGGTCGGCCGCTCGCTCGGCGGTTGCGTCTATCATGTCGCCCATCCCGGCGGACGCAATTACGAGACACCGCCGGTGAATTCCTATGAAGCGGAGGCGCGACGGCTCGCACGTTTCGAGGCAATCGGTCATAGTCCCGGCGCGCTGGCGATTCCGCCGGAAGAGCGCAGCGCCGATTTCCCGCTCACGCTGGATCTGCGGCGTCCTATCGGAGTTTAGACCCGCGCATGGCGCTACAGGGCCGATCACCGTCGATGCGCGTCAGGACGGAGCGGCGCAACGCGTTGCTGGGCGGCTACCGTCCCCTGCCCGGCGCCTTCGACGAGCTGATGGCGCCCGATGGCACGGTCCGGCCGCATTGGGAGCCGTTCCTGGCGGAGTGGAGCAGCCTCTCCCAGGACGAGCTGAGCCAGCGTTTCGGCCTCGCGGACCGGCATGTGCGCGACACCGGCGTGTCCTATCGCGTCCATGGCGATCTCGATGAGCGCGATCCGCTGGCGGGCGAGCGCTCCTGGCCGCTGAGCCATGTGCCGCTGGTCCTGACCGGGGCGGAGTGGCAGACGATCGCGGCCGGCGTGGCGCAACGGGCGCAGCTGCTCTCCTCCCTGCTCGACGATATCTACGGCAAGGGCACCACGATCAGCGAAGGGCTGTTGCCCGCGGCTGTCGTCAGCGGCAGCCCGGATTATCTGCGGCCGCTGCATGGCGCGCCGAGCGGTGGCGCGCTCCAGCTCTATGCCGCCGATCTCGGGCGCGGCCCCGATGGGCGCTGGTGGGTGCTGGGCGACCGGGCGCAGGCGCCCTCGGGCACCGGCTATGCGCTGGAAAACCGGCTGGCGCTGGCGCGCGCCTTCCCCGACCTGTTCCGCACGATGAATGTCGAGCGGCTGGCGGCCTTCTTCCAGTCCTTCCGCGCCGGGCTCGTCGCCCGCTCGCGCCGGGTCGAGCCGCGCATCTGCCTGCTGACGCCCGGCCCGCTGAACGAGAGCTATTTCGAGCAGGCCTATCTGGCGCGTTATCTCGGCTTCCTGCTGGTCGAGGGCGGCGACCTGATGATGCGCGATGGGCGGGTGCATGTCCGCACCATCGCGGGACCCAAGCGCGCCGATGTGATCTGGCGCCGGATCGATGGCGATTTCGCCGATCCGCTCGAACTCAACGCCCGCTCGGCGCTGGGCGTCGCAGGGCTGGTCGAGGCGGTGCGCCAGGGCAATGTCCATATCGCCAACGGGCTGGGCTCCGGGGTGGTGGAATCGCGCGCGCTGATGGGCTTCCTGCCGCGCATCGGCCAGAAGCTGCTGGGCGAGGAAATGATCCTGCCCAATGTCGCGACCTGGTGGTGCGGCCAGGCGCGCGAGCGGAACATCGTGCTCGACCGGCTGGACGAGATGAGCATCGCGCCGGCATTCCGCTCGGCCGGCGGCGGGCGCGACAGCCAGCCGGTTCTGGCCGGCGAGCTCGACAAGCCGGAGCGCGAGGCCCTGCGCGCGCGGATCGCTGCGCGGGGCATGGATTATGTCGGGCAGGAGGTGGTGCGGCTGTCGACCATGCCGGTCTTCGAGAACGGCCATTTGCGGCCCCATCCGGTGACGTTGCGGGTCTTCGCGGCCGCGACGCCCGATGGCTGGAAGGTGATGCCCGGCGGCTTCTGCCGGATATCGGATGATGCCGATGCCCGCGCGGTGATCATGCGCAGCGGCGTGCGGTCCAGCGATGTCTGGGTCACCTCCGATGCCCCCGTCGAGCAGGTCAGCCTGCTGCCGACGCCGGACCGGATCAGCATTCGCCGCGTTGTCGGAACCCTGCCGAGCCGCGCCGCCGATAATCTGTTCTGGCTCGGGCGCTATCTGGAGCGCACGGAAGCGACACTGCGCCTGGTCCGCGCCCTGCTCGGCCGGTTGCTCGATGCCGATGACGCCTCGCCCGGGCGCAGCGATACCTTGCGCCGGCTGGTCAATCTGCTGACTGCCTGGGGCGCCGCAGCCGGTGGCAAGGGCCAGAGTGCCGCCCTTCAGGCGGCGATGGCGCTGCATGATGTCGAGCATTACGGCTCCGCCCACGCCACCGTCCGCGAAGCGCGGCGGACCGCATCGGTGATCCGCGAGCGCCTCTCCGTCGACGCCTGGCGGCTCTTCGGCGATCTGCAGGGCCAGCTCACTTTGGAGCCGGGGCTGGAGCCGAGCGAGGGTGAGGCCTATGAAATCGCCGACCGGGCGCTCAAATCGCTCGCCGCTTTCTCCGGCCTCAGCCAGGAGAACATGGTGCGTGGCGCGGGCTGGCGCTTTCTCGATATCGGCCGGCGGATCGAGCGCGGGATCGCCACCTGCCGCTTCGCCCGGCATTTCGCCGAGACGACGGCGCCGACGGATGGGCTGGATGCGCTGCTCGACCTGACGGATTCGCAGATCACCTATCGCTCGCGCTATCTGCTGGGCGCCAGCCTGCAGCCGGTGCTCGATCTGGTGATGCTCGACCCTTACAATCCCCGCTCTGTCGCCTTCCAGATCGACCGTCTGGAAACCGAGATCGCGCAGCTGCCCTCGCTGGCCGATGACGGCATGCTGGAAGCGCCGCGTCGCCTGGCGCTGAAGCTCGCCACCGAATGCCGCACGGCTGAGGCCGGCAGGCTCGACCGCACCAGCATCCTGCTGTTCGAGCAATTGCTGATGGGGCTCTCCGGCGCCATCGCCGACCGCTATTTCCTCCAGAACGCCGCGCCCGAGAGCTCGCGTATGGTGGGCATCGCGTGATCTACGACGTCCGGCACATCACGACCTATGGCTATTCCCGCCCGGTCCCCTTCGCACGCTGCATCCTGCGGCTGCTGCCGCGCAGCGATGGCGGCCAGAGCGTGCAGAAGAGCGAATTGTCGGTGACGCCGCGCCCGGTGGAGCGGATCGACAACACCTGCTTCTTCGGCAATCGGATGACCACGATCACCATCGCCAAGCCGCATCGCGACCTCAAGGTGGAGATGCGGGCGCGCGTCGACCGTGAACCGGCCTGCCCCGCCCTTTCCCGGCCTGACCCGGCATTGGGAGGAGGTCGCCGCGCTGGCGCTGGCCTCCAGCAGCCTGGCGCCGGATTCGCCGGTGCATCATCTCTTTCCCAGCCGGCTGGTGCCGCAGGTCGAGCCTGTCGTCGCCTATGCGCGCGAGAGCTTCCAGCCGCGCCGCCCGGTGCTGGAGGGGGCAAGCGAGCTGATGCGCCGCATCCGCAATGATTTCACCTATGATCCCGACGCAACCGAGGTTTCGACGCCGCTCGCGGACGCCTTTGCGAGCCGCCACGGGGTCTGCCAGGATTTCGCGCATATCATGATCGCCGGCTTGCGCGGGCTTGGCCTGCCGGCGGCCTATGTCAGCGGCTATATCCGGACGATCCCGCCTCCTGGCCAGAAGCGGCTCGAGGGGGCCGATGCCAGCCATGCCTGGGTGATGGTTTGGTGCGGGCCCGAGACCGGCTGGGTCGGGCTCGACCCGACCAACGACGTCATCGTCGCCGACGACCATATCGTCACGGCCTTTGGCCGCGATTATGCCGATGTCTCGCCGCTGGATGGGGTGCTGGTCGGGCCGGGATCGCAGAAGATCGGCATCGCCGTCGACGTCATCCCGATCGGCTAAAGCCGCGCCCGTCTTTAGGCTGACGCTCGATTTAATAGTTGCCGAGGCAACTTGTTTGTCGGATTGTTGCCCGAGTGGCCCGCTGTTTGTCGGCGGGCGGCGGGAGAGCAAGGTCCATGCGCACCCAGGTGGCGATCATCGGCTCCGGCCCGGCGGGTCTCCTGCTCGGCCAGTTGCTGCGCGAGGCCGGGATCGACAGCGTCATTCTCGAACGCAAGAGCCGCGATTACGTGCTCGCCCGGATCCGGGCCGGCGTGCTGGAGCAGGGAACGGTCGGGCTGCTCGACACGGTTGGCGCGGGCGCGCGGCTGCATGCGGAGGGGCTGCCGCATGACGGGGTCGAGCTGCTGTTTGGCGGCCAGCGCCACCGCATCGATCTCAACGGCCTCACCGGCGGCAAGCATGTCACGGTCTACGGCCAGACCGAGGTGACGCGCGATCTGATGGATCTGCGCGCGGCGCAGGGCGGCACGACAGTGTTCGAGGCCGAGAACGTGGCGCTGCATGATTTCGACGGGAGCCGGCCCTTCGTCACTTATCGGGAAGACGGTGTCGAAAGGCGGCTGGACTGCGACTACATCGCCGGTTGCGACGGCTATCATGGCGTCGCCCGCGCCAGCATTCCCGAGAGCGCGATCAGGAGTTTCGAGCGGGTCTATCCGTTCGGCTGGCTCGGTATTCTGGCCGATGTGCCGCCGGTGTCGCATGAGCTGATCTATGCCAGCAGCGAGCGGGGGTTCGCGCTGTGCTCGATGCGTTCGGCCACGCGCAGCCGCTATTATGTGCAATGCGCGCTGGATGAGCGGGTCGAGGATTGGTCGGACCAGCGCTTCTGGGACGAGCTGCGGCGCAGGCTCGACCCGGCCTCCGCCGCCGCGCTGCAGACCGGCCCCTCGATCGAGAAGTCGATCGCGCCGCTGCGCTCCTTCGTCGCCGAGCCGATGCGCTTTGGCCGGTTGTTTCTGGCGGGCGATGCCGCCCATATCGTGCCGCCGACCGGCGCCAAGGGCCTGAACCTCGCCGCTGGCGACGTGCATTATCTCGCGGAGGCGCTGACCGAGGCGCTGCTCGACCGCTCGGCCGCAGGCATCGACACCTATTCGCAACGAGCGCTCGCGCGGGTCTGGAAGGCGGAGCGCTTCTCCTGGTGGCTGACCTCGCTGATGCACCGCTTTCCGGAGCAAACGGCGCTTCGAGCAGCGCATGCAGCAGGCGGAACTGGACTATCTCGTCAGCTCCGACCACGCGATGGCGGCGCTGGCGGAGAATTATGTCGGGCTGCCCTACTGAAGCGTGACGTGACGCCGTCACATCAGATCGCCTATACTGGCTCACGCAAGAGGCCATTGCTGGCGTTACGCCATGCGTTTCGTCAGAGGCGGCGGGCTGGTAGATTGTCACGGCAATGAGTCTCGACGTGATTATGTCGATCATGTCCGCAGCATAGGGTTCATGCGATGCCCAAGACGGCTGTACTCGATGCGACGGACGAGGCGCTGATAATGGGCCTTGTCAGCCGGTCGCTCATGCCTCTGCCGAAGAGGTGGTCAAGGAAGGCCTGCGGCTTGTTGCTCGGCGCAACAGGCACGCTCTCAGCACTGAACGCGCGAATTGGCTGACGGGCCGAAGACCGGGCGGAGCGTGTCGTCGATGGTGAGGAGGTTTTCGCCAAGACTCATCGCCAAATACGAGGCTATGGCTCGCCAAGCTGCGGAATGATGCGCGTCGACTTCACAGTCGAGGCTGACGCTGATCTGCCGAGAGATCGCGGCATTACATAGCGCAGGAAAATCCACGTGAGCCGCGCAGTTTCTTGCAGGAGATTCACGCGGCGTGCGAGGGCCACTGGACATAATCCGAACGCTTGGCCCGTGTCTTCGCGGAAGAGCTGCAAGGCCAGGGTATGCGCAGGAAACGACCCTATGGCGGCGTATCTCATATTTTATCGGTGCGAGAGAACGCGGTCGTAGATAGTCCACATCCTCCATGGCGCGCGCGATTACGCGGCGATCCTCGAGGATCGCAATGTCGCTCCTCAGGCCAGCGTGTAGGCCGTCTTCACCGTGGTGTAGAACTCCTCGGCGTAGGCGCCCTGCTCGCGCGGGCCGTAGCTCGAGCCCTTCCGGCCGCCGAACGGCACGTGGTAGTCGACGCCCGCCGTCGGCAGGTTGACCATCACCATGCCGGCCTCGGCGTTGCGCTTGAAATGCGTGGCGTGCTTCAGGCGACGTGGTGCAGATGCCGGAGGACAGGCCGAACTCGGTGTCGTTGGCGACGGCCAGCGCCTCGTCGTAGTCCTTGACGCGGATGACGTTGGCGACCGGGCCGAAGACCTCCTCGCGCGTGATGCGCATGTCGTTGGTGGTCTCGGTGAACAGCGCCGGCTGCAGGTAGAAGCCGGGGGTCTCGCGGTTGAGGAGCTCGCCGCCCCAGGCCAGCTTGCCGCCTTCGTCCTTGGCGATCTCGATGTAGTTCAGGTCCTGGTCGAGCTGGCTCTGGTCGACGACCGGGCCGATATGGGTGCCGGCCTTCAGCGCGTCGTCGACGACGAGGCCCTTCAGCCGCTCGATGCAGGCCTCGACGAAGCGGTCGTGGATGCCGGCCTGACGATCAGGCGCGAGGAGGCCGTGCAGCGCTGGCCGGTGGAGAAGAAGGCGCCGTTGACGGCCGCTTCGACCGCGATCTTGAGGTCGGCGTCGTCGAGCACGACCAGCGGGTTCTTGCCGCCCATCTCGAGCTGGACCTTCTTCATCGGCGACGAGGCGATGCAGGCCTCGCGCGACCTTGCGGCCGGTCGCGACCGAGCCGGTGAAGGAGATGGCGTCGACGTCCTTGTGCTCCAGCAGCGCCTGGCCGACGACCGAGCCGCGGCCCATGACGAGGTTGAACACGCCCTTGGGCAGGCCGGCGCGCTGGATGATGTCGACCAGCGCCCAGGCCGAGCCGGGCACGAGGTCGGCCGGCTTGAAGACGACGCAGTTGCCGTAGGCCAGCGCCGGCGCGATCTTCCAGGCCGGGATCGCGATCGGGAAGTTCCAGGGCGTGATCATGCCGACGACGCCGACCGGCTCGCGGGTCATCTCGACGTCGACGCCGGGCCGCACGGAGGCGACCATCTCGCCCGACAGGCGCAGGCACTCGCCGGCGAAGAAGGCGAAGATCTGGCCGGCGCGGCCGGCCTCGCCGATGCCCTCGGGCAGGGTCTTGCCCTCCTCGCGCGACAGCAGGCGGCCGAGCTCTTCCTTGCGGGCCAGGATCTCGTCGGAGGCCTTCTTCAGGATGTCGTAGCGCTCCTGCGGCGCCGCTGCGGCACCAGGCCGGGAAGGCCGCCTTGGCGGCGGCGACGGCGTCGTTCGAGCTGCCTCGACGGCGCCCTGCGCGTATTCGCCGACGACGTCATTGGTGTTGGAGGGGTTGATGTTGCGCGAGGCATTGCCGGCGCTGACCCATTCGCCGGCGATCAGGTTCTTGAACATCTCGGTCATCGTGACCTCCCTTGGTCTGCTGGTTCGTTGGGGAGGTGTTAACGCCTCCGGCCGGGAAAGGCCATTGCGCAGAGCTCATGCGCGGGCGGCTGGTGAGGGCGACGCAGGGTGAATTGCTTCACTCCGGAAGCCGGCACATCAGTTTACGGTGCGCTTCGCTCGCTTCTGGTGCCCTGGCCTTGCAGGTTCGCGGCAGGCGGAATGAGGCTGGACCGGCCTCTCAGAATTCCGCATCGAGTTCTTCGACATCGTCAGGTTCGGCTTTTGCATCTGCGATCCAGCGCTGCAGGTCGGGCCATTGCGCGATCGTTTCGCAATAGCGGCGACAGTCCGGGTCGAGCGGCACGTCGTAGCTGAGGAAGCGCAGGCAGACCGGCGCGTACATCGCATCCGCCAGGCTGAGCCTGCCGAAGAGATAGGGCCCGCCATAGCGCGCAAGACAGTCCCGCCAGATCTCGGTGACGCGGTCGATATCGGCCTGCGCGCCGGCCCAGACCTTGAAGCCGGGGTAATGCGCCTTGAGGTTCATCGGCAGGGCCGAGCGCAGATTGGCGAAGCCGGAGTGCATCTCGCCGGACACGGCGCGGCAATGCGAGCGGGCCTTGCGCTCCTGCGGCAGCAGCGCGGCATTGGGATAGGTTTCGTCGAGATAGGCTGCGATCGCCAGCGTATCCCAGACCTCGACCTCGCCATCGGTCAGGCAGGGCACGAGGAAGGAGGGCGAGAGCAGCAGCAGCTCGGCCCGCGCCGAGGGATCGTCCAGCGACAGCATCTTCTCCTCGACGTCCAGACCCGCCATCCGGCAGAGCAGCCAGCCCCGCAGCGACCATGAAGAGTAGTTCTTGCTGCTGATCGTCAGGCTGGCGCGGGTCATGCTTTACGTCCCTTGAGCGAGGTGCAGGCAACGGTAGCAAAAGCTGTTCCACAGCCGAATTGCTTTAGAACAAACTTGCGTCGGAGCCGTTTTGCAGTGCAACATGACCCTACGGCGATTGTTGCGCCCGCTCTGGCGCTGTCGCTGGCCTAATGACCTGTCACGAGGCCGTACTCGATGCTCTATGCCGCCTATCAGGCCCAAACCGATCTGATCAGCCCCGCGCGCGCCATGGCGCAGGCGGCCCTTTCGGCGCTCGGCATGCCCGCCATGGCAGGGTTGGCGCTGGATTTCCGCGCATCGGCAGCGGCATTCGAGATGATGACCCGCTCGCGCCTCACGCCATGAGCGGCCGCCCTACGAGATCGACACCGTCCGCCATGGCAATCGCGATGTGCCGGTCACGGAGGAGGTGACGCTGGCGCGGCCCTTCGGCGATCTGCTGCGCTTCCGCAAGGACACGCAGCTTCCGCAGGCAAAGGTGCTGGTGGTTGCGCCCATGTCCGGCCATTTCGCCACGCTGCTGCGCAACACCGTCGCGACCCTGCTGCGCGACCATGACGTCTACATCACCGACTGGCACAATGCCCGCGACGTCAGCCTGTCGGCCGGCGGTTTCGGCTATGACGATTATGTCGATGCGCTGATCGAGCTTCATCGAGGTGCTGGGGCCCGACACGCATGTCGTCGCCGTCTGCCAGCCCTGCGTCCAGGTGCTCACGGCCGCAGCCGTGATGGCGCAGGCGGGACATCCCGGCCAGCCGCGCAGCATGACGCTGATGGCGGGGCCGGTCGATACGCGCATCAACCCCACCGCGGTCAACAAGCTGGCCATGGAGAAGCCGATCGAGTGGTTTCGCGAGAAGCTGATCGCGACCGTGCCGGCGCGCTATCCCGGCGCGGGCCGCAAGGTCTATCCCGGCTTCGTCCAGCTCAACGCCTTCGTGGCGATGAACCTGTCGCGGCACGTCCATGCGCATATCGACATGTTCACGGCGCTCGCGACCGGCGATGACGGAGAATGCCGGGACGATCAAGAAATTCTACGACGAGTACTTCGCCGTGCTCGACCTGCCGGCGGAATTCTATCTCGAAACCGTGCAGTGGATCTTCCAGGAGGCGCGGCTCGCCGCCAAGACCCTGAGCTATCGCGGTGAGCTCGTCGATTGCAGCGCCATCCGCAAGACGGCGCTGCTGACTGTCGAGGGTGAGCGTGACGATATCTGCTCACTGGGCCAGACATCGGCCGCGCATGATCTGTGCAGCGGCCTCAAGCCGTTCCGGAAGAAGCACCATCTGCAGGCCGGCGTCGGCCATTACGGCGTGTTCTCCGGGCGGCGATGGGACGGGCAGATCTACCCCATCGTCCGCAACATGATCCTCGCCAATAGCTGAGGCTCACTTCTCCTTGATCGACAGGCCGTTCTTGCCGACGGAAATCTGCACGCCTTCAGGCTGCTTCTTCTCTTCGTAGAGGGCATAGCCGGTCACGGCGAGGCCGGCGACCAGAACGACGACGAGAGCGACGAGGAGATTGCGTGAAGCGAGCATGTGATGTCCTGAAGTGCCGTCGCGTCAGATGCGACGCGCAGACAACGTGCTCCTGGCCATCCGGTTCCGCTGCACTGCATCATTCTGCTGCAACGCCGAACCAGCGGGTTGCAATGTAGAGACCGCCGGCCGCGCTGACTGCGGTGAGGAAGGTCCCCCAAGCCAAGTCCGTCACGGCGACCGAGACCGGGAAACCGCGCAGGGTCGAGAGGTTGGTGATGTCGTAGGTGCCATAGGCGAGGACGCCCAGCCCTGCCCCGGCCAGCAGTGCAGCCAGGATGCTGCCTGTCGCGAGATTGGGCAGGATGGCGAACCAGGCGATCCCGGCGACATAGACGAGGTAGAAAAGCGCGGCGATGCCAAGACGCGGCTCCGGCAGCAACAGATCACCCATCTTGGCGACATAGAATTCGCGAGCGACGTATTTCAGCCAGATCAGGTCCAGCGGGAACAGGATCAGCGCGGTGGCCGCGTAGATCAGCAGGAAACGCGTCATGCAGGCCCGTCCTTTGCGCGCGGCACCCGTTGCCCGCCTGGACTGTCTACGCTGGCAATCTTGTCGCGGATTTCCGCCCTGTCCATGCTGCGGCCCAGCCACGCCACTGAAAGGCTCGCCCAGGTGATGCCGAGCAGCCAGCCGGCCAGCACGTCGGTCGGCCAATGCACGCCGAGATAAACCCGGCTAGCGCCAATCAGGATGATCAAGGCCCAGGCGATGCCGTAGCAGAGCCTGGTGATATTGGGGCGCTTGACGGCAAGGCCGATAAAGCCGGCGATGCAGAGCAGGGTGACGGCCGAGAGGAAAGCGTGCCCGCTCGGGAAGCTCGCGGTGAAGGTCAGCGCGACATGCTCGACAATGTCTGGCCGCTCGCGCCCGAACGCCATCTTCAGCCAAGTGCTGGCGAGGGTCGCAGCGAGCACGCTGACGAGAAGCCCGACCGCGAGCCGTGGATGCCGACATTGCCAGAGCACGAGGCTGGCGGTGATCATCATCAGGCCGAGACCGGAGAAACTGCCGAGCGCGGTCACGTCGCGCACCGCCTCATGCAGCCAAAGCGGGCCAAGCGGGACTGCGGGATTGCCCGTCTCGCGCAGCAGCAGCAC
Source organism: uncultured Alphaproteobacteria bacterium (assembly GCA_963759925.1). Classification (GTDB taxonomy): domain Bacteria; phylum Pseudomonadota; class Alphaproteobacteria; order Rhizobiales; family Beijerinckiaceae; genus Allobosea. Next base: position 317,068 of record CAVXBE010000009.1, read on the forward strand.
GAACTTCGTATCGAACGCGAATTTGTTGCCGGTCGCGATGAACAGCGCCAAGCCCAGGAAGCCGCAGGCCGCGGCCAGCGGCAGGATGAAACGACGCGAGAGCATGGGTCAGCTGCTGGTTGCGCGTGCGCCGATGACCGTTACGGCACGCGGCAGGATACGGTAGGAGAGCGCGCCACCGCGCCGCTCGACCTCACCATCAAACGTGATATGGCCGCGGCGCTTGTCACGCCGCCGCAATGTCACCTCCGAGGAGGTGAAGGAGACCAGCCCCGGCGAGTTGCGCCAGCCGCCGGTGACGACCGAGAGAGCGGCCTTGCAGCGCGACCAAAGCCCGCCCGCGTTGAGGATGTGCACCTCGAAAACGCCGCCCGCCAGATCGCTGCGGCGCCACTCGGCCCCGTCGAAGCTGTTGATGGTGACGAGCACGGCGTCGGCCTCGACCTGCCGGCGCTCGTCATCGACCAGAATCTCGACCGTGATGGGGCGGGTGAAGAGGATGGAGCGCACGCTTGCGACCAGAAAAGCGGCCACCCGGCTGAATGGGAAGCGCCTCCTGGCGTTCTCGCGTTCACGCGCCATCAGGCTGAAAAAGCCCATGCCGGAGAGGGAATGGAACATGCGGTCGTTGACGCGGCCAATGTCGAGCTCAATCGGCTGACCGGTGCAGAGCGCCTCGATCTGGCGCTCCAGCGTGCCGTAGAGCCCGAGATCGCGGCCGAGCACATTGACGGTCCCGAGCGGCAGGATGCCGACAGGCCGATGCGCTTCGAGCAGGATCGGCAGGACGCCGTTGATCGTGCCATCGCCACCGGCAATGACCGGGACCGCGTCCTGATCGGCTATCGCGAGAGCCAGCGCGGAATGCAGTTCCTTGGGCCGCACCAGCTTGACCTCGGCGGAGCAGCCATGGCTGACGAAAGCCTCGGCCACCCGCGTCGCGAATTCGGCCTGGCCGAGCTCCAGCACTGTTCCGGCGCGCGCATTGACGACGATGACATGGCGCATGGGTGTGCTGGACCAGCTCTACAATTGAATGTTTCAGGACAGGGCCAGCTGGCGCGGCCAGGTGGACTGCATCGGGATGTTGACCGGATGCGACGGGACTTCAACCTCTTCCGTCACCACGTCGAAGGCGCCGAGCTGGTGCGGGCCGAAGGACGAGACCATCGCCACATCGGTCGCATCGCGGCCACGCGCAATCACGATACGCCCGATCCGCGGCGTGTTGTGGCGAGCATCGAAGGTGTACCAGCGGCGCCCGAGATAGACCTCGAACCAGGCGTTGAAATCCATCGGCGCGGGGTTGGAGGGGACGCCGATATCGCCGAGATAGCCATTGCAGTAGCGCGCCGGGATATTCATGCAGCGGCAGAGCGCGACCGCGAGATGGGCGAAGTCGCGGCAGACGCCGACGCGCTCCTCGAAGGCCTCGGCGGCTGTGCGTGTGCTGCGCGCGAAATGGTAGCCGAAGGTCAGGTGGTTATGGACGAAATCCACAATCGCCTGAACCCGCTTCCAGCCCGGCTCGACCTGCCCGAACAGGTTCCAGGCGGTGGCTGAGAGCTTGTCGGTCTCGCAGTAGCGGCTGCCGAGCAGGTACACCAGCGCTTCATTGGGCAGTTGCGCCGGGGGCACCTCGCGCGCCTCGGGAGCGACTGGATCGGGCTCGCCAGAATCATGCGCCACCCCTTCCGATTGCAGCAGCACCCCGCCGGCAGGGGCGACGATGCGGCGACAGATATTGCCGAACTGATCGAGATACTGGTCGACCTCGACCGGGCGGGACGGGTCGCGAAGCGATGTCACCAGCATCTCGTCCGGGCGCACCAGATCGAGCCGGCGCGAGGGATGGACGTCGAGCAGCGTCACCATGGGCAACTCCTGCTGGCACAGGATTTCGATGCGGTAGCCGTAGCGGATCTGCATGGTCATCTCCCGGACCGGGCCGCCCCCTTTATCGGGCGCCCATGAGACAGTGCCCGTTCGGGCATTTCGGCGGTGAAATCTGGGCGTTCACGCGACGCCGCTCACAAAAAGAAGATGCGGGCCTTTTGGGCCCGCATCTCGCCGTCACGACGATTCGGCTGGGGGGATAGCAACCGCCGCGACTTGCTTCAGGCACTGCCTCACATCCAGTAGGGCATCGTGCCGTAATAATCGTGGACGCGCGTGCCGTAGCCGCGATCGTTCCAGTCGGGCTCGCCGGTGTTGTCGTACATCGGCGCGGCCTCGAGCTTGTCCTTGGTCAGCGGCACGACATAGCCACCGCGCTGGGTGTCATAGTCGAGCACGCTCCACGGCACGGGGTGATACTTCTCCCCGATGCCGAGAAATCCTCCGAAGGACATGATGGCGTAAGCAACCTTGCCGGTCTGCTTGTCCAGCATCACGTCGTAAATCTCGCCTAGGTGCTCGCCGGCGCTGTTGTAGACTTCCGTTCCGGCTACACGCGCCCCTGCAATCAACGGGTTGGGCGAGCTGGTCCTTGTCTGACCCATCATGGTCTGAGCTGTCATAGCGGCCTCCTGTGTCGGCAGCGTTTCCACTGCCTGGCTCCCGATCAACGTAAGGCTGCCAGCAAGGTTCCGGGAAAAAACGCGTGCATCGCAGGTTCTCGGCAACCATTGCGAAAGGGGTGCGGAGGGCCGCTTGATGGCCTTTCGGAACCTTTGGCGAGAGCCGCTGTTTTAGGGGCACACGCGGCTGCGGCCGACGGGTCTTTCGCCAAGGAGAGTAACAATGAAGAAGTTCATCATCGTCGCCGCAATGGCCGCTTCGCTCGGTGCCTGCACCCAGCGCGAACAGAATGCGGGCACGGGTGCCCTGATCGGCGCCGGTACGGGCGCTGTCATCGGCGGCCTCGCCACCGGCCGCGCCGGCGGCGCCCTCGCTGGTGCTGCGATCGGCGGCGCTGGCGGCGCGATCATCGGTTCGGCCTCGACGCCTGACCGGATCTGCTATGGCCGCGACGAGTACGGCCGCCGCGTCAGCTATTCCTGCTGATCGCTTTTAGTCTCGCGACAGAGCCCGTCTTCCGCAAGGAGGGCGGGCTTTTTCTTGGGCTCGTTCAGACTTCGCCGTAGGGACCGAAGCGCCCGACAAAGCGATGCTCGGCTCCGGGGTAGAGCAGGCGCACAGCTGTGACCGGCAGCTGCTGGTTCCAGGTGCGGCGCTCGATCAGCAGGCAGGGTGTGCCGGCCGGAATGGCCAGGCGCTGCGCATCCCCCGCTTCGGCGGCCACCGCACTGATGGCGTGCTCGGCCTGCGACCAGAGGCTGTTCTGCAGCAGCCAGTCCCCCGGCGGGGTCTCGCGGAAATCCTGTTCGGCCGCCGCTGGAACGCTGGCGAGATGGATGATACGCTCTTCCAGCACATGCGGGTGGCCATCGCTGACATGCAGCGTCACCAGATGGCAGACAGCCTCGGCCCGGTCGATGCCGAAGCGGGCCGCAACCTCTGCCGTCGCGCGACCGTCACGGCGGGACAGGATCTCGAAACTATGGCTCTTGCCGCGCTTGCGCACCTCTTCGGGGATCGAGAGGATGTTGAGCATGGCGTAGGAGGTCGGCGGGCTGGCGACGATAGTGCCAGAGCGCCTGCGCCGGGTGATCAGCCCCTCACGCGCCAACTGGACCAGCGCCCGGTGCACCGTCATCCGCGAGGCGCCCAGTTGCTCCATCAGCGCATGTTCGGGCGGGACCGAGGTGCCGGGCGGCCAGACGCCATTGAGGATGAGGTCGCGGATAGCGCGGCGGATCTGGTCATAGACCGGCCCTGCCCCGTCGAGATGGACATCGCCCAGATTGGTTTCGCCTGTCGCCATCGCCTTCAGCACGGACCTCACTACAAACTTAGCCGGCAGCGTCTTCAAGCCAGCAGCTTGCGCATCACCGTCGCGAAACGCGCTTTCACCGGCTCGCGGGCATGATGACGCCCTTCGCTCACCAGCCTGCGCCCGCCGATGAAGACGGTGCTCAATGGCAGGGCGTTGCTGGCAAAGATAGCGCTGTCGAGCAGGATTGCGCCGAATTTTCCGAGCAAGGCCGGGTGCTGTGCATCGAGCGTGACGAGATCGGCACGGCAGCCCGTAGCGATTTGACCGATGGCGCGGCCGCAGGCCTGGGCACCGCCGGCGCAGGCTTCCTGCCAGAGGGACTGGCCTGTCGAACCACCGACCGGTGCCAGCAAGGCCCGGCCGCGATCCCGCAGGCGCTGCGAATATTCGAGCTGGCGCAGCTCCGCCCCCGCATCGATCTGGATATTGGAATCGCTGCCGACACCGAAGCCGCCTGCGGCCGCGCGATAACCAACCCCGTCGAAGATCCCGTCGCCCAGGCTCGATTCCGTGATCGGGCAGAGGCCGGCCACCGCACCGCTGCGGGCGATGGCATCACGCTCCTCGCCGGTCAGGTGGGTGGCGTGGATCAGGCACCAGCGCCGATCCAGCGCGACATGATCGAGCAGCAGCTCGACCGGCCTGCGGCCCGTCAGCGACAGGGCATCCTCGACCTCGCGCATCTGCTCGGCGACATGGATATGCAGCGGACAATCCGGTCTCAAAGCCGACAGCCAGGCGAGATCGTCGGTTGAGACGGCGCGCAGCGAATGCGGCGCCAGCCCAATCCGAGCGTCACCCAGAGGCGCAATCGCTGCCTCGCTCGCCTCGACAAGCCGTTGATAGCTGTCGCGGTCGTTGATGAAGCGGCGCTGGCCATGGACAGGGGCCGCCTCGCCAAAATTGCCGAAGCGGTAGAGCACCGGCAGCAGGGTCAGGCCGAGCCCGGCCTCGTCAGCGGCAGCAGCGATGGCCTGAGCCATGGCGGCAATCTGCTGGTAGGGCCGTCCGTCGCGGTCATGGTGGAGGTAGTGGAACTCGGCCAGGGCGGTGAAGCCGCCCTCGATCATCTCGACGAAAGCCTGGGCGGCAATCGCCTGCACGTCGTCAGGATCGAGCCGATCCAGAAAGCGGTACATCACCTCGCGCCAGGTCCAGAAGGAATCCGCAGTCTCGCCACGTCGCTCAGCCAGCCCCGCCATGCCGCGCTGGAAGGCGTGGCTGTGCAGATTGGGCATGCCGGCAAGGGTGAGGCCGGGGATGCGCTCGGCGTCCGGGAGGGGCGCAGCATCGGTGGCCACCTTGGTGATGACGCCGCCGACGATCTCCAGCGCGACATCGCTGTGAAACCCATCGGGCAGCAGCGCCTGTTCGAGATGAAGTCTCAGGCTCCCGGGAGCGGCCATCTGCAAGCCTCTTGTCATTTGCATATGCAATTGGCTAGCATAGTTGCAGGACATGGTTTGTCGAGAGGAAAGCGGCTTTGGCGGGAGAGCGGGACGAGCGGCTGGTCTGCGACCGGCTTTGGACGCAAGCGCGGCTGGCGACCATGGTTGCGGGCGCCGCATCGCCCTATGGCGCGGTCGATGACGGCCTCATTGCCTGCCGTGACGGGCGTATCCTCTATGCCGGCCCACGCAGCTCCGCTCCCGCCTTCGACGCCACCGAGACCATCGACTGCGATGGGCGCTGGATCACGCCAGGTCTGATCGATTGCCACACCCATCTCGTCTATGGCGGCGACCGGGCGCATGAGTTCGAGCTGCGCCTGCAGGGCGCGAGCTATGAGGAGATTGCGCGGGCGGGCGGCGGCATTCTCTCGACGGTCACGGCGACCCGCGCCGCGACGCCCGAAGCGCTGTTTGCCAGTGCCGACAAGCGGCTTTCCGCGCTGATGGCGGAGGGCGTCACCACGGTCGAGATCAAGTCCGGCTACGGGCTGGCGCGCGATGCGGAGGTGAAGCAGCTGGAGCGTGGCGCGGCGGATCGGGCGCGAACGGCCGGTCCGGGTGCGCACCACCTTCCTCGGCGCGCATGCGACGCCGCCGGAGTTCAAGGGCCGCTCGGGCGACTATATCGCCGAGGTCGCAGGCCCGATGCTGGACGAGATCGCGCAGAAAGGGCTGGCGGACGCCGTCGATATCTTCTGCGAGGGCATCGCCTTCTCGCTCGAGGAGACGGCGCAGGTTTTTGCTGCCGCCCAGGCAAAGGGCCTGGCGGTGAAGATCCATGCCGAGCAACTGTCCAATCTCGGTGGTGCGAAACTGGCGGCCGAACACGGCGCCCTCTCGGCCGATCATCTCGAATATCTCGACGAGGCCGGGGTCGATGGCCATGGCTCGGGCCGGCACGGTCGCCGTCATCCTGCCCGGCGCGTTCTATTTCCTGCGCGAGACGCAGACAGCCGCCGATCGCGCTGCTGCGCAAGCCATGGCGTACCGATCGCGCTCGCGACCGACGCCAATCCCGGCTCCTCTCCCCTGACCTCGCCGCTGCTGGTGATGAACATGGCCTGCACCCTGTTCCGCATGACGCCGGAAGAGGCGTTGGCCGGGCTCACCCGCCATGCCGCACAGGCGCTCGGTCTGGCCGGCGAGATCGGAACGCTGGAGGCCGGCAAGGCGCTGCGACCTCGCGATCTGGGACATCGAGCGGCCGGCGGAACTCGCCTACCGCATCGGCTTCAACCCGCTTCACGCCCGCATCTGGAACGGCCAATGACCCTGATCCCGCTCGCGCCCGGCGCAGCCGCCCTGACCGATTGGCGCTCCATTCTCGATGGGGCGGTGGTGACGTTTGGATGCCGACAGCCCGGCTATCACCGCCGGCGCAGCAGATCGTCGACGATATCGTCGCTGCGGGAACGGTGACCTATGGCGTCAATACCGGCTTCGGCAAACTAGCGAGCGTGCGCATTGCCGATGCCGATCTGGCAACGCTGCAGCGCAATCTCATTTTGTCGCATGCGGTCGGCACCGGTCCGGCGCTGCCTGACAGCGTCGTGCGCCTGATCCTGGCGATGAAGGCAGCAAGCCTGGCGCGCGGCGCCTCCGGCGTGCGGCCGGTCGTCGTCGCAGGCTCTGGTCAACGCGCTCCGCAACGACGCCCTGCCGATCATTCCGGCCAAGGGATCGGTCGGCGCCTCGGGCGATCTCGCGCCGCTCGCCCATATGAGCGCCGCGCTGATGGGCGTCGGCGAGATCAGGCTGAAGGGCGCAGTCATGCCGGCCATGGAGGCGCTCGCAGCCATCGGGCAGGCGCCGCTGGCGCTGGGCGCCAAGGAAGGGCTGGCGCTGATCAACGGCACGCAGGTCTCGACCGCCATCGCCCTTGCCGCACTCGGCGACATCGCCCGCGTCTTCGATGCCGCGCTGGTGGCAGGGGCGCTGTCCGTCGATGCGCTGAAAGGCTCGGACACGCCGTTCGACCCGCGCATTCACGGCCTGCGCGGCCAGCCCGGGCAGATCCGCATCGCCGCGATCCTGCGCGAGCTGATTGCGCGGCAGCGAGATCCGCGACAGCCACCGCTTCGGCGACAGCAAGGTGCAGGACCCCTATTCGCTGCGCTGCCAGCCGCAGGTGATGGGCGCGGTCAGGGACGTGCTCGCTAATGCCGCCGCGACGCTGCGGATCGAAGCGAATGCCGTCACCGATAATCCGCTGGTGCTGGGGCCGGGCGAAATCGTCTCGGGCGGGAATTTCCATGCCGAGCCGGTCGCCTTTGCCGCCGATATGCTGGCGATCGGCCTCTGCGAGATCGGCAACCTCTCCGAGCGGCGCATGGCGCTGCTGGTCGATCCCGTGATGAGCGGCCTGCCGGCCTTCCTGGCGCGCGATGCCGGGCTCAATTCGGGCTTCATGATTGCGCAGGTGACGGCTGCGGCGCTCGCTTCGGAGAACAAGCAGAAGGCCTACCCGGCCTCGGTCGACACGATCCCGACCTCCGCCAATCAGGAAGACCATGTCTCGATGGCGACGCATGGCGCCTACCGCCTGCTCGACATGGCCCGCAACGCCGCTAGCATCGTCGCTGTCGAGTTGATGGCTGCGGCGGAGGCGATCGAGCATCACCGTCCGCTGAAGACGAGCGCCACGGCTCGAGCCGGTGCTGGCGCTGCTGCGCAGCCGCATCGCGCCGCTGACGGCAGATCGCTACCTCGCCCCCGACCTTGCGGCCGCGACGGAGCTGGTGCTGACCGGCGCTGTCGGCATCGCGGCGGGCCTCGATGGCTTCGCGGAGTTCTCGGCGTGAGGCGTGGGATCCTCGTCAACCGCGTACGGACGGGGGAATCCCCCTTACAGGAGAGGGGTTCGGCGCGCCTCTATGGACAAGACGCGACGCTCGGAAGGCAATGCTCATGACCTCGATCGTCAGCGTCACGCGCGGATCATCGCCGCTCATCCTGTCGATGCCACATCCCGGCACGGCGCTGCCTCCCGAAGTCGCAGCCATGCTCAACCCGCGCGGGCGTGAGGTCGAGGATACCGACTGGCACATGCGAAGCTCTACGACTTCGCTGCGGCCTTCGAGCCGAGCATCGTCGAGGCGGGGCTGTCGCGCTTTGTCATCGACCTCAACCGCGACCCCTCGGGCGTCTCGCTCTATCCCGGCCAGGCGACGACGGAGCTGGTGCCGACCACGACCTTCGACGGCGCGGCGATCTGGTCCGTGCCCTTGACGCAAGACGAGATCAGCCGCCGGCGGGCCGCCTATTTCGAGCCCTATCACCAGGCGCTGGCCGCCGAGATCGAGCGCGTCAAGGCGCTGCATGGCTGGTGCCTGCTGTGGGATTGCCACTCTATCAAGTCGGTTATCCCGCGCCTGTTCGAGGGCACGCTGCCGACGCTCAATCTCGGCACCAATTCCGGCGCGAGCTGTGCCGGTTCGGTTGGGGCGGCGGCCGAACACGCGATGGCGGCCAGTGACTTCAGCAGTGTTACCAATGGCCGCTTCAAGGGCGGCTGGATCACCCGGCATTACGGGCGGCCTGACCAGCATGTCCACGCGATCCAGATGGAGATCGCACTGTCGGCCTATCTCGCCGCGGAGGCGCCGCCCTGGCGCTTCGACGCCAGTAGGGCTGCGCCCTTGCAGGGCGCCCTGTCCAGCATCATCGCGGCCGCGCTGAACGCCGCTGCCCTTCACGAACGGAGCCGTCCATGACCCGCATCGACAATAGCCGCGTCATCCGCAGCCCGCGCGGCAGCGAACTCTCCGCCAAATCCTGGCTGACAGAGGCGCCCTTGCGGATGCTGATGAACAATCTCGACCCGGAGGTGGCGGAGAAGCCGGGTGAGCTCGTGGTCTATGGCGGGATTGGCCGAGCCGCCCGCAGCTGGGAAGATTTCGACCGGATCTGTGCCGCGCTGCGCTCGCTCGAGGCCGATGAGACGCTGCTGGTCCAGTCCGGCAAGCCGGCCGGCATCTTCAAGACCCATGCGGATGCGCCGCGCGTGCTGATCGCCAATTCCAACCTCGTCCCCGCCTATGCCAATTGGGAGCATTTCCACGAGCTCGATAAGCGCGGGCTGATGATGTACGGCCAGATGACGGCCGGCTCCTGGATCTATATCGGCACGCAAGGCATCGTTCAGGGCACCTACGAGACCTTCGTCGAGGTCGGCCGGCAGCATTATGGCGGTTCGCTGAAGGGCAAATGGATCCTGACCGGCGGGCTGGGCGGCATGGGCGGCGCGCAGCCTCTGGCCGCGACCATGGCCGGCGCCTCGATGATCGCGGTGGAGTGCAAGCCGTCCTCGATCGAGTTCCGGCTGCGCACCCGCTATCTCGACGAAAAGGCGGGCAGCATCGACGAGGCGCTGGCGATCGTCGAGGCGGCGCATGCCAGGGGCAAGGCCGTCTCCGTCGGCGTGCTCGGCAATGCGGCCGAAGTCTTTCCGGATATGGTCAGGCGCGGCATCCGCCCCGATGTCGTCACCGACCAGACCTCGGCGCATGATCCGCTGAACGGCTATCTGCCCGCCGGCTGGACGCTCGAAGAATGGGAAGAGCGTCGCGAACGCGATCCCGCCGGAACGGTCGAGGCCGCCAAGCGCTCGATGGCCGACCATGTCCGCGCCATGTTGGACTTCCAGCGCATGGGCGTGCCGACGCTCGATTACGGCAACAACATCCGCCAGATGGCCAAGGATATGGGCGTCACTGACGCCTTCGATTTCCCCGGCTTCGTGCCCGCCTATATCCGCCCGCTGTTCTGCCGCGGCATCGGCCCGTTCCGCTGGGCCGCGCTCTCGGGCGATCCGGAAGACATCTACCGCACCGACCAGCGCGTGAAGGAGCTGATGCCGGACGATGCGCATCTGCATAACTGGCTCGACATGGCGCGCGAGCGCATCCAGTTCCAGGGGCTGCCGGCGCGGATCTGCTGGGTCGGCCTCGGCGACAGGCACCGGCTCGGCCTCGCCTTCAACGAGATGGTGGCGAAGGGCGAGCTGAAGGCGCCGGTCGTGATCGGCCGCGACCACCTCGATTCAGGCTCCGTCGCCTCGCCCAACCGCGAGACCGAGGCGATGAAGGACGGCTCCGATGCCGTCTCGGACTGGCCGCTGCTCAACGCCTTGCTCAACACGGCCGGTGGCGCCACCTGGGTCTCCCTGCATCATGGCGGCGGTGTCGGCATGGGCTATTCCCAGCATTCGGGCGTGGTGATCGTCGCCGACGGGACGCCGGAAGCCGCAAAACGGCTGGAGCGCGTGCTCTGGAACGACCCGGCCACCGGCGTGATGCGCCATGCCGATGCGGGCTACGAGATCGCGCAAGATTGCGCCCGCGAGAAGGGGCTGCGCCTGCCCGGCATCGGCATCGGTTGACGGCCTCGCCGGCAGGGACCATGCTATCTGACTAGTCTGACTAGTCAGGAGATGGCGATGCCGTGGGCGCTTCAGGATGCAAAGGCGCGCTTCAGCGAAGTGGTGAAGCGCGCGCAAAGCGAGGGGCCGCAGGAGGTCACCATCCGGGGGCAGCCTGCCGCCTACATCGTCTCCACGCGCGACTTTGAAACGCTGCGTCGGGAGCAGGGCCCTGGCTCGAACCTGATCGATTTGTTGGTCGAGGGAGAGCCATGGCCCGATGAGTTTGCCGAGCTGGTCGACCAACGCTCGCGACTGCCCGGTCGGGACGTCGATCTCTGATGTACCTGCTCGACACCAACGTGGTCTCGGATGCGCGAAGAGGTGCGCCTCCCGTCACAGGCTGGCTTCGCACGGTTCAGCCGCAGGCGATCTGGTTCAGCGTGATCGCGTTTGGCGAGATCCAGACCGGGATCGAGAAGCTTTGGAAGAGTGACCGGCCGAGAGCAGAGACGCTGTTGGCGTGGCTCAACCAGCTCAAGACGGAGCACGCGTCCCACATTCTGCCGATCACCACCGAAATCGCGCTCGAATGGGGGCGGGTGGCGGCGGGGCGGACGCGAGGTGCGCCAGACGCCCTCATCGCCGCGACAGCCATCGTTCACGGGCTGACCCTCGTCACCCGCAATACGCGGGATTTCGAGGATCTGCCGCTGACGATGTTCAATCCCTGGCAGCGTTGAGGGCGATAGCCGGCGGCGGTGCGCCATTGCCTGCGACCACGACCAGGCGCTTGACCTCTCCGCGCAGGAACGCCTTCAGGAAGCGCTCATAATCGCGGATCGAGACGCAGCCATTGGAGTCGCCGCGCGGTCCCAGCAGATAGGGATGCAGCAGCAGGCCGGCGCGGCCATAGATGGCGCCGCTGCCGCCCACGGGATGCAGGCGCACGGCGCGGTGGCCGTGGAAGAGCGCCTCCCGCTCTTTCAGGTCATAGACATGCGGCGGCGTGGCGCCGTGCATGCGGACATGGACATAGCGCGGATCGTCCATCTTCTCGCCAAGGCCGGAATGGGCCTCCAGCTTCTCGCCATTCGGCAGGTAGAGCATTTGCGCGCTGATGTCGTAGACAGCGGTCGCTGCCGCCGTCGTCGGCGGCGGCGTGACCAGAGGGCTCAGCCGCCTGCTGCGGCTGCGGTCAACGACATCATCCTGCGGAGCGGCATAGGCGAGCGCGGTGCCCGGCTGCTGCGGGATGCCGAAGAGCTTCTGGAAGAAGTTGCGGTTATCCTCCGGGACCGGTGCCACGGCCGCATTGCGGGTCCGGCGCACCGGGACCTTGGCGGCGATGCGGGCTTCAGAGGTTTCCGGCGGGCGCAGGCTGGAGGGGCGCGGGATCGGCAGCGGGACGTTGGCGATCTGCGGGCTGGCCGGCAGAGCCGGCTGCGGCGGCGCGGCCAAAGGCGCGGCCGGCAGAGCCGGGAGCGGCAGGACAGCGACATCATCAGGCCGGTCCGGCTCGGGGGCCGTGACCGGCTTTTTGGTAGGCGTTGCGGCCAGCGGGCGCCAGGCGGCGAGCGGGCTGCTGGTGCCAAAGCTAGCCGGCGCCTGGCCAAGCGAATAGGCAGGATTCAGGAGAGCGCTGTGCGGATTGGCGAGCGCCGGTGCCGTCGCTGTCTGGACGGCCGGCTCGGAGCCCGGCAGCCAGCGGCTCGCGGCCGCGAAGCCGGCCAGCGCGGTGACGACGAGACCGAGCGCGATGATGGGAGTGCCGCGCCGACGGCGACGGCGCAGGCGCAGTTGCGGCTCCCAATGCGGGTCGCTGTCGATCGGATCACTCATGCCAGCACGCTCACGCTACACAACACCACCGCTTGACCCGGCAGCTGCCGGCCAAAAGGCGAACTCTCATCACCTCGCCATTGGGGCAGTGTTTGGTTAACCGACGGTATAGGCGGCCAGAAAAAAGCGGCTCAGTGCACCTCTGCTGCCAGGACGGCCTCGACCCTGATCTCCTCCACGAGCCGCTCCTTGAGCGCCACGAAGGCGGGGCTGGTCTTGATGGTGTAGGGCCGGGGATGCGGCAGATCGACCGCGATATCGGCCTTGATGCGTCCCGGCCGCGCGCTCATCACCACCACGCGCGAGCCGACGAAGATCGCCTCCTCGATGTCATGAGTGACGAACAGCACCGTCTTCTGCTCGCGCTCCCAGATGCCGAGCAGCATCTCCTGCATCAGCGCGCGGGTCTGGTTGTCGAGCGCCCCAAACGGCTCGTCGAGCAGCAGGATCTTGGGGTCGTTGGCGAGCGCGCGTGCGATCGCAGTGCGCTGCTGCATGCCGCCCGAGAGCTGCCGGGGAAAATGGTCGACGAAGCCCGACAGGCCGACGCGGCTGGCCCAATCGCGCGCAATGTCGAGGCGCTCGCGCTCGCTGACGCCCTTCTCGCGCAGGCCGAAGGCGATGTTCTCGATCACGGTCAGCCAGGGAAACAGCGTGTAGCTCTGGAAGACGAAGCCGCGATCGGCACCGGGCCCGGTGACCTCGGCACCATCGAGCATGATCCGCCCTTCGGTCGCCCGTTCCAGCCCGCCGATGATGCGCAGCAGGGTCGATTTTCCGCAGCCGGAGGGGCCGAGGATGGTGATGAAGTCGTTGTCGCCGACGCTCAGCGAGGTCGGCATCAGGGCGCGGGTCGGCTGGCCGCCGCGCTGGGCCGGAAAGATCTTTCCGACCTGGTCGATGATCAGCTTGCTCACGCTCTGGCCCATGGAAACAGGCGCTGGTTGACCGCCTTGAACAGAAAATCAGAGATCAGGCCGATCAGCCCGATGACGATGATGCCGAAGATGATCTGGCCGGTGTTCAGCAGCGCCTGGCTGTCGGTGATCATATGGCCGATGCCGGAGGACGAACCGATCAGCTCGGCGACGATGACATAGGTCCAGGCCCAACCGAGCACGAGGCGGAAGATTTCGGCGATTTCCGGCGCGGCATTGGGCAACAGCACGCGGCGGACCACTGAGGTGTCGCTGGCGCCCAGCGTATAGGCGGCGTCCACCAGATCGCGCCGGATCGAGCCGACCGAGACGGCGATCATCAAGATCAGCTGGAAGACCGAGCCGATGAAGATCACCAGCAGCTTTTGCGCCTCGCCAATGCCGGCCCACAGGATCAGCAGCGGAATAAAGGCCGAGGCCGGCAGATAGCGCGCGAAGGAGACGAAGGGCTCGAGGAACGCCTCGATCGGCTTGTAGGCGCCCATCAGGATGCCGAGCGGCAGCGCCACCAGCACCGCCAGGACGAAACCGCCGACGACGCGCCAGATGGTCATGCCGATATCGAAGGCAAAGCCATAGCGGACCAGCAGGTTATAGCCCTCTCCCACCATGGTCAGCGGGTCGGCCAGGAACAGGCGCTGGACATAGCCGCCAAAGGTCGCGAGGGACCAGAGCGCGACGAACAGCGCGAAGAAGGCGAGGCCATAGGCAATACGGGCCGAGGCCGGGACCGGCTGGAGGGGCTTCATCATCTGTCCGGTTCAGGGAGTTAACGGCGCGCCTTTCGCGTGATGGTCAGGCCTTGCCCGGCCATCACGCTTAGCATGTGGCTGCCCGGCACGCGGCCGGGCAGGATCGCGGCTGCGGCCGCGCTGGCCTTACTTGGCGACGTATTTGGTCTCGACCAGCGAGGCCAGGTCCGGCTTGCTCTTGATCAGGCCGATCTCCAGCAGCAGATCGGCGGCCTTGGCCGAGAAGGCCTGCCAATCGCCCGAGAAGAAGGCCTTGTTGCCGGCCGCATCCGCCCAGCTTCAGGAAGGCGGCGGACTTGCCGAACTGCTCGGCCGACTGCTTCACATCGGCGCCCATGATGCCGAAGGCCTTGTCCTTCTCCTTGCCGATCATCTCGACCGCCTCGAAATAGCTCTTGGTGAGCGCGGCAGCGGCGGCGTCATTGGCGGCGAGGAAGGCGGGCGTGCAGCCAAACGTGTCCATCACCATCGGATAGTCGAGGGTGGTGGCGATGATCTTGCCGGCATCGGGCTTGTCACGCACGGCCGAGAGATAGGGCTCATAGGTCATGGCGGCGTCGTTCTGGCCGGCGATGAAGGCCTGGGCGGCGGGGCCCGGCTCCATGTTGACCACCGTCACGTCCTTCACGGACATGCCGTTTTCCTTCAGCATCCAGGCGAGCGCGAAATAGGGCGAGGTGCCGGGCGCCGAGGCGGCGACCGTCTTGCCCTTGAGGTCCTTGATCGAGGCGGTGGCGTTGCGCGTCACCATGCCATCGGCGCCATAGCTCTTGTCGAGCTGGAAGATCTGCTTGGTCTTGATGCCGGCCGCATCCCAGACGATCCAGGTCTCGACCGTGGTCGCGGCGCACTGGATGTCGCCCGAGGCGATGGCAAGGTGGCGGTCCTTCTGCGGGATCTTCTTGATCGTCACATCCAGCCCGTTCTTGGCGAAGATGCCCGCCTCCTTGGCCAGGACGAGCGGCGCAAAGCCGGTCCAGCCGGAAATGCCGATATTCACCTTGGTCTGCGCCTGCGCCGCGCCGGCGGCGAGGAGGCTGGCGAGGCCGATACCGGCCAGGGCTGCTGTGCGCTTCAATCCAGTCATGACGAGACCTTTCCCTCTGTGATGGTGTCCGTTGCGCTGCGCCACCGGAGCGGACGCAGCCCTGAGGTCGTGAATGCAACCTTCGTTCCAAGGCAGGGTAAATGCATATGCAATTACGTCAAGCCGCTCCGCCGGCATCCTTCAGCGATGCTGGGGGAGATGATGACATTCTCTTGTTTGACAGCGGCGCGAACATCCCGTCCCCTCGCCGCAGCGCGCCGCGCATCATTCGTTTTCTGTCCAGGGATTTCCAGCATGAACGGCGCCGACCGCCTTTGCGACACGCTCCTCGTCAATGACGTCGATGTCTGCTTCGCCAATCCCGGCACATCCGAGATGCATTTCGTTGCGGCGCTCGACCGCAAGCCGCAGATGCGCTGCGTACTCGGATTGTTTGAAGGCGTGGTGACGGGCGCGGCCGATGGCTATGCGCGGATGGCCGACAAGCCGGCAGCGACGCTGCTGCATTGCGGACCCGGCATGGCGAACGCCCTGGCCAACATGCACAATGCAAGGCGGGCCCGGACGCCGATGATCAATGTGGTGGGCGACCACGCGACCTATCACCTCGTGCACGACGCGCCGCTGACCAGCGACATTGAGAGCCTGGCTCGGCCGATGTCGCATTTCGTCCGCCGCATCGCGACCGCGGAAGATGTCGGCCCGGCCATCGGCGAGGCTTACGCGGCTTCCATGTCGCTGCCGGGCGTCACCACCGTGATCCTGCCGGCCGATTGCGCCTGGGGCAGTGTCGAGCCGGCCGAGCTGACGGCGACGAAGGTTCCTGCGGCCCGGACGGTGGAGTCGGGGACCGTGCGCGCGGTGGCTGAGGCCCTGCGCAAGCATGGCGCGCGCGCTGCCTTCATCATGACAGGCTCGTCGCTGCGGGAAGGGCCGATGGAGATGACGGCGCGGATCTGCGCCGCCACCGGCTGCCGCATGATCGGCCAGATGTCGAATGGCCGGATCGAGCGCGGGCTCGGCCGAGTCGCCCTGCCGAAGGTGCCCTACCCCATCGATATCGCGCTCGGGCAGCTCAAGGATCTCGATTTGATCGTGCTGGTCGGCGCGCAGGTGCCCGTCGGCTTCTTCGCCTATCCCGGCAAGCCGGGCCGGCTGATCCCCGAGGGTTGCGCGGTGATGACCCTGGCCGAGCCGGGCGACGACCTGCCGGGCGCGATCGCGGCCCTGGCCGATGAGCTGGGGGCGACAAGGACGGCGCCGGCCCTGATCGCCCAGCCCCTGCCCGATCAGGGCGCGCTGCCGTCAGGAGCGCTGGATGCCGACAAGGTCTGCACCATCGTCTCGCGGCTGATGCCGGAGAACTGCATCATCTGCGACGAGTCGGTTACCTCCGGCCGCGTCTTCTACCAGCAGTGCCACACCGCGCCGCAGCATGATTACATCCAGCTCACCGGCGGGGCGATCGGCGAAGGCATCCCGCTTGCCATCGGCGCGGCCGTGGCCTGCCCGGACCGCAAGGTCATCGGCATGCAGGCCGATGGTTCCGGCATGTACACGGTGCAGGGGCTGTGGACGCAGGCGCGCGAAAACCTCGACGTCGTCACCGTGATTTTCGCCAATCGCACCTATGCGATCCTGCATGGCGAGATGCGCGCCGTCGGCGTCAATGATTTCGGCCGCAACGCCAAGCTGATGCTGAACCTCGATGAGCCGGCACTAGACTGGGTCGGCATGGCCAAGGGCATGGGCGTGGAAGCGGCCCGCGCCACCACGGCCGAGGAGTTCACGACGCTGTTCAAGGCCGCCTTGGCGCGCAAGGGGCCGTTCCTGATCGAGGCGGTGATCTGAGGGGCTGAGCCTCATCCGGGGCGGTCGCGCGGGGGCCTTACGCTGCCCCCTCGCGGTCATGGGTTCCGGGCTCGGCCGAAGCCGAGACGGATGAGGGGACGCCGTGAGCGCGCTGCGTCCTTCAGGCACTTTTGTGGGATGAAGGGCGCGGCACCCCCTCATCCGACGCTCCGCGCCACTTTCTCCCGCGAGGGGGAAGGAGGCGCAAATCGCAGGCTATTCCAATTGCTGCGGCCTAAGCGCTTCTATTTGAAGCCGCCCAGGAAGGCGTCGAGGCAGCCGCCGATGGCCTCGATCGCGTAGCCGCCTTCCTGCACCACCAGGGTCGGCAGCCCGAGCGCCTTTACCCGCGCGCCGATTGCGCCGAAATCGGCGGTTTCGAGCTTCAATACGCCGATCGGGTCGTCTTTGTGGGCGTCGTAGCCCAGCGCGACGATCAGCACGTCAGCTCCGAACTCGCGAATGGCGCGGCCGGCACGGTCGATGGCGGCATTCATCTCATGGCCGCCTGCGCCATGCGGCAGTGGCAGATTGAGATTGTAGCCCTCGCCCGGACCGTCGCCGCGCTCATCCTCGTAGCCGGTGAAGAAGGGGTAGTAATTGGCGGGGTCGGCATGGACGGAAACCGTCAGCACGTCGTCACGGCGGTAGAAGATCTGCTGCGTGCCGTCGCCATGATGAGCGTCGACATCGAGGATCGCCACCTTGCCGAAAGATTGGCGCAGGCGTTGCGCGGCGATGGCGGTGTTGTTGACATAGCAGAAGCCGGAGGCGCGGTCGGCGCGCGCATGGTGGCCCGAGGGGCGGCAGAGCGCGTAGACCCCGCGCTCCCCGTCGCGCAAGGCGTCAGCCCCGGCCACGGCTGTCTGGGCCGAGCGCAGGGTCGAGGTCCAGCAATGCTCGCCCACCGGCACCGAGAGATCGCCGAGATACCAGCCGAGCTGGCCCATCAGCCCGGTGGGGCGGCAGGCGGGGCGCATCGCCTCATCGGTGCGGCCGCTCCAATAGGGGAAGGTGTTGGGCCAGGCTTCCGGGCCACGCTCCGGCAGTTCGAGCCAGCGCTGCCAGACGGTTTGCAGGAAGGTGACGAAGCCTTCGCTGTGGACGCCAAGGATGGGCTCGATCCCGCTATCGGCAGGCTGCTCCGGCGTCACCCCATGACGGGCGAGCGCGCCCAGCAATTGCGCGGTCCGCTCCGGCAGATCCTTGGGCGCGACGATCTGGCCGAACCGCATATATTGCTGCGGATCGTGAAGCGATTGGTCGCGATGATAGAAGGCGCGCATGGCTGGGCTAATCCCTTGGCTTGGTACCGCAGGCTAGCAAAGCTCCGGCCACCGCGTCAGGCCGCAGCAACGCCGCCCTCCCCTGCGCTGAAAGCGCTTGTGCGCTGACGGAGGTGGAGGTTTTGCGCTCAGGCTCGTCATTCCGGGGCGGGCCGGAGGCCCGAGCCCGGAACCCATGACCACGACAGGTCAAAAGCGGGCGGCGGAAAGCTGCGTTCTATATCAAGCGGCGGTGGCCATGGGTTCCGGGCCCGTCGCCATGCGACGTCCCGGAATGACGGCGGTCAGCTCTTGCTAGCGCCCGGTCAGCAGCAGCGTCAGCTCCTGCGCAAGCGCGCGGGTCTCAAACCGGCCGGGACGATACCAGTCGATCGAGCCATTCATCGCACCGAGCAGAAAATAGCGCAGGGCCTCGGGCGTACGTTCCGGCGCCAGGGTGCCGCTGGCCCTGAGCTCCTCTATGAAGCTGCGCCAGACATCATCATAGCCGCGCCGTGTCAGCCTGACGCTTTCAGGAACGCTGGCTGCCCCGAAGGCAAAGGCGCGGATGCTGGCGCTGGTGTAGTCGCCATGATCGTGCAGCGCCGTGAGATGGGCATGGATCGCCGCCTCCAGCCGCTCGCGCGGAGGCGCATCCGCCGTCTCCGCCAGCGCCGCCACCACGGCTTCATGGACGAAGCGGACACCGTCATTGGCCACCGCCTCGACGATCTCCTCCTTCGAGGCGAAGTGATAATAGAGGCTCGCCTTGCGGATCCCGACAGCTTCCGCGATCTCGCGCAGAGTGGTCTCGTGGTAGCCGCCCTGGCGCAGCAGCCTTGCCGCGGTATCGAGGATGAGCCGGCGCGAGCCGCCATTGGCGGTGTCGCGCGCCGGCTTTTCGACCCCCTCGCTCACAGCCGCTTTGCGACCTCTTCGAGCATCACCTCGGTCGCACCGCCGCCGATGGCCTGGACGCGAGCGTCGCGGGTCATGCGCTCGATGGCGCTTTCGCGCATGTAACCCATGCCGCCATGGAACTGCAGGCAGGCATACATCACCTCGTTGACCAGCTCGCCGCAATAGGCCTTGACCATCGAGACCTCGCGGGTCGCATCGAAGCCCTGCGCATCGAGCCAGGCGGCGTGGTAGACGAGCTGGCGCCCGGCCTCGACCTTTGAAGCCAGCATGGCGAGCTTCTGGCGGATGGCCTGCTTGTCCCAGAGCGGCGCGCCGAACGCCTTGCGGGTGCGGACATAGTCCAGCGTCAGGTCGATCGCGGCCTGCGCCTCGCCCATCGCCATCGCGCCGATCACCGTGCGCTCGTTCTGGAAGTTGCTCATGATCGCGTAGAAGCCGCGGCCCTCCTGCGCCAAGCAGGTTCTCGGCCGGGATGCGGCAATCCTCGAAGACCAGCTCGGCCGTGTCGGACGAGCGCCAGCCATGCTTGTCGAGCGCGCGCGCGACGCGGAAGCCGGGCGTGCCCTTCTCGACCAGGAAGATCGAGACCGACTGCGAAGGCTTGGCCGAGAGGTCGGTCTTGGCGGCGACGCAATAGAGATCGGCATGGACGCCATTGGTGATGTAGATCTTGGCGCCGTTCAGCACGTAGCTGTCGCCCTCGCGCCGGGCGGTGGTGCGGATGCCCTTCACATCGGAGCCGGCGTCAGGCTCGGTCACGGCGACCGCGACGATCTTCTCGCCCGCGATGATGGCGGGCATGAACTTGTCGCGCTGCGCCTTGCTGCCGCCATTGGCGATATGGACCGATGCCATGTCGGTGTGGACGAGCGCCGTGATCGCGAAGCCCGAGAAGGTCGAGCGGCCGAGCTCCTCGGCCAGCACCACGGTCGCCATCGTGTCGAGCTCGGAGCCACCATATTCGGCGGGGTAGCGGATGCCGAGGAAGCCGAGCTCGCCCATGCGCCGGAGCACCTCGCGCGGCACGAAGCCCTGCTCTTCCCAGGCATGGGCATGGGGCTTGATCTCAGTCTCGACGAAGCGGCGCAGCTGGTCGCGCAGCGCCTCGTGCTCCTCCCCGAAATAGGGCGAGCGGCGGGCGCCCTCGCTTGCGAGCTTTTCGACTGCCGACATGGAGACCTCCGCACTTGACCGCAGCACCGTGAACTGCCTACCTAACGGACGGTAGGTGATTGCCGTTAGGATATCAAGCCGTCATTGCGAACGCAGCGAAGCAACCCAGGCGATGGCGAGCCCTGGCTCTGGGTTGCTTCGCTGCTCTCGCGATGACGGTCCAGGGAGCAGGCAGCGCGATGACGGCAGAAACACACTTCCCCGCCTCCCCTCCCCCGCTTGCGGAGATGATCGCCACGCTGCGCGAACGGCATGCGCTGGTCGCCTCCGGCGGCGGCGAGCGGATGCGGGAGCGGCATGAAGGGCGCGGCAAGGTGATGGTGCGCGAGCGCATCGACCTGCTGCTCGATCCGCAGACGCCGTTTCTGGAGCTGTCGCCCCTGGCGGCGTGGGGGCTGTATCGCAATGAGGTGCCGGGCGCCGGCATCGTCACCGGCATCGGCATGGTCAGCGGCCGGGCCTGCATGCTGATTGCCAACGACGCCACCGTGAAGGGCGGCTCGTTCTTCGCCGAGACGGTGCGCAAGCATTTGCGGGCGCAGGAAATTGCCGAGGAGCACCGGCTGCCTTGCCTTTACCTCGTCGATTGCGGCGGCGCCTTCCTGCCCGAGCAGGATCGCGTGTTTCCCGACCGCGACCATTTCGGCGGGGCCTTCTACAACCAGTGCCGGATGTCGGCGGCGGGCATTTCGCAGCTCTCGCTGGTTTTCGGCGGCTGCACGGCGGGCGGCGCTTATATTCCGGCGCTGTCGGACGAGGTGATCATGGTCAAGGGCACGGGCCGGATCCATCTCGGCGGCCCGCCGATCGTGAAGGCCGCGATCCACGAGATCGTCGATGGCGAGACGCTGGGCGGGGCGGAGATGCACACGCAGATTTCCGGCGTGGCCGATCATCTCGTGCTCACCGAGCGCGAGGGGCTGGCCAAGCTGCGCGAGATCGTCGCCTCGCTCGGCGAAACCGGCCGGCTGGCGCCACCCAAAGCCATGCCTGCCCCACCCAAGCTCGACCCTGCCGAACTCAGCGAGCTGGTCCCGACCGATCTGCGCCGGCCCTATGATGTGCGCGAGGTGATCGGCCGGATGGTCGATGGGAGCGCCTTCAACGCGTTCAAGCCGGATTATGGCGCGACGCTGGTCTGCGGCTTCGCCCATATCCATGGCTATCCCGTCGGCATCATCGCCAATAATGGCGTGCTGTTCTCGGAAGCGGCGGTGAAGGGCGCTCACTTCATCGAGCTCTGCGACCAGCGCCAGATCCCGCTGCTCTTCCTGCAGAACATCACCGGCTTCATGGTCGGCACCGAGGCCGAGCGCGGCGGCATCGCCAAGCATTCGGCCAAGCTGGTCTATGCAGTCTCGAATGCGCGCGTGCCGAAATACACGGTGCTGATCGGCGGCTCCTATGGCGCCGGCAATTACGGCATGTGCGGGCGGGGTTTCCGGCCGCGCTTCCTGTTCTCCTGGCCCAATGCGCGAATCGCGACGATGAGCCCGGAGGTGGCGGCCAATGTCGTCACCGAGTTGCGGCGGCAATCCCTCAAGGGCGCTGCGGACGAGGCGGCGATTGCCGCTCTCGATGCGACCACAAGGGCGCAATTCGAGGAGCAGAGCGATCCCTATTACGCCACGGCGCGGCTCTGGGATGACGGCATCATCGAGCCGGCCCAGACCCGTGACGTCATCGGCCTGTGCCTTTCGCTGGCGGCGGGCGAGCCGCGCGATCCCAGCCCCCGCCCCGTGTACCGGATGTGATCGCCACCATGTTCGACACGATCCTGATTGCCAATCGCGGCGAAATCGCCTGCCGCATCATCCGCACCTGCCGGCGCATGGGCATCCGCACCGTCGCGGTATTCTCTGAGGCCGACCGCGAGGCGCTGCATGTGCGCCTGGCCGATCGCGGCATCTGCATCGGCCCCGCCCCGGCGCGCGACAGCTATCTCCGGGCCGAGCGCATCATCGAGGCGGCGCTGGCGACCGGAGCCCAGGCGATCCATCCCGGCTATGGCTTCCTCTCCGAGCGGCTCGACCTGATTGCCGCCTGCGCGACGCATGGCATCGTCTTCATCGGCCCTTCCGCTGCCGCCATCGACGCCATGGGCGACAAGATCCGCTCCAAGCAGATCGCGCGCGAGGCCGGTGTGCCAGGCGTGCCGGGTTATGACGGCGCCGACCAGTCGCCCGAGGTGCTGCGCCGCGAGGCGCTGGCCATCGGCCTGCCGGTGATGGTGAAAGCCTCGGCCGGCGGCGGTGGCAAGGGCATCCGCAAGGTCGAGAGCGAGGACGAACTCGACAGCGCGATCAACGCCGCCGCCCGCGAAGCCGAGGCGGCTTTCGGCGACGGGCGGCTGCTGATCGAGAAATTCGTCACCCGGCCGCGCCATGTCGAGGTGCAGATCGCCGGTGACCGGCACGGGCATATCGTCCATCTGCATGAGCGCGACTGCTCGGTGCAGCGGGCCAATCAGAAGCTGCTGGAAGAGGCGCCTGCACCGAATCTGACAGAGGCGGCCCGCGCGGCCCTGCATGATTATGCGCTGCGCCTGTCGCGCGCGATTGCCTATGACAATCTCGGCACGGTCGAATTTCTGGTCGATGCGGCGACGCAGGAGGTGTTCTTCCTCGAGATGAACACAAGGCTTCAGGTTGAGCATCCCGTCACCGAAGCCATCACCGGGCTCGATCTGGTGGAGTGGCAGATCCGGATCGCAGCAGGTGAGACGCTGCCGCTGGCGCAGGATGACATCCCCTGCAACGGCCATGCGATCGAGGCGCGGATCACCGCCGAGCGGGCCGATGAGGGCTTTCGCCCGGATACCGGCACGATCCGGCTCTTCAGCGCGCCCGACGGCCTGCGCACCGATAGCGGCGTCACCACCGGCACGGAGGTTTCGCCGCATTACGATTCGCTGCTGGCAAAGCTCATCGCCCATGCGCCCGACCGCGATGGCGCTGTGCGCCAACTCGCCGATGGGCTCGACAGGATGATCGTCCTGGGGGTCGGGACGGTGCGGCCTTTCCTGGCCGATGCGCTGCGCCAGCCTGCGTTCGCGCAGGGGCAGGCGACGACCTTGTTCATCCGCGAGACCTGGCCGCAAGGCTGGGTGCCACAAACTGTCGACCGCACTGCGCGCAACGCAGTCGCGGCAGCCCTGTGGCTTGCGGCGCAGCAGCCGCAGGCGGTGAGCGGGCCATGGGCCAGCCTTGGCGGCTTCAGGCTGTTGGCCCCGGCCGGGCGCGTTGCCACTGCGCATCTCGCCCTCTCGGCGGAGGGTGAAGAGGCGCTGCTGCAGATCGAGACGCATGTGGGTTTTCTGCGGGTCCGCAGCGGCGAGAGCATGCACGACATTTCAGTGAGCGAGATCGGCTCCGGTCTGTGGTCGGTGCAATTGGATGGCGCGCGTTTGCAGGCTTCGGCGGCCATCGATGCTGAAGGGCTTTATCTCGCTCATGGCGGGTTCGAGGGTCGTGTCGGGGTGGCGTTAGCTGTCGCGCGGGCAGCGGCGGCCCGCAGCAGCAGCACCGATAGCGGCGATGCGGTCAAGGCCGGCATGCCGGGCACACTCTCGGCCCTGCATGTGGCGGTTGGCGATCAGGTCTACGGCCGGCCAGGTCGTGGCGGTGCTGGAATTGATGAAGCTGTTCATCGAGCTGAAGAGCCCGGCCTCCGGCACCGTCGCGCGGATCGGCGCAAGGCCGGGTGCGACGGTCGCGGCCGGTGAGGTGCTGATCGCAATCGAGCCTCAGGGCTAGGTTATGCCGGCTGGTCCAGCCGGTCGATGTGGCGCCGGATCTCGGCCGCCTCGGCTGCCGACCCTGCCAGCGCGATGGCCCGGTTGAAGGCCTCGCGCGCCTCGGCGGGCCGGCCGCATTGGCCGAGAAAAGCCCCGCGCGCGCCGTGGAAGTAGAAATAGCCGGACAGCCTGTCCGCCAGCGGCTCGATCAGCGCCAGCCCGGCTTCCGGGCCTTGCAGCTTGGCCACCGCCACGGCCCGGTTCAGCGTTACCACCGGCGAAGGCTGCATGCGTTCAAGCGCGGCATAGAGCTGTGCGATACCGTCCCAATCCGTCGCCATCGCGCTGTTGGCACGGGCATGCAGAGCCGCAATCGCCGCCTGGAGCTGATAGGGGCCGGGGCGCTGATGGCGCAGGGCCTTGTCGACCAGCGCCAGCGCCTCGTCGATCGCCTGGCGATCCCAGAGCGTCCTGTCCTGATCCTCGAGGCTGACGGCCTGCGCCCTGCGCATCGAAGCGGGCGCGCAAGCGCGATTGCTGCAACAGCATCAGCGCCAGCAAAGCCAGGATCTCCGGTTCCGCCGGGAAGAGCCGCACCAGCAATCGCGCCAGCCGAATGGCCTCCTCCGACAGGGCCGCCCGGGCATTGCCCAGGCTCGAGCCGGCCGTATAGCCCTGGTTGAAGAGCAGGTAGAGCATGGCGGCGACCGCCCCCAGCCGCTCCGCCCGCTCGATGGCGCCGGGCGTCTCGAAACCGATGCCGCCCTGACCGATGCGCGCCTTGGCGCGGGTGATGCGCTGCTCCATTGCGCTTTCGCCGATCAGGAAAGCGCGGGCGATCTCTGCCACTGAAAGCCCGGAGACGATGCGCAAGGCGAGCGCCACCTGCTGCGTCGCCGGCAGATCGGGATGGCAGCAGATGAACATCAGCCGCAGGATGTCGTCGCGATAGGCCGCGCCGTCCAGCTGCTCGGCCGTCTCCGCTTCGGCATCTCCCGTTTCCGAAAAGGTCTCCTCAGCGGGCAACGTGGTTTCCCGCCGCGTCCGGCGCAGCATGTCGATGGCGGCGTTGCGCCCGACGAAGATCAGCCAGGCGGCGGCGTCCCGTGGCGGCCCCTTCTGCGGCCAGATCCGCAGAGCGCGCAGGCTCGCCTCCTGAAACGCTTCCTCGGCCAGCTCGATATCGCGGAAATGCCGCAGCAGCGCGCTCATCGCCTGCGGGCGGGCCGAGATCAGCGCAGTATGGAGCCAGGCGAGGTCGCTCATGGGCGTTGCCGATCAGCCCTGCTGCAAGCTCGGCTGAACCGGGTTCAACATCGCGATCGGCCTGATCTCGAAGGCCCCGGAGGAACCGCAGGCCTGCGCCAGTTCGCGCGCGGTCGCGATGGCCTCCTCCAGCGAGGCGCAATCCACCACGAAGAAGCCGAGCAACTGCTCTTTCGTTTCGGCAAAGGGCCCATCCAGCACCAAGGCCTCGCCGCCCTTGCGCAGGGTCACGGCGGCCGTGGTCGGCATCAGCCGCGCCACCGGTCCGAGCTTGCCCCGCGCCGCCAGCTTCTGCTGCACGGAGGCGAGATCGGCCATCACGGCCGCTTCCTTCTCTTTCGGCCAGGCACAGACCGCGTCCTCATTGTCGTAGCAGAGCATTGCGTAGAGCATGGTTTGTCCCTTTCAGACTGAAGACGCCGGAGACTGCACCGCTCCGACATCGGCAGAAAGAAAAATCCCGCACATTTTTTTGCAGAGGCGGTGTCGGCATCGGCGAGGCCCGCACGTCCTTGGGCGGTAATCCTGCAACAGGCTGGTGTCAGGTTCTGGCAGTCGAGCGCGTCATGATTGCAGGCAAAGCGAGGAGGATTGAATGGCTTATGTCGATGGTTTCGTAGTCGCCGTGCCCAAGGCCAATATCGAGCGCTACCGCGAGATGGCGCAGCTCGCCGGCAACGTCTGGATGGAGCATGGCGCCCTGTCCTATGTCGAAAGCGTTGCGGATGATGTGCCCTATGGCGAGCTGACCTCGTTTCCCCGGGCGGTGCAGGCGAAGGAGGACGAGACGGTGTTCTTCTCCTGGATCACCTATGGCTCCCGGGCCGAGCGCGACGCGGTCAATGCCAAGGTCATGGCCGATGAGCGGCTGAAGGGGATGATGGGCTCCAACGTCTTTGACGGAAAGCGGATGATCTTCGGCGGCTTCCAGAGCTTCGTGCAGTTGTGAGGAGGATGCGATGACAGAAGCGATCCGTGGCGTGCCCGAGGGCATGCACAGCGTCACCCCCCATTTGATCTGCGCCGGAGCCTCGGAGGCGATCGACTTCTATATCCGCGCCTTCGGAGCGACCGAGATCGCCCGGCTGCCCGGTCCCGATGGCAGGCTGATGCACGCGGCCGTCAGCCTTTTCGGCTCCACCGTGATGCTCTTCGACGAGATGCCGGAATGGGGAGCGCTGGGACCCCTTGCCCTGAAGGGCACGCCGGTGACGATCCATCTCTTCGTCGATGATGTCGACAGCGTCTTCGCGCAGGCGATTGCGGCCGGCGGCACCGAGATCATGCCGGTGGCAGATATGTTCTGGGGCGACCGCTACGGCAAATTGCAGGACCCGTTCGGCCACCACTGGTCGGTGGCGACGCAGCTGCGCAAGCTGACGCCCGACGAGATCCGCGAGAACATGATGAAGCTGGGCGGCCCTGGCTGCCCGGAAGCGGCACAGCCGCAGCAGCATTGATCGGCTCGGGAACTCCAGCCCTCCGGCCGCGTCATTAGGCCGGGGGGAATTCCCGATAGGAGACGACCATGAAGATGTTTGTTCTCGCTGCCGGCGCCGTGTTGCTGAGCGCCCCTGCTCTGGCCCAGAGCAGCACCACGACCACGACCACCATCACCACGGAGCAGACCGGTAAGGTGCGCTCCTATGTGATGAAGGAAAAGCCGCAATCGGTGAAAATCACCAAGGAGGTTTCGGTCGGGGCCGAACTGCCCAACGACGTCGAGCTGCGGACGCTGCCGGCCGATGTCGGCGTCAGCGACTACAGCTACACGGTGGTGAACGGTCAGACCGTGCTGGTCGAGCCGCGCACCCGCAAGGTGGTCAAGATCATCGAATAGGGCGACTACGCCGCATCAAAAGCCAGTCTCGCCCTGCCCGGAGCAGGCGGGGCTGGCCGATCAGGATATCGGCAGCCTCAGGTGTCAGACTGCGTGACGCCGAACTTCTGCAGAAGCTGGGTCCGGTCCATGCAGGAGACGTCGTAAGTCACGGCGCGCCCCTTGAAGCCGCCCTGCTTGCTGAAGTCCTTGGTCATCGACTCGGTCACGGCGTCGATCTGCGCTTCGCAAATGGCGGCCGTCGTGAATTCCATCCGGCTGATATGCGCGGATTTGCAGAACGCTTCGCCAGCAACGCAGGCCACCACCACCATCGTAAACGCATCCATTTTCATGACTCCGCTCGTGATTGCTGAGCGAAGGCTGCGCCGACATGGTTAACCCTTGGTTAAGCGCGCAGGGCGGCTAAGCCGCGATCAGACGCCTCCGGAGCAAAAATTGAATTCGTGCGTTTGGTACCGAGCCCGAAAAAGGGCGGACCCTCCTTGCGTCTTGAGGTGCACACCATGCAGAGCGAAGAAACCCTGCACGAAATCCGTCCGATTGCGCCGATCCCCTTGCCGGAAAACGTCAAGCCGGGGCCGGTCGGGCCGCGGCCCAAGATCATGTCGATGAACCCGGCCGACCTCTCGATCGATGCCAGCTACCAGCGCGACATTTCGCGGCGCTCGCTGAAGCTGATCCAGAAGCTGGTGAAGGAGTGGGATTGGCGGCGCTACAACGTCCCCGTCGTCACCAAGGTTGGTAATTCCTGGCACATCATCGACGGCCAACACACCGCGATTGCAGCCGTGACCCATGGCGGCATTGGCGAGATCGATGTGCTCGTGGTCGAGGCTGATGAGAGCGAGGACCGGGCGCGCGCCTTTATCGGCCACAACAAGGATCGTGTGCCGATCACCACCACGCAGCTGTTTTTTGCTGCCGCAGCCAGCGGCGACGATGACGCGCTGACGGCGCTGCAGGTCTGCGAGCGGGCCGGCGCCACCATCCTGCGCAATCCGACCCCTGGCCGCGCCTTCAGGCCTGGCGAGCTGATTGCCGT
This sequence comes from uncultured Alphaproteobacteria bacterium, assembly GCA_963759925.1. Lineage (GTDB taxonomy): Bacteria > Pseudomonadota > Alphaproteobacteria > Rhizobiales > Beijerinckiaceae > Allobosea. Next base: position 345,393 of record CAVXBE010000009.1, read on the forward strand.
TTCGGCGCTGGTGTCCTTGATCCGCCGCCGCTCGGCGATGAAGGCGCGTGTCGTGATTGAGACGCTGGTGCAGGCGCAGATGGCGCCGATCAGCGCCGAGTGGATCGTGGCGATCGACACTGTGCTGCACGACGAGAATTTCGGCGATGTCGAGGCGGAGACCGTTCTGGCGACGCTGAAGCGCTATGGCTCGACCCTACAGGCCAAGAGCACCGAGCTCTCCCTGGCCAAGAAGCTGCGGCGCTCGCGCGCGCTGGCGATCGTCGTCTACCAGCATGCCCGCAAGCGCCGGCAGGGCAAGAGCGAAGCGGATGGCGCCGATGCTGATGAGGCGATGGCTTAGTTAGCCGGCATTGCATAGCCTCCGCAGTTTGGAACTGTGCGGAGGCGGCAGAGGCTTCTTTGTGGCGGTCGTGTTCATGGGTTCCGGGTTCGAGCCTCTGGCTCGCCCCGGAATGACTGCTTTAGCTCAGGAGCCGACGATGGTTCCGCCGTTGGGATGCAGCACCTGGCCCGACATGTAGGAGGCTTCCTCGCTGGCGAGGAAGACGTGGCAGGAGGCCACCTCATTGGGCTGGCCCGGCCGCTTCATCGGCACTTGCGCTCCATGTTCCGCCACCCGCTCCGGCTCGAACGAAGCAGGAATGAGCGGGGTCCAGATCGGGCCGGGCGCCACCGCGTTGACGCGGATCTTGCGGTCGGCCAGCGCCTTGGCCAGCGAACGCGTGAAGGCAACGATGGCGCCGCGCGTCGAGGCGTAGTCGATCAGCGTATCATTGCCCTGATAGGCCGTGATGGAGGTGGTGTTGACGATGGCAGCCCCCTCCTTCATCTGGCGCAGGGCAGCCTTGGTCATGTAGAAATAGCCGAACACATTGGTCCGGAAAGTCCGCTCCAGTTGGGCGGCCGGGATTTCGAGCGGTGTCTCGACGACATGCTGCTCGGCGGCGTTGTTGACCAGAATATCCAGCTTGCCGAACGCCGCCATGGTCTCGTCGACGACACGCTGGCAGAAGCTCTCATCGCCAATATCGCCAGCGAAACGAATGGCCTTGCGCCCCTCCGCCTCGACCAGCCGCACCGTCTCGACCGCATCCTCATCCTCATCGAGATAGACGAAGGCGATATCCGCACCCTCGCGGGCCATGCCGACACTGACGGCGCGGCCAATGCCGCTATCGCCGCCTGTGATCAGCGCCACTTTGCCAGCCAGCCTGTCCGCGCCCCTGAAGCGCGGCTCGTATTCCGGCCGCGGGGACATCTGTGCCTCGCTGCCGGGCTGATGGTCCTGGGACTGGGCGGGATTCATGCGGTCGGACATTGGAGCCTCGTCTGCGATCAGGTGGTCAGCGGCCAGGGGACTGTTTGCAAGCAGCCCTGTTGCAAGAGCGGACGCCCCCGGTTCCGGGAGCGTCCTGTCATCATCTGCGGATTGGGAGCAGGCTTCAGACCTGGCCGGGGCGCCCATAGAGCATCTGCTCACGTGCATAGGGCGCGGCATCGGGATCGAAGCCCGACCAGCCGTCGCGGCGCCAGTCTTCGCGGTGGCGGGTGACATCGAGGCTGGCGCTGGCGTCAAGCGCAGCGGTTGCGCGCTGCTCCGACATCTCGTCCGTGCGGACCGAGACCAGCGAGCCGCCACGGCGGACGCTCTCGGCATAGGTCTCGGCATCCTCACGCGACATGCCGCTCTCGGTCATCGCGCCGATGAGGCCACCAGCCGCACCGCCGACAATCGCGCCGGTCGCGGCGCCCGCAGCGGTCGAGGCCAGCCAGCCGGCAGCCACGACCGGGCCGATGCCGGGGATGGCCATCAGGCCAAGGCCTGCAAGCAGACCGGCGCCGGCGCCAAGCGCGCCGCCGACCGCAGCGCCACCGGCTGCATCATCAGCCACTTCGCTGTCGGTGCCGGGTTCGCCGGCGGTGTGCTGGTGGCCGATCAGGCTGATCTGGCTTTCGGTGAAGCCGGCATCGCGCAGACGGCGGACAGCGGCTTCAGCTTCGGAATAACGGTCGTAAACGCGGGTAATGGTGCGGTTCATGTGAGCAGCTCCTAGTTGGTGACGGAAATGTTGCCGCGATAATCCACGGCGACGTTGCGCATCGCGCCATCCTTCTCGGCTTTGCCGCGCCAGATGCCGTCTTCGCCCTTGGCGAGCGTGCCGGGATTGCCGTAGCCATTGTCCCGGAGGCGGGCGCGGGCCTGCTCTTCCGTGAAGCTGTTGGCGCCCGGCAGCGGCGCCTTCTCGTCAACGCCGGCTCGTGGCGTTGGCAGGGGTGAGGTCGTGTTGGTTTGCGCCATGGCGGACGACGCAAGCATCAGCCCAGCAAGGCTGGCTGCGAAAACAATGGTCTTCATTCTGACCTCCAGTGATTGTGTGGTGGGACAACCGCCCTGGCGCAGACCGGTTCCTCCATCGCCGCTATCACCGTCCCAAAGCGTCAAAGCTTTGAGCTAAAAGCGAGACTCGCAGGCATGGTGAAAGCGCGGTTTGGGGCGGTATCGTGCCTTAACGGCCGCCCGACGCTGGGGAACCAGAGCGATGGGGCGGGGTTGAGAACCGACCAGCAGGCGGAGATCCGCAATGAGCCGAACGGACATGCCTAACAACCGCCAGCCCAGCGCCGGTGCCATGCCCAAGCTGCCGCCCGCTGTTGAAGGCGCGGTCAGCGAGCTGCCGTTCGGCGCGCACAGATTGCGGCTGTATCAGGATGGCAGCGGACCTCCGCTGTTGCTGCTGCACAGCATCAACGCTGCCGCATCGGCCTATGAGGTGCGCCCGATCTTCGAGCAGATGTCTGGCAGCCGGCAGGTTTTTGCGCTGGATCTTCCGGGTTTCGGCGGCTCGTCCCGGCAGAGCGACAACTACACCATCGAACTCTACACCCGCGCTGTCGTCGCGGCGGCCGAGCATGTCCAGCAGCTCAGCAGGGCGGCACGGATTGACGTGCTTGGCCTGTCGCTGACCTGCGAGTTCATCGCCCGCGCCGCTCTGGCGCGGCCGGAGCTGTTCGCGCGGTTGATCTTCGTGACGCCGACCGGGTTCGAACATGGCGCGCAGAACCGCCGCTCGGGCGGTGCCGATGGTCGGGCTGTGCCGGGGCTGGAAACGGCGCTCACCTTCGGGCTCTGGCGCAAGGCGCTCTACAAGGCGCTGGTCAGCAAGCCGAGCGTCCGGTTTTTCCTGAAGCGGACCTTTGGCTCCAGCGATGTCGATCCGGGGCTGATCGACTATGCCTATACCAGCGCACACCAGCCCGATGCTGAATATGCGCCGCTCGCCTTCGCATCCGGCAAGCTTTTCGCTGGCGACATCCGCACACTGTACGAGGCGTTGCGGCTGCCGGTCTGGCTAGCGCATGGCACCAAGGGCGCCTTCGCCGATTTCGCGCAGGCCGATTGGGTGCAGCAACGCGATAACTGGCGCCGCACCGCCTTCGAGACAGGCGCCTTTCCGCATTTCCAGGCGCCCCAGGCCTTCTTCGCGGAGCTGGAACGGTTCCTGGCGGAGACGGCGCAGAAGGAGGCCGGCACGGTGCGGCCCGTGCTGCGCATGGTCAGCGAAAGCGATTAGGCCAAGGCAACTCTCATCAGATCTCGGCGTTGGAGCAGCATACGAGGCTGGGACAACAGCAGGAGATTGCTATGAACCGACGCCAGACCCTGAGCGCCCTGAGCCTTGCCGCCGTCGCGGCACCGAGCTTTGCATTGGCCCAGGCTTCAGACCAGAACCGCCCTGCCGCCGCTGAAGGCGAGCATATCAGCGCCACCCTCGACGCCGGCAAGATGACGCTGGAAGCGAGCCGGGTGGCGCTCTCGAAAGCCACCGACCCGAATGTGAAGCGTTTCGCCCAGCTGGAATCGGCTGAGCAGGAGACCATTGCCGAAGTGTTCTCGTCCCGGGTCGAGCGCACGCAGGCGCCGCCGCCGAAGGTCAATGCCGATGCCAAGGCCGCGATTGACGATGTTCATGCCCAGCAGGCCGGCCCGGCCTTCGACAAAACCTATCTTGCGGGCCAGCTTGAAGGCCACCGCAAGTTGCTGGCGATCCAGGAGGCCTATTTGTCGAATGGCAAGGATCCCCGGCATCGCGGCCTCGCCCTGCTGATGCGCGGGCATATCAAGGAGCACATCCTTGAGCTCGAGGTGATGCAGAAGGACATGGCGTAACCGTCATGGCAGCGGCGCTGGCGCAGAGGGCGGAAAAGCTCGTGGCGCGACTGAAGCAGCGCGAGCTGATCATTGCCACAGCCGAATCCTGCACAGCAGGCCGGCTGGCCGCCTTGCTTGCGGATGCGCCTGGCGCATCCGCCGTGCTGGATGGCGGCTTCGTCACTTACACCAAGCCGGCCAAGCGGGTGTTGCTCGGCGTGCCCGACAACGCCCTGGCGACCAAGGCAGGCGCTGTCACGCCCGCTGTCGCGAAGGCGATGGCCGAGGGGGCCTTGGCGCGCAGCAATGCCAAGCTCGCCATCGCCCTGACCGGTGTCCTCGGCCCCGCCTGCGACGAGGATGGCAACCCGATCGGCCGCCTCGACCTCGCCTGCGCCTGGCACACCGGCACAATCCACCGCCGCCATGAGCTGGGCGAGGCAGAGCATGAAACGCTCACGGAAAAAGCCCTCAGCGCAGCGCTGGGGCTGATCGATGAGGCGGTGGATGCGATGCAGGCACGCGAGAGCGAGCCGCTCTAACCGGGCGCACGTCTGTTTGCACCGGCTCTTCCGGATGCCCGCTAGCGCTGCGTTCTCCGCTGCAGAGCCTTGCGACGGACGACCTTTTTTCCGCTGTTACGATAGACCGGAACAGGGGCAAGCTGTGCCGCTGGTGGCGGCTCCCGGCCGATTGTGCTCATTGGCGGCCCTGCCCCGGGAATACCATTTCCTGGCGCTCGCAAGCGCATATCCGGCACGGCATCGGTGATGGACGGCGGCCCAAGCCCCTGTCGAGGACCGCCCGGGTATAACGGACCATTGCCGGGCGTTCCGATCTGCGCCTCGGCATGAGTGGCCGACACAAGCAGGACACCGACGCCCAGTGCTGCCAATCGCCTGTTCAGTCCAAGTGCAGCGCTGAGCTGTCGCGTCTTTGAGCTATGGTGCATGTCGTACTGTGCTTGCACCCATCGCTGATGGCAATGACCTGGTAGACCGCCACGCCAGAGCACTTTGCCGATGGCGTCCAAGACAGATCGGCAGTCACTGTCGTCACAAACCCGTGTGTCCTGCTAGCCGCCGAGATTTCGACGAATAGCTTCACTACCACTGCAGTCGAAAGGCAGGCTTCTGGTCGGTTCTGACAGGCTGCCACAACGCTATACGGAGCGACAGATGCTGCCCTCTCCTGCCACACGCCGCGGTCTGCTGTTCGCCGGTGCCGCCTTGGGCGCGACCATTCTGACAAAGGGTCCGGCGGGGATCATGACGCCGGCTCAGGCGCAGGGATTGGCTCCGACCAGCTCGATGCGCGGCGGCGCCAACAATTACCGTCCCGGCGCACCAGTCGTCGAGCGTATCGGCAATGGCGGCTTCTGGATGTCGGGGACGGTACGCCGGGCCGGGGACGGTGCGCCCTTGTCAGGCATCCGCATCCAGATCTGGGCCCACACCACCGAAGGCTATGAGACCGATCCTCAGAGCCATGGTGCGACCCTGACCGATACCAATGGTGTCTATCGTCTCGAGATGCCGCAGATCATCCCGGCCTTCGGGCAGGCGCATGGTCATCTGGCCTATGATGACGCGGCTTTCAAAGCAGTGTTCCTGCGCCCGGTGATGGCGAGCCCCCAGGCCAAGAGCCTGCAGGCCGACTTCGTGCTGCAGCCGGCGTGAGTCTTGTGGCGTGGCTGAGGGCGGTCCTGATCTGGGCCGTGGTTGCGGGCGCGGTTGCGGTATCGTTCACGGTCGCAGCGACCAGCCCCTTGCTCGCTTGGCGCGGGCCTATCTATGTCATCTCAGGCTTTGCCGGCGTCCTGGCATTGGCACTGGTTCTGCTTCAGCCCTTGCTGGCGGCCGGGTATCTGCCAGGGCTTCCTGTCCCGCGCGGGCGTCGGCTGCATCGCTGGGTCGGAGCTGCCCTTGTCGCCGCTATCGTCATTCACGTCGGCGGGCTGTGGCTGACCAGTCCGCCCGATGTGATCGACGCGCTGCTCTTCGACTCGCCAACACCGTTTTCTGCCTGGGGCGTCGTCGCCATGTGGGCCGCTTTCGCCGCGGCCATGCTCGCCGCCTTGCGCCGGCCGCTGCGCCTCAGGCCCCGGCTCTGGCGGTTCGGCCATAGCGTGCTGGCGGTGGTGGTCGTGCTCGGCGGGGTCGTTCATGCCCTGCTGATCGACGGGACGATGGGCAGCATCTCCAAGCTCGTGCTCTGCACGCTCGTCGTCGCGGCCACTGCAGTCGCGCTCTATGATCTTCGCGCCTGGACGCTGCTGGTACGGCGAAAGCCGCAGGTTCAGCGCTAGAGAGGGTGCAGGATCGGCATTCGGATCCTGCCCGCTTGTGCCGCCCCATCGGGCGGTTGGCTGCGGTTCTCAGTTGATCGCGAGCTTACTCTGCCCTGAATTTCCTGACGCGTGCCGGTGTTCCGCAGCTCCGTTCCGAGCACCAATGCCGGCGACCGCCGCGGGAGGTATCGAGGAACAGCCACCCGCAGTTATGGCCGGGGCACTGGCGGATCGGGCGCCGGAGGCTCTTCTGATCGATCAGGAGATCGCAAGCCGCGATACTCACACAGTCCGCAACGTGCTCCAGTGTGTCGCGAGATTGCCAGGTCCAAATCAGGCCCTCTTGGCCCGATGCTGATCTGACGTTCCGCCTGGGCTTTTTGCAGTGCCGCGTTAAACAGGTCGAGATCGCTTTGTTCAGCGGGCTGGTCGCTGATCTCGGTGCAGCAGATCCCGAAAAGCGCCTCTCGAAGCGCCTTCGCATGCGACAGGGCTTCCACGGATTTTACCGGCATCTTCGCGGCTTGCAGGCTCAGCCGCTGCTGCGTCTCCGCATCGATCAGATGTGTCCGCCCCGCCCAGATGAGGAGGTCATCATAGGATGTCAGATAATCCGGGCCGGGTTGTCCGATCCGGCTGTCGATGGTGTTGACGAAATCCAGCACCGGATGGCCGCCCAGCAGCGACATCGTATCGACTGTCTTCGTCGTCATTGACCGGAACCTCCGCTCACCGCTGTTGTTGTAACGAGATAAACCATTTTTATCCGTTAAGGACTGGATCGATGGATAGCACGCTTAATTCCAGATGGCTGGATTTCGGTATTCTGTGTCTGATTTGGGGCGCCACCTGGATCGGCATCAAGGCCGGCGTTGATGCGGTCCCACCTCTTCTGTTTGCTGGTACGCGATTTGTGACGGCGGGGATGCTGCTCCTGGCTTTGGCGAGGTGCCGCCGCGAGTGCGTGAGCATCGCAGCTCAGGACCGGCTTCGGTTCTTACTGGTCAGCCTGCTGATGATCTCCCTCTGCTACGGCCCGCTGTTCTGGGGAATGCAGTATGTGAACTCTGGCACCGCAGCCGTGCTCGAGCTGGCACTGACGCCGGTCGCCCTGCTGTTCTTCGCGCTGCTGCTGGGTGATGAGGGAATTGGCATCCGCCATTTCGTCGCATTGGGATTGGGCGTGGCCGGCCTTGCGCTGTTGTTCGGGCCAGAAGCTCTGGCTGAGGCCACGCCTCCTGAAGCAGCCTCTGCTCGCTATGTGGCAGGTGCTGTTGCCGTCGCATCGGCGGCCTTCACTTACGGGCTCGGCTCGGTCGTCGCCCGACCGCTGCTCGCGCAATACCCGCCGCTTCTGGTGGCAGGCATCACGACCTTCGTGGGCGGAGGTGCGCTGTTGATCTACGCGATCGGCTTTGAGGCGGGTGCGGTACAAGCCCTGCACGGCAACTGGGGCTTGGCAGCCTGGAGTGGGTGGCTGTTCCTCGTGCTCTTCGGATCGCTGATCGGGTACACGCTTTACATGCGTCTGTTACGCGACATCGGTGCCGCGCGCGCTGGCAGCTACGCGTTCGTGTCTCCGATTGCGGCGGTTGTTCTCGGCGTTCTCGCCTTCGGCGAGACGGTCAAACCCCTCGATATTCTGGCGATGATGCTGATGCTCGCCGGCGCCTACGTTGCCTTGTCGAAGCCAAGCGCCGTGCCGAACTGATCGTCGCGACGCGCGATTGCCCGCTTAGTCTCTCAATGCCGAGTAGCTGTTGGCGCACTTCAGAAGCCGTGGCGGCTGCCCAGCGTGTCAGCCGGAAGGCTGGCGCGCTGCATTTTGCTCGCTGATGATTGCGGGGCCCTCAGGAGCCATCCACATGGACTCCCATCCGTGGCCGTCGAGATCCTCAAAGGCGCGCCCGTACATGAAGCCATGGTCCTGCGAGTTGTGAAGCTCACGTGCACCAGCCTTCAGCGCTCGCTCAACATGGGCATCGACATCCTCGCGACTGTCGAAGGACAGGCACAGGAGGGCGCCGCTCTCGGTCTTCGCATCGATGATCCGCTTGGAGGTGAAGGTCGAATAGAAGCCGTGGCTCAGCAACATCACATGGATGGTATCTGACCAGACCATCGAGGACGCCGCATCGTTCGAGAAGGTTGCGTTCCGCTCAAATCCGAGCGCCTGGTAAAAAGCAGTCGCACGCATGACGTCGGTCACCGGCAAGTTGACGAAGATCATCTTGGGCATGTGTTGCTCCGGGCGTTGAGCGCTGTCATGGATCAGTACCACCCCAAAGACGCGATGACCAAACGCTTCACGAAGGGCGGCGGCCTGGCGCGTCCAGCCTGGCTGGGGCGTGGTCGTCTGACGCTTGCGTCGGCGGTCGCGCCGTCAGGCCTTCAGATGCCAGGCGACGAGCAGGGTGATCTCGGAGCCCTCCGGCATCGACGCGGCAATGCGAACGAAATTGCCGAAATGACTGACGCGCTGGAATGTCACTTCATTTTCGGCAGCGGGAAGATCGAACAGCGACCCTTCCGCCGCCCAATGCATGCCATCGGCGGAAATCTCGACGCGCGCCTTCGGCAGCGGCCCCTTCGGTGGCTTCAGCGCCCGCACGAAAACGATCGCCTCGCGCGCCCAGCCGGCCTCATAGGGTTCTGTCGCATTTTCGCCCGTCCAGCTCTCGTTGCGGGCGACGACGGCGGTGAGGTTCTCGGGCAGCATCAGAAATCTCCCGAGAGGCAGACGGAATCGAGATAGAGGAAGGCGCGCTTGTCGGTGTCGGTCTCGGCGAAGAAGCCGAGATTGAGCATGCACCAGAGATTCCGCATCGCCGGGATGCGGATGGGCTCGATAGCTCGGCGATGTCGAAGACGCGGTCGTTGCAGCTGGAAGCCCGTCGCCTGCATCGTGGCGAGGTCGAAGTCGAAGCGCAGATAGTGCCAGTTCACCTTGGTCGGGATCTCGTTGTAGCAGAGCCGCTGCTCGCCGCCCGGCAGGTCCTCCCAATCATCGGGCGAGAGATGATAGTGCGTGATCGTCTTGCCGGCGGTGCCGATCGGCTGGATCGGCGTCGTCTTGCGCTTGAATTGCCACTTCTGCAGATGCTCGCCGTTCTCGGCATTGAGGAAGCGCAGATGCGGCATCACGCGCTCGCCGCCCGCGCCATGCTGATCGCCCACCTGCAGATCGTAGAGAAAGCCGAAGGAGCGGATGTCGGTCTCCGATAGCTGGAGTTCGGTCGCCTCCGGCTTGAAGGTGAAATAGACCTCGATGCGGATGGGACCGCGCTTGCGGAAGGTCAGCCGCTTGATGGCGACATTCTGGGCGCCCCTTCCGGGGTCGTGTCGCGATCTTGAGCGCATAGGAGCCATCGACGCCGCCATGGATGCCGAAATCCCAGTTCGGCAAGGTCGAGAGCATGGCGTGGCTGTGCTGCGCATAGCCGGGCAGCATCGCATCGAGCGTAGTGCTCGTAATTGCCGACGAGCTGGGTCCAGCCGCACATGCCGCGATCGAAATCGTCGAGGCAGATGATGCGCGGCAGCGGGTCGAAGCGGCTCAGTTGCGGGTCGGCCTCGCGGATTGCGCGGCGCAGGTCATCGAGCTGGATCATGGCGCTAACCCTTCACCGCGCCGGCGGTCAGGCCGGCGACGAGGTGCTTCTGCATGAGGATGACGAAGAGCGAGAACGGGCAGGAGCTGGACGGTGGAGGCGGCGAACAGCACGCCCCATTCGACGCCGTCGACCGCGCCGATCATCTCCGAGATCACCAGCGGCGCGGTCTTGGCCTTGGTGGTGGTGAAGATGAAGGCGAACAGGAACTCGTTCCAGGCGTAGACGATGACGAAGACCGCAACCGCCAGCATGCCCTGCGCCGCCAGCGGCAGGATCACGCGCCAGAGGATCTGCAGCTGCGTGGCGCCGTCCATCATCGCCGCCTCGTCGAGCTCGCGCGGGATCTGGTCGATGAAGGTGCGCATCACGATGGTGCCGAGCGAGACGAAGAAGGTGGCGTAGAGCACGATCAGGACGAGGTGCGTGTCGTTCAGGCCGAGCCAGTTCACCACGGGAAACAGCGGCAAGCGTGATCACGATCGGCGGGATCAGGCGAATGAAGATCAGGAAGAAGGCGCTGCGCCTGCAGACCCTTGGAGGCGATGGCGGGAATAGGCGAAGCCGGCCAGCAGCGAGACAAGCGACCGCGAGCACCGTGGCGCCCGCCGTGACGAGGAGGCTGTTGCGGAGGCCGTGGAAGAAGTCGCCCCAGCGGCTCCAGAGCTGCGCGTAGTTGGCCAGCGTCGGCGTGAAGGCGAAGCGCGAGCCGAGCGCGAAGATGTCGCGGTCCGGCTTGAACGACGACATCACGATGAGCGCGATCGGCAACAGCGACCAGGCGGCGATCATGATGACGCCGAGCCATTTGAGCACCAGGCGAGGGAGCGAGAGCTTAGGCATTCTTGCGGAACATCTCCCGGTAGAGCCGCGCAGATAAACCAGCGCGAGCAGGAGCGAGGCCAGCACGATCAGCCAGCCGGTGGCGGCCGCCGAGCCGAAGGCGTTGTAGCGGAAGGCTTCGAGATAGAGGTAGACGGCCACGACCTCGGTCGTGCGCGCCGGGCCGCCGCCGGTCATCAGCCAGACCTCGGAGAACAGGCGGAAGGCGAAGATGTAGCGGAACAGCGCGCGATCAGCATCGCCGGCATCAGCAGCGGCAGGGTGATGCGCCGGAACGCAGCCCAGCCAGTGGCGCCGTCGATGCGCGCCCGCCTCGTAGAGCTCGCCCGGGATCGCGAGCCGCGCCGCGTAGAGGATGATGAAGGTGAACGGCAGGTGCAGCCAGATCGAGAGCAGCGAGACCATGAAGAGCCCGTGCGTGGGCTTCACCGCCCAGTCGATCGGCGGCAGGCCGAGCCAGGCCAGCACTGGCTCATCATCCCGACATCCGGCTCGAACAGGAAGCGCCACATCACCACCGCCGAGACCTCGCTGACCGCGTAGGGCGCGAGCACGATCGCGAGCAGCAGCGGCCGGAAGGGCACGCCCGAGGCGAAGAACAGGGCCATCAGCAGGCCCAGCAGCAGTTCGACATGCACGACGATGGCGACCACGATGACCGTGTTGACCAGCGCGCGCCAGAAATACGGATCGCTGAGGACCTTCGCGTAGTTGGCCAGGCCGACAAAGCTGCGCGCCTGGCCGAACGAGGATGTGTTCAGGCTGAGCCAGAAGACGTAGAGCGCCGGCAGGAAGATGACGCAGCCGACCATCAGCTGGACCGGGCCGACCAGCGCGATAGCCGAGAGGGGCGTCCGCACGCTCATCAGGCGAGCCTGTGACGCTGGAGCGCTTCGCGGTCGATCTCGATACCAAGGCCGGGCCCCTGCGGCACGGCCAGGCGGCCATCGACCAGCTGGAAGCCCTCACCCACGACAGGGCGGGTGAAGCTGTCACGCAGCGGATTGGCGTAGACCATGCACTCGAAGGTGCGAAAGCTTTCCGCGGCTGCGGCGAGTTGCAGGCTAGCTGCGACGCAGATCGCGCCCGACCAGCCGACATGGGGCGCGTAGGCGGTGTTGAAGCTCGCCGCGAGCTCCGCGATGCGCCAGGTCTCGGTGATGCCGCCGGAGCGCGTCACATCGGGCTGGATCAGGCCGATCGAGCGATCCTGCAGCATCATCAGCGCTTCGGAGGCGACATAGTCGCTTTCCCCGGCGGCGAGCCGGATCGGCAGATGCTGGGCCAGTCGGCGATAGCCCTTCGCGATCATGCGGCGCGATCGGCTCCTCGAAGAAGCCGTAGCCGAGATCGCAGAGCGTCTTGCCGACGGCCAGTGCGTCATCGACGTCATAGGCCCAGTTGGCATCGACATAGAGAGCGATATCGTCACCCGCCAGCTTGCGGATCAGCTTTGCCCGCGCGATCGCGTCCTTCAACGGATGCCCGAGCTTGACCTTGATCTCGCGGAACCCGGCCGCCAGGGCCGATGAGACTTCGGCCTCGACAGTGGCGTCATCGAGCCAGTTGATCGAGGAGGCATAGGCGGCGACCTCCGTCCGCCCGATCCCGCCGAGCAGCTTGTGAATGGGCGTGCCGGCTGCCTTCCCCGCAATGTCCCAGAGCGCGATATCGATGGCGGCAATCGCCTCGACCAGTTGCCCGCCGGGCCGACCGGAGAGCGCGCCGCGCATCGCTTTCCAAAGGGCGCGCCGGTCGGCGGGATCATGGCCGATCAGTGCTTGGCGCGAGCACCTCGTCGATGAGCCGTGCATAACCGGCGGCCCCGCGCCGGGCCAGAGCCTCGCCGAAAGCCGACCAGCGCCGTCGCTGGTCGTCGACCTCGACGACGACGATCTCGATCGCCGGGTAGTCGCCCTGCGAGGTGCGCTGGACCTTTGGCAGCGTGGCGCGCAGCGGATGGCTCATCGACTGCTGACAATGCGTGCGGGCCGGTCATGCGGCTACTGGGTCTCTCGCCGGATCCAACTGGACATCAACTTATCTGATAGGTTGATCAGTTGCAAACTTCAGCGGCTTCTGTCAATCATCGCTTATGGACAATGTCATGCACCGGCGAACAGCCTCTGCGCCGTATCGACGACGACCCTTTCGGCTGGACTGGACGTCGTGCCGACGCGGCTCGGCGACGCGCTGATCGCGCGCATTACTCAGGCGATCCATGACGGGCGGCTGAAGCCCGGTGACGCCCTGCCCTCCGAAGCCGGATCGCGGCCTCCTTCGGCGTCAGCAAGCCGATCGCGCGCGAAGCCATCCGCCAGCTCGCGGCGATGGGCGTGGTCCATATCCAGCAGGGCAAGGTGACGCGCGTGCAGGCGCTCGATGCCAGTCCGCTCGACCGGTTCTTCCGCTTCGCCGTGCGCGGTCAGCAAGACGGCCTGACCGAAGCGGTGGAGCTGCGTCGCATCCTCGAGCCGCCGATCGCCGCTCATAGCGCCGCGCGCCGCACGGACGCCGATGTCGAGCGCCTCGACTTCATCCTCGCGCGCATGGAGGCGGCGCTCGGCGACGTGCCCCGCTGGATCGAGGCCGATCTCGATTTCCATGAAGCCGTTGCAGCTTCCTCGGGCAATCGCCTGCTGCGACTTCCAGATCAGGGGCCTGCGGCCGGTGATCCGCGAGGTCATGGAAATCTTCAACTCACGCGAGGCACGCACCGCTGCGGACTGGCGAAAGACCTATCAGCGCCATGTCCGCGTCGTCGACGCCATCCGCGCCGGCGATGCCAGTGCGGCCGCCATTGCCATGAACAAGCATTTCGAAGCGGCTGAAGCCGCCATTGCGGAACTCGCAACACTCCGGGAGGGTGACCATGATCACAACGACAGGACTCGACCGTAGGCAGCTTCTCGCCGGCATCGCGGGCCTGAGCGTCGCCGGGCTCGGCTCGGAGCAGGCCCTGAGTGCAGGCGGCGCCGTTGAACGTGTTCGCCCACCGCGTCATGCAGACGGTCTCGACCGGAGCGCAGGGCGGTGACATCACCAAGGACTGGGCCCAGAAGAACGGCGTTGCCGTTCAATGGACGACGTTCGACACCGGCCCGTTGCAGGAGCGCCTGTTCCGCGAGGCCAGCCTGTCGGAATCGAGCGTCGATGTCGGCTTCGTGCTGAACACGCAGGTCATACCGCGCGCCGCGCAACCTGTTCGAACCGCTGGACGAGTACTTCAGGCGGACCCGATCGAAGACGCTGCCGATATCTTTCCCGGCCTGATGGACGGCATGAAGGTCGGCGGGAAGCAGCTCGCCATCCCCTTCCGCCACGCTTCCTCGGGCCTGCACTACAATGAGGAGCTGCTGGCGGAAAAGGGCTTTTCACAAGCCGCCGGCGACGATCGAGGAGATGATCGAGATCGCCCGCGCCTGCACCTATCGGCGCAGCGATGGGACCGCCGTCGTCGGCCTGTGCATGCCGGGCGTGACCTATCCGAATGTGATCGATCTGGCCCGCGCCTGGGACGGCGACTTCATCACGCCTGATTTCAAATGCGTCGCGGATCAGCCGCCCATGCTGAACGCGATCAAGCTGCTGCGCGCCCTCTTCGAAGCCGGAGCCTTTCCGCGCAATTTTGCGACGCTCTCGCCCGAGGACGTGAATGTCTGGATGCAGACCGGCCGCGCCGCGATGAGCCTGCAGAGCATGGGCCGCAACCGGATCTACAACGATCCGCAGAAGTCAAAATTCCCCGGCAAGATCAAGACGATCGCCGTGCCGGCCTCCCAGACGCTGGCGTCCAAATATGCCGCCGCGCCCGCCAAGGTCGAGTTCTGGGGTCTCGTCATCCCGAAGAATGCCAAGCGCAAGGACCTGTCCTGGAGCTTCATCAAGGCGATGGTCTCCAAGGAGGCGACGCTGAAGGCGGCGCTCAACGGCAACGGCCCGGTGCGCGCCTCGACCTATGCCGAACGAGGCTTTCGGCAAGACGGTGCCCTACGCCGCCGAGGAGCTGAAGGTGCTCAAGGTCGCCCGCGTGCCGCTGCCGGCCTTCGACGAGGCGGCGCGCGCCGGCGACTTTTTCAAGGAAGAGGCCGAAGCCGCCGTGCTCGGCATGAAGACGCCGGAGGAGGCCATGGCCTCGCTGGTCAAGCGGGTCCAGCCGCTGCTGCCCGCCTGACGCCGACCCTTGCACCACGCGGCGACAGCGCGAGAACCCACGGAGAAAATGCCATGCCCAGCATCATGTCCCGCCGCCATTTTGGCCTGCTGGCCGGTAGCGCCGCAGCGTCACTTTATCTTCCCAGACTCCGTCCGCGCGCAGGCAACGACGTCACCGCGCTGGGCCACCGAGTCCACCAGACCTCGGCAACGACCGGCCCGGGAGGCGATGCGACCGAAGCCTGGCGCAAAGCGTCCGGCGCCACCGTCAACTGGGTGACCTTCGGCGACGTCAACGCCATCCATGAGCGGCTGCTGCGCGAGGCCACGCTCGGCGAAACCTCGATTGACGTCGCCTATCTGCTGAACGGCCGCGCCGTGCCGCGCAATCTCAAGCTGTTCGAGCCGCTCGATGCGCTGCAGAAGCAGGCTCCGATCGAAGCCTTCGACGATTTTGCGCCAGGTCTGCTGGCCCCGCTGAAGCTCGATGGCGCTCTGCACGGCATCCCCGTTCGCCATGCCACCAACGCTCTGATCTACAACGAGGCCTTGCTTGAAGAGCGCGGCGTTTCGAAGCTGCCGACGACCTTCGAGGAGCTGATCGAGGTCGCGCGCAAGCTGACTTTCAAGCGCGATGACGGCACGCAGGTGTACGGGCTCGCCTTCACCGCCGTCTTCGCCTCGAATTTCCTGACGCTCGCCCGCTGCCTGGGCGGCGATTACATGACCAGCGACGGCAAGCTCGTCGCCGACGAGCCCGCCATGGTCAAGGCGCTGACCGTGCTTGCGGAGCTCTACAAGGCGGGCGTGCTGCCGCGCAATTTCGCCACCGTGAACAATGAGGAGATCACCACCTGCGATGCAGCAGGGCCGCGCCGCGATGACGATCAACCCCTTCGCCAGGCTCGTCACATATAATGATCCGGCCAAGGGCAAATATGCAGGGCGGTTCAAGTCGCTGCTGCCGCCGATGGCCGCCGACCTCGTCGGCAAGGTCGCTTTCGCGCCGACTGTCGAGTTCTGGTCGCTGGTGATCCCGAAGAAACGCCAAGCAGAAGCCCCTCGCCTGGGAGATCATCCGGGCGCTGTCCTCGAAAGCGGGGACGACCGCGATGGCGCTAAACGGCAACGGCCCCGTGCGGATCTCCACCTATGCCGACGAGAAGCTCAAGGCCGCCATGCCCTATGCCGCCGATGAGGCAGCTGCGCTGAAGGCCGCCCGCATCCATCTGCCGGCCTTCGATGAGCAGGCCCGCGCTCATGACATCTTCATCGAGGAAACGCAGGCCGCCGTGCTCGGCATCAAGCCGCCGCAGCAGGCGATGGACGACGCCGTGAAGCGCGTGAAGCCGCTGCTCGGATGATAGGGGGGCCGCTGACCGGCCGCGTCGCGCTCGTCACCGGCGCGGCGCGCGGGATCGGGCTGGCGATCGCGACACGCCTCATGGAAGCCGGCGCGGAGGTGATTGTGCATGATCGCGATGCGCATGCCGAAGCGGTTGCACGCTCCTTGTCGGCGGCCGGCGGCTCCGCGACCGCGCTGATCCACGACCTCGCCAAGCCATCGGCTCCCTCGGAAATGCTGGCCGAACTGCGAGCTGCCGGGCGCGAACCGGACATCCTCGTGCTCTGCGCGTCGGTCGAGATCCGCCAAACCTGGGACACGCTCAGCGACGAAGCCATCGCCCTGCAGAGCGAGGTCAATGTCCACGCTTCCGCACGGCTGCTCCAGGCTTTCCTGCCGGGGATGATCAGCCGCGGGCTTTGGGCGCGTCATCGCCATCGGCTCGGTGCAGGAGCAGAGGGCGAATGCCGATTGTCTCTATTACGCCGCGACCAAGGCAGCGCAGACCAGCATGATCCTGACGCTGGCCCGCACCCTGCGGGCTCCCGGACATCACCCTGAACGTCATCCAAGCCCGGAGCCATCCGGACCGATCGCAACAGCGCCGATCCTGGAACAACCCGGCCGCGAAGCTTTGGCCCTGGAGCGCATCCCGCTGGGGCGGATCGGTGGCCCCGCAGATTGCGCCGGGCTGGCGCTGCTGCTGTGCCAAGCCGGAGGGCGGCCTACATCAACGGAGCCGAACTCGCAGTCGATGGCGGAATGCGGCTGTGAGCGAAGCTCCGAAAGGTACGCTCAGTGGAACGTCTCACCACGCTCCAGCTGGGCAATGATTTGCGCCAACCGTTTCGACCGGGTTTCAGGCTTCTTCGCTGTCTGAATGCGGTAATAGATCGCGTAGAGGTTTTTGCGGTCCAGAGTTTGGAAGAACGCCTTGGCGTTCGGCGTTGTTTCTATCGCGTCCAAGAAGTCTTGCGGGATCGTCATCGTCGCTGAGCCAGCGTAGGCGTTGGCCCATCGTCCGTCGGCCTTCGCGGCTTCGACATGCAGCCGTCCGGCCGCGCTCATCCGACCGTGTTCGATAAGAGCCGTGGCGTGGGCGCAATTCTTGGCCGACCAGCTGGAGTTTTTCTTTCTGGGCGTTAGCCGTTGCAGAAACGAGATGTCATCGAGCGACCGTTTCTGTCCATCGATCCAGCCGAAGCGGATGGCTTCGACAACACAGTCCGTCCAGGTGACTGAGGCTGTTCCGACGCCTGCTTTGAAAACACGCACCCACAGCTCGGAGGCCGTCTGATGGTGGGCCTCCAGCCAGTCTCCGAGTTCTGCTGCATTCTGGAACGCCAGTGGCGAATCGCGTGTACCAGCCATGCCGGACGATAGACCCACCACAATTGAACTTGAAGGCTCGAAGTACCCCTTCGACTGCAGGTCAATACTTGCTATCGGCTGGTATTTTCGCTGAACTATAACCAAGCCGATGCAGATGCCGGCAAGCGAGGGACGGTGTGATGGCGTGGAAGACAAGGTCGAGCAGCCAAAAGCTCGCGACGTTGACCGGGTTGGTGATCGCTCATGGCGGCAAGTGTCGCCACGGCACAGGATAAGCCATTGGCGAGTGTCAAGGGCGCCGCCCCCGATGTTCGGATTGACATCACATCGCTGAAGCGGACTGAAGCCGACACTCTGACCCTGCGCCTTCAAGTGACGAACGAAGGCAGCAGCAGCTACAGCATGGTGGTCGACAACATTCGCCTGATCGACCTTGCCGGTCGGCGCAGCTACACGCCGGGCATTTCGGGATCGAGCTGCTCAACGCAGGCGGGCAAGACAACCTCATGTTACGCCATATTTGGCGCCCCGCCGGCGACAACAAAGACAATCAACATCCAGTTTTACGAACAGGTCGATCTGATCACAGGGATACCGATCGATGTTCGCTAGCTTGATTGCCTCGCGTAGCTGGCTGCGCTGGGCAGGCCTGGCATCGGTCCTGCTGCTTCAATCTTCTTTCGCAATGGCCCAGTCGGCGCCCTCACCCACTTTTCGTAGCAGTGAGATCGTTTTTCGCTCCGCTCCGATGAGCTTCCCGTCCACCAGCATCACGTTTCCAAGCGCCCTCCTGCAGAACGAGACGCCGACGACGATCGAAGTGACCCTGCCGGCCGACGTGCTGTTCGACTTCGACAAGGCGGAACTGCGTCTGGAAGCGAAAGCTGTGTTGCAGGAGCTCGCGACGATCATCCGGGCCAAGGCGCGTGGCCAGGTGACTGTCCAAGGCTATACCGATGCGCTGGGCTCTGAGGCGTATAATCAGAAATTGTCCGAGCGACGTGCCAATGCGGTCAAAACCTGGCTGGTCTCGCGAGAAGGCATCGCGGCCAAAATCCTGAACGCTGCAGGCTTCGGCGCTCGCAATCCGGTTGCTCCCAACCGCATGGCGGACGGGAGTGACAATCCTGATGGCCGGCAACTGAACCGCCGCGTCACCATCTTGATCCGGAAATGAATGGGGTCGAGCGGGCTCGACCCGTTTACGCCGGCACATCGTAACAGGCCGAGCCATCGGGCGGGGATCAGGCAGCGGGCGCCGATCCATCTGAGATCTGGTGTTCCTGAAGCACAGCCACGCGGTCGAGTTTTGGCGTCATCGTATCGAGCAGAGGCAGCGCCGCCGCGCCCAGCGCTGCCGTCAGGCGCCCGGTGGCGCCGCGCTGGACTCGTGCGATCGTCCGGCCTGGCCGGTTGGCGACGGAGATCGGCAAGGGCGCCATCGCGGCGATGAGCGCATCGATGACGTCGTCGGGCATGCCGCCGCCGATAATCACCGTCTCAGGGTCGAACAGGTTCTCCAGCATAGCAACGACAGGCGCGAGCAATCCCGCAGCCGCCGCAATCCATTTAAGCAGGACCGGGTGCCCTTGCGCGTGCAGCCGCGTGATCTCGTCAGGCCCGGCATTGGCGTTACCGGCGGCACGTAAGGTCTCGATCAGTGCGTGGATCGAGGCGTAGCGTTCCAGGCAGCCGCGTTGGCCACAGGCGCAGGCGAGGCCCTGCGCCACCACCGGGATATGCCCGATTTCACCGGCATTGCCGAAAGCGCCGCGATAGGGTTGGCCGGCGACGATGACGCCCAGCCCGAGGCCCGTGCCGAAATAGATCTGGCAGAAATGTCTGAGATTGCGTCCGAGCCCGTGGAGATGCTCGCCCACTGCCGCAGCCGTGGCGTCGTTCTCGATGATCACCGGCGTCCCGAGAGCCTCGGTCAGGCGCTGCTCGGCATCCGGTCCGGCCCAGCCCGGCAAGGGTGAGGAGCCGACCGAGTTCATGCCCTCGACCTCGAAGGGGCCGGGCATCACCACCCCGCAACCGAGAAGGCGCCTGGGCAGGCCCGCGGCGCCGCGGATCTGGGCGAGCTCGGTGGCTGCGAGCCTGCACGATGCTTCCATCCCCTCGCTCAGCGGGACACGGCGCTGCGCCCGGATCTGGCCCTTCAGATCAACCAGCACGGTCGTGATGTGATCGGTCGCGATCTCCATCCCCGCTGTCATGCCCCCGTCCGGGTTGACCGCGAGCTCCTTTGGCGGCTGCCCGCGCGCC
Source organism: uncultured Alphaproteobacteria bacterium (assembly GCA_963759925.1). Classification (GTDB taxonomy): domain Bacteria; phylum Pseudomonadota; class Alphaproteobacteria; order Rhizobiales; family Beijerinckiaceae; genus Allobosea. The sequence goes on from CAVXBE010000009.1 coordinate 365,390, forward strand.
GTGCGTCGGCGCCCCTGCTCCATCAGGAAGCCTTCCTCGACAAGCTCCGCCACGATGTTCGAGACAGCCTGAGCGGTCAGCCGCGTCAGTGCCGCGATATCGGACCGCCCGAGCAGGCCATGCTGGCGCACCGTTTCCAGCACGACACGGCGATTATGTCGGCGCGTCCGCTCCGGATTGGTACCGACAGGGGCGCTGCGAGAGGGAGGCGGGCGACGGTGAGGCATGGGCGACAAGGCCTTGGGACAAGAAGGCTCGGGCTGCCGCGCCTTTCGCAGAGGAAAAACCTGCTCCGACTATTAATTCAACTCAAGTGATTTAATCGGTTGACAGGGAGGCGATGAGCGAGTGAGCTTCAGGATTGTAGGTCCTGATTGCCGTACGCAATGGCGAGGGCAGGGTTAGGACGACGCCAGAGCAAGGAGTGGGTCATGCGCGGCTTTCGCGGAATGCTGTTGGGTCTGATGGTCTCGGTCGGCGCGATCGCCGGCGCAAAGGCCCAGACGGTCGAGATCGAATACTGGCAGTACGTCTTCGACACCCGCGTCAAGGCGATGAACGAGCTGATCAAGCGTTCGAGGCGGCCAACCCGACCATCAAGGTCAAGCAGACGACCTTCCCCTATGCCGACTACCAGACCAAGGTGATCGCGGCCGCGATGCCGGCCGGGCCAGGGGCCCGACGTCGTGCAGCTCTTCTACGGCTGGCTCGACAATTTCGTCGGCGCCAAGTTCATCCAGCCGCTGCCGCGCGACGCCTTCCCGACCGCGATGATCGAGAAGGATTTCTTCCCGATCGTCTCGCGCGATGAAGCGCGACGGCGAGTATTACGGCCTGCCGACCGCGGTGCGCTCGCTGGCGCTGTTCTACAACAAGAAGCTGTTCCAGGAGGCCGGCCTCGATCCCGCCAAGCCGCCGCAGACCGCTCGACGAACTGCTCGCGATGCCGCCAAGAAGACGACCAAGCGGGACGGCGCCGGCAACATGCTCTCGGCCGGCATCACGCTCGATTTCCCCGGCCAGGACCATCAGTGGTGGCGCGAGGTGCTGGTGCGCCAGAACGGCGGCGTGCCCTATAGCGACGACGACACGCAAGGTCGCCTACGACAGCGAGGCCGGCGCCAAGGCGCTGAACTGGTACACCGACCTGCAGACGCAGTCCATAAGGTCGGCCAGGCCGGCTTCATGGACGAAGGGCCAGGCGGCGTTCCGCGCCGGCCGCGCCGCCATGACCATCGACGGCACCTTCCGCCTCGGCGCCTTCGGCACGATCAAGGCCTTCGAATGGGGCGTCGCCGAGCTGCCGGCCAACGCCGACGGCATGCGGTCGCAACTACGCCAGCTACTGGGCCAACGCCATCACCACCAAGGCCGACGGGCGAGAAGCTCGAGGCCGCCAAGAAGTTCCTGGCCTTCGTCACCTCGCCCGAGGCGATGCAGCTCTGGCTCGAGACCGTCGGCGAACTGCCGGCCGGCGCAAGGCCGCCGCCGAAACCGAGAAGAACCTGAGCCGACCCGATCTACGGGCCGTTCCTGAAGGCGCTGGACTATTCCCACGCCACGCTGTTCGTCGACGAGACGGGCCAGCGCCAGGTCGCGCATCGACATGGTCAACCGCGTGCTGATCCAGAACCAGGACGCCAAGGCGTCGCTCGACCGAGGCGGCCAAGGCCGAGCAGGCGATCCTCGACGCGCGATACCAGCGCCAAGAAGCCGTCACCCGACGGACCGTCAGTGACCGACGGACCGACGCCGATCGCAGCTGCGCGACCCGCGACCGCCGCCGGCGGCCTTTCTGGGGCGGGCTGACGCTCCGCCAGAAGCAGGTTGTCTGGGCCTGGGCGTTTCCTGGCCGTGCCGATCCTGTTCTACGCGCTGATCCGGTTCTACCCGACCATCGAGGCCTTCTACATCTCGATCACCAACTGGAACCTGCTGCGAAGCCCCGACTTCGTCGGCCTGGAGAATTACCGGCGGCTGTTCGCGCGATCCGCTGTTCTGGCAGGTCTTCCGCAACACCTTCGCTCTATCTGCTGATCGGCACGCCGGTCAGCCTGCTGCTGTCCTTCACCATCGCCTATCATCTCGACCGCGTGCGCTTCATGCACGGCTTCATCCGGGCGCTCTATTTCCTGCCCTTCCTGACGACGGCCGCGGCGATGGCCTGGGTGTGGCGCTGGTTCTACCAGCCCGTGCCGATCGGCCTGATCAACGACGTGCTGTCGGCGTATCGGCCTGCCGCAGCAGCCCTTCCTGCGCTCGACCGACGCAGGCGCTGCCCTCGGTGCTGGCGCCCGCGATCTGGGCGGGGCTTGGCTTCCAGATCGTCATCTTCCTCGCGGGGCTGCGCGCCATCCCGACGACCTATTACGAGGCGGCGCGGATCGACGGCGTCTCGCGACTGGACGATCCTGCGCCGGATCACGCTGCCGCTGCTCAAGCCGACGATCGTCTTCCTGGTCGTCTTCTCCTCGATCGGCTTCCTGCGCATCTTCGACCAGGTCTACAACATGACCACCGACGATCCCGGCGGGCCGCTCAATGCGACCAAGCCGCTGGTGCTGATGATCTACCAGACGGCCTTCTCATCCTTCGAGATGGGCTATGCGGCGGCGCAGACCGTCGTCCTGTTCCTCGTGCTGCTCGTCGTCTCGCTGCTGCAGCTGCGCCTGCTGAGGGACCGCTGATGAGCGCCCTGCTCCGCACTCATGCCGGGCCGGCTTCAGCCCGGCCGCATCATCGCCTGGCTGCTGCTGCTCGGCGGCGGCCTGCTCATGGTCGACGCCGCTTGCCTTCATGTTCTCGACCTCGCTGAAGGACGCGTCGGAGGTCTACGACCTGCGCCTGATCCTGCCGGCGCATCCGACGCTCGACAACTACGTCGAGGTGCTCTCCGACGGCCGCTTCCTGCGCTGGTTCCTGAATTCGCTGCTGCATCGCGACGGTGGTGACACTGTCGAACGTCTTCTTCGACAGCCTCGTCGGCTACACGCTGGCCAAGTTCCAGTTCCGCGGCCGCTATCTCGTCTTCCTCGCGATCCTCTCGACGCTGATGATCCCGACCGAGATGCTGGTCATCCCCTGGTACGTCATGGCCAAGCAACTTCGGCTGGCTCGACAGCTACTGGGGCATCATGTTCCCCGGCATGATGACGGCCTTCGGCACCTTCCTGATGAAGCAGTTCTTCGAGACGGTGCCCGAACGATTTCCTCGAAGCCGCGCGGATCGACGGGCTCAACGAGTTCGCGATCTGGTGGCGATCGCGCATGCCGCTGGTGACGCCGGCGCTCTCGGCGCTCGCGATCTTCACCTTCCTGAGCAACTGGACGGCGTTCATCTGGCCGCTGATCGTCACCACCAGCAAGCGAACTCTACACGCTGCCCGTCGGCCTCTCGAGCTTCGCGGTCGAGCAGCACGATCCAGTGGGAGATGATCATGACCGGCGCGGCGCTGGCGACGCTTGCCGACCCTGATCGTGTTCCTGGTGCTGCAGCGCTACATCGTGCGCGGCGTCATGCTGGCCGGGCTGAAGGGCTGAGCCATGACGCAAGACCCCGGCCTGCCGACACGCACGCGTCTTTCCCGATCCGGTCTACAAGGAGACCGTGCTGCGGCCGCTCTTCGACGGCGCGAAGACCCATCATGTCGAGGGCTTCCGCGCCATCGACCGCGCCCATCTCGTGATGCTGGCGGAGACCGGCATCCTGCCGGCGCGACGCAGGCCGGCCGCATCGCGCGGGCGCTCGAGGCGATCGACGCGCGAGCTCGATCCTGCGACGCCCTGACCTATACCGGCGAGGTCGAGGATTTCTTCTTCCTGATCGAGAGCGGAGTTGAAGACGCGCCTCGGGCCGGACCTGGCCGGCCGCCTGCACACCGGCCGCTCGCGCAACGACATCGACCACACGCTGTTCAAGCTCGGCGCTGAAGCCGAAGCATCGACCGCGCTGCTGCGGCCAAGCTGCGCGCGCTGCATCGACGCCGCGCTCGACGCTGGCCGAGCGCGAGAAAGCGCACGCTGATCGTCGCCTATACCCACGGCCAGCCGGCGCAGCCGACGACCTTCGGGCATTATCTCGCGCGCCGCCATCGAGGTGCTGCTGCGCGACATCGAGCGGCTCGACGCAGGCGCGCGAGCTCGTCGACCTGTCGCCGATGGGCGCGGCCGCGATCACCACCTCGGGCTTCCCGATCGACCGCGCCCGCGTCGCGCATCTGCTCGGCTTTGCCGCGCCGCTGCAGAATTCCTACGGCTGCATCGCCGCGGTCGACTACATCACCGCGACCTATCAGCGCGCTCGAGCTGCTGTTCCTGCATCTCGGGCGGCCGATCCAGGACCTGCAGTTCTGGACGAGCTTCGAGGTCGGCCAGCTCTACGTGCCCAACGCCTTCGTGCAGATCTCCTCGATCATGCCGCAGAAGCGCAACCCGGTGCCGATCGAGCATCTGCGCCATCTCGCGTCGCCAGACCGTCGGCCGGGCGCGCGCCATGCTCGACGTCATGCACAACACGCCCTTCACCGACATGAACGACAGCGAGGGCGAGACCCAGCAGGCCGGCTACCAGGCCTTCGCGACCGGCGGGCGCGTGCTCGACCTGCTGGCGGCGCTGCTGCCGGCGCATCAGCGTCGACGACCGGCGCGTGCGCCGAGAACATCCGCCGCTCCTGCATCACCATCACCGAACTCGCCGACACGCTGGTGCGCGGCGAGGGCCTGTCGTTCCGCGCAGGCGCACGAGATCGCGGCCGACGTCGCGCGCGCCGTGGTCGCGGTCGATGGCGACCTCGCCGCGCGACGGCTACGCGCCCTTCGCGCGGCGTTCCAGCCAGCGACCGGCCGCGAGCCCGGCGCTCGACGCCGGCCGAATTCGCCGAGGTCGTTTCGCCCGAGCATTTCGTTGCCGTGCGCGACCGCTTCGGCGGGCCGGCGCCGGCGGCGCTGGACGCGGCGCATCGCGGGCTATCGCGACGAGCTCGCCGCGATCGAGCCGAGCGCGCGGCCGCGATCGCCGCGCGCGAAGCCGACGGCGCGGGCCGAACTCGACGGCCGTTTCGATGCCCTGATGGGAGCGCGCCTGATGGCCGACGATCGAGCTTCAGAACCTGGTCAAGCGCTACGGCAAGACGCAGGTCGTCCACGGCATCGACCTCGACGATCGCAGGACGGCGAGTTCGTCGTGCTTCGTCGGCCCCTCGGGCTGCGGCAAGTCGACGACGCTGCGGATGATCGCCGGGCTGGAGGACATCGACGGCGGCACGATCGCGATCGGCGGGCGAGGTGGTCAACGAGCTCGAGCCGAAGGAGCGCAACATCGCCATGGTGTTCCAGAACTACGCGATCTATCCGCACATGACCGTCGGCGCAGAACATCGGCTTCGGGCTCTACACGCGCCAAGCTCGACAAGGCCGAGAAGCAGCCAGCGCGTCGAGGAGGCCGCCGCGCATCCTCGGGCTCGAGGCGCTGCTCGAGCGCCGGCCCGTCGGCGCTCTCCGGCGGCCAGCGCCAGCGCGTCGCCATCGGCCGCGCCATGGTGCGCGATCCGGCGGCCTTCCTGTTCGACGAGCCGCTGTCCAACCTCGACGCGCAGTTGCGCGCCCAGATGCGGCTCGAGATCAAGCGCCTGCACCAGCGGCTCGGGCACCACCATCGTCTACGTCACCCACGACCAGGTCGAGGCGATGACGCATGGCCGACCGCATCGTGGTGATGCGCGACGGCCGCATCCTGCAGGTCGGCAGCGCCGATGGAGCTCTACGAAAACCCGGCCGACGTCTTCACGGCCCGCTTCATCGGCTCGCCCGACGATGAACATGCTGCCGGCACAGGCAGTGACCGCGGGCGGCGCCACGACCCTGGCACTTGGCGAAAAGCCCATGCGTCCTGCCTGCCCGGCTTGGGGATGCGCCGCCGCGCGTCCTGGTCGGCGTGCGGCCGCAGGAGCTGCGCGTGCTGGCCGGAGGCGAGACCGCCGACCTCATGCTGAGCCGGAACCGTCGCCGTCGATCGAGCCGCTGGGCTCGGAGACCTTCGTGCATGTCGAGCATCGGCGGAGGGCTGATCCTTGCCTCGGCGTCCGCCAAGACGCCGCCCGCCGTGGGCGGAGCGGTGCGCCTCGGCGCGCCGCTCTCGGCGCTGACCTTGTTCGACGCCGCGAGCGAGCGCGCGCTATGAGCGCGGACGCGTCGATCTCGTCCTCAGCATCGGGCGGCTCTATTGCGACCTCGTGTTCCGCGGCCTCGGCGGCTATGCCGCGCCTGGGCGAAGAGCGCTTTGCGAGCGAAGTCTCGGTTGTGCCGGGCGGCGGCGGCTTCATCACGGCGGCGCATCTGGCCGCCTGGGCGCGCCGGTCGCGCTGCTCGTCGCGCATCGGCCTCGACCCGCTCTCGCAGGCGATCGCGCCGGCGCTGCGCCGAGAGCGGCGTCGATCTGCGCTGGCTTGAACATGCCGATGACGCTGGCCCGCAGCCGACTGTGGTCATGGTCGAGGGTGGCGAGCGCGCCTTTCTCTCCCGCCGCGCCGGCTCGGCGCGTCCCGCCATCGCTGGACGCATGGCGCTCGCCGATCCTGCCGCGCGCCACCTCCACATCGCCGAATTCGCAACGCTCGCCGAGATCCCGGAACTGGTGACCGCCGCCAAGCGCGCCGGCCTCACCGTCTCGCTCGATCCGAGCTGGGACGAAGCCTGATCCGCGACGCCCGATCTGATCGAGCGTGCGCCGGCGTGTCGATATCTTCCTGCCCAATGCCGCCGAGGCCCGCGCCATCGCCGGGCTGCGAGAACCTCGACCAGGCCGGCCGGCGGCTCGCGCGGCATTTTCCCGTCGTCGTCATCAAGGATGGCGCGGCAAGGCGCGCGGCTCTACCAGCGCGATCTCAGCCTTGAGCTGCCTGCGCCCCGGGACGGGCAGGTTCTCGACACGACGGGCGCAGGGGATGCCTTCAACGCCGGTTTCCTGGCCGCCTGGCTCGCGAGACCGCGCGCCGGCTCGCGCGCTGGCGCAGGGCATCGCGTGCGGCACGCTCTCCGTTCAGGGCGTCGGTGGCGCGGGCATACGGCTCGATCGCGCGAGCGCGTCGCCGCGATCAGCCAGACCTTGCTCGCGGACCATCATCCCCTCGATGCCTGAAGCCATCCTGACCCGCGAAGCTGCAGAAGCGGCCGACATCGCCGCCGCCCAGTTTGCGGCGAACGCCGAGACGATGAGCGGCTTGGCCGACCGCCTGCGCCGCAGACCGCCGGCTTTCGTCGTCACCTGCGCGCGCGGCTCGTCCGACCACGCCGCGACCTATGGCAAATACCTGATCGAGCGCACGCTCGGGCTGCCCGTCGCCTCGCTCGGCCCCAGCCTCGCCTCGATCTATGGCGGCGAGATCGATCTGTCGGGCGCGCTCTTCATCGCCGTCTCGCAATCCGGCCGCAGCCCCGATGCGCTGCGATTGACCGAAGCGGCCAAGCGCGGCGGCGCGCTCGTGGTCGGCTTCGTCAATGACGAGGCGTCCGCCACTGGCCGATCTTGTCGACGTGCTGGTGCCGCTCCATGCCGGCTCCGAGACAAGCGTCGCGGCGACCAAAAGCTTCCTCGCGACTTGCCTCGCGTTGCTTCATCTCGGCGCAGCCTGGAGCGAGGACCCGGCGCTGCTGTCGGCGCTCGAGCGGGCGCCGCGCTTGCTGACCGACGCCGGCGCCTGCGACTGGTCGAGGCCGCTTGCATCTCTGAAACAGGCCTCGAGCCTCTACGTCATCGGCCGCGGATACGGACTGGGCATCGCGCAGGAAATGGCGCTGAAGTTCAAGGAGACCTGCCGCATCCATGCCGAGGCCTTCAGCGCGGCGGAAGTTCTGCATGGGCCGATGGCCCTGGTAGGCCCTGGCTTTCCCGTGCTGGTGCTCGATCCGGCTGATGAGGGCAGCGAGAGCACGCTGTCCATTGCGGCGACCTTCGCAAAGCTGGGCGCCGACATCAGCTATGCCGGCGCGAGGGCAGAGGCCGCCACAGCGCTGCCTATGCCGCCCGATGTCCCTGCTGCACTGGCTCCGCTCGTGCAGGCGCGGGCCTTCTACGGAGGCATCGCGGCTCTCGCCGCGGCTCGCGGGCTAGACCCTGACAGGCCGCCTCATCTCAGGAAAGTCACGCAGACGCTGTGAGACGCGCCCGCGCGCCACGTTCGAGGCGCGGTGTCGGCGGTCGTTGAGCTGTGCGGCGCTGGGCGCGAACAGGCTCTTGAGATGATTTTGAAAGGAGAGTGGTGCCGCTTGAGGGATTCGAACCCCCGACCCCCTCATTACGAATGAGGTGCTCTACCAGCTGAGCTAAAGCGGCGACGCGGGGAGCCTGTACCAGCCATCCGGATTCTTGGCAAGGCACACGCGCCGGTCTTGGCAAGGCGCACGCGCGGTATCGGCAAGGCGCACGCGCCGGTCTCGCATGCCGATCTCAGGGCTTCACGGCTTGCGCAGCTTCTCCGTCTCCGGCTTTTCCTGGCCGAGCGCGACGATGCCGCGGCGGATGGCGCGGGTCCGGGTGAAGTGGCGGTGCAGGGTTTCGCCATCGCCGAAGCGGATCGCGCGCGTCAGCACGGACAGATCCTCGCTGAACCGGCCCAGCATCTCCAGCACCGCGTCCTTGTTGTGCAGGAACACGTCGCGCCACATGGTCGGGTCGGATGCGGCGATGCGGGTGAAGTCGCGGAAGCCGCCGGCCGAAAACTTGATCACCTCGGATTGCGTCACCGCCGCCAGATCCTCGGCCGTGCCGACGATGTTATAGGCGATGAGGTGCGGCAGATGGCTGGTGACGGCCAGCACCAGATCATGATGCTGCGGCGTCATGATCTCGACCAGCGCGCCCATGCCTTCCCAGAACTGGCGTGTCGCGGCAATGGCCGCAGGCGCGGTGCCCTCCGGCGGGGTCAGGATGCACCAGCGATTGAGGAAGAGGCTGGCAAAGCCGGCATCAGGGCCGGAGTTCTCGGTGCCCGCGACAGGGTGGGCCGGGACGAAGGCGACGCCGGCCGGCAGCTGCGGCTGCACCGCCTCCACCACCGCATTCTTCACCGAGCCGACATCGGAGACGATAGCGCCGGGTTTCAGCGCAGCCGCAATCTCTGCCGCCACAGCCGCGCAGGCGCCGACGGGGACGCAGAGGATGACGAAATCGGCTCCAGAGGCCGCCTCGCTCGCCGTCTCCGCGACGCTGTCGCCGAGGCCGAGTTCGCGGGCGCGGGCGCGCACCTCCGGGTCGCGATCGGCGAGCACGATCCGGCCGGCGAGGTTCATCTGCCGCGCGGCATGCGCGATCGACGAGCCGATCAACCCGATGCCGATGATCGCGATGCTGGCGAAGATCGGCTCGACCCGGCGCGGGGCAAAGCTTTCGCTGGGCGTCGGGCTCATGCGGCGCGCCCCATGAATTCCGCCAGCGCTGCCACCACCAGCCGGTTCGCCTCTTCCGAGCCGATGGTCAGGCGCAAGGCGTCGGGCAGGCCATAGGCCGCCACGGAGCGCAGGATCAGGCCGCGCTGGGTCAGGAAGGCGTCGGCCTCCTTCGCAGTGCGCCCGGCCTGTGGCGGGAAATGGATCAGGATGAAGTTGCCGACCGAAGGCGTGATGGTGAGGCCGAGCGTCTCCAGCTCCGCCGTGGTCCAGGCCAGCCAGGTGTCGTTATGCTCGATGGCGGCCGCGATATGCGCCTCGTCGGCAATCGCCACGGCGCCGGCCTCGATGGCTGCGCCATTGACGTTGAAGGGTCCACGAATGCGGTTCAGCGCATCGACGAGATGGGCGGGTCCATAGAGCCAGCCGAGACGGAGATTGGCCAGCCCATAGATCTTCGAGAAGGTGCGGGTCATCACCACATTCTCGGCGCCGGCGACCAGCTCGAGCCCCGCAGCGTAATCGTTGCGGCGGACATATTCGGCATAGGCGGCGTCGAGCACCAGCAGGACATGCGGCGGCAGGCCGGCATGCAGGCGCTTGACCTCGTCGAAGGGCAGATAGGTGCCGGTCGGGTTGTTGGGGTTGGCGAGGAAGACGATTTTGGCGGCCGGCGTCACGGCGGCCAGAATGGCGTCGACATCGGCGGTGAGGTTGGTCTCCTTGACCACGACAGGCGTGCCGCCCGCGGCCAGGATCGCGATGCGGTAAACCAGAAAGCCGTGCTCGGTGAAGATGCCCTCATCGCCCTCGCCGAGATAGGCCTTGGTCAGCATCTGGAGCAATTCGTCGGAGCCGGTGCCACAGACGATGCGCGCCGGGTCGAGGCCATAGCGGCCGGCAATCGCCTCGCGCAGGCGGGTGGCCGAGCCATCGGGATAAAGCTCGAGCTTGCCGGCCAGCGCCGTATAGGCCGCGATCGCCTTCGGGCTCGCGCCCAAGGGGGTTTCGTTGGAGGAGAGCTTGTGCAGCTTCACGCCCGCTGGCGCAGCGGATTTGCCTGGCACATAAGCCTCGATGTCGAGAATGCCGGGGCGGGGAACGGGGCGGGAGGCTGCGCTGGTCATGGGAGGCGGCTTTCGCGGGCGGGACTGAACGGGATGATGCGATGGTCAGGCGCGGGAGGATTTGACCGAAAAGCGGGCGGCATGGCTGCCGACCTCGGCGAAATCGACCAGACCGGCCGGCTCGAGCGCGGTGCGGATGACGCCCTGATCGACTTCACCGGAGGCTGCGACCAGCAGCGAGAGATGCGAGCCATCGGCGGCACTGGCCGACACCTCCGCCAGATGGCTGCCCAGTTCGGCCCGCAGCGCCTCCGACCAGCGCTCGACACGGGCGGCATACAGCACGATCTCGCGCACGGCCGCATCGGCGAGCGGCTTGGCGATGCAATAGACCGGCGTGCCGGCGGGATGGTCGGGACGCTCGATGAAGGGCAGCCGCGCAATGATCTTGGGCCGGTCGGGGCCGATCAGGTCGCGCCACCAGATCCCGGCGCTGGCGCCCTGGTCCATGCGGAAGATGCCGAGATCGCCAGCCGAATCCGCCACTGCCGCGATCACGGCGCGCGCATCCTCATGGGTGACGAAGGGCACGGTGAAGCCAAAATGGAAGCGCGCGGAATCGCGCATGGCCGCGTCGCCGCCCGAGACATCGGCATGCACAGCGTAATTCGCCTGAACATAGGTGAAGGTTGCGATGATGATGCGCCAGATGCCCTCGATCGTATCGAGCGGCAGCAGGCCCTTATGGCGCAGCGCCAGACGCTTCATCATATCGGCCTCGCGGCCGGGCCGGAAGGCCGAGCCCGAGACTTGCGTCTTCTTCACCGCGATCAGGGTCTCGATGATCGCTCGAGCGCTCCATCAGCAGCGCATGCATCTCGCTATCGATGCGGTCGATCTCGCTGCGGAGGTCCGCGAGCGTGGTCGGTGCGGCCTGGGGCGTTCTGGGTGCGTCTGTCATCGGAGCAGCGGCTGGCCTTGAGGATCAGGAGGCTCTTAGCGCTGTCCTCGCCCCTTGGTAAAGCGGCGAAGCGTCCTGCGCGTTGACAGCGGCGCTGCGCCGCGCCATCGATCAGGTTCTATCTAACGGACAAGATGACCGGCAAGACAGACGTTCCCTGCCAAAACAAACTTGCCCTGTCTGAGCGGACGATGATGAACCAGGATTCCACGCCCCTTTCCGACCCGCTGAAAGAGGCCAACGAGCCTTCGAGCCAGCTGGAGCGTTTCGGCCAGGACGCTCCGCTGGTGATGGATTGCGGCGTCGTGCTGGAGCATTGGCAGATCGCCTATCAGAGCTATGGCAGCGCTGAATGCGGACAAATCCAACGCCGTCCTGGTCTGCCATGCCCTGACCGGCGACCAGCATGTCGCCAGCCGCAATCCGATCACCGGCAAGGGCGGCTGGTGGACGGCGATGATCGGACCCGGCAAGCCGATCGATACCGACCGCTTCTTCGTGATCTGCGCCAATGTGCTGGGCGGCTGCTCCGGCACCACGGGGCCCGCCTCGACCAATCCGGCGACCGGCAAGCCCTGGGGCCTCGACTTTCCGGTCGTCACCATCCGCGACATGGTGCGGGCGCAGGCGGCCCTGATCGACAGGCTCGGCATCGCCACGCTGTTTTGCGTCGCTGGCGGGTCGATGGGCGGGATGCAGGTCCTGCAATGGGCGGCGAGCTATCCGGAGCGGGTTTTCTCGGCCCTGCCGCTGGCAACGGGCGCCAAGCATTCGGCGCAGAACATCGCCTTCCATGAGGTCGGCCGGCAGGCGGTGATGGCTGATCCAGACTGGCGGCGCGGACGCTATCTCGAAGAGGGAACGCGGCCTTCCAAGGGGCTTTCGGTGGCGCGGATGGGCGCCCACATCACCTATCTCTCGGAGCAGGCGCTGCACCGCAAATTCGGCCGCAAATTGCAGGACCGGGAGGCGCCGACCTTCTCCTTCGACGCCGATTTCCAGGTCGAGAGCTATCTGCGGCATCAGGGCATCAGCTTCGTCGAGCGGTTCGATGCCAACTCCTATCTCTATGTCACAAGGGCGATGGATTATTTCGACCTTGCCGCCGACCATGGCGGGGTTCTGGCGAAGGCGTTCAGCGGCACCAAGACCCGGTTCTGCGTCGCCTCCTTCACCTCGGACTGGCTGTTCCCGACCGCCGATTCCCGCGCCATCGTGCATGCACTCAACGCGGCCGGCGCCTCGGTCTCCTTTGTCGAGCTGGAAAGCGACAAGGGCCATGACGCGTTCCTGCTGGAAGAACCGAACCTGTTTGCGACAACGCGGGGCTTCCTGGGCGCTGCAGCCCGGGCACGAGGGATCTGATGATGAACGCCTGTCGCGACGCCTGCGCCAATACCCTGGATTGCCGCCGATGAGCCTGCCCGAGCTGCCAACCAACCGCATCGACCTGCAGCTTGTCGCCGAGATGGTGACGCCGGGATCGCGCGTGCTCGATGTCGGCTGCGGCGACGGGGCCTTGCTGGCGCTGCTGGCGGAAACGCGTTCGGTCGATGCGCGCGGCATCGAATTATCGCGCGAGGGCGTGGCCGGATGCGTGGCGCGCGGTCTCTCCGTGATCCAGGGCGACGCCGATACCGATCTCCTGGAGTATCCCGACGATTCCTTCGACTATGTCATCCTCTCCCAGACCATCCAGGCGACGCGCAATCCGCGGCTGGTGCTGGAACAGATGCTGCGGATCGGCCGGCGCGCCATCATCTCCTTCCCGAATTTCGGCCATTGGCGGATGCGCAGCCAGGTCTTCTTCCTCGGCCGCATGCCGGTCACCGACTCCCTGCCCTATGCCTGGTGGGACACGCCCAACATCCACTTCTGCACGATCCGGGATTTCGTCACTCTCTGCGACCAGATCGGCGCGGAGAAAGAGCGCGCCGTCGCGCTCGACGCTGCCGGTGGCCGCGTCGGCGTCAGCGCGCCCTGGTGGTTCTGGAACCTGTTCGGCGCCCAGGCGGTGTTCCTGCTGAAGCGCGGCTGAGCCTCGTCTCGATCCGCCGCCCCGCTGGTGGTGGGCGGGGCGGCTTTGGGTTCACCAGCGATAGGTGAGTGAGCCCTTGCCGGTGTGGTCGTGGCTGTTGTGGCCGTATTGGGCGGTGTAGCTCACGGCCAAGGTAAGGTTCTGGCTGAGGCGCAGGTCGAGCCCCGTTTCGGCCACCAGCATGTGGCGATCGAGCGGGATGCCGGCGCTCTTGAAGCGGGGCCCGCCGCCAAAGGCCAGCAGCGCGCTTTGGCCGAGATCGCCGAAGCTGTGGCGGTAGCCCAGCATGCTGCGCAGCGACAGGGGCGTGTCGAGACCGAGATCAAGCGCGATCTCGCTTTTGGCGCCGAGCGTGACATCGCCGAGATTGGCGCTGCGCGCGAAGCTCGTCAGCGCTGCCGCACCGCCGCGCTCGCGGAAGCCGTCATTATCGAGCCTGGTGTAGCTCGCACCGATGAAGGGCTCGATCTGGCGCAGCGTGATCTGGCGCCAGCTCCGGTTGAGCGCGATGCGGTAGCCGAGCTCGCCATAGCTTTGCAGCGCCCTGCCCTCGGCCTCGCTGGTCAACAGATCGGTGAAGCCGGGGAAGCTGACGCTGCGGCGGGCCTTGGTGGTGCTGAGCGCATAGACCGTGCCGAGCTGCAGCGAGAGCGGGCCGCTCTCATAGCCGCCATAGATCGCGGCAAAGGGGCTGTCGGTGGTCGAGTTGCTGGGCCCCGCCGCTTCGCCTGGGCATGGGTCTGGGTGAAGCCGGCCGCCGCGCCGAGCTTGATGCCATTGTCGAGCAGGCCATCGGCACCGAGAATCATGCCGCCGAGCCGGTGGTCGCTGCCGCCGACCGTGCCATCCGAGCGGGTCTTGCCATAGGAGCCGAGCAGCTGGCCCCAGGCGCCGTAGCGCTGCGGCTGGGCCAGGGACATCGTGGTCGCGGGCTGGTCTTGCCCGTCCTCGCCATAGGAGGCGAAGGAGGCGGCGAAGGAGCCCGAACCGCTCACCCCCGGTGTCGAGGGCGCAGCGACAACCGGCACGCGGCCCGACAGGATGCCGCGGATGGTTGAGGCGGCGGCCAGCTGGTTGCCGCCGGGCTGGCGTGGATATCGCCCGAGAGCTGCTGGAAGGCTGAGCGCGCGCTCTGCTGGCTCGTCATCAGCAGGATGGACTCATAGAGCGGGTTGCCCTGCCCCAGCCCCTCGATGCCGGCGCCGACGCCGCTCTGGTTGCGGTTGCTCCCGACGGAGGCGAAGGACGTGCTGCTGCGCTCCATCGACAGCGTCACGCTGGTGCGGCTGTAGCCGAGCGATGCATCGAGAAAGAGGAAGTTCGGGACCACCCCGTCGAAGCGCCCGCTCACCCCGCCGCTGGCGTTCAGGATGGTGAAGCGCTGTCCCAGGATGCTGCGTGCCTCCGGGAAGGACAGCGGGCGCCGGATGTTCTCGGGCGAGACGAAGACGGTGCCGCCGGCAAGCGTCGCTGCACCGGCGGTGTCGATCCGGTCGCTGCGGCCATCGCGCGCGACCTCGACGAAATAGGTCGCGCCGGTGGCAAAGCTCACCGGACCGCTGACCGAGAGCGTACCGATCGAGTTGCCGGGCGCGATGCCCGAACCCGCCAGCGCCTGCAGCGATCCAAGCTGGCCCGAACCCGAGACCAGGCCGCCGGCCTCGGCGACGACAGCCCCGGCCTCGCCATTGACGATCGCCGCGCCGCCATCGCGCACCTTGATCCCGGCAGCCTTGCCGCCCGGCGCCACGATGAAGCGGCCGCCCCTGGTCGTGACCTCCTCGCTTCGCGTCGTCGGGTTGATGAAGCTCATGCCGACGCCCGAGGCATCGACGGTCGTGTCCGAGACCAGCGAACCGGTCAGCTCGAGATCGCCGCCGCGCACCCAGGTGCTGCCGGTATAGGTATTGCGCCCCGCCAGCGTCAGCTTGCCATCGCCGCGCTTCTCGAGGCTGCCGACATAGGTCTGCCCCGTCAGCGGATCGAGCCCCATCCGGGCGATGGCAGCACTCTTGCGCGCCAGAAGATCATTGATGAACACCCCAGGCTGCGCCAGCAGCAGATCACGCTCCTGCTTGAGCCTTTCGATCTCACCCCTCAGTGTTGCGGCATCCTTTTCGGATGCCGCGACCTTATCAGGCTCATTTTTCCGCGCGTATTCCGTGTAAAACTCGGCATCGGCCAACTCGCTTTCCGCGTTCCTTCAACGTGGCCGCGTATTGAGCCGGCAGATCCATGGTCCGGATGTTTTGCAGCTGGGCTTGATCATCGGCCCTGCGGGCGCGGATCGCTGCATCCGAGATATCATTTGAGAATGTATCCTGGACTCCTGCTCCCAAATTCGGAGCCAGATGGCCAAAGAGCTGTCCGGGGCCACGCATGGCGCGCTGCAGATTGACCTTGCCCCATCCGGATTCGGCATTGGGGACCTCGGTCGGGAGATCGCCGCCGAGCTTGTCGGCTGTCGTGAACAAGGTCTGCAGCGCTTGCGAGCCGGTCATGTACGGAAAGCGCTGGAGCAGCAGGGCGACCGCGCCGGTCGCGTGCG
Source organism: uncultured Alphaproteobacteria bacterium (assembly GCA_963759925.1). Lineage (GTDB taxonomy): Bacteria > Pseudomonadota > Alphaproteobacteria > Rhizobiales > Beijerinckiaceae > Allobosea. Next base: position 381,385 of record CAVXBE010000009.1, read on the forward strand.
GCGCAGCCATCGAGGTGCCATCCTCGAGCACGTAGCCGCCGCTGGACGAGGTCGAGTTGATCCGCTGCCCTGGCGTGGCTACGCACCACCATTTGGCGATACCGCAGCGGTTCGAGAAGCTTGTCAGCTTGCCGTCCTGCCCAAGCGCGGCAGCAGCCAGCCAGCCGCTTTCGAGCTCCGGCCGAAAGAACGGCAAGGCCGCATAAGGGCGTGGCATGATTGGCCGGGTCCGGCTGCAGATTGGAGTTACCGGCCGCAAAGACCAGAACCACGCCGGTACGGCTGACCTCCTCCAGGGCGTCCATGAAGGTGCGGCGGAGCGCCATCGGCAGGTAGGCCTGCGTCAGTCCCGCCAGATCCGTGGTTCGCTCATAGCGCGGCGCGTTGCCCCAGCTGGTATTGATGACCCGCGCCCCTGCGGCCACCAGATTTCCGTAGGCACCCTTGAAGAGGTTGTAGTCGGCATTGGCGCCGGAGATGAAGGAATCCATCCCGCCCGTATTGCTGGAATACAGGGTCGACCCGAAGGCGACGCCGTGCATCCCGACGCCATTGCGTGAGGCGACCATCGACCCGCCGACATGGGTGCCGTGCGTGTCGTTGGTGCCGGGAATGAAGCTGCCGGGGATCGAATAGGGCTCGCCCTGCCGGTAGGCGCCGTTTGTCGGGCCGTATCTGAAGCCGTTCGCGAAATAGACGCCGCTATTGGTGACACCGGTGACCTGGCCGAGCAGGTCCGGATGGTTGAGAAGCACTCCGGAATCGACGATGCCGATCTTAACGCCCTTGCCGGTGATGCCCTGGGCGTAGGCATGGTCCGCCTTCATCGCCCCCAGACCCCAATCCGACAGGAACTCCGGGGTGCGCCAGCTTTCGGGGTAGCCGATCTGGCCGGTTTCGGCCTGTGCCGAGCTTGCTCCCATAGCTAACGACGCGAGCGCAACCGCAATGCGGCTGACGCCCTTTTTGTAGACCGACATCTGAATCCCCTCCGATGAACAGCCTTCAACTTCCTTTGAGGAAGTGAATTCTGCTTTTCAGTATTTTGCTTTTTGAACCGTTTGCTTCGAAATAGAGATTTCTTAAAATCCCTATAATGAGCCGGCGACCGGATAATGTTTCGCTGAAACTAATCTGTCAACAGTCCTGACTTATTCTAATATTTGGCCCGAATAATTATATTCTTCAGATATATCTATCAGTCTCTCGGTTCGATATTCAAAACTGAATTCGCTAGCCGGCTTGCCGGAGCAAAGACTCTGTGGTTCGATGGTGCGGCTCATCACAGGGACTTCGCTATGCAGATCCAGCGCATCGCCGCCTTCTCCGAGGGGGCGGAAGGTGGCAATCCGGCCGGGGTGGTGCTCGGCCCGGCGCTACCGGATGTGGCGACGATGCAGCGCGTGGCGGCGGAGGTCGGATTTTCCGAGACCGCCTTTGCTGCGAGGAGCGGCGAGAGCTGGCGCGTCCGCTACTTCTCGCCTCAATCCGAGGTGCCCTTTTGCGGCCATGCGACCATCGCGCTGGGGGCGGCGCTCGCGCGGCAGGAGGGTGACGGCGTCTTTCCGCTGACGCTCAATCAGGCCGCGATCACTGTCGAGGGTCGCAGCGCGGAGGGGCGCTACCGCGCCGCGCTCCAGTCGCCGCCGACGCGGAGCCAGGCGGCCCCGCAGGAGCTGGTGATGCAGGCGCTGGCGCTGTTTGGCTATCGAGCCAGAGGATCTCGACCCGCGCCTGCCGCCGGGCTTGATCCATGCCGGCGCCGACCATCTCGGGCTGTTCCTGCACTCACGGCAGTCGCTCGCTGCCATGCATTATGAACTGGAGGCGGGCCGCGCGCTGATGCAGCAGCACGGCCTCGTCACCATTCTGCTGGCGCAGGCCGAGACGCCGCAGCTCTTCCATGCCCGCAACGCCTTCGCCTCGGGCGGGGTTCTCGAGGATCCGGCCACCGGAGCCGCGGCGGCGGCGCTGGGCGGCTATCTCCGGGATCTGGCCTGGCCGCATGGCGGCGCCATCACCGTGCTGCAGGGCGCGGATATGGGCATGCCCTCGCGCCTCTTCGCCGAGATCTCCCCGCAGGCGGGAGGCTCCGTGCGCGTCTCCGGCGAGGCGCGCCTGATGGCGTGAGATCAGTCCGGCTTGCGGAAGGCGACGTCATAGAGCCCGGCGGCCTGGAAGCAGAAATAGGCCATCGGCCAGCGATGCTTTCGGGCAAAGGCGATGGCAGCGCGGCCGACGCCATAGGAGCCCAGCCACGGATCGATATGGGCGAAATCGTTGAAGGCGATGTAGCCGCCGGGCTTGATCTTCGCGGCGGAGGCCTCGGCATCGGCAAGACAGCCGGCAAACGAATGGTCCGCATCGATATAGATCCAGTCGAAATGGGCGTCGGGGAAGCTGGCGATGGTGCTGGCGGTGAAGCCGGTATGGCGCACGACCTCCGGCCCATCCAGACCCTCCTCCTGGAAGTGCGAATAGTCGATGTCGATCAGATGCAACGTGCGGGGCTGGTTCCGCCGCAGGATTTCGCGGGCGAAATCACCGCGATAGGTGCCGAGTTCGGCGACGGTTCCCTCAGGCGGCAGGCGCTCCAGCATGGTCATACGCGAGGCGCAGAAGCTGCAATCCTGCATCAGCTCCTCCGGCAATGCCTCGATAGGGGCAGGCTTGCGCACCGCGGCCAGCAGCCGATAGCTCTGCCGCACCCAATCGGGCAGCCGCGTGCGGATCTGCATTTCGGTCCGCTTGGCAAAATCCTGAAGCATCGCCCACCTCTTTCAGCGGGCGATGCTTAGAACATCGCCTGCGAAAGGGGAACGCGGTTTTCCGGCTGAAGCCAGGGGTGGGCAGCCACCCTCCACCGTCATGCTCGGGCTCGTCCCGAGCACCCACGTCTTGAACACCGCGCTCGACCAGGGAAGACGTGGGTGGTCGCCACAAGGGCGACCATGACGGGGTTGGGGTTGGGGCTGCGGTTGGGGTCCGGTACCCCGTCCCACCGTCATGCTCGGGCTTGTCCCGAGCACCCACGTCTTGAACACCGCGCTCGACCGGAGAAGACGTGGGTGGTCGCCACAAGGGCGACCATGACGGGGGTGAGGTGGGCGCGCCCCCCACCGTCATGCTCGGGCTTGTCCCGAGCACCCACGTCTTGAACACCGCGCTCGACCAGAGAAGACGTGGGTGGTCGCCACAAGGGCGACCATGACGGGGGCGAGGTGAAGCGCGGCCCCGACCATCATGCCGGCCGCTGTCTCAGTTCAGCGGCACCCCGCTGGGGCGTCGCTCTTTCACCACCGAGACATCGCCCAGCATCAGCCCGACCGGGCCGACGCGGACGGGCACGGTCTCGCCATCATGGATCGTGCCTGCAAGCAGCAGCTCGGCCAACGGGTCCTGCACCGATTTCTGGATGACGCGCTTCAGCGGGCGCGCACCATAAGCGGGGTCGTAACCCTTGGCGGCCAGCCACTCCCTGGCCTCCTCCGAGAGGTCCAGCGTGATCTTGCGATCGGTGAGCAGCCTGGCCAGCCGCGCCATCTGGATGTCGACGATAGCGCCCATATCCGCCCGCTGCAGCCGGTGGAACAGGATGATGTCGTCGATGCGGTTCAGGAATTCCGGCCGGAATGCCTGGCGCACCACACCCATCACCTCGTCCCTGACGACGTCGGAATCCTGACCTTCCGGCTGGGCCACCAGATACTCAGAGCCCAGATTGGAGGTCATGATGATCAGGACATTGCGGAAATCGACGGTGCGGCCCTGGCCATCGGTGAGCCTGCCATCGTCGAGCACCTGCAGCAGGACGTTGAAGACATCGGGATGCGCCTTCTCGATCTCGTCGAAGAGCACGACCTGATAGGGCCGGCGGCGCACCGCCTCGGTCAGCGCCCCGCCCTCCTCATAGCCGACATAGCCCGGAGGCGCGCCGATCAGGCGGCTGACCGAGTGCTTCTCCATGTATTCCGACATGTCGAGCCGGACCATGGCGGTCTCGTCATCGAACATGAAGGAGGCGAGCGCCTTGGTCAGCTCAGTCTTGCCGACGCCTGTAGGGCCGAGGAACATGAAGGATCCGATCGGCCGGTTGGGGTCCTGCAACCCGGCACGGGCGCGGCGCACAGCGGTCGAGACTGCCTCGACCGCCTCGCGCTGGCCGACCACGCGGGCCGCCAGAACCTCCTCCATCTTCAGGAGCTTGTCCTTCTCGCCCTGCAGCATCCGGTCGACCGGGACGCCGGTCCAGCGGCTGACGACCTGCGCGACGTGATCGGGCGTCACCGCCTCCTCGACCATGCCGGAATTGTCGCCGGCCGCCTCGGTATCGGCCAGCTGCTTTTCCAGCTGCGGGATCTCGCCATAGGCCAGCTCGCCGGCGCGCTGATACTCGCCCTTGCGCTGCGCCTGGGCCAGTTCGTTGCGTGCGTTCTCAAGCCGCGTCTTCAGCTCTGCGGCGGCGCCGAGCTTGTCCTTCTCGGCCTTCCACCGTGCGGTGATGGTCGCCGAGCGGCTTTCGAGGTCGGCCAGCTCCGATTCCAGCCGCTTCAGCCGCTCCTTGGAGCCGGCATCGGTCTCCTTCTTCAGCGCCTCCTGCTCGATCTTCAGCCGCACGATCTCGCGGTCGATGGAATCGAGCTCCTCGGGCTTGGAATCGACCTGCATGCGCAGGCGCGCCGAGGCCTCGTCGACAAGGTCGATCGCCTTGTCGGGCAGGAAGCGGTCGGTGATGTAGCGGTTCGACAGGGTCGCGGCCGAGACCAGCGCGGAATCGGTGATGCGGACGCGGTGGTGCTGCTCGTACTTCTCCTTCAGGCCGCGCAGGATCGAGATCGTATCCTCGACACTGGGCTCATCGACGAAGACGGGCTGGAAGCGCCGGGCCAGCGCGGCGTCCTTCTCGACGTATTTGCGGTACTCGTCGAGCGTGGTCGCGCCGACGCAGTGCAGGTCACCGCGGGCGAGCGCCGGCTTCAGCAGGTTGGAGGCGTCCATGGCGCCATCGGTCTTGCCGGCGCCGACCAGCGTGTGCATCTCGTCGATGAACAGGATGACGCCGCCCTCGGCCGCGGAGACCTCGTTCAGCACGGCCTTCAGGCGCTCCTCGAACTCGCCACGATATTTCGCGCCTGCAATCAGCGCGCCCATATCGAGCGCCAGCAGCTCCTTGTCCTTCAGGCTTTCGGGCACGTCGCCATTGATGATGCGCAGCGCCAGGCCTTCCGCGATCGCGGTCTTGCCGACGCCAGGCTCACCGATCAGCACCGGGTTGTTCTTGGTGCGCCGCGACAGGACCTGAATGGTTCGGCGGATCTCCTCGTCGCGCCCGATGACCGGGTCGAGCTTGCCATCGCGGGCAGCGGCGGTGAGATCGCGCGCGTATTTCTTCAGCGCGTCATAGGCCTGCTCGGCACTGGCGGAATCGGCGGTGCGGCCCTTGCGGATCGCCTCGATGGCGTTGTTCAGCCCCTGCGGCGTGACGCCGGCCTTGGCCAGCGCTTTCCCAGCCTCGGTCTCTTTCTCGACGGCGAGCGCGAGCAGCAGCCGCTCGACGGTGACGAAGGAATCGCCTGCCTTGTCGGCGGCTTTCTCAGCCGTATCGAAGACGCGGGCGAGGCCCTGCGTCAGATGCAGGCCGGACGCGCCGCCGCCGCTGATCTTGGGCAGCTTCGCCAGGGCGCCGTCGGTGAGCTGCAGCGCCAGGCGCGACTGTCCACCGGCACGGTCGATCAGCCCGGCCGCCATCCCCTCATTGTCATCCAGCAACGCCTTGAGCAGATGCTCAGGCGTGAACTGCTGGTGCCCTTCCCGCAGCGCAATGGTCTGGGCTGCCTGAAGGAAGCCCTTGGCGCGATCGGTGTATTTCTCGATATTCATCTGGTGACTCCCGCCCGCCGGTGCGCCCCGTGGCGACGCTGTCCGGCTGCCTCTCTGCACGAATGGGCCCCATCGATGGCAGCCCGTACGCCTCAGATAGGTGTGGCATACACGCAACGGAAGAGGGGCCGTGCCGTCATTGACCTGTCTCAATCGCGACGGACAGGATGCGCCATGGTTGGGACGAAAAGACAGCAGGCGATTCGCAAGGCGCTGCGCGCGCTGGCGCCGCAAATCCCGCTTCTGGATGCGGAGGCCGTGATGGCGCTGGCCGAGCGCCGGCACATGAAGACGCTGCCGCCCTCGACCGCGCTCTGGCTGGCGCTCGGCAGCCATGTCCGCCACGTCCATACCGATTACGACAGGCTTCTGGGCGAAGGCTATGACCGCGATGCGGCGCGGTTCTTCGTCGCCGACGAGACCGACGCGGTGCTGACGGAATGGGGCTGCCAGCGCTCGGTCAGCGATGGCGACGCGGAGACCGAGGGCGAAGGCGAGGCCGATTCATAGCGCTTATGCGCGCGCCGCTCTGGCCCTGACGTTCGGTTAGCTTCATCCTGAACGCCCTGCCCTCGCCTCCGGAAGCCTGACATGCGGATCGCCTCGCTCTATCGCTACCCGGTCAAGGGATTGTCGCCGGAGCCGGTCAGCCGCGCCGTGCTGGAGCGCCAGGGCTATTTCCCCGGCGACCGCCTGTTTGCGATCGAGAACGGGCCTTCCGGCTTCGATCCCGGCCGGCCGGAACACCAGCCGAAGGTCAAGTACCTGATGCTGATGCGCAATGAGCTGCTGGCCCGGCTGCGCACCCGCTATGACGATGCCAGCGGCGAGCTGAGCATTGGCTATGAGGGCGGTGTCGCGCTGCGCGCCAGCACCCGAACCGCTGAGGGGCGCGGGGAGATCGCGGCCTTCTTCGAGGGCTTCATGCCTGAAGAGCTGAACGGCAAGCCGCGCTGGCTCAGCGCGCCCGAGGGCTACCGCTTCACCGATTCGAGAAAGGGCTTCGTCTCGATCATCAACCTCGCCAGCATTGCCGATCTGGAACAGCGAATGGGCGTACCGGTCGATCCGCTGCGCTTTCGCGGCAATGCCATGGTCGAGGGGCTGCAGCCCTGGCAGGAATTCGATCTCGTTGGCCGGGAGATCACCGCCGCCTCAGGCCTGCGCCTGCGGGTGACGAAGCGGATCGTGCGATGCGCGGCGACCAATGTCGATCCCGAGAGCGGGCTGCGCGACCTGCAGATCCCGCGCTTCCTGATGCAGAGCTTCGGCCATGCCGATTGCGGGGTCTATTGCGAGGTGCTGGAGGGGGGAGCCATCAGCCCGGGCGAACATCTCGCCGTCCAGCAGAGCGAGGCGCCTGCAGCATTGGGCATCGCCTGAAACCAAAAAAAGGGGCCCCTGCGGGCCCCTTTTTCATTTGCCGTTGCAGCGGCAGATTATTCTGTGACGTTCTCGGCATCGGAGCCGAGCGCATCCATGACCTCGCGAGGAGACCGGCGACGGCGCGGCCGCTTGGGAGCCTCAGTGCCAAGCTCGGAAGCAGGCTCGCTAGCCGGCTCAGGGGCTGCCACCGGCTGCTCGATTGGCGCGACGGGGACGCGCACCGGCGTGGTCAGAAAAGACGGCAGGGACGCCGCGACATCCGGCTGGCCGTTGGCCTCGTCATCGAAGTCACGACGTGGGCGACGCTCAGGGCGCGGTCCACGCTCGGGACGATCCTGACGCTCGGGCCGCTCGAAACGCGGCTGGGGCTGCGCCTCGGGCTGCTCACCGGCCGGAATTTCCGAGCGCGGAGCATCCGAGCGCGGAACATAGCCGCCCTGCTGGCCTTCGGGCCGATCGAAGCGACGCTCGCCCCGGTCCTGCCGGTCGCCACGATCCTGGCGCTCGCCGCGCTCGGGCCGGTCGAAGCGACGGTTCTGGTTGCGATCGCCCTGGTTGCGATCCCCTTGAGGACGGTCACCCTGGGGACGATCGAAGTTCTGGCGCGGCTGCCGCTCGTAGCGCTGGCCGTTCTGCTGGCCGTCGCCGCCCTCGCCATCCTGGCGCGGCTCGCGGTTCCCGTCCTGACGCTGATGGTCCTGACGCTGGTGGTCCTGGCGCTGGCCACCCTGGCGGTCGCCGCGCATCTCCGGCTGCGGGCCATTGCCCGGCTGGAACTCGCCACCATCCTCGTCGCCATCCTCATCGCCATCATCGGGATTGTCCCCGAAGGCGCGGTTGGGCGGGAAGCTATGGCCAAATTGCTGAGCCATCTGCTCCTGCGCTGCGAGCAAGATGCGATAATAGTGCTCGGCGTGCTGGAAGTAGTTTTCAGCAGCGACCGGATCACCCGAAGACTGGGCATCGCGCGCCAGCTGCAAGTATTTCTCGGCGACATGCTGAGCAGTGCCGCGGACCTTTACGTCCGGCCCATTGGATTCGTAGCTCCGCTGCAGTGGATTGGGAGCCTTGCGGTTTCCACCGCCGCCATTGGGGGCGTTGTTGCGGCCGCGCATACGCCGGTTCTGACCTGGTCTCATTCGCGTCTGTCTCGCGCTCTTTTCGCTCGATGCAACCGTGTCGTCATGCACGTTCCGGCGCACAGCGGGCTGCGGCGCTGCACCGGGTTGAGTGGACCTGAAGGGGCTTTGAGCCGTTCCTGGTCTTCACGTGCTCTTTCCACAAGGGGCGCTTTCGCTCCCAAGGCCGACCGGCGTCTCGACGCCTCCGGTTATCCAATCTGGGTCGTCAGTTCCGTCAATTCGCGGACATGTCCGGGGCAACATCCAGCCAATGAGGGGGTTGCGCAAGGCCGGGCGCTGACGGCACCAGCTTCGGGCTAGGCATTCTCATACTGGGTTTGCTCGGAAGATCAAAGCAAATTCGCACGATTGCCTGAGAAATTCAGGCCAAGGTAAAGCAAATCGCTCGTGGATGCCCACCGAGATCCGCCCGCGATCCGCAGTGGACAAGTCCCTTCTGCGCCATGATCGCGATGACATCGGCCTCCTGGCCCGCCCCGATCTCCAGCACCACAAGGCCATTGGGCGCGAGAATCAGCGGCAATTGCGCTGCGAGAATGCGATACGGACCCAGGCCGTCAGGCCCGCCATCGAGCGCGCGCAGCGGATCGTAATCCCTGACGGAGGGGGCGAGGCGCGCCACCTCCTGCTGCGGAATATAGGGCGGGTTGGAGAGCACGACATCGAAGCGCCCGGCCAGAGCCGCAGCCCAATCGCCAACCTGAAACCGGCTGCGCTCGCCGACGCCATTGCTGATGGCATTGCCCCGTGCGGTGCGGCAGGCATCTTCGGAGGCATCGACGCCAAGTCCCTCCGCCAGCGGGCATTCGCTCAGCAGGGAGATGAGGAGGCAGCCTGTGCCGGTGCCGAGATCGAGAAGGGACAGAGGACCGACACGCCTTGGCCCGAGCTGGCCAAGCGCGGCCTCGATCAAGGTTTCGCTATCGGGGCGGGGCTCGAGCGTCTCGGCCGAGAGCGCAAAGGGCAGCCCCCAGAATTCCCGCTCACCGAGGATGCGCCAGACGGGCTCCCCGTTGAGGCGGCGCACTGCGAACTGGACCAACTGGCTTGCCTGCTCGCCGGAGAGCGCAACCTCGGCGCCCCGCCCGGGCGCAATGCCCTCCATCAGGAACCGCGCATCGAGATCGGGCGTGTCCAGCCCGGCAGCACGAAGCCGCCGCGCCAGTTCACGGCGGGCGGCTCCGAGTGTCTGCGGAAAAGGGCTGGAGGCTAGATGCCTTCCATCTTCGTCCGCATGCAGATTTCCATCTTCTTGCGAATGGCCGAGCGGCTCTCGCGAGCGCCACGCATTTCCTGCTGGCACAGGCGACGGGCCTGGCTCTGCGTCATCGCCTTCTGCAGCGGCGCCGGCTGGCCCTGCGTGATGCGCTTCAGCGCCCGCTCCTGGGCCTGACCCGTTCCGGCCATCGAGAGGCTCATCAGCCCCGCCACTGCCGCACTCAAAACGATCCTGATCATGATGTCCTCCAGCCGGGCTCAGTGCCCTCGCCGAGATAACGCCGGACCTCGCGCTTGGTTTCACCGGCCCTGTCACGCCGTGACCTCGTCGGCCAGCAGGCGCGCCTGATGCTCCGCCGTCAGCGCGTCGATGATGTCGTCCAGGACAAGGCCCTGCATCATCTCGTCGAGCTTGTAGAGGGTGAGGTTGATGCGGTGGTCGGTGACGCGGCCCTGCGGGAAGTTATAGGTCCTGATCCGCTCCGAGCGGTCGCCGGAGCCGATCTGCGAGCGGCGATCGGCGGCGCGCTCTGCATCGGCACGGCTGCGCTCGAGATCGTAGAGCCGGGCGCGCAGCAGATCATAGGCGCGAGCCTTGTTCTTGTGCTGCGAGCGCTCATCCTGCACCACGATGGCGAGCCCGGTCGGCAGATGGGTCAGCCGCACGGCCGATTCCGTCTTGTTGACGTGCTGGCCGCCAGCGCCGCCGGCCCGCATGGTATCGATACGGATGTCGCTGTCGTTGAGGACGATATCGACATCGCTCGCCAGCGGCAGCATGGCGACGGTTGCAGCCGAGGTGTGGATACGCCCGCTGGCCTCGGTGTCAGGCACGCGCTGGACGCGGTGGACGCCGGACTCGAATTTCAGTTTGGCATAGACGCCGCGGCCCGAAATCTCGGCGATGACTTCCTTGTAGCCGCCGACCGTGCCTTCGCTCTCATTGATGATGTCGAGCGACCAGCCCTTGGATGCCGCATAGCGCTGGTACATGCGCAGCAGGTCACCGGCAAAAAGCGAGGCCTCGTCGCCGCCGGTGCCGGCGCGGATTTCGAGGATGACGCCGCGCTCATCGGCTGCATCCTTCGGCAACAGCGCGATCAGGATCTCGCGCGCCCGCGCCTCGATCTCGACCCTGGCGGCATCGCGCTCCTCATAGGCGAGGTCGCGGAATTCGGCATCGGTGGTGGGGTCTTCGATCAGCGCTTCCGCTTCGGCCAAGGTCGCGATGGCCTGACGCCAGGAGGCGATGGCGCCGACGACGGGATCGAGCTCCGAAAGCTCCTTGGCGAGTTCGACCGTGCGGGTCGCGTCCGTCGCCGTATTGATCTCGGCGCTGGCTGCGGCGTGGCGCGCCACGATAGCGTCGAGACGATCCTGAGGAAGCGGAAGGGACATGGGGATACGAAACCTGTCGAGGAAGAGGCGATGGTCGGCGGGCGGCGGGTGAGCGTCGCTAGACCGGAACCTTCATCTCTGCCGCCAGCGCGGCCAATTGAGGGCGCAGGCTCGCAACCTCGTCAGGCGCATCCATGATCGCATCGAGGCGGCTGCGCAGCTTGCCGAGATCGAGCGCGCGCAGCATCGCCTTGATCGGGCCGATGGACGCGGCCGACATCGAGAAATTGCGGTAGCCGAGGCCGATCAGCGCCATGGTCTCCAGCGCCTTGCCGCCCATCTCGCCGCAGACCGAGGCGGGACATCCGGCCCTGTCGGCAGCCTGGACGATCGATCGCAGGGCGCGCAGCGCGCCGATGCTGAGCGGATCGAAGCGGTCGGCGACGCGCTTGTTCTCGCGGTCCGCAGCAAAGAGGAACTGCATCAGATCGTTGGTGCCGATGGAGAGGAAGTCGGCCTCGCGCGAAATCTCTTCCAGCTCGAACAGCAGGGACGGCACTTCCACCATGACGCCGAGCTGCAAGGCGCTGGGCGGGGCATGCCCCTGCTTGGCCAGCATCGCCTGCTCGCGCTGCAGGATGGTGCGGGCCCGGCGGAATTCGTCGACCGTCGCGATCATCGGCAGCATGATGCGCATGTCGCGGCCGGAGCCCGCCCGCAACAGCGCGCGCAACTGCGCCCGCAGCAAGCGCGGCTTGTCGAGCCCGATGCGGATGGCCCGCCAGCCCAGAGCCGGGTTCTCTTCCTCGACCCGCTCCATATAGGGCAGCACCTTGTCGCCGCCGATATCGAGGGTCCGGAAGGTGACGGGCTTGCCCTGCGCGGCGTCGAGCACGGCGGCGTACAAGGCCTGCTGCTCGCTCGTCGTCGGCATGGTCGGCGCGACCATGAATTGCAGCTCGGTGCGGAACAGCCCGATGCCTGCGGCCGCGGTGGCTTCGATATTGGGCAGGTCGACCAGCAGGCCGGCATTGATCTGCAGCGTGATGTCGACGCCATCCTTGGTGATCGCGGGCAGGCTCTTGAGCTTGCGATACTGCTCCTGCTTGCGAGCCCGCAGCCGCGCCTTGTCCTTGTAGGCGTTCTCGACATCGGGCTGCGGGCGGATCTGAACCTCGCCGGCCTGGCCGTCGACGATGACGGCATCGCCCGACTGCACCAGCGCGGTGGCGTTGACGACCTCGCCCACGGCCGGGATGCCGAGCGCGCGCGCGACGATGGCGATGTGGCTGGTTGGGCCACCCTCCTCCAGCACCAGCCCGCGCAGATGCGAGCGGTCGTAATCCAGCAGCGCGGCCGGCCCCATCGAGCGGGCGATCAGGATGGCGTTGTCGGGCAGTTCCTCGCGAGCGACGCCATTGGCCTTGCCGACAAGCGTACGCAGCAGGCGGTTGGCGAGATCGTCGAGATCATGCAGCCGCTCGCGCAGATACGGGTCGGTCTGGCGCAGCATCTTGGCACGGGTGTCGGACTGGACGCGCTCGACGGCGGCCTCGGCCGTCAGGCCGGTCAGCACCACCTCGCGCATGCGCCGCAGCCAGCCCTGATCATGGGCGAACATGCGGAAGGTTTCGAGCACGTCGCGATGCTCGCCGGTATGGGCGACATCGCCACGCTCGACCAGCTCGTCGATCGAGGCGCGCATTTCGCCGATCGCCGCTTCCAGCCGCTTGACCTCGCCGGCCGGATTTTCGGCGATCAGGTTGGTGATGGCGACGCGCGGCTCGTGCAGCACGGCATGGCCGAGGCCGACCCCATCGGCGAGCGCGACGCCGACGCAATGGATCGGCCGGTCGAGCCCGATGCTGGCGCCGGGCGCCGCGAGCGATTTCAGCCCGCCCGCGGCGATCATCTCCGCCATGATCATGGCGGTGGTCTGGAGCGACTCGACTTCCTCCTCGGAATAGAGCCGGGAGGCGCGGTTCTGGATGACCAGCACGCCCATCACCGCGCCGCCGCGCAGGATCGGCACGCCGAGGAAGGAGCGGTAGATCTCTTCGCCAGTTTCGGGGCGGTAGGAGAAGGCCGGATGCGCCTGCGCATCGGACAAGGCCAGCGGCTCGGCCTCTCGCGCGATCAGGCCGACGAGGCCTTCGCCGGCACGCATGGTGGTGAGGTGGACCGCCTCGCGGTTCAGGCCTTCGGTGGCGTAGAGTTCGAGCGAGCCATCCTCGCGCAGCACATAGACGGAGCAGACCTCGGCGACGAGATTGCCGGCGATGAGCACGACAAGCCTGTCCAGCCGCTCCTGCGGGCTTATCGATGCTGCCATGACCTCGCGGAGTCGGCGCAGCAGAACGCCCGATCCTCCGAGAGCGCCTCGCATCAATCTGAACCCTCCGCCCGCCTCCTCAGCCATTACGGCCGACGCCCCACATGACCTGACACCGATCAGGGCCTGAGTCGCAAGCACATCGCGCTTGCAGCCGCCTTCTAGCGAGGCCTGGGGCCAATCGGCAAGGGCCGAAGCTCTTCCCTTCAGCCCGGCGCCGCCGCCGCCATCGAGCGACTGGACTTGCGCGGCGCGGCGGGCTTGGCCTCGCTCTTGCCGGCCAGAGAAACCGCCCGTGCGACCCGGCTGCGACGCGGCGCCTGGGGCGCCGGTTCCTCGTCGCCGAGCTCAGCCCCGGCCAGCGCCTCGAGATATTTGTTGGTCCACCATTCGATATCGGTCGCTTCGATGGTGGCGTAGAGCTTGGCGAAGCGGCGCACCCGCTCGGCGCGCGGCATGGCCAGCGCCGTCCTGATCGCCTCGGCGACTTCGTGCGTATCGTAGGGATTGACGATCAGCGCCTCGCCCATCTGCTGGGATGCGCCGGCAAAGCGCGACAGGACGAGGACGCCGGGATCCTCGGGATCCTGGGCCGCGATATATTCCTTGGCGACCAGGTTCATGCCATCGCGCATCGGCGTCACCAGACCGACCTGCGCCCGGCGGTAAAACCCGGCCAGCGCGTTCCGGGAATAGGCTTTCTTGACCACGCGGATCGGCGTCCAGTCGAACTCGCCCAGCGCCGCGTTCAGGCGGCCCGCCACCTCGTCGGACTGGCGGTCGAGCTCGGCATATTCCGGCACGTCGGAGCGCGAGGGCGGCGCGATCTGCAGCAGGCCGACGCGGCGGCTGTAATCGGGGTGGTTGCGCAGGAAGGTGCCGAAGGCCTCCAGACGCTGGACGATGCCCTTCGAGTAATCGAGCCGGTCGACGCCGATCACCAGCTTGCGCTCGCCGAGCGACTGCTTGGTCGTCCGGATCGGGATGGTCGCGGCGCGGACCGAAGCCGCCGCCAGCCGGCGGAAAGCCTCGACATCGATGCCGATCGGAAAGGCACGGACCTGCGTATCGGCGGCGCCCCATCGAGACGCGGTTGCCCTCGACCTGCGCGCCGCACAAGGTCGCGAGCCCATCGCAGAGGTTGCGGACATCGACCTTGGTCTGGACGCCGATCAGATCATAGGCGCTCATCGTGCTGATCAGGGTGGCGCTGAACGGCAAGGCGCCGAAGACCTCGGCCGGCGGCCAGGGGATATGGTGGAAGAAGCCGATGCGGTTGGTGACGCCGCGGCGGCGCAGTTCCGCGGCCAGCGGGATCAGGTGGTAATCGTGGATCCAGATCAGGTCGTCGGGCTTGAGCAGCGGCGCCAGCTGCTTGGCGAAGCGGCGGTTGACGGCGAGATAGCCCGCATAATCGGCCCGCGAGAATTCGGTCAGGCCGAGCCGGTAATGCATGTTCGGCCACAAGGCGCGGTTGGAGAAGCCGAGATAATAGGTCTGGCGTTCGGCCTCTGTGAGGTCGGTGACGCAATAATTGACCTTGCCCCTCTGCGCCGTGCGGAGTTCGCGGACGTTGTCGCTGACCTGCCCACTCCAGCCGAACCAGAGGCCGCCCCGGCTCTCGAGCGCCTCGCGCAGCGCCACCGCCAAACCACCCGCCGCCACTTTTTCCTGACGCTCCGGGATGGTGACACGGTTGGAGACGATGACGAGACGCATTGTGCAGAACCCTTCTTTGACCGGACTGAAATTTGCTCCTGCCGGCAGGAACGAAACGCGCCGATAGGCGTAATGTTTCCGTAACGGGAGCAAGCATGGCCCGGCGGTGGCGGCCGCATGTCTGCCGCGTGGCGCTGAACGCGGCAGTCCATGTATAATGGCGCCCTCTGGTTGATCGGACCACCCTGGCGCCACAATTTTTTTGACGAGTTGAAGGTCCGGAGGAGCTTCGTAGACTTTTCTCCTCCGTCTTCGAGCATTTGGTTAGGCATTATGACAGCAGTGACAGATCCGGATTTTGCAAACGATTTCCACAACTTCTCCCATGTCGGCCGGAATATCGCGCTGTTCCTCGATTTCGACGGGACCCTTGCCGATATTGCTCCGCTTCCCGATTCCGTGACTGTCGATCACCGTATCCCGCCGGCGCTGAACCACCTCCGCGACCGGCTTGGCGGCGCGCTGGCGCTGGTGTCGGGGCGGCCCATCGGCTTTCTCGACCAGCAGTTCGAGCCCTACCGCTTCGATGCCGCCGGGTTGCATGGCAGCCAGATCCGCCTGGCGGAGCACGTGGCCGAGCAGGTGCAGGCGCCCGACGCGATCCGTGAGGCCACGCGCGATCTGGTGCGCTTCGCCAATGGCAATGTCGGCATCATCGTCGAGGATAAGCGCCTGTCGGTCGCGCTGCACTGGCGCATGGCGCCCCATCTCGAAGAGGAGGCGCGCGCGCTGGTGCGCAGCCTCGCCGACCGGATCGGCCCCGGCGTGCGGCTGCAGCAGGGCAAGGCCGTGGCCGAACTCGTCCCGGCTGGAGCGTCGAAGGGCAACGCCATCACCTGGCTGATGGACCACGCACCCTTTGCGGGGCGGGTGCCGGTCTTCGTCGGCGACGACGTCACTGACGAAGACGGCTTCAAGGCGGTCAACGCCCTGGGTGGCCTGTCGATCCGGATCGGCCTTGGCGAGACCTGCGCTCTGCGCCGGATCGCGACGCCGATGGCCTTGCGCCAGATCCTGCTGGATGCGGCAGCCCGCGACAGCCTCACCGTCGGCGATTTTCTAATGCCGGCCGCTTCGGCTACAGCCGTCACGGACGCGCCCTAGCCTCTCGCGCTGGAGGCACTGCGCTACCCGACTGATCCCCTTGTTGCAGGACTACGCATGACTGTTTCGACGCCGTCCGGGGCACCGCATTCCGCCTCGCTGGACCTTGGCGTGATCGGCAATTGCTCGATCGCAGCGCTGATCGACCGCCGCGCCCGTATCGTCTGGGGCTGCTTTCCCCGCTTCGACCGCGACCCGGTGTTCTGCTCGCTGATCGACAATGAAGCGGAGGATGGCGATGCCATGCCGCGCAAGGGCGTCTTCGCGATCGAGCTGGTCGGGATGACCAATTGCGAGCAGAGCTATCTCGACAACACCGCCATCCTCTCCTCGGTCCTTTCGGATGATCTCGGCAACGCGATCGAGATCCTGGATTTCGCGCCGCGCTTCGTCCGCTATGGCCGCTCTTTCCGCCCGCCGCAGCTGGTCCGGCGGGTCCGGCGGTTGTCGGGGCGTCCGCGGATCCGGGTGGTGCTGAAGCCCTGCCTTGGGCTCGGTGCCGAGCCGGATTCGATCACGCGCGGCTCCAACCATGTGCGCTATGTCGGTGAAGAACAGGCGATCCGCCTGACGACGGATGCGCCCGTCGCCTATGTCGTCGATGGCACGCCTTTCGCCGTGGAACGGCCCTATTCCTTCTTCGTCGGCTCGGATGAGGGGCTGAAGGCCGAGATCGAGGAGACCTCGCGCGAGTTTCTCGACAAGACCACGGATTACTGGCGCGATTGGGTGCGGTCGCTGTCCGTGCCTTTCGACTGGCAGCGCGAGGTGATCCGCGCCGCCATCACCCTGAAGATGTGCGCGTTTGAAGAAACCGGTGCCATCGTCGCGGCGCTGACGACCTCGATCCCCGAAGCGCCGGGCACGCAGCGAAACTGGGATTATCGCTTCTGCTGGCTGCGGGACGCCTATTTCGTCGTGCATGCGCTGAACCGGCTGGGGACGACCCGGACGATGGAGGATTATCTCGGCTTCATCACCAACATCGTCGATGCGTTCTCCGAAAGCGGGGCGGAAGATCTGGCGCCGCTTTACCCGATCACCCGCGACGGCTCCCTGACCGAGTTCGAGGCTCCCAACCTGTCAGGCTATCGCGGGCATCGGCCGGTGCGCTTCGGCAATGGCGCGGCGACGCAGATCCAGAATGACGGCTATGGCGCAGTCGTGCTGGCCGCGACCCATTCCTTCTTCGACCAGCGCCTGATCCAGCCGGGCAAGGATACGCTGTTTGGCCAGCTGGAGCGGATGGGCGAGCTGGCCATCTCGGTCTTCGACAAGCCCGATGCCGGTCCCTGGGAGCTACGGGAGAAGCAGGTCGTCCACGCCTTCTCCAGTGTGATGTGCTGGGCCGCCTGCGACCGGCTGGCGCGCATCGCCGGCACGCTGGGCCGCGCCGATCGCAAGGCTTATTGGCGCGGCGAGTCGAAGCGGCTGAAGGCCGAGATCATGGACCGGGTCTGGAACCAGGAGAAAGGCCACTTCGTCTCGACCTTCGACGGCGCCGATCTCGATGCGACCCTGCTGCTGTTTGCCGAGCTCGGCTTCGTCAAGGCCGATGACCCGCGCTTCATCGCGACGGTCGAGGCGATCGGCCGCGACCTGACGCGCGGCGATTTGCTGCTGCGCTACGCGACGCAGGATGATTTCGGCTACATGCATACCGGCTTCCTGATCTGCGCCTTCTGGTATGTCGATGCGCTGCACGCCATCGGACGACGTGAAGAAGCCAAGGAGCTGTTCGGGCGCATCCTGACCCGGCGCAACAGCTTCGGCCTGCTCTCGGAGGATGCCGACCTCACCACCGGCGAGCTCTGGGGCAATTTCCCGCAGACCTATTCGATGGTCGGGATGATCAACTCCGCCATGCGCCTCAGCCGCAGCTGGGAAGACGCCTTCTGACGCTGACGGCGTTCAGGCGCGGCGCGCCAGCGGGATGACGAGATAGACCATGGCCAGCACCATCGGCGGCACCGCGACAGCCGTGAGCGCCGGGGTCGACCAATGGGCTGTCACGGGCGCCAGCAAAGCCAGCAGCAGGTTGAGGACGACGTAGGCGCCGAGCATGGCCACGCCGAGGAAGCGCAGGCGGGCAAAGGGTTTGGGCTGGGTGACGGGGTGAGACATGATCAACTCCATTGAATGAAACGGACCGTTTCGTTTCGCGCTTGATCTAAACGGCCCGTTTCGTTATGTCAATCCTCCGAGAGGGATTTGCATGACGACCCCGCCTCCCCGCCGCGCCTCGATTGGTGCCCGCCGCAACCCCGAAACGGAGGCTGCAGTGCTGACCGCCGCCCGCGCCCTGTTGCTCGAACGCGGCTATAACGGCTTCTCGATCGAGGAGGTGGCGCGGCGCGCCGGGGCGGGCAAACCGACGATCTATCGCTGGTGGCCGAGCAAGGCAGACCTGTTTATCGCCGTCTATGCGGCGGAGAAGGAGGCGGCGATCTCCGTGCCTGCCTTGGGCGCCTTGCGCGGCAGCCTGGTGCGCTACACCACCGATCTCTGGCGCTTCTGGCGCGGCAATCCCGCCGGCAGCGCCTTTCGCGGGTTGATCGCGGAAGCTCAAGGCAGCGCTGCGGCCCTGGAGGCACTGCGCGGCAAGTTTCTCGGCGAGCGCTTGGCGACCCCGCGCGCGCTGTTTCTGACAGCCGCCACGCGCGGCGAGTTTCCGGAGGCGGAGGTGGAGGACCGGATGGCGCTGTGGATTGGCTTCAACTGGTATCACCTGCTGACCGACCGGCTGGACGATGAAGCCGTCATCCTGCGCCAGGTCAGCCTGCTTTGCCGCTGATCCGGGCCGCTCACTCCATGCGCGCGGCCGTGCGCATCACCGCTAGCGCCAGCGCCTGAGCCGCCGGCACCAGGCTTTCGACCTCGAGGAATTCATCGGGCGTATGTGCCATGCCGCCGATTGGACCGACGCTGCACAGCGTCGGGCAGCCCTGCGCGGCGGTAAAGCCGGAATCGGCGCAGCCGCCGGTGAACTCGGCGCTAACCTCGATGCCAAGAGCGGCTGCGGCATCGCGATAGGTCTCGAACAGGGCCGCCGATTCCGGCGTCCGTTCCAGCGGCACGAACTCGCCCTTGATCGTCAGCGCTCCTGAGGTGCCGGCCACCAGCGGCGTCTCGACGATGGCGCGGATGGCGCTCACCAGCTCGTCGCGCTGCGCGGCCGTGACATAGCGCAGGTCGATCTCGCACCAGGCGTTGGGCGCCACGGTATTGACGGTCTGGCCGCCGCCGATCAGCCCGACATTGACGGTGACGCCGCGTTCGAGATCGGTGAGCCCCTGCAACTGCGGGATCTTGTGGCCGAGATCGACGATGGCCGAGGCGCCCTTGTCGTAATTCGCGCCGGAATGCGCGGCCTTGCCAATGAAATCGGCCCGCATGAAAACGCCGCCCTTGCGGCCGCTGGTAATCGACTGGCGGCGATGCGTCGTGAACTCCGTCCCGGCTGGCAGACGGCTCGGTTCGGCGTTGAAGACGCAGCGCGCCTCCCGGGCCGCGGCCTCGATGATCGAGCGCGACGAGGGCGAGGCGATCTCCTCATCGCTCGTGGTTAGCATCTTGAGGGGCGCCGAGAGACCGCCGCAGGCCGCGAAGGCAGCGGCAACGAAAGCCTCGATGACAATGCCGGATTTCATGTCGGCGACACCGGGGCCATAGGCCCGGCTGCCCTTGATGGTGAAGGGGCGCCGTTCCGGCTCGCCTTTCGGAAACACCGTATCGCGATGTCCCAGCAGCAGCACCGGGCGCTGGTCGTTAGCCGAGGGGTTGGGCAGCGTCGCCATCACCGCATCGCCGTAGCGGCTGTCGCCAATGATTTCGACTGCAAGGCCGTTGCGCTCATGGAAGCGGGCGACCACCTGGCCGGCGCGGTCGACGCCAGCCTTGTCGTAGGAGCCTGAATCGGTGTCGACCATCTCCCGCAGCAGCGCCACCATCTCCTCGCGGCGGGCGGCGAGCCAAGCGGTGACCTCAGCCTCCTCGGGGGTAAACGCCGTCATTATCGCCTCCAGCTGTCGTTCCGAATGGGACTTTCGGAACTTAGCCGGAGAGCCGAAGCGGGCGGTAGCGCAGCAATGCGAGCAGCCGCCGCGCTGGCTGCATGGCTTCATCCGCTGCGAGCAAGCAGCGAAGGAAAATTTAATACAACACCGTAATGACTCAATAACCAAAGTATCGGCGACAACGTTAAATATGTACAAAACCGCGTTGTTGTCTGTGATTTCAACTTTGTTTTAAAATTGCAGGTGTAGAACCCTTCCCTAGCGGCAGAAGACCGCAGATCAACGGCGTCGGCAGGGGTTTTCGATGGCAAGTTTCTATAAGGATGTGCCGCAGGCGGCCTTGAACGGCAGCATGCGCGATTTCCGGGTTCCCGGCGGCGCCGATCTTGAGCAGCGCGTCGAAGGGTTCTTCAAATGGCAGGATCTGCGCCGGCAGAACGGGCTCTGGCCGTTTTCCCGCGCCACCGATTTCGGGCCGCGCACCGTTGTCTCAGCGGCGGACGATCGCGGCATCGGCATGCAGGGCGTCAACTTCGCCTCGCAGGACTATCTCAGCATGTCCTCCAATCCCGAGATCAAGCAGACGGCGCTCGAGGCGATCGAACGTTACGGCGTGCACAGCGCCGGCTCGCCCGCTCTGGTCGGCAACACCACGCATTCGGTGGCGCTGGAGCGCAAGATCGCCGAGTTCCTCGAGCATGGAAGACGCGCTGCTCTACCCCACCGGCTGGGCCGCCGGCTTCGGCGTGATCAAGGGGCTGGTGCGCTCCTCCGACCATATCGTGATGGACACGCTGTCCCACACCTGCCTGCAGGAAGGCGCCAACGCCGCCACCCGCAACATCTACCTGTTCCGCCATCTCGACATGGCGCATTGCCGCCGCTGGCTGGAGAAGATCCGCGCCACCGACACCGAAAACGGCATCATGGTGGTGACCGAAGGCCTGTTCTCGATGGACTCCGACACGCCCGACATCTGGCCGCGATGCAGGAGCTCTGCAACGAGTTCAACGCCACGCTGATGGTCGACGTCGCGCACGATCTCGGCGCGCTCGGCGAAGACGGCCGCGGCCATATCGGCATGCAGGGCATGCTCGGCAAGGTCGACATCGTGATGGGCGTCGTTCTCCAAGACCTTCGCCTCGAATGGCGGCTTCGTCGCCGTCAAGAACCGCGCGGTGAAGGAATATCTGCGCTTCTACAGCGCGCCTGCCACCTTCTCCAACGCGATGTCGCCGGTGCAGGCCGCGATCGTGCTGAAGGCCTTCGAGATCATCGAGACGGCCGGAAGGCAAGGTCCTGCGCGACGAGCTGATGAGCAACGTGCTGGAGCTGCGCCGCCAGCTGCGCGCTGCCGGCCTCGACTATTACGGCGATCCGTCGGCGATCGTCTGCGTGAAGATGGGCACCGAAGGGCTGGCGCGCCTCGTCAGCCGCCGCCTGCCCGAACTCGGCCTGCTCTGCAACCTCGTGGAGTATCCGGCCGTGCGGCAAGGGCGCCGCGCGCTTCCGCATGCAGGTGATGGCGAAGCACTCGCCGCAGAACATTTCGGACGCCGTCGCCCGGATCAAGGAAGCCCGTATCCAGGCGGAAATCGAACTTGCCACCATGGGCCAGGCTCCGATCCGCGCCGTCGCCTGATTCACGCCCGATCAACAAGAAAGGCCGCGGATCGCTCCGCGGCCTTTTGCTTGTCTGGACCGATCCAGGGGGCCTTATTCGGCAGCCTGCTGCGGGGTGTTCGGCGTCACCGAGATCGCCGGGGATTCCGTGCCCTTGGCCTTGGCGAGCGCCTTGCGCACACCATTGCCGTAATCGGGATGGACTTGGTCGAACAGGGCGAGCTGGCGCTCGCTCGATCTCATGCGGGATGCCGCCCATCGCCGCCGCGATGTTGGAGAACAGGCGCTCCTTCTGGCCTGCGTCGAACAGGTTGAACAGGGCGCGCGGCTGGCTGATAGTCGTCATTGCCGATCGCGGTGGTTGTAGCGGTCGGCATCGCCCGAGATCCGCAGCGGCGGCTCCTTGGCGCACGGCTGTCCTCGACCGGGCCGCCGAACGAGTTCGGCTCGTAGTAGGCGTCCGGATTGCCGGTGTTGCTGCCGCAAGAAGCGTCATCGGGCCGTCCTTGTGGTAGTGGTGCGACCGGCGCACTTCGGCTGGTTGACCGGCAGCGCCTCGTAATGCGTGCCGAGCCGGTAGCGGTGCGCGTCGGCATAGGAGAAGATGCGCGCCTGCAGCATCTTGTCGGGCGAGAAGCCGATGCCCGGCACGATGTTCGACGGCGAGAAGGCCGCCTGCTCGATCTCGGCGAAGTAGTTGTCGGCGATTGCGGTTCAGCTCCAGCACGCCGACGTCGATCAGCGGGTAGTCGCCATGCGGCCAGACCTTGGTCAGGTCGAACGGGTTGTAGCGAGGTCTTCTCGGCGTCGACCTCCGGCATGATCTGGACCTGCATCGTCCAGCGCGGGAACTCGCCGCTCTCGATGGCGCCGAACAGGTCTTCCTGGTAGCTCTCGCGGGTCTTGCCGATGACCTGCTCGGCCTCCTCGTTGGTCTAGTGCTTGTGGCCCTGCTGCGTCTTGAAGTGGAACTTCACCCAGAAGCGCTCGCCGGCGTCGTTCCAGAACGAGATAGGTGTGCGAGCCGTAGCCGTTCATGTGCATCGGCGTCGATCGGCAGGCCGCGGTCCGACATCAGGATCGTCACCTGGTGCAGGCTTTCCGGGCGACAGCGACCAGAAATCCCACATCGCCGTCGGCGAGCGCAGGTTGGTCTTGCGGATGGCGCTTCTGGGTGTGGATGAAGTCGGGGAACTTGCAGCGGGTCGCGGACGAAGAACACCGGCGTGTTGTTGCCGACGAGGTCCCAGTTGCCCTCCTCGGTGTAGAACTTCAGCGCAGAAGCCGCGCACGTCGCGCTCGGCATCGGCGGCGCCCAGCTCGCCGGCGACGGTCGAGAAGCGCAGCGAGCATCGGCGTCTCTTGCCGGGCTGCAGAACACCTTGGCCTTGGTGTATTTGCGAGATGTCGCCGGTGATCGGTCAGCGTGCCGTGGGCGCCCCAGCCCTTGGCATGGACGACGCGCTCGGGGATGCGCTCGCGGTTCTGGTGCGCCAGCTTCTCGATGCAGCTGGTAGTCCTGCAGCAGCAGCGGGCCGCGCGGGCCGGCGGTCAGCGAGTTCTGGTTGTCGGGAATCGGCGCGCCGGCCGTCGTGGTCATGGTCTTGTGAGACATCGGGTCCCCCCTCACCTGCTGCCGCCGAAACGGCCTGATTGGAATTGGAGCAACTAACACCCGCTTTCGACGATGATGTCCAATACCGTTTACCTGCGCCCACGATAAGTTTATCAAATCGAGATGATCACGCTCAAGCAGCTTCGCTATTTCGCCGCCCTGGCGCGGCACCGGCATTTCGGCCGCGCCGCCGAGGAGTGCCATATCAGCCAGCCGGCGCTCTCGCTGCAGATCCAGGAGCTGGAGGCGCAGCTCGGCTGCCAGCTGGTCGAGCGCCGACGCGGCGCCGTGGCGCTGACGGAAATCGGCGAGGAGGTCGCGGGGCGCGCGCGCCGCATCCTGCTCGAGGCGGCCGATCTGGTCGATCATGCGCGGCATCGGCCCAAGCTGATGAGCGGGGAGCTCGATCTCGGCGTGATCCCCTCGATCGCGCCCTATCTCCTGCCGGCGACACTGCCGCTGCTGCAAAAGCGCCATCCGGCGCTGGAATTGCGGCTGCGCGAGACACAGACCGCGACGCTGCTGGACGAACTGGCCGAGGGGCAGCTCGACGTCGCGCTGCTCTCGCTGCCGGTGGAGCGCGCGGGCTTGGAGACCCTGCATCTCTTCGCCGACCCGTTCCTGCTGGTGATGCCGTCGGGGCCCGTGGCCCAAGGCGCGCCTTTGACGCCGGAGGCGGCTTTGGAGGCGGGCAATCTGCTGCTGCTCGAAGAGGGGCATTGCCTGCGCGACCAGGCCCTGAGCTTTTGCGGCGCAGGCGGACCCGGCTCGCGCCGGCAATACGGCGCCTCAAGCCTCTCGACGATCATGCAAATGGTCGCCAACGGCTTTGGCGCGACATTGATGCCGACCATGGCGCTGCCGATCGAATACCGGGCCGATATGCCGGTGACGCTGCATCGTTTTGCCGAGCCGCAGCCCAGCCGCTCGATCGGGCTGGCCTGGCGGAGAACGTCGCCAAGGCGGGAAGATGTCGAGGCGCTCGGCGCGATCCTGACCGAGGTCGGGGCGGCGCTCAGTACGGCTGCACCCTCCGCCTGGACGATCGAGAGCCGCGCGATCCGACGGCGGTGAGGCGCGCTAGCGCGTTTTCAAGCGAAGTGGGTACCGGTTCGCGTGAAGAAAACGCGACAAACTGAGAAATGAGATCATTTTGACGATCCAGTTGGATCGAAAAATGATCTAGCGCGCGACCTCCGTCAGCTTCGCGACTGTCGGCCATTGCCGATCCGCCTTGGTGATATAGCCCGCTTGATCCCTGTTCCAGCTGCTGCGGATGCGCGGGCTGTAATTCAGGTAGAGCTTGCCACCGACAATCGACCACGCCGCCGGGTCGATATCGGCCTTGTAGCCGCCGGCCGTGCCATAGGCGCAAAAGCCGCCATATTGCGGGGCATAACGCTCAGGCGCGGCCAGAAAGCGCTCGCGATTGGCCTCGCTGGCGAAGCGGAAGGTGGCGGATTTGTAGCGCGCCGTAAATTGCGGCGAGCCTGCTATCGGCTTGGCGGAGTCGAAATAGGCAACGGGGTCATAGCCCTTGATCGCCACGCCATTATGCGTATTGACCTCGCCCATATCGGCCGCGGCCGCCAAAGGCACGAGGGTGGCAAGGGCGGCGAGCACCAGGCGGCGGCTCAGGGTGGCAGAACCTATCATCGTCACTCTCCCCTCCTCAGTGGTGGATCGCGGGCTCGAAACTGCCGACCAGCAGCGCACCGAGCCGTGCGGTGGCTGCGCGCCCTGCCGCGATCCGGCCCAGCCGCTCGCTGGCAAAGCGGTTGCGGCCGCTGCGCCGTGCCAGCCTGTCATGCAGCAAGCGCTCCGCCTGGGCGGCATCGCCAGCGCGCACCAGACTTTCCAGCGTCATCAGCTCGAAGACGTCGCGCTGCGCATGCGAGCCGCCGGCCTGCTGGCGCTGGCCCGCACCGGCCTGCAGCAGGCGCGCCGCCTCCCCGTAATCGCCCCGGTGGAAAGCCATCACACCCTGCGCTGTCGCCACGCCTGTGCGGCCGGCGACGCGGGCATCATGGCTGGCCGGGCTTGCGGGCATCGCGCAGCAGATGCGCGGCGATGGTGCCTGCCGGCGCCTCGCGGCCGGCGCCGAGCAGAGCCAGCATGTAATGCAGATCGGCGAAGACCAGGCGGCGGTCGTCGACCCGCGCTTCGGCCAAGCGCGCCAGTTCCTCCCAGCGGTCGCCCACAGTGATGCCATCCAGCTCCAGCCGCTGCAGCAGCGAGGCGGCATTGGCGAGATCGCGGAAATCATCGGTCGGGGCGGCGCGCACGGCGGTGTCATACAGCGCCAGCACCGTATCGATGGCGCCGAGTTCGAGCTGGAACAGGGCCATGTGCCAGTGCAAATGGAAGCCGAAATTGCTGCAATGCTGCCAGCTGTCGGAACTGGCGAGCCAATCCGCGCCTTCGCGGGCCCGGCCGGTCATCTCGAAGCAATGCGCCACGGCATGGCGGCCCCAGGCATCGCGCGGCGCCAGCGCCACCGCTTCCCTCCCCATCGCCTCAGCCTCGCTGTAGCGGCCGGTCTCCTCCAGCGCGAAAGCCTGGCAGCCGCGGACATAGCCGGCGGTGAGCGAGCCATCGGAAAAGGTGGTGACGGCGCGCGCGCCGGTGCGGGACATGCCCTGCACATCGCCGCACATGAAGCGGATCGCCTGTGCCAGCTTGAAGGCGAGCACGTCGCGCGGCGACATCACCAGCGCTTGCTCCAGCAGATCGGCAGCGTGCAGCGGCTCACCACCGAGCCAGGCTTCCAGCGCCGAGAGATAGAGCCGTTCGCGCGGCAAGGGCGGGCGCGTTGCGGCGCAGTCACGGGCCGTGTCGAGGCAGGAGCGGGCCTGGCCGACCAGTTCGGCACGCGCCAGTGTCAGCACCATCAGGCCGCGTGCGGCATGGCCTTGCGCAAAAAGAGGATCAGCCTCGAGCGTGCGCGCCAGCTCTTCAGGCGCGGAGCGGGCATGGGCGAGGACAGCTTCAATGGTTGCGTCCCAGTGGCGCCGGGCAGCAGCGCTGCCGAGGCTGGTCGGATTTCCGTAGAGATCGCTGATGGTCATCGGCCTTGCTGCCTTTCCTGGCTTCAGGAGAGGATTTCAGCTGTAGCAGCGACAGGATGGAGATGGTTGTCACGTTCGCGGCGCAGGCAATAACGCTTGCGTGACTATGGCTGACTTAACGGCAGGATTATCTCGGATCTGTGACGCTTGCGCCGGAGCGGCCTTCCGATCCTTGGCGGCCCAAGGCGAAGATTTGAACCAGGCCACCGTGTAGGCGGTGAGAATCACCAGACCGACGCCGAAGAGATTGATCGACAGGGTGATCAGCGCGCCCTCGCCCGCGAGGTGGAAGACCAGCGACGCGATGCGGGCGGCGACAAGGCTGACGAGGAAGGTGGCGAGAGATTGCCGCCCGACCTTGACCACCACCATGGCGAGGCCCTGGGTCAGCCGTGCCTTATGCGGCTCGACCAACGACAGAACCAGATAGGCCAACGCCAGGAAGTGCAGATAGCGCAGCCAGTGCAGGTCGGTCTTTTCATTGCCCGGCAGGATGGCGGCATAGACCTCCGCCAGCGGCGGGAAGAGCTGATGGAAGCCCCAGAAGCTCAGGGGAATGCTGACCAGCACGATCGCGCCAGCCGCAGCCATCCAGACCCGGTCACCCAGCGGCGGCGGCTTGAGCCAGCCCATGCCGAAGCCAAAGCCGGTGAAGAAGATCAGCTGCCAGGCAAAGGGGTTGAAGAACCATCCCAGCCCCGTCCAGGGATTGCCGACGAGATTGAGCCCCGTGCCCCAGGCCAGCGCATAGAGCGACAGCGAGAGCGCGACGGGCAGCCATCTGTGCAGCAGGGAGGCCGCGACCATCACCGGGATCAGCGCCAGGATGATCAAATACATCGGCAGGATATCGAGATAGCCGGGTAGCCAGCGCAGGGTCAGGAGGCCAGCGATGGCGGTGGCCGGGTCGCGCAACAGATCGGGCAGCGGGTCGGTGTTCAGGCCCTGGCCCGGAAACAGGCTCTCGGCCGTGAACATCACGCCGATCACCACCAGCACGACGCCGATCTGCGCCCAATAGACCTGCCAGAGCCGCAACAGGATGCGGGCCAGCCCAAGGCCGAAGCCGCGCTTGACGAAGACCGAACCGAAGGCAATGGCGCTCGCCAGCCCGGAGCAGAAGACGAAAAGCTCCGTGCCGGAGGAAAAGCCGAAGCGGGCGGGGATCCAGCTGTTCCAGGGATTCACATCGGCATGGGCGATGAAGATGATGAACATCGTCAGGCCGCGGAAGAAATCCAGCCGGACATCGCGCTCGCGCTTGGGCGGGGTGGCGGGCGGCGGAGCGATGGCTGCGGCTTCAGCGCTCATCCCTAGATCTTTCCGTCATAGGCGCGGCGGCCGATCCGGCAGGCCAGCACGGTGAAGCTGTCACGGTTCAGGCCAGCCGTGACTTCGCGCTGCAGGCTCTCCGCGTCGTCGATCCAGCGCCCCTCGCCACCCATGGCCTGGGCGACGGCCGGGAAATCGGTGGCGGTGAAATCCACCGCCGCATTGGGGCGCTGGCTGCCGCGCTGCTTCAGCTCGATCAGCGCGAGGCTCTGGTCCACCAGCACGATGATCACCACCGGCAGGCCGTATTCTCTGGCGGTGGCGAGTTCGCCCAGCCCCATCTCCAGCCCGGCATCGCCGACGAAGGCGATGACCGGAGCCTCCGGCCGCGCCAGCTTGTAGCCGAGCGCCAGGGGTACGGCGCAGCCCATGGTGCAGAGCCCGGTCGACTGCAGCACGGCGCGCGGGATATCGGTGCGCCAGATCTGCGAGAGCAGGATGCGATGCGCACCGGAATCGATGGTGATGACGCTGTCGCGCGGAGCCACGGCGCGCACGGCCTCGAAAGCCGCATCGGGTCCCCAGCCTGACGCGGCGAAGGCTGCTTGCAAGGCCGCGCGGGTCGCAGCTGGCTCGCCCCCCGTCCAGGCCTGCCTTTCACGCGTGACCGTCAGCGCCGACAGTCCCGCTGCTATATCGGCGACAATCAGATGGTCGCTGCGGTGCATGCCGTGCTGCAGCGCTTCCGCGACGAGGTCGATCACAATCGTCTCCGGCGCGAACGGCTCGCGCCAGTTGATCCGCATCTCGATCGGATCATAGCCGACGAGCAGCACCAGATCGGCCTGGCGCAGCAGCGGCAGGAGCAGCTTGTCGGCCTTTGGCGACAGGCCGGCACCGCCCAAGGCGAGCGGATCGCTCTCCGGCAGGGTGCCCTTCGCCTTGTAGCTGGTGATCACGGGCACGCCATGGGCGCGGGCGAAATCGGTCAGCGCCTGCGCCGCGCCCTGATTGACCACATCCAGACCGGCCAGGATCAGCGGCCTTTGCGCTGTCGCCAGCGCCTGTCGCGCCGCGTCGAGGCCCGGCCCGGCGGAGGGCTGAGCCGGCAAGGGCGTCGCGGGTCTTTGGCGATGGCTGGGCTTTGCCTGTCCCTCCGCCACGCCAATCGGCACATCGATATGGACGGGGCCGGGACGGCCTGACAGCGCCACCGCCAGCGCCTTGTCGACAACCGCCTCCGCCGTCTCGGCAGTGGCCCGGAAGCTGGCCTTGACGATGGGCCGCAGCAGCGCCTGATGGTCGAAGACCTGATGGGTGTAGCTCTCGGCCTCCGCCGCATCGACACAGCCGGTGACGAAGATCAGCGGCACACGGTCCTGCTGCGCATTGGCGATGACATTGACCGCATTGGCTACGCCCGGGCCCAGCGTCGCATAGAGCAGGCCCGGCGCGCCCGTGGCATGCCAGGCCCCCTCCGCCATGAAGCCAGCGGCATTCTCATGCTTGACCAGAACAGGCGCGATGCCGGCTGCCTCAAAAGCCTCGACCAGCGCCAGGACCTCGCCGCCGGGAATGCCGAAGGCATGGCGGATGCCGCTCTGCGCCAACCTCCGGGCGATCAGCTCGGCACCGGTGCCGGCAATGGCCGAGCCCGGCAGGGGCGCGATCGCAGATAAGGGCACGGTCTTAGACATGGGCACGGTCGTAGACATGGGCACGGTCCAGGCCGCAGCGCGGGGTTTGAGAGCGGCGCCGGGCTCTCCGGCATCACCCATCGCGCTATCAATGACACGTCACGACTGCGTGACACGCGTGTCGGGAGCTTACTCTTCCGGCGCGAGCAGCATCAGATCGGTGTCATCAGGCTTTGCACCGGCGGCGGTGAGCATTGCGTGGACCTGGCCGCGATGATGCGTCTGGTGGTTGAAGAGATGCGCCACCAGCAATCCGACCGGCTTGCGCATTTCGCGCTGCGTCGCGCCCGAAAACCAGCTGAGATCGCCCGCCAGCCAGTCCGGCGAGACGCGCTGCGCCCAGTCGATGATCACAGCGTCGAAGTCCCGCCGCTGTGCCGCCAGCTCATCCCAATCCGCAATCATCCCAGCGGAGTCGCCGATGCGCACGGAGGGCTTTTCGGTGCCGGCGAAGCGGTGGAGCCACATCCGGTCGGCCCAGAGCAGATGGCAAAGCGTGCCATGGATCGAGTGGAAGAAGGCGCCGCGATCGAGCTTGCGGGCAGCGTCATCCAGGGTCGAGGCCGCACCATAGAGGCTCTCATTCTGCCAGGCGTTGTAGCGCGCCATGCTGCGCACAAAAGCAGGCTCGATCATGCCGTCGCCCCTCAGATGATGTTGGCTTCCAGGAGCGGGCGGTTCTCGACGATACGCTGGTGGCCGAGGTCCGACAGGTCCAGCGTCTGGTAGCGTCCGTGGATGATATGCTCGGCGATGCCGCGCCCGACCGCCGGGGATTGCTGCAGGCCATGGCCGGAAAAGCCGTTGGCGAGATAGAGATTGGGCAGGCCGACCGCCGGACCGATGATCGCATTGGCATCGAGCCCGTTCATGTCATAGGGGCCGGCCCAGGCGCGGCCCGGCCTGATCTGCTCGAAGGCGGGAATGCGATGCGCCAGGGCCGGCCAGACCGTCTCCTCGAAGAACGACCAGTCGACATCCTCGACGCCGGGGTCGGTCTCGATCCAGTCGCGGTCGTTCTCCTCGGCCGGCGAAGCGCCGCAGATAAACATCTGGCCGTCGCTGCCGCGCTTGCCCTCCGGGCGGCAATAGACGCCCGTTGTGTCGATCAGCAGCGGGCAGTTCTCGACATCGCCCTTGCAGGTGAAGCTGAAGACATAGCGCTTCTTCGACTGCACCGGGATGGTGATGCCGGCGGTCGCGGCCAGGCGCGCGCCATGGGTGCCTGAAGCGTTGACGGCGGCGCCGCAGGCGATGCGGCTGCCGTCGGTCAGCTCGACAGCGGTGACGCGCCCGTCCGCCGTCAGGTAGCGCGCCACTTCCCCCTGCCGGAATTCGACGCCCAGCGCCCGCGCCTTCTTGCGAAACGCTTGCAACAGTGCCCAGCCATCGAACCAGCCTTCGCCGCTGACGCCATAGCTGCCGCAGCTGAGATCGGATGTGTTGAGCCAGCTAAATTTGCTGCGCAGCATTTCTGCAGCAAACAGAGCGATATCAGCACCTTCCGCAGTCTGCAGCCGCTGATTGGCGGCGAGGATCGGCGCGCCTTCAGGCCCGGCCAGATAGAGATAGCCGCCCTCATGCAGATCGATCTGCGGCGCCTCATCCGCCGACCGAGAGATGGTCGCCGATAGTCCTGAGGAAATCGATCCCGTAGAGCGAAATGCGGATGTTCACCGCAGACGAGAATTGCTGGCGGATCGAGGCTGCCGAGAGGGCCGAGGCGGAGAGACGGTAGGTCGGGTCCTTCTCGACCACGATGACGCGGCCCTTGAAGTTCGGGTCGGCGGCCAGGCTGAAGGCGACGGCCGAGCCGATCGCGGCACCGCCACAGATCACGACATCGGCGCTGTCAGAAGAAGTGGTCATGGCGGCAGGGTCCCGAGGGGTGGCGGGCTCGCCGCCTGTTGGTGAACGCAGCGCATGAATGCCGCGCCCGGCCCGGCTTGTCGAGAGCCTGCTTCAGCCGAGCGGGACGGCGCATTCCTCGAGCAGCCAGTCGCGAAAGGCGATGACGGCCGGCCACTCGGCGCGCGCCTCGGGATAAACCAGGTAGTAGCCGCCCGAGCCGGTCACCGGACGGTCGAAGGGGATCACCAGCGAGCCGGCGCGCAACTCCTCCTCGACCAGGAAGCGCGGCACGATGGCGAGGCCGAGCCCGGCGACGGCGGCTTGCGACACCATGGCGAACTGCTCGAAACGCGGCCCCATCAGCGCCCTCTCCGGCGGCAGGCCCTGCTGCTCCAGCCAGCTCGCCCAGGCACGCGGCCGGGTCGATTGCTGCAGCAGCGGCGCGCGCAGCATGTCGGCCGGGCTGGCCAGCCCGATCCGCGCCACCAGCGCCGGCGCTGCCACCGGCACCACCTCCTCGCCCATCAGCCGATGCAGGATGGCGCCGGGCCAGACCGGATCGCCGAAGTGGATGGCGGCGTCGATCGGCTCGCGGGAGAAGTCGAACGGCACCAGCCGCGTGGTGAAATTGATGGTGATGCCGGGATGGCGCTCGGTGAAGCGCGGCAGGCGCGGGATCAGCCAGCGTGTGCCGAAGGTCGGCAGGATGGCGAGATGCAGCACGCCGGTGGCGCCGCGAAAGGCCATGGCCGAGACGGTCGCGGCGGCGAGACGGGAGAGCCCTTCGCGGATTTCGGTGGCATAGGCTGCTCCGGCCGGGGTCAGGCTGACGCGCTTGCGAATGCGCTGGAACAGCGCGACGCCCAGCACCTGTTCGAGATGCGCCACCTGCCGGCTGACCGCACCCTGGGTCAGGTTCAGCTCCTCGGCGGCGCGGGTGAAGCTGCCGTGGCGGGAGGCCGCCTCGAAAGCGGCCAGCGCCGAGAGCGAAGGGATCGACAGACGGCCCGGAGCAAGCTCGAATTCCACGCCGGCCACCCATGAGGAAAACTCACCAACTGGTGAGAACATATCGGTTGCCCCCTGGGGAGGGAAGAGGGCATTGTGAGTGACCTCGGGCACGTCTCCCGGGCCCTCATCCTGAGGAGCCGCGCAGCGGCGTCTCGAAGGATGCTTCAGAACGTTCCAGAGCAGGCTGGAGCATCCTTCGAGACGCGCTCGCTCCGGGCGCTCTTCAGGATGAGGGCTTTGTTTCCTCGACAGCAGTGATCAGGCAGCGACATGACCTCTCCCCTCCCCCAGGATGCACTGGCGCTGCTCAAGCGCCTCGGCGTCACCGACACAGCCTATGCCGCGACCGGACTGGCGGCGCGTTCGCCGATCACCGGCGAGACGGTTGCGACGCTGCGCGAGACCAGCGCGGCCGAGACCGACGCGGCGATCGGCCGGGCGCAGCAGGCGTTCCTGGCCTGGCGCAAGGTGCCGGCGCCGCGCCGCGGCGAGCTCGTGCGCCTGCTCGGCGAGGAGCTGCGCGCCGCCAAGGCCGATCTCGGCCGGCTGGTCACGCTCGAAGCCGGCAAGATCACCTCCGAGGGCCTCGGCGAAGTCCAGGAGATGATCGACATCTGCGATTTCGCCGTCGGCCTCTCGCGCCAGCTCTACGGCCTGACCATCGCCACCGAGCGCCCGACCACCGGATGATGGAGACCTGGCATCCGCTCGGCGTCTTCGGCGTCATCTCGGCCTTCAACTTCCCGGTCGCGGTCTGGTCGTGGAACGCGGCGCTGGCGTTCGTCTGCGGCGACAGCGTCGTCTGGAAGCCGTCGGAGAAGACGCCGCTGACGGCGCTCGCCGTGCAGGCGATCTTCGAGACGGCGATGAAGCGCTTCGGCCCGAGGCGCCGGCCGGCCTGTCGGAAGTGCTGATCGGCGGCCGCGAGATCGGCGAGCGTGCTGGTCGACGATCCACCGCGTGCCGCTCGTCTCGGCCACCGGCTCGACCGCGATGGGCCGCGAGGTCGGCCCGAAGCTCGCCGCGCGCTTCGCCCGCGCCATCCTCGAACTCGGCGGCAACAATGCCGCCATCGTCGCGCCCTCGGCCGATCTCGACCTGGCGCTGCGCGGCATCGCCTTCGCCGCCATGGGCACGGCCGGCCAGCGCTGCACCACGCTGCGCCGCCTGTTCGTGCATGAGAGCGTCTACGACGCGCTCGTGCCGAGGCTGAGCAAGGTCTACGGCTCGGTGCGCGATCGGCGATCCGCGCGAGGCGGGCGTGCTGGTCGGCCCGCTGATCGACGAGGCCGCCTTCGACGGCATGCAGACGGCGCTCGCCGAGGCGCAAAGCGGCCGGCGGCACCGTCCACGGCGGCGAGCGCGGTCGACGGTCGGCGGCCGGCGGCTTCTATGTCCGCCCGGCGCTGGTCGAGATGCCGTCGCAGACCGGCCCGGTCGCGCGCGAGACCTTCGCGCCGATCCTCTACGTGATGAGGTACCAGACGCTTCGACGAGGCGATCGCGCTGCACAACGCCGTCGGCGCCGGGCTGTCCTCCTCGATCTTCACCCTCGACATGCGCGAGGCCGAGACGCTTCATCTCGGCCGAGGGCTCGGATTGCGGCATCGCCAACGTCAATATCGGCCCGTCCGGCGCCGAGATCGGCGGCGCCTTCGGCGGCGAGAAGGAGACCGGCGGCGGCCGCGAGGCCGGCTCGGATGCCTGGAAGGCCTATATGCGCCGCGCCACCAACACGATGAACTACGGCACGACCCTGCCGCTGGCGCAGGGCGTCAGCTTCGATGTCGATGCGTGAAGACTGAGCTGAAGAACCATGCCGTCATTGCGAGCGTGAGCGAAGCAACCCAGGAGCGGCAGCGCTCCACGACCCCCTGGGTTGCTTCGTCGCTACGCGCCTCGCAATGACGGAATCCGAGACATCAAGGAGACGACCATGGCCGAAGCCGCCCGCAGCCACAGCGCCCATCAGAAGCTTGCCGAGTTCACCTGGGACGACGCCTTCCTGCTCGATGAGCAGCTGACCGAGGACGAGCGCCTGATCCGCGACACAGCCCGCGCCTATGCGCAGGAAAAGCTGCAGCCGCGCGTCTCGGAAGCCTATCTCGACGAGAAGACCGACCGCGCGATCTTCAACGAGATGGGCGAACTCGGCCTGCTCGGCGTCACCGTGCCGGAGGAATATGGCTGCGCCGGCGCCAACTACGTCTCCTACGGCCTCGTCGCCCGCGAGGTCGAGCGCGTCGATTCCGGCTATCGCTCGATGATGTCGGTGCAGTCCTCGCTGGTGATGTACCCGATCTACGCCTATGGCGACGAAAGCCAGCGCAAGAAGTACCTGCCCAAGCTCGGCTCGGGCGAATGGGTCGGCTGCTTCGGCCTGACCGAGCCCGATGCCGGCTCCGACCCCGGCGGCATGAAGACCCGCGCCGAGAAGGTCGCCGACGGCTACAGGCTCACCGGCTCGAAGATGTGGATCTCGAACTCGCCGATCGCCGACGTCTTCGTCGTCTGGGCGAAGTCGGCCGCGCATGACAACCAGATCCGCGGCTTCATCCTCGAGAAGGGCATGAAGGGCCTTTCGGCGCCGAAGATCGGCGGCAAGCTCTAGCTTGCGCGCCTCGATCACCGGCGAGATCGTCATGGACGGCGTGATCGTTCCCGAAGAGAACCTGCTGCCGAACGTCTCGGGCCTGAAGGGCCCGTTCGGCTGCCTCAACCGCGCGCGCTACGGCATCTCCTGGGGCGTGATGGGCGCCGCCGAGGATTGCTTCCACCGCGCCCGGCAGTACGGGCTCGACCGCAAGCAGTTCAACAAGCCGCTGGCCCAGACCCAGCTCTTCCAGAAGAAGCTCGCGGACATGCTGACCGAGATCACGCTCGGCCTGCAGGGTTCGCTGCGCGTCGGCCGGCTGATCGACGAGGGCAAGATGGCCCCGGAGATGATCAGCCTGGTGAAGCGCAACAATTGCGGCAAGGCGCTCGACATCGCCCGCCAGGCCCGCGACATGCATGGCGGCAACGGCATCTCGATCGAGTATCAGGTGATGCGCCACGCCGCCAACCTCGAGACGGTGAACACCTATGAGGGCACGCATGACGTCCACGCCCTGATCCTGGGCCGCGCCGTCACCGGCCTGCAGGCGTTCTTCTGAAATCCTCCCGTCGCCCGGGCGCGAGACGCGTCCGGTGACCAGGATGGCGGGACCTCTCCCGATGATCCGCAATCCCCTCCCCTCGCCGGCCTGCGCGTGCTCGAACTCGCGCGCATCCTGGCCGGGCCCTGGATCGGCCAGCTGCTGGCCGATCTCGGCGCCGATGTGGTCAAGGTCGAGGCGCCGGAAGGCGACGATACCCGCAAATGGGGGCCGCCCTTCGTCGAGGGTGCGGATGGCGAGCATCTTTCGGCCGCCTATTTCCACGCCGCCAATCGCGGCAAGCGCTCGATCACCGCTGATTTCCGCACCGCCGAAGGCCAGGCGCTGGTGCGCCAGCTCGCCGCCCATGCCGATATCGTCGTCGAGAACTTCAAGGTCGGCGGGCTGGAGAAATACGGGCTCGATGCCGCCTCGCTGCGCGCGGCCTATCCCGCGCCTGATCTATTGCTCGGTCACCGGCTTCGGCCAGACCGGGCCCTATGCGCCGCGCGCCGGCTATGACTTTCTGGTCCAGGGCATGGGCGGGCCGATGTCGGTCACCGGCGAGCCGGAGGGCGCGCCGATGAAGGCCGGCTATGCCGTCGCCGATATCTATACCGGGCTCTATGCCTCGGTCGGCATCCTCTCGGCGCTGCGCCGGCGCGATGCCACCGGCGAGGGCGCGACGCTCGACATGGCGCTGCTCGACAGCGCAGGTCGCGGTGCTCGGCAACCAGGCGATGAACTATCTGGTCTCGGGCAAGCCGCCGGCCCGGCTCGGCAACGCCCACCCCAATATCGTGCCCTATGACGTGTTCCCGGTCGCCGACGGCCATATCATCATCGCGACCGGCAATGACGGGCAGTGGCGCAAGCTCTGCGAGGTGCTGGGCGAGCCTGATCTGGCCGAGCAGAGCCGACTATCGCGACAACCGCTCGCGCATCGCCAACCGCGTCGCGCTGACCGCGCATCTCCACCAGCTCACCCAGCGCCATGCCAAGCTCGATCTGCTGGCGGCGCTGGAAAAGGTCGGCGTGCCGGCCGGGCCGATCAACGCCGTCGACGAGGTTTTCGCCGATCCGCAGGTCGTCGCGCGCGGCGTCCGGGTCGATCTGGCCAGCGAGGCGGCCAAAGGCGGGGCGATCCCGACCGTCGCCTCGCCGATCGTGATGGACGGCGTGCGGCAGGTGTCGGCGCGGCCGAGCCCGCGGCTCGGCGAGCATGCGCAGGAGATCCTGGCCGACCCGGCCTGGGGCGGCACGGCCAAGGCTTGATGAGGTAACGGCCTTCGTCTCCGGCGCCGCGTCCGGCGCCGCGAGACGGCAGGCTTGCGAGAGGAATACAGCAATGGCGTCACGCACCGGCGGGCAGATCCTCGTCGACCAACTGATCCTCCACGGCGTCGAGCGACGCCTTCTGCGTGCCCGGCGAGAGCTATCTCGCGGTGCTGGACGCGCTGCACGATGCGCAGCTCAAGGTCACGATCTGCCGCGCCGAGGGCGGCGCCTGCATGATGGCGGAAGCCGCCGGCAAGCTCACCGGCAAGCCCGGCATCTGCTTCGTGACGCGCGGGCCCGGCGCGACCAACGCCTCGCCCGGCATCCATATCGCCGATCAGGACTCGACGCCGCTGATCCTGTTCGTCGGCCAGATCGAGCGCGGCATGCGCGAGCGCGAGGCGTTTCAGGAGCTCGATTACCGCGCGGTCTTCGGCACCATGACGAAATGGGCGACGGAGATCGACGATGCCGCGCGCATCCCCGAGATCATCAGCCGCGCCTTCCATGTCGCGACCTCCGGCCGCCCCGGCCCGGTCGTGATCGCGCTGCCGGAGGACGTGCTGACCGATCTGGCGGATGTCGCGGATGCGCAGCCCTATCAGGTGACGGAGACCCACCCGTCGCTGCTGCAGACCATCGACCTGCAGAAGCGGCTTTGGGCGGCGAAATCCCCGGTCGCGATCCTCGGCGGCTCGCGCTGGAATCCGCAGGCGATCGAGCGCTTCATGCGCTTCGCCGAGCGCTTCGACCTGCCGGTCGCGGTGTCGTTCCGGCGGCAGATGCTGTTTCCGGCCGATCATCCGAATTTTGCCGGCGATCTCGGCATCGGCCCGAACCCGAAGCTGCTCAAGCGCATCAAGGAGAGCGATCTCGTCCTGCTGGTCGGCGGCCGGCTCTCCGAGATGCCGAGCCAGTCCTACACGCTGTTCGGCATTCCCGAGCCCGGCCGGCCGCTGGTGCATGTCCATCCCGATCCGGAGGAGCTCGGCCGGGTCTATCGCCCGTCGCTGGCGATCAACGCCTCGCCCACGGCTTTCTGCGCTGCGCTGGAGACGGTGCATCCGCCGCAGGAGATCAATTGGGCTGGCGCGGGCGCCGAGGCGCATGAGGCCTATCTCGGCTGGACCGAGCAGCCCGCTCCGGTGCAGCGGGCCGTTTCATCCGGGCGAGGCCGTGACCTGGCTGCGGCGCTACCTGCCGGAGGACGCGATCATCTGCAACGGCGCCGGCAATTACGCCACCTGGGTGCACCGCTTCCACCGCTTCACCAAATTCGCGACGCAGCTTGCGCCGACCTCGGGCTCGATGGGCTATGGCGTGCCGGCCGCGATCGGCGCCAAGCGGATGTTCCCGGAGCGGACCGTGGTCGCCTTCGCCGGCGATGGCTGCTTCCTGATGAACGGGCAGGACTTCGCCACCGCCGTGCAATACGAACTGCCGGTGATCGTCGTGGTCATCGACAACGGCATGTACGGCACCATCCGCATGCATCAGGAGCGCGAGTATCCCGGCCGCGTCTCGGCGACGACGCTGAAGAACCCGGATTTCGCCGCCTATGCCCGCGCCTTCGGCGGCCATGGCGAGCGCGTGGAGACGACGGCGGAGTTCGGCCCGGCCTTCGAGCGCGCCGTGGCATCGGGCAAGCCCGCCATCCTGCACTGCCTGCTCGATCCCGAAGCGATCACACCGGCGAAGACGCTCACCACCATTCGCGAGGAGGCCTTCGCAGCCGGGCGTTGAGGCAAAAATCGGTTAACCCCCATAGCGAGAAAGCTTGTGGATAGCATCGCTTTGCGTTACGTCAGCTTGAACCTTTGAGGCATCGGGCAGTTACAAGGCCGTCCAAGGAGAATGGCGGCTATGAAACGGTTTTGTCTGGTACTCGCGGGTTTAGCCGGCGCTCTGCTCACAAGCAGTGCGCAGGAGGCGAAAGCCGGCAACATATTTGACGATTTCGCCACGACCTTCTTCGGCGCGCCGCGCCAGGCGGCGCCGGTCTATTACGAGCCGCTGCAGATGACCGTGAAGAAGCGGCGCAAGGTTGCGCGGCATCAGGACGCCCTGCAGCGCTTCCCCGAGGTCTCCTCAAAACCCTCGCCTCCGGTGGTCAAGCTCGATCCCGCGGCGGACCCGAACTGGTTCCTGGGTGACCCGACCCTGCGGCGCGGCGACATCGTCGTGACGCGACAGGGCGTGCTGGTCTATCAGGGCCGCGATGCCGACTCGCTTCGCCGCAGCGACTTTGCCTCGCTCGGTGGCAAGACCGGCGGCAAGGCCTGGGAAAAGCAGCTGAAGGCCGCGGCTGCTGGCGGGCGCTCCTATTTCAACACGATCGGCACCCCCGTGCCGGTGACGCAGGTCACTGCCCAGACCCAGTGAGCTGCTTGATCAGCGGGCGGCTTCAGTAGGTCGCGCGCCCGCCTGACAAGTCGAACACTGCGCCGGTGGAGAAGCTGCAGGCCTCGCTTGCAAGCCAGGCGACAAGCTCAGCCAGTTCCTCCACCCGGCCCAAGCGCCCGAGCGGGCTTTTGGCGACCATGGTCGCCACCGTCTCCGGGCTCATCTGCAACAGAAGCTCGGTTTCGATTGCGGCCGGCGCGACAGCGTTGACGAGAACGCCTGTGCCCGCCAGCTCCTTGCCCTGCGCCTTGGTCAGCGCGATGACCCCGGCCTTGGCCGCGCTGTAGGCGGAGAGCGTCGGCGTGCCCTCCTTGCCCGCGAGGGAGGCGATGTTCACGATGCGGCCAAAGCCCTGCCCAACCATGCCAGCCGCAACAGCCTTCGAGCAGAGGAAGGTGCCGGTCAGGTTCACCGCCAAAATCTGCTGCCATTGCGCCAGCGGCGTCTGAGCCACAGGGGTCGAGGGCCCGGTCAGGCCGGCATTATTGATGAGCACAGCTATCGGGCCGTGACGCTCCAGCGTCTGCGCCGTAGCGGCGGCCACCGCCGCCTCATCCGCGACATCGCAGGCGATGAAGGCGTGGCCGGCATCACCCGGCGCCAGATCCCAGACCACGGGTGTCAGGCCATCCTGCTGAAGGCGCTGCGCCACCGCGCGCCCTATGCCTTTCGCGCCGCCGGTGATGACAGCGACCTGCGCCGGCCTCGCCATCAGACGAGCCGGGCGGCGACCAGCTTGCGCAGGCTGCGCAGATCCTTGACGAAGCCTCGAATGCCCTCGGCGAGCTTGTCGGTCGCCATGGCATCCTCGTTCATGGCGAAGCGGAACGCCTTTTCGTCAAGCGCCATCGTCTCCGTCCATGGCTCGATGCCGGCGGGCGTGGAGTCAGGCGAGAGCTTGCGCGGCAGATCGCCGGTCGCTGCCGCCAGCTCATCCAGAAGGCCCGGCCCGATGGTCAGGCGGTCGCAACCGGCCAGCGCCTCGATCTCGCCCGTGTTGCGGAACGAAGCTCCCATCACGACGGTCTTGATGCCGAACGCCTTGTAGTAGGCGTAGATGCTGCGCACCGAGACGACGCCCGGATCGGTCTCCGCTGTGTAGGGGCCGCCGCCAGCCTTGACGTGCCAGTCGAGAATGCGACCGACGAAGGGCGAGATCAGGAAAGCCCCGGCATCGGCACAGGCGACCGCCTGCGGCAGGGCGAAGAGCAGCGTGAGATTGCAGTCGATGCCCTCGGCCTGCAGCCGCTTCGCCGCCTGGATGCCCTCCCAGGTCGCGGCGATCTTGATCAGGATGCGCTCGCGACCGATGCCGCGCTGCTTATAGGCCGCGATGATGGCGCGCGCCTTGGCGACCGTCGCTTCGGTGTCGAAGGAGAGATCGGCATCGACTTCGGTCGACACCCGACCGGGAACGATGCCTGGCGAGTTCCGCGCCGAAGGTCACCGCCAGCCGATCGCAGACGGCATGGACGGCGGCTTCGCCAATGCCGGCCGCTGCCGTCTTGCCCCAGTCACCGCCTCCTCGACCAGATCGGCATAGGCGGGCGTCTCGACCGCCTTCAGGATCAGGGTCGGGTTGGTGGTGCAATCGACGGGCTTTAGCCGGCGCACTGCCTCGAGGTCGCCGGTATCGGCGACGACGGTGGTCATGTCACGGAGCTGGTCGAGCTTGGAGGCGGTCATTCTGCTAATCCTGCTGGCATCCGGAGGTCAGTCAGAGATAGGCGCCCCTGCGGCCTATTGCGAGCGCAGCGGCGCAACCCGGGGTCGCGCCGCAGCCATGCCTTGGTCGGAGCGCCTGCCCCGCCGTCGCTCAGCTCTTGACCGAGCCCGATGTCAGGCCTGCGACCATGTTCTTGCGGAAGCCGTAATAGATCACCGCGGGCGGGATGGCGTAGAGCAGGCCGGCCGCCATCAGCAGGTTCCAGGGCGCATCGTCGGCCGAGAGGAAGAGGCCGAGGCCGACAGCGAGCGGCACCGCCTTCTCGCTAGACAGCAGCAGGAAGGCGTAGAGATACTCGTTCCAGGCCAGCAGCAGGGCATAGATCCCGATGACCACCATCGAGGGCTTCATCAGCGGCAGATAGACCAGGCGGAACAGCTGCAGCGAGGTGGCGCCATCCATCACGGCAGCCTCGTCCAGCTCCTTCGGCAATTTGTCGGAGGCCTGCTTCAGCACCCAGATCGCATAGGGCGAGGCGAGCGCGACCATGGCCAGGATCAGCGCCGTCTGCGTGTTGAGCAGCCCGTAGGAGCCCATCGCCTTGTACATCGGGATCGCCAGGAAGGCGGCCGGAATCAGGTAGGTCGCCAGCGCGAAGTTCATGATCATGCGGCCACCGCGCACATGCAGCCGCGCAATGGCGAAGGCCGCACAGGTGGCGACGAACAGGGTGATGAGCCCTGTCGCGAGCGCGATGAAGAAGCTGTTGAACATCTGCAGCCAGAAGTTCGTCAGGTAGTAGTGCTGCTGCTTGAAGACGATCTGGAAGTTCTGCAGCGTCGGCTCGTCCGGCCAGAGCTTGCCGGCGAGCATCGATTCCTGGCTCGAAATCGAGAGCACGAAGAGATGGTAGATCGGCAGCAGCGTCCAGATCAGGACGGGGATGGCGATCAGGATGAGCTTGGCCTCGTCGATGACCTTTTTCACGCGTCGGGTCCCTTCGAGAGGCGCTTCACCATGAAATAGACCATGGGCAGGATCAGCGGCATGGCGACGATGATCGAGGCGATGCCGAGGTCCAGCGCGTTGTTGCGCATATAGCGGATGCCGAGCGTCGCCAGCACATGGTTGAGATCGCCCGGCCCGCCGCCGGTGAGCAGGTAGACGCTGTTGAAGTCGCCCAGCGTCCAGATCATCGAGAGCATGCGTCGAGGTGACATAGAGCGTCGCCAGCGAGGGCCAGGTGATGAAGCGGAACTGCTGCCAGCGGCTCGCGCCATCGACGCTCGCGGCCTCATAGAGGTCCTGGGCGATGGCGAGGCGGCCGGTGACGAGGATCAGCGTCCAGAACGGCAGCGACTTCCAGATGTGCACCATGATCGAGCACATGAAGGCCAGCGTCGGGTCGGTCAGCCAGCCGGGGCCTTCGACGATGCCGAACCACTGGAACAGCTGGGAATTCACCATGCCGGTTTCCGGGTTGAGCATCACCCGGAAGGACAGGATGGTCGGAATCGAGGGCACCGCCCAGGGCAGGATGAAGAGCACCAGCACGAAGCGGACCCAGGCGCGCTGGGCGACGAAGAAGCCCGACAGCGCCATGGCGATCATGAACTTCAGGTTCACCGCGACGAACAGGAAGACGATCGTGTTGACGACCGTGCGCACGAAGATCGGATCGGCGAAGAGCTGGCGATAGGCGTTGATGTCGAGGCCGATCCAGAGGCCATAGGCCACGGGGTAGACCACCATCACCGCGAAAACGAGGACGTAGGGAGCGAGCATGATGGCGCCCCAGAGCGCCCGGTCGCGGGTGTGGCCCGATGTCGCCGCGCTGGGCGGGGCGATCGGTGCGGCCATGGTGGTCGCTGTCATGTCAAACTCCCTGGTAACACCGCCCGTTTCAGACGGGTCGGCATCCCGCGGCCCCAAGGGCGGCGGGATGCCTCAGTCATAGGACCTGGTCGCGGTCTCAGCCGGCGATCTGCTTGATACGGGCGATCATCTCGTCCACGGCGACTTCAGGCGTGATCTTGTCCTGAACGACGCGGTTGACAGCCTTTGCCCAGACGTTCTCGGCATTCACGGCCGTGAACTTGTAGTTATAGACGAACTGGAACGGCACGGTGCC
Source organism: uncultured Alphaproteobacteria bacterium (assembly GCA_963759925.1). Lineage (GTDB taxonomy): Bacteria > Pseudomonadota > Alphaproteobacteria > Rhizobiales > Beijerinckiaceae > Allobosea. The sequence continues at coordinate 424,272 of CAVXBE010000009.1, forward strand.
GTCCGTGTACTGCTTCTGCACGATCTTGCGGTGCGGATCATCACCGGTCCAGAACGGGGCCTTGGCAGCCTCGATGGTGGTGGGGAACCAGCGCCCGACCGACCCTTCGACGAACGGCCGCAGGTTCTCGTCCTTCATCATGAAGGCCATGAATTCCTTGCCGCGCTTCTTGTTCTTGCCATCGGCGAAGACCACGGCGGTCTTGACCGCCGCAAGGTTGGTCATCTTGCTGCCATCGGGCTTGTTCGGGAACTCGGCCGTGCGGATGTTGTCGTAGTAGTTCTTCTTGGCCTGGTCGCGCTGTTCCTGCGTGAGAGCCGGGTTGTTCATGTCGTCGAGGTGCTTGGCGGCGATCGAGATCGTCGCGTTATGGGTCATCACCGTCGTCTTGTTGTGGAAGGCGACGTTGTTGTCCGGATCAAGCCAATTCACCGAGGATGGCGGGGTGCAGCCGCGCTGCAGGATGTTGGAATAGGCCTTCACCGTCTCGATCATCGCAGCCTTGTTCTTGGGCTGGTCGAGGACGATCTTGCCGTCCTCATCGACCACCTGCGCGCCATAGGCGTTGGCGAAGGTCAGGAAGGAATAGAAGGTGTCGGAGGCGGCGACGCCCATCGGATGGCCGACGGCATAGATGCGCTTGCCCTTGGCGCGCAGGCCGGCCTGGACCTTGTCGCACCAGAAGTCCCAATAGCCGTTCCAGCCCTTGGGAATGTCGCTTTCCTTGAAGCCGGCCTCTTCCAGCATGTCCTTCCAGTAGGTGATGTGCATCATCTGCTGCTGGACCGGGAAGGCGTAATACGCCTTCTTCTTGGTCTTGTCGTTCATCAGGTAGGTGGTGGCCAGAGCCTGCGGCTGGATCTGCGCCTTCAGCGGCTCGAGCACGTCGGTGACGTCTTCGAGCTTGCCCTCGAAAGCCCATTTGCCGGTGGTGCGGAAGTCATAGGTGGTGCAGAAGCCGACATCCGGCGGCGTGCCGGCCTCGACTGCGCCGACCGACTTCGTCACGCAATCCTCGGTGGCGTAGAGGGAGAGATCGACCTTGACGCCGGTGGCTTTCTGGAACTTGTCGACGACGGCCATCAGCGCGTCGTCTTCGCCCTTGTAGAAGCCCTTGGTGAACCAGACGGTGATCGATTCCTGGGCCATGGCCGGGGCGACCCAACCCGTGGTCACAGCAGCCAAAGCCGCCGTGGTGACCAGATGACGTAGTGACTTCATCTAAAACCTCCCATTTAAACCGTTTAAATCGGCATTTTCATAACGCCTTGGTGGGGACACTAGTCGAAGTCGGCGGCAACAAACAAGACGGTCCCCTGCGAGAAAAGCGGGCAGGGTGAAAATGCCGGAAGCGGGATGGACAGCTTGCGCAGAGGTGGACAAGAAGGGCGGCGAAGCTATTTCACCGACCTGTCATGCAAGCCCGCTAGGGCAGCCGCAGGCCGGAAGGCCGGTCCCGAGGCCGTCCAGGAGGAAATGCAATGCGCGTCAATGCCTTGTTTGCTGCCATAGCCAGTGCCGCCGTGATGGTTGGGCCGACTGCCGCAGCCGAGGGCAAGCTGGTGCTTTATACCAGCCAGCCCAACACCGATGCGCAGCAGACCATCGATGCGTTCAAGCAGGCTTATCCGAAGGTCGAAGTCAGCTTCGTGCGCGACGGAACGCCGCGGATCATGGCGAAGCTGCGTGCGGAGTTCGAGGCGGGCGCGCCGCAGCCCGACCTGCTGCTGATCGCCGATTCGGTGACGATGGAAGGCCTCAAGGCCGAAGGCCGGCTACTGGCGCATGAACAGGCGGATCTGAAGGCCTATCCGGAAGGGCTGCACGACCCGCAGAAGATGTGGTTTGCCACCAAGCTCATCACCACCGGCATCGTCTACAACACCAGGGCGCCGCTCAAGCCGGTGGGCTGGGCTGATCTGACCAAGCCCGAAGCGAAGAACCAGCTGGTGATGCCGAGCCCGCTGAACTCCGGCGCCGCGCTGATCCACACCATCACGCTGGCCGGCAACCTCCCCGCCGGCTGGGGCTATTATGAAGCTTTGCAGAGCAATGGCGCGGTCGCGGCGGGCGGCAATGGCGACATTCTGCGACAGGTGGCGACGGGCGAGAAGCTTTACGGCATGATCGTCGACTTCCTGCCGATCCGCGAGCAGGCCAAGGGCGCGCCGGTGGCGTTCGTGTTCCCGAGCGAAGGGGTTTCGGCCGTGAGCGAGCCGGTGGCGATCCTGAAGACCGCCCGCAACCCTGAGGCCGCCAAGGCCTTCATCGACTTCCTTTTGTCCAGGGAGGGGCAGGCTTTGGCGCTGAAGCAGGGCTATGTCGCCGCCCATCCCGAAATCGCCCTCCCCGCCGGTTATCCCGCCCGCAGCGCCATCAAGGTGATGCCATTCGACGCCGCCAAGGCGCTGGCCGGCGAGGCTGCGGCCCGTAAGCGCTTCACCGCGATCTTCGAGTGATGCGGAGGTGACGCTCGCGCTGCGACCGGAGTGGCAGCGGCGCGGGCGCCTGACAGCGCTCGCAAGCTGGCGACCGCCGGCCGGAGCAGGCTTGCCGATCGCTCTCATCGCCTGCGCCTGTCTGCTGGGCGGGTTGCCGGTCCTGCGGCTGCTCTGGGCCGCGCTCGCGCCGGGCGGCAGCTTCGCCCCCGGGACGCGCTGGCGGAGATGGCGAGCCGGGCGGCGCTGCGCGCTGCTCTTCACAGCGTCGAGACGGCGGGATTGTCTGCGCTCGGCGCATTGGTCGCTTGGCGGCAAGGTGGCGGTGCTGCTGGCGGCCAGCGATGTTCGCGGCAAGGCTGCGATCGCCTTCGCCTTCGTGTTCTCGATGATGATCGCGCCGCAGGTGGCGGCGCTGGCCTTTCTCAGCCTGGCTGCGCCGCAATCGGCAATCCTCGGCTGGCTCGGTCTCGCGCCTGAGCCCGGTACGCCAAACCCGCTGCTCGGACGGGGCGGGATCGTGCTGGTGATGGCGCTGCACCATGCGCCGCTGGTCGCCATCACGCTGTGGAGCGGCCTGCGCAGTGTGCCGCAATCGCTGGTCGAGGCGGCTGAGATGGAGGGTGCGGGCCCGGCGACGATCCTGCGCCGCATCCTGCTGCCGGTGCTGCGGCCACAAATCGTCGCTGCAGCGCTGCTCGCCTTCGTCGCGGGGATCGGCAATTTCGGCATTCCGGCCCTGCTCGGCCTGCCGGTCAATTATCTCACGCTGCCGACGCTGATCTATCGCCGGCTGTCCAGCTTCGGCCCGGCCGGGCTGCGCGAGGCGGCCGCGCTGTCGCTGCTGGTGGCGCTGGTCGCGGGGCTCGGCATTCTCGCCAGCGTCATGGCGTTGCGGCGCCAGGGCGGCCGGGTCGAGATCGACCGGCCGTTGCAGCCATTCTGGCGGCTGGGCCGCGCCCGCACCCCGGTCACGCTGCTGCTCTGGCTGTTGCTGGCGCTGAAGCTCGGCCTGCCCTTGCTGGCGCTGCTCGGCGAGGCGCTGACGCCGGCGCTCGGCGTGGCGCTGACGCTGCAGAGCCTGACGCTGGACAAGTTCGCCGAGGTGCTGCTGCGCCAGGATGTGACCATCCGCGCCTTCCGCAACTCCTTCCTCTTCGCGGGCGGGCCGCAGATCCTGCTGGCGCTGCTCTCGATCGCTTTCGCCTATGGGCTGGAGCGTCGGATGGGCGCGCTCGGCGGCGGGTCGTGGAGATCGTCATCGAGCTGCCCTACGCCCTGCCCGGCGTGGTGCTGGCCATCGCCTGCATCCTGCTGTTCCTGAAGCCGCTGCCGCTTCTGGGTGTCAGCCTCTATGCGACGCCGTTCATCATCCTCTTCGCCTATCTCGCGCGGTTCCTGCCGCTGGCGCTCAAGGCCCCGGTCGCTGCGATGGCGCAGATCGAGGCGCATCACGAGGAAGCGGCGCGGCTCGACGGGGCAACGCTATGGCAGATGCTGCGCCATCGTCATCGCACCGATCCTGGCACCCTCGGCCGTAGTGAGCGGGCTGATGGTCTTCCTCGTCGCCTTCAACGAGTTGACCGTCTCGGCGCTGCTCTGGTCCTCCGGCACCGAGACGCTCGGTGTCGTGCTGTTCAGCCTGAAGGAGGCCGGGCTTGCGGGCGAGGCCGCGGCCGTGGCGCTGAGCGCGACACTGGTGATCTTCCTGGTGATGCTGCTGCTCGACGCGCTGGCGCGGCGCTGGCCGGGGCCGGTCCTGCCCTGGCGCCTGTGACGCGGCTCAATTCCGGGGCCTGAGCTGGCCTACTCCGCGGCGCGCAGCTCCGACCTCGGCTCGCCCATCAGCGAGGGGCGGGCGGCCTTGGCCTCGCGGACAATGAAGTCGACGATGGCGCGGACGCGGGCGACATCCTTCAGATCGGCGTGAACCAGCAGCCAGAAGGAGCGGGTGATCGAGATCGTTTCGGGCAGGACGGGGACGAGCCGCGGCTCGGCCTCCGCCATGAAATGATGGATCACGCCGATGCCGGCCCCGCCGACGACGGCGTTCATCTGCGCCAGGACGCTGGAGCTCTGGATCTGCGCCCGCAAACCCTTGGCGACCTCATCGAGATAGTCGAGCTCGGGGGTGAAGATGAGATCGTCGATATAGCCGACGATCCGGTGCGAGAAGAGATCATCGGGCGTCACGAACCGGCGGCATCGATGCCGAGATAGGACTGGCTGGCATAGAGCCCGAGGCGGTAATCGGAGAGCTTGCGCGCCACGACCTTGCCCTCCTTGGGCGGGGCGAGCGTGATGGCGACATCGGCCTCCCGCTTCGACAGCGAAAGCAGGCGGGGCATGGCGATGAGCTGCAGTTCCAGACCAGGATAGGCGCTGGCAAGGCTGGCGAGGCGCGAGGCCAGAAACACCGAGCCGAAACCGTCGGGCGCGCCGATGCGGACCGTACCGGACAGCGCCATGTCGGCGCCGCCGATATCGCTCTGGATCGCCAGCGCCTCGGTCTCCATGCTTTCGGCCTTGGCGAGCAGGCGCTCGCCATGCGGCGGTCAGCGTGTAGCCCTGCGGGCGGCGCTCGAAGAGCTTGGCCTTGAGCGACTCTTCCAGCGAGGTGATCCGGCGCGAGACCGTGGCATGGTCGGCGCCGAGCCGTCGTGCAGCCGCCGTCAGCCGGCCTGAACGGGCAACCGCCAGGAAGAAGCGCAGATCGTCCCAATCGAACCGCTCCAAGGCACCCTCCCCGATATTTGCGTTTCCGCACGGCTGCGCGGGTTCAGCCGCTATAGCCGTGCGGAAACGGGAATGGTAGGGCTGGCCCTGACTTCCCATCGTATCATCAGTTCGTCAGGAGGCGCAATGCGTCAGGTTGGACACTTCATCGGCGGCAAGCATGTCGCTGGCACATCGGGCCGGACGGCCGATATCTACCAGCCGATGGACGGCAGCGTGATCGGCAAGGTCGCGCTCGCCTCCGCCGCCGAGCTGCGCGCAGCGGTCGAGAACGCCGCGCGAGGCGCAGCCGAAATGGGCGGCCGTCAATCCGCAGCGCCGCGCCCGCGTGCTGATGAAGTTCCTCGACCTGATCGCGCAGAACAATGACGAGCTCGCCGAGCTTCTGGCCCGCGAGCATGGCAAGACCATCGCCGACGCCAAGGGCGACATCCAGCGCGGCGTCGAGGTGGTCGAGTTCTCGCTCGGCATCCCCAACCTGATGAAGGGCGAGTTCACCGACGGCGCCGGCCCGGGCATCGACATCTATTCGATGCGCCAGCCGCTCGGCGTCTGCGCCGGCATCACGCCGTTCAACTTCCCGGCGATGATCCCGCTCTGGAAGCTCGGCCCCGCCATCGCCTGCGGCAACGCCTTCATCCTGAAGCCCTCCGAGCGCGATCCGGGCGTGCCGATGCGGCTGGCCGAGCTGTTCATCGAGGCGGGCGGCCCGCCCGGCATCCTCAACGTCGTCAACGGCGACAAGGAAGCGGTCGACGCCATCCTCGACGATCCCGACATCAAGGCCGTCGGCTTCGTCGGCTCGACCCCGATCGCCGAATACATCTATGCGCGGGGCTGCGCGGCCGGCAAGCGCGTCCAGTGCTTCGGCGGCGCCAAGAACCACATGGTGATCATGCCCGACGCCGACATGGACCAGGCGGTCGATGCGCTGATCGGCGCCGGCTACGGCTCGGCCGGCGAGCGCTGCATGGCGATCTCGGTGGCGGTGCCGGTCGGCAAGGCCACCGCCGACGAGCTGGTGAAGCGGCTGATCCCGCGGGTCGAGAGCCTGAAGATCGGCCCCTCGACCGACAACGTCCGCCGATTACGGCCCCGTCGTCACCAAGGCGGCGATGGAGAAGATCAAGTCCTATGTCGAGGTCGGCATCGAGGAGGGCGCGAGCCTCGTCGTCGATGGCCGCGACTTCACGATGCAGGGCTATGAGAACGGCTTCTATGTCGGCGGCTGCCTGTTCGACAACGTCACCAAGGACATGCGCATCTACAAGGAAGAGATCTTCGGGCCGGTGCTGTCGGTGGTGCGCGCCGAGACCTATGAGGAGGCGCTGAAGCTGACCAACGACCATGAATACGGCAACGGCACCGCGATCTTCACCCGCGACGGCGATGCCGCCCGCGACTTCGCCTCCAAGGTCCAGGTCGGCATGGTCGGCATCAACGTGCCGATCCCGGTGCCGCTGGCCTACTACACCTTCGGCGGCTGGAAGCGCTCCTCCTTCGGCGATCTGAACCAGCACGGCCCGGACTCGATCCGCTTCTACACCAAGACCAAGACGGTGACGGCGCGCTGGCCGAGCGGCATCAAGGACGGCGCCAGCTTCGTCATCCCGACGATGGGTTGAGGGGATGCGCCTCCCTTGCTATCATCTTGCTAGCAAGGGAGGCGCGTCATGACCAATCTTCTCATCCGGGAAGTCGAGGACACGATCGTCAACAGGCTTAAGACCCGAGCGAAGCTGAACCGGACGTCCCTGCAGCACGAAGCCAGCAAGGCTCTCCAGCAAGGCACGACACTCACGGGAGCCGAGCGTGTTGCTCTGGTCGAGGAGGCGCGCAAGGCTGGGAGACTTGCGAAGGTCGAGGTGACAGGGGCTGACATCGTCAGGTCGATCCGCGACGACGAGGATGAGCTTTGATCATCGACACCAGCGTGTTCTTCGATTTCATTGTCGATGGTCCGCGCAGCCGTGCCGCCGCCGACGTGATTTCACAGCACGATGTCATCCTGGCCCCGGACCTGATCGAGGCCGAGATTGCGAGCGCGCTTACCCGATCGGTCAGGCGTAAGCAGATGAGCATCGAGGATGCCCGGTCCAGTTACGATCTGGCGCAGGAGGTGATGCCGATGATTGAGCCCAGTCGGCCACTGATGAGGCGTGCCTTCGAATTGTCGCTGGCACTCCAGCACCCCACGCCGGACTGCATCTTCCTGGCTCTCGCAGAGCGCCGGAACGAGCGGATGATCACGTCAGACGCCAAATTCGCTCGGAAACTGTCCGGAACTAGCCACGCCCATCTCGTCCACCTTCTGGAAGCCTGAGATCGAGCCCATGAACCCCTTCGCCCTCACCGAAGACCAGATCGCCATCCAGGACATGGCGCGCGAGTTTGCGGCGGAGACGCTGGCTCCGCATGCCTCGCGCTGGGACGAGGAGAAGCATTTTCCGGTCGAGGAGATGCGCGCTGCCGCGGCGCTCGGCATGGGCGGGATCTATATCAGCGAGGATGTCGGCGGGTCTGGCCTGTCGCGGCTCGATGCGGCGTTGATTTTCGAGGCGCTGTCGACGCGGCTGCCCGACGGTCGCGGCCTATATCTCGATCCACAACATGTGCGCCTGGATGATCGACCGCTACGGCTCGCAGGACCAGCGCCAGAGCTGGCTGCCAAAGCTGTGCACGCATGGAGCATCTGGCGAGCTATTGCCTGACCGAGCCCGGCGCCGGCTCGGACGCTGCCGCGCTCAAGACCAAGGCGGTCCGCGACGGCGAGCATTACGTGCTCGACGGGCAAAAGCAGTTCATCTCCGGCGCCGGTGTCTCCGACCTCTATGTCGTGATGGTGCGCACCGGCGAAGCCGGCCCCGGCGGCATCTCGACGCATGGTGGTCGAGAAGGGCACGCCCGGCCTGTCCTTCGGCGCCAATGAGAAGAAGATGGGCTGGAACGCCCAGCCGACGCGCGCCGTGATCTTCGAGAATTGCCGCGTGCCGGTGGCCAACCGGCTCGGGCCCGGAGGGGATCGGCTTCAAGATCGCCATGGCCGGGCTGGATGGCGGGCGGCTCAATATCGGCGCCTGCTCGCTGGGCGGCGCGCAGGCCGCGCTCGACAAGTCGCTGGCCTATGCGCAGGAGCGCAAGGCCTTCGGCTGCGCGCATCGCCGATTTCCAGGCGCTGCAGTTCAAGCTCGCCGACATGGCGACCGAGCTGGAGGCGGCGCGCAGCCTGCTCTGGCGCGCGGCTTCCGCGCTCGATGCCAAGACGCCGGATGCGACGCAAGCTCTGCGCCATGGCCAAGCGGGTCGCGACCGATACCGGCTTCGAGGTCGCCAACGCAGGCGCTGCAGATCCATGGCGGCTACGGCTATCTCGCCGATTACGGCATCGAGAAGATCGTCCGCGATCTGCGCGTCCACCAGATCCTGGAGGGCACCAACGAGGTCATGCGGATGATCGTCGCGCGCGGTCTGGTGGGCCGCGCGAAGGGGAATTGAGCTAGGCGTCATCCCGCGGCCGGTTCTCAGACCAGCAGCACTCTTTCGCGATGTCCGGTGGCCCGAGATGACGCAATACGCGAGAGACACCATGACCATCATCGCCTTCATCGGCCTCGGCAATATGGGCGGCCCCATGGCCGGCAACCTCGTCAAGGCGGGGCATCAGGTGCGCGCTTTCGATCTGTCGCAGGCTTCGCAGGATGCGGCTGCCGAGCTGGGCGTCGACGATCGCCGGTTCGGCCCGGCAGGCGGTGGACGATGCCGAGGTGGTCGTCACGATGCTGCCGGCCGGCAAGCATGTGCTCTCGGTCTGGGACGACATCCTGCCGAATGTGAAGCCCGGTGCGCTGCTGATCGATTCCTCGACCATCGACGTCGCCAGTGCGCGCAAGGCGCATGCCCTTGCCGCAGAGCGCGGTTGTCTCTCGCTCGATGCTCCGGTCTCGGGCGGTGTCGGCGGCGCGAAGGCGGCGACCCTGACCTTCATGGTCGGCGGCGCGGAGGAGGCGTTCGCGCTGGGCGAGCCGATCCTCGCCAAGATGGGCCGGCGGATCGTCCATTGCGGCGGCGTCGGCAACGGCCAGGCCGCCAAGATCTGCAACAACATGATCCTCGGCATTTCGATGATCGGCGGTCTCGGAAGCGTTCGTGCTGGGCGAAAAGCTCGGCCTTTCGCATCAGGCGCTCTATGACGTCGCCTCGACCTCGTCGGGCCAGTGCTGGTCGCTGACCACCTATTGCCCGGTGCCCGGCCCGGTCCCGAACTCGCCCGCCAATAACGACTACAAGGCCGGCTTCGCCTCGGCGCTGATGCTGAAGGACATGAAACTGTCGCAGGAAGCCGCGCAGGCGGTCAATGCCAGCACCCCGCTCGGCGCGGCTGCCGCGCAGCTTTACGGCCTGCACAATGCGCTTGCCGATGGGGGAGCGGATTTCTCGGATATCATCAACATGTTGCGAGGGCGCAGCGGCGCTTGAAGGCGCGCGTCCTGATCGCTTGCGCCGCGGCCCGGCTGCTCCTAGGACGGAAGACATGACCGACAGCTCCAGCCGCCGCGAACGCTCGGCCTATACCGGCTTCGCCACCAGCAATCTCGATCGCCGCGCCGATCTTCGCGACACGCCTGATGCGGTGGCGGCGCTGCGCCAGCGCTCGGATACGCGCCTGATCGTCGTCGCCGGGGAGACGCCGATCCTGAAGCGGCTCGACGGCGAGACGCAGACGGTGTGGTTCAGCCATGGCGAAAGCGATTTGCTGGGGCCGGGGCTGGAAGAGGCCTTTCTAGGGGTCGATGATGCCGGCGCGCCCCGCTTTGCCAGGCTGATCGACCGCGGCCTCGCCGAAGAACTGCGCGAGCGGCCGGAACTGCTGGTCACCGATCTGCGCTCGGTGGCGCTGAAGCGTCTGGTACCGAAGGACGAGCTCGGCCCGCTGGGCGAAGGCAAGGCGCTGCTGGACTGGCATGCGCGCCACCGGTTCTGCGCCCAATGCGGCGGCGCGACCGAGCCCGGCGCGTCCGGCTGGAAGCGTCAATGCACCGCCTGCGGGGCGCAGCATTTCCCCCGCACCGACCCGGTCGTGATCATGCTGGCGATACGCGGCGACAAATGCCTGCTGGCCCGCCAGTCGCGCTTTGCACCGGGGATGTATTCCTGCATCGCCGGCTTCGTCGAGCCGGGCGAGACGTTTGAGGATGCGGTGCGTCGCGAGACCTGGGAGGAAGCGGGCCTGCGCGCAGGCGCCGTCCGCTATCTCTGCTCGCAGCCCTGGCCGTTCCCGTCATCGCTGATGATCGGCTGCCTGGCCGAGGCCCTGAACGACGACATCGTGCTCGACGGGACCGAGCTGGAAGCCGGCCGCTGGTTCAGCCGGGCGGAAGCGCTGCAGATGCTCGAGGGCACCCATCCCGACAATCTGTTCTGCCCGCCGCACATGGCCATCGCCAATACGTTGCTGAAGGCGTGGGCGCTTGAGGGGGAAGGGGCTGTTTAGGCGAATGGCGAATGGCGAATAGCGAATGGAATTGCCTCATTCCTACTCGCCATTCGCCACTCGCCACTCGCCCTTTCTATTCCCCCACTTCGGCCAGCTTCTCGCGGAACGGGTGCGCGGGATAGACGCCCAGGATCTTCACTTCCTTTGAGAAGAAGGCGAGTTCGTCCAGCGCCCGGCGCAGCGCCGGGTCGTCGGGATGGCCCTCGACATCGGCGTAGAACATCGTCGCCGAGAAATGCCCGTCGACCATGTAGCTTTCGAGCTTCGTCATGTTGACGCCGTTGGTCGCGAAGCCGCCCATCGCCTTGTACAGCGCGGCCGGTAGGTTGCGGACCTGGAAGATCAGCGTGGTCACGGTCTTGGCCGCGCCCTGGCGGGCGAATTCCGGATATTTCGAGAGGATGACGAAGCGCGTGGTGTTGTGCTTCTCGTCCTCGATATCCTCCATCAGGATCTCGAGCCCATAGACTTCGGCTGCGATATGGGGCGCGATGGCGGCGCGGCTGAGGTCGTTGGCTTCCGCGACCTGCCGTGCCGAGCCTGCCGTATCCGCCGCGACCTCGGCCTTGAGGCCGAGCTTGCGGATGATCTTGCGGCATTGGCCGAGCGCGTGGATGTGGCTCTGCACGGTCTTCAAGGTGGCGAGCGTCGCCCCCTTCACCGCCATCAGGTGGAAGCGGATCGGCAGGAAATGCTCGCCGATGATGTGCAGGCCCGAGCGCGGCAGCAGATGGTGGATATCGGCGACGCGCCCTGCGATCGAATTGTCGATCGGGATCATGCCATAGCGCGCCGTGCCGTCGCTGACCGCAGCAAGCGCATCTTCAAAGGTGGCGCAGGGCAGCAACTGGCAATCGGGAAACGCCTGCAAGGCCGCCTGCGAGGAGAAGGCGCCGGGTTCGCCCTGGTAGGAAACGATAAGGGACATGAAACGCTCAGGCTCCGGCAGTGGTTTTGAGGACCGCGCGGGCGCGGTCGAGATCGGGCGGGGTGTCGACGCCGCGGGGCACATGGTCGATGATCATGGCGTCGATGCGCATGCCATCCTCCAGCGCGCGCAACTGCTCGAGGCTTTCGCGCTTTTCCAGCGTCGATTGCGGCAGGCTGACGAAACGGTCGAGCGCGCGGCGGCGATAGGCGTAAATCCCGACATGGTGGTAAAGCGGACCCTCGCCATAGGGCGCCGTCGCGCGGGTAAAATACAGCGCGCGCAGACGGCCCGGCGCAATCTCGCTGCCGACAAGCTTGACGACGCTTGGAGCGGTCTTCTCCTCCTCCTCGGTGATCAGCCCGACAAGGGTGGCGATATCGACCGCTGGATCGGCCAGAGGCAGGATCGCCGCTGCAATCGCGACAGGCTCCAGCGTCGGAAAATCCCCCTGCACATTGACGATCACGTCGTGAAGCCCGTTGGGGTCGAGAATATCGGCGGCTTCCTTGATACGGTCGGAGCCTGAGGGATGCGCTTCGCTGGTCATCACCGCGCGCCCTCCCGCCGCTTCGACAGCGGCGCAGATATCGGCGGAGTCGGTGGCGACGGCGACGGGACCAATCCCGGCCGCCACCGCCTGGCGCCAGACCCGGACGATCATTGGCTCGCCATGGATATCGGCCAGCGGCTTGCCGGGCAGGCGCGTGGCCTTCATGCGCGCGGGGATCAGGATCAGAGGGTCTGACATCGGCAGGGGCTCGGGCGGGATGGTCGATCCGCCGCCGGTGGCCGGCGGGATCGAAGCGATGGGGAGGCGTCAATAAGTCTCAAAGCGGATGGTGCTTATACGAGTTGCAAAGAAGCGCGCAAAGCGGTTAAGCAACGCGCGGGTGTCGGGGCTTTTCAGGCTTCGGCGAAGCCGTTGTCTAGCCTGCCGGGCACTTTGCCTGCAGGCCCGAGGGTTCGGACGCGATGAATATCGAAGCCAATAAGATTGCCGGTGCGGTTCTCTCCACCCTGCTCGTGGTGATGGGGCTCAACATGGTCTCCGGGATCGTCTTCGCGCCCAAGAAGCCGGCGGTTCCCGGTTACGACCTGCCGAGCGAAGAGCCGGCTGCGGCCGCTGCCGCTGGTCCCGCCGCTGCGGCCGTCGAGCCGATCGAGGTTCGCCTTGCCAAGGCCGACCCGGCTCGCGGCGAAAAGGCAGTCGGCGCCTGCAAGGCCTGCCACACCTTCGAGAAGGGCGGCGCCAACAAGGTCGGCCCGCATCTCTATGATGTTTACGCCCGCCCGAAGGGCTCGGTCGAAGGCTTCGGCTATTCGGCTGCCATGAAGTCCAAGTCCGGCGAGGCCTGGGAGGCCGCGCAGATCGACGGCTTCATCACCAATCCGAAGGCGTATATGCCTGGCACCTCGATGGCTTTTGCCGGCATCAGCAAGCCTGATACCCGCGCCGACATCGTCGCCTACCTCAACACGCTGGCCGACGCGCCCAAGCCGCTGCCGAAGCCCTGAGGGCTTTCGCCATCATTGGCTGGCGCCGCTGGCGCATCTGTTCGAAGCCGGGCCTCGCGCCCGGCTTTTGCATGGCTGGAGCGGGCGAAGGCGCCGTCCTGTTGGTGCGGAGCCTTGGCTCCGATGGTCGGCCCACACGACCGGCAATGCTGCCGCGGATTTAAAGCCCTTGTCGCTGGAGCGACAAGGAAGCGCCTCATGGCAGCCTGATCAATTCGCGCAATAATGGGCCGCGAATCGACAATGGGAGACGGGACATGAGCTTGACGCGCCCCACACGCCGCAGCCTCCTGGCGAGCGGCAGCCTGGTCGCCGCCGCCGCGGCCGTCCCGGCCTTTCCCGGCATGGCCAGGGCGCAGGCTCCAGACACCGAAAGGCATGGCCTCTCGACCTTCGGGGAGTTGGCGCTGCCGCCGGATTTTTCGCACTTCGCCTATGTGAACCCGCTTGCCCCCAAGGGCGGCACGTTGACGATGCAGATCAAGCGCGGCAGCGGTAATCAGAGCTTCGACACCTTCAACACGCTGAACACCTTCGTGCTGCAGGGCGATGGTGCGGCCGGCATGGATGCCTGCTTCGACTCGCTGATGACGGGCTCAGGCGACGAGCCCGGCTCGCTTTACGGGCTGCTGGCGCAGAGTGTGGCGGTTTCGGCCGATCATCTCACCTACCGGTTCCGGCTGCGGCCGCAGGCGCGTTTTCATGATGGCTCGCGCGTGACGGCCGGTGACGTCGCCTTTTCGATGCTGGTGCTCAAGACCAAAGGGCACCCGTCTTTCCGGCTGCTGCTGAACGAGCTTGTCTCCGTGGTGGCGGAGAGCCCCGATCTCGTCGTGGTGACACTTGTCGCCCAAGCGCAGCCGCGATCTGCACCTGGTGGTGGCGGGGCTGCCGGTGTTTTCAGAGAAATACTGGTCGACCCGGAATTTCGAGGCGTCGACGCTGGAGCCGCCGCTGGGCTCGGGACCCTACAAGGTCGGGCGTTTCGAGCAGGGGCGCTTCATCGAGTTCGAGCGCGTGGCCGATTACTGGGGCAAGGATCTCGCCGGTCAACATCGGCACCAACAATTTCGACCGGGTGCGCTGGGAGTATTTCCGCGACCGGCAGGTGGCGTTCGAGGCATTCAAGAGCGGCGTCATCACCTTCCAGGAGGAGTTCACCTCGCGCATCTGGGCAACGGGCTATGATTTCCCGGCGCTGCATGAGGGCAAGGTCAAGAAGGAGGCCCTGCCCAAGACGGAGCCGATCGGCTCGCAGGGCTGGGTTTACAACCTCCGCAGAGAGAAGTTTGCCGATCCGCGTATTCGCGAGGCGCTGGGGCTGTGCTTCGATTTCGAGTGGACGAACAAGAACATCATGTTCTCGTCCTTCAGCCGGATGACCTCCTATTTCGAGAACTCGGATTCGAAAGCAGTCGGCAAGCCCTCGCCGGAGGAGTTGAAACTGCTCGAGCCCTTCCGCGGCAAGGTGCCTGACGAAGTCTTCGGCGAACCCCATCTGCCGCCGGTCTCGGATGGCTCCGGCAGCGACCGCGCCCTGCTGCGCCGCGCCGACGAGATGCTGCGCGAGGCGGGCTGCAAGCGCGAAGGCAATGTGTTGAAGCTGCCCAATGGCCAGCCCTTCGAGATCGAGTTCCTGGATTCGCAAGGAGCGCTGCAGCCGCATACCCAGCCGTTCCAGGCCAATCTGAAGCGGCTCGGCATCACAGCGACCTCGCGCATCGTCGATGCGTCGCAATATCAGCGGCGGCTTGACGAGTTCGACTTCGACATCATCAGCCGGGCGCTCGGTGGCAGCGCCATCCCCAGCGATTCCCTGCGCATCGTCTATGGCTCGCAAGCCGCCAATACCCGCGGCTCGCGCAATGTCGGCGGCATCGCCAGCCCGGCCATCGACGCGATGATCGAGGCGATTGGCCAGGCTGACAGCTATGCCGAGGTGGTGGTCGCGGCCAAGTGCCTGGACCGGCTGCTGCGGGCCGGGCGCTACTGGATCCCGATGTGGTGGAATGCCAGCGAATGGCTGGCCTATTGGGACATGTTCGACCGCCCGGCGACCAAGCCCAAATATTCGTCCGGCGCGCCCGGCATCTGGTGGTACGATGCCGAGAAGGCGAAGCGGATCGGGAAGGCGTAGACATGGCGAGGCGATCGATGCCACCCGCGTTGCCAATGCGTCTTGCCGTCATTGCGAGGAGCGTTAGCGACGAAGCAACCCATTGGCGCGCGGTGGGCGCTCACCTGCTGGGTTGCTTCGCTGCGCTCGCAATGACGGGGATTTGCGAGCCTGGAGCGCGGCGCCCATGCTGAGCTATATTCTCCGCCGTATCGCGCTGATGGTGCCGACGCTGTTCGGCATTCTGCTGATCTCCTTCGTCATCGTGCAGTTTGCACCCGGCGGCCCGGTCGAGCGCGTCATCGCGCAGTTGCAGGGCCAGGGCGGCAATGCGTCCGACCGGGTCGGCGGTGGATCGGGCGGCGATAGCGGCGCCCAGCTTGGCGGCGATTCCGGCAGCAGCTATCGCGGCGCACAGGGGCTGGACCCTGCCTTCATCAAGGAGCTGGAAAAGCAGTTCGGCTTCGACAAGCCGGCCCATGAGCGCTTTCTCAAGATGCTCGGCGATTATGCGCGCTTCGATTTCGGCCGCAGCTACTTTCGCGATGCGCCGGTGCTGCAGCTGATCAAGGAGAAGCTGCCGGTCTCGATCTCGCTCGGGCTGTGGATGACGCTGCTATCCTATGCGATCTCGATCCCGCTCGGCATTCGCAAGGCGGTGAAGGACGGGTCGCGCTTCGATACCTGGACCAGCGCCATCGTCATCGTCGGCTATGCGATTCCCGGCTTCCTGTTCGCAATCCTGCTGATCGTCCTGTTCGCGGGCGGATCGTTCTGGCAGTTCTTCCCGCTGCGCGGGCTGCATTCGGATAATTGGGAGCAGCTGAGCCTGTTCGGCAAGGCGGTGGACTACCTCTGGCATATCGCCCTGCCGGTAACCGCCATGGCGCTGGGGGCTTTCGCCACCTCGACGCTGCTGACGAAGAACTCGTTCCTCGACGAGATCCGCAAGCAATATGTGCTGACGGCGCGGATGAAGGGGCTGTCCGAGCGCCGCGTGCTCTATGGCCATGTCTTCCGCAATGCCATGCTGATCGTGATCGCAGGCTTTCCGGGAGCGTTCGTCAGCGCGC
This sequence comes from uncultured Alphaproteobacteria bacterium, assembly GCA_963759925.1. Lineage (GTDB taxonomy): Bacteria > Pseudomonadota > Alphaproteobacteria > Rhizobiales > Beijerinckiaceae > Allobosea. The sequence continues at coordinate 440,575 of CAVXBE010000009.1, forward strand.
TCTTTGCCGGCTCGCTGTTGATCGAGACGATCTTCTCGCTCGATGGGCTGGGGCTTCTTTCGTTCGAGGCGATCGTCAACCGCGACTATCCGGTCGTGTTCGCCAACCTCTACATCTTCTCGCTGATCGGGCTGATCGTGCATCTCATCACCGACCTCACCTATACCTGGGTCGATCCGCGCATCGATTTCGACACGCGGGAGGCCTGAGATGAGCGAAGTCCTGCTGGAAGCTCCGCCGCTGGCACCCCGCCCCGTCGAGCGCGCCCATGCGCCGGCCGAGCCGGGCCAGGGTTGGCTGAACCTGGCGCCGATCAACCGGCGCCGCCTCAACAATTTCAAGGCCAATCGCCGGGGCTGGTGGTCGCTCTGGATCTTCCTGACCCTGTTCATCCTCTCGCTCTTCGCCGAATTCCTGGCCAATGACCGGCCTTTGCTGGTGCGCTACAAGGGCGAGTTCCTGTTCCCGATCGCGGTGAACTATCCCGAAGAGAAGTTCGGCGGCTTCCTCGCCACCACCGATTACCGCGACCCCGTTATCGCCAAGGAGATCGAGGCGAATGGCTGGGCCGTCTGGCCGCCGATCCGCTACAGCTATCGCACCCATAATCTCGATCTGCCGGTGCCCGCCCCTGCCCCGCCGACCTGGCTGCTCAAGGACGAGCAATGCCGTGTCATCGCCGAGCGGCGCGGCGGCAGCGGTTGCCGCGATCTCGAATGGAACTGGCTCGGCACCGACGATCAGGGCCGCGATGTGGTGGCGCGGCTGATCTATGGCTTCCGCATCTCCATCCTGTTCGGGCTGATCCTGTCCTCGCTGTCATCGGTCGTCGGCATCGCCGCCGGTGCGATCCAGGGCTATTTCGGCGGCTGGACCGACCTGATCTTCCAGCGTTTCATCGAGATCTGGACCTCGATCCCGGCGCTTTATCTGCTGATCATCGTCGCCGCGATCATCACGCCGAGCTTCTTCGTGCTGCTCGGCATCCTGCTGCTGTTTTCCTGGGTGGCGCTGGTCGGCGTGGTGCGGGCTGAATTCCTGCGCGCCCGCAACTTCGAATATGTCAGGGCGGCCCGCGCGCTCGGGCTCTCCAACCGCGCCATCATGGTCAAGCATCTGCTGCCCAACGCCATGGTCGCGACCCTGACCTTCCTGCCCTTCATCCTCAACGGCTCGATCACCACCCTGACATCGCTGGACTTCCTCGGCTTTGGCCTGCCGCCGGGTTCGCCTTCGCTCGGGGAATTGCTGGCCCAGGGCAAATCCAACCTGCAGGCGCCCTGGCTCGGCCTCTCGGGCTTCGTTGTCATCGCCCTGATGCTGTCGCTGCTGATCTTCATCGGCGAGGCGGTGCGGGACGCATTCGACCCCCGCAAGACCTTCGCGTGAGAACTATGCTAGGATCGCGCCCAGCGAGGATCGAGGCCATGAACAAGATCGTACGGGAGCATTATCCAGTCGAGCGCCTGCCGGAGGATTTGCGGGCGGAGCTGGGGCTGGCCCGCACAGTGACAGTCGTGATCGAGGCGGAGGAGGATCCGTCCAGAACAGCGGCCCGGGCTGCCGCAGTTGCCGAGTTGCTTCAGCATCGCAAAACACTGGCACCATCAGAGGATGACTCGGTTGCGCGTGTGCGTCAGCTCCGCGACGAGTGGGATGGCTAGCGGCAACGATGGGGCCAATTTATCTCGACGCCTGCGCGCTCATCGATACGCGAGAAAAAAACACGCCGGAAAGCCAAGCCTTGGTCAACCTGATCGCCAAAGGGGCAGGTGCCGATACACCGTTTATCACCAGCGACTTGTCGCTTGTTGAGGTCCTAACCAAACCTATTCAGAGCCTGATTGACCGGACGCCTGAGCGAGAAGATCCGGTACAGCGTGGCCACCATGACTGGTATGTAACCAATCTAATTCCTGACGGGTTGCTCTTCAACACCAGGCCCTTGCACCGGGACATCATGGTGAAAGCGGCCATCCTGCGCGCAAGAACGCCATCGCTGCGCACCCCAGACGCCCTGCATGTTGCGACTGCGCTGTTTTTCGGCTGTACGCATTTCGTGACCGGAGACACTAGGTTGATCACCGCTATCGTACGCGATGAGGATTGGCTGCGAGCTCCAGAGCGACTCGATTTTGTGCCGACGACAGTTGCAGCCCTCGACAGCTTGAGAACCGAGTACTTTTCGTGACCTCCTCCCCGCTTCTCTCCGTCGAAAATCTCTCCGTCGCCTTTCGCCAGGGCGGGCGGGAGACGCTTGCTGTCGATGGCGTCTCGTTTCATGTCGCCAAGGGCGAGACGCTGGCGATCGTCGGCGAGTCCGGCTCCGGCAAATCCGTCTCGGCGCTGTCGATCCTGAAGCTGCTGAACTATCCGGCCGCCTATCATCCCTCCGGCAAGATCCTGTTTCACGACAAGGATCTGATCGCGGCCGATGAGGATGCCATGCGCAAGGTGCGCGGCAATGACATCACCATGGTGTTTCAGGAGCCGATGACCTCGCTCAACCCGCTGCACACGATCGAGCGGCAGATCGGCGAGATCCTGGAGTTGCACAAGGGCCTGCGGGCCGAGGCTGCGCGGGCGCGGACGCTGGAATTGCTGGCGCTGGTCGGCATTCGCGACGCTGAATCGCGGCTGGGGGCCTATCCCCACCAATTATCCGGCGGGCAGCGGCAGCGCGTGATGATTGCGATGGCGCTGGCCAATGAGCCTGAGTTGCTGATCGCCGATGAGCCGACGACGGCGCTGGACGTCACTGTGCAGGCGCAGATCCTGGCGCTGCTGAAGGAACTGCAGAGCCGGCTCGGCATGGCGATGCTGTTCATCACCCATGATCTCGGCATCGTCCGCCGCATCGCCGACCGCGTCGCGGTGATGCTGAAGGGCAAGATTGTCGAGCAGGGCCCGGTTGCCGAGATCTTCGGCAATCCGCAGCACGACTACACCAAGCGGCTGCTCGCGGCCGAGCCGAAGGGCCGACCGGCGCCGGTTCCTGAGGGAGCGGCGACGCTGGTCGAGGCTGGCCCTCTGAAGATCTGGTTCCCGATCAAGTCGGGCTTCCTGCGCCGCACCACCGGCCATGTGAAAGCTGTCGACGGCATCGCGATCAAGGTCCGCGAGGGCGAGACGCTGGGCGTGGTCGGCGAATCCGGCTCCGGCAAGACGACGCTCGGCCTCGCCATCCTGCGCCTGATCTCGTCGGAAGGGCCGATCGTCTTTCTCGGCGACCGCATCGATGGTCTCACCGCTGCGCAGGTGCGACCGCGCCGCAAGGATTTGCAGGTCGTCTTCCAGGATCCTTACGGCTCGCTCTCGCCGCGCATGTCGGTGGCGGAGATCGTCGCGGAGGGGCTGACAGTCCAGAAGAGCGGGCTGAGCTATCAGGAACGGCGCGAGGTCGTGGCAGGCGCGTTGCAGGATGTCGGGCTCGATCCTGCGGCGATGGACCGGTATCCGCATGAGTTTTCCGGCGGCCAGCGCCAGCGCATCGCCATTGCCCGCGCGATGGCGCTCGATCCGCGGTTCATCGTGCTGGATGAACCGACATCGGCGCTCGACATGTCGGTGCAGGTCCAGATCGTCGAGCTGCTGCGCGACCTGCAGGCACGGCGCAAGCTGGGCTACCTCTTCATCAGCCACGATCTGAAGGTGGTGCGGGCCATGGCTCACCGGGTGCTGGTGATGCAGAACGGCCGGATCGTCGAGGAAGGCGCGGCTGAGGACTTGTTTGCCGCGCCGCGCGAGGCTTACACGCAGGCTCTGCTGGCGGCCGCGCTCAACATCGAACATATCGGCGCCGTCGCCGTGAAGGAGTGACGCGTGGCCCGCGCCATCCTCATCGTGCTCGATTCCGTCGGATGCGGCGCTGCCGCTGACGCGCCTGCCTATGGCGATGCCGGGGCCGATACGCTCGGGCATATCGCACAGGCCTGCGCCAGCGGCAGAGGCGACCGCGACGGGCTGCGGCAGGGTCCGCTTGCGCTGCCGAACCTGCTGCGGCTGGGCCTCGCCCAGGCCTACACAGCCTCGACCGGGCAGGCGCTTGCCGGCGTGACGCCGCATGCCGCGCCGCAAGCCCTGCATGGCTATGGCGTCGAGATCAGCCAGGGCAAGGACACGCCCTCAGGTCATTGGGAGATTGCCGGCTGCCCGGTGCCGTTCAACTGGGGCTACTTTCCCGATGAGCAGCCAGCTTTTCCGGCCGATCTGGTCGCGGCGATCATCAGGGAAGGCCAACTGCCGGGCATTCTCGGCGATTGTCACGCCTCGGGCACCGCCATCATCGATGCTCTTGGTGCCGAGCACATCAGCAGCGGCAAGCCGATCTGCTACACCTCCGTCGATTCCGTGCTGCAGATCGCGGCTCATGAGCAGCATTTCGGGCTGGAGCGGCTCTACGCGCTCTGCAAGACCGTGCGCGGGCTGGTCGATCCGCTGCGCATCGGCCGGGTGATCGCGCGGCCTTTCGTCGGGACGCCCGAAACCGGGTTCAGCCGCACCGGCAATCGCAAGGATTTCGCGATCCCGCCGCCCAATGAGACGCTGCTCGACCGGCTGGTGGCGCAAGGCAGGGAGGTAGTGACGGTCGGCAAGATCGGCGACATCTTCGCCCATCGCGCCACGGGCGAGGAGATCAAGGCCTTTGGCAACAGCGCCATGTTCGAGGCGGCGCTGACGGCGCTGGAGCGCCTGGGCGATGGCGGCTTCATCTTCGTCAACCTCGTCGATTTCGACACCGAGTTCGGCCATCGCCGCGATGTGCCGGGCTATGCGGCTGCGCTGGAAGCGTTCGACGCGATGCTGCCCGCCTTGCAGGCGCGGTTGCAGCCCGGCGATCTGGCGGTCATCACAGCCGACCATGGCAATGATCCGACGTTCAAGGGCACCGACCACACCCGCGAACATGTGCCGATTTTGGCCTTCGGTCCCGGTGTCGTGCCAAGCCCGATCGGGCGGCGCGAGAGCTTTGCCGATATTGCCGCGACGCTCGGGGACTGGCTCGGGGTCGGCACTGTCGGTCCGGGAACAGCGTTCAATCGGAAGCCGGGCTGAGGCAGCCCTCAGCTTTTCAGCCGTTCCTTGATGCGCTTCATCAGCCCATCGCGCACATCGCGATAAGCGTCCAGCACTTGCTCGCGCGACCCCTGGAAGGCGGTGGGATCGACGGTCGGCCAATACTCGACCTCGGCTGCGGCCGTGCGGGTGAGATCGAGCGCCTTGTGATGCGCTTCAGGCGAGAGCGAGACGATCAGGTCGAAGTTCAGCCCCTCCCACTCCTCCAGCTCCTCGATCGATTTCGGCTTGTGCTTGTGGGCATCGATGCCGATCTCGTCGAGCACGGCCAAGGCAAAGCTATCGACCTCGCCTTTGCGCGCGCCGGCCGACTGGACATAGATCGATTTGCCGAAGAAGTGCTTGGCCATGGCCTCGGCCATCGGCGAACGCACCGCGTTCTGCGCGCACATGAACAGCACGCTTTGCACTTTGCGCGGGGCCTTGGGCTCCACCCTCAGCCCTTCCAGTGCAGGGCGTAGATCAGTGTGAAGAGCCGTCTGGCCGTGTCGTGGTCGACCTCGACCTTGCTTGCCAGCCGGTCGACCAGAATGCCGGCGGCCTCGTCATGCAGGCCGCGGCGGCCCATGTCGATCGCTTCGATCTGGGCGGGCGTGGCGGTCCGGATCGCCGCATAATAGCTCTCGCACACCATCTGGTAGTCCTTGATGATGCGCTTGAACGGCGTCAGCGACAGGTGGTGCGTCACCAGAGGCGCCCCATCAGCCTGCCGGATCTCGAAGACGAGGCGGCGCTCGACCAATGCGAGATGGGCCAGATAAGGCCCGCCCTCATGGCCGGGAACGACGAAATGGTTGCGCTCGATCAGATCGTAGATCGCGATGGCGCGCTCATGCTCCTGGTCGGGCGTGCCGCGCCCCAGCGAGGTTTCGTCGAGGGTGACGCCGATCAGGCACTGGGTCTGCGACATGCCGCCTCCGCTTCCTGCCGGGCTTCGAGATCGCTGGCCCGCAGGCCGGCGCTCAGAGATTGAGCCTGATCGTCACGGAACGGCCATGCGCCTGCAAGCCCTCGGCCTCCGCCAGTTTGACGGCGGCGGGCGCCAAGGCGCGCAGCGAGTCGGGCCCGCACTTCAACAGCGAGGTGCGCTTCATGAAATCGACGACGCCGAGCCCGGAGGAAAACCGGGCGGAGCGGGCCGTGGGCAGGACATGGTTGGGGCCGCCGACATAGTCGCCGATGGCTTCGGGCGTATGGCCGCCCAGGAAGATCGCGCCGGCATTGCGGATCAGTCCCGATAGCCGCTCGGGATCGGCCGTCATGATCTCGAGATGCTCCGGCGCCAGACGGTCGACCAGCGGCACGGCCCGCTTCGAGATCCTCGACCAGCAGGATCGCGCCATAATCCTGCCAGCTGCGGCCGGCGATCTCGGCGCGCGGCAGGGTCGCGAGCTGCGCCAAGACCGCCTTCTCGACCTGATCGGCGAGCGCTGCATCATCGGTCATCAGGATCGACTGGGCGGAGGCATCATGCTCGGCCTGGGCCAGCAGATCGGCTGCGATCCAGTCCGGGTTGGCGGTGCTGTCGGCGATGACCAGCACCTCGCAGGGGCCGGCGATCATGTCGATGCCGACCTGGCCGAAGACCCGGCGCTTGGCGGCGGCGACATAGGCGTTTCCGGGGCCGACGATCTTGGCGACGGGCGCGATACTGGCCGTGCCGTAGGCCAGCGCGGCGACGGCCTGGGCTCCGCCGATCCGGTAGACCTCGTCGACACCGGCCAGCCGGGCGGCGGCGAGCACCAGCGGGTTGGTTTCGCCCCGCGGCGTCGGCGCCACCATCACCACGCGCGGCACGCCCGCCACCTTGGCCGGCACCGCATTCATCAGCACGGAGGAGGGATAGCTCGCCGTGCCGCCGGGAACGTAGAGGCCGACAGCCTCGATCGCGCTCCAGCGCCAGCCGCTCTCGACACCGAGCGCGTCGCTGAACCAGGCGTCCTCCGGCTTTTGCCGGGCGTGATAGGCCTCGATGCGGGCGCGCGCGGTTTCGAGCGCGACCAGCAGCTCGCGCGGGCAGGACGCGAGCGCCGTCGTCGATCTCGGCCTCGGAGACGCGCAGAGTGTCGGCGGTCAGCTCGAGCTGGTCGAAGCGGCTGGTGCAGGCGAGGACGGCCGCATCGCCCTGTTCGCGGACATCGGCGATGATGTCGGCGACGACACGATCGACCTCTTCGGAGACTTCGCGCTTGGCGGAGAGCAGGGCCTGGAACTGCTGCTCGAAGCGAGCATCCCGGTCATCGAGCCTGATCGGCATCGCTTTGTCCTGAAACTGGTGTCGGGGTCTGGTCCGGAGGGTGGCGCATTCGAAGGCTTCAAGCGCCCGCAGGATGGTCCGGCGTGGCAACGGCCTCCCAGACCGGGCCGAGATCCTTCATCTGCGCCTCGATGCACTCGACCTCGAGCCGGATCGCCGCGCCATCCGAGAAATGCAGCGTCACGGCGCCGGCCGGGCAATCGCTTTCGTCGAAGGTGATGGCCAGCAGGTTCAGCACCTGCTCGCTCGCCTTGGGGTCGATCTTGGCGTGGCGCGCGGCGGTGACCCGCTCGAAATGCAGCGCCGACAGCCGGCGACGGCGGCTGCCCTGCTGGGCGCCCTGCCAGTCGAAGCGGCGCAGCGCCAGCACGAAGCGGCGCTCAGCCGGCCGATAGACGATGTCGGCGACCTTGAGGACGGCATCCTGCAGATGGGCGGAGACGATCGCGAGATCATCTGCGTCCAGGGCGATCAGTTTCAGCGGGTCGGCATTGTCGTGCGCCATGCGGGCTATCTGGAGAGCCGCCGCGCCGACGTCAACCACTGATCCGTTCGACATGCGCGCCACAGCGCGACAGCTTGGCCTCGAGCGCCTCGAAACCGCGGTCGAGATGGTAGACGCGGTTGATCATCGTCTCGCCTTCGGCCGCGAGACCGGCGATGACCAGCGAGACCGAGGCGCGCAGATCGGTCGCCATCACCGGAGCGCCGGTGAGCTTGGCCACGCCCTCGACGATCGCGACATCGCCATCGAGCCTGATATGAGCGCCAAGCCGCGCCAGCTCCTGCACATGCATGAAGCGGTTCTCGAAGATCGTCTCGCGGATGCGCGAGGTGCCCTTCGCCATCGTCATCAGCGCCATGAACTGGGCCTGGAGATCGGTCGGGAAGCCGGGGAAGGGCTCGGTGTCGATATCGACCGCCGTGATCCCGGCGCCATTGCGGCGCACGCGGATGCCTTCATTGGTCGGGGTGATGTCGACGCCGGCGCTGGCCCATGGCGTCGAGCGCCGCCTGCAGCAGGTCGGGCGTCGCGCCTTCCAGCACCACATCGCCGCCGGTCATGGCCACGGCCATGGCATAGGTGCCGGCCTCGATCCGATCCGGCAGCACCGTGTGGTGCGCGCCGCCGAGACGCGAGACGCCGGTGATGACGATGCGCGGCGTGCCGGCGCCCTCGATCTTGGCGCCCATCTTGGTCAGGCAGGCTGCGAGATCGGAGACTTCAGGCTCGCAGGCCGCGTTCTCGATGATCGTCGTGCCCTGCGCCAGAACGGCACCCATCAGCGCCGTATGGGTGCCGCCGACCGTGACCTTCGGGAAGACGATTTCGCCGCCCTTGAGACCCTTGGGCGCGCGCGCCAGGGCATAGCCGTTCTCGATGCGGATTTCGGCACCGAGCTTTTCCAGCGCCATCAGCAGCAAATCGACAGGGCGGGTGCCGATGGCGCAGCCGCCGGGCAGCGAGATCTTGGCTTCGCCCATGCGGGCGAGGATCGGCGCAATCACCCAGAAGCTGGCGCGCATCGTCGAGACCAGCTCATACGGGGCGCGGGTATCGACGATCTGGCGGGCTGTGAGGGAAATCGTCTGGCCGCTCTCGGAGGACTGGCCGACGCGCTTGCCCGCGACAGTGCGGTCGGCGCCATGGTTCGACAGGATGCGCGACAGGGCCGTGACATCGGAGAGACGCGGCACATTGACCAGTGTCAGCGTCTCGTCGGTCAGCAGGCTCGCGATCATCAGCGGCAGGGCAGCGTTCTTGGCCCCGGAGATCGGGATGCTGCCATTCAGGCGTTGGCCGCCGGTGATGCGGATCTTGTCCATCGATTCGTCCTGCTAGACCGCGCCCGTGGAGGCCAGGCGCGGCGAAATATGAAATTCAGGACCGGCTGGTCTCGGCCTGGGCTTGCGATGTCGGCTCCGCCGCTGGCTCGTCCCCGCTGCGACGGGCGCGGGCCTGGGCCTTGCGGCGCTTCAGGTTCTCACGCAGCGCAGCGGCAAGGCGCGCGCGCTTCTCGTCATCGCTATCGGGGTTACGGTTCACGGCATTAACTCGGCAGCTGCTTCAACGCTGGGAACACGGCGAATTCGCGGCGCATCGATAGCCCTGTGCAAAGCTTTCAACAAGCGTTGCCTGCAAGACGCGTCGCACAGTCTTCATGAGCGGCGCCTAGCCTTCACGATTGCACGTCCAGCCGCTCGCGCACCGCCCACCCCCGGGATCGGGCGTTGCGGCCAGGGCAGTGACGTTAGGGAATAATCCTTAACGTTATTAACCATTTCGCCCGGTTTTCGTTTACAGTCTGTTAACTTCGCATACCGTGATCGGGCATCCAAGCTGCATTGCAACACAGGATCCGGTCGCATGCTTCAGCACCTCGCTTCCGCCATCAAGCGCCAGCCGATCCACACGTCGAAGCCTGCGAAGTGATCGACGCGATCCGCCATCAGGCCGGTTTCCTGCCCGAGGTCGAGCTGGCCTATGAGGAGGAGATCCGGACGCTTTGGGTGACGATCAGGCCTGAGCTGAAGCCTGTCTTCACCTTGCAGCTGCTCGACAGCCTCGGCAAGATCCAGCGTGCGATCATCGCGCTCTGGGGCGCGCCGGACCAGTACCACCGCACGCCCGTGCGCTTCCTGGCCTTTCGCGGCACGGGCCCCTTCTTCACGCTCGGCGGCGACCTCGATTTCTATCTCGACTGCCTCGCCAGAATGATCGCGCGGCCCTGACGGAATATGCCAGGCTGTCGACCGAAGGCGCGGTCCTTAACGCCAGCGGCCTGAACGGGCTGGTCGTGACGCATGGCGACGATCCACGCCAAGGCGATCGGCGGCGGCATCGATGCGCCGCGCTCCTGCAACGTCATGATCGCGGAAGAGCAGGCTTCGTTCGTCTATCCCGAGATCAAGTTCAACCATTTCCCGATCACTGCGGTGGCGATCCTGTCGCGCCGGATGGGGCAGCGCGCGGCCGAGACGATGCTGCTGTCGGGCGAGGAGATGAGCGCGGCGGCCTTCATGGCAGCGGGTGCGCTGGAGGCGGTGGTGCCGACCGGAACCGGCGAGGCCTGGCTGCGCAAATACGCTGCGGAATCCCTGCCGGTCCATGCGGCCAAGACCGCGCTGTTCTCGGCCTTCAACCGCCGTTCCGGCGATCTGCGCGAGGAGCTCGACCTATCTCGGCCAGATCTGGACGGATTGCATGATGCGCCTGAGCCCGAGCGCGATCTCCAAGCTCCAGCGGATCGCCGCGACGCAGGACCGGATGCTGGCACGTGTCTATCAGCGCACGTCGGATCCGACGCCGGTGCTGTTCGGCGGCTGAGCCCGTTTGAGAATGCGAGCCCTCGCAGCGGACGCCGAGGCCTTCTCGGAGCATCCTTCGAGACGCCATTCCCGACGGAATGGCTCCTCAGGATGAGGGCTGAGAATAGCTCAAACGGCCTCTGAGCCCGCTCATCCCGCCAGATGTAAAGACGTCCGTTTCATACGAAAAGTTTACGTCTCTGCCTTTACCGTCTCATCGGCGATCATTGCAGCACGTATCAGTTCCGCTCCGATGACGCCCCACGAGGCTGGAGTGGATGGCGGACGCGACACAGCGATCTGAGGATGGCGAGCTTCAACAGCCGGGTTCGGGCAGGGATCTGCCCGACTACCGCCTGCTGGTCAGCTCGCTCTTCTCGTCGCCGGCCTCGATCGTCCCGGGCGGCGTAGCCGGAGTGCCTGACTCCGTATCTGTGCTGGCTCTCGACCGACATGGCGATCTTCGCCCAGCTGACGCAGCTCGTGCTGGCTGTGGTGATCCTGCGGCTGCTGACGGTCATCAACTATCGCCGGCGCGATCACTCCGCCGACAGCTTCGCCCAGACGCGGCGCTGGGACCGGGAATATTTCCTCGGCGCCACCGTCTTCAGCGCCGTGCTCGGCTACAGCTGCTATGTCGCGCTCAGCCTCACGGACGATGCGGCCGCGCATATCACCTCGGTCGCCTCGACGATCGCGCTCGCCTCCGGCTATGTCTCGCGCAATGCCGGCCGGCCGAAATTCGTCGCCGTGCAGTTGCTGACCTTCTGCATCCCGATGGCGTTCGGCCTGATCCAGGCCCATAACGTCTATTATCATTACATCGGCTATTTCGCCTTCCTGTACGTGGCGGCCAATATCGCGATCACCAATTCGCTGCACCGCAATCTGCTGGCGCTCAGCGACGCCAAGAAGCAGTCGGAAGGCGCTGGCGTCGCGCGCTGCACTCGCAGAACCTGACGCTCGATGCCGCCCTGAACACGATGATCCACGGGCTGGCGATGTTCGACAAGCGGCTCGAGCTCGCCGTCTGCAATGCGCCGTTTCGCGCGCTTTACGGCATTCCGGAGACCCTGGCGCTGACCGGCACGCCGATGACCGCGATCGCGCGTTTCCTGATCGAGCGGCGGATCATCGACAGCGATCAGGTGCGCGATCTCGCCAAGACCCTGTTGCAGGTACAGGCCTCGCAGGCGACGCTGATCAAGCGAGGTGCAGACCCGCGCCGGCCGCATCCTGGTCATCACCATCGCACCGGCCGCCGAGGGCGGCGTGCTGATGCTGACCGAGGACGCGACCGAGCGAAAGGCGACCGAGGCCCGCATCGAGCAGATGGCGCGCTTCGACGAGCTGACCGGGCTCGCCAACCGCTTCGAGTTCAACCGGCTGCTGAACGATGCCTTCTCGCCGGCGCGACCGCACGGCCGAGACCTTCGCCCTGCTTTATCTCGACCTCGACGGCTTCAAGCAGGTCAACGACAGCCTCGGCCACGATATCGGCGACCGGGTGCTGAAGGAGACGGCCGGCCGCCTGCGCGATGTGCTGCGGCCCGGCGATGTGCTGGCGCGCTTCGGCGGCGACGAGTTCCTGCTGATCCTGCCGACCTCCAGCCGCGGCGTCGTGGCTGGCATCGCGCAGCGGTTGATCGACAGCCTCAGCCGGGTCTTCGTCAGTCGACACCAAGAGCATCTACGTCACTGCCAGCATCGGCATCGCCATGGCGCCCGAGGATGGCGCAGGCCCCGCCGACCTGCTGCGCCATGCGGACACGGCCCTCTACAAGGCCAAGGCTGCGGGCCGGAACACGCTGACCTTCTTCAATCCGGGCATGGCCGAGGAAATGCTGGCCCGCCACGAGATCGAGGTGGAGCTGCGCACCGCCTGCACGGAAGGGCGCGCTGGAACTCTACTACCAGCCGATCATCGATCTGAAGACGCAGGAGATCGTCTCGCGCGAGGCGCTGATGCGCTGGCGCCACCCGTCGCGCGGCATGATCCCGCCCAACATCTTCATCCCGATCGCCGAGCAATCCGGGCTGATCGCGACGATGGGCGACTGGGCGATCCGGCAGGCCTGCCTCGACGCGGCGAGCTGGGGCGGCCAGACCGGTGTCTCCGTCAACATCTCGCCGCTGCAGTTCCGCGAGCCCGAGCGCATCGTCAACACGGTGAAGGATGCGCTGATCCGCTCGAATTTGCCTTCGCACCGGCTGACGCTGGAAGTCACGGAATCGCTGCTGATCGAGGACAACAAGATCACGCTCGACGTGATCGACGAGCTGCGCGCGCTGGGTGTGAAGTTCTCGCTCGACGATTTCGGAACCGGCTATTCCTCGCTCGCCTATCTCTCCACCTACCCCTTCGCGCAGGTGAAGATCGACCAGAGCTTCACCCGCAACGTCCATACCAACGAGGCGTCGAAAGCGATCATCGAGGCCGTCTGCCAGCTGGCGCGGCGGCTGTCGATGAATGTGGTGGTCGAGGGTATCGAGACCGATCAGCAGCGCATCGCGGTGCAGCTGCTGGGCGCGCAGCGGGCCCAGGGCTACCTGTTCGGCAAGCCCGAGCCGATGGCGCAGTTCATGCCCAAGCAGTCGCGGGACGTCGCCTGATCAGGCGCTTATCCTGCTGGCCGACGCTCCCCTCCCCTGCCGCGCCCGCTTGTCTCGCTCGCCCACGCTTTCTCACGAGGCGGTGACGGGCCGGTGCGCAAAGGATCGGCCCACCCTATAGGCTATGGAGCAATGGGGGCGCGGGCGGCATGATGATCAGGGCAGCATGAAATCCAGCGAGGCACGACATGACCTCGAGGCTCCGGCGGGGAAGCCGGGCTGGCGGCGCCATTTGCCCCTGCTCCTGCTGCTGGCGGCGATGGTGGCTGCCTATGCGCTGGGCCTGCACCGCTATCTCAGCCTCGATGGCCTGCTGCAGCATCGCGCCGCGCTGAAACAACTGGTGGCGGAAAACCGGGTGCTGGCCCTGCTGGCTTTCGCCGGGGCCTATGCCGCCAGCGTTGCGCTATCCTTTCCCGGCGCGTCGCTTCTGACGCTGCTCGGCGGCTTTCTGTTTGGCGCGTGGCTCGGCGGTGCGGCGTCCGTGGTGGCGGCGACATTCGGGGCTATCGGCGTCTTTCTGGTCGCGCGGTCGGCGCTCGGCGAGGCGCTTCAACGCAAGGCGGGACCGGCCCTGACGCGTATCCTCTCAGGCTTCAAGACCGACGCCATCTCCTATCTGCTGTTCCTCAGGCTGGTCCCCGCCTTCCCGTTCTGGCTGGTCAATCTCGCTGCAGCCCTTGGTGGTGTTGGCCTGACCGTCTTCACCTGGACGACGCTGGTCGGCATCGTGCCCGGCACCCTAGCGCTGTCATTTGCAGGCAATGGGCTGGATTCGGTGATTACGGCCCAGGCTCAGGCGCGCGCCGATTGCGCGGCCAGAGGGGCGAGCGATTGCGGCTCGGGCCTGTCGCTGACCGCGCTGATGACGCCGGAACTCCTGGCCGGTCTCGGACTTCTGGGCTGCGTGGCCTTGATTCCGATGATCTGGCGACGCATCAGCAAGACCAAGGCATCGCGGCAGGGAGGCTCATCGTGAGCGGTTGCAGGAACTGGGCGCAATGACAGGCAAGCCAGGACAGGTCCCTCCGCTCTCGCCGGATCTATGCGTGATCGGAGCTGGTTCGGCCGGGCTGTCGGTCGCTGCAGCGGCGGCGATGTTTGGCGTCAGCGTCGTCCTGATCGAGCGCGACCGCATGGGCGGGGACTGCCTCAATGTCGGCTGCGTCCCCTCCAAGGCCCTGATCGCCGCCGGGGCACGGGCGCAAGCCGTGCGCGAGGCCGGCCAGTTCGGGATCGAGGCCGGAGAGCCGACCATTAATTTCGCGCATGTGCATGATCATGTGCAGCGGGTGATTGCCGCGATCGCGCCCAATGATTCCGTCGAGCGCTTCGGTGCGCTGGGCGTGACCGTGATCAAGGGCGAGGCCCGCTTCATCAGCCGCAGCACGGTGATGGTCGGCGAGCAGGTGATCAAGGCGCGTCGCTTTATCATCGCCACCGGCTCGAGGCCCGCCGCGCCTGCAATACCGGGGCTGGAAACCCTGCCCTTTCTCACCAATGAGACGGTGTTTTCGCTGACGAAGCTGCCGGAGGCACTGCTTGTGCTGGGCGGCGGCCCGGTCGGCGTCGAACTGGCCCAGGCGATGGCGCGGCTCGGCAGCAAGGTCACCGTGATCGAAGCCCAGAGCCTGCTCGCCCGCGAGGACATGGAGGCCGCCGGCATTGTCCGCCGCGCCCTGCTCCGCGAAGGGGTCGCGCTGCATGAGCAGGCGCGGGTGATCCGGGCGGAGGCAAAGCGCGGCGGCGTGCGGCTGGTGCTGGAGGGCGAGGTCACGCTTGAAGGCACGCATCTGCTGGTGGCGGCGGGGCGCAAGCCGAATATCGAAGCGCTCGATCTCGAACTGGCCGGTATCCGCAGCGACGCCAAGGGCGTCATCGTCGACAAGGGCTTGCGGACGGCCAATCGCCGCGTCTTCGCCATTGGCGATTGCGCGAGCGGCCAGGCCGGAGGCCTGCAATTCACCCATGTCGCGAATTATCACGCCGGGCTCGTGCTGCGCAGCGCCCTGTTTCGCTTGCCGGTGCGGGTGAAGACAGCGGCAATCCCCCGCGTCACCTATTGTCATCCGGAGCTCGCCAGCGTCGGCCTGTCCGAGGAGCAGGCGCGGGAGCAGGGCAAGGTCACGCTGCTGCGCTGGCCCTATGCCGAGAATGATCGTGCCCAGGCGGAGCGCCAGACCGAGGGCTTCGTCAAGCTGGTGACCGACAGGAAAGGTCGCATTCTCGGCGCCACCATCGTCGGTGCCCATGCGGGCGAGCTGATCGTGCCGTGGTGCATGGCTGTGCAGAAGGGCCTGTCGGTGAAGGATATGGCGGGGCTGGTTTTCCCCTACCCGACCCTGTCCGAGGTCTCGAAGCGGGCGGCCGTGTCGTATTACGCACCAATGGCGTCAAAGCCCGGGCTGCGCCGGCTGATCGCCTTCCTGCGACGCTTCGGCTAGCGGTGCCTGCCATCTCGAACGACCGGGCCAGAGCCAGCATCCTTGCGCGGCGCGCTTTTTTGCGGCGTGTGCATATGCAGGATGATGTGCCATGGAAGCCGCATGACGCTGGGTTTTTTCACTGCGCGGTATCGCCAGCCCTCATTTGCGCATGATCTCCCGCAATAGCCCGCATCGACCTTTCGGCATCTCGCTCTAAACTCCTCAGCAATGCATCAGCACGATCTCAACTCCAGCGCCCTATCGGTCAGCGTCCCACGAGGCCTGACCAGGCTGGGCCTGTCGGCCAAGCTGCTGCTGCTGACCGTGCTGTTCGTGATGCTGGCGGAAGTGCTGATCTACCTGCCTTCGGTCGCCAATTTCCGGATGAACTGGCTGAATGACCGCTTGGCGGCGGCGCAGATCGCCGTGCTGGTGCTGGAGGGCGGGCCGCAGGAACGCCTGCCGGAGGGGAGCGAGACGCGCCTGCTGATGGGTGTCGGTGCGCGCGCCATCGCCGCACGCGTCGGCGGCGCGCGCCGCCTGCTCAGCCTCGATTCGATGCCTGTCGCCGTGTCGCGCACGGTGGATTTGCGCCATGCCAGCTGGTTCGGCGCCATTGGCGAAGCCTTGCAGGTTTTGCTCAACCCGCCGAGCGAGATGCCGATCCGCGTCGTCGGGCAGGCGATGGGCAGCGCCGATTTCGTCGAGATGGTGCTGGATGAAGCGCCGCTGCGGCGGGCTATGGTGACCTTCTCCATCAACATCCTGCTGCTGTCGCTGGTGATCTCGGGGCTGACGGCGGGGCTGGTCTATCTCGCCCTCAACTGGATGATCGTCGGGCCGATCCGGCAACTGGCCGCCAATGTCATGGAGTTCGAGGTCGAGCCGGAAAATCCGCGGCGGATCATCGAGCCCTCACAGCGCGCTGACGAGATCGGCGAGGCGGAGCGGGCGCTGGCCCGGATGCAGATGACGCTGGCCGACGAGCTGCGCGACCAAGAAGCATCTGGCGGAACTCGGGCTGGCCGTCAGCAAGATCAACCACGACCTGCGCAACATGCTGGCCGCGGCGCAGCTGATGTCGGACCGGCTGGTCGAGACGCGCGACGCCAAGATCCGCCGCTTCGCGCCCCGGCTCATCGCAACGCTCGACCGCGCCATCGAGTTCTGCCAGGCGACGCTGGCCTATGGCCGCGCTGCGGAGGCGACGCCGGTGCTGCGCGATGTCGCCATGCGCCAGCTCGTCGCCGAACAGGCGGAGATGCTCGGCCTGCTCGAAAACAAGCAGGTGCAGCTTCGTCAACGACGTTCCGGCCGAGCTGATCGCCGCCTGCGACCCGGACCAGATGGCGCGGGTGCTGCTCAATCTGATGCGCAATTCGGTGCAGGCGCTGACCCAGGCCGGTACGGAAGCCGGCGCCCTGCCCGTGCTCGTGGTCAAGGCCGAGGCGCGTCGAGGGCATGCGTGCAGCTGCGCGTCGCCGATAATGGGCCGGGCGTGCCGGAACGGGCGCGCACCAATCTGTTCCAGGCGTTTCGCGGCTCGGTCAGCCCCGGCGGGACCGGGCTTGGCCTGGCCATCGCCGCCGAGCTGGTCCGGCTGCATGGCGGCACGATCGCGCTGGAACCCTCGGAGATCGGCGCCGTGTTCAAGGTGACGCTGCCGGCGCGGCGGGCGAGCGGCAACTGACAGCCTGTCCGGCTACTGGCTCGCCCAGATGACGCGCGCCATGAAGGCGATCTCGCTGAGGTTCAGGCTGCGGTCCGGATGCTCCGGGTTGAGCGAGGCGAGCTCGATCGTCTTGGCGGTCTGGCGCTTCAGCTGCTTGGCCAGCACCTCGCCTTCGAGCGTCTTGACCACGACCCGGTCGCCGCGCCGCGACGGCCGCGGTCGGCGAGACGATGATGGTGTCGCCGTCGCGGTAGAGCGGCAGCATCGAATCGCCGGCGATCTCCAGCGCATAGGCCTTCTCATCGGCGCGCCCGGAAACGCGACCTCGTCCCAGCCCGTGCCGACCGGGAAGCCGCCATCGTCGAAGAAGCCGCCGGAGCCGGCCTGGGCAAAGCCGATCAGCGGAATCGTGCTGGGCCGGGGCCGGGCCGCGCCGCATCACGCCCATGAACTCGTCGAGCGAAGCGCCGGTGGCCAGCAGGATCTTGGCGATCGATTCGGTCGAGGGCCAGCGCTCGCGGCCGTCGGGGCCGATGCGCTTGGAGCGGTTGAAGGTCGTGGCGTCGAGCCCCGCCTTGCGCGCCAGCCCCGAGGCGGTGAAGCCGTAGCGCTGGGCGAGCGCATCGATGGCGCTCCAGATCTGGTCGTGGGACAGCATCGCGATGGCCTCGCTCCGATGTTGCCAGATAGCGGGATATGAATAGGAAATATCCCCTATCGCCTAAGACTTCAATCCGATTTCTTGTCGCGATCCGGATCAGACTTGCGGCGCCATGCCTGGCCAGCGGCTATGTCCAGCCTGCACACGATGCTGGACGAGGCGCTGCCTGTGCCGCTGCATCTACAAGATCTGCCCTGAGAGCGCTGTGGCGCGAGGCCGAGGCGGCGGGCCGTTTCGAGGGCGCGCCGGTCGACCTCGCCGACGGCTACATCCATTTCTCGACCGGCGGCGCAGGTCCGCGAGACCGCAGCCCGGCATTTCGCCGGGCAGGCCGATCTGCTGCTGGTCGCGGTCGAGGCGACGCGGCTCGGCGCCGCGCTTGCGCTGCGAGCCCTCGCGCGGCGGCGCAGCTGTTCCCGCATCTTTATGCGTCCGCTGCCGACTCGAAGCCGGTGCGCTGGATCGCGCCGCTGCCGCTGGCGCGCTGACGGCGCCCATCGTCTTTCCGGAGGATGTCGCATGATCGGCAGCCTGTTCGACCTCGCCCGGCCGCTGATCCACCGGCTCGATGCCGAGACGGCGCATCGCATGACGCGTCGCGGCGCTGGCTGCCGCGCCGCCGCTCGCGCCGGCGGCCGACGATCCGCGTGCTGGCGCGTGCAGGCGTTCGGCCTGTCCTTCCCCAATCCGGTCGGCCTTGCGGCCGGCTTCGACAAGAATGCCGAGGCGGTCGATGGCGCGCTCGGCGCTCGGCTTCGGCTTCGTCGAGGTCGGCGGCGTGACGCCGCTGCCGCAGCCCGGCAATCCGCGGCCGCGCGTGTTCCGGCTGCTCGAGGACGAGGCGGTGATCAACCGCTATGGCCTCAACAGCGAGGGCATGGAGGTCGTGGCACAGCGGCTGGCGGCCCGGCGGGCACGCGGCGGCATCGTCGGCGTCAATCTCGGCGCCAACAAGGAATTCGGCGATCGCGCCGCCGATTATGCCGACGCTGGCCCGCCGGCTGGCCGGCGTCGCCGATTTCCTGACCATCAACGTCTCCTCGCCCAACACGCCGGGCCTGCGCGACCTGCAGGCGGAGCATGCGCTCGACGATCTCGTGGCGCGGGCGCTGGAGGCGCGCGACCAGGCTGCGGCCTCAGGCGGCAAGCGGACACCGATGCTGCTCAAGATCGCGCCGGACCTGACCCTGCCGGAACTCGACGGGATGGTGGCGGTGGCGCGCCGCCGCGCCATCGACGGGCATGATCGTCGCCAACACCACCATCGCCCGGCCGGCAACCCTGCGCAGCGACGCCCGCAGCGAGACGGGCGGTCTCTCGGGCCGTCCGCTGTTCAAGCCCTCGACGCAGCTGCTGGCGCAGACCTTCCTGCGGGTCGAGCGCCAGTTTCCGCTGATCGGCGTCGGCGGCGTCGATTCGGCTGCCAGCGCCTTCGCCAAGATCAGGGCCGGCGCGACGCTCGTGCAGTTTTACTCCGCCATGGTGTTCCATGGGCCGGGGCTGGCGCGGACGATCAAGAGCGGGCTCGTTGCGGAGGTGCGCCGCGCCGGGGTGCCGAAGCTTGAAGCGCTGATCGGGCGCGATGCCGAGGCGCTGGCGCGCGGCGAGGGCTTCTAGATTTCGCTTTCGCTGTCAGCGCCGCGCCGCAAACAACCGCGCCAGCAGCCAGAGCGGCACGACGATCAGGGCGCCGCCGATCAGCCACTGCCCTACCTCTTCCAGCGCGCCGAAGCCGAGATGGCTCAGCGAGCGCAGGAAGCGGACCAGCGCGTCGTAAAGCCCCCAGGGCGACAGGCCGAGAAACGCCATCGCCGCGCCGACCAGCAGCGAAATGAAGAGCAGGCGGACGAGCACGCCAAGCGGCGAGCCGCCGAGAAAGCGTTCGACCGAACCATTCGCCATGATCAAAAATCTCCCGATGCGCCCGCACCCTTATCGCATCTGCGGAGCAAGGGAAATCGAGCGGCAGCGACTGCTGCGCGGTGCCAGTGATCGGCCAAGACCGTTGAACGCGGGCTGAACAAGCCAGCCGATCATGTCTGATTGTCCCGTTTTCTTCACGCGAACCGGTACCCACTTCGCTCGAAAACGCTCTCGTTTCTTGATTGTCGCGTTCTCTTCACGCGAACCGGTACCCACTTCGCTTGAAAACGCTTTAGACCGTGGCCGAGGCACCGGTGGTCGCCCATGCGGCACCGGCGATCTTGGAGGCGGCGATCACCGCCTGGGTGCGGCTGTCGACATTGAGCTTGGTCAGGATGGCCGAGACATGCGCCTTCACCGTCGCTTCCGAGACGCCGAGCTCATAGGCGATCTGCTTGTTCAGCAGCCCTTCCGACAGCATCATCAGCACGCGCACCTGCTGCGGCGTCAGTGTCGAGAGCCTGCGGACCATGTCGGTGATCTCGGCATCGGCGGGGGTGGTGAGGTCGATGCCGGGCGGGGTCCAGACCCCACCATCGAGCACCGAGCGAATGGCCTCGCCCATCTGCGCGACATCGGCGGTCTTGGGCAGGAAGCCGAGCGCGCCGAATTCGATGCAGCGCCGGATGACCAGCGGGTCGTCATTGGCGGAGACGACGATCACCGGCACTTCCGGATGGTCGGCCCGCAGGAAAAGCAGGCCGGAGAAGCCCTGGACGCCCGGCATGGTGAGGTCGAGCAGGACGAGGTCGGCATCACTGCCGCCATCCAGCGTTTCCGTCAGGGCCTCCAGCGAGCCGACTTCGCTGACATCGGCGCCTTCGATAGCGGTCGAAACCGCCTGCCGCAGCGCGCCGCGGAAGAGCGGATGGTCGTCTGCGATCACGATCCGCGTCGAAGGTTGCCGGTTCATGGATCCTGTCCCCATCGCAAGCGCCGTCACTGTGCCCCAGGTCCGGCTTCAACCTCAAGACGCCCCGCTCTCACCATGGTCAGATCCACGCGCCGCCGCTGCTCTTGCTGCAACGCAACATAAAACGCAATTCGCCTTCAGTGGCATAAGCCAGAGCGAAGGCTGTCCTGGCGGGGTCAGCGGCCAGAACGCGCCAGATTGAGACGGTTCAACCCCTTGAAGGCCAGCCAGAGCAGCGGGACCAGGCTGCCGAGGCCCATCGTCAGGGCAATCAGCAGCAGCGCCAGCAGGCGCGACGGCTCGAAGCGCCAGATCAGGATGCTGGAGACGAGAAAGGCGCAATAGAGGTCGATCAACGTCACGAGCCCCCAGGGATCGTTGCTGATCTTCGAGAAACTGGCGCTGAAGGAGGCGGTGGTGGCTGCCCAGCCGATCGCCAATGCGAGCAGGGCGGCGGCGGCCAGGCAGGCCATGCGAAGCGGGGTCATGCGGTGATCCTTGTGGGGCTCAGGCGCCCGATGCGGGCAGAAGCTGTTCGAGAGCGGCGATACGGTCGGCTTCCGCCGGTGGCTTGTCCCAGCGAATGCGGTTGATGCGGGGGAAGCGCATCGCCACGCCGGATTTGTGCCGGGTCGAGCGTTGCAGCCCCTCGAACGCGACCTCGAAGACGAGGCCGCTTTCGCGGCTGTGGCGGACCTCGCGGACCGGGCCGAAGCGGTTCAGCGTGTGCTTGCGGACATAGCGGTCGAGCTCGACCAGCTCCTCGTCGGTGAAGCCGAAATAGGCCTTGCCGACCGGGACCAGCTCATCGCCGCCCTCGCCTTCGCGCCAGACGCCGAAGGTGAAGTCCGAATAGAAGGAGGAGCGCTTGCCATGGCCGCGCTGGGCATACATCAGCACGCAATCGACGAGACGCG
Organism: uncultured Alphaproteobacteria bacterium; assembly: GCA_963759925.1. Lineage (GTDB taxonomy): Bacteria > Pseudomonadota > Alphaproteobacteria > Rhizobiales > Beijerinckiaceae > Allobosea. Next base: position 462,342 of record CAVXBE010000009.1, read on the forward strand.
CCTCGCGCTTCCATTTCCACCAGTAGCCCTTGGGGCGGCCGGGCAGATAAGGCGCGTCGCGGCGCTTGATCATGCAGCCTTCGACAGCGTCGGCATCCGCACCGGCTCCGGCTGCGGCCGGGTCGGCACGGGCCGCGGCGAGTTCGTCCCAGCTCGCAAAGGGGATGGTCGGCGAGAGATCGAACCGGCCCGGCCCCAGCCGCGCCAGAAACGCCTTGAGCCGCTCGCGGCGCGCCTCCAGCGGCAGTGCGCGGATATCCTCCTCGCCATCAACAAGGAGATCATAGACGCGGATATGGGCGGGGTGTTCGGCCAGCATCTTGGCCGTGACGGTCTTGCGGTTCAGGCGCTGCTGCAGGGTGTTGAAGCTCTGGACCGTCTCCTCGCGCATCACCAGCAATTCGCCATCAACAGCGCCATCCTGCGTCATCGCCTCGACGAGATCGGGGAAGGCAGGGCCGATATCCTCGCCGGTGCGGGAGAACAGCCTGGTGACGCGCTTGCCCTCGCTGTCGCAGCCGCTCACGGCCTGGACGCGGATGCCGTCCCATTTCCATTCGGCCGAGCAGTCGGCGGGATCGAGCTTGGCGAAATCGCCGTCCTCGATCGGGTGAGACAGCATCACCGGGCGGAACGGCGCCGGGTCGGTCGCTTCCGGGCGCGGGCCGCGCCCCTCCAGCCAGGCAAACAGCGCCAGATAAGGCGGCTCAAGCCCATGCCAGACCTGCTCGACCTCATCGGCCGGGACGCCGCCGAGGCTGGCTGCAGCGGTCTTGGCGAGCCGCGCAGACACGCCGATGCGCAAGCTGCCGGTGATCAGCTTCAGCAGCGCCCAGCGGCCGGTCTCGTCGAGCAGGTCGAGCCAGGAGGCGATCAGGCGCGGCAATTCGCTGCGCCCGGCATTGTGCAGGCCATGCGACCACTTCGGGCAGGGTCAGGGGCGGGCGGTTATGCCCGGTCGTGGCCTGCTCCGCAGGCTCGCCCGCATCCTGCGCCGAGCCCCACATCAGCGCGACCGTCTCCGAGAGATCGCCGACATAATCATAGGACATGCGCGAACAGCACCGGGTCGGTGCGCTCGGCGATCAGGGTCCGGATCAGGCCGGCCTTGGCATTGCGGAACACCAATCCGCCGGTCATGGCAGCCAGCGCCAGGCCGCGGTCGGGATCAGGCGTCGTGCGCAGGTAGTCGGCGATCAGCGCCAGCTTGGCGTTGCGGCGCGGCTCATAGGCCAGCCGGTCGAGCAACCAGGCGAAGCGGTTCATGACGCCACCTCCGGCTGGGCGACGTCGCCGGTCGGCAGCTCGGGCTCGGCCTCGCCCTCATCGCCATAGCCGACCAGATGCAGCGGCTTGGCCTTGAGCCCGATGCTGCCGCACCAATGCGCCAGCGCGTCGGCCTCGCCATGGGTGACCCAGATTTCGCCGGCGCCGACCTCGCGGATCGTCGCCTGGAGGTCGGCCCAATCGGCATGATCGGAGACGATCAGCGGCAGCTCGACGCCTTTCTGGCGCGCCCGTGCCCTCACCCGCATCCAGCCCGAGGCGAAGGCGGTGACGGGATCGGGGAATTTCCTGGCCCACAGATCCTGGATCGCGCTCGGCGGACAGATGACGATCTCGCCGCCAAGGGTCTTGCGCTCCGTGGCGATCACCTTGCGGGTCTCGCCCAGCGGGGCGCCCTCGGACCGATAGAAATCCGTGAGCTTCTCCATCGCGCCATGCAGATAGAGCGGGCGGTCGTAGCCGGCCTCATGGATCAGGGCCATCACGCGCTGCGCCTTGCCGAGCGAATAGGCGCCGACGATATGCGTCCGCTCCGGAAAAAGCCTCACCGATTCCAGCAGTTTGGCGACTTCCAGATGCGCGGGAGGGTGGCGGAACACCGGCAGGCCAAAGGTCGCCTCCGTGATGAAGACATCGCAAGGCACAGGCTCGAAAGCGGCGCAGGTCGGATCGCGCTCGCGCTTGTAATCGCCGGAGACGACGATGCGCAGGCCCCGCCACTCCACCACGATCTGCGCCGAGCCGAGGACATGCCCGGCCGGGACAAAGCGGATATCGACCTCGTTGATGCGCATCGTCTCACCGGGCACCGCGGTCTGTCGCGTTTCCGTAAACTCCTCCCCATACCGTAGCGCCATGATCGCCAGCGTCTCACGCGTCGCCAGGACAGAGCCATGACCGGCGCGGGCATGGTCGGAATGGCCATGGGTGATCAGCGCCCGAGGCACCGGGCGGACAGGATCGATATGAACATCGGCAGGCGGGCAATACAGGCCGGCCGGCGTCGGGATCAGCAATTCGGAGGGACGCATCATCTGGCCAGCACCATTCTGCTCAGATAGACCGGCGGGCATGATCGAAAAGAGCGACAGGGCCGAAAAAGACGAGGGCGTCGCCAGCGAGGGCCTCGCAACGTCGCATGCCATGCCGCAGCATTTCGCCAGTTCCGGCGATGTCACGCTCGATCGCCGCTATGGTTGGGCACGCGCCGCCTTTGACGATGGCGACGCCGCCGCTTGTGTCGAGATTCTCGACCAGACCCTGTCGATCGCCTTTCATTTCACGGCTGCCTGGCATCTCTACGGCCTCGCCCAGGAGAGCCTGGGGCATCATGAGGAAGCCGCGACAGCATGGCGGCAATGCCTCGACCTCGACCCCAACGACCATTTCGGAGCGCGGCTGGATCTGGCCCGCATCGGGGCGCTGGCGGCGGAAGAGGCGACATCGGAAAACTTCTCCGGCGTGCTGTTCGATGGCTATGCGGAGCGTTTCGACAGCCATCTGGTCGAGACGCTGCGATACAACGCGCCGACCCTTCTGAAGGATGCATTGGCACGGCATTGTCAGCAGGGCGGGCGGCCCTGCCAGTTCGCCACGGTCTATGATCTGGGCTGCGGGACCGGGTTGATGGGCGCGGCGATCCGCAGCGAGACCGGATTTCTCGCCGGCTGCGACGTGTCCCCCCGGATGATCGAGCAGGCGCGCGCCAAGCGGCAGGACGACGGCACAGCGCTCTATGACAAGCTCGCCACCGCCGGCCTGACCTCCTTCCTCGCAAGCCGGCCGGATGGCTCGGCCGATCTCGTGATCGCGGCCGATGTCTTCGTCTATCTCGGCGACCTCGCGCCGGTTTTCGCGCAAAGCGCGCGGGTACTGGCGAAAGCGGGGCTCCTTGCCTTTACGGTGCAGGACCATCCCGGAGAGGGCGTCATCGTCGGCGCCGACCGACGCTTCGCCCATAGCGCCACCTATCTGCGGGAGGCCCTGCAAGCCTCAGGTCTGCAGCCGGTCCTGATCGAGCAGGCCAGCACAAGACAAGACCGCGGCGAGCCGGTGCCGGGGCTGCTGGTGCTTGCGCAACGATAGCAAGGACTGCGCAGTTTATGTTATTCTCTCCTCCATCCAACAAGGAGGTTGTGCCATGAATGTATCGATCGGACCCCGCTGGGAGAGCTTTGTGTCGAAGGCAGTGGCAACCGGCCGCTACGGCTCGGCCAGCGAAGTCGTCCGGGAAGGGCTGCGGCTGGTGGAAGAGCGGGAAGCGAAGTTGCAGGCGCTGAGGGAGAGCCTGGATTCCGCCATCGCAGACGACAGCTGGCATAGCGCCGAGCATGTCGAAGCAGCTGTCGCGGCGACTCTGGACAAGGCGTTTGGCAGGGCCAAGGACCAATGAGATGAGGGCCCTTGTCTATTCCAGTCGCGCTTTGCAGGATCTGGAAGACATCGCGCAGTTCATTGCTGAAGCGAGTGGCAACCGTGATGTTGCCGAACGCTTTTTGGCACAGCTGACCGGAAGATGCGCCGCGATCGCGCGGACCGCTGCTACAATAGGCCGCCCGCGCCCAGACCTCCGCGCCGATACACGCAGCCTGGTCGCCGGGAATTATCTCATCCTGTTCCGCTATCAGGATGAGGCTGTCCAGGTGATCCGCCTGATCGAGCGCCATCGCGACATCGCCAGCCAGTTCGAGGCGCAGGGCGATTGAGGGGCCATTCCCCTCGCCCTAGCGAGCGCCTATCTCTGGGTGGATGACCGCCCTGCCCGCTTTGCCTCCTGCCTTTGCCACATGGTTTGCCAGCCGGGGCTGGCAGGCGCGGCCGCACCAGCTGGCGCTGCTGGGCGAAGCGCGGGCCGGGCGTTCGACCCTGCTCGTCGCACCCACGGGCGCAGGCAAGACACTGGCCGGCTTCCTGCCCTCTCTCGTCGAGCTGACGGAGCGCGCGCCGCTGAGCATCGCCAAGGGCGAGCGCAACCTGCACACGCTCTATATCTCGCCACTGAAAGCGCTGGCTGTCGATATTGCGCGCAATCTTGACACGCCGATCCGCGAGATGGGCCTGCCGGTGACGGTCGAAACCCGCACTGGCGATACCTCCGCCGCAAAACGCACCCGCCAGTTGCAGCGCCCGCCGGATATTCTGCTGACGACGCCCGAGCAGCTCGCCTTGCTGGTCTCGCACCGCGATGCTGCCCCCTTCTTTGCCGGGCTGCGGCGCATCGTGCTCGATGAGTTGCACGCGCTGGTCACCTCCAAGCGCGGGGATCTGCTGTCGCTCGATCTGGCGCGGCTGCGGGTGCTGGCGCCCGGCGTCAGCGCTGTCGGCCTCTCCGCGACCGTGCGCGAGCCCGAGGACCTGCAGCGTTATCTCGGCGGCACGGAAACCCCGGCCGGTCTCGTCACCGTCAAGGGCGGGGCCCGCCCGCGCATCGGCATCCTCGACACCGATACGCGGCTGCCGATTGCGGGCCACACCACCGCCCATGCGATGCGCGACATCTACAAGGCGATTGGAGCCCACAAGCTCACCCTCGTCTTCGTCAATACAAGGATGCAGGCGGAGTTCGCCTTTCAGGCGCTGTGGAGCATCAATGACGACAATCTGCCGATCGCGCTGCATCACGGCTCGCTCGACGCGACCCAGCGCCGCAAGGTCGAGGCTGCGATGGCGGAGGGCCGGCTGAAGGCGGTGGTCTGCACCGCCACGCTCGATCTCGGCATCGACTGGGGCGATGTCGATCTCGTCGTCAATCTCGGCGCGCCCAAGGGCGCCAGCCGGCTGATGCAGCGCATCGGCCGCTCCAACCACCGCATGGATGAACCGTCCCAGGCGCTTCTGGTGCCGTCCAATCGCTTCGAACTTCTGGAATGCCGCGCCGCGCTGGAGGCTGTGGCGGAGGCGGCGCAGGACACTGCGCCAGCGCGAATCGGCGCGCTGGATGTGCTGGCCCAGCATGTGCTCGGCATTGCCTGCTCCGACGGGTTCGATGCCGATGCGCTCTATCAGGAGGTCTGCACGGCGGCGCCCTATGCCGAACTCAGCCGGGAGGATTTCGACGCGGTCGTGCATTTCGTGGCGACCGGCGGCTATGCGCTCGCCTCCTATGAGCGCTTCGCCAAGCTGCGGCAGGACAAGGCGGGCCATTGGCGCGCGAGCCATGCAAGGGTGATCCAGCAATACCGGATGAATGTCGGCACCATCGTCGAGGCTGCGATGCTGAAGGTCCGGCTGTCGCGCCAGCGAAACACGCGGCCGGGCCAGCCCAAGCTGGTGACGCGCGGCGGGCGCGTGCTCGGTGAGGTCGAGGAATATTTCGCCGAGACGCTGACGCCGGGCGACACCTTCGTCTTTGCCGGCGAGGTGCTCCGCTTCGAGGGCATCAGCGAAAACGAGGCGCTGTGCTCGCGTGCACCGCCCGGCACGGACCCGAAAATCCCCTCCTATGCCGGCGGCAAATTCCCGCTCTCGACCTTTCTGGCGGCGCGGGTGCGCAGGCTTCTCGCCCATCCCGAGGAGTGGGCGGCGCTGCCCGAGGAGGTGTCCTCCTGGCTGCATGCGCAGCGGCTGAAATCGCGCTTGCCCAAGCCCGGCGAGTTGCTGGTCGAGACCTTTCCGCGCGCCGGCCGCTACTATCTCGTCGCCTATCCGTTCGAGGGCCGCCTCGCCCACCAGACGCTCGGCATGCTGCTGACGCGCCGGCTGGAGCGCGCCCGGATGAAGCCGCTCGGCTTCGTCTGCAATGATTACGGCATCGCCGTCTGGGGGCTCGCCGATATGAGCGCCGCGATCGCGCGCGGGGCCCTGTCGCTGGAAGAACTCTTCGCGCAGGACATGCTCGGCGACGATCTCGAGGCCTGGCTGGCGGAATCGGCACTGATGAAGCGCACCTTCCGCGCCTGCGCCATCATTGCCGGGCTGATCGAGCGGCGTTTCCCCGGCCAGGAGAAGAGCGGGCGGCAGGTCACCATGTCGACCGACCTGGTCTATGACGTGCTGCGCCGGCACGAGCCGGAGCATGTGCTGCTGAAAGCCGCACGTGCCGATGCCGCAACAGGCTTGCTCGATATCCAGCGACTCGGTCAGATGCTGACACGAATCAGCGGGCACATCGTGCATCAGCCGCTGGGACGGGTTTCGCCACTCGGCGTCTCGGTGATGCTCGAGATCGGGCGCGAGGCGGTTTTTGGCGAGGCGGCGGACGATATCCTGGCGGAGGCGGAAGCGGTGCTGATCGAAGAGGCGATGGCGTGACCCTGGCGACGGCTCAGACGAGCCCGGCAGCGCATGCCGTCATGCTCGGCCGGCTGGCGCTGGTGCCCGATGTCTCGGGCGCGCTCTGGCTGCCCGATGAAGGCACGCTGGTGGTTGCCGACCTGCACCTCGAAAAGGGCTCGGCCTATGCCAGCCGCGGCGTCTTCCTGCCGCCCTATGATTCGGCGGCGACGCTGGCTGCCTTGATGGCGGCCGTGCTGCGGCACAGCCCGCGCCGGGTGATCGCTTTGGGAGACAGCTTCCATGACGCGCCGGGCCAGACCCGGCTCTCAGAAGGCTGCCGCAATGCGCTGCGCAGCCTGCAGCAGGGGCGCGACTGGCTCTGGATCACCGGCAACCACGACCGGGCCATCGCCCCCTCCCTGGGCGGCGAGAGCGCGGCTTCGATCGAGATTGCCGGGGTGAGCCTGCGCCATGAGCCCTCCGAGCGCCCCGACGGGCTGGAGATTGCCGGCCATCTGCATCCGGTGGCCAAGCTGCGCCTGCGCGGCAGGGCCCTGCGGCGGCGCTGCTTCGCGCTTTCGCCGCTCCGCTGCATCATGCCGGCCATGGGCGCCTATGCCGGCGGGCTGAACCTGCGCGACCGGGCCTTCGCGCCGCTTTTCGGCCAGGGGCTGAGCGCGCATATGCTGGGCGACGGCCGCGTGTTTCGCATCGACCCGCGGCTGCTGCTGCCGGATTAGCGATTTCTCGACATTGATGTGACAGAGATCGCGCTTGCCGGGTTGCGTCGGCGCGGGGCATGTGGCATCAGGACGCCGCTTCGGAACGACGCCCAGCGCCCGCCCCGCCAAAAGGCACCGGCAGACGCCCTCAAGGCCGACGATCCTGCTGCGGTAGCTCAGTGGTAGAGCACTCCATTGGTAATGGAGAGGTCGAGAGTTCAATCCTCTCTCGCAGCACCAGCCTTTTCCCAATACCTCTCCTCGTAACCGTCCCCCATTCTCACCCCTACTCTCAGCCTCGGCCGCGCGCGTGGCTGGGCATTGGGCCAATTCGTCGACGGCTAGGTCAGCGTCTTCGCGGATTTCGTTTCTGGGCGGGGTTGAGCGGTTTGGGGTGCGCCAACCTTTGCGTCGAGTGCGTAGCTGAAGCGCGCGCCCGTTGGGTGTGCGTGATCAGAAGCTGGTCTACCTCGCGATCAATCTGGAACTCGTAGGGCCCGGGCGCCGTCATGGCCGGGCCACCGCGTGCTGGTTCGGGGCGGCGGTGCTTCTGGCGGTCTTATTGTCCAGATCCGCCAGAAGCCCCTTCATCTCGCCGATCTCGCGGCGCTGGGCCTCGATGATCCGGTCGGCGAGATCGCGGACGCGTGGGTCGGAGATATGGGCTCGTTCGCTGGTCAGGATCGCGATCGAATGATGCGGGATCATCGCCTTCATCCAGGCTGAAATCGGCGACAGTGTCCTGGCTACGCACCAGGAACAGCGCCGCGCCAAAAATAGTCATGCTGGCGGCGATAATACCGTAATTGGCCCGTTTGTTGGCATACATGCCCCACATGAAAGCAAGCATCACCAGCGCCATCACCGCACCCATGATCAGCGCCATGAACAGCCGGGTTTCGCTCCAGTAGATGTGGTCCAGCCGATAGACGTTGAGATACATCAGCGCGAACATGATGACTGTCGAGGTGGCGATCATCGCGGCAAAGCGTGTGTAAGACATCATGGCGGCGCTCCTAATGGCTATGTACGAACTTAACCGTGACCTCTTGGACAGGTTACGTAACGGTAGCACCGATCCGCCGTGGGCCAAAACGCGAAAAGCAATCATCTCGATAGCCGGCTGAGTCATTTGGCCGTCATCTGACAAACCTAAATCCGCCCGGCACACAGGAGCCGGGCATGAGCCGCCAGAACGTTCTTCTCATCGTCGTCGATCAGTGGCGGGCGGATTTTGTGCCGCATCTGCTGCGGGCGAAGGGGCGCGAGCCGTTCCTGAAGACGCCCAATCTCGACCGGCTCTGCGCTGAGGGCGTCACTTTCGCCAATCATGTCACCGCCTGCGTGCCCTGCGGGCCGGCGCGCGCCAGCCTGCTCACCGGGCTTTACCTGATGAACCATCGCGCGGTGCAGAACACCGTGCCGCTGGACCAGCGCCATTTCAATCTCGGCAAGGCCTTGCGCGCGATTGGCTATGACCCGGCGCTGATCGGCTACACCACGACGACACCCGATCCGCGCAGCACCGCGGGCAAGGATCCGCGCTTTCTGGTGCTGGGCGATCTGATGGACGGGTTCCGCTCCGTCGGCGCCTTCGAGCCGAACATGGACGGGTATTTCGGCTGGGTCGCGCAGCAGGGTTTTCCGCTGCCGGAGAAGCGGGAGGATATCTGGCTGCCCGAGGGCGAGGATGCGGTGCCGGGTGCGACAGAGCGGCCGGCGCGGATCCCGCGCGAGCTGTCGGATTCCTCCTTCTTCACCGAGCGCGCGCTGACCTATCTGAAAGGTCGCGCCGGGCGGCCTTTCTTCCTGCATCTCGGCTTTTATCGGCCGCATCCGCCCTTCGTGGCGCCGGCGCCCTACCATGCGATGTACAGCCCGCAGGACATGCCGGCGCCCATCCGCGCCGCCTCGCCCGAGGCTGAGGGCGTACAGCATCCGCTGATCAAATTCTACGTCGATGCCATCAAGCGCGGCTCGTTCTTTCACGGCGCCGAGGGTTCCGGCGCCACGCTGGACGAGGCGGAGATCCGCCAGATGCGCGCAACCTATTGCGGGCTGATCAGCGAAATCGACGATTGTCTCGGTCAGGTCTTCGCCCATCTCGACGAGACCGGGCAGTGGGACGACACGCTGGTGGTGTTTACCTCGGATCATGGCGAGCAGCTCGGCGATCATCATCTGCTCGGCAAGATCGGCTTCCATGACGAGAGCTTCCGCATCCCGCTGGTGATCAAGGATCCCAAGGGCGCGCCTGATCGCCGTGGCGCGATCGAGGAGGCGTTCACCGAGAGCGTCGACGTGATGCCGACGATCCTGGACTGGCTTGGCGGCACGGCGCCCCGCGCCTGCGATGGCCGCTCGGTGATGCCTTTCACCAACGGCGGCGCGCCCGAGAATTGGCGCAGCGAACTGCATTACGAGTACGATTTCCGGGACGTGCATTACTCGCAGCCGGAGGCGGTTCTCGGCCTCGACATGGATCAGTCGAGCCTCTGCGTCATTCAGGATGCGCGGTACAAATACGTGCATTTTGCAGCGCTTCCGCCGCTGTTCTTCGATCTGCAGGCGGACCCGCACCAGTTCGTCAATCTTGCCGAGGACCCGGCCTTTGCCGGGCTGGTGAAGGATTACGCACAGAAGGCGCTGTCCTGGCGCCTCGCCCACGCCGACCGCACGCTCACCCATTTCCGCTCGACCCCGCAGGGGCTCGAGGACCGTACCACGCCCAAAACCGGCCTCTGAGGAGACGATCGACATGACCAGTTCCGTCACGCGCCGCAGCGCCCTGGCTCTGGGCGGCTCCGCCCTGATCCTGCCGCGCTTTGCGATTGCCCAGGCCGACACCCGGCCCTCCATCACCATCGCGGTGCAGAAGATCGCCAACACCAACACGCTCGACGTGTTGCGCGAACAGTCGAATGTCGGGGAGCGCGTTTTCTTCTCATCGCTGTGGGAAGGGCTGATCGGCAAGAACTGGCTGGGTCAGCTGGAATCGGTGCCCGGCCTTGCCACGGAATGGAAGCGCATCGACGACCGCACGGTCGAGCTGAAGTTGCGCCAGGGCGTGAAGTTCCACAATGGCGATGAGATGACCGCCGAGGACGTCGCCTTCTCCTTCGGCAAGGAGCGGATGTTTGGCGAAACGAAGCCCTCGGCCGGCAAGACTATTTCGGTCGACTTCACGGTGGGCGGCGGCCGCGGCAGCAAGGAGCTGCCGCCGGAGGTGCCGGCGGTGGCCAGGCGGGCCTGGCCGGCGCTGCTCGGCGTGGAGATCGTCGACAAGCATACGGTGCGCTTCGTCAACGGCACCTCGGACGTGACCCTGGAAGGCCGGATCTCCCGCTATGGCAGCGAGATCATGAACCGGCGCGCGTTCGAGGAGGCCAAGACCTACAGCGATTGGGCGACCAAGCCGGTGACCACGGGCCCCTATCGTGTCGCGGAATACCGGCCCGACGTGTCGCTGCTGCTCGAGGCCCATGACGCGTATTGGGGCGGGCGCCCGCCGCTGAAGTCGATCCGCTTCGTCGAGGTGTCCGAGACGGCTTCGCGGATCAACGGCCTGCTCTCCGGGCAGTATCAGTTCGCCTGCGATATTCCGCCTGACCAGATCGCGCAGATCGAGAAGAACCCGGCTTTCGAAGTTCAGGGCGGGACCATTCTGAATCACCGGCTGACGGTGTTCGACAAGCACCACCCGACGCTGGTCAATCCGCTGGTGCGCCGCGCCATGACGCACGCGATCGACCGCCAGCTCATCGTCGATGCGCTCTGGGCTGGGCGCACCATCGTCCCCAAGGGCCTGCAGTGGCCCTATTACGACGACATGTACATCGCCGACTGGTCGGTCCCGGCCTTTGATCTGAAGCTGGCAAAGGATCTGGTGAAGCAGTCCGGCTACAAGGGCGACCCGATCCCCTATCGCCTGCTCAGCAACTACTACACCAACCAAGTCGCGACGGCGCAGCTGCTGGTCGAAATGTGGAAGGAAGCCGGGCTCAACGTCGAAATCCAGATGCAGGAGAATTGGCAGCAGGTCCTGGCGCGGACCCCGACACGTGCCGTGCGGGACTGGTCCAACTCCGCCCCCTTCAACGACCCCGTCTCCTCCATCGTCAACCAGCACGGCCCCAATGGCCAGCAACAGCAATCCGGCGAGTGGAGCAATGACGAGCTGAACCGGCTCGCGCTCGAGCTCGAAACCTCGACTGACCGGGCACGCCGCAAGGCAGCTTTCCGGCGCATGCTGGAGATCGCGGAGCGGGAAGACCCCGCCTACACGGTGCTGCACCAGAACGCGACCTTCACAGCAAAGCCCAAGGTGCTGGCCTGGAAGGCGTCTCCCGCCTTCTCGATGGATTTTCGCAGCGAGAATTGGGGTGGGCGCAGCTGAGTGCTGTGACCCAACGCGGCCGATCCATGAGCGACAGGAGAGACCGATGAGCTCCTTGACCCGCCGCGGCGCACTGGCCGCGGCAGCAGGCGCGTTCGCCCTGCCGCGCTTTGCCATCGCGCAGGCCGATCAAAGGCCGTCGATCACCATCGCGGTGCAGAAGATCGCCAATTCCAACACGCTCGAACCGTTGAGGGAGCAGTCCAATGTCGGCTCCCGGACACTCCCGAGCTATGCCGAAGCGCTGATCGAGACGGACTGGATCGGCGATCTGTCCCAGCGCCCAGGCCTGGCGACGAGCTGGCGGCGCATCGATGAGCGCAGGGTCGAGCTGGTCTTGCGGGACGGCGTGAAGTTCCACAATGGCGAGACCATGACGGCGGAGGATGTCGCGTTCTCCTTCGGCCAGGAGCGGATGTGGGGCGGCGCTGCGCAGGCGGGGTCGGCGGGTCTGTTTGGCTCGGTCACCGGTGGGCAAGCAAGCAAGCAGCCGCCGGCCGAAACCGTCGCCATCGCCCAGCGCGCTTTCCCGGGCTTCGACAGGATCGAGATCGTCAACGCCCGCACGGTCCGCTTCGTCAACAAGACGCCCGATGTCACATTGGAAGGGCGGCTTTCGCGCGGTGTCGGCATCATCGTCTCGCGCAAGGCGTTCATGGCGGCTGAGACCTGGCTCGATTGGGCGCGCCGGCCGATCGGGACCGGCCCGTACAAGATTGCGTCGTTCAAGCCGGACCAGTCACTGACGCTCGTCGCTCACGATGAGTATTGGGGTGGGCGCCCGCCGCTGAAGCAGATCCGCTTCGTCGAGGTGCCGGAGACGTCCTCGCGGATCAACGGCTTGCGGTCCGGCGAATATGATTTCGCCTGCGATACCCCGCCGGACCAGATCGCCGAGATCGAGCGGGACCCGCGCTATGAGGTGCTGGGCGGGCTGATCATGAACCATCGGCTCACGGTTTTCGACAAGAACCACCCGCAGCTTGCCGATCCGCTGATCCGCCGTGCCATGAGCCACGCGATCGACCGGCAGGGCATCGTCGATGCGCTCTGGGCCGGGCGCACCCAGGTGCCGAAAGGGCTGCAATTCCCCTTCTACGGGCCGATGTTCATCGAGGATTGGAGCGTTCCGGCTTTCGACCCGGAGCAGGCCCGGCTGCTGGTCAAGCAGTCCGGCTACAAGGGCGAGCCGATCCCGTTCCGGCTGCTGAACAACTACTACACCAATCAGGTCGCGACCGCGCAGCTGCTGGTCGAGAGCTGGCGCGCGATCGGCCTCAACGTCGCAATCGAGACCAAGGAGAATTTTCCGCAGGTTCTCGCGAAGGGGCCGACCCGCGCGGTGCGGGACTGGTCCGGCAGCGCATCCTACAACGATCCTGTCTCCTCGATCGCCGCCGCCCACGGCCCCACCGGCCAGCAATGGCAGATCGGCGAATGGCGCAATGAGGAGATGGGGCGGCTCTGCGAGGTGCTGGAAGCCGACACCGATCATGACCGCCGGAGAGCCGCCTTCTGGCGCATCCTCGCCATCTGCGAACGCGAGGACCCTGCCTACACGGTGCTGCACCAAACCGCGAACTTCACCGCCAAGCGCAGGGAGCTCGGCTGGAAGGCCGCGCAATCCTTCGTGATGGATTTCCGCACGGCCAATTGGAGCAGCCGAGGCTGATCCTGCCGATGACCGACAAGGATATGCTGCGATGACACTGATGATCACGCGCCGCGCTGCGCTGGCAGGTGCAGGGGCTATGGCGGGCGCAGGCGCGCTGGCTGGCGTCGGCTCGCTTTCGGCCTTGGCGCAAGGGATGAACCGCCTCGTCATAGCGATGCCGAATTCGCCGAGCGTGGCGACGCTGGAGCCGGTGCGCGACTATGGCAACGTCTCCTTCCGGATGGGCTACAACCTCTACGACAATCTGCTGGCGGTCGATTATCGCCATGGCGGCAAGCTGGTTCCGGCGCTGGCGACCAAGTGGGAGCGCGTCTCTCCGCTCGCCATCGAGTTCACGCTGCGCGAAGGCGTGCGCTTCCACGATGGCAGCATCCTGACGGCGGAGGATGTCGCCTTCTCCTTCGGTCCGGAGCGGATGGCCTCGGCCGATGCGCCGGGCTATCGGATGACACGGCCGTTCCTGCCGACACTGGAGCGGGTCGAGGCCACGGGCCCGCTGACGGTCCGCGTGACGACGAAGACAGCCGATCCGCTTCTGCTGGCGCGGCTGGCCGGCTGGGCCGGGCAGATCATCTCGAAGAAAGCCTTCCTCGCAGCGCCGAGCTTTGCCGCCTGGGAAAAAGCCCCGGTCGCCACCGGGCCATTCAAGGTCAAGGAATTCAGCTACGATCGGCGCTTCGTCTTCGCCGCCCATCACGATTATTGGGGCGGCAGGCCGCTGGTCGATGAGCTGGAGTTCCGGGTGGTGCCGGAACTGGCGAGCCGGCTGAACCAACTGGCGACCGGCGAGGCCGATATCATCACCGAGGTCTCGCCCGACCAATTGCCGACGATCGAGGCGATGTCGGGCCGCGAAGTGGCCGGCGGCGCCATCCAGAACGTTCGCGGCATCATCTACAACAGCTTCGATCCCGCCCTCGCCGATCCCCGCGTCAGGCGCGCCCTCTCCTGCGCCATCGACCGGCAGAGCATGGTCGACAGCCTGTATGGCGGCCGGACCTGGGTGCCCAATGGCCATCAGGACAAGAGCTATGGCGAGCTTTACCTCGCCGATTATGCCGGGCCTGGCTTTGCCCCCGACAAGGCGCGCGCCCTGCTGAAGGAAGCCGGGTATGACGGCCGGCCGATCATTTATCGGGTGCTCGCCAACTACTACACGCTGCAGATCCAGACCGCGCAGGTCCTGCAGGAGATGTGGCGGGCTGTGGGGCTGAACATCGCCATCGAGGTCAAGGAGAACTGGTCCCAGGTCTACCAGCCGGGGCTCGGCATCACCGATGTCTCCGATACCATCTTCTGGCAGGACCCGGTCGGGGCGATGGTGCGGCGCTATGGCCCGGCCAGCAATGTCCAGGCCGTCTACAAGCTGTGGCGCAATGAGGAGTTCAACCGGCTCGGCGAGGTTCTGCAGAGCTCGCTCGATCTGGAGGAGCGCAAGCGCTCCTTTCGCCGCATGCTGGAGATCTTTGACGATGTCGACCCGCCGGGCACCGCCCTGCACGACCTCACCATGTTCTACGGCAAGAAGGCGAGCGTGCCGTGGCACGCCTACCCCGTCGAATACATGGATTTTCGCACGCAGGATCTGGCGTGAGCGCGATGGCAACCTCAGAGATGCTCATCGCGATCAACAATCTCACCGTGGCGTTTGACGGTGTGCGCGCGCTGCACGGCATCGATTTGACCGTGCGGAGAGGCGAAGCCGTGGGGCTTGTCGGCGAATCCGGCTGCGGCAAATCCGTGACCTGGCTCGCCGCGCTCGGGCTTTTGCCGAAGAAGGCCGTGGTGACGGGCAGTGTGCAGCTGGAGGGGCAGGAACTGCTCCGCGCCCCCGCAGCCGTGCTGGACGAAGTCCGCGGCGGGCGGGTGGCGATGATCTTCCAGGATCCCGCCAGCGCGCTGAACCCGGTGATCAGGCTCGGCCGTCAGGTCGGGGAGGCGCTGGCGCTGCATCGCGGCCTGTCGGGACAATCGATCCGGGCCGAGGCCAGGCGGCTGTTCGATCTGGTCGGCATTCCCGACGCCGGGCGCCGGCTCGATGCCTTTCCGCATGAACTGTCAGGAGGTCAAAACCAGCGCGTAATGATCGCGATGGCGCTGGCCGGGGAGCCCGATCTGCTGGTCGCGGACGAGCCGACGACGGCGCTCGACGCGACGATCCAGGCGCAAATCCTCGAATTGCTTGGCGCGATCCGGCGGGAGACGGGGATGGCGCTGGTGCTGATCAGCCATGATCTCGGCGTGATCTCGCAAAGCTGCGACCGCGTCTGCGTGATGTATGCCGGGCGTATCGTCGAGGCCGCCCCAGCGGAGCCGCTCTTCGCCGAGCCTCTCCACCCCTACACCAGTGGCCTGCTGGCGGCGCTGCCGCCGCTGGCTGGCGTCCGTCGCCGGTTGTCGCCGGTGGAAGGCAATGTGCCGGAGCCGTGGAACCTGCCCAGGGGCTGCGCCTTCGGGCCGCGCTGCCCGCAGCATCAGGGGGCGTGCGACAGCGAGACACCGCCGCTTCGCCAGCTCCGCCCCGGTCGCCTCGCCGCCTGTATCCGTCAGGTCGAGGCGCCTGCGGGGGTGCGCGAGATGGAGCCTGTTTTCGCATGAGCGAGGCTCCTCTTCTTGAAGCGCGCGGCATTGCGCGGCGCTACGACATGCGCCAGGGCCTGTTTGGCCGGGCGATCAG
The DNA here is from genome assembly GCA_963759925.1 of uncultured Alphaproteobacteria bacterium. Lineage (GTDB taxonomy): Bacteria > Pseudomonadota > Alphaproteobacteria > Rhizobiales > Beijerinckiaceae > Allobosea. Next base: position 478,313 of record CAVXBE010000009.1, read on the forward strand.
CGTGCGTGCGGTCGATGGCCTGTCGCTCCGGGTGGAGCGCGGGCGGACGCTGGGGATCGTCGGTGAATCCGGCTCCGGCAAATCCACCGCCGGGCGGCTGGCGCTCGGCTTCGAGGCCCCCGATGAGGGCGAGGTCCTGTTCCAGGGCGCGCCGATGCCGAAAGCGGGCACGGCCGCGTGGCGGCGCTCGCGGGCTCGGATGCAGATGGTCTATCAGGACCCGCTGGGCGCGCTCGACCGGCGCCTGTCCATTCTCGATCAGGTCCGCGAGCCTTTCGACATTCATGGGCTCGACACTGAGAGCGCGCGCAAGGGGCTGGCGCTGGCTCTGCTGCAATCGGTCGGGCTGCGGGCGGATCAGGCGCACCGCTTCCCGCATGAGCTGTCAGGGGGGCAGCGCCAGCGCGCCGTCATCGCCCGCGCCCTGGCGACGAAGCCCGATCTGCTGGTCTGCGACGAGCCGGTCTCGGCGCTCGATGTCTCGATCCAGGCGCAGGTCATCAATCTTCTGGTCGACATTCAGGCGAAGCTCGGGCTCGGCATGCTGTTCATCAGCCATGACCTGAAGGTGATCCGGCAGGTCAGCGACCGTGTCGCGGTGATGTATCTCGGCCGGATCGTCGAAGAGGGCGAGGCCGACGCTGCTGCTGTCGGCGCCGGCCCATCCTTATACCGAAGCGCTCGTTTCGGCGTCGCCGGTGCCGGGCCGGCGGGCGCGGGCGCGCATCGTGCTGCAGGGCGAGCCGCCCAATCCGGCAGCGCGCCCCTCGGGCTGCGCCTTCCATCCGCGCTGCCATGCGCGTGCGCGAGCGCTGCCGGGTCGAGAGCCCGGTTCTGCAAAAGCTGCCGGACGGCCGCCTGGCAGCCTGCCATGTGGCGCATGAGCAGGCGCGTTTCTTGAAGGCAGCGAGCTGATGTTGCGCTTTCTCCTGATCCGGCTGGCGCGCGCCATGCTGACCGTCGCGCTGGTCGTGACCTTCGCCTTCATCGTCCTGCGCCTGTCGGGCGATCCGGCGCTGATCATCATGAGCGTCGATGCGCCGCCCGAGGCGATCGCCGCGTTCCGCAAGGCCTGGGGACTCGATGATCCGATCTGGCTGCAATATGTCCGGTATTTCAGCGCGATCGGCCAGGGCGAACTCGGCCAGTCGATGCGCGATGGCAGGCCGGCGCTGGCGCTGGTCGCGGAACGCATTCCGGCGACGCTGGCGCTGACATTGCCGGCGCTGGCGATGAAGCTCGGCATCGGCGTGCCCGCCGGAATCTATGCCGCCCTGCATCGCGACAGCCTGACCGACAGGCTCGTCATCTTCACGGCGGTTGCGGGTTTCACGGTGCCGAGCTTCGTTCTCGGCCTGGTGCTCGTGCTGGTCTTCTCGGTGCAGCTGGGGTGGCTGCCATCGGGCGGGCAGGAAAGCTGGCGCCATGCCATCCTGCCGGTGCTGACGCTGGGCATTGGCGGCGCCGCCGTGCTGGCCCGCTTCACGCGCAGCGCCATGCTCGAAGTGCTGGGGCAATCCTATATCCGCACCGCCAGCGCCAAGGGTGTGCCATGGCCCCGTGTCGTACGCGGCCATGCGCTGCCCAATGCGGCGATCCCGACCGTCACCATCATCGGCTTCATGGTCGGCAGCCTGATTGCCGGCGCGGTGGTGGTCGAGAGCGTGTTCTCCTGGCCCGGCGTCGGCCGGCTGCTGGTCGTGGCCGTGGCCAATCGCGATCTGGCGGTGGTGCAATGCATCCTGCTGCTGGTCGCGATCACCATGGTCTCCTCCAACCTGATCGTGGACCTGCTTTACGGCGTGCTCGATCCCCGCCTGCGCAGCGGCGCCAAGGCAGGAGCGCACTGACATGGCCGACATCACCGCTCCTCCCGCCCTCGCCTCCGAAAGCGCGCCGAAGCGGGGAAGCCGCGTCCCCGTGCTGGTGTGGCTCGGCCTGTCCTGGCTCGTGCTGATCGTCTTGATCGCGCTGCTGGCGGACTGGATCACGCCCTATCGCTTCACCGCCTATGACCTGCGCAACAGGCTGGCGCCGCCCTTCCACACGCTGCACTGGCTGGGTACCGACGAGCTGGGGCGCGACGTCCTGTCCCGGCTGATCGTCTCGGTCCGGATTTCGCTGATGGTCGCCTTCGGCGCGACCATCATCTCGGCGACCTTCGGCACGCTGCTCGGTTTCCTCGCCGCGCATTTCCGCGGCTGGGTCGAGCAGTTCGTGCTGATGCTCGCCGACTTCCAGGCGGCGATGCCGTTCCTGATCCTGGCCTTGTCGGTGCTGGCGTTCTTCGGCAACGCGCTGCCGCTCTTCATCGGGCTGATGGGGCTCTATGGCTGGGAGCGCTATGCCCGCATCGCCCGCGGGCTTGCCGATCTCGGCCGGGGCGCAGGGCTATGCCGGCGCGGTACGGCAGATCGGGGCGCGGCCCTCGCGGGTCTACCTCAACCATATCCTGCCCAATATCGCCTCGACGCTGATCGTCTCGATGACGCTGACCTTTCCCGAGGTGATCCTGCTGGAGAGCGGGCTGTCCTTCCTCGGGCTCGGTGTCCAGCCGCCCATGACCAGCCTCGGCAACATGGTCGGTTATGGCCGCGAATACCTCACCCGCGCGCCCTGGATCATGCTGGCGCCGGCCACCACCATCGTCCTCACCACGCTCGCCGTCAGCCTCGTCGGCGACTGGCTGCGTGACAAGCTCGACCCGACCTTGCGCTGATGATCGGAGCCTGAACCATGCAGCCTGGAACCGCCCCCCGTACCGGGATCTCGGCGCCTTCGCCCCAGAGCGATCTCTCCGACCTCCCCGCCATCCTCGACAGGGTCGAGGCGCTCGGCGTCGGCTCGATCGAGCTGCCGACCTTTGCCATGGACCTCATCGCCGGGGGCCGTATCCAGCGCCCGCATCTCAGCCTGCTGAAGCAGGCCTGTGCCGGCCGGGATGTCGCCTTCAGCGTCCACGGCCCGCTGGCCATCAACTTCTTCGATGACCCGTCCCGCTTGCAGCGGCATTTCGATGTGCTTGTCGCCTCGCTCGATATCGCAGCCGAGGTGGGAGCCCAGAATTACGTTCTCCACTCCGGCATCATGCCGATTGCGCCAGCGGAAACCGTGGCGCTGGCCTATGCCCGACAGCGCGAGTGGCTGAGCCGGGCGGGCGATGTGGCGCGCGAGCGTAACCTCACCCTCTGCGTCGAGACGATGTTTGGCGGCTATGAGGGCAAGTTCTACGCCTCGACCCCCAGCCGCCTCGCTGGCGAACTGGCTGCCATCGGCCACAGCCATGTCCGCGCGACCCTGGATTTCAGCCACTCCTTCCTGCGCCTGGGCTATTTCGGCGGAGATTATGTTGAAGAGGTGGCTGCGCTCGCGCCCTATGCGCAGCATCTCCACATCCACGATTCCTTCGGCCTGGCGGATGTCGTGCCGACATGGAGCGACAGCGAGAGACTGGCCTTCGGCCATGGCGACCTGCACCTGCCTGTCGGTTGGGGCAGCATTCCCTGGGACCGCCTGATGAGCCGCTGCGTTTTCCCGCCGGCCGTCACCTTCAATATCGAGCTCAATCCGCGCTATTGGTACGCGGTGGACGCGTGCATCGCCGCCACAAGGGCGCTTGCGTCCAACGCGCAGATCGCGGCGCGTTCGGAGGCGGCATGAGCATGGTGCCCCATACCGAAAACAGGGTCGTTCTCTGCGTTTTCGACGGGTTGCGGCCTGATTTCGTCAGCCCGGAGCTGACGCCGAACCTCGCCCGCTTCGCCCGGCAAGGGACATGGTTCCGCCAGGCGCGCAGCGTCTTTCCATCGATGACGCGCGTTGCTACCACCTCGATCGCGACGGGAACGACACCGCGTTATCACGGCGTCGTCGGCAACGCCTTCTACTTCCCCGACGTGACGCGCGAGCATGTGCTGGACATGAGCCGCGCCGACGATATCCGCCTAGCCGAGCAGGCGACGCAGGGCGGGCTGGTCGGGGTCGCGAGCTTTGGCGATGTCCTGGCGAAAGCCGGCAAAAAGCTGGCGGTGGTCCATACCGGATCGGCCGGGTCGGCTCACCTGATCAACCCGCGCGCCCACGCCAATGGACACTGGACCTTTTCGGTCATGGGGCGCGAGCACACGCAGACGCCGGACGCTGTGGACGAGGTCGTGGCGCGCTTTGGACCGCTGCCGCCCCGCACCCTGCCGCGCTTTGCCGAGGTGGATTATGCCGAGCAGGTGTTTCGCGAGCATGTGCTCGGCGGGCTTGATCCGGATGTTGCGCTGATCTGGTTCAATGAGCCCGACACCTCGTTTCATTACAGGTTCCTCGGCTCGCCCGAGACCCTGCAGGTCTTGAAGGCAGTCGATGCCGCGTTCGGCCGTATCCTGGCCTGGATCGACGCAAGGTCCGACCGCGACCGCTATACGGTGATGGTCGCCTCCGACCATGGCCAGATCTCGATGAATGCCGCACTGCCGCTTTGCGATCTGCTGGGCGCGCAGGGCCATCAGGGGCGGCGCGCGGCAGAGCGTGTCCTGACCGGCGCCAGCTTCGCCATGACGGGCGGGAATATGGGTGAGATCCGGATCCTGGAGGGCGGCCACAAGCGCCGCGACGCGATCGCTGCCTGGCTCCAGGAGCAGGAGTTCCTGGGAATGCTGTTTTCGCCCGGCCGCAATGAGCTCGAGGGTGAGGTTCCCGGCAGCTTCGCCTTATCGCTGGTGGAGCTCGACCATCCCCGTCAGGACGGGCTGGTCTTCGTGCTCCGCTCCAGTGACGCGCCCGACGCGTTTGGCTACCCCGGGCTGGGCATGATGACCGTCGGCGATGTGTCCGTCGGCGGCGGCATGCATGGCGGGCTGAACCGGCATGAACTGAATACGATGCTGGCGGCGCGCGGTGGCGGCTTCGAGGCCGGCCAGGTCGATCACAGCGCCTGCGGGATCATCGACATCGCGCCGACGCTGCTTGCGGCGCTGGGTCTTCAGCCGGCAGCTACAATGACGGGGCGTTGCCTGTCCTCAGCCCTGCAGGGCGATCCGCAGCCGCGGCAGTTCACCACCGGCCTCGGCGGCTTTCGGCAGACGCTCGATGTGGTCGCGCGTGAGCGGTCCAGCATCCTGCTGGCAGGAGGGCGCGGCTGAGCACTCGCCCTGTGCAGCGCCGCTTTATTCGGCGGCGATGCGGTCCGTGAGCACCATGTTGGGGTTCAGCGTGCGCAGCGTGTCCTCGATATCGCGCTCCTGGATCGGGCGGCCGAAGAAGAAGCCCTGGGCCTGCCTGACGCCATTGGATTTGGCGAAGGTCAGCTGTTCCTCGGTCTCGATGCCTTCGGCGCTGGCGGTCATGCCCAGCGCAACAGCCAGATGCGACAGCGAGTTGACGATGGCGCTGCTGCTCTGGTCGGCAGCCAGGCTGCGGACGAAGGACTGGTCGACCTTGACCTTGTCGAACTCGAAGTCGCGGAGGTGGCTGAGGCTGGAATAGCCGACGCCGAAATCATCCATCGATATCCGCACGCCAAGCTCGCGCAGGGTGTGCAGGGTCGCCATGGTCTTGGCCGTGTTGGCGAGCAGCAGGCTCTCGGTGATCTCAAGTTCCAGCCGGTCCGGCGCCAGACCGGAGGAGGCGAGCGCGCTCATCACTGTCGCAATGACCTGGTCGCGCTCGAACTGCACCGGCGAGAGGTTCACCGCCACCTTGATCGGCTCGGGCCAGCTCGCCGCGGCATGGCAGGCCTGGCGCATCACCCATTCGCCGATCTGCAGGATCAACCCGCTCTCCTCGGCGATCGGGATGAATTCGGCGGGGTTGATGGTGCCGCGCTGCGGGTGGTTCCAGCGCAGCAGCGCCTCGAAACCGACGATGGTGTGATCATCGAGCTGGATGATCGGCTGGTACATCAAGGTGAGCTGGTTGCGCTTCAGGGCGAAGCGCAGATCAAGTTGAAGATCGAGACGCCGCCGCGCCGCCTCCGCCATCTCCACATCGAAGAGGTGGATGCGGCCGCCGCCGGCATTCTTGCTGCGATACATGGCGAGATCGGCGTGGCGGATGGTTTCTTCCGGTCGCTCGTTCTTGTCCATCGGCATGGCGATGCCGATGCTGGCGCCAACCTGCAGCTCGTGCCCGTCGATCAGGCAGGGCTCGCTGAGGCCTTCGACAAGACGGCTGGCGAGATCGAGCGAGGGTTCGGCGCCTTCGTCGCAGCAATGCAGCAGCAGGAATTCGTCGCCGCCGAAGCGGGCGATGCTGTCACGCGGCGGAATGCTGCCGACGATGCGCTGGGCCATCTGCTTCAGCATCTGGTCGCCAACGGCGTGGCCAAAGGTGTCGTTGATCAGCTTGAAACGGTCGAGATCGATGAAGAGGACGGAATAGGGCGCGCCGCCGGCCGCATGTTCGCTGGCCGCGCCGCCGAGCTGGTCGATGAACTCGCTGCGATTGAGCACGCCGGTCAGCGCGTCATGGGTCGAGAGGTAACGGGCGGTCGAGGCGGATTGCCGGCGTTCCTCGGCCTCGCGCGTCACCTGGTCCAGCGCCTGCGCCAGAGCCGCATCGCGCTGCTGGCCATCCTGGGCAAGCGAATCCGCGGAGCGCTTGCGCTCGACCTGGGTGTTGATGCGGGCCAGCGCCACGTCGAAATCGACAGGCTTGGTGATGTAATCGTCAGCGCCCTTTTGCAGGGCCTCGACGACATCGTGGCTGAAGGATTTTGCCGTCACCATGATGACCGGCAGGCGCTGCGAGGTGAAGCTGCGGCGGATTTCGACGAGCACATCGAGGCCGCTGATGCCGGGCATCATGACATCGAGCAGCACCAGATCGAATGCTTCGCGGGCGACGAGAGCCAGCGCATCGGCCCCGCATTCCGCCTCGACCACCTCATAGCCGCGGCGCACCAGGCGGCGGCCCAGCACGGCCCTGTTGTCGAAGAGGTCATCGACCAGCAGGATGCGGCCGGCCGACTGCGCGGCGGGTGTCGGCTCGGCCCCGGCATCGGCCGGGATCTGCACGGCTTGAGCTGACATCACGCGGCCCCGGCTGCGCAACGCGATGCGCCGGGGGCGATCTGACGAGCGGATGCGAAGCTGCGGATCATCGTCTACGAACCTGTTATCTCTGCGGGAGGCTACGGCTCCCCTCTGGCTGCAACCTTAGGTGCAGCGCTTTAAGCAAGAGTGAACCTGCTTCGCCGGCTGGGCGACGTTGCGGAATTGGCCGGTGAGATGGTTAACCGGCTTTGGTCGTGACAGGCCGCCCCGCTGTGCTAGGGCGTAGGCGCGTGCGCCATGGATGGGACGGGACCTTGCTGCATCACGATCTGCAATCACTTCGGCTTTTCGTGGCGCTGTGCGAGTTGCGCAGTTTGAGCCGCGCCTCGGAACGGATGAACATCGCCATCTCGGCTGCCAGCCGCCGGCTCGCCTTGCTCGAGCAGGAGGTCGGCGCGCAATTGATGAAGCGCTTGCCGCATGGGGTGGAGCCGACCCATGCCGGTGTCACCACCCTGCGCTATGCGCAATCGGTGCTGCGCCTGGCCGACCAGCTGGTCTCCAATATGGATGAGCATCGCTCCGGCGTGCGCGGCCGTGTCAGGGTCTTCGCGTCCAGCTCGGCGCTGGTGCAGCGGCTGGCGCTCGATCTGGCGAGCTTCATGCGGGACAATCCGCAGATCAAGGTCGATCTGGAAGAGCGGCCGACAGCTGAAACCATGGAGGCGCTGACGCGCGGCCAAGCCGATCTCGGCGTGATCGTGCGGGGTGTCGCGACGCAAGGCCTGACCACCCTGCCCTATTCGCAGGACAGGCTCGCTCTGGCGGTTTTCCCCCAACACCCGCTGTTCAAGCGCAGTTCGGTGCGCTTTGCCGATATTCTGGAGGAGGAGTTCGTCGCGCTCGATGCCGGCACGGCGATCCACCGCCTGCTGGTGGACAAGGCGCGGGAGCAGGGTTCGGTGCTGCGCCTGCGTGTGCAGGTGCGCAGCTTCGAGGTGATGTGCCAGATGGTCAGCCAGGGGCTCGGCATCGGCATCTTGCCTGAGGCGGCGTTGAGGCCGCTGGCGGAGGCGCTGGGGCTGCGCCTGATCCGGCTCGACGAGCCTTGGGCGCGCCGGCAGATCGACATCTGCGTACCCCAGTCAGCCGAACAGGATCCGCCGACTGCGCGACTGCTGGCAGCGCTGCAGCAAAGCGGGATGCAGGTTTCGCAATAAACGAAAACTGCGTTGCTGCATTTCTCATTCCGCAAAGGCGGAAAGCTGTCACACTCCCTGCACCGGGAGGGGCTTCAGAGAATGCCGCACGCCGCTATCGACGTTCCCTCCATGACGGCCCGGTTTCCGGGTGCGGCGGAGCGTCTGCGGCTGTTGGTCGAGGCGGCTGAAGGCGGGGCGCCGGAGCCGGGCCCGCTGCAAGGGCTCGCCTATCTGGCAAAGGACCTGTTCGACACGCCGGGCCGTGCCCCTACGCTGGGCCTGGCAAAACCTTCCGACGAGACACCACTTTCCCTCGCGCCCCTGCTGGAAGAGCTCGATCAGGCTGGTGCCCGGCGGCTGGGTTTTTGCGAGATGACCGCGCTGGCCTGCGAGCCTTCCGGGAGCAACCCGCTGCGGCGGCGGCCGCTCAACCCCTGGGACCCGTCGCGCATCTGCGGCGGCTCCTCCTCCGGTTCCGGGGTCGCGGTGGCGGCGGGTCTGGTGGATTTCGCCATTGGCTCGGACACAGCGGGTTCGCTGCGCATCCCAGCCCATTGCTGCGGAGTCACGGCCTGGAAGCCGGGCTTTGGCCTGCTGCCTGTGCAGGGCGCCATGGCGCTCGCCCCTTCCCTCGACGTGCTGGGCTTTCTGGCTCGCGAGACTGCCACGCTGATGCGGCTGGCGATGGTGCTCCTGCCGGATACGCCCTCCCCGCCAATCCGCCGCATCGCTTACTCGGCCGATCTGGCGGCCGCATCCGAGCCATCGATCGCAGCGGCTGGCCTTGGCATGGCGGAGCTTCTGAAAGCCACAGGGGTCCGCGTCTCGGACGAGCCTGCCTCGCCTCTGCTCAAGGCCTGCGATCCCCTCGTGCTTGAACTGCTGCAGGCGGAGATGGCGGCGGAGCATGGCTGGCGGATCGGCAGCGGCCAGCTGGACGCAACGCTGGAGGCACGGTTGAGCAAGGGTCTTGCTGTGCCGGCTGAGCGCGTGACGGAGCTGCGCGAGCGGCTCCAGGCGATTGCGCAAGCGCTGACCCTGTTTCGGCAGCACGACGCCATGCTGCTTCCGGTGATGCCGATCGAGACCCCGGAGGTCGCAAGCTGCGAGCCCGGCATGCCGGGCTTTGCCCCGCGCACCCTGTATGGGCTGTCGGCCTATACCCGCTTCGTCAACGCCCTTGGGCTGCCGAGCGTCGCCCTGCCCTGTGGTTTTGATAGCCAGGGCATGCCAATCGGCGCACAATTGGTCGGGCCTCCCGGCAGTGATCGGGCTCTGCTTGCACTCGCTGCGCAGATCCAGCGCGACACCGCCTGGCATGGCCGCGAACCCTCAGCCCTGGCTGCACTTCTGGAGGCCGCATGACTCGATCCGGCACATCATCCGCCAAGGCGCTGTCGCATCTGCGCGTGCTCGATCTGACGCGGGTGCGCGCGGGGCCGACCTGCTGCCGCGTCCTGGCCGATTTCGGCGCAGATGTGATCAAGATCGAAGCGCCCGATGGGGTCGACCCGAATGAGGGCATGTCCGGCGCGCGCGATGGCTACGACATGCTGAACCTGCATCGCAACAAGCGCTCGATGACCCTGAACCTGAAGACGCCGCAGGGGCTGGCGGTGTTCATGCGCATGGTCGAGGGCGCCGATATCGTGGTCGAGAACTATCGGCCGGATGTGAAGGAGCGGCTCGGTATTGCTTATGAGGATCTGCGCGCGATCAATCCGCGGATCATTCTCGCCTCGGTCTCGGGCTTTGGCCAGGACGGGCCCTATCGCGAGCGCGCCGGCTTCGACCAGATCGCCCAGGGCATGGGCGGGCTGATGTGGATTACCGGTCTGCCGGGCCAGGGGCCGGTCAGGGCCGGCGCGGCTGTGGCCGATTCGACGGCCGGGCTCTATGCCTGCACCGGCATTCTGGTGGCGCTGGCCGAGCGCGAGCGCTCGGGCGAAGGGCAATGGGTCCACACCTCGCTGCTCGAGGCGCAGATCGCGCTCTGCGATTTCCAGGCGGCGCGGTATCTGGTGGATGGCGTAGGTGCCCGGCCAGGCCGGCAACGACCACCCCTATGCCACCCCGATGGGCGTGCTCGCCACCTCCGACGGCTACATCAATATCGGCGTCGGCGGCGAGGGGCAGTGGCAGGCGCTGTGCAAGGTGCTGAACCGGCCGGACCTCGCCGATCATCCCGAATACGCCAAGATGCCGGACCGGCTGCGCAACCGCCCGGCCTTGATGGCCTTGCTGACCCAGATCTTCAGTGCGGCAACCTCCGACGATTGGCTGCAGCGGCTGGCTGCGGCCGGGGTGCCGGCCGGGCCGATCTACAAGATGGACGAGGTTTTCGAAGACCCGCAGGTGCAGCATCTCGGCATCGCCCAGCCGGTGCCGCATGGCCCGCGCGGCGACGTCAAACTGGTGGGCCAGCCGGTGACGCTGTCGCGGACGCCGGCTGTGCTGGAGACACCGTTGCCGGCAAAGGGCGAGCATTCCGACGCCGTCCTGCAGGAGATCGGCTATTCCGCCGCCGATATCGCCCGGTTGCGCGCGGCAGGGGCAGTCTGATGGGCAGCGTCCGCTATAGCAGCGAAGACGGCATTGCCCGGTTGGTGATCGACCAGCCCGACAAGCTCAACGCCATGACCTACGAGATGTGGGCGAGCCTTGAAGGGCTCGTCGCACGGGCCGAGGCCGACCGGAGCGTGCGTGCGATTCTCGTGACGGGCGAAGGCGGGCGGGCCTTTTGCGCCGGAGCCGATATCTCGCAATTCGGCGGCGCAACGCGATGGCGAAGCCGCTACCCGCGCCTATGACGACGCCTATCTCAATGGCTGCGCGGCCATCGCCAAGGCAAGCAAGCCAAGCGTGGCGGTGATCCGGGGCGTGTGTTTTGGCGGCGGCTTTGGGCTGGCGATGAGCTGCGACCTCCGGCTCGCCCGCGCCGATGCCAGATTTCGCGTGCCGGCTGCAAAGCTTGGCCTCGGTTATGCTTATGAGGGCGTGCGCGCCTTGGTCGGCAAGCTCGGTGCCGGCCCGGTTGCCGACCTGCTGCTCAGCGCGCGGATTGTTGCCGGCGAAGAGGCGCTGCGGCTCGGCATCGTCAATGCGCTCTGGGAGGCCGAAACCTTCGAACACGAGGCGCAAGCCTATCTCGGTCGCCTCGCCGGCAATGCGCCGCTGACGCTGCGGGCGGTCAAGCAGACCTTGAACGCCCTGCTCGCGACCGATGAGGAGAGAGATATCGACGCTGCGAACCGGGCGATCGCCGCCTGTTTCACCAGCGCCGATTACAAGGAAGGGCAGAGAGCCTTCAGAGAGAAGCGGGAACCCGCATTCACCGGGGAATAGGTCCGAACGGGCCGTTTTTGTCGATCAGCGGGCTGCGCGCCCGCGACAGTGGAGGTTGAAGACCATGAAGCGCCGGACTTTCTGTGGCGGCCTTGCTGCCCTGACCATCGCCCTCGCCGCCGCTCCGGCGCTGGCGCAGACGCCGCTGAGCCCGCCGGTCAAGCTCACCGTCGGCTACCAGAAGGTCGGCCATCTCGCGCCGATCACGCTGATCGAGGACGAGCTGAAGAAGCTCGGCGTCGAGCTCAAGCTGGTCGAGTTCGCCCGCTACGCCGATGCCCGCACGGCGCTGCTGGCCGGCTCGCTCGACGTCGCCTCGGTCGGCCCGGCCGACCTCGCCATCGCGCTCGCGCAAGGGCTCGACCGGCATGGTCGGCATCATGGGCGTCGGCGCCTCGCCGAAATACGTCATCGGCCGCAAGGGCGTGAAGCTCGACAGCTGGGACGACATCAAGGGCAAGAAGATCGCGCATCGCGCCGGGCTCGGCCGTCTGGTTCCAGTTCGCCGCGACGCTGATCGAGAAGGGCATGCCCTATAACAGCTTCAACGCCGTCAACATCCAGGGCGGCGGCGCCAACTTCAACCAGGCGCTGCAGCAGGGCGAAGTCGACGCGATCGTCACCTGGGAGCCGTTCGAGTCGATCCCGGTGATGAAGGGCTACGGCTTCTTCGCCAAGAACCTCGACTACAGCCGCGTCGAAAGCCGGTCGGCGCCGAACTCGGCATGCTCGTGGCGACCAAGGCCGCCGTCGACAGACAAGCGCGAGGCGGTGGAGCGCTTCGTCTGGGCCTATGTGAAGACGCATGAAGGAGCTCGCGGCCATCGCCCGCCGCAGTTCGCGCACCGCCATCGCCAAGCTGACCGGCCTCGACGCCGACGTCGCCGCCGAAGGTCGCCAAGGTGATCAAGCTCGGGCCGGTCGATCACGCCCGAGCAGATCAAGCGCCAGGCCAAGGCCTTCAACGAGCTCGGCGTCATCCAGAAGGACGTCTCGGGCGAGATCGAGCAAGTATTGGGACGCCGCAGTTCGTCGAGCAAGCAGCGAAAGCTGAGCCGCGGGCGGCGGATGACGCCTGACGGAGCTGGCCAGCCGCCGTCTCTGCCTCCTGGTCGAGACTGGAGCAGCGATGACCGCCCCGGCGCGAAGCCCTCGGCGGCTCAGCCTCGCGGCGGAGCCTGCGGCTTCTGGGCGCGGTGCGGCTGCTGGTGCCGCGCTCCTGCTGCCGCTGGCGCTGGTCGTCGCTCTGGCAGCTGGCCGGGCACGGACGGCTCGCTGTTCGGCGGCGCCCTGCCGACGCCGGACCGGGTCTGGGCGGCCTGGAAGGTCTGGGCCTTCGGCACGCCCGGCATGGGCCTGAACCCCTATAGCGGCACCTGGCGTCGACAACGTGCTGTTCTCGGCGCAGCGCGTCGCCAAGGGCTTCGCGCTGGCCATCCTGGTCGGCGTGCCGCTCGGCATCCTGATCGGCTGGTCGCAGCTGGCGGCCGGCCGCGGTCGATCCGACGATCCAGATCGCTGCGGCCGATCCCGATCACCGCCTGGCTGCCGTTCTCGATCGCGATCTTCGGCATCCGCGATTTCGGCGCGATCTTCCTGATCGCGCTCGGCGCCTTCTATCCGATCGTCATCAACACCACCCAGGGCGCGCGCGACGTCGAGAGGAACTGGATCCGCGCCGCGCTGATGATGGGCGCGGCGCGCATCGACATCCTGCGGCGCGTGGTGCTGCCGGCCGCCGCTGCCGTCGATCTTCACGGGCCTGCGCATCGGGCTCGGCATCGGCTGGACGGCGGTGATCGTCTCCGAGATGGTCGCGGTGAAGTCCGGCCTCGGCTACGTGCTGTGGGACGCCTACTACGTCGGCCGCATGGACGTCGTCATCGCCGACATGGTCGTCGATCGGCGCTGCTCGGCTTCCTGTCGCGACCGGCTGATCGTCGCTGCTCGAACATGTGGGTGCTGCGCTGGCGCCGCCTGCAGATCTTCCACGGCTGAGCGCGCCGATGGGCACGATCTCGTTCAACGGCCGTCGTCAAGATCTATGGCGGCCGCTGCCGGCGTGCGGGCGCTCGACGACGTCGATCTCGACATCGGCGACGGCGAGTTCGTCGCGCTGCTCGGGCCCTCGGGCTGCGGCAAGTCGACGCTTCTGAACCTGCTCGCCGGGTTCGAGCCGCCGAGCGAGCGGGCGATCTCACGCTTCGACGGCGCCGGCGATCGCAAGCCCGGGCCCGACCGCGGCGTCGTGTTCCAGGAGGCGGCGCTGCTTCCCTGGCTCACCGTCTGGGAGAACGTCGACCTTCGGCCCGCAGGTGCAGGGCCGTCGCGCGCGCCGACTACGAGGCGCAGGCGCGCGCCGATGCTGATCAGCTCGTCGGGCTCGAGGGCTTCCGCGACGCGCTGCCGGCGCAGCTCTCGGGCGGCATGCGCCAGCGCGTCGGCATCGCCCGCGTGCTGGTGATGGACCCGCGCGCGCTGCTGATGGACGAGCCCTTCGGCGCGCTCGACGCGCAGACGCGGCTCGCGATGCAGCAACTGCTGCTGGACGTCTGGCAGACGCCTGCGCACCACGGTCCTGTTCGTCACGCACGACATCGACGAGGCGATCCTGCTGGCCGACCGCGTCTGCGTCATGTCGGCGCGGCCGGGCCGGATCACGCGCGACATCCCGATCACGCTGCCGCGCCCGCGCTCGATCGACGACCTCACCACCCCGGACTTCATCGCGCTTCAAGGCCAAGATCATGGCCGAGATGCGCGCCGCCGATCACTGACACGAGGACGCTCGCCCATGGCCAATCCCCGCATTCCCTACCGCCTCTCGTCGCGAGCGCCGCCGCCTGCCCGCCCTGCGGCGGCAAGCGCATCCTCGTGCATCTCGTCGTCAACGTGGAGCATTGGCAGTTCGACCAGCCGATGCCGCGCACCATCATCACGCCGCCGCATGGGCGCGAGACCGTGCCGGACGTGCCGAACTTCTCCTGGGCGGATTACGGCATGCGCGCCGGGCTGCCGCGCATCCTGAAGCTGTTCCACGAGCGCGGCCTGCCCGCCTCGACCAGCTTCAACGCGGGCGTCGATCGAGGCCTATCCCGCGGCCGCCGAAGCCATGCTGGAGGCCGGCTGGGAGTTCATCGGCCACGGCATGCACCAGAAGGCGATCAACCATGCCGAGGGCGGCGAGGAGGCGGTGATCGCAGGGCGCGCTCGACACGATCGCGCGGCTTCACCGGGCAGCGGCCGCGCGGCTGGCTCTCGCCGGGCCTGCGCGAGACCTGGACACGCCCGAGCTCCTGGAGCGCAACGGCATCGACTACGTCTTCGACTGGGTGGTCGACGACCTGCCGTCCTGGATGGACGACACGCGACGGGCCGCTGCTGGCGATGCCCTACAATCTCGAGATCAACGATTCCATCATCTACGCCGTCGAGAAGCACGCGACCGGCGAGATGCGAAGCGGCTGGACGCATACGCTGCGGCTGTTCGAGGAGGAGGCCGACGGAGAACCCGCGCGTGCTGGCGATCGGCCTGCACCCGCACCTGATCGCCGTGCCGCACCGCTTCCACGAACTCGTCCGGATGGTCGAGATCGCTGCATGCCCGCAGCGAGGTCATCTTCGTGACACGGGGCCGGCGATCTGCGACTGGTACGCGGCAGGCCGAGCCGCTGCGCGCCTGACGCGCTGATGGAATACCATCATGGATCTGAAGCTGAGCGGCCGCCGCGTCGTCGATCACGGGCGGCTCGAAAGGGATCGGGCGCGGCCTGCGCGCGGGTCTTCCTGCATGAGGGATGCTCGGTGGTGCTGGTGGCGCGCGACGCCGAGCGGCTGTCGCGGCTGCGCGGCCGGGCTGGGCGCCGGCAATCGCGTCGCGACCTGCGCGGCCGACCTGTCACAGGGGGCCGAGCGGGAGCGTGTCGCGGCCGCTCTTGCCGACATCGACATCCTGGTCAACAATGCCGGCGCTATTCCTGGCGGCGGCCTGCTCGACCTCGCCATGGAGCGCTGGGAGGAGGCCTGGGCGCTGAAGGTGATGGGCTATATCCACCTCACCCAGCTGTATCTGGCGGGGATGAAGCAGCGGCAGGCGGGCGTCATCGTCAACATCATCGGCGGCGCCGGTCGCAGCCCGCGCTACGATTATGTCTGCGGCGGCACCGGCAATGCCGCTCTAATGGCCTTCACCAGCGCGGTCGGCGGGCAAATCCGTCGATTGGGGCGTGCGGGTGATGGGCATCAACCCCTCTCAAACCCGCACCGACCGGATCGTCTCGCTCAGCCGGACGCGGGCGAAGGCGGCGCTGGGCGACGAATCGCGCTGGCAGGAGATGCTGACCGACCTGCCGCTCGGACCGGCTGATCGAGCCCGAGGAAATCGCCAACGCGGCAGCCTTCCTCGCCTCGCCCGCCTGCGGCTATGTCAGCGGCACGGTGCTGGACATCGACGGCGGCGGGGCGTTCCGCGGCTGAGCGGCGGGGTGTTGCAGGAGGTTCCGGTGCCTCGCCGGCCATCCTTCGAGACGCGCCTGCGGCGCTCCTCAGGATGAGGGCTGGAGGGTGGAAGCGGGGAAAAACACCCTGAGCCCTCATCCTGAGGAGGCCCGCAAGGGCCGTCTCGAAGGATGTTCAAAAGGGCGCCGGAACCGCGGCCAGGCAGTGTCAGCGCTCAATCGCCGGGCTGCGCGCCTTCATAGCCGCCGATGATGACGAGGTCGGTCTTGCCGGCCTGGGCGAGGTGCTTCACCGCCTCCTGATATTCAGCGGATTCGTAGCAGGCCCGTGCCGTCGCCTCGTCCTTGAACTCGATCACGACGTTATGCTTGCGACCTTCGCCGCGGGCGAGCTTATACTCGCCGCCGCGGACGATGAACTTGCCGCCATATTTGGCGAAGGCGATGGCGTTGAGCGAGCGGTAGGCGTCATAGGCCGCCTGGTTCTCGACATCGACGCGCGCAATCCAATAGCCCTTGGCCATGATCACATGCCCTCGACGATGACGATGTCGATCTCGCCGGCGCCTTCGCGCAGCTTGCGCGCCTCGGCATATTCCGGCGAATTCGCATAGGCCTTGGCGGACGCGAAATCGTTGAACTCGATGACGACATTGCGGGCGCGGCCTTCGCCTTCGGCGACCGTCATCTGGCCACCGCGAACGATCGGCGTTCCGCCATAGATCTTCATGGCTTCGCCGGCCTTGGCGGCATAGGCGGCCCATTGCGTCGCATTGGTGACCTTGGCGCGGGCAATCACATATCCCTTTGGCATGTCGCTATCCTGATTCCGGTTGGGCCGAGAGCTTAGGAGGCGGCGGCGATCTCGTCCATGATCGCAGCCGCCGCGCCACGCGGGTCTGCCGCGCGAATGATGGGACGCCCGATCACCAGATGGTCGACGCCGGCGCGGATCGCCTCGCCGGGGGTGAGGGTCCGCTTCTGATCGCCGGCATCGGCGCCGGCCGGCCGGATGCCGGGGGTGACGATCACCATGTCGTCGCCAATGACATCGCGGACGATCTCGGTTTCGGCCGCCGAGCAGACAATGCCGTCAATGCCGGTGGTGCGGGCCTGCTCGGCGCGCAGGCGCACAAGATCGCGCACCGCAAGGCTGTAGCCCGCATCGCGCAGATCGCCATCATCATAGGAGGTCAACGCCGTGACCGCGAGCAGCTTCAGGTCGCTATCGGCCTTGCCCTCGACAGCGCCGCGCATGGTCTGGGGATAGGCATGGACGGTGAGGAAGGTGACGCCGAGCTTGGTCAGGGAGTCGACGCCCTCGGTAACGGTGTTGCCGATATCGTGCAGCTTGAGATCGAGAAAGACCTTCTTGCCCTCGGCCACCAGCTGGCGCGACAGGTCGAGCCCACCGGCAAAAGCCAGGCGGTATCCGATCTTGTAGAAGGTCGCGCCGTCACCCAGCGTCGAGACGATGCGGTAGGCGTCCCAGATGGTGGGGACGTCGAGCGCGACGATCATCCGGTCGCGCATGTCGTTGAGCTTCTGCATCGTCACCTGCCCTCCTCTGCCTGCCGCCCGATGGGCCATGATTCGAGGGGGGATGCAAGCTGGCAGCCTGTCAGGCTCGACGTTGCCGGCTTCCGGCTACTCCGCCTTGGCCAGCACCTGCTGGAAGACCTGCGCCCAGACATC
Organism: uncultured Alphaproteobacteria bacterium; assembly: GCA_963759925.1. Taxonomy (GTDB): domain Bacteria; phylum Pseudomonadota; class Alphaproteobacteria; order Rhizobiales; family Beijerinckiaceae; genus Allobosea. Next base: position 495,995 of record CAVXBE010000009.1, read on the forward strand.
GCCGGTCTGCGCGCCCGAGACCGCGAGCTTGCCGTCGATGATGAAGAAGGGCACGCCGGTGACGCCGACCTTCTGCGCATGGGCCTCGAGTCCGATGATGGTCTCGCGCAGTTCCTCATTGTCGAGTTCGTCGCGCGCCGCCTGCTCCTCGAAGCCCTGCTCGATAGCAATGGCGACCAGCGTCTCGAGATCGCCGATATCGCGGCCTTCCTGGAAATAGGCGCGGAACAGCGCCGCCTTCATCTCGCTGCCCTGCTGCACGGTGGACGCGGCGGCGACCAGCATATGGGCCCGGCGTGTATTCACGCTCTTGGTGACCTTGCCCCAGTTGAAGGTGACGCCGCTTTCCAAAGCAGCCTCCGACAGGCGCAGCTCGATCTCCTTGCGCTTGCCGGGGCCGAACTTGGCGTCGAGATAGGCGGTACGGTCCATGCCCTCCTCCGGCATGTCCGGATTGAGCTCATAGGGCAGCCAGGTAATGGCGACCCGGTCGGTCAGGCCATGGGCGCGCAACGCCGTCTCAAGCCTCGCCTTGCCAATGAAGCACCAGGGGCAGACGATGTCGGAGACGATCGCGATGGGGAGTTTGTCCTGCATGATGAGCTTTCGTGATCAATCCTGATATTCAGGCAGTCCATAAGTGGCTCGCGCATCGCAAGCCGGCGTTGTTCTTCAAACCTGTCTGATCGGACCTGGGTAGGATGCCAAGCGATCGTCTGCCGTTAGAAGAACCATATCCTCGGTCGTTGCCTGAGCCACGAGGATACGATCAAAAGGGTCCTTGTGAAGAGCGGGCAGCCGCTCAAGAGCAATAGCGTGATCGCCTGTGATTGTGAGCTCCCTGTAGCCACTCCCCAGCAAACCACTGCGCAAGCGCCGGGTGTCTACGGAGAAGTCAGCGCGCTTAAGACCGTTCTTGATCGCGACTTCCCACAAACTCGCAGCGCTGAAGTTTATTTCGTTCTCGGGTTGCTCAACGATCTGCACGACCGAGACAGGAAGCTTATGGGGCTCACCAGCCAGCCAGAGAAGCAGATGCGTATCCAGCAGAAACCTCATGCCGATGCGCTGAACAGCTCGGCGATATCGTCCTCTGCCATGCGATCGAAGTCGGCAGGCGTGGTGAACTCGCCGATCATGAAGCCGATCCGGCGCGGCGGGGCGGTTTCGCGATCGACAGCCACGATCTTTGCGAGGGGTTTTCCTGCCTTTGTGATGACCCAATCTTCACCGCGCGCAGCCTGATCGACGAGGCGCGCAAGCTGCGACTTCGCTTCTTTCAAGCTCACCTGGTTCATAGTCACGTCCTGCACTTCTGCTTCCGGTCAGTATGCCACAGGCGCGTGGCCCTCAACAGCGCGGACCAGTTCAGGCCGGCGGGTAGGCATGCATAGCGCCTTGCCGATCCTCTACCAGAGCCTCGAAGCCGGGGGTCTCGCAGCCCGAGAGGAAGGACGGGCCGACCGGAACCTTGCCGGCGCCGCCGGGGATGTCGAGAATATAGGTGGGCTGGCACAGGCCTGAAAGATGGCCCCGCAGGCTTTTGACCAAAGCCTGCCCCTCCTCCAGCGACAACCGAAAATGCCCGGTACCGGGCGCGAGATCGGGGTGGTGCAGGTAGTAGGGCTTGACCCGGTTCTCGACGAAGGCGCGCATCAGCGCCGAAAGCGTCGCGAGATCGGCATTGACGCCCTTGAGCAGCACGCTCTGGCTGATCAGCACATGGCCGGCATCGGCCAATGTGGCCAAAGCGATGCGAGCCGCGTCGGTGAATTCGCGCGGGTGGTTGGCGTGGATGGCGATGTAGCTGGCCTTGCCGGGCACGCGCAGCGCGCGGGCGAAATCCGGCGTCACCCGTTCCGGCTGAACCATCGGCACGCGCGTGTGCCAGCGCGCGATCTTGATATGGCTGATCGCCGCCAGCCTGGCCGTAATGTCACGGAGGCGCCGGGGCGACAGGATCAGCGGATCGCCGCCGGTCATGATCACTTCCCAGATGGCGGGATGGGCGGCGAGATAGGCCAGGGCGGCATCCAGTTTCGCGCCGGTCAGCGCATCGCCGCCGGGCCCGACCATTTCGCGGCGGAAACAGAAGCGGCAATAGACCGGGCAGGCATGCACCAGCTTGAGCAGGGCGCGATCGGGATAGCGATGGACCACGCCCTCGACCGGGGAATGTGCGTCGTCTCCGATCGGATCGGCGCGTTCCTCGGGCCTGGTCTCCAGCTCTTCGGGCCGGGGGATGAATTGCCGCGCGATCGGGTCGGCAGGATCGGCCGGGTCGATCAGATCGGCCATGGCCGGCGTCACCGCCACCGCATAGCGCGCCGCCACCGCCTCCAGCGCCGCATGTTCGGCGGGGTCGGCGAGACCCCGCGCGATCAGCGCATCGATGCTGCGGAGGGGCGTGTGTGCGGTCATGCCGGCTTCCTGCCCGGTTCGGCCACCGGCGTCCAGAGCACATCCTCGATCCGCCGCGCGCCGGTGCAGAGCATGACCAGCCGGTCGAAGCCGAGCGCGATGCCCGAGGCCTGCGGCATCTGGCTGAGGGCGCCGAGGAAATCCTCGTCGATCGGGATAGCGCTCGCCATAGATGCGCTGCTTCTCGTCCATATCGGCGTGGAACCGTCGGCGCTGCTCGTCCGGGTCGGTCAATTCGCCGAAGGCATTGGCGAGTTCGACGCCGCAGGCATACAGCTCGAAACGCTCGGCCACCCGCGGATCGCCGGGCTTGGGCCGCGCCAAGGCGGCCTCCGAGATCGGGTATTCGCATCAGGATCGTGGCGCGGCCATGGCCGAGATGCGGCTCGACCCGCTCCGACAGGATGCGGCTGAAGATGTCCGACCAGCTGTCATCGGCCGCGACACGGATGCCGGCCTGGGCCGCGTCCGCCGCCAGCCCCTCGCGGTCGACCTCGTGGTCAGCCGTCACTGTCCGTAACAGGTCGATGCCGGCATGGCGGCTGAACGCCTCCTGAAGCGTCAGCCTTTCGGGCTCGGCGAAGGGGTCAGCCTTCCGGCCGCGCCAGGACAGGCTCGTTACGCCCGCCGCCTCTGCCGCCAAAGCCAGCAGGGCAGCGCAATCCTGCATCAGCGCCTGATAGGGTTCAGCCGGCCCGGTACCATTCCAGCATGGTGAATTCGGGATGGTGCAGCGCCGTGCGCTCGCGATTGCGGAAGACACGGGCGAAATCGAAGATGCGGCGTTCGCCCGCCGCCAGCAGCTTCTTGGCGGCGAATTCCGGCGAGGTGTGCAGGTAATAGGGATGCGGCTGGCCGGCATCGTCGATCAGGCTGGTGGCAAAGCCGTGCAGATGCGTCTCGTTGCCCGGCGAGAGCTGCAGGATCGCGGCCTCGGCCTCGACGAAATCGCGCGCCTCGAACCAGCGACGCAGCGCCGCCTTGATCCGCCCGCGAGCCAGCAAGGCGGGGCGCCGGTCGGCATGGATGTCCGGCCGCCAGAAGGGCGGGAATTCGGCCGTCATGTCAGCTCCTTCAACCGGCGCGGGTCAGGAGCGCCTTGCGCAGGATGGTGTCGATCCGATGCCGTTCGTCAGCATTGCGGGCGAGCACCTACAGTCGATTGCCTGCCGCTACAATGCGACCGCTTCCGTTTTTGGTCCCGATGCGGTAGTTGCGCGGCAACGAATTTTTGATCGCGCGCGATGCCGCGCAGCAGCAAGGAAGACATCGCACGTGGTCAAGGTCATCGCCTCCTCCGTCCGCAAGGGCAATGTGCTCGAACTCGACGGGCATCTCTGCTCGGTTCTCTCCGCGGAAAGCTTCTTTCCCGGCAAGGGCACGCCGACGACGCAGATCGACATGCGCCGCATCTCCGACGGCGTGAAGATGACCCAGCGCTACAAGACCACCGAGCAGGTCGAGCGCGCCTATGTCGAGGACCGGGACTTCACCTACCTCTACCAGGATGGCGAGCAGTACGTCTTCATGAACCCCGAGAGCTTCGACCAGATCAATGTCGATGGCGATGTGGTCGGCGACATGGCGCCCTATCTGCAGGAGGGCATGAAGGTCTCGCTCTCGGTGTTCGAGGACAAGGCCGTCGCGATCGAGCTGCCGCAGCGCGTCACGGTCGAGGTCGCCGAGACCGAGCCGGTGACCAAGGGCCAGACGGCCTCCTCCTCCTACAAGCCGGCCATCCTGGTCAATGGCGTGCGCACGGCCGTGCCGCCGCATATCGGCCCCGGCACCCGCATCGTCGTGATGACGGAAGACGGCTCCTATGTCGAGCGCGCCAAGGACTGAGCGCTGTGGCTGAATTTGGCCTGCTGTAATTTTCGCAGCAGCGCCTATATCGGCAACGCAAGCGGGCCCGACCGGGCCCGTTTTTCGTTCAGGGATATCAAGCCATGCCCATCTCCGCCCGCTCCGCTTCCCTCGCCGGCTTCGTCCAGACGCTGAAGGCGCTCGACGTCATCCTCGACAAGACGGTCGAACAGGCCGCCGCCCGCAAGATCCAGCCCGACGTGCTGCTCAATGCCCGCCTGGCCCCCGACATGCTGCCCTTCAGCCGCCAGATCCAGCTGGCCTGCGATTTCGCCAAGAACGCGGCCGCTCGCCTCGCCGGCGGCGAGAACCCGAAGCATCCCGATGAAGAGAAGAGCTTCGACGAGCTCAAGGCGCGCATCGCCAAGGTGCTGGCCTTCGTCGCGAGCGTCGACGATGCGGCTTTCGAGAACGGTCTTGCCAGCGATGTCACCTTCCCGCGCGGGCCGAGCGCGACGGTGACGATGCGCGGCGAGAAGTATCTGACGCTGTTTGCCGTGCCGAACTTCTATTTCCACGCCACCACCGCCTACGCCATCCTGCGCGAGAACGGCTTCCAGATCGGCAAGCAGGATTTCCTGCTCGGCGTGCTCGATAGCTGATCGCCCACCCTTGTAACCGGCAAACGAGCCCCCATATCAGGCTCACGACGATGTCGAGGGCGTTCCACTGTCCTCCACCGTCGAGAAGACGGCCATGGCCGAACGTTGACGCCGGATGTACGCGCACCGTTCAGGGCCTTGGCCGTTGGTTCTTCCGAGGCCCGTAGCGATTTCTCGCTGCGGGTCTTTTCGCGTTTGGGGGTGGGTTGGGCGCGTGCAGCGCCAGTTCTCATGGCCGGGTGGTCATGGGTTCCGGGTTCGGACCTTTGGTCCGCCCCGGAATGACGGCGGTGGTTATCCCTGCAAGGAAGGGGTTGTTCTGCCGCTCTTCGCCAAGGGTGCTGGCGGGGCCGTGGCCGGGCAGGAACTGGACGTCGTCGCCCAGCGGCAGCAGCTTGGCCTTGATCCCGGCGATCAGCTCGTCATGGCTGCCATAGGGAAAATCGGTGCGGCCGACAGAGCCCGCAAACAGCGTGTCCCCCGCGAGCAGGAAGCGCAGATCCTTCTGGAACAGCGTGACGTGGCCGGGCGTATGGCCGGGCACATGCTGCACCGCAAAGGTGATATCGCCGACGGAGACCTCATCCCCCTCCGCCAGCCAGCGTGTCGGCTTGACCGCCCGCATGTCCCTGATGTCGAAGCGCAGGCCCGAGGCCGGCAGCTCGTCGAGCAGGAACTGGTCGGCCTGATGCGGCCCGATGATCGGCAGGCTGAGCGCCTCGGCGAGTTCGGTCGCGCCGCCGGCATGGTCGAGATGGCCATGGGTCAGCCAGATCGCGACCGGCGTGACGCCGACTTCCTTCAGTGCGCTCTGGATCAAGGCGACATCGCCGCCGGGATCGACGATCGCCGCCTGCATGGTGCGCGTGCACCAGATCAGCGAGCAGTTCTGCTGGAACAGCGTGACCGGGACGACGGCGACGCCTAGCGGCGCCTGGGCTTGCTCGGACATGGGTCAGGTTCCTTCGGCTCAGCGCTTGCAGCGGCTGGCGACGAGGCCGCGAAACTCGGCCAGTTCAGTGTCCATCTGGGCGACGTTGCGTTCCCGCTCGGCCCCGCTCTGGCAGCTGGCGAAGACGGAGCGGGCCTGCTGCAGGAAGCTGACATGCTCGCGCCAGATGGTGCACTGGGCGGCCTGATCGGCGGCCGCACTGTCGCGCAGCAGCCGCAGCTGGCGGTTCATGCCGGCATTGTTCTGCAGCAGATCGCGCGAACAGGTGGCAGGGCGGGTCTGACTGCCGGCAGAGCCCGCAACCAGCATGAGGCCGAGGACACTCAGGGTGAGACGGCTCATCCGAGGTTCAGTTCCTTGAAGAAGTCGTTGCCCTTGTCGTCGATGACGATGAAGGCGGGGAAGTCGACGACTTCGATGCGCCAGACGGCCTCCATGCCGAGCTCCGGATATTCCAGCACCTCGACCTTCTTGATGCAGTCCTGCGCGAGCCGCGCAGCCGGGCCGCCGATCGAGCCGAGATAGAAGCCGCCATGCCGGGCGCAGGCATCGCGCACCGCCGAGGAGCGGTTGCCCTTGGCGAGCATCACCATCGAACCGCCGAAGGACTGGAACTGGTCGACGAAGGAATCCATGCGGCCCGCCGTCGTCGGCCCGAATGAGCCTGACGCGCATGCCGTCGGGCGTCTTGGCGGGGCCGGCATAATAGACGGGGTGGTTCTTGAAATACTCCGGCATGCCCTGCCCGGCCTCGAGCCGCTCGCGGATCTTCGCGTGGGCGAGCATCGCGGGCGACGATGATGGTGCCGGTCAGCGACAGCCGGGTCTTGACCGGATATTGCGACAGCGTCGCAAGCATCTCGCTCATCGGCCGGTTCAGGTCGATCTTGACCACCGCGCCGCCGAGCGATGCGTCCGTCGACCTCAGGCAGATAGGTCGCCGGATTGGTCTCCAGCGCTTCGAGGAAGATGCCGTCGCGGGTGATCTTGCCCTTGGCCTGGCGGTCGGCCGAGCAGGAGACGCCGAGCCCGATCGGCAGCGATGCGCCATGGCGCGGCAGGCGGATGACGCGGACATCGTGGCAGAAATACTTGCCGCCGAACTGCGCGCCGACGCCCAGCTGCCTGCGTCAGCTTGTGGACTTCGGCCTCCATCTCGAGATCGCGGAAGGCATGGCCGCTGGGCGAGCCCTGCGTCGGCAGCGCGTCGAGATAGCGGGTCGAGGCGAGCTTCACCGTCTTCAGGTTCTGCTCGGCCGAGGTGCCGCCGATGACGATGGCGAGGTGGTAGGGCGGGCAGGCGGCGGTGCCGAGCGTCAGGATCTTCTCCTTCAGGAACGCGATCATCCGGTCCTTGGTGAGCAGTGACGGGGTTGCCTGGAACAGGAAGGTCTTGTTGGCCGAGCCGCCGCCCTTGGCGACGAAGAGGAATTTGTAGGCGTCCTCGCCCTCCGCGTAGATGTCGATCTGCGCCGGCAGATTGGTGGCGGTGTTCTTCTCCTCGAACATCGACAGCGGCGCGACCTGGGAATAGCGCAGATTGCGCTTGTAATAGGCGTCCGCGCACGCCCTCGCCGAGCGCCGCCTCGTCGTCGCCGTCGGTCCAGACCTTGCGGCCCTTCTTGCCCATGATGATTGCGGTGCCGGTGTCCTGGCACATCGGCAGCACGCCGCCGGCCGCGATATTGGCGTTCTTCAGGAGGTCATAGGCGACGAACTTGTCGTTCGAGGTCGCCTCGGGATCGTCGAGGATTTTCGCGAGCTGGGCGAGATGGCCGGGGCGCAGCAGATGGTTGATGTCGATGAAGGCCTGCTCGCTCAGCTGGCGGATCGCCTCGCGGGAGACGCTGAGCACCTCCTGATCGCCGAGCATCCGCACGGAAACGCCCTCCGTGCCGAGCTTGCGGTAAGGCGTCGTATCCGCGCCGAGCGGGAAGAGTTCGACATGCTGATAGGCCATGGAATCAGGCTCCGGAGCAGAGGGGCGCGCCTTTGCCCAGGCAAGGCCGGAGGCGCCGTCGCGGCGTCATAGCCTCTCGCGCCGCAGCATCCAAGCCCAGGCTGGAAAGCTTCCAGCTGGCGCGCGCTCAGGCGGCCTTGGCGGCTGATTCGGCGAGGATGGCGTAGATCGCCTCGGGATCGCGGGTATGGCGCACCTGATCGAGCACAGCCTGGTTGCGCAGCACGCGCGCGACGCGGGCCAGCGCCTTGAGGTGGTCGGCCCCGGCGCCTTCCGGCGCGATCAGCACGAAGATGATGTCGACAGGCTGGCCGTCCAACGCGTCGAAGTCGATCGGCTTCTCGGCGCGCGCAAACAGGCCGACCAGACGATCGATGCCCACCATGCGTCCGTGAGGGATGGCGATGCCATCGCCGATGCCGGTCGAGCCCAGGCGCTCGCGCTGCAGCAGCGCCTCAAACAGCTCGCGCTCCGGCAGGCCGGTCAGCAACGCCGCATGCTGAGCCAGCTCGTGCAGCGCCTGCTTCTTACTGTTGGCCCGGAGCGGCGAAATGACCGCGGCGGGCGTCAGGAGATCGATCAGCGTCATGCGCCAGTCCATGCATGTCCCGTGCCGGAAAAAACGGTCCGGCACGAGTCAACCGTGGTGACCGGGCAATAGCGGCGCCCGTCTTACGAAAGCGACGCCGGCGGATCGATCCAGCCGATATTCCCGTCGCGCCGGCGGTATACGATGTTCACCCGCCCATGACCAGCGTGCCGGAAAACGATCACCGGGGCGCCGGTGAGGTCGAGCTCCGCAACCGCATCGCTGACAGTGAGGTTATGCAGGGATTTGGTGGATTCGGCGACGATAACGGGGTTGTCCCCCTCCCCTGCCAGCTCAAGCTCCTCGATATCGTCATCGGGAGCCGCAATCACATAGCTGGGGATTTCGATGCCCGGCTCGCGGCCTTGCGTCGCGGAGCGATCCTTCAGGCGGCGTTTGTAGCGTCGCAGCCGCTTCTCGATCCGCTCAGCCATCCTGTCGAGGCTGGCATAGGCGTCATGCGCGGTACCCGAGGCTTCCAGGGTGATTCCAGAGGAGAGATGCAGCACGCCATCGGTCTTGAACGCCGTTCCGTCCTTCCCGACCGTGACATGGCCCTGATAGCCGCCTTCATAATATTTGCTGAGTGCAGCAGCGACGCGGGCTTCGGCCTGGCCCCGCAGGGCCTCGCCGACATCGAGGTTCTTGCCGGAAATCCGCAAGCTCATGGAGTTTGACCCCTCATTTGCCATGGCCAGTGAACGGCCATGTATCGGAGCTAAGAACTGGTCCCCCGCGCTGTCAATGCGGCCGCGGACATTCATTTCGGTGGCTAGGCTCAGCGCAAAAAAGAGCCGTCTGCCCAAAGGTCAGAGGCCCTTGTTCCGACACATTGTCGGTCGAGGTTCGGGGGTCGACCTGCGGACGCCGGAACATCCCGGCCACTGCGATGGCTGGCTTCAGCTCTTGCCGAGCGCCATCGCCACCTTCTCGCGGCGGCGCTCCATCGACGAGGGAATGCGCAGCGATTCCCGGTATTTGGCAACCGTCCGCCGGGCGATCTCGATCCCGCTCGACTTCAGCCTGGCCACGATCGCGTCATCGGAGAGCACTTCGCTCGGCGCCTCGTCATCGATCATCTGCTTGATGCGGAAGCGCACCGCCTCGGCCGAATGCGCCTCGCCATAGCCTGTCGCAGCGATGGCGGCCGAGAAGAAATATTTCATCTCGAAGACGCCGCGGGCGCAGGTCAGGTACTTGTTCGAGGTGACGCGGGAGACCGTCAACTCATGCATGCCGATGGCGTCGGCCACGGTCTTCAGGTTCAGGGGCCTGAGATGCTCGACGCCATGGGCGAAGAAGCCATCCTGCTGGCGCACGATCTCGCTGGCGACCTTCAGGATCGTCCGCGCCCGCTGTTCCAGCGACCGGGTCAGCCAGTTCGCCGTCTGCAGGCACTCGGCGATGAAGGCCTTGTCCTCGTCATTGCGGGCGGCGCGCGAGACCCGCGCATGATAGGTCTGGTTGACCAGGACGCGCGGCAGGGTGTCGGGGTTGAGATCGACCAGCCAGGAGCCATCGGGCGCCGCGCGGATAAAGACATCCGGCACCACCGTTTCCGCCATCGAGCCGCCGAAACCGCGGCCGGGCTTGGGATCGAGCCGCCGGATCTCCGCGACCATATCGGCGATATCCTCGTCATCGACACCGCAGAGGCGTTTCAGCCCGGCGAAATCGCGCTTGGCGACGAGATGGAGATTGGCGACCAGCGCCTGCATCGCCGGATCGAAGCGATTGCGGTCGCGCAGCTGGATCGAGAGGCATTCGCAGACATCCCGCGCCGCAATGCCGGAAGGGTCGAAGCCCTGGATGATTTGCAGGACCTGCTCGACACGATCGAGCCCGATGCCGAGGCGCTCGGCGAGATCGGTCAGAGGCTCGGAGAGATAGCCGGCATCATCGACCGCATCGATCAGATGACGGCCGATGATCCGCTCCACCGGGTCTGTGACCGCCATGTCGAGCTGCTGGCTGAGATGCTCATGGAGAGAGGCTTCCGCCGTCAGGCCGCTCTCGAAGCCATCGGGACCATCCTCGAACGAGCCGCCCGCTCCACCATAGGAGCCGCCGACGATGGGCAGGCTGTCGGCGCCCCGGCTGTCCAGCCGCGCCACGCTCGGCTGCTCGCCCTGAAAGACATTGTCCAGCCCGGTGCCGAGGCGGTTTTCCATGCCTTCCTGCGTGTTCAGGCTCTCGGCGCGGGCATAGCTTTCGGCATCGGCCGCCATCGGGCCATCACCGACCCCGTTGACCTGCAGCGGACCTTCCGAGGTGTCGTCCCGCTCCAGCAGCGGGTTCCGTTCCAGCTCGGTCTCGACGAAGCTCTGCAGTTCGAGATGCGACAATTGCAGGAGCTTGATCGCCTGCAGCAGCTGCGGCGTCATCACCAGGGACTGGCCCTGGCGCAGCTCCATGCGCGGCATCATCGCCATTGCGCTGTCGTCTCCCCTTTGCCGGCGCGTGCTTTTCGGCACGCTTCTTGCCTTCGGAGTGGAGCCTAACCGTGCGGGAGCCCGGCGTCAAAGGGGCCGAGGTCGCATCCCGCAGCGCAGTTAATCGACCGTGGAAAGAATAGCCGGCACAGCAATACCGCGCCGTCTGTCCCGATCAGAGCCGGAAATCCTCGCCGAGATAGACGCGGCGGACATCGGCGTTGGCGATGATCTCGGCCGGTGAGCCTTCAGTCAGCACCCGTCCCGAATGGATGATGTAGGCGCGGTCGACCAGACCCAGCGTCTCGCGGACGTTATGGTCGGTGATAAGAACGCCGATGCCACGGTCGGTCAATTGCCGGACCAGTGCCTGAATATCGCCCACTGCGATCGGGTCGATACCGGCGAAAGGCTCGTCGAGCAGGATGAAGGATGGCTTTCCGGCCAGCGCCCGGGCGATTTCGCAGCGCCGCCGCTCGCCGCCCGAAAGCGCGATCGAGGGCGCCTTGCGCAGGCGGGAGATGTTGAATTCCTCGAGCAGCGTATCAAGCTGCCGCTCCCGCGCCTTGCGGTTGGGCTCGACCACTTCCAGCACGGACCGGATATTGTCCTCGACCGAGAGCCCGCGAAAAATCGAGGCTTCCTGCGGCAGATAGCCGATGCCGAGCCTGGCCCGCTGATACATGGGCAGGCCGGTAATGTCGTTGCCCTCGAGCGAGATCACGCCGAGATCGGCGGCGACCAGCCCGGTGATCATGTAGAAGATCGTCGTCTTGCCGGCGCCGTTTGGGCCCAGCAGCCCAACAGCCTCGCCCTGGCGCACATTCAGGCTCGCCTCGGACACCACCGTGCGCCCGCCATAGCTCTTGCGCAGGCCTGTGACGGCCAGCACGCCCGGTCCACCAATGGCGGCGGCCGTCGCATCGTCACTGCGGCTGCGCGATGAGCTGAACCAGCTGAACAGCCCGCGACGGCTGGAGGTGGTGAGCGCCGGCTCGCCGGCAGGGGCTGATGAGGTCGGGTTGGCGAGGGACACTGCAGCTCTTCGATCAGTTGGTGGGGGCTGCGGAGCGGCCGGGCGTGCCCGCTGCCGGCTTGTTCGCATCGCCGGAATTCGGCACGAAGAAGCCCTGCACGCGGCCCTTGTTGTTCTCGACATTGGCGACGCCAGTGACGGTGTTGTACACCAGCCGCTCGCCGCGCGTGATATTGGGGCCGTCGTTAAGAGCGACATTGCCGGTCATGATCACGACATTGTTGGCCCGGTCGAACACCGCATTGTCGGAGGTCGCAGCCTGGGTCTTCGAGACGACCGTCACTGGCCCGGTGCATTCAATGCGCTTGATGCTGCTGTCATTGCCCTGACCGGCAGGAGCGCCAGCCGCCGGGGCGGGAGCCGCAGCCCGCGCCGTGGCAGCCCCGCCACCCTGGCCGCCGCGGCCTTCATAGAACACCGTCATCTTGGAGCAGCGGACAGTCGTCTCGCCCTGCACGGCCACGACGTTGCCGCTGAAGACAGCGCGGTTTTCCTTGTCGAGCACGTCGAGCTTGTCGGCGTCGATCTTGATCGGCTCCTTGCTGTCGCCGCCGAGCCCGCCCAGCGCGTCGCCGCTGCCACCGCGAGGCTTCTTGCCAGCCGGCGCAGCCTGTGCCGGCTTGGCGCCCGGCGCGGTCTGGGCTTCAGCCTGCGAGGTGGCCAGCGTGAACGCTGCGACCGACAGCCCAAGGCAGGCCAAGCGCAGCGAGGAACTGAGGAGCGAACGAAGAAAGGGCGGGGTCACGTGACGCATTCCTATAATTTGGGAGCCGCGGGATCCGTGTGCGAGTCGACCGCCTGATCCTGCGGGACAACAGCGCGCGGCGCCAGCAGTTCCGGAGCCGGAGTACTGCCTTCACGCTCCGGTCCCGCAATCGTGCGGGCGGGGGCGTTGGGGATATAGGCGCGAACGCGCCCTTCGAACACGATCAAGGCGCCATTATTGATCACGTTGAGTGAATCGGCGTCGATCGTGGTGGTGCCGAGGCTGACCTTCACCGGCTCTTTCGAAGCGACGGTGCCGGCCTTGAAGTCGACATCGGCGGTGCGCATGCTCGCGACATAGCCGGTCTCGGTCTTCACCTCGACGGAATCCACCAAACGCAGCTTTTCCTTCTGCGTATCGAACAGGCCGGTCTTGGCGGTCACCGTCACCTGCCCCTCGCGCTCCACCTGCAAGTTTGGCGCCGCAGCGTGATGAGCTCGACCTGCGTCGGATTGCGGATGTCCTGCAGCGCGTTTTCGGCCGTCACCTCATAGGGACGATTATCCTTGCGGTAGCCGGAGAGACGCGGCGTCTCCATCCTGACCTTGCCGTTGGAGATGCCGACCGCCGCGACCGAGACATTGGCCAGACGGCTGGTCGGGCTCAGGAACGGTGTCACGATCAGCACGATCACCGCCGTGACGGCTGCGACCGGGATCGCCTTGCGCAGAAAGCGCACGAACAGGGTATGCCGGCGGGCGGACCGGAAGGCCTTGTCCCGTCGTGCATTGCGCCCCTCGGGCGCGCTCCAGTGATTTGCCGTCATCGCCACAGTCATGTCCCGCGCAATGCCAGTCGCAGACGGCTTTTTCATGTCGGGCGCTGCGACGACACCCTGCGCCCTCATGGCCAAAGACTGACGCAAGACAGTTCAGAAATTGTCAAGTGTGGGCAAAAATGTCTGTCTCGGCCCAGCCTGCAAGGTCAAGCTCCGAACGGAAGGGCAGGAAGGCGAAGCAGGCTTTGGCCAGTTCCGTGCGCCCTTCCCGCGCCAGCATCAACTCCAGCCGTGTATGCAGCGCGTGGAGATGCAGCACGTCCGAAGCGGCGTAGGTGAGCTGGGCGTCGGTGAGGGTGTCGGCGCCCCAATCCGAGGATTGCTGCTGCTTCGAGAGATCGACCCCGAGCAGTTCCCGCACAAGGTCCTTGAGGCCGTGGCGGTCGGTGTAGGTGCGCGCGAGCTTCGAGGCGATCTTGGTGCAGTAGACCGGACCGGTGACGATGCCGAAGGCATGGCGCAGCACGGCGACATCGAAACGCGCGAAATGGAAAAGCTTGAGCACAGAGGGGTCGACCAGCAGGCGGATCAGGTTCTCAGGGCGCGGCCCATCCTTGACGATCTGCACGATGTCGGCCGAACCGTCGCCGCGCGAGAGCTGCACGACGCAGAGCCGGTCCCGGTGCGGATTGAGGCCTAGCGTCTCGGTGTCGATGGCGATGCTGGCGCCGGCGTCGAAGCCGTCAGGCAGGTCGCCACGGTGAAAACGGATGGTCATCTCTTGGCCCTCGCCCGAACGGCGCAAGCGCCTCACCCGCAGCTACAACATCGGCCCCGAAAGGGAAACGCGGTTTTCTGAGATTTTTGGACCTGAAAAGCGGGGATCGACGCGGCGCGCGTTAACCTTTCATTGACCATGATCTTCAACTGCGCCCCGCAATGTGGGACAAGCGGGGATGAGCGTCATCCGCCTTCTCACCGATATCGACGGCCGCATCGGGTTGGCCGCCTTCTGGCTCGGCAATGTGCTGGTCGTGCTGGGGGTCTACGCGCTCCAGCAGGCGGGATTGTGGGTCGGTGGCCTGGCGGGCGACCGGATCGGCGCCTTTGCCGGGGCTTTTGCGCTGTTTCCCTGGGCGGCGCTGGCAGCCAAGCGCGCCACCGACCGTGGCCGCCCCCGGCTCTACGGCATCGGGCTTGTCTGCGCGATCGTGCTGCTGGGCCTGGCGCAGCCGCTTTTCCCCGGGAAGGAGCAGACGCTGGCACTCGCCGCCTCCCTGCTCTGGCTGATGGCGCTGGTCGATCTCGGTGTGCTGCCGGGCAAGGAACCGGTTGCAGGGCCGCTGCCCGATGCTAAACGGGCGGCATGACCGACCTGACCTCCGCCGCTTCGCCGTCCGATCCCCTCGGCTTTGACCCGCTCGATCCCGTTGCGCTGACGCAGGCGCTGGTGCGCTGTCCCTCGGTGACGCCCGAGGAAGGTGGGGCGCTCGACCTGCTGTCGCGCCTCCTGCGCGCGCATGGCTACACTGTCGAGCGGCCGGTGTTCAGCGCGGAGGGTACGCCTTCGGTCGAGAACCTCTATGCCCGCATCGGAAATCAGGCGCCGGTTTTTGTCATCGCTGGCCATACCGATGTCGTGCCTGTGGGCGATGCGGCCGCCTGGACGCGCGATCCCTTCGGCGGCGAGATTGTCGACGGAACGCTTTATGGCCGCGGCGCCTGCGACATGAAGGGCGGGCTCGCGGCGATGATCGCCGGTGCCTTGCGCTTTTCCCGCGATAATCCCGAGGCTCAGGGCTCCATCGCTTTTCTGATCACCGGCGATGAGGAAGGCCCGGCCGTCAATGGCACGGTGAAACTGCTGGAATGGGCGCATCAGCGCGGCGAGCGCTTCGATCATTGCCTGTTGGGCGAGCCGACCAATCCCGCGACCATGAGCGATATGATCAAGATCGGTCGGCGCGGGTCCCTGACCGGGGAACTCACGGTTCTGGGCAAGCAGGGCCATGTCGGCTACCCGCATCTCGCCGATAACCCGATCCGTGGCATGGTCAGGCTGCTGGCCGCACTCGATGCGACGCCGCTGGATTCCGGGACCGCGTTTTTCGATCCGAGCAATCTCGAGGTGACGACGCTCGATGTCGGCAATCCCGCGACCAATGTCGTGCCGGCGCAGGCGCGGGCGGTTTTCAATATCCGCTTCAACGATGTCTGGACGCCTGAGACGCTGGCCGACGAGCTGGAGCGCCGCCTGCGCGAGGCTGCCGGCAATACGGTGCGCTACCAGCTGATCTGCCGGCCCACCAATGCGGTCGCCTTCCTGACCGAGCCCGGGCCTTTCGTTGAGATGATGGCCGATGCGGTGGAGGCGGAGACCGGCAAGCGCCCTGCCCTGTCGACGACCGGCGGCACCTCGGATGCCCGCTTCATCAAGAGCTACTGCCCGGTGGTCGAATATGGCGTCGTCGGCCAGACCATGCATCAGGTCGACGAGCAGGTGGCGGTCGCCGATCTGCTGGCGCTGCAGCGGATCACGGAGCGGCTGCTGGAGCGTTATTTCGGCGGCAGTTGAGGTGCCTGATGGCACCAGCAGCTAAAGCTTGGTGATCCGGATCAGGTTGACGCCGTAATACAGCGCCTTGCCTTTGGTGGTGAAGGTCGAGCCTGCCTCGGCGCTGAACCCGGCATTGATCAGCTGTTTGACGGCTGCCGATTTCACCCCGGCAGAGGCATTGGCCTTAAGCGTGACGGTGACATCGACGCTGGCCTCCAGAACCTGTTCGACCTGCCAGGCGTTCTTGTCCTGATATTGTCCATGACGTTGGAGCGACAGACGGGCCTCAGTCAAGGCGCGGATTTCCTGCAACTCATCGGGGGCATAGGCCAGGATCCGGGTATCGGTAATGCTTGCGACGGCCGTCTCGGTGACGCCTGCTGACAGGGAGACGTTGAACAGGCTTTTCAGGGCCGGCAGGTCGAGCGTGAAATTGCCGCCACGCGGACTGTTGATCCCCTGATCATTCGATGGGCTCGGAGTCGGCGGGTTTGGATAAAGCGCGACCGAAAATCGGTTGGAGCAGAGATAGCCGAGCCGCACCTGGGCCATGCGTGTCATCGTTTTGATTGTAGTTCGCTGAGATGGACCAAGCTACCGGGCTGATACAACGTGCTTGGCGGGATATTCCGGCTGAAGCCGTAGGAGGCGATGCCTTCGGCCAAGTTTGTCAGCGGTTGGTCAGCGGTCTGGCAGCCAGCCAAAGCGGCGGCTAACGCGGCCAAAACAACGAAACGGCTCACTCTCGGCATCATGACGCATCCCCCCAGGACCATGCGTCAATTTTGCATATATCTGGGAATATCACAACCTATAAGTGTATGTATTCAGTAATCCACGCCCGCCAGATAAAGCCCGCTGGATGGGGCGAGCGCGGCGCATTGCGAGCGGTCCTTCGCGGCCAGCACCTTGCCGATCCGGTTTTCCGGCCAGCGCCCCATGCCGACCATCTTCAGGCAGCCGACGATCGAGCGGACCTGATGGTGCAGGAAGGAGCGGGCATGGACATAGACCACGATCTCGGCGCCCTCGCGCACCACATCGCAGCGATCGAGCGTGCGCAGCGGGCTGTTGGCCTGGCATTCGGCGGCGCGAAAGGTGGTGAAGTCGTGATGGCCGAGCAGCGCCTTGGCCGCCCGGTCCATGGCTTCATGATCGAGCTTCACCGGCACATGCCAGACGCGGTCGCGGTCGAGCGTCGGCTGGGCCCGCCGATCGAGGATGCGGTAGAGATAGTAGCGTCGGCGCGCCGAAATCCGCGCGTCGAATTCATCGGTGACGGCATGGGCGCTGACCACCGCGACAGGCAATGATTTCAGCCTGGCATTGGTCGCGTCCCGCACGACATCGGTCGGCCAGTCCTTCTCCAGATCGACATGGGCGACCTGATGCGGTCGCGTGGACGCCGGCATCGGTGCGGCCGGCGCAATGCAGGCGGACCTTGTGGCCGCAAAACGCCTCGACCGATTCCTCGACGCTTTGCTGCACGGAGGCGCCATTGGTCTGGCGCTGCCAGCCCGAAAACGGCGTGCCGTCATACTCGATGACCAGCTTGAACCGCGGCATCAGAGCCTGGAGCCGGGCGGTGAGGCGCGAGCCGCGCAGGAAATCGCCACCGCTCATCGGGCTGCGGCCGGCGCGCTGGACCTGCAGCAGCTTCACCGCGCCCTCGCAGACAGGCGACGGTGCCTTCGCCGTCGAGCAGGGTGCCGGGCTCGGCAGCGCCACCCGCCAGGGCCGTGCGCAAGATCTTCAGGCGCTCCGGCCCCTTGCCGAGGTCGATCTCCGCGAAGGCGCCGGGGAAAGGCGAGAGCCCGCGCACGAGATCATGCACCTGCTGGGCCGAGCGCGCCCAGTTCAGGCGGGATTCGGCATTGCCGATCTTGGCGGCGTAGGTGACGCCCTCGTCCGGCTGCGGCGTGAAATGCAGGGCGCCGCGCCCGAGCGCCGCCAGCGCCCGCACCATCAGATCGGCTCCGAGCGGCGCGAGCCGATCATGCAATTCGCCGGCTGTCATGTCCGGGCCGATGGCGACCTTCTCGACCATGCCGACAGGGCCGGTATCGAGCCCGGCCTCCATCTTCATGACGCAGACGCCGCTTTCGCTGTCGCCAGCCATCACCGCCCGCTGGATCGGCGCAGCGCCGCGCCAGCGCGGCAGCAGCGATGCGTGCAGGTTGAGGCAGCCGAGCTCGGGCAGGTCGAGAATCGCCTGGGGCAGGATCATGCCATAGGCCACGACAACCGCGACATCGGCCTGATGGGCTGCAAACACATCAGCCGCCTCGGGCGATTTCAGCGAGGCCGGGGTCAGGACCGGGATGCCAAAGCGCTCGGCCGCCCGCTGCACCGGCGAGGGCTTGAGATCGAGGCCTCGCCCGGCCTGAGCGGGGGCGCGGGTATAGCAGGCCACGACCTCGTGGCCCTGGCCAATAATCTCGGTCAGGGTCGGCACCGCAAAATCGGGCGTTCCCATGAAGACGACGCGCAGGCTCACGCTGCGGTCTCGCGCTTGGCCTGCTTGGTGAAGCGCTTGGTCACCCGCTCGCGCTTCAGCCGCGAGAGATAATCGATGAAGAGCACGCCGTTGAGATGGTCGATCTCGTGCTGCAGGCAGGTGGCGAGCAGGCCATCGGCCTCGATCTCGGTGATCTGCCCGTCGAGCTTGAGATAGCGCACCTTGACCGAAGCCGGGCGCTCGACCTCCTCATAATATTCGGGGATCGAGAGGCAGCCTTCCTCATGGACGTTCAGGGCTTCCGAGGTCCAGGTGATCTCGGGATTGATGAAGACCATCGGCGCCTTCTCGTCATCGCCCTTGGAGAGGTCGATGGTGACGACCCGCTTGGGCACGCCGATCTGGATGGCGGCGAGGCCGATGCCGGGCGCATCATACATGGTCTGCAGCATGTCATCGGCCAGGGTGCGGATATCCGGCGTGACCGATTCCACGGGGGTCGAGACCTGGCGCAGCACGGCGTCGGGCAGGATGACGAGGGGGCGAATGGCCATGGGGGCTCTGCAGAAATGCTGGAATGATGGCGGGACATAAGCATTTGTGGGCAGCGGGTCAAACCGTTCCGCTTTCGTTCGATCTCCGCCAGCGAATCGGCTAGGCTCGCTGTCATGAACGAGATCGCCTTCATCCTGCTCGACCGCCCTGTCAGCTATGCCGAGGCTGCGCTGGGCTTCGCCGGCCTGAGCCTTGTGCTGCTGCTGACCACGATCATCGCGATCTGGCGCGGTGCTTCGCGGCGCGCCTGGACCGAGGCCATCGCGGCCGAGCGGGCGCGGGAGATGGACGACAAGGTGGCGGAGATGAACCGCGCCCAGGCGGAGCTTGCCGGCCGCATGCAGTCCATGGCCGAAATCCTGTCGACGCGTCAGGGCGATCTCGCCCGGCTCGTGGCCGAGCGCATGGATGGGCTGAGCCACAAGGTCGGCCAGGGGCTGGAGCAGAATGTCCGGCAGACGACAGAGACGCTCGGCAAGCTGCAGGAGCGCCTCGCCGTCATCGACAGCGCGCAGAAGAACCTCACCGACCTGACATCGGAGGTGGTGACGCTGAAGGATGTGCTGTCGAACAAGCAGGCCCGCGGCGCCTATGGCCAGGGCCGGATGGAGGCGATCATCCGCGACGGCCTGCCCGCCGCCTTCTTCCTGTTCCAGCCGCAGCTCTCCAATGGCAAGCGACCCGACTGCCTGGTGACGCTGCCGGGCGATGGGCGCGGGCTGGTGATCGATGCAAAGTTCCCGCTGGAGAGCTTCACGCTGCTGCGCGAGGCGCGCGGCGAGGAGTTGCGCAAGGCGGCGATGACGCGGGTGCGCAACGATGTCGGTGTCCATGTGAAGGACATCGCCGAACGCTACTTCCTGCCGGGCGAGACGCAGGACCTCGCCCTGCTCTTCGTGCCGTCGGAATCGATCTATGCCGATCTTCACGAGCATTTCGACGACGTCATCCAGAAGGCGCATCGCGCCCGGATCATGATCGTCTCGCCCTCGCTTCTGGCGCTGGCGATCCAGCTGATGCAGTCGCTGGTGCGCGATGCGCGAATGCGGGAGGAGGCGCAGGTCATCCAGTCCGAGGTCGGCAAGCTGCTCGCCGATGTCCGCCGCCTCAGCGACCGCGCCGAAAAGCTCGAGACGCATTTCCGGCAGGCGCAGGAGGATGTCTCCGGCATCCGCACCTCCGCCGGCAAGGTGATGAGCCGCGGCGAGCGGATTGGCGCCCTCGATTTCGAGGACGCCAAGTCCGAGCCGGCGCTGCCCTTCGAGAAGGGGCTGACGCTGAAGAAGGCGGCGGAGTAACTGACGACCGGGGCTTGGCCCGGACCGGCGGCTATTGCGGCTGCGCTGGAGCTGATGCAGGCCCTGCCAGGCCGGAAAAGGCGCCCAAGCTGTCGAGCCGTTCTGCCGCGAGGCTGTCGAAGGGGCCGATAGCGTCGAAGAGTTCGGCATCCTCGCCGATCCCGGCATTGGGCGTCGTGAGCAGTTTTTTGCCATAGAACAAGGAATTGGCACCAGCCAGCAGGCACAGGATCTGGGCCTCGCGGTTGAGGGAAGACCGGCCGGCGGAGAGCCGCACGGTCGTGAGCGGCATGAGCAGGCGCGCTGTCGCAACCATCCGCACCAGTTCGAGCGGATCGATCCGCTGGCGCTTGGCCAAAGGCGTGCCCGCGACCGGGACGAGAGCGTTGATCGGCACGCTTTCTGGATGCGGCTGCATGGCCGCCAGCACCTGCAGCATCGAGGCCCGGTCGCGCACGGTTTCACCCATGCCGATGATCCCGCCGCAGCACAGATCGATACCGAAGGAGCGCACCGTGGCCAGCGTGTCGAGCCGGTCGGCATAGGTGCGGGTGGTGATGATCTGGCTGTAGAATTCCGGGCTGGTGTCGAGGTTATGATTGTAGGCGGTGAGACCCGCAGCCGCGAGCCGCTCGGCCTGATGCGGCTTCAGCATGCCTAGCGTCACGCAGGCTTCCATGCCCAGCCCACGGACGCCCTCGACCATGGCGATGACGGCATCGAACTCCTTGCCGTCCCGGACCTGCCGCCACGCCGCCCCCATGCAGAAGCGCTCGGCTCCGGCCGCCTTGGCGGTCGCCGCCATGGCGACGACCCTGGCCGGGTCCATCAGCTTGTCAGGCGTCAGGGCAACCTCGCGATGATGCGCCGATTGCGGGCAATAGGCGCAGTTCTCGGGGCATCCTCCTGTCTTGATCGACAGGAGGCTCGCCTTCTGGACCCTGTTGGGGTCGTGGTGCTGGCGGTGGACGGCGTTGGCCCGCCCGACCAGTTCCAGCAGCGGCAGATCATGCAGCGCGACAATGTCGTCGACTGTCCAATCGTACCGCATGGCTCCGTCGGCCGGCATCATTCGCCTTTGCTCCGGAACCGCGCCAGGGCTGCCGGCGCTGCAACGCTAAAGCCTGCAACGACGCCGATCTTCAGGAGGTCGCCGAGCAGGAAGGGCAGGACGCCGACTGCCAGCAGCTTGGGCGCCGGGACATAGACCGCCAGCCAGGCGACGCCAGTGGCGTAAATCAGGGCGAGGCCAGCCAGCATCGCGGCGCTTCGTCCCAGCAACCCCTTGCCGGCTGCCAGCGTGCCGACCAGCCAGGAGGCGCACACGAAGCCAAGCAGATACCCACCCGTCGGTCCGACCATGTAGGCGAGACCGATGCCGCGTTCCGGCGAGCCAGCGAAGACAGGAAGCCCAACGGCGCCGGCCGCGAGATAGGCGAGGCAGATCGAGGTGGCGAGCCTCGGCCCGAGCAGAACGGCGAAGGCCATGACCGCGACGGTGTGGAGGGTCATCGGCACCGGCCAGAACGGAACCTGGATTTTCGCCGCAAGCGTCATCATCGCCGCTCCGCCGACGATGGTGGCGAGGGTGCGGGCCGAGGGCGCATAGGCCCGTACAGCAGGCTTGGTGATATCGGTCATAGCATGTCCTTTTGCGATTATAGATAATTTGGCTTATCTATCGCTAAAGGAATCCATAGATCGATCGCCGTGACAAGCAGAAAGCTGACCTATGGTCAAAAGGATGAGGATCAGACTGCGGCGGACGCCTGTCCCGGCTTGCGCTGGGCGATGGTCTGGACGTGCCGGGCGAGAAGCGAGGCGGCCAGATCGACCTGCCCTGCCCGCAGCGCGTCGAGAATCGCGCGGTGGTCGCGATCGGTCGGCACCTCCCATTCCGCGCGCCAGCCGGAGAACAGAAAGCGGGCGCTGGCGGTCTGCAGGTCGTCAATGGTCTGCAGCAGCCGGGGCATCCGGCAGGGCGTCAGGATGATGCGATGGAAGCTGCGATTGGCCTCCTCCCATGCCTGAACATCGCGCGCATGATCCCCGGCGCGGTTGGCCTCCTCGGCCTGATCGAGGATCGCCCGGGTCAGATGCGGGGCCGCGTGGCGCAGGGCGAGAGCCTCGAGCGCCGCACGCATTTCCGCCACCTCGCGCACTTCCGCGAGGCTGAACCCCGCGACGCGCACACCGCGACGGGGCTCGCTGACGACAAGCCCCTGCGCTTCCAGCCGCCGGAACGCCTCGCGGACCGGGACATGGCTGGCGCCGAACTCTTCGGCGATATGATCCTGCGCCAGCTTGGCACCCGGCGCGATCTCACCGGCGATGATGCGCTCGGCCAGGCTCTTGCTGATCCGCGCAGCGATGGTGTCGGATTTGGCGGTCGTCATAAACTATCGATAATTCAGCCCGACCCTTCAGGTCGAGCCGGATTACGCATCGTCGCCGATTGCGTTGGCCTGTGTGGCCTTGCGGTATCCCCTCAGCTGCGGATCAGCGCTGAGGACAGCTCCGGCTTCACATTCAGGGTCTGGAAGACGACGCAGTAGCGCTCGGTGAGCTTGAGCAGCGTGTCGAGCTTGTCCTGCGGCGCGTCGGTCTCGACCTCGAAGGCCAGGCGGATCGCCCTGAAGCCGACGGGCGCGTCCTTGTCGACGCCGAGCGTGCCGCGGAAGTCGAGGTCGCCCTCGGCCCGGACGATGCCCTTCTTCAGCTCGATCTCGAGCGCGGTCGCGACGGCCTTCAGGGTCACGCCGGCGCAGGCGACGAGCGCCTCGAGCAGCATGTCGCCGGAGCAGAGCTCGGCGCCCGAGCCGCCGGTCGCGGGATGCAGGCCGGCGACCGCGAGGGCGCGGCCCGTCTCGACCTTGCAGGCGATGTGCTGGTCGTCGAGTTTGCCATGGGCCTTCAGCGTGATGACGGCCGCATCCGGCGTCTCGCGATACTGGTCCTTGAGCGGGGCCTGGAGGGCGCGAAGGGCGGTGACGTCCATGGGCAAACCTCGATCGAAAAAGGCGGACTTCAGATGTGTTAAAGCGTTTTCAAGCAAAGTGGATACTAGTTCGCGTCAAGAAGTGATGCGCGCCTGCCAGCGCGCAGTCACCCCCGGCGTATCAGCCTTGGCCTACCACCACATTCCGCGGTCTCGGCCGCCTTGTGCTGGTTGGGCATCTCGTTGCGCAGCGAGGCGATCGAGGCTGCGCAGGGCCTCGCGCTTCAGCGCCTCGAAGGCGGGCGAGAGCCGGATCGCGCGGGCGGGCGAGCGGGTTATCGATCTCGTCGAAGATGCGGCCGGGCTTGGGCTGCATCACGAGGACGCGGTCGGCGAGCGTCACCGCCTCCTCGACATCATGGGTGACCATGACGACGGTCGGCCGGCTCTCCTCCCAGAGCGCCAGCAGATGGCCGTGCAGGCTGGCACGGGTGATGGCGTCGAGCGCCGAGAACGGCTCGTCGAGCAGCAGCAGCTTGGGCCGCGTGACCAAGGCGCGGGCGATGGCGACGCGCTGCTGCTGGCCGCCGGAGAGTTCGCGCGGCCAGCGCTTCTCATGGCCGGCGAGCCCGACGCGGACCAGCGCATTCGCCACCAGCCCCTCGCGAGCAAACGCCGTGAGCTGCGACAGGCCGAAGGCGACATTGTCGGCGACGGTGAGCCAGGGGAGCAGCCGCGGCTCCTGGAAGATCACGCCGACATCGGCGCGCGGTTCATGGATCTCCTCGCCTTCGAGGACGATGCGGCCGGCGCTGGCCTGGTCGAGCCCGGCGACGAGGCGCAGCAGCGTGGTCTTGCCGCAGCCGGAGCCGCCGACGAGGGCCACGATTTCGCCGGTGCCGACGCGCAGGGTGATGCCGTCCAGCGCCTGCGTGCCGTCGGCATAGGTCTTCGAGAGAGTGTCGAAGCTCAGCATCGAGATGGCTTTCAGAGCTTGCTGCGGCCCAGATCCTGCCAGGCCAGGAAGGGCCGCGTGAGGGCCACCAGCAATCCGTCGGCGAGCTTGCCGAGCACGGCGAAGGCGATGATGGCGGCGAGGATGGTGTCGGGGCGGCCCAGCTGCTGGCCGTCGACGAGCAGGTAGCCGAGCCCTTCGCACGCGCCCATGATCTCGGCGGCGACGACGAACATGAAGCCGAGGCCGAGACCCGAGCGCAGCGCCGTGAACCAGGCCGGCAGGATCGCCGGCAGCAGGACGCGGCGAACCATGGCGAGCCGCGACAGCCGGAAGACGCGACCGACCTCGATGAGCTTGCGGTCGATGGCCAGGATCGCCGCCGCCACGCCGAGATAGATCGGGAAGAACACGCCGACGGCGATCAGCGCGACCTTCGAGGCCTCGAAGATGCCGAGCCACAGGATGAAGAGCGGCACCCAGGCGATGGACGGGATGGCGCGCAGCGCCTGCAGGGTCGGGTCGAGCAGGCCACGCGCCACGGGCAAGGCCCCCGTCACCGCCCCCAGCACCGTGCCGACGCCGCGCCGAGCCCGAAGCCGGCCGCGACGCGCCAGAGCGTGGCGGCGGCATGGGCGACAGAGTTCGCCCGACAGCGGTCAGGCTCCAGAGGGTCTGCCCGACCACGCTGGGCGGCGGCATCAGCCTGGCGTTGGCCAGACCGGCGCGCGCCAACCCCTCCCAGAGCACCGCCAGCAGAACCGGCAGCAGGAGCCCGGCCAGGCCAAGCCGGGGCGAACGATGGCGCCTTGTCGACCGCCACCATCCCGCCAGCCCGCTCTTCGGCCTGCGAACTCATGCTCGGCCCGCCCGCCTGAGACAGGCTCAGTTCCGAGCGGATGCGAAACGGCGGTCGAGCAGCGCATCGACCGCTGCCTTGACGTCGACATCCGCCGGCAGAACGCCCGCCTGCTTCAGCGCCAGGCCGGCCGCCAGGATGGTGTCGGCCTGCGCCTGGCCGATGGCGGAATGGGTCAGCTCGGTGCGGGTCAGCTGGCGCTCGATGACCGCCTCGGAGAGCTTGGTGTAGCTGACCAGCATCTTCTTCAGCTCTGCCGGGTTGGCGAGCGCGAAGGTGCGGGCCTCCTCATAGGCCGCGAGGACCGTGCGAACGAGCTCGGGATGCGCGGCGGCGAAGGCCTCGCGGACGTTCAGGATGCCCCAGGTGTTGTCCTGCGGCCTTGCGGTGGAACAGCTGGGCGCCGCTCTCGATCTCGGCCGCCGCCATCAGCGGGTCGAGACCGGCCCAGGCATCGACATCGCCGCGCTCCAGCGCCGTGCGGCCATCGGCATGCTGCAGCAGGACGAGCTTGACGTCCTTCTCGGTCAGGTCGGCCTCGGCCAGCGCCCGCACCAGGAAGATGTGGGGATCGGTGCCGCGGGTCACGGCGACGCGCTTGCCCTTGAGGTCGGCGACCTTGCTGATCTCGCTCTTGGCGCCGGTGACGAGCGCGGTCCATTCGGGCCGCGAATAGACATAGATCGACTTGATCGGGTTGCCGTTGATCTTGCCGATCAGGGCCGCGGCGCCGGCGGTCGAGCCGAAATCGATCGAGCCGGCATTCAGGAATTCCAGCGCCTTGTTGGAGCCAGCCGACTGCACCCAGCGGACCTTGATGCCGTGCGGCGGCCAGCGCCTTCTCCAGAAGGCCGCTGCTCCTTCAGCACCAGGCTGACCGGATTGTAGGTCGCGAAATCGATGCGGATTTCCTTGGGCGCCTGGGCCAGCGCAACCTCTGCACCGAGAGCCAGAGCACCGGCGGCGAGGAGGCCCAGCGAGAGCGCAAGACGACGTGTGACGTTCTTCATATCGGATGGGTCCCATGATGACGCGAAGGGACCGGATACGCATCCGCACCCCCGCTTTAGCTGCACTTGTTTCGCGCCCGCAAGCTGATGGCTCAAATCGGCGCGTATCCTTCGTATAGGTCCAATCGTTCTGTATGTCAAACAACACATTCTGAAACGCCCTATCATTTAATATACGTCTTCAGATGTGTAATTTTGTCGGTTCATCCTGTGCGAGGCCGTGTTAGGACCGGAAGGACGTCCTGCGGGAGATGGGGTACCGCCTTCGTGAGCTTCGCTGCTGAATTGCCGCCGATCCCGCTGGGGCTGGTGATGGAGATGCCGGCGCTGGCGGTGGAGCGCATCGTCGAGGCGGTGGCGGAACGGCCGCGCGAGGATCTGCGGCCCGCGCTGGTGAGTTTCCTGCGCGGCGTGCTGGATGAAGGCCATGCCTCGGCCAAGGACATCCTGCGCGGGCCCCGCAACGGGCTGGCCTGCGCGATCCGCATCTCAGCGGTGATGGATGCCGTCGTTTCCTGCCTGCACCATGCCGCCGTGACGCAGTTCTACCCGGCTCGAGAACCCGTCCACCTCGGAGCGCATCGCGGTAATCGCGGTCGGCGGCTATGGCAGGGGCACGTTGGCGCCGGGCTCGGATGTCGACCTGCTCTTCCTGTTTCCGCACAAGCAATCCGCCTGGGGCGAGAGTGTGGTCGAGGCCATGCTCTATCCGCTCTGGGACCTGAAGCTGAAGGTCGGCCATTCCGTCCGCTCGATCGACGATTGCGTGCGCGAGGCACGGGCGGATGTGACGATCCGCACGGCGCTGCTCGAGGCCCGCTTCCTGACCGGCGACCGCACGCTGTTCACCGAGATGGTACGGCGCTACCAGGCCGAGGTGGTCGAGGGCAGCGCCCAGGCCTTCACCGAAGCCAAGCTGGCCGAGCGCGAAACCCGCGTCCGCCGGGCCGGCACATCGCGCTATCTGGTGGAGCCTAACGTCAAGGACGGCAAGGGCGGCCTGCGCGACCTCAACACCCTGTTCTGGATCGCCAAATACGCCTACCGCGTCGAGGATGTCCGGGCGCTGGTCACGGCAGGGCTGTTCGACCGCAAGGAACTGCAGATGTTCCAGCGCTCGGAGGAGTTTTTGTGGCGCGTGCGCTGCTGGCTGCATTTCATCACGGGTCGCGCCGAGGAGCGCCTGTCCTTCGATCTGCAGCGGCAGGTGGCGGCGGCCATCGGCTATGCCGGGCGCAGCGGGCAGGCCCCGGTCGAGCGCTTCATGAAGGCCTATTTCCTCGTGGCCAAGGATGTCGGCGACCTCACCGCCATCGTCTGCGCCGCGCTGGAAGCCCGCCAGCAGAAGCCGCGCGCGAGCCTGAGCCGGCTGCTCGGCTCGTTCTCCAAGCGCAGCCGCGTCCGCAAGCTCGGCCATCCCGATTTCACGCTGAAGAGCCAGCGGCTCAGCGTCATCGACGATGATGCGTTCGAGCGCGATCCGGTGAACCTGCTGCGGCTTTACGAGATCGCCAGCCGCGACGACCTCGCCATCCATCCCGATACCAGCCGGCTGGTGACGCAGTCGCTGCGCCTGGTGACGGCGCATATGCGCAACGATCCCGAGGCCAACCGGATTTTCCTGGAGATCCTGACGGCACGGCGCTCGCCGGAAGTGGTGCTGCGGCGCATGAACGAGTCGGGGCTGCTCGGACGGTTCATTCCCGATTTCGGCCGCGTCGTCGCGATGATGCAGTTCAACATGTACCACCACTATACGGTGGACGAGCACCTCATCCGCTCCATCGGCGTGCTGGCCGAGATCGATGCCGGCGCGCTGGAAGCCGAGCATCCGCTGGCCAATGTCGTGCTGCCGACCATCGCCAACCGCCGGGCGCTCTATGTCGCGCTGTTCCTGCACGACATCGCCAAGGGGCGGCCCGACGATCACTCGCTGGCGGGGGCCCGGATCGCCCGCAAGCTGGGGCCGCGGCTGGGGCTGAGCGAGGCGCAGACGGAGACGGTCGCCTGGCTCGTCGAACATCATCTGGACATGTCGACCGTCGCCCAGAGCCGCGATCTCGGCGACCCCAAGACCATCGAGACCTTCGCCGCCACGGTGCAGACGCTGGAGCGGCTGAAGCTCCTGCTGATCCTCACCGTCGCCGACATCAAGGCCGTGGGACCGGGCGTCTGGAATGGCTGGAAAGGCCAGTTGCTGCGCACGCTTGTATTACGAGACCGAAGTGGTGCTCGCGGGCGGCCATTCCGCCATCGAGCGCAAGGCCCGGGTCGAGAAGAAGCAGGATGCGCTGAAGGCGACGCTCGCGGACTGGAATGCGGCGGACCGCGACGGCTATCTCGCCCGTCACTATCCCGCCTACTGGATCAAGACCGACCTCGCCCGGCAGGAGAAGCATGCGAGGTTCCTCCGGCAGGCGGAAGCCGAGGGCCGCAGCACGGCGACGCTGGTCGAGACCGACCATTTTCGCGGCGTCACCGAGCTCACCATTCTGGCGCCTGACCATCCGCGCCTGCTCGCCATCATCACCGGCGCCTGCGCGGCGGCCGGTGGCAACATCGTCGACGCCCAGATCTTCACGACCACCGACGGGCTGGTGCTGGACACGATCATATGTCTCGCGCGCCTTCGACCAGGATGATGACGAACTGCGCCGGGCCGAGCGCATCGCTGCCGCGATCGAGCGCGCGCTGAAGGGCGAGATCAAGATCGCCGATCTCGTGGCGCAACGCCGAGCGCCGCCGCCGCGGGGCCAGACCTTCCAGCTCGCGCCGGAGGTGATCATCGACAATGTCCTGTCGGCCCGCCACACGGTGCTGGAGGTGTCGGGGCTCGACCGGCCGGGGCTGCTCTATGATCTGACCACGGCGATCGGCAAGCTGAACCTCAACATCGCCTCCGCCCATATCGCCACTTTCGGCGAAAAGGCGGTGGACGTGTTCTATGTCACCGACCTCACCAACGCGAAGGTGGTCGAGCACCGCGCGGCATCTCGCCATCCGCAAGGCGCTGCTCGAAGTCTTCACCCTCGACGCCGAGCGAACCATCGCCGCCCGCGCCAAGGCTGCCGCGCGCGCTTGATTTCGTGGCTCACAAGTCCGATATCGGCCTCGAACGCGGCGGCGTGCCGCAAGGCGCGCGGCCCGATGCGATGGCACGAGACAGTTTGAATTGGATGATGCGATGACGCAGAACCCTGCGACCGACGAACCGATGCCCGAGATGCAGGACGGCCAGGCCGCTTCGCCCGAGGCTTTTCTGGCGGGCGAGCTGACCCGCGTCGAGGCCGAGCGCGACGACCTCAAGGACAAGCTGCTGCGCACTCTGGCCGATATGGAGAATTTGCGCCGCCGGACCGAGCGCGAGGTCTCCGACGCCAAGGCCTATGCGGTGACCAGCTTCGCGCGCGACATGCTGGGCTCGGCCGATAATCTGCGCCGCGCTCTGGAAAGCGTGCCGGAGGCGGCCCGCGCCAGCAATGAGGCGGCGCTGAAGGCGCTGATCGAGGGTGTCGAGCTGACCGAGCGCGACCTGCTGAAGACGCTCGAGCGCCACGGCGTGAAGAAGCTGGAGCCGCAGGGCGAGAAGTTCGACCCGAACATGCATCAGGCGATGTTCGAGGCTCCTGATGCCGACGTGCCGAAGGGCATGGTCTCCAAGGTGGTGCAGAGCGGCTACAAGATCGGCGAGCGGGTGCTGCGTCCGGCGCTGGTCGGTGTCTCGGCTGGCGCGCCGAAGCCGGCCGAGCCGGCAAATGGTTCCGGCGACGGCAGCTCCGGTCACTGAACCCGTGTTCGAGGCCGCAGGCGTCGCCGTCTTTGCCTTGACCGGCGCGCTTGTGGCAGCCCGCAAGGGCATGGACCCGTTCGGCTTCATCCTGCTCGGCACCGTCACGGGGGTTGGCGGCGGCACATTGCGGGACCTCGTGCTCGGCCGCACCGTGTTCTGGGTGCAGGATCCTTCCGATGTGCTGGTCTGCTCGGCGGTCGCGCTGGCGGCCTGGTTCGTCGCCTATTCCAAGCCCGGCGTGATGGATGGCTGGGGCGGCAAGAGCCTGCTGCATCTGGGCCGATGCTGCCGGGCTGGCGCTGTTTGCTGTCATCGGCACCCTGAAAGCGCTGGATAGCGGCGTGCCGATGCTGTCGGCGACCGCGCTGGGGGCGATGACTGCGACCTTCGGCGGCATCCTGCGCGATATTCTGGCCGGCGACAGGCCGATGGTGCTGTGGAGCCGGGATTTTTACGTCACGGCGGCCGCGACGGGGGCTGTCACCACAGCGCTGCTCGCCAGCTTCAGCCTGCCGCTGCCGGTGGTCATGCTGGGCGGCCTCTTGGCCGGTTTTGGCTTGCGGGCGGGGTCGATCCTGTTTGGCTGGTCGTTCCCGCAACTGCCGGGGCACGGCAGCTAGACTGCGGACGTGCCCGCTGTCAGTCCGGGCGGGTGACGCGGCGCAGGGTCAGGTTCAGGCGGCCACCCTGCGGCAGCAGGGCCGATGAGCCGGCAAGGATGCGGTCGATGCCGTGATAGGCCAGCCTCGCCTCGCCGCCAAACAGCAAGGCGTCGCCGGAGGCCAGCTTCAGCGAAACCGTCTTGCCGCCGCGCTCGGTCCCGCCGATGCGAAAGATCGCGGTGTCGCCCAGCGACAAGGACAGCACGGGAGCGGCAAAATCCTGCTCGTCCTTGTCCTGATGCAGGCCCATTTTGGCGCTCGCCTCATAGAAATTGACCAGGCAGGCCTGCGGCGGCTGCGGGTAACCGGCCAGTTCCTGCCAGGCCTTCAGCAGCACTTCCGGCATGGCTGGCCAGGCTTGCCCGGTTTCCGGATGCAGCGGCTGATAGCGATAGCCGCTTTCATCCGAGACCCAGCCCAGCGCGCCGCAATTGGTCATCCGCACCGAGAAGGGCTTGCCGGTGCGCGGCATGCGCGGCACGAAAAACGGCGCGGCCCTGGCAACCTCGCGCAGCGCTGCGACCAGTTCGGCCTGGGCCGGCGCGTCGAGATAGCCCGGCCAGTGCGTAACCCCCGGGGCGACGCTCAGGCGCATCGCTCAGAGCGTATCGAGGCCGAGGACATCGGCCATGCTGTAGAGGCCGGGCTTGCGCCCCCTGCCCCAGAGCGCTGCCTTGAGCGCCCCCTGCGCAAAGAGGCTGCGATCCTCGGCAATGTGAGCGAGTTCGATCCGCTCGCCCGCGCCGGCAAAGATCGACCTTGTGGTCGCCGACGACGCTGCCTCCGCGCAGAGCCGCAAAGCCGATGGTTCCGGGGACGCGGGCTCCAGTCTGGCCGTCGCGCCCGGCGACGCGGCTTGTCGCAAGGTCCACCGCCCTGCCCTCCGCGGCGGCCTCGCCCAGCATCACGGCCGTGCCCGAGGGGGCATCGACCTTCATGCGGTGATGCATGTCGAGGATCTCGATGTCCCAATCGGTCCCAAGCGTAGCCGCGACCTTCCGCACCAGGCTGGCCAGCAGATTGACGCCGAGGCTCATATTGCCGGAGCGGATGATCGGGGCGTGGCGGGCGGCGGCCTCAAGCTTCGCCAGATGCTGCGGCTCGAGCCCGGTGGTGCCGACGATATGGGTGATGCGGGCCTGGGCGCAGAGCCCGGCGAATTCGACGGTCGCGTCGGGCGAGGTGAAATCCAGCACGCCATCGGCGGCGACAAAGGCCGGCAGCGCCTCATCGCTCACCAGAACGCCGGCCGGCGGCAGCCCCGCAAGGACAGCAGCGTCCTGGCCGATCGCCGAGGAACCGGGCCGTTCGATTGCAGCGGAGAGGGTGCAGCCGGGGGTGTCGTGCACCGCCTTGATCAGCATCCGGCCCATACGGCCGGCCGCGCCGACGACGACAAGACGCATATCGCTCATTTCAGGCCTGCTCCGCTGGGTTCGAACCCAATCGCCCTACAGGAGCCGTCGCCGCAAGTCGAACGCAAAACGGCCGGGCAAGCCCGGCCGTTCGCATCGTAGAAATCGTGACCGGCTCAGCCAGCGTTCTGAATGCCAGAGAGCTTCCAGACACCGCCGCGGTCGCGCACGAAGGTCCAGAACTCCGTGACCTCCTGCGACTTGGCCGGATCGCCGTCGACAACCTTGCCCGAGGTTCGCTCGTAGAGAGCGTTGATCAGGCTGAAGCGCATCGACACGGTGGCGTAGTCGAGATTGCCCTCGCGCCAGGCTTCGGACAGGTCACCCTGCAGCAGCTTGACGTCGGAGACGCGGTCGACAAGGCCCTTGCGGACGTTGTTCGTCAGGTCTTCGTCGAAGAAGCCGAACATTTCCGGCGTCGTTACGCGGCGCAGGCCCGCCTCATCCTCATTGGAATAGGCGGTGTTGACGTCAGCCAGCAGCTTCTCGAAGGCCGCGAAATCGGCATCCGCCAGTTCGAGCGGCGCAGTCGCGGGCGCAGCGGAGCCGCCGCCCAGCATCGCGCCAAGGCGCGGCGAGACATTCGGCTGCATCGGCTCACGCGGCAGCGGCGCCCCACCGGCGGCCGCCATCTGCGGCTCCGAGCGGCGACGGAAGAAGCGGATGGCGAGCCAGATGGCGCCAGCGATCAACGCAATCTGGAGCAGGAAGCCCAGCATGCCGGCAAAGGACGCCAGGCCGCTGAAGAAGCCCGAGCCCGAGAGCATGCCGAACAGGCCGGCGCCGAGAAGCCCCGCGCCAAGGCCCATCATCAGGTTACGCGCCATGGACGGGCGCGCGGCCTGCGCGGCCGCACCGGCAGCCTGGCTCGCGGCCGGAGCCTGCGTCGGCTGGGCGCTGCGCTGGAAGGGCTGGGCGCCATTGGGCGCGGTGTTGGTGCGGGCCGGCGCCGATTCCGTGCGCGAGCCGCGGCTGCCGAAGCCCTTGCCGCCACCGGGGCGCGCTTCGGCAACCATCGGCACCAGCAACAAGGCGCCAGCGAGAACTGCGATGACCCGGCCGCGGCGGGCGAGCGAAATCAGTGACATGGTTCCTCCCGGAGCCCCCCTCGGGCTCTCTTGCGCACAATATGGTGAGGGCGATCCGGCGACGCAAGAGTTGTCAGCTAAAACCTCGCAAGACCCGCTCAATGTACAAAGAACAAATGTGATTTCAGCAAGTGGAGTGGCTGTGCTAGAGTTGGCGAGGCGGCGCTGTGAGCAGATCGCCACGGAGGGATGCGGCTATGGGCGCGATCTCATCTGCAACTGGACCGTCGGAGCGCAAGCTTAACGTGCTTGTTCTCGCCGCTCTCTCGGGCCTTTTTGCTTCACCGGCTCTGGCTGACCCGCCCATCGCGCTGGAGCCGCCACGCCTGACCCAGACCCCGGAGCCGCTCTGCTTTTGCTGGAATGACGGGCGGAAGATCCCGGAAGGCGCTTCCTCCTGCATCAGGACGACGCAGGGGCGCCGGCTCGCCGCCTGTGGCCGGGTCATCAACATGATGTCCTGGCATGTCACGGATAATCCCTGCCCGGAGAGCTGAGACGGATCGGGCCCATGAAAAACGCCGCCGGTTGCCCGGCGGCGCTTAAAATGTCCAGCTCACTGGTTACAACGGGCGACCCGGTTGTCAGATCGCGCCCAGAACGACGGCAAGCATGAATACGAAGGCCGCACCCATCATCAGACGGTCGAGACGTAGCGTGAGGCTCATCACACCCTCCTGTGTCATTGACCTGTCATTAGGCTAGCAGAACTGACCGTGACCGCAAGGGGGCGAAAGCGAGGCACCGCCGCGAGCCGACGAAGAGTATCGCTAAAACAGTGTTAAACCACTGGTCCGCATTGGGGATAAGTTGCTCTAAGCTTCGTGCAGATCAAGCTTTTCCAAAGCCTTTGCCACCGCAACCACAGCGTCGTCTGCACCAAAGCCGGCGATGACCTGAATACCGACGGGCAGACCGCGCGGCCCGCGCAGCACCGGAATCGTCAGGCAGGGCACGCCCAGAAGCGTCCATAACCGGTTGAACTTGGAATCGCCGGTCGAGCTGCGATCCGGCGCTTCGCCCGGCGCCGCATAGCTGATGACGACATCGCAGGCTCCAAAGAAGCCTCGAGCTGCATCGCGGCCACGGCGCGAGAGGCGGCGTGCCTCGTCATAGCTCGCCGGGCTGGCCGCCTGCACGCCGTCGAGATAGGCGCGCAGTTTCGGAGCGATGCTGTCGCGATGATGCGTGTACTCCCAGGCCAGGGCATGGCGCGCCTCGTAATCCTGAAGGGGCGCATGCGCCTCATAGGCCGCAGCCAGGGCGGCCGGCGTGTCCAGCGTCACCACTTCAGCCCCTGCGGCGGCGGCCGCGCGCGACAGGCGCTCCAGGGCAGCTTCGCAGGACGGCTCGGCCGCCCCGGCGAAATCCTGACGCGTCACGCCGATGCGCAGACCCTTCAGGGTCGCGGCAGCCGCGTCGAGCTCCGGCCTTTGCGTGATGGCGGCAAGGGCGAGGCCGAGATCATCGGCGCTGGCCGCCATCAGCCCCAGCGTATCCAGCGACCAGGAGAAGGGCTTCACCCCGACCGTCGGCAGCAGGCCATAGGAGGTCTTGATCGCAGCCACGCCGCAATAGGAGGCCGGGCGGACGACCGAACCGCCGGTCTGTGTGCCGATCGCCAGCGGGATCATGCCAGCGGCGACGGCCGCAGCCGAACCGGCGGACGAGCCGCCGGGGCTCGCGCTCGCATCATGAGGGTTGTGGGTCGGCGCGGGATCGAGGAAGGCGAACGCCGTGGTGTGGGTCTTGCCCGCAATGCTGGCACCGGCGGCCTTGAGGGCCATCACGACCGGCGCGTCGGCGCGGGGCTGCCAGCCCTGATAGATCGCCGAGCCCATCTGCGTCGGCAGCTCCGCCGTATCGATGATGTCCTTGACGCCACAGGCGATGCCGGCGAGCGGCCCGGTGCCTGCGGCCAATGTCGCCGGCCGGCTGGCGAAGGCCTCGATCTGCGGCTCGCGCGCCTCGATCAGCCTCTGCGTCGCGGCCAGTTCGGCCTCAGCCGAGCTTTGGCCCGAGGTGACACGCCCGACGATCTCCCGCACGCTCAACATGGTCATTCTCCGATGATCGAAACGATGAAGCCCGTGCCGCGCCGCGCCAGCGGGATGGCGATGAAGGCGGCCACAGCCGCGCAGGGCCAGGCGATGGCGAACGCCCTCAGCCAGCGCGCCACAAAATCCGGGGGGAAACCGAGGTTGAGGAAGGTGACCAGCGCGGTCATCAGGAATGCCATCACGCCGGACATCAGGATCGGGAAAATGAAGCGGGCCTTGCCGGTCATGTGAGTCTCCAGGCTGGAGCCGACTGTCTCGCATGGCGAAGGCGGGTTGCGCCAGCGCTGCGCGACGGGGCGCATGCCGTCGAGATTTCGTGGCCTCGCTCTGCAAGGCGTTGACGCAACGGCATCCTAATGTTAATCCGATTTACATACCGTCATTTTAGGACCGCGATTATGACTTTGTCTCCCTTCCTGGCTGCGCCGGCTATCATCCAGCTGCATGTCTGCGCGGCCCTGCTGGCCCTCGTCTCGGGTAGTGTCGTGATGCTGCGTCGAAAAGGAACGCGGACGCATCGCCAGCTCGGCTGGATCTACGCAGCGGCCATGGTCACGGTCGCGTCGAGTTCGCTCTTCATCACCCGCAATGGAAGCTACAGCGCGATCCACCTGCTCACTGCGCTGACGCTCATCGCCCTGCCCTACGGTTTGCTTGCGCGGCGCGCGGGCAATATCCCGGCCCATCGCAGCGCCATGATCAGCCTGTTCGCCGGCCTTGCCATTGCAGGCGCGTTCACGCTGGTGCCCGGGCGGCTGATGCACCAGATCGCCTTCGGCCAGCCGGCAGCGCCGCGTTAAGCACGGGTTAACCGCGCCGCCAAAGTTAATGCTGCTGTGGCGGCGCGGGCTCACCGGGTTGAGAAACCGTTCACGAACAGGGTCGCATTTGAACGGTCATGCGACGCATTCATCTCGCCCTCATCGCCCTTGGCGTGCTCGGAACCGGGCTCGCCGGCTGTGGCAAATTCCAGAAGCCGCAGCGCGCTGCCTGGCGCGACCAGGCGGAAGCCGCCTGCCTGGCCTCGCGCCAGGTGCAGCTCTCGGCCTATGTCAGCCTGCGCGGCAAGGCCATTGACGGCCCCGGCACATGCGGCATGGAAAAGCCGCTGAAAGTGCAGGCCTTTTCCAATGGCGGCGTCGGCCTGACCAGCGCCGCCACCCTCTCCTGCCCGGTGGTTGCGACCACCGATAAATGGCTGAAAGAGGTGGTGCAGCCGGCGGCCCAGAACGTGCTGGGGGCGCAGGTCATCGAGATGCGCGCCGGCTCCTATTCCTGCCGCGCCATGAACAACGGCTCCGGCACGAGCCGGACCTCCGAGCATGCCTATGGCAATGCCGTCGACGTCTTTTCCTTCCGGCTGAACGATGGCCGCAACATCACCGTCAAGGATGGCTGGCGCGGTTCGCCGCAGGAGCAGAACTTCCTGCGCGAGGTCTTTGTCGGCGCCTGCGAGCATTTCTCGACCGTTCTCGGCCCCGGCGCCGACCTGTTCCACTACGACCATTTCCATATCGACCTCGCCCGCCACGCCCGTGGCCGGAAAATCTGCAAGCCGATCATCAAGTACACGCCGAACTACAACCTGCCGCCGCCCGATCCGGCGCGGCCCTATCTCTCGGCCCAGCCGCGCGATCGTGGCGTGGTCACGGCGCCGGTGGTGGCCTCCGCGCCGCTGCTGCGCCAGCCGACCGATGGCTTGCGGCCTCCGGGCTCGGTGCAGGGCGGCTATCCGCTGGCGTATCGCGGCGGCAACTCGCTCGACGCCCAGCGTCGCTACATCGACGAGCCCTCGACGCAGCCGCTGAACCAGCCGCGCCGCCCCTATGAGGAGCCAGCGCCTAGCCAGGTGCGGGGGCCGCTGCAGCTGCCGGGCTCGGTGCCGCCGACGGAAGAAATGATTGTCGGCGATGACGAGGGCACCGGCGTGCTCGACCAGGAGGGAATGGACCAGGGCGTCCCGGCCATCTCCCCCCGCAACGACCCTTTCGCCTACAGC
This sequence comes from uncultured Alphaproteobacteria bacterium, assembly GCA_963759925.1. GTDB lineage: Bacteria > Pseudomonadota > Alphaproteobacteria > Rhizobiales > Beijerinckiaceae > Allobosea. The sequence goes on from CAVXBE010000009.1 coordinate 532,981, forward strand.
TCAGGACGCGGCCAGCGGCGCTGAGTGGGGGGCTGGATTAGTCGAGGCGTTGACGCGCCACCCACTGCGTCGGCGTCAGGCCTAGCTCGGCAAGAAACGCCGTCCGTAGCGCCTGGGCGTTGGGGAAACCGCATTGGAGCGCGATGTCCTCGAGGCCGCGCCCTCCTGCCGCCAGGGCCTGCTGAACGCGGGCCACCCGGACGCGGCGAAGCCAGTCGCTGAGATTGCCGCCCGTGCGGGTCCGAATGTGCCGCGTCAGGCTGCGGCGGCTGATGCCAGCCTCCTTGGCCAGAGCATCCAAGGAGGGCGTGCGCGACGGGTCCGCGCGCAATTTTTCCAGCATGTCTGCGGTGCGTGCCTCGACTGAATTGCGGATGACCGGTCCGTCGATCAGCTGGGGTTGCTGTCCCGCTCTCAGGGGCGCCACGACCAAATGGCGAGCAATCCGGTTTGCTTCACCCACTCCGGAGATGCGGGCCAGAAGATGCAAGCAGCAATCGAGACCAGCGGCGACGCCTGCTGAGGTGAGCACACGCCCTTCATCGATGAACAACGCGCCCGCATCGACTGAAATGTCGGGAAAGCGGGCCGCGAAGCGCTTGGCGTGGGCCCAATGCGTGGTGGCCCGTCGTCCATCAAGCAGTCCCGCCTGAGCCAAGCCAAAGGCTCCAAGGCACAGCCCGACAGCGATACCTCCGCGCTGACCCGCAGCGGACAAGGCCGCAACAATATCCTCGGACACCGGCTCATCGACATGACGCCAGCCCGGCAGCAGAACGATGTCGGCGTCCCGCGCAGCCTCAAGAGAACAAGGCGCTTCGACGATCAGGCCACTGCCAGCGGCCAGACGCGGCTGGCTGGCGCAGACATCGATGCGATGACCGCTAGCCAGAAACGGCTCCCCGAAGACCGCCAGGGGCGTGGAGAGCATGAACGGGCTGATCCCATCATAGGCCAGTACGGCAATTCGCATTGGCCCAATCTATGGGAGAAATGGCCGTCGGGCCACTGTTGCGGACTGCCTCAAAAATGAGAGGGAGAAGGCCCAGAACAGGAGCTAGTCATGAACCGCACTCTGCTCGTTATCGATGTCCAGGAAGAGTACTTTCCCGGAGGCGCCCTCCCGCTTTGGCAAGCGGAAGAGGCCGAGGCGCGCATTGTCTCGGCCATCGCTGCTGCGCGACGAGCCGGTGACGCAATCCTGCTCGTGCAGCATGTCTCGGCTTCCACGACCGGGCTGTTTGCCAACGGAGGAGCGGGGACGCCGATCCGCCCCGCAGTCCTTGCTGCCGCGGCAGACGCTCCGGTCATTCGCAAGCGGTACGCGGACGCGTTTCAGGACACCGAGTTGACGGCACATTTGGGCGCGACAGACCGACTTCTGATTTGCGGAATGATGACCCAGAACTGCGTGGTCTTCACCGCCATGTCACGCGCTGCCGAGGCTTATGCTGTGAAGGTGTTGGCTGACCTTTGCACCGCGCCCTCGGAAATCGTGCACAAGATCGCCGTGAACGCTCTCGGCTCGAAGACCAAGGTCGTTACAGTCGGCGAGACATGGCCGTGAGGCTATAGCGCCCTGCTCGCGGCGCCCTCTCCTACGCGCCTCAGCGGGCGACCAGCACCTGACGGCATTCGGCGGGGAGTGCGTCCACGGACATGGGCGGCTTTGGCTTGGAGGGTTTGCCGCTGGGCTTGGGCGGGGAGAAGATCGCCTTGCGCTGGCGCTCGATCCAGCCCGTCAGCTCCTCGCCGCAGCCATCGCCGAAATTCGGCGGCTCCTGGCCGCTGCAGCTGTCCATGCCCGCCGGGCAGCTCATGCGGATGTGGAAATGGTAGTTGTGGCCCCAGATCGGCCGGACCTTGCCGAGCCAGCCGCGGTCGCTGCCGGATTCGCGGCAGAGCGCCACCTTCAAGGCCGGGTTGACGAAGACCCGCTCGACGCGGGGGTCGCTCGCTGCCGCCTTGATCAGCTTGGTGTGGCCGGGCGTCCAGTGCTTCGGGTCGACATCGCGCCAGTCCGAGCGGGCCATATTGATGGCGGGCATGTTCTCGCGCGCCTGCGGGCCGAGTTTCTCGCGCGGCATCGGGGTCAGCCAGAGGTCGGCGTCGAGGCCGATCTGGTGTGAGGCGTGGCCGGTCAGCATCGGCCCGCCGCGTGGCTGCGAGATGTCGCCGACCAGCAGCCCCGGCCAGCCATTGATCCGCGGCACGTCGCTGGCGAGCTTTTCGAGGTAGTCGATCAGCACCGGGTGGCCCCAGTTGCGGTTGCGGTTGAGCCGCATCACCTGCCAGCTCGGCCCATCGACCGGCAGCGCGGTGGCGCCTGCCAGACAGCCGCGCGCATAGGAGCCGATGGCCCGCGCCTGCATGCTCGCAGGTGTCGTCTTCTGGCCAAAGAGCGAGCGGGCCGCGTCGGGATAGGCGGCGATGTTGGCGGCCCGGCGCTTCGCCTCCTCATCGGCTGTCGCCTGGGCCCGGGCCATGGCTGGCAGGAGCACCGCCAGTGCGAGGCAAAACAGGCTGGCGATTCGACGGTTGAGGATATGCATCGTGTCAGACTCGGCTGTTTGGGAGCCTCGCGTCAAGCGGCGGCCTGTGCTTTCGCGCCCTATCCACGATGGCAGCCGTGGCAGGCTAGATGGTCCCAGAGGGGCGCTCGACGCTCAGCCGCAGGCGCCGGAGCGCTGTGAGGTGCCCGACACGCGGTGGAACCAGTTGCGACAAGATGACGTTCTCCGTTCGCCGCCACGGATTGCGTGGCGCGTTTGAAGAAGGGTTGCCGCCATGTCCACCACAGTGATCATCATCCTGCTCGTCATCCTGCTGTTCGGCGGCGGATTTTACGGGCATCGCAGCTATGGCACGGCAGGCCTCGGCGGCGTGCTCGGCCTCGTGCTGGCGATCGTGATCGTGCTGTGGCTGCTTGGCGCGCTCGGCGGCGTCCCCGTCCGGGCCTAACGGATCAGGCCGCGTTCGACCGTTCCCAAACGGTCGTCGCGGCCGCCAGATCCTCGAGCGAGACACCGGCCGATTTGAAGACGGTAATGCCGCTGTCGGGATGCGGGCCTGATACGGTGCCGCGGCATAGGTCGGTCAAGGTGCCGGCGACCTGGTCGGAACTGTAGCTGCCTTCGCGGATGGCCAGCGCAATATCGCCGCCTTCATCGATCGCCTTGGCGGAATCGACGAAGACGCGGCCACGCTGCAGCGCCTCGGCATCAGCCTCGCGCATCTGCATGGTGAAGGCGCCGACCAGATCGAGATGGGCGTGGCGCTTCAGCCAGCGGCCATGGATCAGCGGCTCGGTCGCATTGGTGGCGCAGGAGATGATATCGGCCGCGCGCGCCTCGCCTTCCAGATCGGTCACGGCGCGGACCTCAATGCCTTCGCGCGCCAACTCATCCACGACGGCCTTGGCCGCTTCCGGTCGCCTCGCCCAAATAGCGATATCGGTGAGCGGCCTGACGGAGCGGTGCGCCCGGATCAGGAACGGCGCGAGATTGCCCGCACCGACCATCAGCATCCGACTTGCATCCGGATAAGCCATGTAGCGAGCGGCCAGCGCCGAGGCACAGGCCGTGCGCCAGACCGTCAGGCGATTGCCGTCCATCACCGCCAGCGGCTGCCCGGTCTCGCCATCCATCAGCAGATAGGCGCCCATCACGCCCGGCAGGTTGCGCTGGCCATTGCCGAAGAACACCGAGACGATCTTGGTGCCGATATAGGGTCGCTGCGCCTGCGCTCCGCTCCAGGCAGGCATGACCAGCAAGACCGCCTGCTCGCCCGGCCGCTCGATGGCGTGGTGCGCGCGCGGCGGCATCACGATATCGGAGCGGAAAGCGAGGTCGAGACCGTCAATCAAACCCTCGACGCTGAGCGCAGCATCGATCTCGGCAGCGTTGAACAGCCGCATCTCAGTTGCGGCCGCTGGTCAGTGCGGGAAGCGCGGAATCCGGCACAGCCGAACGCAGCATCTGCGTCTCATTGCGCAGGGCCTCGGCCTCCTTGCGATTGCGGCGCGCCGCCTTGCGGTGCCGACTCTGGCCGATCCAGGAGGCAAAGCCGCCGATCAACACGCCAACCGCCAGAGCCAGCAGGACCACTGCAAAGAGCGGGATCTGATAGGCAAAAACCGGATTGTCCAGGCTGACCGGGTCCAGCGAGACCCGCACCGGGGCGCGGTTGGCCACGGAAAACAGCACGATGACGAGAGCCACCGGGACAAGGATCAGCGCCTTGAAGAAGGATTTCATCGATAACTCCTCGGGGCTGCGGCCGACGCTGACGGAACAGCTGGGCGTGTAGAGTCTACCCGGTTTTGTCGTCGCCGCCATGCGCCGCTCGGGCGCAGGCGCGGTGACGGCGGCTCAGCCTGGCTCCAAGCGGCTCCGGCGAGCGGTTCAGGCCTTGTCGTTGAGCCGGAGACGAAGCTCCTTGCCCGTCTTGAAAACCGGAACGAACTTCTCCTCGACCTCGACCGCATCACCCGTGCGCGGGTTGCGTCCGACACGGGCGGAGCGGGCCTTGCGCGAGAAGGCGCCGAAGCCCCGCAACTCGACCCGGTCGCCGCGGGTGAGCGCCTTGACGATCTCGTCAAGGATGGCGGTGACGATGGTTTCGATGTCACGCTGATAAAGATGCGTGTTACGCTCGGCAATGCGCTGGACGAGTTCGGATTTAATCATTGTTCTTGCATAACCACTTGTAGCAACATCATTTTTCGAGGGCAGGCTGCCAGAGCGCCAGAGGCGCGTCAAGCTGCAAACCAAGTGGCTGGTCGGCGGCGCGGGCGATCAGTGCCGCCACGCTCTGCAGGCCGGCAGCGCGCGCCAGAGCCTCGCTCGCGCTCCAGATGCCGAAGGCCGAGCTTTCGCTCTGGCGGCGCCAGTCGCGGATCGGCAGATCCTTCTTGATGCCCTTCTCGCGCTCCAGCCAGGCGATGGCCTCGTCTTCCCCGCCGATCGTGTCGACCAGCTTGAGCGCCAGTGCCTGACGACCCGAATGCACCCGCCCATCCGAGACGGCGGCGAGTTCGGCGTCGGCGAGCTTGCGGCGGTCCTGCACCAGCCGCTTGAACCAGTCGTAATTATCCTCGACCACGCGCTGCAGCGCGGCGCGCGCTTCCGGCGAGGTCGGCTCGAAGCCGCTGGGGGCGGCCTTCAGCGGGCTCGACTTCACGGTCTCGATATTGACGCCGATGGTGTCGAGCAGGCGCCCGACATTGGGGATCTGGAAGAGCACGCCGATGGAGCCGACGAGCGAGGTCTGGCGGGCGACGATATGATCCGAGCCAAGCGCGGCGATATAGCCGCCCGAGGCGGCAAGCCCGTCGACGACGGCAACGACCGGCTTCTTCGCGGCCAGCTGGCGCAGCGCGTCGAACACGGCTTCCGAGCCTGTGGTGGTGCCGCCCGGGCTGCTGATCGAGAGCAGGACAGCGGAGGCCTTGCTGGTCTCGAGCGATTTGATCAGCTCGAGCGTGCGCCTGTCGCCCGAGATGAAGCCGGAAATCGTGACGCGTGCGACATGGGCCTGCGAGACGCTGCCGGGCGCGCGGCCAGACCAGGCGAGGCCTGCAATGACGGCCACTGCAACGACGGCCAATGCGGCAAGCAACCGCCAAAGCGTCAGTTTACGCCGCAGACTGCGACGGTCTGCGAGCAGGTCGGCATCAGACGACATCGGTGAAACGCTCCGGTTCTTGGTCCCGTGATGTAGACGCCCTCGGGCGGAGGGGCAAGGTGACCAAAGGGAAACTTAATCAGGCCGCGGCGCGCCCGCGCGAGCGATCCAGCGCCAGCAGGGCGAGGCCGCTGGCGACCGAGCGGAAGGCATCCCCGATATGGATGCGCTCGCGGCCGAAGCGACGGTCGAACAAGGCGCGGACCGCCGGGACATGGGAGGTGCCGCCGGTCATGAAGACCGCCTCGATGGCGCCCGCGCCGAGGCCAGCCTCCGCCAGGGCGCGATCGAGCGCCGTTTCGATGGCGCCGACATCCTCAGTGATCCAGCTTTCGAAATCACTGAGGGTAATCGGTGTCTCGATCGACAGGCTTGACTGCTCGAAGCGCAGCACCGTCTCCTTGGCGCCAGAGAGCGCGATCTTGGCGGCGGATACCGCGCGATACAGCTCATAGCCGAGATCGTATTCGATCACCGTCAGCAGATCCTCGAGCTTGCGCGGCTCGACCGCATCGCGGATCAGGGCGTTGAGCTCGGCCAGGGTCTCGCGGCTCTTCATCAGCGAGAGGCGGTGCCATTGCGCGAAGGCCGCGTGGTAATGCGCGGGGATCGGCAAGAGCTTCTCGAAGGAGCGATACTGCGTGCCCTTGCCAAGCCGCGGCGATACGGCGTGCTCGATGATGCGGTAATCGAAGGTATCGCCGGCAACGCCGACACCGGCATGGGAGAGCGGGATCGCATCCAGCCGGCCATCAGGGCCGGGCTCGAAGCGCATGACGGAGAAGTCGCTGGTGCCGCCGCCGAAATCGGCGACCAGCATGGTCTGCGCCTGCTTCAGCTCGCGGGCATACCAATAGGCCGCGCCCAGTGGCTCATAGGCGAAATCGACATGGGCCATGCCGGCCTTGGCATAGGAGCCGCGCAGCCGGCCCAGAGCCAGCTCCTCATCGGGACGCTCGCCGGCAAAGACCACCGGCCGGCCCGAGACGAGCGGCGTCGCAGCCACGCCTTCAAGCCCGGCGGACAGATCCGACAGGAAGACGCCGATCAAATCCTCGAGCTTGTAGAGCCGTCCGAACAACCTCGTTTCCTGAAAGGCGCGGCTGGAGAGATAGGTCTTCAGCGACTGCAGGAAGCGATGCTCGGTGGTCATGCCGAGCGCCATGTCGAGAGCATCCGGCCCGCTGACATGAGCGATATGGCTCTTGGGCGGGCGCCCCTCGCGCCAGAACATCAGCGCCGAGCGATAGGCATCGACCGCGCCCTGCCTGGTGGCAAAGCTGCGCGTCGTGACAGCCCCATTGGCGTCCGCCAGCGCCACCACGCTGTTGGTCGTCCCGAAATCGATGCCGATGGCGGCGGGGAGCATGGCGGTGTTCCTGTAGCGAATAGGGGCGAGTGGCGAATGGCGAGTGGCGAGTGGAAAAATTAGAGAGTGGCGAGCGGGGGGCGGTGAAAGAGGAAGCGGACGACTGTGATCGCGGCTGGGACCCCCTGCCCCACTCGCCATTCGCCACTCGCCACTCGCCCCCTACGCCCCCTTCGGAAACAAAAGCCCGCGCGGATTGCTCCGCGCGGGCTGAGAGGGGAGCTGGCCGCGCGAGGCGGCCAGAGCCTTACTTCTTGTCGGTGGTGGTCGCCTTCTTGAGGGCGGCGCCCAGGATGTCGCCGAGCGAGGCACCGGAATCGGCGGAGCCATACTGCGCCATCGCTTCCTTCTCTTCGGCCATTTCCAGAGCCTTGATCGAGACCTGGATCTTGCGGGCCTTCTTGTCGAAGAGGACGACGCGGGCGTCGACCTTCTCGCCGGCCGCGAAGCGCTCGGGGCGCTGCTCGGACCGCTCACGCGCGATTTCGGCGCGCTTGATGAAGGTGGTCATGTCGGTGCCGGCGATCTTGACGTCCAGACCGGCTTCCTTGACCTCGATCACCTCACAGGTGACGACCTGGCCCTTCTTGAACTCGCCGGCATCCACGAAGGGATCGCCGCCAAGCTGCTTCAGGCCGAGCGAGATACGCTCCTTCTCGACGTCCACATCGAGAACGACAGCCTGAAGCATGTCGCCCTTCTTGTATTCCTCGATGACCTGCTCGCCCGGACGGTTCCAGTCGAGATCCGAGAGATGGATCATGCCGTCGATATCGCCTTCCAGCCCAAGGAACAGGCCGAACTCGGTCTTGTTCTTGACCTCGCCCTCGACCACCGAACCGGACGGGTGGGTCTCGGCGAAGACTTCCCACGGGTTGCGCAGGGTCTGCTTGAGACCAAGCGAGATGCGGCGCTTGACCTGATCGACCTCGAGGATCGCGACATCGACTTCCTGGGAGGTCGAGACGATCTTGCCGGGGTGGACGTTCTTCTTGGTCCAGGACATCTCCGAGACGTGGATGAGACCTTCGATGCCCGGCTCCACTTCCACGAACGCGCCGTAGTCCGTGATGTTGGTGACGCGACCCTTGAGGCGCGCACCGACGGGGTAACGGGCAGCGATGCCATCCCACGGATCGGCCAGCAGCTGCTTGATGCCGAGCGAGATGCGGTGGGTGTCCTGGTTGATCTTGATGATCTTGACCTTGACCGTCTGGCCGATGGTCACAACCTCGGACGGATGGTTGACGCGACGCCAGGCCATGTCGGTGACATGGAGCAGGCCGTCAATGCCGCCGAGATCGACGAAGGCACCGTATTCGGTGATGTTCTTGACGACACCGTCAATGACCTGGCCCTCTTCGAGCGAAGCCACCAGCTCGGAACGAGCCTCGGCGCGGGTCTCTTCGAGGACGGTACGGCGCGACACGACGATGTTGCCGCGGCGGCGATCCATCTTGAGGATCTCGAAGGGCTGCGGCTGGCCCATCAGCGGGCCGACGTCGCGGATCGGGCGGATGTCGACCTGCGAACGCGGCAGGAAGGCGACGGCGCCGTCGAGATCGACGGTGTAGCCACCCTTGACCGTGTTGAAGATGACGCCCGAGACCTTCTCGCGAGCCTCAAAGGCCTTCTCGAGCTTGACCCAGCTCTCCTCACGGCGAGCCTTGTCGCGCGAGATGACGGCTTCGCCCAGCGCGTTTTCGATCCGGTCCAGATAGACCTCGACCTCGTCGCCGACCTTGAGTTCCTGGTCGCGGCCGGGGCCGGTGAATTCCTTGAGCGCAACGCGCCCTTCCGTCTTCAGACCGACATCGATGATCGCCATGTCTTTTTCGATGGCGACGACGATGCCCTTGATGACGGAGCCTTCCAGCGCATCATTGCGGTTGAAGGACTCTTCGAGCAGGGCGGCGAAATCCTCGCGGCCTGCATTATAGCTTTCTACGGCTGACATATGTGCTCCTGACGCCGGGCGCGTATCCCGCGCATGACCGGCAAGCGCCGATTGGGTTGGTGTTGCGGGCCGGATCTGCGCGACGGCGCCTCCGAGGAGGTTGCCTGGGTCAAGCCCGCGCCGAGGGCGTCAGGGCTGTGGCAGGCGGCGCTGGGCCGTCGGTTCGATCCGCATCGGAAGGGTCCGCCCCAAACACGAAACGGGAGCCGGCCCTGAGGCCGCTCCCGGCGCATGATCGATCACGGCCATTCGGACAAGCGCGTCGTAGTGGAAACCCGCCTTCAGAGCAAGAGCCCGCGACGGAGCGGGCCCTTGGATCAGCGGCTTTTGGAGTGGGGCTTCAGAACTCGGACCAGCCACCGCCGGCGGCGCGGCGCATCGGCGCTGGCGCCGGCTTGCGGGCGGGCTGGCGGGCCGGAGCCATATGCGGCGCAGCCTGGCGCAGTTCGGCCAGCATGCGAACGTCAGGATGGCTGGACGTCCCCTCGGCGAGCTTGAACTGGGCGACCATGTCGCGCAGCGACACCGTCGCCTGCTCGAGCTCGCGGGCCACTCCGGCGCTTTGCTCGGCCATGGAGGAATTCTGCTGGGTGATGTCGTCCATATGGGCGACGACCTTCGCCACCTCCTCAATGCCATTCGCCTGCTCAGCCGAGGCGCTGGAGATGTCGCCCAGTGCGGAGGCGACGCTGGTCGAGGATGTCACGATCTCCGACAGAGCCGTTCCGGCATCCTGCACCAGCTTGACGCCACTGGCGACCTGCTGCGTCGAGTTCGAGATCAGCTTCTTGATATCGTTTGCCGCCTCACTGGAGCGCTGCGCCAGAGCGCGCACCTCGCTCGCCACCACCGCAAAGCCCTTGCCGGCATCTCCCGCGCGGGCCGCTTCCACCGCCGCATTCAGCGCCAGCAGATTGGTCTGGAAAGCGATGTTGTCGATGACGGTGATGATTTCGGCGATATCGCCCGAAGCCTGCTCGATGCGCTGCATCGCGCCGACAGCCTCGGTGACGATGTTGCCGCCGCGCCTTGCGACATCATTCGCCTGCGCGCCAAGCTCGGTGGCTTCCTGTGCGCGCGCGGCGCTCTGCTTGACCGATGCCGAGAGCTCCTCGGTCGTCGCCGCCGTCTCCTCCAGGCTGCTCGCCTGCTCCTCGGCACGCTGCGCCAGATCCCGGCTGTCATGGCTGATCCGGGACGCACCAGCCGAGATCTGCTGGGAGATATCGGCGACGGTGCGGATCACGCCCGACATCGAACCGAGCAACTCGTTGACGCCATCGCAGAGGTCAGCGATCTCGCCGCTCTTGCCCTGCATGTCGACGCGGCGGGCCAAATCCTTGTCCATCGCGGCACGGACGACGCTGCGAGTCTCGGCGACGGCGCCGCTCAAGAGCCTCCTGAGCCTTCTTGCCGGGGGTGATGTCGGTCGCGTACTTCACCACCTTGTAAGGCTTGCCGAGCGCGTCGAAGATCGGGTTGTAGCTCGCCTGAATCCAGACCTCCTTTCCGCCCTTGCCGAGGCGCAGATACTGGCCCTCATCGTATTCGCCGCGACCGAGCTTCTCCCAGAAGCGGGCATAGGCGGGCGCATTGCGCTCCTGCACCGAAACGAAGAGGCTGTGATGCTTGCCGATGATCTCGGACGCCTCATAGCCGAGGACAGCGAGAAAATTCGGGTTGGCGTCGAGCACCTTGCCGGTCAGGTCGAAGGAAATCACGGCCTGTGACTTGTTGATCGCCGCAATCTGCCCTTCCAGATCGGCACTGGCGCTTTTGACCGCGGTGATATCGGTCGCGAACTTGATTACCTTCACAGGTTTGCCGGCGCTGTTCAGGATCGGCGTATAGATCGCCTGCAGCCAGACCCGGCGGCCACCCTTGCCGATCCGCAGGAATTGCGCCTCGATCGGCTCGCCGGACTTGAGCTTGCTCCAGAACGCGGCATAGTCGGCTGAGGAGCCGTAGGCGCTTTCGACGAACAGCGAATGATGCTTGCCCAGCACCTCGGACCTGTCATAGCCGACGACACGGAGAAAATTATCGTTTGCGTCGAGGATGCGACCGGTGAGATCGAATTCGATCACGGCTTGCGAGCGCCTGATGGCGGCCGCCTCGCCTGCAAGCCCTTTGCCGCCGAATATGCCGAGTGTCACGTTGCGCCCCCCAATACGCCGGCCCTCCGCCAGCAGATTTTGGTTACCATAAATGGCAATCCCTGACCGTACGTTAAGAACTGTCGCGAAATGACCTTATCTGCGGGGCTTACGCTGCGTATTTTGCTACTTGCCGTACATTTTTGAGGCCGCGCCACAACTATCGCGATCCTCACCTAAAGAATGGTGGAAATGATGAGCTGGCTGATTCTCGGGCTACTTGCTGCAGTCGTCCTCTATGCCATCACAACCTACAATGGTCTTGTCGCGATGCGGCAACGTGTGGGACAGGCCTATGCGGATGTGGATGTCCAGCTGAAACAACGCCACGACCTGATCCCTAATCTGGTGGAAACAGTCCGGGGCTATGCAACGCATGAGCGCGAGACGTTCGATGCAGTGATCGCCGCCCGCAATGCGGCGCAGGGGGCCGGCGGGGTCCAAGCCCAGGCTGCGGCGGAGCAGCAGCTCTCCGGCGCCGTCGGCCGGTTACTGGCCCTGGCCGAGGCTTATCCTGACCTCAAGGCCAGCGGCAATTTCCAGCAGCTCCAGATCGATCTTGGCACTGTCGAGGACAAGCTGGCAGCGGCCCGGCGCTTCTTCAATAATGCGGTCGGCGAATATAATGCGGGCATCCAGGCTTTCCCGGCGGTGCTCTTCGCGTCGCAGATGGGCTTCGCCCCGCGCGAGTTCTTCGATGTCGGCGAGACGGCGCGCGTCCAGCTCGACCAGCCCCCCAGCGTGAAGTTCTGAAAGCGGGCTCGATGGCGCCGTGACGGGAGCCGCAAGCGATGTTCGGTCAGGCCTTCGGGCTCTACAGCCATCAGCGCAATAACCGCATCCGCTCGCGCATTCTGATCGCCGGGCTGTTCCTGCTGATCTACCTGTTCAGCTTCGGGCTGATCCTGATCGGCTATGGCGCGACCGAGGGCGGCAGTATCGGGGATGCGACGGGCGCTTTCCTGCGCTGGCTCCCCTTTGTGACCGTGGCGGGGGCGGCCTGGGTTTTCATCGGGTTCAAGATCAATGTCGGGCTGATCGGCGCGCTGACCGGGTCGACAGCGCTGAGCCGGGCCGATGACCCCAAGCTCTACGCGCTGCTCGAGAACCTCTGCATCTCCCGGGGCATGAGCGTGCCGCGGCTGGCCGTGGTCGAGAGCGAGGCTCTGAACGCGTTCGCCTCGGGCGCCAATGATGCGCAGTTCACCATCACGGTGACGCGGGGATTGCTGAACCAGCTCAGCGATGCGGAAGTCGAGGCCGTGCTGGCCCATGAGCTGACGCATATCCGCAATGGCGATGTCAGGCTGATGATCATCGCGGTCGTGATTGCCGGCGCGATCTCCCTGATTGGTGAGATCATCTTTCGCGGCCTCTCGCGCAGCGACCTTCGGATGTCGAACGACAATAACCGCAAGAGCGGCGGCGGGCTCGCGGTCCTGGCCGGCTTTGCCGTGATCGCGCTTGCCTGGTTGCTGGCCGTGCTGGTGCGCCTGTCTTTGTCGCGCTCGCGGGAATATCTGGCGGATGCGGGAGCGGTGGAGCTGACGAAGAACCCTGACGCGATGATCTCGGCCCTGCTGAAGATCGCCGGCCGCGCCGATATCGAGGATGTGCCCTCAGGCATCATGGATATGTGCTTCGAGAACGATCCCGACGATTTCGCCGATCTGTTCTCGACGCATCCCTCGATCACCAAGCGGGTTCAGGCCCTGGTCGAGATGGCGGGCGGCCGCATGCCGGTCCTGCCACCTCACCCGCCGAAGATCGGCATGCGCCAGACCGCTGCCGACCATGGTCGAGGATTCATCGATGCGCAGCGATACGGCGCGGGGGCCGTGGGGCAGTGCCTCGCCCTGATCTGGCGCGGGGTAATCAGCAGCCGTTGCGGGCCCAGTCCAACGCCTCTTCAAGCCGGTCATCGCCCCAGAACAGCTCGCCATCTTCGGTGACGAAGGTCGGTGCCCCGAAGATGCCGAGCGACTTGGCGTATTCGGTCTCGGCCTTGAGGCGGCCCTTGACCTCCTCGCTGCGCGATGCCGGAAACGCCACGCCGGGATCGGCGCCGGCCTGCTTCAACGCCGCGCTCAGCACCGCTTCCTCGGCGATGTTCTTGCCCTCGCAGAACTGGGCCCGGAACAAGGCCTTCGAGAAGGCCGGCATCCAGCCGGCTTCACGCCCCGCAAGCGCGATACGCGCCGCGATCAGCGAGTTCTGGGGGAAGGTCTCGGGCCGGATGATCGTCAGCCCCTGCCGGCCGGCCCGCCTTGCCAGATCCCGCCACATATAGCGGCCCTTGTTGGGGAACAGGTTGAAGGGCGAGCTGGTCCAGCCCTGGGCCGCAAAAATCGGCCCCAGCAGGAACGGACGCCACCGGAGCGTGACACCCGCCTCCTCGGCCAAAGCCTCGATCCTGAGGGCGCTGAGGCAGGAGTAAGTCGAAGCAAACTCGTACCAAAAATCCAGTACTGGGCGATTCGGCATCAAGCCTCCGACTCGGGTCTCAAAGGTTCAAGTCGCGCGTCTCAACCTTCGGCTGCACCGGGCGCGACTGCAAGAGCGGATATGAGTCGGGCGGACAGCCAGAGGCCTTCGTCAACACCGATTCATCACGATCAGACGCCAGATCGATCAGAAGGTTCCGATTGCGTCGGTCGATGCCGTGGGATAGTGCGCCATTGAGCCTCAAATAACGGCCGCTCAGGCCAGATTGACGACGGGGTTGCCAGACCCCAGCCAGCAGGACCAGCACCCATGACGGACACGCGCGTGAAGAAGGTCGTCCTCGCCTATTCCGGCGGGCTCGACACCTCGATCATCCTGAAATGGCTGCAGACCACCTATCAGTGCGAGGTCGTGACCTTCACCGCCGATCTCGGCCAGGGCGAGGAGCTGGAGCCGGCGCGCCAGAAGGCCTTGCTGCTCGGCATCAAGCCGGAGAACATCTTCATCGAAGACCTGCGCGAGGAATTCGTCCGGGATTATGTGTTCCCGATGTTCCGCGCCAATGCCGCCTATGAAGGCGTCTACCTGCTCGGCACCTCGATCGCCCGGCCGCTGATCGGCAAGAAGCTGATCGAGATCGCCGAGCGCGTCGGCGCCGATGCGGTGTCGCATGGCGCGACCGGCAAGGGTAACGACCAGGTCCGCTTCGAGCTGACCGCCTATGCGCTGAAGCCCGATGTCCATGTGATCGCGCCCTGGCGCGAATGGGATCTGCGCTCGCGCGAGCAGCTCATCGCCTTCGCCGAGCAGCACCAGATCCCGATCGCCAAGGACAAGCGCGGCGAGGCGCCGTTCTCGACCGACGCCAACCTGCTGCACGTCTCCTCCGAGGGCAAGGTTCTGGAAGACCCGGCGCAGGAAGTGCCCGATTACGTGTTCTCGCGGACCGTGTCGCCGGAAGATGCCCCGGACAAGCCGACCTACATCACCATCGACTTCAACAAGGGCGATGCGGTGGCTGTCGACGGTGTCTCGCTGTCGCCGGCCAAGCTGCTGACGCGCCTGAACGAGCTGGGCCGCGACAATGGCATCGGCCGGCTCGATCTCGTCGAGAACCGCTTCGTCGGCATGAAGTCGCGCGGCATGTATGAGACGCCCGGCGGCACCATCCTGCACAGCGCCCACCGCGCCATCGAGTCGATCACGCTCGATCGCGGCGCGGCGCATCTCAAGGACCAGCTGATGCCGCAATATGCGGAGCTGATCTATAATGGCTTCTGGTTCTCGCCGGAGCGCGAGATGCTGCAGGCCCTGATCGACAAGAGCCAGGAGTTCGTGGCCGGGCAGGTGCGCCTCAAGCTCTACAAGGGCGGCGTCCATGTCGTTGGCCGCTCCAGCCCCTACTCGCTCTATGACCAGGATCTCGTCACCTTCGAGGAAGGCGCCGTCGCCTATGATCACCGCGACGCGGCCGGCTTCATCCGCCTCAACGCGCTGCGGCTACGCACGCTGGGCCAGCGCAAGAAGAAGCTCGGCCTGTAATTCTGCGTCCTTCAGAGTCTTCAAACTGGTTGAGTGGCGCGCCTCAGGGCGCGCCATTTTTCGTGGTGGGGCATGGGAGAAGAACATCCGGGCCGGTGGCGCGTTCAGCTCACTCCTCCCCGCTCCCGAAAGTGCCCGATGAACCGCTCCACCAGCGCTGCCCTGCTATCCGCCCTGCTTCTGTCCACCACCGTTCTGGCCCAGACAGCGGGGCCCGCCTCCCCCACCCCGCCGGAGAAGACCGCGTCGCCGGAGATCGCGGCCTGCAAGGCTGCCGCGCTGAAATCGATCGCGGCGAAGGAGCCGGAGATCAAGGACATCTATATCGATGAGGATGGGGCCTCGATCGCCGTCGCGGATACGAAGGTAGAGGATACGCCGATCAAGCGCATCATCATGGGCGAGGCCTATCTGCGTACGGATCGCTCCGACAAGCCGCGGCGCTTCCTCTGCCTGATCGGCGAGGAGAGCAAGGTGCTGCTGACCTTCTTCACGGTGCGCTGATCCGGCGCTTCTGGCGCGCCGGACCAAGGCTCTGGCGCGTCAGGAGCGCTCGGGCTCGTCGATCACCTCGGTCGCCGGGCGGTCCTGGCCGCTGGCGACTTCCTCATGCCAGCGGCCATCGCGATCCTGATACTGGATGCCGTCGGTTTCGCCGGACACGGTCTGCCGGGCTGCGGCATCGGACGCTGCGCTCAGCGCTGCATCGTGGCTGGGAAAGGTCTCGGAGAAGACATCGCCGACCTTGTAGGCCCAGCCGCCATCATGCTCGACAACTTCGTACTTCACCGTGACCATGGTTCTCTCCTGTGATGCGGAGAGAACCCTTGGCCTGCTGGCCCGGTTCCGTTCAGCCAGCCGCGATCAGCGTGGCGCTACTCGCCAGCGGCGGAATCAGCCGCGCGCAATCCGTCCAGCGCCGGCATGGAGGTGATGTGGTAGCCGGCATCGACATGATGGATGTCGCCGGTGACGCCACCCGACAGGTCCGACAGGTAATACAGGGCGGAGCCGCCGATCTCCTCCAGCGACACCGACTTGCGCAGCGGCGAATTGGCGCGCTGCCAGGAATACATGGCGCGCGCATCGGAAATACCGGCGCCGGCCAGGGTCCGGACGGGCCCCGGCGAGAGCGCGTTGACGCGGATGCCGCGCGGCCCGAAATCGGCGGCGAGATAGCGCATGCTGGCTTCGAGAGCGGCCTTTGCGACGCCCATGACATTGTAGTTCGGCATCACGCGGATCGAGCCGCCATAGGTCAGGGTCAGCATGCTGCCGCCATTGGGCATGCGCTCGGCGGCGCGCTTGGCAGCTTCAGTGAAGGAGAAGCAGGAGATCACCATGGTGCGCGTGAAGTTCTCGCGGCTGGTGTCGGCATAAAGCCCCTTCAGCTCGTTTTTGTCCGAGAAGCCGATGGCGTGGACCAGGAAGTCGATGGTGTTGCGCTCGGGATCGCCACCCCAGGCTTCATCCAGCGCAGCGAAGGTCGCGTCGACCGAGGCGATATCCTCGACATCGCAGGGCAGCACCAGCTTGGAGCCGATGCTCTCGGCCAGCGGCTTGACGCGCTTGCCCAGCGCCTCGCCTTGATAGGTAAAGGCCATCTCGGCGCCATGTGCGCTCAGCGTGCGGGCAATACCCCAGGCAATGGAATTCTGGTTGGCGACGCCCATGATGAGGCCGCGCTTATTGTGCATGAGGGGGAGCATGTGGGGCCGATCGGTTGTTCTGGTTGTATGGGTCAGGATGAGGACAAGGCGGAAGGACATCCTGAAGTGTCCGCAGGGACGAAGGCTCCACCCGCAGCGGCGCGAGAAGCACGGTCGGTTCTTCTATTCCAAAGCCGCCGAGTGTCGGCGTTGCCCGATCCGGGGTGACTGTCTCTCACGGGGGCGGTCCAACAAGGCGGTGATCGTCAGCGACGACCATCCTGCCCTGCTCCGAGCCCGCCGCCGAAAAGGAACGCTGGTCGGAGAGCGATGCGCACCTCTACCAGCGCCACCGCTGGCGCTCGGAAGGGTTCCACGGCGAGGCCAAGACCTGGCACGGTCTGGCGCGCGCCGTCCGGACGCCGGTGTGCAGAACATGCGCATCCAGGCGTTCCTCACCGCGGCCGCCGTGAACCTCAAGCGCCTCGCTGCGGCGCTCGCAACGCCGTTTGGCGCGTGGTTGGCCTCCCTCCTCCTGACCAGGCTCGGTGATCTCCTGACCTCCCATCGTCTCGGCCGCCTCGACAATCCCTCTGCAGACCTACTGACCCGCGCTGACGCCGTGTCCTGACCTTTTTTCAACAGCCCCTTCTGGCACGATTGCCAAGGCTCGCCATCCACACCTCCGCTGTCTTGCCCTCCTCTGGGTCAGCCAACACCGCGCCTAGACGCCAGCGCGGGTTTGGCACCCGCAGGTGGACTCCACCGTCACCCAGTCCAGGTGCTGGCCTCCGTGGTCCAGCGGCTCCTTCCTAATCAAACTTGCGCACCAGAGCGGTGGCGCAGTCGCCCTTATTGGCCTTCGATAATCCTCTTCAGCAGGCCGCTACTGGACGGTGACGTTTAGCAGCATGCGGGGATGGATCTCACAACGAACGCTGAAGGTGCCACGGGTGCTAACGCGGACGGGAGTGCGAGAGCCAGGCGGCTGCTCTCCAAGGTCGAAGGCGAAGCCTGCATCTCGAGAGTACGCGTGATGGAGGAGTTCACCGTCATCATTAAGAAAAATCGAGAACATCCCCGACGTTCACGGTCACCTCCTTGAGGTCAAAGGTGCGCCGCTTCTGCGCGATTGCGATTCCCTGCTCCGCCATCGCCGCTGTGAGCGTAAGAGCCAGCAGGAAGAGCGCGTTCCAAACGATCTGGCCGGTAATGAGCTGGACCTCTTCTACCAACCCCTAGTCAATCTGGCCGAGGGTAAAGTCTGCGCCTTCGAAGCGCTGATCCGCTGGCGCCACCCGGAGCGCGGCATGGTGTCACCGGCGGAGTTCATCCCGGTGGTCGAGGAGATGGGCCTGATTGTTCCGATCGGTGAGTGGGTGGTCCGGCGGGCATGCCGCGATGCAGCCACTTGGCCGGGAGACGTTCGTGTTGCCGTGAACGTCTCGCCGATCCAGTTCAAGGCGGCAGGGCTCGTCGAACTCGTGACTGACGCTCTTGCGAGAGCGGCCTAGCGGCCAGTCGCCTCGAGTTGGAGATACCGAATTTGTCATGCTTCAGGATGGGGCGATGACGATGAGCACGCTGCAACAGCTGCACACTCTTGGCGTACGCATTGCCATGGATGACTTCGGGACAGGCTACTCCTCCCTGAGCTATCTCCAGCTTCCCGTTCGATAAGATCAAAATTGACCAGTCGTTTATCCGGGAACTGGTGAGCGGAACACCGTCCGCCGCGATCGTGCGTGCAATCACCGGTCTTGGCACCAGCCTTGGCATGCGCACGACCGCCGAAGGCGTCGAGACCGAACTCCAGCTAAAACTCCTGCAGGCGGAGGGCTGCACAGAGGTACAAGGATACCTATTCGGGAAGCCCGGTCCCGCCAACGACGTTCATGCGACGGTAAGGCAGATAAACGACGGCCTGACAGCGAGAGCCATGAGCCAATACCGATAGGGATTGATGCCAGATCCGAAGCGGGCATAGGACCGAGCAGTTACTTGGCTTCCGGTCATCGGTTCAGGATGGAACGGAACAGATTCAGTTTGGGGTGCGGGCACTCCACCAACACCTTCGCTTTGCTCCGGCGTGACGCTTGGCCCTGCCTTCCTCGCTCTGTATCCGCAGGGGACCCGTATGCTGGGGTCAACGGATCGACTGGTGGCGTGTTGGCAAAAAGTACAGACCAACTGTGCGGAGGAAAACGGCACTACGGATCAGCGCAACAAATCAGTGTCGTCAGTATATTTGCGGCAACGCACCGAACAACACCGAACTCAAAGTTTGATCCACTTACCTTGAAGATGCTCTTGGCACGCTAGCTCTAGCTGATGCGCGAATGGATCATAGATCCACGCCGGGACTATGGCTCAGCGGGGAAGCAAGCGAACAAGGAGTAGGGGATGGGATCGATGCGTGGTGATAGCGGCTTCGAGGAGGTTCGGCTTTTCGTTGAGCGGGCAGGGTACGGTGCCAACAAGTGGCGCTGGCGCTTGGCTGACGACAGTGGAGTCACCGTAAGTGTTGGCTCAGGCTTCAACAGCGCCGAGGATGCCTACGTGGCGGCAAGAAGGCAGGCCTTGGCACTTCGGTCGGCAAGGATAGAGAGGCAGATCGAGAAGGCGGCTCGCGCCGACGCGCTCGAGAAAGCTTCCATTGGATCGGAGATCACACCGCATGCGAAGGACCTACTGCATCACCAGCGACGCCCTCCGGTGAAACGGTTCAACGTGTGGTGACCGTCGTCGCTTGACCCTTTCGTTCACGCTCGGGCACCTCTCAGAAGCTGTCCTTGCTTGTTGGACAACAGGCAGCACCAAGAAGGTTGACTGCCTCATGCAGTTGGGTAAGCAGCGCCCTGGCCTGCTCGGGGGGTAGTGCCAGCAGCGCTGGAATGTCGATGGCCTCCGTTCGGAGCGCCACCTCGGGAGCACCGGCGTACTCCATCAATCGGGCCAGGTTTTGCAGCCCATGACTGAGCAGCGTGGCCGTCACGGCGCCACCCTCCAGCTCCGCGACCGCCGTGGACAGGTCGGACCCGTCACTCATGCGGTGCGGATCCCGGCGAGGAAGGTGTTCACCTTCGAGCGCAGGACCTCCGACTGCTGGGCGAGGTGGCCGGAGGCGGCGCGGACCTGGGCGGCGGCGGCGCCGGTGCGCTCGGCGCCCTCGGTCACCCCCGCCGTGTGGCGGGTGACGTCCCGCGTGCCGTGCGCGGCTTCCGCCACCGCGCGCCCGATCTCCTGCGTCGCCGCGCTCTGCTGCTCGGCCGCCGCCGCCACCTGCGCGGTGATGCCCCCCATCTCCTCGATCGTGCGCACGATGCCCCCGATCGCCTCCACCGCCCGCCCCGTCTCGCCCTGCATCGCCGCGATCTGCGCGCCGATCTCCTCCGTCGCCTTCGCCGTCTGCGCCGCCAGCGCCTTCACCTCGCTCGCCACCACCGCAAAGCCACGCCCCGCCTCGCCGGCGCGCGCCGCCTCGATCGTCGCGTTCAGCGCCAGCAGGTTCGTCTGCCCCGCGATGTCGCTGATCAGCCGCACCACGTCCCCGATGCTCCGCGCCGCCTCCGACAGCCGCCCGCACCGCACTCGTCCGTCGCGCGCGCGTCCAGCGCCGCCCGACGCGCCACCTCCGCGCTGCTCGTCACCTGCCGCGACACCTCGGCGATGGAGGCCGCGAGCTCCTCGGCGGAGGCCGCGACCGTCTCCACGTTCGCGCTCGCCTGCTCGGAAGCCGCCGCCACCGAGGTGGCCCGCTCCACCCCGTCCTGCGCCGTGCCGGCCATCTCCCCGGCCGTGGCGTCGAGCTCCGTGGCCGCCGCCGCGCACCGTGCGCAGCACCTCCGCCGCCCCCGCCTCGAAGCCCCGCACCAGCGTGTCCACGCGCCCGGCCCGGGCCGCCTTTTCCGCCTGCTCTGCTTGAACGGCTGCGGCCGCCGCGTCCGCCTCGCGCAGGCCATCACGGCAGCTATCCATGGCGCGTGCCAGATCGCCGATCTCGTCCGGACGCGCGGTGCACGGAAGGTCAAAGGCGTAGTCGCGCGCCGCCAGCTGCCGCATCACCCCTGAAAGCCGGATGACACGAGCGACTACCTCGCGTCCCAGCCACAGGACCGCCCCGATGGCGACAGCGCCGGCGACCAGGGTCAGGCCCAGCATGAGCCAGAGCGCCCGCTCGTAAGTGCCCCGCGCCGCATCGCCCTCGGCTTTGCCGCCGTCGATGTTGAAGGTGAGCACCGTGTGAAGGGCCTGCCGCACCGTCTCGAAAGCGTCGCGCCCCTCGTTGAGGTAGAGGGCCTGGGCGGCAGTGGCGTCACCGCCGCGGAGCAGCGTCATGCTCCGATCAGCGGCGACCTGGTAGCGCCGGCGC
>CAVXBE010000010.1:0-10796 GCA_963759925.1 uncultured Alphaproteobacteria bacterium
CTCCTTGGCTGCAAGCTGCTGTCATATCCAGATCAGAATAGAAAAACCCCGCAGGGTGAGAGCCCGCGGGGTTTTTACGTTTCAGCGCTGCTGAGCCGGCGGAAACGCTCCCCGTCAGGCCGAGTGGATGCTCCCGGCCATGACGAGGCTCACGCCGCCACGTCTCACCTCACTCGATCAGCCCTTGCGTCTGCTTGGTCGCGCGCCTGAACAGGGCGCTCATCGCCTGGCTGATGCCCTCATTCGGGCTCACCTCGAAAAACAGGCCCGGCGAGGCACAATCCTCGAGGCGCCGGCGGGTGTCGGGAATGTAGACCTTCGGCACCCGGTTCTCGACCACCTGATAGGTCGTATAGAGCAGCGCAATCTTGACGCCGCGCTGCTTGATGGCGTCGCAGGAGCCGTACTTCATCGGCTCGATGCAACGTGTCGGCTGATCCCTGATGGGTTGGATGCTGCAGCTGCTGCCGTTGGTGTAGTCATTGATGCCATCGGTGACCATGAAGATGATCTTCTGCGGATGCTGCGCATCCTCGCCGGATCCCACTGGCCCGATAACCGAGTCTATTTTCGCCAGCGCGAAATACAGATTTGTGCAGGTGTGCTTGTTTATATCGGTCACGGATTCCATCAGTTCGATGCCGCCCAGTAGCGATCTCAGTCGTGACATGTCGGTGCTCAGCGGCGAAAGGCTTGGGATGTCCATGAGGCGGCACTCACGTCCCAGCGTGTTCACGGCCATCCGGTACTGGTCCGGAATGATTTGGGTGGTGCGCGCCGTGTCCGTCAGCTCCTGGGCTGCAGTCCGGAGGACATCGATCCGCAAGGTAATCCCGGCCCGCCTCGCCAGAAACAGAGTGCTGTTGGGATCGCCGGTGACGTGGCAGGCGAATTCACAGCCATTGAGCCCAGTGCCGTTAACCATGCGGATCATGTCGGCTGATGTCGCGCCGATGCCCATGGAAGGCGAATTATCGAGCAGCAGGAAAAAGTCGATGTAAACGACTTTGCTCTGCGTCGCGACAGCCTTGCCTTTGACCTCCACTGACGGGCTGCCAAAAAAACCGCCAAAAACCAGGGGGACACTGGCGGTGTAGGTGGCGGTAGCCACCCGTGTATCGCCATCGTCGACGACGGTGATCTGTCGCCCGGCCACCGCGCCGGCATAGGCGGTGGCATTGGTGTCAAACAGGCTTTCGGCGATCGCCGTCACGGCCGAGATTGGTTTTTTTCGCAAGCCGCGCGAGACGGCGCCGAGAGCAGCGGAGTCGGCTGCGCCATCGAGCACGGCTTTGGCCTGTGTCGCCCGTCCATAGTCGATGACAACGCCCGCCAGAAGCATGATCGGCACCAGTGCCAGCGCGAAGACCAGGATAACGCTGCCGCTCCTGTCGTCACGAAAGCGCTGCCCCATGCGAGCGACGTTCCATTTGATCATGACAAAACCGTCCTGTGTCGATTTCTGACCGTAGGACAGCCTATCTTTTTATGACGTTAATTCCGTTTGCGACGCTACGGCAGTATTGTGGTGCGCCGGACAGAGGCAAGGGCATTGAAAAAGTCTCTGCTGACGGCGGCTGGCATCGAGCCTTGCGAAACCAAGGCTGGCGCGCGACTTCATCGAGGTGGCGGCGTTGATGGTGAGCACCGGCGCCACGCCGGCTGTTTCAGGCGAGGGCAGAATGAGCATCAAGAGTGGGATCATCCGGATCGGTGTCGGCGGCTGGGTGTTCGAGCCCTGGCGCGAAACCTTCTATCCAGAGGGGCTGCCGCAGAAGCAGGAGCTCACCTTTGCCGCGAGCAAGCTCAGCTCCATCGAAATCAACGGCACCTATTACGGCACACAGAAACCGGCGAGCTTTGCCCGCTGGCATGATGAGACGCCCGATGATTTCGTCTTTTCGCTGAAGGGCTCGCGCTACATCACCAACCGGCGGGTGCTGGCCGAGGCCGGGCCGTCACTGGAAAAATTCCTGTCGAGCGGCCTGCTCGAGCTGAAGGACAAGCTGGGGCCGATCAACTGGCAGTTCATGCCGACCAAGGCGTTCGACCCCGCCGATTTCGAGGCCTTCCTCAAGCTGCTGCCGCATGAGCGCGAGGGGCGGCCACTGCGCCATGCCGTCGAGGTTCGGCATGACAGCTTCCGCTCACCGGAGTTCATCGCGCTCCTGCGGCACTACAAGGTCGCACTGGTCAATGCCGGCGACAGCACGTTCCCGGAGATGGCGGATGTCACGGCGCCCTTCGTCTATGCCCGGATCATGGGGACGCAGGAGGAGGAGGCCGAGGGCTATAGCCGCGCCCAGCAGGCGCGCTGGCTGGCGCGGGCGCGGGCCTGGGCGTCAGGAGACCAGCCGGAGGGTCTGGAGCAGGTCGCTGAGAAGGCGCTGCCGAAAGCGCCGCGCGATGTGTTTCTCTATGTGATCAGCGGAGCCAAGCCGCGTAACCCCGCAGCCGCGATGGCGCTGATTGCCGGTCTTTCCCGCTAGATCGCTTTTCGATCCAACTGGTCCTGGCAGACATCGACCCATTCAGCTTCTGTCAGGGCAGCCATGCGCAAGGGCTGGATGCGGATGGCGCTGCGGGTGGAGCCGGCAGCGGGCACGACCTCGTCAAAGGCCTTGAGCGAGACGTCGCAATAGACCGGCAGCGGCTGGAGCAGCCCGAACGGACAGACGCCGCCGACGGGGTGGCCGGTGATGGCGACCACCTCCTCTGCCTCCAGCATGCGCGGCTTGCCGCCAAAGGCGGCCTTGGCCTTGCGGTTATCCAGCCGGGCATCGCCGCGCGCCACCACCAAAATCACCCGCTCGCCGATCCGCAGCGACAGGGTTTTCGCGATCTGCGCCGGCTCGACGCCATGGGCGGCGGCGGCCTCAGCGACGGTCGCGCTGCTGGCTTCTGTCTCGATCACCGCGATATCGGGCGCATGCTCGGCCAGGAAGGCGCGGACGGATTCCAGGCTCATCTGAGTGCCCCCGTGGCGTAGAGGATCAACACTGCGGCAAGCGCCGGCAGCGCGAAGGCCGGGGCGATCAGCAGCGCCTCCTGCGCCAGCACCGCGCCGTCACGGCGCAAGGCGAGCGCGAAGGCTATGAGCGTCACCAGCAGCCAGAGCGGCAGGAACAGGCGGATGGCGAAGCCGATCGGCTGCGCCCGGCCCGTATTCAGCCGTGGCGCCAGCACCAGCAGCAGCCCGAGCAGGGCGAAGCCGGCGCCGATCAGCTTCAGCCCGCCCATGCCGGCCTCAGTGGCGGAAATGCCGGTGGCCGGTGAAGACCATGGCAAGCCCGGCCTCATCGGCGGCCTTGATGACCTCGTCGTCACGCATCGAGCCGCCGGGCTGGATGACGGCCGTGGCGCCCGCCTCGGCTGCGGCCAGCAGACCATCGGCGAAGGGGAAGAAGGCGTCGGAGGCGACGACCGAGCCCTTGGCCAGAGTTTCCGCCAATCCGGCCGCCTTGGCGGCTTCTGCCGCCTTCCAGGCAGCGATGCGCGAGGAATCGACGCGGCTCATCTGGCCGGCGCCAATGCCGACAGTGGCGAGATCGCGGGCATAGACGATGGCGTTCGATTTGACGTGCTTGGCGACCCGGAAGGCGAAGCGCAAATCGGCGAGCTCGCTCTCGCTCGGCTTGCGGGCGGTGACGACCTTGAGGTCCATGTCATCGACCACGGCATTGTCGCGGGCCTGGGCGAGGAAGCCGCCGGAGACGGTGCGCAGGGAGAGACCGCCGCTGCGCACATCCGGCAATCCGCCGGTGAGCAGCAGCCGCAGGTTCTTCTTGGCCGCGATCATCGCGATCGCCTCGGGATCGGCGTCGGGCGCGATGATGACTTCGGTGAAGATCTCGACGATTTTGCGCGCCGCCTCGGCATCGAGCTTGCGGTTCAGCGCGACGATGCCGCCAAAGGCCGAGACCGGATCGCAGGCCAGCGCCCGCTCATAGGCCGCCAGCAGCGAGCCGCCGGTGGCGACGCCGCAGGGGTTGGCGTGCTTGACGATGACGCAGGCGGCCGAGGCGGTCGGGTCGAATTCGGCGACGCATTCAAAGGCGGCGTCGGTGTCGTTGATGTTGTTGTAGGAGAGCTGCTTGCCCTGGACCTGCCGCGCCGTGGAGACGCCCGGCCGGCTTTCGGGCGTGCGGTAGAAGGCCGCCCATTGATGCGGGTTTTCGCCGTAGCGCAGCGGCTCGGCCAGCGCGCCGCCGAGCGCGCGGTAGGCGGGCGCGGTCTCGCCGAGATGGGCGGCGAACCAGTTCGAGATCGCCGCATCATAGGCAGCGGTCCGCGCATAGGCCTTCTGGGCCAGCTTGCGGCGCAGGGTCAGCGTCGTCGCGCCCTTCTGCGTTTCCAGCTCGCTGATGATCGCCGCATAGTCCGAGCCATCGACCACGACCGCGACATCATGATGGTTCTTGGCGGCGGCGC
Organism: uncultured Alphaproteobacteria bacterium; assembly: GCA_963759925.1. Taxonomy (GTDB): domain Bacteria; phylum Pseudomonadota; class Alphaproteobacteria; order Rhizobiales; family Beijerinckiaceae; genus Allobosea. Next base: position 4,432 of record CAVXBE010000010.1, read on the forward strand.
GGATCATCGCCGGGCCACCGATATCGATGTTCTCGATGCAATCCTCATAGGATTTGCCGGCCGCGACAGTCGCCTCGAACGGGTAGAGATTGACGACGAGCAGATCGATCGGCGCGATGCCATGGCCGATCATCGAGGCCTGATGCTCCGGGTCGGAGCGGATGGCGAGCAGCCCGCCATGCACCTTGGGGTGCAGGGTCTTGACGCGACCATCCATCATTTCGGGGAAACCGGTGAGGTCGGAGACATCCGTCACCGGCAGCCCGGCCTCAGCCAGGGCCTTGGCGGTGCCGCCTGTCGAGACCAGGGCGATGCCCAGACGGTGCAGGGACTGGGCGAAATCGATCAGCCCGGTCTTGTCGGAAACGGAAAGAAGCGCGCGTTCGACGCGGCGAAGCTCTGTCGGCATCGGTGTCAGGGTCCGGGCTTGCGATCAGGAATGGCGTGGGCGCGGGCTACCATGCTGCGCCGCGCAAAGCAAAGCCGGGGGTGGCTCAACTGGTCGGATCGGCCATCGGAGCGTCGCCGGAATCGCCGGCACGGCTGCGCTCGCTGCGGGCCGGCATTGCCAGGCGTCGCAGGCGCCAATGGACCTGGTGCTGGCTGACCGCGTCGAACTCGACAACCAGCTGCTCACTGCGACGGCGGCCATCGGCAGCGGCCAGGAACAGGCTCTCCTCGATGGAAACCTGCATCCCCGGCGCTTCGAACTGCCACTCTTCGCCATTCGAAAGAGCGAGATGGACGGTGCTGCCGGAGGGCTCCAGCGCTGCCGTGACCCCGGGGTGGAGATGGAAGCGCAAGGTCGCCGGCAGGTCGCTGCGGGTTTGCGACAGCGTGATCTCGTCTTCGCCGCTCAGCGATGCGCCGTCGCGCGCCAGCAGCAGGCGCCGGGTATGAACAGCGTGGAGCGTGCGCCTATAGCCATCATGGCTGCCGACCCATTCCTGGCCCGCCTCCGTATCCTGCCGCGCGACGCGGACATCGGTTGGGCCTGAAACGATCCGCCTCTCGCCCAGCACGAGGCCGAAGACCGCGCTGGAGCGGTTGCCCAGGGTCAGGGTGGAATGCGCGGCGGTGGTGCGCGCCGCCTCGCGCAGTTCAGGCGGGCCGAGGCGGCTGGCACCGCAATTGACGATGATGCGACTGGCGCCGCTCGAAAATTCGAAGGAGAGGCAGCCGGCATGGGCCTCGATCGAATAGGCGCCGCGCGGACGGGGGCCGGCTTCAACAATGGTGAGGCTGCGGCCGCAGCTCAGCCGGCTGTAGCCGGAATAGATCGCCTGCTCGACCGGGCGGGCGCGGGCATCGTCATAGGCCGCCAGCGTCGCCATCAGGTCCGGCGGCGTGGTGCCCATGCCGTTGAACAAGGCGAGCGCGCCATCGCCATGCCGGAACAGCCTGAGATGCGGCATCATCCGCTCGATTGCCATGATGACGCCGCGCGGCGGCTCCAGCCCACGCGCCGCGAAAGTTTCCCGCAGGGGCAGGAGATCGAGCAGCAATTCGATCAGCAGGCGCGGATTGCGGCTGAGATGGCCGCCATCGGGCAGGATCTGCTGGTCGAGCTCATCGGACAGAGCGAGCTCGTAGCGCCTGCGCCGGGAATCGGGGACATCGAGGCTGATCGTGGCGAAGCAGACGGCGATCAGGCATTGCAGCCGGGCCTGGCCCTCGACAGCGCCGGCCAGCATCAGCGTCAGCCGGTCGGTCAGGCGCGAGATATGGCGCACGAAGCGCTCGTAAAAGGCGTGGTCGGCGCCTTCCAGCAGCAGCGGCGAATGCGAGAGCAGGGCGATCAGGCGCCGCGAGGCCACCAGCGGCCGGCGGGCGATGAGATTGCGCTCGCGCCGGCGCGCCATGAAATCCTCGACCAGCGCGCGGGCATTGGCGCGCGCGAGCGCTGTCTCGGCGGCGCGGAGATGGCGCAGCCAGCTGAAGCCGTACAGCGTTTCGGCCCAGGCGTCGCTGGGCGGCTCGGCATCGAAGGGCGTTTCGCCATGGGTGCTGAGGGTGCGGCCGGCAAAGGCATAATAGCCGGAATAGATGTCGGCTGCAGCGGTGGGATCGGCCGTGCGCAGGTCATGGGGGGCAAAGAGCAGGCGGGTCGCGGGCTTGCGCCGAAATGGCAGCAGCCTGCGCATCAGACCGACGCATTGGCCGCGCGTCTTCAGCGCGGCGCGCGCGACGGCAGCCTGGGCCAGTCCCCCTCGCTCAGACCAGACACTCAACGTTCACGCTTGCCCCAACCCCGGCCATGGCGTCCCCACGCCATGCGAATCCGGCTACCGTCATAACCTGATCAGACGGCTTGCGTAAAATCCTGACCATCCGGACAAGCGAGACGACTCAAAGCGAAGCTGATGGGGCAGGGTGCGCAGGTCGCCCTCGGCATTGATCGCCTCACTGATGCCGCCGATTTCCTCGGGGCTGATCGGCTGCCGCGCGAACTCGGGATGACGCTGGAGGAAGGCCTCGATCTGGGCCTCACCCTCGTCCCGCTCAAGCGAACAGGTGCAATAGACCAGCTTACCGCCCGGCTTGGTCAAGCGGGCAGCCGCATCGAGCAGCCGCGTCTGCAGGGCGACGAGCTTTTCGCGATCATCCGGCAGCTTGGTCCAGGCCACGTCGGGATGGCGGCGGATGGTGCCGGTGGCGCTGCAGGGGGCGTCGAGCAGGACGGCATCGTATGGCTCGGCCTGCCAGTTCGTCACATCGGCGGTGACGACGGTCGCGGTCAGTCCGAGGCGTTCGAGATTGGCCTTGAGCCGGCGCAGGCGCGGTCCCGAGCGATCGACCGCCGTGGTCTCCGCTCCGAGGGCGGCGATCTGGGCGGTCTTGCCGCCGGGCGCAGCGCAGAGATCGGCCACGCGTTGTCCCGGCTGCGGCGCGAGCAGGCGCACCGGCAAAGCGGCGGCTGCGTCCTGAACCCACCAGGCGCCCTCGGCAAAGCCGGGCAGCGCCGGGATACTGCCGCGTTCGCGCAGGCGGATCGAGCCGGTCGGCAGCAGCAGCCCGTCCAGCTGCGTCGCCCAATGCTCGGGATCCTGCTTGACGGTAATGTCGAGCGGCGGCTCGTCACGATGGCTGCGGGCGATCTGCGCGGCGACGGTCTCGCCATAGACATCGCGCCAGCTATCGGCCAGCCAGTCCGGGGTATCGAGAAAAGGATCGGCCGCTTCCGCCAGCACGGCGTCGCGCTCGCGGGCGAGGCGCCGCAGCACCGCGTTGCCGAGCGAGACATAGCGGGCGGCACGGGGGTCCTCGTGCAATTGCCGGATGGCGAGGTCGACGGCGGCGTGGTCGGGCACGTCGAGGAACAGGATCTGCGCCGCTGCCGCGACCAGGATCGGCTCGAACAGGCCGGAACTGCGCGGGCTGCCGCGCTCCAGCCGCTGGTTCATCGCGTACTGGATGGTGCCGAGATGCCGGAACGCCGTGATGGCGATGGCGCGGGCCAGACCGGCATCGGCGGCATCGAGCTTGTACTCCGGCGCCACGCGCTCGAAGGTTTCGTCGAGCGCCAGCCTGGCCTTCAGCACCTCATCGATTAGCCGCGTCGCCAGCCGCCGTGCCGGCAGCCCGGGAGCATTGTCGCGTGCCGGCTCGCCGGCTGCAGCAGCCTGTGTCTCGTTCTCTTGCACCTGTCCCGCCATGATCAGCCCCACGGGCCGCGCTGGCGGCCGCCCCAGGGGCTCTGCTGGGCCTGCGCCGCAAAACCCTGGCTCTGGCTCCGGCTGCCGACGCCCATGGCGCGCGCCTGCTCCATCAGCGCGGCAATGCGATTGCCGGTGTCGGGGTGGGTCGAGAAGAGGTTATCCATGCCGCGGCCGCTCAAGGGATTGATGATGAACATGTGGGCCGTAGCAGGCTTCGCCTCCGCCGTCTCGTTTGGAATATGATCGACCGCACCGGCGATCTTGGCCAAGGCGTCGGCCAGCCACACCGGATTGCCCGCGATCTCGCCGCCGAGCTTGTCCGCCTCATATTCGCGCGAGCGGGAAATCGCCATCTGGATCACCATCGCAGCGAGCGGCGCCAGCAGCGAGACCAGGATCTGCACGAGCAGGCCCGGCCGGTTTTCACGCGAGCCAAAGAACATGCCGAAACTGGTGAGGGTCGAGATCGCGCCCGCCATGGTGGCGGTGATCGTCATGGTCAGGGTGTCGTGGTTCTTGATGTGCGCCAACTCATGCGCCATCACGCCCGCGAGCTCCTCATAGCTCAAGGTCCGCATGATGCCGGTGGTCGCCGCGACGGCGGCATTCTCAGGGTTTCGCCCGGTGGCGAAGGCGTTGGGCTGGTCTTCCTGGATCAGGTAGACGCGCGGCATCGGCATGTTGGCCCGCGCCGCCAGATCCCGCACCATGCCGTACAGCTCCGGCGCGCTGCGCTCATCGACCTGCTGGGCGTTATAGGCAGCCAGGGCCAGCTTGTCGGAGTTCCAATAGCTGTAGAGATTGGTCGCGGCCGCGATCGCCAGCGCGATCAGCATGCCGCCGGTGCCGCCAAGGAGATAGCCGACCGCGCCAAACAGCGCCGTGAGGCCGGCCATCAGCATGAAGGTGCGGACGTAATTCATCGAAACTCCCCGTTTAGCCGATCGGCTTGGGGCTGTACCCCTCCCCTGAAGCCTGTTGCGGCCTTATGTGGTGAAGACGATGCCCATCCTGCAAGAGAGTGCCATGAATCCTGATAGTGCGGATCAGACTGACGGTGCGGCGGCGTCCGAGGGGGCTGCGCCTGAAAAGCCGCTCTCGCCCGCGGCGCAGCGCGCTTTGGCGGAGGCTCAGGCGCGGCGCGAAGCGCTGGACGCCAAGCGGGCGGAGCTGGCGCAGACGCGCGAAATCAATGGCCGGGGTGGTCTCGACCCGGCGCGCTATGATGATTGGGAGGTCAAAGGTCTCGCTAGCGATTTTTAAGAGCCCTCTCTGATTGGGGTCGTTGAGGTCAAGCTGCTTCTGTTCGTTTTCGATCCGGCTTGTGTCGTCCCGTGGGTCACACGCTTCTCTTCGCGGTCGGCGCTTGGCCGCCGCATGATGGGGTCAGGAGGGAGGCGTCTCAATCTGTTTCACGACCTTGGGGTTTGCGCCCGCAGGTTCTGGACTCTCAACGAGATCGCCTTGCCCATCGTCCCCACGGGAACGATCCGGTTCACCCTTTCGGGATCATGTGTTGTGTCTGGTCCTCCCGTTTCGGGGCGGTGGCGTCAGGCTGCGGCCGCGGCGCAGTTGGCGGGGTCCTTGCCCCAGCGGAACTCGGCGCCGTCGCTCCACATGCGATGGAGGATAACGGCGAGCTTGCGGGCGACCGCGACGCGGGCGCGGGCCATGCCGCGCGATTTGGCGATCTTCATCCCCCAGACGCGCAAGCTCGACCACTTTTTGCTCCGCACCAGCAGCGTGTGCGCCGCCTCGTAGAGAGCGGTGCGGGCGAGTTCGTCGCCGCACCGGCTGATCTTGCCCTGGATGTCGGTCTCGCCGGACTGGTAGCGCGCTGGCGTCAGGCCAAGATGGGCGCCGACATCGCGGGACCGCTTGAACCGATCCGGTCGGTCGATCGTCGCCCGGAATGCGAGCGCGGTAATGGGCCCCACGCCCGGCACGCTCATCAGCCGCCGGCAGACCGCCTCCTTCTTGACGAGATCCATCACCTGCTTCGTCAGCTTGGCGAGCGCGCCCAGCATGGTGGCCAGCACCGCAAGAAGTGGTTCGACGAGCTGCATCACCACCGGATCGTCACCTGCCAATTCGCGTACGCGCCCAGCGAAGGCCGGACGGCCGGGCGTGCCGAGCTTGAGGCCGGCCTCGCGCAGGATCGCCCGCACCACATTCTCGATCGAGCGCATCTCGTTGAGCACAGTGCGGCGCGCCACCAAAAGCGAGCGCCACAGCCGGCATTGGCGGCTCTTGACGTGGACCTGCCGGAACCAGCCCGTCCGCATGATCTGCGCCAGAGCGCGGGCGTCGTTGCGGTCGGTCTTGTTGGGCATCGTCTTCATCGCCGCATTGGCCTGGCGCGTCTCGATGCAGATCGCCGGCAAGCCCGCCGTGCGAAGCCCTTCATGAAGCCAGGCCGTCAGCGAGCAGGCCTCGAGGCCTATGCGCTCCAGCGGCAGGTCGAACTGGTTCAAGGCCGCAGCCAAAGCGACAGGCTCGCTCGCCGTCCGCGCCTCCTTCACGATCCGCCCTGTTCCATCGACAACGCAGATCGCTGTCTCTTCCAGTGACACGTCCAGTCCGGCATAATAGTTCATGGCTGCTCCTTCCCGATGCTTGTGGCCGCTCAACACGGACCACGTTCCAACATCCCGAACGGAGCAGCCACCCTCAGGTTGAGACCCCAATCACCCCATCTGTTTGGTG